>NZ_CP031455.1:6847500-8809793 GCF_003391135.1 Streptoverticillium olivoreticuli subsp. olivoreticuli | reverse complement strand
TACGGGCCTGCCCGGCGAAGCCGAGTAGCTGTCGAAGCGGCATGGGCGAACTCAAGGCCACACGGGGCTCATCACTACGTGTCGAGAAGGCATGCATGGTCGTTGCGGCTGCTGCCCCGTGCCTAGGGTGTCGTGTCAGGTGGTTCCATGATCGGGTTCCAGGCGAACCAGCCCAGGTTTCCTTCACCGAGTTCCCACGGGGACTCCAGCAGCAGTTTCCGGGTTGCCCCGAGGTCCGCGGTGACGGGAGCAGGGGCGGGGCCGATGCGGGTCATCAGGTCACCCCATTCGTGCAGGAACTCCTCGTCCTCATCGCGCAGCCGACGCATCGCCGCGTCCACGCAGGCAGCCCATTTCGGCATCCCGTAATGGCCATCGTGAGTCCCGATGCGGGGAGCGCCGGCGAAGAGGAGGAAGTCATCCGGCGGCAGTCGCTTCTCGAAGTGCCTGAACATGTCGATGCGCTGTTTCACCTGTTTCTTGATCTCTCCGAGGAATCCCCAGCCGAAGTCCGTCAGGGTCCCCTCGCATCCCGGCCAGACCATCTCCCGGTCCAGGATCAGGTCCTCCAGTGCGTACAGACGGAACGGGGCGTCAGAGCCCAGGAGATCGAACGCCTGCCGGGTGAGCCAGGTGTTGCGGGCGAACATCGTCCCGTCGCGCAATGCCTTGCGCCGGCTGGTCGGCCGGGAGGCGTGCGCGTCCTCGATCGGACCGTTGCGCCAGACGGACAGGACGATCCCGTGGGCCGCTGCCCACCGCAGTCCGTCCTGCGTCTCGAAGACGCCCATCTCCCGAAGGCGCTGCCGTGCCCAGTCCAGCGTGTCCTGGATGTCCTCGCCCACCGGCTGCCTCTCCCCCATGGTTCTCCGCACCCTCGATTCGAATCTTCGGTGTTCCTGTACAGCCGCGCGGTGCAGCGCCTACGGGAAGTCAGTCCAGGCCGGGACCCCTTGTCGTCACGCCGTCCGCCGGGCCGTTCTCAGGCGGGCCGGACCGATGGAAGGCCGCGCTGAGCGCGTGCAGTTCGGCACGGCGAGCCCGTATGAGCTCCTCTGGCTGGCGCAGGGCGGTGTCCAGGAGCCACACGCCACGGCGAAACGGCTGGAAGCCGACGCTCTCCCACAAGGCAGCGATCTTCTTCTTCGCCTGGCGGCGGTAGGCCTCGGTGGCCTTCTCACGGTCTTCGGGGTACTCGCCCATGGCCGGATAGACCGCGACCGCGCAGCAGCCGCCGGACAGGCGTCGGATCGCTTCGGCCGCCAGGGCCGGGCCCAGCCCGAAGCCCCTCCACGCCTTGTCGAGGCTGACGCGATCGAGGAGCAGCAAGTCGCCGACGGGGTGGGTGACCGCTTTCTCGAACGCGGCGCTGTAGCCGTCGTGTCCGGACCGGCCAAGGACCGCGGACGCTATGACCTCGAGATCGCCGGACTCGGCGTCCGCCGCCTCCCACCGGTTGTCGCCGGTGTAGTCGCGCAGCCTCCACAAGATGAGGTGCCCGACCTCAGTACCCGCAGCCGGAGCGTGGCTGTTCTCGTCCTCTTCGTCATCCCACTCCTCGTCGCCCGCCTGCCCGTAGATGACGGTGACGTACCAGGATTCCAGCGTGTCCTCGAAGTCGTAAGGCACCGCAGGATGCCCGTGACCGTAGTGGAGGTGAAGCCGGGCGGGATCGCCCGGGAGCTCAGTGACCGGCCGTTTGGGCCTCGCTAATGCCATGACGCAAAGGGTAGAAGCGGGTACTGACAGCCCACCGGGAAACGGGAATCCAGGGGCGGGCGCGGTGGGGCCCGGGCGCGGTCACCGGTCGAGGAAGTCCGTCCAGCACGGCTGAAGTCCGGCGACCAGGGTGCCGGCGGTGTCCGCCAACATCTCGGCGCTGTACAGGTCCGCGGGCACTGTACATGGCAGCTGCTTGTCCGTCCCCCGCGTGGGCGGAAGTGCTGTAGCAGATGCAGACGGTCGCTGTCATCGCGATACCGAAGCCCGTCGCTGAGGCCAGGAGCCTATGGGAAGACGGTGGTATGCGCGATGACGTCCCTCGTGGCCGCCCCGGAGCGGCGGTGGTGCCCGCCGGTGTGAGCCGGATGGCGGCCGTGGGGCGGCTGTTGGAGCTGGACTCCCGTGGCGAGCTGGCGTCAACTCATGTCCGTCTGGTAGCCGACGCGTTGGGCAGGTCGGAGCGGACGGTGTGGCGGTGGCTGGCGGCCGCGCGGGCGGAGGGGCGCCTGGAGCGGGTGCCGGCCGGGCGGTTCGCGGTGACCGATGAGGTCCGGCGGCTGCTGGCGCTGTGGGGCGGCAACGCCTCGCGGGTGCACGCCGAGTTGGTCGAGCGGGCCCGGTCGGATCCTGCGTACGGGCCGGTGCCGTCGCTGGCGACGCTGCACCGGGCGATCAGGCGGGACCTGACCGCCGGCGAGCGCGCCGGACTGCGCCGCGGTGAGGCCGCGCGGCGGGTACACGACGTGTTCGCCAAACGCCCGCCCACCCACCGCAACGCGGTCTGGGAGGGCGACCACAAGCAGGTCCCGGTGGAGGTCGATGTGGACGGCGTGCTGGAGCGTCCGTGGGTGACCTGGTTCATCGACTGCGCGACCAAGGTGATCGTCGGGGTGGCCGTCACCCCGCACGAGCCCAGCCGGGACGCGGTCCTGGCGGCGCTGCGGAGCGCGATCGACCGGCGCGAGCCGTACGGGCCCGCGGGAGGGATCCCCGCCGCGATCCGCGTGGACCGGGGCAAAGAGTTCCTGTGCCAGACGGTGACGGCCGCCATGGGCGCCTTCGCCGTGGCCGTGGTGGACCTGCCCGCCTACACCCCGCACCTGAAGGGCACCGTCGAGGCGCTCAACGACGCAGTCGAGGAGATGCACTTCGCGGTCCTGCCCCGCTACACCCATCGCCAGAAGCTCCCCGGCGGGCGCAGCGCTGATCCAGGCGCGCCCGCACTGGCCTTCGAGGCCTTCGTCGCCGACCTGCTCCAGTGGGCGCGCTGGTGGAACAGCGAGCACCACCCCGACGCGCTGGCCGGACGGACGCCGCTTCAGGCGTGGGCGGCCGATCCCACCCCCGTCAGCGACGCCGGTGCCGAACAGCTGGCCCACTTCGCCCTGGAAGACGACGGGCGGGAGCGCACCGTCACCAGCCACGGCGTCCGGTGGCACCGGCGCGACTACATCGCCGACTGGATGGTGGGCCGCACCGGAATGCGGGTCGTCGTACGGCATCTGCCCCACCACGACGATGTCATCGAGGTCTTCGAGGCCGCCACAGGACGCCACCTGGGCAGCGCGTACCTGGCCGATGCCGCCACCCCCGAGCAGATCCGCGCGCTCAGAGCCGCGCGTACCCGAGCCGCGCGCCGGCTGCGCGCCGACCTGAAAGCGGCCGAGAAACTGCGCCGGGACCGGTTCAAGGCGCAGACCGTCCCCGGCCCCGCACAGCCCCGCCGCACCCCCACACACGGCGAGGCGACCAGCGAACTTACCGGCCGCACAGGCGAAGACCGGCGTGCCCTGGCCCGCCCCGGCCTCATCCCCCACGGCCCGGCCCCCAAGCACTGGGCGCTCCCCGGCGTGCCCCCACCCCGACAGCGGAAGGAAGACGATCACGGTGGCGAAGACTGACCTGTCCTATGGGCGGCTGCCCGCCGAGCACGAGGACCACTTCCTGGTCAAGGCGGCACAGCTGGTGGGCACCGACGCCCTGCTGACCACCCGGGACAACATCGAGATGGTCATCGCGGCCAAAGCGATGATGTGCGCATACGGGCCGTCCGGCTACGGCAAGACCATGGCGGTGAACTCCGCCCTGCGCGCCCTGGCCCCGAAGACCACCTACCGGCTCGAACTGCGCGGCGGGCCCACCCCGCGCGACATCCGCCACGGCCTGTTCCACGCCCTGCGCCTGCCCGGCGAACCACCCCGGCGGCCCATCGAGTTCGACACCCTCCTCAAAGAGGTCCTCGCCGAGCAGTTCAGGGTGCTGGTCTGCGACGAGGCCCAGTGGATGAGCCGCACCGGATTCGAGTACTGGCGCCACCTGTGGGACGACCGCAACACCGACATCGCCATCATCTTCGCCGGCGGCGACAACTGCTACAAAGTGCTGCGGCGCGAACCCATGCTCGCCTCACGGATCTTCATCTGGCAGGAGTTCACCCGGATCCCCAAGACCGAGATCCGCCCCGTCGTCCAGGCCTTCCACCCCATCTGGGCCACCTGCGACCTTGAACTGATCGACGCCATCGACGCCGAAGCCGCCCACGGCAGCTTCCGCAACTGGGCCAGCATCACCGCCCTCCTCCAAGAGGGCATGGCCAGCACGGGCACCGAACACGTCAACGAGGAACTCGTCCACTGGGTCTACAGCAAGATCGGCGGCATGTGACCGCGCCGCCCGTCAAACGCCCGAGCACGACGACAGCCGGAACCGGGCAGGCCGGGAGCCGGCATCACGCGCCGGGCACACCCACCACGATCATCATCGACCCCGACGACGACCCCGACGTGACAGCAGCCGCCCTCAACGCCCACTCCCCCACCGGCGGACGCATCACCGTCCACCCCACCCCGGGCGCCTCCCACCCGCCCGGCCTCGCCCAGGACGTCCTGACCGCACTCGGCAAACGTCTCCCGGGCCATGACCCTCACGTGCCCCGGCACCACAGCTCATGGGCCGACATGGTCCAACCCGCCTGGACCGCCGCCGCCAGCTGGATCAACGCGCACCGCGTCGGACACCTCATCGTGCTGCGCGCCCACACCCTCACCCCCACACGCTGGGAACACCTCGGCACGCTGCGGGCCCGCACCGGAATCCGCCTCACCCTCGTCTGGCACGCCAAGCCGGACGCACACCTCCAGGCACGGACAGCCAAACTCGGCACCGCACACCAGGAGATCCACGACCTGGACACAGTCCGAGCCCGCTTCCACCAAAAGGGCCCGGTACGCCCGGGTCCGCCGAGAAACGCCGGCGAGAGCCCCCGCGACTCGAGCAGCACCGAGCTCAGGCAGACCAGGGACATACAGCAGGTCGGGCACCCCCTCCACGCCGGACTCCTCGCCGCCCAGACACTCGCCCCGGACGCCACCGCCGCACAACTCACCGCCGTGCGACTCGCCGACCTGGCACCCGACGCCACCGCCCTCGCTCTTCCCCACCCCCCGTACCGCCCCACGAGCACACCCCGATGGCACCGAGCCCCCGCATGGACACAGCCCCTACTGACCGCCGCCCGGGCCTGGCACTACCTCAGTGGCCACCCACACGACAGCCACCACCTGTTCCAGCACACCAACTTCCACCACCACAACCAACTCACCGGCATCGCCGCCGCGTTAGGAATCCACGCTGCCATTGAGCAACTCACCGGCGACCCCGCCTGGCCCACACCGCCAGACACCCACTGACCTGCGCAAACACCCCACCGCGGTAGCACTCGGCACCCAACTGGGCGGCACACTCCGCAAAAACGACAGCACGAACCCCGCACCCACCGTCAGCAGCAGGCCGCACTCCCACCAGCACAAACACCCGTCACATCACTGACACAGCAGCACCGAACCCACCACGACAAACCCACCGAGATCACCAATCACGAGAGGGAAGCTCTGAGGGGACGTACCGTGCAGGAAACACACCCCAGCACACTCACTCGGCACTCGACATCCGCGCCCCGGCCCACCAGCACCGTCTCTGCCCTGCACCGAGCCAGGGCTGAGCCCCCGCGGGCACCGCCCACACCCCACCTGCGCAGCCGCTAGCATGTGACCGTCAGCACCTCAGTTCGCAGGGGGCCTGCAGCATTGTCGTGCCGGCCAGCCTGGAGGATCTCTGCCACCAGCCGATCCTGTTCGCCGGTGAACTGGACCGTGTTCTCTTTCACCCGGACTTTGCACAGCCACGGGCCGATCATGACGCGTTCGCCGTCGACTTCGATCCACTCCCGAGCGCCGAGTGGGCAGCCATGACGCTCCGCGAAGGCACGCAGCAGCAGGACGGTCTGTTCGAAGGAACGGCGAGACCTTGGGCCAGGCGTGGCGGCCGCCTTCCGTGCAGCAGCAGGACCTGACTGAGGGTCAATCCGAGGCGGGTGAGCAGGTCTTGCTGGCCGGGATCGAGCCGGTCCCAAGTGGTGAACTGGCGGTGCAGTCGGCTGCCGACCTTTAACCCCTTCAATCACCGCGTCACGGCGCAGCGTGGCGGGTCGTGGCCGGCTTCGATGTGGCGCTTGAGGAGGTGGTATCTGCGGTGTGCCAGTCTGGGCCGTGAGGGCGTGTCCAGTGGGGGTCGAGGGCAGTGAGCTGGCGTTCGGGGGTGAGGCGGTTCTTGCGGGCGAGGGCGCGCTGGTCGGTGAGGAACTGGCCACCGGGTTCCTGGGCGGGGATGGCGAGGTGGCCGTGTTCTGCCTGGTAGGCGGTAACGGTAGTCAGGTGGCCCTGCCAGGTGGCCTCGTGATCGTCCCAGATCATGCCGAGGGCATCGAGTTCGGTGATCCAGTCCTCGGTGAGGGTGCCTTGCCGACGGGCGGTGCGCTGGCCGGTGATGAGGATGCCCAGGTGGTAGCCGTAGGCATCCTCATAGTCCGCGGGAACAGGCAGTTGCTGGTGTTCGGTGTGGAAGCGGGTAGCGGCGGCCAGGCCGACGGGGAGCGAAGTGGGCAGTCCCATCGGCGGGCCAGGCGAGCAGGTCCATCGTGCGGGCAATGGTATTGGGGTCAAGAGCGTCACGAACACCGTCGCACGCCCGCGCCGGGCCAGCCACGACGCCAGGGACCCGGGGCTGTTGGTGCTGTGCACCCCACGGCACCCGCAAGAACCGGATGCTTACTCGCCTTCAACGAGGAAACCGCCATCAACGGCTCCAGGCGCCCATCCGCGCGGGTGCTCTGGGCCCAATGCGCGATCAGGTCCAGAGATGGCACCCGACCAACAGATGACGGGTGTCCAGCGCCTCCGCGGTACGCAGCGCGGTCAGGGTCTTGCCCGTACCACAGGCCGAGGCCACGTGCCCGCGGGTGTGGGGGCAGGCAAGGTGACGCACCGCTTTATCGACTGCCTGCTGCTGATCCGGGCGCAGCACACGACGGCCAGCAGGGCAGGCGCGAAAAGCCGTAGCGACAGAAGCCTCAGCCGCGGGCTCAGGGCTGGAGGGCATGACGGACCTCAACTCACAAACAAGGGCGCAGCCGACAGAGTTCATCCTCCCGCACCAGCGCCAGCAACCACTGCCGGACCACGCACGGCCGCGAACAGCCCTTTTTGATCCACTGCTGCAGGGCCAGGCCCACCACAGGTACGGCATACCGTCACCACAACGACCGTGCCCGGCCCCCTCCTTCAAAGAAGCCACGGCTCACAGCCTCATACCTCACAGTCCGCTCTGTCTACCTGCTGAAACAGTCCGTGAACCCCACAGCCCACAGACCAGCGGCCACACAGAAGCCCGACACGAGCACGAGACGCAGCAAGGACTCTCCTTCCGGACAACAAGCCGTAGCGCCCAAACAGAACGACCACCAGCAAGCCCGCGACATCGGACTCCTGCTCTGAAACCCCTGCGGACATCATGAGATGAATCCGGGCGAAGTGGCAGACCCCGGAGCCACAGCCACGGTGACGGTGGGGCTTCCGGGCTACTTTCCTGCAGGCCCCTGTCCGCCCTCCGCACCGGCCTCGGCACCCCGGAATCCGCTGGTGAAACCGGGGGCGCACCGCGCGGATCGCCGGTACGTTCCCGGCTGCCGGGCAACGGTCCCCCGGTAGCTTCCCTGCTGGAGGCGCTCAGGCCTGGAAAAGCACTGCCGACGCCGTCCCGTACTGGTCCGCCGACGACCGCCGACGCATACGTTCCCGTGACGCCGGCCGGTGTGCCCCAGGTCAAGGAATCCCCGCAGTTCTTCCACAGCGACCGGCCGCCCCCATCGGCGCCCGCGCCCGCCCAGGCATGCAGGAACCGTCGTCGTCGCTTCCGGAAAGCCCCATCGTCCTTGCCGCCTTCGCAGGCACACCCCGGCCGGGCGGCCAACCCGGTCACCGGCGTACGAGAACCCCCGCGAGCATGAACAGTACTCGTTCAACGGTGCACGACGCTCTGATCCGGGACCCGGAATCATCCATGGCCAACTGCCAGACCACACCGGCCGCGCGCCGGCAGACCCACTCTCCCTCCCCCTTCCCTCCTTCCTCTGCGCTCCACCGAAAACAAAGCAAGATCACCAGATCTGCCTTCGAAAGACAGACGCCAGGGCGTAGGGGTGCCTTCGAAACAGCCCCAGTCTCCTTGGGGCAGGCTGCCCAGACGCAGTACCCGCTCCGGCAGTGCCTGCACGCCGTCTGCCACGGCCAGGCCAGCCCCCGCGCCTGTATCGGTACAGCGCGTGTCCGGGGCCTGGTCCGGGCAACGGCAGGGACAGTCCGTGGTGCCGGGACCGGGCCCGCGGGAGCGGCCGGGGCGGACCGGCAGGCCGGGCGCAGATCCCGCAGAGAGCCGCCTGTCCGGGCCCGGCAGCCTGCCGGACCACTAGACTCGCTTACCAAGACTTTCCACGACGCCGGGGAAATTCCGCCAAGGGAGGACTAGCTGCCGTGAACCCTGAGCATTTCGAGCTGCTGGAGGAAGCACGCCGCGTTCTTCCTGACGGGTTCAAAACGGAACTGTCCGGCGACATCATCGTCATGCAGGCCTCGCCCTCGGCCCTCCACCAGCTCAACCTGAGCAAAATCCGGAAACAGTTCGACGGACACGCCCCGGCCGGATACGTCGACACAGGGAACACCGATCTGGCCTCGCCCCAGACATCCGCCGTACGCAACCCGGACCTCACGTACCTGCCCGAAGAGGCGATGACGACGACCGAAAGCAGCGTACCGGCAGAACTCGCCCTGATCGCCGTGGAAATCGTCTCACCGTCCAACCCGGAGAACGACTGGGTCGGGAAACTCCGCGACTACCCCCGCATGGACATCCCGCTCTACCTCGTCGTCGACGCCCGGCAGAAAACCGTCACGCTCTTCAGCGAGCCTGCAAACGACCGCTACCGCATGAGAGAAGACGCCGACTTCGGAGAACCCGTTCACATCCCTGCCCCCTTCTCCTTCCTCCTCGACACCACCGGCCTGAAGCCCTACTGACCCCGGTCTGCCACGGGACCCGCACCAGCAGACAGCCCGCACGGGCACAACAGCGGTCCGGAACCGGACCGCACGAGGCAGCCGGGAGGCGGCAGCCGGCACCTGGCGGAACCCGGCCCCTGCCAGACCCGCCCGCGAAGGCCACCTCAACGTCGCCGCGAAACACGCCGAGCACGTGGGACCAGAAGCCGACAGGCCGCCAGGGCAGCACCGAGGAGCTCCTGGCAGTCAAGCCCGGCATGGTCCTCGACAACATCAGGAAACGGACCGACAAGCCCAACCCGGAACGGCGGGCCGCACTCGGCATGCAGTGGACAGCAGCAAGGGTGGGGCGGTCGTAGTGGACGGGTTGCTGGAGGCGTTGGCGGAGGCATCGTCGCCTTCGTGGGTACGGCGTGCGCAGGCCGGGAATACCCTGGCCCCCTTCGCCTTCGCCGGGGTTCCTGAAGCCGCAAAGGCACTGGGGAGCCTGCTCCTGGACGTGGAGGACACGGCGGTGACGCGGCAGACGGCCGA
Source organism: Streptoverticillium olivoreticuli subsp. olivoreticuli (assembly GCF_003391135.1). Classification (GTDB taxonomy): domain Bacteria; phylum Actinomycetota; class Actinomycetes; order Streptomycetales; family Streptomycetaceae; genus Streptomyces; species Streptomyces blastmyceticus. The sequence continues at coordinate 8,800,143 of NZ_CP031455.1, read as the reverse complement.
GGCCTTGGCGCGGGCGGGGACGGTGGCCTCGGTCCGGGTCCTTGCGCGGGCGGTAGCCGGGGCCAGCGTCAGTCACGGCGACTGGATGCTGGCGGGGGTGCACGATGCGCTCGCGGGGAGGGCCGGGGTACCGAACCTCCTGGCCCTGTGCGAAAGGCTGGTCCAAGACCCGGAAGCAGTCGTTCGTCGGGGCGCCGCAGAAATCCTGGAGTGGGCACAGAGCACAGGAGGTTGAGGCGGATGTCTGCCGGGATCTTTTGCGTGTCTCCCCTGGCCGGAGAGACGACGTTGTCCTACTTGTGCCGGATCGCTGCCTCCTACGGACTTGAGGAGAAGGCGTTGCTGTCCTGCTGGAAGGGGGTCGGTCACCGGCCTCGGCATGAGGGCGGGGCGTTGCGTTGGGATGCGGAGGTGCTGCTGAACGCAGCGGGCCGGCGCGCGCTGGTGAGGTTGGGCGGTGCTGAGGAGGGGGTGCTGGGGCGGGCGTTGCATCCTGGGGACGGGAAGACCCCAAGTTCGGTGCGCAGCAGGACGCCGTGGAGCGGGCGTTGTGGCGGGTGGGAGGTGCGGTGGTGGGGCCGGTGGCATTCGGGTGCCGGCTGTGCACGGCACGGCGTACGGGCGAGCCGGCCCGGGTGGTGCGGTACGCGGCGCGGTGGGAGCGGGTGTGCGTACGGCACGGGCGGTGGGCCCTGGACGCGGATGCTGATCAGCCACTGGAGTACCTGGATGTGCAGGGTGTTCCGGAGGTGGGCGTCGCGCAGCGGTCGTGGTGGGGTGTGGTGCGGCGGGCGGCGCGGGCGGGGGTTGATGCGGGTGAGGTGTTCGGGCTGGCGTATGCGGTAGTGGCCCGGTGGTGGGAGGGGGCGTACGGGTGGGAGCAGGAGGAGATCTGGCCGCGCCGCCTGCACCAGGTCGCCGGGGGTGATGCGGGGAGTGATCTGGAGTGGTGGCGGGCGGTGGGGCGCGATGCGGTCATCTTCCCCGAGGTGGTGGCGGTCGCAGATGCCCTGCTGGATCCGGTCATGGCGCAGCTGGTGTGGGCGGACAGCGGCGGTGAGCGGCCGCGGGCGTTGCCCGCGGATGGGCAGTTCTGCCGTCGGCTCGGCGAGCGATTGGGAAAGCAGTGGCTGGGGCCGCTGATCGCGGTCGACTACGGGTGTCCGCTGCTCGCGTGGATGGGGAGCGTTATCCGTCTGCGTCGCCACCCCGGGGGTCGGCCCGGGCCGTATGCGCGGTTCGACGAGAACCCGTGGTGGGTGCGGCAGGAACACCGGCCATCGACGATGGCCGCCGGACTGCGGGTCTTGTCCAGAGAGAAGAAGGCACCCGGCTCCGGGACGAACTGGCGCGCTGTGGTGCCCGCGGAGCAGCGCTTCCTGATCACCAATCTCCTTGGGGAGGCCGAGGAGCAGTTGCAGCAGTTGCACGGCGCCCAGGTCGGCACCACCGCTGAGGTGGCCCGGTCCATGCTGGAGGGTCTGAGCCGTGGGAGCGATCTGCTCGACCAGGTGCTGCTGCGGGTCATGGTGGCGGCCGTGAACGCCGGGGTGAGGCTGGATATGGAGGTCGCTTTCAGCAGTCCTGCTGGACAGGTGACGCAGCTGTCGTGGGAGCAGGCGGTGACATCGGTGCGGTTCGAGGAACTGGCGCCGGTGTCGGCGTTCCCGGTGGTGCCGGGGCGTCGGTGGGGGCCCGGCTGGTGGTGGTCGGCGACCACAGGGCGGCATGTCGTGCACGGTTCGGCTGCAATGCGCACCCAGCTGATGCTGCTGGACCGGGATCCGGCGGTGACCGGTCTGGCGGGGCGGCCTGTTCGGTTCGCGTGGCGGGATGAGACGGATGGTCGGGTGCGCTCGTGGGTGCCGCAGCTGTTCGCCCGGTACGCCGACGGCACCGGGCTGTTCGCGGACTGTCCCTCGAGCCCGGCCTCCGGCGGGGCCAGGGCGCAGCGGGCGGGGGCCGTGCTGGAAGCGGCGTGTGCGCGGGTGGGGTGGGCGTACCAGCGGCTGGAGCCGCTGCTGGCGGTGGTGGCCGGGAATCTGCGGTGGCTGGCCGGCTACCGCCATCCCCGGTACCGGGGGCCGTCCGGGCTGCAGGCCGCGCTGGTGGAGGCGTTCGCCGTGTCGCGGCCGTTGTTGGAGGGGGCGGCGTCGGTGGGTGATCCGCTGCAGGTCTTGCCCGTCGTCTACCACGCGTTGTGGTCGGGACAGTTGGCGGCGGGACTCGATGAGCCGCTGCATGGCGGATCGCTGGTCCGGGTGCCTGCCGATGGTGGCCCAGAGCGCGGATCGGGAGCGGGGATCGACATGCTGGGTGGGGAGTGAGCACGGTGGGCGGCAGCAAGGAGGCGGGGCGGCGTCCGGTGGTGGAGGTCGGCGGCCACGTGGTCTACCGGGGGCAGACGTTTCAGGTGGTCGGCCTGCAGGGGCAGCGGGTGGCTCTGCTGGGTGAGGACGGCACGGACACGTCGTTGCTGCTGGGGCGGTTGTTCGCCGATCCGGGCTTTGCGGTGGTGGGCGCGCGGGCGCCGGACGTAGTGCCGCAGTGGGGGCTGTTCGAGACAGTACCGCTGGCAGCCCAGCAGCGGGCACTGGCGTGGCTGCCACACATCCGGGAGGTGGAGACCGGCTGGCCGCACCCTGAGGGCAGCCGGGAGGGGCAGGTGATGCGGGAGGAGTACGACCCCGGGCGGTGGATGCTGGCGCAGCGGGAGGAAACCAAGGCGAAGGAGATGACGGCGCTCGGCTTTACGCGGGTGACGCGTTTGACGGTGCAGAAGATGCGGCTGGCGTATCGCAAGCAGGGGCTGTGGGGGCTGGTCGACAAACGCACGGTACCCATGCGCAGTCGCCGTCCCACGGGTTATGCCGACGAGCGGGTCGTGGCCGCGGTGCTGGAGGGGCTGCGCCGGCAGCGGGGCCGGTCGAAGGGGACGGTGAAGGGGCTGCAGGTGCTGGTCAAGCAGATCCTGGAGGAGACGCACGGGCGCGGGGTGGTGGAGATGCCGTCACGGTCGTCGTTCTACCGGCTGGTGAGCGTGCTGGCGGATCCAGCAGATCGGCCGGGATACGGGGCACGGACGGCCACTGCCCCGGTGCGGGGAGCGCCGGTGCCGGTGGCGTTGCGGCCCGGGGAGCAGGTGCAGATCGACACCACCCGGCTGGACATCATGGCCGTCCTGGAGGACGGCACTCTGGGACGCCCTGAACTCTCGATCGCGGTGGACGTGGCGACGCGGTCGATCCTGGCAGTGGTGCTGCGGCCGCACGGCACGAAGGCCGTGGACGCGGCGCTGTTGCTGGCCGAGATGGCAGTTCCTCATCCGGCGAGGCCCAGGTGCCGTATGCGCGGATGCTGTCGCTGGATGCGCGGCTGGAAGGGGCGGCGGCCCGGCCGGTGATCGTGCCGGAGACGATCGTCGTGGACCGCTGGAAGATCTACGTCTCCGAGAGCTTCGTCGCCGCGTGCGAGACACTCGGGGTGAGTGTGTAGCCGGCCCCGCCACGGCGGCCGCAGGCCAAAGGGGTGGTGGAGCGGACCTTCGGGTCGATCAACGACCTGCTCTGCCAGCACGTCGCCGGCCACACCGGATCCAGTGTGCTGCGCCGGGGCCGGGAGACCATGGCGGAGGCGCAGTGGACGATCCCGCAGCTGCAGGACTTCCTCGACGAGTGGATCGTCTGCTGGCAGAACCGGCCGCACGAAGGCCTGCGCCACCCCGTACTGCCGAAGACGGTGCTCACCCCGAACGAGATGTGGGCCGCTCTCATCACCGTGTGCGGGTACGTGCCCGTGCCGCTGACCGGAGCCGACTGGCTGGAGCTGCTGCCGGTGCGGTGGCAGCCCATCACCGAACGCGGCATCCGCATCGATTACCGCGCCTACGACCATGAGGTGCTGGATGCCTGCCGCGGCAAGCGCTCCGACATCAATGGCCAGGGACGGCAGATGGGAGGTCCACCACAACCCGCATGATGCCCGCCAGGTCTGGGCGCGCCTGGGCGACGGGAGGCTCCATGAGATCCCGTGGATCCACCGCGACCACGTCCACCAGCCGTTCAACGACCAGGCGTGGCGCCATATCCAGGGCGAAGTCGCCCAGCGGGGCGACCGTGAACAGCACGAGGCCGACCTCGCCGATGCCCTCGACCAGCTCCTGCGCCGCACCCGTGCCAGCGCGGGGAAGCCGCGGAAGCGACGGGGCCGCAAGAGCCCCATCATCGTGCCCGGCAGCACGGCCGTGCTCGAGGGCCTCGCCGCCGGTCTGCCGGCACCACGCCAGTCGGCTGCCGCCGTCCCGGATGGCGGCCAGCTCGGAGAGCCTGAAACCGCGCCACGTGCCGTGAGGACGGCGCGGCAGACCCGGCAGACGACGAAAGAACGGCACGGAGCGGGCCGGTACCGGGCGAGGAGTGGGACGAGAGCCTGGACGACCTCGCCGCCACCCGCGCGACGGCTAGGACCGACATCGACGAGCCAGAGGAAGCGGACGCAGGCGCTTCGTCGGCTGGAGTCGGTACCGACGGATACGAGCTGTGGGACGCCGAAGCGGAGGCCGAACAGTGGTGAGCAGCCCTGCGGGCACGGGAGAGGCGTCGATGGACGGCGCCGCTTCACCCGCACACCAACCGGCGGGCTCTTCGGCGAACACCGAGGACATCCCAGGCGACGACGGGCAGGCGCAGCCCGGGGCAGTGACCGTGTGGGACGGGTTCACCCGCTTCGCCACCGCGCCCGTGACCGCGCCTCCCGCGCCCGGGGCACCCCCGCGCAGCCTGGCCGAACGCCTGGCCTACCACTCGCGGTTCGTCACCGTACGCACCCCGGCGATCGATATGCTGGCCAAGCAGGTACGCACCCTGATGATCCTGGGCTGCCACCAGCAGGTCGCCGCACGCCCGTCTCTGATCGTCACCGGTCCGGCCGGGGCCGGGAAGACCACGGCTCTGCTCCAGGTCGGGCGTGTCTTCCAGCTGGCACACATCCGGCGCCAGGGCGGCGTCGCCGCGGCTGCGGGCGGGCAGGTCCCGGTCGCCTACGTGCTGGTGCCGCCCGCGGCCGGCGCCAAGACCCTCGCCCTGGAATTCGCCCGCTACCTCGGCATCCCCACCACCGCCCGCATGTCCCAGGCCCAGATCGTCAACAGCGTCTGCCACACCTACCAGGCAGCCGACGTGAAGCTGGTGATGATCGACGAGATCCACCGGCTCAACCCCCGCACCACCACCGGCGCCCAGAGCGCCGACCTGATCAAAGACCTCACCGAGCGGATCGGCGCGACGTTCATGTACGCGGGGATCGACGTGGCTGCCACGCCGTTGTTCACGGGGGTGCGCGGGGCGCAGCTCGCCGCACGCGCCAGCCTCGTCGACTGCGACCCCTTCCCCGCCCGCGACGGTACGCATGAACCGTTCAAGGACCTGGTACGGGCGATGGAGAACGCACTCGACCTCCGCCACCACCGCCCCGGGAGCCTGGTGCGGCTGGCACCGTACCTCCACGCGCGCACCGCCGGCCGGATCGGATCCCTGTCCCGGCTGATCAAACAGGCGGCCCTGGCCGCGCTGGCCGACGGCACCGAACGCATCACCAAAACCACCCTCGAGGCTGTCCGACTGGACCACCTCGCCGAACAGCACTACCGGCCCCGCACCAGCACCAGGACCCGGTGAGCCAGAGCGTTCTCGCGGCCGCTGCGGCTGCCGCGTCCGACACCGAGCGGGGCGGCGCGCCCGTCGTTGGGGCACGGGTGCAGATCCCGCCCCCGGCAGCGGGCGCGTTCCGGGTACGGCCCCTGCCGTACGAAGCGACCGCCTCCTACCTGGAACGCCTGGCCAGTGTCTACCGGCTGACACTGCCCCGGCTCCTCGACGGCACCAGCATCACCCTGAACGGCCACGGCACCACGCCTGCAGCCACACTGGTCCTCTCCCCCACCGCCGCAAGCCGAGTGGCTGAAGTGGCCCGTCTCCGGCCGGACGCCCTCGCACGCGCCCTGCCCGGCCTGACCCAGGACGGCGCAAAGGCGGCGGGTCCGGCCACCGCGCGCTGGAGACCCGTCGAGCGCCGACAGCAAGCCGTAGCCGCCTGCACGATATGCGTCCGCCACCACAGCCACGGCGCCACCGACACCGCACGTATAGTGCGGCCGTGGCACCAACTGGTCTGCCCACGCCACCAGCAAGCCGCCCCCGACCCGCGACTCGACACACCGGTACACATCAGGGCCGTGCCCGGACACAGCCATCACCGGCCACTGCTCCCACCCGCAAATCCCCAGCCCAACAACAAAACACCAGACCAGAACAGCCCAGCTACCACAGAACCACCACCCCCGTCACAACCCGGCGGTCCTGGCACAGTTCATCCGGCTACGAGTGATCAACCCCGAGACGACGTTCTGGCGGCGCGGCATCGAGGCAGCCACCCGCTGGATCACCGAGACCGGGGCGCAGCAGCTGCGGGTGCCCTACGGGTACATCACCCCGACGGAATGGAAGCCTGCGGGGTTCCCGCTCGGGACGTGGCTGGCCGACCAGCGGAAGTTCGCCAAGGCCGGCAACCTCGACAGGGCCCGGGCGGAGGAACTGGACCGGCTGGGAATGGTCTGGTCCCACCAGGACGTCGCATTCGAGGAAGGACTCACCGCCGCCCGCGCCTGGACGGCCGTCCACGGACACTTCCTCCCGCCCGCCACCGCCGTCTGGGACGGCTACCCCGTCGGCACCTGGGCGAAGAACCAGCGCACCGCAGCCCGACTCGCGGAGAACATCGCGGAGCGCCGCGCGGCCGGCCTCCCTGTCGAATCCAGCGCCAAAGCCCTCACCGAGGCGCGGCGCGAGGCACTGGAGGAGATCGACCCGGGCTGGTGCCCCGTGTGGGATGCCGGGTGGCAACGCTGCTTCCGCCTCACCCAAGCCCACGTCGAAGGCGGCGGAACAGTGCCGACGGCGGCGGGCGAGGTGATCATGCAGGGCGAAGACCTCGGCCACTGGGCGTGGGCGCAGCGACTCGACTGGGGCCGGCTGCTGCCCGTCCAGCAATGGCTCCTCGAAAACGTCCTAGTACTGCAACGGTCTTTGTTGTGACGGTTGTGCAGCTTCTGGTGGGGTGTGGCCTCGTCGTTTGTAGTGGCAGATGCGGGCTTGGTATTGCCTTCTGCGTCGCCAGTGTGACCAGTGCAGGACATGGTCAGCTGGTGCGGGACGGCGGTTGGTGAGGCGGGTGATCAGGCGTCTGAGTTCGGGGAGGCTGAGCGGGATGAGGCCGGGGGATCCGTTTCTGCTTTCCCGGCGTCGAGTTCCCGGGCCCGCAGGACGGTCAGGGCGGCGTGGACGGCCATGGCCAGGGTGATGTGGCGGTGCCAGCCGGGGTAGCGGCGGACCTGGTAGTCGTCCAGACCGCATTCCTGTTTCGCGCTCTGGAAGCATTCCTCGACCGCCCAGCGGCTGCCGGCGATGCGGATCAGGTCATCCAGGGGGGTGCCGGCCGGGCAGTAGGCGATGTAGTAGGAGATCTCCTCGGGCCGGCGGATGCTGCGGCGTGCGATGACCCAGTGCTGCCGGTCCGGCCGGTGCCAGGGCCGGACCTCCACCCGGGCCCAGTCATAAACGCGGGGTCCGTGGGAGCCGTTGCCGCAGGAACGGCGCCTCCATTTCTGCCGGGACAGGCCCTCGAACAGGTCATGGACGGGGTGGTCGAGAGCCCAGCGGGTGACGACGGTGTCATGCCGGGTGGTAGCCATGACATGGAAGACGTCCGCCTGCTCGAGTTCGTATCGCCAGCCCTTGGAGAAGCCGTAGGCGGCATCCGCGGTCACCCACCGGAACGGGACTTTCTCCTCGATCGCCCGGCGGACCATGGCCTTGGCCATGGCCACCTTCGTCGCGAAGCCGGTGCTGTCATCAATGGCGGCCCGGCGGCATCGATCACGGTCCTCCGTCCACGACACCGGGAGATACAGCCTGCGGTCGATGAGGGTGCGGCCACGGTCGGTGGCATAGGCGAGGAACACCCCGACCTGGCAGTTCTCCGTCCGGCCCGCGGTGCCGGAGTACATTCGCTGCACCCCGGCCGAGGCTGTGCCTTTCTTGAGGAAGCCGGTGTCGTCCACGATCAGCACCGCCTCCGGGTCGCCGAGATACTCGACCACGTACTCCCGGACGTCGTCGAGGACATCATCGGCATCCCAGTCGATCCGGTTCAGCAGCCGATGGATCCGGTCCGGGCCCGCATGCCCGGCCTCCTCCGCCAGCGTCCAGCCGTTCTTCCGCTCCAGCGGAGCCAGCAGCCCACGCATATAGGCCAGAGCCGACTCACGAGGCTCCGACCTGCTGAAGCGGTGCACAAACCGCTCGTGCAGAGCCTTCAACTCGCCAGCCCACGACCAGACATCAACAAGTACCCCACCCACAACCCCACCAACGACCCAGCTGCCCACCCGTCACAGCAAAGACCGTTGCAGTACTAGTGCTCGATTCCGCTTTGGCGGGGTAGTTGTAGGGGTGTGGGGTTGCCGGTTCGGGCTTCTCGGGGGCGAGTTGCCGTGCCGAAACTGTTGTCGGGCCGTCCTGCCCAGGACGTGGCCGAGGAGGGGAAGGTCCGCAGGCTGGCCGGTGCCCGGCATGCGCCGGCGGACTGGATCCTGCGGGCCAGGATCATCGTGCTGAGCTGGGAAGGCGACCGTGTTCCGGTGATAGCGTCCCGGCTCGGATGTCATCACAAGACGGTGTGCAAGTGGCTGCACCGGTTCAACACCCAGGGCATGGATGGACTCGGCGACCGCCCCGGCTGCGGGCGCAAGCGGCGGATCACCGAGGACGAACGCTCGCGGATTATCGAGCTGGTCCGCTGCGACCCGCCGGGCCGGCTGGTGCGGGAGCCCTGGGGCGACCTGGCCGCCGAGGACGAATCGGCCCCGGGCGAGTGGACCCTGGACACCCTCGCCGAAGCGGCCCGGCGCCAGGGCATCGATATCCAGCGCTCCCAGGTCCGCAGAATTTTCCTGGCCGAGGGCGTGCGCTGGCGCCGCACCCGGTCCTGGATCACCAGCCGTGACCCGGAGTTCTCCCCAAAAGGACGAGGATCGTCGGCCTGTACACGGACCCGCCGGAGAACGCCACGGTGATCTGCGCGGACGAGCTCGGACCAGTGATCCCGCGCACGTTCCCGCCCGCCCCGGGCTGGTCACCGGACGGCCACCGCATCAAGGCCGAGCTCGACTACAGCCGCGGGCCGGAGAAGACCTGGGTCTACGGCGCCCTGCGGCCGGCCGACGGGAACGAGATCACGATGGCCGCCTCCTCCCGCAACAGCGCCAACTACCAGCAGTTCCTGCAGCTGGTCGAAGACGCCAACCCCGCCGGGAAAATCGTGATCGTCACCGACAATCTCTCCTCCCACAACAGCAAGGCCACCCGTGAGTGGCTGGAGGGCCACCCGAGGATCTCCCACGCCTTCATCCCCGTCGGTGCGTGCTGGCTGAACCTCCAGGAGGGCTGGTGGCGCCTCTTCCGCAAAGCGGCCCTGGCAGGGCAGTCCTTCGCCGACCCCGACGAGATCGACCACGCCACCAGAATCGCAACCGCCCAGCTCAACGCCCGTGCCAAACCCTGGATCTGGGGCCGCCCCGCCCCACCAACACGCACACTCCGACGCCGTTTTGAGTACCGCCTTTGAGGAATCGAGCACTAGGCCTCACCCCCGCCGAAGAACACGAACGGCCCGTCAAACGCACACAGAACGACAAGTGGACCCTCAACATGCGGGCCGCGAAGGCGTTCCACGCCCGCGAAGGCCACCTCAACGTACCCCGAAAGCACGTGGAGCAGCTGGAGCCGGAAGACAGTTCGGGAGGCGCTGACGGCCTGGGGATCAAGCTCGGGATGGTGCTCGACAACCTTCGGAAGCGAGCCGACAAGCTGAGTGCGGAGCGCCGGGCGGAACTGGACGCACTCGGCATGCGATGGACCAGCCCGGCGCTACGGTCTCGGTAAAGGACAACAGGGGCCGATCCCGGGAACCGGCCCCACCAGCGCAGCGGCCTCTGTCAAGGCCGTTGGGGGGCGTGGTTGCGCAGGTGCCCGGCCCAAGCGTGCAGGGGCTCGGCGAGGTCCTGGTTGTGGCCCCGGGAGATGGTTTGCAGGAGTTCGGCGACGATCACCGCTTCGCCTGCCCATGTCGCTGGTGTGCCCAGCTGCGGGAAGATCGCACGGACGCGGTCCGCGGTGGCCGGTTCGAGCAGGCTGTAGGCGTAGAGGGTGGCCTGGTCGTACCCGTACGGGGCGAGGCCCCATCCCTCCCAGTCGAGGATGCGCAGGCCGGGTGCGGTGAGGTTGGCCCAGTGCAGGTCACCGTGGGCGGTGGCCCACAGGATGTTTTCCGGAGCGGGGAGGCCGAGGAATTCGGGCAGGGCCCTCTCGATGTACTCCTGGCGTACGGCGACACGGTCGGTCTCTGTGGCGACGACGGCGTCCAGGGCGGTGCGCAGGTCCGTCCACCAGTCGGTGAAGAGGGTCGCGGGGGTGCGAAGGATGGGGTCGGAGGAGATGACCGGCGTATCGAGGTGCTCGTTCAGTTCAGCCCGGTAGGCGGTGCCGTCCTCGGTCCAGTCGTGAATGGTGAGGAGCGCGGGCCGGTGGCCGCTGAGCGTGCCGAAGGCTTTCTGCGCGGTCTCGTTGCCTTCCCAGAGCTTGCCCGTCGCCTTGGCCTCCGGGGCGGTGGTCAGGCGCAGCCACACGTGGCGGCTGTCGGTGGTGGTGCCTGCGCGGCCGAGGGTGCGTCCTTCCCAGCCCCAGAATGCGTCGTCGTTGCCGACGGTGATGCCCAGGGTGCGGGCGGCGTGGTCGTGCTGGGTGCGCATGCGGTGGGTGGTGGCAGGGTCATGGGGTGGCGAGTACATCGGTGATCTCCCGGAGTCGGCGGGCGTCCAACGATAGGGCGGTGGCCTGGGCTGCTTCGGTCCAGTGCTGGTGGTCGCTGGCCGAGAGGAGGACGACGTCCAGGCTCGGGGTTGACACCGTGGCCAGGAGGCAGGCGGCGGCCGGCGAGAGGCCGGGGCGGATGAGACCGGCGAGCTCCGGGGAGACCATCCCCGGGAGTTCGCCGCCGTGGAGTGGTGCGGAGGCGAACGTCATCAGCCCGGCCGCGCGCGCCTGCACCAGGGGCCCGCGGCCGTCGAGAGCTTGGCGGATGGGCCGGTCCATGACCAGACTCACCGGCTGCTGCACTGCGATGAGGGAATGGCGGGCGGAGCCTGCGGCCTGCTGGGCGAGTTCGAGGAGGTCGCGCACGCTGAACAGTTCGTCGAGCCCGGACCAGGTGGCGACGCCGTACCCGCCGATCCGCCCGGCTGCGCGGAATTCTTCGAGCACGGTGAACGCCCTGCGGAGCGCGCCGCGCACGACGTGCGGGTGCCGGCTGACGCGTTCGGGGTTGTGGACGAACACCACGTTGGCCCAGCCGCCGAGGTCGTCGAGCGACTGCCCGGTCTGCCACCGGACAAAGGCCGGGCCGAGGTCGTGGCCCCGGGCGGCCTGCGCTTCGCTGAGGACCCCGGCCGCGACCGCCGTACGCCCCTGGGCTGCGGTGAAGAACCCGGTCTTCGTCGAGACCTGAACGTCGACGTGGGCGGCGAGCACTCGTCTGAGCAGATGATGGGCCCGGCCGTCCTGGTAGGCGGGGGCGGTGTCCACCCACGCCGCGCCGCCCTGGATGGCGGTGAGCGCCGCCAGGTCCGTCTCGCGCACGCGGTAGGTGCCCAGACCGAGGGCGGCGCTCACCGGCCGGTCCCGGTGATCGTGGCGGCCTGTCCGGCGACGAGTTCGCAGACCAGGCCGGCGATGTCGGCCACGCTGACGCCCGCGCTGACGCCCGCGGCGTCCGCCAGTTCTCCCAGGGGGCATTCGCGGCCGTCCACGAGGGCCCGGAGGGCGGGGCCTGCGGCCGGGTCGAACTCGTAGACGCTGCCGGCGGCCGCCAGGTGCACCGCGTCCTCGGTGGTGGTCAGCACCGCGCGGGCGGTGGTCATCCGCACGCGCAGCCGGGGGTCGGCCGGGATGGTGTCCAGGTGGGGGAGGCTGGGGGCCATCCGGCCGAGGGCCTGCCCGTCGAGATCGGCGGTGTACCGGGCGAGAAGGTGCGGGTCGGCGAGCTGCTCGGCGAGCAGCTGGCGCAGGCGGCACACGAACTGCTGCGCCTGCTGCCCACCCTGCTCGGACAGGTCACCGCGGCCGCCCTGAGCAGCCCCGGGGAGGCGGGCATCTGGTCACGCGTCACAGACGTCTACGGCTGCGCGTACACGATCGCGCACCGGCTGATGCAGCCTGATCTCGCCGACACCGTCGTGGCCCGGCAGACCTGGGCCGCCCGGCAGACCTGGAACCCCGGGACCGAGGCGGTCGCCGCCTGGACCGAGGCCGGCACCCACCAGAGCGCCGGACACTACACCGACGGCCTGACAGTCGTGGACCGCGCCATCACCACCTACGAGGGCGCAGCCCGACTCGGCGGGTACGGCCCCACGCAGGTTCTCGCCCTGGGCTCGCTGCACCTGCGCGGTATCGTGCTCGCCTCACGGGACAGGGACAAGGCCGCGACCACCGCGCACACCCGGCACGCCCGGGAACTGGCCGCCCGCATCCCCGCCGGGCAGGGCGACCTCATCATGCACAACCTCACCTTCGGGCCGGGCAACCTCGCCCTGTACGAGGTGGGATCGAGCATCGAACTCGACCACCCGCACGAGGCGTCAGAGATGGCCCAGCCCCTCATGGACACCCCGCCCAAGGGCCTGCGCCCGTCGAGGGTGGGCCGCCTGTGCATCGACACCGCACGGGCCCGACTGGCCATCAACGACCTCGAAGGCGCCGAGCAGGCCCTACAGGCGGCGTTCCGGATCGCGCCCGAGATGACAGAGATACACCCCATGTCCCGTGAGGTACTGCGGGTCCTGGTCATCCTCCACCAGCGCAGCAAGCCCTCCCTCATGAGCATGGCCAAACGCTCCGGCCTCGCCCCCGAGCTATGACCCGCTCCTCCCCCGAACCCAAGAGGACTGCACCCGCGCCCGGTCCTGGAGGCCGGGCGCTTCGTTATCCCGGGAAAGCGCGTGACGGCGGCCGGCACGTTCACGACGGCTCTCTCAGCACCCCCGGCTGCGCCTCCGCCAGCGGCACGGCTGCCCGGTTCCACCTGAGCCAGCGCCGGGCGACGGGTGACAGGGCGCAGCGCGGGGCGGTTGATCGGGCTACCCCAAAACCACCAAGTGCCCCTCCGGCATCTGCGGATCCGGCGTGCTGGACAGCAGCACACACCGGTACTTCTTCTGGGGAGCGATGATGACCGACATCCGTATGAGCCCTGACGTACGGAACGCGCTGGGGCCGGGTCCGGGTCGCCAAGGCCGGGGCCGTCACCCTCAACAACGCGATCTGCCTTGGCTGCGAAAAGAAGATCTACCCCAGCGAGCCGGCCAACGTCGTCGTACGGATCGCGGGGGTCGGGCGGGCCACGGGCCGTGTTGCGCACGTGCGGTACGCGTACGCCCGCTGCCACGCCTCGGCCGTGGTGGAAATCCCAGAGGCCCGCTCCTCCATGCCGCCGGCCGCGGCGGACGACGGGATGGCGATGCGGATGACCGCCGCCGCAGTCGAACACGGCCGCTCTGTGCTGCCCCCCCTCATCGCCGAACCCGAGGCACCGGTCTACCTCCACGCCGGAGCCGGAGCGGGCTCCGAGCTCCTGGACGTCCTCGCCTCCCGCGTCCTTGCCCACGGCTTCTCCCCCGTCGGACGGATGCGCCAGGCACCCGCGCACGCGGACCAGTGGCTGGCCACCTACGGCACTCCCGCCGGACCGGACCGCATCGCGCAGCTGACTGTCATGGAACCCGACGGGACGCTCTTCTACACCGGCACCATCGCTCCCCCGCCACAATGGGTCGCCGGGGTCGAGCAGTACGGCTGGAGCGTGATCTATGTGGGGAAGATCGGACTCGCCGGAATCCCCGCCAGCGACCAGAAAGCCAAGAACCGCCTCATGCGCGAAGCCGCCGCAGCCGGACAGTTCGTCGGCGCCCGCATCACCGTCCACCGCCTCGACTAGTCATGAGCGCTTCACTTGGCCAGGTGAGCGCCGGACTGAAACGCCCGCCCGTTCGAGGGACAGCGTTCAGGGGACGAAGACGACAGGCTCAACAGGCAGGACGACGAGCGGGACTTGAGAGAGCGGAGTATGCGAAATGGACGAGGACTACGGCCCCGTGGTCGCCGCCTATACGCGGGCTGAGGCGTTCGCGGACGGCACCTTCATTCCGATCGTGCCTGCGGCGGGCTCAGCCGTGGGCATCGAGATGCCGCTGATCATCACCGCGAGTGCGTGGCAGGAATTCGTGGCAGGCGACAGGGAGGGCGGGGGAGAGCGCTTGCGCACGGTGCTGTCCGCCGTAGCGAAGGCTGTCGAGCAGGCGCCCGCGAATGAAGTGTGCTTCGTGGTACCCGCGCAAGAACTTCCCTCCGGCGATGCACCCACCGGCGCCGACCGGCTCCTCGCCATCACGGAGCCCGGCGATACGGGCAAGCCCGTCATGACCTTGATACTCCCCCACGAGATGTGAACGCGAGCGGCCGGCCAACTCAAAGGCCAGTCACATGGATAGGCCTGGATCCGTATGAATCCGGGCCGCCTCCTGCCGAGGGGCTTCTATGCAGCGAAGCCGACGTTGGTGACGTACTCGTACTGGCCCCACTGCGAGCACAGGTCGACGATCGTGTCGTCCCAGGCTGCGTCGAGGCCCTGATAGTCGCCGGCCGCCCAGGAGGCGACAATCTTGTCCCAGCGGCGCACGTTCATCGTCCGGTACTCCACCACGCGCTGGAGCGGCCGGGCGACCTGGGACTGGTTGAGGGGGTGGATCTCCACCCGCGTCCCGCGTCCCTCGCGGTTCAGGCGCTTGAGGAGGTGCCGGGCGACGTTCTGCCGGCGCACCGCCCGGTACGCCGCGTCGATACACTCCAGGTTCACCTTCGACGGGCGACGCTTGCCCTCCAGCCACGCCTTCAGCATCCGGTCCGTGACCGTCAGCCCCGCATCCCGCGCGGCCTGGCGGCTCCTACCCGACTTCGTCAAATAGTGTCTATCCCCTCTGAGTGTGGAGGGTTTCGTTACTGACTTCGGCTCGTCAGGGTGATCTTTTGTGAAGCCACTGATGTGGCTGGGGTGTTGGTTGCATTCCGTGGTGTGTGAGGTATGCGGATGGGAGCGGGCTGACCGCTGCGGGACGTCAGCGCCGCGAGGCGGTACGAACACAGGCGGCTGAGTTGTTCGAGCAGAAGATCAAACCGCCTGAGGTCGCACGGCGCCTGCGGGTGAGCCGGAAATCGGCCTACCAGTGGCACCAGCTGTGGCGGGACGGCGGGTCCGGGGCGCTGATGTCCCGTGGCCCGAGCGGGTCACGGTGCCGTCTGTCGCCGCGCTGCCTGGCGAAACTCGCCGCTTACCTCGAGCAGGGTCCGGCCGCGCATGGCTGGGTGGAGGACCAGGTGTGGACCGCCGCGCGGGTGGCCACGCTGATCGGCAGGAAGTTCCACGTCTCCTACAGCGTCTCGGGCGCCACGCGACTGATGCGCCGGCTCGGCTTATCCCCGCAGGTGCCCGCCCGGCGGGTGGCCGAACGCGACGAGCAGGCCGTCGTCATACGGAAGGAGGCGACCTGGGCGGAGGTATAAGAACCCGGGCGGCCTGCGGGGGCTACATCTGCTTCGAGGACGAAGCAGGTTTCACCCGCCGTCCGCCCAAAGGACGCACCTGGGGCCGACGCGGCCACACGCCGGTCGTGACGGTCGGCGGGCGGCACTCGGGACGGCTGTCGGTCGCCGGCCTGATCGCCATGCGGCCCGGCTCGCGCACCCGGCTGTGCCACCGGTTGATCTCCCACCCGGCGGGCAAGGGCAAGCGCCGCAGCATGGGCGAACGCAACTTCATCGCGCTGATCGACGGCGCCCACCAGCTCGTCAAAGCGCCGATCGTGCTGGTGTGGGACCGGCTCAACACCCACGTCTCCCACGCCATGCGTAAGTTGATCGACCAGCGCGAGTGGCTGACGGTGTTCCTGCTGCCCGCCTACTCGCCCGATCTGAACCCGGTCGAAGGCGCATGGGCCCACATCAAACGCAGCCTGGCCAACCTGACACGAAAAATAGAGTGGTGCGACACGAGGCCGCACGAGACGAGCGAATTCGCTGGTGGGAGGACTGACTGATGTCGACAGCGTAGTTCCGGGCCAGTGCTCAGGGCCTGTCCCCACCCCGACGTGCGTTGCCGGTAACGGCTCGGTGCGGAGCTCGGGGGAAAAGCCCAAGGGCCTCTGTTCCATCCGGAGGCCACAGGCAAGGGGAAGACCGGACGGGTGAAGGCGACTGAACCCCTGATGATGCTTCGTGATTTTCGGCCTCGCAGATGGGACGTTCCAGCGGGGTGCAGGACTGGCCGTTGAGAAGCGGCAGGCGCCGGTTGGGGATTCTTTGTCAGCCGGGAGAGCATCGCCGTCCCGGAGTAGAGGGGGCACCCATCCCGGTCGTATCTCGCTCGCGTGGAACGTGGTAACCCCGATGGGGTCCGGAGGCGCTTTCTCCGGTAAGCCGACCGCAAGGAAGGCCCAACTCCCCAGCGGGCACAGGATGTTCCAAGAAGCCAAGGCCGGCAGCCGAAAGGCAGCAGGAAACCGGGACTGGTGGCCGGCGCCTCTGTCGGCCGTCCCGCACAACTGGCCGGATACGGGCACTGCCCGGACCCGAAAGGGTGCTGACGTGGATCAGGTGGGCCTGTGAAGACCCGATGACTTCAACGCTCGAACCGAAGGGCAAGTTGGACACCATGGCGACACCGATCTCCACGGCGGATGCCGTTGCGGGTGCAGGGGCTGCGGTGAACGGACCGGAGGGCGACTCCACCGACTGGCTGTCGATCGACTGGCAGGCGGCCGAGGAGAACGTACGGCGATTGCGGCAGAGGATCTTCACGGCATCGAAGGCAGGGGACCTCAAGCGGGTCCGCAATTTGCAGAAGTTGATGCTCCGTTCCCGCTCGAACACGCTGATGAGCGTGCGGCGGGTCACGGAGGTCAACGCTGGCCGTAAGACGGCGGGTATCGACGGGATGGTCGTGCTGCTGCCCCAGGGCAAGGCCGCCCCCTGGAGGCCCAGGCCCGTCAGGCGAGTGTTCATTGCGAAGGCAAACGGGCGTCAAAGACCGCTCGGCATTCCCGTGATCTTGGATCGGTGCCTTCAGGCCCTGGCCCTTGGTGCACTCGAACCCGAGTGGGAGGCACGGTTCGAGCCGCGATCCTATGGATTTCGGCCCGGCCGTGGCTGTCACGACGCGATCCAGGCCATCTTCCAGACCGCGAAGGGCAAAGCCCCCAAGCGGCAGTGGGTGCTGGATGCCGACCTGACGGCAGCATTCGACCGAATCGATCATGACCGGCTCCTCGGGCTGCTCGGTGGGTTCCCGGCGCGGGGGCTGGTCGAGCAGTGGCTCAGGGCCGGGGTGGTCGATCAAGGGAGGTTCGCCCCGACGGTGGAGGGGACCCCGCAAGGCGGGATCATTTCACCGTTGTTGATGAACGTGGCCCTTCACGGGCTGGAGGAGGCGGCAGGGATCCGCTATCGGACGACCGGTGCTCGCGCAGGGGAAACCGAGGCGGGCTCGCCGGTTCTGATCAGATACGCCGACGATCTTGTAGCCCTCTGCCACAGCCGTGGCGAGGCCGAACAGATCAAGGCGCGGCTTGCCGTGTGGCTGTTGCCCGGGGGCCTGGTCTTCAACGAGGACAAGACGCGCATCGCGCACCTCGACGAGGGCTTCGACTTCCTGGGGTTCAACATCCGCCGCTATCACGGCACGTTGCTGATCAAGCCGAGCAAGGCTTCCCTGCAGCGGATTCGGGACCGGCTCTCTGCCGAGGTGGTGAACCTGCGAGGGCTCAACGCTGCGGCGGTGATCGCCAAGCTGAACCCGATCATCCGGGGCTGGGCCGCCTACTACCGGGGCGTGGTGTCCAGCGAGGCATTCGCCTCGCTGGATTTCCACATGTGGAAGCTCACTTACAAGTGGGCCAAGCACAGCCACCCGAAGAAGTCGAAGCACTGGGTGGCGTCCCGGTATTTCGGTCGGTTCAACCGAGCCAGGCAGGACCGGTGGGTTTTCGGGGACCGGGAGACCGGTGCCTATCTCACCAAGTTCGCCTGGACCAAGATTGTCCGGCACCAGATGGTCCCGGGCCGGGCGTCGGTGGACGACCCAGCCCTGGCCGGGTACTGGGCTGCACGACGGCGCAGGAGGAAACCCCCGCTGAGTCCGGCCGGGCTGGGTCTGCTGCAGAAACAGCACGGACGGTGTCCGCTCTGCGACGGGTTCCTCCTGCACGCCGACCGCGAGCCACAGAGCCCATCCGAATGGGAACAGTGGCTCAAGGTGACCCGGATGGCGGTCCGCAAGCACGCGGTCACCGCCACCCCGGGGCGCAGCACGCCGGATGGGGCCGCATCCTTCCGCCTGATCCACACCCACTGCCACCGCTGGCGCGGCGCCAGCACCGGCAGCAGAACAGCACTGCAACCTGCCCACGGGCCCATGGGGCCTGCTTGAGCCGTGTGCTCGGACGACGGGCCTGCACGGTTCTGAGGGGGGTGCGGCGCAGCAATGCACCTACCCGACCGCGCGGGTCAGGCCGTCGGGATGGGGGCGAAGCGGTGTGCGCAGTCGCTGGGAGGGGGCGCGTGCCGGGACGCGGGGCGGGTGTTGCTGCTGGGACAGGGCGGGCTGCATGCTGGAGGACATGAGAAGTGGGCCCCGGCGCGGCCGCCGGTTTGTCCTGACCGCCATGATGGCTGGTGTGGCCGACGGACCGGATGCCGTACCCGCCCCGCCCGTGTTCCTTGACGATGTGGTGCCGGAGCTGCTTCCGGAGCCGCTGCCGGTGCGGGAGCGCAGTTGCTGCAAGGTCGTCTCTAGCCGTCGTATCTCCATCGGCGGGACTGTGATGTGCCATCACGTCCACCAGGTCACATGCCCTGTCTGGGGCACCGGTCCTGGGGTGTAGCGGGAAGAGTCCTGGTGGCCGTCGCGTCGTCCCCATCACGCCGCAACGGCCACCGCAGCGACCTTACCCGGCTTTCACCACCACCATGCCAGCGTTGCTATCAGCCCTTTGGCTGCTCGCAGGCGCAGGGTTCTCGGTCGGAGCTGCCCCTTTCCGGGCTGGACCCGCACGGGACCGGGTCCAGCGCGCGAAAACGCCCGGTGTCCAGTGGCATCCCGGTACTGCTCCTCGCTCTTCCATGCCTGGGCAGTCCCTGATACCCGTGTTTGTCTCCTCCACTCGCATCTCACCTCTCGTGACGGGTCGCACCGGGTGGCCCGGCAGGCGTCGGTCCCGGGGCGCAGCTGGGTGGTGTGCGGGGCAGGTGGGAGGGCTGGGGTGAAAAGCCGGAAGGGGCCCGGGGCGGCGCAGGTTCCTGGAGAGGTTTGCACTCTTCGGGAGTTGCTGCCTTACCCAGTGGCCGGTCCGTCTCTGCGACCGGCAGGCACAGGGGGCGGGTCCCGGACCGTGAGGCGCGGCTTTCTGGGGCGGGGGGATTGAGTGTGGCGGGTGGTACTGGCACCGCGTTGGGGTGAGTAGCATCCCTCAGCAACACCCGATACCTGAAAAATGGGGAGCCGTCATGAGCGAGGCCATGGCCGACGCCGGCATCCAGACCTGGTACGCGGCGCGGTTCGCCGCTGATCTGGAGGGCAACGAGAAGGAGCAGGTAGCGCTTCGGACCCGTCTTGAGCAGTTGGAGAAGGAGCATGCGTGGCTGCTGGGCATGCGGGACGCGGTGGCCGGGAAGCAGGATAAGACGGGCGGCGCTGCTGAGGGCACCGGCACTGCGGCTGCGGGAGGTGTACCGCAGCCGCGCCGGGCCACCAATTCGGTCGCCGCGCCGGGCCGTCGGAAGGAGAAGTCCGCGCAGGCCAAGGGCGCGGGCGCCTTGAAGGCTCCCGGGGTGCGTGCCAGGAAGAGTGGCGGGCCCACTTTGGGTGAGCTGGTTCTCGCTCTGCTCGCCGGGCACCGCCAGCCGCGTATGGTCGGCGAGGTCATCACAGAACTAGGCCAGGCCCACCCGGAACGCACCGTGAGCGCCCAGGTGGTGCGCAACACGGTCGAAGCACTCGTTGCCAAGGGCAGGTTGGAGCGCGAGCGGAAGCGGGGGTCGGTGTTCTATACCGCCACCGCGGCCGCGGATTCCGCACCCCAGACAGTGCCCCTGGCGGCAGTGCCTGAAGCTGGCGCAGGGGAGGAGAAGGCTGCCGAGGGGAAGGCGCCGGTCGGCGCCTGACTTGGAATCACCGGGCCCGCTCCAGGCGGCGCCGCCTTCACCGGGCCAGGTCAGCGATGACGGTGGGGTTGTGGCGCAGCGCGCCGATGGGCAGGTGGGACTTGATCGTGGAGAGGAAGGCGCAGTTGGTGTCCGGGGGGGCGGCGGTGGGACTCTTGGCCTGGCCGTCGCTGTCATGCCAGGGCCGAGAGGGACATGCTGTGCTCGTGGAGGAAATGTGGCCGGAGGCCGCCCCCTGAGCGGTTCTCGGGGGATGAAAGCGAACAGGGTGTCGATGGGCTTGGGCTACCAGATCTGGAGGCGTGTGAGGTACTTTCCTCCCCCGAAGTCCTGGCAGTTGTTCCGGGAGATTTCAAAGGATTCAGCGTTGAATCCGATCGAGATATCGTTGTTTCCGCTGCACACCCGGTAGACAGCGGTGATATTCGGAGTGGTGTATCCGGCATTGGCGTAGCAGGTGTCACCTCGGCTATAGGCGTACACCCTGACGAAATCGGTGCGATTGCCACACGGCGGGTTGGTGATATCGGTGATGTTCGTGACGGAGCGAGGAGTCGGGGCGGCGAACGCCGTGCCGCCGGAGGCGACGCCGGTCAGGGCGAGCGCGGCAGTGGCAGTGAGTGTGGCAATCAAGCGAAGCATCTTCATGTGATGGCTCCTCCTTGGCTGAACGGACTGCGCGCGTGACCCCGACGAGACCTCTCGTGGGCTGCCCTGGAACGCGATGGCGGCGGTCCTGGGCCGTGACCTCATTCAGAACTCCTGCGTTCGAGCGTGACATCTTCCGCCTCACACATGAAGTGGGGGCCGGAGTATGGCTGGAGACAGTCCCCGCGGAGGGCTGGTCTCCGGCCACATCTCCCCCAAAGCCCTGCTGCGGAGGGCCACGGAGGAGGCGCGGGCCGTAGGCAGGGGCGATGCGTGGGTGCGAACGGGCAGTTCGCCGGTGCTGGCCTGCATGATCCAGCGGGTCGAGTGGCAGGGCCGGCTCCCGAGGCTGGCGTTGAAGGCGACCAGCGAGCGCGAGTTCGTGTCCGCCGGCATTCGGCAGGCCAGCGGACGGCCGGCGGAGAAGGGGCCGGGCAAAGTGGTAGATGAGGTGCTCGCGGACCGGCTGCTGGACGCAGCAACGGCGCGTGGGTCTGCCCGAAACGCACCGCCTGACGCTCGGAGAGCGCGACGGCAGGGTGCAGTGGGTGCGCCGGACGTCTGCCGCCGAGGGTTCGTGACCGTATCCACGGGAAGCCTCACCGACGTGGCTCTGCCCGCTCTGATCCCGCCGCGGCCGCACCGGAGGTGCAGGGCCACACCGCGGCGCCGGTGATGCCTGGCGAGGGGTGGCTCACAGCTCACAGCCTCACAGGTCACCTTGTCTACCTGGGGGAATAGGGTGCGAGCCTCACAACTCACAACTGTTTGTGACAGGTTTCAGTGGCCCCACTCCGACAGGTTGGTCTGGCCCCAGCTTGATCGACATTTGAATTGGCCCCACCTGTCCTGGTGAGAGGCGACGTGCCCTCGTCCGAGTGAATGGTGTGAGCTGTCTGCCCGATCCCGTCAGGGTGTGTCCGTCGTTCACGGTCATGTCGGAGGCCGTGTCGTTGGTCATGGCCGTGTCGGGAGGCCGGGGTGCGTCTGTCGCGTGTCGAGCTGTTCGAAAACATCCGTCGGGACGTACGTCTCGATCCGTCGCTCTCACATCGAGCTCTGGCAGCGAAATACGGCGTCCACCGCCGGACTGTCCGCCAGGCCATGGCCTCCGCGATCCCGCCTCAGCGCAAGGCGGTGAGACGGAAGTTCCGCGTCCTGGACCCGGCCGCGGAGTGGATCGACGCGATGCTGCGGGCCGATCTGAGGGCCCCGCGGAAGCAGAAGCACACCGTCGAACGGATCCAGAAACGCCTGGCTGAGGAGCACGGCTTCGACCAGGTTTCGTACTCCACGCTGCGGGACTACGTCCGCAAACGGCGGCCGGAGATCGTGGCGGAGGACCGTGAGGGCCGCCAGCACCT
Source organism: Streptoverticillium olivoreticuli subsp. olivoreticuli (assembly GCF_003391135.1). Classification (GTDB taxonomy): domain Bacteria; phylum Actinomycetota; class Actinomycetes; order Streptomycetales; family Streptomycetaceae; genus Streptomyces; species Streptomyces blastmyceticus. The sequence goes on along the minus strand of NZ_CP031455.1, from coordinate 8,777,750 downwards.
GGAGGGAATGGTGCCGCAGGACCACCTGCCCGGCGAGGAAGCCGAGGTCGACTTCGCGGATGTGTGGGTGCGGGTGGCCGGCGAGGCGGTCAAGTGCCACCTGTTCACGCTGCGGCTGTCGCATTCGGGCAAGGCCGTCCACCGCGTGTTCGCCTCGCAGGCCCAGGAGTCGTTCATGGAGGGCCACGCGGAGGCATTCCGGGTGCTGGGCGGGGTCCCGACCAGGCACATCCGATACGACAACCTCAAGCCCGCGGTCCGTCAGGTCTGCACCGGCCGCAACCGGGTGGAATCCGAGCGGTGGACCACCTTCCGCTCGCACTACGGCTTCGACGCCTTCTACTGCATCCCCGGTGAGGAAGGCGCTCACGAGAAAGGCGGGGTCGAGCAGGAAGGCGGGCGCTTCCGCCGGGCCCACCTGGTCCCTGTTCCCGACGTTCCCTCGCTGGAGGAGCTCAATGCCCGGATCGCCATCATCGATGAGGCGGAGGACGAGCGGATCCTGCGCGGGAAGCTGACCTCGATCGGCTTCAACTTCCGCATCGAAGCCGAGGCCCTGGCCCCGCTGCCGACCGAGGACTTCGAGTGCGGCCTCACCTTGACGCCGAAGGTCGACCGGACCAGCCGGATCAGCGTCCGCCAGTGCCACTACTCAGTGCCCGCCCGCTTCATCGGAGAACGCGTACGCATTCTGCTGCGAGGCAACGAGCTGCTGGTCCTCGAACGCCGGAACGTCGTCGCCCGGCACCCGCGGCTGACGAAACGATACGGATACCGCGACGTGCTCGACCACTACCTGGAGATCCTGCTGATCAAGCCCGGGGCCATGGCCGGGTCGACCGCGCTGGCCGCCGCGCGGGCCGAGGGGTCCTTCACGGCCGTCCATGAGGCGTTCTGGGCCGCTGCCCTCAAAGCCCACGGGGACGCGGCCGGCACCCGCGCGCTGATCGAGGTCCTGCTGCTGCACCGGCGAATGCCCGCCGAGGCGGTCCAGGCCGGGATGGCGGCCGCGATCAAGGCCGGGTCGATCAGCACGGATGTGGTGGCCATCGAGGCCCGCAAGGCCGAGTCCGCCGCCCGGGACCCCGAGCCGGAGGACGACGAAAACGATCCTCCGCCCTGGGTGGACATCCCCGGCGGACAGCTGCTGGCGCTGCCCGCCCGCCGGACCGAACTGCCCCAGGACAACCGTCCTCCGCCGTCGGTGGACGTCTATGACCAGCTGCTGACCCGCCATCCGAAAGGTTCCGCATGAACGACACCACCACCCTCTTCGACGTCGGTGAGCGAGTCCCGGGGCCCCGCAAGGACGCCTCGGCCGCCGGAGCCGTCGAGACCGTGATCGATGAAGCCTGCCGGGCCCTGCACCTGCCGACGATCCGTTCGCGCTTCGAGGACATCGCGGCAACCGCGCTCAAGGAGCGGGCCAGCTACAAGGATTTTCTGGCTGATCTGCTGGAAGCCGAATGCCTCCAGCGGGAGGAGCGGAAGAAGAACCGGCTGGTCAGGGAAGCGAACTTCCCCCGCCCCAAGCGGCTGGAGGACTTCGAGTTCGAGAAGAACCCGAACATCACCCCCGAGCAGGTCAGCACTCTGGCGGACCCGGCCTGGGTGAAGGCGGGCCTGCCGCTCTGCCTGATCGGCGACTCCGGCACCGGCAAGTCGCACCTGCTGATCGGCACCGCGATCGCCGAGGCCGGCATGCGGGTCCGCTACACGACCACGGCGAACCTCGTGAACGAGCTTGCCGAGGCCGCCGACGAGAAGAAGCTCAGCCGGACCCTCGCCCGCTACGGACGCGTTGACCTGCTCTGTCTGGACGAGTTCGGCTATCTCGACCTGGACAAGCCCGGCGCGAAGCTGCTGTTCCAGGTTTTCACCGAACGCGAGGAACGACGGGCGATCGCCATCGCCTCGAACGCGCCGTTCTCGGAGTGGAAGCAGACGTTCACCGATCCCCGGCTCTGCTCGGCGATCGTGGACCGGGTGACCTTCAACGCGCACATCGTCGAGACCGGCACCGACAGCTTCCGCTTCAAGAAGACCCAGGAGAAGCACCGCAAGCCCAAGCCCTGAACCATCCCCGCCTCAAGAACCGAGGCCGGCGCCCCTTACAGGGGCACCGGCCTCGGCCCGGTTGGGCCCGAACCGTTCTCCGCCGGTCGCGCCAATGCCCGCGCTCGTCGGCCACCGCGGATCGGAGAATCCAGCGGTCCCTATCGAACACGGGTCGAGATCCTGTGGTCCGGCGGGGTGTCGGGGCCCGTCGTCCAGTCCGGATCCGATGTCCTTCACGCTACCGCTCCGACCCCGCCCCCCGACCAGGGAACCCACTCGTTCGGGGTGGGGCCAAAACAACTTGTCGATGCCAGGTTGACGACCCTCACCCGAGCCCCGTCACACCCTCAGTGGGGCCAACTTCAATGTCGGAGTGGGGCCAACAGAACCTGTCACAAACACACAACCCTGGCAGAGGCTGCGATCCCGTCCAGAAAGGCCGGTCAGGCCGGCTCGTCGCGGCACACCGCCCAGACTCTGGGATACCTCGTGCAGTTACGCACCAGACTGTCGGTCTTCCGGTACGTATGTGCGTCGATGCGGCCGTGAGGATCCACGTCCGGCAGCAGCACCGTGCACCGGTGGCGGTATCGCATGGCAGAACGTCCAAGCTCAGCACTTCGGGCACCTCCTACGCGGGCACAGCAGTGCCCTGTGCAGGCCCAGGATCGTAGTGTCGCTGATTGCCACCGCGAGTATCTTCGGCAGACGGGATGCGGCAGTCTCGGCCGGCGCTGTGCTGATGAGCTCCCGAAGCGTCGACCGAGGGCACTCTGGCCAACGCACGGTCGGCTCGATCACGCCGGGCCCTTCCTCAAGACGGCTCCGGTGCATCCGTGCGCCCGCTCGCTGAGCTTCCCGCGCAGACAGGCCATCCGGCCTGCCTGGGGTCCAGGCAACACAACCCCGCACCACAACACGCCTAACCAGCAGCGCGGCTGGCTGAGAGGCGGTCTTCAGCAGTCCGGTGTCACACAGTCGGCACACTGCCACCAGGCTGGCGGCCTGTCCTCACCGGAACCTTGGAAGAGCTATCCGATTGGCAGTCTCGCATCCGGAAGATCAGAGGGGCTGGGGCGCCTGGTGCAGGCCAGGGCGCAGCAACGCGACCCTGCACAAGCCGGCCGGTGCCCCTGACTACGGGGGTGACACCTCGTCGGGACCAGGTCCGCGCCTTCGGCGGGCGCAGGCTCTGCCCCGCCTTGTCGGCGAAACCTAGCCACGCGCCCCAGTCCCTGACCGTCTTTCCGCGTGGCCAGAGCTCTTCAGCAGGTCCGGCACCGCTACATCGTTGCACCGGCACCCCAGCGTGCCGGGATGCGCGGGCACCAGCCCGTCTGCTGCAAAGTGCGCGAGGCCTGCCTGGCCGGATACCGCACACCACCGGTATACATCTCGGACCACCAGGTCCGTCACTCCAGCAACGAATCCTCAGCTGCCGGGCCGCTCCGTCGGCGAGATTTGGCAACGAGTCGGCCAGAGGCTCCTCACGAGGGCAGCGGTCGCCGCTGGGAACGGTCTTCCGGTCTTGCCGAGCTACGGCTCAAGGAGTGGCACAAAGGCCCTGCAGAGCGCGCCGCAAGCCCTTCTTGTGCAGCTCATCCAGCTTCATGTTCTCTGCCACCTGACTGTGCGCCCGCGCCACTGCGGCCGCACACCGGGACTCGGACAGGAGGGGCTGATATTCCCGAATTGCCGTCAGCATCCCTGCGTTGATGCGGTTGATTTCCACTCGGACCTGGTCCAGATCAGGGCCCTGCATGGGAGCCGCGGCAGGGTTATTTCGCCAGTACTCGTGGAGCCCGTACTGAATGAGCTTATTGGCCTCGATCTGGTCCTTGAAAAATTCCTGTACCAGGGCCCGATCGACGCCCAGTTCCCGTGCCTGCGCATCCATACCTTCCAGAACCTGCCGCTCACGGACCGGATCCTCGATGGAGCGGCCCGACAGCCACTTCGAGGCGGCGACCTGATCGGCGGTCAGCGCGCGCTCGGCAGCCAACTTCGCCAGCCGCCCCATGGCCTGCTCAGTGAGGTTTTCCGTACGGTGACTGGCATAAGGCGCCTTCTCGGTCACTGCCGTTGCCGCAACGGCCGGCGTTGCGACGACTAGGGCGATGACGGCACCGGCACCTGCTGAGCAGGCCACAAACGTCCGGGTGAGTTTCTGCGAGCGGCGTATGCATCGGCGATTAGCGGGAAGTTGCATTCTTAAACCTTTCTCTTCATATTTTCCGAGCGCCCCTGTACGGGCATCTCCCGATCCCCAAGGAGCATGAGACCTGGTTCGTGACCATCTCCGTGCTGAGGGTCCAGAGATATCCGAGATCTTGAGCGTGAGGGCAGCTTCGTGGCCCGGCTCTCTCAACGGGCCCCTCGGTGCGGGCATGGGGAGAATCCCCGCGGAACTGCCCCGAGGCAGGGCAGAATGAGCACGGGATCACTCGCTGCGTCCTGCTGATCGACCTTAACATCCGTCAAGTGGTACAGCATTCAACTCACGCCCGGTAATCGCCGACGACTCCTTCACAGCTAGTCTCGGATATCCACAGCCCGCCCCGGCGGCCGAAGGCGAACCAATACGCCCAGCCCCGAGGGACTCATAGAGGAAATCCACCAGATGCCTAGGACGGCTTTTACTGACACCCTGACGAAAAAAGCCAGACTTCCAGGCGCAGACCGATGACCCCAGCCGAATCAGAATGAGGCCCAGGACACCCCTTGCCGAAGACCCGCTCACGGGAACTTCAGGCAGGCACGCGTTCGGTTGATCGGCTTCCTGCTGACGGTGAAGCCGCGGCCGTAGAGGCATTTGAAGGAGGTCGTGAGGGTTCTGCGAGCTTCCTCGTGAGCAGGAGTGACGGTGCGTACGCAGGTCTCGGTGCCGACACCCATCTGGAATCCGGCCACAACCTCGGTGACGGTATTGTGCTGGCGCGGGTACGTCAGCGCGACCAGAGCACGCCAGGACGGCAGCAGCCCCTGCAGTAGCGGCCACCCTCACGGATGACGATCAATATCGCACCCCAAGTCCACGAGCACATGCAATAGGTTGATTTACAGCAGGGCATGTGGCCAACAGGGCTTTCAAACGAGCCAGTTGAAACCTCACGCTCATCTCACTCACCAGTACGGTGGGGCGACGGCTCTGCCTCGCCAGGAAAGAGAGATGGTGACTTCCGGCGTGCCCAGGGCGGGGCCGATACACAGGGCTCGCCGTCGGCCTATGGGTGCGTCACTTCAGGCCCCGAACCCCGCGTCGCGCGCCAGCAGTGCCGCCTGCACCCGGTTATCGCAGTCCAGCTTCGCGAGGATCCGGCTGACATAGGTCTTCACCGTGGCCTCGCTCATGTGGATGCGCTGCCCCGCGTCGGCGTTGGACAGCCCCTCGCCGAGCAGCGCCAGTACCTCGCGCTCCCGCTCGCTCAGCGCTGCCACCTGCCGTCGCGCCGCCTCACCCCGGCCCGTGGCGCGGTCGCCCGCCAGCGAGTCCGCCACGTGGCGCGCAGCTGCGGGCGACAGGTATGCGTTGCCCGCAGCTGCCGCCCGTACCGCCCCGATCAGTTCCGCGGGTGCCGAGTCCTTCAGCAGGAAGCCGGCTCCGCCGTGCCGCAGAGCCCGCAGTACGTTGTCACGCTCCCCGAAGGTGGTCAGGATCAGTGCCCGTACACCTGGGGCTGTGCGTCCTAGTTCGGCGAGTGCCGCGAACCCGTCCAGGGCAGGCATCTGGATATCGAGCAGGGCGACGTCTACCAGGTGCCGACGCGCCAGTTCGACTGCCTCGCGCCCGTCCACCGCTTCTGCCACGACCTGGATGTCGTCGGCGGAGGTGAGGATCATCCTGATCCCGGCCCGGATGAGCGGCTCGTCGTCGGCGATGAGGACGCGGATCAACTGATCTCCTGTTGCGCTAATTCTTGACTTCGAACTCACGTTTCTCGATCAGTTTCCCGTCCTTGAAGCAGAACCGGTACACGATGTCGGTGAGCATCCCCTTGGACACATCGGTGGACAAAAGGGTAAGGCAGCTCGCGCCAGCCGGCTCGGCCGGCCCCTTGTCTTTTGCACCAGTGGTGAGGATCGAGTCGCCTGAGGGCAGCTTCTCGCGCACCTGATCCTCGGAGTCGCCGACCTTCACCGAGGTGTAGACACTGGGGTCAATCGTCGCCTTCTCGGCCTCATCGAGCAGCTTGCCCACCCCATACACCAGCACTGCCGCCAGTCCCACCAGGATCAGCAGCAGGGCTGCGCCGCAGCCGATCAGAAGACCACGACTCTTCTTCGAACCCATGATGTTCTTGAACTCCTCGCGCGGATCGGACCAGTCAGTGACCGGTCCACCCTCGCCGGGAGCTGCAGGGCGGGTCTGCTGTCGAAAGTCGTTTGCCGCGTCGACGAAGGTCTTCTCCCCCGTCCCGTACGGGAGCACCCCCGCGAGCCGGAAGCCCCCGCCATCCACCGGTCCGGCGTGCACCATCCCGCCGACCAGCCGGGCCCGCTCCCGGAGCCCGGTCAGCCCTTGACCGCCGCTGACCGCGGCGGGCCACGGCCCGGAGTCCCCCGGCACCGGACCGTTCGCGACCTCCACCACCATCGAGTCCGGCTCGTAGCGCAGGCTGACGGTGATCGGCGCACCGGGCGCGTGTTTGTACGCGTTCGTCAGCCCCTCCTGCGCGATGCGGTACGCGGCGTGGTCGGCCACCGGTGCCAGCGGCTGCGGCTCCCCCGAGCGCTCGAACCGGGCCGCAGTGCCCGCCGCGGCCGCCGACTCAACCAGCGCCTCGATCCCGGCTACCGCCCCGGATACGGGCTGCACTACCGGCGTCTCCTCCGCAGCGCTGCCCTTGAGGATGCCGACCACCTGGCGCAGCTCGTGCATCGCGGCCACGGACGCCTCCCGCAGCACGGCGACCGCCTCGCGTTGCTGGCCGGTCAGTTTTCTGTCCACCTCGAGGGCGCCTGTATGCACGGCGATCAGGGCAAGCTGGTGGCCGAGGCTGTCGTGCATGTCCTGGGCGATCCGCTGCCGCTCACGCATCCGCGCCTGTCCCGAGACCATCTCGCGCTCGCGCAGCAGCTGGGCGTTGCGTTCTTGCAGGGCACGCATCAGGGTGCGCCGCTGGTACCAATAGCGGCTGGTGAGTCCCGGAACGACCGCCGATGCCAGGAAGACGAGGGTGGTGAACGCCAGCTCCCAGGGGGTCAGACGATGAATAACGGCGCTGGCTGCCACGCACACCACGCAGGACACGGCGAATGCCGTCACTGCCCGCACCGCCCCGGCGATCCGGTGCCCCGCAGACCAGCCGACTGGCGCCAGCAGCAGCAGTCCGCCCGGGGTTGCCCCGGTCAGGACCGCCGTGGCGAGCAGGACGGGCACAGGCAGTGCGCGCCGTAGCAGTGACAGCGCGGCGACGGCGAGCGCCGCCGCGAGCATCCGCGGCCAGTCGCTCCCGGTGAGATCCTCTGTTCCTGCCGCGAGCAGGGCGAGCACCGCGGCCATCGCACCTTCTCCCGCCAGCCGCCGCCAGGGCCATTGCTCCGGTCCAATCAGCCGTCGCCACAGGTCGCAGGCCCACAATGTTGCTCTCATGCCCGCACGATAGGCAGCTCCGCCCGTCCGTGGCGTACATCTAACGTCGCGACTTTCGCCCTACCCGGAGGTCTGAGCGGGTGTTCTGCGAGTGCTCGGCGGAGTCGCAGGGCTTCGTCGTGAAGCCGTAATTTCCTGTTCTTGATCACGGGATAATGAGGATGGTGAGGGGTCGGGTGTCGTCGCGGGTGTTGCGGCGATCGCGTGGTGTCCGGCCAGGCCGAGGGCTCCGATGGCGAGGTTGCGCCAGGTGGCCATGGCTCGGGGGGGGCGTTGCCCGTTCACAGCCGGGAGACGTTCTCGGCGAAAGCCGTGTCTCTCACAAGGTGCAGGGCTTCCACCGGCCAGTGCCCGCAGATCAGGGATGCGAGCTGGGCGGAGTGGCCTGCTCAGCGGCCAGGCTCGTGACGGCGCGCACAGTCTTGATGCTGATCTTGCCAGTCCTGCGGTTCACCCTGTGCCGCTTGATTTCGATGGCCTGGGCAGCGCCGGGGAACAGCAGACCGGTCTGCAGGCACCGGACGGACAGCCAGCTGCCGACAGCCCGGTCGAGCAGGTCACCCTCGATCTGGGCGAGCACCCGGCGGATGGCGGCCTCACCAGGAGCGTGGTGCCGACCGGTAAAGGGATCACGGCGGGCACCGAGCCGGGCCAGGACCGGCTGCGAAGCGTCAGCGCCGCACTCCCTGATCGCCAGCAGCAAGGTCGCGCCGGTCAGGACCGCGGCGGCGCAGATGGCGAGCATGCCGACCAGGGGATGAAGCCGACCGTGGGTCACGGGGATCCATCACTGTCGCGAGGCAGGTCAACAGGCCCGGACACTCCTCAACCGACAGGGATGGCGCGGCAGCGAGTTGACCAAGCGAGGCGGGCATGGGAGATGATTCAGCAACGGCAGGCACGGTCTTCCGGCAGGATCATGGGACGTAGGCACTCACATGATCCCTGGTGACCGCGCCTGCCATATCTCATCACCAAACCGACAAAGAAGGCGAGTTGGGGTGAACGCGCTCTAGTCACCTTCATGCCAAAGCCCTGCAACAGCCACAAGCCTCATAACGTCACACACGTCTCATTTGACTTGACGCGTTCCGCAACGCCACGACGTGTCCACGGCCGGTTCCTCCCAGAGACGATCAAATCCACAATTTTGCCCCCGCCCAGCGCTTCAGCCAAGTTGACAACGCTCACCGTAGACCTCCCGCTGTACGGTGGAAGCGCCTCTCCTGATCAACGCCGCCTCTTGGAGAACACCATGAACCCGAAGCACCTCGAACTGATCGAGGAAACCCGCAGGATCGCTCCGGAGAACGTTAAAGTCGAGTTCTCTGGTGAAATCATCATCATGCAGGCGGCCCCGTCGGCCATCCATCAGCGGAATCTTGACCAGGTGGCCCGACAGTTCGCCGGCTATGTTCCTGCAGACCACTTTGCCAGCCAGAACAGCGGACTCGCATCCCCCCAGACAGGGAAATCGCGGACTCCTGACCTGACGATTCTCCCCGAAGATGTCCCTGAAGGGGAGAACAATGAGATCCCTGCTGAACTGGCTCTGATCGCTGTCGAGATCGTATCCCCTTCCAACCCTGAGAACGACTGGGTCGGCAAGGTCCGCGACTACCCTCTAATGGGCATCCCTCTCTACCTGATCGTGGATGCCCGCGAGAAGACCGTCGCCCTGTTCAGCGAGCCCGAGAACGGACGCTACCGCCAGAGGGAAGATGCTGCGTTCGGGGAGGACATCCACATCCCGGCGCCGTTCTCCTTCACCCTCGACACCAGCCGTCTCCTGCAATATTGACCTGCGCTACAGCCAGGGTTGGTTCATGGTCGTGGTGGTCATGTGAGTGTGCTGGTCACAGCGTTGTGACGATGGCGGGTCGGGCCGTCTCATCAACAACGGGGCTCCGTTTGAAGCAGGTGCCCGTCCAAGTCGCCCTGCTGAACCGGAGCCCCGATGTACCGTCACTCTGTCACCATCTGCCTGGTGAAGTCACCCACGCGTCAACACGGATCGCGGGGCTGGAGGGACGGCTGCGGACTCTGCCCGCCCCTCGCCGACGCCCGCTCCTACCTCTCGGCCGGGCAGTGGGCCCGCAGTGCACCGCAGCATGCCCTGGCCCGCCTCGGTGTCCGTGCCACCGGACCCCTTGCCGTACAACGGGCGCCCAGCACCTCGACCATCCACCACGTCCTGCTCGCGGTGTGCCCCGGGGGCCTGGCCAGTCTGGGCTCACGGACCGATGACGCGCCGGCAGTGCACCTGCTGGCCGCTGTGACCGGCACCGGACAGACCGTCACCCAGCTGCGGGTGCCGGGCAGGAGCAACGAGATCACCTGCTTCGCCGCCCTTCTGGATCCTCTCAGCCTCACCAGCGTCGTGGTGATGACCGACGCCCTGCACGCCCAGCGCGCACACGCGAAGTTCCTGGGTCGAGCGGAAGGAGGCCCACTACCTGCTCACCGTCAAGCGCAACCAGCCCCGCCTCCACACCGGAAACCGCACGGTTGCAGGCGGCCGAGTTGTTCGAGCAGAAGGCCAAGCCGTCGGAGGTGGCGCGGCGGCTGTGGGTGAGCCGGAAGCCGGCCTACCAGTGGCATCAGATGTGGCGGGGTGGCGGAGCTGCCGTTCTGGCCTCGCGTGGTCCGAGCAGACCATGGTGCCGTCTCCCGCCGCGCCGCCTGGACAAACTCGCCGCGTGTCTCGAGCAGGGTCCGGCCGCCCACGGCTGGGTGGAAGACCAGGTCTGGACCGCCAGCCGGATGACCACGCTGATCGGCAAGAAGTTCCACGTCTCCTGCAGCGTCTCGGGCGCCACCCGGTTGATACGCCGGCTCAGTTTCTCCCCGCAGGTGCCTGCACGGCGGGTGGCCGAGCGTGATGAGCAGGCCGTGAAGGTATGGAAGGAGTCGACCTGGGCGAAGGTAAAAAAGCCCGGGCGACCCTGCGGGGGCTACATCTGCTTCGAGGACAAGGCAGGCTTCACCCGCCGCCCCCCAGAGGACACACCTTGGGGCCGGCGCGGACACCCCCCGGCAATGAGCCCAGCACGGCGACCCCAAGGGCGATGGAGACCTCCTGCGCGGTGTTGGTCAGGGCGGCGCCCGAGCCCGCCTTGGCCGACGGCAGCACGCCCATGATGGCGTTCGTAGCAGGTGGCACCACATTGGCCATGCCTGCTCCCCACAGGAGGAAGACCACCGCAAGCAGCCACGGCGACGAGTGGACGTTCACCAGTTGCATGAGCAGGATCGCGAGAGCAGTCATGCTCAGGCCTGCGACGACCACAGCCTTGGCACCGAACCGCTGGCCGAGCGCGACACTGCGCGGCGCCAGGGCAAGTTGGGCCAGGGCGAACGGGAGCATCATCATGCCCGCCTGCAGCGGAGTCAGCCCGCGTACGGACTGGAGGTAGATCGAGATGAAGAAATACACCCCGCCGACCGCGAAGAATCCCAGTGAGATCGCACCGACCGCTGCGGACAGCCGGGCGTCGCGGAACAGCCGGACGTCGAAGGCCGGAAAGCGGGTGCGTGTCTCGTGCCAGGCAAACACCGCCAGTACAGCCAGGCCGCCCGCGATCGAGACGGCCACTGCCGGGTTCAGCCAGTCGGAACTCTCGCCGCCATGGACGATCCCCCAGATGACAGCCACCAGCCCGACGAAGGACAGCACCACACCGATCGGGTCGAAGCCGCCTGCTGCGCTCCTGATCTCGGGGACCAGGATGGCCACCACTGCCAGCCCGAGGATGACGATGGGGATATTGACGATGAAGACCGAGCCCCACCAGAAGTGCTCGAGCAGCAGCCCTCCGATCACCGGGCCGATCGCCACAGAAGTGCCGATCGCCGCGCCCCACAGTGCAATGGCCTTACCTCGTTCACGCGCGCCGAAGACGTTCGTGATGATCGCCAGGGTCTGCGGCATGATCGCCGCACCGCCGATGCCCATCAACGCGCGCGTCCACATCAGCGTCCCGGGGGCCTGTGCGAACGAGGCCAGCAGTGACCCTATTCCGAAGACCAGCATGCCGCCCAGCAGTACGCGCTTGCGTCCGATGCGGTCACCGAGCACGCCGAAAGTGAACAGGAGTCCGGCGAAGACCAGGATGTAGGCGTTGATCGCCCATTGAAGCTGTCCCTGTGTCGCGCCCAGCCCTTGTACCGGGTCGGCGATGGTCTTGAGCGCCACGTTCAGGATGGTCGTGTCGATGATGACCATCAGCAGGCTGACCACCACGGCGCCGTGGATGTACCAGCGGCGCGGATGCCCGTCTCCCCCTTGTGCCTGCAGGGACTCCCCCGCGGATCGGCGGCCTTCCATACGTTCTCTCCCTGCCCTTGCTTTGATCACACCAATAACTTGAGGGAACCCTCAACTTCTATGCCCGGCGACCGTACGCTAAATTGAAGGGAGTCTCAAGTTAGGTCTGACGGGGTGGAATGAGGGGCATGAGTACTGATGCGACACCGAAGGCCCGCGCCAAGCGGCGAGACGCGCAGCGCAACCGCGAGAAGCTGATCGACGCCACCATGGACGTCTTCACCGAGCGAGGACTGGACGTGCCGCTGGAGGAGATCGCCCGGCGCGCCGGGGTGAGCATCGGCACGCTTTACAACCACTTCCCCTCACGGGACGACCTGATTGCAGCGTTCTATCCCGCCAAATTCGCCGCGCAGATCGAGGACGCCGACCGGGCCCTCGAATGCGCCCCCTGGGAAGGGTTCGTCTGGTACCTGGCCAGGCTCTGCGAACGGCAGGCCTGCGACCGCGGCCTGAGCGACCTGCTATCCCGGCGTCTTCCCGACACCCCGGAACTCCGCCAGGCATGCGCGCAAAGCTACGAACGAACCAGCCGCATCATCGCCCGCGCACAACAGGACGGCAGCCTGCGCGCCGACTTCACCCCGCAGGATCTGACGTTCGTGATCTGGTCCAGCATTTCCATCATCAAAGCCACAGCTGCTGTCGCTCCCGACGCCTGGCGCCGGCACCTGGCCTTCCTGCTGGACGGATGCCGTGCCACCGCTGCCCACCCCATCGCAACACCCTCACTGGACATGGAACAGGTCCTCAAGACCATGCCCACCCTGGGAACGGCGACAGCGCAACACGAGTAGGAGTCACCCCGAACGCACGGCTCAACAGGATTCCGGCCGGAATCTTGACAGGACCGCGGATGACCGCACCTCGTCCGGATGGTCCGCGACCAGCACACCCGTGCCGGCATCGCCCGTCAAACCGGCACCGGGCGGACGAAGAAGGAGATCATCTGCTTCCTCAAACGCGCCATCACGCGGGAGACCTTCCGGTACTCGCCACGGCGGTCGCGACCCCCGAGACCACTGGCCTCAAGCCGACCCGCCAGGCCAAGAACATCCCACTCACCGCTGCCCCGAAGCGCTTCAGGGCTTGGCCCGCAACCATCTCCAGCGCCGAACGATGCCTTCGCCGGCCTACCGCGGCTGGCTCGCTGCCGCTTGCCCCAAGATGCAACCGGCATGGCAACCGCGTCTGCTTTGATTCCAGCCGGGTGGTCTTCCCTACAAGGGGTTCCTGCTCCCTCTGGCCAACCCAATCCAGTGTCCAGAGTGTCCACACACCAGGGAAACGCCCAAGAGCCTTTCGACTGCTACCAGAAGACCAACCAACAACAGCAATCGACGACCGCTGCACCCACTGAGCCCACAATCGGGCCGGCCTGCCACGCAGACAACCGCCCGCAGATTTTCCACTCCCCATTGACCACCTCATGGCGGTATGTCACTATTCGCCTACACGCTGAAGATACGTTTCCCACCTGTGAGGAAACTTTCGAACCGCCCTACGAGCGCGCAGGTTTCGTTACTGAACCCGTTTCACCCTGTGCCGTAAGGGTCGAAAGGGCTGGTCAGGCGGGGTACGGGTGACGTGGCGAAGCCCCTCGTCGTTGCGGTGTGCTGGCGCATCCACGGAAGAACGAGATGTTCGTGCAGGTCGCAGGTGGTTTCGGGGTATAGACCACGACAGCGTGGCGGTACGTGGACGAGACCCAAGGTCCTGGCCGACTGGGCGCCGGGCCTGCACGAGGCCCTGGCAGGGCTGGGCAAAGGCGACTTCGTCATCGTCGGCGGCACCCTCATTCCCGCCGACCGGACCGCCGCGGACAAGCCGTGCTACTCACAGAAGCACAAGAGACGCGGCATGAACGTGCAGGTCAACGCCCGCCCAGACGGGACGCTGCTGCGGTTCTCCCGTGCCCTGCCGGGCCGGACCCACGGCCTGACCGCTGCCCGTGCGCACGGCATTGTCCAGGCCTGTCGCACCCGGCAGATCCTTGCCCTGGCCAACCGCGCCTACCGTAGCGCCGGCTCAACCATCCGCACCCCCTGCCACGGGCACCGCGAACTCCCTGACCACTACCACCGGTTCAACCGCAACCACGCAAGACTCCGAACCCCGGGCGAACGCATCTTCGCCCGGACTCAAGACCTGACGGATCCCCCACCGACCCGCTGCTCGACCAACCGCATCGGAACCATCGTTGCCGCCATCCACGCCCTCATCCTGACCGGCGAGAACAACAGGATGAAACAGGTTCACTCACACCTGGCCAGCGAACAGAAAACCCGCCAGTTTCAGCCCAATATGCGACCACAGGGCACCGGACTACAGTCCGGAAATCTCAGGCGCTCAGGATCGGAAATCAGGACGCAGGAAGGCAGCATCATGAGCCAAGCGGATCAGGTAATTCTTGTTCAAAAAGCCGAGGTCGGATATAAAGAAGGGTACTCGAACGGCCACTACAATAACTGGCAAAAATTCTCCCCGGCCGTGCCGGGCCTGGAATGGAGTCAGAACCAGGCCTGGTGTCAGACGTTTCAGTCATGGGCGTTCCAGCAGGTCGGCCTGAAGCCTCTTGCGCCTGTGACTGCATCATGCATGACGGCGGTTAACTGGTACAAGAACAAGGGAAGATTCAGCTATTATCCGGCCGTTGGGGCCATGGTTTTCTACGGCCCCAACGGGGGTTCCCATGTCGGCCTCGTCTATAAGTACGACGCGGATTACATATATACGGTCGAAGGGAATACCAACACTTCCGGCTCGGCCGAAGGTGACGGCGTCTACCTTAAGAAACGCGGCCGCCGTGATGTATATACCTACGGGTACGGCTATCCCGAATATGCGGACGGCCTCGTATCCGCAGACCCTAAATTCGGCGGGGTGGCGGCAGCGGAGGGCGGTAAGGGGGATGTCCCGCCCCCGGTTACAGGGAAGCCCTGGGTATGGGCCGATGCTGGATCAGCTCCGCACAAGTGGCCGAATGACACCAGGCTGATCCAGTCTGCCCTGAAGAAGGAGTTCCCGGATATAGATCTCTCCTCCGATAAAGGGGAGTACCGGGAGAAGAGCAAAGAGGCGTACGCACGCTGGCAGGAGTCCTTGGGGTACTCCGGAGCCGACGCAGACGGCATACCCGGGAGGACGTCCTTGACCGCACTGGGGGCAAAATACGGGTTCGAGGTCAGAGGAGAGTATCCGGGAACCGAAACCGATTCGGAGGGAAAGCCTACTGCTCCTGTGTCTGTGGAGAGGCCATGGGTCCTGGCAAATGTCGGGAGCTCACCCGAGAAGTGGCCAGCCAGTACACGCCTGGTACGTGAGGCCCTCATAAAGGAATTCGGCAACATCGACTTCTCCGATGATGGGGATGCCTTTGGCGAAAAGACGAAGAGCGCTTACAGCCGCTGGCAGAAATCTCTCGGATACAGCGGAACCGCTGCGGATGGCATACCTGGGCAGCAATCCCTCCGCAAGCTTGCGGAGAAGTACGGGTTTGACATCCGCAGTGGAAGCGCCAGCGCTTCCGGCAGTATCGGGGCTGACCAGATCGACTTCTCCGGAAAAGGCTCATGGGACTCCGGCCACGCCGCATGCACCGGCTACATCAAAGAAGCTCTGCGGATCATGGGGCATCCGGAGACTCATTGGCTCCCGGGCATGCTCACCATCGCCCAGCGCGAGACAGCGCTCAACTCGCCACAATGGCAGATTAACACTACGGACAGCAATGCCCGGAACACTCCTGAACTATATGGTGGCGGAAAGGCGCCCGATGGATATCCGGGAATGTGCTCCCGCGGTATGATCCAGGCAATTCCGCAGACCTTCGCGCGATACCACCAGGCCGGGACATCCGAAAAAATCTACGATCCCGTAGCCTCTGCCGCAGCCGGAATCAACTACATCATCACCATCTATAAAGTGAACAGCGACGGCAGTAATCTGACAGCCAAGGTTCAACAAGCGGACCCGAACCGACCACCGAAGGGATACTGAGGTTTCTCATACTCCCGGCAGGTTGGTGGGAAATACCGCTTAGCTAAGAGCTCGTAACAGGATCGTGGTCTGTACTTGTTGAGGCGTCTCCAGCAGACGATGCCCTCCAGGCACAGTCTGTCGGACACCGGCCGCGGACCCGGAGCCCGCTCGGGCCATAGTGGAGCAACGGCTCGATCACTGCCCAGAGTTTATCGTCCACGATCCGCGGCCGCTTGCTCACGCCGTCACAAACTGCCGAGGCGCCCCTGACGTCACGGCTGACCATCCAAACTCAACAAGATCCCGTTACGAGCCCTTACAGGACACCATTTACGGCTCTTACGGTCCCTCAGTCAAGCCTGGGACTTTCCTGACCGAATCTCTCTCATCCTCCGTTTTCGCAGGTGCGGAGGGTGTGGACAGCTTGGGTGATGGTTCCGATCCGGTTGGTGGAGCATCCGGCGGAGGGCGCGCCAGGTCTTCAGCCGGGCGAAGGCGCATTCGCCGGGTGCCCGGAGGCGGGCATGGACACGGTTGAACCTCTTGCAGTGCTCGGGGAGTTCACGGTGTCCGTAGCAGGTGCGGACGGTCGCGCCAGCGCCCTGGTATGCCCGGTCGGCCAGGATCCCCCTGGTCGGACATGTCTGGACGATCCCGTGCACGCGGGCGGCGGTCAGATCGTGCGTCCGTCCCGGCAGTGCGCGGGAAAACCACAACGAAGTACCGTCGGGGTGGGCGACCAACAGGGCTCTCTGGCCGGGAGTTCAATCGTCAGACATCTCGTTGACTCCCCTCGCCGGCGGCGAGGAGGTGACCTGGAGCCTGAGCCTGACCGGTGGCGAGCCCGGACTGCTGATTGCTCTGCTCTGAAAAACCAAGCAGGTTCAGGCCGGTGTCGTGAAGGCAGTTGACGCCGCCGTGGCTAGACGTTCTGAGCGTTCTCGTCTCGCGTAGCTTCGGGATGGTTTTCCGGTCGACGAGCCGCCCAGGGACGTACCGATTCGAAGTTCGCTGCTGCACGCAGTACCGAGGCGTCGGCGTGTAGCCGTCCGGCGATCTGGAGGCCGACGGGGCGGCCGTCTGCGGTGAATCCGGCGGGCACGGTGATCGCTGGTGTCCCGGTCATGTTGAAAGGGTAGGTGAGCAGCCAGCCCAACAGCTGGCGTCGCAGTGGCTCACCGGCCAGCCAGTCGGGTGCGAACTGTTCCAAGGGGAACGTGGCCGACGACAGGGTGGGGGAAACGAGGATGTCGTATTCGTGCATGAATCCTGCGAATGCGTCCCATGTTGCGCCGCGGAGAACATCTGCCCGGCCTATGTCGATGGCGGTCAGTGTCTTGGCTTCCTTCATCAGCGCGATCAGGTTGTCGTCGACCTGGCCCTGCATCGACTCCCAGTCGAGCATGTCGTACACGGACGCGTACCCGTGGAGCCAGACGCCGTGCCACATCGCTTCTTCGGGGTTCCCCCACGCTGGGGTCGCCTCCGTGACGGTGGCGCCGAGTTGCTCGAATGCGCCCGCTGCATCCCGGCAGATTCGCTCGACCTCGGGGTCGATGTAGCCGAGCCCGAGGTCCGGGGACCAGGCGACCCGCCAGCCCTTGAGGTCCTTGCCGATTTCCGTCAGGTAGTCGGTACCGTCGGCAGGCAGGCTCAGCGGGTCTTCCGTGTCGGGTCCCGCGACCACGTTCATCATCAGTGCGGCGTCGCGCACGGTCCGTGTGATGGGGCCGTGGTGGGCCCAGGTGTAGAAGCGGCCCGGCAGCATGGACTGCGGAACGCGGCCCATCGAGGGTTTCATTCCTACGACACCGCACAGGGCTGCCGGGATGCGGACCGAGCCCGCGCCGTCGCTGCCTTCCGCGAGCGGACCCATACCTGCGGCGACGGCTGCCGCCGCGCCGCCGCTGGACCCGCCCGCGCTGTACCCGTGTTTCCACGGATTGTGCGTCGGGCCGTAGAGGTGGCCGTCGGTCCCGCCGTAGTAGGCACACTCGGGTGCGTTGGTCTTGCCGAGAAACAGCCCGCCAGCCCCCCGCATCCGCGTGACGAACGCCGCGTCTCGTGCCCCAAGGTTTCCCTTCAGGGGGGCCAGGCCGAGCGTGAGAGGCAGGTCTTTCATCGCGGTGAGTTCCTTGATGGAGTACGGAACACCGTGCAGCGGACCGAGCTCCTCTCCGTCTGCCTGCCGCTTGTCGAGAGCGCGCGCGTCGGCAAGGACCTGCTCGGGATCGAAACTCACGAACGCGTTGACGGCCGGGTTCACGTCTTCGATCCGCGCCACCATGGCGCTGGCCACTTCGGTGGCAGACAGGTCGCCGTTGCGGATCGCCTCCGCGAGGTCGCTGGCAGAGGTCCAGCAGATGTCGTTGTTCATTTGTCGCGTGCTCATTCCGCGTCGGGGTAGGGACAGGTGGCTGGTCATGTGGCGTAGTGAGGGGGAATACGTGTCACTTGTCCGTCCGGAAGGTGCCGGACAGCCGGGGGTCTCCGGGGGCGGATGAGCGGGGCTATCGTGCGCCCCAGGGGTTGTCGATCAGTACACGCCATGTTCCGTCGGGTTGCCTGCGGAACAGTTCCGAGGCTTGCGCTTCCATGCGGATGGGGGTGCCGTCAGGTGCTGTGGTGTCGCACTGCCAGTGGGTGCTGCTCTGGGCGAGGTCTGCGTTCACGATGACCTGGGCGGCAAGGGTTTGCACGGTCGGCTGCATCTCCAGCATCTCGGAGAAGAAGGCGCGGATTTCGAGGGTGCCGCGGTGTATCTGGCCGGACTCATCGACGATGACGGCGTCGGGCTCGTACAGGGCGACCAGTTCGTTGAGTGCGCCGGCGTTGCAGAGCTCGTTGAAACGATGGCCGATCATCGTCGGATCGGTGAGCGGCGTCCTGGGCGTAGCCGGTCCGGTGGAGGGGTGGGAAGGGGTGGTCACTGAAATGTACTCTCCTTTGGTGTGAAGCTGTCGGCTGGGTGCGACGGCAAGGGCACTTTGGGGTGGGCCTCTGTTTGTGGCGGGGAGTGTTGGCGAGCCGGGGTGTTGCGAGGGCTCGGGGGGATGCCACACGGGCTCCGCCTTGGAACAGGTTCGTTACCTGGCTGCTGCGGCACCTGTCACGGTTTCGAGAATCCGCTGTCTTCCGAGGCCGTCGACCATCTGCCAGGCACGCTGGGCGAGTTCCGCGCGTCTGGCGGGCTGGGCGAGCAGATCACGCACGTGCTGCGCCATGGTGGCCGGGTGTGCGAGCACTTCGCTGATGGAACCGAGGCCTTCGGCGCACCGGTGGGAAACCGCCCCTTCGTAGACCGGCTTCTGGTTGTCGACGACCTGGATCAGCGCTGCAGGCACGCCCAGGCAGCACAGCTCGATCGTGGTGGTCCCGGCCGCGCTGATCACCAGGTCCATTCCTGCCATCGTCTGCGGCAGTACGGGTGTGGGGGCGATGACGTCCAGCTGCTGCCCCGGGGCAACTGGCAGAGCGCGCACACCAGCGCTGTCTTCGGTCACCACAGTCAGGTGCAGGGCCGGGATCTGCAGCAATGCTTTTGTGAGTTTCCGCGCGGCGCGGCGGACGTCGGTGCCGCCGAGAACCAGCAGCACACGTGGTGTTGGTGTTGCCGCTCGGCTCAGTACCTGTTGCACCGGGTCGGCGGGGCGTAGTGCCCGGATGTTGTCGCGGATGACGGCGAAGGCGGGTCCGCGCAGCAGCAGCCCGCCGTTGGTGGGGGGCGGATTGGAGCGGTCGGCGCCAATGTTCTGGTCGTAGAGCACATCGGCGCAGGCGTGTCGTATCTCGCCGTCGTAGGCTGCGATGACCGGGGCGGCCGTCGCAGCCGCGCGATAGTGCGCCGTGGGTATGTGGTAGGCGTCGACCACGACAGCCGCGGGTGCCAGCGTCCTCAGGCACATACGGAGGCCTTCGGCGGTGTCCGGCGCGTCCATCACTGTGACTGGCGTGGCGGCCAGGACTTCTGTCAGCCAGGGCACCTCGCACGTCCCGAGCAGGACCGGACGCATTCCGCGTGCGGCCGCCTCCTGTGCCAGGGCGATGCAGCGCATGATGTGCCCTGTGCCGATATCAGGTGTGGCGTCGGCGCGCAGGGCCAGTACTTGGCTGTCTGCCATTATCCGCCCTCTGCAACGTGCTGAGCGTGGACTCGCTGCCAGTGATCGCTGATCATGGCCTCGAGGCTGGAGTGTTTCGGGGTCCATCCCAGATGTTTGATGGCCTGCCGTGCGTCCGCGATCGAGCAGGTCACCTCGTTGGTGTGGGCCGGCTGGTGGTCGACGGTGATGCTGCGGCCGGAGATCTGTTGTGCGGTGTCGATGACTTCATTCACGCTGGCCGGCACGGCACCGATGTTGTATGTCTGTGCCGTGCCCGGCGTTGCGGCGTCCAGTGCCAGGCTGACTGCGTCGACGACGTCGGCGATGTGGACGAAGTCCCGGATCGCGTTGCCGTCACCGTGGACGCGCAGGGTGCGGCCGTAGGCTGCGCAGTCCAGCACCTGGGGTATCAGTGCGTTGCTGCCGGGAGCCTTGCCTTCAGGGGTGACTCCGGCGGCGTTGAACAGCCTGAGGGTGACCGCGCCGAGCGCGCCGGTGCGGGCATAGCTGTCGACCGCGTGCTCGGCGGCGAGCTTGGTGCGGCCGTACACCCCTGTCGGCGTTGCCGGATCGGTTTCCTGCAGGGGCCGTTCCTGTCCGGTGCCGTAGACGGCGGCACTGGACAGGAACACCATGCGCATCGGGTGACCGGTGCGGGCGTGCTCTGCGACCATCGCGTCGAGCAGGTGTACGGTGCCGGCGACGTTGGTGCGGTAGTAGTCGCCCACAGCGAGGGGTGAGCGGACCCGCATCAGTGCCGCCAGGTGGCACACCGCGTCTGCTCCGCGCAGCGCGCGGCCCGTCGATTCGTGGTCGGCGAGGTCCGCGGTATGACCGTGTACACCAGGCGGCCAGTCGGATCGGCTGGTCCTGGAGAGCGCCACGATCTCATGTCCGGCAGCCGACAACGCGGCGACGACGCTGAGACCCAGGTATCCGGTTGCCCCGGTCACCACAACTCGCATGGCGCCCGTCACGCACCCGCGCTGGCCAGCTCGCGGGCGATGAGGTCGAGCCACAGCACGTACTCGAGCGACATATCCAGGTCGTACCAGATCAGGTCGGTCGTGCTGTCCCAGTCGGTGCCGTGGAACCACTTGTCCCGCGTCCATACGCCCTGGGGGTCCTGGTTGTGCACAATCAGATCGGCGATCTGGACAGCGAGTTCCGCGTAGTGGCACTCGCCCGTGAGGCGGAACAGCATTGCGGCGCTCAGTCCTACCTTGCCGCATGACGGGTGCAGGAGTGCATCCGGGTTGCACGACTGCACCATGTAGGTCATCAGGTCGTGCGCCAGTGCGAGGTGCCTGGTATCGCCGGTCTTCTCGTAGAGCGCAGTCAGGAACACGGCCGGGGCTCCCAGGAACCACCAGTCCTGTCCTGGCTTCTGGACGTTCAGGTGGTGGGCATCGTATGTGGTCAGCAGTTCGCCCTCGGCGGTAGCCGAGGTGTAGAACACCGATGTGCGGCCGGGCTGGCAATTCCACAGGTCAGCAATGAAATCGGCCGCGGCCAGGGCTACGTCCTGCTTCCCGTGGAACAGCGCGGCGAGCCCGCTGATGCTGGTCGAGACGGTGTCGCAGTGCCCGTCGCTGGCCCGCGGGCCCACCGAGCGGAACCCGCCATGGGCCGGGTTCTGCATGGTGGCGATGAAGGACATGAATCGTTCGGACAGGTCGAACTGGCCGAGCAGGTGCGTCCCGATAGCCAGGTAGCCGTTGGCGTACAGGTAGTGGATGTCGAGGAAGTAAGGTTCCTGACGGGGCGAGGGCACATCGCCGTCAGCGGCGAGATGTGAGCGCACGTAGGTCGCAAGCCGCGCAGCTTCGGTTGTCTTACCGGCGCACTGCAGTGCCCAGATTCCCTTGTAGGAGGACTCGATCACCTCGCGGGATGACGGCAGCGAGCCGTCGGGGCGCTGGCTCTGCGCCAGCCGGTCAGCTGCCCGCGAGGAGGCTGCCTTGTAGATTTCAATGCGCTGATTCATGTCGATCTCTTCGCAAGTCAACTGAACGGATCTCCTTGTCCGGAAAAAGATGTACGAAATGAGTGCTCAAATTCGCCGTTGCGGGCGTCAGGCGATGAGTTCTTGGATATCTGCCACCGACAGCCACTGGTCGTTGGTGTCGGACTGGTAATTGAACCCGTCCGGCAGGCGGCCGTCCGTCGGCATATCTCCGTCGAGCAGGCCGGACTGCGGCAGCATGATGTAACGGTCGCCGCGTTTGAACGTCCGGACAGCGTCGACCGTGGAAATCATCTCCTCGTGGAGCTTTTCCCCCGGCCGCAGGCCCACCTCATGAGTGGCTGCTCCCGGCGCAATGGCCTCTACCAGGTCGACGACTCGCATGCTTGGGATTCTCGGGACGAAGAGCTCGGAACCCTGCATAGAGCTGAACGAGCTGACAATGAATTCCACTGCCTGGTCAAGCGTAATCCAGAACCTGGTCATCCGCTTGTCAGTGATCGGCAGCGACTTTTCCTCGGCTGCCAGCCTGCGGAAGAACGGGATCACTGAACCCCGGCTGCCCAGCACATTACCGTAACGCACCACGCTGAATTTGGTCGCCTGGTTGCGCGAATCCAGATTGGCCGAGGTGAACAGCTTGTCCGCACACAGCTTGCTGGCACCGTAGAGATTGACCGGACTGGACGCCTTGTCCGTGGACAGGGCGACCACCTTGCGAACCCCAGCACCAACGGCTGCGTCGATCACATTCTGCGAACCGGTCACGTTGGTGCGCACGTATTCGTACGCATTCACCTCGGCCGTGTCGACCTGCTTGAGCGCTGCGGCGTGGACCACGAAGTCGACACCGTGCATGGCCTTGCACAGCCGCTCACGGTCCCGGATGTCTCCGATCATCCACCTCAGCCGCGGATCCCGGCCGAAGTGTTCTCGCAGCTCGAACTGCTTGAGCTCATCGCGGGAATATACGATAACCGAACGCGGCCCCAGCTTTGCCAGCGCATGCTCGATAAACTTTTTCCCCAGGGACCCCGTCCCTCCGGTGATCAAGATGACACTGTCGGCGAATTCATTCGTTGACAATTTTACCTCGGCTCGAAATTTTCATTGTTCCGCACTGACGAGACCAGGGCGGATATGTCTGTGACCACGCCGAAAACGTGACATCACTTTCAGGAATGCGGGATGAGTACGCTGGCGGTTCCCGCGCCCGGCGCACCAGATGCCGCAGCGCTCTGCCCGTAGGCTGGCTGGAGACCTGCTCCGGCCCGGCCACACGGACACGTGCCCCTCGCGGGGCTACCGGATCACTGCCTTGGTCCGCATGAGGAACTCCCCGAGGTATCCGTCGTGTGGAACTCCGGGCAGCATCAAGGTCGTCGGGGTGTCGCCGAGGTACACATTGGTGATGCTCGGCTCGCGCAGCAGGTCCTCGATCAGCTGCCGGTCTTCGGTCATCGCGGTCACGACCAGGGACCGCTTCAGCGGGGCGATCCCGTCCTCCGGTGCCCACGGTCCCACCCATACGCAGGGAAACGGCAGTTCGACGTTGAGCTGGGAGGCGTCCGGCGACCGGACTTCGTGTACGGCGGGTCGCAGGACGGCCCCGCCGGCGGGCAGTTCGTCGACGATGGAGTCCCCTCCGAGCCATGGGCGGGTTCCCTCGGCGACCGTGTGCAGATACTGGTCGATCTTTTCGGCCTGTTCGCACGGCTGGACTGTCAGGACCGCCGCCGGATCTTCAGCTGCGAGGCTCGGTATCTGGGAGAGCCTGTCCGCCAGTGCTTCCGCGAGCGGAGCGGGATCACCTTCGATGAGCACCGAGGTGGTGCACACGCATGCAGTACCGCCGAGGTAGCTCACCGCGTCGGCGATCAGGCTGACCTTGTCGCGCCAGTCGACGTCCTTGGTGACCAGGATCTTGGACCGGCCGGGGCCCTGCGGCAGTACCCGCGGATTGCCGGCGTACTTGTCGACCACGTCCTGGCCGCCATAGACCATGGCGTAGTCCGCCTCGGCGATGATCACATCCGCCGTCTCGTAATCGGTGGGCAGCAGTGCAACGCTGTCATCGCTGAAACCTGCTTCCCGCAGGGCCGAGATCAGCCGGAATGCGGTGAAAGGCTCACGGTTCGAGGGCCGCACCGCCACCTTGTAGCCCAGCGCTAGCGCCTCCGGCCACAGCCCGTGCACGCCTGGGGTATTGCCGGAGGCATGCACCGCGAACACATCACCCTTGCGGGTCCATACCGCCGAGCCGCTCTCCGTCCTGGGGTCGTCCCAGCAGGCAGCTGCCCCCATCGGCATCGCGAGCCCGGCGGTATGGCGCAGCGCTCGCAAGGCGTCGGCGACCCCGGCGATCGATCCCCGGACGACAGACAGCGGCACCCCTGAGGCAACCGAGACCAGGTGGGCGTACTGGTCCGCGTTCATGTCTGCGATGGTGCCGGTCAGATAGATGTCGGCAGCCTTGTCCAGCATCGCGATGCGGTCGGTTGCGCTCGGGACCGGCGCTTCACGCATGGCGGCCACCGTACGCCGCACGTACAGAGGGGAGACCAGGCCGATCTCGCCGATCTTCTCACCGGACACGCTGGTCAGGTCCATGCGCCGGCGAGTGCGGTAGATGCCGTCGGCGCCGAGCGCGTCAACATGCACCAGCTCTGCCATCAGTACACCCCTTCGATCACCGGGGTGCCCCCGAATGTGGACACGGGGCCGACTCCGGCCACTGAGGAGCCGATCACACCTTCCGGCGGCTTGATCCGGGTCGCCATGTCGCGCTCCAGATTGTTCGGCAGCAGGGCGTATTTCGTGAGATGGCTCATCACGACCTGCCCGCGCTGGCCGAACCCGACCTCTTCGCCCGTCTCCGGGTCGACGACGCGGAAGAAGATGTACGGCGAGAAGGGATCACTGACAGGGTTCCCGTCGAATTCCTCGTCGTGGCGCTCTTTCGCGCCTCCGAGGATGGTGGTGCTCCCGTAGATGCCGAGCAGCGGGATGCCGGGGAAAACCTGCGAGCGGAGCAGTTCCCGGGTGTCCGCGTCCATCTGCGCCCCGGACCAGATGATCGCTCGTACCGACTTGTTGATGAGGTCCACCAGGTCCGCGTGGCGTGCGAGGCGCTCCAGCAGTGCAGGGGTGGTGGCCAGGACCCCGACGTCCTGGGTTCGCAGGATGTGTGCCGCCTGGTCGACGATGTGCTCGGCGTACGCGTCCGCATCCCCCGTTCGTCCCTGGGAAATGAGGACCTTCACCCAACGGGGATCGAGGTCCACGGTGAACTTAACGCCCCCGCAGCGGCGGGCCCAGCGTGTCGTCACCTCACCGAACATATGAGGACCGGACGGCACGATAGCCAGTGAGTTGAGCGGTCCCGTCTCCGCGACGATCTCGTCCAGCCGGTCACCCCACCAGGAGAGGAACCCCTCGAGCCACTCCTCGAACATGACGAACCGCTTGGGCGGTCCCGTGGTGCCACTGCTTTCGTAGATCCCGGCGATCTGCTGACTCTGCCCGAGACCGCGCGGAATCAGGTCCTCGATCGCAGTGTCGCGGAACTCGTCGATGAAATTGGGGAACTTCGCAAGGTCAGCGACGCCGTTGACATCGGTGAGTGGATCAAAGCCGAGTCGGGCCGCGCGGCGCAACCAGAACGAGCAGCCGGTCTCGGGGCGGAAGTGCCACTGCATGAGCTCGCGCACATACTCATCAGGATCGATCCGGGACGGATCCGTCGTAATATCGAGAATCGGTGAAGACATCGCACCCTAATTCGCTCGTATCTTTTTTCGGTAAAACACATCAGCGTATGCTGATGCCTGCACAAAGAGCGGACTGAATACGGCGGCCCTTGGTTCAAGAGGGATGGCACAGTATTGGATCCGAACTTTACAAAACTCTAAGCCTTCGCTAATGAAGCACCGCCTGGGCACCTCACATGCATGCAGCACTGAGAGTGATGAGCTACCTGCCCTAAATTGTGTGGCGGGCGTGCTGGGCAGCGAAGCTGGCGCACCACGATGTGGAGCTGGAATTCTGGATTCCGCAGAAGCGTCTCGTTCCGTGAGTGAGGCCGTCGGCCGAGGTACCGCTGGCCGCGCGGACATGACCTCTTGAGGTGGGTGCACGGCAGCTCGTCGAGGGCAGCCCGGTCAGGCGCAGCTCAACGCATCCGGTGTTCTCAACGAACCAGGCGCAGACGGTTGTCCGGTGGGCTGGGGCCTGGTCGGCAACCACGTAATCACTTGCGGCGCGCGCCTGTCGGGCCAGATCATCCACACAGACCGCTGCCTACGAGCTCAGCCCACCGCTACTTAGTGTTCTGGCCCGATCTGCAGGCTTTTCACCCAGGGCGCGCAGATCACGAGGAGCCGGTCCGGATGATCTGCCACAGCTCCTTCGGTACTGCTCTCCACCCTTTGGCCCGGATGGTGCGCACCGTCTCTTTGCCGAGCAGAGCTACGCCGAACAATTTCACTGCCCAGCCGAGCAGGGCGAGGATCACCAGCACGACAACCGGAGTGAAGTTCAGCTCTCCTTGGCCGTCGGCAGCGGACTTGGCCAAGACGGCCAGGGCAGCGGCCTCGAAAACGTACGACATGCCCAAACCGCCGAGCACGCATAGCGCGCCTGCGCGCACTCGGTTCATGATTCCGCCTCTCAGGTGGTGCACCAGATTTGCTGGCCAGAGCCTCCTGCACCGGTGAGGCCAGACCGGACTCCTGCTCTCCGCCGATCCGCTCCGCAAACGCCCTCCAGCAGGCGGCCGTGCGCATGGTGACGGGCAGTCAGCCATTACAGACTTCCGGCGCCCGACACAGGACCTCCCGTCCCAGCCAGCCCCGCCGATTTGCCCGGCGGGTGCTCTTCCATTCTTGGGGGCTACGGCCGGTTTCAAGATCATCCCGGGGGTCGATTCTGCCTCCGCCTTACGCTGAACCGTGATACGACGAAAGTTGCAGTGCATCCCGCTTCCCGGCAGAAACACCTGGCCAGGGCGGTCAGACATGCAGAGCTCTCCTGAAGGCGCCCGCCGCAGGCACACAGCTCCTGGAACACAGCCCTGAACGCGCGCTGTACCGCAGCCCTTGGCCCCTCCCGGAGAGTTACCCAGCCCAGGAACCCTCTGTCCGGGGCAACACTTCACGAGCATGAGTGCTCAATCGCTGTCCACTGCCTACGTCCATCCCCTGTCACAGTCAGACCCTCTGGGTTCACCTACGTGCACGTGGCAGCTGGACATGTCAACTGAGGGCGCACCTGCTGGACTTGCGGGGGGATGCGGTGCGGGTGTACCGCACCACCGTGTCAAGACCCAGACCCAGCGGCACGCCGTCGGCTTGAGTGTGCACCCCCCGTGGGCCCTGCGGGCGGCCTCGGGGACTTTTCTGCCGCGCAGCCCGGCTCGGGGAACCGCGTTCCGCGATGAGCACCCGCATCTGGGAACCGCACATCACCTCCTTCGTCTACTGCCACTGGTGCTGCGCGGTACGGCAGCCGTGCGAGCGGCGCCACCATGATCCGGAGCCGCCTGTGGATCCGCGGATCCACACGGACCCTGGCGGAATCTACGGCTCACCGCGGCTGCACACCGTCCTCAAACGCGAGAGCATCCACGTGGGGCAAAAGGAGCGAACGCCTGATGCACGCTCGCTCCTTTTCCGGTTCGCTGTTGACGGATCCTGGGGAGTGTGTCACGCTGCCTTCAGATGGTGGTGCTGTGTGGCCGAGATGCGGTCCACACGCCACTATTTTGCTTTCGGTGGCACCTACGCTATGGCAACTGCCCTTCCTTGCGCCCCGCAGCTGGCTGATCGTCACGACGCTTATGCCGTCATGCATCCACAGCTGCCCTGTCGGAGGGGTTCTATAACTGAAGTTCCCCCCTGTACCTGGGCAGCGGGTGTCTACGCTACTGGGGTGAGGTTCCCCCGTTGTCGACAGCGCACCGGCCGGTCCCTCGCCCCGGTCGGTCTTCGCCTGCTTTACCCAGCCCCCGCAGGCCCTCCGGACTCACGCCCAGGTCCCGGGCGACCTCGGTCACCGTCTCCTCCGAGGACAGCGCCAGCGCGACCGCGTCCCGCTTGAACTCGGCCGTGTACCGCTTGCTCATGTTGCTCTTCTTGCTCACTACCTGGATTGAGGCGACCCGGTGGTGTGGACACTCTGACAATGGATCTTGTGGATCCGAGGAAGGGTGTCCTGGTGGGACGTAGGTCTCCGTATCCGGCGGAGTTCAGGAACGATGCGGTGGCGCTGTACCGGGCCGCGGGCGGGAAGCGCACGTATGCCGCGGTCGCGGCGGACGTCGGGGTGACCGGCGAGACCCTGCGCAGTTGGGTGCGCCAGGCCGACGAGATGGTCGGCCGCGACAACAGCCGCGGCGGAGAGCCGGGATGAGGAGCTGGCGAGACTGCGGGCGGAGAACGGCCGGCTGCGCAAGGCCGAGAAGGAGTGGGAACTCGAGCGGGAGATCCTGCGCCGGGCGGCCCAGTATTTCGCGGGGGATTGTGTCCTGAACACGAAAGGAAGCTGACTGTAGGGCAGCAGCCAAGAGTGATGCTGTGTGGAAGATGAAGGTTTCGTGGCCCTTCGAAGCCGCCCTGCGGGGGGAGGCTTCAAACCGCCTCATGCTGCGTTACTCCGGTTGAACTGGCGTTGTCCGCGGGGCCGTGACGTGTGGTGATCGTCGCGGTACGACGGCACCATGCGGTATGCGCAAGCAGGGCTTGCTCAAGTTCCGTGAGTGGCCGGGTTTTTGGTGATGCCCGGGACGGCCAGTGCTTGTTCGGGTTCGTGGCGGATGGCGCGGGTGGTTTTGGCGATGTTGTCGGCTCCGAGGATCTTCAGGACGCCGATGGCGAGGTTACGGAAGCTGGCCATGGCGCGGGGTGCGCTGTCGGTGTGGACGGTTGAGGCGTCCTCGGCGAAGGTGACATCTCGGATGTGGTGGGAGGAATTCTCGATCCCCCAGTGCCCGCGAATCGCAGCGGCGAGGTCGGCCGGGCTGGTCTGGTGGGTATCCAGCTGGTGACCGCGAACACGCTCTCGCGGCTCTCCGTCCGGCCGGTGGGCTTGCGGCGGCGGTGGACACGGATGGCGAGCCGGGCATGCGGGAAGGCGATCTCGCCGAGGTTGCCGGCGAGGGCGCACGTCTTGATCGACCGGGACTCGCGCCGTCCGTGGGCGGTGACGGAAGACGTGTGCTGAACCTTGATGCACGTCCAGGGAAGAGCGGCGGGCTGAGCGTACGTGGTGGGCTGGTTGGTCTTGATGACCGCGATGTAGTGGGCCTTCTTCGTCTCGACCAGCCAGGTGGTGTTGGCCTTCACCGAGTGCAGGGCGTCGAAGGTGACCACGGTGTCCGCCAGGTCGAGCGGCGCGAGCAAGGGCTTGAAGTGCCGCGTCTCGTTCGTCTTCGCGCCGATCTCGACCTGGGCGAGCGCGGCGACGGGGTGGTGCGTGACCGCGGAGAGCAGGTGACGGCGCGGCGTATCGAGGCGGGCCGAGCCCTTCAGTGCCTTGCCGTCCACGGCGATGACCCGCCGCGGACGAGTCGCCGACGCGTCCCCGCACGCCAACTTGCGGTGCTGGTCGGCCAGGTAGGCGCCCACGGCCTGGTCCAGGGCGTCGCCGTCGAGCGCCATCAGGACGCGCCCGATCGTGACCGGCTTCGGGCTGCGCCGCCAGCCGAGCAGATGACGCCGCATCCCGAGGGAAGCCAGCAGGGTGTTCGTGGCCCGCTCGCCGAACTCGGCGGTCTCGTCCAGGCTCTTCGCGCCGGACACGACCGCGCAGGCACACACCAGCAGGACCGACACCAGCGAGTGCCAGCGGCCCCGGCGCGAGCGCGGGTCGGGCACCGATGCGAGATAAGGACGCAGGTCAGCGATCCGGTCCGCATCCAGCGGACCCAGCTTCTCCAGCACGGAAGGGATAGGGGAAGATACAACGGCAGGCACGGGACATCCTCGTGATCATCTGGCTTAGTCACCACAATGATCACGAACCCCCGTGCCCGCACTGCTACCCGCCCCTACCCGCCCCTACCCGCCCCGATCGCCAACCACCCGCGCATCCACGGAACTTGACGGAGCCCTGGCTGTACCCCGCCGTCCGTGACGGTCTGCCGGTCCTGGCTGACATCGGATACATCGGCGCCGGCGGCGGTCTGCAGATTCCCTTCCGGAAACATCCCGACCTGCCCGGCGAGCTGGGCACGGACAACCAGACGTACAACAAGCTGCTACGCGGTCTCCGCTTCCCCGCCGAGCGAGCCATGGCCGAGCTCAAACAACGCTGGCGCACCCTGCAATACGTCACCCTCAGCCCGAACCGAATCGGCGCCATCACCCAAGCCGCCCTCGTCCTCAACAACGCCTGGCGACCATGAACGCTGAGAAAACCTCACTGTGTCGTCAGTTTCCCATGTTGACATTGTCACGCAATTCATATGCGACACCTTCAAAATTTGCCCGACCCGTTTCTCGAAGGAGATAGTGATGCTGGTAGCTGACATCGAAAAGCAGGCATCCAGCGGAACGCTGGAACTGTCCGACGCGGTTCTGGGGCTGGGGGCGAGATCGCGAGCGGTGTTCTCCGATGCAAATCTCGGCACTACCTGGCGGGTTAGGGATGCCAAATTTGACAGATCTTCCCTATCGGTCTCGGGTACAGCGCAATTCGCCAAGGCCGAGCGGGGGGTGAGAGTGGAGTTCGTTTCTGACCGGGACGAAAAGGTGATCGGATTGGTCATCTACGCCGATCTGGCCGGCCGCTGGGACCAGTTGGCAATCGGTCCCCAAATGCGCACCCCGGACATAAGCGTGTTCAAACCGCCGGAAGTGCACGATCCCGAAGCGCCGAAAGTGCACCATCCCGAAGCTCTTATTATGCTTGCCCCCCAGCCGTGGCGCGAGGATCCTATCGTTGGTGCCTGCTTCCACTTCGATACGCCTGGCACCACCGGTGGGCGCGGCACAACCGGTGTAGCAGGCACAGCAGCAACGAACCGTATCCATGTCATAGAAGTCGGCCAGGATAACTACAGGCTGCGTGGCAAGTTCGCGCCTATTCCGATCTCCGCCGGACTATCGGAATTGTCGGAATTAGTGTTCGGCACGGAACTTGGCACGGTGAAGTGGCCCGACGGCGTTGGCGGCTGGGTCAAAGATCTACCGGTTTCCGTGACTGATCTCGATGTGCAATACGACACCAGAACCAAAAAGGTCAACCAGATCGCCGTATCGGTCGGCGTGGTGGGAAGCGCCGGAACTCCGCTGGTCAAACTTGCCGACATGATCGAAATCGACGCCGTGGAAGTCACTTTCAGCGGCCCGCAGAACCTGGAGACAGGCATCACCGTGCGCGGTGCCGTCGACGGCTACTCCGTGGTCCTGGACGGCAGGTATTCCCCCGGTTATGGCACTCGGCTATCTGGCCGCTTCAAGCTGCCTGGCTCCATCAAGGGCAAGGGCTTCACCGGCGGCTGCCCACCTGAACTCGACCTCACCGGTGCCGACGACAACACCCTGGAAATCCAGATCAACCCCGCCGCCAAGGAATACAGTCTCGAGTGTCTGCTCGGCGGCACGAACCCTGTGTGGCGGCTCAACGACAATCTCGCCGTCACCGACCTGTCGCTGAACGTCGCCGGCAGCGGCAGCACCCTGACCTACACCGGTTTTTCCGGAGGTCTGAAAATCGCCGACACCACAGTCCGCCTGATGGGTCATCGCGGCGACATCAGTTGGACCTTCAGTGGTGAACTCGAAAACCTGCCTCTGGCTGAATTCACCGAGTGGTTCAATAATTCCTTCACAGTCTTCCCCTTTCAGCTGCCCGCCACCACTATCAACACACTCGGCATCAGCGTCACCAACAGCAGCCTGCAACGTGTATTCGGTTTCACGCTGGACACCGCATTCGACACGAGCGCGCCCACCCCTGCGAACCTCACTGTCCGGGTCGACCTCACTCAAACCCGCTCTAAGCCCGAGGCCGGCTGGAGCCAGCTCGATCTCGAAGCCGGTGCCGAGCTCCAATTCGCCCTTCCGGGCACACCCGACCTCACGCTCAGCCTCGTCGGCGATCTCACATACAGGACCGGGGCCGATCCCTACTGGACACTCACCGGCAGTTTCACCACCACCGATGACACTCTCACCGTCGCCACCCTCCTCACCGCCCTCGATATCCCCGTTGCCGACTTACCCGCCGTCTTTTCCGGGATCGACCTCAAAGATATCACCGCCAGTCTCACCCATTCGAACAAAGGCCACGCCCTAGCACTCAACATCGCCGATACCCACATTGCTTACGTGTCCCTCAAGGAAAAAGAAATCGCCACAACGGCGGTCGACCTGCTGGTACCGGCCTGAAGCAGCCCGCTTTTCATCCGTTCGACAGTTCGACAGGAGCGGGAAGTAACAGAAGCCGACGCCTGGCCGTTTCGCGGAATAATTAAAGGACGATCAATGGACAGAACATACACCGTGTGCTTCAGCGGGACATCGTGCACTCGTGATGAGGGCGAGGAGTCACGCTCTGATAGTGACAAGCGGATCTACAGCAAAGAAACCGGCTATATCCCGGTCCGTATCCACATGGAGATCTCCGGCGACCGCTTGGAAGCCACGAATCCCAGCGTGATCGTGCGCGGCGTGGGAGCGAACGACTGGGGCAACGTAGATATCAGCGAAGCGCTTACCTTGAATGCTCCGCTGAAGATTCCCCCGGGCCTCAAAGAGGCTACTGAGCAGTATTCGCGGGGCGATCGGCGGTCTGATATTGGCGTTAATATGGACACTGCCATCGGTCGGACGTCGGCGGCCGCCCTTGCTCTGCATGGCGCGAACCTGGCTGCCGCCAGCGATGCGACGGCGTATAACTTCATCGGGCACAGTCGGGGCGCCGTGGAATGCATGATGGCCGCCTGGTTCCTGTATGCCTACGGTGGGGCAAAGAAGGACGTCCCCGTGCGCATTTTCGCGATCGATCCGGTTCCTGGCCCCGGAACGTGGTACTCGATCATGACCAAGCTGGCCCCGAACGTCACCAACTACGTTGGGATCACCGCCTGGGACCACATCGGCGAATCCCTGGACAGACTCTTCGACCCCGGACTTGTGCCCAAGCCCAACGCGAAGATGGCACGGATCAGCACAGCCGAACCGGATGTGAGGAAGCTGAACAAGCTGGGATGGAAAGACCTTGCCGACAGCTACCTGAGCGGGCGCGCGAACCCGCTGGAACCCGCCAAAATCGCTGGCACCC
Source organism: Streptoverticillium olivoreticuli subsp. olivoreticuli (assembly GCF_003391135.1). GTDB lineage: Bacteria > Actinomycetota > Actinomycetes > Streptomycetales > Streptomycetaceae > Streptomyces > Streptomyces blastmyceticus. Next base: position 8,744,439 of record NZ_CP031455.1, on the reverse strand, counting down.
CTCAGCCCGACGGCTATCGGCTGTTCGCGTGCCGTGGACGACATGCGACGGTCGCCGGGAACACGACCCGTGACGGGAAGTACGACCCGACCAACGCCGACACCAGCGTCGCGCGGGTTCCGCACCTGGTCTACAAGATGGCCAGGGCCTATCTCACGGACTGGGGAACGGTTTTTTCACGAGAGCCGGCTGTTGATCTTGGTGCGCTGGAGCTGCGGCAGAGGATTAACCTCGATCACGGCGCCTTCGACAAGATGGGCGGTGGGTCGCGGCGCGACAAGGTCGTGTTCGGCGATTTACGCACCGCGATCTCGGGACGCGACGGCGACGTACGGTACGTCTCGTCAGCCTACGGCAGAAACCCCATGAACAAGAAGTACCTCGAGGACGTGGCCGGGGACCCTTCATACCGCCAGCCTTATCCCGTGACCGCCAAACGCACCGGCGCCGGCTGGGTGCACTGGACCTATCTTTAGGCAGGGCTCCGTCAAGTTCCGTGGATGCGCGGGTGGTTGGCGATCGGGGCGGGTAGGGGCGGGTAGGGGCGGGTAGCAGTGCGGGCACGGGGGTTCGTGATCATTGTGGTGACTAAGCCAGATGATCACGAGGATGTCCCGTGCCTGCCGTTGTATCTTCCCCTATCCCTTCCGTGCTGGAGAAGCTGGGTCCGCTGGATGCGGACCGGATCGCTGACCTGCGTCCTTATCTCGCATCGGTGCCCGACCCGCGCTCGCGCCGGGGCCGCTGGCACTCGCTGGTGTCGGTCCTGCTGGTGTGTGCCTGCGCGGTCGTGTCCGGCGCGAAGAGCCTGGACGAGACCGCCGAGTTCGGCGAGCGGGCCACGAACACCCTGCTGGCTTCCCTCGGGATGCGGCGTCATCTGCTCGGCTGGCGGCGCAGCCCGAAGCCGGTCACGATCGGGCGCGTCCTGATGGCGCTCGACGGCGACGCCCTGGACCAGGCCGTGGGCGCCTACCTGGCCGACCAGCACCGCAAGTTGGCGTGCGGGGACGCGTCGGCGACTCGTCCGCGGCGGGTCATCGCCGTGGACGGCAAGGCACTGAAGGGCTCGGCCCGCCTCGATACGCCGCGCCGTCACCTGCTCTCCGCGGTCACGCACCACCCCGTCGCCGCGCTCGCCCAGGTCGAGATCGGCGCGAAGACGAACGAGACGCGGCACTTCAAGCCCTTGCTCGCGCCGCTCGACCTGGCGGACACCGTGGTCACCTTCGACGCCCTGCACTCGGTGAAGGCCAACACCACCTGGCTGGTCGAGACGAAGAAGGCCCACTACATCGCGGTCATCAAGACCAACCAGCCCACCACGTACGCTCAGCCCGCCGCTCTTCCCTGGACGTGCATCAAGGTTCAGCACACGTCTTCCGTCACCGCCCACGGACGGCGCGAGTCCCGGTCGATCAAGACGTGCGCCCTCGCCGGCAACCTCGGCGAGATCGCCTTCCCGCATGCCCGGCTCGCCATCCGTGTCCACCGCCGCCGCAAGCCCACCGGCCGGACGGAGAGCCGCGAGAGCGTGTTCGCGGTCACCAGCTGGATACCCACCAGACCAGCCCGGCCGACCTCGCCGCTGCGATTCGCGGGCACTGGGGGATCGAGAATTCCTCCCACCACATCCGAGATGTCACCTTCGCCGAGGACGCCTCAACCGTCCACACCGACAGCGCACCCCGCGCCATGGCCAGCTTCCGTAACCTCGCCATCGGCGTCCTGAAGATCCTCGGAGCCGACAACATCGCCAAAACCACCCGCGCCATCCGCCACGAACCCGAACAAGCACTGGCCGTCCCGGGCATCACCAAAAACCCGGCCACTCACGGAACTTGAGCAAGCCCTGATTCCCTCCGGCACCAGACGTAAACCTACTTCAGACTCGAAACGCTAAGGGAGACAAGCCATGGATGAAAGCGTCAAAGTCAAACATCTGCCCAACGAAGCCCCTAACTATATCCGGCTCATGGACACGCCGCGGGTCTGGGGAAGGCCGTTCGGCCCGGCGATCATGCAGCAGTCGTGGGCTCGGCAGGGCGAGTTCCAGCGGGCACTGGAGGAGGTCGTCCAAAAATCTCGGTATCGCTGCGACATAGCGTCTCTCAACGCCCCGGATCCGGCTTGGGCCGGCATCATTCTCGGTGCCATGGACACCGCGCTGAGCCAGAAGATCCTCCGGCCCGCGCCCACACAGTTCCGGTTCCTGTTCGGCCAGACGCCAACGGCGCTTAAAGAATACGGCGCCCCTGAGAACTACACGCTGTTGAAGCAGGCCGTCATCCGCATGGTCCGAGAGCGGAGCAGACACTGGACGCACCTCCCAGAAATCTGGTTGGGGCGTTACTACCAGATGGCGGGCGGAATAGCGGCTGCCATCAACTGGAAACTCTTCGGGGACGTTGTAGAAGCACCCGACGAGAGGATGACCTGGAACCACTCGAAGATCATTGTCGCCGACGCCACGGAGGTACTGGCCGGCGGGCACAACCTGAACATGGACCTGTTCCTGAGCTATCCGCCCGTGCACGACCTGTCGGTCGTGGTCCATGGGCCAGCAGCGGCGGACGCGCACACCTATTTGGATAAGATGTGGGCTTGCGGAAAAGACCTGCTGGCCGTCGAGCGACTCGAGGCACTCAAAAGCGCGAAACCGAAATGGGAGGATCATACCAACACCCAGACCCGGCCCGCCAACCCGCTCAAATCGCCGAATGTAATCGAGAACGTCCGTAAAAGTCAGCGAGAGATTGTGGAATTGCACCAAGGCGTCGCCCCTGCGGTGTCGGCTGGTTCACCGAGCCCGGTGCCCCGCGACCAGTACCAGGTGCTCGACGGCGACCTCGATACAGACGTCTTCCCCGTGCGACAGACGTTCGCGGGATACGACGCGCTCGGCGAATATAAGCTCGCCACCAGATACGGGTCGGTGGGTAAGTACTGGTCCAAGACAGAAAAAGGGGGGTACGAGGACGACTCCGGGAAAATGAAGGAAGACCTCATCCTGGGCGCGGAGCGCACTATCAAGATGTCGCAGATGGACCTCATCAGCGCGTGGAAGAAGAATTGGAAGGACCATGTCGTTTGCCACTCGATCCTGAAGGCGTTGCTGGAAAAGAAGGATTTGACCGTGCAGGTGGTGGTGTCACCACTAGATGCCGGGGCGGGTGCGGGGGGGGACCAGTATTCGTTCGGATCCGGCGCGGTCCGCACATTCTCACTGATGCGCTACTACATGCTGCACGACGTGGAGACCGACGCCGAGTATCCTGACCAGGACAGGCGACTTGAAGCTTTGAGCCGACTGTTCATTGCCCCGTTCTACTACACGGATGTCCCATCCCGAAACACCGTCGAGGGCAAGACCTACAAGTGGCCGCATCTCCCCACGGCGGGTTTTACCGCCACGCTCAAGCAGCCGCCACTGAGCGAGCGGCGCCCGAAGGAGGGCGTGATCGGCGATGCCTATGAGGCCGCGCAGAAAGGGAAGGGTTTTGGATTTGACCTTCTTAAATTGAGATTGACATCCACGACGGTTCCCTCGGCACCCGGCAATCACGCGAAGCTGATGGTGATCGACGACGAGGTGTATGTGGTCGGGTCGGACAACCTGTACCCAGGGTTCCTATCGGAATTCAACTACGTCATCGAGGGCGAAGAAGCGGTGGCCGACCTGCTCGAGAACTATTGGAATCCGCTGTGGGGATATGCGAGCAGGCATGCCCTGTCCGGTGGAAGGCCCGGTTCGTGTTGTGGGGGACCGGACAAATGCTGGTGTACTCGCGACCTGGCTCCCAGGGGCCTTTGCAAGCTCGTGTGATGCAGGGCTCCGTCAAGTTCCGTGGATGCGCGGGTGGTTGGCGATCGGGGCGGGTAGGGGCGGGTAGGGGCGGGTAGCAGTGCGGGCACGGGGGTTCGTGATCATTGTGGTGACTAAGCCAGATGATCACGAGGATGTCCCGTGCCTGCCGTTGTATCTTCCCCTATCCCTTCCGTGCTGGAGAAGCTGGGTCCGCTGGATGCGGACCGGATCGCTGACCTGCGTCCTTATCTCGCATCGGTGCCCGACCCGCGCTCGCGCCGGGGCCGCTGGCACTCGCTGGTGTCGGTCCTGCTGGTGTGTGCCTGCGCGGTCGTGTCCGGCGCGAAGAGCCTGGACGAGACCGCCGAGTTCGGCGAGCGGGCCACGAACACCCTGCTGGCTTCCCTCGGGATGCGGCGTCATCTGCTCGGCTGGCGGCGCAGCCCGAAGCCGGTCACGATCGGGCGCGTCCTGATGGCGCTCGACGGCGACGCCCTGGACCAGGCCGTGGGCGCCTACCTGGCCGACCAGCACCGCAAGTTGGCGTGCGGGGACGCGTCGGCGACTCGTCCGCGGCGGGTCATCGCCGTGGACGGCAAGGCACTGAAGGGCTCGGCCCGCCTCGATACGCCGCGCCGTCACCTGCTCTCCGCGGTCACGCACCACCCCGTCGCCGCGCTCGCCCAGGTCGAGATCGGCGCGAAGACGAACGAGACGCGGCACTTCAAGCCCTTGCTCGCGCCGCTCGACCTGGCGGACACCGTGGTCACCTTCGACGCCCTGCACTCGGTGAAGGCCAACACCACCTGGCTGGTCGAGACGAAGAAGGCCCACTACATCGCGGTCATCAAGACCAACCAGCCCACCACGTACGCTCAGCCCGCCGCTCTTCCCTGGACGTGCATCAAGGTTCAGCACACGTCTTCCGTCACCGCCCACGGACGGCGCGAGTCCCGGTCGATCAAGACGTGCGCCCTCGCCGGCAACCTCGGCGAGATCGCCTTCCCGCATGCCCGGCTCGCCATCCGTGTCCACCGCCGCCGCAAGCCCACCGGCCGGACGGAGAGCCGCGAGAGCGTGTTCGCGGTCACCAGCTGGATACCCACCAGACCAGCCCGGCCGACCTCGCCGCTGCGATTCGCGGGCACTGGGGGATCGAGAATTCCTCCCACCACATCCGAGATGTCACCTTCGCCGAGGACGCCTCAACCGTCCACACCGACAGCGCACCCCGCGCCATGGCCAGCTTCCGTAACCTCGCCATCGGCGTCCTGAAGATCCTCGGAGCCGACAACATCGCCAAAACCACCCGCGCCATCCGCCACGAACCCGAACAAGCACTGGCCGTCCCGGGCATCACCAAAAACCCGGCCACTCACGGAACTTGAGCAAGCCCTGGCACGCGGTGCCCCGGCCGCAGCCAGCCGCTGTGCACGATGTCGTTGAGCAGTAGTGGGATCGACGCTGCCAAGGTATTGCCGACGCGGTCGATGTTGACCGCCACGCGCTCCTCCGGCAGTTCCAACTCCTCGGCGACGGCCTGTACGATCCGCACGTTGGCCTGGTGGCCGACGAACCATTCGATGTCATCGACGGTCCACCCCACACGGTCGAGCACGGCACGGGATGAGGCCGACATCCGCTCCACGGCCTGTGTGTACAGTGGCCTGCCCTCCATCCGTAGGTACCAGTCCTCCGTCGGCACGGAGCCATGGCCGAGGCCCGCTGAACCGGAGCGCTGCCTCGAACCGCCGGCGGGAACGGCCAGCAAATCGGCGAGTGCGCCATCACTGCCCAGGTCGAAGGGGCCGAGCGCCCCGGGCTCGTCCGCCTCGCCGCGGCGCAGCACCACCGCCCCCGCCCCGTCCCCGAAGATCGGCGCCGTCGTGCGGTCCTCAGGGTTGACCAGGGTCGTGAACGCCTCAGCGCCGATGAACAGCACACTGTCCGCAACCTCGGCGGCGATGAGCCCGGCTGCAGTGGCGAGCCCATAGAGGAACCCGCTGCACGCCGATGTCAGGTCGTAGGCGGGCACCGTGCGCAGACCCAGCAACGAGGCAACCTCCGGCGCCACAGCTGGGCATAAACAGTCGAACGAGGTGGTGGCCAGCACCACGGCGTCCGCCGCTGTCCCCCCGGCAGATTTGAGCGCCCTCGCCCCAGCTTCCACCGCCAGGTCCCTGGTGGACAGTCCACCGGAGACCACACGTCGCTCGCTGATCCCCGTGCGGGTGCGAATCCATTCGTCGGTGGAGTCCAAGACTGCGCACAGATCGTCGTTGGTCACCACATGCGGGGGCAGCCAGCCCCCGAGTCCCGCGATTACCGCTGCCATCAGAAACCCCCTCCGGCCACTTTCCCAGAAACTCCGGTGAACAGGGATTCCAGAATCCCGCTGACCGGCGGCGGCCACTTTTCCATGTCCTTGCGCCGCCCCTCAATTGACCTTTGGGACATGTACCAAAGAACAATATTGAGCCTCTGGGTACGGCACGTACGGTGGCGCAATGAGCGCGACTCCTGCCGAACTCGAAGGCGTACTTCCCGAAGGCCGGATCCTGTCCGACCCGGGGGTGCTGGCCTCCTACGCGCACGACGAGGCGGAACGGGCGCCCTACACCTTGCCTGCCGCCGTGGCACGGCCACAGTGCACCGAGGAGGTGGCCGCACTCGTCTCGTGGTGCGCGGCACACGGCGTCCCGGTCGTGGCGCGAGGGGCGGGCACCGGGCTGTCCGGCGGCGCCAACGCCGTCGAAGGCTGCGTCGTCGTGTCCTTCGAGGCCATGAACGCCGTACTCCGCATCGACCCGGAAGAACGCTTGACCATAGTCCAGCCAGGCGTCATCAACGACCATCTCAGCGAGGTATGCGCCGAGCACGGCCTGTGGTACCCCCCGGACCCGGCGAGCTCCCCCTGGTCCACGATCGGCGGGAACGTCGCCACCAACGCGGGCGGGCTGTGCTGCGTGAAGTACGGGGTGACGCGCGACTACGTTCTCGGCTTGGAAGCCGTCGTCGGGACTGGCGAAGTCGTACGGCTCGGCCGCCGCAGCGCCAAGGGCGTTGCCGGATACGACCTGACCGGCCTGATGGTCGGTTCCGAGGGCACCCTTGGCCTCATCACCGAGATCACCCTGCGATTGCGGGGCCCCCGGCCGATGGAGCGCACGGTCGTCGGTTACTTCCCCGACGCGTCCACCGCAGGCCGGGCGGTCGCCGCGATCGCTGCCGCGGGGGTGGTGCCCAGTGCCCTCGAACTCGTCGACCGCTTCTGCCTGGAAGCGGTCGACGCCCGGAAGCAGATGGGGCTCGCTGCAGCGGGGGACGTCCTGCTGCTGGCCCGCTGCGACGCACCCGGCGCGGCAGGCGATGAGGAGGCCGCTACAGTGCTCGCCTCGTTCAACGCCGCCGGCGCCACCTGGAGCGCCCGCTCCTCCGACCAAGCCGAGGCGGACGCCCTGTTCACCGCACGCCGTCTGGTGTACCCCGCGCTGGAACGGCTCGGCCAGGTGCTCACCGAGGACGTGTGCGTACCCCGCATGAAGGTCCCCGACATGCTCGCGTGCATTGAAGGCATCGCCAGGCGCCACGAAGTCCGCATCGCAGGACTCGCACACGCGGGGGACGGGAACCTGCACCCGGTGATCGTGGTCCCCTATGGCGACGATGCGGCGCGTGCCCGTGGTCACGTGGCCCTGGAATGCGTCATCGACAAAGCCCTGGCGCTGGGAGGCACGGTCACCGGGGAACACGGTGTGGGGCTACTCAAGAGACGTGGCCTTGCCGCGGAGTTAAGCCCGCAAGCGCTCGCTCTGCATCGTGCCGTCAAGAACGCATTGGACACGACGGGGATCTTCAACCCTGGCAAGGTGTTCCTATGACGGTACCGTCACTGCCCTGCTTGCCTGATCATCAACACCTCCCGGTATCAGGCCAACTGACACAGTGCGGCGAGGGCCGCTGCGGCCCAGACCGTCACCAGTAGACGACTCGGGCCGCGGTCACCATCAGGACGCCGGGGGTTCGCGATCAACGGTGGATCTTCGAAAGGGAAGTGACACCTGATGGCAGACGTCGGCATGTCGGCCGAGGCCGTGGAGAAAGTCAGGTGGGTGTAGCTCCGGGTCGGGTAGCCCGGGGGAATCCCACCTCCGGGCTACCCGACCCGGAACCGCGCCCATTCGGATATCCGTGGTTGTTGGTCCAATCACCCTCTCGCCGTTCCGCTTCCCTGGTACTTCGGACCTGTTCAGCCTTCGGGGCGCGAGCAGGTTGTGCGGTGTCGTCAGTGTTCAGTCGGGTCGTTCTAATAGTCCTTGAGCATCTCACCAGGCCAGCCCGGCTGCTGAACCGAACCGCAGGGGCCCATCTCCTGGAAGAACGGCGCCAGGTCGATGACGGGCGTGCCGTCGCGCGAAGAGATCTCCCGGGACTCGTTACATCGGATTCTGATGCAATCAGAAGCGACTTCATTCGGCAGTAGGTTACGCCCTCCATGCGAAGTCCCTGCCGAATGTGGGAAGTTGCGAATTGTTGCGTGAGATAGACCTTCAACGTCTGCCTGTAGAACACGATGCCCCTCAGGGTGATGGGCCTCGTCGCCTTCGTTCGCTCTGAGGATCCGGCTTCAATGCTGACAGTTCATTGCTGCAAGTGGCCAGCGACGGGCTGATGTTCCTTTTGGCGGTGCATGTGGCGAGACTTCAGGCCAAAGGATTCTCCTTCTTGTCCGCCCTCAACAGAGTAGGGACCCCTCATGAAGCCGTCACCTCTCCCAAATACCCAACCGCAAGATGTCGTCAAAGGCTCAAAAAAGGAAGGGGCCGGAGGTCGATCCTATCTACTTGCCGTCGAATCGGAGTCCGGATTCTCCCTTGCCAAGCTGCCACTGGTCGGTCATGAGATTCCGGACTCGATGAACGTGAACTTCTCCCAGCTTCGTGGCATCTTCGCCTCTGCTGACCTGGGGGATGATTCGGTAGAGAAGATCAACGATCAGTTACGTCAATTCGGATCCGGCGCCTCTGCACTGCCGTCAGGAAAAATAAACAAAGGCTTTTCACTCGACCTCACCTGCGCAGTGCCGTCCATGGCGCCGCACACCTTCCATCTCCATGCCGGTGGGTCCGGCCCGAAGGGCACGACGAGTGGCTCGTCAGAGGTGGCTTTCCCCGACAAGACCAGGAGAACACTGCTGCACGCCGCACCGAACACCTCGGGCACCGCACCAGCGGCATCTGCGGCAACATGGCTGAATGTCAACAAGACGCTCGGCCCGCTGACAGTACGTCGGCTCGGCGCCGGCTACCACGATCAAGAGCTGTCTGTTCTCCTCGACGCGACGATGAAAGCCGGACCGCTGGCCATTGGCGTCGACGGCCTGGGGCTGGGCGTACGCCTGGACAAGCTCGTCCATGGCGAATTTGACATCGAAGGCAAGCTCTCGGGACTGAGCATCGACTACTCCTCCCCTCCATTGGAGATCGGCGGTGCATTCCTCAAGGGAGACCCGCCAGTTGGATATGACCTGGAAATCTCCGGGCTGTTGGTAGTCAAGGCCTCCAAATTCAGCTTCGGTGCCATCGGCGCCTATCTGCGCAAGATCGGCGGCCAGCCGTCACTGTTCCTCTTCGGCGAGCTCGGCGGCCAGATCCCTGGCCCGCCGCCCATCATCATCACCGGGTTAATGGGCGGCTTCGGCTACAACAGCCGTGTCCGTATCCCCACTCTGGAGGAAGTGGCCGACTTCCCGTTCGTAGCGGGACTCAGCGGTTCCGCCTCTGCTCCCGCCCCGAGCGACGCCAACGCCCACAAAGACGATCTGCTGGCCAAGCTCAACAGCCTGACCAGTGGTGACAACGCCTGGGTGGCACCTGCGGACGGGGAAGTCTGGATCGCGGCAGGTGTGGCATTCGAGGTATGCAAGCTCGTCCATGCCCGGGCCCTGCTGATGGTGGAGTTCGGCTCCGGTTTCGCGATCAGCCTGCTCGGCCGGGCCGAAGCCTCACTTCCGCCCGAATCCGACACCAAGTACGCCAACGTCGAACTCGAGCTGGAGGCCGTCTACACCACCGAGAAGGCCATGCTGGCCATCGACGCACTGCTCACCCCCCGGTCATTCCTCCTGGACCCGGCCTGCCACCTCACAGGAGGGTTCGCCTTCCACTGCTGGTTCGACGGCAGTGAACACCCTGGTGATTTCGTTCTCACTGCGGGGGGCTACCACCCGCAGTTCAAGCCGCCGGCTCACTACCCCAACCCGCCGCGTATCGGCATCAACTGGGATGTCAGCGACGCGGTCAGCATCAAGGGCGGCTCCTATCTGGCCCTGACCCCCTCGGCCTTCATGGTCGGCGGCGGTCTGGATGTCCGGTACCACAGCGGGGATGTGCGGGCCTGGCTGACCGCCCACTTCGATGCACTGGTCCAATGGAAGCCGTTCCACTTCGACCTCAGCACCGGCATCTCGCTGGGAGCTTCGCTCAACACCCACATCTTTGGCACCTGGACCGTGGAGGTCGGTGCCGACATACATCTGTGGGGGCCGCCCACTGGCGGCGAGGTCACCGTTCACGTACTGGGCATCGGACTGACCGTCAGCTTCGGCGAGCATGCCTCCGTACCCGATCCAGTCCTGGACTGGGAACAGTTCACCGGCCTGCTGCCCGACCGTGCACAGGCCGTGCAGCTGTTCCCGGCCGGCGGTCTCCTGCCGCCGCCACCCGCCCCCATCGACGCCCACCCCCCGGAGCAGGACCCGACCGCTGCCTGGGCCGTCTCCAGCCACGGCTTTGCCTTGGAGACCCGCACCGTCATCCCCGCATCACAACTGGTGGTGGGCAAGGAACCCCTCGCCCCCGACCGGACCCGCTCCGGGCTGAACATCCGCCCCATGGGCCCGCAGGCCCAGAACCTCACGTCCCGGCACAGTGTCGTCTTCACCAAGCACGGCGCCGGCAACGAACGGCACGACTTCGACCCCGTCCAGGAGAAGTGGACCGTCACTCCCCTGACCACGGCGGTGCCCAGTGCCCTGTGGGGTGCCTCTCACCCTGCAGACCAAGTCCCTACTGCCGACGGCCAGCTCGTTCCCGACCAGATCACGGGTGTCCGCATCGTCGTACCAGCTCCGCACGCCGGCACATCTCTCCATATCAAAGCCGCAGTTCTGGAGAGCGCAGAACTCCCGGGTGGAGCCGTCCCGCTCGGCACCGACAAGGATCGGGCCATCGTGCCACCTCCCACCGCCCCGGCTACGGCGATCGGTCTCATCCGCGACAGCATCGCCACCGCGACCACCGCCCAGGCCCGTACCGCGCTCTTCGACGAACTCACCCGCTGGGGCCTGGAACCCGGAGCTGACCAGGATCTGAGGCCGTTCGCCGACACAGTCGGCCATCTCTTCGCCGACGCACCGTTCGTCGCCACCCACTGACCCCTCACACCCGAGGTAGACCCATGCCCCGCACTGCCGCCACCGGCCAGCCCCCACAGACAGTGGAATTCACCGACAGCCTCCGCCCCGCAGTGGAAGCCGGCCGGTACACCGTCACTGTCACCCAAGAGGTCGACGGACTCGACACCCACGTCAACGGCACCGACTACCTCCAGCCGGTCTCCCATGACTTCGAGATCCGCGCCCCCCAGTTCCACCTGGACGCCGGCGACGTCCATGCCCTCTACCCGCCCCCCGGACTGAACGGCGCGTTCCACACTGTCCTCCCGCACATCACCCTCAACCGTGCCCTGCTGCCCTGGGAACGGGCTCTGGACCCCAGCGCCGGCACAGAGGGCCCGCCATGGCTGGCACTGCTCCTGCTGGCCCCCGCCGACAAGGTCGTACCCCAGAACTGGACCGTGGGCCAAGCCCTCACCGAGGACCCCGCCGTCCAGCTGCCGCAGCTGGACACAGGCGACATCCCCGGCGAGGTCCTGGCCAGCAGCTGCACCACCATCGACGTGCCGGCGGCCCTGGCCGAAGCACTGCTGCCCACCCGCGACGAGCTGGGTCTGCTCGCCCACACCCGCACCGGCGGCACCGACGCCACAGCCGGTGGAAGCACCCTCCAGGCCGCAGACGACGCCTACGCGGTAGTGGTCGCCAACCGCTTCCCCTCCTCCCAAGGCGGCACGTACACCGTCCACCTTGTCTCCCTCGAAGGCCACCAAACCGCGCCGGTGCCCTCACCTGTCAAGCCGCTGCGCTTGTTCTCCCTCACCTCCTGGTCCTTCACCTCCCACCCCGATCTCAAAGGAGGCTTCGGCCACCTGGCAGAGGCACTCGCCCACCCCGAGCCGGACAAGGACGGCCGCATCGGGCTGCTGCGCCGCCCACTCCCCACCGCCGACCTGACCCTGGCCACTCAGCGCATCCGCGACGGCTACCTGCCGCTGGCCCACCACACCGCCCCCGGCCCGCGCACCTTCGCCTGGTACCGCGGACCCCTGACACCCGTACGAGCGGTCGGTACCCCAGAGCGCGGGCCACACACGGACCATCCCTCCCAGGCTCTGATCTACACCGAGCACGGCGGCGTGTTCGACGTCAGCTACGCCGACGCCTTCAGCCTCGGCCGCTCCCTGGGCCTTGCCGACCCGCATTTCGCCACCAGCCTGGTGACGTTCCGGCGCACTGTGCTCGAACGCTGTGCCGCCATGCACCAGCGCAACGACCACCCGGTCTTGCGTACGGGAGGCACTACCGACGCCCTGACCCGTCTGGACAACCTGCTGGAGGACGGGCTGCAACGCAGCCTCAGCGCCCTGTTCGGCGGCCCCGGCCCCCGGCGGGTGCCACGCAGTGCCACCCCGCCGCGCCACTACGCGCCGGCACCGAGTCCCCTTGACGTGCTCGTCCAGGAGTCAGGCGACCCGCAGACCCTGCTCGGGCAGCATGCTGTCCAACTTCTGTCCTGGCTCCGTTCCCTGAACGAGCTCCGGCCCGTGCCCTTCACCCACCTGGTGCCCGACCACGCCATGCTCCCGGACGAAAGCCTCCGGTTCTTCCACGTCGACCCCGTATGGCTGCGCTTCCTGCAAGAAGGAGCACTCAGCATCGGCCACAGCAGCACCACCACGACCGATGCCGACACCGTCCTGGAGCGCCTCGTGTCGACGGCGGACCACCCCGCACCCGTGGCCGGCATCCTCATCCGCTCCAGCCTGGTCCAGGGATGGCCCGCCCTGACCGTCACCGCCACCGACCACACCGGCCGGCAGCTGACGTCCCTGCGCCACACGCAGCTGGACGAGGCCGTCCTCCTCTGCCTCTTCGACGGCGTCCCCCACACCCTCGAACTCGCCGAGCCGCACCAAGGACTTCACTTCGGCATCGAAGACACCGGCGGCCTCGCGCTGCGCAGCCTGGACCCGGACTCCGCCGGAACGCAGCTCCCGGACCGTCCTTTTGAGAGCGTCAAAGAAAACTTCCTGCGCCAGGACAGCCACGGCATGGAAGTGCTCCGTGTAAACGATCTCGCCCACGCACTCGCCGGGGCCCTCGGGCAGCCCGGGCCGCTCCTGCCGGGCCAGTTCGCCCTTCAAATGATCAAGTCGCCCGAAAAGCTGGCCTTCCGCCACCCTGACCACCGGAGAACCTGATATGTCCCAGCCGCTCGCGCCTTCAGACGGCCTCGTCGTGCCCGTCAAACTGTCCGCTCTAGTGATCAACAAAGACGTCCAGGAGCGCAGCAACTTCCAACGGTGGCAAGCCAACTTCCACCGCCTCAACCTGCACCTCAACCCCGAGGCCGACCCGTTCGACGACCTTGACCTCGACATGGGCGATGCCTGCCACCGGGGCATCTACCTGCAGTGGGAGCTCCCTGACGCACTACGTCGCGGCACCCACGACGCCACTACCGACACCACCTCGTTCCCGGTGGTCCCCAACCGGTGGCTGATCACACGCCGCGCCGGCGAGGCCACCGCCATGTGGATCGTCGAAAGCGACCACCTCAGCCGCACCACCGGCACCTCTCCGTTCGTCTGGACCTCCCCGAAGGACGGAGTCCGCCGCATCACCCGGATCGGCCGCGTCCGCCCCGTCACCGATACCGAGCCATGGGTCGAGCCGCCCTTCCCAACCGATACCTGGAAGCCGGCCCCCGGTAGCTTCCTGACCGCCAATGGCCCCGGTATCCCCGCCTTCAGCCACTACCAGCCGTACAACGAGAACGTCTTCTCCTTCCACGACCCGCTCACCCGCTACGAGGAACGACCCGAGCGCTTCACCTACCAAGTAGTCGGCTGGTACTCCGACCCCCAGTACGACCCTCTTGACAAGGCCCAGGACGTACCGGGCTTCGAGGAACTCCTCAAGGGGCTCAATTGGACCCAGGCCGGATCAGGGGACAGCACGCGCACAACGATCAGGCGTTCCTACTACGCAGGCATGGCCCGCCTGGTGGACTGGACGCCCGACCAGCCGGTCGAAAGCGACCTCGCGAGAAACACCCGCGTCGCAGTCGGCAACAGTTCACTGGACGCCCTCACCGCCATGGTCACCGACGCAGGTGACTCGACCCTGGAATCCGCCCCAGCCCTGCTGGAAGCACTCCAGTACGGCATGCTGGACAAGATCGACCAGCCAGACGGCATGTTGGACCTTCGTCTGAAGATCCGCGAGTACTGGTTCACCCATGGCCCCGGCGGCTACTTCTGGCAGATCACCGACCCCGCCACCGGCCCGGACGATGGCACAGCCGCAGACGTGGACACCGACGAACGCGCCGAGCTGATCGCGCTCAACGATGCCCAGGCCGCCTACGACCACGCAGCACGAGAACTGCACGACCTTCGTCGGCAGCTCTACGACACCTGGTGGCTGCACAGCCTGCCTGTCCTGCCCCGCGACCTGGACCGAGCCGTACTCGCCCGCGAGCTGGATCCACAAGCTCCCGAGTCTCTGGCCCGCCGGGTCCGCGATCAGCTCAACGCGCTGGGCGACCCCGTGTCCCCCAACGGCCGCGTCCTGCGCCCCACCCTCGAGGGAAGCCTCGCCCACAACATCCAGGAATCCATCCGCGCTCTCCTCGCCCGTGGCCTCACCTTGGCCGGCGAGAAGCCCGCTCCGGAGGCACGGCTGCTCAAGCGCGTCCCGACAGCCCCCTTCCGCTCGCCCCAGGACCCGGTCGTCCTCATCCGCGGCGCAGGCATGCACGAGCCCATGGACACCACCACGCCACTGCCTTGCCGCCCTTCCCAGGCGGTCCAGTACCCGGGCACCGCGGGCGACAAGACCGGCTCTCTGCTGGCCGCCGTACCAGCACCCGTACGGGCGCTGGTAGGCGAACTCGTCTGCTATGCAACCGACGAACCGCAACCACCCGACGGCACCATCGTCCCGCCGCCCTTCGTCACTGACCCTTGGGTCCAGCCCTGGCAACCGCTTTACCTGGAATGGCAGGGCGACTACCACCCCGTCCCCTACGCCAAACCGGACGGCACACCCCGTTGGACCTTCCACGACGACCGCTACCACTGGACCACCGCGCCCGACGACCAGTTACGACAGATCGACCCCATCATGCTGACCGGCCGCTGCATGCTCAGCGCCCACACCGCCTTCAACATGGATGCCCGCCTGCGCCACCACGCACAGGCCCATCCCGATCCCGACACCCGCCGCCGTCTGGAGTCCTTCGCGGCCTCCACCGCTGAGTGGGACCTGATGGCCCAGGCCCTCAGCGGGTTCACTGCCCAGCTCGCCTGCCACGACGTCACCCGCAACGTGCCGCCAGACGGCGAACTGCGCGAGTTGGTCGGTCCCGGCTGGCACGCCGCCCCCAACCCCGGCGAGCTCCCGGCACCGTTCGAGGGCTACCCCGCCTCACCGTTCCAACAGATCCGCGCCGGCCAGTTCGCCTTCACCCAACTCAAGATCATTGACCGGTTCGGGCGCGCCCACGTCCTCGTCGAAGAAGGCAAAGGGGCCTCCTTCGCCGCCGTAACCGCCCAGGACGTCGCCCCCGGCAAGGACGAGCCAACCCACCCCCGCCTCACGGGCGGATGCGTCCATCTGCGCCCCGGCCTCCTCCAAGGCGCCCGGCTGCGCTTCGACCTGGTCGACTCCGCCAACGACAGCGTGCTGATCGACCACGACCCCGGGGCCAACCCCGTGTGCGGCTGGATCCTTCCCAACCGCATCGAGCAGGCCCTCGCCTGCTACACCCCTGACGGTGTTGCCCTGGGCGAACTCCGTTCCACCACCTCCGCGAGCGGCGACCTCCAAGCCTCGTGGGAGGCTCCCCCCGGCAGTCCCGTCGAATCCCTCAGCCAGATCAAGGACATCGGGCTGAAGCATCTGTACAACTTCCTCAACAGAATCCAGGGACAAGGCACCTCGGCACTTACCGCAGCCCTCAAATCCATCGACGACACACTCCAGACCGTCCATCCGGGGAACGCTCATGCCGACACCGCACCGGCTGTTCTGGCCGGGCGCCCCCTGGCCCTGGTCCGCAGCCGACTGTCCCTCGAACTCGACGGCCCCGCCATCACCGACCCCAGCTGGCAGCACGTGCTCAACCGCCCGCAATCCGACTTCCCCGACTACGACTGGGCAGTACGACTGGGCGAACCCGACCGGCTCGGCGACGGCCTGCTCGCCTTTCACCCCGACCACGATCCCGACCACATCTACACGATCCACCCCCCGCAGGACCCCACTGACTGTCTGCGTCACATCACCCCTGACAACTCCCCACGCCTCAAAGCCCGCCACCACCCCCACAGGCCGACCACCCCGGACCAGGACATCCAGTACCTCACGCTGCTCATCGACCCGTCCGCTCTCATACACGCCACCACCGGAATCCTGCCCACGGCAGTCCTGAGCCTGCCCGGCCGATTCACCCAGCGCCCTCTGAACTCTCTCGAACTCTTCTTCCGCGTCGGTCCACTGCTCACCGTCTCCCGCACCACCAGCGGCGACCAGATTCCCGACACTGTCCTCGTTGCCCCCCGACCTTCACTCCGCGTCGGCACGTGGGCCTGGGCCGAGCGCGACCGCGAAGGCGCTGAGAGTTCCCTCCCCCTCACCCCATCCGATGGCCGACCGCGCTTCACCGACGGCAAGCCCGTCGTACGCAACGGATTCCTCACGCTCACCCCCGCCGATCCTGACCAGGCCGACCGCACTTCCTGATCCACGACAACTGGCCCTGGCCACAGGCCCTGCCACATATCGGAGAGATTCATGACTACTGCTATCCAAAATCAGTCCTTGACCACAGCCGTCCTGACCCAGCCCGTCCCCCTCGCGGTCGGCCAGCCCGCCGCACTGGACATCATCATCTCCAACGGCGGTCAACACCCCGTCCACTGCGACCAGATCATCATCGTCCTCCCCGCCGGCCACCTCGCCCAGGACCTCCTCGCCCCCGGCGAACGGCCCAACACCACCGCCCACGACACCACCAGAACCTGGACTTTCACCCAGATCCAGCCCGGCGTCATCGAAGGCCAGCCCCCAGACGAGGAACACACCTTCTACAAAGCTACCCCGGACACCGACAACACCACCCACGCCTTCACCAGAGCCGGACTCCGTCTCCGCCTCGACAACTTCCACACCAACGAAGAAGTCGGCACCGCCCGCCTCGAAGTCCGCACCCACGTCCGCCATCCCGGCACCAACGACACCTGGACATGGGAATACTCCCACCACTACCTCGACAAATATCCCGCCCGCCCCGACCTCGTCCCCCTCACCAACCTCCGCATCGTCCAAGGAGGCGCCAGCAGCGAAACCGTCATCACCCAGACCGAACGCAACCAAAAATTCACCCTCAAATGGGACGGCCCCAACACGGCCTACACCCTCTACAGCCCCACCCTGCCAAACGGAAAAACCGACCTGGCCGACACCGTACGAGACCACACCATCGAAAAAGGCGTGGAACGAGACACCACCTTCACCCTCTGCGCAACAGCCCAGAGCGTAGGACACCAAAAAGACTCCTACCTCACCACCACCATCGCCGTCGAAGAGCCCAGCTTCCCGCATCTGACGGTCGACAAGATCACCGCAAACGGCGAGGAGAACTGGCGCGGAAGCAAGCTCCTCACCATCGACGGAGCCCTCAGAGTCGAAAAGGAGAGCCACTTCTTCGGAACCGTGTGCGGCGGAAAGGGCACGCTCACCGTGGGCGATGACGTGGTCGCGCAGAAGGACCTCACCGTCAGCAAGGACATGAACGTCGCCGGCGCCGTCGAAGCGACCGGGGACATCACGACCGACGCGCAGTTCCTCGACCCCAAGGGCACACCACTGCGAGGGAAGCTGACATGACCGGCAAAATTACCATCGGCGGACGCCTCAAGGCCACGGGAAACGTCAAGACTGACGGCCACCTGAAGATCCGCAACCCGGCGGGCCGCAGCCAGGACTTCTTCTATGAGGGCACGGACGAAAAGCGAACGTTCACCGTCCCCGACCACGTCACCATCCTCTCGCTGCATCTCCAGGGCGCCGGGGGCAATGATGCCTACGGGGTGAGCGGGGGCAAGGGCGCCGACATCCAGACCCTGCTCTACGTCACTCCCGGGGACGTCATCGGCGTCCGCGTCGCCCGCTACGGAGCAAGGGCGGCCTCGGCACAGGTCTTCCACGGCGACACGCTGATCGCGGGCGCGGGCAGCGGCGGGGACGCCGGTTCGCCGGGCGGCCGTGGCAGCGACGGAGCCGCCGGGGACAGCGGCGGCGGCGGCTCGACGACCGGGGGCGGCGGCGGATCCGGCGGCACCGGTGGCAGCGGAGGACAGGGAGGCTCCGGGGGCGATGCCGGACTCGCCGACGCCGTCGGCGGAACGTTCGCGGGCACCGCGGGCAGGAACGCGACCGACGGAAGCTCGGGCGACTGGGGAGGCAGCGGCGGCAACGGCTACGGCTCGGGGGCCTACAACGGCGGCGGTGGCGGAGGAGGAGGCGGAGGAGGGACGTTGTCCACGGCCGGATCCGGCGGTGGCGGCGGCAGCCAAGGCGGAAGCGGTGGCGGCGACGGCTCCGGACAAAGCGGTGGCTCGCAGGGCTCGCCCGTCACCGACGACGGTTCCAACCGCGGGGGATGGGGCGGCACGGGCGGTAGCGGCGGCGACGGCGGGCAAGGCGGCCGCGGCGGAGCGAACGGCAGCGGCTCCGGGACCGCGAGTGGCGGCCGCAGCGGCGCAACGGGCCAGGGCGGCGGAGGAGGCGGAGGAGCCGGCTCCGGGCAAGGGCTGTGGGGCTGGTACGCCGGAGGCGGAGGCGGCGGCGGCGGAGGCGGCGGAGCCGGCGGAGGCGGCGGTACCGGCGGCCACGGCGGCGACAGCTACTTCGACGCGGGCAAGGCCACCCTCGTCTCCGCCGACGTGACCAACACCGGCGCCGCGAAGGTCACCATCACGTGGGGAAATCACGTGTTCCCCACGTGAAATCGAAGTGCGCGGCCCGGCGTAGCCCTGCACCGGGCCGTGGAACCGTAGACGGCACGAAAACCGTTACCCGGCTGCCTCGCCTTCCGGGGGCCCTGTTGGTTCCGTACCCTGCCATGCTCGACGCCCCTTACGAGCTCGTCGAGCATGCCTCCTGGCCGACCCAAGCCCGTCGACGTGAGCTGAAGTCTCCGTGGAAAAAGCTGGGTTGCTTCAGTGAACCTCTTTCATCCTGTCCCACGGGGGTGAAACGGGCAGGTCAGAGGCGATGGTTGGTGAAATGGCAGAGCCCCTTGTCGTTGGGGTGTTGATCTCACTCGACACCGGCGCCAAGGGGCTCTGTTGGTCCCGTATCCTTCCACACTCGACGTTCCGTACGAGCTCGTTGAGCATGTCTCCTTGCCCATCCATGCTCGCCGACAGGAACTCGTCACCAGATGGAGGCGGTTGGGCTGCTTCAAGCAGGCCCTGCTGGTGCTGGCACATCTACGGAAGAACGAGACGTTCGCCCAGGTCGCAGGCGGTTTCGATGCCTCGGAGGCTACGGCCTGGAGGTATGTCGACAAGACACTGGAGGCCCCGGCCGCCCGGGCCCCGGGCCTGCGCGAGGCCCTCGTCGGCCTGGGTGAAGGAGACTTCGTCATCATTGACGGCACCCTCATCCCCACCGATCGCGTCGCCGCGGACGAACCGTACGACACCCAGAAGCACAAGCGGCATGGCATGAACGTGCAGGTCGTCGCCCGCCCGGACGGAACCCCGCTGTGGTTCTCCCGCGCGCTGCCGGGACAGATCCACGACCTGACCGCCGCCCGGGCCCACGGCATCGTCCAGGCCTGCCTCACCCGGCAGATCCTGGTGCTGGCCGACCGCGCGTACCAGGGCGCCGGCGCCACCGTCCGTACCCCGCACTACGGCCACCGCGAACTCCCCAAGCACTACAGGAGGTTCAACCGCGCCCATGCCCGCCTCCGGACTCCCGGCGAACGCGCCTCCGCCCGGCTCAAGACCTGGCGTGTCCTACGCCGGGCCCGGTGCTCAACCAACCGCATCATTCAGGCCGTCCACACCCTGCTGACCCGCGAGAGCTCAGGATGAAAGAAGTTCACTGACGGTCGGGACGTTTCGCCGAGACCCCCGCTCTCAACGGCCTCAAGGACATGTCCCAGCTTCCGTTCATGTCTGCCAGACACGATCTTTCCACTGCCATCCCACAAGAGCTGGCAGAACTCATCGGTCAGGTTTCGATCAACGGACTGTCGGTGTGCTTCGACCTGCCGTCCATGACGCTGGCCAGTCCAGAACTGGAAGTGACGGCCACAGGACATTGGCCCCTCATACCTGACCTGCTGACACTCGAGGATGTCCAACTGTGGTTCGTCCTGGCTCCTCACGCCGGCAGTGACCACCGGCTGCACGGCGGCCTGACCGCACACGGCAAGATCTCCGCGGACATCGAGCTCACCGCCTCGGCGACCTTCCCCGACCCCATCCTTCGGCTCACCGCTCACAACCCGGAAAGTCTCCGCTATCGCGAGGTGACAGAAATCGGACCTCTGCATCTCGAAGACGGAAGCGTTCACCTTCGCGATCTCCGTGCGGAGTACGGGTTCAGAAGCAAGGAGTTCTCCGCCGAATAATCTCTCGAATCCGACCTGCACATACCGGATCCGAGGCCGAACCGGAGCGAGTCACCGCTCAGGCTCACTGATTTCAAATTCCGGATCAGCAAGAAAACCGACATACCGGTCGATGCCGCGATCGCAGCGACCATGGCGATCGGGAGCGCGGAGATACTCCTTTAAGGTGAACAGGATGAGAGACGTCCAGTAGCGGAGAGAGATATGACACTTTCAGTAGCTGCTTTACGCAGGCTCGCTTCTCAAGGACAAGACCCGTTTACCCTGTCGGCGGAACAGCTGGCCATCGAAACTCAGGATCGATTCTTCGCCCGGTTCCTCGGCGGTGAACTACGGCTGGCCAAGCCAGTATTCGACTCTGAAAGCCTGACACTCCAGGGGACTCTCTCCTTGCCCGCTGTCAGCTCCTCGGAGCTCTCCGCGGTGGTGGAGTTCGCCCGGGACCCCGAAAACGACGTCGTTACCGGTCTCGTCATCACGGTCGATCTTCCGCAATGGACTGTAGCCGCGGACTTCCTGCACGTGGATCTGAGCGGCCTGCGGCTTCTCGGATTCACTGCCCCGCATCTCGTGCTGTCCCTACTGCCCGATAAGTCCGGGAAGACGGTGAGCCTGGCCGAAGCGGCCGTATCGTTCTCGCGAGCCGGTTCATCGGGGACCGATCAGCGGTTCACTGCGCTGGTTTCACAGCGCGAGCCTGAGGGCGACTACATCATCAACGGGGCGTTCGGCGAAGGCCTGCCGCTGACAGACCTGGCAGCCCTCGCTCAAACACCAGGCCTTCCACGAGATCTCACGGCAACCGATCTCGCCCTGCCGCCTCAAGTGCCCCACACTGCTGTCACGCTCACCCTCCACGGGCTGCAGTTGGTCTACCAGCCGAAAACACACACTGTGACCAGCGCCTGGGTCGATGTCGGCATAGCCAGCGGATGGCCCATTGTCCCGGGCCATCTGACGCTGCGTGACCTGCATGCCGAATTCCACATCGGCCCACCGCCCCAGAAGAGCACCCAGCCAGGAGCCGACAGTGCCCGTCGGGCGATCCGTACGGAACTGACGGCTCGCCTCACCGCTATGGGCATCGACATGGCGGCCACGATCAGCGTGCCGGACCTGGTCCTCACGGCCACACTCGGGACTGTGCCCGATCATCAGTTCCTTGCCCGCCACCTCTCGGGAACGGGCCTGGGAGAGGGCCTTGAGCCACCGGACTTCGTCTACGCGCGCTGCGATATCAGACAGCGCACCTACGTCCTCATGTGTGGACTGAAGGCGGACTGGACCATCGTCGACCCCATCACGTTGCGCGGGCTCATTCTCACTTTGAGCGGGGGACGTGGCCAGGTCCCAACAGCGGGCCTGCTCGGCACGCTGGAGATCGGCTCGTCCCAAGCCTGGCTGGACGCCGGAGGCAACGCACAGGGCTGGCATGTCAGTGGCCGAGCACGTGACATCAGCCTCACGGCACTGGACGCCTGGTTGCGCAAGACCCATGGCAGCGGACTCCCAGCCGCAGTGCGGGATCTCATCGTTGAGAACCTGCTCCTGTCCTTTGACACCAGCGGTCCCCGCTTCGACATCGGAGTCACCGGCAGCCTGCCGCTCAGCAGTACGCTGCAGGTCGACGCTTCCATGGACGCGTCCCTGACCAAGGGCAAAGCCGTCGGCGCTGCGCTGGACACTGAAGTGTCCGCGGCGCTGTCCGTCGATCTGCCGGCCAAGGACGCCGCTCCTGAGCAGGCGTACTTCCTGGCAGAGCTCGCCACCGGTACTGCAGATCCTCACTTCAGTGCCTCGTGGACCGGAGAGCGAGGCGTGGCACTCTCCGAAATCTTCTCGCCCTTCGGCGTAATGGTCGGCGATCTTCCCGACGCGCACATCAACGAGCTCGCCCTGCGGACCGCACCAGGCAACGGTGGTCGCATGCTCAGCCTGCTTACCCGCACCGGCCACACACGGGCCGCGGTTGCCGCGCTCTGAACCTTTCCCTGCCCCATTCACCGCCCTTTACCCGCCTGTCCGTCACCGCACGGGTACCTAGCGAAACGGATCCGCGTCATGCCCGCTGAACGCCCCGCGTCCTTCTTCGAACTCATCGCAAACCGCGCACAACGCCTTGTGGAACGAGCACGTCCACCGCGCCCAAGGGGCCGGTCCGTCAGCATCGCCTGGGCAGGCGGCGAGACCATCAGCGCCCGAGAGCTAAGACCTGGTATCGCGGTTACTGCAGAGCAACGGTGGGGCCATCCATTGAATGCTCCGAGCAAACGCTCACCGGCCCGGCCGCCGTTGCCCGAAGCGCAGTTCCTCGAGGAAATCAACGACCTGCTGGGGCGGATCGAGCAGAGCCGGTCGGGCAGAAGCCTGCTCGAGTTCTTCGGCCAGGCACGACCGATTCCGGATGATGACGGGGGATTCGGGCCCCCGCACCCCATGCACGGAATGAACACCAGAAGCCCGGACGCGCGGGACAGCCGCGGCAGATCCGTGCCAACGAATGTTCTCATTGTCCAGTCCACCACGGGCAAGGCCGGGCAGCACTCGTGGGACGAGGACGCGAGAAGCGACGGCAGGGGCGCTTTCTCCATGGTCATCGTGGATCCGAGGAAATTCACGCTCTTCGACGATGTGGCACTGCCCCCTGAACTAACCCTCGCGCACGAGCTCATACATGCTGCGCATGCTCTCTCGGGAACTCTGGAGGAGGAAGCTGGCAAGCAACGTCTGGGAGACATGAAAGCTTTACCCGGAGAGGAAGACGACTACGCAACACACGCGCTCACAGTCAAGGATCCCAAGACCCCCATCGGGATAGTCAAGCGCTTGGCCAAGGGCACCGAGCAAGACCGCGAAAAATTTTTAAGGAACGCAAAAGTCACTCCCGAGATGCGGAAGAAGCTGGAGAACGCGATCGCCCAGTATGAGAGCCACCGTGCTTATTTCCGCAAGCAGGCATGGAAGCAGGAACAACCCGTACCGGTAGCCGAATCTCCGGACGGCAGCATTGAACTTCTCTACGGGATCACGTATGAGGAGTACAGAACACACGGCAATCAGGTCGCACTTGCATGGATCGACGGAGCAGAGAAGAAGAACGGGAAGATCGTACTCAAACCCTCCCGCCGTGAATTGGCCTCAGACGAAGTAGCGCTGGGCAATGTTGCCGCGGCGGCCCGGCGTGCGGCCGGTAGGCATGCGGCCGAGATCGATGCCGCCGTCTCCCTGGCCTATGCCATCAAAGATGCCCGCCTGCGCATCCGTGGTATCACGGAGGTCCGCATCGCCAGCGAGTTGAATCTGAGGACCAGAGTCGCGTACGACACTCTGACCGGCTGGCTCCGCCTCGTGTTCGCAACAGTGCCGAGATCCGCAGTACCTGACCAGGCGCTACACGCACATCACCTCGCGCAACTAGCGGAAGGATTGAAGGAGGCAGGGGATGCCACGACGGCGGCGGAAATCGAGCGCTATATCGCAGATCTCCAGAACCCTGCCCCCGTCGGACCAGGTGTGGTCCGGCAGGTGCTCTGCACAAGTCACGAGGAATCCATGGGCCACTGTGTGCCACAGGAGGCCCTTCCAGCCGCATTGCTGAACGAAGCTCGTGGGACTCTGCAGGATGTCGGGAATTCCATGGTCTCCACGGACACCGAACCGAATCCACGGCCAGGGCAGGGCATGACAGTCCCTGAGATCACAGTGAGCTCACTCCTCCCTGGGCGGATCGGCTTTCTCGGCGGACGGAAGGCCGTAACCGACAGCATGCTGGAGAGGATCCACTCAAGCAGCGATAACAGTTCACAGGGTAACAAGGACTGGGCAGCCATGTACATCGGCAGCACACGGGCCGTCAGTATCGGATATATGGTCGCCGATGATCCGGCCGAGACAAAGACCTGTCAGCTGCTGGAGATCCATCTCGGTCAAGATGCTCCCAAGCTCGAGCTCCATTACGTACCAGATAGCTTCTTTACGCTCGGTGAAAAGACCGGAGCGCAGAAGGCCGAATCCCTCAAGCGGCACTATGGGATCCCCGGGCAGCAACGACTCATGGATGCCCTGGGTACCCGGAGCATCATTCTCGCGATGGCCGCAGCTGAAGGAGAGGAAGGCGACGAGATCATCGTCCCCTGGGAAGTCGCCAACACCTGGTGCACCGCGCGCCTTGCCCAGCCGCAGCCCGGCTGGGACCGGAGCCTGCACGGGTTCGTTGATGACGAGTGAACCTCTTTCATCCTCAACCGTCGCTGGTCAGGACGGTGTAGATCGTGGCGACGATGCGGCTGATGCAGTTGGTGGAGCATCCGGGCCCGGCGGAGCATGTGTCAGGACTTCAGCCGGGCAAGGCCCGTTCGCCGGGGGCTTGCAGCCTGGCAACTCGCCGCCGGGTGTCGATCGGACATGGCCACCGCCTGGCGTTACGTGAATGACACGATCGAGCAGCTCGCCGCGTTCGCGCCGTTGTTGATGGAAGCATTCGCCAGTCACCACGCGGACGGATACGTCCTGTTAGACGGCACCGTCACAGAGACCGACCGGGTCCAGGCCGAGGGCCGTTTCTCCGGCAAGGTCCGCTGCAAGGGCGTGAACCTGCAGGTCATCACAGCGGACGAACGAAGTTTCTGTGGCTCTCGTCTGCCCTGTTCGGATACACCCACAACGTCCGGGCCGCCCGTGAGCGCTGCATCGTCGAGGCCTGCGCACAGCCGGACCTCGAGGTTCTCGCCGACAAGGACTACACCGGCACCAGCGGCACCGTCATCACCCCGATCAAGCGCCGGCTGAACACCGAACTGCCCGGCAAACAGAAGAAGCCGAACAAAGTCCACGCCGCCCTGCGGGTATCCGTCGAACAGACCATCTCCCGGATCAAGCAGTGGGGGATCTTCCGCCGCGCCCGCACCAGCCCGAACAGGCTCACGTCATTCGCCGCAGCAATCCCCGCCCTCTGATCTACACGTGAAAAGACTTCCGGCGCCCCACTCCCGAGAGGGAACCCCACATCACTCCTTCTCCCCCGATCGAGGAATTTCCATGGACCCGACATCTCGTCCCGTCGCACCGCTTACCGCTACCGACGACAAGGACGCCAAGAAACCCGCTGGCCACACCTACGTACTCATGGTCGAGCACAGCGCCCAGTTCGGACTCCGCCAGCTTCCTCTCGTCGGTGACGAGATCCCAGAGACGGAAGATGTCAAGTTCTCTGGACTGCGGTTCATCGCCTCTTCCAAGGACCTGCCACCAGAGAAAGCCGAGGCGGTCAACCAGCTACTGGAATCGCTCGGACCAGACCGGCCGTCCCCACTACTGCCAGGCAAGGTAGGCAAAGGGGTTACCCTCGAGACGACCTGCACGGTGTCGCCCCAGCTGGCACACACCTTCCGTTTGCGCCTCGGTGACTCCGGCCGCAGCAAAGACCAGGCTGACATACCCTCTCCTCCGATGAGGGCACAGATCCGGCGCAGTGCCCCGACTGCCCCTGATCCCATTCCTGCGGCGCCGGCTGCAGCATGGCTGAACGTCAACAAGACACTCGGTCCGCTGACAGTGCGCCGGATCGGTGTCGGGTACCACGACCAGGAGCTTTCCGTCCTGACGGACGCGACCATGAAGGCCGGGCCACTGGCCATCGGCGTCGACGGCCTCGGCCTCGGCGTACGGCTGGACAAGCTTTTCAAGGGCGATCTTGATATCGACGGAAGGCTGTCCGGCCTGAGCATCGACTACTCCACGCCTTCCCTGGAGATCGCCGGAGCATTCCTCAAGGGCATACCGCCCGAAGGCTACGACCTGGACATCTCCGGACTGCTCATGGTCAAGGCATCGAAGTACTCTTTCGGCGCTGTCGGCGCCTACCTTCACAAGCCCGGAGGCCGCCCGTCACTGTTCCTGTTCGGCGAGGTCGGCGCCGAGATCGGCGGACCCCCGCCATTCATCGTCACCGGGCTGATGGGCGGCTTCGGCTACAACAGCAGCCTGCGTATCCCCACCCTGGAAGAAGTATCCGGTTTCCCCCTGCTCACCGGCCTCTCCAGCAAGCCCTCCAGCGGCCCCACCCCCGCCGCCACAAGCGCCAAAGACCAGAAGAAGGAACTGCTCACCACACTCGGCAGCCTCACCACCGGCACCAACGCCTGGGTCACACCAGCCGACGGCGAGATCTGGATCGCTGCAGGCCTGACGTTCAAACTTTTCGAACTCATCAACGCCCGCGCGCTCCTCACAGCAGAGTTCGGTTCCGGTTTCACCATCAGCCTCCTCGGCCTGGCTGACGCTTCCTTCCCGCCCGAAGAATCCGGAGTCACAACCCCCAAGTACGCCAACATCGAACTCGAACTGGAAGCGGTCTACAGCACCAAAAAAGCGATGCTGGCCGTCGACGCGCTGCTCACCCCCCGGTCATTCCTCCTCGACCCCGCCTGCCACCTCACCGGCGGATTCGCCCTTCACTGCTGGTTCGACGGCAGCGAACACCCCGGCGACTTCGTCCTCAGCCTCGGCGGCTACCACCCCCAGTTCAAACCCCCTTCCCACTACCCCAACCCACCCCGCCTCGGCATCAACTGGGACGTCAGCGACACCGTCAGCATCAAAGGCGGCTCCTACCTCGCGCTGACCCCCTCCGCATTCATGGTCGGCAGCAGCCTGGACATCCGCTACCACTCCGGAAACGTACGCGCCTGGCTCACCGCCCACATCGACGCCCTCATCCAGTGGAAGCCCTTCCACTTCGACTTCACCGCCGGCATCTCCCTCGGCGCCTCCCTCAACACCCACATCTTCGGCACCTGGACCGTCGAAGTCGGCGCCGACATGCACCTATGGGGACCACCCACCGGCGGCAAAGTCACCGTCCACGTCCTCGGCATCGGTATCACCATCAGCTTCGGCGAACCCGCCACCGCACCCGACCCGAAACTGGACTGGGAAGAG
Source organism: Streptoverticillium olivoreticuli subsp. olivoreticuli (assembly GCF_003391135.1). Taxonomy (GTDB): domain Bacteria; phylum Actinomycetota; class Actinomycetes; order Streptomycetales; family Streptomycetaceae; genus Streptomyces; species Streptomyces blastmyceticus. The sequence goes on along the minus strand of NZ_CP031455.1, from coordinate 8,716,638 downwards.
TTCACCACGCTCCTCCCCAAGCGGGAGCAGATCCTGCAGATCCTCCCGGTTAACGGCCTCATGCCTCCTCCTCCTACCCCGGCTGGTTCATCCGCCCCTGCGCCAGGCTTCTGGGTCTTCTCCAGCCACGGATTCACCTTGGAGACCCGTACCGCAGTCCCGGCCTCCGAGCTGGTCATCGGGGGAAAGCCCCTGGCAGAGGAGCTCCAGGACCCCAAGCCGGCCCGGGTGAACATCCGGCCGATGCACGACGCCGGGCAGGGCCTCATATCGCGGCACTGCATCGCTCTCGTGAAACACGGCGACAACGGCGAACGAACCCCATTTGACCCTCGCGGCCACGAGTGGACCGTCAGCGCCCAGCGTGCCCTGGTGCCAAGTGCTCTGTGGGGGCAGTACACCGACGACACGGCATACGTACTGTCTGCCGACAAGCAGCTGGTTGCCGGGCAGATCACCGGCGTCCGTATCACCGCGCCCGGGCCTGTCCCCGGCACCTCCCTGTGTGTGAAGGCTGCCAAGCTGGCAAGCACGGCACTTACCCATGGGATAAACCCGCTGGGTACTGCCGACGACCGTTCCGCAGTTCTTTCCTCCGAACGGAAGGATGGTGTGGTCAAGCTGATCAGCAGCAAGGTGATGGATGCAGATATTGTCCGGAGCCGTACCGACCTGTTCGAGCGGCTGAGGGCATGGGGAATGCCCCTCGGTCCGGACTCGAACGGTGATCTGACGCCCTTCGCTGACCAGGCCGGTCGCCTGTTCGCCGATGAGCCCCTCGTTGCAACCTCCTGATCCCTTCTTTCGCATGTCCCCGAGGTGACCTCATGCCCCGTACTCCCGCCCCCGGCCCGACCTCGCAGACGGTGAAATTCACCGACGACCTCCGACCCGCAGTAGGGGCCGGCACCTACACCCTCACCGTTACCCAGGAGATCGACAATCTCAATACCTTTGTCGACGGCACCGAATACCTCCAACCAACCACACATGACTTCGTGGTCCGCGCCCCTCAGTTCCACCTGGACGCCAGTTGCGTCCACGCCCTCTATCCCCCACCGGGGATGAACGGGGCCTTCCACTCAGTCCTGCCGCACATCGCCCTCAGTCGCGCCCTGCTCCCATGGGAGCGCTCTCTGGCCCCGGGAAGCACCGATACCGACGGGCCCGCGTGGCTCGCGTTACTCGTGCTGACCCCCGCTGATAAGGTCGTGCCCCGGACCTGGACCGTCCGTGAGGCCCTTGCCGACGATCCCAGCGTTCGCCTCCCTGCCCTGGAGAAGGCTGAATTCACCGCGCAGGAGGAAGCCGGGGCGTGCACCACTGTGGACCTGTCCCCCGCCCTGGCGGCAGCCCTGCTGCCCGCCCGTGCGGATCTGAACCTGCTGGCCCACGTCCGCTCCGGCGGCACCGATGCCACTCGCGACGACACTCCTGCCCAGGACTCTCCTCCTTCCCCAGGCGAGGAACCGTACTCGGTGATCATCGCCAACCGTTTCCCTGCCAAAAGCCCAGGCACCTACACCGCACACCTGGTATCCCTCGAAGGCCACCACACCGTCCTGGGAACCACCCCCGACCGGCCGGTGCGCATGTTCTCCCTGGCTTCGTGGGCCTTCACCTCCCACCCCGACGAAACCGGAGGCTTCGGCCCCCTGGCAGAACACCTCGCTCATCCCGAGCCGGATAAAGACGGACGCACAGGGGTACTGCGCCGCCCCCTGCCCGCCGAGGACGACACTCCCTCCGTTGCACGGCTGCGTGATGGCTACTTACCGCTTGCCCACCACACTGCCCCCGGGCCATGCACCTTCGCCTGGTACCGCGGGCCGCTGATCCCCGTCCCGTCAGTCAGCGCTCCTGTGCCGAAGGTGTGCACCCACCCCTCGCAAGCCCTCATCTATGTCAAGGACAGCGGGGTGTTCGACGTCAGCTACGCCAACGCCTTCAGCCTCGGCCGCGCTCTGGCCCTGGCCGATCCGCACTTCACCACCCAGCTGGCAGCGTTCCGCCGTACTGCCGCCGAACGCCTCGCGCTCATGGCCCAACACGCCAGGTATCCAGTCCTGATGAGACCTGTAAAACCGGCATATACGGTCTTCGTAGAGCCGACCATTCACGAGCGGTGGTACGACGGCGGCACCGTCAAACTCGCCATCCACAACCACACTGCCAGCCCTTTGAAGGTGACGACGCTGGAATTCGACCTGTCACCGGGGCAGACAGCTCGTAATGGCACGCACATCTTGGTTGAACAGAATGGGAACCACGTCACCGGCACGGTTTCGAAGGACTGGCCGCCGATCCCAGCGGGTGAAAACCGTTGGGTGAGCGTAATGATCCAAGGCGACATGGAGCCCTTCCCCGCTAGCTTCAAGGTCAATGGCACTGCTGCAGGCATCCTGGCCCGCAGCAGGCTCACCACCAGGGCCGAAAGTCCGTCCACCGGCGGGACACCTGACCCTCTCGCGATGCTGGACAGCCTCCTCCAGGAGGGGCTCGAGGGTGAACTGTGCCAGCTTTTCACCCCCACCCCTGGTGCCGGTTCCGAGCACCCGCCGCCCAGCAGCGGAGCCCTGCGTCAATCCCCGCCGGTCCTGGACCACCACAGCATCCTGGCCGAAGAAGCACATGACCCCAAGACCACGCTCGGTCAGCCCGCCGCGCACATCCTGCCGTGGCTGAACAGCCTGGCCCTGCTGACGCCGGTGCCGTTCGCCCATCTCGTCCCCGACCCGACCATGCTTCCGGACGAAAGCCTGCGCTTCTTCCACATCGACGAGACGTGGCAGCGAGTGCTGCGGGACGGCGCCCTGAGCATCGGAAGAAACCGCAGCGAACAAGGTCCGGTTGACAAAATCCTCTCCGAACTGGTCTCCCCTCAGGAGCCCTCGGCGCCCGCCGCCGGGATCCTCATCCGCTCCGCCCTGGTACGCGGCTGGCCCGCTCTGACCGTCACAGCCACCGACCAGGACAGCAACCAGCTGAAGGCATTGCGCTATGAACGCCTGGACCAGGACACACTCCTGGTCCTTTTCGACGGCGTCCCTCAAACCATCGAACTGGCCGAGCCCCACCAGGGACTGCACTTCGGCGTCACCACTGAGAACACCATCGAATTACGCAGTGTCAGCCCCGACAACGCTGGCGACCAGGAAACAACGCTCGCACCCATGGAGGTGAAGGACTTCCTCCGCCGGTCTGCCGACGGCATCGAAACCCTCCGCGCTGCAGACCTCGCGGAATCCATCGCCCGAGCACTCAGGCCCGGCGGGAGCAACTCCCTCACGCCCTCCGAGTTCGCCCTCCAGATGATCAAATCATCGGAAAAAATCACCCTGCAACGCCCCTGACCACTGGAGGACTCGCCATGGACCAGCCCAGCACACTCCAGGACGGCCTTGTCGTCCCTGTCAAGCTCTCAGCCCTGATCGTCAACGAAGCTGTCCAGACACACTGGAACTTCCAGCGCTGGCAGCTCAACTTCCACCGCCTTAACCTGCACCTGAACCCTGAACCTGACCCCTTCGGCGACCTCGATCTCGGCATGAGCTCCGACGTCAGCCGCCAAGGCGTGTACCTGCAATGGGAGATCCCCGACGCACTGCGCCGCGGCACCCACGACGCGGACAAGGACACCACTTCCTTCCCCGTGGTCCCCAATCGCTGGCTGATCGTCCGCCGCTGCAGCGATATCAAGATGTGGGTCGTTGAAAGCGACCATCTCGACCGCATCACCGGAACCTCCCCTTTCCTGTACACCGACCGCGACGGGGTCCGCCGGATCACCTGTATCGGCCGCGAGGTGGAAACCACCGACCAGCCCTGGGCCGAGCCCGATCCGCCTGCCGAAGCATGGAAACCCGAGCCCGGTACGTTCCTGACCGCGCACGGACCTGGCATCCCGGCCTTCAGCCAGTACCAGCCCTATAACGAGAACGTCTTCTCCTTCCATGACCCACTCGACGACCACAGGCATACTGACGAAAAATTCAGCTACCTGGTCGTCGGCTGGTACTCGGCCCCTGGCTGCGACCCGCTCGCCGCGGCTAACAGTGCGGAGGGCCTCAGCCGGATACTCACTGACTTCCACTGGGAGCAGGTCCGGCCTGGCCAGGGCACAGCCCAGCGTTCCTATTACGCGGGCATGACCTGTCTGGTGGACTGGCACCCCGACAAGCTGCCCGGAAGCACCTCCCTGGAAACTCGCGTCGCCGTGGGCAACAGTTCACTGGATGCGCTGGTCGCGATGGTCGAGTCCAACAGTTCACCCGATTCCGTACTGGCCTCCTCATCCGCTCTGCTGGAAGCCCTCCAGTACGGGATGCTCGACAAAATCTCCCAGCCTGACGGCATGCTGGACTTGGAGCAGCAGATACAGAAGCAATGGTTCACTCACGCGCCCGGCGGATTCCTGTGGCAGATCACTGACGCTGCCAAGGCCGCCGACAGCATCCCAGCGGTCAACGAAAAGCAGCGTACTGCCCTGGCTGAACTAAACGATGCCCAGGCCGCCTATGACACAGCGGTGAGGGAACTCCATGACCTGCGCCGCCAGCTCTACGATGCCTGGTGGCTGCACAGTCTGCCCGTCCTACCCCGTGACCTGGACTACGGCGTGTTTGCCCGCAAAATCGATCCGAAGGCCGACGGCAGTCTCGCCCAGCGCGTCCGCGAGGAGATCGAGAGGATCGGCGAGCCTGTTTCTGTCAACGGCCAAGCTCGCAGTGCCCGCGCAGACAGCCTGGCCTTCCGTGTCCAGGAGCGTGTCGAACGGCTGATCGGCCTTGGCCTGACCCTTGTCACCAACGACCCCCCCGCTCCCGGAGGGCTGCTTCTCAGGCGTGCCCCGGCGGCCCCGTTCCATACCCCGCAAGACCCTGTCGTTCTCATCTGCGGCGCCGGCATGCACGAACCGATGGACACCGCCACCACCGTGCCATGCCGCCCCGTCGAAGCAATTGCCCCACCGAGACCAGGCGACGAGCACAAAGCCACCATCGACGGCCTGCTCGCCAACGTCCCCGCACCCGTACGCGCATTAGCACACGAATCAGCCTGGTACACGACAGGCAACACGGACAAGGCGGAACTGCCCGACGGGGCCATCCCTCCGCCGGCTTTCGTCCTGTGCCCCTGGACCCAGCCCTGGCAGCCGCTGTATCTGGAATGGCAGGTGCGGTATTACCCGATCCCCCACACAGCGAGCAACGGCAAACCGAACTGGGCCTTCAACGGCAAACGCTACGAGTGGAAATCACAGGAAGGCGATGAAAAGCCCCAGATCCACATCACACTCAACGGCCGCTCCATGCTCAGCGCCCACACCGCGTTCAACATGGCAGCCCGCATCCGCCAGCACGCCAAACACCACCCCGACAGCAACGTCCGCGACCGCCTGGAAAAATTCGCCGACTCCACCAGGGAATGGGACCTGCTCGCCCAGTCCCTGGGGGGCTTCACCGCCCAGCTCGCCTGCCACGACCAGTCCCGAAACGTACAACCAGACGGCGAACTGCGCGACCTCGTCGGACCAGGCTGGCGCAGCGCACCCGACCCCGGCCCGCTTCCCCAGCCGTTCAAAAACTATCCTTCTTCGCCCTTCCAGCAGATCCGAGCCGGGCAGTTCGAGTTCACCGAGCTCAAGATCGTCGACCGCTTCGGGCGCGCCCACGTCATCATCGAACAGAACCAGGAAAAACAGTGGGCGCCGGAGAGAACATCCGACACCACCCCCAGCAAGGACGAGGTGACTGGACTCGACAAACGCGGAGTGCATCTGCGGCCCCGCCTCGTCCAAGGCGCACGCCTGTGCTTCGACCTCGTCGACACAACCAACGACGGCATCCGGGTAGACCACGACCCCCGGGCCAACCCAGTCTGCGGATGGCTGCAACCCAACCATATCGACCAAGCCCTCGCCTGCTACACACCCGACGGCAGAGCGCTAGGAGAACTCCGCCCCGTCACCAACACGGCCGGTACCACCGACGTGACCTGGTACCCACTGCCCGGGTCTCCCGCCGGAACCTTCGAAAGCCTGTCAGAGCAGATGCCCCACCTGCACCGTTTCCTCAACCCCATCCGCACCGGGGGCACAGCTGCACTCGCTGCGGTACTCCGCTCCATCGACAACACACTCAACAGCATCCACCCCGGTACCGCCCATGCCGACACCACACCCGCTGTTCTCGCAGGGCGGCCACTGGCCCTCGTCCGCAGCCGACTGTCCCTCGAACTCGACTCGCGCCCCATCACCGACCCCACCTGGCAGCACGTACTTGACCGCCCAGCACCCGAATTCCCCAACTACGAATGGCCAGTACAGCTCGGCGAGTACGACCGGCTCGGCGACGGCCTGCTGGCATACCAGCACGACACACACGGCCCCATTTTCACCGTCCACCCCACAGAAGACGACAGTGCATTCCTCAAAGCCATCACCCCCAGCAACTACCCCCGTCTCAAAGCCCACCACCATCCCCATACCAGAAACTTGGCCGACCCTGAGGCTCTCTACCTCACCTTGCTCCTCGACCCGTCCGCACAAGCCCACGCAACCACCGGCATCGTCCCCACAGCCAGCCTGAGCCTGCCCGCCCGCTTCACTCAGCACCCGCTCAACACCCTTGAGGTGTTCTTCCGCGCCGGTCCCCTCCTCACAGTCACCCGCACCACTGACAACGGACACGGCCAGGCACCGGACACCGTCCTGGCAGCCCCGCGCCCATCACTACGCGTCGGCACCTGGAACTGGACCGAACACTCCCCTGACGGCACAGCCGTCACTCTGCCTCTGGTACCCGCCGACACACAGCCCCGGGCCAGCGACACCCCGCCCGCTGTACGCAACGGGCTCCTTAAACTCACCCCTGCCTCACCCGGCGAACCCGGCAACACCCCATGACCACCTCTGCGCCCCCGCGCCACTCTGAATACGGAGAGCCCAAATGACTACTGCACCCCCCCGTAAAGCCCTGACCACAGCAGTCCTCACCGACCCCGTCCCACTCGCTATCAGCCAGCCCGCCGCGCTGGACATCATCATCTCCAACGGCGGACAGCGCGAAGTTTACTGCGACCAGATCATCGTGATACTCCCGGCAGGCACTCTGGCTCAAGATCTCATTAAAACCAGCGAAAAAATACAGGCGTCAGCCAACGACCGTCCCAGAGCCTGGAGCTTCAGCGAGGTTGAAGACGGTGTCCTGGAAGGCATCCCCACCGGGGAAGAATACGTCTTCCCCGGCGCAAACAAAAAGATCATATTCAAATCTTCGGATAGCAATTCCTTTACCGAGAACGGACTGCGCCTACACCTGGATGGTTTCAGCGTCAACAGTGAAGTCGGCACCGCCACCATCGCAGTCCGCACCCATATAAGGAATCCAGGTGACACTGACTACGCATGGGAGACGGAATACCACAGACTCGATAAATATCCGGCCCGGCCCGACCTCGTCCCCCTCGCCAACCTCCGCATCGTCAAAGGAGACCAAAGTGGCGACACAATAGTCACTCAAGTCGGAAAAGGCGATAAATTCACCCTCAAATGGGACGGACCCGACACCGACTACACCCTACACAGCCCTGCCATCTTCAAAGGCGAGGTGACACTCCCTAGCGCTACCCGCTTCTACGTCGTGGAGGGAGGCGTTGAGCGCGACACCACCTTTACCCTCCACGCCACATACCAGAAAGACACGCACCAACGCACCGCCTATCTCACCACGACCATAGGAGTCACCAACCCTATCATCGAATCCGCAACGATAGGAACAGCGCAAATCACACAAAAACTTACAGCAGGAAATGTTGAGTGCAGTAATGTCACGGCAACAGGGGTCATTGAAGGTAAATCCAGCATTACAGCAGCGGGATACATCGAGAGTAAATCCAACATTACAGCAGCGGGATACATCGAGAGTAAATCCAACATTACAGCAGTAGGATACCTTTGGTCCAAACAAAGGCTATACCTGGGCACCGACAAGGACTACAATTCGATCAGCCATGTTGCCGGTGGAGGCTTCAAAGCAGACGCCACATTCACCACAAATGGAATCGACACGGGAAGCATTACAGCAACGGGCCTCACGGTCAACGGCAACGCAAGCATCACCAAGAACCTCAGCACCACCGGGAGCATGACAGCAGCAAATAGCCTGACCGTAAGCGGGTCACTCACGACAAACGGAGACGTGTCCTTCAAGGGCATGAAAAAGCTCTACGTGGACTCCAGGTCCAACATATTTGGGGGTTGGCAGAAGCTGCCTCTATCCGGGGGAGGAGGAACTTTTACGGCCCCATCGGACGGTCTCGTTATTGTCACATTTCAGGCTAACTATAAAAGCGGAGTAGTTGGAGGCGTGACCATAACTACGGGTGAGGTGTCGGTTTCCGGCTATGTGGTTGCCAGCAACTGGAACTACTACGACACATGCACCCTGCCTGTAAAAAGGGATCACGAATTCAAGATTACCACACTGGAACGACTCTCAAGTATATCCGCCTATTGGATTCCGCTCGGCTCGGGCGGATTTTAAAAACAATGCCGAGAAGATAGAGTCTCGACAGGCATGTCATGCGGCTTAGGGAAGCTGCTGTAAAGCATCGGGATTCCGCGTAGTGTGGATGTCAGCCAAGATGCCGTTCCTGCAGTGTCGTGTGGGGCCTCAAAGAGATAGTTGGCAGAAGAGTCCCGGGAGAGGCTTGAAGGTGGCTCGGGACATTCTTGACGGCGTCGCAGCTGATCCTGGATCATGAACGGCTATAGAAGAGGGAGACGCATCCGGGCAGCATGGCCCGGTATTGCTGGTTGAACAGCGGTACCGGGCGGTGCTTGAGTTGCGCGGCGGCTCACCGGTCAGCGAGGTGGCCATCTCGTGCGGCGTGTCACGCCAGGCGGTCTGCACGTGGACGTCGAAGTACGAGCCGAGGGTTTCAAGGGCTGCGGGAGAAAGTCCTGGCTTCCGCGAACGAGCCTGATACCGGCTTCCGGCTGAGGTCGAGGCGCTGGGGTGCCCGGCGAATAGCCTTATAGGATCGCGCGGACGAGCCCTGCCACGGCGCCGTCGCAGGCGACGGTGCACCGCGATCTTGAACGCAACGGGCTCATCCGGCACCAGAAGCAGCAGAACCGCAAGTGCAAACGTTGGCAGCGCGAGACACCGATGCACCTGTGGCAGCTGGACCTGGCCGGCGGGATCTTCCTGGCCGACGGCCGCGAGTGCAAGATGCTCACCGGGATCAGTGATCACTCCCGGTTCGTCGTCATCACCACCGTCCTGGCCGTGCCGTCCGGCCGGGCAGTCGCCGACGGGTTCGTGCGCGCGATGCGTACCTACGGGGTGCCAACCGAGATCCTCACCGACAACGGCAAACAGTTCACCGGCCGGTTCGCCAGACCCCGCACCGCCGAGGTGCTGTTCGAGCGCGCCTACCGGGAGAACGGCGTCACCGCGAACCTTTCTCATCGCTGTCCTGGGGTGGCCAGGCTGGCGAAGGAGGTGATGGCCCTCGATGAGGAGATCGCCGAGACCGACGCCCTGATCGAGGGCCGGTTTCGCGACCACCCGCACGCCGAGGCCATCCTGAGCATGCCTGGCCTCGGCCCGGTCCTGGGCGCCGAGTTCATCGCCCACACCGGCCGCGACATGAGTATCTTCGGCAGCCCCGACCGCCTGGCGGTGTCGCCGGCCTGGCACCCGGTCCCCAAGGACTCCGGGCGCATCAGCGGCAACATGCGCAGGCCCCGGCACTACTGCCGCCGCCTGATGCAGGTCTTCTACATCTCCGCCCAGGTCGCCGCCCGGTGCTGTCCCACATCCAAAGCCTTCCACGACCGCAAACGAGCCGAGAAGAAGAGCCATAAGCAAGCCGTCATTGCCATCGCACGACGGCGCCTGAACGTCCTGTGGGCCCTCATACGCGACGGCCACACTTTCGAAACCACTCCGCCCCCTGGGCTGAACTGCTCACAGTGGGCCACCAACCAGGGTTGACAACCAACATTGGGAATCAGTAAGGCGTCCGCCTGAATGGCATTCATCCGCAAAGGCGCCGACCATGCGTGCAACTCGATAACTCCCCAGGAGCAGTTATGGGTAATCCAGAGCCGGGACAGCTCACCCTCAGTGATATAGCCAGCGTCCCGGGGCTCGGCCGCGAAAAGGGCGAAAAGCTGGCCCGCCCCAACGACGAGCGATATGTGCGGACGTCCGCGAAGGACTTTAAGGGGCGGCGGATCTATACACTATCGAAGGACAATGAAGGGAAAAACGAAGTAAAACTTCCCGCGAATATCCTGTGGTGTCAGAAGAATTACTGGTACGCACCCGAGGAAGGTCACGAGGAGATCTGGGTAGGGTCGGCGCGGCCGGAGTGGTACTGGGAGACAGTGGCCACGGCGGTTGCGTCTTACAGGAAGCCGGGCGGCAGTGAGGACGCGGATCTCCTGACGGAGGGGTTCCGCTGCGTCTTACTCGCGGTCTCGGCGGTACTGAAGGTGACCGCGCCCGAGGTGCTCCCAGGCATCGCGGACCGCGTCCACTTCCTGGCGGAGGATGGAATCGACCGGGTGCTCAGAATCGATTCCGTCCTGTCTGCGGAGCTGAACTGGGACAGTGTCCTCCCGTCAAGCGAGTTCGGCCAGCTAGGCAAGCAGCCGGAAGGTGAGACGCTGCTGAAGAGGCTTCGGGAATCCGGAGTCGTCGTGCACCCCAGTTCGGGCGAGACATCGCACAACCCCGCTGTGAGCCGGGCCCGGAGTGTGGCAGTCTTCAAGGAAATCAAAGAAGACGCACCACCGGAATCCATCACGTACCACCTCGCCCTGAAGGCCGACCGGCACCCCAAGGCACGCCGGCATCTGCTGGCCCATGAACTCACCCATGCACAATCCCGCCGCGGCTGCGGATTGCAAGCCGAGAGCACGGACGTCGACGAGGCGTACACGGAGACCCTCGCGCGGATGGTGACGGACACGATCACGGCCGTCGAGTTGGGCCTCAGTGGCTCCGATCTCAAAAACACCGAGAAACGGAACATCCTCGCCGGAGAAGTCCAGTACAACGTCTACTGCGAAGCATCCCGCGCGACCGAGCAGGAAAAGGGAGCGCTCCGCTACCAGAAGAACATATGGGGCCTGGTCAAGGTCTCGCTCGATGCCGACCCTACCGGCAAGACCCTGAGCGCACCGCTCACAGAGCAGCTGGCGCGCTATCTGGAGCCCGATGCTCCCGCCCTTCCCGTGGTATTGAAGGTGGTTGCCGGGGAGCCAGATGATTTGGCGGTCCGGAACCAGGCCGAGGTCAGGGACGCGAAGTCCGTCGGGGGCAGCTCCTCTGGAGGGGCACCGCAACCTGATGGTTCGGCAGTTCGATCAGTTGCGCCATCATTGGCCACGGGGGCGTCCTCGCAGGCGACCGGGATCATGGATATGCGGGCCAGAAGCCCGGAACTGTCAACTAGCGACTGTGAAACCGCAGGTATGGAAGGGGCCGCTGGTACCTCCAGAAGAGCCACACCCCAGCCCGTCTCGCTGGAGCTGTTTCTCCCCGACACGGACGAGGCCGACTATCACCTACTGCAGGTGCATGGGACCGACGGCGGACGTGCCCGTACGGCCCTGATCGACGGCGGATGCGTAGGGGCTGCCGATGCCGCGGTGCACGCAGAGAAGTTGGCCAAGGTGCTCGCCCGGCTGCCCAGGGGTTCAACAAACCGTCCCGTACTGGACCTGGTACTGCTCACCGGCGACGTGCCCCGGCGCTACAACCTGCTGCCCGCCGTCACCAGGGATCTCGAGATCGGAGCCGTCCACTACGCGGGGGCGCCCGGACGGGACAAGGCACCCCTGCCGCTGACCGGCAACAGCATCTCCCAGTGGCTCACGGCCCACAACGCACGCCCCTTCCCCGCCGCGTACAGCTGCCCCGACCGCCCCTTCGCTACGCTGGGCCCCGCCGCTCTCCAGGTACTCGGCGCCAATCTGTCGGCGAGCAGCACCGATTCGGCGGGCGGCAGTGCCATGGTGCTGGTGTCCGCCGGGGGTCTGCGCCTGGTGCTGACCTCGGACACCGACGCGGCGGCGGCGCAGACGGCCGCCGCCCTGTGCGCGGTGCCCACGGGCCCGCGGCTGTTCACCGCACCTGCGGCGCTGACGGTGGTCTCCGGCCGACCAGACCGGGACGCGGCACGCGCCTGGCCGTGGCAGGCACCAGTCGGCTCACCGCTGCTGCTGCCGGTGGCCGCCACAAGCGACCGGCCTACCGAGCCCGGAACTCCCGCCCGGTGGACAGCCGTAGCCTCCGTCGACCCAAAAGCGCAGCCATTGGCCACCGTGATCCTGCAACTACCGGAAACCACGCTGACGATCCCTCCCCCTGAAGATGACGGAGGAAGCTCATGACCGGGCCCACGCGACAGCAGATCCTGGACCACATCACCGACAAGGTGCTCAGCCTTCCCGCCGACGAGCTCGGCACCTCCTTCGCGGAGCTGTGGGACTGCCTCAGTGGCGCGGACACGGTGACGGCAACCGAGGTCGAGATCTCCCCCCGAGACCAGACATTGGCTGTGCGGGGCACCGTCGCTCTTCCCGGGCAGGATCCCGTCCAAGCTCACTTTCTCTTCACCGGGGACCCTGTCACCTCGCTGACGCTGCGCCTGCCCCGCCCCGGCTGGACTTACGGCGACACTGAGCGGAGCTACGATCTGGCGGCGGTGCGCAAAGCGCTGTATCCGCAAGGCAGCGCCACGCCGCCGACGCCGACGGCGGTCATCACCGCCCCTCTGGGCGGTGCATACACCTCGTGTGTCGAACTGCCCCTCACCGTCTCCGGGGGCACATCGTTCGTGCTGCTGCTGTCCCAGGAGGAGGATGAGCAGAGGCTGGTGCTCGTCTCACCGCCGGACCAGACGGCACCGCTTTCCTCCCTGGACGAGCTGATCAAGCTGCCCCAGCTGAAGAGCTGTGCGTTCACTGTCCCCTCAGAGATCCCCATGACGGGTCTGCGTCTGGGGGCGCTGCGGTTCGTCGTCGACCCACGCGGCTCCCGTCTCGAATCCGTGCAGATCCAGGTGCTGACGCCCGACTGGGAGATCTCGAAAGACGTCTCCGTACTGGCGCTGAGGCACGTGGCGATCGGCTTCACCGTCGCGTTTCCCCCTGCACCGGCGCCCCCGGCGGTGTCGGCGGGCCTCAGCGCGACCGTCGCGCTTGCGGGAACGGAGGTGAACGTCTCGGTGGCCTTGCCCCAGATGGACCTGTCCTTCGTGGGCTATTTGCCGGACGCCTCGATGTCCGGGGCCTTGCCGGCGGCGGCACAGCAGCAGTGGAACGGCACCGGGTTGTCACTCGAGAAGCCGGGCATCAGTATCTACGGCGAGGCGAATCTGCTCCGCAAGTCCTGGACGCTCGGGTGCCGTTGGGATGGATCGCTGAGCACCGGGAAGACGAGTTTGGACGGACTCACGGTCGAGACGTCAGACCAGGGCGCAGGCCTGACGGTTACCGCAGGCGCGCGGGCGGAGATCGCCGGGGCGCGCTGCGCGGTGACGCTCGTGAAGGCCGACGGTTGGGAATTCCAGGGCACGGTAAGTGATGTGGATGTGCCTGCCGTGCTCGAATGGATGGGCATCCCGGTCCCCGCGCAGATCACTCTCGACGCGGTGAGCGTCATCTACTCCTTCACCTCTGGCGACTTCACCGCCATGTGTGACGCCTCACTGAAATTCCAGGACCTGTTCCTGGAACTCGGCGTCGTTGCGGAGAAGACTGCCCAAGGGACGGGGCTGAACGCCGGACTGCTGATCGATGACTTCTCCTCCCCCGATGTCTTCCCCCTGCTCTTCACTGGAAGTTCTGCGTTCAGCCAGAAGAACGTAGAGGTCGAGCTTGGCTGGAAGAACGTCACGCCGCTGCCGGTGGCCCGGCTCGTCCGATATTTCGGGGCGTCACTGCCGGCTGAGTTCCCGGAGGAAATCCTGCCAGAGATCAAGGAGGCGAAATTAATCTACACCAGTGTGCAGGACACTTCGAATCTCGTGCTGGGTTTCAATTCCCCCTGGACGTCCTGCAGCCTGGTCGCGACAAAGCAATGACACAGTGGCACAGATTGGACTTTTTCTCATGCTCGACGACGTTATGCTGAACGAACCGACAGTAAGCGGAACCACGCTAGGCGATCCCGTACTGAGTAATCTGCCCAAGATTCCCGTGTTCCCCTACCTCCGGCGCCCGGTGCCGCCTCATGTGTTCCGCTTCGACCTGCGGGAGCCAACGGAGCTGTTTCAGGATGGGTTCTGGGCCTGGGGGGTCGGGTTCGATCTGTGCCGACATGTGGCCGGATTCAGTGCGTATCAGCGCCGAAGCGGCTTCGTGAGCACGGCTTCGGACGTAACCACTGCCTTGAACATGTTCATCAGCTGGAAGGTCAGCAAGGCTGATCTGACCAAGGCATGGGGTATCGACGTGAAGCTGGCCAAGTACATGAGTGACTACAGCCGAATCGTCGAACAGGCCAGCGATCCGGAGCTCCGTGCACAGCTGAGCCTGAACCCGGCAGCGAGACTCAAGATCCTTATAGACCTCCAAAAGAAGGAGCTCGAGACGCTCAAAAAGGCCCAGACGGCGGCCGAGAATCGGAAGGCCGCCGGATGGGTGGAGGGGTGGCTGTATGTGATCAAGCCGGATCCGCACTATGTGAGCGTCGAGGAAAATCTTCAAAACCCGCAGCGCCGCCGGCTGTCCGGGCCGCGCGCAGTCAAACTGTCCCGCGAGGCTACGGAATGGGATGCCGTACTGCATATTCCTCCGCAGCTCATCAGGCAGGCGATAAAGGTCAGGTTTACCCGGATCAAGACCGCTCCGAGACAGATCGCCAAACTGGTCTATGATGTCGGACTCGATATCGCCACCAACACGTCGTTCGACGAGAAATACCAATTCGATCCGTACGAGTTATCCCAGGGCCGGTATCTTGGACTCATCGGATACTGGGCCCCGGTGGACACGAAGACCACCCCCACCATCTACGCCCCCGGCTCCACGAATTTCGTCAAGCTCACGAAGGAACAGTGGGAAGGAAAGGCAGAATTCAACCAGCCGGGCGGACCACGGTATCCTTTCGGACGACCTGCTGAAGTAGCCCCGGCCTACCCGGCGTTTGCCGCGAAACCCTGAAAACGCATCTCCCCAGAATAACTGAAAAAGTCTGGTGATCTCGGAGCGGTGCTGGTCAGCTGAGCCTGGTTCCACCGTGTGATGGCCGCCCTGTGGGCAGCAAGTCAGCCCTGAGGCCCGCCTGGTGCAGGGCCATAGATGTGATTCGTAGACGGTTCCGGTGTGCTTCTGATTCTTCTTCGGGGTGACGCAGGTGGCGGATTCGGGTATGCCGGCTGGGATGCGGTATCCCGATGAGGTGACCTGTCCCCTGATCAGCGGGCCGCCAGCGCGCCGGGCACGTGTGCCTCAAGGCTGCGGAGTTGTCTGAGAAGTGGGTGGCTCCGCCTCGGCATCACGCAGACGTGGGCCATCCTGCGGCAGTTGGGCGTCGGCCCCGGATCCCGGTGCGCCGAGCCGCCGAGCCGCCGAACGGGACGACGCGGCCTTGGCGGTGTGGTTGAAGAGGTGTGGCCGCACATGGAAAAACAGTGAGGGGCTGGGATGCCTGGCTGTGCTTCGGGACGAGTCCATGCAAGGCCTGCGGCCACAAAAGCACGCGCCTGGTCCCACCGAGGCGTCACACCCGTGGTCCGGACCCGTGTCAGGGTCTCCGGACGGATCTGCATGGCCGGTCTCGTCTGCTGCAGGCCTGGCGAGCGCATGCGGCTGGTCTACCAGATGATCGTCCACCTTGGCCGCAGGAACACAGAAAGAGAGGCTTTCGCGAGGACGGCTTCGCCCGCCCCCTCGACACGGCCCACCAGCAGCTCGGCGGGAACCTCGTACTGGTACAGGACAACTCGAAGCAGCACACAGCACCTGACTGGCGGCCTCCCGGATCCCTCCCCGTACGCACCGGACCTCAACCCCGCTGAGGGTGTGTGGTCGCACCTCAAATGTGCCCTAGCCAACATGGCCGCCTGCGGCATCGACGCCCTCGCCGATTTGACCCGGGTCAGACTCAGAAAATGTAGCACCGCCCCGGCCTCCTCAACAGCTTCATCACCGAAACCGGACTCACCCTCAATAGCCCATGACGTCACTCCCGGAGACGGAGGATCAGAAGCACACGAAGCTCCCAGTGCAGGCAGTCGATCTTGGTCGACAACCCATCTACCGGGAGCTTCGCCACTACGCACAGCCCAACCGCCCGTCCCCCTCACATCAGGTTGGGACGGGCAACTCATCCTGTCAGCCGTTGCTATGCCTTGCTGTAAGCCTCACGAATACCAGCTGGTACGCGACCACGATCGTTCACGTTGTACCCGTTCTTCTTGGCCCAGGCACGGATCTTGGCAGTGTCTTCAGCAGGCCGGGTTCCAGCGCCCCGGTCCGACGACTTCTTACCCTTCCCCTGCTTGCGACCGGCCTTCACGAAGGGGGCCACCGCTTCGAGCAACCTCTCGTAGCTGTCTGGCCCGAGATCGACTTCATATGCCACACCATCCAGGGAGAAGATGTGAGTTTCCGCCTCTGCGGACTCCTGGCCCGTGAGGTCGTCGGTGTAGATGGTGATGATTTTCTGCGCCATGGGGAAACTATAGAGTATGTGAGGCCAGGGCGCCTGATTTTCCACAAAATAGAAAGCTCCGTTCTGCAGAGGATTCTGTACGGCCCATGTCTCCTTAAATCCTTCTCGCCTCAAGCGCCAGGCAGTCTCGATGATATGAACGGTGGCGACAGCCCTGCCGACGTGGTTTGTGTCCTCACACTTCCCCGCCGCCGCACGGTGACTGCGTTCGGATAGCTTCCTGACCAGAGAACGAAAAGACCCTCAGTCTGACACATGCCCGAAGGCTCCGACTTGCGGTCAATTGGCCACATCAGACTGCATTGCCTCTCGGTCACCACCGTCAAAGACTTCCAGACTGGCACCCAATACGGAACGCAGTCTTCGCTGATTGCAGAAGCCCTCAATGAACTGGGATTTTCCCTTCGGAGTGACGGCGGATCAGCCTGCGGATGCATGACGGTGTGGTGAGGTATCCCAATGGGGGTGCCCTCGGGGCACCAGGCCGTAAGAGAGCAAGTCCGTTTTGAGACTGCCGGGTTGCCTGCCGTAGAGGCTTCTCTGCCAGTGGCGGCCGGGCGGATGCCTGTGTCGCGGAAGCCGGCCCATGCCTGGCAATACGGCCCAGCTGGAGGGCGGTGCGGAGTCTCTGCACTCGAAGGAGCCATCGGGCGGGCCTCGCGGATGAACCCGAAATCTGGCCGCGCAGGGAAAGACACTGAGGGACCAGGGCACGTGGCTGCGCTTCGAAGACGAGTCAAGGCAGAGCCACGGCATCAAAGCTGAGAAAAAGCCTTCCGCGAACCGATCTTCGCTCCATCATGACCGCCTCTCCAAAGAAAAATCCTCAGAAGTTGCTGTCCAGTCCAGGAGCCGAGCGCTAGCGCCCTCTCGGAGGTAGTGATTCTGCGTCACATACGCGAATCAACTCTCGAATTCCCTGACACCAAACATACTCAAGAGCGATGAGAGGAATTTTCGCGGGACCGCCGAGGTCTCTTGGGCCATTAGCCAGCTGAGGGAATCCGAAAGATCAGCCATTTGAGACTCGGACAGCCTTTCCAAGACGGACGCCATCCCTTCCAGCTCTTTAATGGAAACCGTCGGGTCGAGTTGATCTTCCTCCGCAGAGGATAGGAACCAGGCGAGATTGACGGAAATTTCCGTCAACGCGTGCGTGAGCGAAGGGTAGGTAGGCAAGAATTCACGCCCCTCAGTCCTAGGTATACGATTTCGAGATCCAGCCCGGCTCATAGAATTAGGCGCCAGCGCCTTACGCTTTCACTTATTCCTGACACTCCGGACCATGCTGGGTCCGAATCCTCTTAGAAGTTTGGAAACCCCATGAAGTCCGGACAGGTAGATCCAGGGATAGACGCGGTCACCCATGACCAGCAATACGCTCGTCGCCCCGCCTCTAGATCAACTACCATGGGGTCCACAGGAATACTTACAGGCCCATGCAGAAGTAGTCAACGCTTTCCAGGGGCAGTGCTGAACAGAGCAGTCGCCGATTGAGCACCCCTTCATTTCCTTCCTGAAGCGCCTGGTCTTACTGTACCCCGGGCGCAACAGAAGGTCTGGATACGCTGTCGTGTCGCACCACAAGAACCTGCTGGCAAGTCATTTCGTTTGCGTGATCTTGCCGGACCAGAGTGAGGCGGCAACAAAGCTTGTTGAGCGGCTGAGCCGCCATCGATGGACCGACGAAACGCACCATGACATGACTCCCGGGACGCCGCAGCCCGCGCCCTCACCTGCTGCTGCAGACTCACCAGCCAGACGGTCCCTAAACTAAAGTTGTACGCACGTGTACGAATAAAGCTTTTAACGACGGATACGATCGTGTGAGGCTCAAGGGCAAGTGCAGGATGCATCATAGACAGGTAAACGCATCTGCCCATACCGAAGTAGGTTTCGTGAAGCGCGTCAACTCACGCCACGGGCATCTTCTTACCTCCGCCCTCGGCAGCACAGTCACCAGATCGATCGCTACGACTGGCGTAACACAAGCTGGCCCCAACTTTCAAGAGTGGGGATTTAGCTCAGGAAGCAGATCGCAGCATCAAACAATCATCCCGCTTGAAAACTTGAGCCAGCGTGACACGTCCAATTAGCTCTCCTGATATCGACCCGCTCTCCAGACGACGACTCCCCCGCTACCTCATGGGGCTCCACACTCTCGCCAGTTGGTACCAAAGAGCGGCCTGTAGCGATGTTGATCCTGAACTGTTTTTCATCGCAGGAAGAAGGGAAGGAGAGCAAACCGAGATAGCTCTCAAGATATGCGGTTCATGTCCCGTTACAAACGAATGCCTGGAACATGCGCAGAAAGCCCCAGAGCCATACGGAATTTGGGGAGGTACGACTGCGCGAGAACGTGGCTGGGACAGCTTGGGAAAACGTCGATTCAAGATTTCGAGCAACAGCACCCCTTGCTGAAATTCTTTCATCCTGGTTCTGGGGGGTGAAACGGGCTGGCCAGAGGAGTGGTGTGACGACGCGAGGCTCCTGGTCGTTTGCGCTGGTGCTCTCTACGCACCATGCTTCGTCCCAAGGAACCCTGCTTGATCCCGCATCAAGCCACGCTCGACGTCTCCTATCAGCTGGTCGAGCATGTCTCGTAGCAGATCCACGCCCGTCAGCGTGAGCTCGACACCCGGTCTTCAATGCGGAAGAACGAGACGTTCGCACAGGTCGGTGCCGATTTCGGTGTCCCGGAGTCCACAGCCTGCCGATACCCTTGAGGCCCTCGCGATCTGGGTACCCGGGCCCGCGGGCGGCCCTGGTGGGCCTGGGTAAGGGCGACTTCGCCGTCGTTGACGGGACGCTGATCCCGACCGACCGGGTCGCCGCGGACGAGCCGTACTTCTCGCAGAAGCACCGACGGCACAGCATCAACATGCAGGCCATCACTCGCCCGGACGGGACCCCTCTGTAGCTCTCCCCCGCACTGCCGGGAGGATGCACGACCTGACCGCGGCCCGGGCACACAGAACCCTCCAGGCGTGCCTCACCCGGCAGATCCTCGTCCTGGCCGACCCGCGCCTGCCAGAGAGCCGGCGCCACCGCCCGCACCCACGGCCACGCCAGACTGCGAACCCCCGGCGAACGCGCCTACGCCCGGCTGAAGACCTGACACATCCTGCACCGGACCCGATACTCCACCAAACCGGACCGGAACCATCACCGCTGCAGTCCGCACCCTCCTGACCAGCGACTATTCAGGTTGTAGGGTCGGGGGCTGGCGCGGTGGCGGAGTACATCCGCTCCGTTTCCAGCCCCCGCCGCTTCGAACCGTGCATGCGGTTCTCCCGCACACGGCTCACCGACGCCGTTCACCGGCGGCATTCGGTCTCTCCCGCCAGGGCTTGCCTGCCCTGGGTGCAACGACGGTTCCGTAAGGGCTGATCAGGCCGAGCCGGTTCGAGGACGAGACCGCGAGTACCCACCATCCGAAGGCCCGGCTGCGCCGGTGCTTCTTGCTGATGAAGTGCGCGATCCGCTTCTCTGCGTATCGGCCGATCTTGCTGAAGCGCCGGGCGGAATGGCCGTACTTGAAATACGCCATCCAGCCCCGGAGGAACATGTTGGCCTCCTCCACGATCGCTTCGACTCGCAGCGGGAGCCAGCGCCGTCCGGTGATTTCCCGGATTCGGTCGCGGGCGTGCTGCATGGCCCTGTCCGAGGGCCAGCGGGCGAGGAATTCGAACCGCCGGCGCCCGTGCAGCCCGCGTGAACACACCTGGCGATGGTGAAAACCGAGGAAGTCAAAACCTTCCCCGCCCGTCTGCAGGTGCACGATGCGGGTCTTGGACGCCTTGGGTTCCAGGCCGAGTTGGGCCAGCAGCTCGGTCAGCCGCGCGAGTGCGCGTTCGGCCTGGCTGCGTGACCAGCACATCACGACGGCATCGTCGGCGTAACGCACCAGGATCCCGTCGTGCTCGTCCCAGGCCCGGTCGAGCCGGTGCAGGTAGATGTTGCACAAGACGGGCGAAACAACGCCGCCCTGCGGTGTCCCTGTCACCGGCCGCCGCACCCGCCCGTCCTCCAGCACTCCAGCCCGCAGGATCTGCCGCAGGAGCTTGAGGACGGACTGGTCGCACACGCGCTCCTCAACCGCTTGCATCAACTCGTCATGCGGAATCGCCGAGAAGCACTCGGCGATGTCCGTCTCCACCACCCACCGGCGCCCTCGCGCGTGCTCGTCTACGAGCACCTGCAGGGCATCGTGCGCCGACCGCTTCGGGCGGAACCCGAAGCTGCAGTCGAGCATGTCCGCCTCGAAGACCGGCTCAAGCACGATCTTCAGCGCGGCCTGCACGATCCGGTCGCGAACCGAAGGAATGGAAAGCGGCCTGCGCTCCCCCGCGGTCCCCGGCTTGAGGATCAGCACCCTCCGGGTGGGCAGCGGCCGATACCGGCCCGCCCGCAACTCGCCAGCCAGCTCACCGAGAAGACGGTCAATGCCATACTCCTCAACGTGGGCCAGGGTGGTGTTATCGATGCCTGGTGCGCCATTGTTCGCACGCACCGCAGCCCACGCGCGCCGCAGAACGTCCCTGCGGTGGATCTTGTCTGCCAGCGCATGGAACCGCCGTCCGGGATCGGCCTTGGCCGCCCGGTAAAGCGCATGCTGCAAGGCACGGACCGTATCCGAGGGAGAACGTCCCCCGACGGCGGGAATAGCCACCTGGGCACTCACCGGGCCCCTCCTTCACACCACACGCACCGACGAAGCAGTGGCCCTTCCCTCACCGGGAGTTGTGTTGTCTCCCGGCTGCAACCGGTACTACGGCCACCTCCGACGCCCACCCGGCCCGCGCCCACTTCCCGGGATCGCCGGTTATAGGACGCGCCGCTTCCGATGACGAATATCCGCAGGTCATCGGGCCGGGGAGGGCCTCCCCAGTTCCCGCCGCCACCTTCGATACGTTCCGCGCCCCATACGCCGGGGAGTCCTTCACGGCTGCCCGTCCAGGATCTTCACCGCTTCCATGGCCTTCGCCCCGATTTCGAGAGGCTCGGCACTCCCTCGTTCCACCCGAAAGGGTGGCTGAGTAACGACGCCGCAGGCTTCGCGTGATGCTACGGACCGTATCGTCGCTCCCCCTTTACAGGGCCTTTGACGCTGGGCTTCGACGCCGGACGTTTCCCTCCGACGCCGCCAGCCTGCTACCGGGCCTCCTGGCAGCTACCCGGACCGGACTTCCACCGGCAGGCGACGACGAGCTTCCGAACAGCAAGAACACCGCTACGTCACGGTGCCACCTCCTGCTCTACTGGGCGCACGAAAGAGGTTCACTGAACCTCTTTCAACCTGTCTCTGCAGGGTGAAACGGGCTGGTCAGAGGGTGTGACGACGCGAGGCTCCTGGTCGTTGCGCTGGTGTTCTCTACCTTTGATCTTGGCCAGTGCTCCGCCGTTTACGGCGGGGGTGAAGGCCATCTCAGGGCTGTTCTGACCCGCGCCGTGTGCACGAGTCCGCAGTGTTGTCCTCAGCCGGCGGGGCGTTGCTGGTTCTCGATGTACTGCTTGACGACGGTCAGCGGTGCCGTCGAGTTCTGACTGCTTTGAGGCGGCGCCGAATTTGTTCAGGGTGCTCGTGACGGATCTGGCCTCGCCGGAGGCGGGCGGGCTGGCGCATCACGAGCTGGAGGAACTCCTCGAAGTCCGGGGCCGTGACCTGCTGCGACAGCTGCTCCAGGAGCATCTGGACCTGAGGGGGCAACACGAGCAAGAGGCCGTGGAAAGGCGACGGCCGTACGTGGTCGGCGCCGATGATCTGCTCCGGCCGCGTCTGGAGAGGGGCCATGGGCGGCTGCTGGCCACGGTGTTCGGAACGGTGACGGTGTCCCGCTGCGCGTGGCGGCGTCTGGAGGTGGCCAACGTGCACCCGGCCGGACGCGGCTCTCTCACTGTCGAGGGGCCGGCACTCGCGCGGCCTGGCTCGCCTCGCGGTCCAGACCGCGATCCGTGTGTCCTACGACGCCGCCGGGGAGGCGATCTGCCGTCGGTGTGGTCCGGTCTTGGGCAAGCGGCAGCTCGCCCGCCTACTCGTCGAGGCCGCCCCGGACATCGACACCTTCTATGATGCGCGGATCGTTCAACCGTGCACCGCTTCCAAGGTGTTGGTGGTTTCCGTCGACGGCAAAGGGATCGTCATGCGGCCCGAGGCGCTGCGGGAAGCCACCCGGCAGGCCGCCGCGCATCGGGAACGAACGTTCCGCACCCGTCTGGCCATCGGAGAGAAGAGCGCCCGGAAGCGGATGGCCACGCTTGGCGCGGTCTACGATGCCGACTCCGCACCGCGCTGCCCGCACGACGTGATCACCCCGCCCGGCGGACGGTCCGCCCACTACATCCCGCAGCCGGGCCCCATCGCCCGGGGCAAGTGGCTGTGCGGTTCGGTCCGCCACGATGCGGAACATGTAGTCCGGAAGGTCTTCGATCACGCTGAAGCCCGCGACCCCCGCCATCGTCGCAGATGGGTGGTCCTGGTCGACGGCGCCCGCCACCAGCTCGATCTGGTCCAGGCCGAAGCCCGCCTCCGCCATGTCGACGTCCACATCGTCATCGACATCATCCACGTCCTGGAAAAGATCTGGGCGGCGTCCTGGTGCTTCCACCGCACCGGCGACAAAGCCACCGAGAACTGGGTCGCCACTCATGCCCTCGCTGTTCTCGCAGGTCATGCCATCGAGGTCGCCGACGCCATCCAGGACCAGGCCGACCACACCGAGCTGAGCAGTGAGCAACACCGCGGCGTGGACGCATGTGTCCGCTACCTGCGGAACAACAACGAGTTCCTCCACTACGACCAGGCCCTCGCCGCCGGCTGGCCGATCGCCACGGGGATCATCGAGGGAGCCGCCCGCCATCTCATCGCCGACCGCCTCGACATCAGCGGTGCCCGTTGGGGCCTCGACGGCGCCGAAGCCGTCCTCAAGCTCCGTGCTGTCGCGGCCAACGGCGACCTCGACGCCTACTGGAAGCATCATCTCGCCCGGGAGCATCAACGCCTCTACCCAGCCTGTGACCAGGGCAGATACGCCCTCACGGCCTGACAGTCACTTCTTTCAGAAAGAGCCGTACCCGGAGGCGAACCCGTGGGAGAGGTCCAGCTCGAAGGGAGAGCCCGGGCGATCCGGGGCCCAGCCTCGCGCGAGCGCGGTGCGAATGTGGTCCGCTACTTCTGAGGGAAGAATCGGGGCGCCCGTTCTGCCGATCCAGTTACTGAAGTGCGGCTGGCCGGTGGTGACCACCAGCGTCGTTCCCGGGCGGTCGGCGTGTCCGACGGCGTAGGTGCAGGGCGTCCAGCACAGTCCCTGGCTGTAAGTGGGCCTGCGGCGCAGCCGCCACCGATAGGTCTCCCCGTCCACGACAATGCGGCGCGAGCCCTTCCTCCCCAATGCCACAGCCCCTCCTCGGATCTCCCCACACGTTAACGCGCGCCCGGCCCGCTGCTGAAACAGGTACTCGCTTCGCTTCCCCGTTCCTCACTCAGAAAGAGCCGCACCCGTCTCGAACCGCGCCAGAGCGAGCACGAAGTGCACCACGACCCGCGAGGGCAGCAGCCGCGCCCGCCGCTGGACGGTCCCGATCTCCTCGGGCACGGCAGTCGATCAGCGCGAAATCTTGGGTCGGCTTCAGCTCGCCGAGGTGCCCCGGTGCGAACACGCCCTCGGCCGCACAGCCTTCACGAGGGATGCACGGACTCATCCTGCGACGGAGACTCCCAGATCAACGGTCTCGGTCGAACACTGATTTGCCGGGGTTCCGTTGCGTGGCTCAAGCCTTCTTGACGAACCGTCCGTTCCTCTGGATCAAAGGCGTTGGGGTTTCCACTCCAACGAATCAGCCTCATCCGCCCACATCACCACATTCGTACGCAGTCAGCTTGCCCCAGCAGCTGATGGTGCATCAGCTTGAGAGCGTGTCAAGGCGTTGCGCTTGGTGCAGCTGGCGCGCCAACCCGGTGCCAGAATCGGCAATACACGCGGCAGCGGCCGCCCGCACTCAGGTGAATCTTGGTAGCGAAGCCTCTGCGGGAGGGATCAAGGTCCTTACTCGCTGCAGCTTCTCCACCAGCCACTTGCATGTGGGCGGCCCTTGGTGTTCGGGCTACTCGGTGAGCCGGGCGGTGTAGGCGAGCAGGGCAGCCTGGACGCGGTTAGCGGCGCCGAGTTTGTTGAAAATGCTGGAGACGTGGGATTTCACGGTGCCTTCGCTCATGAAGAGTTCGGTGGCGATGTCGGCGTTGGACTTGCCCTGTCTGATGCCCTCGAGAACCTGGCGTTCGCGGGGGCTGAGAGTGTGCAGGGCCTGTTGTTGTTCGGCGCTCAGGTGCGGGAGGGCGGTGTAGGAGCGGATCAGGCGCTGGGTGACAGCGGGGGCGAGCATGGCCTCGCCAGCGTGGACGACCCGGATGGCCTGGAGGAGCACTTCGGGGCCGCAGTCCTTGAGCAGAAAGCCGGCTGCGCCTGCCTGCAGGGCGCAGCGTACGTAGTCGTCCTGGCCGAATGTGGTGAGCATGATGACTTTGGGGGGATTGGGGATTTCGGAGCAGATCGCTGTGGTTGCGGTCAGGCCGTCGACGCGGGGCATGCGGATGTCCATCAGGATGACGTCCGGCTGGAGGGAACGTGCGGCTTCGACGGCTTGTGCGCCGTCGGAGACCTGGCCTACCAGGTGGATCTCGTCGGCGATGTCCAGGATCGTGCTGAGTCCTTCCCGGACGATGACGTCGTCGTCGGCCAGCAGAACTTTGATCATTTCTCTCCTTGTGCGGGGAACGGGCTGGACGCCCCGTGGCCCAGGGGAAGTTGGGCCTCGACATGGAACCCGCCCTCGGTGGTGGGTCCCGTGGTGAAGGTTCCGCCGTGTTCGCGGACGCGGCGGCGCAGTCCGGCAAGGCCGTTGCCTCCCCCAGGGATGGCGCGCGCCGGCGTGGCGGTGGGGCCGTTGGTGACCCGGATCAGCAAGGTGCCCGGGGGGTAGCACACTTCGACGGTGATGGGCGCCCCAGGGGCGTGCTTGACGGCGTTGGTCAGAGCTTCCTGGACTACCCGGTAGGCAGTGGCGCGTAGGGCGGTGGGCACTGTGGTGGCCGACTCCTCCCTCGACAGGTTCACCTGGGTGCCGGTGGCTCGGGTGCCGTCCACGAGCCGCTCCAGGGCCCGGACCTCCGGCGGTTCCAGTGGTGCGGACTCATAGTCGTGTCCGGACGGCTGTAGAAAACCGAGAATGCCGCGCAGTTCATCCAGGGCCTGGGTGCCTGATGTGCGGATCAGCTCGGCCCGCTTGGTCACCCACTCCGCACCTTTGTCCGCCCCGAGCTCGAGGGCGCCGGCATGTACGACGACGTGGGTGATCCGGTGCGCGACCACATCGTGCATCTCCCGGGCGATACGGGTGCGCTCCTCAGCCTGGGCCGCCTCGGCCAGCAACTGCTGCTCCCGCTCGAGACGGTCTGTGTATTCCGAGAGCGAGACGATCCGTACGTGCCTGGTGCGTAGGTAGGCGCCCACGATGACCGGGGCGACGACGAAGGCCATAGCCCCGCTGCTGTAGGAGGCAATGTGTAGCACGTCGTAGGGCGGGAAGCCCCTGATCCAGGGGGTGAATGCGTTCACTACTGTCAGCAGGGTGCCCACCGTCCAGGCCGTGCGTACTCTGCCTCGCTGGGCCAGGGTGAATAGTGCCAGCAGCACTGCGGCGGGTGCATAGACGAACCAGTCGCCGATCACCGCCAGTGTGGCTGTCGCGCGTGGTCGGCGCAGTCTGAATGCCATCAGCAGGCCGATAGCCACTGATGCGATGGCGTTGACGGCGAGGTGTTCGGTCAGGAAGCCCGCATGTGGTTCGGCCAGGACCTCGGCGAGGTTATACACGCCCGCGCCGAGTGCGGGCAGGTATTCCGCATGGGTGAATTTCCAGCCGGACCCGATGGAAAGGGAGAACGGCATCTACGACTCCCTTCACACCGTACCGTCGGAAAAACAAGGAACCGCAAAGGGTAGCTCACTGGTGGAAAATATTGCGCCGGGCTGCGGAGCAGCTGCGTGTCAGCCTGGCTGTGAATGGCTGGTTCCAGGCCATCCACGCCCCCGGCAACGGCCGTCGACAGGTCTGGCGGCAGGGCGGTCTTCCGGCGCCGGTCCGGCCTGGGCCAGGCATTTTCCCTGGGAGAGCTGGGGGTGCAGTGCCACTTTCGTCGTACTGCCACCCAACGTAAGGCGGGGGCAGAATCAGCCCCCAGGTCATCCGGGAACCAGCCATCACCCCCAAGAATGGAACGGAGCGCCTGCCGGGCATCCAGTGGGCCCTCTCTCCGGAAAAGGAACTCCCACATCAGAGGCACCAGAAGTCCATAGAAGCTGAACAGTCATGTTGCACAAGCATTCGCCACGGTTCGAAGTTGCACTCCGAAAGCGCTCCGGGCCGGCACCGTATTCGCACTTATCGGACTGCTGTCCGACTGGCGGTACCAGCTCTATTGCTAAGTCTGCCGCTCCATCACCCAGTTTCCATCGCATGTACGCACAGCCTTCACTGATCCCGACCGTTTCCATGTGTCCGGCGACACAGACTCTGCGGGATTCAACAATGCGGCAAACTCCTGCAAGCGGCGCCCAACCGAAAACCAGGCCAGCCCGCCGCCCTACCTGAACGATCCGACGACAGTTACGAGCGCAGGCTCAGTAGCCGCTGCCACGGGCCCTCTCCAAGGCAAGCCATGGACGCACCCCAGGGTTACACATCTCTCGCGACACGGAAGATCGGTTCGTCATTACACATTCACGACAATCGCCAGACCATCAGAGCCCGCCAGACCGTTCAAGGGAATACACGAGGGTAATGCTGACACCCAAGGATATTCGCGCCAAGAAGTTCGAAACCGTGCGACTGCGCGAAGGGTACGACATGAATGACGTCGACGGATTTCTCGATATCATAGAAAATGACATATCTCTTCTAATGCTCAGGGTAGCCGAACTCGAGGGCGGGCTGGAGGCCGGAGAAGAATCGATGAAGGTCTCGGGTGAAGAAATTACTGCCTCCCGCCTGCTCGGTGCCGCCCAAGAGACCGCCGATCGTCTCCTGAGCAGCGCTCGAGAAGAAGCCCGCGAAGTAGTGGAGCAGGCTAACTCCGAGGCAGAAAAAGTCATGCGCAAGGCCAAGGCCAGGGCGGAAGGGATGCGGCAAGCAGCCCAGCGGGACGTTGAGGGCACCCGCCGGCAGGCGGAGGAGGAGTACGCAACAGGGCTGGCAGCACATAATGAAGCCATCACCGAAATCGAACGACGCATCGAAGAGCTGAATTCATTCGCATCTCTCTACCACGTTCGAATGCGGGCTTACATCGAGGCAAGGCTCGGCGAGTTGGAGTTCTTCGATTCTTCCGACCCTGATCATCAGCAGCCCTCCGAGCCGGCCCGGGATTAGCCCACTTACTTCACCTGGCGCACTTCGGAAACCCTGGACTCGCGCGGCAGCCGCAAGAATAAACGGCCCATCTGCCCGACTGCAGGCAGATGAAAAGCCTGAGTCGAATATCCAATCGACGAAGAACGTGATTTTTGATGGCCTGACACCCTTGGCCTGTACGTAAGCGATACCCATTTGTCTACTCAGTGAAATTATTCCATCCTGTCCCGCAGAACAAAAGGGTCTAGCCGGACACACCCTTGGCGCGGGGAAGGGTGGGCGGCCATTCAGTTACTTCGTCGTAGCGGGCGCAGGTTTCGAGGCATCCGTGAGATGCCGACGAGTTGATTGCTGACCTGCCAAAGGGGGGGGAGCTGTAGCCGACCTCCCCAACCTGCTGCTTGTCGTCATACCTGCGGGCGCCGGGAAAGCACTCAGGGCGGAGAAGGCCTGGGCCTGCAGGGCATCGGCAAGCCGGTCTTTGCGGACGTAGCGGGCCGCGACGACACGGCTTTCGCCGGAGGCCCAGGCGATCGGGCTGGTGCCAGCGCCGTCGGGCGGGCTATCACGCCGACGTGATTTATCTGAAAGGGCTCATCAACGCGGGCGCTGGAGCCCCGCCCGGCCGCCTCTAGCTCGCGCTACCCACGACGGGGCGGGGGCCTGCCTCTCTGCCGACGGCCTGGAGACCGTCACGGAGGTAGCAGAGGGGCAGGGGTGCCGGCCCCGCGCAGGAAGGCCGACAGATGTCGACGGGACGTGGTCCGGGTTCGGCGGTCTGATGAAGAGCGACACGCCATGCGGGTCACAACGGAATACGGCAGCGCAGCTCGCGCTCGTTCGTGACGCATGGCGCCGCTGGTATGAGTACGGGAGTGTACTGGGCGTGCGTTGAGGTGAATATGCCGGGAGTCGGCATGGCAGGCGGGCCGCTGGAGAGAGGCACGCCGACGATGGCCGCAGCGTCTTCAAGTACTCGATAGCGGAGGGCTTGCGCAGGTTCCGCCCAGGGACATCGGTGTGGCGCTTCATGTGCCCCCTTGCCTCAGGACGGTGTCAGGGGCCCCTGTGCCAGTGCTGTTGGCGTATCTCATTGATCTGGCGCTGATCTTGTGACGGTGCCGGTCAGGTTCTCATAAGGATCCCGATGCGGAGGAGCTCGGGGTTGGCGCGGCCGTAGCCGGCACGCTTGAGGGTGACTTACCTTCAGCCTGGCCGGAACTCCAGTGGCTGGAGAGCCCAGCGATGACCGCATCCCGGTCGCGTTCCAGGCCATCGGCGAAATGGTGCAGGTGAGGCAGGTCGTCACGACGAACTTACTCGATCCAGCCCGGAAGTCCGTCGCCTCGCCGCTCGTGCATGAGGGCAGCCAAAGTCGCGGACGTGCCGGACGACGGCGTCCAGTTCGGAGCAAGCGGCTCGGATCTCCTTCAGCCCCTGCAGCTCGCCCGGCCGCAGCAGCACCGGGTCGGTCAAGATCCACCTCAGAGCCCGCCGAGGCTTGGGCGGTGTCCACGACAATGGAGGCGGGACAGTGCCGAGCTTGAGCTGTCGGATGTAGGCGTTGACCGTGCTGCGGTCTCCTTTGAATCCCTGGTCACGGACCTCACGGAAGAGCTGGGAAGTATTGCGGCAGCCCTCGCTGTACCGCTGGTAGAGATATGTCTTGCAGTCATCGAGTTTCGTGCGCAGTAGGGTCACTTTGACCAGTCATGTCCCCTGTGGGACACCGTCGGCGAATTCGGCGGTGCTCTATGCGGGGCGAAGGCGCGTGAAGCGTGAGGCGCGTGTTGTGGCGAAGGGTGTTTCGGTCAGCCAGGCGTCGGTACGGACGAGGTTGAGGGCAGCGGCGGTGAGCACGTGCTGGAACCGGGTTTTCTCCAGGCCGATGTAGCGGGTCCGGCGCAGGCCGCAGTGGCGGAGACCCTGTCCGATCGTGCCCTCGATGCCCGCGCGGCGGTTGTAATGCTGCTGCCACTCGGGCGTTTCCTGGAGTTGGCGGACGCGCCGGATCGCCTCGTGCTCGTCGCGCGGGCCCAGGGCGAGCTTGCGGGGAGAGTTGGCGGCGTGGGTGCACTTTGCGCGCACTGGGCAGGGTGCGCAGTGCTGCCGGTCGAAGGTGACGAGGGACTGCACGTAGTCGGGCCTGTGCTGGTGCGGTCGCCAGCCGATGCTGTGGTGGCCCTGGGGGCACGTCACCTGACGGTACTTGTCCCCGTACTCGTCCGAGTGACCCTGGCAAGATTTTCGTGGGCGGAGATCAGCCCGGAAACGTATGGCGCGAACTCCCCGGCACCGGGCATCCTCTTCTTGTGTGGCATCGAACTTCCCTCCCTGCTGCCGCATTTAACAGACGTGATGGTTGTCTCCGTCGACGCGACAGGCCCTGCCGTGATCGTCCATGCTCGTACGCGTGACAAGAGCCCTGCTCGGTGTACGGGCTGCGCCATCACCAACGACTGGGTGCACAGCCGCTACGTACGCCATCTCACCGACAGGGCGATCGGTGGCCAGCCGATGCGCATCGAGCTGAGCGTGCGCCGCCTGTACTGCGAGAACCCGGCCTGCATGAAGGTCACGTTTGCCGAGCAGGTCGACGGACTCACGGCGCGCTACCAGCGCCGTACCCAGCTGTTGCAGGACCTGGTGGAGACGGTCGGTGTCCTGCTTGCCGGGCGGGGCGGTGCTCGGCTCCTGGGGTTGCTGAGCGCGCCGTTGCCGCAGACCAGCGTGCTGTTCCAGCTGATGAGAGTGCCTTTGCCGATCACCGTGACGCCGCGGGGTGCTGGGTGTGGACGATTTCGCACTGTACGCAGAGGTGTACGGCACCCTGCTCGTCGACGATGACACCCGCCTGCCGATCACCTTGTGAGAGAGGCACGATGCCGCCGCACTGGCCGCATGGCTACGAGAGCACCCCGCCCGGGGTGGAGATCGTGTGCCGGGACGGCTCGCTGACCTACCGGCAGGGGATCACCGACGGTGCTCCGGAAGCAGTGCAGGTCAGCGACCTCTTCCACCTCTGGCTGGGGCTCTCGCGACGGGTCCAGGACGTCGCGGTCGCGCACCGCGCCTGTCTGGCAACCGCCGTCCCGCCGCCGGCTGAGCACCACGAGGAGCCACAGCCCTCCGCGGACGCCGGAGTGACGCTGGAGACGACGCGAGCCGGGCGGCACGCAAAACGCCTGTTCGAGGCCGTCCACGAGCGCGCCGGCACGGGCCGCAGCATCCACGCGATCGCCCGTGAGCTCGGACTGAACCGGCGCACCGTGCACAAGTACGCCCGCGCCGAGAGCTGGCAGGAAGTAGTCCGTCGCACCCGGTTCCGCCCGCCCACAGCCCTCGCGCCCTACCTCGACTGCCTGCGGCAACGCTGGGATGAGGGCGAGCACAACGCCAAGACCCTGCACCAGCAACTGACCGCCAAGGGCTATCGCGGGCACTACCAACGCATCAAAACCACCGTCGCACCCTGACGCAGGACGAACGGCATGCCAGCTCCGCAGACACGTGCACCATCCCCCCCTCCAGGTCGCCCGGTGAACGGAATCATCACCCCACCCGAACGGCGGCACCTGGAGGCCCAGGAGCAGCTCCAGCTGCTGTTCAGCTACTGCCCGGAACTGGCACACGTCCACGAACTGATCCGCCAGTTCGCCACCATGGTCGACCAGCGCGACGCCACCGGACTGCCCGGCTAGCTCGGGAAGCTCGCCACCTGCGGACATCCGACCCTGGCGGGTCCGGCAAAGGGCATCCGCGAGGACCAGGACGCGGCGGTCCAGGGCGTCACCACTCCCTACAGCTCCGGGATGAACGAAGGCCGTGTCACAGATGTGAAGCTCCAGAAGCGGATCATGAGTGGCCGCGCTGGCGTCCCGCTACTGCGGCAACGCGTCGTCCTGATCGCACACTTGAGACGCCGCTGCACCAACCGGGCCGCATTCCTGGATTGATCTCCGCCCACGAAAATCTATCCAGAGCCAGCCAAGGCAGTACGCCGACAGGCGCCACCGCCCGCACCACTACTACAGACACCGCGGGGCACTATTCAATGCAGACAGTTCAGCAGCCCACCCGGCTATCTACTCACCCGTCAAATCCAGCATCACGACCGGTCAACGACGCCACACGGGCATCGTCACAAGATGTCCGGCTGCATTGCAAAGCTCCCCGGCCGAAGAGATGAGATATGAACATCTCACTCAACAGCCCGGGAGCCTCGCTTTTTATGGCACCGTCACGCGTCACCCGGTCAGCCGCCGCCCTGAGGATTCATAATCCTTACGGGGGTTTTCTCAGTTTTCGTGACTCCCAGGCGTCATTGAGGAAGATTGAGGTTGACTCGGCACGTCCTCTTGCCCTCTCACAACACCCTCACTGGGCGAAGATGATTCTGGCCGGTGAGTATGCTGCGCTAAGAATCCTGCAGCAAGTGCGAATGCTGAAGGGATGAATAGATAGACCATACTCTGGACGGGTTCAGGAACTTGCCTGTGAAAGATATACGTCTCCAAAACCCACAGGACAAACGAGACTACAGTAGCAGCGGCTCCTGCACCGGCTGCCGCAGAGGTTACTTTTCGCTCCAAGACCGGCATGGTTCGATTACTCATTCCTGCTCCCTTGAGGGTCTGCAATAGGAATCTTCTCAGTCTGTGGTCTATTTTGATAACCTGGCTGACATATCCGAAGTTTCGGAGGAATTCAACCGCACACGACGACTGTGCTCAACGCGCAGAACATGGTCTTCAAGGTAGAGATTATGCTTACCGCGCCGGGCAACTGGGGCGAGGTAGCCGCGGTGGGCCCATTGGCGGATGCATGCGGCGGTCACTCCTGCGGCCTCGGCCGCTTCGGCAGTGGTCAGCAAGCGATGCCGTGGACTGTCTAGCGTGGCGGCCTTCTTGAGTTGGCGACGGCTGAACGATGGAAACTGAGGCATGGGAACTCCTCGCCTGCAAGTCGTATTGATAGCTGTTTGGGCAGCAGCTCGAGATTACGCCTCAGAGTTGCTGGTGCCGAATGAACTGTGAACGTCACACAACTTGACCGTACCGACTTCGGTTAAACCTAAAGAAGCGAATGAAAACCTCTCGAAACTGACCAGCTCGTTAAGTTCGCGCCCCGCACCAAACAGCTTAAAGACTGTCCGTTAACTCGGTACGGGGTTAGCGCGCACTCCGTCCCGGTTTGATGCTGCCGGAAGGAGATCAGGATTCCAGAAACAGTGGCATAGTTCGGCAACGTCTCACGGGCGCAGACCAGTCCAAGATGGCGGGATGACCTTTAGGGCCCGCTGAAGAGCAGTGTGTGCTCGCCTCGCGCTGCCCTGGGGCGTCAAGCCCCAGAACCAGCAGGTTATTTCTCTGCCGACCTTCAGGAGAACCGTTGACCCTGCCGCGATAAGTGATTGATAAAATCTCCCCTTCATTATCAGTAACTCCTCTGGCAACCCATGACGGCAACGGACCAGAATTAATATTCGCAAACCTCCCATTGAAATTTCACCTGGCCCCTGACCGGAGACCTGCCGAACAACTCAGGAACCATCAATGAAGTGACCAATCGGACCTCTTGCTGTACAGAGAACTACCGTCTCCCGCCTCATCACCCGCTTTTCCCTGAAGATCGCATGGGCGTTGTGGACTACATTTTCCAACAAAGCGACTGTTCGAGCCACGGTGAAGGAAGGTAGGGGTTCACGGAGGCTTGGCTGATCCGTGATGTGGGTGATGCGGCCAGTGGGCGGCACAGGACCGGCAGGTAACTGCGCCGTCAGAAAGGCGGATGAGGGAACGGAGGTCGCAGTTAGGACAGGGGGTGGGGAGGGGGCGGGCGGGCTCGTCATAACCAAGGAGGAAGCGGGCACGCTGATAGGCAACCCATGTCACGCTGGCGTCGGTGGCGTCGTCGAGAGTGCGGACAGTCGTCGGGAGCTCGGCTGATAAAGCCTGGCAGAGGTGCTGCAGGAGGGGTCCGGGACGCAGGGGGTGCAGAGGAAGGCTTCCGGGCAAGGTATGAGCGGCCCAGGTGTGGACAGCGTGAACGCAGGTAGTGGCATGGGTAAGGAGGGGCAGTCGCAGGGGCGAAGGGGCTGTGCGATATTTCCAGGGAAGACGAGTGGCCGGGACTTCGGCACTCTTGCAGGGGGAAGAAGGGGATTCGAGATGGAGGCGTACATAGAGGTGGGGAAGGTTGTCGAGGGCCTCGCGGAGGTTGGACAGGCATGCCGGGCAGCAACGCCCTCCGGGGTGAATGGTGCTGGTGAGGGGAGAGGCGCAAAGGAGGCAGTTCTCTTCCACGGTCTGTCCAAGGAATAAGAAGGAGGTTGCAGGCAGGACGGCGAGAGGGTGCCCCTTGCCGAGTGGGGCGGTGGGTATGTGGGAGCAGCGAGGCAAGAAGAAGTCAGCGAAAAGAGGAGCGTTGGAGGCGGTAGGGTCGCAGAGCGGGCCGGCAGAGAAGGCACAGGGGTGGGCTGCTGCAGCGTTGTTCTGGGATGCGGGCTGCATCGCGGCGGTAGTCGGTGAACGAACCGCTAGCACACGGTGGAAGTCACGTCTGCAGGGTTTGGTTTGGATCTTCCGGTCGTGTCGTGGAAGAACGGGGCAGATAGGGCACGGAGCTTTTGCTGGACCTCTGAGTTGCCATAGCTCGTAGCGGGCAGTTTTCCACACCCGGTCCGCACCGGGTCCCATCCATGTTGTGCAGTCGATGCGCCGCCTGCCTCTGTCACTGTGGTCTGCCCGTCGTCCAAGTCGTAAGGCTTCTCGCTGCTAACCGTGCCCAGCCGTCGCGTTGGGCCTGTCCGAAGAGTTGAGTGTGCCTGCGCCGGACTGTCCGCCAGCGCAGAGCCGGTATCAGCAGTCTTCTAGGACGTCCGGGACGGTGACAGGTGGACAGTAGTTGAGGTCAGCTTGCAGGGCAGTGTGGTTATTGATGACGGAGTGTTCGCTGAGGCTGAAGCTGAGGTGATCCAAGGCTTGGAGATGATGTTCGAGGCAGGAGGGGTGGCAGGCGGTGACGGCTGTGCTGGCGACTGTGGGTTGTTGGAGTGCCCAGGTCACAGCGAGTTGGGAGAGAGTCTGCCCTCGCGCCGAGGCTACCTGGCGCAATGCGCGCTGAGAAGGAGCAGGCAGGTCAGCGGGATGGTCTGAGTCGAGGGAGCACGGCACGGGGGGGGAAGAAGGTACTCGATGGGGTAACGGCGGCCCGCTGTGGTGCGGCAGGTGGGCGATGCATCCGGTGCCCGTCTCGGAGAGGATGTCGAGGAGCCCGTCACTGGCCTGAGGGCGGGTGAGGGAAAACGCAGATTGGTGCACGGTCAGCGGCACGCCGTAGGTGTGCAGGAGCGCTGCCAGGGTCCGGGTGGGGGCAGGCGCCCAGGCCGCGACGCCCACATGGAGAGCTTTACCCTGGTACACGGCGTCGGCCAGGGCAGAGGCGGTTTCTGTCAGTGGGATGCGGGGGTCGTAGCGGTACGCGCAGAAGAGGTCCAGGTAGCCTGTGCCCAGGCCAGTGAGCAGGGTATCGAGTGCGCCCGTAAGGTGCTTGCGGGAGTTGAGTCCCAGGTGCTCCGGCCAGGGGAAGCCGTAGGGTGGATGAGCGGACAGAACGATCTCGTCGCGGTGCCGGCGCAGTCGGTACTGCAGCGGCTGCGGCAGTAGGCAAGTTGTATCGCTGGGGCTGGGAGACAGCTGTGGCGCCAGCGTGTAGTGGGTGATACCGCGCTGGAGTGCATGGCGGACGGTGTCGTATCGGGCCGTTCTGTTTTCGCGGCCCTCAGGATCAGGTCCTAGGCGCAGGGTGATGGCAGAGACTTTCAGGCCGCTTTTGCCCAACGGTCTGTATGGCATGACCAGGCCTGCGGTGGGAGATAGGAGAGCCATGCGAGGGGTCCTCTCTGCGGTGGGTGTAGGGGTATGAGGGGGGCCTGTGGAGTGTGCGGGAGTTGAACCCGCGACCGGAGGATTATGAGTCCCCTGCTCTGACCAGCTGAGCTAACACTCCGAGAGGCAATGGGTGCCAGGGTGGCTGAGTCGAGGACGGCTAGCATTCGCATCCGGATGATGGAACAGTCTGGGAGTAGCCGGTGATTTTGCCGGGAGCTGTTCGAGATCAGGTCTCAGAGGATTGCTTTCGTTCTGGCCAGCAACGGTGGGTTCTGTCTTCATCAGTGTCGTTCTGCGTTGTCCGTGCCGGGGGTTGCAGTGCCGGGTACGGTCGTCGAAGTGATGTCGGGCGGGCTGCGGGCCAAGCCCTTTGTGCCCAGGACGGGTTTGATAGGGCACGTTCAGCTTCTCCGTGGTGATCGGTGGGCGCTCGGCCAGCCCTGCGGTGTGTGCGGCAGCTGCGATCGCCCTGTGCTTGGTACGGGTGACTCGGGCGGTCCGCTGGCAGGCGAGGCGTCCTGCCTCGGCCACGGAGTCCGGCAGCCCGGCGAAGTCTCCGCAGTGACAGGCTCTCCCTGCCGGACCGGTGCCTGTCCGCCCCAGTGGCGCGGATTCTTTCCGCACGGTATCCCGGTCACCACCAGATCGGGGACGGTCTGTTTGATCGTCACCTCGGTGCCGGACTGGGACCGTTCTGGATTCCGGCGAACGGTGCTTCGTCACCACGGGTCCGTTCCCGTCCTTCTGGGCTGTCAGGGCGCAGTGATCAGGGTGTCCGGGGCCCAGGGGGAAGTCCCGATGCACGGGCAAGGAGAACGGGTGCGGGAAGAAGGTGCACATCATGGCTCCTCTAGGGGCGGAGAGCCGCCGGGTGGCTGTTCCTGCGGGGTGGCAGCTTGTGTAGTTGCCGGCATTCAGGTCAGGTTGACCACCGCGGGCCCGTCCGGGGTGGTGTAGTGGGCGCGGATGATGCCCCGGGCCACCAACGCAGTGGCGCAGCGCTGGCAAGGGCGGGCCATCCGGGGCTCTCCCGCTGCGTTGATGCGTGCGACATGGATCACCGCGCCGCGTACATGCCGCGCGCGGCGCAGCGCCATCTCTTCGGCGTGAAACGTGGCGTGCTGGAAGTCGATGCCTGGGGAGTTGCGGTAGCGGTTGCAGGAGGAGATCAGGACTCTGCCGCTCTTCGTTACCACGGCACCGACCAGGTACCGGCATCCGGATCGGGCAGCTTGTTTGGCCGCGAGGTCGAGGAATCGGTTCATCACGTAGGCAAGGTGGGAGTCGAACCCACACACCCTGGAAGGGGTAGCGGATTTTAAGTCCGCCGCGTCTGCCGTTCCGCCACTTGCCCCGCTCTGGCCGCATGCACCAGATGTCTTCCGGGGCGCTTACAGTGCCCGGTCTGCGTGTGACTTGGGTGCGGGCGTCGGGCGCGGGCGGGTTGCGTGTTTCCGTGATCGCTCTGTCTGGTGGCTTTCCAGCAGCTTGCGGTACTGGCGGGCATGCGCCTCCCGGGCCCTGGTCAGGACTTCATGCCAGGAGCGGACAGCGGGGCTGCGTTCGAGTATGGTCCGGCGCCGGCGGGGTGTTGTCCCGCCGAAGACCCCATGCGGGATGCGTTGGTCCAGGGCCAGCGCCAGGCATTCAGTACGCACCGAGCAGCGGCTGCAGAGGTCCAGGGCCCGCTGTTCGGTTTTGGATCTCGGGTAGCAGAAGAATGTGCTGATGTCGGCTGGAGCGCAGAGGGCGAACTGCCGCCATTGCGCTTCCTGGTCGTTGTGTTCCCAGGTGGTCAGGTCCACAGCTGCCTCCATAGTTCGAGGGTTGGTATACCGTCCGCCTGCCGTTCGGGTAGCCCCTGGGCCAGTTGGATGCGGACCACGGCGGCGTGCAGTTGGTTGTCCCACTGGCGGGTGGCCTGCCAGTCGTAGTCGTGGTCCAAGAATGATTTCTGCTCGTCGGCCCATCCTTTGATGACCAGTCGGAGGCGCAGCAGCAGTATCCAGCCGTTGGATTTTCCCTGCCCGAATACCGCATGGCCGGGGAAATCTGGTACGCCTTCTGTGTCTCTTCCCCACTCCAGGGCAGGTCGATCCAGTGACCTGGCGGCAGGAATTGACAGAGCCACCACGTGCGTTGACCTGCTGTCGGGTTTTCCGTCCCGGGTGATTCCAGGAGTTCCGGCGCAGAGACGTTTTGCAAGCGAACGGACCGCACAGACCTGTCCGGCTGCGTCTGTGTGCGGGGGGCGAGCTCTCTTCGCCCAGGGGATTCTCACGCTCAGGCTTTCACGGCACTGCAGGGGCAGGGATCTGCAGCGTCCGAACAGCCCTCTTCGGATCCCGCCTGCTCCAAGCCACCGCATCGGGGACGGGGGACACCGGTCGCAAGTATGGAGCAGCAGGCAGAGCGACATGATGCCCACTAGGCCGAGGGACACGAACACGTAGGCGATCATGATTCTTTCCCCGGCCGTTCCTGGCGGGGAGGGGATATGTCCAGCAGCGTGTCTATGCAGTCACCGCCCAGACAGTGACACGTCGCCTGCTGTCGTCGATGGCTCCTGCGCGAGCGAGATATGTATCCCGCCAGCACTATCCCGAGAGCGCCGAGCAGTACCCCTACGCCCATCAGCTCCATCACAGTTGTCCTTCCTTTCCGGTGTCACCGACCAGGCAACCAGCAGCCAAGTGCCGTGAGGCAGGGCCGTGCTGAGATCTCCGGCCGCATGACTCCTGAGGCCAGCAATGCGCGAAGTCCTTGTGCCCTTCGGCGGAGAAGAGGGAGTTTGTGCCTGCAGCACCTATAGCTGGTACCCGCGTGGGGCCGGCCCTCCAGGCGTTGCATGAACAACAGGTTTGTTTTCCCTGGTCATGTGCCGGGGCCATAGCGACGCATTCTGCCTGCAGGACCCCGGTCGGGTTTCCTCAAGACCATCTCAGGATGTAGTGGTACCCGGATCCTGATCCGGCATCCAGCAGCATGTCCCTGGCGGGGCCGGCGGCAGCAGGCCGCTAGTACGTGCTGTGATCGCGCCTGGGAGAACTCTGAGGTTCTCGGCATGCTGTCTTCCATTGACGCACGGTGAAGGCCGTGAGGATTCGTGTGCATCGCAGCCTCGCAAGGAGTCGCGGGGGTCTTCGCGCTTTCATCGTGCACCTCGCCCAGCAGACCGGCAACTGGAACGCGATCCATTACCCACGAACGGCCCACGACACGCGCTCCACTATGCAAGTGCCACAAGGCCGGGCGGACTCCTATCCTGAAGAGAGCCCGCCCATACCGTGCACCGACACCAGGAGAACCGGCATGACTGACGACCTCCAGAAAATCGTCGTGGCCCGCCTTGTCGAACTCGGTACCCCAAGACGTCCTCTCAGCTACCGGGCAGCGGCCGCGCGCGGCCAGGGCCACGTCAGCCATGGCACCATTGGCCGCATCGCCCGTGGCGAACACACCGGGACCCTTGAGGAGGAAACCCTCGATGGCCTCTCGCTCGCCCTCGATCTCCCCCGCACAAACCTCGAGAAAGCCGCTGGCGTCTACCGTGAGCGTCCCGCGGAGCCCTTTGTAATGCCCCCCCGTGCCAGCCGCCTGACACGGCGTGAACGCGAAGCAGTCCTGAACATCATTGACGCCCTGCTCGCCGCAGCAGAACATGCACGACCTGCACAGCCCGCTCTCGCATCACCCAGACGCCTTCTGCGCGCCGAGGAATACGACCTGGTAGCCCACACTCCGGACGGCAGCGGGCGGATCTCCCCAGCAGACATGGAGATTATCCGCCTGCACAAAGAAGAGCAGAAACGCAACACGAAGCGGACCCGCCGCCAAGGCTGACTCAGAGTTCTGGTGCTCACGTGCATGCGGGCCACGGTGTTGCGGCGATACCCGGCTGTGCCATCGCGCCGCGACGAAGCTCCGGCTGGGGCAGGTGGGCGTCCAGGTTACGTTGCCGAACCGAAGCTTCGATGTGCCTCCGTCGCCTGATCAGGCCGCTGGCCCGTCAGCACCCGGGAGCTTCCAGAGCCCGTGGACTGGATGGGGGCCCTGATGATCTACGCCGGCTGATGCAGCTGGCGTCATTGTCTGGTGCTGGCAGTACTGGCTGCAGCCTGTACGGTCCTGGCAGCCTCCTGTTTCCTGTGCCGCTGTCGGCCAGGATCCCATGAGTGCACCGCCCGGCAACTTACCCGCCCCGGGCCCCGATAAGGCCGGGTTTTCGAGCATGCGGCCGGGTGCCCAGCGCCCCGTCATCCGTCGTGCCCTGTTCGCCGTCCACCCCAGGCGGCCTTGCCGACCCGCCTCGGATGCCCCTTGCCCATGGCCCTCTGCCAGCGCCGGGCGCAGACGATTGCCCAGTTGTGCGCGCTGGACAAGGCCAACGGGATCACGTACTTCGCGGCCCTGCTGGCGCCGTCCGCCCCAGGGCGGGTGGTACTGACGGCGGGGCTGCTCCCTGCCTCAGCCGAGCATGCCAGATTCCCGGCGGAGGACGTGCACGAGGGCCGTCTGCTGGTGGGCAGGGCCAACCAGCCCCGTCTGTTCCACGGCTGCGGATACTGCAGCGGAGAACGTGGCCGCACACCGCTATGACCGGGCGAAATACCTCTCGGAAGCCGTGCAGGTCAGGAAGCCCCATAGTGCACAGGGATTCCTTGATGTAGTTTACGCAAGAAGAATTCCCTGACTCCCACACCCCCATCCGGAGAAATCGATCCGATTTTGACTCATTTTCCGGGAACGCCAGAAATTCGGTCACGAATTTCTGGCGCATACTTTTTAGCAAGCCGACGAAGAGACGAGGACCCGAGGATACCGCCAGCATCATCATCAGAATATCCCAGGGTTCCCTGGCGGCGAGAATACACTTCCCGCACCTTCGTGCCGAATTTGTCACCATCAGCAGAAAAATCAGCTCTCCGATCTCTTCTGAAAGGGCACTGCGCACGATACAGGTATCGTCCGGGCCATCCCGCGTCGGACAAGATCCACAGCTTTCCGCCTCCCCCACGATCCGGCCTGGTAGGAATTATAGTTTTAGCCGGGTCACCCAGGCGGGCGGAAAAATAGCGCCGTAACTTATTCACATCGAGGGATGGGGCGATCTCCCGATCCGTTTATTCGTTGTGGCCGATTACAGAATCGGCTCACCAGCCATGATTACGGAAGATAACTGTGGTGTAACGTACGGCCGCGTCATACCGGACTTCCGGGTGAGGACCGTCTCGGGCTCCTTGATTTTCTATTTCAATGCCGTAAAATTGAATCTTTCCATCCGCCGCCTCGCCGCCTGGGAAGCGAGGCGCCCCGATTCAACAATGACCGTACCAAGCACACTGCCCCCACCTGCGCGGCCAGCCCACCATTACCTATGGCATAGGGATTCGCATCCTTCCCAAGGAATGCGTGGCATACGAGACCAGGAAGCCCGCTGCCACCGTTATGGCAATAGTTAGCCACGCCAGAGCCGACACCTGCAGCGTGGTGGATTATCGCATCATTAACGGGCCCCGGGGGTCGTTAATATTTCAATTGCGCGCACACCAAGATCGAAATCCCCTAACATTACACCCCGCCACGAAGGACCTCAACGAAGGATCGGAGGCAGGGGGAGACTCCGACTTTCACCTTCCTTAAAATACAGACGGACGGAATGACCATAGAATGATCGCACCGTACGTGCGGAACTGATTTTCAGCACTTGTAAGCCTGTCGAGTGAATAACGAACACGGATCAGCGCGTGTCAATACCCGTCATCCCAGCCAGCCCCTTTTAATTATGCATGAGCAGGCAAGACTTCCCGTCCACCGCGAGAAGGCGTGCGATCACATGAGCGCATACGATCCAGAATGGGAGCTACGTAATCTCGGAATCCCTATCCACTATATGCAACTCCGAGACATGCTTGCAGTCTGGGACGCCGAAAGCAACAAGGTCTACTGCGCAATGGGTCTTGGGCCAGTTCAGAAACGATGTGCTCTGGCACACGAAGTCGCACACATCATGCTCGGGCATCATCGTTGTGCACATGGGGGCGGCGCAGCAGCAGTTTCCACTCTGGCTCAGGAACGGGATGCAGAAATCTGGGCAGCCCGTAAGTTGGTCACAGTAGTAGAACTCGCGGTCGCACGTGACTCTGGATTGCCTAATCGCATCATCGCCCAGGAGCTCGGCGTTACAGAACGCATTTATCATGCCCGGCTCCTCGCAGACGAAGAGGACGAGCAACGCTGGCTTGCCCGAGCATAGAACGGGTCATGAACGGATCATACAAGAGGATCCCGCAGAGCGACTTCGACTGATCCACGCCATTCGCTTTGTGCCCCTGCCAAGGGCTTCGAGACAGCGCCCGAAATACGGTTGCGGAATAGGACATGGTGCACTCAACCGATCAGCGCAATACCCACGTGGTGAAGTACGTGCTGCATCGCGCGGTTGAAGCGTCCAGGCGTGTCGGACATACAGAACCGTGAGTTGTGGGTTTGCTGGAAAGCCAGAGAGTTGAACGGTGACCCTTTTCATCCTGCCCTGTAGGGGTGAAGCATGCAGGTCAGGTTGGGTGACATGGTGGAACCCCTCGCCGTTGGGGCAGTTATTGCACTCATCGCCCCCCGGACGATGAGTGCCTCGTCAAGCGAGGCAGGCGGTTCGGGGTTCACAGAAGGCACAGTCACGGAGTGTCGCGAAGAGCACGCTGATGCGGTGCCGGATGAGACGGAGTGAACCTCCTTCATCCTGAATAGTCACTGGTCAGCGTGTGGACGGTTTGGACGGTGTGGCTGATGCGGTTGGCCGAGTATCTGGTCCTGCGGAGGATGCGCCATGTCTTGAGTCGGGCGGAGGCATGTTCGCCCGGTGCCCGGAGGCGGGCATGGGCACGGTTGAACCGTTGGTAGTGGTCGGGGAGTTCGCGGTGTCCGTAGCAGGGGGTGCGGATGGTGGCGTCGGCGCTTGGGTAGGCGCGGCCGGCCAGGACGGGGATGTGGCGCGTGAGGCAGGCCTGGGCGATGCGGTGGGCCCGGGCCGCGGTCAGGTCGTGGGTGCGGCCGGGCAGCGCTCGGGAGAACCACAGGGGTGTTCCGTCCGGGCGGGTAATGACCTGCGCGTTCATCCCGTGCTTCGTGTGTTTCTGGCTGTAGTACAGCTTGTCCGCGGCGATGCGGTCGGGGGGTCAGGGTGCCGTCAACGATGACAGAGTCGCCCTCACCCAGCCCGGCCAGGGCTTCGCGGAGACCAGGTGCCCATGCGGTGAGAACCTCGAGCGTCTCGTCGACGTACCGCCAGGCCGTAACCTCCCGACACCCCGAAACCAGCCCCACCCTGGCGGGTCGCGGATGCTGCGTATCCTTCACGTCACGCTCTCTTTGAATCAGCCCTGCGTACCCGGGACCGTGATCAGCAGTGCGTGCCGACGTTTCGAGAGTCCTTTCAGGGACGCTCGAAGGGGTACGAGGGCTCCACCGCGTTCCCCTCGTTGCCCCAGTATTCTTCTTTCTTTCGCCAGTCTTTCGGCGTGCTGTATCTCGAGGAGCCAGGAGCTTTCTTGGCCTTATAGCCGATGAGGCCGTCATAGCGAGAACCGAGATCAGCGAATGGGTCATACTCCCCTTCCGGATTCTCCATGATATTCCGCAGTACGGGGAATCCGAGATGCCAGGTCTTGATGCTCAGCCGGACCAGACGCTCCTCGGGAAGATCCAGTTGCCCGTCGTCTTTGACGTTCACCGGGAAGGGCTGTTCATCGAGATCGAGAATGAGCTGTGTGCGCCATGCGCTGACGAGACTTCCGGATGGGATCTTGAATGGTGCGACCCATTCGCATTGGCTGGCGGCAAAGGCATGTTCTTTGGCCGTGCAGTACAGCTTGCGGCGGCCCTCCAGAAGGTTTTCCTCAACGCTGATGAAGTAGCGGCTGGGAACCAGGCGGTACAGCCACATTTCCTGGGAGTAGACCTTGGCCTGTTCCGTTTTCCAGCCGTGTGTTTCGTTGCGCTGCATGATCTTGAGCATTTCCAGCGCACCGACGATTGAGCTGCTGGTGCTGATGAATCCGGTACGTCCTCGGTGAGTGCCTCGGACGTGTCCAGCCAGGTCATAGGTTGTGCCTGTCGTGGCGGTTCCGGTCTCCGGATCAGTCCATGTGGTCGTGAACCCTTCGGGGAAGATGATGTCAGGATCACGTCGGTCGAATCGGTACAGCATCGGCGGCAGGGGGCGTGTGCGTAAGTATGGGAATACTCGGGCGCGGACGAGGCCCTGCTTGTCACGGGTGGCGTCGCCCTGGTTCGGCTTGTCCGCGGTGGCGAGAGGCATGCTGGTCACGGGGTACTCCTCATGCTGACGGCTGCCGCTGCAGGGACGGACGGCTGGGGCAATAATGCGAAGGCGACCTTGTTATGCGGGGTTCTGGCCGCAAGCAGCAGGTGGGAGGTACTGCTGGTGTAGGACAGGTCCAGCTCCGTGAAAGTGGGCACCAGGGCACGGGGCATGTTGACGAGGTCGATCCCGAACATGCCTGCCACGGCGTCGAGACCAAGGCCGGGGGTATCGGTCCAGCGTGCGGTCAGCTGGGTGCCGAGATCGCTGCGGGACAGGTCGGTCACCAGTCGCATGACACCGCCGTCAGTCTCCTCGTCCGGGGGCAGGACAAGTGTCATGTCGGCCGTGAAGCCACCGGAAGCGCCTGCCTCACCATGGGCGGCGGCCAAATGCGCACGGAGTTCGACCGCGGCGGGCAGCGTGCCAAGCAGTGTCTCC
This sequence comes from Streptoverticillium olivoreticuli subsp. olivoreticuli, assembly GCF_003391135.1. GTDB lineage: Bacteria > Actinomycetota > Actinomycetes > Streptomycetales > Streptomycetaceae > Streptomyces > Streptomyces blastmyceticus. The sequence continues at coordinate 8,671,873 of NZ_CP031455.1, read as the reverse complement.
GCACCCAGGATCAGCTGACAGCTGATCGGCTGAGTGGCTGCGTCAAGGGCGAGAGTGTGCAGTCTGAGGTCGGTGAAGCACGCAGGGATGGCAAACCCTCGTTGCCTAAGCCCTGATCCACCGACGTGGTTTGGGGAGTGATCTTGTGACCGGTTTCGAGCCGGTTTGAGGTCGGTGGTTGGGCATGGGCAGGTTGTAGTCGCTGGTCTGCCCAGCTTTTCCACGGGTTCGGTTCCGGTTGGGCCCTGGCGGTGGGCGGGTCGGGTAGGGGCTGGTCGTGTCAGCCGGGTGGGCCGTGGACGGTGTCGAAGAGGTGTGTCCAGGCATGCTGCCAGGGCCAGTTGTGCGGCAGGTGCAGGGTGATGCGTCGTGCGGAGCGGGCGATCCGGGCCGGAACCTGGACCAGGTGGGTGCGGAGAGTGGCGGTGGTGGCCTTGGCGTGGAAGGCGGAGGCCAGTGCGCCGGCCGCCCGCAGCAGGTTGCAGGTCATCGCCCACAGGGTCAGCCAGGCGGAGTTGGCATGGAAGTGTCCCGAGGGCAGGTGGGCCAGGGCGGAGGCTTTGCTGTCGGCGATGACCTGTTCGACGACGGCGTGGTGGCGGTGTTCTTGCTCGGCCTGGAGGGTCCGGGCGGGATTGTCGGTGAAGAACGGGTGGTAGCGCCAGACGGGGAACAACTCGCCCTGCTCGCCCACGGTGGCGGGTTTGGCGAGGTCACGGACCCGGCGCACGATCAGCCGGGCCGTGACCCGCGAGGCTTTCCTGCGGCTGACGAAGGCGGCGTAGACGGGTATCTCGGCGACTTCGGCGTCCGGGATGAGGTCGCCGGTCTCCGGGTCGGGCACTGCGGTCGGGTAGGTGATCTGCTGCCAGGCGGTGTCGGGGATGCTGTGGATGGCCCGTTTGATGGAGGGGTTCATGCCGGTGGTGACCGAGAAGTGGGCGCCGGCCCGGCGGCAGGCGGCGATGACACCGGCGTTGTAGAACTGCGAGTCCGCGCGCAGGATGCGCATGCCGGTGCAGCCGGCCTCGACGGCGGTGGCCAGGGCCTCGCTGACGAGTTTCGGGGCGCCGCGGGAGTCGGCGGCTTTGCCGCGGCGCATCCGCACGGTGGCGATCACCGGCCGGGAGGCGGGGGTGCAGATCGTGGCGAGCAGGGGGTGCAGGGTGCGGATGCCTTTGAACCGGCCGTACTCGGCACCCTGCTTGGCCCGGCCGTAGACGCGTTTGTGGGTGGAATCGACATCGATGAATGCCTTCTCGTCGGAGCCGGGCAGCAGCGGGGTGTGCGCGGCCAGTTCCGCGAGGAACCTGCGGTGGACAGCGTGGAGTTGGAGGGCATGGCCATGGGTGAAGGAGCGGAGGAAGGTGCCCAGGGTGGACGGGGCACGGATCCCTCGGAACACGGTCGGCATCGCGCCGTGGCGCAGCGCGCCCAGGTCGTCGATGCTGTCGGCCCCTGCGGCCATGCCGGCCACGATGCTGGTGACCTTGGCGTCCGCCGCCGCACCCGCGCCGTTCTTCGCCCCGGTCAGCCTCACCTTCTCCGTCACCAGCCGGGGCAGACCGCACCGCCCGGCCAGTCGCATCACCGGGACCAGCCCGGCATGCGCGATCAGATTCGGGTCATCGAACACGGCGGAGACCGCCGCTGGCGTGTGGGAAACTTGCATCTCGGAAGTGCCTTGCTGATTATGCGTGCTGGAAGCCTGAAGAACTCCCATCATTGCAGGTCACAAGGCACTTTCTTGTTTTCCAAGACGTTATCCACAAGGCGTCCGGCGGTGGATCAAGGCTTAGTGGCCGCAGGACGAGGGCTTCTCTCCTGACTCCGGCGGCCCGCCTTCCGAGGAGGAACGCACTGCGCCCAGAACGGGATCTTCTGGAAGGTATTTATTGACCAAGCGGAGCAGCAAGACAGTCAATACGCCAATAAGAGGGGAAGCGATTTCTAAGTAGACATTACTCATGATTGACCTTTCCGGAATGCCAGCCAACAGGCCCCGGCAGCCAAGGACGTTCCGATGTAAAGAAACAGGTTTGCCACTCTCTGCTCAGGCGAGTACTCGACCTGAAATTCAACCGCTGCAGCCGATGCCATGAAATATCCGGCAGCTAATAGTAGCCCAACGAGAGCGCGGGATGTCAGTAGTGCCGCTAGGCACAGTATGCCGATCACACCACCGAACGCTGCATAGACAGTGGGAAGCCAGGGCCCCGAGTTAGGGTCCAGAGTTCCTTGTTCGAAAGATTCTATCGCCTCATAAGCGGTATTGCCCAGGCAGCTGATTCCGAATCCAAGAGACGCAAGCCTCACCAGACCGACGCGGTCGCTCATTCTTCTTCCTGCTTTCCAATCAAGATCGACATGCTCGTGGGCAGATCCGCCTCCAGCCCTGGCTCGGGAGAACAGACCTTTCGACGGTGATTTCACGTGCTCACTGCCCACAGGTCCGGTACATCGTTGTTCGCCGGCAAGCGAGCAGTCCCTCCCTCACTCCTCAGTCAACTTCCAGGCTTACCTGTTTCCATATAAATGGCATGCCCAAAATTTCATATGCCCCTCTTCCCTGCACTCTCGGATCCGAACAAATCATCCTGCTGCAGGGCGTCACAGATGAAAGATCAACAAGCTGCCGTTCAATCAGCATGAGAACCACGCAACATGACGATAAAAAATATCCAGCCGACGACTTCCAGCACCCCTGACGAAAAAAGCACCAAGAACATTCCTGTAAAGATTCCGACAACGCTGAAGAGGCTGTTGAAATCATCATGCCCTCGCAGCTTGCGCATCCTCTCCGCAATGAGGTCACACTCCTCCACCAGAAGTTGGTGTGCGGCGGAGCCTGCAGGAAGGTTTTTGATACTTTCTCCTCTTTTACTCAACTGCAACCGCAAATCTTCAATCCGACGCCTACGACGGTGCAACATGCACGCACCCTCCTCTCTGTGGCAATACTCCCGTGCGGTAGCGGGTTACGGGGGCGGGGCAGGGTGGTCCCATACCCCGACCCCGTAACTGGATCTTGTTGAGGTGTCCTGGCCGGGCGCGACCGGTGTGAGTGAACCGCAGGCAACATCTCACGGGTGCCAGCCAGGTCGTTGCTGAGACCCCACGCCGACGTACACGTGAACGGGATCTGGCGCTAACTTGCGATGGTGCTGGGCCGAGCTGGGCATCAACCAGATATGCAGTTCAGGGCATTGGGGGTGAGTGCTGCCGCATCTACGGGATGTGGTTGTGGAGATGGCCGAGCGGTGGGCCACTACGCTCGACACCCGGGTCCGCTGTGTTGCGTCGCCGATGGTGCAGGACAGCATGCCGCCGGATGCAGGGCCGCTATATACGAAGGCTGGCGGATACGCCTGTCCGCGGTGTCCGCGGTCATGATCGAGGTGCTGGTGCGCCGATTCGAGTACAGGGCGGCTGACTGCCCAGCGGTGACGTTCGCCGAGCAGATCATCAGGCTGACCGGCCCACACGCCAGATACCAGCCACTACTCATGCCTCCGGGCACCTGAGGTGACCTCCGGGACGGGGCCGGATGACGAGGTGATGCCGCCGATGCTGCACGGCATGCCCCACTCCCGCAGTCGGCCGCGCCGTATCGTCGCCACCATGCTCAAGCTGGCTGCCGTGCAGCAGGGCAACTCCGCACCTATAACGGTCGATACACGGGTCAGCCGCGACCTGAACCTGGAATACTGCGCGGTCCACCGTTATGTCCGGAACCCCCGATGTCCGGCAGCTGCTGGTCAAGGTCACTCAGCAGCGCACGAAGCTCGCCGGGGTGTGGGGCGTGCGTGGTCACGGTTGCACTGCTGGTAGCAGGCAGACAGTTCGCGGTGATCGTCGTAGGGAGTCAGAGCGTTGACCCGACGCCCGGGCAGAGCGCAGGACAACCGCAGGGGTGTTCTGTCCAGCCATGCGATGACCTGCACGTTCATCCCGTGCCGCTTGTGTTTTCCGGGAGAGGTACAGCTCATCCACCTTGATGCAGTCCGTCGTGATCAGGGTGGCGTCGATGACGGCGAAGTCGCCTTCGCCCGGGCCCACCATGGTCTCGTGCAGATCCGGGACCCATGTGCCCAGAATCGCGACGGTCTCGTATATATCTGCCAGGCTGCCGCCTCGGAGACCCCGGAACCGGTGCTCGCATACGCGAATGTCTCGTTCTTCCGCAGATACGCCAGCGCGGGAAGAGCCTGCCTGAAACAGCCCAGCTGCTGCCACCTGATGCCCCATTCATATGCCTTCGAACGTAGGCCGACCGGAAGGTACACCCAGCCAGCTCATGCTGGACGCCGGGCATGGCAGAACGCGCAACCACCGAAGCCCCCGTCATTGGTCGTGATCAGTAAAATCACCACGGCCAACGATGAGGGGCTTTGCCATGTAACCCACCTGACCTGCTCTTTCGCCCTCGCGTGACAGGACGGAGGAGGTCCACTGAGCCTGCCAGTCCATGAACTTCACCCAAAGGGGAACAAAGGCGCTCAAAACCCCATGGTGATGAGCAATAGTGACATGTCTTCGGAGCTTCGTCAACGGAGGTGACGGCTGGTTAGGTTGCACCCGTTCTCGAGGCGGGGAGGCAGGGCTGGTGCACTCTCAGAGCAAGATCGATTACCTGAAGTCCACGGTCTCAACATGACTGGTAATGATCGACCTCGGCAGCGACATCCTCCCAACCCTCCGACGGGCGAGGTTGCCGCCAGCCGACGCGGTGGCACGGCTGTGCGCGAGAGACACAGACCGGCCAAAGACGCGAGCCGCCGAGTTCGGGTGCACCAGACGGCGACTTCTTTCCGTCCTTGCTCTGAGGGGCGTGCCGGCGTGACAGAACCCTTCGCCGTTGGGTCCGTGATTTCACTCATCACACCAGCAACTGGGAGGCTGCGGATTCTGCATGACCTCGCATCGCGAGGTCCAGCGCCTCCGGGACCGCTCCATCTCACACCTCCAGACGGGACCGGGTGATACCTCCATTCGATGGCACACGTATCGCGGTCCAGTTGCCAGAACGCTGATGGGCATGCAGGGTGGATTCATCTGAGCCCGTCTGCAGAGCAAGGGGAATTCAGTGATCATCGAATATTTCCGGATACTGACTTCCCTTATGCAGCACACCGCGCCCTCGCCGGATGTTCCCTGTGGAGCTACTGTCAGCCTGCGGGAATCCAGATACACAAGGCCAGGCAGTTTTCCCGTTGCGGGGATGAACTTCTGTCGTCCGAGTGTGTTTGATACTCAGACTCAAGATCCTTCCAGAGGCAGGGCTGGGGAATGCGGGGAAGCCGAACGGAGTCTCAGCAGACATCTGCCGCCGGACAGATGTCGCCCGGGTGCGCAGGCCCGGCTTCTTCTCGACCCAGCTGCTTCTCACTCACTTCGCGAGCACAGGGCAGTACGGGCTCAGTTCGCGGCCGCATGCTTGCAATCATTACAGGGACCGGCTCCTCGGGGCTGGCCCCTCCGTAGAAAATCGTCTGGAGTTTCCCCCCAACTCTCCAAGTCACAGGTCAGGAACACCTCATGATCTCCCCTCGTACTCTTCCTCCTGCTCTGCGCGGAGGCGCCTGTTCCACAATGCTGATCGCGGTTTGTGCCACTCTGCTGGTCGCGTGCAGTACCGGGGCGCAGGGGCAGCTTTCGGGTTCCAGGAGTGCGCACCCCAGTCCGCGTATCGTTTTCCACCCAGCGAACGGAGCTCGAGGAGTGGCTCCAGATGAGCCGATTACCGTGCAGGTCGAGCATGGATCTCTCAAATCGATCGCTCTTACAGGTCCCGAAGGCCAGCGTGTGCCGGGGCGGGCAGGAGACGGATGGTTCATCCCGGGACAGAGACTCGCGACGAACACCTCCTACCAGGTGACCGCCAGAGTGGGAACCGATGCCGGCAAGGAAATCAACCAGCGCATTACCTTCACCACGTTTGACCCGGACAGCATCAGGGGCTTCGATGAGGACATCGCCTCTTTTGATCTCGTGCCCGCACCCGGCTCCGCCGTCGGCGTCGGTCAGCCCATCTCCCTCGTCTTCGACCGCCCAGTCAAGAACAAAGCCGACATTGAGCGACGGCTCAAAGTGATCACCCACCCGAGAACTGAGGGGTCTTGGGGATGGGTTGAAGAAGTCACCGGACGGGACCGTATCGACTGGCGGCCCAAGAACTACTGGAGACCCGGGACCGAGGTCATCCTGACCACTGACCTTCACAATGCCCCGCCTGCCGAGGATGACTGCTCACCCCGCCCGTCCTCCACCCACTTCGTCATCGGACGGAGCCAGATCGCCCGGGTAGATCTCGCCGCCCACACCCTGACGCTCATCCGTGACGGCAGGCCGGTCAGGATACTCCCGGTGACCGGTGGGACTGCCGAGCACGCTACCTGGAGCGGCATACTCACGCTGATCTCGAAGGAAGGCACGGTACGTATGAACTCCCAGAGCGTCGGCATGGACGACGCCTACGACCTGACTGTGCAGTATGCGATGCGGCTGACGTTTTCAGGCACCTATGCCCATCAGGCCGAGTGGGCCGAGTCCACCATCGGAACAGCCAACACCAGTCACGGCTGTCTCGGGATGAGGTCCGTCGATGCCGCCTGGTTCTACGACCAAGCACAAACGGGAGACGTATTTGAGGTGTCCGGTGGCAAACAGACCGTGACACCTGGCAACGGGTACGGGGACTGGAACCAGTCGTGGGCTGCCTGGCAACAGCGGTCCGCCCTCCACTGACACCACGCCGGACATCCCCGCAAGCCCGCCTCCCCACGTGAGCGCACGGGCCGCATACCTCCAGCCCCCGTCATGACGGTGGCCAATACCAGGACTGGACACATCAGGCAGCCACAGGCACCGGGCATCCCGAGCGCCACAGCCTGGCGAAGAGCCGGGGTACCGGCGCAGCCCGAGCTTGGTTGCCTGCTACGCGGCCCTGCGCATTGTTCGGCTGCGCACAGCAAGCAGCATCGGCACCTCCGCCTGGTATTACCCGTCCAGCAGCTACACGCCCAAACCTAGAGAAGATCGGATCGGCAAACCTGAGAGAAGGAGCCAAGTCCATGAACGTTCTCCGGAGAGTCGACGGCACGCTCCGTCGGGAAGCTGCGGCGGTCTGCAGGTGGGCGGCACCATCTACGGGGAGAGGCCGCTGCCAACGCCATGGGCGCAGCGCCTCGTTGGCGGGTGGTGAAGTGCGCCGCTGTGGGAAGGGCCAACGGGCACCGGCACGTCAGAAAGTGCCTCAGAGCCTCCCGCAAAGTGGGAGAATGAGTCGGCTGACTGAGTCGCCGCGGCATACGGTATCGCGCCCCCGAAATTCCAAGCGCTCCTGCTGGGGCGTGGCCTTTCGAACCTTGGTGCTGGTGCTTGTGGTCGGCATCGTGTTCGGGGCTGCTCCGCCCGAAGCCCACGCCACGCCCATGGGTCTCAGGGCCTTGCATGTTGCTGCCTCGAAGAAGGGGGCTCTGTACAGGTACGGGGCTGATGGTCCGTATCATTTCGACTGCTCGGGGCTGGTGCGCTATGCGTTCAGGAGGGTGGGCAAGCGGCTCCCCCGTACGGCGGCCGGCCAGTATGGCCGCGCTCTCCATATTCCCGCCGCCGCACGCCAGGCGGGCGATCTAGTCTTTTTTCACTCCGGCCGGGCCGTCTATCACGTGGGTATCTATGCCGGGAAGAGTCGGGTCTGGCACTCCCCCAGGCCTGGTGGGAGAGTGAGGCTCGAGAGAATCTGGACCACTCAAGTGTGGTATGGACGTATACGTTGAATTTGCTACCAGGCCTTCCGTGCCCTCGTTGTCATAAGCCTCTCAGGTGTACAGCCTGCGGTGTGGCGGTGACGGTGTGTTGGCTGGGGTGTGACATACGGGGCAGACCTCTGGTCGGCGAGTAGCCGAGCTGCTGCGCCTGCGGAGGTGCCCTGTGTTCTCCTGTGCTGCTGACGGCCTCGTGCCGCGCACGGAGCTGCCCAGTTCCTTGTTCTTCTGCTTGCTCGCGTCACTGCTCTACTGGTTCTTCGCCAGCGTGCTGTTGGTGACTGCTTTCCTCCCGCCGTTGAATCTGGTCCGCCCAGGGAGCGGGGAACGCTTCGGGATTTCGGGGGCCGGTGTGCCGTGGTCTGGGGGTGGATGGACTGGGTCCCGTAAGGCGAACGTGCATACGCTGACACCAGGCCCATCTGGTCGCGCTGGTCGAGTGCGGGACGCGGGCACTGCTAGTGGATCGTCGCTGCTTACCGGTAGTTGTGCCGTGTCTGACAGACTGGCGTCTGGCGAGTTCCAACCCACTTGCCATACAGGACTGTTGTCATGGGTTCGCAGAAGAAGCGGCCAGTCAGGTTGGCTACGCAAGATCGTGAGGAATTGATCCGGCTGACCAGGACGGGTGTCCGCGCGGCTTCGATGATCATGCGTGCGCGGGTGCTGCTCGCGCTGGACACCTCGGTGGGTGAGGTGGACTCCAAGGGGGCGATCGCGGCCCGGCTCGGTGTTTCCGGTGAGACACTGCGGCTGGTCGCCAGGCGTTTCGCCGAGGCCGGCGGGGATGTTCACGCCACGATCGCGCGGAAGAAGCGCGACCTGCCGCCGGTGCCCTCGCCGGTGACCGGCGAGGTCGAAGCCCGGCTGATCGCGATGGCGTGCTCACAGCCGCCCCAAGGCTATACGCGATGGTCACTGCGACTGCTGGAGAAGCACGTCGCGATGGTCGAGGACATCCCCGACCTGGACCACTCCACCATCGGGCGGATCCTAAAAAACGGAACTGCGCCCTCACCTGAAAAAGTGCTGGACCATCCCGCCACGGGCGAACGCACAGTTCGCAGCACGGATGGAAGACGTCCCTGCCGTCTACGCCCGCTCCTACGACCCGGCACGACCGGTGGTGTGCATGGACGAGAAGCCCTGCCAACTCCTCGGCCACGTCCGCGAACCACTCCCCGCCCGCCCCGGGAACGACACCTGCCAGGACAATGAATACATCCGCTGCGGCACCTGCTCCATCTTCGTCTGGACCGAACCCCTGCGCGGGTGGCGCCGCACCCAGGCACTCTCCCGACGGACCCGCATGGACTGGGCCGGCCAGGTCAGGCAGCTGCTGAACGTGGACTACCCCGACGCACAGACCGTGGTGCTGGTGATGGACAACCTCAACACCCACAACATCGCCTCACTGTATGAGGCATTCGAACCGCAGGAAGCCTTCACCCTGGCCCAACGCCTCGAGATCCACCACACACCCAAACACGGCTCATGGCTCAACATCGCCGAGATCGAACTCTCCGCACTCACCCGGCAATGCCTCGACCGCCGCATCGACGACCTCAACACACTCAACACCGAACTCACAGCCTGGCAGAACGCCACCAACACCGACCAACGCCAGGTGAATTGGCAGTTCACCACCCACGATGCACGCACCAAACTGCGCCACCTATACCCCAAGCATTAGCCACGACGATCCGCTGGCTCCCGGATCCGCTTGCGTGCGGCGGCGAGCTCGGCCTCCAGCGGGGACTGCGGCGTCGGGGCCGTCTCGCCCCGGCCTCCGGGCCGACCCGCGCCAGCCTCCCGGGTCCAGTTCCGCAGCGTCTCCGGATTGATCCCCAAATCGGCGGCGACCTGCTTGATCGTCGCCCCGGGACGGGATTGGAAAAGGGCGACCGCGTCCTGCTTGGACTCGGCCGGATAGTGCTTCATGACCACGGCATGTCCGTTCTCAGACTCTCAAGATCTATATGCCTCAGGTGTCCAAGATCCGGGGTCATGGCTCAAGGCCGGGTAGTTAACGTTTCCGCAGGTCATGCAAGCCCGTTGAAGTGTTTCCGACGCAGAACAACGGAGCTCGTTGGTACAGGCAGTCGACCAAGACAGCTTGTTCCCGAGGAGCTCCGTTGCCGTCTCATCATGTCCTGCCTGCTCCGGTGATGGCCATCACCCGTACGGTCACTGTGGCCGCGGGGAGGTTCGCGCCCGGTCACCTGGGCGAACTGACGGCCGTCGTGCCGTTCGAGTTGGTCGACGCGGTCCTGTCGGAGACACGGACAGTGCAGCGGCGGCTGCGTGACCTCCCTTCCCGGGTCGGGGTCTACTTCCTGCTCGCGATGTGCCTCTTTCCCGAGGTCGGCTACCGACTGGTCTGGGACAAGCTGACCGCCGGGCTGGCCGGGATGCCGGTTGTCGCTCCGACACCGAAGGCCCTGCGCGATCTGCGCCGCAGGCTGGGAACCGCGCCGGTGAGGGCGTTGTTCGAGGTGCTGGCGGGACCGCTGGCCCGACCAGCGACACCCGGGGTGCGGTTCGGCCCGTACCGGACGGTGTCGTTCGACGGCTGTAGTTCACAGAAGGTCGCAGACTCCGAGCGGAACCGGGTCTGGCTGGGTCGGACGTCTCATCACGGCTATCCGACGGTGGAGTTGATGACGCTGGTCGAGACAGGGACGCGGGCCTTGCTCGGCGCGGTGTTCGGACCGCCTGCCGGCGGCGAGACCGGTTATGCCTCCCGGCTGCTGCATCTGCTGCGGCCCGACATGCTGGTCCTGTGGGACAAGGGCTTCGACGGCAACAGCTTCCTCGCCGCCGTGACCTCGACCGGTGCCCAGGTGCTGGGCCGGCTCCGCGCCAACCGCCGTACTCCGGTCCTGACGCCTCTTGCCGACGGCTCGTACCTGTCGATGATCGGTGCCGAGAAGGTGCGTGTCATCGACGTGAACATCACGGTGACCTGCGCGGACGGCACCGTTTTCACCGGGTCCTACCGGCTGGTCACGACCCTGACCGACGCCCGCCGCTACCCGGCGTCCACGCTGGCGGGCCTTTATCACCAGCGATGGGAGCACGAATCTGCGTACTACGCGCTCCGCCACACGATCACGAGCGGGCGCGTCCTGCGCTCGGGCGACCCGGTCGGCGTCGAGCAGGAGATGTGGGCCCTCCTCACGCTCTACCAGGCCCTGCGAACCGTGATGGTCGAGGCCGCGGAGTCCCTGCCCGGCACCGACCCGGATCGCTGCTGCTTCACCGTCGCCGTTCAGACCGCTCGTGACCAGGTCGTCCAGGCTGCTGGCATCGTCACCACCGACTACTCCGCCGCCACTCGCACCGGACTGATCGGGCACCGGATCCTGGCCCGCCTCCTCCCACCCCGGCGGCAGCGGGTCAGCACGCGCAAGGTCAAGTCGCCGATGTCCCGTTACAGCACGCGGCACGACGACGGCAGGCCCGACACCAGCCGCACCATCACTCACCTCACCATCAGCGTCATCCGGCCCTCCGAACCGCACCCCCAGCTCCCCGCAGTCTCCCGCGACGACCGAAATGCCGTCCCCGCCGAGCGCCGCCGTCACCGGATCCTGACACTGCTCGAAGAAGACCCCACCCGCCTCTGGCGCCCCCGCGACATCGCCTCCCATTTCGGCGACATCACCATGGAGACCATGTACCGGCAGCTCTCCAGATGGGCCGACAGCGGCCTCATCCACAAACTCGGCCCCGGCCTCTACGCCGCCACAGCATGGACACCAACTCCCCTTGCATGACCTGCGGAAACGTTAACTACCCGGCCTTGGGTCATGGCTCCTTCCCAGGTCCTCGCCGCCGCTGAACGCGGTGGCACGATCACCGGTCATCAAGAATGGGCGTCCTGTCGCCCGCTTCGTCCCCATTGAGGCGCACGAGGTCCCGCCCTACCCGACCGACCCCATGGGTGACATCGACCTGCCCCGGCTTGATCTTCCCGATCTCACCAACGACGAGATCGAGGACACACTCCGGGGAATGGGTTTGTGAGCCGGGTCGTCATCGCCGACACCAACGCCCTGTACCGGCTGCTGGACCAGAAGATCACCGGACACGAGGCCCACAGGAGAGCCTTGGCCGCGATCAGCCATCTTGTCATCTCCCCGCTGGTCCTGGCCGAGCTGGGCTGCCTCATCACGAGCAAGAAAGGGCTCATACACGGCGATCGCGGCCGCACGGTTCATCGAGACGAACACCGCCACCCGGCGGTTCGAAGTACCGCCGGTCGGGCCTCACCTGAGCGCAGCGATCGCCGTGGCACAGGGATACGCGGACGCTGACGGAGGCGGAGGTATCGGTCTGGCCGACGCCATGAACGTGGCCCTGGCTGCTGTGTACGGAACCGACCTCATGTTCACCACGGACCGGCACTTTCGCATGGTGCGCCCCTTGACCGGCCACCAGGCATTCCGGCTTCTGCCCGACGACCTGTAACGGAGGAAAGCCGGGTGTAGGGGGCGTGTACGGATGTTGGCTCTTCCAGACATGCCCGCAGCGTCATTCTCTGGTGTCAGTGTTGCTGACCGCGGCCTGCACGGTCCTGGGCGCCGTCCAAGTGGCAGTGCCGACTGGCGCGGCACCTGAAGCGTGGAAACATGAATCGTGTACGTGTGGGTGCACTGTGCGTGCCCGGCGGTTGGGTCATGTCCTGTGTGTGAGGCCATGCTTGCCGTCTTGCTCCATTCCAATACGCTCGGGCAGAAGACTGGCCAGGAGTCCGGCATGAGCATCGTGTCGGCAAGGCTTGCTCTGCCGGGGCGTGAAGGGATCTGGCGTTGTGCTGCTCGGCAGGGAGACCGTACGCGATGTCGGAGCCCGGGGCCGGAGACCGGCTCCGAAGGAACTGCAGCAGCATGCCCAAGCCAGCTCTTCGAGCTTCTCAAGGTGAGGTTTCATTCTGGGCTGCGCAGGCTGGTACACGGCAGGGGCGGTCCGGTGAGCAGGGTGGTTCAAGGGCAGTCCAGCGGTTGCTGCTGGTCAAGCGCTGCCGGGAAGGTCGAGCGGGAGGCTGTGCGGGGTGTAGTTCATGGCGAACAGGCCTTTGGCAGTGTTGCTGTATCCGGCTCGGCGGAGTGTGTCGCTGGCGAGGCTGAGCAGGATCGCCTTGCTCTCCGGTCCGCGGCCGTCCGCCTCGGATATCGCGCTGGCTGCGCTGGCCGCCCTGGTGGGAGTCAGTGAGGTATTCAGCGGGGTAGGCGATCGGGCGGTTTTCCGGTTCCCGACCATCCCGGCTGTGCTGACATCCGTCGCCCTTGGTGCGCTCCTGCTGGTACGCCGCCGTTTCCCCGTCACCGTGGCTGCGATTGTCGGGTTGATCGACTGCCTCGTCGTTGATGTACCGGCACTGGTCCTGGCCATGTACACGCTCGGCCGGTACTCCCGCACGCCCTGGACCTGGGTGGTCGGAGTGTCAGTAGTGGCACTGAACGCCTTCTCACCCGCCGGCACGCACACCCTGACCCTGCAGTTCCTCAGTTATGCGGCGGTCTTCGTCATCATGCCGGTCGTCGTGGGTGCGCACATCAGAACTCGGCACGAATTGATACAGGCGCTCTCCGACCGGGCGAACCGGATGGAGCGCGAGCAGATGCTGGCTGAGGAACGCGGGCGCAGCGAAGAGCGTAACCGCATCACCGGGGAAATGCATGATGTGGTTGCGCACCGGGTGACTCACATCGTGCTGCATGCGGGTTCGTTGCAGATGAACGTCGGCAAACGGGATCAGGAGTGGATTGCCGGACAGGCCGATCTCATCCGGACCACTGCCACCAGGGTCCTGGAGGAGTTGCATGACATCCTCAGAGTGCTGCGGCGCGGTCAGCCAGGGGTGGCCCAGCTAGCCCCGCCTCCGGGTATCGACGCCATTCCGCCTCTCATTGCTGAGACGCGGAAGGTGGGCCTGCAGGTCGAGGAGACCTGCAGCGGGGCACCACGCCCTCTGCCGCCGCAGCTCGAGCAGACCATCTATCGCATTGTCCGGGAATCATTGACGAACGCACTCAAATATGCACCGGATTCTTCGACCAGTGTGGGACTCTGCTATGCGCCCGGCCGTTTCGATGTTCATGTCTCCAATGGCCCTTCATCCGGAAAGTCTGTCTCCGGGGTGCCCAGTGGTGGCCAGGGGCTGGTCGGTCTTGCCGAGCGGGTCGAGCTGCTGGGCGGCAGGTTTCATTATGGTCCGTCGTCCGACGGCGGTTTTCGTGTGGAGGCTTCTCTCCCCACGCTTTCCGCACTGCCGAGAACCCATAGCCAGTCGCCCAGAGGGGAAGAAGAGGCATGATCAGGGTAGTTCTGGTCGACGACGACGCGATTATCCTTCAGGGGCTGCGCGGCATTCTGGAGGCTGCCGAGGACATTCAGGTCGTCGCTGAGGGGCGGGATGGCGTTGCGGGGGTCGAGCTGGCCCGGTCGATGCGTCCCGACGTCGTACTGACAGACATCAGGATGCCGCGCATGGACGGTCTCGCGGTGACCGCCGAGATTTCCGCTCTCCCTGACCCGCCGAAGGTCATTGTGCTGACCACGTTCGGTGAGGAGGACTATGTACGCACGGCGCTGCGCAACGGGGCCGTCGGGTTTTTGATCAAGGGGGCGGGGCCGGAGGAGCTGATCCAGGCGGTCCGGGTGGTGGCCGAGGGCAACGCGATGCTCTCTCCGCAGGTGACCATGGGACTCCTCGAGGATCTCAGAGGCACGAGGCCGGACGGCGTCACCGCTAAGGAACGGGCCCGGCTGGAGACTCTGACGGCCAGGGAACGTGAAGTTCTCGGCGCCGCAGCCCGGGGGCTTCCCAACCTGGAGATTGCCCAGATCCTGCACATGAGCGAGTCGACGGTGAAGACGCACTTCAGCCGGGTGCTCACCAAGCTGGAGGTCACCAACCGCGTGCAGGCCACGATCCTGGCTCGTGATGCCGGCATCGTGGGCTGAGCAGGGTCGGAGGCCTGCGGCGGCCACCGGGGTGTTACTGGAGGCCGCTTCGGTGCCGCACTTGGCGGGCACGGTTGCGGGCCAGCCGGTCTGCAGGAAAGGCTCAGCACCCGGCCAGCCGGGTGCTGAGCGCTCAGGTCCTGCAGTCGCTCCAGCGGCCGCGCCAGGGTCGGTCCCGGCTATCAGACGTCGGCGAGAGCCCGCTCGCGGGGGTTCTCGCCGTCCCCGCCTGGGTGCGTGTCCGCGCAGGCAGGGATCTGGCTGGTGATCGTCTCGCGCCCCCACCGCCTGAGAGCAGGCGGCACTCACCTGCAAGCACGGGTTCGGCTACCACCCGCTGCTGTGCTTCCTCGACAGCACCGGCGAGACCCTGGCCGGCCCGCTGCGACCGGGCAACGCCGCCGCCAACACCGTCGGCGATCACATCACCGTGCTGGACGCCGCGCTCGCCCAGATCCCCGACGCCCGCCGCCACGGCCCCGACAGCCTCATCCGTGCCGACAGCGCCGGATCCGCCAAAGCCTTCCCGGCCCATATCCGCGCTCTGCGCTCACGCGGGATCCGCACCATATTCTCCGCATTCTCCGTCAGGTGCTCCGTCACCGAGCCTCTCCGGCGCGCGATCCGCCAGCTCCCGGACTGCCTCTGGCACACCGCCCTCGAACAGGACGGGGCCCTGCGCGAAGGCGCCCAGGTCGCCGAGCTGACCGGCCTGGGCGACCTGCCCGGCCATTCCGAAGGCACCCGGATCATCGTCCGGCGCGAACACCCTCACCCCGGTGCCCAGCTGTCCCTGTCGGCCTGGACGCGGGCATGCGCCATCAGGCCTTCCTCGTCGAGGAGCGCGCATCCGCTGCGGCAAGACCACCGGATTCGGCCGCTTTCCCTCCCACCGGTTCCAGATCAACGCAGCCTGGCTGGAGCTGGGCCTTGTTGGGACCGGCCTGCTCGCCCGGGCCCGCGTCCTGCTGCTGGACGGCGAACTGGCCACCGCCGAACCGAAGAAACTGCCCTACCGGCTGCTACATATCGTCGCCCGCATCACCCACGGCGGACAACGCCGAACCTGCAGATCCCCGCGGCCTGGCCCTGGGGAAACGAACTCGTCAGGGCCTTCGGCCAACTCGCCATGCTGCCCCGCCCGGAGAGCTGACACTGCTGCCCCTGCCCGCTCATAACCGGGAAGGACCAGGAGAACCCGGCCACCGCGTCAGTACCCGGCGTGCCCGCAGATAGGCAACAGGCCGAACAGTAATCGATCACAATTAACCACTCCGGCCGGAGCCTAACCAAAACGGCGAGGCTAGAGCATCAGCATGGCTTCAGGAGGACGCTGATGCTGCGGGGGTCCGAGATACGCGAGTCGCTGCCTGACGGTCGCCCCCACGAGCCCATCGGGGCCCCAGGCTGAAGAGCTGAGAAGTCAGACATCTCGCTCGACAGGCCGGGGTCCCTACCGGGTTCACCACCGTCTCGAGTCATCCCGGTCGGTCGCCGTTCCAGGAAAGCTGAGTGGGACGGTGCTCCGCCTGTGCCGTCGCCCGCTACTGGTCCCCGATGGACTGCAGTGTGTTCAGCTGGGCCGCACGGCGGGCTGGCCAGGCCGCTGCCAGGATGCCGACAGCCAGTGAGAGCAGCAGGAACAGGCCAACGCTGCGCCATGGGATGGACATTTCGTAGCCGGGGAACGCGCCGTGGAGCATTTGTCCGCTCGTCCAGCTGAGGAAGAGGCCCAGCCCGATACCGGTCATCGCGCCGAACAAGGAGATGACCAGGGATTCCAGGCGGATCATCTGTTTGATGCCGGTACGTTCCATGCCGATCGCACGCAGCATCCCGATCTCGCGGGTGCGCTCGAAGACCGACATGGCCAGGGTATTGACGACGCCGATCGCCGCGATGGCCACGGACATGCCCAGCAGGCCGTATAGCAGGTAGAGGATCGTGGTGATCGGTCCGGCGGCCTCCTTGCGCAGCTCGTTGTGGTCCTGGATCTTCAGTAGCGGGTTGTTGTCCAGGTGGCTGCGGATCTTGTCGCTCAGCCCGGCGGCTTTGCCGTCCTGGGCCTTCACCAGGATTTTGTTGGCCCTGTCCTCCCCGCGTGTATGGTCACTGATGACCTGGGGGACGGTGAAGGCGTCGGAGACGATGTCGTTGTTCTTGTAGACAGCGGAGACTTTGAGGCGCTCCTTGGAGCCGGTGTTGAAGTCCACCGGTACGGTGTCTCCCATTTTCCAGCCAAAGCGCTTCGCGGTCTTATCGGAGATCGCGAAGCTGCCGGCCTCGACGTCGTTGAGTGAGCCGGCGAGGAGGAGCAGGTCGGTGACATGGCGGAGTGCTGCCGGGTCGATGCCCTTCATGGTGGCGTGGTCATGGCCGATGGCGAAGCCAGTGCTCTGGACGGGGACGGCGGACTGGACCCCAGGCACCTGGGCAGCTTTCCTGGCGGTCTTCGAGGATAGGCCGCCGGAGGAGGAACTGGTGATCTGGTAGTCGGCGGTCAGGTCCTGGGTGCTCCGGAGTTCCATCAGCTGCTGCGAGCCGGTCATGGCGACCGTCACTGCCGTGATCAGGGTGAGGCCGACCATCAGCGCGGAGGCGGTCGCGGCGGTACGGCGCGGGTTGCGCAGCGCGTTCTCCTTGGCGAGCTTGCCGCTGACGCCGAAGAGGTGGGTGGTGACCTTGCCGGCCAGGGTCACCAGTGGCCGGGAGAGCAGTGGGGCAAGGATGATCATGCCGGTCACTGTCACTGCCGAGCCCAGCATGGCAGTGGATACGCCGCTTTCGTTCCGGAGCGTGGACACGTACAGCATGATTGCCACGCCGAGCATGGTGATGGCTGTGCCGATGGAGTTGCGGACCGTCAGGCCGCTTGGCGCAGGCGTCTGGTCGGCACTGTTGAGTGCCTCGATCGGTGCGATCTTCGCAGCCTTGCGGGAGGGCAGCCAGGCGGACAATACGGTTACCAGCACACCGACCGTAAGTGCGGAGAGTACCGCCGTCGGGCTGATGACCAGCGGGCCGTCCGGGAAACCCGGGCCGTTCGCGCCGAGCACGGCAAGCACGCCCCGGGCGATGCCCAGGCCGAGGAGGAAGCCGACGGCGGAAGAGGCGAGGCCGAGCAGGGCTGCCTCGGCCAGTACCGAGCGAACGACCTGTCGGCGGGAGGCGCCGAGCGTGCGCATCAGCGCGATCTCGCGGCGGCGCTGGGCGATGAGCATGGTGAAGGTGTTGGCGATGATGAAGACACTGACGAACTGCGCGATACCGGCGAAGACCAGCAGAGTCTTGCTCAGGGCTTTGTTGTCCTCGGCGATCATCTGGGACTGCTCGGCGGCAAGCTGAGTGCCACTGGTCGCCTTGGCGCGGTCCTTCGGAAGGATCTCCCCGACCTTGGAGGTCAGGGCCTGGTCGTTGCTGCCGGGCTCGGCTGCCACGAGGAATTCATCGAACTGGCCGGGGCTGAGGAACAGTTCCTGCGCGGTGGCGGTGTCGAAGAGGGCGAGGCTGCCGCCCGCTGTCACCCGGGGATCCTCGGTGCCGACGATGCCGACGAGCTTCTTGGTGATGACCGGGCCGTCGGTGGCGAAGCGGACGGTGCCGCCGATCTTGTGGCCGCCCGTCGCGGCGGTCTTGGCTTCCAGTGCGATCTCGTCGGACGCAGCCGGGCCACGGCCCTCCTTGACCGGGTAACGGCTGTCCTTGCCGTCCCGGCCAGGCTGGTAGTTGGCCGCGATGTGCCAGTCGTTGCCTATGGGCTGGTTGTCTTTGCCCACGACGGTAGCAGTGCCGTTGACGTTGGAGCGTACAGACTCAACGCCTGGCAGCGAGCGGATGCGGTCCGCCAGATTGCTGTCGAGGGCGGTGATGTTCTTGCCCTCATCGCTGCGTGAGGGCGCCTCGCCGGAAGGGACGGACGGCTGCACGGAGACGGCCACGTCCTTGAGGTTCTTGGCCGAGGCATTCTTGACGGCCGCGCCGACGGTGTCGCTGAAAACGAGGATGCCGGAGACGAAGGTGACGCCGAGCATGATGGCAAGCGCCGTCATCAGCAAGCGGGCTTTGTGCGCAAGGACGTTACGCAGGGTGGTACGGAGCATGATGGAGGTGTCAGTCCTGGAGTCCGGGTACGGCGGCGGGGGTGTCAGCTGGTACGGCCCTTGGCGTCGAAGCGCTTCATGCGGTCGAGGACGGCGTCGGCGGTGGGCCCGTGCAGCTCGTCGACGATGCGGCCGTCGGCGAGGAAGACGACACGGTCGGCGTAGGAGGCGGCGACGGGGTCGTGGGTGACCATGACGACGGTCTGGCCCAGCTCGCGGACGGAGTTGCGCAGGAAGCCGAGGACCTCGGCGCCGGAGCGGGAGTCGAGGTTTCCGGTGGGCTCGTCGGCGAACATGATCTCGGGCTTGCCGGCCAGGGCGCGGGCCACGGCCACGCGCTGCTGCTGGCCGCCGGAGAGCTGGTTCGGCCGGTGCTTCAGGCGCCCGGAGAGGCCGACGGTGTCGACGACCATGTCCAGCCACTTCTGGTCGGGCCTGCGGCCGGCGATGTCCATGGGGAGCGTGATGTTCTCCAGGGCGGTCAGGGTCGGCAGCAGGTTGAACGCCTGGAAGATGAAGCCGATCTTGTCGCGCCGGAGGCGGGTGAGCTTCTTGTCGCCCAGGTTGGTCAGCTCGGTGTCACCGATGCGGGCGGATCCGCGGGAGACGGTGTCGAGGCCGGCCATGCAGTGCATCAGCGTGGACTTGCCGGAGCCGGAGGGGCCCATGATCGCGGTGAACTCGGCCTGCCGGAACTCCACGGAGACCGAGTCCAGCGCGACCACCTGGGTCTCGCCGTGTCCGTAGACCTTGGTGAGATCCGTGGCGTGGGCAGAACAGACGGGCGGAACCTGGTGCAACACGGCAACTCCTGTACATACGCTGAAAGTACCCTCACATTTTTACTCAGCCATCCGGCTGCCAGCTCATCCAAATGACCCGAATCCACCCACCGGCCAAGGGTGTTGCAGGGCATCAGATGTCATCCTCTGGGACCATCCCCGTAACCCCACAGAATGACGTCACTCGCCCATCCGGCTGACGGCCTGTCAACGGGACCGCCGGGCGGGACCCGGCGTCGCCATGACGCGCACCCGCTGCCTTCATACTGGCCGCCGCCCTGCTGGTGTGGTGCCGACGGCACTGTCAAGCCGGCCGCTGCGGCACGTTGGCTGCTGAGGCTTGTGGAATGGTCTTCAGGTTGGCCATGCCAAGACGTGCCGCCTGTGGACAACGCAGCACTGTCGCGTGCAAGAGGCTGAGGTTCCCGGGGATTAGCACGTACAGAGTGCGGCCATGACCCCGGCGGATGTACCGGGTTGACGCTCTCACCCAGTTGTCTGTACTGCCCCCGTACAGTCTTTGCGGACCCGTGCGCCGCATGAGCACAGCGAAGCGCGGGGCAAAGGCAGTCTCAGGACGACCGGTGGACCCGGAAGCGGCACGGCAGCTGATGGTACGGAACAGCTGCAAACCGAAGACAGTGTTCATCAAGGCCAAGAGTGAACAGCCATACATCTGCACCCGTTACAGGGCGGGTATCGAGCCGGCCTACGACTGCATCCTCAGGATGGCAAAGAGGCACGGCGGCTCCCCGCACGGCTGCCGGGACTGCGCCGACTGTGAACGGGCCGAGACGTTCCGTCTGGACGAAGCCGGGGTTCGACGGCCCAGCCGTTCACTTGAGTCGATGCCTTTGCGGGCGATACGGACGTCAACGTGCTGGCTGTGCAGCCATTGCCACAGGTCAGGGAGGTCATAGGCTTTGTCGGCATGGAGTCGCTCAGGCTTGCAGCGGTCGCTGTGGAGTTCGTGTCCTATATGGAAATGGGTCACCATCGGCTTCAGCCCGAGGCTGTCGTGGACGTTGGCCGCGGAGACTCCGACGTGTAAAGGCAGTCCGCTCGCGTCAGACAGGATGTGCATCTTGGAACACGGCTTTGCCCGGTCCACGGGCGACGGACCCGCAAGCCCCGCAAACTCCGCGCCGACAAGACCTATGACAACATCGAACTGCGCCTGTGGGTCCGCGGGAAACGTAACCGCGGCCAACGGCATCAGGCAGACCCACGCACTCGCCGACAGCATCCCGCCCGCGGCCGGACGCACGGACGCACGCGCAGACGCCCCAGTGCCCTTGCGGCAAGGGGCTATGACAGCAGCCCCAGCCGCCGGGAACTGGGCAAGCACCGCATCCTGCCGGCCATCTCCCCACAGACGCCCCGGACACCGAGGACCTGGGCAAAATCCGGTACCCCGCCGAGCAGACCTTCCCGCTCCCGCACCAGTTCAAGCGCCGCGCCGTCCGCTGGGAACGACACCTCGACCTCCACGGCACCCCGTCTCCCTGGCCTGCGGCCTCATCTGCCGGAAACGCCTGACCAACCCCAAACCATGATCCCGATACGAGCTCCCGCCTAAGCAGAGTGCCAGTTTCCCAGGCCCCCCTTTCCTTCCTGCGCCTGACCAAAACTCAGCAAGGAAAGGGGGAAACTCATCATCAGCTACCAGGCAACGCAGGGAAGCCCCTGCCTCGCGGTAGCCTCGCCCAGACCGCAGACTGCCAAAAGGACGGCTTCCGGATCGGGCTCTGCCCGGTTGCGGAGATCGGCGGTGCACCCATCAGCACTTGGCTATGATCTTCCCGATGATCGCCCCAAAGATCATTCCGATCTCGCCGTCCTGGTATGTGCCGCGGGCGTCAGAGATGTTGCTGCCCAGCGACACACCCGACAGTGCCCTGTCATAGTCGTCGCACTTACTGCCCTTGTCGTAGGTCCCCTTGACCAGGGTTGCACCGTCGCCAACAACAAATCCCACCAGTGCTCGGTTCCCGCCGCCGAACTTGCTGGAGTCGACCTTATGCGACTTAAAATCTGAGCTTGCGGGGACCCCCCAGGTGTTCCCACCCTTGTCTATACCCGACACACCGTGCCTCATCGACTGCACAGTGTAGTTGTTCTTGCCGGAGAACGGGTTCTCCCAGCCGACATTGACGAGCCCGCCGCCGTCAAATTTGTACTGGACCCTGGCGCCGGTCCCCTTCAGGAAAGTCCCCTTGGTCCCGATGTTGGCGCTCTGGCCCGGCTTTATCTCCTTCGGAGGCTTGAGGCTCTTGGAGTAATAACCGTCGTACAGGTCTTCCCAGTCGAGACGCATGGTCTTGTCCGTGCCGTTGATGAGGACAACTTCAGTGAAATTGTCACCGCTGTGACCCGACCCGCCCTGCATCGCAACGGAAAGGTCCCACAGGGACTTTTGCTCGGCAGCGCTCGCCGGAGCTGCGGCGAGGGCGGTGACCGCAACAGCGCCCACCGCAACGGACAGCACGCTCTTCGTTATCGTCTTCACAAGACGCCTTCCTGATAAGAGAGTTGATACACGCGGCTTTGACTCCACTCCGCTCTCGCCACCCGAGAGGCCGCTAAAAAGATCATCGCAAATGCGCGGCACCCCTGTGCCGGACCAAGGTCCTCACCCTCCGGGACCAAAGTCCCGAACGCCAGCCCCCCCCTGAGCATGGAAGTTCATCAACTAGCCTTAATGTGCAATCTCTTGACACTGCATCAGCTCTTCCGCAGGCGGGCGACTGGAGGGGACCAGTGCCGTTGCACCAGCCGATAACTCTGCGGAACCGATGCAGGCCGGGAGCGGAGAGGATACCGGTGGACATATGCGGCCTTGACAGCCGAATTCACGGCTTCCTCGGCCGCGTCGTCCAGGACCAAGCCGACGTGCCCCGTGGGCTGCGACAGCACCCACCCGGCCGCAGACTCTCCCGACGAGCTTCGAGGTCCGCTCATTCAAGGTTTTCTCAGCAACCGATTACGTGGAAGAGAAGTCCGGCCTACATAGCCCCTAAAAGCATAAGAACCCCCTGGCAGGAGGAGACTTGAGCAGTCCCTCGCCCGAGGAGGCTTCACGTGCTGCTCAGTCGTACCGTGCTCAGCGCCCGAGCCCAGGCCCGGAATCCTCGCCAGCCTGCCCCGCGCGACCGGCACGCACCACCGTTCTCGCAGTTCCAGGCACATTGCGCCAAAGCGGTGCTGTTCCGCGGTACTTCTGTACCCACGCATGTGCACCTGGGACACCGGCACCTCACGAACTACCGGACACCGCTACCTGCACGGAGGCACCCAGATTCCCAGATCCGAGGCTCCCGGTCCCGCAGCGATCCTGGGAGGCTGCCAGCAACAGGGACTGCTGTTCACAGTCCTGGACCGCACCCTCATCTGCTGCAGCCCGGACCAAGTCTTGCCCGGCCTCTGCGAGGACGCCCACCGCGGCCTACCCGCCTTCACCAGCAACAGAACCTGGCTCCTGAATCCTGGACACGGGGATATGCAGCTCAGGCCAGCACAGTTGATGCTGTACCGAGTGCCGCCTCAAAGCGATCGGGCTGTGATGCCCGGGGCAAGCAGGAGTGGCAGCAGACGTACTGCAGCGGAGCAGCCGACGCGGAACACACCAGGACATGCCTCGCGCTCGCGAGACCAGCCTCTTTCTGGCCCTGAAGCGTCTTCCACAGGAACCACGTTGACGGACTCCACGAGCGCATTGCCGTCAGAGCTGTCCACCTCACCCATCGGCTGGATCGCACCTCGTGTACTGAGCGCCGTGGCCGGTGTGCATGATGGCGTCGTCGAGGCTGACGAGAGCCCGCCCGGCCACAGCCGGGGCGCCGACGGCGAGCTCGGCCTGATGTGATCGGCAAAAGCCCAGCCGACCAGACAGCGCGAACCGATGTCGGTCACGGCTGCCGGATACAGAACTTCCCGGTTTCCAGCGGGAGATCACAAAGCGTCCGGTGCGCTTCGTGTTCACCGCCTCCGCGGTGAGTCCCGTCCCATCAGGTGCAGAGGCCTTCGCGGCAGCCGGACCGGTGATCGTGATGCAGTACCTGCGCCACAGAGGGTGCCCGGTAGGCCCGGTGGACCGCCTGAGACAGGCGACGCGCCTGCGACTGATGCGCTCACTGCTGTTACGGAGCTTGACAGTGATCCTGGGGACACCGCAGACACCATTAGAGTCACGGCAGGCAGTCCCTCTCCGGGTGGCGAGCTTCACGTCGGCGGACTGGCAGACCACGCAGGCCGCAGCAGTACGGCGCCAGTACCAGAAACTGGGCCATCACGGTCAGGATGCACCGGACGCAGACCTTCCGCAGGCCGCAGCAGCAAACTCTGCACAGTCCGCATAGTTCCGGATCGATCGGCTCCCCCGGTCAGTTACCGCCGGCCTGCACCAGTCTCTCCAGCGAGACCCGCAGCAGCTGAGCGTGCGTACCGCTGCCAGCTGCATGCGGGATCAGCACGCTGGTGACCTCCGGTCTCCACCAGCCGGACCGGCACCATTCACAACCGACCGGCCAGCTCACATCGCCTTTCGGCCAGCCACGCCCAGAGTCTGGTGAGCATCGAGCGTTCAAAGCCCCTTGCGGACACGCCGCTGCGCTGTGTGCACCGTCCGGGCCGGGACCCACAGGAAGCTTCTCAGCCGCGGCGGCCTCGCGCCCCACCCCGGGACCCGAGGCCGCCGCGCACCCTTCCGGTGAAGCAGCATCCGCTCCCCCGCCGTCAGCACCCCAGCAGATCGCCCACGGAGTCCCGGCAATTGCTGGTCGCCGGTACGGCCACCAACCGGACAACAGCTCACGCGAAAGGCCGGGGCGGACCGCCTGAGGCCGCCCCGGCCAGGGATATCCCGGGGCCGGTCACGGTCTCAGGCCGCTCGGCCGCGCCTCAACAGCAAGTCAGCAGCGCCGTCCGACTACTTGCCCTGGTTGTAGGCCTCACGCTGCTTGTCGAACTCTTCCTCGTTGGACGCATCCGTCATACGCGGGAAGTCAATGCCGTCCAGGATCGAAGACAGGTCGCCCTTCTCCCCGTCCTTCGCCTGGGCAGCCTTCTCAGCCTCAGCCTGCTTGTTGTAGGCCTCACGCTGCTTGTCGAACTCTTCCTCGTTGGACGCATCCGTCATACGCGGGAAGTCAATGCCGTCCAGGATCGAAGACAGGTCGCCCTTCTCCCCGTCCTTCGCCTGGGCAGCCTTCTCAGCCTCAGCCTGCTTGTTGTAGGCCTCACGCTGCTTGTCGAACTCTTCCTCGTTGGACGCATCCGTCATACGCGGGAAGTCAATGCCGTCCAGGATCGAAGACAGGTCGCCCTTCTCCCCGTCCTTCGCCTGGGCAGCCTTCTCAGCAAGCCACTCAGCGCGCTGCTTCTCCATGGCCTCCTGGCCAACATGCTCAGCACGCTGCTCCCAGAACTTGGCCATCTCAGCCTCTTCCGAGAAGTCCGGCAGCTCGATGCCGTCCAGGATCGAGGACAGGTCGCCGCCCTCAGTCTCGGGCTTCGTCTCACGCTGCTTAAGGTCGTGGACAGGCTTGCCCTTGTTGTCCTTGACGGTAGTGCTGCCGTCCTTGCCCTTTTCCACCACATACGTGGCGTAGGTGCCGTCGGCAGTCTTCACCGTCACGGGCACGCGCTTGTTGGTGATTTCGGTGATGGAGCCCTTGCGGACATCGACCTTGAAGACCTTGCTGGACGTCGCGTCCTGGAACAGCAGGAGGCCAGTGGTGGACTGCTCGCCCAGGTAGCGGAAGTCCGATCCCTGGTAGGCGCCCTTGGTGCTGTCGACCAGGACTGTCTCCGTGCCGGTCTTGGTGTCCTTGGCCACGATGCTGCCGGTGAAGGTGTCCTTGACAATCGACTTGCCGGTCAGGCCATGCTTCTGCATCAGCACTCGGAAGCCATCGGCCTCGATGTCACGGACCTGGTCTGCTGCTGCGTGGGCGCCGGCGTTGTTGTTCGCGGTGTTGGCCTGCGCCACTCCGGTCATAGCAAGCGAGGCGACGGCTGTGCCTCCGAGGATGGCGGTGAGAAGGTGTCCACGGCGTGAGTTAGCGCGCTTCATTAAAGAATTCCTTCGGTGAAATCAGGGGTGGTGGTGTTACTCATCCATGATGCCGACTGAATCCGCCCTGGCGCGTCACACGATCGTATCCATCACCCTGGACTTTCCGCGTATACGAGCATGCAACTTTAGTTGCAGAGGGGGCGGCTTCTCCGCGTTGCCAGCTTGGCTGATGCCCTGTTCGGGAGCATGATCGCAGGACTGGTTATCCACAGGCCTCGACCGCGAATTCCGGCTACTCAGGATATTCCAATTTTGATGATCCGGGAGAACGGTATATCTCATGGCCGTGAAGGGCTACTCGCTTGAATTCACAGCTAACGCGGTCACGTGTGCCACTCTCGGGCCCGGAACGATGATCAAGCAGATCACCCGTCTGCGGAGATGATGCCCGGGGACAGGCAGTCGGTGATTGCCGAGGCGGTCCCGTGCCTCAGAAACCGCTGCAGACGGAGAACGCAGCTCTGTGCTGGACGGTCCGGAAGCTGAAAGAACGCAGAGGTCTCCTGTCCGTCCAGGAGCGTCCGCTGTGGCACCAGGCAGGCTTAAGGAGGCCGCCTCCAGTCCGTCGCCGGAGACTGGCACCGATACGGCGTGATTCGGCTGGTGCCGGATTTTTCAGAATCGCCGATCGAACCTATTACTTGGCGCTGCACCACACCGGTCAGGGCCATCCGTCAGGCCGGCGGCGCGGAGTACGCCGCTGAATGGCCAAATCGCGTACTTACAGCATGTCTTATGTGGTGAGTTGGAGGAGTCTCTTGTAGCAGAGGAGTGCGGCGGCGTGTCCGAGGAAGGCGAGGTAGTTGCGGGGTTGGCGTTCATACCTGGGTGAGAGTCGGCGGTATCCGGTGAGCCAGGACATGGTGCGCTCGATCACCCAGCGATGACGTCCGAGCTGTTCGCTGGAGTCGATGCCTTTGCGGGCAATGCGGACGGCGATACGTTTCCCGCGGAGCCATCGACGCAGTTCGGAGGTGTCGTAGGCCTTGTCGGCGTGGAGTTTGCGGGGCTTGTAGCGCCGTCCCCGTTCCGGGTCGTGCCGTGACCGGAGTCCGCCAGCCATGGGTTTCAGTCCGTGGAGGCCGTGGGTGTTGCCGGCGGAGATGCCCACGACGAGGGGCAGCCCTCCGCGGTCGGACAGGATGTGCATCCTGGAACCCGGCCTGCCCCGGTCCACGGGCGACGGACCTGCAAGTTCGCCCCCTTTTTGGCCCGCACGTAAGCGCAGTCGAGCACCACACGGGACAAGTCCAGCAGCCCCTTCGCGGCGAGCCGGTCGAGGACTGTCTGGTGCAGCCAGCCCCACACTCCCGCTCTCGACCAGATCAGGAACGGCGGTGAACCGTCGCTCTCGAGGCCCCGGAACAGGGCGGCAGAGCACGCCAGGCACAGCCGCTGACCAAGACGTACACGACCGCGGCGAACACAGCTTCATGGTCGATGTTCGCCGTGCCGCCACCCTGCGGACGGACCTTGTCCGCCGGCAGCAACGGCCGCACCAGCTCCCACAAACCCGCAGGAACAATCCAACCCCACCGCCCACTCCCCATAACCCAACCAACGACCAACCCACCACATAAGACACCGTCTTAACAGCCCTTGCATCAAGGTTTCAGCACTGGAACCGGATCAAGCCAACCAGCGGTGCCCTGGATTCCTGGTCGAGTACCCGTCTGCCGGCGATCGCGAAATCCTGGTCTGCGGCACGTTCGTGATCATCATGGATTGAGTGTGTCTCCGCCGGTTCTGGGGGCCGGTCTGCCCGCCGTATACGGCACACGGCTTTCCAGGGTCCGCACAGCTGTTGTCCGCAGGCGCTGGTGCGGTTTCGCGAGTGAGGCAGCCGGCCATCAGGCCGGCCACGCAGAGGTGGATCACGGCTTCGGAGCAGACAGCCTGACGGGAGGGCCCCTTCGTGCCAGGGCCAAGGCCCCCCGGCACACAGGACACGTTCTTATGGCTCGAAGGATCCGGGGGTGACGTCGTCGGTGGGGAAACGGAGTGAGAATGTCGTCCCGCCGCTGAGGGTGCTGGACACTGTCGCCGTGCCGCCGTGTGCTTCGGTGAGCTTGCGGACGATCGTCAGGCCCAGCCCGCTGCCGCCGGTCTCGCGGTTGCGGGACTTCTCCGCCCGCCAGAAGCGGTCGAAAACGTGTGGGAGATCGTCGGCGTCGATGCCGGTGCCGGTGTCCGTCACCTCGATCACCGTGACGTCTTCCTCCTGGGCTGCGCGCAGGGTCACGCTTCCCCCCGGGGGGGTGTGGCGTACGGCGTTGGAGACGAGGTTGCCTACTGCCTGTCGCAGCCGGACCGGGTCCACGTTCAGGAATGGATCCGCATCGCGGCATACGGAGAGGGTGACCCTGGCTCTGCGGGCGTTCGCGAGGTGGGCCGCCGCCACTTGGCTGAGGAGATCTGCCAGGTATACGGGTTCGGGGCGCAGTCGCAGGGTGCCTGCGTCGGCGGCAGCCAGGTCCTGGAGGTCGTCGATGATGTGCTGGAGGAGGACGGCTTCTTCGAGGAGGGAGGAGAGGAGTGCGGGGTCGGTGGGGACGATGTGGTCCTGGGCTGCTTCCAGCCAGCCGCGGATGTTGCTCAGAGGCGTGCGCAGTTCGTGTGCGATGTCGCTGACCATGGCTTTGCGCAGGTCTTCGAGGCGGGCACGGGTTTCGGACATGTCGTTGAATGCTGATGCTAGTTGGCTGATCTCGCTGTTCGCGGGGACGTTCACTCTGGCGGTGGTGTCGCCTGCTTTCATGCGTTCGGCGGCGCTGGTCAGCGCGCGCAGTGGCCGTACCAGGCGTGTGGCGGCGAAGACGGTGACGGCCAGGGTGACGGTGAGGACGAGTGCTGCTGCTCCTGCGACCCGGGCGGTGTCGGCTGGCGACAGGCGGAAGCCAGCGGACGGGGCGCCGTCCGCGCTGCTGAGGTAAAGGAGTGCGGGAGTTGAGACGTAGGGGGTGAGTTGTTCCCGGCGTCCGGAGTCGACACACGAGGCTGTCGTGGGGTCGGAGCTGCCGGTGTGGGGTGCGGGGGTGGTCCAGGTGTAGTCGAGGCTGAGGTTGACCGGTCCCATCTGGTGTCGTTTCAGGCAGGCGTTGACCAGAGTGTCGAGCTGGTCGAGTGCCCTGCGTTCGGTGGGGGTGGGCTTCCCGAGCTCGGGGATGGCGCACTGGGTGGCGCTGAGGTTCTGGGAGTCGTTGGCCGCCTGGACGTACGGGCGGCCGCTGGGGGTCTCTTTGACGTCTGCGGTGACGGCGTTGCGGTGCAGGCATGCGGCGCTGCGCTCGGCTAGTTTGCGCAGGTCCGCGTGTTCGGCTGCGGTGAGGGTGTAGGGGCCTGCTGCGCGCGGGTCGATGCGGCTGGCGGCGGCTTTGGGAGACAGCGCTGTATCGACGGACAGCGGGTCGAGGACCGCGGCTGCCTTGGCTGAGGGCGGCAGCGCCCTTGTGCTGGAGGAGGCGATCGGCTTGCCGTCCTGGGTGGTGAGCGTGATGCGGCGGCCGGTCTGACGGGCCAGGTCGCTGACTGTGGGGCCGGCGTTTTTCCAGCCCGGGGCGCGGGCGGCGATGCCGAGGAGGGTGTTGTAGATGCGGGTGTCTTCGGCGAGGGCTTGTCCTCGCTCTTGGTTGAACGCGCCGGAGGTGGTCTGTACTGCCAGCCATGTGGTCGCGGCGATGGAGCAGACGGCCACGATGACGGAGGTGGTCAGCAGCCGGGCCAGGAGGGTCTTGTGCGGGGGTACGCTACCCGGCACGGTGGGGGCCTTGCGTGCTGGCCGGGCTGTCGGTGAGTTTGTAGCCGACTCCGAAGACGGTGAGCAGGTGGGCGGGCTGTCGCGGGTCGGCTTCGATCTTTTTCCGGAGGTTCATGATGTGGACGTCGACGGTCCGGTCGGTGATGTAGCGGCCGGAGCCGTGGATGGCCGCCAGCAGTTG
The DNA here is from genome assembly GCF_003391135.1 of Streptoverticillium olivoreticuli subsp. olivoreticuli. GTDB lineage: Bacteria > Actinomycetota > Actinomycetes > Streptomycetales > Streptomycetaceae > Streptomyces > Streptomyces blastmyceticus. The sequence goes on along the minus strand of NZ_CP031455.1, from coordinate 8,642,236 downwards.
GGGGCGGGTGAAGACTCTGTTGGGTTCGGCGGCCATGGCGGCCAGGATCTGGAATTCGCCTGGTGTGCAGTCGATCAGCCGGTCTTCTTGGCGCACCTCGTAGCGGATGGGGTCTACCGTGAGGCCGCCCACGTGGAAGGAGCCGTCGGGAAGGCCGGCATGCCGTGTCCGGCGGAGCAGCGTGCGTACCCGGGCCATCAGCTCGCGCGGGCTGTAGGGCTTGGTCATGTAGTCGTCGGCGCCCAGGTCCAGGCCGAGGAGCAGGTCGTCTTCCGTGGAGCGCGCGGTGAGCAGCAGTACGGGCAGGTCTGTCTCGCGCCGAAGGATGCGTACCACGTCCAGTCCGTCGGTTTTGGGCATCATTACGTCCAGGATGAGCAGGTCGGGCTCTTGGCGGCGGACCTCTTCGAGTGCGGCCCGCCCGTCGTGGACGACGGTGACGGTGTGTTTCTCGTGTTCCAGGTAGCGGTGGATCAGTCCGGCCTGCTTCTTGTCGTCTTCCGCTACGAGGATGTATGCGCACACATGGGTGATCGTAGGCGAGGTGTGGCACTGCAGGCTGGGAACCGGGCCGGGGCCGGGGCGTCCAGCAGGAGCTGAGGGGTTCTTCATATCCGGTCGTGGTTTGTGGTGCTGCGCGTGTATCGGTTGTGTGGGCGGGTCGTCTTCGGACGTGTCTCGGCATGTGGGGGTCGGTGGTTCGTGGATGTGTGCGGGTCTGCAGGCCTGCGGCTGGCAGTCGGGGCTGTGAGCAGTTTGGGGGCTGGGCCTGGATTTCGTCGGGGCGTGGTGCTGGGGGGTGATCGTCGTGGGTGGGCCGGTTCAGGTGTTTCGGCGCAGGCGCGTGATCGCGGTGATGATGAGTACAGCAGCTCCTGCGCCGGCTGCCCATAGCGCTGCCGGGCCGGGCTGTGCACGGTGCCTGTTGCCGGTGGTGGTGTCGGTGTCTTCTGGTGCGGGGCTGCTGCCGTGCGAGGTGGTCTTTATCTTTACTTCGGTGATGTCCTTGGCCGGCTGGGCCGTGCCGTTGAGGATGGCTTCGGCTTTGTCCTGGCCGCGCAGGTGGCGGTCGAAGAAGGCGGTCACGTAGGTCTTGGCCACCTCGCGTTGCTGAGTGGGGGTGAGCTGCTGGACGGCTGCTGAGCCTTCGCCGCTGGTTGTCCGGCAGCGGCCTCCTTCTTCATGGGTGGCGTCGTCGCTCGAGGCGGGCTGGCCGCCGTCGGGGGACCATTGTGTGTTGAAGAAGTTGTGGTTCGCGCCCTGGACGGAGAACTGGTGGGTGGGGTAGCGGTTGCGGCTGTCGCCGAGCGCCGCCGCGGTTTTCCCTTCTTGGTAGAGGCCGTCGCAGGTGCCGAGGAGGGTCGCGAGGGGAAGGCCGGTCACGGGAAGTGGTTCGGGGACGGCCAGGGCGGCTGGTTCCATGGCGAAGACCGCCTTGACCTGCACTCCGGATGGCCATGCCGGGCGTTTTTTGTCCGAGGCGTGATCGAGTACGCCGGCGCCGCCGCGTGAGTGTCCCAGAGTGCCGACGCTGGCCATGTCGATGCGGTTGGTGAAGTCCACCGGCTTGGCTTCGCCGGTTTGCGGGTCGGTGAATTTCCCGGCGAGCTCTCCCCTGCCGGAGGCTGCCAGGCCTTCCCACATTGCCAGATGCTTGTTCAGCAGACTGGTACGCAGAGCACGGCCTTCCAGCTGCTGCTGGGCATCGACGCTGTCGGCGCTGATCGACACGACTGTGTAGCCGCGGCTGGCCAGTTCCTTCCCGAGGTAGTCGTACCCGCGGTAGCTGCGCATCGGCTGGACGTCCGGTGCGCAGGGCCAGCGTCCCAGGGCTTGTCTGTGGGCGGTGGCCTTGGCGCGCTGGTTCTCCGTTTCTGCGGTGTCGCCCCTGGCTTCGGACTGCTTCGCGGCGAGCTCGGCTGCGGCGGCCGCGGTTTCGGCGTCCTTGTCTGCGCAGCTGTACCAGGAGCCGTGCAGCATCATCACCAGTGGCAGGGCTCTGCCGCCGGGCCGTTTGGGGTAGTGCACGATGCCGGCGAGCTCAACGGGCGGAGGATTGTGTCCCTGTGCGGTGAAGGCCGAGTCGCCCAGGTTGTAGACAGCCGAGCCGACCTCGTACGTCCTCGCATCTGTGCTCGGGTCCGGCGGTGCGGCGCCGGCGGGGACAGTGCCCAGCGCTGCTGTGGCCATCGCGGCGGCAGCGGTTGTCCAGAGCCGGGCAGTACACCGCATGTGGGGAACCCCTTTTCGGGTGGCGGCCTGTCGCCCTGATACAGGGGGACCAGGAGGAATGGCTGATGAGGACTTGCTTGTGGGGGCTGTCTCGTGAGTGCGGCCCCGTCTCCCGGCGGGGAGCCGCGCTGGCCGGCGACGGGACAGGAGTGGCGGGCCGTCTCACCGGCGGGGGTGAGAGGAGGTTGCCTGTGTATCCGGCATCCGGAAAGGGCGCACTGCGCTGCAGGCGCGCTCATCCGCCGGCCAGGGCCTCTACAGGGGTGAGACAGGAGGCTCGTACGGACGGGTAGAGACCCGCGGCCACCCCCACAAGCACCGCACCACCGAAACCGGCCGCGACGGACGTGAAAGGGATCACCGCCGGCCAGTCCTGGGACAGCGCGAAGGCTGCGGTAGCAGCCATGCCCAGAGCAGCGCCCATGATGCCTCCCAGCCCTGACAACGCGATAGATTCACTCATGAACTGACCCCGGATCTGGCCTCTGCTAGCACCCAGCGCACGGCGCAGACCAATCTCCCTACGCCGTTCCAGCACCGAGATAACCATAGTGTTGGCCACACCGATGCCGCCGACCAGGAGGGCCACACCGGCCAGTCCCAGGAACAGGGAGGAGAAGGCGGATTCGGTGACGCGCTTGGCGGCGAGGGCGTCGGAGGGGCGGCTGACCTGGACCAGGCCGGGAGTCTGAGGGCTGAGAGTGGGGCCCAGGACAGCGCGTACGTCTTCGAGGGCGGACTCTCTGGCCTGGACGTAGACGACCGTCGGGTGACCGCCGAAACCCAGCTCACTGCGGGCCGCGTCCCATCCGACCAGGACCGAGCGATCGAGGTCAGGGGCGAGCGGGACCGGTGCCAGGATGCCGATGACCGTGAACCAGCGCTTGTCGATGTTCACTTGCGGTGCCTGGCCGCCGGATGTGAGGCTGGCGAGGCCAAGGCGGGCAGCAGCCTCGTAACCGAGGACGGCGGTGGGGAACTTCTGCGTGGTGGGGTCCAGGAACCGGCCGGAGTGCACCGTGCCGTTGACGGTGTCGAGAAGATTGAGTTTGCTTGCCAGGACTGTCAGGCCGGAGGCATCGTTCTCGTCCACGCGGTCGGAACGCCGTACCAGAGCGTGGGTGTTGGCGACCGCACTGGCCTGGGTTACCGGGCCGATGCGCTCGGCCATGCCTACCGAATCCTCGGGCAGTAGTACCGGGGGCTGCTGGTCGGGAACGGGCTGCGCGCGCAGCATGTTGGTGCCCATCGCGGAGAGTTCGTTCATCAGGGCCCGCTGGCTGGAGGCTGGTATCCCGATGACCGCGATCAGGGTGGCGATGCCGATGGAGATGCCCAGGGCTGAGAGCACGGCCCGGGCCTTGCGGGTGCGGATCCCGAGGAACCCGAGGTGCAGCATGTCGAGGGGCGAGATCCTGGTTTTCGGGATCCGGGTGTGGTGGCCGGTCATACCGGGCTGCTCACTACGGGGATGGCGGTGGTGGGTGCGGTGCTGTCGGTGACGATGCGGCCGTCGAGGATCTCCACGCGGCGTGGCAGGCGCGCGGCGATGTCCCGGTCGTGGGTGATGATCGCGATGGTGGTGCCTTCGGTGTTGAGGCGGCGCAGGAGTTCCATGACGGAGCGGCCGGTGGCGGTGTCGAGGGCTCCGGTCGGCTCGTCGGCGAGGATCAGGGCCGGGTCGTTGGCCAGAGCCCGTGCGATGGCGACCCGCTGCCGCTCACCTCCTGACAACTGGTGTGGCAGGTGCCCGATGCGGTGTGCGAGGCCGACCCGGCCGAGTGCTTCGGCTGCCAGGTGGTGGCGGTGGCGGCGGGGAATTCCTGCGTACAGAAGTCCGGTTGCGACGTTCTCGGCCGCGTTCAGACCGTCTGTCAGATGGAACTGCTGGAATACGAAGCCCAGCTGGCGGCTGCGCAGCGCGGAGAGCTGGCGGTCGGTGAGTTCTGCGATGTCCTGGCCTCCGATCTCGACCGTGCCGGTGGTGGGCAGGTCGAGCGTTCCCATGATGTTCAGGAGCGTTGACTTGCCCGAGCCCGACGGCCCGACGATGGCGAGGATCTCGCCTTCCTCGATGACGAGGGAGGCATCCTCCAGTGCGGTGACGCCCCTCTCGTACGCCTTGGTCACGTTTCGGACGGCAAGTACGGGTGTCATGTGGTGGTCACCACCTGGGTGCCTTCGGTGATGTTCTCCCCGGTGATTTCCACCATGCCCCGGGCGAACATCCCGGTCTTCACTGCGATCAGCTTGCCGTCCGGGAGCTGCACGGCGTAGCCGCCCTCGCGCAGCGCCGTGAGCGCGCCGACCGGCACGGCGAGGACACCGCGCCTGGTCTCGGTGGTGAAGCGGACCTGTACCGGTGCCGCGTCCAGGTCCTTGATCTGGTGACCGCTGTCCAGCAGGACTGTTACGTCCAGCTTCGGTGAGGTCCTGGCTTCGCCGGCTCCGTTCTTGGAGCTGTCCGTGGCGGTACGGCTGATCTCCTTGATCTTGCCATCGGTTTCCGTGCCGTCCGGCAGGACGACCGTTACCCGGGCCCCTGCCTTTGCCTGCCCCGCCTGGGTTGCCTCGACCGGTACCGTCACCGTCTTGCCGGTCTGCGTAATCGTCAGCAGCTCGCCTCCTGCATCGTCGCCGAGTGCTGCCTTGATGCTGCTGATGCGGGCCGCGCCGGGAAAGACCGCTATGTCGCCGATGCCGAGGGTGCCAGTGGCTTGCATGCCGGCGGCGCGCTGCCAGCGTTTGAGGGCCTCGGACAGAGCGGGAGTGAACTCGCCGACGTCGTCACCGTGCGGGCGGCCGTCGGCCGGGGTAGTCGGAGACCAGCCCGGCGTGGGCTGTGCGCCGATGTCGTATCCGAGTGCCTTGAGGTTCTCCGCGACCATTTTCACGTCGCGGCCGACGAGCGGTTTCTTGCCTTTCATAGCGGGCTCGAGTGTGCGGAAGAGCGGGGTGTCACCGAAGAACGCCATCACAGGCTGATCGTCGACCCAGTAGACAGGCTTGCCACGGTCCACCGCTGCGCCAGTCTCCGGAAGCCGTGTGACCAGCCCCTTCTTCGCCCCCTTCAGCACTCTTTCAAAGCCGTAGCCCAGGGTTCCCGTCAGCTCCATGGTGTTGGCGAGGTCGGTCCTGGTGACGGCGATGGTGTGCAATGACAGAGGGCGGGACGCGGCCGGCGTCTTGTCCGGACCGCCTGAAACCAGTCCCCATACACCCCCGGCAACGGCACCCGCCGTAACCACCGCAGCAACCGCGATGACAGCCCGCCTCCTGCCCTGCTTGCCCTGCCGGCCCCCGGGCGGTGTGCCTGCGTACTCAGCGCTTTCCGCCACCGAATGTCTCCACCTTGCAGTCGTTGGCGATCTTGTTCACTTCGGTTTCGGACTTGCCCGACTCACCCGCGTACTCCCAGCCGCTGCCGTCGGGCTTCCCCTTGACCGGGACGCCCTTGCTGTTGATGCACCGGACCCAGTCACGGAAGTTGTCCAGGTACTGCGGGTTCTTCTTCTCGTCCATCTCCGGCGGCAACAACGGCATCTTGACCTGGCACTTGTCATACGCGGCCTTCGGCTCCCCGCCTTCAGCAGGCCCCTCTCCCCCTCCGGGACGGGGCTGCATCTCGACACCGTTCGTCTTCAGGCAGGCGTTGTACGCGTTCCAGAGCCGCGCCTCCTCCTCCTGAGAGCTGTCCAGCCGCAGCTGCGGCCGCCCCTTCTCCGCATCGGCGTTCTCCCCTGTGCCGCCCCCGGCTTTTTCCTTGCTCTCACTTTTGGCACCATCGCCACGGTCGACCGAGGCCACCTGGTCGTCCTTCTTTCCCGCACCCGCCGCCCCGTTCCCTCCGCCTCCGCAGGCGGTAAGAACGAAAAGCGAGGCGACAGCGGCTACAGACAGAACGCCGGTCCGCAACTGCGGACGGCCGGGAGAATTCAGCATGTGCCAATGCTCACCAGTGGATATGAAGAACCTGTCAGACCGGCATGATGATCGCGTAGTGAGCACCAGCTGCTGGGCTCTGGCACAGATACAGGATGCCGACGCTCTTCAGGTGACCAAGGTCCGGAACAGTCGCCGGGGCTGAGCGAAAGCCCCGGACAGCACCAGACAGATCCGGGCATAGCATCACTGAATCCATTTCATCCTGGATAGTCGCTGGTCAGGAGGGTTGGACTGCAGCGACGACGGTTCCGGTCCGGTTGGTGGGGCATTGGGCCCTGCGGAGGATGGGCCAGGGCTTCAGGCAGGCGGAGGCGTGTTCGCCGGGCGCCCGGAGACAGGCGTGGACACGGTTGAACCGCTGGTAGCAGCCGGGGAGTTCGCGGTGTCCGTAATACGAGGTGCGGACGGTACCGCCGGCTCCTTGGCAGGCGCGGCCGGCCAGGACGAGGATCTGCTGGGTGAGGCAGGCCTGGACGATGCCGTGGGCCCGGGCCACAATGAGGCCGTGGGTACGGCCGGGCAGAGCCCGGGAGAACCACAGCGGGGTTCCCGTCCGGGCAGGCGATGACCCGTACATTCATACCGTGCTTCCGGTGTTCCCGGCTGCCGTACGGCCCGCCCGCGGCGATCCGGCCGACCGGGATCCATATCCCGTCAGCGATAACGGAGCCCCCCTCACCAGACCCACCAGAACCTCACAGAGACCAGACACCCAGGAGGCAAGGACGCCGAGGGTCTCGCCGACGTACCGCCAGGCCGTTGTGGTGGAGGCCTCTGCTGACTTTTCGGGCGTGATGACGTCAGGGTGAGTCCGGTTGCGGCGAGGCATCTGTCGATGACGTCGCTGCGGTACTGAATCTCGCGGAGGGTCCGGCGCAAGGAGCACATCAGGTGGTCGGGGTCGGTGAAAGCGGTGTTGTTCTGGCCGGCGCGCCGTACCAGTGACCAGATGCCTTCGACCGGGTTGAGGCCGGGTGCATAGGACGGCAGCTGGAAGGAAGTGATCCAGTCGTGGGCGTCGATAAAGGCGCGTAGTCGGGCATGCAAGTGCATGTTCAAGTTGTCCCAGACGAGTACCAACGGGGCATCGAGCTGCTGGTGGGCGGCGGTCAGGAGGTCGCGGTATTCGGCCCAGGTGAAGCTGCGTCGGCCACCGCCCTTGTGGTCCGCATGTCGTCTGGGCCTGAAGATCAGCCGGGATCGTTCGCCGGGTTTGTAGCAGGTCAGGGCGGCGATGGAGAAGCGGCGCTGGGAGCGTCCTCGCACCCGGATCACGGGTGTGTGACCGGGGCGGGCCCAGGTGCGGGTGGTGGGCGGCGTCATCGAGAATCCGGCCTCGTCCTCGAAGACGATGAAGGCCCCGAGCGCCGCCGCGGTGCTTCCGCCTGCGGCCACGTGTCTTTCACCCGGCCGGTGACCTTCTCCTCGTCACGCTCCAGAGGACGCCGGGCCGGGACCTGGTGGCTGAACCCGTGGCTGCGGAGCGTCTCCATGATGGTCGACAGTGCGAGGGTCTTGTGGAACCGGCGTCCGATCAACATCCTGATCCTCACCAGCGTCCAGGTCTGGTCCGGCCAGCCGTACGCGACCGGCCCTTCGGCCAGCTCCTTCTCCAGCACCGTGAACAGAGGCTCACTCAGCTTGCAGTGGGCGGCCGGCCCCGGGAACGCAGGGCCTGTGGCCCGCCGTTCTGCCAGGAACGGCGCCACCGCCGCACCGACCGCACACTGACCCGCAGTTGCTTCGACACCGTCATGTTGTCCTGCCCTGCGGCGAACGTCCCGACCGCTTCCATACGGATGCGCTCGCGAAATGCACGCCGCTCGTCGGCCAGACACCGCCTTGCGGATACCTCATAGTCCGGGCATACCGCGAGGATCACCACACGTCATCCCTCCGCGACACCACACCCGAAAACTCAGTAACTCCTGCCGCCTGGGCGAACATCTCGTTCTTCCGCAGATGGGCCAGCACCGGCAGGGCCTGCTGAAACAACCGGGCTTCCGCCATGGCGAGTCAATCTCACGCCGACGGGCATGGACCAGCCACGAGACGTACTCGACCAGCTCGTGCGGGACATCGGGCATGGCAGGATACGGAACCAGCAGAGCCCCTCGGACGCTGCGCGATAAGCGAAGTCACCACGCCGACGACGAGGGGCCCTGACACGTCGTCTCGGCCCACCCTGACCAGCCTTTTCACCCTCCCGGGACAGGATGAAAGAGGTTCACTCACCGCCTGCCCCGACGCCTACGGCACCAACACCCCCAGACAGCATCAAACCTGCATGTTGATTTTCTGCAAGCCCTGCACGGAGTCGCTGACACGCCAGGATTTGCACAGCCAGTTGAGTAACCCTGCACGGGGCGCGGTCAGCAGCCGGACCGCACCCCACGCCGGCCGCATCGGGTCAGCGCCTGCCAGTGCCCTCAATGACGCTCTCAGCCGGGCCGTCGTCAGCTTTGCGCCATGGCGCCAGGGCGGCCACGGCCGCGATCGCGGCAACTCCGGCAACGACGAAGAGCAGGGTGCGGTTGGAGACGGCCGAACCGATGTCCGCCACCTTCTCCTCGAGGGCGAATTCGGTGTCGACGCTCAGCAGGGAAGGCAACGCGGAGGTGCCGTCGAAGAGCAGGAACACCGTGCCCAGGGTGATGAAAAGGGCTCCGCCGAGGAGGGAGGTGCTGTGTACGGCCAGGCGCCCGACAGCCAGCGGGCGGCCGCGCAGCCACCTCTTGTGGCCGAGGCCGAAACGGTCCCACAGCACGGCCAGAACGAACAGCGGCATGGCCATGCCCAGCGCGTAGAGGGCAAGGAGCATCCCGCCGTTGAAAGGGCTCCCGTCGACAGCAGCGATGGTGAGGACGCTGCCGAGGATCGGCCCGGCGCAGAACCCGGCCAGCCCGTACACAGCCCCGAGGACAACGACAGAGGGGGCCGATCCCGAACGGCGTGCTCCGGCCGCCTGCTGAAGGCGCCGTGACCCGAACCCGAATCCGAGGATCTGCGCCACACCGAGCGCGATGACAGTCCAGCCCCCGGCCGTGACGAGCAGGTCACGGTGTCCGTAGAAAAGCCGGCTGGCGAAGGATCCGGCAACTCCCAGCGGTACGAGGGTGGCACACAGCCCGAGATAGAAGAGGGCAGTGCGTGCCGCGAGCCGGGTGCGGCTGGTGAAGGAGTAAGCAAAGAACGAAGGGAGCAGCAGGGCGCTGCAGGGGCTTACGAGGGCGAGGAGGCCGCCGAGGAACGCGGCCAGCATGCTGAAGTCACTCACTGTTCTTTCCCTTCGTCTTGGCTGTCTTTGCGGCATCTTCGATGGCCTGTTTGAAGATCTGGGTGGGCTGGGCGCCCAGCAGGGGCCGGCCGTTGATGAGGAAGGCGGGTGTGCTGGTCACGCCCAGCCGGTAGCCCTCTTCCTTGTCTTTCTCCACTGCTTTGCGGGCCTCGTCGGAGGCCATGTCGGTGCGGAACTGTCCGATGTCGGCGACGCCGGCCTGTTTGGCCATCGCTTCCAGGTTTTCCTGGCTGAACTCGCCCGAGTTCTTCTTCCGCTGTTTGGCGAAGGCCATGTCGTGGAACTGCCAGAACTTCTTCTGGCGCCCGGCGGCATAGCTGGCCAGAGCCGCCTGGTCGGACTCCTTACCGAAGATGGGGAAGGCGCGCATCTCGATCCGCAGCAGGCCCTGGTCGACGTAGGAGCGGAGCAGCTCCGGCTTGGTCTCGCGGGCGAAGCGGCTGCAGAAGGGGCATTGGAATTCCGAATACTCGATCATGACGACCGGTGCGTCGGTCCGGCCGATGGCCATGGGGTCGGTGCTGTCACGGCGGGCGAGCTTCGTCAGTGCGTCGTCGGCCGGTGCCTGCTTGGCCGGGCTGTCGCTGGAGGACGTCACATCGCGGCCGGTCTCCTGCCCGTCATTGGTCAGAGCGATGGCTCCTCCGGAGGCGGCCAGTGCGCCTACGAGGGCAATTGCCGCGAGCAGGGGTCGGCGGCGGGAGTGGGGCTGCCGGCGGGGGGTGGTGGGCTGGGTGTTCTTGGGCATGCGAAAACCTCGTGGTGCGGGGGAAGATCGGGTGAAGTGGTCTGCGCTCAGGCGGCAGGCTGCGGGAGCGGGCAGACGGCTTCTGCGGAAAGCCGGCGCAGGGCGGCCTCGGCCAGCAGCGCGATCGACAGAACAGCAATCAGCGGCTGCAAAAGAGCCCAGTAGCTGAGCGCGCCTGATACGCCGAGCAGGGCCACGACGGCCTTGTTGCAGACGGGGCATCCGACTGCCAAGGCGGACATCAGTGTGCCGGTGGACGCCATCCGGCTCCGCGCCAGAGACTTGCCGGCCACAGAGCGGGGAGTTCCGCGGACATAGGTGGCGATCACAAGCCCGCCCAGCACGGCGCTGAGGATCAGGACGGGGTAGTTCCACCACTGCGCCGGGACGGCCCGGGTGAACAGGGGTGTGCGGATCACGGCGGTCGGCACACCGATGAGGACAGCTGTTGCAGCAGCACTGGCCAAGGCGACAGCCCACTGCCGGGGCCGCCAGCTGCGCAACGTACTGCCCGCACGGCTCAGTGAGCGGGTGGATGAAGGCATATGGAGTTCTCCGTTCTGCGGATTCCAGGGAGGCGACGCAAAGGCCGCGGCCTAGATCCGCAGAACGGAGACGAGCCGGACAGAAGACGGCGGGGAAGGGCCGCAGAATGCGCCGGCAACCGCCGAAGGCGCCTGGTACGGAGCGGACATGGCGGAAACTGCAGTGGCGTCCGGCAGGCAGAGATCACATGCTGCCGCCTGCCGCGGTCCCTCAATGACGTTGGACTTCGCACTGCACGGCTTCACGCCCTGTCCGGCATCGGCTGAGGGCTCGGTGGGTACCGGCTTGCATGCCTGCACCGCCGATACGGAACTCGCAGCGGCCGGCGCAACCAGACCGCTGGCAGCACTGGCCGGGCTGCCCAGGGCGCACAGGGAGAGAACCACAGGTACGACGAGCCCGAGCAGTGCGCGCACCACGGCCAGCGCCGCTTTGTGCTGTCCGGGCCAGTCCATCACTCCGCGCTATTCCTCTCATTCCAGCTATGACGGTCACGATAGAACACCAGCACATAAATACCCTGTCAGAGGAGTGCCGGTCAGGTCTGGGGCTGTGGTGTCGGGCAGGGCTTCGGCAAAGTCGTTCAGGTGAGGTCGGGCACGGTCAACGGGCGGGTGTAGTCGCGGGCGTTGTGACGTAGGGTGCGGGCGATGTTGGTGGCTCCGGCCAGGCGGCAGGCCCTGATGGCGAGGTTGTGGAGGTGGCCATGGCCCGGGGGCCGTTGCCGGTGCGGACTTGCAGCGGTCCTCGTCGAAGATGACGTTGCGGACCCAGTGGGGCCTGTTCTCGGTCCCCCAGCGTCCGCTGGCATAGGAGCCGAGCTGGGCGGGGCCTGCCTGATGTGGTTCCAGACTGGTGATGCCGTAGACGGTCTCGGGGTGTTTCGGCTGTCTGTCGAGGTGCCGGACGGTGCGGCGGAGCCGGAACGCCTGGGCGGCATAGGGGAAGTGCAGGTCGGCGGGCACGGTGACGGCCAGGACGACACAGTGCTCTCTGCGTCCGACCAGCCCGGATAAGGCACTTCCACCGAAAGAGGGGACGTGCCACTTTCGTCGCATCACAGCTCAACGCCAGACAGAGCTGAAACCAGCCCCTGGCCCCATTCCGGGAATCAGTCATCGCCTCAAGAATGGAATTACACCAGCCGGACACCCGGCGAGACTGACTGGCGGGATGCGTTCCTGCGCCAGCAGTGCCCCTCCGGCATTCTGACTCCTTTGCCGTGGTGCGTGCGCAGGACCCCTTCACTTACCTGCATCTCACAGAATATGAGAGATTTTCGTGTACGGATTTACCCGGAAAAAGGCCGCTGTCGTGGTCGGCGTTGCCCTCGCGGGCACGTTGATGACTTCTGTACCCGCCCAGGCGGCAGATAACCAGTCATCGGGTACGGCATGCGCGTACTTCCAGAAGCTGAGCGGTGGCACGCTCGGCAATACGAGTGCCAGTGCACGCGGCGGGGCCGCCGTGACGGTCACCGCCCTGGGTGTGCTGGGTGAGAGCCTGGCATGCAGCAACGATCCGGCGGCCCGGGCATTCGGTGAGGTCGCGGGAGCCGTGTTCGAGACCATCGACACGGTATGGGACGGTGCTCAGATGGGATTGCATAAGGGTATCGCTCCCAATACATACCGAGGGAAGGTCGCGAAGAACATCACCATGAAGTTCTACAACAATTCCCTCCTTTCCGACTACGTCGAAGAGGCATCAGAGCTGGAAGGGGTTGACTGGTGGTCCGATGCGCAGTTCACGTGGAACACCGACTGGGCCAAGCCTCCCTATCTCAACCCCAGTTTCAGCGAGGATCAGCTCAGCAATGTAAGAAAGGCTCATCAGTACGCCCTGCACCGGAAGGCGATCGACGAGACGCTGCCGGCCCTGAAGACTGAAGCGGCACAGAAGGCCCGGGGGAAGGGAGGCGTCGCCGACAAGGCAGTCGATTCCGCACTGGATCAGCTCACCTCCCACAAGATCGCCTGGAAGGTAGTGCACGACGGCGTCAAGCCGATCGACGTCATCGCGCAGACCATCCAGAGCGAGATAGAGAAGCGGGAAACCGGACTGCAGAAGCTGAAGAATGAGGTGGACCAGCTTGAGCGGCAGATAGCAAAGGACAAGCAGGAGCTGGGCGAACTCAAGAGTATGAACGAGAAGATTGAGCAGCGGATCGAAGAGCTCAAGACAGAGCAGGCAAAGGCCCGGCAGGCCAAGGATCGCGCGAAGCACAGCGAAATCACCGCGAAACTCGCCCAGGTCCGATACGCCAACATGCAGAGCGGCCGCAACGCCAAGATCAGTAGCATCGAAGAACGGCTCAGCCATGCACCGGACAAGCTGGCGGAGCTCAAAAAGCGACTCGAGCAGGAACAAGCGTAGTAGTTCCCGGTTCCAGTGCAAAGCGGTGGGCTCGTTAATATCGGCTGGCAGAACCCGTTCTCCGGCAAGAACGACTACACCGTTCAGCCAATGAAACACAGCGTGCCAGGCGTAGATAAAGGCGGGAACATCTGGCCTCCGGACGCCCGGATTTCAAGCCGCACAAAGGTCGACTCCAGCAAGTTCGGAGGCGGAAACCGTGCATTGGCGGGATTTGCCGTTGGTGAGGGTGCAACCCTGGACAAGGGAACCTGCAACAAGGGCAGCAAGTGTGACGACTGCGACAGGGCACTGTCGGGTGTGTCGCTAGGCGGTAACGTCTCTGACGCCCGCGGCACGTATCAGGATGGCGAGATCGGAATGATCTTTGGCGCAATTATCGGAAAGATCATCGCCAAATGCCGATGGGGGCACTACTGGTCCCCGCAACCAGGCAGAGCTCGATCCGGAAGCCGCCTCTTTGGTGGTCCGCTGCCTGGGCGGAGCCCCAGGGCCTCGGCATAGTCGTGGTGTGAGGGGTGTTCGTGCAGGTGGGCGGGCATGGAGGTCGGTGGTCATGTGGGGTGTTGAGGCTCACGCGATCGAAGGGGACGTCCATGCCCGCGTGTACGACATCGTTGCATCCCGCGCTGGACCGGCTGTACCGGGCGGGCTGTTCTTCGTCGGGGGCGGGGCTGCGAGAGTGGTTCACGCGGATACCGGATCCCCGCGGGGTGCGCGGGGTGCGGCACGTGCTCGTGGTGGTACGGGAGAGAGCCCGCCGATTTGAGGACCCGTCCCTCGTGATCCTTGACGCCCAGTCCGTCCGCGCGGCCGCCGGTGTCCCCAGGACCACGACGGGACTAGTACTGCAACGGTCTTTGCTGTGACGGGTGGGCAGCTGGGTCGTTGGTGGGGTTGTGGGTGGGGTACTTGTTGATGTCTGGTCGTGGGCTGGCGAGTTGAAGGCTCTGCACGAGCGGTTTGTGCACCGCTTCAGCAGGTCGGAGCCTCGTGAGTCGGCTCTGGCCTATATGCGTGGGCTGCTGGCTCCGCTGGAGCGGAAGAACGGCTGGACGCTGGCGGAGGAGGCCGGGCATGCGGGCCCGGACCGGATCCATCGGCTGCTGAACCGGATCGACTGGGATGCCGATGATGTCCTCGACGACGTCCGGGAGTACGTGGTCGAGTATCTCGGCGACCCGGAGGCGGTGCTGATCGTGGACGACACCGGCTTCCTCAAGAAAGGCACAGCCTCGGCCGGGGTGCAGCGAATGTACTCCGGCACCGCGGGCCGGACGGAGAACTGCCAGGTCGGGGTGTTCCTCGCCTATGCCACCGACCGTGGCCGCACCCTCATCGACCGCAGGCTGTATCTCCCGGTGTCGTGGACGGAGGACCGTGATCGATGCCGCCGGGCCGCCATTGATGACAGCACCGGCTTCGCGACGAAGGTGGCCATGGCCAAGGCCATGGTCCGCCGGGCGATCGAGGAGAAAGTCCCGTTCCGGTGGGTGACCGCGGATGCCGCCTACGGCTTCTCCAAGGGCTGGCGATACGAACTCGAGCAGGCGGACGTCTTCCATGTCATGGCTACCACCCGGCATGACACCGTCGTCACCCGCTGGGCTCTCGACCACCCCGTCCATGACCTGTTCGAGGGCCTGTCCCGGCAGAAATGGAGGCGCCGTTCCTGCGGCAACGGCTCCCACGGACCCCGCGTTTATGACTGGGCCCGGGTGGAGGTCCGGCCCTGGCACCGGCCGGACCGGCAGCACTGGGTCATCGCACGCCGCAGCATCCGCCGGCCCGAGGAGATCTCCTACTACATCGCCTACTGCCCGGCCGGCACCCCCCTGGATGACCTGATCCGCATCGCCGGCAGCCGCTGGGCGGTCGAGGAATGCTTCCAGAGCGCGAAACAGGAATGCGGTCTGGACGACTACCAGGTCCGCCGCTACCCCGGCTGGCACCGCCACATCACCCTGGCCATGGCCGTCCACGCCGCCCTGACCGTCCTGCGGGCCCGGGAACTCGACGCCGGGAAAGCAGAAACGGATCCCCCGGCCTCATCCCGCTCAGCCTCCCCGAACTCAGACGCCTGATCACCCGCCTCACCAACCGCCGTCCCGCACCAGCTGACCATGTCCTGCACTGGTCACACTGGCGACGCAGAAGGCAATACCAAGCCCGCATCTGCCACTACAAACGACGAGGCCACACCCCACCAGAAGCTGCACAACCGTCACAACAAAGACCGTTGCAGTACTAGGCCGTTTCTTTCGGATCAGTGTGCTGACCAGAGGAAGATGCCTGCGAGGTGGAGTCCGGCGAGGTAGACGGTTGCGGTCTTCTCGTAGCGGGTGGCGATGCCGCGCCATTGTTTGAGGCGGTTGATGCAGCGTTCAAGGAGCAAGCCGCACTGCACACGTATACGAGTTTGGGGCGGGGAATGCTCCGGTTGTAGGGGTTGATGGCCTGCTGGCCGTGGCTGCTGCTGTCCGGCGGTTGCGCGAGCGGCAGGCCGGTCGTGCGGAGGGTGGTGAGCCGCAGTGGACGGACCGTGTGCCGCTGAGCTCCCCAGATCCCGGAGTGGGAGACCGTTCCGGAGCTGAACCGTCAACAGGTGGTGCGGCTGCTGGCGTTGCTGGCCGCGCGGATCGTGACCATTCCCGACCTGCCGGGCGGGGGTGATCACGGTGAGCGTGACGGCTGCGCCGTGGGACCGGATTGAGGGCAAGGTCCAGTCCTGGCATCTCGATCGTCTCGCGGTCGTCTATGTCCGTCAGTCGACTCCTCAGCAGGTCATTGACCACGCGGAGTCGACCCGGCTGCAGTACGGACTCACGCAACGTGCTGTTGATCTGGGCTGGGCGCCGTCGCGCGTCCTGGTGATTGACGAGGACCTTGGCCATTCGGCGTCCGGCCTGGTGGACAGGCCCGGATTTCAGCGGCTGGTCTCGGAGGTCGGCCTGGACCATGTGGGCCTGGTCCTCGGTGTGGAGATGTCCCGGCTGGCGCGAAGCGGCCGCGAGTGGCACCAGCTGCTGGAGCTGTGCGCGCTGGCCGGGGCCCTGCTCGCCGATCCGGACGGGGTGTATGACCCGTCCGAGCACAACGACAGGCTGCTGCTCGGGCTCAAGGGCACGATCAGCGAGGCCGAGCTGCATCTGATCAAGCAGCGGATGTGGAACGGGCGGATCGGCAAGGCTCGCCGCGGAGAGCTGGCCATGCCCCTGCCGGTGGGCTATCTCCGGCTCACGGACGGCCAGGTTGTCAAGGACCCGGACGAGCAGGTCCAGACCGTGGTCCGTCTGGTCTTCGACCTGTTCGATGAACTCGAGCTGATCAACGGGGTGCTGCGGTTCCTGGTCGATCACGGCATCCAGATGGGCATCCGTGCCCGTGAAGGGCCGGAGAAGGGACTGCTGGTCTGGCGTCGGCCCAGCCGGATCCTGATCCAGAACATGCTCCGGCATCCGGCCTATGCAGGGATCTATGTCTATGGCCGCAGCCGCACCGACCCCCGCCGCCGCGTTCCGGGCCGCCCGTGCACCGGCCGTGTCCGCAAGCCGCGCGAGGACTGGCTCGTCTGCTTGCCCGGGATGCTGCCTGCCTATATCGGCATGGAACAGCACGAACGCAACCTGACCCGGATCGAGGCGAACCGGGCCCACGCGCTGAGCATGGGAGCCCTGCGCGACGGGCCGGCACTGCTGGCCGGGCTGATCCACTGCGGCCGCTGCGGAACCCGCATGACCGTCCACTATCAACGCGGCCAGGGCGGCAAGCTGTGGCCGAAGTACGAGTGCAGCCGCCTCAAGGCCGACTACGGCGGCGAGCTGTGCCAGCAGCTGTCCGGAGCCTGCCTCGATCGCTTTGTCACCGCTCTGCTGCTGGCCGCCATCGCACCGGCCGCCATCGAGGTCTCGCTGGCCGCGGCCGAGCAGACCCAGCACCGGCGCCAGGAAGTGGACCGGATCTGGCATCAGCGTCTGGAGCGCGCGGACTATGCCGTCGACCGGGCCCGGCGCCAGTACCAGCTCGCCGAGCCCGAGAACCGCCTGGTCGTCCGCGAGCTGGAACGCAGCTGGGAGTCCGCGCTGGCCGGGCGGCAGCAGCTGAGCGAGGAGTACGACCGCTTCGCCGCCGCCCGGCCCCGCTCTCTCACCGCAGCCGAGCGCGAGCAGATCCGGGCCCTGGCCGGCGATCTCCCGGCCCTGTGGCAGGCGTCTACCACGACCGACTCGGACCGCAAGCGGCTGATGCGGCACCTGATCGAGAAGATCCGCGTCACCGTCCTCGGAGACAGCGAACGCGTCACCGTTCAGGTCACCTGGGCCGGCGGACATCAGACCGACGGCGAGGTCGTCCGCCCCGTCGGCCGACTGGACCAGCTCAGCTACTTCCCCCAGCTCGCAGCCCGCGCTCGCGAACTCGCCGCGGCCGGACATGCCGCCCCCGCCATCGCCAAGACCCTGAACGCCGAGGGCTTCCGCCCGCCCAAACGTCGCGAACATTTCGGCGCTCAAGGCGTCCGCGAACTACTGCGCGAACTGGGCTGCATCAGCCAGCAGGAACGGAGCCTCCGCCGAAAGGCCCAGCCCCTCGGCCCCGATGAATGGTGGCCGAGCGACCTTGCCCGAGAGATCGGCATGCCCCGCGTCACCCTCTTCGGCTGGATCACCCACGGCTGGGTCACCGCCCGTCAGCAGCCTGACCGGCGCCGTTCCTGGGTCATCCACGCCGACCCCGTGGAAGTCGAACGACTCCGCCGCCTCCACCGACTGCCCCGCGGCCACGGCGCACGCCAACCCTGGCTGTACCACCAGGAGATGGCGATAATCCACAACGAGAAAGGAGCCCACGGCAATGACGGCGAACCGCAGGTATGACAGCACTGCGGCTTGCTCATCTCGACGGTGTTGCGTTGCTTGTAGGCCTCGCGGTCGAAGGCGGGTGGCCGGCCGCCGTGGCTGCCGCGTCGCCGGCGGTGTGCCTGCTGGTCGGCGGGGATGGGGATCACGGCCTTGATTCCGCGCCGTCGCAGGTGGCCGCGGATGGCGCGGGACGAATACGCCTTGTCGGCCAGGACCGCATCCGGCCTGACGCGCGGTCTTCCGGCGGGCCGTGGCACCCGGATCGCGGCCATGACCCGTCCGAAGGCGGGTGCGTCGCCGGCCTGTCCGGGTGTGAGGACGAAGCACAGCGGGCGGCAGCGGCCGTCGGCGGCCAGGTGGATCTTGGTCGTCAGTCCGCCGCGGGACCGTCCGAGGGCATGGTCCCTGGGCTCGCCAGCTGGGGCCCCTTTTTGCGGGCCCCGGCCGCGTGCTGATGCGCGCGCACGATGGTCGAGTCGACCGCGACCACCCACTCCAGGTCCTCGTCCGCGTCGGCCTGGGCGAGCAGAGCAGTGAAGACACGTTCCCAGGTGCCGTCGATCGCCCAGTTCCGCAGTCGCGTATAAGCGCCTTTCCACGAGCCGTACTTCTCCGGCAGATGGACCCACTGCGACCCGGTCTGGAACTTCCAGGCGATCGCGTCGATCACCTCACGGTGATCACGCCACCGGCCACCCCGTCTCGGGGTCCGGTCCGGCAACAGCGGCTCGATCCGCACCCACTGCGCATCCGTCAACGGCACACCAGACCAACGATCAGATGATCCGAAAGAAACGGCCTAGACGCCAACAAGAAGATGTCGGGGCGCAAGCGGGGACTGGCCGTCGACGTTCTGGGGCTGATCATCGGCGTTGTCGTGCTCGCCGCGTCCGCCCACGACAACGCCGCTGGCACCACCCTGCTCGACCAGGCCGCAGAGAAATGCGGGATGCGCCTGGAGGAGACCCTAGTGGGCTTGATTCGGTTTGACGGACATCCGAGATCAGGGGCTCTGCCCCCGGAAGGATGTCCACCATGGAGAGCATGGGGAAGAAGAAGCCGCGTCCTCGCCGCTCGTTCACGCCGGAGTTCAAGGCCGAGATCGTCGGGCTGTGCCGTCGTGGTGACCGCTCGGTCGGCCAGGTGGCCAAGGACTTTGATCTGACGGAGACCGCGGTGCGGTTCTGGGTCGGCCAGGCCGAGACCGACGCGGGCGAAAGGCCCAGACTGACCAGCGGCGAACGAGAGGAACTGGCCCGTCTGCGGCGGGAGAACCGGCGCCTGCGGGAGGATGTGGAAGTCCTCAAGCGTGCGACGGCTTTCTTCGCGACGGAGACCCGGTGAACGCGCACCCGTTCATCGAGGCGGAGAAGCAGAGCGGCCACAGCGTCAAACGCGCCTGTGAGCTGCTGAAGGTCTCCCGAGCCGCCTTCTACGCCCGCCGCACCGGCATCCCCGGCCCCCGCGCGGCCCGCGACGCCGAACTCACCGAGAAGATCAACGAAGTTCACCAGGCATCCCGCGGAACCTACGGAGCCCCGCGCGTCCACGCCGCCCTCCAGCGCGAGGGCACCGCCTGCGGACGCAGACGTGTCGCCCGGCTGGTAAGAGCCGCCGGCCTCACCGGCCGCCACCGCACCACGGTCCCCGACCCCAGCGCACCCACTCGGCCCGACCTGGTCGCGCGTGACTCCCTGCCCGACCCCACAGCGGCCGATACCCGCTGGTGCGGCGACATCACCTACCTCCCCACCGAGGATGGATGGCTCTACCTGGCCACCGTCATCGACATCGCCACCCGCCGCGTCATCGGCTGGGCCACCGCCGACCACCTGCGGAGCGAACTCGTCGCCGACGCCCTCGGGCAGCCTGCACCCAGCGCCGCCCGCCCCGTGGGGTGATCTTCCACTCGGACCGCGGCTGCCAGTACACCAGCCGCGAATTCACCGTACTTTCCGCAGAGTTGGGCATCAGGCTATCTGTCGGCCGCACCGGCCAGTGCTGGGACAATGTCCTGGCCGAGTCCTTCTTCGCCACCCTGAAGAGGGAACTTCCCCGTGACCGGCCCTGGCCCAGCCGGACCGCCGCGCGCCGACATCTTCGAGTATGTCGAGAGCTGGTACAACCTTCGCAGACTGCACAGCAGTCTCGGCTACCGCAATCCCGCCGACTACGAAACCGCCCTCGCAGCCTGACCGATACAACCAACGTGTCCGTCAAAGCGGATCAAGCCCACAGGTAGCTGGCGGCAGGAAAGGTAGAGGCGGGGTAGACCAGCCGGAGCTGAACGAGCAGGTCGCCGTAGCGGAGAACCTCCCATTGCAAGTTGAGCAAGTCCTGGTGAGTCGGCGAGCGGGTCTGGGCAGCGCGCGAGAAGGGCTTCGGTCACCGCGATCTCCGCCAGAGGTTTTAAGGTGGTCTTGGCAGCAGCCTCGGAGGACAGCTTCATCTCCTGCGCCCTGGCGAGGTGCGGCAGGGCGTCATGCAGCCAGCCGATGGCGGTCGGCAGGATTGCCTGGCTGCGCGGCGCACGGTGTCACTCACCTGCGGCATGACTGCCCCAAGAACCGCTGGGCGATGGAAGCGTGCAGCAGCGCGTAGGGGTTGCCAGTTGCCCGGCGGAGCAGCAGGCGCAGCGCCTGGGGCAGAGCTGCCGTCTGCGTTTGGCCTGGGGTGTGGGGCGATCTAGCGGGCCAGACGACTGACGGTGCGGTGATCGCCGTGCAGCATGGAGTAGGTGAAGGTCCGCGCAGACCTGGCTCGGCTGACGTTCAGCTGGCTGGCGACGCAAACCGGCGCTGCAACGCCGCTCCGCATCCGACTATCTCACACCCATCGGGTCCGGACAGCAGTTGAGCACTTCATGCGGGGCCCGCTCGTCGGGTGAAGTTCATTGCTCACTCCTGGGTTTGAGCCTCAAAAACCGTCGTCTCATAGCGAGGGTTCCAACAATGGGGTGGACTCACCTCCCAGCCCCGAGGGCTGACGTCCCATCATCTCCACAACTTTAGTTTACTTTGCCATTTATTTACCATGCGCTACAGTTGACAACTCGACAGGAAGAAGGAGAGGGATCGATGGATTATCTGATGCTCAGGTCCAGGAGGATATGGAAAGCCAAGGTCGTGGCAGCCTCAGCCTTCGGCCTGGTCGCCACATCCGCTCTCCCGGCTTTCGCGGCAGGGAACGAAGATCGGGTACTCCGGGCAGAGGGAGCCGGAGAGCGCATCTATACCAGTGCATCCGACATCCCTGCTGACGGACTCAAGTACAACATCGTGCTGCCGTACTACCAGGAGAACAACGCATACGCAGAGAACGCCGGCAAGGTGGTGGACCTCTCAACCGTGGGCGTGGAGCGAACTCTTACGGTGAGCGATGCCAAAACAACATCGCAAACAATTACCGACGGCGGCCCCGCACAGTTCAGCCTGGACATCGGGACCCTCCTGAACTTCGGCATCAAGTCCCTGAAGCAATTCGGTGTCGGCGGACTTCCCAAGGACCCTGGCGGCCGCGCCGGCAGTACAGGGAACATGCTGTACAACACCGATACCGTCACCAACTCGACCAGCCAGACGTTCACCCAGACCGACAGCATGAAACTTACACCGAGAAAGCCGATGACCGCGGAACCGGTGTTTTTCAAGGCCAAGACCGTCTCTGACGTGTGGTCAAAAGACCCAGCATCCGGGAAGCTGAAACTGGAGCGGGCAAACGTCGTCAGTGATGTTGTCGTCAAACAGGGGTGGCTGCTGAAGTGCGATGGCAAGGTATGCAAGCCCGGAACTGACTTCACCTCGCCGGGACAGAATGACTCCGACGCCGAGTTCAAGACAGCGAGCGAACTCCCTCCCGTCAACGCTCCCGACAACCCCGGAAACACGTACTACGATGACAGCTGGATCAAGTTCGTCGGAAGAGGGCCGAAAGCCTGCAAGATAGAACGGGGTGGCACCATATGGCACTGGGCAGTGCCAGAGGAGCAGGTAAAGATCACCTGCCCCGGAGCGGAGAGCCTGCAGAACACGAAACCGTTCAGCAAGTACCGGGTTCACCTGACCAACACTCAAGGCGACAGCGTCAGGACCGACCCCGGAGGGGCCCTGGTCGCGACCGGAAACAAGGACAGCAACGGGCACTATCGATAC
Source organism: Streptoverticillium olivoreticuli subsp. olivoreticuli (assembly GCF_003391135.1). GTDB lineage: Bacteria > Actinomycetota > Actinomycetes > Streptomycetales > Streptomycetaceae > Streptomyces > Streptomyces blastmyceticus. Next base: position 8,620,081 of record NZ_CP031455.1, on the reverse strand, counting down.
GTCAGCCCCAGGGCCCGGAACCTCGCGTCTGTCACCCCGATGCCTAACGGCAAACAGGTCGACAGCCGTCTCGCGGCCAACGACGGTTTCACGGTTGTACCGAACCAGCCGACCTACATATCGATGGTCGGAATGAGCCACGGTAACAAGAAACAACACTTCTACTTCGACGTCTACCCCGTCGAATAGCCAAGCACGGGGCTCAAAAGTCGCTCCCGCCGGTCTCGGGCCCACCCCCCTGAACGGATCAGCCCGAGTCCGGTCCCGTATCCCCAAGAAGACCACACCACCCAGCACAGCTTCCGCAGGACCAACAGGGCGACGCAGGACGTCAGACAGTGAGGTACGAGACCCTTCCCGGCATGCTCTTGTCCCCTCACGCTTTCGCGCCCAGGTGAGCCAGGCGATCCAGGAACCCCCTTCCCGAGTCCGTCCCGACTGAGCCGGGATACAGCGAAGCGCAACATGGCGGACCACGGACATCACACGGTTCCCCAGCGCCGCCCATCTCGTCTCCTGGGCTGGAGTCTGCCCGGACCACCGCGGGTCTGCAGGGAAACACAAGTCCGGCAGACGACGCCTGGGCAACCGATGGCTCGGCACCGCGGCCATGACCGCCTCCCCCACCTGGGAGACCGCTTACCCCGGCGCCCGCTACCACCGGCTCATGCCCCGCCTGGGCAAGAAGAAGGCACTGGTCGCTCTGGAACACTCGCTCCTGACCGCGCTCTGGCACATGCTCACCCAAGACACCGAGTACGCCGACCTCAGCGGCGGCTACTACGCCAGGTGCGCCCCCGAGCGCGCCATGCACCTCACCCGCCAGGCCCATGCCCTCGGCTTCACCGTCCACTTCAACCCCACCCAAACCGCATGAACCCACCCCACCAGGCCCCAGCTGGCCTGGACTCACCCTTCATTTTCGGACCAGCGATCAGGGAAACCTGGGCCACGACGCCCTCATGAATAGACCTCCAGGTCGCGGAGGTCACGAGTGTGGGGTAGACAGATCGCATGACGCGCATTTCGCACAGGCACTCACTGGTTCGATGCACCGCAAGCTGCCAGACGCGTGCATTCCGAATTGCCGCGCCTTCGTCGCCCGTTGCGGGGATATCTACTTCAGTGAATCTCTTCCACCCCGCCCCGGATGGGTTATGACGCTGGGGCGAGCCGCAGAAGGACTGCCTCAACGCCACTGGTCGGGGGGGGCTTCCCTGCTCGCGGCACACAGCCCCTGACATGCAGGACCAGAAGATGAAGAAGACTCATTACCAGGTAGTGAAGATTGCCCGTGCAGCGCGTTCAGTGAGACCGCCCGGATTGGTTTGAAGGTTTTATGGTGATGCGCTTCGCCGCCTTGTGTGCTCGCCATACGGGCAGCAGCTTTCCGGTGACGCGCAGCCCCGCAATCGGGGGAATTATCATTGCGTCGGCATTCGCCGTCTTTCAAATGTTCGGCTATCACAGTTATGCACTCCCCACTGCAAACAACGATGTTTATCGCTACACGGTTCAGACCTACGCTGCAACTGGTATCAGTTCCGCTGAAGTGACACACAGGGCAGCTGCGGATTGGTGTGGCTCACGATATAGAAATGAAACGGCCTCCCGCCGGATTGAGGGTTCTGTCGATGCGAAGCCAAACCCCGGCGTTTACAGTGGCTGCCTGGACTGGCTGACTCGCCACGACGCCACAACCGAGCGGTATAAAAAGATCTTTTACGCTCGGCCCGGCTACCCCTTCATCGCCTCACTGGTCGCGCCTCTCACCGGTGTGTGGGCGGCACTGTGGGTCGTTTCGCTTTGGTTCGCCCTGGCGGGTGGTGCTCTAGTGATCGTCTTGATCCGGCTTGCGGGCGGCGGTACCCGTGCCGCCTGGGTCGGCGAGATCCTCTTCTTCACCCTGCCTACTGGCAGCATGAGTGTGCAGCGGCTCACAGACGGGCCTGCCGTCACGATCATACTGGCGACTTTGACCGGCGCGGTTTTGCTCGCTTGCCGTCGCGCCTTGCTGCCTGGGGTATTTACAATCTGTGGTGCTCTCACACTAGGCTACTTCGTTCGCTACTCAAGCTTCACTCTGCTCTGCGCCGCCCTGCTGGCAACTTCGCTGGTGTGCCTGGTGCGGCGTCACTCTCGTCATGCCGGAACCGTCGTACTCGCCGGAGTGTCCTCCGCCGGGCTTGCGGGGATCACCGTCGGAGCCCACCTCATGGGCTGGCCTGGGGTGTCAAGCACAATGCAGGACACCTTCACCAACCACTTCAAGCAGCCAGACGTCGCCGACCCCGTTCACCAGTTGGTCAGACTTAACATCGATTTCTGGTCGTACCTGCCTTGGCAGAATGACACCATGGCTTTCCTGCCGCTCGCGTTGTGCGGACTATCACTCGCCGCGCTCTGGCGTACCAACGTCACCGTCGCGATCCTCATCACTGGAGGTGCTCTCACTGGCGTCCTTACTGTGATTGCGCACCCCGTCTACGGCCAGCACGCTCGTCTCCTCCTCCCCATCTGGCTGCTTCCTGTCCTTGGACTCCCTTTCCTGAGCCTCCAAAAGAATCCGACTGGAGTATCTGATTACCGGTAATGGGGTGTGCCAACTTAGCCTTGATCCACCGCCGGACGCCTTGTGGATAACGTCTTGGAAAACAAGAAAGTGCCTTGTGACCTGCAATGATGGGAGTTCTTCAGGCTTCCAGCACGCATAATCAGCAAGGCACTTCCGAGATGCAAGTTTCCCACACGCCAGCGGCGGTCTCCGCCGTGTTCGATGACCCGAATCTGATCGCGCATGCCGGGCTGGTCCCGGTGATGCGACTGGCCGGGCGGTGCGGTCTGCCCCGGCTGGTGACGGAGAAGGTGAGGCTGACCGGGGCGAAGAACGGCGCGGGTGCGGCGGCGGACGCCAAGGTCACCAGCATCGTGGCCGGCATGGCCGCAGGGGCCGACAGCATCGACGACCTGGGCGCGCTGCGCCACGGCGCGATGCCGACCGTGTTCCGAGGGATCCGTGCCCCGTCCACCCTGGGCACCTTCCTCCGCTCCTTCACCCATGGCCATGCCCTCCAACTCCACGCTGTCCACCGCAGGTTCCTCGCGGAACTGGCCGCGCACACCCCGCTGCTGCCCGGCTCCGACGAGAAGGCATTCATCGATGTCGATTCCACCCACAAACGCGTCTACGGCCGGGCCAAGCAGGGTGCCGAGTACGGCCGGTTCAAAGGCATCCGCACCCTGCACCCCCTGCTCGCCACGATCTGCACCCCCGCCTCCCGGCCGGTGATCGCCACCGTGCGGATGCGCCGCGGCAAAGCCGCCGACTCCCGCGGCGCCCCGAAACTCGTCAGCGAGGCCCTGGCCACCGCCGTCGAGGCCGGCTGCACCGGCATGCGCATCCTGCGCGCGGACTCGCAGTTCTACAACGCCGGTGTCATCGCCGCCTGCCGCCGGGCCGGCGCCCACTTCTCGGTCACCACCGGCATGAACCCCTCCATCAAACGGGCCATCCACAGCATCCCCGACACCGCCTGGCAGCAGATCACCTACCCGACCGCAGTGCCCGACCCGGAGACCGGCGACCTCATCCCGGACGCCGAAGTCGCCGAGATACCCGTCTACGCCGCCTTCGTCAGCCGCAGGAAAGCCTCGCGGGTCACGGCCCGGCTGATCGTGCGCCGGGTCCGTGACCTCGCCAAACCCGCCACCGTGGGCGAGCAGGGCGAGTTGTTCCCCGTCTGGCGCTACCACCCGTTCTTCACCGACAATCCCGCCCGGACCCTCCAGGCCGAGCAAGAACACCGCCACCACGCCGTCGTCGAACAGGTCATCGCCGACAGCAAAGCCTCCGCCCTGGCCCACCTGCCCTCGGGACACTTCCATGCCAACTCCGCCTGGCTGACCCTGTGGGCGATGACCTGCAACCTGCTGCGGGCGGCCGGCGCACTGGCCTCCGCCTTCCACGCCAAGGCCACCACCGCCACTCTCCGCACCCACCTGGTCCAGGTTCCGGCCCGGATCGCCCGCTCCGCACGACGCATCACCCTGCACCTGCCGCACAACTGGCCCTGGCAGCATGCCTGGACACACCTCTTCGACACCGTCCACGGCCCACCCGGCTGACACGACCAGCCCCTACCCGACCCGCCCACCGCCAGGGCCCAACCGGAACCGAACCCGTGGAAAAGCTGGGCAGACCAGCGACTACAACCTGCCCATGCCCAACCACCGACCTCAAACCGGCTCGAAACCGGTCACAAGATCACTCCCCAAACCACGTCGGTGGATCAGGGCTTAGACGCAATGCCGTTGTTTTAGGCCTCGGGCGTAGGTTCCTGGGTAGTGGTCCCAGGGGGTGGTTCGGGTGTCTGTGCGCGTTTCGGAGTTATCGGGCCTGGGGCTGTTGACCTGGGTGTATCCACCGGGGTTGGTGGATCGGGTGGTCGCGGCTTGCGGGTGCGGGGAGCAACGCAAGCGGCTGCTTCCCGCGCGGCTGGTGGTGTACTTCGTGCTGGGGCTGGCGCTGTTCTCTCCAGCTCCGTATCTGGAAGTGATGCGGCACCTGGTGGAGGGCCTGCGGGGCCAGGGGCTGCTGGGAGACTGGCGCGTGCCGGCGAAGTCCTCGCTGTTTCGGGCCCGGCAGCGGCTGGGCTGTGAGCCGCTGCGGGTGCTGTTCGCCACGACAGCGAAGCCGATGGCCACTGAGGCGACACCCGGCGCATTCTGGCGCGGGTTGCGGCTGCTGGCGGTGGACGGGACCTGCTGGGACGTCGCGGACAGCGAAGCCAACGAGGCCGCGTTCGGACGTCCGGGCAACGGCCGCGGGCCGGGCAGGAGCGCGTTTCCGCAGGTGCGGATGGCTGCTTTGGCGGAGGTCGGCAGCCATGCGGTGCTGGACGCGGAACTCGCCGGCTGCCGCACCGGGGAGGTCACCCTGGCCGGCCGCCTGCCCCGTTCTTGCGGCCAGGGTCAGCTCGTCCTGGCCGACCGTGAGTTCCTCGGCGTCCCGTTGTGGCAGGCCTTCACCGCCACCGGCGCCGATCTGCTGTGGCGAGTGCCCGCCAACCGCGTCCTGCCGGTCATCAAACAGTTCCGGGACGGGTCGTGGCTCTCACAGATCCGGGCAAGCAGCGGCCCCGCCCGGCACGAGCCGGTCACTGTCCGGGTCCTGGCCTACCAGCTCAAGGACCAGGTCAGTAAGGACGCCGCTGACAACTACCGTCTGGTCACCACTTTGCTGGACGCCCGACGCCATCCGGCCCGGCAGCTGGCCGCGCTCTACCGCGAACGCTGGGAGGCCGAGTCCGTCTTCGCCGAGCTCAAGACCCATCAGCGCGGCGCACGTGTCGTACTCAGCAGTAAAACCCCCGATGGCGTCCGTCAGCAGATCTGGGCACATCTGCTGGTTCACCATGCCCTGCGCGAACTCATGCTGAGAACGGCTGCCACCCGTGGCCTGGACCCCGACCGGGTCTCCTTCACTGAAACCCTGCGCTCCGCCCGCCGCAGTGTGACTGTCACGCCGGGCAGTTTTTCCCCCTGACCTCCTGGTCCGGGCCTTGGTGATGCTCGAGCAGGACCTTCTCGAACGGCTCCTGCCCGCCAGACGGCTCCGCAGCCAGCCCCACGTCGTGAAACGCAAGATGTCCAACTACCGGCTCAAACGGGCTGAACACCATGCATGGCCACAACCCACCCGCACCGGCGCACAAGCCATCCTCATCACAAGACCCCAACCCGCAGGCCCGTAACGCAACGGCATTGGGCTTAGACGGTGTCTTATGTGGTGGGTTGGTCGTTGGTTGGGTTATGGGGAGTGGGCGGTGGGGTTGGATTGTTCCTGCGGGTTTGTGGGAGCTGGTGCGGCCGTTGCTGCCGGCGGACAAGGTCCGTCCGCAGGGTGGCGGCACGGCGAACATCGACCATGAAGCTGTGTTCGCCGCGGTCGTGTACGTCTTGGTCAGCGGCTGTGCCTGGCGTGCTCTGCCGCCCTGTTCCGGGGCCTCGAGAGCGACGGTTCACCGCCGTTCCTGATCTGGTCGAGAGCGGGAGTGTGGGGCTGGCTGCACCAGACAGTCCTCGACCGGCTCGCCGCGAAGGGGCTGCTGGACTTGTCCCGTGTGGTGCTCGACTGCGCTCACGTGCGGGCCAAAAAGGGGGCGAACTTGCAGGTCCGTCGCCCGTGGACCGGGGCAGGCCGGGTTCCAGGATGCACATCCTGTCCGACCGCGGAGGGCTGCCCCTCGTCGTGGGCATCTCCGCCGGCAACACCCACGGCCTCCACGGACTGAAACCCATGGCTGCCGGACTCCGGTCACGGCACGACCCGGAACGGGGACGGCGCTACAAGCCCCGCAAACTCCACGCCGACAAGGCCTACGACACCTCCGAACTGCGTCGATGGCTCCGCGGGAAACGTATCGCCGTCCGCATCGCCCGCAAAGGCATCGACTCCAGCGAACAGCTCGGACGTCATCGCTGGGTGATCGAGCGCACCATGTCCTGGCTCACCGGATACCGCCGACTCTCACCCAGGTATGAACGCCAACCCCGCAACTACCTCGCCTTCCTCGGACACGCCGCCGCACTCCTCTGCTACAAGAGACTCCTCCAACTCACCACATAAGACATGCTGTAAGCGCCCCTGTCTCACATTCGGCGGTAACGCAGAGTCATGAAGGATCGTTGACATCCTCGTGAAGGATGTCAACGATCTTGTGCAGATGGTGTTTTCGGGGCTGTCCCCGCTGGTCATCGAGGGTGTGGTCGACGAGGGTGAGCGGATCGTGGTGCGGGCACGGACTCCGCAGGACACTGGGTCTGCCCAGTGTGCGGGGCGTCGTCGGGGTGTGTGCACGGCTATCACTGGCGGACAGTGGCTGACGTACCGGTCGACGGTCGGCAGGTGGTGGTCCGTGCGCGGGTGCGGCGTCTGGTGTGTCCTACGCGCGGCTGCCGTCACACCTTCCGTGAGCAGGTGTCCGGGGTGCTGGAACGTTACCAGCGACGCACTACCCGTCTGACCAGGCAAGCGAAGGCCGTGGTCAAGGAGTTACTGAGTTTTCGGGTGTGGTGTCGCGGAGGGATGACGTGTGGTGATCCTCGCGGTATGCCCGGACTATGAGGTATCCGCAAGGCGGTGTCTGGCCGACGAGCGGCGTGCATTTCGCGAGCGCATCCGTATGGAAGCGGTCGGGACGTTCGCCGCAGGGCAGGACAACATGACGGTGTCGAAGCAACTGCGGGTCAGTGTGCGGTCGGTGCGGCGGTGGCGCCGTTCCTGGCAGAACGGCGGGCCACAGGCCCTGCGTTCCCGGGGCCGGCCGCCCACTGCAAGCTGAGTGAGCCTCTGTTCACGGTGCTGGAGAAGGAGCTGGCCGAAGGGCCGGTCGCGTACGGCTGGCCGGACCAGACCTGGACGCTGGTGAGGATCAGGATGTTGATCGGACGCCGGTTCCACAAGACCCTCGCACTGTCGACCATCATGGAGACGCTCCGCAGCCACGGGTTCAGCCACCAGGTCCCGGCCCGGCGTCCTCTGGAGCGTGACGAGGAGAAGGTCACCGGCCGGGTGAAAGACACGTGGCCGCAGGCGGAAGCACCGCGGCGGCGCTCGGGGCCTTCATCGTCTTCGAGGACGAGGCCGGATTCTCGATGACGCCGCCCACCACCCGCACCTGGGCCCGCCCCGGTCACACACCCGTGATCCGGGTGCGAGGACGCTCCCAGCGCCGCTTCTCCATCGCCGCCCTGACCTGCTACAAACCCGGCGAACGATCCCGGCTGATCTTCAGGCCCAGACGACATGCGGACCACAAGGGCGGTGGCCGACGCAGCTTCACCTGGGCCGAATACCGCGACCTCCTGACCGCCGCCCACCAGCAGCTCGATGCCCCGTTGGTACTCGTCTGGGACAACTTGAACATGCACTTGCATGCCCGACTACGCGCCTTTATCGACGCCCACGACTGGATCACTTCCTTCCAGCTGCCGCCTAGTGCTCGATTCCTCAAAGGCGGTACTCAAAACGGCGTCGGAGTGTGCGTGTTGGTGGGGCGGGGCGGCCCCAGATCCAGGGTTTGGCACGGGCGTTGAGCTGGGCGGTTGCGATTCTGGTGGCGTGGTCGATCTCGTCGGGGTCGGCGAAGGACTGCCCTGCCAGGGCCGCTTTGCGGAAGAGGCGCCACCAGCCCTCCTGGAGGTTCAGCCAGCACGCACCGACGGGGATGAAGGCGTGGGAGATCCTCGGGTGGCCCTCCAGCCACTCACGGGTGGCCTTGCTGTTGTGGGAGGAGAGATTGTCGGTGACGATCACGATTTTCCCGGCGGGGTTGGCGTCTTCGACCAGCTGCAGGAACTGCTGGTAGTTGGCGCTGTTGCGGGAGGAGGCGGCCATCGTGATCTCGTTCCCGTCGGCCGGCCGCAGGGCGCCGTAGACCCAGGTCTTCTCCGGCCCGCGGCTGTAGTCGAGCTCGGCCTTGATGCGGTGGCCGTCCGGTGACCAGCCCGGGGCGGGCGGGAACGTGCGCGGGATCACTGGTCCGAGCTCGTCCGCGCAGATCACCGTGGCGTTCTCCGGCGGGTCCGTGTACAGGCCGACGATCCTCGTCCTTTTGGGGAGAACTCCGGATCACGGCTGGTGATCCAGGACCGGGTGCGGCGCCAGCGCACGCCCTCGGCCAGGAAAATTCTGCGGACCTGGGAGCGCTGGATATCGATGCCCTGGCGCCGGGCCGCTTCGGCGAGGGTGTCCAGGGTCCACTCGCCCGGGGCCGATTCGTCCTCGGCGGCCAGGTCGCCCCAGGGCTCCCGCACCAGCCGGCCCGGCGGGTCGCAGCGGACCAGCTCGATAATCCGCGAGCGTTCGTCCTCGGTGATCCGCCGCTTGCGCCCGCAGCCGGGACGGTCGCCGAGTCCATCCATGCCCTGGGTGTTGAACCGGTGCAGCCACTTGCACACCGTCTTGTGATGACATCCGAGCCGGGACGCTATCACCGGAACACGGTCGCCTTCCCAGCTCAGCACGATGATCCTGGCCCGCAGGATCCAGTCCGCCGGCGCATGCCGGGCACCGGCCAGCCTGCGGACCTTCCCCTCCTCGGCCACGTCCTGGGCAGGACGGCCCGACAACAGTTTCGGCACGGCAACTCGCCCCCGAGAAGCCCGAACCGGCAACCCCACACCCCTACAACTACCCCGCCAAAGCGGAATCGAGCACTAGACTGGCCCACCGTCCAAGATCGGAACGCGATTCAGCGAACCGGCCAACGGAGTGCCGTCTCTGGCCCACTCACTCGCGGCCGTCCACCCAGAGGCGGCAACCGCCAGCTCAAACGCGCAATGTTCCTGCCCGCGTCCGCCGCCCTGCACGATCCCGCTTCCCGCACCTACTGCGACCGACGCCGGGCCCGAGGGAAGACCCACACCCAGGCCCTCCTACACCTGGCCCGACAGCGGATCAGCGTGCTGTTCACGGCGCTCCGCGACGGCACCTTCCACGAACCCCGCCCCCACCCGCCTCGCTCAACGAAAGACCTAGGTGCACCGTGAAGTGCAAGCTGTTCGAGTGTCGGTGAAAGGACACCATCGCCACGATCCTCCACGATTCGGGCCCTCCAACGGACCCAATGCGGTTCAAAGAGCCGCACCTTCTGTCACAGAGCCGGGTGAACCGGGCCTAGGGCGGATGGCACCAGCATATTCGGGGCCCCACTTGGGGTGCTGGAAGACCTCAGGGAGCGTAACGACATCGGTTCCGGTGCGCTCTGCATGGACCATGCTGTGGTGCCCGGCGTAGATACCCACGTGGTATAGGGGGGCATCGAGACGGGAGAAAAACAGCAAATCACCCGGCAGTAGGCGGTCCTGGGAGACCGGGGCGCCTCTCCGGTGCTGGGCAACGGTGTAGTGGGGCAGGTCCACGGTGCCGCCACTGGCGCGATACCAGCAGTACAGAGCCAGGCCACTGCAGTCGAAGCCGATAATGTTCTCGGCGCTGCATACTCCGTTGAGGTAACCGTTGACGCTGTCGCAGAAGCCGATGCTCGGGCCGAGGCGGTCGCCGCCGCCCCAGGCGTAGGGCACGCCTGCCTGCTCCTGGGCAATCTCCATCGCGCGCACGCCGACACTGCCGCCGCTGTCGTCGTGTGCACGGGCGGTGCCTTTCCCCAGCCAGGTGCCCGCACTGACGGCGAGAGTGGCGGCCAGAAAAGAACGCCGCGCTGGGGATACCGTCGTACGCGGAAAAAATGAAGGAGTCACGCTCTCTCCCAACGGCGGGGCAGCCGGGATCCGATTCCCGCCCGCCAGCACTCCGAAAAGAGTAATCGGCTACGGTATGGTGCACGACTCCTGCCGGAGAGTCTTCCTTGGAACCCTTTCCATGTGTACGGCCTGCAGGTGCTGAGGCTGAACTCGCGGGGGTAAAGCGGTGACGGTCTGCGACCCCTGCGGTATTCCTGGGTCCCGAGTCATGTGCCCCGTGTGGCGCTCCTTCGTGTCGTCAGCGCAGCCAGGACGGATCCGTGGGAAGCTCCTTGGGCCCGTCCCGGCAACGCCAGCCTCAGACACCTGCCCGGCATCGCCGCCGTGGCCGCGCTCAAGAACATCGCAGCCTCGGCCGGGAAGAGCTTTCAGAACGCCTACCGGAAGATCAAGTGCAACAGCGAGCGGCCGCCATACCCCTCGGAGGGCCTGCAACCAGGCCCTCCTGCGTCGCAGACAGCCCGGAGAAGAAAAGATCCGCACCGCCGAGCCTCTTCGCGTGACCATACGGGAGAAACCGACGGGGCAATGATCGCCCCAGCAGAACTCATACTTCTTGGGATGCACCCACCCGGACGGATCCACGATGCCGGCCTGTCCGGAACCTGTCGCCAAGCCTCGTCCGCTGGCCCGCTCGGCCGACGGCCCAGCAAGCTCCGCACCAGCTATTCGCCGCAAACCCCCGGCACTGCGGCGCCGATGTACTTGACCACTCCAAGGACATGTTGCTGGCCCAACAGAGCCAGGCCGAGGCCAACGACCACCGCACACCCGGCCACTGACCTTGACTCACCCTTCTTTTCCGGACCAGCCCCCTCCATGAGTGTGCACTTACCCTGTCTCCGGAGTAAGGGAGTCCCGCAGCAGGGGACGATGGATAAGAAAAGGCGGATACATATATGCAGCGCCGGGCAGCAAGCGCTGCACGGAAGCATCCGAGCGCCATCTAAGCGATCTTAAATAATCGAGTTGCGGCCGGGGTCACCACAGCGGCGCGGCGTGTCAGGGCAGGCCAACAATGGTGTGCAATTCCGAATGCTGGTGCAGGAGCGGGACGGGCATGTCTTGTAATTGCCCGAGCACCATACCCGCCCGATTGGTTTCAGATCCGGAGATCTGGAGGGAGACCCGCTGTCGAGGAACTGCAGTGTCTTGCCCACGGTGACCTCGTGCCTGCTGGCAAAGAAAGCGCTCTGGGGAGCAGTCCAGCTCTGGACCGGCAGGCGCACAGACTGTGGAGCCGTATCCGCTCGTTCGGTGTCAGGCCTGGGATCCTCAAGTACCGCCCCAGCTCCGCTTCCTGCTCCGGCTGGAGCTCCAACCGACAACGGTCCCGCTATGCCAAGGCCCCTCCGGGGACACATTTCCAAGACCGCATCCGCTCCGCCAGGATCGCTCAGCAGAGAGCCAGAGCCTTTGCTACATACCGCAGTCAAGTACGTGGCCATCCGTCTGGCGGTCTGCGTCCTGCTTTCGTTCGCCAGCGTGCCCACCATGACAAGACCTGCGCCAGCGGCGTCTTCACTAGCTGACAGCCAGCAGGATTTCGCCAGTGCCGCCGCAGAGTTCCACGTGCCGCTGCCAGTGCTGCTGGCCTTGAGTTATGAAAGCTCGTGGTGGGAGTCACACCATGCGCACCCGAGCGTGAGCGGCGGCTACGGCCTCCTCCACCTCACCGCTACCGCCGCCGCACATACGGCCGACTTGCCACCCACTCTGGACCAAGCAGCCAGTCTTACCGGGGCCTCCCTTAAGCAGCTGAGGACAGAGGACCGACAGAACATCAGGGGAGGGGCAGCCCTGCTGGCCTCCTACGAAAAGTCCCTGGTGGGAACCTACCCACGTGATCCAGCCCGGTGGTACGGGGCGGTCGCCCGCTACAGCCAGGCCGCCACTGCCCGCAGCGCTGGGCTGTTCGCAGACCGGGTGTACACCATCATACGAGAAGGCCTGCAACACGTCAGGCCAGACGGCCAGAGAATCCGGCTTGCCGCTTCTGCGGTCACTCCTGACAGGAGCCAGTTGACGAGACTCGGTCTCAGACCGAATGATGTGGCAACAGGTGCTGAGTGCCCTGCCAACGTCACCTGCCGATTTACGCCGGCGGCCACGGACAACTACCAGGTATCCAACCGGCCAGCCAACGGACTCGCACCCCTCTACATCGTGATCCATGTTGTGGACGGCAGTTACAGCTCCGCCATCGACACGTTCCAGGACCCGGACAGCCGATTGTCAGCACACTATGTCATGCGGTCCTCCGATGGAGCCGTCACACAGATGGTGGCCAACAAGGACGTGGCCTTTCACTCTGGCAACTACTGGTTCAACCTGCACTCCATCGGCATTGAGCACGAAGGCTTTCCTGTCCAGGGAGCCACATGGTTCACCCCTACCCAGTACCAAGCGACCGCTGATCTCGTGCGCCACCTGTCGGCGAGATACCACATTCCCCTCGACAGGGAACACGTCATCGGACATGACAACGTCCCGGGAGCGTCCCGCGAAAGTATTTCCGACATGCACTGGGATCCAGGGCCTTACTGGGACTGGACACGATTCATGAGCCTGCTCACACAGCTCCCCGCCCCGGCTCTCACAGGCTCTCCTCACACAGGGGAAGCAGTGACGATCTCTCCGGACTTCGCCACGAACAGACAGAGCGTCCAAGTCTGCGGGCAGACAGCAAGGGCGTGGAGCGCCCCGCTGTTCAAGTACAGCCAGCTTCCGGCAGGGTGCACCACGCAGAGCGAGCCCTCGAACTTCCTCCCCGTGCACACCGGACCCAGCCAGGACACAGCACTGTTTCCCGATCCGGCCCTTCATCCAGGAGAAGATTCAGGGACTAGCCTGATCGAGGACTGGGGCAATACCGTGACCGCCGGTCAACAGTTCATCGTCGCCGACCAGAAAGAGGACTGGACCGCCATCTGGTTTTCTGGCCGGGTGGGATGGATCTTCAATCCCGGCGGACGCAACACGCGGCGTGCCAATGGCCCCCTTCACCTCATCCGCCCCCGCGCAGGCCGCACCAGCATTCCCGTCTACGGCACCGGGTACCCAATGCCCAACGCATACCCTCAGGGCTGGCCCCCCTCTGCCCAGTCCCCACAAGGCCTCTACGCGCTCTCCGCCGGCCAGACCTTGGTGGCGACAACGCCAGTCGCGGCAGATGACTTCTCCGCCAGACACCCGCCCGGCACGGTAGTGGCCAGCAGCGAACGCTACGTCACAGCCCAGTTCAACCACCGCTTGGCTTTGCTGAACTCTGCGGACACCGAGCCCACAGGGCCTTCCCCGTGATCGTGGACTGAGGTTCCCCCAGGATGCAGCGGAGGTGACAGCAGGTCAGACGGTCCTCGTGGAGGAAAACTAACCATGGCTGCTCCCAGCAGGAGCTGTTGGAAGTGGTGTGCAGGTTTCCTGCCCATTCCAGGGGTTTGACCCGGTAGCCGGGCGGGGGCCCACGTAGGCAAACGGCCACCGACTGATCCTCCAAATGATGACGAACTGCCGCAGGACATCGGAAATGACCGCACTTGACAGTCTGTCCGCCCCTCCCCTGCACCCGCTCACCGAGGAAAACCTCACCTCGGTGAGTCCCAGCCTGCTCAGCACGGTGATCAAGACATTCGAGGACACGCTGATGCGAGCCGAGGCCGACGCACTCTGCAGCGCCGAGTACGGCCAGGCCAGCCAGACGCGGGGCAACCGGCGCAACGCTACCGCCCACCCGAGCAGGACACCCAGGTGGCTCTACCAGTGCCGTTGGCCCGCCTGTTCCGGCTTGGTTTAGACCACTCGTGTGTGCGACTCCGGCCTGAACTGGCCCCGCTGGGCAGGCTTCACACAAAGGGCCGTGAGACCGCTCCAGGCCGGAACCGGAGGTGTCCGATTCGGGCGGGCCCAACGCTCAAAGGTCTGTCAGCAATCGCGGGGAGCCGTCACGTCGGGTCACGAGAGCAGGATCATCTTTCTGAGGAGTTCGAATTCGCCTCGCCTGTACAGCTACTTCTTGATCTTCTTGCGATTGATGGCTCCCTCCGTACCGCCCGGACTTCACTGGAGGGTGAGAGGCGGGGACAGCGTTGAGGCCGGAGGTAAGCGCAGGCGAAGCCGCACCGGTGTCGGCGATCACGAATTTCGTGATCGCCGACACCCGCGGATCACCGCCGGACCCCGCGACGGCAGACAGGTACCGAACCACAAAGGGTTCCCCCCTTGAACGGGCGTGCCGACGGGGATAATGCCGGGCACCGTGATGTGCTCTACGGACCGTCCTGGGGGCGCTGCTGAGTTGCACAGTGGATGCCGCCGCCACCCGTAGCGATGGTGCTGATGTCGAGCTGGCGGACCTCGCGGCCGGGGTAGAGCTCCCTGACCTGGGCGGCTGCCCTCTGGTCGGCGCCCTTGTCGCCGAAGCGCGGCATGATGACGGCGCCGTTGACGAGGTAGTAGTTCACATAGCTGCCCAGGAAGTCGGCGCCGTGCTGGCCCGCCTTGCCTGGGTCTGCTTCGGTGATGCCGATGATCTGGAGTGTTCGTCCTTCCGCGTCCGTGGCTTTCCCGAGCACGTCGCGTGCTTGCTGGTAGGCGCGGGTGAAGTCGTCGTCAACGGTCCCGGGTGCCGGGCGGCTCATCACGACGACGCCGGGCCTGACGAAGCGGGCCAGGGAGTCGATGTGGTAGTCGGTGATGTCCTTACCCTTGACGCCCTTGACCCAGATGACTTTCCTGACGCCGAGCAGTTCCTTGAGCTCGCTCTCAATCTGGTCCCGGCTCTTGCCAGGATTGCGGTTGTCGTTGACCAGGGAGCTCTCGGTGACCAGTAGTGTGCCCGCGCCGTCGACTTCCAGTGATCCTCCTTCGGCCGTCAGCGGGGCCGATACCCGCCGCACGCCCTCTTCGCTGAGGATGCGCGCGGCCACCTTGGCATCGCGCGGGTGTTCCCTCTTGTTGCCCCACCCGTTGAAGTGGAAGTCGATTCCGGCCAGGCCTTGCCCGGTCCTGATGAAGGTCGGACCGCTGTCACGGATCCAGAGGTCCTCAACAGGCTGTTCCATCACAGTGACCTCCGGGCCGACCGCCTTGCGCGCCTCCGCAGCATCCTGGGGGTCGGCGAGCAGAGTCACCGGCTCATACTCCGCGATCGCCCGTGCCACCGCGGCAACCTCGGAACGCACCCCGGGAGTGTCCTGCTCCCAGATCTGCTCCGAGGGGTAGGCCATATAAGTCCGCTGGTGGCGCTCGCCCTCCTCCGGCATACGGCTGCCGACGGGCACTGGATCCGGCTTGTCACGGGTGGTACGGGCGCCGCCCGTACCGGAGCAGCCCGCCACGGCTGCGGCGGCAGCCATCAGGGCGCAGAGCCTGGACAGAGCCTTCTGCCTGCTGGACCGGAAACCGGACATCATGACCCCTCTTCGTACTGACTGAATTTTCAGTCAGTACGATCCTAAGGCATGACGGGGCAAATGCCTCTGCGCGGACACAGCAGGCCACCCCGTGCGGCCACAACGCTTCTGCCGCGACGGACGGCGCACCGCACGCACGGCAGCAGGCACAGAGACGGCGGAACCGGACATCCTGGACGGAACGGTGGTACGAGCAGGCGCACCGCCGCAGTGCGCCTAGGGTGGGTGGTTATGTCTGACCGCCGAATGCTGATCTTGAAGGCCGCCACCCACCGCATTGCCCTGAGCGGTGTACGCGGCCTGCGTGTGGAAGAAGTCGCGGCACAGGCCGGGGTGTCGACCGGCCTGGTCTACTACCACTTCCGCAACCGCACGGAACTCCTGCGCTGCACCCTCGACTTCATCTGCCGACGCGCCGAGCACTACACCGCCCCGGACGTCGGCCTCGCCCCCCGCGCCCAGCTGGAGCACATGCTGCTCAGCGAGCTCCAGGACACCCCGGAGGCCATCGAGAACAGCACCGCCTGGGGCGAGCTCCAGGCCAGCGCCGCTTTCGACCCCAGCCTGTGCGAACAGCTACGGGACGCAGCCGACCTGTGGAACGAGGACCTCGCCCGGCTGATCAAGGAAGCACAGGCCGCCGGAACGGCGAGCAAGGACATCGACGTGCCCGCAGCCGCCGAACGGCTGAGCTCCCTGGCAGACGGACTCAGCGGGCGCTGGCTGAGCGGCGTCACCCCCCTCGAGCGGGCCCGCACCCTCCTGCGCGGCGCCATTGCGCGGGAACTCGACCCAGTCAGCCGAACCCATTCCACCGGCAGCTCGCGAGGGTGAGGGCGACGTGACATGCGCGGCTGGGTCGTGGACCATGCCAGGGTCGGCGGGGTCGGCATGGCCGACGCTCAGCACCCGCCGACCTCCGGGAACCAGAGGCCGCCCACTGCACCAGTAACGAGGGGAGCGCTGAAAGCCCTGCCAGTGTCGCAGGCGTCCGCCCTGCTTGGCATCGACGAGCGCGGGCCACCGAACACGCCGCCGAAGTCCCCGAACCCCCAGCCATCCCCACGAACCACCAGGCCAGCCGGCACCGCCGAACAGCCCGCTCCCCCGCCCTTCCCCAGGCGACAGCCCGCACGCACCAGTTGCCCTGGAAACAGTCAGCCCCTGCGACAGCACCGTCCTCATCTGGGAATGCACCGAGGAGAACCTGTGGTGGTCCGACGACCTGACCCGCCTCCAGGACGCCCCTCGGCTTTCTCACGCACAGCCCGGAGAGAGAACTCACCTATGCGGCGAGAGGCACTCGAACCTCCAACGCCTCTCGACGGCCCAGCCGTTCATAGATCATCAGGCTTCCGACCAGCAGGCCGTGCTCGGTGCACGTGTCCCAGCGCGTCCAGGCTCCGCCCGAGGACCATCAGAACGTTGCCGCGCCGCCACTCCCCGCCGGTGCATGCCAGCTGCGTCAGCGCCTGCTCCGCGTGGAAAGCCGCCTGGGCCGACTTGCTTGCACCCAGATGCAGCTTCGTCATCCGGTAATGCGTTATGCCCTCCCCCAGCCGCTGCCAGTTGTCGCGGAAGATCGGCAGCGCCTCGCAGAGCCTGCCGAGTGCCTCCTCGTACCGTTCGGCGTGGGTGAGGGTGACGCCCAGTGCGTAGAGGCCGCTGGCGACCCGCCAGGAAGCGCCGGTCTCGTAGTAGCGCGCGAGTGCCTGCTCCGCCAGCTGCACGCCCTGCGCGGTGCGGCCGGTGTCCAGCAGGACGCGCGCGAGGTTGCTGAGCGCTCGCCTCGCCCGGGCGGTTGCCGTCGGCCCAGAACGCGGCCAGGGCCTGCCCCAGATACAGCTCCGCGTCGTCGTAGCGGTGCCGGTAGATGGCGATGATGCCCCGGATGTTCGCGGCGTGGCCTGCGGGGATGACGTCCCCACAGGTGACTCCGAGCAGGGTCGCCAGCCGGGTGTGCTCGTCGGCCTGGTCGTGATGACCGGCAAGGTGGGGCACATAGGCAAGTAGGCTCCGGATACAGCCTTCTGCCTGAGCATCACCTGCTTCTTGGGACGTAGCGAGCAGGGCGGTTGCGGCCTGTTCGTATTGGCGGGAGTCGACGCCGGACTCGGCCAGGTCCTTGGCGGCCAGGAGCAGGTCGATAGCGCGCCGCAGGGTATCGCTCCCGGCCTCGGTGTGCTGGCGCACACATGCCAGTAGACAACCGGCCTCGATGTACAACCAGTCCTTGGCGGCGGCGCTGTCGGTGAAGGCGACCCCGGGATGCCGGGTGGGCGTCAGATGAGCGAGGATCCGTTCACCGGGGCGCTCCAGGACGTAGAACGGCTGCTCCTGATCAAGGCCTGGTGCCAGGCAGCCTGCCACGCGGCAACACGGTTATAGAAGACGACGGCTTCGATAACATCGCCTCCAGCAGCCCACGCCCCCTCGCTCCGAGCTCGCACCGAACCAAGCAGGATGCCCCCAGCCTCGCAGAACAGGAACCCTGCCGACAGGCCCTGCCGAGAGCCGGGACATGACCTTGTGTACCGGACCCCGCAGCCGGTCTTCACGGCCGCGCCGCCGGTGCGGATTGTGAACTCGGCGCCCAGGACGAAGCCGAGGCGCGGCGCAGCACGGCACGCCCAAGATGACCTCGGCGTACGGGTGGCCGTGAACTGGTCCTCAATCAGCAACCAGCCCCGCAGCAGCCGAGTCCGTCGAACCTCGCCCGCTTTGCTGTCGCGCGGCGGGCCGAAGCGGATGAACCGGTCTGGCGTAGTCGCCTGCCGGAGTCCTCGTCGACGGAGTTGTCGTTGACGGAGTTGTCGACGATCTCGTGGCCACGGCGGTCCACCGGGAAAGCGAACCGGCGACACGACGGCGCCTCGTTCCGGTCATAGGGATACATGCCCCAGCCAGCCAGCGCGGGGGCTCCAGAGGTCTGTCGCCTCTGGTCCTGGTGAGCTTGAGACAACGAGCTGCCGGAACGAATCCGGACATGCCCAGAGCTGGCACTGTCTGTGCAGCACCGGCTCCAGGCCTCCTGGAACGATTACTCAGGCGCTCTGCTTCATCGGTTCTGGACCCACCAGATGATCCAGGTAGCCGCGGATGCGCCCAGAGCGCCAGCGGCGCCCCGGACGAGGCCTTGAGCCGCAGACCGGCCCAAGGACCGGAAGGCACCGCGATACGCGGCCAGGGATGCCTGCCGGGGGCTCCGTCGCAGCTTCCATCGGGTGTAACGGCTCGACGGCACCGCAGACTGACCCGTAGGCTCGGGTATGGAACTGATGGCTCTCTCTCCTGTCTTCAGTGAACGTGGCATTCCTGTTCGGGCGGGAGACCTGTCGGACTACGTGAGCGGCCCCCTGTTGGCGCAGGGGGCCGCCGTCATGTCACCTCCGGGCGCTGGAGACCGTGCGGACTACGCGTGATGGCAGACCCGTTGGCGCGGCACCGGCAAGCACGTCCACGAACTCGACTGCTTGGCACGGTTGTTGTCGTCACATGAGAAGCGTACCGAGCCCCGCTGACAGGCCTGTGCTGTAGAAAGACGTCGCGATACTTCATGGACAGCATCACAGGAGAGGTGGGGACAGATGCCAGCCCGTCCGAGAATTCCCGACCCTCAGGCAGGCGCTCTTCAGGCCTTCGCCTACGATCTCCGCGAACTCGGGCGCGGAAAGGTGTCCGTGCCCTTCATCGCAGCCCGCTCGTCGGGGACGGCCTCCCGGGCCGCCCTGTATGCGGCCCTGTCAGGCAACCGGCTGCCGTCACAGGCCACAGTCGCCACTCTTCTCAAGTGGTGGGTGGGCGACCCTCTTGAGGAAGAGGGCCTCGCCGACCTGCTCGAGGATCCTCACTGGGGATGGATCTACCGCCTTCCGTCCGCCCATGAGGGACGGAAAGCCGGCCTGGAGTGGCGAGATCAATACCGCCGCCTGACCAAAGCGGTGCAGGGAGAACGCGACAAGCAGCCCGCTGCCACATCCGTCACGATCCCTGTGCCGAACGAACAGCAGCGCTTCATCGCTGCCTTGCGCGGCGTCCTCGAGGCAACCGGTCTGCAAGAGACCCGGTGGCTGCTCTTCGGAGAGCACACCCGTCGAGTCGACAGCTACCTCATCGGCGAACGCGTTCCCCAGGAGCAAGCTCTCCGGGAAACCGTCATGACCTGCACGCAATACGCGGAGATGAGCGCGGAGGAGACGCTCAGCCTGTATCACTACCTGGCCTATCTCGCCGATGAGGCACGAGCGGCACGCGTCCGGGACCGCCGGATCGCACGCAAGTCCCGCATAGCGTCTTCTCTGGGGCGTCGCGAGTGTGCAGAGGGAGTTTCCGCAGCTCAGGAGCGGTCGCGAGCACTGTAGAGGATGCAACACATGTGGTGCACGGGACCTACTCGTCCTCGTCGCTTTCGGCGGCCGGCTCGCCTGTGGCGCGGCGAACGGTCTTCTCCACTGTCCCTTGCAGGGAACGCAGGAGCTCCCGCTCGGCTTCTTCCAGGCGGGCCTCGATGTTCCATTGCCGGACGTCGTCGATCAGGGCCTCGATCGCGTAGTTCAGCCGGGTCCGCAGCAGGCCGGGGGTGAGGGCATCCACCTCAACCGCGATGTGGAGGTCGATGCCCTCGCGCAGGCACTCCTCGTGGCAGCGCCTGTAGTTGACGTCGCGGGTGGTGAACTGCCCCGAGCGGACATCGTCGGCGGTGACGGCGCTCGACAAGATTGGCGTCACGGAAGGCCACTCCGGCCCCATCAGCCTACTGGCGGGGTTGTCGGAAGGTCTCTGGGCTGTGGGAGTGTTTCGCTGCGGTGAGCGGAGGGGCTGATGCCGCGCAGGCGTTTGAAGGCCGCGCTGAAGGCAAATCCGTCGGTGTAGCCGACTGCTCTGGCCACGGCGGCGACGGTTGCTTGCGGCTTGCGGAGCTGATCGGCGGCGAGGGCCATCCGCCAGCCGGTGAGGTAGGCCAGGGGTGGCTGGCCCACCAGCGCGGTGAACCGGCGGGCGAAGGTAGTGCGGGACATACCGGCCTCGCCGGCGAGTGAGGCGACCGTCCACGGCCGGGCCGGTTCCTCGTGGATCCGGCACAGCACATGGCCGATGTCGGGGTCGGCCAGGGCCCGGTACCCAGTGGGCGGGGAGGCGTCGGGGCGGTCGAACCAGGACCGCAGGGTGCGGACAAGGAGCAGGTCGAGGAACCGGTCCAGGACGACCTGCTGGCCGGGTTTGTCGCTGTCGGCTTCGTCGGTGATCAGGCCGAGGAGGGATGCCAGGCCCTGCTCCGGGTGCACCACGGTGAAGGCCGGCAGTGTCCGGAGCAGGGGGGCGCAGAGGTCGCCGCCGCCTCGGTAGCCAGCGGTGACCAGGAGATCGGTGGGGTGGTCGTCGGTGGTGATGGTGCGGCCGGTCTGCCGCCAGGTGCGCCCAGGGGCGGCGGGGTCGGCGGTGAGGGTGCAGCGGTCGTCGCCGTCGACGAGCACCTGGGGAAAGCTGGCTGGGTGGTCGGCGACGCTGTACGGCAGGTCTGTGCGGATCAGGGCGATGTCGCCCTGGCGCAGCTCGACCGGGTCGCCCTCGGTGGGCACGATCCACGCGTGGCCGCGGAGCATCGCGGCGAGGGTGAGTGGTGCGGGCTCGGTGAAGCGCAGCCCCCAGGGCGGGGTGCTGACCGTGGTGCAGAACAGCGCGCCGTGGGCCCGGACGCCGGTGAGGTAGTCGTCGAGGAGATCCATCATGGAACGATCTCACATGTAATTGGCCGCCTCAGCCATGGATCGTGGCATTCCGATTTGGTTGGCTGAGGGACATGACAGAGATCCTTGTTCTCGGCGCCACCGGCAAGACCGGCAGCCGCGTCCTCCCCCGCCTCCGCGCCCTCGGCCACCGTGTACGTGCCGCCTCCCGCTCGGGTGCCACCCGTTTCGACTGGGCCGACCGGTCCACCTGGGATACGGCCCTCGCCGGCGCGGAGGTGGTGTACCTCGTCCCGACCGAGACCCTCAGCCTGGACGAGCGCGCGGCATTCGTGACCCGGGCCAAGGCGGCCGGCGTCCGGCGCCTGGTCCAGCTCTCGGTACGCGGCATCGACCAGGACGGGACGCATCCCACGGAGGCGGCCGTGCGCGGCTCGGGCCTGGAATGGACCGTCCTGCGGCCCTGCTGGTTCGCGCAGGACTTCGCCGCACCGGACTTCTTCCTGCCCGGCGTGGTGGAAGGCGAGGTACGGACCCCGGCCAGGGAGGGCCGCGAACCCTTCATCGACGCGGACGACATCGCCGACGTGGCCGTGGCCGCCCTCACGGAAGACGGCCACCACGGGCAGACCTACGACCTCTCAGGCCCGCGGGCCCTGTCGATCACCGAGGCCCTCGCCCTCATCAGCACGGCCACGGGCCGCAGTATCGCCCACCGCCACCAGACCCCGACCGACTACGCCGCCGAGCAGACCGCTGCTGGTCATCCGGCGGCGGACGCGGAGGCCATCGGAGCCTTCCTCGACCAGGTCAGCCGGGGCGAGGACGACTACCTGAGCGACGGCGTGGAGCGGGTCCTGGGCCGTGCCCCGCGGCCCTTCGAGGACTACGTCAAGATGACCGCGGAGCAAGGGATCTGGAACACCTGACCGGCGCATCCGCCGCCGACGGACCACGGTCGCGTCCGCACGGCCGCTCATAACCGGCTGAACCCGGCGGCCCGGCCATGAGCACGGGATATCCGTGCCTCTGGGGGCTGTTGCCGGGCAGCACCGGAGCAGCCGCACCGACCTCACGGGCGGACAACGTCACAACGTGACCCTCCACAGCGCACTGCTGCCTTCCGGGCCGAGCCGCCGCATGCCCGGATGCCGCGAAATCGCCGCTGCTACTGCAGCAGAAGACACACCATGCGCGCAGGCCAGACCCTGCGCACCAGCGAAGGAGAAAAAGATGACACAGCGAGACTCCCTGGCTGGCAAGCGAGGAGTCTCCTCGTCCGCCAGGAGAGCGGCCTCCGTAACCAGCTCACTGCGGCTTGCCCGGAGATGGCCTCCCTTTCCGCCCTGGTGAGCGAGTTCGCCCGCCCACTGTCCCCTTCTCCGGGCAATGCAGAGGCCCTGACCGGCTGGATTGTCCGGGCCCGGGACGCCGACTTGCCTTTCCTGCACTCCTTCGCCACCGGCCTCGAACGCGACCGGGCCGCCAGCGACGCGGCACTGACCCTGCGTCACCACAACGGGCACACCGGGGGCGTCAATAAGCAAGATCAGCTGCTCAAGCGGCAGACCGACGGCCGCGCCGGCTACCGCCTTCTCCGCCACCGCATCCTGCTCAACTGAAACGATCAACGGCTACGAAAATCTTGTCTGAGCCGCGAAAATTGTGTGCGGCGACGGATGCGCCATAGTACTCCTGGGGAGCACAGAGACAGATCTGTTCCCACCAGGAGTCGTCGATGGCCGTTCGCCGTGTCGTGCCCAACATCCAGTCGCAGGCCGCGCAGGAGAACCGGGAGTTCTACGGCCTGCTGGGCTTCGAGGAAGTCATGAACCACGGCTGGATCATGACGCTCGCCTCCCCGTCCAGCCCGGCAGCGCAGATCAGCATCATGACCGGCGACAAGACCGCGCCCGTCACCCCCGACATGAGCATCGAGGTGGACGACGTGGACGCGGCATATGCAGTCATGCGGAAGAGCGGTGCGGAGATCATTCACCCCCTGCAGGACGAGGAGTGGGGCGTGCGGCGGTTCTTCGTCCGCGACCCCGGCGGACGAGTGGTCAACGTGCTCGGCCACCGCTGACGGCCTCTCCCGCACCCCTGGCGAAAACGCCGGTCACAGCCACTCGTCGACGGCTGCGACGAAGACGGCGGCTCGCAGCGGACAGCAAGGCTGCCGTACCCGGTGGCGACGGCCCAGTGCCTCCTGAGGCGGCTCATGCCGCATTCCCCCGCATGACGCCGCGGCAGTCGGCCTTGCCGGACTTCGGCGGCCGGCCGCCCCGTGAGCCGAACCTCCCGCGGCTGCGGATCTGGTCCATCTACCCGGGAACCGTGCAGCAGATCCCAGGACTGCACAGGCAGGCGCGGCCCTTCCGGGAACCGCACGCCTTGTCCGCACGGACTTCGCCCGGGCACCTGCCCGGGCACCCCAGCCCCGTTCACGGCACCCGGATGTCCTCCAGGACCGGCGCGAACTCCGGCGAGTCCCCGCGCTGTCCGGCGGCGACCACGATGAACAGAGGCTTCCGCCCCCGCCCGACCGCGAAGCTGGCCGGTTCGCCTCCGTGGCACCATGCTCACGGACGTGCCGGCAACAGCACGAGCCCCCAGGCAGGTAGCGAGACCAGAGGGCACGGGTCCGGCGCACCCGAAGACAGCGTGGACGGCACACAGGTGAGCCACCGCCGGCAAGCCGGCCGCGGCGGATCACGGCGCCCGGCCGTGCGGTGTCCTTCAGCACGCGCAGGAGATGCCCGAGCGCGGGGCAGTCAGGTCATCGACAGGGCGCTGCTCGGTACCGGTGGCGCAGTCGTAGGCGAAGCCCTCGCGTGCCCAGTACTCGAAACCGCCGAGCATTTCCTTGACCTGGTAGCCGAGGCGGGCGAAGGCCAGCGCCGCGCGGGTCGCGCCGTTGCAGCCGGGGCCCCAGCAGTAGGTGACCACGGTCAGGGCCGGGTCGATCAACTGCGGTGCCAGGCCGGTGATCCGTGCGGTGGGGATGTGGAGGGCGCCGGGGATGTGGCCCTGGTCCCAGGCGGCATCGCTTCGGGTGTCGACCACCACGACGCCGGGTGCGCCGGATGCCAGATCGGCGTGGACGTCGGAGACATCTGCCTCGAAAGCGAGACGGGCGGCGTAGTGGGCGGCGGCCTCGGCCGGGGCGGCGGCGGGCACGCTCAGGACGGCGCTGGTGATCCTGGCGGAAGCGGTGGCAGACATGGGGAGTACCTCTTGTTCCTGCTGGTCGGGACGGAGTCCGGCGGGCCGTTCCGGGTTTCCCCGGCCGGCGACGGCTCCATCCTCCGATCCCCGGGCCCGCCCTGCGAGTGGCGTAAACGCCCGAGACCGCCAAGATTCCGCCAGCCGTCGGAGTGACCCTCATGGCCGTGCGGAGCGACCTTTATGGGTGCGCGGGGACGCGGGTGAACGTCTTGCGATAGGCCGTCGGCGTCGTACGCATCTGGCGGGTGAAGTGGTGCCGGTACGTCGCGGCAGTATCGAAACCGACCGCGGCGGCAACCTCGTCCACAGTGCCCTCGCCGGACTCCAGCAACGGCAGACTGGCAGCCACCCGCTGGGCAATGACCCAACGCATCGGACTCACACCGTTACGCCGGGCGAAATGCCTCAAATACGAGCGTTCCGACATACACGCGACCCGGGCCAGGACAGGCACGGACAAAGGTGTGCACAGATGACGCAGCGCCCAGTCCATGCTCCGCGTGACACCGTCGTCCCCGGGGGCAATCTCTCCCACCGCCGCCTCGATGAACTGGGCCTGCCCGCCCTCGCGGTGCGGCGGAACGACGAAACGGCGCGCCACCGCGTTGGCCACAGCCGCACCGTGATCGGCCCGGACCAGGTAAAGGCACAGGTCGATACCGGCCGCGCTGCCCGCGCTGGTGAGGACATCACCGTTGTCGACATACAGCACGCCGGGATCGACCTCGATCCCGGAATACCGTTCGGCAAGCGCACGGGCGTAGCGCCAGTGGGTGGTGGCGCGCCGGCCCTCCAGCAAGCCGGCCGCGGCCAGCACGAACGCCCCCGAGCAGATCGACACCAGACGCGCCCCCCGCGCGTGGGCCCGCAGCAACGCTTCCACCAGGGCGGGCGAGACCTCCGCCCCGGCCCCGGCCGCCCCCGGCACGATCACCGTGTCCGCCGCAGCCAGCACATCAAGCCCGTACCCGGCACGCAGCGTGAACCCACCGACCGCCCGCAGATCCCGACCAGGCTCCTCGGCGCACACCCGCAGCTCGTACCAGGGCAGGTCTCCCAGCTCGGGCCGGGACAGACCGAAGACCTCCACCACCACACCCAGCTCGAAAGGCGCCATTCCATCAAAGGCCAGTACAGCCACCACATGCGCCCTCGTCATCGCTGGATCGTAACAATCACCAGGACCCAGCCATGACCGTCACGGGACGGGGAACCGGCCGGTGACGGAGCAGGGACCGGATGCCGTCGGCAACCCCGCCGGATCCCCCGCTGACAAATCATCACCGAGACGGCCGCGGCCGCGGCCGCGCTGATCGTCCCGAGCCTGGCCACTTCGCTGACCGCCGTCCTTGACCAGCGGAAACTCGTCGCAGCACGGATCGAGGAACTGCTGGATGCCCACCCTCTTTCCAAGGTCCTGACGTCCATGCCGGGGATCGGCGTCAGGACCGGGGCCAGGATCCTCATCGACGTCGGCGACGCCGACAGCTTCCCCTGCGCCGCCCACCTCGCCGCCTACGCGGGCCTCGCCCCGGCAACCCGGAGCTCGGGCTCCTCCATCCGCGGCGAACAACCCTCCCGGAGAAGAAACAAGCAGCTCAAGAGGGCATTCTTCCTCTCCGCGTTCGCTGCCCTGTCCGACCCGGCATCCCGGATCTACTACGACAAGAAGATCGCCCAGGGAAAGCACCACACCCAAGCACTCCTCTGCCTCGCCAGACGCCGAGCCGACGTCCTCTTCGCGATGCTCCGCGACGGCACCTTCTACGAGTCCCGGCCAGCGCCGGTCACGTGAACTGTGGGTCTGCCAGCAGCACCACGCGGTCGGCCCCTACATCGAAGCCGAGAACCGGGTGGAGCGGATCGGACTCCGGGGTCAGCAGCACCGGCTTGCCGAGTCGGCGTCCGATCGCCCGCAGCAGACGGCACAGCACATCGGCACCGTCCTGGCCCTGCAACTCCCGCAGATCGACGTCGAAGTCGATCGAGCCGGCTTCGTACGCCCGGAAGATCACCAGGAACCCGGGGACGGGCGAGACCCGCAGCACCGCGTCGGCGCCCTCGCTGCGGGCCAGCATCTCCGCGGCCCCCGGCAGCCGGACCGCAACACCGTCCTCGGAGTACTCACACGACCACCCCTGAGATCTCACCAGATCAAGTACTGCCTGCCAGTCCACCACCGAAGTGCCCGGGACGCGCACGTCCGGCAACGACCCCATCAGGTCAGGAGCGAAGAAGTTCTTGACGTCGTCCCACAGCAGGTCAGGCATCAGGCCATGCTGCCCTGCGGCTCGCCGAAAAGCACCTCGATTCCCTTGACGAAACCCATAGGGCACCCCCAAAAAAGGGGGCACGGCTCACAGCCTCATACCCCACAGCCCAGCCCCGCCCGCCCGCTCAAACAGCCTGTGAACCCCACAGCCCACAAACCAGCAACCTCACAGAACCAGGCAGACGCGCGAGGCACAGCAAGGACACTTTCCGAATGACGCGGTAGCGCTCGGGCCGCACCGGGGGATCCGGGTGACCGGTCGAACAACTTCGCTCCTCCGCCGGGCACCTGCGGCAAGGCTGCGGGGCCCGTTACCTGGGCACGCTGCTAAGACCCGTGTGGCCGTATCCCAGTGGCCACTGCGGTTCCCGGGTCGCGACAGGCGACTGTGTCAGCCGGAGGTCATCATCGGTATGTCAGGAATCAGCAGGCGCCTCGGCGTGGCCGGTGCGGCACTGACGGCGGTGGCCGTCGTCGCCTCCCCGGCGGGGGCGGGTTCGGCCGTGGCAGGGGCGGGGTGCTTCGACCGGGCGAGAGAGCCCTACACCTCGCAGGTCGACAGCCATCTGCACTTCCGCCCGTTCGGCGGGCAGGCGATTCCGTTCGAGGAACTCACCGGGTATCTGCACAAGAGCGGTGTCCGGCACGCGAGCATGTACGGCATCGGGCAGATGCTGCCGGTGAACTCCAGCTGCACGTACTACCTGAACTGTCCCGGCACTCCCGTGGTACCGAGCATGAAGAACGACTTCGCCAACGCCGAGAACTATGCGGAAACGAAGCCCAGGGACCCCGAACTCGCCGTCTCCATGACCTTCATGGACCTGAATCACCCGGAGACCATCCCGCCCGGAATCGCCCTCTACGACAAGGAGTTCCCGGGGGTGTTCCGGTGGGCGGGGGAGGTGAACCTCGTCAAGCAGGCGCTCTTCCCCAACCACCACACACCTGCGACGAGCGAGAACATCAAGAACTGGGCGCCGTTCATGAAGGTGCTGCGGGACCGCGGGATTCCGATCACCATCCACTCGGATCTCGGGAGCGACGCGGAGCAGACGAAGTATCTCCATCTGATGGAGGAGACCCTCCGGCTGTATCCGCGGAACAAAATCGTGTGGGCCCACATGGGCCTGTCCAAGGAGCTCACCACCATGGACCCCGACCGGCACATCGGAATCATGAAAAAGCTCCTGGACGAGCACCCGGATCTCACACTGGACCTCAGCTGGCGGGTGCTGGAGGACAGCTACTTCAGCAAGCCGGGAGTCAGGCAGAAGTACGCCGCGTTCTTCGACCGGTATCCGACCAGGGTCATTCCCGGGACCGACTTCGTGGCCTCGCGCGACAAGGACTACCACGTCTACGAGCAAGAGCTTGAGGTCACCAGCCGGATCAACAAGGCACTGGACGACCGCGCCTTCCGTGACATTGCCCTCGGGGAGAACTACTACCGACTGCTCGGCCTGAAGGAAAGCGCACCAGAGGTATGCAGGGCAGGGTGACACGACGGATCAACAACCGACCCTGAACGGCCTGGCGGTGCGAATACCTCGCTGCACGCCAGACCCGCCGCACAATCGCCGGACCTCCGGGGCCGGGACCACTCCGGAGAAACCCGTGAGCGCGGACCCAAAGCACGCAGGATCAGGTACAGGCCCGTGATCCCGAGCCCGAAGGAAGTGCGTGACACCAGGCATGGCACCGGGCGTGACGGTCTACCCGGCGCCGCAGTCGGTGCCGTCCCCGTCCGGACCGGGGGTGTCCTGTCCCAGGCCCCGGCGGATCACTATCTCCACGGGTGAGTACGCGCCGTCGGCCCGCTCCAGTTCGTACGGCGCGGCCGGCATCAGCGGCGGCTGGGCCATGAAGCGCGGCCGCACCCCATGGTGCGGCTGCGCCGCGTGCACCAGGAACGGATGGCACAGGAAGACGTCACCCGGGGACCCGGTGGCAAGGGCGATTGGCCGGTGGTCGGACGCCGCCACCAGATCGGGGGCGAGGGTCAGCCCGCTCGCCCCGTCCTCCCCGTACTTCTCCAGCACCTTCGGCACATCGAGGTGTGAGCCGACCCGGATCCGGGTCGGGGCGTCCTCCTCACCGACCTCGCTGAACAGGAACAGCATCAGCAGCGCCCGGTCCCGGGAACGCAGATTCGTGAAGTACCAGCTCTCACCCTCCGGCAGATAGCTCCCCTCGATGTGCCAGCCCGCATCGTCCGGCTCCTCCTCGTGCGGGAAGCGCAGCGGGAACGTGCCCAGCGAGTAGCGCGGCTCCCAGCGTCCCGCGCCGACGAGCAGGTCGTACGCGCGCTGCAGGGACGGGGAGTTGGGTGCGGCGGCGAACGGCCCCTGCGCCATGCCGGCCACCCAGTGCACGGGCTGCGTCCACGTCGCCGGATCGTCCGGGTCGCAGCCCGTCTCCCGCCACAGCAGCCGCGCGCAGTCCGCGGCCACGCGCGGCGCGACGGCGCCTTCCAACTTCACGAAACCGTCACGGAGGAAGCGGGATACCAAGGTCGCGTCGTCCATGCCCCCATCGTGCACGGCGACATCAGTCCCGGTCACCCGATATTTTCCGCACCGTCTTTGCGGGGTATTCCGCCGGCAGCGAGCCCGGCCCGGACGACCTCGCCGGCGTCCGGGCCGTACACAGTGTCCGGCACGACGTCGGCGTGGTTGATGCGCGCCCACTCCGCAACCCCGCGTGCGCGATTGGGCCGGGGATGACGGCCCGGCCCAGCGCAGTGCGTCTGGAGGACCTGCCCAATCCCCTGGAAGCCGGTCTCCGCCACGGCGGCGGGTACATCGCCGTGGCCACCGGTGAGTCCTGGCCCGCCATGGTGGACCCACTCCCCCACCAGGACACGGAAGAGGGGACGGAGCGCGACCGCGGTGGGCTCGCCGCCCTCGAGGAGGACCCAACCGTGCTCGTCCGCCTCCACACCAGCTCACCGGGTCCGCCGTCCCCGTCGCCGTACATCTCGGTGGCGTAGGCGCCGAGGACGGCTCGAACACCACGCCCGCGAGCACCCCTTCCCCGTGTCCCTCGCGCCCGGCCATCACAGGGCCCGCCCGTCCGGGCCATGCAGTTCCCCGTCCGCGCCCCGGTACGGCAGCACCTCGCGCTGGTCGGCCGCTTCCTGCTCCCAGACCCGCCACTCCTTGTACTCCTGCCGGACGTACACCCTTGTCTCTCCGGCGATGTCCCACTCGGTCGACCCCGGCTCGACCGGACCGAGCACGTGCACCTGGCGGCGCTGTGAGCCGACGCGCAGTGCCGGCTCGGGCACTCGCGAGCGGCGAGCGCCCGGCGGGACGTCAGGCGAGGACTGCGGTGGCGGGCTGCTCGGCAGTGGGCAGACGTCGCGAGCGACGGGCGAGGATGATCATGACTGCGGGGAAGAACAGGTCGCAGACCAGGACTCCGCCGGTGTTGCCCGGAGCGTGATCGCCGTTGGCGAACCACTGGTAGACGTGGCCGATCACCGCGCCCCAGAGGAACATGCCAGTACCGAGGCCGACGGTGATGCGCTCGCGGGCCGTGGCCGAGGGCGAGGCGGCGCGGAAGCCCATGACGGCGAGCCCGAGGTTGGCGAAGGCGATCTCGAACTCGAACGGGGTCCGGTTGAAGCCGATCGCGGTGGCCATCACGTCCGGGACGGTGACGAACGCGATCGTCAGCCACAGGCTCCCGCAGCCGAGTGCGGCGACGGCCCACCACCGCTGCCAGGTTTCCAGTGCCGCTTGGCGGG
Organism: Streptoverticillium olivoreticuli subsp. olivoreticuli; assembly: GCF_003391135.1. Classification (GTDB taxonomy): domain Bacteria; phylum Actinomycetota; class Actinomycetes; order Streptomycetales; family Streptomycetaceae; genus Streptomyces; species Streptomyces blastmyceticus. Next base: position 8,589,463 of record NZ_CP031455.1, on the reverse strand, counting down.
AGGGGCTGCGCCGGGTGCGGATCAGCGCGCCGAAGACCGCCACCAGCACCCAGACCAGGGGGAATGCGGACTGCACGACGTATGGAATCTTGACCATGCCAACAAGTCTTGCATGGTTAATATTAACCATGCAAGACTCTGGTACGCTCGGATCATGGACGACGGACTGGCCGACTCGCTGCATCGCGTGGTGTTCCTGCTCGGGGAGGCCGCGCGGCAGCGCGGCGACGGCCCCACTGGTCTGAGTTACAGCCAGATGCGGTTGCTGGGGACACTGGAGGACATCCAGCCGGTGACTCAGCACCAGCTGGCACAGGCGCTGTCGGTGTCCGATCCAGCGATCAGCCGGGCGCTGCGCCCGCTGGAGGCGGCCGGGCTCGTGCAGGTCCGCCCCGATCCCGAGCACGGACGGCGACGGCTGGTCGGCATCACCGACGCCGGCCGCAAGGCCTTCCACGACAGCGGGAAGCCGCTCTACGACGAGCTGCGCAACGCCCTGCTTGAAGCCGGCTTCCCGTACGAGCGGTATCTGCGCGACACCGTCCTGCTGGCACAGCTCCTTGAACCGTCCTGAATCCGGAGGTTCTTCCCTCTCGGCGAGGGTTTCGGGACTCCGGCGGTGGGGCGCAAGGTCTGCCTGTGTTCCATCATGACCGGCCGGCCGCGCATGAACCTGGCTCCACTCATCAGGCCCCCTTGGAATCGATCATCTAGGCTGGCGCGGTGTCTGATGAGCAGGAGCGGGTGCAGCCGTCGGGAGTGTGGGCAACGGCGGTGGGGGTGGCCAGGGTGCGGGCGCTGGAGACCGAGCGGGAGAACGCGCTGTTCCGCGACCCACTGGCACAGGCCTTCGCCGCCGCCGGCGGACTGTGGCCCTCCTCGCCGCCGCTGCCCGATGACGAGGTCGCGCGACGCCGCCGACTGGCCGTGTCGTACTCCATCGTCATCAGGACGAAGTTCCTCGACGACCTTTTGCAGCAGGCCTCCGCGTCCGGGGTCCGGCAGGTCGTGCTGCTCGGCGCCGGCATGGACAGCCGGGCCTTCCGGATGGACTGACCCGAGGGCACCCGACTGTTCGAGGTCGACACCGCCGCGCCACTGGACTTCAAGGCTTCGGTGCTGCGCCAGGAGCGGGCCGTCGCACGCTGCGAGCGGATCACCGTCGCGGTGGATCTGCGTGAGGACTGGCCAGGCGCGCTGGCCGCCGCAGGGCACGACCCGGCGGTGCCGACCGTGTGGATCGCCGAAGGACTGCTGATCTATCTGCCCGAGGACGCGGTGGAGCTGCTGCTGGCCCGGATCAGCGCGCAGTCGGCGGCAGGCAGCCGGATGGGGCTGACGTTGGGCTCGCGCGGCGTGATCGAGCGCTTCGGCGCGGACGCCGTGCCGGGATCGGCAGCGTCCATGTGGGTCTCGGAGATGCCCGACGACCCGGTGGGCTGGCTGGCCGGGCACGGCTGGGAGGCCGGCAGCCACACCCTGCGCGAGCGCGCTGCCGCTTACGGCCGCCCGATCAGCGCCCCGACGCAGCGCGAGGAGCGGCCCGGCGGACTGATCTCGGCGGTCCGCCGGTAGAGGGAAGAATCGGAATCTGACACGCGTGTTCCGGGCAGCGCTGCTGCCGTGGCAACAAACCGTGGTCCCCTGGTCGACCCCCGTCGCCGTCCTGTCCAACGAGCTCACCGGCATCGCAGGCCCATCGGCTGACCGGGACACCCGGACCGATTTTCCTGAGGTGATCAGCGCAGCGCTTCCGGCGTTCCTGTCCAATCAACGGCAGACCTCGGACGAACACCACCGCCACTGGTCCGCCGACAACGCCTGGACAAAGAACTCGCGCGCGCTGCAGGCCCGGCGTCGAGACCGCCTGGGGACGGACAGCTCTCCCGGGCGGTCAACGCCGGTCACGGCCACCGGCTGGACCCACCAGCACACGGCCGGGACCCGGCACCGGCCACCTGCAAGAGGGGGTGACGCCCGCGTGGATACGGAAAGAGGGGCAGGCCGGAGCCGACAGCAGTCGCCCCGTCAGGGCTGTGGTGCCTTAAGGACGTTGATGCCCCCTCACTGCACGTACGTGAGACCCCACTGCTGAGTGGGCAGCCCCTGGTTGTCCCAGATGGCGACCCGGGATCCATTGGCACCGCCCGCGCCGCGGTCGGGTTCCAGGACGCGGCCGTTGAGGTTGGAGACCGGCCCGGAGCCGGAGTGGTCGGCCGGGTAGACGTACCACAGCTGATCGACATCGGTGAAAGAGCCGTCGCACGCCGCCTTCCACAACGACCATCCGTTCGGCCCCTGTGTCCAGCCGGCCAGGCAGCGGCCGTCGATCCCGTTCGCCAGCTGGTATCTCCCCCGGTGGTCGGAAACGAGATACCAGAGCTGGTACGCCTCCTTGGTGCAGTCCCACACCCGCACACGGTCATCGCCCGCGGGGTAGCCCATGCAGCGGCCCGTGCCCTGGTTCCTCACCTGGAACGGACCGACCGCACCAGGCGGCAGAGAAACAGCAGCCCTCGCGGCGGCGCCGGAACCCGGTGCGGCGGCCACAAGAGCCGTGAGCAGTCCGGCGACGAGCAACGCCAGCCGCGTACGTGATGATGACACAAGCCCCCCTTGGTCCCCATGTTCCCGGCCGCTGCTGCTACAAGCGCACGAGAGGGCACCATCTTCTACCCGCAGGACCGTACGCGACCGGGATACGCCGTTAAACCACCCGGACGAAGTGTCCGGCCTTGGCTGCCAGCCTGTCACGGTGTACTTGCTGGTTCCGTCCGGGAGGCTGCGGTCAGACGCGCTCGAAGCGCCACTTCTGCGCGACGGTGTCGTTGAACGTGTACTGCTGGACGTTGGCGCTGTTGTCCTTGGAAGCTCCGGTGACATCAACGGTCTTGCCGCTGTGGATGTTGCTGATCACGAAGACGCCGTCGCCGATCAGGGTGACCCACCAGCGCTGGCTGGAGGCGTCGGTGCGGTCCCACTGCTGGATGTTCGCGGTGTCTTGCAGGGCCCCTCCGGCAACCTCCAGGAGCTTTCCGCCCGCCTTGGAGGCGATTTCGTACTCGCCGGTGACGTTGTACGCCGGGTTGTTGCGCGAGTAGTCGCGCCGCACGGGCGTGAGCGTCCATTGCTGGTTCGGGCCGCCATGACGGGTGTACTGACCGACGTTCGCCCCGTTTTCCTTTTCGTTGCCCAGCACGTCCAGCACCTTGCCGCTGCCGAGGTTGGTGAGGATGTACGTGCCCTCCTCGACGGGCAGCTTACGGATCACCTGTGCGGCGTCCGAGCCGAGCGCGAAGATGCGTATGGAGGCCGTCCGGTTCTTCAGCGCCGGGCCCAGCTTGTTGCGGGACTCGCCCACCGGGTTTCCGAGGCCATCGATCTCCCGCGTGTCCTTGTCGGCAATGGACCGGAGCTCGTCCCGCGGGCCCACCTGGGCGGCGAAGCCCTTGGAGTCGGGCTCGACGTGGAGGGCGACGCTCTGCTCGGTGTGGTTCACCACCGACAGGACCCGACCGTCGAACCCGAAGGCCCCCAGGTCCCCGAGCGTCTGATCGGAGAGCAGGACCCGCCCGCGCTCCTTGGTGTTGAAGTCCTCGTGCTCGTAGAGCGCGTACCAGCCCTTCGGGCACGCCTCGACGCCACTGCCTTCGAAGATCTTGACCGTCACCCTCGTACGTCCCTCTCTGCTCGCATCCCGCACACCGCGGACCACGCACTCACCCTAGAATTCCGGCCCGATCACCGATAGTGATCAAATCTGGCCACTGGCCTGCCGGTCCTGACGTGATCCCTAGAGTCAGCGCCCGGGGCAAGGGGGTGATCCCCCAAAGCCGGTCGCGCATCCAGCCGGGTCAGGAGGCCGATCGCGCCGGCGGTGGCGCGGTACCGGTTGCGTACCCATCCCTTGAAATCACCGGTCCGGTAGAGGCGTTCGGCGCCGCGCACGCCCACTCGGAACGCTTCGCTGAGTGCCGACCCGGGCAGACGCACGTAATCGGGGTCGGGTCAGGACGCCGACACGGGCGGCGAGTCCGCGGAGTTCGGTGGTGGTGCGTCCGGAGACGAGCAGGCCCGGGCAGGCGTGGGCCTCCTGGGGTGCGTGGCGCTCGGCGGCCAGGAAGGCGCGGACGCGGTCGTCGCGGCGGCCCCACCGTCCGCATGCGGCGGCGATGCCGGTGCAGTGACGGGCCCGGCGCTCGGTGCTGGGTGGTCTTCGTTGCCGCTGTGCCGGGTGGTGGTGTGGTGTCGGGTGAGGGTGGCCAGGGCGGCGATGGTGATGCCGCAGCCGGTGATGATCCACCAGCCGGGGCGGCTTGCGTGGTCGAACGTGGTGGTGGCGTAGCCGGCGGCGGGGAGGGTGGCGCCGATGGCTGCGACGCCGAGGGCGCTGCCGATCTGACGGCTGGTGGTGGTGATGGCGGAGGCCACGCCGGCTTGGGTGCGGGGCATTCCGGAGACGGCGGTGTGGGTGATGGGGGCGTTGACGAGCCCGAAGCCGGTGCCGAAGAGGAGGTAGCAGGCCAGCAGGAGTGGGGTGTGTTGCTGGGCGCCGAGGAGGGCGAGGAGTCCGGCGAGGGTGGTGGCGGTGCCGGAGAGCATCAGGGGCAGGTGGGGGCCGCGGGTGGCGGTGAGGTGTCCGGCCAGGGGCGGGCAGGCGATGGTCATGGCGGCCATGGGCAGCAGGTAGAGGCCGGCCTGCCAGGCGTCCAGGCCACGGGCCTCCTGGAGGTCGAGGGCGGCGAGGAAGAGGAAGCCGCTCAGTGCGGCGAAGGCGCACACGGCGCTGAGGGCGGAGGCCGTGAACGGAGGTTGGCGGAAGAAGCGCAGTTCGAGCAGCGGCTCGCGCTGGACGAGTTCGACGGTGATCAGTGCGGGCAGTGCCACGGCGGCGGTGACGGCGCAGACCAGGACCTGGGCGGAGGTCCAGCCCACGGCCGGGCCCTGGATGATCGCGTAGACGGTCGTGGCGAGCAGCACGACGACCAGCAACTGCCCGGCCGCGTCCAGGCGGCGGGGCTGCGGGGCGCGGGACTCGGGCACCCGGCCGGTCAGGGCCAGCGCGAGGAGGCCGACGGGGAGGTTGATCAGGAAGATCCAGCGCCGGCCGACGGTGTCGACCAGCAGCCCGCCGAGCAGGGGGCCGACAGCCATGGTGATGCCCTGGACCGCGCTCCAGACGCCGATGGCGCGGGCGCGTTCGCGGCGGCCGGTGAAGACGTTGGTGATGATGGCCATGGCGACGGGGGTGAGCATGCAGCCGCCGACGGCCTGGAGAGCGCGGAAGGCGATCAGCCAGCCGAGGGTGGGGGCGAGGGAGCACAGCAGTGAGGCGGTGGTGAACAGGACGAGCCCGGCGCGAAAGATGCGGCGGCGGCCTATGCGATCACCGGTCGAACCGGCGAGCAGCAGCAGGGAGGAGAGGACGACGAGGTAGGAGTCGACAGTCCACTGCAGTCCGGCGGTGAAGGCGCCGAAGTCGTGTTGGATGGCCGGCAGTGCGGTGTTCAGGGCAGTGTTGTCGAGGCTGACGAGGAACAGGGCGGAGCAGCACACGGCAAGGACCAGCAGCCGCTGCCTCGGGGGCGGCTCGGACACGACATCACCTTGGGTGAGGAACGGTTCGGGACGGGTTGTGGGAGTGAACGAGGGCAGTGGCGGTGCACCGGCCCAGGGCCGGAAGGCATGCGCCAAGGCGCCCGGTGGCGCCGGCGCGGGTGCGGTAGCCATGGGTGAGGTGAGCGATCTCGGCGGTCTCCGCGCACGGCTGCGGTGTACCGGCGGTGGGCTCGGCGGTGCAGCACTGCGTACGCACGGCCGTCCCAGCGGGTTTGCCGTCGGCTGGGGTCTGCACCGTCAGGAAGAGGGTGATGGTGGAGGCGTCCGGAGTGATGCCGGTTCCTCACAGATCTCGCGGAGCAGGGTCTGCTCCGCGGCTTCGCCGGGTTCGGGTCCGCCACCGGGCAGGTGGAACCGGTCACGGCCATGGCTGCGGACGGCCAGGAGGCGGCCTGCCTCCAGGTGGACCCAGGCCGCCTCCCCGGTCACATCCGGCGCGGCAGGCTCAGGCGGTGGGGGCGCCGGCCACGCGGCGCTCGCCGCCGTTGCGCTCCTGCCAGAAACGGTAGACCTCCACGGCGTCCTCGCGGGACTCGTAGCGCATGGGCAGGCGGCGTTCCTGCCACGGCTTGGCGAACTCGTCGTAGAAGGTGTCGAGTTCGAAATACTTGCGGTCGTCGACATAGTGCGGCTCGTAGGCGTCGCGCGTGGTGAGGAAGACGACCTCGTCCGGCGAGCAGTAGTACAGCGAGCCCAGGCACATCGGGCAGGGGTGGGCCAGCACATAGATGGTCGTGCCGGTCAGGTGCTCGGTGCCCAGCTTCACGCACGCCTCGCGGATGGCGAGGATCTCCGCGTGGGCGGTGGGGTCGCCGGTCTGGGCGACCTTGTTCGGGCTCTCGGCGAGGATCTCGCCGTCCTTGACGATGACGGTCGCGAACGGGCGGCCGCCCTCGGCGACGTTCTGGCGGGCGATGTCGATGGTGCGCTGGACGAAGTCCACGGGAAACTCCTCGTGAATCGGTGAGACAGTGAAGCGGTGACGCGAGAGGGGCGGGCCTGCGCGGCCCGCCCCGGTGTCACGCGTGCCGCGAGGGTCAGAACGGCTTGGTCGGCAGGTACTTGCCGTCCAGGGTGATGACGGCGCGCTCGCCGCCCTCGGGGTCGGCGACCTTCTTCACGTCCAGCTTGAAGTTGATCGCGGAGATGATGCCGTCACCGAACTCCTCGTGGACCAGGGCCTTGAGGGTCGTGCCGTAGACCTGGAGCATCTCGTAGAAGCGGTACATGGTCGGGTCGGTCGGGATCCGGTTCGGCATCGAGCCACGGACCGGGATGGTCTGCAGCAGCATCGCCGCGTCCTCGTCCAGGCCCAGCATCTCGGCAACGGCCTTGGCGGACTTCTCCGGCAGCGGGTGCTGGCCCAGGACGGCGGCGGTGGTGAAGGCCACCGACAGGCCGGAGGCGTCGGCGATCTGCTGCCAGGAGAGGTTCTTACGGGTCTTGGCCTCGACGGCAGCGGTGGCCAGTGCCTCGCGGGCGGTGGGGTCGAACTGGGCGTGCACCATCATCGGTACGTCCTTCTTTCTCTCTTGGGCGGACCACTTCACGAGCAGAGGGTGAAATGGCACGTGGGTGGTGGACAGGGTTCCCGGCACGCAGTCGCGGACGGGAAACCGGATCCGGTCGGTGGGGGTCAGGCCGCGAGTGCGGGGTCGGCGGCGGACAGTTCCTCGATGCGGCCGGTGGCGATATCGAAGACCCAGCCGCGCAGGGTGACCTTCCGCTGCTCCAGGGCGCGGGCCACCGAGGGGTGAGTGGCCAGGTTCGCCAGCTGCGCGAGCACGTTCTGCCGCACCAGGGCGGGAACGTCACCGTCGGCGGCGGTGCGGGCCCGGGAGGCGTCCGCGTGCCGCAGCCAGTCGGCGACCGCCGGGGCGCCACTGAGGTCGTGGCCCTCGGCGAGGGCGGTCATCGCGCCGCACGCGGAGTGTCCGCAGACGACGATGTCCTTCACGCCCAGTGCGGCGACCGCGTACTCGATGCTCGCGGCCACCCCGTCGGCCGCGGGGGTCCAGGCGGGCACCAGGTTGCCGGCGGTGCGGATGACGAACAGGTCACCCGGCTCGGTGCCGGTGATCAGCTCGGGGACGACGCGGGCGTCGGAGCAGCTGATGAACAGCGTGTGCGGCGTGTGATGCGTGGCCAGGCGGGCGAAGAGTTCCGCCTTGGCAGGGAAGACGTCCCGCTGGAAGCGGGCGACGCCCTCGGTGAGGTCCTGCATGGTCACTCCCTTCGGGTGGTGATCGGCCTCTGTGGGCTGACGAGATCCACCATGCATGACCTGCACCTATAGTGTCCAAGAGCTACTAACCATGGAAGCTATTGGTCGCACCTATAGCTGTTCCCATGACTGTTCCCGAACCGCGCCACCTGCGTTCCGATCTCCCCAATGCCTGCTGCAGCAGGGCGCGTTGGCTCTCGGGGGGGGTAACCGAGCTGAGTGTGCTCGGCGTCGACGAGTTCGCCTTCCACCGAGGCCGGCGCTTCGGCGCCATCCTCCGTCACGCGACGGGCACCGCCTGCTCCTCAAGCGCCGGCACTACAGCCGGGCCGGCTTCGGCCTCTTCCGACGACGCGTCCTGCCCGCGCACCGGCCGACCGCTTCGCGGAGAGCACCGAAGAGCCATCTCAGCACGTCCGTTGACACCCGGGCGGGGCCGGGGTTCACGGAGTCGTGCGGGCGTGGTGCCGGGCAAAGTCCTCGAGTGAGTGCGCGCGGCGCCCGGTGATGCGTTCGACGGTGTCGGTCACCGGGATCAGGAGCTGCCCTGCAGAGAGCTGGACGTGGGTGTTGGCCATGTGCCGGGCGTGTTCGAGGGGGAAACCCATCGCCGCGAGGTCGGTGACGAAGTCTTCCGCCGGGATGGAGGTGTACTCGACGCGCCTGCCCAGAGCGGTGGTGAGGGCGGCGGCCACCTGACTGTGGGTGACAGCCTGCGGGCCGGTGACCGGGAGGATACCGGCCGGCCCGTCCTCGGCAAGGGCCTCGGTCGCCACGGCGGCGATGTCACGGCTGTCGACAAAAGGAAGCCGTCCGTCCCCGGTGGGGAAGCGCAGGTGCCCGGCGGCGGTCATGGCGGCGAAGCCGCCGGTGGTGAAATTGTCCATGAACCAGGTGGGCCGCACGATCGCCCACTCCACCGGAAGCCGGCGCAGGGCCTGCTCGGCGACAGGCTGGAGCGTGCCCGCAGGGGCTGTGTCGACGTCCATGGCGGACAGCAGCACGATCTTCTTCACGCCCGCGTACGCGGCGGTCCGCAGCATCGCGGGGGCCTGGTCGAGGATGCCGGGGTGCTCGGCGGGCAGGACGATGTAGGCGGCGTCGGAGCCGGTGAAGGCAGGGAACCAGGTGTTCCGGTCCGACCAGTCCATAAAGACCCACTCGCCCACGCCGCCGTCCCGGCGGGAGGCGGCGCGCACGCGCCAGCCGCGCTTCAGGGCCTGGCCGCTCACATGGCGGCCGGTCTTGCCGGTGGAGCCGGTGACCGTCACGGTGTATTCGTTCATACCTCCCACGCTAAGCAACCGCCTTGATACGCAGAATGGCTCATTAGCTCAAAAAGATGTCCATCTGTATCAGTGTGGGACAGTAGTGGACATGGATGTGCTGACGGACGTACTGGCCACGACACGCACCGGCCAGGCCGGATCGGTACAGACGGTGCCGCGCGGCCCGTGGGCGATGGAGATCAACGACCCGGACCGGACCGGCTTCCACGTGGTCCTGGAAGGCACCGCCGTCATCTGGGAGACCGACCGCCCCCAACACGTGATCCGGCTGAGCCCCGGAGACATCGTGCTCTCCCCCGCCGGGAAAGGGCACGTCATCGCCGACGCCCCTGCCCGGCACCGGGCGGCGGCCGACCCCGGCCACGCGGCTGCCTCCGACGCGGTGCTGCTGTGCGGCTGGTTCGAGCACGGCGCGGCCACCGTCCACCCCCTCCTGGCCGCCCTGCCTCCGTTGCTGGTGGTCCCCGCCCAGCGCGGCCGCCGCCGGGACCTGGCCGCCGCCGTCGACCTCCTCGCGACGGAGACCGCAACACGCCGGCCGGGATCGGATGCCGTCGTTGCGCGGCTGGTCGAGATCCTTCTCGTCCTGGCCGTACGGGCATGGATGGATGGCCAGGCCGGCGACGCCTCCTGCCCGCCCTGGCTGACCGGCCTGCGTGACCCCGTCACCCACCGGGCCCTTCAAGCCCTCCACGACGAACCCTCCCGCCCCTGGACCGTCCAGACCCTGGCCGATCACCTCCAGGTCTCCCGGCCCACCCTGGCCCGCAGATTCGCCGACCACCTCGGCGAAGGACCCATGTCCTACCTCACCCGCTGGCGCATGACCCTCGCCGCCCAGCACCTGCGCGACACCGACACCCCCATCGAAACCATCGCCCACCAGACCGGCTACACATCCCCGTACGCCTTCAGCAAGGCATTCACCCGCGCCCACGGACAAGCCCCCACCCACTTCCGCCGCACCACCCGAAACCACCCAGCCCCGACAACGTCAGGACGTTACGGCCCCGACGCGGTACAAGACCCACACAGGCTCTGTGACTAGGAGGACTTCGTCCGTACCGACCCGGTGGCCGATCCTGTTCGCCCTTTCCGGCGTAATGCCGGACATGCGCTCAGGTACGCGGCGCATCCCCGTCACGCGGGTCCGGGTGGCCCGCGGGGGCGGTGCGCAGGCGGGATATCAGCGCTCCGCCGTACGTGGCGGCCAGCGGGGCGACGAACCACAGGACGAAGGCGTATGAGAACAGCCAGGCGACGCCGATACTGAGGACGAACCAGAAGCCGACTCCCCAGGAATCGCCGGCGTGCCGACGGGTTTCGGCGGGGTCGCCGGTGACCAGGCCGGTGCTGCCGGCGATGTCCTTGATGACGGCCTCGCAGAAGACCATGGCCGCCATCGTGCCGGCGAACAGGGTCTGCGCCAGCGGATTGCCGATCGATGCGCCGATGACCGCTGTCGGGAACGGAAGGAACGCGACCAGCAGCAGGAACGGCGCGTGCCAGGCCGTGAAGGCCTTCGACAGCCCGTCGATCTGGTCCATCAGCCTGTGGTGACGGCGCCACACCGACCAGAGAAGGACAAACGCCAGCGCGAACGCCAGGTAAGCGCCCCGCTGGTCCACCAGGAAGCTCCCCAGCGCACGAGCCGACGCCACCTCCTTCTCCTCCGGGCGCGCCAGTTCGACAGCCAGCAGCGTCATCGCGATCGCGAAGACCGCGTCCGTGAAGAAGGCCAGCCTCTCGGGCGAGGATCCTGGCTCCGGCCGAGCAGGCCCGCTCATTCGAACTCCCGGTCATCAGGGCTGCGGATGTGGTCTCAGGGAGTGCTGGTTGCAAGGGGGGAGCCGGTCAAGGTCGGCCCCGGTGTGCGAGGGGTCGGCGATTGGTGGAGATGAAGCGGCCCTCCAGATCTCTCTGGAGCGGTGACCGGCTCGTGCGCACGTGGTGCGTCGGCATCCGAGGCTGCGCGGCCCGGCGGACAATCCAGACCATTCTTTCCGACGTTCCTGGTGACAACAACCCCGCCTTGGCGGCAGCCATCGTGCTTCGGCACAAGACGGAGACGCCCGTGATCACCCGCTCGCCCGGTGTGAGTTCTCGCGTCCGTGTCATCTGCCGAGGCTGTGACCTGGGCGTTTCTCACGGTGTCTCACGCGATGACACCCGCCGGAATCCAATGACACGGAATCCGAGACCCCACAACCGGGCTATGCGGCAAAGCCGATGTTGGTGACGTACTCGTACTGGCCCCACTGCGAGCCCAGGTCCGGGAGCACATCGGTGGTCCACGCATCGTCCAGGCCCTGGTAGTCCCCGGCCGCCCAGGAACCGACGATCCTGTCCCAGCGGCGCACGTTCATCGTCCGGTACTCCACCACCCGCTGCAACGGCCGGGCGACCTGGGACTGGTCGAGAGGATGGATCTCCACCCGGGTCCCGCGTCCGTCCCGGTTCAGGCGCTTGAGCAGGTGACGGGCGACATTCTGCCGTCGTACCGCCCTATACGCGGCGTCGATCCTGGCCAGATTGGCCTTCGACGGCGACCGTCCGCCCTCCAGCCACGCCTTCAACGTCCGGTCGGTCACCGTCAGCCCCGCGTCCTGTGCGGCCCTGCGCGCGTGGGCCGACTTCGTCAGGTAATGCAGGCGCGCCATCAGGCCGCGCCTGACGGTCACGGGGGTGGCGATGCCGCCCGCGAGTTCGTCGAGCTTGCGGGCGACGGCGTCGCTGCCCCTGATGCCGCGGGCACCGAACTTCCCGAAGTCGATGTTCTTCTCCGGCACTACTCCTCCTCCCCTTCCGTCCCCGTGTGCTCGGTGGTGCCGGTCCCGGCGGTGTACGTGTCCTTGACCTTGACCTCGGTAACACCCCGGCCTTCGGGGAAGACACGCCGCCAGTCACCGATCACATGGAGCTCGTCGGTGCCCATCGCCCGGACGACCGTGAGGCCCTCGTCATGCGCCTTGAGCGCCTTCAGCCACAGATTCGCGAACGCCTGCGAACGGATGATGTGCATCCAGTCCGGACGGTACAGCTCCCGGTTGTAATTCGACTCCCCCATCGTCGACACAAACTTGGAATACATCGCCTTCACGTATTCAAGAGTGACCTCATCGGCCTCGGCGATCGCGGTGTCCCGGGCATCCTTGAGAGCGATGCGGAACTTCTCCAGCAAGTTCTCCGTGGCACCGGAGGTGTACGACTCATGGATCTCCGGCGGCTCGCACAGCCCGTACTTCGGAGAGGACAGACGCAGCAGAAGGCGCAGGGTCGGCTCGGTCACCCACAACGGGCCCGGCTCGTCCCGCTGGCCGATCGGATTGGGCAGCACCGCCTCGTGCTCCCACTCCGGCGGGGTGATCAGGTGGACACCGGCGCGGCGGCGGTCATGGGCAAGGCCGGTGGAGTGCTCGAGCTGGCCGAGCGGCAGGTGGGTCTTGAGGGCGGAGAGGTAGGCACCGTTGATGTCGAGGGTGGTCACCTCGTGCCGGCCGGGCGGGAGTTCGGCCCGGGTCCACTTCGGGCGGGCCTCCCAGATCTGATCCGCACCACGGGAAGTCTGCTTCTTGAGAATGTCGGGGATCCACGGGTGAGCGATCACGTCGTAGCGGGCACCCTTGCGGGACTCGTCCAGCAACCGCATCGCATCCGGAATCGCCCGCTTCACCAACACGGCCGTCGCCGCCTCCACATCGCCCTGGTGCTCGGCGAGTGCGCCCTGCACCGCCTGGCCGATCAAGTCCCCGGGGCCGGACGCCTCCTGGAACGCACGCCCGGCCGGACCCTTGGAACGCTCGGACGGGCGCGCCATTCGCGACGGGGGCCTTGGGGCCTGAGCGTTCGCGGGCCGCGCAGTGGGATCCGCGGGTGGCGCGGCAGCAGTGGCCGTGGTCCGGCAGTCGACCACATCCAGGTGCTGGGCAAAACCTGCCACCCGGGTTCCGGCCGGGTGGCCGCACAACACACAGGGCTCGGGCACAGCGAGTGTCTCCACCTCATCGCCCTCAGCGGGCTCAGGCGAAGGGCTGTCAGCCGTCGGGTCACTGACGGGCGGAGCGGCCGGTTCGGCCGGGGAAGCTGTCTCCGGTTCGGTGTCGGCGGCGAACTTGGCGGCCAGCCCGTCCAGGAGGTACGCGTACTTGGTCCGGGTCTCGCCGACGGGATCCCGGCCGCCCTCCCACCCGGCGACGGTGCTCGGGCTCACCCCGAGTGCCCTCGCCACCTGCGCCTTCGACAACCGCGCCCGCTCCCGCAACTCCCGGCGGACCCGAGGGGCGGGGAGCTCGGCTTCCGGGCCGACGGCCGCGAGGAGCGAGTCGATGGCATCGAAGTCACTCACCGGACCGCCCCCTCCTCCGTGACCCCGGTGACCCGGCGGCGCGTGTCGGGCAGCGCCTCACACGCCCGGGTCGGACCGGCCAGCAGATCCAGCCCCGCCACACCGTAGTACTCGGCCAGGACATCGACATCACGCAGACTCCACGACGTCGCCCCGGACTGCCGCCGCGACACCTGCGTCTGCGTCAGCCCGAGCGCCGAAGCGACCGCCCGCTGCGAGTCACCCGTCGCCTGCATCAACGCAGCAACCGTCAGCCGCAACGACTCCTCCAAACCCAAACCCATACCCCCCACCCTACTCAACGACGATGCAACATACGCATCAAACCGCCCTCCAGAGCATCAGAAGCGCGCATACCGATATTCCTCGAGCACAGTTGGGTGGGGACTGGACCATCTCTTCGGGGCCCGTTTCGCGGTGGCGCGCGGGCAAGGAATCCACCGGCCTGTGAGCAGCGACGCTCACTGAGACCGGAGACCCTGTCCTGCATGGAAATTCACGGCAGTTGCAGTGACTGGTTCAGCGGCGTACGGGAGGCGTTCGCCGAATCCCTGCGCAGCGGGGCGGACGTCGGTGCCTCGGTGGCGGTCCACCATCACCAACGTGTGGTCCATCACCAAGACGATGACCGCGCTGTGTGCTCTCGTCCTCGCCGACCGCGGCGAACTCGGCCTGTCCACACCGGTCGCGCGCTACTGGCCCGAGTTCGGTACCGCGGGAAAAGACCGCATAGAGGTCCGGCACCTGCTCGGCCACACCGCCGGCCTCCCCGACTGAGACCAGCCCATGACGCTCGACGACCTGTGCGGCTGGAAGAAGGCCACCACCTTGCTGGCCCGCCAGTCGCCCCGCCGGGAACCCGGCACGGCATCCGGCTACCACCGGTTCACCCACGGCTTCCTGATCGGCGAGGTCATCCGCCGCATCTGCGGGCAGCCCAGGACACCTGGAGCACCCGGTGGCGCCGCGCCGAGATCCCCGCCGCGGCAGGCTACGGAAACGCACGGTCCGTCGCCGCAATCCAATCCGTACTCGCTTCGGCACGGGCTACGCCCTCAACTCCGGCCACGCGCCCGTCAGTACGCCCAACTCCCATACCTGCTACTGGGGCGGTCGGTTCATCCGTACAGCGCCGACAGAAGACAGGACCCCGGGCCACCGTGCGCTCGCAAGTCCGCTCCCGCGTCTGCCCCTGTCCTATCTCAGCTGCATGGGGTCGGGGAGGTCCTCGTCGAGGATGCCGGCCTTCGCGATGAGGTAGGCGAGCTGCGCCCGGCTGCGGCTGCCGAGGAGCTCCGAGGCCTTGCGGACATGGGTCGCGACGGTCCGTGTGCTCATGCCGAGGCGGCCGGCGATGGTCTCGTCGGTGTAGCCGTTCACCATGAGTTGGAGGATCGCCCTGCGGTTCTCGTCGGTGAGCAGGGGCGGGCGGTGCTCGCCGGGGTTGTGCCGGAGGGGGGTGGCGCGTTCCCAGGAGTACTCGAAGAGGCCGACGAGGTAGCGGATCAGGCCGGGGTGCTCGATGGCCAGCGCGACCTGGCGCCGCTCCTCCCCCGGGTCCGGCACGAAGGCGATCTTCCGGTCGCAGACGATGAGCCTGTCGAACACCTCGTCCAGCGTGCTCACTTCCGCACCGGCCGCGCAGACCTGTTCCACATAGGAGAGCGTGGGGGCGTGTGAGCGGACGGTGTGCTGGTAGATCGTGCGCTGGCGCACGCCGCGCCCGAGGGCCTCCAGGTCGCTGGCGAGGGCCTTCTCCAGGAGCTCCTGTGGGCGGCCGCCGCCCGGCTGGGCCGTCAGCAGTTCTTCCTGGCAGGAGAGGACGGCCGAGGAGAGGGTGGAGCTGATGACGTCCATCCCGCTGATGACGCGGACGGCGGTACCGCCGTCGCTCTTGTGGCCGACGCGGTAGATCTCTTCCACTTGCCGGAGGGAGACGCGAGCCGTGGCGAGCGCGCGCTGCTTCTCCTCGAGGGCTCTTTCGAGCGGACGCATCAGCGCGTTCGCGACAAGCCCCGGGGGGATGGCGACCGGGCGTCCGTCGTCGGCGTACTGCACGACCCCCAGATCGAGGAGGCATGCGGGGCACCCTTCGGTCGAGGAGGCCGCCCCGAGGAGGTCCGCGTAGAAGTTCAGCCCCTTCTCGCAGATCTCCGGTGCCGGACCGTCATCCCCTGTATCAGGCTTTCTGCACATCGTTCGCCCTTTACCCCCCGTCGGTGCTCATGGTCCACGATTTCCCTGTCGCAGGCCATGGACGACGGGGGTGATCACCGTCACGGCAGGGGAGGTCAGCCGGACCCGGTCGGTACGGCCGGCCGGACCTCGTCCTCGGCCGTCCCGGCCCCGGCCGCCGCCCCGGTGGGCCGGAGCGCGTAGGTCCGCGCCACCCACGTGCCGATCAGCGCGAACGTCGCCATCGCGATCGCGAGGCTGCCGAACCCGGTGTCCAGCGAGACCTCGGCGGAGCGTCCCACCACCGGCAGCAGCACCGCCGTGCCCAGTCCGATGGCGAGCAGCCGCAGCGAGGCCATCTTGCCCTTGTCGCCTTCGTCGGCGCGCTGTTGGAGCGACGTCAGAAGCCAGGTGAGGCTGTTGAGGTTGGCGAAGCCTGAGATGAAGAAGGCGACGAAGTGCACCGCGCTCGACGTGCCCAGTGCCAGCAGCCCCGCACCGGCGGCCTGGCAGAGCAGCCACAGGGGAAGCAGGCGCTGGGAGACCAGTCTGCTGGTGAAGAAGGACGCGCTGATCATGCCGACGGCGAAGGTGGCTTCCAGGGCGGCGATGTACCAGCCCTGGCCGCCCGCGGACACTCCGGCCAGCGGGACGACCAGGGTGCTGAGCCCATTGGCGAAGACGAAGTCCCCGGCGCACAGGGCGATCATGACGAAGACCACCTTGTCGTCCCTGTACCGGACCAGCATGCGCCGCCATTCGCCGACTGTCGCCGCGACCGCCGTGCACACCATGCGGGCGGAGAAGGCCGGGTTGTTCTCGTCGGCGGTGAGGCGCACCCGGCTCACCGTGAGCGCGCAGCACAGTGACATCGCGACATCGACCAGCAGTGCCTGCCCGGGGCTGCCCCACGTCAGGATGAGCCCGAGCAGGGCCATTCCGCTGAGCGCCCCGGCCTGGAACGCGACGCCGATCATGCTGTTGAACCGGGCGACGTGCGCCTCGTTCACGTGATGGGCGGTCAGCTTGAACAGTGCCGATCTCTCGGCGTTGTCGAAGACTGCCAGCAGTACGGCCGCCGCCATGATGGAGGGCACGGCGCCCTGGCCGGGCGTGGCCGCGATCGCGACGATCCCCAGGACGGTGACGGCCCGTCCCAGGCCGCACAGCGCGTACACCCACTTGGAGCTGAGGGCGTCCACCAGCGGTCCGCACACCGGCAGTACGCAGAAGGCGGCGATTCCCTGCAGGGTGAGGACGAGGGCGAAGGCCGCGGGTGACCCCGTCCGGCTGTACAGCAGCTGCCCCATCGCCAGGGTGTGGATGCCGACGCCGACGCTGGATGCGGCGATCGCGCCCAGCATGGTGCGTGCGACGCGGTCGTCGCGGAGCTTCACGCCGACACCTCCAGCCGGCGGTCGATAACTGTCTTGACCTTGCCGCTGACCTGGTTGCGGGGCAGCTCGCCCTCGGCGAGGGACTCGACCCTGAGCTCGAACACGTCGAGCGTGGAGTCGAAGTCCTGGTAGTCGCCCAGGACATCGAACTTCGAGACCAGCAGCTCACGCATGCGGCCGGGGTCCGGCGGGGTGGGGGCCTCCGTGCGGATGACCAGGATCTCCTTGCTGCCTTCGGTGAAGACCTCGATCTGGAGCTGGGAGACGTGGAGGTCGGCGAGGACGGCGAAGACGTCCCCGTAGAGGACCGTCTCGCCCTTGAAGCGGATCAGCCCGTCCGAGCGCCCCAGGTACTCCAGCACTCTGCCGGACAGCCCGCACGGGCAGGTGTGCTCGAAGATCCGGCCCATGTCGCCGATGCGGTAGCGGATCAGCGCGCCCTCGAACTTCTGCATGCTGGTGATGAGCAGCTCGCCGGTGGTGCCCTCGGGGACCGGGGTGCCGTTCTCGTCCACCACTTCGATGAGGGTGTAGTCGTCGTTGACGTGGTGCAGAGTGCCGCCGAGGGCGTGGCACTGGTAGCCGAGCTGGGCGCCATCGTTGGCGGCCAGGATGCTGGAGACCATCTGCGTTCCCAGTTCCTCCCGCAGCCAGCGCTTGTCGTTCTCGGTCATCGGGGTGCCGCCGTAGAGGACTTTCTCGATGCGCAGCTCGGGGAAGCGCTTCTTGGCGTCGCGCAGCAGCGGCAGGATCAGGGCGGGCATGCCGAGGATCACGTTGGCGCGGAAGTTCTTCGTGAGCATCAGCAGGTCGTCGACGGTCACGAACTGGCCGGTCGAGTAGCACTCCACGGGCATCCGGGAGAACTCGCTGAAGGTCGTCGTCAGTCCGCCGTACATGCCGCCGCCGAACAGTGTGTTGACGATGCGGTCCCCCGGGGCGACGCCGAGGGCGTACAGCATGGGTACGGCCTCGCGGACCATGTTCTCCCAGTCGGTGCGCGAGTAGACGATGTAGCGTGGATCGCCACTGGTCGCGCCGGAGCGCAGGACCTCGCCGCTGGGTGCGGCGCCGCTGCACAGGTTGCGGCTTGCCGGCAGTGAGTTCGCCTCCAGTGCCTGCTTCTCCAGGATGGGCAGACCGGTGAGGCCGGCCGCCGACGTGATGCGGGGGAGGTCCGCGTAGTAGGGCGCGCGCCGGGCGCGGGCGACGAGATAGCGGAGTCTGGCGGTCAGCCGGCTGTCCCGCTCCAGGGTGTCGTCGCCGCGTACCCGGGCGAGCGATGTGCCCGGCAGGTGACGGCGGTCCAGCAGCCGGTGGACCCAGGGCGCCTGGCAGTCCAGTGCCACCGCCGCGTCGGCGGGCAGCTCGGGGACGTCCACCCTCACGCCGGTCACGTCGGTCCCGGGTGCGACGACGTGGCCGTCCGGAAGCGGGACGCCGGCGTCGCGCAGCGCTTCCATGACCGCGGTCCACAGCTGCGGCCGGGTCGAGCGTACGGTCACGGGGTTGCCCAGGGCCCAGGCGAGCAGCAGTCCGCGCAGGGTCGCCTCGGCGCGCTCGTCGTCGAGGAGGACGGCGCCCACCGGCCGTGTCTCCAGGACGTCGTCCGTGTCGGTCAGTGGCTGCCACGGGTACTGGCTGACGCCGCCCAGAAGGCGGTCCAGGCCCTCGAAGAGCTGCTCGCAGTCGAAGCGTCGCAGGGGGTCCGTCACGCCTTCCCGCGCCAGCGCGTCGCGCAGCGGGGCGAGGTCACCGTTCCGCAGGGAGTGCTCGACGTGCTCGACCGCCAGCAGCAGGTCGGTGGGGTAGGTCCTCATCAGCGTGTCCTCCGCTGTCGGTTCGGTGCGATGTAGTGCGGTCGGGTGCGCTTCGGCGCTCCCTGCTGCTCGGTTCACGGCTGCTCTCCGAGTACGGAGGCCAGGCGGCGTATTCCCTCGTCGACATCGGCCGGCGCGGGGTAGGAGAAGGAGAGCCGGACATGGCGGGCGCCCCGGCCGTCCGCGTAGAAGGCGGTGCCGGGCACGAAGGCGACCCCGGCGGACAGGGCCCGGGGCAGCAGTTCGCGCGAGTCGGTGCCGTCCGGGAGCGTCACCCAGATGAAGAAGCCGCCGTCGGGGATGGTCCACGAGGTTCCCGCGGGCATGTACGCGGTCAGCGCGCGCAGCATGGCGTCGCGCCGGTCCCGGTAGCGGGTGCGGAACGTGCCGAGTCGCTCCTGCCACGGTTCCGTGCGCAGATAGCGGTCCACCGTCAGCTGGGTGAGGGCGGAGTGGGAGAGCATGGCGGATTCGGCGGCGAGCACCAGCTTCCGGGTCAGCTCGGTGGGCGCGTGGACCCAGCCGACCCGGAGTCCGGGGGCGAGCGTCTTGGAGAAGGAGCCCAGGTACACGACCCGGTCGGGGGCGTCGGCGCGCAGGGCGCGGGAGGGTGTCCCGTCGTAGTGGAGCAGGCCGTAGGGGTTGTCCTCCACGACGAGCACATCGGCCGCCCGGCAGACGTCGAGGATCTGCTGCCGCCGGCCCGCCGCGAGGCGGATGCCCGTCGGGTTCTGGAAGGTGGGGACGGTGTAGAAGAGCTTCGCCGGGCGGCCCTCCGCCGCCAGCCGGGCGAAGACCGCGGCCAGTTCTTCCGGGACGGTCCCGGCCCGGTCCATGCCGATCTGGACGACCCTGGCCCGGGCCGCCGCGAAGGTGCCGAGTGCGGTGACGTAGGTCGGGCCTTCGGCGACCACGGTGTCCCCCGGATCGAGGAGGACGCGTGCCACCAGGTCCAGTGCCTGCTGGGAGCCCACGGTGACCATGACGTCGTCCGGCCGGGCGGTGATGCCCTCCAGTGCCATGACTTCGCAGATCCGTTGCCGCAGTCCGGGGTCGCCCTGTGCCGTCCCGTACTGGAGGGCTGTAGTACCGTTCTCGCGCACGACGTCGGCCAGGATCGAGGCCATCGTGTCCATCGGGAGGGCGCCGACGTCCGGCATGCCGCCGGCCAGCGACACGATTCCGGGGCTGGCGGCGGCGCTGAACAGGGAGCGGACCTCGGAGGGCACCATGCACCGTGCGCTGTCGGAAAAGCGCGCGTCCCACGAACTCGGTCCGGGCTGCGGCTGAAGCTCTTGCAGCTCCGCGGGGAAGCGCATCGAGGTCTCCTAAGGTGTGACGGGCGAGGGTTTTTCGGTCTCGGGCTTCGCGGCGAGTGCCGCTGTGCGGAGGAGGCCCGCGGTGTAGTCGCGCAGGACCTTGTCCTGCCGCGCGTGCACCACCCGCGAGCGGCCGAGCCGGCCGTCCGGGCCCCGGGTGACCAGCACCGCGGCCTGCTTGTGCAGCACGTACCCGCCGGCGGTCGCGGCCAGGAAGGCGGCCGGGTCCTCGCGGAACAGCCGGTCCCAGTCCCCGTGGCTCGCGCCGAGAGCGGTACGGGACAGCTCCTGCAGCTCGGAGCTGCAGAGCCCGGGGCGCTGCGAGGTGATCCGGATGCCGTCGGCGGTGGTGACGAGGTCCGTGCAGGCAGGTCGCTCACCGATGGCGTGCTTGTCCAGTGCGGCCAGTGCCATTTCCACCGCCCAGTCCTGCTCCGCCCCACGGCGGGGCAGGAGCAGAGCGCCGGGGAACTCGCACGGCCGCTGCGGATCGGCGGGTCCGCTCACCCGCCAGATGGCGCAGACGCGGCGGGAGGCACCGAGCCCGACGCAGCTGATGTGGAGTCCTGCGTGAATGGGCGGCATGGTGCTCCTCCTGCTTCCTCGGCGGCGTCCTCCCGGCCGGCCGGGCTCAGCCGCACGACCGATTTCCCCGTGTTCTCGCCGCGCAGCATCCCCAGGAACGCGTCGACGGTCCGTTCGAAGCCTTCGGACACACTGAGCCGGTCGGTGATCCGGCCGGCGCGCAGGTGCGGTACGGCGAAGGTCTCCCACTCCTCCTGGGCATCGCGGTGGTTGGCGACGAGGAAGCCCTCCAGGCGGACGCTCTTCTCCACCAGGTCGAACAGATTGCGGGGTGCCGCCGGTGCGGAGCCCGTGTTGTACTGCGCGATCGCGCCGCACCAGGCGATGCGCCCGAACTCGCGCATCGCGCCGATCGCCGCTTCCAGGTGCGCGCCGCCGACGTTGTCCAGGCAGACGTCGATGCCGTCCGGTGCCGCGGCGGCCAGCTGGGCGTCGACGGAGGGCCCCGCGCGGTAGTCGAAGGCGGTGTCGAAGCCGAGCTCCTCCGTGAGCCGCCGGACTTTCTCCGGTGATCCGGTGCTGCCGATGACACGTGCGGCCCCCAGCAGCCGGGCCAGTTGTCCGGCGGCCGTGCCCACTCCCCCGGCGGCCGCGGAGACGAAGACCGTCTCGCCCTCGCGCAGCCGGGCGACGCGGGTCAGGGCCACGTACGCCGTCAGGCCCGTACCGCCGAGCAGGCCGAGGAACGACTCGGTCGCGATGCCCTCGTACCGCGGCAGCACCCTGGCGTCGGCGGCGGTCAGGACCGTGTGCGTGCGCCAGCCGTCCCGGTGGAACACCAGGGTGCCGACCGGCAGTTCAGCGCTGCGGGAGTCGATGACGCGGCCGATGGAGCGGCCTTCGAGCGGGGTGTTCAGCTCCCACTCGGTGTCCATGCACTCGCGCATGTACGGGTCGACCGACAGCCACAGGTTCTCGACCAGTGCGCTGCCCGCCGCCAGCGGCGGCAGGGCCAGCTCGACCTCGGCGAAATCCTGGGGCACCGGCATGCCCCGGGGGCGCCGCGTCTGCTGGACGGCCCGTGCCGTACGGATCCCGCCGCTCACGCCGCCTCCTCGATGTCCGCGCCGGCCGCGTGCGGTGTCGTCACGGACACCACCCGGGCGCAGGTCTCCAGGAAGTGGCGCAGCGCCTTCGCGTCGGTGTGGGATGCCTCGATGAAGACCGGCACCTCCCATTCCTGGTAGGTGATGTGCCGGGGTGTCTCCTGGTCCGGTGCGAGGACGTGGATGCGGTCGACGCAGGGGTGCGCGCCCACCCATGCGGGCAGGTCGGTCCGCCGCACGCTGCCGGGCGGCAGGTGGTGGCCGGGGAAGGCGAGCCAGCCGTGGTAGCGCCCGCTGGGCGGCTGTACCGGGGGGCGTTCCAGGCCCAGGCGGACGGCGATCTCGTGCGAGGGCAGGTGTACCCCGGTGTGCCGCTCGTGCATCGGGACGATGCCTGCGCCGCCGACCCGGTTGGCCACCTCCAGGAAGACGAGCTCGCCCTCGGCCGTCTCGAAGAACTCGAGGTGGATGCTGCCTTCGGTGATGCCGAGCACCTCCACCACCTGCTCGGCGAGGGTCTGTTGGGCCGGGCTGACGGGCTCCTGGTGCGAACCGAGCGGGAGCCCGTTCGCGTACTCGACCGGCTTGTTGACGTACCGGCTGACCGCGAGGTCGACGATGCGTCCGGCTGCCACCAGCCCGTCGGCGTGCAGGATGTCGCCTTCGATGTGCTCTTCCAGCTGGTAGTCCGAGGCGTCCGCGAGGTTGTGGTACGCGTTCAGCGCGTCGTCGGCCGTCTCGTGGATGGTGACGTCCTCGCTGGACGCGCCCTGTCGCGGTTTGAGGACCGTACGGCCTGCCCACGGGAGCGGCCGGCCCGCCACCGGCCCGGGGACGAACCTCGGGTGGCGCAGCCCGGAACCGTTCAGGGCCTCCTTCATCCGCACCTTGTCCCGTACCCGCTCGACCTGAGCGAGCCCGGGGCCGTCGATGCCGAGGTGGCGGCGCACGTGGCAGGCCTCCACGAGCCCGAACTCGGAGAGTGCGAGCACCTTCTCGTAGCCGTCGTCCGGCGATGTGCGGGCGCGGACGCCGGCGACCAGGTCCTCTTCCGCGTCGAGGACGATCCGCTCGCACCGCAGGCCGGGAGGGAGGTCGGCCATCCGGTGCGGGTGGCCGATGTACGTCACCTGGTGCCGCTCGTGGTCGATGCCCCGGTCGTAGGCGATCTTCCGGTACGGCACCTGGTGAATGACGAGGATCTTCATCCGAGGTACTCCAAAGTCGTTATGCCCCAGCTGAAGCCCATGGCGCTGGTGGCGAGCATGATCAGGTCACCGCGGCGCAGGCGGTCGGCGCGTTCCAGGTCGGCGAGCGCGATGAGGGTGTCCGCACCGCCCATGTGAGCCAGCCGGTCGTAGTTGAAGACGCTGCGCTCGACGGGGATGCCCAGTGTGTCGAGCAGCCGGTGGTGCATGTCCCGGTCGCCGTGGTTGATCAGGAAGTGGTCGATCTCGTGGCGCTCGCGGCCCAGGGCCTCCAGCGTCTCGTCGACCAGCGAGGTGAAGTGACGTACGTAGGCGTCCGCGAGACCCTTGCGGTGTGCCCCGCGCCGGATGAGGACCCGGCCGTCCGTCCGCTCGCCCGCGTAGTAGTCGGCCCAGCCGCCGTCGGTGCGCATGGCCGAGCGGAGGATCCGGAAACGGCCGTCACCGCCTGCCAGCAGTACCGCCGCAGCAGCATCGCCGAAGTTGAACAGGGCCTTGGAATCCGGGTCACTGTAGTCCACCATCCGACTCAGCCGGTCGCCGACGAGGACCAGTGCGTACGTGTCGTCCTCCAGCGCTCCGGCCGCGGACAGCAGCCGGAGCGCGGTCATACCGGCATTGCAGAAGTTCGTCACCTCGAAGCAGTGGGCCCCTGAGATGCCGAGTCCGTCGGCCACCTTCGCGGCAGGGGACCAGAACGGGCGGTCCCACTCGCCGGAACCGGCGTAGACGACCTGCCGGATGCGGGAGGTTTCCACGCCCGTCCTGCGGAGGACCGACCGGGCCGCGTCGAGCGCCAGCTCCCAGGCCTGCTCCCCCTCGGCCAGCACCGGAAAACTCTCGCAGTGCGTGATCCGGGCCAGGTCCGCGACGGCCACACCCGAGGTCTTGTGCATGGCCCGGATGTCGGCCGTCGCGGAGGGGAAGCGGATGTCGAGGTCGACTATGCCGGCCACTGGCCGTCCTCTTCGATGCTCACCCGGTGCACGGTCCGCGTGACGCCCGGCTCGATCGCCGTCGCCGCGTGGTAGGTCGTGGCGGTCTTCCACACCACCAGGTCGTTGGTCGTCCAGCGGTGGGTGTAGACGCGGTCCGGGTCCTGGATCAGACGGTCGATCAGTGCG
Organism: Streptoverticillium olivoreticuli subsp. olivoreticuli; assembly: GCF_003391135.1. Lineage (GTDB taxonomy): Bacteria > Actinomycetota > Actinomycetes > Streptomycetales > Streptomycetaceae > Streptomyces > Streptomyces blastmyceticus. Next base: position 8,565,312 of record NZ_CP031455.1, on the reverse strand, counting down.
AAGAACTCGGCGTTCTCGTTGGCGTCGAAGCCCACCACCGAGTCCATGTACTCCGGCGCGCCGTACAGGTAGGACCGGCCGCTGGTCGGGTCCTGCCGTACCAGCGGGTGCTCGGTCATCGGGTACTCGAGCTCGACCAGGGCCTTGAGCTCGGCGATGGACAGGCCGACGTGCTCGGGCGAGATGCGCTGGCGCTTGCTGACGGTGTGCAGGGCCGTCCGGCCGGCGATCTTTTCCTTCCACTCCTGCGGCAGCCGGTCGTACACATCGAGCGCGCTGGCGTAGAGGGTGTGGCCGCTGGTGCTGGGCACGTCGATCCCGTGCAGCATCGTGTACGGTGCCGGGTCCTTCACGTACGAGGAGTCCTGGTGCCAGAAGTTGCCGACGCGGGCGACTCCGACCGGGCGGTTCGCCTTCATGGCGTTCGAGGAGATCATGATCTCCTCGTGCTCGGGGTGGCGGTACTTGGCCATCAGGAAGGGCACGGGTCTGCCGAGCCGGGAGGCCAGCTCGATCTGCTGCCGCGGGGTGATGTCCAGGCCCCGGACCACGGCCAGCTCGCGCCGGTGCACCAGCTCGGCCAGCTGCCGGAAGACCTCGGGGCGCTGGAGGTCCTCGTAATCGACTCCGGTCATCTCGGCGCCGATGAACGGGGTGATGTCCTTGATCTGCACGGAACTGTCTCCTTGAAGTGATGGGGGTCAGGCGTTGTCGAGGCAGATGCGCAGGGCGCGGACGAAAGCGTCGATGTGGTCCTGGGTGCGGAACGGCGCGACAGTCACGCGGAACCGCTCGCCGCCCTTGGCCACGGACGGGTAGTTGACGGGCTGTACGTAGATGTCGAACTCGTCGAGCAGGCGTCGCGAGACGCGCTTGACCCGCTCGCCTCCGGGCACCAGTACGGGGACGAGGTGGCTCTCGGCGTCGATGAAGTCGATGCCGGCGGCGCGCAGGGCCGTGCGCATGCGCAGCGCGTTCTCCCGCAGCTTCCGGCGGAGCTCGCCGCCCGCCCCGCTCTGGACGATGTCGAGGCTTCGCCGGGTGGCGTCCAGGCTCGACCGCGGGATCGTCGTCGTGAAGATGAACCCGGGGGCGTGCGAGCGCACGTAGTCGAGGACTTCGTCGGGCCCCGCGACGTATCCGCCGGTCGTTCCCACCGCTTTTCCGAAGACACCTTGCACAAAGGTGGCCCGCTCCTCGCCGAGCTGCTCGCATATCCCCGCGCCGGTGGGACCGTTCACCCCGATCGCGTGCGTCTCGTCCAGGTACGTCATGGCGTTGTACCGGTCCGCCAGGTCACAGATCGCGCCAATTGGCGCGATGTCTCCGTCCATCGAGTAGACGGACTCGAAGACAATGAGCTTGGGGCGATCGGTCTCGTACTGGGACAGCAATTCCTCCAGCGCGGCCACATCGCTGTGCGGGAATATATGCTTCCGGTTTTTGGTCGCCCGGATGCCCTCGATCAGCGAACGGTGGTTGAGCGCGTCGGAGAAGACCACCATGTCGGGCACGGCCTGGAGCAGCGTGGTCAGCGTCTCGAAGTTGGCGACGTATCCACTGGTGAAGACCAGGGCGCGCGGCTTGCGGTGCCAGGCGGCCAGCCGGGTCTCCAGCGCCACGTGCGCCTCGCTGGTGCCCGCGATGTTGCGGGACCCTCCGTTACCCGTGCCGTGCCGCAGCGTGGAGGCGATCTGCGCCTCCATGACCTGCGGGTTCTGGCTCATCCCGAGGTAGTCGTTGGTGCACCACACCTGGATGCGCCGCCCCTGGTGGAGCGCCGTCCCGGGCTCCTCGGCCAGATACGAGCACGGGGTGAATTCCCGGTACAGCCCCGACTCTTTGAGCTCTGTCAGCTTCGAACGCATCCCGCCGAAGACGGACAGCGGAGCGGGGGAAAGCGGTAGCGCGGACATGCGTCTCCTGTTGCTGGAACGGATTTCATAGGGAACCGGCCGACCGGAATGCGATCATCCCCATTGCGAGTCGCCGGGCAGGGAGGGGACGTGGGTGGTGGGCACGTCGGCCTTTCCCTGCGGCGACTGGGATCCGCTGCTCACGGAAACGGCGAGAACCGCCAGTACCGTCGCGGCAAGCGCGCCGAAAATTTTGTGGAATGCGGTCTTCTTCTTCATGTTCTTGTCCCCCGCTTGGTGTCCAGCCGACTTGCAGTGGCCCGTGACAGAAATCTTGCGCCCTGCTTTTCCACCGAGAAAGGCAAAACCGGCAGCATGATTACGCAACACAGGGACCTGAAGGATGGACAAAGATCGCTGAACGGGGACAAACGCTTACGAGTGCGAGCCCGAGCCGACGAAGCGGCTCGGGCTCGCACTGGGGAAAGCAGGTGCCGGCACTGCCGGTTGACGGCGAACTGGATCGCCGGATCGATGGCGGGCGGCAGCAGACCGGATCGCCGGGGTCCAGGACCCCCGTACCTGGACCCCGGCGCGCCCCCTTGGGAGCGGGACCGTGCCATCGCGCTCCGCCGCGGTCAGCGGGAGCCTGCGGTGAGGCCGTTCCGGCTGATGGCCCTCAGGGGCGCGGGGTGTAACGGACCGGCAGTTCCGACAGGCCCCGGATCAGGCCCGGGCGCCAGGGCGCCTTCGCGGGGGCGGTCGCGAGGGCGAGGTCGGGGAAGCGGTCGAGCAGTGCGGTGAAGGCGACCGCGGCCTCGAGCCGGGCGAGCGGGGCGCCCAGGCAGTGGTGGATGCCGTGGCCGAAGGCGAGGTGCCCGGCGCCGCCGGTGCCCGTGCGGGGGCGGCGGATGTCGAAGCGGTCCGGGTCGGGGAAGCGGCCGGAGTCCCGGGAGGCCGAGCCCAGAATGATCAGGACCGCCTCGCCGGCCGGGATGGTCACACCGCCGGTCTCCACGTCCTCGGTGGCCCAGCGGTAGGCCGAGGAGGTCACCGGGCCCTCGTACCGCAGCATCTCCTCGATCGCGCCCTCGAGCAGGGACCGGTCGGCGCGCAGCGCGGCGAGCTGCTCGGGGTGGGTCAGCAGGGCGTACGTGCCGTTGGACAGGAGGTTGACGGTGGTCTCGTGCCCCGCGACGAGGAGCACGAACGCCATACCGAGGAGCTCCTCCGGACCCAGGCGGTCACCGTCGGTGTCGCGGGCGCGGACCAGCGCGCTGAGCAGGTCGTCACCCGGGGAGCGGTCCTTGGCCTGGAGCAGCCCGCTCAGGTACTCGGTCATCGACATGGCCGCGGCGGCCGCGGCCTCGGGGGTGGGCTGGAAGACCATCGCGTCGGACCAGACGCGGAAGGGCTCCTGGTCCTCGGCCGGCACACCCAGGAGCTCGCAGATCACCGCGATGGGCAGCGGCCGCGCGAGAGCGGCGACGAGATCGGCACCGGTCAACGGGGCGATCTTGTCGAGGAGTTCGTCGGTCAGCTGCTGGATACGCGGCCGCAGCGACTCGATCCGGCGGGCGGTGAACGCCCCCGCGACCATCCTGCGCAGGCGGGTGTGCTGGGGCGCGTCGGTCTGGAGCATGTTGCGGCCGATGGCATAACCACCGTCGTCCACCCAGCGGGAGGAGTTGCGGACGTCGTTGCTCAGCCGCACATCGGTGAGCGCGGCCCGTACCTCCTCGTGTCCCAGGATCACCCAGATGTCGTCGGAGCCTCCAGTGGGCACCCGGTGGACCGGGCCCTGCTCCCGCAGATGGGCGTAGACGGGATAGGGGTCGGCGGTGAAGTCGGTGCCGGCCGGTGCAAGAGTCTCGAACGCGGGCATGGTGCTCACGGGCTGTCGTCCCTTTCGTCGTCAGGGCATGGCCATGGGCAGGCCATGGCCCCATCAAGTGGGGAGCACTCCCCACTTGATGTCCCGACCCTAACAACGAACCGGGGAGCAGTCCACGCTTTCTTGCTAGGCTGCTGCCCGCGACAGCGAGAACAGCACCGGGGACAGCATCGGCGCACGGCACGGGAGTTGAGGGACAGTGAGCACTGCGCGAAGCGGCGGGTCAGGCGGGCCGCCGGCCGGGAACAGCCGCCCCGCGCCGCTGCGGCGCGACGCCCGGCGCAACCGCGAACTGCTCATCGCCGCCGCCCGCGAGATCTACGCCGAACAAGGCATGGACGCCCCCCTCGACGACATCGCCCGCCGCGCCGGAGTCGGCAACGCCACCCTCTACCGCCGCTTCCCCACCCGCGGAGCGCTCATCGAAGCGGTCTTCGGCGAGTCGCTCAACGACACCCTCCGCCACGGTGAGAACGCCCGCGGCGCCGAGGACGCCTGGGACGGCCTGGTCCACTACCTCGAGGGCATCTTCGAAGGTCTCGCCGCCGACCGGGGCGCCAACGACCTCATGACCACCAGCATCCCCGACATCCCCTCCCTCGACGCCCTCAAGGCCCACCACCACCAGACCATGACCCAGCTCATCGGCCGGGCCCAGAAACAGGGCACCGTACGAGCCGACGTCACCGTCGAGGACCTGCTCTTCCTGCTCGCCGCCCTCGGACGGGTGGTCCCCGCCTCCGAAGCCACCGCCCCCGGCGCCTGGCCGCGCCATCTCCACCTCCTCCTCGCCGGCCTGCGCGCCGAGGCCGCGGCCCCCCTGCCCGCCCCGCCCCTCACCCCCGACCAGCTCACGGGCACACTTCACGCCCTCACCAACCCGAGGCAGCAGGACTGACAGCCGGCAGCCCGACCCCTCAAGTCACTGCTCCGCCACGGTCGGGCTCATGAGGCGGGGGTGATGACCAGGGTGCCGGCGACGCTGATGGACTTCAGTCCGGTGGGGCTGTCGCAGTCGGTGAGGCTGATCTTGGATCGGATCGGGTCGATGGCCATGGTCCAGGTGGCGCCCTTGTACCGACCCTCGGTGATCCCGCCGTTGAGGGGGGACTGGGCGCTGAGCAGGTCTCCGATGGGGCTCATGTTCCAGGTGTAGGTGCTGGTGAGCTGGTTGTCCCGGGCGTTCCAGGTGACACGTTGCAGCGCGCTGGATGTGTTCTCGTAGCTGCCGGCGGCGCAGGTCACGCTGTTGCCGATGCCTTCGGCCACGAAGTCGCCCATGGTCATGGCGGCATCACCGGTGCACTTGCGCAGTGCGCCGTTCGGATCGCTGACCTTGGCCGTCACTTTGTCCTGCGACGCGACGGTCAGGGCCGGAGTGAAGTTCATCGTCCATGTGTTGTCGCAGGTGATGACGGTGGGTGCACCCGCGGACGAGACGTCGTAGAGGGCGAGTGCCGTGAAGAGGGCGCCGACCGCGACAACGACCGGGAGTCGCCAGGGACGTTTCATGTGTCTGCTCCTTCGGGGGCGTGGCGGGTGATCAGGAGTGCCCCGCCGCTGACCAGGAGGGCGGCGAGGGCATAGGCGGGGACGGCGGCGGGGGTGTGGAACCAGCCGGCTGCCCGGGTGGTCAGGAAGGCGGCGAGCGTGCTCCCCAGGAGACCGGCCAGCTGGTATCCGGTCGTGGTGCCGCTGAGCCTGAGGTGGCTCGGGAAGAGCCCGGCGACGATGGCCGCCTGAGGTGCGTACATCGCCGCGAAGGCCGCCAGCGCGAGCAGGTACGCGACCACCAGGACCGGCAGTGAGGCAGTGCGGACCAGGGGAAGGAACCCGGCGGCCCACACCGCTGTGGCCACCGTGCCTGCCAGGCAGACGCGCCGTCGGCCGCAGCGGTCGGACAGGAGGCCGAAGAGCGGGATCAGCGCGATCAGAGCCAGCGGGCTGAGGACCGTGAGGGCCAACAGGGCGGTGAAGGGCACTCCCGCGATGTTGAGGAAGGTGAGGACGTAGCCGAACGAGAACGTGAACAGCACGACGTCCGCGCCCACCGCCACGGCCACGGCGGTCAGCAGTCCGCCCCGGTGGTCCTTCACCAGCTCGACGACCGGCCGCTCGCGGCGGGCGCCGGCCGCGGACAGCGCCCGGAAGACGGGGGTCTCCTCGATGCGCATACGGGCCCACAGCCCCACCGCCACCAGCACCGCCGAGAACAGGAACGGCAGCCGCCAGCCCCAGGTCACGAACTGTTCGGACGTCATCGACGCCGATACGGCCGTCATCATGCCGAAGGCCAGCAGATTCCCTGCCGGCGCCCCGGTCTGGGCCCAGCTGGAGATGCGCCCCCGGCGCTCCGGTGGGACGCATTCCAGCGAGACGACGGCCGCGGCTCCCCATGCGCCTCCGAGACCGAGCCCCTGGAGCAACCGCAGCGCCACCAGCAGCAGCGGGGCGGCGAGCCCGATCCGGTCGTACGCGGGCAGCACGCCGATCAGTCCGGTGGAGGCGCCGGTGAGCACCAGGGTGGCCACCAGGGCCGGGCGTCTGCCGTGACGGTCGCCGAGGTGGCCGCAGAGCACGCCGCCGGCCGGACGGGCCACGAGGCCGACCCCGTAGAGCCCCACGGACATGAGCGTGCCGGCGAACGGCGTCAGGTAGGGGAAGAACCGGTGGTTGAAGACCAACACGGAGGCGCTGACGTACAGGAAGAAGTCGTACCAGACCAACGTGGTGCCGATAAGGCTGACGATGACGGAGCGGTGGACACCGCCGGAGGCGTCGGAGCTCACATCGACCTCTCAGCATAAAAATTTCTTTATCGACAATTAGCCATGCTGTGTTCGGCCGCACGCGTTCGCAACGCGAGGGCTCCGAAGGAGGGGAAGCCGCATCGGCGGCTTCCCCTCCCGCCGCCGGGCCCCGCACGATGGTCCGCCCGGCCCGGGCGCCCGCCCCGGATGGCCGCATCCGGCATGAGCCGGGTGGCGAGCACGGCGTGCTGCTGATCGACTCTTCGTGGCAGGCTGCCGAAGGGGAGTCAGACATGGAACACCGCATCGGAATTCTGGGGACGGGCGCGTTCCTCCCACCGACGGTCCGCACGAACGCCGAGGTGGGAGCCCGCACCGGGATCAGCCCGGAGTGGATTCTCGAACGCACCGGCGTGCGGCGGCGGCACATCGCAGGGCCGGGCCAGGCGACGTCGGACCTCGCCGCCGAAGCGGTCCGTGAGGCGCTCGAGTGTGCCGGTATCGCCGCCGAGCAGCTGGACCTGCTGGTCCTGGCCACCTCCACGCCCGACGAACTGGGCCCCTCCACGGCGTGTCGGGTGCAGGCGTCGCTGGGCGCGCGGAACGCCGTGGCCTTCGACGTCTCCGCGGCCTGCTCGGGCTGGCTCTTCGCCACGCGCGTCGCGCGCGACTGGCTCCTGGGCGACCCGGGCGCACGGTACGCCGCGGTCGTGGGCTGCGAGGTCTACTCGCCGTTCGTCGACGCCGCGGACCGCCCCACGGCCGTGCTGTTCGCCGATGGGGCGGCGGCCACCGTCATGGGTCCCGTACCCGTCGGCGAGGGTTTCGGGGCCATCGCTCTCGGCTCCGACGGGCGCCGGGCCGGTGACGTCCTCATCCCGGCCGGTGGCAGCCGGCGGCCGGCCTCGGACGCCACGCTCGCCGACGGGGGGCACCACATCGTCATGGACGGGCACGCGGTCCGCGACTTCATCGTGGACATCGTTCCCAGGGCCGTGGCGACCGCCCTCGAACAAGCGGACCTGACGCTGGGAGAAGTGGACGTAGTGGTCATGCATCAGCCGAACCCGGTCCTGCTGCGCGGCGTGGGCGAGTCCTTGGGCATCGATCCCGACCGACTGGTGGTGATCGGGGACCGGGTGGGGAACATCGGTGCGGGATCACTGCCGTTCGGCCTCGCCCACGCCGCGGCCGAGGGCCGGATCAAGACGGGTGACCGGGTGCTGCTGGTCGGGTTCGGCGCCGGACTCACCTGGGGCAGCACGGTCCTGACGTGGAGCGGCACCACGAAACCCGCACGCAGCCCGCTCCTCGCGGCCACGTACGGCCCCTAGCCCGCCCGCGCCCGGGCTCAGCGGCGTGGATCCGCCCAGAAGGCCATCGTTCGTCTTCCCCTTTCCGTACGCGAGCCACCGCTGTGGGCCTCGCGCCTGCTTCAGGAGAACACCGTGACCTCACCTCGGATCCTGTGGGTGGTAGGGGAATCCTTCTCCCGCGCCACCGTCCACCCCCAGGTCGTCACCGCACGGGATCTGCGCGACCGGCTCGCGCGGCACACCCCGGAGCCCGGTATCCGGCCCACCGTGGTGCCGGGCCTGGGCATCGACGAGAACACCTGGGCCGACCTGTGCGAGAGCATGGCCGAGGCCGACGCCCGTCCCGCGGACACCCACCGGCCCCCGAGACCCGTCCCGCGCCATCGCGTGCTCAAACACGCCCAGGACAACGTCCTCATCGGAGACGCCCGGGCCGCCGACGGCCGTTTCGGCGCCCGCCTGACCGTTCCCAACGAAACCGAGATGATCCGTGACCACACGGCTGATCAGCAGCACGTCCCCGGCATGCTGCTGATCGAGGCATGTACACAGCTCATCACCTGGGCCGTCGCGGAGCTCGTCGCGCCCCCTCCCGGCCAGGGTGACCGCTATGCCGTGATGCACGCTCTGGAGACGGACTTCGAGAGGTTCGTCTTCCCGCTCCCCGCCGAACTCGACGGCACCCTGCGGGTGACCGGACCCCCCGAGGACCATCGCGTCCCACTGACAGCCGAGGTGACGATCCGTCAGAGCGGCCGCGTCTGCGTCAGCTGCCGAGTGCGCCTGCACGCCTTCGACCCCGCGCACATCTTCGCGATCGAACACGCCCAGGCCATGCGCACCCTGGAGCGCTCGGCGCACCCCGCCGGGCAGACCGGTACAGCCGATCCCGTCCCGCCCGGCCCACCGATTCTTGTCTCACCAGGGGCTCAGGAGGCCGCTCCGTGACGGACCCCGCCCCGGGGCCGTCCGGACCGACCTCGATGCGGCGCCTGCTGCACGGCGACCGTCTGCGTCATCTCGCCCGTCTCGACCGCCTGCTCGACCGGCCCTGCTTCGACCGCAGCCCCTCGACCGGCCCGGCCGACGCCCGGCACGAGCGGACGTACAGCAGGCTGCGTGCCCTCGGGCTCGACGCAGGCGGAAGTCTCGCCCTGCACCACGACCGATCCCGTCTGCTCACCGCCCTCGAATGGGCCGCGACGGTCGATCCCGGACTCTTCCTCACGGCTCTGGTCCACTTCTCCGTCGTCACCTGCACCCTGGTCGAGCTCGGACGGCCCGGCGGGGGCCTCGCGCCCCTCATCGAGGACCTCGACGCCATGGACGCCGTCGGCGGCATCCTCATCACCGAACTCGGCAACGGCAGCAGCCACCTCGGTCCGGCGACCGAAGCCCGCTACCACCACGCGAACCGTACCTTCACCCTCCACACCCCCGGCCCCGAGGCGGCCAAGTTCATGGCGCCGGGCGGCGCGCCCGGCCGGTCCAGGATCGTCGTGGTCTACGCCAGACTGCTCATCGACGACCACGAGCACGGCGTCTTCCCGTTCGCCGTCCGCCTGCGGCACGGCGCCACCACGGCGCCCGGTGTCCGCATCACACCGCTTCCGCCCACTTCCCTCGTCCCGCTCGACTACGCCGTCATCAGCTTCGACGGCACCCCGGTCCCTTACGACGGCTGGCTGCGCGACAGCGCCGACATCACCGACGACGGACGCTTCGAGGACCCCCTCGACGGCAGCGGCCACCGGTTGGTCCGCTCCCTGTCGGCCTCCGCCCACGCCTCGGTCGGCGCGGCCGCCGGCCAGGCCGCGGCCGCCCGGGCCGCCGTCGCCATCGCACTGCGCTACTCCCGCGGGCGCACCACCATGGGACGGCTCGCGCCCAGGCTGCCGGTCCTGGAATACCGCACTCAGCAGGAGGCCCTCTACAGTGCCCTCGCCCGTGCCTATGCCGCGACCTTCCTGGTCAACGAGGAGCGCGAGCGCTTTGTACGAGGGGTGCACAGCGGGCCGCCGGCCGCCGGCGGCACCCCGCCCACCTGGGCACCCTGGAGCGCGGCCCACCGCGATCTCGCCCTGGCCAAGGCATGGACCTCCGGCACTCTGGAACAGGTCGCCGCCGTGTGCCGGCAACGCTGCGGCGCGCAGGGCGTGTTGTCCATGAACCGCATCACCGACTACGAGGACCTCGCACGGATCTTCCACGCGGCCGCGGGCGACACCCTGCTCATCCACCTCGACGCCGGCAAGTCGCTGCTGGCCGAACCTCCGCCGCCGGCAGCGGAGCCACCGGCCGGCCCCCTCGACGTGGCGGACCCGCGCACCGCCGTCGGCCTCGCCCGCCTTCGCGAAAGCCGGCTCCACACGGATCTGACACGGCGGCTCGACGAGGCCTCGGGCGCCGGCAGCGGCAACGGCCTCCGTCCTCAGGCGTCCGACGAGTTCGCCGTGTGGAACCCTCTGCTCCCCGGCCTGGTCGACCTTGCCGTCGCCCATACCAAGCGGGTGGTTCTCGAACGGTTCCAGCACCAGGCCGAGGCCCTGGCGGGCTCCCCGGACGAGCCTGCCCTGGCCGCGCTGCACCATCTCCTGAGCCTGGACAGCATCGAGGAGGATCTCGGCTGGCACCTCGAGCACGCCGACCTGACTCCTGACGAGGGACGGCTCGTCCACGGCGCCCGTCCCCGCGCGCTCGCCGCCGTCCACACCCACCTGCCGGCCCTGCTCGACACTCTCGCGCTGCCCCCAGCACGCCTCGGCGCCCCGATCGGACAGCCGGACTGGCTCAGGGCCGTCCTGGACTCCGCCCACCACTGACGCTGTCTCCGCAGGTGGCCGGGGCCCTCGCCGCCGCGCCGAAGGTCGTCCCGGTCGGTCGGCCTCCACGCGCACTGCGGTCACCAGTGCGTCCGGTCCCCGGTCAGGGGCCTTCGGGTGTCGAAGGGGGTGGGGTCGCCCGGGGCTCGGCCGGTGTCCGGTCCGGTGGGCGCGGACCGCCGCTGACGGCGGCGACGCTCCAGCCGTGCAGCAGCGGGGACGTGGCCAGCGCGCGGTGGCAGATGCCGAGTGCGGCGGCCATGGCGGCGTGTTCCGGCAGCGCCGCGGTGAAGATCCCCAGGCGGAAGTGGCCGGGGAGCGATCTGGTGCTGATGTGTTCGAGGCGGTCCTCGGCGTCGGCCGCGGCCCACATCGCGGCGGCGACCTGTGCTCCGTCAAGGACCTGGCGGGCTCGGTCCTCGGCGGCGGTCAGGGTGATGACGGTCAGTTGCATCGCGTGGCACGTCAGTCCCAGATGAAGCCGGCCGGAGCCGCGCGGGCGACCAGGGTGTCGCCGGCGGTGGGCGGGAGATCCGGCACGGGGGCGGTCCGTGCACGGTCGTCGGCGGGGGCACCGAGGGGCCGGGGGCCGGTGGCACCCGCCGGGGCGGGCGGGACCGAGAGGGCGGTACGGGGGATGCGGGTGGGCACAGCCATGGGAACGCCTTCTCTGATCGGTCTCGGTTCGCCGGCCGGGCCCGCTCGCGGCCACGGTCCGTTCCTGTTCTTCCGTGCCGTCCCGGTGATCACCATCTTGCTGAGCGGCACTGCCGGAAGGAACGGCTCCATCGGGGGCGGAAGCGTCCAGGCCGCTTTGTGACAGGACACCGAGGTCACGGAACCACTCCCGCCGTTTGCCCGTCGGCCCCTGCCTGCCATGGATCGACGCACGTTGACCCGATGTTGACCGCGACCCCGCAGACTGTCCCGCACGAGGAACTGGCCACCTCGAAAGGGGAAAGTATGTTCACGACACTCGGCCTGGAGGCGGCGGACGAGGAGGTCTACCGGGAGATGCTGGAGTCTCCCGGGCGGGGGGTCGACGAGATCGCCGCCCGCCTGGCGACCTGCCCCGACCGGGTACGCGCCTGCCTGGACAAACTGTTCGAGCTGCGGCTGATCCAGGAGTCCTTCGAGGCGCCCGGCCGCTTCTTCGCGGTGGAACCGGCCATGGGATTCCAGCAGTTGCTGGCCCGTCAGCACGACGAGCTGATAGAGCGTCAGCGTCAGATCGCCGACAGCCACGGCTCGTTCATCCGCATGCTCGCGGGGACCGGGCCCCGGCCCTCCGAGGGCGGGGGCGTCGAGCGCCTGGAGGGCATGGACGCGGTCCAGCGCCGGCTCCAGGAACTGGCCCGCGACACCGTCCGCGAAGCCCTGACGTTCATGCCCGACGGCCCCCAGTCGGCGGCCGCCCTCGACGCCGCCCGGCGCAACGACGCCCGCGCCCTGGAGCGCGGCGTCACCATCCGCACGATCGGGCCGCACAGGATGCGCGAGGACGCCGCGACCCGGGAGTACGCGCGCCGACTGAGCGACCGGGGTGGCGAGTTCCGCACCACGGCCGGCCTCCCGCCGCGGATGATCCTGGCCGATCGCGCCGTCGCCCTGGTGCCCATCGACGCGACCGACACCCGCAAGGGAGCGCTGTGCCTGTCCGATCCGGGCCTGGTGGCCCTGCTGGTCGCCCTGTTCGAGCAGACCTGGTCACTGTCCACCCCGCTGGACGCCGGGCGGCAGCTCCTGGGCGAGCCCTTGGCCGAACCGGAGCGCGCCCTTCTCTCCTTCATGGCACAGGGCCACACTGACGAGTCCGCCGCCGGCCAGCTCCACGTCTCACCGCGCACGGCCCGCCGGATGATGGCCTCGATCATGGAGCGCCTGGGTGCCCGCAGCCGCTTCGAGGCCGGCCTCAAGGCCGCTCGGCTCGGGTGGCTCTGACGCCGCTGGGCGGGGCGGTGGGGCAGAGGTCGATTCATATGACGCCCTCGGCCCGCAAACGGTCGATGTCCTCTGTGGAGAGGCCCATTTCCTCCAGGATCTCGACGGTGTGCTCACCGAACCCGGGAGCGGGCCGGTCCCGGCTCGGTCCGTCGTGAGCGAAGCCGAAGGCCGCGACCGGCACCGCCGGGTCGCCGTCCCGCGCCGGCTGGAGGAACGTCCTGTGCTTCAGCTGCTCCTCGTCGACCGCCTCCGCGAGGGTGCGGACCCGTTCGCCGGGAAGTCCATGGCGGTGGATCCATTCCTCCCACCGGGCCGCGCTGCGCGTGCGGAAGACCTCGCGCAGCGCTTCCCTCATCGCCCCGCTGTGCTCCAGGAGTTCGTCCATGGAGCCCAGTGCCTCGAACTGAGGATGCGGGTGCCCGTCAGCGGCGAGCGCTGCCCATAGGCGTCGGTTCTGGTCCGGTGTCGGTGTTCCCAGGACGAACACACCGTCAGACGTCTCGTACGCGCCGAGTCCGCTCTCCTGGACGGGCTCCTCCCGTTCGCCGGGATGGAGCTGCGCGGACACCGCCGGAGCCATCAGCATCAAGGCCGTGTCGAACATGGCGCAGTCGATGTGTTGCCCCCGGCCGTCGCGGGAGCGGGCGTAGAGGGCGGCTGCTATCGCGAAGGCGGCGTTGTATCCGCTGCCGTAGTCGATGAAGGCCAGGTTGGGCTTGTGGCCGTCGCATTGCGAGATGACTCCGGAGGCTGCTTGGACCACGTTGTCGTAGGCGTTCACCTCGGCCCGGGGGCCTCTTTGCCCGTAGCCCGTCATCGAGCAGTACACGAGCCCGGGATTGACCGCCGACAGTTCCTCGTACCCCACGCCGAGCCGGGCCAGCGCGCCGGCGCGGTAGTTCTCGATGACCACATCCGCCGTACCGGCCAGGGACCTGAAGACCTCGCGGCCTCCGGCGGTCTTGAGGTCGAGCGTCATCGCCCGCTTGTTCCCTCCCTGAACCTGGTAGTTGACCCCGCGCAGCTGCTTGTTGAGCCCCGGGTCCGGCCCCCGGCCCCGTACGAAGTCGGGCCGGTCCGGCGGCTCGATCTTGATCACGTCCGCGCCGAGAACCGCCAGCTGGTAGGCGGCGAAAGGCCCGGCCAGGACATGCGTCAGGTCAAGGACACGAACACCGGAGAACGCACGCGGCACGGAAAACCTCCTTCATGACATTCACGCCGGGCCACGCGCCTACCGGGCGACGGTTCGTGCGATGGCCCCGTCCCGTCAGACTCCATGGCCCCTCGACCCGGCGCAAGGACGCCTCCCGGTCGGTGACCTTGGCTGCGGGCGCCACAAGCACCCGGCAGCGGACTCCAGTTGTCCCGTGTCGCGGAGGACGCCGGGGGTGTCGTCGGCGCAGGCGTACCCGGCGATGGTCAGGGCGTCCCGGGGCGTCAGACAGGTCATCACTTGAGCCGGTCCATGAGTTGCCGCCACTTGGCCGCCTGCTCCTGCGCCGTCCGGTGCACCGACGCCTGGTGGGCCGCGTCCAGATACTCGTCGACCGCCCGCAGCACGATGTCGTGCACGCTGGTCTCCTGCCGCTGTGCGCACTGCTGGAGTGCGGTCATCTGGCCGTCCCGCAGGGCGGCGGGACCGCCGGGAGAAGAGCCTCCGGCACCCCTATACGATCTTGGTCGCACGCACGCTACGCAACCGGCGCTGCGCACAAGTCGCCGGGGAACAGAGGTATCTCTCTTATGGCAGGAATCAGGCTCGCGCGTTCGGTGGCCACGCTCGCGACCACCGTGGTGCTGGTGGCCGGGAGCGCGGCGGGCGCGTCCGCCGAGCAGGCCCCGGGCACGCCCGACATATCCGGGGTGCGGGCCGCGCTGCAGCGCGTCGTGGACTCGGGGGCTCCGGGCGCGTTCGCGGTGATCCGGGATCACGGCAACCCCGAGCTGGACCGGTCGTTGGCCGTCGGCAAGGCCGACCTCGACGGCACGCCCATGAACGCCGACTGGCGGTTCCGGGTGGGCAGCAACACCAAGATGTTCACCTCGGTCCTCGTGATGCGCCTCGTCGAGCAGGGCCGCATCGACCTGGACAAGCCCCTGCGCGACTACCTGCCGCAGGGGACGCTCCCGGAGAGCTGGCAGATGACCGGGCGTCAGGTGATGGAGCACCGCGCCGGGGTGTACGACTACACCAACGACCTCCTCGAGCAGAGCGGTGAGGAGACCACCGCCGCCTTCGAGAAGCGCATCCGCAACAATGTCTACGAGCCCAAGGATCTCGTGGCCATGTCGGTGAAGCACGGCCTGCAGTACACCCCGGGGGCCGCGTACTCGTACTCGAACACCGATTACGTGCTGATGGGTCTGGCCGCCGAGCGCCTCACCGGACGCCCGTACGCCGACCTGCTGCGCGAGCAGATATTCGAGCCGCTGAAGCTGCGTCAGACCTCTTTCACCGTGCCCGAGAAGGGCATCGCCGGCCAGCATGTGACCGGCTATCTGACCAATGACGACCGCAGCAAGCCGCTGCTGAACTCGACCGAGCAGACCGCGTCCTGGATCTGGAGCGCGGGGGGCGTCGTCTCCTCCGCCCACGACCTCGACCACTTCCTGACCGCGCTGATGGCCGGGAGCCGCGGCGGGCTGGTCTCCGACGAGTCGCTGCGGCAGATGACGAGCGTGCTCCCCACGAGCACGGCGAAGGTCGGCTACGGGCTGGGCGTGCGGGAGATCGCCCTGTCCTGCGGCAAGGTGCTCGGCCACGGCGGGATCGTCCAGGGCTACCAGACGCAGTCGTTCTCCAGCCCGGACGGCAAGCGCACGGTCATCGTCTTCGCCAACGCGTCCAACAACGGTTCCATCACGCAGGGGTTGACGAATACGCTGGAGCCCGCGTTCTGCGGCAAGACACCCGCCTCCCCCGCTCCGCGCAACTCGCTCACCGGCAACGGGAGCGGCGGCCGCTGGGTCCCCGCCGTTGAGGACTCGCGCATCTGACGGACTGCAGGTCACGCCCGCCGGGCTGACACCGCATCACGCGGTGGCAGCCCGGCGGGCGTTCCTCGGAATCACGGCCGGCGAGCGAAGGCGTACGCGGCACCGGTCATGGAGGAAGCGGGGTCCAGCGGGCGTCCGTAGCCCTCGGCGGCCTCCACGGCCGGCACGCCCCGTGTCTCCCAGCCCAGGGCGGACAGGCGCGCTCCCGGCGCGGGCCGCCGGTCGGTGTGGAGCACACTGCTGATGTCGGCGTCCGGGGGCTGGGCGTGGTGCCCGGCCGCGTAGGAATCCAGGACCTCCTGCACGTCGCCGATGTACTCCACCGCCAGCCGGCTGCCGGGGGCGGAGAGCCGGTGGATCTCGTGGAACAGGTCGTCCTCGGCCTTGGGCGGGAGGTAGGGCAGGAGGCCCTCCGCGAGCCAGGCGGTCGGGCGCGAACGGTCGAAGCCCGCCTTCTCCAGTGCCGCCGCCCAGTCGTGCCGCAGATCCACGGGCACCGGCCGGTGGTCGCACGCGGTGGTGGCGCCGTACTTCCGCAGGACGCGCATTTTGAAGTCCAGTACCTGCGGCTGGTCGATCTCGTAAGCGACGGTGTTCTCCGGCCAGGGCAGCCGGAACGGCCGGGTGTCGAGACCCGACGCCAGCAGCACGATCTGCGTGACGCCGGCGTCGACGGCCCGCTGGAAGAAGTCGTCGAAGGCACGGGTGCGCACGGCCAGGTAGCCGGCTATGGCCGACCAGTCCGGCTGCCCCTCCATGGCCAACGCCTCGGCCACGGTGGTCGGCAGCGGCGCCGGAGGCCGGGCCTCCTCGAGGAAACGGGCAGCGTACGGGTCCCTCGCCAGGGCGTCGGGCCGCACGGTCTCGACGGCTCTGCCGACCGCCACCGCCAGGGCCGTGATGCCGATCCCCGATACGATGTCCCACTCTTGTTCCGTGCTCACGGGCGCCTCCCCACGATCGGGCCGCCGGCCTCCCCGCGCAGCGGACCACGGGACGACAGCCATTGAACGTCGACCATGCTAGTCCCGCTCGGACACCCGAGCCGAAGGCCACGGTCACGACCGTGTCGACGCCCGCCACAACGTGCGCGAGGTCAGTGGGCCGGCACCTCCTGTGGGTTCGGACCGTAGGCGTTGTCGTGCATTTTGCCCGCACTGGCCCAGAAGACCAGCAGGACGATCGCGCCCACGATCGGGATCAGGGCGATGAGCAGCCACCAGCCCGTCCGGTCGGTGTCGTGCAGGCGGCGGACGCCGACGGCGAGGCTGGGGAGGAGAACGGCGAGGCTGTACAGCGCTCCGAGGACAGGGCTCGTGCCGAGCGCGGCGTCGACGACGGCCAGCACGATACTGATCACAAAGCTGACCAGGGTGAACATCCAGAATTCCTGGCGGTGCGCCCGCCCGCTGAACATCGCGTATTTCTTGAGCACATCCACATACCAGTGCACCTGCGCCCCCAAGAACCACAGCGGGCCCCGCCCTCGTGGATTGGGCCTCAAGCCGAAAGTAGGCGGCCTCAGGGGGGCGGTCAACCGTTGTCCGGAGGCGGCCGACGGGCGCCCGGGGCGCACGTCCGGCCTCCGGCGCACGGTGGCATACGTTTCCTTGACGGACCATCGCATTCCGGTGGACGAATGGCGGCGCCGCACGACTTCCTCGCAGGAATAGTGCCCATATATACGGACATCGCATCCCGTGAGGTCGCAAAGGAGAGCATTGACAGTGTCCGGCACAGGCCGCTTCACTCCCCTCAACAGCCGGGCATGACCATTCCCCACCTTTTCCGGTGGCAATCAAGTTCCGTGCCCGGAACGCCAATCGGCGTGTCGAAAATGAGAGAGGAGGTGTATGGCCGATGTCGAAGTTCCTTTCCGCCGTACGCAACGCGGGAAACCCGATCTGCCGTGACTTTCCGTTCTTCAAGAAGAGCGAGCCCAGTCTGAAGCAGAGCGCCTGGTACGTCTGGTACTAGGCCCAGCCGGTTTCCGCACCGGGCCCGCACGCGGCAGAGCCGATCGGTCTCCTGCCCGTGCGGGCCCTCCGCATCCTCCCCGGAGCCCGCATTCATGCCATCCTCGACACAGCATCCGGCCGCCCGCCGTACCACCGTATTCGCTCCCCGTCTCCAGGCCCTTTTCGACGACCATCTCGGCAAGGACCTGGTCCGGCTGGAACCCGACACGATCGGTATTTCCGGAGCGGAGCTGTCGGACCGGATCCTCGCCGCCCGCAAGGCGACGGAGACCGAGCGGCCCACGTTCAAGCCCCTGCACGGGCGGTCGATCCCCAAGTCCGAGGCGTCCGCGGGAATCCGGACGATCGGCCAGGACATCCGCGAAGCCCTCACGCGTCCGATTCCGGAGCGGACCGACCTGTCGGGGCCGTGGCCGTTCACCGGGCACATGTTCCTGCGGGACCTGATCCTGCGCGACGACCCGTACCGGCTCCGCATCCTCATGAGCCGCAAACTGGAGATCGATCCGAAGCTGACCTGGACGACCATCACCGTCGGGGCCGCCCTGCCCCGCCGGCCGGGGCCGGGACCGCGGCTGACCCACACCGCGAACCTCTTCGCCGAGGCGAAGGGCTACCACGACCGCCGGTACGCGATGGGCATGTACCGCCGTCTGGCGGCGCCGGTGTGCTTCACCATCTCCGCCCTCGTCGCGAACGCCCTGTGGCTCGGCTCCCCCTTCGACGAAGGCGTCCCGAACCGCAACATCCTCCACGAGTCCCTGCGACTGCTGCCCCCGTCGTGGAATCTGCTGCGCAATCGCTCGCCCGAGTACCCGGCCCTCGACAGCCGGATCGGGCCCGGCGACGACGTGCTGATGCTGCCGCTGCTCACCCACCGCGACCCCGCACTGTGGGACGCGCCGAACGAGTTCCGGCCCGGGCGCTGGGACACCCTCGACCCCGACAACACCCCCGGGTACATGCCCTTCGGCCATGTGTCCGAACGCTGCTGGGGGCGGCACATGGTCATGCCGCTCGCCGAACTGCTCCTGGACCACGTGCGCCGGACCGGCCTCGTCGTCGCGCCTGGGCAGCGTACGGCCGAGGTGCCCCTCCTCGGGCTGCTCGGTGTGAAGAAGATCCACGTAGGGCCGAAGAGCAAGGTGCGCCATGCCCGAGATTGAGATCCTGTCCCCGTCGTACTTCGACCGGGCGCACGCCGTCCACCGCCTGTGGCGCGAGGACGGCGGCGTCCGCCACGTCCGCTACCCCGGCCCTGCGGCGATCGAAGGATGGGTCGTCACCCGCTACGACGACGCCCGGGAACTGCTGGCCGATCCGCGGCTGTCCAAGCAGGACGCGGTACGGAAGTTCGGGCAGCACGTCGGGCTCACCGAAGGGCCCGGTGGTGCGCTGTTCACGCACATGCTCAACTCCGATCCCCCGGAGCACACGCGGCTGCGCAAGCTCGTGCAGAAGGCGTTCACCGCCCGGCGCACGGCGGCGCTGCGCCCGATGATCGAGGCCCACGTGACCGCGCTGCTGGACACGTGGGGGGACAGCGAGGAGGCGGAGCTGATAAGCGAGTTCGCGCTGCCCCTGCCCGTGGCGGTCGCCTTCGACCTGTTCGGCGCCACCGACGCGGACCACGAGGTGCTGCACGTGCGGGGCAACACGCTCGGCGGGGGCCAGGGCGACGGCGAGGTGTCGGTGTTCACCGCCGAGAGCATGCTCGCCTACCTCAAGGCGCTGATCGCCCTCAAGCGCGAGGCCCCCGACGACGGGATGCTCTCCGCCCTGATAGCGGCCCGGGACACGGACGACGCGCTGAGCGAGGACGAGATCACCTCCATGGCCTTCCTCCTGGTCGTGGCGGGGCATCAGACGACGGTCAACCTCATCGCCAACGGCGTCCACACCCTCCTCACCCACCCCGACCAACTCGACATGCTGCGCGCCGATCCGTCGCTGATGCCCGGGGCGGTCGAGGAGATCCTGCGGTACGAGTCGCCGTCGAGTCTGGCGTCCCTGCGCTACACCACCGAGCCCGTCACCGTGGGCGAAGTGACGATCCCCGAGGGCGAGTTCGTACAGATCTGTCCGCTCGGCGCCAACCGCGACCCGGCCGTGTTCGACGATCCGGACCGGTTCGACATCCGCCGCGAGACCGCCGCGAAGCACATCGCTTTCGGGCACGGCATCCATCACTGTCTCGGTGCGCCGCTCGCGCGGCTGCAGGCCGAGATCGCGTTCACCGGCCTCCTCCGGCGGTTCCCGGACCTGCGGCTCGCCGAGGGGCACGAGGTGCGATGGCAGCCCAACCCCAGACACCGCGGACTGCTCGCCCTGCCGCTACGGCTGCGGTAGCCGCCCTGGTCGGTCCCGGGTCCGGTTCCCCGTAGGCGGCTCGCGCCAGGGCGAGCCTGCGGTGGAGCCCCGCGGTGATCCGGTACGCACCCGTACGGCCGCCCCATGACTGGCAGCCGTCATCCGGCCCGAGGATGCTTGAGCGTGTCGACCAGCGCGGAAGAGCGGGAGCGGGCACGTGAGGGCACCGGGCGCGAGGCGCACTGCCGTGGGGCGCTGGTGCCTGCGCCACCTCCAGCTGCTGCCCGTCCTGCTGCTCTGCGCAGGCGCCCTCCTCGACTACAACACCTCCCCGCACTTCAGCGCCGAGGCCTTCTACACGGCGGCACCGATGACGGCCGCCGCTCTGCTGTCGCTGCGCGCGACGATCCTGGCGGGCATCGGCGCCTGTGCCGCCGACGCCGCGCTGCTCACCCACTTCGGCTTCCTCGGGGATTCCGGCGGGCGGAGCGAGCTGGCGGCGGTCGCGACCGTTTCGGCCTTCGCCGTCGTCGTCAACCGCCTCATGTACTACAGCGCCGCACAGCTGCACTCCGCCCGCAAGATCGCCCTCGCCGTGCAACGCGCCGTGCTGCCGCAGCCACCGGCCTCGATCGGGCACCTGAGGATCGCCGTGCGTTACCAGTCGGCCGTGAAAGGCGCGCAGATCGGCGGTGACCTGTACGGCGTGCAGGACACTCCGTACGGCGTGCGCTGCCTGGTCGGCGACGTGCGGGGCAAGGGCATGGAGGCCGTCAAGGCGGTGGACGTGGCGCTGGGGGTGTTCCGGGAGGCCGCCGAGGAGGAGCCCACGCTCGTCCGGCTCGCGGCCCGGCTGGAGCGGGCGCTGCTCCGGGAGGCGAGGCGGCGGGCGGGACCCGAGCGGACCGAAGGGTTCGTCACCGGCGTGCTCGCCGAGATCCCGCACTCCGGCGACGAACTGCGGCTGCTCAACCGCGGCCACCCGGCGCCGCTGCTGCTGCACGGCGGCGAGGTGCGCAGCGCGGAACCCTCCGAGCCGACCCTCCCCCTGGCGCTGGGAGAGCTGGGCTCCGACGAGGACCGGATCGACACCCTGCCGTTCCCCCCGGGGACGACACTCCTCCTGTACACCGACGGCCTCACCGAGGCGCGGAACCGTGCCGGGGTCTTCTACGACCCCGGCGCCCGCTTGACCGGGCAGGTTTTCTCCGGCCCGGACGCGCTCCTCGACGCCCTCCTCACCGATGTGCGCCACCACACCGGTGGCTGCATCACGGACGACATGGCCCTGCTCGCGGTGACGCTCGACGCGGGCCACTGACTCCGGGCGCGGTCGCGGTCGTCCTCGACCTCGAGTGGACGAGGCGGTCAGCCGGCCGGGAGCTCGCCTTCGGGCTCGTCGGCCGTCGGGGTGTCGATGACCGGTACCGGTTCGAGGCCGATCTTCTCGGCGATCCGGGTCAGCAGCGCGTCCTGCGCGGCGAGGTGGCCCTGCAGGTGCGCCATCTCGTGCAGGGTCGCGCTCGCGTCGTGGAAGGTCGCCTCGGAGCGCTTGTCCGAAGCGGCCGCCTGCACGTTCTGGCCCACCATGATGACGGACAGCAGGACGAGCTGCAGGAAGGTCTGCGCCACCCAGGACACGATGGCCGCCGAACCGGCGTCGATGGCGTCCGGGAGGCTGATCAGGTCGAACAGCGCGAAGGCGTAGGCGCACCACATGCTGCCGACCGCCCGCGTGACGACGATCGCGACCTTGGTGTTGAACCGCGTGACCGCGCTGCCGCGCGGGTGCTGGTCGGTGACCTTCACCGGTCCCCGGGCGTCCCGTGCGGCGATGTGCGGGTGGGGCAGATGCTGATAGATCGTCATGACCTGACTTCCTGTCGAGGGGCCGGGCCCCACGGTCGCGTCCGGCGGGGTGAGCGGCTCGCTGCCCGACTCCGCCCGCATTGCGGTTGTACCCCGCAACGCGCGTGCTCGGGGTGTGAGTTCGGTCAGGACTGTGCAAGTTCCCCATCGCGTCCGCGCGTATGCGCGGCCGCGGGCGGGACAGCGGATAGCGTCGCGTCCATGGATGAACGAAGTGGGCTGGCCGTTCCCCGTTCGCTCGAGGAGGCGTGCGACCCGCAGCGCCTGGCACTGCTGGTGTACGACATGCAGGTCGGCATCCTGGAGCAGATCGGTGAGCGTGACCGTGTCGTCAGCCGGGTGACGGAGGTGGTCGGGGCCGCCCGCGCCGCGGGGGTCCGTACGTACTTCCTGCGCCATGTCACGCTTCCCGTCGAGCTGATGGGTGTCTCCCAGTTGCGCATGTGGCGGGGGTGGCAGCGGGCCGAGCGGGCGACCGATGTGCTGTCCCCCTTCCCGCCGCACGCCGCGCACACCCAGCTCCTCCCCGAGCTGCGGCCCACGGACCGCGAGGCGGTGGTGGACAAGATCACCATGTCGGCGTTCGAGGGGACGTGGCTCGACATCGCGTTGCGCGACTGCGGGATCACGACCGTGGCCGTCGTCGGTGTCGCCATGGAGATCGGGATCGAGCCCACCGTGCGCCACGCGGCGGACCTCGGCTATATCCCGGTCGTGATCACCGATGCCTGTGGGGCGGGCGACACGGAGGCCGCCGAGCACTCATTGGCGGCGCTCCGCTTCGCGGGCGATGCCGTGCTGACCACGGCCGAGGAGTTCCGCTCCGTGCTCTCCCGGTCGTCGGCGCGGACATAGCCCGGTCTGCCGTTCGTCCGGGTACCCGGCTAGCATCCGGTCACATGTCTGTTCACGAAGTAGAGATCAACGCGCTCCAGGGCGGTTCCGCGGACCTGCGGCAGTACCTGGGCAAGGCCGTGCTCATCGTCAACGTCGCCTCCAGATGCGGCCTCACCCCTCAGTACGCCGGCCTGGAGGGGCTGCACGAGCGGTATGCCGCTCGCGGCTTCACCGTCCTCGGCGTCCCCTGCAACCAGTTCATGGGCCAGGAGCCCGGCACGTCGCAGGAGATCGCCGAGTTCTGCTCGGCGACGTACGGGGTGACCTTCCCCATGACCGAGAAGATCGAGGTCAACGGGGACGGGCGGCACCCGCTGTACGACGAACTCGTCACCACCGCGGACGCCGAGGGCCACACCGGGGACATCCGCTGGAACTTCGAGAAGTTCCTCATCGCCCCCGACGGCACGGTGGCGGCCCGCTTCGCCCCGCAGGCCGAACCGGACTCCGCCGAGGTCGTCGCGGCCGTCGAGAAGAACCTCCCCGCCTGAGCCGTCCGAGCGGCGCGGCCTTAAGCGGAGGGGGATCTGCGCCGGGCGCGGGAGGCGCGGAGGTTGGCCGCGTTGCCGCAGGTGTGGACGTCGTGCCAGACGCCGCTGTTGTTGCGGGAGCGGTCGTAGAACGCTGCCGCGCAGCGGTCGTTGCGGCAGGACTTCAGGCGGCGCCAGAGGTCGGTGCGCTGGGCTTCGTAGGTCTCGACGATGCTCAGGGAGGCCACCCGCTGCCAGCCGGTGCCGTGGGGGTCTGCGTGGATCCGGCCGTCGGGGCCGAGCCGCAGCGTGGCCGTGGTGGTGAGCGGCGCGGGCTCGGCGTCGTCGGCGCGGACCGCGCGTTGGAGGTCCGTACGGAAGGCGCGCAGTTTTTCCAGGTCCTGGCCGTCGAGCGTGATGGGCGTGTGGGGGCGGCCGGTGGCCCGGGTCCAGGAGGCCAGTGCGGCGTCGAGCCACTCCTGCGCGGCGCCGAGGTCGTCCAGGAGGTCCGGCATGCGCGGCTTGCCCATGGCGATGGTGTTGAGCAGGTCCTGGACGAAGGCGAGCCCGCCCGGGGCCGGGGTGAGGGATCCACGTGCGGTCGCCGGCCATTCCATGGGCGGGTCGCCTCCTTTTTCCTGCCGCGGTGCCTGGTCCGTACGCGGTCGGTACCAGTGTCACCGATCCCCGGCGGCGCCCCCGGGCCGGGGCCACGTCAGCCGAGCAGTCCGAGCGCGCCGTACCAGAGCGGGCCCGGGTTGAGCCGGTCGCCGTGGAGCCTCATCATCCGGTCGAAGAACTCGCGCGGGGCCGGCTTCTCGGCGAGCAGCCGCTGGGCGTCGCGCAGGTATTGCCGGGTCTCCTCCAGGATGGCCGGGTCGTCGGCGCGGTCCTTGTTCTTGTGGCCCGCGACGACGGCGCGCGGCTGGAGCGCGGCGATGCGGTCGATGGCCTCCAGCCATGCCGCGAGGCCGCCGTCGCCGCCTTCGAGGATGTACGGGTGCACGCCGTTGTAGACGATGTCACCGGCGACCACGAGGCCGATCGACGGCACGTGCAGGAACGTGGTGTCGTCGGTGTCGGTGTGTCCGGCCTCGTACGCCTCGAGGACGTTGCCCTCCAGCAGGAACCCCTGGTCGGGGATCGGCCGGGCGAGCACCGTGGTGTCGCCGATCAGGCCGGGGAAGACCTTGTCCCACAGCTGTTCACGGCCTTCGGTCGCCTGCCGGCGCATGAGCCGGATGGTGCCCTCGGTGGCATACACGGTGGCGCCGGGGAAGCGCTCGACGAGCTGCGCGGCACCGAACCAGTGATCGCCGTGCCCGTGGGTGGCGTAGATGTACGCCAGCCGCTTGCCGGACCGCTCGATCCAGTCGCCGACCTTCTCGGTCTGCTCGCGGGTCATCGGCGGATCGACCAGGACGGCGTCCCTCTCTCCGTGGATCAGGGTGGACGACAGCGGTGACGACACGATCGGGTCGCCGTTCGGCATGCGCTGGTCACCGGCCCTCGGTGTGCCGTCCGAGACGAAGACCTCGTACGACAGGGGCGTGGGTGTGGTCATGGCGGACCGTCTCCTCGGCTTTCGGTGTCTGTGGGAGGGGGTGCGTGAAGCGCCGTGTCGGGCAAGGCCGCGGCCGGGCGCTCTGCCTGGCGCCGGTCCGGCGTCACCTCGACCCTATGACATAACCGTAACACTTACGACTATGTCATTCGGGGTGGGTGACGATCCCGGCCATCACCGAGGAGACCGGATCACCGTCGAATACGCCCCGGAGCTCCTCGACGCCTTGGCGCCGCTGTGCGGGGGTGAGGGAGACGTAGTGCTCGATCCGTTCGTTGAACGTGCGCCGGAATCGCGCGTAGAGCTCGTCGTCCTCCCGGATCCGGCCCGCGATCTCCACGAGGGCCGCCGTCCCGGCGAAATCGTCCTCGGGTATCCGGTGACGCGGCAGGACGTCCGCGAACCGTCCGGCGGTCCGGCCGAAGAGTGTGCCGTCGAGCTGCCGCACGGTGAAGACATGCGCGTAGTGCTGTTCGTGGATGGCCAGCGGCAGCCGCCCGAGAGCCAGCGCCTCGTGGAGCGCCGTGAGTCCGGGGGCGAGCAGGTAGTCAGGGGCGCTTGCCACCTGTCTCAGCAGTTCGCGCTGCGGAAGGAAACAGCAGTCGGCCCGCCTTCCGGCGACGGAGACGGTCCGCTCCCGGTGCTCGCCGAAGGGCCCGCCGCAGACCAGGACGCGCGGGAACCGGTGCCAGTCGCGCAGCAGATCCGTGATCCATCGGTGGAGCAGTCGCACGTAGTCGTTGTTGACGTCGAAATCCAGGAGGAAATTCTTGAATCCGCCGACGTTGATCAGCAGGTCGTATTCCGGCTCGGCATCGCCCGGCACCTTCCGCAGGCCTTCGAGGTCGATGACCGAGCCGGTCACGTGCATCGCACAGCCGGTTTCGAGAGCGGCGAATTCGGCCGCGCGCCGTGTGACGCCCGGGAAGTTCTGGACCACGCTGTGCGTGGCGAGCAGATGGGCCGCGACGACGCGCTCGTGCGGTGAGAGAACCTCCAAGTGCCGGTCGGCGGCGGCGAAGGACGAGCGCGGCATGCTCGCGCACAGCTCGCGGATCTCGGTCAGCGGGCGTCCGACCTGCCAGAAGCTCAACAGGCTGTCCACCATGACCACCGGTCGGCGCGCCACGACGGACCGCACGACCAAGGCGGCGTCCATGACCGAGACCACCAGATCACCGGTCCGCAGCAGGTCATCGACCATCGCGGAACCGGCCTCCGCCGTCTCCTGGGTGGCGGCTTCGCGTATGTCGTCGAAGGCGTCGGCGTTGCGCCGCGCAAACACCGCCGACACGCCGTCGCCCACGAATACCCGTTCGTGGCCGGAGAGCAGCCGGGAGACCGCGACGAGTTCGGAAGCCGGGCCGAAGCCGCAGTTCTGGGCCCCCATCAGGATGCGCACGCTTCAGCCCTGGAGCGGTGAAGGGGCCGGAGCCGTCGCGGCGGGGAGCAATTCGACGAGCCGCTGGGCGAATTCGGCCGGGTATTGCGCATAGCCGGTGTGGCCGCCGGGGAACTCCGCGAGTCCGCGGCCGAGCCACTCCGCGAGAACGGCCGCCGGACGGTGGATGAGATGTGTGCGGGAGTCGCGGCCGCCCGCCATGACGATCCGGTCCGCCGCGGCGGCGAGCGCGGTGAGATCGGGAACGAAGCGCGTGGTCGGCCGGATGATGTGGGCCAGGAAGAACGCGTTGTTGTCCTGCGCCTCGGGCAGGGCCGGCGCGCGGTGTCCGCCGAATGCGGGCCGGAGC
Source organism: Streptoverticillium olivoreticuli subsp. olivoreticuli (assembly GCF_003391135.1). Lineage (GTDB taxonomy): Bacteria > Actinomycetota > Actinomycetes > Streptomycetales > Streptomycetaceae > Streptomyces > Streptomyces blastmyceticus. The sequence goes on along the minus strand of NZ_CP031455.1, from coordinate 8,538,890 downwards.
TTGCGCAAGGCCGGTGCGACACCCTCGCGGAGAAATGCCTCGTGGGCGTCTTCGAAGAATGCCAGGTGCTTCTCGGCGTCCGGCAGGAGTGCCATGGCGGGCGGTTCGTGTGCGATCACCGACCGGACGCGGCCCTGGTGGCGAAGGACGAGTTCGAGCGCGACCAGCGCACCCGAGCAGCTGCCGAACACATGCGCCCGCTCGTCCGCCGCAGCGAGGTGATTCAGCAGACGGCAGGCGTCGTCGGTGTGCACCTCGACCTTCTGGTCCTCCGGCGGGCCGTCGAGCAAGCTGCGCGAGTTGCCGCGCGGGTCGTACGTGATGACGCGGTGGTCCGTGGCGAGGACGGCGGCCAGGCGCCCGAAGACGGCCGCGTCGAGGCCGCCGCCCGCGATGAGGAGCAGGAGCGGCCCCGTGCCGCGCACTTCGAAGTAGAGCCTGGCGCCGGGCACTTCCAGCGTGCCGATCTCCAAGGCGTCCATCACACTCCAGGGTCGGAACCGCGTGGCGTCGGAGGGTCACCACCAGGCTACTCACGGCGAGGAGTTCGGAGAACAGGACCCGCCGCGGCCGGGCGCGCGCATGCCGTCACGCGCCCTCCGCGAGTCCGCTCGTGTTCCCTCACTCCTGAGCGCCCGTCTCGCGCGTACGTGAACGGGGCATCGCATACCTCACGTCACTCGCCGCGAAGGAGACCACGCATGACGGTCAGCAGATCATGGATGCGTTCCGTAGCCCTGGCGGCCGTCACCGCGCTGGTCACATGCGTGCCGGCCCCGGCGTCCGCCCACCCGCCTCCACCCGGGCAACTGCAGTGTCAGGGAACCGAGTCCGTCACGTACGACCCGGGGGTCACCCTCCTGCCACGAAAATTCGACGTCAGGACCGTCGGGCGGTTCGGCCTGTGCGTCGACAGTGCGGGCGAGGTGACGAGCGGATCGTACGGGGAGCATTTCTCCCTCTCCGCCGGCTGCAACGATCTCCTCGGCGGGTTCAAGGAACAGCGGACCTTCGCATGGGACACCGGCGACAGCAGCGTCGTCGAGGCCGACGGCAGCAGCACCGCCGTGGCGGGTCAGGTCGTCACCACGATCACCGGCACTGTCACCCGAGGCCGCTTCCTGGGCCGGACCGCGGTGCAGGTCATCACGCTTCCGCAACCGGGGGTACTGCAGTGCCTGACCACTGGCTTCACGGGCGCGAAGGGCGTGACCACGCTCGTCATCGCATGAGGCGACCGGCCCCGCCAGGACCGGAGACGAAGTCCTCCAGTGCCGCGGCGACCGCTTCGGGAGCCTCCAGGGGCAGCAGGTGCCCGCTGCCCGGGACAACGCCGAACCGTGCCTGGGGGGCGTAGGGCAGCAGGTGACGGCGCAGGACGTGCGGCGGCTCGACCTTGTCGTGTTCACCGGCCAGGACGACGACGGGGACGTCGATCGCCCTGGCGGCGTCCGTGACGTCCGCCGCGATGCCCCGCAACGGCCACTCCCGGCGGGCCGCGTCATCGCCCGCCAGGCTGTCGCGCACGACGGCGCTCCTGACGGTTTCCTCCAACGGGGCGGCGGTCAGGGCGTCGTCGAGCGCCTGCCCGACGGTCCGCGCCGAGTCGTAGGCGTGCGCGAGCGAGCGCCGGTGCTCGACGGTCAGACCGGCGGGCGGCTCCGGCGGCGCGGGGGCCAGCAACGCCAGCCCTGCCAGGCCCGCCGGGCGCCGGGCCGCGACGAGCTGGCAGACCTTGCCGCCCATCGAGTGCCCGACGAGAACGAACCTGTCGAGGCCCAGGCCCTCCACCAGACCGATGAGGTCGTCGGCGAGCTGGTCGAGGTGGTACGGGCCGGGCAGCGCCCGTGACGAGCTCCAACCGCGCTGGTCGAAACGGGCCGTGTCGCGATCGGCCGGGAGCCGCTCCACGACCGCGTCCCACGTACCGGCGGACCCGCCCCAGTAGTGCGCGAACACCAGCGTCGGCCCGCGCTGTCCGCGCCTGCGCACATCGAGTGTGCCGCCCGCCACGGGAACCCTGTGGATTGTGGTTTCTGTAGACACGATGGCCTCCGTCCGAAAGGGCGAGGAGCGCACGCGGCGCCGCTCCCGCCCGAGTTCACACCCCGTACCTGCGGGGTACGGCGGAGACGCTACAGTCGGCCCACGAAGGCAAACCGGTCGAAAGGCGCACGCTTCTTATGGAAAGCGGTCAGCTCCCCGGAGTCCGGCAGCTGCGGTACGCCCCGGCCGTCGGGGCGGGGTTCGGTGTGGAGGTGCTCAGCTTCGAGCGGCTGCGGCGCATGGACCGCGGCTGTCGCCGGACCTGGCCCCAGCGCCCGGACTTCCACGTCCTGGCCCTGGTCGCGTCGGGCACCGGGCGCCACATGGCCGACTTCGTCGACCACCCGTTGCGGGAGCGGACCGTCGTATGGATCCGGCCGGGCGTGGTGCACCGCTGGACCGATGTCGAGGATCTGGACGGCCCCCTGGTCCTGTTCGCACCGGGTTTCCTGCCCGCTCCGGGCCCCGCGGCGCACGCGGCGGGGGACGTATTCGCCTCCAGTTGCTGGCAGTTGGAGGAGGACGCCTGGGAGCTGGGCCTGAGGGCCGCGGATCACCTGGGCCACGAGCACGCGGCGGCCGTGTCGGTCCCGCGGCTCGCTTCGGCACCGCTGCTCGCCCACCTGCTGTCAGCGCTCGTGCTGCGGGTGCTGCCGCCCGGTCCGGTCCCGCCCCCGGCGGGGAGTGCGGAGGAGCTCGCGGTCTTCCGCCGCTACCGGGCCACGGTGGAGGAGCGGTTCGCCCGACAGCACCACGTCGCCGACTACGCCTCCGCGCTCGGCTACGGACGGCGGACGCTGACCAGGGCGACCCGGGCCGCCACCGGCCTGGGCGCCAAGCAGTTCCTCGATCAGCGGATCCTGCTGGAGGCCAAGCGGCTGCTCGCGCACACCGGCCTTCCCGTCGCGCGCTGCGCGGAGCGCCTCGGTTTCCACGACGCCGCGAACTTCACCACGTTCTTCCAGCGGCAGGCGGGGTTGCCGCCGAGCAGCTGGCGCGCCGAGCACGACAGCCCTGCGCTCACTCTTCTCCCAGCGACACCTCGATCGCGTCGAGAAGCCGGGCGAAGCCGTCCGGTGCGGCCGCGACAGAGCTCCGGCTGATGACGTTTCCCGTCTCGTGCTGCTCCCGCGCGACGTTGACCACGGTGTACGAGACCTGGGCGCCCTTCGGTGTCGCGGTCACCCGATATTCACCGCGGTACCACCAGTCACCTTGCATAACAGCCGTGAAGGCATCCGGATACACGGCGAACCTCGTGTGGCCATCGGTGGGCGTGATCCTGGGGACCAAGTGGCCGAAGATCTCCGGAGGGGGCGCGGCGATCTCGCGTTCGAGTTCCAGCAGCACGGTATGCGGCGTCGGCCGCACGAGCGGCGCGCTTTTCTCATGAGCTGTCTGATCCGTCACGCGGCCACCTTACTCAAGTGCCCTTTCCCCGGCCCGGGTTCCGCTGTCCAGGCAGCTGCGGACGAAGTCCTGGACGGCGGGGTCGGTGTCGTCGGCGGGGGCCCAGGCGACGCCGACCCGGCTGGGGCCGACGCCGCTGACGGGGCGGTAGGTGATGCCGGGGCGGGCGTAGAAGCGGGCGGCGGATTCGGGGGCGAGGGCGATGCCGTAGCCGTTGGCGATCGCGCTGAGCCAGTCGTCGGGCCGGTCGGTGACGGCGCCGATGCGGACCGGCCGGCCCTCGCGTTCGTCGGCGGCCAGCCAGTGGTCCCGCCACGGGCCCGTCTCGGGCGGGGCCGCGACGAACGGCTCGTCCCACAGGTCCCGGAAGGGGATCAGGTCGCGCGCGGCGAAGGGGTGTGCCGTGGGGAGCGCGACCCAGCGGGGCTCGGTGAACAGCGTCTCCACCCGCAGGGTGTCCTGGCCGGGGAAGGGCAGCCGCAGCAGGGCGACGTCGGTGTCCCCGCTCGCGAGTCCGGCGGTCGGGTCGGACCAGGCGGCCTGCCGCATGTCGGCACGCCAGCCCGGCCGTCGGCGGGCGAACTCCGCGACGATTGCCTGGGTCGCCTCGTTGGCGGCACTGGCCATGAAGCCCACGCGCAGCACGCGTTCCGCCCGGCCGGCCGCGCGCCCGGTCTCCCGCAGGATCCGGTCCCAGTCGGCCAGCAGGGCGGGCGCCCGTTCCGCCAGGGCCCGGCCCGCCGGGGTGAGGGTCATGCCGGTCCGGGACCGTACGAACAGCGGCACTCCGAGCCGGGTCTCCAGCTGCCTGATCTGTTTGGTCAGCGCCGGCTGGGAGACGAAGAGCCGTTCCGCGGCGCGGGTGAGGTTTCCTTCGTCCGCCACGGCGACGAAGTAGCGCAACAGCCGGGTGTCGACGTCCATGCCATCAGGTTATGGATCCAGGTATTGGACGCCGATCCGGGGCTCGTCGAGGCTTGTTCCGGCGAGCGCGGCAATGCCTCGCCGACGCACACGCTGTGCTCGTACGGAAAGGGGAGGCGCATGTTCATCGCCTATGCGGTCATCACCGTCATCGCGATCGTGGCGAACGCCGGGATCGCCGTCGCGGACTTCTCGAAGGCCGCGTTCGTCCTGGCCAACTCGGCGGAGGTGGGAGTGCCACGGGCCTGGTTGCCGTGGCTCGCCGCGCTCAAGGCCGCCGGCGCCGCCGGGCTCCTGCTCGGGCTCCTGGGCCTGAGGTTCATCGGCGTCGCCGCCGCGACGGGGCTCGTCCTGTTCTTCTGCGGCGCCGTCGCCGCGCACGTCCGTACGCGCGTCTACCGCAACATCGCGTTCCCCGGCGGCTACCTGGGGCTGGCCACGGCGTCGCTCGTCCTCGCCGTCGCGCGATAGACGTCCCGGTGCCGCAGCTCTCCGGATCCACTGCTCCACCCGAGTGGCCTTCGCCCGATCTTCGCGGCTCGACCGAGCGCGGTCGGTAATTTCGCCTCGTGATCACCACCTACGTACGGCGATCGGCCACGGCCGTCGCCCTCGCGCTGACCGCCCTTCTCAGCCCGGTCGTCGCGGTTCCCGCCGCGGCCGTGCCCCTCCAACTGCCCGAGCCGTCCCCGGTGGACGCCGCCCGCGACGAGCTCGCGGACCTGATCGTCGAGGCGCCGCACTCGATGAACGGCTACTCGCGGGCGAAGTTCCCGCACTGGGCGCAGCAGGGCAACAACTGCGACACCCGCGAAGTCGTCCTGAAGCGTGACGGCAAGGACGTCACCGCGGACGCCCAGTGCCGAGCCGTCTCCGGCTCCTGGTTCAGCCCGTACGACGGCAAGACCTTGAACTCGGCGTCCCAGGTGGACATCGACCACGTGGTGCCGCTCGCCAACGCCTGGCGGTCCGGGGCCGACGGCTGGACGACCCCCGAGCGCAAGATGTTCGCGAACGACCTGGATCACTCGCAGCTGATCGCGGTGTCCGCGGCCTCCAACAGGAGCAAGGGCGACCAGTCGCCCGACAAGTGGAGTCCGCCGAGCCGCGCCTACTGGTGCACGTACTCCCGCGCCTGGGTGGACATCAAGCACATCTACGAGCTGTCGGTGACACCGCCGGAGGAAGAGCAGCTCGCCAAGATGCTCGACACCTGCGACTGATGGCCGACGGGCCCGGGCAGCGGTATGCCGACACGGTGACCGCCGGTCCCGGTGGCGCGATGACCGACGAGGTCGGCGTCATCAGCGGTGACGTCACCGTGGTCACCGCCCTGCGGCCGGACGGGCGGGCGGTGGTGCGGATCCAGTACCTCGGGGCCGACGAGTGGTACACCCTCACCGGCAGCCCCGCCGCCGTACCGCCGGAGGGTCTGCGGCCTCTGCACGACGCGGTCGTGGAGGCCGTGCGCCGCGGTGGCGAGGCCGTCGTCCCCGGGCCCGGTCAGCGGTAGGACCGTGCGGCCGTGCGCTTCCACCGGGGCCTCGGTCAGTGCGGCGGTGCGGCCGGGCACACGGGGGCGGACGTCTGGCCTCGGAGGTAGGAGGTCCGTTCGTTCTTGGTGAAGTCCCGGTGGAGAGCCCGGCAGATCCTCCTGCCGGCTTCGGTCGCGTCGGGCAGGTCCATGTCCCAGAGCCGCACGGTCCTGTCGCTGCCGGCGCCGGCGAGGGTCCTGCCGTCCGGGCCGAACGCCACGGAGGTCACGCGACCGGTGTGGCCGGTGAGGGTGTTGCGTGGCTTGCCCGTGGTCACGTTCCAGATCCGCACGGTCTCGTCTCCGCTGGTGGTGGCGAGGGTCTCGCCGTCGGGGCCGAACGCCACCGAGATCACCGGGCCCGTGTGGCCCGCGAGGATGTTGCGGGGCTTGCCCGTCGCCACATCCCAGATCCGCACGGTCTCGTCGTCGCTCCCGGTGGCAAGGGTCTTGCCGTCAGGGCTGAACGCGACCGAAGCCACGATGTCACTGTGACCGGTCAACGTGCTGCGAAGCTCCCCCGTGGCAACCTTCCACAGCCGCACCGTCCTGTCACCACTGGTCGTGGCGAGAGTACTGCCGTCAGGACTGAACGCCACCGAAGCCACGATGTCACTGTGACCGGTCAACGTGTTACGGAGCTCCCCCGTGGCCACACTCCACAGCCGCACCGTCCTGTCACCACTGGTCGTCGCGAGAATCCTGCCGTCAGGACTGAACGCCACCGAGGTCACGTGGTCGGTGTTGCCGGTGAGGACGCCTCGGAGTTCGCCGTCGGCCGTATTCCAGAGCCGTACGGTCTTGTCGAAGCTCCCGGTGGCAAGAGTCCTGCCGTCCGAGCTGAACGCCACCGAGGTGACGGTGTCGGTGTGGCCGGTAAGGGTGTTGCGGGGTTCGCCTTTGACCGCATCCCAGAACCGCACGGTCCTGTCCCCGCTGGTGGTGGCGAGAGTCCTGCCGTCAGGGCTGAACGCGACCGACGTCACCGTGCCGGTGTGACCGGTCAGCGTGATGCGGGGCTCACCGGCCGCCACATTCCAGAGCCGTACGCTTTTGTCGAAGCTGCCGGTGGCAAGGGTCTTACCGTCGGGGCTGAACGCGACCGACGCCACATGGTGGGTGTGGCCGGTGAGCACGCTGCGGGATTTACCCGTGGCCGTGTCCCAGAGCCGTACGGTCTTGTCGATGCTGCCGGTGGCGAGAGTTCTGCCGTCAGGGCCGAACGCGACCGACATCACCGTATCGGTGTGGCCGGTCAGCGTGTTACGGGGCTCACCGCCCGCCATGTCCCAGAGCCGTACGGATTTGTCGATGCTGCCGGTGGCGAGGCTCTTGCCGTCCGGGCTGAAGGCCACCGAGGTCACCGTATCGGTGTGTCCGGTAAGGGTGTTGCGGGGTTCGCCTTTGACCGCATCCCAAATCCGTACGCTCCTGTCCCCGCTCGCGGAGGCGAGGGTCTTTCCGTCAGGGCCGAACACCACCGAAGTCACGGCGCCGGTATGGCCGGTGAGGACGTGGCGGGGCTTCCCCGTGGTCATGTCCCAGAGCCGCACGGATTTGTCCGAGCCGCCTGTCGCGAGCGTCTTGCCATCGGGGCTGAACACCACCGCCGCCACCGTGTCCGCATGGCCGATGAGGGTGTCGCGCAGTTCACCACTGGTCGCGTCCCAGATCCGTACGGTCTTGTCTGAGCTGCCGGTGGCCAGGGTCCTGCCGTCCGGGCTGAACGCCACGGAATTCACCATGCCGGTATGGCCGGTCAGCGTCTTGCGGAGCTCGCCGCCTGCCGTGTTCCAGAGCCGTACGGTCTTGTCGAAGCTGCCGGTTGCGAGCGTCTTTCCGTCCGGGCTGTACGCCACCGACGCCACCGTGTCGGTATGGCCGGTGAGGCGGTGGCGAAGAGGGAGCGCGGCGGCTGCGTAGAGGCCGGCGGTGGCTTCGTCGGTGGGGCTGGTCCGGTGGGCCTGGATGGCCAGCAGTGAGGCGAGGTCGGGGTCGGAATCGATCAGGGCGCCGGACTGGGCGGCCAGTTGCCGGGACTGGGCCTCGTGTTGCGCGGTGATGGCGGTCTGCCGTTGCCGGAAGGCCATTCCCGTGGCGACCAGGGCGAGGGCCATGAGGACGGCGAGGCTGCCGACCAGTTGGCGCAGCCGCCGGGTGCGGCAACGCTCCTGTTTGCGTTCCGCGGCCTCGTGCCGGGTGCCGGTGTCGAGGAATGCCTGTGCGACGGGGCCCAGGGTGACGCGGCGTGCGGGGTCGGCGGCCCACTCGCGGGCGAGGGCCAGGCGGGTGCCCCGGTAGAGCAGGGCCGCGTCGCGGCCTTCGCGGTCCCATGCCTCGGCCGCGTCCAGGAGCGACTGCCGGGTGCGCAGCCCCGTGCGGTCCTCGTCGATCCATTCGCGCAGTCGGGGCCAGGCGCGCAGGAGGGCCTCGTGGGCCAGTTCCACGTGTTCTGCGTCCAGGGTCAACAGGCGGGCCCGGGCGAAGACGTCGAGGACCGCCGCGGCGGTCCTCGGTTCATGGGCGCGCCGCAGCAGCCTGTCGCGTTCCATGCGGTGGCTCGTCTCGCCGGTGTCGTCGACGCGGACGAGGTGGAGCAGCAGTTGGCGTGCCACGTTCCGCTGGTCGGGGAGCAGTGTGGTGTACGCGCGTTCCGCGGTGGCGGCGACGGCTCCCGAGATTCCGCCGGTCAGCTGGTAGCCGGCCACGGTCAGGGTGCTGTCCTCGCGGTGCTGCCAGGTGGTCAGGAGGGCGTGGGAGAGGAGCGGCAGGATGCCCGGGCGCGGGGTGTCGGGGGTGTTCTCGGTGGTGTTCGAGGTCAGGGTGGCGTCGCGGAGGAGGATTTCCGTGAGCCCTGGTTCGATGTCGAGTCCCGCTTCCTGGGCGGGTCCCGTGATGGCCGTCCGGAGTTGCGTCAGGTTCATGGGGCCCAGGGGGACGTGGCCGTTCTGCAGGGCGGAGACCAGCTCGGGATGGGCCAGGCACTGGCCGTAGAAGTCCGCGCGGACTCCCAGGACGACGAGTCCCGCCGGACGCTCGGGCCGGCCGTCCTCCTGGGTGCGGGAGGCCAGGGCGTGCAGTGCCTGGATGAAGGTGTGGCGTTCACGGGGGTCCTGGCAGAGGGTGAAGGTCTCCTCGAACTGGTCGATGACCAGCACCACCCGGGCTGCTTCGCGGGCCGTCCAGTGAGGGGGAGGTGAGGGTTCCGGGTTCGCGGCGGCGGACACCGTGGCGGCCAGGCGCCGCGCGGAACGGGCCAGGGCCCGGGAGAGGCCGGAGCGGGAGGCTCCCGTCGCCTCGGCGATCCTGGAAAGGAGCTGTTCGACCGGATGCTCTCCCGGGGTCAGCAGGATCACCGGCCACCGGCCGGACCCCGCGGCGGGGAGGACGCCGCGGGCGAGTGCCGGTATCAGCCCTGCTCGGAGCAGGGACGACTTTCCGGCGCCCGAAGGGGCGACGACCAGCAGGGGCCCGTCCTCCTCCAGCCGCTCCGTCAGCTTGGCCAGCAAGTGGGCGGTGGCCTGGGCCCGTCCGAAGAACCAGCGGGCGTCGTCGGGGCGGTAGGCGGCCAGCCCTCGGTACGGGCACACGCCGCTCGCGTGGGTCTCCGGGTCGGCGCGCGCGTCGGACCTGGCTCCCGGAAGCAGTTCCTCCAGCACGCCGCCGGTGTCCAACGCCCGGTCGCAGGCCCGGGCCAGATCGAGTGTCAGGGGTTTCTCGCCGTTCTCCACCTTGCTCAGGTGGCCCTTGCTGTAGAACGCCCTGCGCGACAGGGCGGCCAGCGAGATGCCTTGTTCCTGGCGTAATCGGCGCAGTTCGCGGGCCGCGTCGACGGGTTCCGTCTCCTGGTCCTCAGCCTCGGGGGCAGCGCCGGTGTTCTCCTCGCGCATGGATGCGGAACCCCCTCCCCTCGGCTCACTGTTCCACCCGGTGCGGGCGGGCTCAAGAGCGTCTTCGGCCGTGTGCGATCCGTCCCGGCGCCATGGGCCTCCGTCCTCTCCGCGGTCGCGCCCGGGCGAGTCGCACCCCGTGGCTTCGGTCATAGGTGGATCAGCGAGTGATCACTTACAGTGCGGTGCTCTGGAGCATCAACTCCCCACAGTGAAAAGGGTGTTTCATGGCGATCTCGCGCAGATCCGTACTCAAGGGCTCATCGGCCGTGGCGGCCGTCTCGGTCGTCGGGGCCGCCGGGGAGGCGACCGCCGCGCCGAATGCCGGGCAGGCATCCGCCGGGCCGCTGCTGCAATCCAAGCCGCACCGGCTGGGGGCGCCCAGCGTGCTGGGCATACACCTGCAGTTCGGTTCGGACCCCTCGTCCGAGATGACCGTCTCCTGGATCACCCCGCAGTCGGTGCGACGCCCGCAGGTGCGGCTGGGCTCGCCCGACGGAGGGCACGGCCGGGTGATCGACGCCGAGACGAAGACGTACCGGGACGGCCTGGCGAAGGAGGAGGTGTACGTCCACCACGCCCGGATCACCGGCCTCCGCCCGGCGACCACGTATCTGTACGCGGCCGGGCACGACGGGGCGAGCCCGGAGACCGGTTCGTTCACCACGGCGCCGCGCGGCCGCAGCGCGTTCACCTTCACCAGTTTCGGCGACCAGGCGACACCCAACCTGCGGCGGGTGATCCACCTTCCGGACGGCGTCCCCTCCCCCGTCAACCGTTTCCCGCTGCACACCAGCAGCCAGGTCGGCTCGCCGGCTTCCGCGGACATCGTCTCCGCCGTGGAGCGGGTCGGCCCGCTGTTCAATCTGATCAACGGCGACCTCTGCTACGCGGCGATCGCCGGTGCGTGGGGGATGAGCCGGACGGCGACGTGGGCGGACTGGTTCATCAACAACAGCCGCTCCACCCGGCTGCGCCCCTGGATGCCGTGCGCCGGCAACCACGAGAACGAGAAGGACAACGGTCCCATCGGCGCCGCCGGCTACCAGACGTACTTCGCGCTGCCGGAGTCGGCCGCCTCCTCGGACGAGGAGACCCGGGGCATGTGGTACGCGTTCACCGTCGGCGCGGTCCGCTTCATCAGTCTCGCCAACGACGACGTGGCGCTCCAGGACGGCGGGGACACCTATGTGCACGGCTACTCCGGAGGTGCCCAGCGGCGCTGGCTGGAGCGCGAGTTGAAGGCGGCCCGGTCGGACCGCGGCATCGACTGGATCGTGGTGTGCATGCACCAGCCGATGATCTCCAGCACCAGGTCGGCGGGCAGCGACCTGGGGGTGCGCGAGGCGTGGGGTCCGCTGTTCGACCAGTACGGTGTCGACCTGGTGGTCAGCGGGCACGAGCACCACTACGAGCGGTCGCACCCGGTGCGCGGCACCCTCCCGAACGACGCCCGCACCCCGGTTCCCGTCTCCACCCGGACCGATGTGATCGACACGGGCAAGGGCACCGTCCACATGATCATCGGTGGTGGCGGGAACATCGCCACCACTCAGGACGACCTCTTCGACACCCCCAAGGCCCGGGTCCTCGTCGGGCTGAGCGACAAGACGACGCCCTCGGGACACAAGGAGCCCGTCTGGATCTCCGAGGACGCGCCGTGGGCGGCCGTCCAGGACCGCAAGTACACCCACGGGTTCGCCGCATTCGACGTCGACCCGGGCGACCGGCGCGGCGGCCGGACCTCGATGCGGGTCACGTACTACACCTTCGACGGCCCTCATGGCGATCTGACGCCGGTGGACACCTTCACCCTGGAGCGCTCCCGCTCCGACGCGCGCTCCTGAGCCGCGGAGGAACGGTCCGCGGCGCCGGGTTCCCTCCATGGGCCCGGCGCCCCGGACGGTCAGAGCCAGCTGACCCGAGCGCTGCTGACCGGATCATCACCGGGCGCCACCGCGAGCTCCCCCGCGTGGACGCCGTCGAGCAGGCGGCCGACGGCGTCCATGATCTGCGGTACGGCCGCGTGGAGGTCGGCCGGATCCGTCGGCGCGATCTCCTCCGGGGACAGCCCGATCTCCTCCAGCAGGCCGGTGACATCGGAGAGTTTCCCGGTCAGCCAGTGCACGGGGTCGGCGGACAGCTCCTTGACGAACACCCTCGAACCCGGATTCCAGCCCCGGAAATTCGGGTGGTGGTGGGTGCGGTCGAAACTCCCGGGGGCGGAGTCCACCGACTCCAGCAGATCGACGCGCCAGAGCGGCCTGTCGATCGCGATGGGCCGTGCGGAGTAGATGTCCCCCTTCAACTCCCCGCGTTCGAGGAGCCGAAGCTCCAGACGGACCCCGCGCTCGGGGCTCTCCTGCCCTGGCTCCGGGTCGGGATCGACGAAATAGAGGTCGCTCACCACGACGCCGATGCGCTCGAAGCCGAATGCGTACAACACGGCGACACCATCCTGAAGGTCGGTTGCTCCTGTCACACGGATCCAGCATGCCCGCGACGGCGGCCGGCGGTGAACCCCGCGATGCCGCGGCGGCCCGCCCGGCCGCTACGGTGCAGTGGTGATCAGCTCTGCACAGCACCCCCTCCTCTTCCTCGACGTCGACGGACCGCTCATCCCGTTCGGGGCGACGCCGCAACAGCTTCCCGGCGGGTATCCCACGTACGGGACGGGCCCCGAGGACGCGAATCCGTTGCTGGCCAGGATCAACCCCGCGTACGGCCCCCGATTGACAGCGCTCCCGTGCGATCTGGTGTGGGCCACGACGTGGATGTCGGAGGCGAACGAGTGCGTCGCGCCACGGCTCGGTCTGCCCGAGCTGCCGGTGGTGGTCTGGCCGGAGCCGTCCGACGAGGACGAGCGGGGCGGGCTGCACTGGAAGACCCGGGCTCTCCTCGCCTGGGCGGACGGCCGCCCCTTCGCCTGGGTCGACGACGAGATCACCGAGGCCGACCGGGCCTGGGTGGCGGCGCACCACCCGGGACGGGCCCTTCTCCATCACGTCGATCCCCGGCAGGGCCTCACGGACGCGGATTTCATCGCTCTGGACGAGTGGCTGCGCGCGGGGTGACCCCCGGCCGGGGCCGCGGCGCGCGCCGTGTCCGACAACTGCCTTATCCGCGGCGGAGGCTGCTCTTCCCCATTGACCGGGGCCGGTCGCGCGGCTTGGCTGCGTTCCTGACCTTTCGTGTCCCGTCCCAGAGGGGGGAACCATGCGTTGTCTCGCACGAGCCGCCATGCTGGTCACCGCGTTGAGTGCCTGCGCGGCGGTCACCGTGCCGGTGGCTTCCGGCGCCGAGCACCAACGGCCGCGTACGGAACGGGTGAGCGTGACCGCCGGCGGCGCCCAGGCCAACGGCGAGTCGTACACCGCCGGCATCAGCGCCGACGGCCGCTACGCCACCTTCAGATCCCGGGCCACCGATCTGACGCCCGGTACCCATGACGGCGTCAACCTGTTTATCAAGGACTTACGGACCGGCGCGGTCGAACAGGCCAACGTCGCGAGCGACGGCACCCCGGCCGACGACTCCTCGTTCGACATCGCGCTCAACGCCGACGGGCGGTACGCCGTCTTCGAGTCGAGGGCCGACAACCTGTCCCCTGACAAGCGCCCCGGGGACACCGATCTCTTCGTCCGTGACCGCAGGACGGGGCGGACCGAGCTCCTCCTGGAGAACAAGAACCAGCAGCAGGGCACGTCGTACGAACCGGCCATCAGCGCCGACGGCCGGTTCGTCGCCTTCTCCTCCGACCGGACCGATCTCGTTCCCGGGCCGAGCACCGATCCGGTGGCCGTCTACGTACGGGACCGCTGGAAGGGCACCACGCAGCGGGTGAGCGTCCGGTCGGACGGCAGCCAGGCGGGTACTCGCTCCGCGGCGCCGGTCATCAGCGCCGACGGCAGCAAGGTCGGGTTCCTGTCGCTCGGCGGCCTGGACGAGGCCAAGCAGGCCGAGGCAGGTCCGGGGCTGACCAAGCCGCGGCTGAGCACCTTCTACGTCCACGACATGCGCACCGGCCGGACCGAGCTCGCCGCCCGGCAGCTCGACGGCCGCAGTGCCGGGGCGACCGACATCGGTCTCAGCCCCGACGGGCGCTACGCGCTCTTCTCCACCCGCAATTCCGACGTCGTACCGGGCAAGACCACGCACACGTCGGACGTCTACGCCCGGGATCTGCTGACCGGCACCACCCGGCGCCTGAGCCTCGCCCACGACGGGGCCGAGGCCCAGGGCGAGTCCCGTGGCCCGGTCATGAGCGCCGACGACCGGAAGGTGTTCTTCACCTCCACCGCCACCAACCTGGTCCCCGGCGGAAGTGACGGCCACTCGGCCGTCTACGCCAGGGACCTGCTGACCGGCTCCGTCGAGCGGCTCGACGTCGCGGACAACGGGACCCCGGCCAACGGCGATTCGTACGGGGTGGCGGTCGACTTCTTCGGCCGTACGGCGGTGTTCACCAGCGCCGCCGACAATCTCGTCCCCGACGACACGGACAAGGTCGTCGACGTGTTCCTGCGCCGCCTCACGTGACCTGCGCGGGGCCTGATACGCACCGGCGTCGCCGGCATAGGGTCCCGCCATGAGCGACCACTATGTGCCGCACGCCTTCTCCCACATCGACACGCACCACGACCCGGTACGGCTGGTCGACGCGCTCCACCGCTTGCAGGGCGAGCCGTTCTTCGTCTCGTACAAGCAGCGCTAACGCGACCTGCTGCGGGCCCGGCCCGGGCGGCGGTTCCTCGACGTCGGGGCCGGGACCGGGAACGCCGCGCGCGAACTCGCCGCCGAAACCGGTGCCGAGGTCGTCGCCTGCGGCGGGTGGCCGTGGCCGACAGCCACCGACTGCCCTTCGCCGACGCATCGTTCGACGGCACGATGGGCATCCGCGACTGGGCCGGTGTCTTCGCCGACCGCGGCCACCTCGACCGCTCCGAGGCGCACCGCTTCGACACCCTCGTCGACGACGCGATCCGAGCCGGCCGGTTCCTCTATGCCGTCACGTACTTCCTCACCTCCGCCACCCTGCCGCCGGCGGACCGGGGGGACGATCCCCGCTGACGTACGGGGAGACGTTTCACTCCGTCCCCTCCCCCTGCGGCACCGCGTATTGCTCACCGGGGCGGAGGCGCGCCCGGTCCGGGTTCGACGTCGAGGTAGCGGCGGCGGCGCGGTCCCTGGTATTCGAGGGCTTCCCAGCCGAGTCCGCGCAGGACGTCGGCGCAGCGCCGGAGTTCGGTGTGCTGCTGGTACTGGGCGCCGCTTCCGGGTGGGCCCAGCCATTCGACGCGGGCGGCGGTGGGCGGGGTGCCTGTGGTGACGTGGTAGCCGGTCGCGGTCCGTTGGCCGTCGGGGGCGACGGCCGAGGGCGGGATGCCGGCGGCCTCCAGGCTGAGGGCGACGGCGCGGACCGGCCGACGGCACTCCCACGCGGCGGGTACCGCGAGGGGGTCGGCGGCCTCGCTGTTCATCAGCCGCCGGATCTGCAGCAGCCCGTCGAACGCGGCTCGCACCGCCGCCTCGCGCGCTCGCGCGGACGAGGCGGCGGGAGCGTGGGCGCCGGTCGCCGCCTCGAAGACCGCGGGGCCGTGGGTGCCGGGATCAGCCGCCATCAGGTCACCGCCGGCACGCGGAGGACCGGGATCGCTTCCTCGTCCATGCGTCCATGGTCCCACCCACCCGGGCGGGGACGGAAATTCGGTCGCACCGGCGTGAGCGGTCGCGTTACAGTGCCAGGGTCCTGTCGTCTCCGATAGAGGTGGACGTTGCGCATCTGAGGTTCGCGATCATCACGCGGTACGGCTTCGTCCGTACGCCCGTCACGCCGCCGTCGGCTTTCCCGGCGCCCGTGACCCCGCGTGGATGCGACCTCGGTGCATGAGCCGTCCCTCGTTCTCCGGAGGACCGCACCCCTCTTTCGGCCTGGTCGCCGCGTGGTGCTCGCACACAAAGCCCCCGATCCACTGCGCTTGCGACTGCGAGAAAACCATGACCCACACCGTCACACCCGGCGCCTCCCTGACCTGCTCCGCCCTTTCCTTCCGGTGGCCGGACGGCACGGCCGTCCTCGACGGGCTCTCCCTCGGCATCGGCCGGGGCCGTACCGGCCTCGTCGGGGCCAACGGCACGGGCAAGTCCACCCTGCTGCGGCTGCTGGCCGGACAGCTGCGCCCCTCGCAGGGGTCGGTGACCGTCGGCGGCAGCCTCGCCCACCTTCCGCAGAACGTCACCCTCGACACCGCGCTGCGCGTCGACCAGGCTCTGGGCATCGCCGGACGCCGCGCCGCGCTGCGCGCCATCGAGGCCGGAGATGTGCGCGAGGAGCACTTCGGCACGGTCGGCGACGACTGGGACGTCGAGGAGCGGGCGCTGGCGACGCTCGGCTCGCTCGGGCTCGGCGGCGTCGAACTGGACCGCACCGTGGGGCAGATGTCCGGCGGGGAGACCGTTCTGCTGCGGCTGGCGGCACTGCTCCTGGAGCGTCCTGACGTCCTGCTGCTCGACGAACCGACCAACAACCTCGACCTGTTCGCGCGCCGTCGGCTCTACGAGGCCGTCGACTCCTGGCGCTCCGGTGTGCTGGTCGTGGTGAGCCACGACCGTGACCTGCTGGAGCGTGTGGACCGCATCGCCGAGCTGCGGTCCGGATCGGTGAGCTGGTACGGAGGCGGCTGGTCCGCGTACCAGGAGGCATTGGCCGCGCAGCAGGAGGCGGCCGGGCGGATGCTGCGCGCCGCCGAGGCGGACGTGCAGCGGCAGAAGCGCGAGCTGGAGGAGACCCGGATCAAGCTGGCCCGCCGCCAACGGCACAGCAAGAAGATGGACGCCCAGCGGCGGGCCCCGAGAATCGTCGCAGGCGAACGCAAGCGGTCCGCACAGGAGTCGGCGGACAAGCTCCGCGGCTTGCAGGAGGACCGTCTCGACGCGGCGCGCGAGCGGCGGGAGGCCGCGGCGGACGCGATCCGCGACGACACCGAGATCCGGGTGAGCCTCCCCCACACCGCCGTGCCCGCGGGCCGCGCCGTCCTGAGTCTGGACGGGCTGCGCCCGCGGTTCGGCAGGCTGCGCAAGGGGAACCTGCGGGTGCACGGGCCCGAACGCATCGCGCTGGTCGGGCGCAACGGAGCTGGCAAGACCACGCTGCTGCGCACCCTCGCCGGGGAGCTCGCGCCGCTGTCCGGCGAGGCCAGGACGTACGTGCCGCTGCGGTTCCTTCCGCAGCGCCTGGACGTGCTGGACGAGGAGCTGAGCGTCGCGGCGAACGTGACCCGGTCGGCCCCCGGCGTCACCGACAACCACGTCCGCGCCCAGCTCGCGAGGTTCCTGTTCAAGGGATCACGCGCCGAACAGCCGGCGGGCACTCTGTCGGGCGGCGAACGCTTCCGGGCCGCCCTGGCGGCGACAATGCTCGCCGCACCGGCCCCGCAACTGCTGATGCTGGACGAGCCGACCAACAACCTGGACGTGGCCAGTGTGCGGCAGCTGACGAGTGCTCTCGCTTCCTACGAGGGCGCGCTCCTGATCGCCGGCCACGACCTGCCCTTCCTCGAATCGGTCGGCATCACCCGCTGGCTGCTCGTCGCGGAGGAGCTCCAGGAGACCACCGCCGAAGACGTCCGCGACCTGCTGGAGGCGTCGGAAGCGAACTGAGCGCCCGCGGGGCCGGGCCGCGACGGCCCCGCACCGTCGCGGTCATGACGGCGCGTAGGCCCGTACGTAGTCCACCGTCATCGTCGCCGGGAACGCCGTGGTGGCGTCCGGTGGGCCGGGCCAGTCGCCGCCCACCGCGAGGTTGAGCAGCAGGAAGAAGGGGTGGTCGAAGATCCATTCCTTGCCCTGGGCGTCGGCCGGGGTGCGGGTCTGGTAGGTGTGGCCGTCCACGGAGAAGGCGAGTCCGCCGGGCTGCCAGTCGACGGCGAAGACGTGGAAGTCGTCCGAGAAGGGCCGCCCGTCCGGGAGGCGGTAGTCCTTGGTGAGGCCGTGTTCGCCGGAGTAGCCGGGGCCATGGGCGGAGCCCCAGACGGTGTCGGCCTCCTTGGCCCCCACCTGCTCCATGATGTCTATCTCGCCGCACTTGGGGTCCTGGCAGGGGTGGTCCCCCTGGTCGTCGCCGAGCATCCAGAAGGCCGGCCACAGCCCCGGTCCGGCGGGCACCTTGATGCGTGCCTCGAAGCGGCCGTAGCGCTGGGCGAAGGTCCCGCGGGTGATGAGCCGGGCCGAGGTGATGTCGCAGGGGCCGACGGCGCAGCGCGTGCCCGGCGCGGGCGCGCGGCGGGCGGTGATGTTCAGGTTGCCCTTGCCGTCGAGCGAGGCGTTGTCGGGGCGGTCGGTGTAGTTCTCCCATTCGTGGTTGCCCCAGCCGTCCGCGCCCGTGTCGTGCACCCACTTCGCCGGATCGGGCCGGCTCCCGGCGGGTCCGGTGAACTCGTCCGACCACACCAGGCGCAGACCGGGGGTGGTCGCCGTGGTCGCCGGACTCGACGGCGCGTGAGAGGCCGGGGGGCCGCCGCACGCCGTCAGGGTCAGGGCCAGGGCGGCCAGGGCGAGTGCCCAGTGGCGGGGGCGGCGCCGGTGAGTCGGGAGCATGCGGGGCCTTGTCGTTCGTCGGGACGCGTACAGGGAGGGTACGAGGCCACCGGCGTGCGCCCCCACCCCGGCGTTGTCAGTGCCGCTTGGTACAACTGCCTGGCACATCGAGCGAGCGACGGCACCGTACCGAGGAGCAGGCAGGCATGGCCATTTACGAACACTTGCGGGAGCTGCACGGCTTGCCCGCGTTCTCCTTCCCCTTCCCGGGCACCGATGACCCGGACACCGACGGCCCGGACGCCGAGGAGAAGCATCCCGAGCTGCCCGCACCGGAGTCCGTGGCCTGGCGCGTCGCGGTGGACGCGTACGAGAGCGAGGAGCCGTGGCAGGACGCCTTCGCGCGGTTCCTCCGGGCCGTGGACACGACGCGGGTGCGGGCGCTGATCGTGGGCGCGTGGAGCGAGCCGTACGAGACGGGGCCCGACGCCGTGATCGAGGCGCTGCTGGCGGCGCGCGACCGGCTGCCCGCGCTGCGTGCCCTGTTCCTGGGCGACATGGTGTCGGAGGAGTGCGAGATCTCCTGGATCACGCAGGGGTGCGTGACTCCGCTCCTCGACGGCTTCCCCGAGCTGGAGGAGTTCGGGGTCCGCGGGGGCAGCGGCCTCGTCTTCCCCGCCGTCCGGCACGAGCGGCTGCGTTCCCTCACGGTGGAGACCGGCGGTCTGCCCGTCGAGGCGGTGCGCGGCATCGCGGCGAGTGAACTGCCCGCTCTGGAGCGCCTCGACCTGTGGCTGGGCACGTCCGAGTACGGCGGTGACGCGGCCGTCGCGGACCTCGAACCGTTCCTCGCCGGGGACCGGCTGCCGCGCGTGCGGCATCTGGCGCTGCGCAACAGCGAGATCCAGGACGCGGTCGCGGCGGCGCTGGCCTCCGCTCCGGTCGTGGCGCGCCTGGAGGTCCTCGACCTCTCGATGGGTGTGCTGACCGACGAGGGCGCGCAGGCGCTCCTGGCGGGCCGGCCGCTCACCCACCTGAAGAAGCTCGACCTGCACCACCACTACATGAGCGATGCGCTGTGCACCCGCATACGGGAGGCTCTGCAGCCGGCCGGTGTGGAGCTCGATCTCGACGCGGACGACGCCGAGGTGTACGAGGACGACGACACGGTCTGGCGCTACATCTCCGTGAGCGAATAGCGAAGGCCGGAGCGAACGTCATGTCATCACCGGGCGGTACCCAGCACGGCCCCCGTTTCGCGGTCGTCGGCAATCCGGAGAACCGCCGCGTGCGGCTCTTCACGGCCGCGGTGCGGGCGGCCCGGCTCCCCGGGCCGCGCATCGTCGCGTGGCGGGACGTCCTGCGGGACGGCGGCGCGGAGTTCGGGGCCGACGAGACCGTACGCCTGGACTCGCCCGGTGAGGACGCCGAGGTCGACCGGGCCCTGCGGGGCGTGGGCGTGCCGACCCGTGTGGAGGGCGGCGCGCGCTGGTACGGGCGGTTCACCGCCGCCGTGCGGTCGTTGCGCGGCGGTGTGCGGCTCGACGACCCGGACGAGCTGGCCGTGCTCTTCGACAAGCGGCGCTGCCACCGCCTGCTCGACCGGGCCGGGGTGCCGGTGCCGGCCTCGCCCACGTCGGGAGGGGCCGTGCCGGTGCGCGGCTGGGAGGACGTGCGGGCGCTGATGGGCGGGCACGGCATGGCGCGGGTCTTCGTCAAGCCCGCCCACGGCTCGTCCGCGTCCGGCGTGCTCGCCGTGGAGAGGGCGGGGCCGGGCCGGATCCGGGCGACGACCTCGGTCGAGCTGTCGCCGGACGGCCTGCTCCACAACTCCCTGCGGCTGCGCCGCTACACGGACGAGCGCGAGATCGCCGCGATCGTCGACACGCTCGCTCCCGACGGCCTGCACGTCGAGCGCTGGCTGCCCAAGGCCTCGCTGCACGCGCGCACGGCCGACCTGCGGGTCGTGGTCGTCGCGGGGCGGGCCACCCATGCCGTCGTCCGCACCAGCCGCTCCCCTCTGACGAACCTCCACCTCGGCGGCGCCCGCGGCGACCTGGCCGCCGCCGTCGAGGCGGCGGGCGACCGGTGGGCCCGGGCCCTGGAGATCTGCGAGCGCGCCGCCGCCTGCTTCCCCCGCACGCTCTGCGTGGGCGTCGACCTCCTGCCGGCCGTCGGCTGGCGGCGGTTCGCCGTCGGCGAGGTCAACGCCTTCGGCGATCTGCTGCCGGGGCTCACGGGCCTGCCGGGCAGCGGGGCCGAGGGGCAGGACACGTACGGGGCGCAGGTCGCGGCCTCTATAGGAGACGGGCCCCTCAGGACCCGTCAGCACCACCGATCAAGGAACACGTATGAAGCAGCCTGACCCGTACGGCCCCGCGGAATCCGCCGATCCACCCAGCCCCCACCTCGGCCCGGACGGCCCCGACATGAACGAGGTCGTGGGCCGCGACGACATTCTGCTGCTCACCCTCGACACGCTCCGCCACGACATCGCCGTCGAGCTGGCCGCCGCGGGCCGGCTGCCGAATCTGGCCCGTCATCTCCCGGGCGGGCGCTGGGAGAAGCGGCACGCGCCCGGCAGTTTCACCTATGCCTCGCACCAGGCGATGTTCGCGGGGTTCCTGCCCACTCCGGCGGCGCCGGGGCCGCACCCGAGGCTGTTCGCCGCGCGGTTCGCGGGCAGTGAGACGACCGCGGGGCGCACGTTCGTCTTCGACACCCCCGACCTCGTGTCGGGGCTGGCCGCGGCGGGCCACCGCACGGTGTGCGTCGGCGGTGTCGGCTTCTTCAACAAGCGGGGGGCGCTCGGCGGCGTGCTGCCGGGACTGTTCCAGGAGAGCCACTGGGAGCCGGAGTTCGGGGTGGCGTCACCGGTCTCGTTCGAGGCGCAGGTCGAGCGCGCGGAGAAGGTGATCGCCGGGCTCCCGCACGAGCAGCGGCTGTTCCTGTTCGTCAACGCGTCCGCGCTGCACCAGCCCAACTGGTTCCATCTGCCGGGTGCGACCCGCGAGGCGGGCGACAGCCGCGAGACGCACGCGGCGGCCCTGGAGTACATCGACCGGCACCTGCCGCGGCTGTTCGCCGCGGTGAGTTCGCGGCGGCGCTGCTTCGCCGTCGTCTGTTCCGACCACGGCACGGCCTACGGCGACGACGGCTACACCGGCCACCGCCTCGGCCACGAGGCCGTATGGACGGTGCCCTACGCCCACTTCTTCCTGGAGCCGTCCGCATGAGCGCGCCCGTGCCGCCCCGCCCGTACCAGTCCTACGTCTACGCCTATCCGCACAAGACGGCCTACCGCCCCCTCGACGACCGCCCCGCCCTGGAAGCCCTGTGGGAGCGGGAGCCGAAGGACGCCCTCTCGCTCTATCTCCACATACCGTTCTGCGAGGTGCGCTGCGGGTTCTGCAACCTCTTCACCCGCATCGGCGCGCCCGACGAGCTGACCGGCCGCTATCTTGACGCGCTCGACTGGCAGGCGACGGCCGTCCGTGACGCGCTCGGGGACGCGGCGCCCGTGCGCTTCGCCAATGCCGCCTTCGGCGGCGGCACGCCGACCTTCCTGGAGGCGGCCGAGCTGGAGCGGCTCTGCGACATCGCGGAGAAGCGGATGGGCGCGGACCTGAGCGCGATACCGCTGTCCGTCGAGGCCTCCCCCGCGACCGCCACCGCCGACCGGCTCGCCGTCCTCGCCGGGCGGGGCGCGACGCGGCTGAGCCTGGGCGTGCAGAGCTTCGTCGACGAGGAGGCACGTGCGGCCGTGCGCCCGCAGCGGCGCGCGGACGTCGAGGCGGCGCTGGGCCGGATCCGGGACGCCCGCATCCCGGTCCTCAACATCGACCTCATCTACGGCATCGACGGCCAGACCGCGGCCAGTTGGCGCCTCTCCCTGGACGCGGCGCTGGCCTGGCACCCGGAGGAGATCTACCTCTATCCGCTGTACGTACGGCCGCTGACGGGCCTGGGCCGGCACGCGGACTCCTCCGCGTGCGCGGAGCGCGCCTGGGACGAGCAGCGCCTGCGGCTGTACCGGCAGGGCCGCGACCACCTTCTCGCGCAGGGCTACGAGCAGGTGTCCATGCGGATGTTCCGTCGCTCGGACGCGCCGGCGCAGGGCCTGGACGACTACGCATGCCAGACCGACGGCATGATCGGCCTCGGCTGCGGCGCCCGCTCCTACACCTCGGCGCTGCACTATTCCTTCGACTACGCGGTCGACATGCGCGAGATCCGCACGATCATCGACGACTACACCGCCACGGAGGACTTCACGCGCGCCGCGCACGGCCGGTACGTCGACGAGGACGAGGCCCGCCGCCGCCATCTGCTGCAGTCGCTGCTCCAGGCCGAGGGCATGCCGCTGGAGGACTACCGGCTGCGCTTCGGCACCGACCCGTACGGGGACTTCGCCGCCGAGCTCGACGCCTTCGCGGCCCACGGCTGGCTCGCCGACGGCCCGTCCGGGCGGCTGTGCCTGTCCCCCGAGGGCCTCGCGCACTCGGACGCGCTCGGCCCCGCGCTGTTCTCCCCCGGGGTGCGGGCCGCGATGGCCGCGTACGAGTCGAGGTGAGCGCGCCGATGGACCTGACGATCCTCTACCGCGGGCCGCTCGCGTCCTGCGACTACGACTGTCCCTACTGCCCGTTCGCGAAGCGGCGGGACAGCACGGAGCGGCTGCGGGCCGACCGGGCGGCGCTCGAACGGTTCACGGGCTGGGCCGGGCGGCAGACCGGCGACCGCCTCTCCGTCCTGTTCACCCCGTGGGGCGAGGGGCTGGTGCGCTCCTGGTACCGCGGCGCGCTCGTCGCGCTGTCGCACCAGCCGCACGTCGGGCGCGTGGCGATCCAGACCAATCTCAGCTGCCGCACGGACTGGCTGACGGACGCCGACCTCGACAGCGTCGCCCTGTGGTGCACCTACCACCCGGGGCAGACTCCCTATGAGCGCTTCCTCGCGAAGGCGCGCCGACTTGCCGATCTGGGTGTGCGGTTCAGCGTCGGGATCGTCGGTCTCCCCGAGCACCTGGACGACGCGCGGCGGCTGCGCGCGGCCCTTCCCGGCCACGTCTATCTGTGGGTGAACGCGGCCGAGGGCCGTACGTACACGGACGAGGAGGCCGGCCTCTGGACCGCGCTCGACCCGCTGTTCCCGTACAGCCGCCATCCCCACCGCTCGGCCGGGCTGCCGTGCCGCACCGGGGAGTCCGTCATCTCCGTGGACGGCGACGGCACGGTGCGCCGCTGCCACTTCGTCCGCGCCGAACTGGGCAATCTGTACGACGGTTCCTACCGTGCCGCCCTGTCGCCCCGCCCCTGTCCGCTGGCCGTGTGCGACTGCCACATCGGCTATGTGCATCTGGAGACGCTGCCGCTGTACGACGTGTTCGCGGGCGGGGTCCTGGAGCGCGTTCCCGCGCCCGCGGCGGCATCCGGCTCAGGAGGCCTCGGCCGGGCGCGAGGCCTCCTGTAGGGGGTCGGCGCGGCGGGCCAGGTCGAGGAGGGTGCGCAGGGGCCGCTCGGCGAGGCCGAGCCGGGGGTGCCACTGGGCGACGATGCTGACGGGGCGGGTGGGTTCGGCGAGCCGGAGTTCGACGAGTTCGCCCTCCTCCAGCTCCCGTGCGACCGCCGGCTCCGGCAGCAGCGACAGGCCCCGGCCGTGTCCGGTCAGCCGCAGCAGCGCGGAGAGGGAGCCCGTGACCATCGTGAGCTGCGCCCCGGCGAGCAGGTCCTGCCCGAAGCGGTCCACCAGCATCTCCGAGATGCAGCCCGGCTCGGCGACCAGGAAGTCGTAGGCGAGCACCTGTTCCGGTGTCACCGGCTGTTGTTGCACCAGGGGGTGTGCGGCGGCCCCCACCAGCACCGTGCGGTCGTGCCCCACCACCGCGGACGGGCCGAGGGCCCGCTCCCCGTTGTCGTACTGGAACACCAGGTCCAGCTCCCCGGCGCCGAAGGCCTGTCCCAGCCGGGCCCGGCTGCCCACCGTGAGCTCGACGTCCGCGCCCTGCCCGGTGCCGCCCGCGCCGTACTCCAGCGCGGCCAGGACCTCCGGCAGCCACGCGTGCGCCAGGGACTCCTGGGCGCCGATCCGCAGCCTGGGCCGTTCGCCGAGCGTGGCCCGGCGCATCCGCTCCTCCAGCTCCAGCGCCTCGCGCGCGTACGGCAGCAGCCGCTCGCCGGCCTCGCTGAGCGTCGCGCCGGTCCCGGCGCGCAGCAGTACGGTCGCGCCCAGATCGGCTTCGAGACGCTTGAGTTGGGCGCTCACACTCGACTGCGCGTAGCCCAACTGCTGGGCGGCGGCGGAGATTCCGCCGTGGTCGGCGACGGCGACGAAAGCACGCAGGTAGCGGGTGTCCACCCCGCCACCCTATCGACGCCCCTCCCGGCCCCATCGGACTTCCCGATGGGGCCATCGGGATTGCGGCGTCGCCCGCCGGAGGGCCGGCGGATCACTCTTCCCCCATGACCGCCGACAGCCTGACCCGCACCCCCGACGCCTCTTGCGATGTCCCTCCGCCACCGGGGTCCCGCCTGGCCTTCGCCGGGATCGCGGCCGGGAACCTGCTCGTCCTCCTGGACACCTCCGTCCTCAACGTCGCCGTCCCCGACATCGAGGACTCCCTCCGTCCCGCCGCCGCCGTGCTGCCGTGGACCGTCGACGCCTACACCGTCGTCTTCGCCGGACTGCTGCTCGCCGGGGGCGTGTTCGCCGACCGGTGGGGCGCGCGCCGGGTCTACGGCTTCGCGCTCGCCGCCTTCGCCGTGCTGTCCGCGCTGTGCGCCGCCGCGCCCGACGCCGCCACGCTCATCGGCGGCCGCGCCCTGCTCGGTGCCGCCGGCGCGGGTCTGGTGCCCGCCTCGCTCGCCCTGCTCATCTCCATGAATCCGGACCCCGCCCGCCGCACCCGCGCCATCGGCGCCTGGGCCGCGCTGAGCGGGCTCGGCGCCGCGGCCGGGCCCGTGCTGGGCGGCGGCCTGGTCGAACTCGGCGGCTGGCGGCTGGTGTTCCTGGTCAACCCGCCCATCGCGCTGGCCGCGCTGCTGCTCG
Organism: Streptoverticillium olivoreticuli subsp. olivoreticuli; assembly: GCF_003391135.1. Lineage (GTDB taxonomy): Bacteria > Actinomycetota > Actinomycetes > Streptomycetales > Streptomycetaceae > Streptomyces > Streptomyces blastmyceticus. The sequence goes on along the minus strand of NZ_CP031455.1, from coordinate 8,513,504 downwards.
CCCGCCGGCTCCCGGCCCCGGCCGCCCTGGCCGTGCGCGCCCTGGACCGCGGTGGGCTGCCGCTGTCCGTCGCGGCGCTCGGCGCGCTCACCTTCGGCCTGGTCGAGGCGGGCATCAAGGGGGAGACCTCGCCGTACGCGTGGCTCCCGATCGCCCTCGCACTGCTGGCCTTCGCCGCGCTGGCCGCCGTCGAACGCCGCGTCACCGCTCCCGTCCTGCCGCCCGCGCTGCTCGCCCTGCCGCGGGTACGGGCCGCGATGGTGGCCGCAGCGGTGTCCTGCTTCGCGTTCTTCGGCGGGATGTACATGCTCGGCGTCCACCTGCAGGACACATACGGCCTGTCGCCGTTCATGGCGGGGCTGGCCTCCCTACCGCTCACCTTCCCGGTGTGCGTGATGCCCTTCTTCACCGGCCGGCTGGTGGCCCGCCACGGTGCCCGCCCGGTGCTGCCGGCCGGTATGGGCGCGTCGGTGGTGGCCGGAGTGCTGCTGGCGTTGTGCGCCGGCGGGCATCCGCCGCTCGCGCTGGTCATCGCGGCCGAGCTCGCGCTCGCGGCCACGGGCACCCTCTCCATCCCGGGCGCCGCCGCGGAGATGGCGGCCTCCACCCCGCCCGGACTCGCCGCCACCGGGCAGGGCGCGCTGAACGGCGTCCGCCAGGCGGGCTCGGCGCTCGGCGTCGCGGTGCTCGGCACGCTGGGCACGCTGCCGACGGCGGGAGGCGTGCTGATCGTCATCGGGCTGGTGGCGGTCGTGGCCGTCCTCGCCACCGGGTCCAGGGGCGGGCGTTGAGGTCGCGGGGTCACGCCTGTTCACACTCCCCCGCCGGGAAACGGCATCGACGCGACTCTGCTACGGTGATCGGCATGAAGCGCGCTGCCATGATGACGACGACGCCGGAGAGTGTCCCGGCGCGCTGACTGTTTTCTTGAGTCCGAAGCCCCGGGGCGAGTGCCCCGGGGCTTCTGCTTGCGGTCACTCGCCCGATACCCGCGAGGAGACCGACATGCACGACCACCGCAAGCTCGGCCGTGAGCTGGGCCTGTTCGACACCGACCCGCTGATCGGCGCGGGGCTGCCGTACTGGCTGCCCGACGGCGCGGCCGTGCGGCACGCCCTGGAGGAGTACATCCGCGGCGCGGAGCGGCGGGCGGGCTACCGGCACGTGTACTCGCCGGTGCTCGGCAAACGCGAGCTGTACGAGATCTCGGGGCACTGGTCGCACTACAGCGACGACATGTTCCCCCCGATGGACCTCGGCGGCGAGCAGGTCGTGCTGCGGCCGAGCCTGTGTCCCCACCACGCGGTGATCTACCGGTCCCGTTCCCACAGCTACCGCGAGCTGCCCCTGCGCATGGCGGAGCTGGGCGGCATGTACCGCTCCGAGCTCTCGGGCGTGCTCGGCGGGCTGACCCGCGTCCGGGCGATCCAGCTCAACGACGCGCACATCTTCTGCACCCTCGACCAGGTCGAGCAGGAGGCGGGGGCAGCCCTGGAGATGATCCGCCGGGCGTACGAGGCGCTCGGCATCAGCCCGGCCCGCTACCGCCTCTCCCTCCCGGGCCCCGGCGGGAAGTACGTGGCCGCCCCCGAGATGTGGCGGCGGTCCACCGCCCTGCTGACCGATGTCCTCGACCGCTCGGGGCTGCCGTACGAGCGGGCGGAGGGGGAGGCCGCGTTCTACGGGCCGAAGATCGACGTCCAGGTCGCCGACGGCGCCGGGCGGGAGTCCACCCTGTCCACCGTCCAGGTCGACTTCCACCAGCCCGAGCGGTTCGATCTGCACTACATCGGCGCGGACGGCGCGAGGCACCGGCCGGTGATGGTCCACCGCAGCATCATCGGCAGCGTGGAGCGGGCCGTCGCCCACCTCGTCGAGAAGCACGGCGGCGCCTTCCCCGCCTGGCTCGCCCCCACCCAGCTGGTGGCGCTCCCGGTCTCGGAGGCCGAGGTGCCGGACGCCGTCGCCCTCGCCCGGCGGTGCGCCGAACTCGGACTGCGGGCCGAGGTCGCCGGTCCCGAACGCGGCAGCCTGGGCGCCCGCATCCGCCAGGCCCGGCTGGTCCCGTACCAAGCCGTCATCGGCGCCTCGGAGGCCGCCGACGGCCGCGTCGCCCTGCGGCTGCGGGACGGGCGGCGCCTGGACCCGCTGCCCGCCGGCGACGTCCTCACCCGCGTCGGCGCCCTCGTCGACGCGCACAGCACCGATCTGTGGGACCGCGCCGCCTCGTAGCAGCACGGTCTTTCCGCCACAGAAGGTGACAGAGGTCACGGGCGCCGGGGACGGCAGTGGATGCCCGCCACACATGGGCGGGCGGGGTCCTCGGCGGCCGAATGACCTGCTAAACGCACATAAGGTGGGTGATCTGTCTTTGGTCACCCCGCAGCAGAACGGACAGCACAGCATGGATTTGAGCGCGGCCAACCGCAAAGGCCTCAGTCTCTTCGCCCTGATCATGATCGGGCTGGGGTCCATCTTCGGTTCGGGCTGGCTCTTCGGGGCCGGTCAGGCCGCCCAGGTCGCCGGCCCCGCCGCTCTGGTCGCCTGGGTGATCGGCGCCGTCTTCATCGGCCTGATCGCGATGTCGTACGCCGAGGTGGGCGCCGCCTACCCGCTGCCGGGCGCCATGGCCAGGTTCGGCACCATCTCGCACGGGCCGGTCCTGGGCTTCGTCACCGGATGGGCGGTGTGGATCGCCACGGCCTCCCTGATCCCCATCGAGTCCATAGCCGGTACCCAGTACATGGCCTCCTGGAACTTCGGCTGGGCCCAGGGGCTGGTCTCCGACGGCGCCCTGACGGGCACCGGCATGGCGATGGCCCTGCTCCTGACCGTCGTCCTGTGGCTAGCCTGCTACTGGTCGGTCGCGCTGCTGGCCCGCGCGAACAACGTGCTGACGCTGGTGAAGTTCGCCATCCCGGTCCTCGCGGTCGCCGCGTTCATCGCCTCCGGCTTCCACACCGAGAACTTCACCGCCCACGGCGGCTTCGCCCCCAACGGCTGGTCCGCCGTCCTCACCGCCGTCACCGCCTCCGGTGTCGTCTTCGCCTTCAACGGCTTCCAGGCCGTCGTCAACCTCGGCGGCGCCGCCAAGAACCCGGGCCGCGCCATCCCGCTCGCCCTCGTCGGCGCGCTCTGCCTCGGCCTGGTCATCTACCTCGCCCTCCAGATCGCCTTCCTCGGCTCGGTCCCGCCGGAGCGGCTCGCCGAGGCCGGCGGCTGGAGCGGCATCAACTTCGCGTCGCCCTTCGCCGACCTCGCCAAGCTGCTGATGCTGCACTGGGTCGTCACCATGCTGCAGTTCGGCGCCTTCATCTCCCCCTCCGGCGCCAACATCGGCAACGTCGCGTCGGCCGCGTATCTGGCCCAGAACCTCGCCGAGACCGGCTTCTTCCCCAAGAAGATCGCCGAGGTGCACCCCCGCTACGGCACCGCCCGCCCCGCGATGTGGCTGAACCTGGGCTTCTCCGTCCTGCTGCTGCTCACCGTCGGCCACAGCTGGGAGGCCCTGGCCAGCGTCGTCTCGGCCGCCATGGTCGTCTCCTACCTCATCGGGCCGATCGCGGTCGGCGTCTTCCGGCAGACCAAGCCGCACCTGCCCCGCCCCTTCCGCCTCCCCGCCGCGAAGGTGCTCTGCCCGCTCACCTTCGCCTTCGCCGCCTGCGCCCTGTACTGGTCGAAGTGGCCGAACACCGGCAAGGTCGCCCTGCTCACCCTCCTCTCGGTGCCGATCGCCGCCGTCGTGCTGCGCCGCAAGGGCGAGACGAGCCTGCGCCGGCAGTTCGCGCCCGCCTGGTGGATGGCCGGATTCCTGCTGTGGCTGGCGCTGCTGTCCGCCCTGGGCAGCACCGAGTTCGGGGGCCACGGATTGATCCCCGGCGGCGTCGACATCGTCCTGGTCGCCCTGTCCTCGACGGGCTTCTACTTCTGGGGCGTGCGCGCCGGGGTCAACGCCCACCGTGCCGGGCTCCCGGGCCCCGACCCCGTGCTCGACGCGGCGCAGGTCCCCGCGCCGACGCGCGAGCCGCAGGACGGGCGGACGCCCGAGCCGGCCGTCTCCTGACGGCCTGACGGTACGCGCGCGGTACGACGCGGCGGCGCTGCCCGGCAATCGACCGGAACCGGTCCGCTCACGCGGACAGCAGCGCCGCGAACCGCGCGAGATCGATGTTGCCGCCGCTGACGATCACGCCGACCCGCTGTCCGCGCAGCCGGTCGGCCACGCGCCGCAGGGCGGCGAACCCCAGGCAGCCCGTGGGCTCGACCACGATCTTCATGACGGAGGCGAAGGTCCTCATGGCCTCGACGAGCTCGTCGTCGGTGGCGGTGAGGACCTCCGGGCGCTCACGGCGCAGGACGGCGAACGTGAGCGCGCCGAGGTGCTGGGTCTGCGCCCCGTCGGCGATGGTCCTGGGGGCGTCGATGTGGACGATGCGGCCTTCGCGCAGCGACCGCCGGGCGTCGTCGCCGGCCTCCGGCTCGACGCCGAACAGCTCACAGTCCGGGGACAGCGCCCGGGCCGCGAGTGCCGTGCCGGACAGCAGCCCGCCGCCGCCCAGCGGCACGAAGAGGGCGTCGAGCTCCCCCGCCTCCTCGAAGAGCTCCTTCGCCGCGGTGCCCTGGCCGGCGATCACCTGGGCGTGGTCGAAGGGCGGGATCAGCGTGAGCCCGCGCTCGGCGGCCAGCGCGCGGCCGATCTCCTCCCGGTCCTCGGTGTAGCGGTCGTAGGGGACGATCCGGCCGCCGTACCCCTCGGTGGCGGCCCTCTTCGCGGCCGGGGCGTCGTGCGGCATGACGATCGTGGCCGGGATGCCCAGCAGGCGGGCCGCCAGCGCGACCGCCTGGGCGTGATTGCCCGAGGAGTAGGCGACGACACCGGCCCGCCGCCGCCCGGGCGAGAACTGCGCCAGGGCGTTGTACGCGCCACGGAACTTGAAGGCGCCCATGCGCTGGAAGTTCTCACACTTGAACACCACCCGCGCCCCGATGCTCTCGTCGACCAGCCGGGAGCGCAGCACCGGGGTCCGGTGCGCGTGGCCCGCGATGCGGTCCGCGGCGGCCAGGACGTCGTCGTACGTCGGAAGCTCGGGCATCGCCTGATCCTTTTCGCCTGGGGCCACGGCACAGCGACGATATCCGGTGCGACCCGCGCCCCCCGGAATCGGTCGTTCACCCTTGGCCTGGACGAAGCGGTCGTTGGCGCATTCGGGAGGTCCGCCGACGCCGTGCGCCGGTCCCCGCGCCCACCACCCTCCGGTGGCCTTCGACTCGGACCGTACCCATCAGCGTTCACCTGCCATGTCAAGATCACATTCGCCGCTGACCTGCGATCCATGCACCTGCGATGGCGTGAAACGCGACGCTTTCTCGCTCCCGCCGGGCGGCTGTTGATAAGCAGGAGGCACCGCGGCAGGAGGGGATTCCCGGGCACACCGCCGCGCACGGACACACCTCGGCGCTTAGGACACACCCATGCTTCGGACCTGGTCAGGAAGAACTCTCGTCGGCAGCGATCCGCTGCCCTCGGCCATCGTGGCGCTGACGGTCGTGGGCGGCATGGTGGACGCCATCAGCTTCCTGGGGCTCGGGAAGGTCTTCATCGGGATGATGACCGGCAATGTCATTGTCCTCGGCTTCGCCTTCGGCGGTGTGCCGGGCTTCTCCGAGCCGGGCCCGCTGGTGGCCATCGTCGGCTTCGTGGCGGGCATACTCCTGGCCGGATGCGGCGAGCGGCTGACCTCGCGGCGGGGGCGGCGGCACTGGTTCCGCCACGCCCTGGTCGTCGAGGTCGCCTTCCTCGTCGCCACCACCGCGCTCGCCTGGATCGCCCCCGACACCTCGCCGCTCGCCCGGGACACCATCACGGCTCTGCTCGCGACGGCGATGGGGGTGCGGTGCGCCACGATCCGCGGGCTCGCCGTACCGGACCTCGTCGTGACGTTCGGCCTCACCGGTGCCCTGATCGGCCTGGTCCAGGACTCCGGCACCGCCGCCGGCCGGCAGTCGGCGCGGCGGCTGGGGGTCGTCCTGGCCCTGGGCCTCGGGGCGGCCTTCGGCGCGCTCCTCATGGAACACGTCGGCCTTCGCTGGTCCCTGCTGTCCGCGACGGCCATGGTGGGCACCATCGCCGTCGCGGTCCGCGGCTCGGAGCTTCCGTGAACGCCGAAGGGCGGCGGCACCGGTGTGGTGCCACCGCCCTTCGGCGCGTGAGGTTCCCGCTGTGCGTCAGTACGCGGAGTTGACGTTGTCCATGGAGCCGTAGGTCTTGGCGGCGTAGTTGCAGGAGGCGACGATGTTGGCGACCGGGTCGTAGATGTCCCAGGACGTGCCCTCGACGTGGAACGCCTTGAACGTCGGGTCGATGATCTGCAGCAGGCCCTTGGAGGGGATACCGGCGACGGCGTTGGAGTCCCAGTTGTTGATCGCCTGGGGGTTGCCGGTCGACTCACGCATGATGTTGCGCTTCAGACCCTCGTACGAGCCGGGGATGCCCTTGGCCTGCATGATGTCCAGGGCCTGGTTGATCCAGCCGTCGAGGTTGTCGCCGTAGGCCTTCTTCGCCGGGGCGGGGGCGGCCTGGACGGGCCCCCGCTCCTCGGAGCGGCTCGCGGCCTGCGTGCCGCGCTCGGTCTTGGTCTTCGCGGCCTCGGCGTCGGCCTTGGCCAGGGCGACCCCGGCGTGCTCGGCCTGCTGCGTCTCACCGGAGTCGTCGGAGGCGGTGGTGCTCCACGCGACGGGCTTCACGGCCACCGACTGGGTGTCGGAGGAGGCTGCGAAGGCGTTCGGGACGGCGGCGAACGTCAGGACGGCGGCACCGGCCGCGGCGATGCCGACGGCGGAGAACTTGTGGGCCTTGGGCAGACGGGTATAGCCGGAGATGGTGGAGCGCATGATGAGCTGAACCTCTTCCAATCGCGTGAGTCGCAGTGGCCCGGATCGGCGCGAACGAAAAGCGCCGCGTCTCGATCGACGGCGCCGTGCGACTCCGCAATTGTTAGCGGCGGCGGAACGCGCTGGCAAAGGTGTGACCTACTACCGCGCTTCATAGCGAGGGGGTCACCACAGGCGAAAGAAATGCCCGATTTAACCGCCTATGGACCCCACTAGCGGCGATCGTAAGTGATCTGGGTCCTATGCGGGGCCTCACACGGGACGGCCGTCGCGCTCACCTGGAGTGAGCGCGCGCGTACACACCGGCCGGCAGGCGCGCATCGAAGGGGCTGTCGGGACCCTGGTGCCCCATCGGGCCGTCCGCTACGTTCGCCTCGCGTACCGCGTCGCTTCACTCCGGCGACACGCGCCCCTCGCCGGCACTCGCTGCTCTTGGATCACACCGCAGGCTCCGTCCCACTCACCCCAAGGGGTCCCTGTCTCATGTCCGAACTCAATCGGCGGCGCTTTCTCCAGATCGCCGGCGCGACCGCCGGTTTCGCGGCCCTGTCGAGCAGCATCGAGCGCGCCGCCGCCATCCCCGCCAAGCGCCGCTCCGGCACGATCGAGGACGTCGAGCACATCGTCGTCCTGATGCAGGAGAACCGGTCCTTCGACCACTACTTCGGTTCGATGAAGGGGGTGCGCGGGTTCGGCGACCCCCGCCCGGCCTCGCCCTCCGGCGGCAGGTCGGTCTGGCAGCAGTCGGACGGCACCAAGGACGTACTGCCCTACCGTCCGGACGCCAAGGACCTCGGGATGCAGTTCATCGCGGGCCTCAACCACGACTGGGCGGGCGGCCACCAGGCGTGGAACGGGGGGAAGTACGACCAGTGGATCCCGGCCAAGGGCACGGGCACGATGGCGTACCTCACGCGGGAGGACATCCCCTTCCACTACGCGCTCGCCGACGCGTTCACCGTGTGCGACGCGTATCACTGCTCCTTCATCGGGGCCACCGACCCCAACCGCTACTACATGTGGACGGGTCACACCGGCAACGACGGCAAGGGCAGCGGCCCCGTCCTGGGCAACGAGGAGGCCGGTTACGACTGGACGACCTACCCGGAGCGGCTGGAGCAGGCCGGGGTCTCCTGGAAGATCTACCAGGACACCGGTGACGGCCTGGACAAGGCCGGCTCCTGGGGCTGGCTCGACGACGCCTACCGCGGCAACTACGGCGACAACTCGCTCCTCTACTTCAACCGCTTCCGCGACGCCAAGCCCGGCGACCCCCTCTACGAGAAGGCGCGCACCGGCACCAGCGTCAAGAAGGGCGACGGCTACTTCGACGTCCTGCGGGCCGACGTCAAGGCCGGGAAGCTGCCGAAGATCTCCTGGATAGCCGCCCCGGAGGCGTTCTCCGAGCACCCCAACTGGCCCGCGAACTACGGCGCCTGGTACATCTCCCAGGTCCTGGACGCGCTCACGTCGAACCCCGAGGTGTGGAGCAGGACGGCCCTGTTCATCACCTACGACGAGAACGACGGCTACTTCGACCACGTGCTGCCGCCGTTCCCGCCCGCCTCCGCCGCCCGCGGCGCCTCCACCGTGGACACCGCGCTCGACCTCTTCGCGGGCAACGGCCACTACGCCGCCGGTCCCTACGGCCTCGGCCAGCGCGTGCCGATGCTCGTGGTCTCCCCCTGGAGCACGGGCGGCTTCGTGTGCTCGGAGGTCTTCGACCACACCTCGATCATCAGGTTCATGGAACGCCGCTTCGGTGTGCGCGAGCCCCATGTCTCCCCCTGGCGGCGGGCCATCTGCGGCGACCTCACCTCGGCCTTCGACTTCCGGCTCCGGCACGCCGCGCCCGCTTCGCTGCCGGACACGCGCGCGTACGCCCCGCAGGACCGGCTCCGGCACCCCAGCTATGTGCCGAAGCCGCCCGCCCATCCCTCGCTGCCGAAGCAGGAGGCGGGCTCGCGGCCCGCTCGCCCGCTGCCGTACGCCCCGGTGGTGGACGCGGCCGTCGCGCCCTCGACCGGGCGCGTCACGCTCACGTTCAGCGGGGGCCCGGCGGCGGGCGTGTGCTTCACCGTCACGTCCGCGAACCGCACGGACGGCCCGTGGACGTACACCACCGCGGCCGGCGCCAAGCTCTCCGACACCTGGAACACGGCGTATTCCAAGGGCGCGTACGACCTGTCGGCGCACGGCCCGAACGGCTTCCTGCGCGCCTTCAAGGGCTCCGGCACCGCGGCGGGCCCCGAGGTGACCGCCCGCCCCGATGCCCACGGCGGCCGCATCGAGCTGACCTTCACGAACCCCGGCAAGGCGGACTGCCACCTGACGGTCACCGACGCGTACGGCGGGAAGAGCGAGAAGGTCCGGGTGCGCGCGGGCAAGAGGGTGGTGCGCAAGCTTGATCTGCGGCACAGCAAGCGCTGGTACGACCTGTCCGTGGTCTGTGACACGGACAGCGCCTTCCTGCGCCGGTTCGCCGGGCACGTCGAGAACGGCGAGCCGGGCGTGAGCGACCCGGCGATCATCACGGTCTGACGCCCGCGGCGTCACCGAGCGGGGCCCGGCGGAGCGCCGGGCCCCGTCCGTGTCACCGCCTGCCGGCACCGCCTGGAACCGGCCTCCGGGAACCGCCCCGGCCGCACCGTGAGTTGCCGCGATCGTCCGGCGGAAGCCCATGTCACCCACCGTCCCGGCCGCCGGGTCCGGCCGTCGGCCCGGTCGCTGCGGACAGCCGGTGGCGTACGGGGTCTCCGTCGGAGGGCCGACTGCCCCGGAGCCGCACCTATGACCCCGGCACATCCCGTCCGGGAGACATCCGGGAAACAACGGCCGGACGTCGACGTTCCGCCCGCCGGGACTCACCGACGGGACCGTGCAGGACGGCGATGACGGCCTGAACCGGACCTGGACGCCGGACCGTTCGCACCGTTCCGTGCACGAGTCCGTGTTCCCGGTCCGGCGCGGCCATCGACCGGAAAGCGCCGTTCCGGCTCCGGCGCGTCCGGCTCCCGGGTGGCGGAGAACCATGGCACGGACGACCGCGGCCAGTGGTTCGCCTCCCGGCCCATGCGGAGCCTCCGGTTCATCATCGATAGCGGAATGTGCCGGTCCGAGCCGTGCCGGGCCCGTCCGGGCCATCGGGCCCCTCGGTTCGCCACCACTGACGTACGGGCGGGGCAAGGGCTTCTTCCGGCTGCCCGGCCCCCGCCCGCGCACCGGCCGGAAACGGCACTGTCCGCCGCGCCCGGCGCCCATGAGACTCCAGCGGTGCAAGCACGTGAAGCGATCCGGTTCAAGAGAGGAGTGTGTCAATGTACGCAAGACTCACGGAACTGGGCAGCCGGGTGCTCGGGCTGTTCGTACCCGAGGTCGACGCGGCCGCGCTGGAGATTCTTTCCTGTGGCAACTACCCGGCCTGCTGGCAGTGCAGCGGGAAATGCGGCTACAACGCCCCCTGCTGGGCCTGTTGCAACTCCAATGGCTGTCCGACCATCGTCTGCCAGTGCTGACAGCCACGACACCGGTCGGGAGATGCCGACGCTGAAGACCGCCCTGCCCGGGATCACCTGATCCGGGACCGGCACTCCCCGACCCGTACGACCGCCCCGACCGGGAACACCGCTGAAGGAGGAAGCCAGGTGGGCTGTCTGGCACTCGGGCTCCGCGCTCTGATCGGCGTGGTGTTCCTCGCCTCGTTCGTCGGCAAGGTGAGCGGACGAGGAGCGTTCGACCGGTTCGTGTCCTCGGTACGGGACATGCGGGTGCTGCCCGCCCGGTCGGCCCGGTCGGTGGCGCGGTCCGTGGTGACCGCCGAAGCCGCCGTGTGCGTCACGCTCGCGACGCCGGTGCGGGCCGTCGCCGTAGGGGGATTCGTGCTCTCGGGAGTTCTCCTGACGGTGTTCGCCGCCGGGATCCTGCTCTCCCTGCGCCAGGGCGTGCGGACGCCGTGCCGATGTTTCGGCGCGTCCGTGAGCCCGCTCGGCCCGGGACACGTCGCACGGAACCTCACCCTGACCGCCGTGGCCGTCGTCGGCGCGGTCGCCGTGCCCGCGGCCGGCGCGACCGCCCCGGGCGGGGCGGCCCTGTCGGTGCTCACGGGCCTGCTCCTGGGCGGGCTGGTGACCGCTCTCGACGACATTCTCGATCTGTTCCGGCCCGTCGACCGCGCCCCGGGCCTCGCCCGCGGCCGGTGAACCCAGAGGAGACGACTCCATGCCCGTCCTGATCGCGGCAGTGGTACTGGTGGGATCGCTCTGTACGTTGGACCTGCTGCTCACGCTCGGTGTGATCAAACGGCTGAAGGAGCACACCGCGCTGTTGTCCAAGATGGCCGCCGGCTCGCCCGGCAGACCGCCGGTCGTCCCCGTGGGCCAGGAAGTGGGCGACTTCACCGCCGTCGCCGTCGGCGGCGAGGTCCTGACACGTGAATCACTCGCCGGCGAGACGCTGGTGGCCTTCTTCTCGCCCAGCTGCGAGCCCTGTCACGAGATGCTGCCCAAGTTCGTGGCGCACGCGCGGGCCGTGAGCGGCGGCCGGGACCAGGTTCTGGCCGTGGTGGTCGGCACCCCCGACCGCGCCGAGGAGCAGGTCGCCGAACTGGCCCCGGTGGCCCGGGTCGTGGTCGAGAGCGGCAGCGACGCCAAGGTGTCCGACGCGTTCGGGATCAAGGGCTTCCCCACGCTGCTGGAAATCGCACGGAACGAGGACGGCCGCCAGGTCGTCGCCGGGAACCAGGTGGACCTGGACTCCACCGCAGTCGTGGCATGAGCGGGCGGGAACAACCCCCGAGCGGCCCGGGGCCGTCGGCGGCGCACGCGCCGCGGACCGCCGGGGGCTCCCCGGCACCGGATGCGGTCGGCGACTCCCCCGCGCCGACCGCCCGGTGCGCGGACGAGGCCGACCGGGCGCCCGTACGGTCCACCGGCGCGATGGCCGTGCTGCGCCGGATCGCGGCCGCCGGCGCGATGGTGGCCCGCGCGGCGCCCGGTGTCCTCGTCGGCTACGCGGTGCTCACGCTCTCGGTCGGCGCGCTCCCCGTGGTCACCGCCTGGCTGACCAAGCTGCTGCTCGACGGGCTGAGCACCGGCGCCTCCTCGGCCCGGCTGATCGGCCTGGGCGCGGGGCTCGCCGCATCGGGGGTGGTGGTCGGTGTGATGCCGCAGGTCAGCCGGTATCTGCGGACGGAGCTCGACCGCAGGGTCGGGCTGCTCGCCGAGGACCGGCTGTTCACTGCCGTGGAGGGCTTCGCGGGCCTGGGACGGTTCGAGAACCCCCGGTTCCTGGACCGGCTGCGGCTCGCGCAGAGTTCGGGCGGAGGCACACCGAACCAGGCCGTCGACGGGGCGATCGGCATCACCCGGTCGGCCATCACCATCGGGGGCTTCCTCGGTTCGCTGTCCCTGCTCAATCCGTTGATGACCGCCCTGGTGCTGGGGGCCGCGATCCCCACGCTGCTGTCCGAGGTCGCGCTGGCACGGCGGAAGGCGCGGACGCTCTGGGAGATCGGCCCGGTCGAGCGCAGGCAGATGTTCTACCGCGAGCTGCTCTCCAGCGTGGAGGCCGCCAAGGAGATCCGGCTGTTCGGCACCGGCGCCTTTCTGCGCGGGCGGATGCTGACGGACCTGCGGACCGCCAACGCGGCGAAACGGGCGGTGGACCGGAGGGAAGCCAGGATCCAGACGGGCCTCGGCCTGCTGTCCGCCCTCGTCTCCGGCGGCGGGCTGATATGGGCGGTGGGCGCCGCCCATTCCGGCGCCCTGTCCACCGGCGGTGTCGTCCTGTTCGTGGCGGCGGTGGCCGGGGTGCAGAGCGCGCTGGCCACCCTGGCCAGCGAAGTGGCCCGCGCGCACCAGGCGTTGCTGATGTTCGACCACTATCTCGTGGTCGCGCGGGCCGGACCCGACCTGCCCGCTCCCGCGCTCCCCGTCGGACTGCCGCCCCTGTCACGGGGCATCGAACTGCGGGACGTGTGGTTCCGGTACTCCGCGGACCACCCCTGGGTGCTGCGCGGCGTCGACCTCCACATCCGCCACGGCCGGGCCCTGGCGCTGGTCGGGCTCAACGGCGCGGGAAAATCGACGTTGGTGAAGCTGCTGTGCCGGTTCTACGACCCCGACCGCGGCGCGATCCTGTGGGACGGCGTGGACATCCGCGAGGTGGACATCGCGGAGCTGCGGCGCCGGATCGGCGCGGTGTTCCAGGACTACATGCACTACGACATGACCGCGGCGGAGAACATCGCCCTCGGCGACCTGACCGCCCTCGACGACCATCCGCGGCTGCGGGCCGCCGCGGAGCGCGCCGGGATCCACGCGAGGCTCGCCGCGCTTCCGTACGGCTACGGCACACTGCTGTCGCGGAGGTTCTTCATGGAGTCCGACAAGGACAACCCGGAGACCGGTGTGGTGCTCTCCGGCGGCCAGCGCCAACGGCTCGCGCTCGCCCGCGCGTTCCTCCGGGACCGGCGCGACCTGATGATCCTCGACGAGCCGTCGGCCGGGCTGGACGCCGAGGCGGAGCACGAGATCCACACCGCGCTGCGACAGCACCGCGGCGAGCGCACCAGCCTGCTCATCTCGCACCGGCTCGGAGCGGTGCGCGGCGCCGACCTCATCGCCGTGCTGGAGGACGGACGCGTCGTGGAGCAGGGCTCGCACACCGAGCTGATCGGGACCGGCGGGCGGTACGCGCGGCTCTTCACCCTGCAGGCCGAGGGCTACCGCGCGGGCGCGTTCACCGGGGACCCCCGATGACCCCGGGGTGGGTGGCGCTCGCCCTCGCGGCGCTGTCGCGCAAGCTGGTGGTGGTCACCGTCCGCGGGGCGAGCATGGCGCCGGCCTTCCAGGACGGCGACCGCGTGCTGGTGCGGCGCGGTCCACCGCCCGCCGTGGGGCACGTGGTGGTGGCCGAGCGGCCGGCGCGGGGCGGTACGTGGCCGGGCGGCCCCGTACGGTCCGCGGCCGACGTACGGGGGCGGCAGTGGCTGATCAAGCGGGTGGAGGCGGTCCCCGGGGACCGGGTGCCGCGCGCTCTGGCCTCGGTGCCGCAGGAGCGCGTGCCCCCGGGCAAGCTGGTGCTTCTCGGGGACAATCGTGCGGTCAGCGTCGACTCGCGGGAGTTGGGGTACTTTCCGGCGGACCGGGTGCTGGGGGTGGTCCTGCGCCGGCCGGGTGCGGGTCTTCGGGTCTACCCCCGCAGGCCGGCGGAGTCGCGCGGGCGGTCCGCCGCCTCCCGTTCACCGGCGGTCGACAGCCAGAAGTAGAGCGGCGGCAGGGCGAGTTCAATGGCCATCAGGACCAGCTGGAACCCGTTCGGGCGGCCGACGTCGGCCCAGGACACGAGCCTGCTGACGCCGCCTAGGAGGAAGATCCCGGCGAGCAGGCGCACCGCCTTCGACGGGATCGGCGACTGCCGGGCCACCCAGATCCAGGCCAGGCCGTAACCGAGGAAGATCGCGCCGAAGAAGCGCACCAGACTGTCGACGGTCGCACCGCCCGAGTCCCCGTCGGGCACCGAGGCCATGCCGGAGACGATGTGGGCGGCGCCGATCGCCGCACAGGCGATTCCCATGATCCATGAAAGCCATTTGAGGAGCGCGGCCATGTCGAGTGGTCACCCCTTCGCCTTAGTAGGCAGACGTCTACTAAGGCGAAGGTAGGAGCATTGATAGACACGCGTCAAGTAATCTGGGCCGCGTGACGACACGCCGCAGGCTCGACCCCGGTGAGCGCCGCGACCAGTTGCTCGCCACCGGAGCCCGCCTGTTCGCGGCGAAGCCGTACCACGACGTGCTGATGGAGGACATCGCCGAGCGGGCCGGCGTCTCCCGGGCCCTCCTCTACCGCTATTTCCCCAACAAGCGCGCGCTGTTCGCCGCGATCTACCGGCAGGCCGCGGACCGGCTGCTGACCGACACACGGATCGATCCTTCGGGCCCTCTGCTGGAGCAGCTTTCCGCGGGGCTCGACATCCACTTCGACTACTTCGCCGCGAACCGGAACACGGTGCTCGCCGCGAACAGGGAGCTCGTGGGCGACCCCGTGATCCAGGCCATCATCGCCGACGAGCTGGCCGAGCTGAGGCAGCGCGTGCTCGACGCCACCGGGCTCGGCGGCGGGCCCAGGGACACGGTCTCCGCCGCGCTGACGAGCTGGCTGGTGTTCGTCCGCGCACTGTGCGTGGAATGGCTCACGGACGAGGCGTTCTCCCGCGCCGAGTTGCACGCCATGTCCGTCGGCGCCCTGCGCGGCGCGCTGGCCGCGGTCACGGACGTCGACCGGCTCCTGGGCGACACCGACACCTGACGGATGTTCAGGACACTCCCCTGACCGCACCTCTCAATTCCCGCCATTCTCGACGGCGGTACGGACATGCCGCGCCGTATCGGACGGAGTCGACGGCGGGAACTTCGAGATTTATTGCCCCATATGCACCCTTCGAAGGCGTCGGCAGCCGTTGACGACGTCCCGTCTTGATCCACTCTCTCGTCACCTCGGGTCAACACCACACCTACTCGCGAGTAGACATGATGTTGATCAAGACCGCCCGCCGGATCCCACGAGGAGAACTGACGTCATGTCACAGCAGCCCGGGAACACCGTCCTCCGCCGCGAGCTCAGCCCGGTGGAGCGCTGGTACTGGACGGCCGACCGGACCTCGCCGCTCAGCGGCCTCGTCCGCACCCGCGTCCACGGGTCCCTGCCGCTGCCGTTGCTGCGCCGCGCGCTGGACGTCCTCCAGTCCCGGCACCCGCTGCTGCGCGCCGCGATCACCTGTGACGAGAACGGCGAGCGGCCCGCCTTCCGCCCGGTGGACGACGTGCCGGTCCCGCTGCGCCATGTCGAGGTGACGCCCGGGGACCCCGAGGCCGACACCCGGTGGGAACGCGAGGCGAACGACTACGAGCTGGTGGAGCGCATCGAATGGCGCACCGGCCCGCTGCTGCGCGCCGCCGTCATCACGCGGCCGGCGGACGCCGCGCACCCGGAGGATGTCCACGACCTGATCCTCACCGCCTCCCACTGCGTCGCCGACGGCATGACGGGCCTGTCCGTGCTCAGGGAGTGGCTGGAGATTGCCGCCCGGCTGGCGGCGGGCGAGGAGCCGGAGCGTACGTCGCGGCGGGCACTGCCCGCCGCGGAGGACCTGCTCCCCCGCCGGCACCGGGGCGCCGAGGGCGCCCTCGCGCTCAAGGAGCTGATGGAGCGCGACGGACAGGAGGCCGAGCGGCTGCGACCGCGGCGGGTGCTGCCCAGCCGGGCGGTCCCCTTCGCGCAGCGGCGTACCCGGATGGTGCACCGGTCGCTCACCGCGGAGCAGGTGGGGCTGCTCCAGCGGGCCTGCAAGCGGCACGGCACCACCGTCCACGGGGCCCTCGCCGCCGCGATGGTGGCCGCCGTCGCCCGGGAGGCGGGGACGGCGGAGCCCGCGTACTTCTCGATCGGCTCCCCGGTCGACTTCCGCCACGAGCTGGAGACGGCCGTCTCCTACGGCGACGCCGGAAGTTACGCCTCCACGCTTCCCTCCCGCGTCCGCTACGAGCCCGGCGCGGACCTGTGGCCCATGGCCCGCGCCGTCAGCCGGGACCTGGCGGGCCGCCGGGGGCGCGAGGAGCACCTGACCATGCTGAACCTGATGGACCAGGCGGGGCCGAAGTCGCCCGCCGACAGCGAGGCGTTCATGCGGTACATGGACGAGCAGGGGCCGCTCAACCTCTGCCTGTCCAACATCGGCCGCTACGACTTCCCCGACCGGGTGGGCCCCTGGCGCGTCTCGGACACCCAGCTCGTCGCGGCCATCTCGGTGACGGGCGCCATCGTGGCGACCGCCAACACCAGCCACGGCGGCCTCGCCTGGAACTTCAGCCACGTCGACGACATGGTCCCGGCGCCACGCGCACAGCGGATAGCCGACGACTCCGTGCGCATCGTGCTGTCCGCCGTCTCCGGGTGACCGGCGGCCACCGGCGTACGTGACGGCGGCGTCACGGTCTCAGGGCGCCCCTTCCAGGAGGGGCGCCATGCCGTCGAGGAGGCGCTGCAGGCCGAACTCGAACAGGGCGTCGAGGTCGAAGTCGTACTCGCCCGCGGTGAGCCGCTCGAGGGTCGGGAACCGGTCGATGGCCAGGATCGCCTGGAGGGCGGGTTCCTGAGTGTCCATCCACTCCTCGTTGTCCATGCCGGTGAGCGCTTCCGCCTCCGCCTCCATCTCGACGTTGACCGCGGTGCCGCGGATGTAGTTGAAGAGGGTGAGGTGCACGCTGAGGGCGGTCGGGAGGTCGAGACCGCTCCTGTCCAGGGTGGCGAGCACCCACTCGGTGTAGGGCAGCGCGCCGGCGATCGGCTGCGGCCGGGTCACCGACAGGGCCGGTGCGAGCCACGGGTGGCGGCGGAACATGTCCCACAGCATCCGGGCGACGAGCGCGAGCCGCTCGCGCCAGCCCTCCGGCGGGCTTTCGGGGAGCGGCCATTGGGCGAAGGCCGCGTCCGTCATCCGCGTCACCAGGTCGTCCTTGTCGGTCACGTGCCGGTACAGCGCCATGGTCGACACCCCGAGCCCGGCGGCGACCCGGCGCATCGAGACCGTGGCCAGCCCTTCCACGTCGGCGACCGCGATGGCCGCGGCGACGATCCGCCCGAGGGTGAGCGCCTGCTCCGGGGCCTTGCCGCGGCGGGTGGACACCGCCGGGGCCGGGGGCGCGACCGGGCGCGTCGTCACCGAGGGGCGGTCGGTACGCGCCGGCCGCCCCTCGGCGACGACCGTCCCGACGCCCGGGACCGCGCGGACCAGGCCTTCGCGGCGGAGTTCGGTGAGCACTTTGGTCGCGGTGGCCATCGCGACGTTCCACTGCCGGGTGATCTCGCGGGTGGACGGTACGCGATCGCCCGGCGCCAACTCGCCCGCCTCGATCCGCTGCCGCAGTTCGGCGACGATCCGGCTGTAGCGCGGCCCTCTTCCCTGATCCACCGACATCTCCATCCGCACTAGTGCACCATCGGCGCACCACCCTAGCCGAATCTCCGCGGAAACTCCCCCCGCTACCGCTCCAGCACTAGTGCACTACGCATCAACTCCCCCTTGAATACTGGCCTGATGCGCTTGTCCGATCGCTGCGTACGTCGTACATTTCTCACTATGCAGAACACCGACGTACTCATCTCCGGCGGCGGCATCGCCGGTCCCGCCCTTGCGTACTGGCTACGCACCGCAGGCTTCACCGTCACGGTCGTCGAGCGCGCGCCGGCCCCCCGGCCGGGGGGACAGACCGTGGATCTGCGCGGCGCGGGCCGCACCGTGGTCTCACGGATGGGCCTGCTGGACCGGGCCCGGGAACTGAGCGTCGAGCAGCGTGGCCTCGCGTTCGTCGACGCGTCCGGCCGCGTCACCGCCCGGATGCCGGCGGACAGCTTCGGCGGCGAGGGGATCGTCTCCGAGATCGAGATCCTGCGCGGTGACCTCGGCCGCCTGATGTACGAATCCACCCTGCCGGACACCGAGTACCTCTTCGACGACACCGTCACCGGGCTCGTCCAGGACGACAGCGGGGTCGACGTCACCTTCGAGAAGGCCGCACCGCGCCGCTTCGGGCTGGTCGTCGGCGCGGACGGGCTGCACTCCGTGGTGCGCGCGCTGGCCTTCGGCCCGGAGACGACGTGCGTCCGTCCGCTGGACCTCTACACCGCCTGGTTCACGGTCACCGAGGAGATGGACCTCGACGGCTGGTTCCAGATGTACAACGCGCCCGGCGGGCTCGTCGCGTCGGCCCGGCCGGGCCGTCTGCCCGGCGAGGTCAAGGCCGGTCTCAGCTTCCGGTCGGGGCCGCTTCGCCACGACCGCCGCGATCCCGCCGCACAGCAGCAGTTGATCGCCCGGCGCTTCGCCGACGCCGGGTGGGAGGTGCCGCGCCTGTTGCGGGCGATGCGCACGGCGCCCGACTTCTTCTTCGACTCGATGGGTCAGGTCCGCCTCGACCGCTGGTCCGAAGGCCGGGTCGTCCTGCTCGGCGACGCCGGCTACTGCCCGACGCCCCTCACCGGCCTGGGCACCAGCCTGGCCCTGGTCGGCGCCTACGTACTGGCCGGTGAACTCGCCACCGCCGACGGCGACCACCGCGTCGCCTTCAGGAACTACGACCGGGTCATGCGCCCCTATGTCACCCAGGCCCAGCAGCTGCCACCCGGCGGCGCCTCGGGATACGCGCCCTCCAGCGCGCTCGCCATCCGGCTGCGCGACCTCTCCATGCGCTCGATGAACCGGTGGCCGATGCGGAACCTGATGGCCGCGCAGTTCGCCAAGGCCGACGACATCGCCCTGCCCGACTACGACCGCACAACGGTGCGGCAGTTGGAAGGCGACGGCCGGTGATCCCCGGTCGGCCCTCGAGGCGGGGGACGGCCGAAACTCTTCCCCCGCCTCCTCTCTCCCATTGATGCGGCGGCGCATCACCGCTTGCATGGCTCCGCTCGGAAATGTCCCGGCCGTCGGTCGTGACCGGCCGGACATACGCGGAGGGGGAGACCTTGCGGCAGCCCACGGCACGTGCGAGAAGACCGAGAGCATCCAGGGCACGGAGCGGCATATCCGGTGCGGCGGCGCTGATCAGCGCCGCCGCACTTGTCGTTTCGGCGGTGCCCGCCCACGCGGCGACGCCCCCGCCACCCGGTCCCGGGGAGGTGATCCCGGGGCGGGACACCGCGACGCCCACCTTGGTGGAGGGCATCCGGGAACCGGTGAAGGCGACGCAGAGCGCGACGGACGCGGCGCGCGGGCATCTCGCGGACAAGCCGGGCCGCTACCGGATCACGAACCCCGGCCGTGACCTGAGGCCCCTGCGGTCCACCGCCGTCGGCGGGTCGGAGACCGTACGGTTCCAGCAGCAGCACCACGGGGTGGACGTGCTGGGCGGCCAGTACGTCGTCCGCATGGAGAACAAGAACGGCAAGCGGGTCGTCACCGGCACGTCCGGCAAGTACTTCACCGGGCTGAAGGCGGACACCACCCCCGCGATCGACGAGGCGCTGGCCGTGGAGCGGGCGGTCGACGCGACCGTGGCGCGGCTCGGCTCGAAGAGGCCCGGCAAGGACGACGGCGGGGAGGACGGCTCGGCGCCCCGGCTGACCGGCACCGACCGCGGGCTGGTCGTCCTGCCCAGGGGGCCGGGCGTGCTCACCCGGCACGTGACCGTGCGGGGTTCGGACCCGGCCACCGGCGAGCCGGTGCTGCACGAGGTGTACGTCGACGCGCAGGCCGGCTATCCGGTCCTCCAGTACAGCGGGATCAGGACATTCGCAGGCCCCGGACAGCTTTCCGGGAGCGGGGGTCCGGCCGCGGCGGACGCTTCCCGAGGTCCCGCCGAGGAACCGGGGGTGCGGGGCTCGGGCGTCAAGCTCGACGGGAAGACCGTCGAGCTGGATCTGGTGCGGGACGAGGCGCGCAAGGAATACGTCATGCGCGACGGCTCCCGGATGCAGGACAGCAGCAAGAACGCCCTCGCCACCTGGGACGCGCGCGGCACGAGCGTCGGCGATGTGCAGGGGACGTGGCCGTCCGGCATCCAGGAGTTCGGCTCGGCGGGCCCGAACTTCGGCAAGGAGGCCACCGAATCCGGTGCCGTCGACGCCCACTGGGCGGCGGGCAAGGTGTACGACTACTACCGGCAGGTGCACGGCCGGAACAGCCTGGACGGCCGTGGCATGGCCATAAACTCCCTGGTCGGCGTCGTCGGTTTCGGCGGCACGCCGTACGTCAACGCCTTCTGGGACGGCACCAAGATGGTGTACGGCGGCGGTGACGCGGAGTTCCGGCCGCTCTCCGCCGGCCTGGACGTGGTCGGTCACGAGATGACCCACGGCGTCGTCGAGAACACCGCGAACCTCGTCTACGCCGGCCAGTCCGGCGCCCTCAACGAGGCGCTCGCCGACTACTTCGGCAACGCCATCAAGACCGACGCCTACGGCATCCCCATGGACAGCCCCGACTCGGGGCTGCTGGGCGACTTGCTGTGCCGTACGAAGTCCCCGCGCGCGTGCGCCATCCGCGACCTGAACGACGGGAGGACCGCCTCCAAGTCCTTCCTGGGCGTGGGCTTCGCAACGGACAACGGCGGTGTGCACCTCAACTCCACGATCTTCTCGGGCGCACTGTGGGACATCCGCAAGGACCTCGACCGCACGCTCGCCGACAGGATCGTCTACAAGGCGCTCACGGAGTACATGACCCCGCTCGACGGCTTCACCGAGGCACGCGAGGCGGTCATCGCCGCGGCGAAGGACCTCAAGATCACGGACCGGGACCTCAGGGCCGTCGAGCGGTCCTTCAGCGCCCACGGCATCGTGCCCGGCTGGGAACTGGCGACGGGCGTGGACTCCGACCAGCTGCTCGGCAGGGTGAACACGACCAATTCGGCCGTGGGCGCGGGCGGCGGCTGGTGGGCCGCGTCGAAGTCCGACGAGGTCGGGTCCGAGCCGTACTCGGTCTGGGCGGGCCGCATCGACGGCACCGGCGAGAAGAAGCTGATCAGCCCCAACGACGGCCGCTACCACGTCAACCCGGCCACCGACGGCAAAACCGTGGTGTGGCAGGCGTACGGCCGCCGGTCCGTGACGATCCTGGCGCGGCCGCTCGCCGGCGGACCGATCAAGACCTTGTGGTCGAGTCGCCGCGGTGCGAACGAGGTGCGCGTCGAGGGCGACGTCGTCGTCCTGGAGACCGCACCGTCCCCCTCCCGCCGTCATGTGGCGTACATGCGGCTGAGCGACCCGACCCAGACCCCGGTCCAGGTGTCGGAGGAACCCGGTTTCACAACGGGCTTCCCGTCGATCAGCCACGGCCGCATCGCCTACGCGAAGTTCTCCCGCGGGAGCCGTGTCCGGACGTACGCCACCGAGGTGCTCGACCTCGCCACAGGCAAGAGGACGCCGATGCAACAGCTCGGCACGCCCGCGGGCATCAGCGGGACCGCCATCAACGGCTCGAGCGTCTTCTGGCTGGCGAGGGAGGACCAGGCGACGAACCGGACGGCGGTGCGCCGCGCGAACCTGGACGGCTCGGGCGTGGTGGACATCAGCCCGGCGTCGGGCCCGGGCGCCCTGCCGGCCTACGACCTGTCGGCCTCCGAGGACGCGGTGACGGTCACCGCGGGGCTGCCCGGCGGCCGGAACAGCAACGAGGCACTGACCAAGCTGTGGCAGCTCTCGGCGGACGGCAAGTACCGGGGCCGGGTCTCCTGCAACCGCGGCGAGCAGCTCTCGGCGGCGGCGACCGGCAGCAGGCAGGTCGTATGGATCGACGCCACGACCGGCTACAGCGACCTGGTGACCCGCAACCGCCCGGCCGGCAACTGCGGCTGAGCGCAAGGCGGGCCATCACCCGCGAATTGCCGGGCCGGGTGGCGCCGTGGCCGCGACCGCCACCCGGACCGGAGCGTCACGCCGCGTGCTCGTGCTCGCAGGCGGCGTCGATCCCGTAGGTCTCCCAGGCGGGGAACTCGTCCTCGGCGGGCGCGGGTTCGCCCTCTGCCAGCAGGCAGGACGCGAGGGCCGCCCGCAGCGCGTCGGCGCGCAGGTCGGTGCCGATGAAGACGAGTTCCTGGCCCTGGGCGGTGCCCGGGCCGCGGGCGCCATCACAGGCAGTCGCACCCTGCCGGCCCTGTGTCCGTCGTGTGCGCCGCGCCCGCGGGACCGCCGACCGTGACCTGCCGCGCTGGGGAGGCATGCGAGGCAGACATCGGCCGGGACACACTGGGCCACCGGGCGCGGGAGTGGACCAAGTGCCTGCCCCTGCTACTCGCCGCCGGAAGGGGGGCCGATGCCCTGGGAGCCGCGTGGCTCCCAAGCCATACTGAGGAACGGTCTTGAAAACCGAAGTGGCAGCAACGTCACCGTGGGTTCGAATACCACAGCCTCTGCCTTGTGAGCACTAGCACAAGACAGAAGGAGTGCACCGGAGTTGGGGGCACCCCTTCCGCTTGTGGTCTGTCTCCCCTTGTACCGCCGGCAGCTCGGGGGCTGAGGGCAGGCTTTGCTCAGGTTTTCCCTGCTCAACGCCTCCTGCCTCCACGGTTCCAGGGAAGCCACTCCGACAAGGCTTTGATCACTGCCGTGAGGTCTGTTGCCCGGCTCACTGCGATGATCGCCCACGTGCCGAGGAACACGACGAGCAGGGGGATAGCCACTGGCAAAGCGTTCAGTGACGGGACATCAACGAAAGCGACGGTCGCTGAGGGGTAGCGCGTGAGGTCCAATGCTGGCTCCTTCATGTGGGCCAGACTTCGGCGGTACACCTCAGCCAGCCCACCGTCTTGTTGGCAACGGTGAGGGCCGAGTGCGTACCGGCGCGACGACTCAGTCCTATTCAGTTGTCCCTCTCCTGACGGAGAGAGTCTTCGTGTGTGGGTGGTCCAGGCGTTCGCTGTGACGCATTCGCGATGTTGACGGTGATGTCCCGCCGCGCCGGGCGAGGTCGACAGTCGCATTCTGGACGCTGGCTACTGTACCGAGCAGCAGTGGCGTGCGTATGAGATTCGGGGAATCACATCAGGCTTGGTTGCATTGGTCTACCACCGGCACAGAAAAGTGCAGCCTGCCGCTTGCTGTGCGGCGGACTGCACTCTTGCTGGGTGCTCTGGGGATTTCTAAGCCCTGATCCACCGACGTGGTTTGGGGAGTGATCTTGTGACCGGTTTCGAGCCGGTTTGAGGTCGGTGGTTGGGCATGGGCAGGTTGTAGTCGCTGGTCTGCCCAGCTTTTCCACGGGTTCGGTTCCGGTTGGGCCCTGGCGGTGGGCGGGTCGGGTAGGGGCTGGTCGTGTCAGCCGGGTGGGCCGTGGACGGTGTCGAAGAGGTGTGTCCAGGCATGCTGCCAGGGCCAGTTGTGCGGCAGGTGCAGGGTGATGCGTCGTGCGGAGCGGGCGATCCGGGCCGGAACCTGGACCAGGTGGGTGCGGAGAGTGGCGGTGGTGGCCTTGGCGTGGAAGGCGGAGGCCAGTGCGCCGGCCGCCCGCAGCAGGTTGCAGGTCATCGCCCACAGGGTCAGCCAGGCGGAGTTGGCATGGAAGTGTCCCGAGGGCAGGTGGGCCAGGGCGGAGGCTTTGCTGTCGGCGATGACCTGTTCGACGACGGCGTGGTGGCGGTGTTCTTGCTCGGCCTGGAGGGTCCGGGCGGGATTGTCGGTGAAGAACGGGTGGTAGCGCCAGACGGGGAACAACTCGCCCTGCTCGCCCACGGTGGCGGGTTTGGCGAGGTCACGGACCCGGCGCACGATCAGCCGGGCCGTGACCCGCGAGGCTTTCCTGCGGCTGACGAAGGCGGCGTAGACGGGTATCTCGGCGACTTCGGCGTCCGGGATGAGGTCGCCGGTCTCCGGGTCGGGCACTGCGGTCGGGTAGGTGATCTGCTGCCAGGCGGTGTCGGGGATGCTGTGGATGGCCCGTTTGATGGAGGGGTTCATGCCGGTGGTGACCGAGAAGTGGGCGCCGGCCCGGCGGCAGGCGGCGATGACACCGGCGTTGTAGAACTGCGAGTCCGCGCGCAGGATGCGCATGCCGGTGCAGCCGGCCTCGACGGCGGTGGCCAGGGCCTCGCTGACGAGTTTCGGGGCGCCGCGGGAGTCGGCGGCTTTGCCGCGGCGCATCCGCACGGTGGCGATCACCGGCCGGGAGGCGGGGGTGCAGATCGTGGCGAGCAGGGGGTGCAGGGTGCGGATGCCTTTGAACCGGCCGTACTCGGCACCCTGCTTGGCCCGGCCGTAGACGCGTTTGTGGGTGGAATCGACATCGATGAATGCCTTCTCGTCGGAGCCGGGCAGCAGCGGGGTGTGCGCGGCCAGTTCCGCGAGGAACCTGCGGTGGACAGCGTGGAGTTGGAGGGCATGGCCATGGGTGAAGGAGCGGAGGAAGGTGCCCAGGGTGGACGGGGCACGGATCCCTCGGAACACGGTCGGCATCGCGCCGTGGCGCAGCGCGCCCAGGTCGTCGATGCTGTCGGCCCCTGCGGCCATGCCGGCCACGATGCTGGTGACCTTGGCGTCCGCCGCCGCACCCGCGCCGTTCTTCGCCCCGGTCAGCCTCACCTTCTCCGTCACCAGCCGGGGCAGACCGCACCGCCCGGCCAGTCGCATCACCGGGACCAGCCCGGCATGCGCGATCAGATTCGGGTCATCGAACACGGCGGAGACCGCCGCTGGCGTGTGGGAAACTTGCATCTCGGAAGTGCCTTGCTGATTATGCGTGCTGGAAGCCTGAAGAACTCCCATCATTGCAGGTCACAAGGCACTTTCTTGTTTTCCAAGACGTTATCCACAAGGCGTCCGGCGGTGGATCAAGGCTAAGGCTGTGGTCCGGCAGCCTCGGTAAGGGCTCGTTCGATGCAGGCGTTGTCTTCGTGCCGCCGTTCGAGGACCTTGTGGTGAAAGCTGTGAAGGACGGCAATGCTGTACCCTGCGCGGCGGGCGACTTCGGCGGGGGCGACGCCGGGGTGAGCCAGAGGGTGATGACAGCCTCGTTCGACGGACTACAGGGTCACTTGAGGAGGTCGAGCACCATCACGTCATGAAGTTCGGCACCGTTCCACGGGCGCGCTTCCCCGACCTTCCGGTACCCCCATGAGCGGTACGCGGCTTGTGCCGCCGTGCTGTCCGGATGGACGTTGAGCAGAACGCGCTCAGCCTCGACGTCATTGAGTACGGCGTAGTGCAGTTGGCGAGCAATGCCACGCCCGCGCCATGGCGTGCGTAGGGCAAGCTCCATCAGGCCGAAGGTGCGGTGTCCGTCCTCCCGTCGCATGTCGTCGGGCACGGGCGTGACGAGTTGGTCCCACCATCCGGTGTTGGGGCCGAGCAGGTAGCCGTAAGCGATGCCGACCGGCTCGCCATCGTCCGTGCGGGCGAGGGCGCCGCGGAAGGCGCGCTTTCGGGTCTGGGAACGGAACCGCCGGAAAGTCGCTGTGACGTTGTCCTCGGTCTCGCCGTAGGGCGGTTCGGCGAACACCTCGGCATAGACCAGCCGGAACGCCCCCTCAGCCTGCGCCGCAGCCAGCCCGTCCAGACGCTCGACAGTGATTGCCTCTTGCTGCGTCATGAGGTGCCCCTTTGCATGGTCTCGCGGATGCGCACCGCGCAGTCGCGGGTCGCAGTGCTGTCGACGTGAGTGGCGGCTCGGTGAAACTCGCGGATCTTCTCCAGCAAGCGCGGTGAGGAGATGCCACCGCATGTATCGAGGACGCGGTTCATTTCCGCGCACGCTTCGTCGGCTTCCCCGGCGGCGAGCAGCACACCCGCAAGTTTCACGCGATAGGAGACGCTGTTGCGGACGAGTTCGCCGCCGATGCCGTTCACGGCGGCCCGAAGGAACGGCACGGCTCGGTTGGGCTGTTCTGCTCGGACGTACATGTCTGCTGTTGCGTAGTCGACTTCGAAGGGGCCTACGAACTGTGCCCAGTTGGGCACATCCGTGTCGCAGTCCGTGCGGCCCTGGTGACTGACCGCACGGCTCAAGGCGCGGCGGGTGCCGGCAAGGTCGCCGGCGTGCGTGGCGACGTTGGCATCGCGCAGCGCGATCACCAGGTGTACTGCCGGGCCGGCGCCCACGCGCGTGGCGAGGCGGTAGGCGTTCTCCACCGCGCTTGCGGCCTCCCACGTTCGGTCTGCCTTGATGGCGAGGAGCACGAGGGTTTCCAGCACGGAGACTTGTAGCAGCGGGTTGTCGACGAGCTGTGCCGCGGCGAGAGCCTCCATACACGCGGCGCGACCCTCGTCGATGCGGCCTCCGTCGTATCCGTACCAGGCTCGGTGCCCGTACAGCTCGGCTAGCATCGTCCGTAGTTCATGGCCGATGCGGCAGGTGTAAGAGGCTGCACCGAGGG
The DNA here is from genome assembly GCF_003391135.1 of Streptoverticillium olivoreticuli subsp. olivoreticuli. Classification (GTDB taxonomy): domain Bacteria; phylum Actinomycetota; class Actinomycetes; order Streptomycetales; family Streptomycetaceae; genus Streptomyces; species Streptomyces blastmyceticus. The sequence continues at coordinate 8,486,752 of NZ_CP031455.1, read as the reverse complement.
CCTGCGTGATCTCGCCTTCAAGTCGGCGAGCCTGCGTCATGGCCGGGACACTGCCCGTCGCGTGGTCCGTCCGGTAAAGGCCATCCAACTGTGACCGTAGGCGTCCAATGTCGGCTGTGCCGACGCGCGGCCCTGGCATCGCGGGGACAAGCGCAGCCACAGCTAGGGCACCCGTGTCCGCTACGAACCTTCTCCTCTTCACGTCTCCAGCGTCGCTGATCGGCGCCGAGACCGTCACGCGGTGTCGGGGAACGTCGAACTCCAACTCGACCAGCGGTACGCCGAACATTGCTTCCAACACGATCTGCTGGCTTGGATGTGGCAGCGGTGGGGGCTCCTCGCGCTCCCACCGTCGCAATTGCCGCACGCTTACGGACGCGTCGAGACCCAGCCGCGTGGCTTCCTGTGTGAACGCCGCCACGAACGATTCCTGCGTGTACCCAGCAGCTTGCCGTAACCGCGCGAGTCTGCTGTTCGTCTTGCCCGCCATGCGCTTCCCCTCGCAACCGCGGATTGTCCCCTCACCGTAGGCGAAAACGTCCGCCTGAACGTCCGGTCTCACAGCACCCACGGCGCTCGCTCTGGCGGTGCACTGGTGATGCACCGCTTCCGACGAGCTATGCAGCGAGGAGGCAAGTCTTGAACAGGCCCGGAAGAGCGGCTATCGCACGGACGACAGACGATGCCGGGACCAGTGTCAGGAGCCATCGATGACTGCCACGCGCCCGGGGACCTTGCCGAAGTGGCTCTGCCGCGGTGCGCGGGTGATGGACACCGCGACAGACCGTGAGGGCATCGTTCACGGCATTGGGCAACCGTACAGCCACGAGAAGACGCCGTCCTGCGTGTGGTTGCTCCCGCCTGGCGGTGGCCTTGAGTGGTCGACCGAGATCCCGTCCGTACGACCGATCGATGCCCAGAAGTGAAGCAGCGATTAGCAGTCCTGGCCTGGATCTGCATGTGGGTCGCCATCGTCGTCCCGCTCGCGATCATCAGCGACCCGTATCGCGGCCCGTAGAACGCACTCGACTCCCGCCCCTGCCGGTGCCTTTCCACCGTGCTTCCCCCACGGGCCGTATCCCGGCAGGGGCGGGGCTCCACACTCAAGGAAGAGAGAGGGGCATGCACGAACTCATCGCCAGCCCGTTCCTCGAACAGCACATGCTCATACGGCACGGGGATACATCCGGTCTCCTGCTCCCTGAGGTGAACTACGAAGAGCTGCGACAGACAGCAGGCGCAGAGATGCCGGGGCCGCCATGGCTCCTCAACGCCGTCCGTGACCGATGGGGGCTGAGTCTCGGCGACCGGGCCATGGGCGAGTACCTGCTCGTACGCGAACCGTCCGAGTACGGCTACGTGCGGGCGAGCTGGGAAATCAACCTCGGGTGCAACTACGCCTGTAGCCACTGCTACCTGGGAATCAAACAGTTCGCCGGCCTGCCGTGGGGCGACAAGGCGCGTCTGCTGCACATCATGCGCGACGCGGGCGTGCTCTGGCTCCAGATCACCGGGGGCGAGCCGACGATCGACAAGCACTTCGCCGACGCGTACGCCCTGGCGTACGAGCTGGGCATGATGCTGACAATCTCGACCAACGCATCCCGTCTCTGGCATCCGGCGTTGCTCGACCTCTTCGCGAAGTACCCGCCGTACCGGCTCGTGGTAAGCGTTTACGGAGCCACTGAGGAGAGCTACGACAGGCTCACGCAGCGCCGCGGTTCCTATCGGGCGTTCCGGCGCGGCATCGACGCTGCGATCGAGGCGAGGCTGCCGGTACGGCTGAACATCGTGGTCACGAACGAGAGCGCCGAAGAAGTTCAGCGCATGGTCGACATGGCCGAAGGCTGGGGACTTGAGCACAACGTGTACACGAACATGACGCCGACGATCTACGGCGGTGCCGAGTCCCTGCTCGCCCAGTCCGCCGCCCACTTGAAAGAGCGGAAGCGGTTCACCGGCTGCAACGCCGGTCACACGTTCTTCCACGCCGACCCGCACGGCAAGGTCAGCATCTGCAAGGTGGGCCGCGACGACCAGATCGACCTCATGGCGGAGGGAATCCAGGGACTCCGCCGACTCGGCGGAATCGCCGACAAATTGATGCTTCGCACCGGTGGCTGCTCGGGATGCACGCTGTCCGGCTCTTGCATGGTGTGCCGGCCGCTCGCCAAGCAGTACCAGGAGGCGAAGGCACCACTGATCAACTACTGCCAGCACGGACAAAAGGAAGTGGGGTAAGAACATGCCCGCAGTACCCGTAACGATCTATCCGACCCGCCCGCCGGAGACAGCACCCGTGACAATCAGCGCCGTGACGATGGTCGACGACCTCGACACCGTCATGGACTCCGTCAAGTGCTCCTGCAACGCCGGCGACGACAACCCTCACTAGTCGCCAACCGAACACAAGCGCTCAGGCCCCGACGAGTTCGCGTCGGGCCTGAGACGCGTGGTAAGAGTGAGTAGGGTGCCGCCATGCGCTTCCGGTGGGACTGGCTACGCCCTGAAATCACCACTCCGTACGTGCCGACGATCGGCCCCGTGCATCCCGATACACTTGGCCTTGAGCTCTTTGCTGACATCACCGACATCGCCGATACGGGACGTTTTCTCCCATACGACAAAGACCGCCGATGGTCCGACACCAAGACCGAGTCCGTCCTCGTCGAGGACGTCGGCCACGGTCCACACGAGACGCTTATCCCTGCTCTCTCCCGCCGCGGCGCCGGTGTCGTGACGGTTCACCTCTACGGCAGCAGACCCGACGGCCGCGACATCGCTGCCGAACTGGCAGCCAAGCTCTGCGCCACCCACGAAGCAGCTACAGGCCGTGTGATCTGGTTCACCGGGCCCGACGAGCAACCGCCCCTCGACGTTGCAGTGACTCGCGTACAGCTCCGCGAGTTCACCCCTGAGCAACCGCCGCCGGCGTCTGGTGCCGTGCACCCGCTAGACGACGCCCCGGCACCCGCAAGAGCCACGTTCGCGCGCTTCGCCGAACGGCTCGCCGACGAGGGGTTCGCCTTCCTGCACGGGCAGGTAACCGCGGGGCGGGTGGGGCCCGTCCTCGTCGCCGTCGATGAGGGGCATGTCGTGGGCGCCATCGGACCCATGGAGATCATGACCGACCCTGGCGGCGCCGCCCGTCTGCTCCCGCAATATTTCGGCGTACTTCCCGAGCACCGAGGCCGGGGGTACGGGCGCGCCCTGTGGCGAGCTGCCATGTACTGGGGGCACAGCAATGGCGCCCAGTATCAGCTACTCCAGACCGAGATCGACGGCCCCTCGGACCGCCTCTGCCGATCCGAGGGGCTACGCTCCCTCGGCTTCGTCTGTGTGACCAAGGTCTGACCTACTCCGCGCCGAGGAACCCGGACAGGACGGTCACGGGCAGTCGGTCGTGTGCCATCGCGGTTCAGCCCTCGGGGCGCAGCAGGCCGCGTTCGTACGCCTTCACCAGCCGCTGCGGGACCTGGTACGCCGAGCCGTCGATCGTCACGGGGACGAGCTGCGGGGTGGCGGCCTTCCATTGGGCGCGGCGGTGGCGGGTGTTGCTGCGGGACATCTTGCGCTTCGGGACGGCCATGGTGCGCTCCTGGGTGAGGTGGGCGTCGTTCCGCAGAGGCTATATGGAAATGGATCCCATTTCCAACTCAAGGCCTACCGGACGAGCCGGGCGGCCTTGGTGGCGGTGTTCAGGAGGTACTCCAGCGGCCCCCGCCGGAAATGGCGCGACCAGGCGAGGGCCAGGAGGGCGGCGGCCGCGATGAAGCCGAGCAGCACGGGCAGCGGCGAGCCGGGCACGTCCTCGATGCCGAGGGCCCAGATGCCGACGATGTTGAGCACGTAGGCGGTCAGCGACATGGCGCCGATCGCGATGACCGGCCTGGCCAGCCGGCGGACGCGGGGCAGCCCGTCGGCGGCCGCGAGGCAGGCCGCGAGGACGGTGACGGCGACGCCGGTGCCGCCCAGGATCGACAGGGTCGTCTCGCTGTGGGGTGAGGCCACCAGCAGCCACGCGGGTGTGCCCCCGGAGGGGTCGCCCGCGGTGTCGGACCACCAGAGCGACATGGCGGAGCCGGTGGTCCCGGTCGCGTCGATGGCGTCGGCGGCCCCGGGGAGGAGGTGCAGCGCCAGCCAGGAACCCCCGTAGCCGAGGACGGCGAGGGCGCCGCCGGTGAGGGCGAGCCGGAGCCGGACGGCGGCCGAGGCGAGGTCGAGCCGGGCGACGGCCATCCCGGCGATGACGAAGGGCATCCAGGTCAGCACCGGATAGGCGCCGGTGAAGAGGAGTTCCAGGAAGCCGCCCGTGCCGCTGATCCGGGCGAGCGGGTCGTGGTGGAGCACGGCCGGCGCCCAGCCGCCCGTGCGGATCGAGTGCTGTATCAGGTAGAGCACCTGCGGCAGGACGAGCGCGCCGGCGGCGGCGATGACGGCGAGCGTCCCGGCGCGCAGCCCGCGCAGCGGGAGGGCGAGCACGAAGTACAGCGCGTAGAAGGCCAGGATCACATCGACCGGGGTGCCGGTCATCGTGAGCGCGGTGCCCAGCGGGAGCAGGACGGCGGAGCGGATCAGGATCCTGGTGACGGCCTGCCGGCCGGCGCGCCCTGTCCGGGGCGTGCGGCGGCCGGTGATGAGCAGGAGCGAGAACCCGGCGAGGAAGGCGAAGAGCGCCGAGGCCCGGCCGTGGGACAGCTCCATGAGGAAGCCGACGGGCCCGCCGTCCGACGGGTCGGGGCCGACGTGGGCGGCGTACATCCCGAGGACCGCCAGGCCGCGCGCGAGGTCGACCCCGGCCAGCCGGGCCGTGGACGGTGGCGCGGCCCGGTCCGGCGGCGGGTCCGTGGGAGGGGCCTGGGCCGTCCGTCCGGCGGGGGAAACGTTCTGTGTCATGGCTCCAGCGTCGGCTGCGTCGGTGTCCGCAGAACCATGCTTCCCGGTTGATTTGAGGGCGAGTTGGGAGACCGATGACCCCTTCGTGGGCGGGCCTCCGCGACGCGGGTCCCCGGTGCGGGAGGGGGCGGGTCGAGGGGCCCGGGGGCATGTTCCACGGCCCCATTGACAATGGGAACAGCAAGGTGCGGGAAAGCATAGGGGTAATCGAGAGCCAGACTTTGCACGGCTGAAACGCCTCACGAAGGCATCGGGCGAAGCCACGGCCGCGGTGAATGGCCGGTTTCCCGGCTTGACTTGTCGTCGGGGCGGTGGCGGTGTGTCGCCGTACGGGCCCCGACTCCCCCGTCCCCGGTCTCCCGCGACCGGTCGCCGCGGTGTCCGCACGGGGCCCGTGGGCGACCGGTCGGCCGGGCAGTGGTATACGGACGCCGTGTCGCGGCATACGGACGGAACGCCGCGTCGGGAGGGGGCCGGTGTCCGCCGCCGGAGTGGCGCGTTCACATTGGTCCAGCGGGCGCGACTACGCCGGGATCCGAAGGGGAAGAGATGCTTCCGAGGGGCTGAGCGGTGGTCGTCCTCCCGACCCGTCCCACCGTGGCGCGGTGACATTCCGTGGGCACGGGCCGACGGCAACGGGCCAGTCCACGTTGGCGCATATGCAGCTGTTCGCCTCGGCTGGCCGAACCTAGTTTTCGTTTCGCCTAAACGTGTGGCCTACGCGAAAAGGGCATGGCCGAAACGTCGTAACAGGCAGGAGAGCGTGATGCTCTGAGTCGGAATGATCACGACGCCTGCCGGTGTTCGCCGGGCCTGTTTTCATCGGGATATCCGGACATCGGCACCAGATCGAGGCGAATGACCGTTGCCGGACCGCGGATGCGGCCCGGCCGTCACCGACGGCGACTTGTCGAGCGGGGGAATTCATCGGCTCCGTACCACTTCGGGGGCCTGCTGATGCCTGCTCACCGCCGTTCGCCGTCGTTCGCCGCGGAGCAGCAATAAAGCAAGCACATTGCAGAAGTTCGGAACAGGGAGAGGTTATGCCAGAGGTGAGATCGGCTCCCGGACCCGCGCGGCCGGATGATTTTCCGGGGGTATCGCCACCGGCCTCCGCGAACGACGATCCGCCCGTCCGGGCGTTGTCGCAATATTTCGAACGGACTTGTGACAGACACCCGGACCGCACGGCCGTCGTCTGCGAAGGCGCGCAGCTCGGTTACGCGGAGCTCGACCGCCGCGCCAACCGGCTGGCGCATCTGCTGCGCTCACGCGGCGTGACCCAGGGCAGCGCGGTGGGGATCCTGCTCGAGCGGTCCGCCGACACGTATGTCGCGCTGCTCGGGGTGCTCAAGACCGGGGCCGCCTACGTCCCGCTCGACCCGTCGTTTCCCGCCGAACGGCTGGCCTTCATCGCCCGGGACGCGGCGCTGAGCGATCTCGTGACGGCGTCGGCGATGTCCGGACGCACCCGGCAGTTGCCCTGTCCCGTCCTGGAACTCGACCGGAGCCAACCGGAACTGGCCATTCAGCCCGAGGGCCGCCTCGATGTCGACATCCCGCCATCATCGGTCGTCTATGTCATCTACACCTCCGGCACCACCGGCCGGCCCAAGGGCGTGGCGGTCTCCCACGCCAACATCGCCAACTTCCTGCGCGTGGCCACCCCGATCTATCAAGTGCGCGGCGAGGACCGCGTCTACCAGGGGCTCTCGATCGCCTTCGACTTCTCGGTCGAGGAGATCTGGCCGGCCTGGATCGCGGGCGCGACCCTGGTGGCGGGGCCCACCGACGCCCGCCGCGTCGGGCAGGGGCTGAGCGATTTCCTCACCGAGCAGGCGATCACCGTCCTGTGCTGCGTGCCGACCCTGCTGACGACGCTGGAGGCCGAAGTGCCCTCCCTGCGGAGCCTGCTCGTCAGCGGTGAGGCATGCCCACCCGACCTGGTGCGCCGCTGGTCCCGCCCGGGCCGCCGCATCCTCAACGCCTACGGCCCCACCGAGACGACCGTCACCGCCACCTGTGGCGAGCTGCTCCCCCACCGGCCGGTCACCATCGGCACCCCCCTGCCCAGCTATCGCGTCTACATCCTCGACGACCGGCTGCGCCCCGTCGCCGAGGGCGAGAGCGGCGAGATCTGCGTCGGCGGCCCCGGCGTCGCGATCGGCTACGTCAACCGCCCCGACCTCACCACGGAGCGGTTCGTGCCCAATCCGGTCGAGGCGGACCGCGGGGAGGTCCCACGCGTCTACCGCACGGGCGACCTGGGGAAGTTCACCGCCACGGGAGAGATCGAGTACCTCGGCCGCGTCGACACCCAGGTCAAGATCCGCGGCTATCGCATCGAGCTCGCCGAGATCGAGGAGGTGCTCCGGGAGGACGACGCGGTCGAGAACGCGGTCGTCACACCGCTCGAACGCGACGGTGTGGTGCAGGATCTCGTCGGCTACGTCACCCTCGCCGACCGCGCGGCGCGGGGCGCCGACGACGACCTGCGCGACCGGCTGCGCGCCGGGCTGCAGCGCAGGCTGCCCGACTACATGATCCCCTCCTTCGTCGAGGTGCTCCCCGCGTTCCCGATGCTGGCCGCCGACAAGGTCGACCGCGCCGCCCTGCCCGCGCCGGCGTCACCGCCCCTCACCCGCCGCTCGCGGCAGCACGTACCCCCGCGTACGCCGCTGGAGCGGCAACTGGCCGCGGAGTGGCGGGAGGTCCTCGGTGGCGAGGAGATCTCCGTCGAGGACGACTTCTTCTGCGATCTGGGAGGCCACTCCATGGCGGCCGCCCGGCTGATGTCACGGCTGCGGCGGCAACCGCGGTTCGAGGGCCTGGCCATGGGCGACCTCTATGCCCGGCCCACGGTCCGTGGCCTCGCCGCCTGTGTCGAGGCCGGTGCCGCGGCGCCCGCCGCGCAGCGGGCCGACGACCCGTCGCCGCCGGTCCGGCGGCACTCCACCGCCCGGGTCCTGGCCTGCGGCGTCGCCCAACTCGCCGCCCTGTACGCATGGCTGCTCCTGCTCGGCCTCCCCGCGGTCGTCCTGCTCTACCGGCTCCTCCTCGCCTGGCACGTCCCGGTGCGCGGCCTCGCCCCCGGCGGCGCACTGGACCGCCTCGCGCACCTGAGCCTGCCCGGCTTCGTGCTCATGGAAGTCGCCTGGCTGATGGTGAGCCTCGTGCCGCTGCCGCTGCTGGCCGGCCGTCTGCTGATGCTCGGTGTCCGGCCGGGGTGGTATCCGCTGTGGGGCGTCACGTATCTGCGGTTCTGGCTCCACGGGAAGGTGGTCGCCTTCTCCCCGCTGGCGGTGCTGACCGGCTCGCCGCTGCTCGCCCCCTGCCTGCGGCTGCTCGGCGCCCGGGTCGGCCGGGGCTGCCACCTGTCCGCGGTCCTCGGCCTCCCGTCCTTCGTGGAGATCGGCGAGGGCACGAGCATCGGCTACGGCGTGCGCGTCCAGCCGTACGTGGTCGAAGGCGGCCACATCCGGCTGGCGCCCGTGCGGATCGGTTCCGGCGCCTTCGTCGGCACCAACAGCGTCGTCATGGCCGGTGCCGTGATCGGCGACCGGGCCTCGGTGGGCGAGCAGTCCCTCGTCCCCGCCGACCAGGCCGTTCCCGCGGACGAGCACTGGGCCGGGTCGCCCGCCGCCCGCTGCCCCGCCGTGCCACCGCTCCTGGAGAGCATGGCGGCGGACGCCGACGACCGGCCCTGGACCGCCCGCCTGCTGGCCGGGTACGCGGCGGGGGCGCTGCTGCTCACGCTCGTCCCGCTGCTGGTGGCCACGGCCGGTTCGGCGCCCGTGGCGTATGTGGTGTGGCGGTACGGCTTCGGCTGGGCGCTCGTGGCCACGGCCGCGGCCGGGCCGATCGTGGTGCTGACCACCTGTGCGCTCGTGCTGCTCGTCAAGCGCGCCGTCCTGCCGCGCGTGCGCGCCGGGATCCACCCGGAGCGCAGCGGCTTCGGGGTCCGCAAGTGGATCGGCGACGGCATGATGACCACGAGTCTGACGCTGACGCACTCCCTCTACTCCACGCTCTACCTCGTCCCGTTCCTGCGGCTGCTCGGCGCGCGCACCGGCCGCTGGTCCGAGGTGGCGACCGTCAGCTTCGTCGACCCCGACATGCTGATCATCGGCGAGGGCAGCTTCGTCGCGGACGTCTGTGTCGTGGGCCCCGCCGTCTTCCACCGCGGGCGCGTCGCCCTCGCGCCCGCGGAGGTCGGCCGGCGCAGCTTCGTCGGCAACGGCGCACTGGTCCCCGGCTCGTGCAGCCTTGGCGAGAACAGCCTCCTCGGCGTCCACTCCCTGGCACCGACCCGCCCGATCGACCCCGAGACGACCTGGCTCGGCTCACCGGCGATCTTCCTGCCGCGCCGCGAGGCCAGCCAGGACTTCCCCGCCAAGTTCACTTACAGCCCCAGCCGCGGGCTGATCGCGGCGCGGCTGGCCGTCGAGTACTTCCGGGTGACGCTGCCCGGGACGCTCGCCGCGCTCGGGGCGCTCGGCAGCCTCTGGGCCTCGGTCCGGCTCGCCGAGGCCCTGCCGCCGTGGGCGCTGCTGCTCCTGGGACCGGCCCTGTTCCTCGCGGTCGGCGTCTCCTGCACGGTGGCCGTCGCCCTGCTCAAGTGGCTGGTCATCGGCCGCTACCGGCCGCGCGTGGAGCCCCTGTGGGGGGTGTGGGTGCGGCGTACGGAGCTCATCACCGGCCTGTTCGAGAACCTCGTCGTCCCGGCGCTGGTGAACTTCCTGACCGGCACCCCCTGGATGGCCCCGGTCCTCCGCCTCTTCGGTGCCCGGATCGGCCGGAGGGTGTGGCTGTCCACGACGTACCTCACCGAGTTCGACCTGGTCGAGATCGGCGACGACGCGGCCGTCGCCGAGGTGACGTCGGTGCAGACCCACTTGTTCGAGGACCGGGTGATGAAGATGTCCGACGTCAGGGTCGGCGCGTCGAGTTCGGTCGGCACCCGCTCCGTCGTGCTCTACGACGCGGAGGTCGGCGACGGTGCCCGCCTGGACGCGCTGTCCCTGGTCATGAAGGGCGAACGCCTGCCCGACCGGTCCCGGTGGCGCGGCATCCCCGCCCGCCCCTGCTGACACCACGGGGCGACACCCCGCCGCCCCTGTCCCTCTCACCCCTTTTCGGAGACAGTCATGGCACCCCTCGTACAGCGTGGTACGTGGACCGAGCCGCACGTCGACGGCGCCCTTCCCGGCCCCTGCTCCACCGAGCTGCTCGACCGGCAGCAGCGGCGGGAGTCCAACGCCCGTACCTACTCACGGCACTTGCCCATCGCCCTCGCGGAGGGTTCCGGCAGCTTCGTCGAGGACGTGGACGGCAATGTCTTCATCGACTTCCTCACCGGCGCCGGAGTCCTCTCGCTCGGCCACAACCACCCCGAGCTCGTCCGGGCCGTGACCACGCAGCTGGGCCTGCTCACCCACGGCCTCGACTTCCCCACCCCGGCGAAGGACGCCTTCATCGAGGCCCAGCTGTCGATGCTGCCCGCCCCGATGCGTGACAGGGTCAAGATGCACTTCTGCGGGCCGACGGGGGCCAACGCGGTGGAGGCGGCGATCAAGCTCTGCAAGATCGCGACCGGCCGTGGCGACATCGTCTCCTTCCAGGGCGGATTCCACGGCAGCACCCACGCCACCCTGTCCCTCAGCGGGCTCCTGGCACAGAAGCGCAACGTCCCCAACAGCATGCCCGGCGTCCACTTCTTCCCGTACTCCTCCTGCGCCAGGTGCCCGGTCGGCCTGGCACCGGACACCTGCGCGACCAACTGCGTCGAATATCTGGAGCGTTCGCTTCGCGACAGCAACGGCGGCGTCCCGCTGCCGGCCGCGGTGCTGCTGGAGATGGTCCAGGGCGAGGGCGGCATCGTGCCCGCCCGCGCGGACTTCGTCCGGCGCGTGCGGGAGCTGACCCGCGAGCTCGACATCCCTCTCGTGGTCGACGAGGTGCAGACCGGCTGCGGGCGCACCGGCACGTGGTTCGCCTTCGAGCAGTACGACATCGAGCCGGACGTGATCGTCGCGTCCAAGGCGCTGAGCGGGATCGGCACCCCGATCGCCGTCATCATCTACGACGCGAAGCTCGACACCTGGGCGCCGGGCGCGCACATCGGCACGTTCCGCGGCAACCAGCTGGCCTTCGCCGCGGGCACGGAGGCGGTGCGCATCGTCCGCCGCGACGACATCCTCGGCAACGTGCGCCGACGGGGCGAGCAGATCGCGGACCGGCTCACCGCGCTGCTGGTCAACCCCTGGGTGCACGAGGTGCGCGGCCGCGGCCTGATGTGGGGCATCGAGCTGGCCGACCCCACGACCGGACGGCCCGCCTCCGCCTTCGCGGCCGAGGTCCAGAGCCGCGCGCTGCGGGGCGGTCTGATCGTCGAGCTCGGCGGGCGCGACGACTGCGTGGTGCGGATCATGCCGCCGCTCAACGTCGAGGCCGACGTCGTGGACACCGCCTGCTCGATCCTCGTCGACGCCGTCGAGGCCGGTCACCCGTAGCCCTGGTCCGCCCCGGGGCGGCCGGCACCGGCCGCCCCACACCGAGCGGCCGCCCACAGCCGGGGCGGCCGCTGGAGGAGGCCCACCCTCATGGCTCTCATCGTCCAGAAGTACGGCGGCTCCTCGGTGCGGTCCACCGAACGCATCAAGCGTGTCGCCGAACGCGTCGTCGCCACCCGCGGGGAGGGCCACGACGTCGTGGTCGTCCTCTCCGCCATGGGCGACACCACCGACCGACTGCTCGAACTGGCCCGGCAGGTCAGCGACCTGCCCTCGCCCCGCGAACTGGACATGCTGCTCACGGCGGGCGAGCGCATGGCGAACGCGCTGGCCGCGATGGCGATCCACACCCTGGGCGCCGACGCGTGCTCCCTGTCGGGCCCGCAGGCCGGGGTGCTCACCACCTCGGCGTACGGCAAGGCGCGGATCGTCGACGTCACGCCGCGGCGGGTCCGGCAGGCGCTCGACCGCGGCGCGATCGTCCTGGTCGCCGGATTCCAGGGACTCAGCCCGGAGACCGAGGACATCACCACGCTCGGCCGCGGCGGATCCGACACCACGGCCATCGCGCTCGCCGCCGCGCTCAAGGCCGACGTCTGCGAGATCTGCACCGACGTCGACGGCGTCTACACCGCCGACCCCAGGATCGTGCCGGAGGCCCGGCGCCTCGACCACATCACCTTCGAGTCGATGCAGGAGATGGCCGCGAGCGGTGCGAAGGTCCTGGCGCTGCGCAGCGTGGAGTACGCCCGGCGGTGCGGCGTGACCGTGCACGTCCGCTCCTCCTGCCACACCGGGCCCGGCACCACGGTCTCCGGCTCGGCGGACGACGACCGCGGGGAACACGGGGACCACGGCGCGGTCACCGGCGTCGCGCACGACGTGTCGTGCGCGAAGGTCGCCGTGACGGGCGTGCCGGACCGTCCCGGCACCGTCGCGCGCGTCTTCCGGGCCGTGGCCGACGCCGGGTGCGAGGTCGACACGGCCGTGCAGAACGTGCCGGAGCCGGCAGGCGGGGTCAGGGACATCACCTTCCTGCTGCCCGGGGACGGCGCGCCCGCCGCGGTGGCCGCCCTCCGGGAGATCCGCGCCGGGACCGGCTTCGCCGAGGTGCGCCAGGACGACGACGTCGCCAAGGTCTCCGTCATCGGCGACGGCATGCGCGCACACCCCGGCGCGACCGCGACCTTCTGCGAGGCGCTGGCCGAGGCAGGGGTGAACATCGAGATCATGTCGACGTCGGAGATACGGATCTCCGCCGTCTGCCGGACCGCGCGCCTGCACGACGCGATACGCGCGCTCCACCGGGCCTTCGGCCTCGACAAGACGCTGGACAAGACGGAGGCGGTAACGACCGAATGAGCACATCGCCGGCCGCGGCGTCCCTCAGGTTCCGGGAGGTGCCCGAGGCCCACCTCGACCGCGCCCTCGACCACGCCGGTCTCGTCTTCCACGAGAACTACGAGGACGAGCTGCGGGAACGCCACCGCCGGACCCTCCTGCGCTGCGACCGCCTCGGCGCCTACGAGGAGGGTCGGCTCGTGGGCCTGCTCGCCGCGCACCGCCTCCACCTGTCCGTGCCGGGCGGCCAACTCCCCTGCGCCGGGCTGACCTTCATCTCCGTGGCACCGACCCACCGCCGCCGCGGAGTCCTCTCCGGCCTGCTGGAGCGGCTGTGGCGGCACTGCGCCGCGACCGGGCGGCCGCTCGCCGCCCTGTGGGCCTCCGAAGCCGCCATCTACGGCCGCCACGGCTTCGGGGCCGCGACGGCCCTGTCCACCGTCGAGATCGACTCGCGGCGGCCGCTCGGCCTCCGCATCGCCCCCGACCCCCGCCCGCTGCGCCTCGTCGACCCGGCCGCGGCGCCCGCCCTCCTGGCCCCTCTCCACGAGAGGGGCCGTTCCCTCCGGGCCGGGCGCCCCGCCCGCGACCGGCGCTGGTGGCGCGAGCAGGTCCTGCCCGAGGAGGACGAGGACGACGACGAGCTCGGCCCGCCACGCGTCGTCGTGCTCGGCGACGGCGCACCCGCGGGCTACGCGGTCTACCGCACCCGCGGCGGTGACGACGACGGGGCGCCCGGCCTCGTCCAGGTCGACGAACTGGAGGCCGGGACGGCGCCCGTGGCCGCCGCCCTGTGGAGCTACCTCGCCTCCATCGACCTCACCGGCAGGGTGCGGGCCTGGGGGCGCCCCACCGACGACCCGCTGCTGCTGATGGCGGCGGACCGCGACCAGGTGCGCGTCACCGGGCAGTTCCCGGCGCTGTGGCTGCGCCTGGCGGACGTACGGGCCGCGCTGACCGCCCGCTCCTGGGCGACCCCCGCCGACCTCGTCCTCGACGTGCGCGACACTCGGATCGCCGCCAACCACGGCCGGTTCCGCCTGGCCGTGGCCCCGGGCCGCTGCGCGTACGAGGCGACCACCGGCCCCGCCGACCTCGCCCTCGACGTATGCGACCTGGCCGCCTGCTATCTGGGCGGCACCCTTCCCACCCACCTGGTGCGCGCGGGGCTCGCCACCGAGCGCACGGCGGGCGCCGCCGCCGCGCTCGACGCCGCGCTGCGCACGGAGTACCTGCCGTTCACCGACGACGAGTTCTGAAAACCGTACGCCCTGATCTCACGCCCCCGGATTCCGCGCTGAAGGGAAGCGGGCGCGGACCGTGAGGCCGTCGCCCTCGACGGCGGCGATGCGGTAGCCCGCGCCGGGGACGGTCTCGACGGCCTGTGGTTCCCCCAGCTTGGCGCGCAGCTTGCTGAGGGTGACGCGGACGGCGTTGGTGGAATAGCCGGTGTCCTCCTCCCAGACCTGTTCGATGAGGTCGTCGTTGCTGACGACGGCGCCTTCGGCGCGCAGCAGTGCTTCCAGTACGGCGAACTCCTTGCGGGACAGCGCCAGCCGGTGGCCAGCGCGGGTGGCGCTGCGCCGGGCGGTGTCGACGACGATCCCGGCCCGTTCGAGTACGGGCGGCAGGGCGGGGCGGGTGCGGCGGCCGAGCGCGAGGACCCGGGCGAGCAGCTCGTCGTAGGCGAAGGGCTTGGAGAGGTAGTCGTCGGCGCCGAGGGCGAGCCCTTCGACGCGTTCGCGGACCGTTCCGGAGGCGGTGAGCATCAGGACGCGGGTGAGCAGGCGCTCACGTACGACGTGGCGGCACACCTCGTCGCCGTGCAGGCCGGGCAGGTCCCGGTCGAGCACGAGCACGTCGTACTCGCCCAGGCTCAGCCGCCGGAGCGCCTCCAGGCCGTCGCCCGCCTCGTCGACGGCGAGGGCGTCGCGACGCAGCCCCTCGGCGATCATTTCCCGGAGGAATTCCTCGTCCTCCACCACCAGAACTCGCATGTGCCCCTCTCTACCGGAAGCCGGGTTTCGGCGTTGTTAAGGTCCGCCGTCAGGGAGCGGACGCGGCCCCCGGCACCGGTTCAGGCGAGCGCCAGCCCGCTCGGTGAGGTCGCCAGGCCCAGCGGGGTGCTGCCGACGACCTTCAAGGTCTTCGCGTCGATCGCGTCGAGGGTGCTGGAGGCGTTCGTGGAGACCCAGACGGTGTCACCGACCGCGATGACGGCGGTCGGAATGTGCTTCACCCGCACGGTGGCGATCCGCTCGCCGGTGGCGTCGAGCACGGTGACGGTGTCGTCGTTGGCGCAGGTGACGTAGACGCGTGCGCCGTCCGGGCTGACCGCGACCTGCCAGGGGCTCCTGCCGACGCTGACCCGCAGGCTGACCCGCAGGCTGCGGCTGTCGATGACCGACAGGGTGTCCTGCCGGGTGTCGACCACGTAGACGCGTCTGCCGTCCGGGTGCGCCGCGACGCCGCCCGCCCGGCCCTGGCCCGCCAGGGTCCGTCTGGTGCCGCCGTCCTCGGTGTCGACGACGGACAGGCCGTCGGTGCAGGTGACGTAGAGGGTCCTGCCGTCGGGGCTCGGCGCGACGCAGCGCGGGGCGAGGCCGGTCCGCCAGGTGTCGCAGACCTTGTCGGTCGTGGTGTCGATCACCGAAAGGGACCGTGACCCGTCGGGGCCGGGGTCCGGGCCGGTGTCGGCCACGTAGACGTACGCGCCGTCAGGTGCCGTCGCCACACCGTGCGGGTACAGGCCGACGGTGACGGCGGTGACGATGCGGCCCTTGGTGGTGTCGAACACCGAGACGTCGCCCGCCCCGGAGTTGCTGATGTAGAGCTTGCGGCCGTCGGGGGTCCGGGCGATGCCGAAGGGGTTGATCCCCGCGTCGACGCTCGCGACCAGCGCGTGGCTGCGGGGGTCGACGACGGAGACGGTGTTGCTGACGATCCCCGCCGCGTAGACGTGCGTGCCGGTGAGGGGGCCCGTCTTCGGGGCGGAGTCCTGGATGCCGGGGAAGTTCGTACCGGCGGTGCCGTGCGGGAAGTCGCCCTTGTGGGTGGTGTCGTTCTCCACGATGCGGCTTCTGGCGTACGGGCGGGTGCCGCCCTGCGTGCCGGGCCCCACCGGCGCCGCGGTGGCCGGCCGGCGGTCCGCCTCGGAGTCCTGGTGCGGCGGGCTCTGGTCCGCGCCCGGGAACTCGGCCGGCGGCAGGGTGGCGACGTCGTGCTCCGCTCTCCACAACTCGTCCCTGGTGCTGGGCAGTTCCGGGAAGGGCCGGGGGCTCGGGAGGCCGAGTGCCGAGGTGAGGTCGCCGAAGGCCCGGCGTCTCCAGGCGCTGATGTTCGGCTCGCGCACCCCGGTGACCACTTCCAGGAACCGCAGGACCGAGGTGTGGTCGAAGGGCTCGCTCGCCACGAAGCCGCCCTGGGTCCAGGGCGAGACGATGAAGCACGGCACGCGGATGCCGCCGCCGATCGGGAGGCCGCCGACGAACTCGTCCGCGGTGCCCGGGGGTGGCATCGGCGGTACGACGTGGTCGAACAGCCCGTCGTTCTCGTCGTAGTTGACGATGAAGACGGTCTTGCGCCAGACGTCCGGGTTCGCGGCGACCGCGTCCAGCTGCTGGGCGAGGAAGTCGGCGCCGGACGCCGGGAGGTAGTCGGGGTGCTCGCACTGCGGGGAGGTCGGGATGATCCAGGAGACGGTGGGCAGGCGGCCCTCGCGGGCGTCGCTCGCGAACCGGTCCGCCGGGGCGATCGTCAGGCCGTGTTCGTAGAGCGGGTCGCCGGGAGCGGCGTCCTGGAAGGACTTGAAGAACTCCAGGGGATTGCAGCCGTAGTCGTCCTCCTGCTGGTACACGTGCCAGGAGACGCCCGCCTTGGTGAGGCGCTCGGGGTAGGTCGTCCAGCGGAACGGCTCCGGGATCACATTGCTGATGATGGGTCCGCCGAACCGGCCGCCCGGGTCGACCGTGCCGGTCCAGTGGTAGAGCCGGTTGGGCCAGGTCGGCCCGAGGACGGAGCAGTGGTACGCGTCGCAGAGCGTGAAGGACTCGGCGAGCGCGAAGTGGAAGGGGATGTCGTCGCGTTCGTAGTAGCCCATGGTGTACGGGCCGTGCTGCTCGCCGTCGGCCTTGCGGTGCGCGGGGACCCAGTTGTCCATCCGGCCGCCGTTCACCGCCGCGTGCTGCACCTTCCAGGCGTGGCTGGTGGACGGGATGGCCTGGGAGCTCGTGGTCAGGGTGTCGAGGTGGAACGGGAGGAGGTAGCCGTCGGGGTTGGCCGGGTCCGGCTGGTAGAAGACCGGGCGGCCGCCGGGCAGGGTCACCGCGTGCGGGTCGTCGAACCCGCGGACCCCGCGCATGGTGCCGAAGTAGTGGTCGAACGAGCGGTTCTCCTGCATCAGGATCACCACGTGCTCGATGTCGCGCAGACCACCCGGATCCCGGACCGGTTCCGCCATCGCGCGCCGCAGGTTCGGCGGCAGCAAGGACGCCGCGGCGGTGAGTCCGCCGATTCCCAGTGCTGATCCGAGCAGCCGCCGACGGGAGAGCTCAGCCATGGTCCACCTCGGTGCCGAAGGGAGGGAGCGCGCGCCAGCACACACCATGCGGCCCCCGGGCACAAGGGAGAACACGCTTCCCATCGGTCACCCGGCGGCAATTCGGCCGGAAGCGACCGGGGTTCGGCGCTACCGTGGACGGTCCGCCGCCCGGTGTCGACCCGTCGCGTTCACGGCCGGTCCAGCAGGAGTTCCAGCACGCCGACGGCCGAACGGAGCGTCTCGCGCTGTTCGTCGGTGAGGCGCGCGATGCGTCCGGCCAGCAGCTCCGAGCGCTGCCGGCGCAGCCTGGCGAGCAGCGCTCGCCCCTCGGGGGTGACGGTGACCAGGTGGGAGCGCCGGTCCTTGGGGTCGCGCTGCTTGGCGACCAGGCCCTTGCGCGTCAGGACCGCGAGGGTGCGGGTCATCGAGGGCGCGGCCACGGACTCCCTGGCGGCCAGCGCGCCGAGGCGCAGGGGCCCGTGCTCCTCGGTCCTGGCCAGGGCGGACAGCTGGGAGAAGGTGAGGTCCTGACCGCTGGACGCCTGGGACATCTGCCGGTACAGGCGGGCGATGACCAGCCGCAGCCGGGTGACTTCGGCCGCTTGCGCGTCCGGGGGCAAGGTCACGGCTTCGACGCCTCCTTCGTGTGCCGGCCGCGGATCAGCGACGCGGCGGCCGCCACCAAGGACATCACTATGGCGAGGGAGAACACCACGACGAGGCCGTCGTGGAAGGGGCCCGAGATCAGATGGGGGAAGAACTGCCGCCCGGTGAGGGTTGCTTGGTGGCCGACTGGGAGCTGCGCGAGGACGTGCGGGCCCAGCAGTTGGCGGATCGGGTTGTAGCCGAGGAACGCGGCGAAGAGCGTGCCGACGGGTGGCAGAGAGGCGATGGAGTGGGCGGAGGCGGGCGGCACGCCCTGCGCGGTGAGGCCGGAGCCGAGTGCGCCCGGGAGCGAGCCGGCCAGCCCGGCCACCATCAGGGTGAAGAAGACGCCGATGGAGAGCACCATGCCGGCGTTCTGGAAGGTGGCGCGCATCCCGGAGGCGGCGCCCCGGGCGTCGGCGGGCACGCTCGACATGATGACCGAGGTGTTCGGCGCGGCGAACAGCCCGCCGCCGAGCCCGTTGAGGAAGACCAGCAGGGCGAACGCCCAGTAGGAGAAGTCGGTCGGCAGGAAGAGCAGCCCGGCGAAGGACATGGCCATGACGACGAAGCCCGCGGCCGCGAACGGCCGGGCCCCGAAGCGGTCGGAGAGGTGTCCGGCCAGGGGGGCGGCGGCGAGGAAGCCCACGGTCAGCGGTATCAGGTAGATGCCCGACCACAGCGGGGTGGCGGCGTAGTCGTAGCCGTGCAGGGGCAGCCAGATCCCCTGGAGCCAGATGATCAGCATGAACTGGAGGCCGCCGCGGGCGATCGAGCCGAGGAGCGCCGCGGCGTTGCCGCCCGCGAAGGCCGCGTCGCGGAAGAGCCTGAGCGCGAACATGGGCTCGGCGACGCGGGCTTCGACCAGGCAGAAGGCGATCAGCAGCAGGGCCCCGCCGATCAGCCCGGCCAGCACCCAGGGGTTCGTCCAGCCCATGGTGTGGCCAGCGTAGGGCTGGATGCCGTAGGTGATGCCCGCCAGCAGCGCGGTGAGGCCGAACCCGAAGGTGATGTTGCCCCACCAGTCGACGCGGGCGGGCCGCCGTACTCCGGTCTCGTGCAGGGAGCGGTAGGCCCAGACGGTCCCGAGCAGGCCGATCGGCACGTTCACCCAGAAGACGCTGCGCCAGTCCCACTCGGCCAGCAGGCCGCCGAGCACCAGGCCGATGAAGGAGCCGGCGATGCCGGCCACCATGTTGACCCCCAGCGCCATGCCGCGCCGGTGGGCCGGGAACGCGTCGGTGATGATGGCCGCGGAGTTGGCCATCAGCATGGCGCCGCCGACCGCCTGGACCACGCGCCAGCCGATCAGCCACAGTGCCCCGCCCCCGCCTCGCAGCGGATCGACCGAGAGGATCACCGAGGTCACGGTGAAGACCAGGAATCCGGCGTTGTAGATCCGCACGCGCCCCCAGATGTCGCCCATCCGCCCGAGCGACACCACCAGCACGGCCGTGATGAGCATGTAGCCCATCAGCATCCACAGCAGATAGCTGACGTTCCCCGGTTGCAGAGGGTCGAGCCGGATGCCGTTGAAGATCGCGGGCAGTGAGATCAGCACGATGGACGCGTTGATCGTCGCGATCAGCGTGCCCAGCGTGGTGTTGGACAGCGCCACCCACTTGTAGCGCGGGTGCTCCGTGTCGAGCCACTGCGCGCGCCCCGCCCCGCGCTGTTCGGTCCCGTTCCTCGCGGTCATGACCGGCCGCCTCCCGCCCCCGAGATACTTAGCCGTTGTCAACTAATTGTCCCGCGGCACGCCACGGCCGTCCATGGGAAGAACCTGTGTATCCGCAGGTCGGAGCGGAGGCCGGGGCTCCGGCCTGCCGTCAGCCCGTGTTCCAGTTCCGGGCGGCCACCCCTCGGTGGGCGCTGACGGCGCGGTCGAGGTTGGTGGCGGCGCTGATCAGGGCCAGGTGGGTGAAGGCCTGCGGGAAGTTGCCCAGGGCTTCGCCCGCGGGGCCGATCTCCTCGGCGTAGAGACCCACGTGGTTGGCGTGCGAGATCATCTTCTCGAAGATGTAGCGGGCCTCGCCGACCCGCCCGGCGCGGGCCAGGGCTTCGACGTACCAGAACGAGCACAGGTTGAACGTGCCCTCCTGGCCGGCCAGCCCGTCGGATCCGTCCGACTGATAACGGTGCACGAGGCTGTCGCTGACGAGCTCGTCGGAGATGCGGCGCACGGTGGACAGGAACCGCGGGTCCTTGGGACCGGTGAACTTCACCAGCGGCATCACCAGCAGCGAGGCGTCCAGCACGGAGCTGTCCGGGTACTGGCAGTACGCCCCGAGGTCCGGCGCGTAGCAGTGTTCCTGTACGTAGCGGTAGGCAGCGGCGGCGGTGTCGCGCCAGCGCTCGATCGGGGCGGGCATGCCTCGGTGGCGGGCGATGCGGATCGCCCGCTCGAAGGCGACCCACGTCATCAGCGCGGAGTAGGTGAAGCGCTGCCGGCCGCCGCGGGTCTCCCAGATCCCGTCGTCCGGGTCCTCCCAGTGCTTCTCCAGCCATTCCAGCTGCCGGGCCAACGCCTCCCACAGCTCGTAGGAGATGGGCTCGCCGTGCTTGTTGTAGAGGTACACGGAGTCCATCAGCTCGCCGTGGATGTCGAGTTGGACCTGCTGGGCGGCGGCGTTGCCGATGCGGACCGGGCGGGCCCCGCAGTAGCCCGACAGGTGGCCGAGCACGGTCTCGGGCAGGTCGGGCCTGCCGTCGATGCCGTACAGGACCTGCAGTCCGGTGCCCGGCGGGGCGTCCGCGCAGCGCTGGTGCAGCCAGTCGACGAACGCGGCGGCCTCCTCGGTGAAGCCCAGGCGCATCAGCGCGTAGAGGGTGAAGGCCGCGTCACGGATCCAGGTGTAGCGGTAGTCCCAGTTGCGGCCGCCGCCGGGGGACTCGGGCAGTGATGTGGTGGCCGCGGCGACGAGGGCGCCGGTGGGCTGGTAGACGAGGAGTTTCAGGGCGAGCGCCGAGCGTTCGACCATTTCCCGGTAGCGGCCCTGGTAGTTGGAGTGGCGCAGCCAGCCGTCCCAGTAGCGCAGCGTGTCGTAGAGCAGCCGGGTCGCCTCGACGCAGTCGATGGGCCGCAGGGCGTCACCGCCGAGGGTACCGTCGCCGTCCCACTGGACCGCGAGTTCCAGCGACTGCCCGGCATCCAGGGTCACGGTCGCGCGGGCCGCGCCGCCGTCGGCGCGCAGGGGGACGGACGAGCGCAGCGCCAGGCTCCCGGCGGAGCTGGCGAAGACGGCTCCGGCGCCCTCCACCACGGTCACCTCGTGCGGGGCGCGGGCGTAGTCGAACGCCGGGCGGCAGTACACGTCCACGGTGGCCCGGCCGCGCAGCACGCGCACCTGCCGGACGATCTGCCGGATGCCCGCGGCCGGGCAGGACTCGTGATCGGGCACCATGAAGTCGTACAGCTCCGCGACCGACTGCTGGGCCAGGAACCGGGTCAGCAGCACATTGGAGTCCGGCATGTACAGCTGCTTGGTGTGTTCCACCTCGCGGACCGCGACGGAGAACGTGCCGCCGTGCTCGGCGTCGAGGAGGGAGCCGAAGACGGAGGGCGCGTCGAAGCGCGGCAGGCAGCACCAGTCGATCGTGCCGTCGACCCCCACGAGCGCCACCGTGTGCAGGTCGCCGATGATCCCGTGGTCCTCGATCGGCAGGTAGGCGGAGCGCTGCGATCCGGCTTCGTGCTTCATCTGTCCCTCCTCGCCGGGACACCACCCACCACACCACCCGTTATACCTCCGCTGCGGCTGAGGCGCTCAGGGCGGCCGCACCGGCCGGATGGGGAGGTGGGCATGATGTCGCGCTCCACGGAACGGGATTCACGTATCGCGACACCGTGAACACTGTGAGCGATCACCGCGTACCCGTCGATGCCTGGCGTGTTCCTCAGCCGCATCACCGACATCCGCCGTTAACGTGATCCCCGCGCGGTCACCTCGCGCCCCACAGCCCCCACGCCTTGAATCAACGGGGTGTATCGCCCATGGCGGACCTGGCATTCATCGGTCTCACCGTCGTCGCGTTCGTTCTCCTCCATCTGGCGGTCAAGGGGGTCGAGCGGCTGTGAGTTCCCTGAGTCAACCTCTATGCCGCCAGAGCCGCCTCGGGATCCTGATTGATCTTGTTGTTGGCCCGATGGGTATCGGGGTCGTAGCAGGTGCCGGTGCGCCAGCAGGCCCACATCACCCGCAGCCAGGCGCGGGCGAGGATGCGGGCGGCGTGTGGATGGCGTTTCTTGTTCGCCCGCGCGTCGTTGTAGATCTTCGCAGCCCAGTCGCTTGCGTGCCTGCTGTTGTCGGCGTAGCCGACGACGGCCAGGCGGGCGCGACGGTTGGCCGCGTAACGGAAGGTCACCACGCGGGACTTGCCGGACGCCCGGGTGACCGGGACGACGCCGGTTTCGGCGATGAACTGTTCGCTGGTCTTGGAGCGTTCCAGGATCGGACCGATCTCGCCGACGATCTGCCCGAGGTTGACCGTCCCAATGCGGGGCATGGTCGCGAACAGCTGTGCGTAGGGGTGGGCGGCGACCGCGTCGGCGATGGCCTCGTCCAGCGAGCGGATCGTGGCCCGGATGCCCTTGACCAGCTGGACCTGGACACGGACCAGCTGTGCGATCACGCTGTCGCTGAGCCGGGAGGCCGGCTTCGGCGAGGACCGGAGGCGTTCGATGAGGACGCTTCCGGGCTTCTTGCCGGAGTAGCCGCGGCGCTTGCACCATGCTTCCAGGCGCCCGGCGGTGAGCTTGGCGGCCGCGGCTGGGGTGGGGTATCGCTCCAGGAACGCCAGGGCGATGTCGCTGTCGAGGCTGGAGAAGACGGCCTTGCCTCCGGGCCAGTGCGTATCCAGCAGCGCGGCGAGCTGGTTGATCGCGGCGATGCGGGCCGCGACGTGGTCGGCCCGCTGCCGGGTGAGGGCCTGCAGTTCCATCGTGACCTGCTCGGTCGGCTCCAGCCGGGGCAGGAAGTGCCCGTCGGTGCGCAGGTAGTCGGCGAGCTTGAGACTGTCCCCGGCGTCCGTCTTGGCCTTGGAGGCGCCCCAGCGCGGACGCATCGCGTGGAAGGCGTTGGGGTGCACCGGCACCACCGGGTGCCCGGCGGCCAGCAGCCGGTCCACCACCAGGCCGCGGGTGGTCTCGATGGCGACCGGAAGATCCGCCGGACTGCCGTGCTTCGCCAGTTTGGCCAGGGTTCGGGCGATGCCCTCCTCGGTGTGCGCGAGCTCCCAACGGGCAACTCGGGCACCGGAGTTGTCCATGACAGTCACGTCGTGGGTCTCGGTCGCCCAGTCCCATCCGATGAACACGAAAGAAGTACTCCTGTGTCGTGCGCGGAGCACCTGCCCGGTGGTGAGGACGTCTGCCGGAAGCTCATTAATCGGCCCTCTGCGGGGCGTGTCCCTGATGCCGATCAGACGGCCTCGGCCCGGCGGGGCTGGCACAACTCACAGTGGCCATCGAATGGCTCGCGCCACAAGCCATGCACCCACCGGGACCGAGAGGTCACAACCCTACCGAAGAGGGCTGCAGAAGGGATGGTCCCCTAATGAGCGCGGAAAACATCGTGGGACTGGTCGTGGCCGTGTGCCTGGTGGTCTATCTGGTGCTCTGCCTGCTCTTTCCCGAGAGATTCTGATGAACGGGACTCTCGCGGGCTGGCTGCAGATCCTCGCCCTCGTCGGAGCGCTCGCCCTCTCCCACCGCCCCCTGGGCGACCACATCGCCCGCTGCCTGACCACCACCCGGCACCTGCTCCCCGAGCGGCTCGCCTACCGCGCGGGCGGTGTCGGCGCGGACACCGAACAGACGTGGGCCGCCTATCTCCGCGGCATGCTGGCCTTCTCACTGGTCTCGATGGTGTTCCTCTACGTGTTCCAGCGCGTGCAGAACCACCTGCTGCTGTCGCTGGGCATGAAGCCCGTACCGCCGGACCAGGCGTTCAACATCGCGGCCTCGTTCGTCACCAACACCGACTGGCAGTCGTACTCGGGCGAGCAGACCATGGGCCACCTGGTGCAGATGGCCGGTCTGGCCGTGCAGAACTTCGTCTCGGCGGCGGTGGGGATCGCCGTCGCCGCGGCCCTGATCCGTGGGTTCACCCGCGAGCGGACCGACCGCGTCGGCAATTTCTGGGCCGATCTGACCCGCGTCGTCCTGCGTGTCCTGCTTCCCCTCTCCCTCGTCTTCGCGATCGCCCTGGTGGCCGCCGGGGTGATCCAGAACTTCCACGGTGTCCGGACGCTCACCACGATCGCCGGTGGCCACCAGGGCATCACCGGTGGTCCGGTCGCCTCGCAGGAGGCCATCAAGGAGCTGGGCACCAACGGTGGCGGCTTCTACAACGCCAACTCCGCGCACCCGTTCGAGAACCCCACCGCCTTCACCAACCTCCTGGAGACCTACCTGCTGCTGGTGATCCCCTTCTGCCTGCCCCGCACCTTCGGCACGATGGTCGGCGACCGGCGGCAGGGGTACGCGGTCCTGGCCGTCATGGGACTGGTCTGGGCGGCCTCGGTGGCCGTCGTGACGGCGAACGAGCTGCACAGCGTGAGCAGTTCGGCGGGCCACGCGGCAGGCGGGATGATGGAGGGCAAGGAGCAGCGCCTGGGGATCTGGGCCTCGGCGCTGTTCGCCGTGTCCACCACGCTCACCTCGTGCGGCGCGGCCGACTCCGCCCACGACTCGTACACACCGGGTGGTGGCGGTCTGCTGATCTTCAACATGATGCTCGGTGAGATCGCTCCCGGCGGCACCGGTTCCGGTCTGTACGGCATCCTGGTCCTCGCGGTCGTCGCCGTGTTCGTGGCCGGGCTGATGGTGGGCCGCACGCCCGAGTACCTGGGCAAGAAGCTCGGCGGCCGGGAGATGAAGTTCGCGTCGCTGTACATCCTCACCACGCCGGCCGTCGTCCTGGTCGGTTCGGGCATCGCCATGGCGCTGCCCGGGGAGCGGGCGGCGATGGCCAACCCCGGTCCGCACGGCTTCTCGGAGGTGCTCTACGCCTTCACCTCGGCGGCCAACAACAACGGCTCCGCCTTCGCGGGGCTGCAGGCCAACACCGTCTGGTACAACGCGGGGCTCGGCCTGGCGATGATCTTCGGCCGCTTCCTGCCGATGGTGTTCGTCCTGGCCCTGGCCGGGGCCCTGGCACGGCAGCGCCCGGTTCCGGTCACGGCGGGCACGCTGCCCACCCACCGGCCGCAGTTCGTCGGTCTGCTGACCGGGGTGGTCATCGCCGTCGTCGGCCTCACCTATTTCCCGGCGCTGGCGCTGGGACCGCTCGCGGAAGGGCTGCACTGATGCCCACCCCCTCGGTCCCCTCCCCCGCCTCTCCCGAGGGCGGCCCGTCCACGCGGCGCGAGCCGCACCGGGTCTCCGGCGGCCTGGTGGACCCCGGGCAGCTCGTGACCGCCTTCCCCGGCGCCCTGCGCAAGCTCGACCCGCGTCTGATGGTGCACAACCCGGTCATGTTCGTCGTCGAGACCGGGGCGGTCCTCACCACTTTGTCGGCGGTCAAGGACCCCGGTGTCTTCCCCTGGGTGATCGCCGTCTGGCTCTGGCTGACCACGGTGTTCGCCAACCTCGCCGAGGCGGTGGCCGAGGGACGCGGCAAGGCCCAGGCGGAGACCCTGCGCCGGACCCGCACCCGGACGACGGCGCGCCGCCTCACCGACCGGCGGCCGGGGGCGGGCGACGTCCACGAGGAGGAGGTGCCGGCCGCGGAGCTGCGGCCGGGCGATCGCGTCCTCGTCGAGGCCGGGCAGATCATCCCCGGCGACGGGGACGTCGTCGAGGGCGTCGCGTCGGTCGACGAGTCCGCGATCACGGGCGAGTCGGCGCCGGTCATCCGTGAGTCCGGCGGTGACCGCTCGGCTGTCACCGGTGGCACCAAGGTGCTCTCCGACCGCATCGTCGTCAAGATCACCTCCAAGCCGGGCGAGACCTTCATCGACCGGATGATCGCGCTGGTGGAGGGCGCGGCCCGGCAGCGGACACCGAACGAGATCGCGCTGAACATCCTGCTCGCCTCGCTGACCATCGTGTTCCTGATCGCGGTCGGCACCCTCCAGCCGTTCGCGGTCTTCGCGGGCGCCGAACAGAGCATCGTCGTCCTGGTCGCCCTCGTGGTCGCCCTCATCCCGACCACCATCGGCGCACTGCTCTCGGCGATCGGCATCGCCGGCATGGACCGCCTCGTCCAGCGCAACGTCCTGGCCATGTCCGGCCGCGCCGTCGAGGCCGCGGGCGACGTCAACACCCTCCTCCTCGACAAGACGGGGACCATCACGCTCGGCAACCGCCAGGCCGCCGAGTTCCTCCCCGTCGGCGGGGTGGGCGCCGATGAACTCGCCGACGCGGCCCAGCTGTCCTCCCTCGCGGACGAGACGCCCGAGGGCCGCTCGATCGTCGTCCTCGCCAAGCAGCGGTACGCCCTGCGGGCCCGTACGGAAGGGGAGTTGACCCGGGCCACGTTCGTCCCCTTCACCGCGCAGACCCGTATGAGCGGGGTCGACATCGGCGGGCGCCGCGTCCGCAAGGGCGCGGCGGGCGCCGTCACCGGGTGGGTGACGGCGGCCGGCGGCGAGGTGGGCGAGGAGGTGCGCGAGAGCGTCGGGCGGATCTCGCAGAGCGGCGGCACCCCGCTGGTGGTGGCGGTCCACGACCGCGACGGCGCGCGCGTCCTGGGCATCGTCCACCTCAAGGACGTCGTCAAGGAGGGCATCCGGGAGCGGTTCGACGAGCTGCGCCGCATGGGCATCAGAACGGTCATGATCACGGGTGACAACCCGCTGACGGCGAAGGCGATCGCCGAGGAGGCGGGGGTCGACGACTTCCTCGCGGAGGCGACGCCCGAGGACAAGATGGCGCTCATCAAGCGTGAGCAGGCCGGCGGCAAGCTCGTCGCGATGACGGGCGACGGCACCAACGACGCCCCCGCGCTGGCCCAGGCGGACGTGGGCGTGGCCATGAACACCGGCACCTCGGCCGCCAAGGAGGCCGGGAACATGGTGGACCTGGACTCCAACCCCACCAAGCTCATCGAGATCGTCGAGATCGGCAAGCAGCTCCTGATCACCCGCGGCGCGCTGACCACCTTCTCGATCGCCAACGACGTCGCGAAGTACTTCGCGATCATCCCGGCGATGTTCGCGGTGGCCTACCCCGGCCTCGACAAGCTCAACATCATGAGCCTGCACAGCCCGACCTCGGCGGTCTGCTCGGCGATCGTCTTCAACGCGCTGATCATCGTCGTGCTGATCCCGCTCGCGCTGCGCGGCGTCCGCTACCGCCCCTCGTCCGCGGCCTCGCTGCTCGGCCGGAACATCTGGGTCTACGGTCTCGGCGGGCTCGTCCTGCCCTTCCTCGGCATCAAACTCATCGACCTGGCCGTGCAGTTCGTCCCCGGCCTCCGCTGACCGGAGAAGGAGAGAGACCCGTGCTCCTGCACCTCCCGCCGCTGGTGCGGCAGCACCTGTCGGCCCTGCGCATGCTCCTGGTGTTCACGGCCGTCACGGGCGTCGCCTATCCACTGGCCGTCACCGGCATCGCGGTGGCGGCCTTCGGCCACCAGGCCGACGGCTCCCTGATCACGGTCCACGGCACACCCGTGGCCTCCCGCCTCCTCGGCCAGAACTTCGCCCTGCCGAAGAAGAACCCCGACGACCCGCGCGAACCGCTCCGCCCCGACCCCCGGTGGTTCCAGCCGCGTCCTTCCGCCGCCGATGCGGACAAGGGCGCCGGGCCGTACGACCCGACGTACTCCGGCGCCTCCAACCTCGGCCCCGACAACCCCGCCCTCGTCAGGGCCGTCGACGAGCGCCGCACCGCGGTGGCCGCCTTCGACGGCGTCGCCCCGAGGACGGTTCCCGTCGACGCCCTGACCGCCGGCGGCTCGGGCCTCGACCCCGACATCTCCCCCGCGTACGCGTACGAACAGGTCGCCCGCGTCGCCCGGGCCCGGGGGCTGTCGCCCCGGCGGGTCGGCGAGCTCGTCACCGGTCACGTACGCGGCAGGGACCTGGGCTTCCTCGGCCAGGAACGCGTCGACGTCGTCGAACTGAACCAGGACCTCACGCACCTGACGTGACCGCAGGCATCCGGCACGACGGCGCCTCACCCCGCCGTGCCGGGTGCCGCCGTCGGGAGGGTGAGGGTCACCGAGAACCCGGCGTCGGGGGTGACCGCCGGTTCCAGGGTGCCTCCCATCGCCTCGGCGAGATCTCCGCTCAGCCTCAGGGAAAGGATCCCGGCCCGGTCACCCCGCCCTCCGGCGGAGCCGCCCGCCCCGTCGGACACATGGACGGCCAGCCGGTCGGCGGTCACGTCGGCCGTGAGGGCGGGTGACCGGTCGGCCGGGCTGTGGCGCAGCGCGTCGGCGGCGAGTGCCGTGAGGACGCGGGTGAGGAGGGCGGCGTCGGCGATGACGTCGGGCAGATCCTCCGGCAGGGAGAGCCGGATCGTGTGGCCGCCGGGCCCGAGGTCGTCCAGGGCCTGGGTCAGTGCCTCCCCGATGTCGACCGGCCGGAGGTAGAGGTCGAGTGCCCCGGCGTGCACACGGCCGAGACCGTCGAGGTCGTCGACCAGCTGCTCGGCGCGCCCCACCGACGCCTGGGCGGCCGCCACCAGGCGCGCCTCTGCCGGGGCGGAGGTGTCCCCGGCCCTCTCGCGCAGGCCCGCGAGGGATGCCGCGGCGGCGCCCAGGCAGGCCCGCAGGTCGCGGACCGCCATGACGAGCACCGAGGCTCGCGTGCGCTCGGCGGCGGCCAGGGTGTCGTGCTCGGCGGCCTGCCGGGTGAGTCTGCCGTGGGTGTGCGCGACGCCCAGTTGGGCGGCGCACGCGGCGAGGACGCGCCGGTCGTCGGCACTCAGCCCACGGCCCCGGGCGGCCAGTGTGAGGCTCTCGCCGACCGGGACTTCCAGATCCGCGTCGTAGGGACGCTCCGGCGGGCGCTCTCCGGCACTGGCCACGACGAACCAGTGCTGCTGTGTGCCGGCGTCCGGATCCCGCTCCAGCAGGCTGACCGCCAAGAGCCCGAAGTTCTCCCGCAGTTGCTCGGCGAGCGCGGGGAGGTCCGCCCCGCGCATCATGGCCGTCGCCAGTCGGCTCAGGGCCTGTGCCTCGGCGGTCGCGCGGGCCGCCTGGTGGGTGCGCCGGGCGACCGTACCGGCCGCCGTGCCCACCAGGGCCGCGACGGTGACGAAGACGGCCAGGGCGAGGATGTCGTCGCCGCGTGCGACGTCGAGGGAATGGGAGGGCAGGGTGAAGTAGTAGTCGGCGAGCAGTCCGGCGGCCACGGCGGCGGCCAGGGCCGGCCACAGTCCGCCGACGAGGGCGACCACCACGACGAGGAGGAGGTAGAGCGCCAGGTCGCTGGAGAGGTCGAGGTGGTCGCGCGACGCCGTCAGGACCCAGGTCAGCAAGGGCAGCACGACGGCCGCCCCGGCCAGCGCGAGCCGGTAGCGCCCGGCGCCGATGCCGCGGCCGGGGCGCGGCAGCCGGAAGGCGGCGGAACCGGCCGCTTCCTCGTGCGTGACGATGTGCACGTCGATGGGTCCGGACCCCTGGATCGTCCGCCGTCCCACTCCGGCCCGGAGCAGCAAGGACAGTCTTCCCCTGCGGCTCGCGCCCAGGACGATCTGGGTGACGTTCTCCGCCCGTGCGAACTCCAGCAAGGCGTCCACGACGTCGTCCCCGGTCGTCTGGTGGTAGGTGCCGCCCAGTGACTCGACGAGTGAGCGCTGTCCGGCGAGCGCCGCGGGGTCACCGGCCGCGAACGTGTCCCCGGGGACGACGTGGAGGGCGAGCAGCTCGCTGCCCGGGGTGCGCGCGGTGATGCGCGCGGCCCGGCGGACGAGCGTCTCGCCCTCCTGGCCGCCGGTCAGGCCGACGAGGATGCGCTCCCGGGTCTCCCAGGGAGCGACGATGCCGTGTTCGGCGCGGTAGCGCTGGAGCCCCTCCTCCACCCGGTCGGCGAGCCACAGGAGCGCCAGCTCGCGGAGCGCGGTGAGGTTGCCGACGCGGAAGTAGTGCGTGAGAGCGGCCTCGATGCGGTCCGGCGGATAGATGTCACCGTGCGTCATGCGGCGCCGCAGGACCTCGGGCGGCAGATCGACCAGTTCGATCTGGTCGGCGCGCCGGGCCACCTCGTCCGGCAGCCGCTCGCGCTGCCGGACTCCCGTGATCTGCTCGACCACGTCGTTGAGCGACTCCAGGTGCTGGACGTTGAGGGTGGTGAGGACGTCGATCCCGGCGTCCAGCAGTTCCTCGACGTCCTGCCACCGCTTGGCGTGGCGGCTGCCGGGCACATTGGTGTGGGCCAGCTCGTCCACGAGGGCGACCTGGGGGCGGCGGGCCAGCACCGCGTCCAGGTCCATCTCGGTGAACTCCGCGCCCCGGTGCGCCAGGGTGCGGCGGGGCAGCGTCTCCAGGCCCTCGGCCATGGCCGCCGTCGGCCGCCGCCCGTGCGCCTCGGCGAGGGCGACGACCACGTCGGCCCCTTGGGCGCGCAGCCGCTGCCCCTCGGCGAGCATGGCGTAGGTCTTCCCCACACCGGGGGCCGCCCCGAGGTGGATCCGCAGTCTTCCGCGCGCTGTCATCGACGGACTCCCGCCGGCTCATCGGTGTCCAGGCCGTCTCGACATCCATGGTGCCACCGCGGTCCGAGGGGACCGGGGCGGCGCGGCGCGCGTTCTCGTACGAGGTGGTCCGCCCCGTCCGACGGCTCGCCTACGGGAGGGACTCGAGCGCCGTCACGAGGTCGGAGGCGGTCAGAAGGCGGACGGAGGCGGCGTTCAGGCCCGCCGGGTGCAGGGCGTACACCTCGCTTCCGGGCGGCAGGGCGAGGTCGCCGCGGAGCAGGTGTGCCAGTCGCGCCCGCGAGAGGTCCGGCGCCCCGTCCTCATCCGTGGCCGGGGTGCCGATGCGGGCGGCGAATTCCGCGACGCCTTCGTCGGCGGCGCGCCGGTAGGTGCTCGTGGATCCGTCGAGGTGGCGTACGACGACGGTGCCGGCGCGGGCCGCGGACCGCCAGGTGGCCAGTTCGCCCAGGCCGACCCGGGCGCCGGACGTGAACAGGTCGGTCAGGCCCCGCCCGAGGGCCGCCAGGTCGTCGGAGTGCCGGTGGACCGCGTGGTGCGTGCCGGTGACGCCCTTGACGACGTCGAGCCAGCGCATGGTGCGGTCCGCCACGTCGACGACCATCGGGACGCAGGCGTGGGCCCGGCCGGTCAGGTCGAAGCGCTGCTCGACCTGCCGCGGGTCGAACACCGGCCCGGTGCCGCCCGGTTCGTCGCGGACCATGAGCCCGGAGAACGCCTCCGCGAGGTCGTCGAAGGCCACGCTGTTGAAGGAGAAGACGACGGCCACCAGATACCGGACGCCGGTGGCGCCGAGCCGGTCCAGGTCGAGGTCGACGAACTCGCTCGCGCCCTGCGGTGCCGGGGCGCTCGTCAGGTCGCCCGAGTGCACGGCCGCGTCGTGCCCATGGCGGAGGTTGGTGTAGTCGCACGTCCCGACGTGCTCCCACTCGGCGTCGAACATGGCCAGCGACAGGTCCAGGTCGGCGCGGCCGGAGGTCTCGCTCTCCGTCCAGTGGAGGAAGAGCCGTACCGTACGGCCGGCGGGCACCGGGAGCTCGCTGCCGCGCGGCAGTGTCACCAGGGAGCGCGAGGCGGTCCGCTCGGTGAACGGCGCGACGACACCGTCCAGGGCCGCGTCGATGACGGCGAGCTCCGTCTTCTCCAGGGTGCCCGCCCGGCGCAGGACCTCTCCGGTCAGGACGGCGACCACGCGCTCCACGACGTCGTCCGTCAGCAACACGCGCTCGTCCGGGGCGATATGGGCCTTCGCGTTGCCGCCCTTGGGGAAGAACACGCGGTCGCGCCCCTTGCGGGAGCGGGTGCGGATCTCGCCGAGCGTGGACAGCAGCACTGCGGGCGAGACCCGGGGCACGGCGGTGGCGAGCGCGGACAGCACCGTCTCCGTGCTGTCCTTGCTGTCCTTGTCCGTGCTGTCCTTGCCCGCGAGGCGCAGCAGGTGGTCCAGGCGGCGCAGCAGTTCTCCGGGGCGCCGGGCGAGCAGGGCGACCGCGGCTTCGGCATCGGCCGCGGCCAGTGCGGCCTCGACCCTGCCCGGCCAGTCGCGGACCCGGACCCTGGCGCCGGAGGCGTCGGCGGACGGCAGGTCCTCCGCTGTGGCGCGTATCCGCGCGGAGAGGCTGTCGTCACTCAGGCGCAGGTCCCTCAACGCGGCTACGGCGAGCGCCGCGTTCGGGTAGCGCCGCGCGTACTCGAACGGGTGCAGGCGCTCCGCGGCGTGCTTCCACAGTCGCGGGTGGCGGCGCATGTCCTCGGCCACCAGGGCCGGGTCGAGCCGGTCGAGGGCCGCCAGCAGGGCGCGGCGCAGCGGGCGCGGCACGGCGGCCAGGCGCGGCACGTCGACGAGCCCGGCGTCGCCGCCCGAGAGCACGGCGAGCAGGCGGAGCACGTCGGTCGCCGTGTCGACGAGGGCGGTGGCCGCCGGGAGCGTCACCTCGTACGCGGCCGGGTCCGCGAGCAGCCACGCCAGGACGCGGGCCTTGGTCTCGCGGCCCGGGACGGTCTGCGGCAGCCAGGAGACGTCGGTACGGTCGCGGACGGCGAGGAAGGCTTCGAGGTCGTCGGCGTCCTGCGGACTCAGCGCACCCGCGCGGCGGAGCAGGGTCTCCAGCTCGTGGCCGGCGTCGGCGGCACGGGCAGTGGGGTCGCCGCCGTGGGTGAGCACGCGCAGCCGGTTCGGCAGGGACCGGTCGGCCCGGGCAAAGTCCCGCGTCCGCTCCGGGCGCAGGAACGGGTCCCCGGTGTCCACCCGGCGGTGGCAGATCGGGCAGGCGGAGAAGTCGCCGCCGTCGTAGCAGGCGCCGCAGACCAGGTGGGCGCACGGCGAGACCGCGTGCACGGTGCCCTCCGTGCCGCACAGGACGCACGGCTGCTCCGGGGCCTGGCACAGGACGGTCAGGACGCGGTCGACGTAGAAGGCGAGGGTGTCGGTGGGGACGCTGTGCGGGAAGTCGCGGAAGAGCGGGGTGTGGTCACGGTCCGCGCCGAGGGCCCGGTCGATGTCCGCGAGCAGGGCGGTGCCCGCCGCGGCCAGCGTCCCGGTGTCGAGCGTGGTGAGGGCCTGGCGCAGGTCGCCGGCCATCACATAGCCGCGCTCCAGCAGATCGGTCTCCAGCAGCGTGACTCCGGCGAGGGCTTCCGGGGCCGGCTGGGTGCGGGAGGCGGTGGGGAGATAGACGGCGCCGCGGCGGGCCAGCAGGGCGGCCGCGAGGCCGCGGCGGCCGCCGGCGGTGCCGGTCGAGATGGTCGTGGTGGTCATGGCCGTTCCTCCCGTGCCGTGCGGTGCGCTTCACCGGCTCGCTGCTTGCCGGTGTCGCGAAGCGAAGGAACGCCGGGTGGCGGCCGCGAAGTTGATGGTGCGGGGCGGGAAGTGGACGCGCTGAATCTTTTACCAGAAAAAAGGGGTTGAGAAGGAAGCACGTCGCGGAGCCGCCCCGCGCAAGCACACTAACAAGCGGGTGCGCGCCTGCGCATCGCGTTTTGTCGCGTGCGATACATGCCGACCCGTCAGGTCCGTCTGGATCTTGCTGGTAGCGTCTGCCGGGTTTGGATCGCGTCACCACCGTGGCGCCGGCACGGGAGAACACACACGCGATGATGGGCCATTCACATGCCGTGAGCGGAGCGCTGCTCTTCGCGGGCACCGCCCCCTATCTGCCGCCCTTGGTGATGAACGCTCACCTGGCGCCGCAGGAGATACTGATGGGCACGGTGCTGTGCGCCGGCGCCGCACTGCTGCCCGACCTGGACCACCACGACGGCACCATAGCCAACTTCCTCGGACCGGTGTCCAAGACGCTGTGCCGCTTCGTCTCCTGGGCCTCCGGCGGGCACCGCCACGCCACGCACTCCCTGCTGTTCGTGGCCCTGATGACGCTCGGCAGCTGGGCGGGGGTGACGTACCTGGGCCGCCCGTTCACGCTCGCCATGACGTTCTTCCTGCTGGCCCTGGCGGTGCGGGCCCTCAACATCTGCCCGCCCGGACATGGCTTCCACGCCTGGGGCACGATCGTGGCCATGGCGGGCATCGGCACCGCCGTGATCGCCAAGTTCATCCCCTCGGCGCCGGGCTGGCTGCCGTACTCCATAGGCCTGGGCTGTGTGGCCCACCTGCTCGGGGACTCCATCACCAAGAGGGGCGCCCCCTGGCTCTGGCCCCTCAAGACCCGCTACGAAATAGTGGTCATCAAGCACAGCGGCAACAAGCTGGAGACCGAGATACTCACCCCGATCATGGGTGTGGCCACCGTCGCCCTGCTCTGGTTCACGGCGCTCTCCCCCCACGCCACCAGCTGACCGACCGGGCCTCCGGCGGACCGGTCACACGGGCCCGCCGATGCCGTACGGCACGAACGTGCTGGTGTTCTCGTCCACGGTGAGGGCGCGGCCGAGTGGTGGTACGGCCCGCTGGGGGCAGTCGAGGCGTTCGCAGACGCGGCAGCCCATGCCGATCGGGGTCGCGGGCGCGCCCCGGCCGAGGTCGAGGCCGTCGGAGTAGACGAGGCGGGAGGCGTGGCGGATCTCGCAGCCCAGGCCGATGGCGAAGGTCTTGCCGGGTTCGCCCCAGCCTCCCCGGTGTCGGGTGACGGTGCGGGCGGTCCACAGATAACGCTGCCCGTCCGGCATGGCGGCGATCTGCACATGGACGCGGCCGGGGGCGGCGAACGCCTCGTAGACGTTCCACAGCGGGCAGGTGCCGCCGGCCCGGGAGAAGTGGAAGCCGGTGGCCGACTGGCGCTTGGACATGTTGCCCGCGCGGTCGACCCGTACGAAGGAGAACGGCACCCCGCGCAGCCGTGGGCGCTGGAGCGTGCTGAGCCGGTGGCAGACGGTCTCGTAGCCGAAGCCGAAGCGGTCGCTGAGTCGCTCGATGTCGTAGCGCAGTTCCTCCGCCGCGGCGTGGAACTCGCGGTACGGCAGGATCAGCGCGGCGGCGAAGTGGCTGGCGATGCCGATCCTGGTCAACGCCCAGGTCGTGGAGCCCTCTTCGTAGTCCTCCGCGGCGAGGCGGGAGAGCTCCTGCCCGTATTCGAGCAGGGCGAGCCGGGTGGCCATGCGGAAGGCCCGCTGGCCGGGGCGCAGCCGGTTCGACAGGTGCAGGACGCGCGTGGCCGGGTCGTAGTGGTGCAGCCGGTCGGCGTCGGCGGCGGTGGCGATCCGCACTCCGTGGCGTCCGGTGAGCCGGTCGGTGAGGACGCGCAGGGCGGCGCCGGGGCGGACGCCCGTCTCGGCGGCGAGTTCCTCGGCGGCGGTGTCGATGTCGTGGAGGTAGTTCTGTCTGCGGTGGAAGAACTCGCGGTTCTCCTCGTGCGGCGGGCGCGGCAGCGCCGGGTCGACGGTGCCGCGCCCGTCGGCGGCCTCGGCGAGGCGCTCGGTCAGGTCCTGGCAGCGGCGTCCGAGACCGATCAGGACGGTGGCGACGGCGGGCAGCCGGGAGGCGAGCTCGGACAGGTCGGAGGGTGAGACCCGGCCGGCGGCGATCTCGTCGGCGAGGGCTTCCCGCAGGTCCGCCAGGACCCGGCCGGTGTCGCGCTCGGAGAAGAAGCCGGGGTCCACGCCGAACGTCTCGGTCAGGCGCAGCAGTACGGGCACGGTCAGCGGCCGTGAGTCGTGCTCCATCTGGTTGAGGTAGCTGGGCGAGATGGCGAGCGTGCGGGCCAGTTCGGCCTGGCTGAGCCGCCGTTCCTCGCGCAGTCGGCGCAGTCGCGCTCCGGCGTATGTCCTGGCCACCCGCACAGCCTAGCCGCGTCCTTCGCAGAGTTGGCAGAACGGGCGGGGAAGATTCGCGGAACTTGGCATCGGGCCACGGTTGTTCGGCTCCGATCGCCCCTGGCAGAGTCGTCGGCACGGCCCGCCGGAGCCCCGCCGGAGCGCCTCTCCGCAGCGGCAGGGGCGCGGCGGGCCACGCTGCGACCGGAGAGCGCTTCCTCTTCGCACTCTTGGCAGACCTTTTGACGCACCATCCGATTTCACCCGATTCCACGACACCGGGAGACGCTGATGGCAACCATCCACCGAGCGGCAGTGACAGGCGGCGGCACCATGGGCGCCGGCATAGCCGAAGTCCTCGCCCGGGCCCGCCTCGACACCGTCCTGTGCGAGGTCGACGCCACCGCCGCGGCCCGTGCCCGCGAGCGCGTCGCCCGCTCCCTGGAGCGTGCGGTCGAGCGCGGCAGGACGGACCGTCCCAGCGCCGAGCGGGCCCTTTCCCGGATCGTCTTCACCGCCGATGCCGACGCCCTCGCCGACCGGCAGCTGGTCGTCGAGGCGGTCGTCGAGAACGCCGACGTCAAGACCGAGGTCTTCGCCGTCCTCGACAAGGTCGTGGAGGATCCGGAGGCGATCCTGGCCACCAACACCTCCTCCCTCCCGGTGCTGCGGCTCGGCATGGCGACCCGGCGCGCCGACCGCGTCGTGGGGCTGCACTTCTTCAATCCGGTGCCGGTGATGCCGCTGGTGGAGGTCGTCACCTCGCTGCACACGAGCGCGGGGACGGCCGCCGCCGTCGAGGAGTTCGCCACGGCGGTCCTCGGCAAGTCGGTGGTGCGGTCCCCGGACCGCTCGGGGTTCGTGGTCAACGCCCTGCTCGTGCCCTATCTCCTCGCGGCGGTCCGCATGGCGGAGTCCGGCTTCGCGACGGCCGCGGACATCGACGCCGGGATGGAGCTGGGCTGCGCCCATCCGATGGGACCGCTGGCGCTGGCCGACCTGATCGGGCTGGACACCGTCGTCTCCATCGCGGAGTCGCTGTACGAGGAGTTCAAGGAGCCCCTCCACGCCCCGCCGCCGCTGTTGCGGCGGATGGTCGAGGCGGGGTTGCTGGGACGGAAGTCGGGGCAGGGCTTCCACTCCTACCCTCGGGGGTGAGGGTTCCCCTCGAACGTCTCCCGGTCGAGGAAGACCAGCTGCGCCCGCTTCTCGGGGAGTTCGATCTCGGGGCCGCGGACGAAGCCGGCCCCGGTGAGGCGGGCGACGGCTTTCGCGTTGCGGGCGTCCGGCTCGGCCACGATCCGCAGCCGGCCGGGGTCGGCCGCCAGGACGTAGCCGAGGAACACGGAGAGCAGGGTGGCGGTGAAGCCCCGCTCGGTCCCGCCCGCCGGGGGGCCGATCATCAGGTGGATGCCGAAGTCCCCGGGCCGTACGTCGTAAGCCTCGCCGACCGGGTCGGCCTCCGGCTCGTACGTCTGGAAGAGGGCGACGGGCCGGCCGTCCCGTTCGAGGAGATAGGCGTGGTGCGTGGGCAGGGAGTCGATATAGGTGTAGATCTCCAGGACCCGTTCGCGGCCGGCGTCCCGCATGCCCCAGAACCGGGCCCGCTCCTGGGTGACCCAGCCGTGGATCAGCCCGGCGTCGGCCGCGGGGTCGACGGGGACGACCCGTACGGTCCCGAAGCCGTCGACCGCCTGCTCGTGCACGGCCGTCCGCGCCGGGCGGGATCGGGATACGGATACAGCGGGGGAATCAGACATCGTCTCGCTCCTCGGTGAGGTTGTGCCAGTCGGTGACCACGGGGACGAGTTCGCCCCGGAGCCACAGCGGCAGCTGGTCGCGGTGGTGGGCGTCGCCGGGTACGCCGGAGGCGCCGAACGGCACCACCCAGAGGCTGTTCTCGCGGTCGGCGAGATCCCATACGTAGCGCGCGGCGGGCCCGCGCGCGCTGTGGTCGGTGACGCCGGGGACGCTGGAGGTGGACAGCACGCAGTCGTGGTCGCCCGACAGGCCGGGCCACTCCTCGTGCGTCACGCCGGGCAGCGACTGCCAGGGCGCGAGCCGGTGCACCTCGCCCCACGGCACCGACGGCTCCCCCGCCGCCGTCACGTCGTCGAGTGCCGCGCGGACGAGCGCGGCGCGGTCCACGCCGGGCAGCGGTTCGTCCCGCAGCAGATGTTCCAGAGCGAAGGCGATCCGGGGGGCCAGGGCGAGCCACGGCAGGAAGATCTCGGGGTACGCGGGCGGTTCGGCCAGCCCCGCGAGCGCCGGGTGCGCCGCGAACCGGCGTACGACCGCCGTGCGCAGCGCGGCGTAGACGGTGGCGTCCGTGCTGCCGGCGTCCATCCGGCGGTCCCAGCGCAGGAGTCGGTCCCGCAGCCGTGCGGCGTCCGGGCCGAGGCCGTCCAGTCCGGCGAGCAGGTCCAGCAGGGGCCCGGCGGAGGCCAGGTGGGTGTCGGTGTGGACGGCGGCCATGTCCCCGGCGGACCACTGCCGCGACGCGTCCAGCAGGTGGCGGATGCGGTCGGCCCGGTGCGGCGGAGCGAATTCGACGCCGAGCGGTGCGGCCAGGCCGCGCTGGTTGGCCATCACCGCGGTGCCGTCGACGTCGGCGCGCGGCATCGGTGCGTGCCAGCCCTGCCAGGCGTGTCCGGGTTCCCAGGCCGGTACGACGCGCAGCCGGTTGTCGTGGTGGCGCAGCGGTACGCGTCCGGCGACCCGGTGGAGGAGGCCGCCTGAAGTGTCGGCGGCCTGGACGACGTTGACGGGCTCGGCCCAGTGGTCGAAGGCCCGGTCGACGTCGGCGACCGTGGTGGCCCTGAGCAGGGCGGGCAGCGTGGCGAAGCCGAGGTCCTCGCTCACGCGCGGGGGGCAGCGCAGGCTGATCGCCCTCGGCTCGCCGGGGCCGCCGATCACGACGGGTCCGCGGTCGGTCTCGATGACCTCGACGCCGACCGGGTCGCCCCCGGCGACCTCGATGGTCTCGGTGTGGGCGGCGGCGGGCCGCCAGCCGTCGGGGCCGAGTGCCTCCACCGCGGTGCCGCGGCGGCGGAGCCGTTCGTCGTAGAGGTCCTGGTAGTCGGCCATGGCGTTGGTGATGGCCCAGGCCACCGTGCCGGTGTGGCCGAAGTGGGCGATGCCGGGGACGCCGGGTACGGCGAGCCCCACCACGTCGTAGTCCGGGCAGTTCAGGTGGATCTGTTGGTAGATGCCCGGGTCCTCGATGAAGCGGTGCGGGTCGCCGGCGATGACGGGGGCTCCGGTGGCGGTGCGGTCGCCGGCGACGAGCCAGCCGTTGCTCCCGGAGGTGGCGGGGCCGTCGGCGGCGAACAGCCCGACGGCCTCGGGGCCGAGCTCGCGGGCGACCTCCTCGCGCCACAGCTTGGCGGGGAAGCCGGCGAAGAGGATGTGGTGGGAGAGCCAGACCGCGAGCGGGGTCCAGGGCCGCCACCGCCCGGGGGTGAGACCCGCGGCCGCGAACTCCGGTGCGCGGCGCGCGCCCGCGGCGAGGCCGGAGTTGACCCCGTCGACGTAGGCGGTGACCCATGCCGCGGTGTCCGCGTCGAGGCCCTGGAAGCAGCGGCGGGCGGTGTCGTCCAGGCGGGCCCGCCTCGCGAGCCGGTCCCAGCCGACGGCGCCGGGTCCCAGGAAGGCGGCCGTGGTGCCCTGGGAGCGGTGCCGCTCCACCTCGATCTGCCAGGCCCGGTCCAGGGCGGCGTTGCGGCCCTGGGCGCGGGCGAGTTCGTCCGGGCTTCCGGCCCGCAGGTGCGGGATGCCCCAGGCGTCCCGGTGGACCTCGATGCTCACAAAGTCTCCTTGTTCCGCGGCGGGTTGGCGCTGGTCGGGACGGGTCTCCGGAGGTGCCGTGGCGCCCCCGCCCAACAAAAACTTAGGTTAGGTTAACCTAAGTTTCACCCCCTCCCCGCGATCACCCTCCAGCCAACCGGAGCCAACACTTCCGGCTCGTAGGTTAGGTTAGGCTCGCCTAAGTTGATCGCGTCAGCGACGGAAGGACACCACGCTCATGAGTTTCCCGGGGCACATCGCCGAAGCCCCTTCGGCAGGCGACACATCGGCAGCCCCCGCGTCCGGTGCGGCACAGGCCCGGCCGCACCTCTTCAACCACCTCACGGTCGACAGCTACCGGCGCTCCCTCGCCGCCGGGATCGACCGGGTGGCGAGCCGGATAGCGGGTGCCGACCGCCCCTTCACCGGGATGTCCCCCGCCCGGCTCGCCCCGGAGATATCCGGCATCGACCTGGACCGGCCGCTGGAGGACCCCGCCGCCGCCCTCGACGAGCTGGAGGACGTCTATCTGCGGGACGCCGTCTACTTCCACCACCCGCGCTACCTCGCCCACCTCAACTGCCCGGTGGTGATCCCGGCGCTGCTCGGCGAGGCCGTCCTCACCGCGGTCAACTCCTCCCTCGACACCTGGGACCAGAGCGCGGGCGGCACCCTCATCGAGCGCCGCCTGATCGACTGGACGGCCGAGCGCATCGGACTCGGCCCGGACGCCGACGGCATCTTCACCAGCGGCGGCACCCAGTCCAACTTCCAGGCGCTGCTGCTCGCCCGCGAGGAAGCCCTGGCGCTCGCGGCCAAGAACGCCCCCGCCCCGCTCGAACGGCACGAGATCCTGCCGCGGTTGCGCATCCTCACCTCCGAGGCCAGCCACTTCAGCGTCCAGAAGTCCGCCAAGCTGCTCGGCCTCGGCCAGGACGCCGTCATCGCCGTGGAGACGGGTCCCGAGCGCCGCATGCGGCCCGCCGCCCTCGCCCGCGAGATCGAGCGCTGCCGCGCCGACGATCTGGTGATCATGGCCGTCGTCGCCACGGCCGGCACC
The DNA here is from genome assembly GCF_003391135.1 of Streptoverticillium olivoreticuli subsp. olivoreticuli. Classification (GTDB taxonomy): domain Bacteria; phylum Actinomycetota; class Actinomycetes; order Streptomycetales; family Streptomycetaceae; genus Streptomyces; species Streptomyces blastmyceticus. Next base: position 8,446,157 of record NZ_CP031455.1, on the reverse strand, counting down.
ACCGACTTCGGTTCCATCGACCCGCTCCCCAAGATCGCCGACCTGTGCCGGTGGGCCGGGCTGTGGTTCCACGTGGACGCCGCGTACGGCTGCGGCCTGCTGGTCTCGCCCACCCGGCGCCACCTGCTCGACGGCATCGAGCGCGCGGACTCGGTGACGGTCGACTACCACAAGTCCTTCTTCCAGCCGGTCAGTTCCAGTGCGCTCCTGGTGCGCGACCGGTCCGCCCTGCGGCACGCCACGTACTACGCCGACTACCTCAACCCGGCCCGCATGGCCGAGCAGCGCATCCCCAACCAGGTCGACAAGAGCATCCAGACCACCCGCCGCTTCGACGCGCTGAAGCTCTGGCTGACCCTGCGCATCATGGGCGCCGACGCGATCGGCTCGCTCTTCGACGAGGTCGTGGACCGCGCGGCCGAGGCGTGGACCCTGCTGACCGAGGACCCGCGCTTCGAGGTGGTCACCAAGTCGCAGCTGAGCACCGTCGTCTTCCGCTACCTGCCGGCGGACCAACGCGGCCGGGACCTGGCCGACGGGGCGAACCTGCACGCCCGCGAGGCGCTGGCCGCCTCCGGCGAGGCCGTGGTCGCGGGCACCAAGGTCGACGGCAGGCACTACCTGAAATTCACCCTGCTCAACCCGGAGACCTCGCTGGACGACATCGCGCACGTCCTCGACCTCCTCGCCGGGCACGCGGGCCGGTACGTGGACGAGCGGCTCACGGCCGAGCTCCTCCACCGCGCCGGCTGAACCACCCCATCCGCCTCCTCGAACGGGAGACCTCCATGTCCACGCACGACTTCATCGCGATCGGGCTCGGCCCCTACAACCTCGGCCTCGCCTGCCTGACCGAACCCATCGACGAACTCGACGGCCTCTTCCTGGAGAGCAAGCCGGACTTCGACTGGCACCCGGGGATGCTGCTGGACGCGGCCACCCTGCAGACCCCCTTCATGGCCGACCTCGTCACGCTGGCCGACCCCACCTCCCCGTACTCCTTCCTCAGTTACCTCAAGGAGTCCGGACGGCTGTACTCCTTCTACATCCGCGAGATCTTCTATCCCCTGCGCAACGAGTACAACGACTACTGCCGCTGGGCCGCCGCCAAGCTCCGCAGCGTCCGCTTCGGCCACGAGGTGACCTCCGTCGCGTACGACGAGGGCACCGGCCTCTACACCGTGCACGCGCTGCGGACGGCCACCGGTGAGACGACCGCGCACCACGCCCGGCACCTCGTCCTCGGCACCGGCACCCCGCCCTACGTCCCCGAGGCCTGCCGGGGGCTCGGCGGCGACGTCCTGCACAACTCCCGCTATCTGGAGGGCAAGGCGGAGCTCCAGTCCAAGGACAGCATCACCGTCGTCGGCAGCGGCCAGAGCGCGGCCGAGATCTACTACGACCTGCTGGCCGACGCCGACGCCTGCGGCTACCGCCTGGACTGGGTGACCCGCTCCCCGCGGTTCTTCCCGCTGGAGTACACCAAGCTCACCCTGGAGATGACCTCCCCCGAGTACGTGGACTACTTCCACGCGCTCCCGGAGGACACCCGCTACCGCATGGAGACCGAGCAGAAGGGCCTGTTCAAGGGCATCGACGCGGAGCTCGTCAACAGCATCTTCGACCTGCTCTACCAGAAGAGCGTCAAGGGCCCGGTCCCCACCCGGCTGATGACCAACACCGCGCTGGAGAGCGCCTCGTACGACGACATATCCGGGACGTACACCCTCGGCCTGCGCCAGGTCGAGCAGGAGCGGGACTTCTCGCTCACCACGCAGGGCCTCGTCCTGGCCACCGGCTACCGCTACCGCACCCCGGACTTCCTGGAGCCCGTGCGCGACCGGATCCGCTGGGACCGCCACGGGCGCTTCGACGTCGCCCGCAACTACAGCATCGACACCACCGGCCGGGGCATCTTCCTGCAGAACGCCGGCACCCACACGCACAGCATCACCTCCCCCGACCTGGGCATGGGCCCCTACCGCAACTCCTGGATCATCCGCGAGCTGCTGGGCCGCGAGCACTATCCGGTCGAGAAGGCCATCGCCTTCCAGGAGTTCGGCGCGCCGGAGGGTGTCCTGCGATGACGGAGACCGTCTTCTCCCGCACGGACGAGCGGCTCGGCGCGTTCACGCTGCGCCCGCTCGACCCGGACGCCGACGCCGCGATGCTGCACGGCTGGGTGACACACCCCAAGGCGGCGTTCTGGATGATGCAGGACGCCGACGTGGCCGAGGTGGCCCGCGCCTACCGCGAGATCGCCGCGCACCCGCACCACGACGCCTTCGTCGGCCTGCTGGACGACTGTCCCGTCTTCCTGGCCGAACGCTACGACCCCGCGCGCGTCGAGCTGGTGGGGCTGTACGAGGCGGAGGAGGGCGACGTCGGGATGCACTTCCTGTGCGCACCGGCCGACACCCCCGTCCACGGCTTCACCCGTGGTGTGATCACCACGGTCATGGCCTGGCTCTTCGCCGATCCGGCGACCCGGCGCGTCGTGGTCGAGCCCGACGTGCGCAACACGGCGGTGCACGCGCTCAACGCTGCCGTCGGCTTCGAGACCGTGCGCACCGTCGAGAAGCCCGAGAAAGAGGCGCTGCTGAGCGTCTGCACCCGCGACCGTTTCATGAATGCGAGCGGCCCGGCCGCCACCCGAGGAGTGTCCGCGTGAACCCCCGTGAAGCCGTCTCCCACCTGACCCCGGGCCACTGGGCGGCCGCCAACCGGCAGCTGATCCGCAAGGCGCTCGCGGAGTTCGCCCACGAGCGGCTCCTCGCCCCGGAGCCGACCTCGCCCGGCCACTACGTCGTCCGCAGCGACGACGGCACGCAGGAGTACCGGTTCGCCGCCCGCCTCCTCGCGCTCGACCACTGGCAGATCGACGCCGCGAGCATCACCCGGCACCGCGACGGGGACGAACTGCCCCTGGACGCGCTCGACTTCCTCATCGGACTGCAGGGCGCGCTCGGCCTGTCGGACGAGATCCTCCCGGTCTACCTGGAGGAGATCAGCTCCACCCTGTCGGGCACGGCCTACAAGCTCGCCAAGAAGCCGGTGAGCGCCGCCGAGCTCGCCGAGGCCGACTTCCAGGCCGTCGAGACCGGCATGACCGAGGGCCACCCCGGTTTCGTCGCCAACAACGGGCGCCTGGGCTTCGGGGTGCACGAGTACCACGCGTACGCTCCCGAGGCCGCGAGCCCCGTCCGGCTGATCTGGCTGGCCGCCCACCGCGACCACTCCACCTTCACCTCGGGCACGGACCTCGACTACGACGGCCTGATGCGCGACGAGCTGGGCGAGGAGCTGCTCGGCCGCTTCGCGGACACCATGTCCGGCCTCGGCCTGGACCTCGCCGACTACCACCTCATCCCCGTCCACCCCTGGCAGTGGTGGAACAAGCTGTCGGTCACCTTCGCCGCCGAGGTGGCACGGCAGCGGCTGGTGTGCCTCGGCCCGGGCGACGACGACTACCTCGCCCAGCAGTCGGTCCGCACCTTCTTCAACACCAGCGCACCGGCCAAGCACTATGTGAAGACCGCGCTGTCCGTGCTCAACATGGGCTTCATGCGGGGCCTGTCGGCCGCCTACATGGAGGCGACCCCGGCCATCAACGACTGGCTGGCCGACCTCGTCGCCAAGGACGACGTCCTGCAGCGGGCGCGCCTGTCGATCATCCGGGAGCGGGCGGCCGTCGGCTACCACCACCGGCAGTACGAGGCGGCCACCGACCGCCACTCCCCCTACCGCAAGATGCTCGCCGCCCTGTGGCGCGAGAGCCCCGTCGCCGGGCTGGAGCCGGGCCGGCGCCTCGCCACGATGGCCTCCCTGCTCCACACCGACCACGAGGGCCGCTCCTTCGCGGCCGCGCTGATCGAGCGGTCGGGGCTGGCCCCCGAGGCGTGGCTGCGGGGCTACCTCGACGCCTACCTCACCCCGCTGCTGCACAGCTTCTACGCCTACGACCTGGCCTTCATGCCGCACGGCGAGAATGTGATCATGGTGCTCGACGGCGGGGCGGTCGAGCGGGTGATCTTCAAGGACATCGCCGAGGAGATCGTCGTCATGGACCCCCTGGCGGACCTCCCACCGGAGGTCCGGCGGGTGCGGGCGGAGGTCCCCGAGGACATGAAGCTGCTGTCGGTCTTCACCGACGTCTTCGACTGCTTCTTCCGCTATCTGAACGCGGTCCTGGTCACCGAGGGCGTCCTCGACGAGGAGACGTTCTGGCGGACGGTCGCCGCGTGTGTGACGGACTATCAGGCGTCCGTGCCGCAGCTCGCGGACAAGTTCCGGCAGTACGACATGTTCGCCGAGGAGTTCGCGCTGTCCTGCCTCAACCGGCTCCAGCTGCGCAACAACCAGCAGATGGTCGACCTCGCCGACCCGTCGGGCGCCCTCCAGCTCGTGGGCAGTCTGCGGAACCCCATCGCGCGTTACGCCCCGCCGGCATGAGCGTGACCGCCGACGCCACCCGGGCGGGGGCCAGGCTCCCCACCCGGTGGCTGATCCTCGGTGTGATCTGTCTCGCCCAGCTCACCGTGGTGCTGGACAACACCGTCCTGAACGTGGCGGTGCCCTCCCTCACCCGGGAGCTGGACGCGACGACGGCGGACGTCCAGTGGATGATCAACGCCTACTCGCTCGTCCAGTCCGGCCTGCTGCTCGCCGGGGGCAGCGCCGCCGACCGCTACGGCCGCAAGAAGATGCTGCTGGCGGGGCTCGCCCTGTTCGGCATCGGTTCGCTGGCGGCCGGGCTCTCCACCTCCACCGGGGAGCTGATCGCCGCCCGCGCGGGCATGGGCGTCGGCGGCGCCCTCCTGCTGACCACCACGCTCGCGGTGGTCATGCAGGTCTTCGACGCCGAGGAGCGCCTGCGGGCGATCGGGATCTGGGCGGCGGTGAACGCCCTGGGCTTCGCCGCGGGGCCGCTGATCGGCGGCATCGTGCTCGACCACTTCCGGTGGGGCGCGATCTTCCTGATCAACATCCCCGTGGTGCTGCTCGGTCTCGTCGCGGCCTGGACCCTGGTGCCGGAGTCCAGGAACCCCGAGGGGCACCGGCCCGACCTGTTCGGCGCCCTGCTGTCCACCGTCGGCATGTCGGCGGTCGTCTTCGCGGTCGTCTCGGGGCCCGAGCACGGCTGGGGTGCGGGCCGGGTGCTCTTCCCCGCACTGGGCGGCGCAGTAGTCCTCGGGGCGTTCGCGCTCTGGGAGAGCCGGATCTCCCACCCCATGCTGGACATGGGCTTCTTCCGTGACCGCCGGTTCGTGGGGGCCGTGGTGGGGGTGGTGCTGATCACCTTCGGCAGCGCCGGCGCGCTGTTCCTGCTGTCCCAGCAGCTGCAGTTCGTCCGCGGCTACTCACCGCTGGAGGCGGGGCTGCGCACGGCGCCGTTCGCGCTCACCGTCGTCGCCCTCAACTTCACCGGGATCTCCGCCCGGCTGCTGCGGCGGCTGCGGCTGCCGCTCGCGGTCGCCATCGGTGTGGGGCTGCTGGCGGCCGGCTTCGCGGTCGTCGCGGTCTTCGCCTCGGACGGCTACGGGGTGCTGCTGCTCGGCCTCGTCCTCATGGGCACGGGCTGCGCGCTCGCCAACCCGGCGATCGCGGAGGCGGTCATGGGGGCGATCCCGCCCGAGAAGGCCGGGGCGGGCGCCGGGGTCGACGGCACGATGGCGGAACTGGGCGGCAGCCTGGGCGTCGCCGTCCTGGGCGCGGTCATGAACTCCCGCTTCACGGCCCTGCTCCCGGCGACGGTCACCGGCGCGGCGTCCCTCCCCGCAGCCCTCGCGGGCGCCCGCACGGAAGGGGACCGGGCGGCGGTCGTGGACTCGTTCGCCTCCGGCGTCGAGGCCGGCCAGCTGGCGGGCGCGGCGGTGGTCCTCCTCGGCGGCTGCGCGTCGGCGTGGCTGCTGCGTCAGGCGGAGCGGAAGCGGGGGTAGGCCGTCCGCGCCTCGGTCGCCGGACGGGCTGAATGCTGCCGCAGGTGGTCGCCGACCTGCGGCACATCCAGCCCGTCCGGCGACCGAGGACACCGCGCGCAGCGCGGCCCGGGGGCCGGGGCGGAGCCCCGGCAACGGCGCGCACCCTTGCGCAGGGGCGGCAGCCTGCCGCGCGCGCACCGTACCGGTCACGCTGCGTGAGGCGAACGTCCGAATATCGGACGACTGCGGCGGATCTTCACCGGCTTGCTCATACTCGTACCTTCGATCTCGCATATTGGACAGGTACGCCCATGAGCCGGACACTTACGTCTCCTCCCCCGCTGCACGAGGACGCTCCACAGCAGGGTTCCCCGCTGTCGAACGGACTCAAGCAGCGGCACCTCTCGATGATCGCCCTCGGCGGCGTCATCGGGGCGGGCCTCTTCGTGGGCTCCGGCGCCGGCATCGCCGCGGCGGGCCCGTCGATCGTGCTGGCCTACGCCGCGTCGGGCCTGCTCGTGATGTTCGTGATGCGGATGCTCGGCGAGATGTCCGCCGCGAATCCGGCCTCCGGCTCGTTCTCGGTGCACGCCGACCGCGCGATCGGCCGGTGGGCGGGCTTCACCGCCGGGTGGATGTTCTGGACCCTGCTGGTGGTGGGGGTGGCGATCGAGGCGATCGGCGCGGCCCACATCGTGCAGGGCTGGCTGCCCGGTACCCCTTCGTGGCTGTGGGTGCTGGTCTTCATGGCGCTCTTCTGCGGCACCAACCTGGGCGCGGTCTCGAACTTCGGCGAGTTCGAGTTCTGGTTCGCCGCCCTGAAGATCGGCGCCATCGCCCTCTTCCTGATCCTCGGCACGCTCGCCGTCCTGGGCGTCCTGCCGGGCAGCGACTCCCCCGGCGCGGCGCACCTCGTCCACGACGGCGGTTTCCTGCCCAACGGCGCGAACGGGCTGATGATCGGGCTCCTGGCCTCGCTCGCCGCGTACGGCGGCCTGGAGACGGTGACCATCGCCGCCGCCGAGTCCGAGAACCCGGTGCGCGGTGTGGCCAAGGCCGTGCGGACGACGATGTGGCGGATCGGCATCGTCTACGTCGGCTCGATGCTGGTGATCGTCACCCTGATCCCGTGGAACGACAAGGCCGTCACGGAGAGCGGCCCGTACGCCGCCGTGCTCGACCGCCTCGGTGTCCCCGGCGGCGGCCAGATCATGAACGTGGTCGTCCTGATCGCCCTGCTGTCCGCGATGAACGCCAACATCTACGGCTCCTCGCGCATGGCCTACTCGCTGGTGTCGCGCGGCCAGGGCCCCAAGGCCCTGGGCAAGGTCTCCCGCGGGGTGCCGCGCCGCGCGGTGCTCGCGTCGTCCGCGTTCGGCTTCTTCGCCGTCCTGCTGTCGTACTGGTATCCCACCACCGTCTTCGCCTGGCTGCTGAACATGGTCGGCGGGGTCGTGCTGGTGGTGTGGGGCTTCATCGCCGCCTCCCAGCTGCTGCTGCGCCGCCGGCTGGAGCGCGAGGCGCCCGAGCAGCTGGTGGTGCGGATGTGGGGCTTCCCGTATCTGACCTGGGTGACGCTGGCCGGTGTGGTCGGGGCGCTGGTGCTCATGACCCTCGACGCCGACACCCGGGTGCAGCTGTACTTCACCGGTGGCCTGGCACTGGCGCTGGCCTTGGTCGGCTACGTCCGGCAACGGGCGGCGGCTCGCTGAGCATCTGCTGGGAACATCGAAGGGGCGCAGGTCAGGACCGACCTGCGCCCCTTCGCCGTTCCCTGCAGCGGGAGAAGCCCGACGGGATGTCAGTCCGTCCGCGGGGGCCGGCGCAGGAGGAACACGCCCACGCCGGTCGACAGCAGGACCACGCACCCCGCGAAGACCAGGCCCGCGCCGCGCAGCCCCAGAGCCATGGTGAGGGCCCCGACCCCGACCACCGGCAAGGAGATCCCGACGTAGGCGACGACGAAGAAGGCCGAGATCGTCGCGCCACGGTGCTCGTCCGGGGCCACCGCGCTCACGCCGGTCAGGGCCGCGCGGAAGGCCAGGCCCTGGCCGAGGCCCCCGACCACCGCGCCCACGACCAGCACCGGCAGGGACTCCATCAGGAGCGACGCCGCCACGAGGGCCATTCCGGCCGTGAGCACCAGGCAACCGGCGGGCAGGGCGCGCCGCACGCCCACCCGGCCCATCAGGAACTGGCCGGCCGTGGAGGAGCAGAACACCGTGAAGACGACCGTGCCGGTGACGGCCAGATTGTGCACTCCGAGGGTCTGGGAGACGAAGCTCGGCGCCACCGCGGTGAACAGTCCCAGCAGGGAGAAGCCGGCGAACGCGGCGAGCCCGGCCGGTACGAACGCTCCGCGCGCCTCCTGCGGCACGACCATGCCCTGAGGGCGCAGCGGCGGACGGGGCGTACGGCGCGCCACCGTCTCCGGCAGCGCGCGGGTGACGGCGAGTGCCGCCACGAGCAGCGCGATGTGCACCAGGAAGGGCAGCCGGAGCGGCCACGGCGCGTACTGCGCCAGGACCCCCGACAGCAGCGGGCCGCAGCCCAGGCCGCCCATGTTGGCGGCCGTGGCGGCGAACCCCGCCCGCCCGCGCGGGTCCGGAGGCGCGAGCTCCAGTACGGCGGCTGTGGCGGCCCCGCTGAAGAGCCCCGCGGAGAATCCGGAGAGCAGCCGTCCGAGGAACAGCAGCGGCAGCCCGCTCTCGCACAGGAAGCACACCGCGCTCAGGACCGACAGCGCCAGAGCGGCCAGCAGCACGGGGCGCCGGCCCAGCACGTCGGAGAAGTCACCGGCGACCAGCAGCGCGGCGATCACGCCGAGCGCGTAGACCGCGAAGACGACCGTCACCATCAGTTCGGAGAATCCGATCCGTTCCCGGTAGAGGCCGTACAGCGGTGTCGGCAGCGTGGTCCCCGCCATGCCGACGGCGAACACCCCGGCGGCCGCGAGGTAGTGGCCACGAGCACGACGTTCCCCTGCGCCTTGAACGATCATGCTCCCAACCTAGCTGCCTGTACTGTCACGGCGAGGGCTGGTCGGGTGCGCCTGCGCGGCAACTCCCCGTCGGCCGCTGCGCACATGCCCGGAACGCGATGCCCGGGCTGGTCCCGGGCGGGGCGAGCACGTAAGGATGGGAGCCATGACCGCGGCTCACCGTGCCATGGACCGGCTGGAGACCTGGCCGGACCTCGCACGTGGCACACCCAGCTGTCGGATCGGTGACGCCCTGCGCACGGCGGAGTCCGAGGTCGTGCACTTCCACTCCGGGCGCGAGGCGGACCTCCACCTCACCCGCGCCGTCCTGGGCGATCTCCTGCCCGTGCTCCGGCAGAGCAGTGCGATCCGGCCGTTTCCGGGGGCGGCGTGGGTCACCGTCCTTCTGGAGTGCGACGCGGACGTGGACCTCCTGATCAGCCTGGTCAGCCTCGCGCTCAAGGCACTTGTCGACACATGGCCGCATCCGGCGCCGCAGCCCTGCAACAGATATCGCGTTCTGCTCGTGCCCGGTGAACGGGCCCCGGCGGAAGCCGCGCCGCCGACGCTCGCGGCACGGCTCGGGTCCGTGCGGAAGGCCGTGGGCAGGCGGCCGGTGCCCCGCCTGCGGCCGTCTGCCTGACGGGCCCACGCTCGGCCCACCGACAGACAGCTACCTGATCGATGTCACGCCCCTTCGGGTGAATCGGTCCGGCGGGATGCCCGTTCGGGTGATCACCATTTCCCGTCGGGGGTCCCGGCGGGGCAGAGTCCACTGCGGTTGCGCGGTGCCTCGCCCTGACCGGGTTCCAGGCAACCTGCCGGCCTCACGACGACGCACCGGAAGGCGGCACGTGGACACGGCGGCGGCTCTGTTCTTCGCGTTGCTGACCACCGCGAGCAACGCGCTGGCGACGGTGCTGCAGCGCAAGGCGGCCAGTCGGGTACCCGCCGCCGACGGCCTGCGGTGGAGCCTGATCGCCCGTCTGGCGCGGCAGCGGGTCTGGCTGGCGGGGATCGCGGCGGTCCCCGCCGCGGCCTGCTTCCAGGCGCTGGCACTGGGGTACGGACCGCTGTCCGTGGTGCAGCCGGTGTTCGTGCTGGAACTCCCGGCGGCGCTGCTGCTCGCCGGGGTGATCCTCAGCCGGCGCCCGCCCGCCGGGGTGTGGTGGGCGGCGGCGTGCATCACGGCGGGGCTGGGGATCGCGCTGTGGGCGGCCGCTCCGGACGCCGGGCACGCGGCGGTGCCGCCGGGCCGCTGGCTGCTGGTCCTGGGCTGTTGCCTGTCCGCGGTCGCCGTCCTGGTCGCCGTCGCGGCGGTGCGGGCACCCGGGCCCGTCCGGGCCTCCTGTCTCGCGACGGCCTCCGCGATCTGCTACGCGCTGACGGCGGCTCTGCTCAAGACGTCGGTCCTGCGGTGGGAGGCGTCGGGGGCGGGCGGTTTCTTCTCCGCCTGGCAGACGTACGGCTTCGCCGCGGCGGGCGTCGCCGCGCTCTTCCTGCTGCAGAACGCGTTGCAGTCCGGATCCCTGGTCTTCTCCCAGCCGGCCCTGACCCTGGGCGACGCCGGTACGAGCGTGGCGCTGGGTGTCGCCCTGTACGGGGAGCGGATCCGCGGCGGCTGGTGGGCCGTGGCCGAACTGGCGGGCGCGGCGCTGATCCTCACCGGACTCGTCCTGCTCAGCCGGTCTCCACTGGCCCGCGAACTCACCGGACCGGCCGGGCAGGCGGACGCGCGGAGCCGGTGAGGCCCGGCCCCTCGGGCGGCCCCCTGCCCGGCCGGTGCGGCGGTCCGGACGGGCAGGGGTGAGCGGTCAGGCGAGAGCGACCAGGTCGCGGTAGTCCTCGCTCCACAGGTCCTCGTCCGCGTCCGGCAGCAGCAGGACGCGGTCGGGGCGCAGGGCGTCGATGGCGCCCGCGTCGTGGGTGACCATCACGATGGCGCCGGGGTAGGAGCCGACCGCTGCCAGGACTTCACCGCGGGAGGCGGGGTCGAGGTTGTTGGTCGGCTCGTCCAGCAACAGCACGTTCGCACCGGAGTGGACCAGCCCGGCGAGCGCCAGACGATTCTTCTCCCCGCCGGAGAGCACTCCCGCGGGCTTGTCCGCGTCGTCCCCGGTGAACAGGAACGCGCCCAGCACGCGCCGCACCTCACCGTCCGTCAGATGCGGCGCGGCGTCGGCCAGGTTCTCCCGGACCGAGCGTTCCCGGGCGAGGGTGTCGTGCTCCTGGGCGAAGTAGCCCAGCCGCAGCCCGTGCCCGTGCACCACCCGCCCGGAATCCGGTTCCTGCTCGCCGGCCAGGATGCGCAGCAGGGTGGTCTTCCCGGCGCCGTTGAGGCCGAGGACCACCAGGCGGCTGCCCCGGTCCACGGCCAGGTCCACCCCGCCGAGAACCTGATGGCCGCCGTAGGACTTGGTCAGGCCGACCGCGCCGAGCGGCATCCGCCCGCACGGCTCCGGTTCGGGGAGCCGGATCTTCGCGACCTTCTCCGTGCGCCGGGCCGGTTCCAGCTCGGCCAGCATGCGGTCGGCTCGCCGGGCCATGCTCCTGGCCACCACGGCGGTGGCCACCCGGGCCTTCATCTTGTCGGCCTGTGCGTGCAGGGCAGCGGCCTTGCGTTCGGCGTTGGCCCGCTCCCGGGAGCGGCGCCGCTCGTCCGCCTGCCGCCGGTCCAGGTACGCCTGCCATCCGGTGTTGTGGATGTCGATCGTGGCGCGGCCGGCGTCGAGGTGGAAGACGCGGTTGACGACGTCGGCGAGCAGGTCCGTGTCGTGGCTGATCACCACCAGGCCGCCGCGGTGCCCCTGGAGGAAGGTGCGCAGCCAGGCGACGGAGTCGGCGTCGAGGTGGTTGGTGGGCTCGTCGAGCAGCAGGGTGCCGTCGTGCCCGGCGAACAGGATCCGCGCCAGCTCCGCCCGGCGCCGCTGCCCGCCGGACAGGATCCCGACGGGTTGGTCCAGCACCCGGTCGGGCAGCCCCAGGCCGGCCGCGACACGGGCGGCCTCGGCTTCGGCTGCGTATCCGCCGCCCGCTTGGAAGACGGCCTCGGCGCGGGCGTAGGCGTTCATCGCCCGCTCCAGCGCGGCGGGCCCGTCGGCGTCGGCCATGGCGGCCTCGGCCGCGCGCAGGTGTCGCAGGGCCCGGTCCAGGCCGCGGGCGGAGAGGATACGGTCGGTGACGGTGACGGCCGGGTCGGCCGCGCGGGAGTCCTGCGCGAGGAACCCGGCCGGCCCGGTGTGCGTGACCGTCCCGGCCGCGGGCCGGACCCGCCCTGCGAGGGCGGTCATCAGGGTGGTCTTGCCGGCGCCGTTGCGGCCGACCAGGCCGATGCGGTCGCCGGGAGAGACGGTGAAGGAGATGTCGGACAGCAGCAGGCGGGCACCCGCGCGCAGCTCGACACCACGAACGGTGATCATGGGATGACGCTCCGAAATAGCGAAAGGACACACTTCTGGCGTGGAAGCGGGTCCTCTGCTAGGAAATTCGGGGCGTAGACATGCGGCCACGGTAACCGACGCCTCGCGCGCGGCGCAGCTCCATTTCCCGGTCACATCGGGGCAACGGCGGCGTGGCCCGTCCGGAAGCAAGTCCGACGAGGGGCAGCTCTGCGTGGACCTCCAGCGCTTCCCGCGGGCCACGGTGTACGGCTGCCACGAGTTGCCCGGACGCCTCGCGCCACCGAGCGAAGCCTTCGGCACCCGCCTGGCCGTCGCTCGCGGCCGTGCTCGTCGGCCTCGGGCACCGGCAAAGCCCACTCACAGCGCTTCGATAGCATGATCGAGCTCACGACGAGCACCCTCACCACCTGCACCGCACCGGAAACCCATCCGGCACGAAGAGCGACCCAGTCAACCAATATCTAACAAATCGGCCAGACAATTGATATCTATAGCCTCACAGGTGCTTTCGCGAACAAATTGCAGAATTACGCTCACCGCATTGCGTAAGCCACGGGTAATTCTCTGGGCCACGGCAAGTGTGGTGGCCCTCGGGTTCCTTGTCGCATTGGAGATCACCGCACGTCACTACGGCCTTCCGGGGCCGATCACCAACCAGGCGCGAGAGGTGATATTCGCCCCCAAATCGGGGCCGCTGCTGTACGGCGGCATGGCGTTGATGATGGTGGTGCTCACCTGGCGGCAACGGCTCGTCGCGGCCGGTGCCGCGATCGGCATCGACATCGCTTTCTTTCTGGTGCGGTGGGCGGTCGACGCCAAGATGATGTTCGGCAACGGCGCGTTGTGGGTGATGCTGGGCTGTGCGGTCATCGCCGTCACCCGCCGCACCGGCCGGGAACGTGCCCTGCTGCTGAAGGGCGTCGGGCTGGGCCTGCTGCTGGTGACCGGCCGCAAGACCGGCGACACCTGGCTGCTCATCACGGCGAAGACCCGCCCCATGGTGCTCGACCAGTACGTGGCAACCGCCGATCACGCACTGGGCGACCCGTCATGGCTGGTGGGCCGGATGGTCAGGGCCACCGGCCCGATCGGCACCCACATTCTCGACTACGTCTACATCCAGCTCGCGGTGGCTGCCGTCGTCGTCGCGCTGTACCAGCTGCGCAACGTGGCGGCCGAGCGCCGCTTCCCGCGCCATCACCTGGTGCGCACCTTCCTGGTGATCGGCCTCCTCGGACCGGCCATCTACATGATCTTCCCCGTGGTCGGGCCGATCTTCGCCTACGGTGTTGCCGACGGCGGTCCATGGGCGATGGCCGACCTGTGGCCCAACACGCCGCCGGTCGGTGTGCCGCACCTTATGCCGTTCAACGAGATCACCCCACGCAACTGCATGCCCAGCCTGCACACGGCGTGGGCCACCGCAATCTTCATTCACTCCCGCAAGGCCCCCCGGATTCTGCAATTCTTCGGCGCGTTCTGGCTGCTCGCCACGCTCGGCGCGACGCTGGGCTTCGGCTACCACTACGGCACGGACATCATTGCCGGCGTGGTGTTCACGCTCACGATCGAAGCGGGACTGCGCTCGCTCGACCGCGGCTGGGACCGGCCGGGAATCCAGCTGGTCGCCTACGGCACAACGGTCTTCGCCGCGCTCCTGGTCTCCTACCGCTACCTGCCGATGGAAATGGCCGAACACCCCTGGCTGTTCGGACCGCTCCTCATTCTGGCGCTGGCCTCAGTGATCTACGGCTACATACGGACCACCAACCTGTGGGAGCCGAAGGCCACACCGGCTCGGCAACCGGAACGGCAACCCGAACTGGTCTGAGTTACGGCCGGCGCCACGGCTGCGGGTGGGCGCGCGGCGGGTGTGGACAGCGGTGAGGACGGACAGCGGGGGTCACTTCCGTGGGGCAGCGCGTCTGCGGGCGGGCAGGCGCGACCGGGGAAGGGTGGAAGGATGCGGCTGCTACGGGTCCGGCCGTCAGGCGCGGGCCAGGGTCGCGGCTTCGACGATGCGGTGCGCGGCGGGCAGCGGCAGTCCGGTGAAGCGGGCGAGCCACTGGGCGTCGTGACCCTGCCGGGCGAGGATGTAGGCCAGGTGCACGCGCGGGTCGTAGACGGCGTGCGCGGTGCCGGGCCGGGGGCAGGTGCCCGGGTCGTCGAGCAGGTAGTCCCGCCCGGCCCCGCCGGACAGGGACAGGTGCACACGCGGACAGACGTGCTCGACCGTGTGCGATCGGCCTTGGCCGGAGGCGTGCAGGTGCCGCCGGGCCGGTGCGGTGAGCTTGGTGAGGTGTGGAAGGAGGCGCACGGTGCCCTCCCTTCTCCCGGAGAGGAGTCGGTGGTGGGTCCGGTCGCGGTGGCGGCGGGTGGTGCGGCCCGCCGCCACCGCAGGGGGAACGGTCAGTGGCCGAGCGCGAGCTGCACGATGCGGACGATCACCAGGATCATCGCGACGAACAGGTAGGTGCGCAGGGCGGTCAGGCCGACCTTGCGGCCGGTGGAGATGACGGGCTTGGGCAGCTGGTCCAGCGGCGGCATCCGCCAGTCGTGCCTGCCCGTGCGGTCGACGGGCCCGGCCAGGGCCCAGCCCTTGCGCCGGCGGCGGAGTTCCGCGTAGCCGACGGCGAGTATGCCCGCGACGCCGCAGACGGCCATGATGTCGAGGATCGCGGCGGTGGTGATGCCGGGGAAGAGGACGGCCGCCGTCAGGATGACGGAGAGGGTGACGAGGACCGCGACGACGACCGAGGTGAAGGCGTTCATGGCCCGGCCGTTGACCCACGGACCCAGCACCGTACGGTCGTTGCACAGCAGCAGGAGGAAGACCGAGGCCGAGGGCAGCAGCACGCCGGCCAGGGTCTGGACGCCCTCGGTGAGCAGGCCGAGCGGTGAGCCGGGGATCACGACGATGACCGCGGCGGCCAGGACGACTCCGGCGAAGATCGCGTAGAACGCCTTGGCGCCCGCCACGCCCCGGTGCAGGGAGTGCTTGAGGCCGAGGACGTCGCCCAGGGCGTATGCCGTGGACAGCGAGACGGCGGAGGCGCCGATGATCGAGGCGTCGAGCAGCGCGACGGCGAACAGGACTCCCGCGACCTTGCCCGCGCTCGCCTCCAGGCCGTGGGCGATCCCCGCGGCGTCGTCGAAGTTGCCGTAGTCGCCGGTGCCGGTGAACGCGGCGGCGGCGAAGCCCATCATCGCCGCCGCGCCGACGATCACGATGACGATGCCGAGCCACAGGTCGGCCTTCTCGTAGCGCATGAAGCGCGGGGTGATGCGCTTGTCGATGACGTAGGACTGCTGGAAGAACAGCTGCCACGGGGCGACGGTCGTGCCGACGATCGCGATGATCAGCAGCATCACGTCGGAGAGCTGCGAGCCGTGCGGCATACCGGGGACGACGAGGTCGTGCGCCATCGTGCCGGCGCTCGGGTGGATGATGAAGTAGATCGGTACGAGCAGCAGCGAGCCCAGGCAGAGGAAGACCGCGGTGCGCTCGAAGCGGCGGAACGACCCGGTAGAGGCGGCGACGATCACCACGGCCGCCGCGACGAGCACGCTCGCCGTCTTCGGCAGTCCGAGGTAGCCGACCGCGAGGGTGACGCCGATGAACTCGGTGACGATGGTCAGGGCGTTGAGCAGGAACAGGTCGATGACCGAGAACGCGCCCCAGAACTTCCCGAACCGCTCCAGGATCAGCCGCGCGTGCCCGACACCGGTCACGGCGCCGAGGCGCAGCACCATCTCCTGGTTGACGTACAGCACGGGGACGAGCAGGAGCAGGGTCCACAGCAGGCGGGTGCCGTAGTTCTGCCCGGCCTGGCCGTAGGTGGCGAAGGCGCCGGCGTCGTTGTCGCCGACCATCACGATCAGGCCAGGGCCGATGATGGCCAGGAGGGTCTTCAGCTTGGCGGGTATGCCACGGCGCGGGGCGTTGTCGCCCTGCTTGATGGTGCCGAGCGCGCCGCGGATGTCGCCTACGTGGGCGTCGTCCAGCACCGCGGTGCGCGGCTCGGGAGCAGGCTTGGGAGCAGTGGAATCGATGAGTGCGGTGTCGGTCATGGTGGACCTCCCGGCCCCCCCGGCAGGGGGAGGTGGTGGGGCACGCGGCAGCAATCCCCCCTGCGAGCGCGCAGCCCGACGGCCCGGGGCGGCATCAGGCCGCACGGGTGTCGGAGCGATCACGCGAGTGCGCGCAGAGAAGGTGGTTACCGCATGCCGGGCAGAAGCGAGGACGGACGGGGACGGGGCCGATGACGACCCGGACTACTGTGACTGTGGTCCATCTCTCCCGCCTCCTCCCGGCCGGGGCGCGCGTGGGCGCCGTACAACTCGGCAACGAGCGGACCGACCCCTGCGGCCGGCTCACCCCTACTCGTCAGAGCTTTGGCACTGCACGGCGTAATCCCCTTTGCGGGGAAGCCACTTGGGATCACCCCTTAGGCCGGGGAGATCTGTCCTGAACCTGGGCGTCTCTCGACGTCGTGGGGTCAGTGGCCTGTGTCCGTACAGACGCCTCACCGAACGAGGTGTCTTCTTCAAACGTCTAGCAGTCTGCCCTGTACTTGCGCATCGACGCAACTACTTGACCCAACCTTGACACCGCCGGGCCTCTCCGGACGTACCGGCAGGCGCGGGAGACGCGCGAGGCGCGGGGATGCCGGGTCCCCGCGCCTCGCGCACAGCCGGTGCTACGCCTTGCGGAGGCGGCCGATGATGCCGTCCAGGTCCTGCCGGAAGCGGTCCGGGCGGACCCAGTGGCCGCCGCTTTCCTCATACGCCTCGTACGGAATGCCGGCCCGGTCGAGGAGACCGCGGAACTCCCGCTGGCCGCTGAGCACATGGGTCTCGTTGACCCAGTTCCAGATGCCCTGGGGACTGGTACCGGCGACCATGAAGACCCGCTTGTTCCGGTAACTCTCGACGCGCTCGCACGGGTTGTCGTCCCTGACCCTGTTCTGGTCCCACGGCACGCCGTAGACCGTGCCGCCGCCGAGGTCCAGGGCAGAGGTCGCGTTGGCCCAGTGGACGACCGCGCCGCCGCTGCCGCGCAAGCTGGTCGGGCCGGAATGGGCGCTGACCGAGGCGAAGTGGCCCCAGTACTTGGCGGCGTACTTCATCGCGCCGAAACCGCCCATCGAGAACCCCGAGACGGCGCGCCCGTCGTACTCGGCGAACGTCCGGAAGTTCGCGTCGACCCACGGGATCAACTGGTTGATGTGGAAGGACTCCCAGTTCCTGGGGCCCACGTTGGAGCTGACCGGGTTGGAGTACCAGCCCGTGTGCCCGCCGTCGGGCATCACGACGATCATGGGCTTCCCGGCGGTCCACGCGCGGATGCCGCCCTCGGGCAGGCGGTCGAATTCGATGAAATCGCCCCCGCCGCCGTGGAACAGGTACAGGACGGGGTAGGTGCGCCCGCTGGTGTGGTAGTCGTCGGGGAGCAGGACGTTGACGGCGGGCTGCCAGCCGATCTCGGCGGTCTGGAACCGGTACCACCACATGCGGGGGTCGGCCTCACCGCGGTCCACGATGCGCAGCCCGAAGCCGTCGCCTGCCGCACTGGCCGACGTCGCCGACGCAAGGACGCCCCCGCCGCCCAGAGCCATCGCCGCGGACAATCCGCCGACAGCCTTCAAGACGCCTCTGCGGGTGGGACGGTGCTCGCTCAAAATGACCTCCTGGTCGACAAGTGAGCAGTAGCTCATCAGTTGTGGCCGCGGCGGACCGGACGACGATCCCGATGGCACGGTCCGGGACCGACGGCCCGCAAGGTAGCCGCGGGGAGCCGCGGCACGGCATCCGGAACGATCCGGAGTGACAGCGCCCGGCGATCCCCGGTAGAACTTCTCGTGCCGTGAATCCCGGCATCCGCCGCCGAGTCGAGGGAGAGGCGTGCGCCTCGCGCAGTGTGCTCGGACCCGTGCCGCAGCCCGCCCTGTCGCCGCACTGCGTCGGCACGGCGGTGGGGTCAGCGGCCAGGAGGCTCGCTCACCGTACGGGTGTGGGGCGCGGGCACTGCGGGATCTCGGGGCGGTCCTTCGTACGCACGGCGGGCAGCCACGCGGTGGACCGTGCGGAGCCGAGCGGGAGACGGACGCGGAACCACTCCTCGGACCCCACGCCCACCTCGTCGATGATGGGCACCCCATGGGGGAGCCGGCAGTCGACGGCGAGGACGTCGCCGTGCCACACGCGTGTCGGTACGACGTTGTCGATGGTGTAGGGCCGCAGAGGGTCGATCGCCAGGCCGAGGCTGCACTCCGGGTTCCGGTCCGTACGGCCGGCGCAGCGCTGCTCGGTGTTGAACACCCGGATCCGGCCCGCGGCATCGGCGACCGTGCCGGCCGATGCCGTGGCGGGCTCGCGGGATCCGGCGGGCGCGGCGGGTCCGCCGTCGCGCACGGCGTACGACCAGCCCGCCGCGACCGCCCCGCACACCGCGGCGGCCAGGAGGGCGGCGCGGATCCTTCCGCGCCGCCCTGCCGTCGGCCGCGTGGTCCCGCCCGCCTCCTCGACAGGCTCCGGTTCCGTGTCCTGCCGGGCGGCGGCGATGCGCGCCAGCAGGCTCTCCGCGGTGTGCGCGGCCCGCGCGGCGTGGGTCGGGGCCAGGCAGTCGGCGGCCAGCGCGCGCCAGAACGGCGGTACCGCGTTGTCCATGCGCAGCGGTGCGCGTCCGTCGGCGTACTCCTGTGTCGCGGCGGCGCGCGACATGGGAGTGGCACCGGGGAACGGCGAGGCGCCGGAGGCGAACACCTCGTGGATCATGATGCCCAGGGCCCAGATGTCGGCGCTCGGGCGGACCCGCACGCCTTGCTCGCCGAGCGGGGCCTTCCAGCGCTCGGGCGGGAGGTAGTCGAAGGTGCCCATCGGGGGCGCGTATCCGTGGGTGCCCGTCAGTTCCGTGGCGAGCCCGAAGTCCGAGAGCCTGACCGAACCGTCCGCCATGAGCAGGACGTTGTCCGGCTTGAGGTCGCCGTGCACCCAGCCGGCGCGGTGCAGGAACGCCAGGCCCTCGCAGACCTCGGTGATCAGCCGGGCGCCTTCGGCCCCGGTCACTCCGGCGTCGAGACGGTTCCGCAGGCTGCGCTCGGCCCGCTCCATGACCAGGACGATCGCGCCGTCCAGGAGCGGGTGGTCCGGTTCGCCGAGCACGACGGAGTCCAGCAGGCGGATCAGCCTCGGGTGGCGGGTCCGCCGGCCGAATTCCACCTCGCGCCGGGCGGTTTCCGCGACCATGCGGGCCTGACGCGGGGCGAGCCCCTCGGTCAGCAGGAACTTGAGCGCGACGTCGTCCCCGCCCGGGCCTTCGCCAACCGGCCGTCCGGCATGGACCGTTGCCCAGCCGCCGGCCGCGATCGGCTCGGTGACCTCCCAGCCGCCGACGCGGTAGCCGCGCGGGATCGGTTCCACGGGGTCACTTCCCGAGATTTCGCCGGGACCCTGCACCGTCCCCTCCTCCGGTCCTTCGGCCGTGCCGGTGTAAGCCGGCGCTACCCGTGGGTCCGCGGCTCATCCCGCCGTCTCCCGGTCCTGTGCGCCCACTCCGGCCCTGGGCGGCAGCAGCGCGAGGTGTTCCTCCCGTACGAGCCCGAACCGCAGCGCGAGTCCGACGATCGCCTCCCGCTTGCCGTTGCGGCGGGCTTCCCTGCGGGGTTCGCACCCGGCCGGATCGCCGATCCGCATCTTCTCCTCGGCGAGGTAGTCGATGTGTGAGCTGACGGCCCGGGCCGTCAGCCGGCCTCCGGCGGCGTGGCCCCTGAGCCGTTCGACGATCTGGGGGGTGGTCGGCACCGCGACCGGCGACTCGTCACGCAGCCGCGGTTCGCAGAGCGCGACGAGGACGAGGAAGTACGTGGCCGTCTCGTCCAGGGAGTACGCGGTGACCGTGCGGCTCCCCCACTGACCGCCCACGCCGTCCGGGTCGAGGTAGACGTGGTCGGGCGCGAACACCTGGAAGGCGACCGTGGCGCTGCCTCGGGTGGGCAGCACCACCCGGGAGAACTCGAAGGGGATGGGTGCTCCGGCCCGTCGTGGCGGCACCCTCAGATACTCCCCCGCGCCCTCCGGGTTCTCCACCAGATAGCTCTGGGTCGCGCTGTGGTTGGTGAGCTGCCAATGGTCGTCGGTGACCCGGATCTCCCCCGCCAGCCGGGAGATCGCCGCGTCGGCGAGCCGGAGTTCGACCGGTGTCGTCGCGGATCCTCGCCCGAAGCGTGCCGCCTCCCCCGGACCGAGCCGCAGCGTCACCGCGTCACCGTACGGCTCCCCGCCGGCGTCGCCGCCCGCCTGCGGCAGATAGATCACTATCCCGCTCACTTCCCCCTCCTCACACCCCCGTCAACGGCCGTCACGCACGGCGAACGTTACACATCCCGTACGGGAATGTCCTTCGTGGTCCCGCCGGTCCGATGGGCGGCGGCAGCGCTCCCCCCGGAGCCGGAAGCGCCCTATGATCATCAACAATCCGTCGGGACAGGGGAGAAGCCGCAATTGCCCGCGCTGCACGAGATGACTCGTATCCGTCTGCTCGGCCCTGTCCAGTTCGTCTCGGTTCACGGGACGGCCATCCGCCCCGGAGCACCGGGGCCGCAGGCCGTACTGGCGGCCCTGGCGCTGCGCGCGGGAAGCCTGGTGACCATCGACGAGCTGATCGACGGGCTGTACCACGATCCGCCGTCCTCCGCCCGGCGCGTGGTCGTGAACTACGTGCACCGGCTGCGGACCCACTTCGACCGGGTGGACGCGGAGCGCGGCGAGCGCCCGGAGTCGGTCATCGCGACCACGGCCGACGGGTATGTGCTGCGGCTCGCCGAGGAGTGCGTCGACGCGCTGCGGTTCGGCCTGCTCACCGCACGGGCCAGGCAGCGGGCCCGGGACGGCGACCCCCTGGCCGCCGTGGCCGCTCTGGAGGAGGCGCTCGGGATGTGGCGCGGCCCCGCTCTGGCGGGGCTGCCCGGGCCCGGTGCCGAGGACCAGCGTCGCGCGCTGACCGAGCAGCGCGCGTCCGCGGTGGAGCACCGCCTGGAGCTGCTGCTGGAGTGCGGGCGCAACGCGGAGCTGGTGCCGGACATCCTGCGCGCCCTGGAGGCGTACCCGTACCGGGAGCGGCTGCACGGCGCGCTGATGCTGGCGCTCTACCGCTCCGGGCGCGGCGCCGAGGCGCTGCTGGCCTACGAAAACGCCCGTCGGGTGCTCGCGGACGAGCTGGGCATCGACGCGGGTCCCGCCCTCCGGGAGCTGCACGCCGCCATCCTGGCGGAGGACCGGGCGCTGCTCGCGGCCCCTCGCGCGGTGGACACCGGGACGCCGTCGCGGGCCGACCGGGTGCGGCCGGGCGTCCAGGGCCCGCGGGAGCCCGCTCAGCTTCCGCCCGCGCCCTGCGACTTCACCGGCCGTCAGGAGCAGATATCCGCGCTGGTCTCCGCGCTCACCCGCGGTGCCGAGCACGCCGTCGCGGTCATCACGGGGATGGGCGGGGTCGGCAAGACCGCACTGGCTCTGCGCACGGCGCACGCCGTCGCCGGGATGTATCCCGACGGACAGCTGTACGCGAATCTGCGCGGGCCCGACGGGGCTCCGTGCGACCCGGCCGGGATCCTGGCGGGCTTCCTGACGGCACTGGGCGTTCCGCACGAGCGCTTCCCCGGGTCACTCGCCGACCGCACGGCGCTGTTCCGCACGCTGCTGTCGCAGCGCGCCGTGCTGGTCGTGCTGGACAACGCCACCAGCGTGGCGCAGGTCGAACCGTTGCTGCCGGGCGCGGCCCGGTGTGCCGCGCTGATCACGGCCCGGGCCCTGGCGGCGATGCCCGCCACCCTCACCGTGCCCCTGGTGGGTCTGGGTCCCGACGACGCCGTGGAGCTGATCGGCAAGGTCGCGGGGGCCCGGCGGCCGGCGGAGGAGCCGGATGCCGTCGCGGCGCTGGCGGCGGCCTGCGGGTACCTGCCGCTGGCGCTGCGCGCGGCCGGGGCCCGCCTGGCGGCCCGGCCCGCGTGGACGGTCGCCACACTGCTGGCACGCGTGTCGGACCAGGCACGGCTGCTCGGAGAGCTCCGCGTGGGAGAGCTGACGGTGGAGGCGGTCTTCGAACTGTCGGCATCCCAGCTGACTTCTCGTCAAGCCCATGCGTTCATGGCGCTGTCCATCCCGCACTGCGCGGAGTTCGACGTCAAGGGCGCGGCCGCCGTTCTCGAACTGCCGGAAGCGGACGCCGAGACGGTGCTGGAGACGCTGGTCGACGCCGTGCTCCTGGAGACCCGCGCACCGGGCCGCTACCACTTCCACGACCTGGTCGGCGCGTACGCACGGGCGAAGGCGCAGGCGGAACTGACCGAGCGGGAACGCCGCACGGTGGTGCGCAACGCCGCCGACTACATGTGTGCCAGCGTCGTGGCCGCGGTCCGGGCCTCTCAGCCGCTGGCCGGGCCGCTGACCGCGGACATCCACCCGCGGCGGTCGGCCGGCGCGGATGTGGGCACCGGGCTCGATGCCATGGTGTGGATGCGGGACGCGCTGCCCACGGTGGCCGCGGTCGTCGAGCAGGCGGCGGCCAGTGGCGACCCCGACGCGGTGGCACTGGCCGTGGACATCGTCACGCTCGTGCCGTGCTTCGAGGAGATCGTGCCGCTGGGACCGCTCATGAAGGCCGCGACCGCCCTGGTCCCGGCCGCCCTGGCACTGTGCGGCCGGGACATCGCGGGCACCGCCTACTACGGGGCGGGTGTGATCCTCAAGAAGCACTCCTCTCCCGAGTCCCTCCACCGCTCGCGGACCCACCTGTTGCAGGTCCTGGAGATCATCGGAGAAACCCCCGCGCCGGGCGGCGGACCGCGGCCCTTCCTGCTGGTGCTGTTCACCCTGGCGATGCTCGCCCAAGTGGAGCTCCAGTTCGGGAACTTCGCGGCGGCCCGCGACTACGCGGAGCGGTCGGTGGCCCTGGCGGCGGCCGGCGGCGACCGGGAGCTGGTCGCGCGGCGGCGCACCATCCTGCTCCAGATCGAGGTCGAGGATCCGGACCGGCGGATGGACCTGGCCCGGATCGCGGCGCAGTGCCGGGAGCTGACGGGGGTCTTCACCCGCAGCGAGGACGAGAAGTGGCTCATCAGGGTGATGATGACGGAGGCGGACAGCCTGCTGCGCGGCGGCAGCCACGCGGCGGCGGCCCGGCTGTACCGCCGGGTGCTGGAGCGCGCCCGGTTCAGCTGCCATTCCCGCAACGAAACGGAGTGTCTGTTCCGGCTCGCCGAGGCGCTCCTGGCGACCGGGGACACCGAGGCCGCCGTCGACACCGCGCGGGACGCCCTGGCCGGCGCCCGGCTGGCCCAGGAACCGCTGCTGATAGCGCGTAGCCACCAGGCGCTCGGCAGGGCCCTGCGGGCGGTGCGCGAGGACGCGGGCGCCGACGCGCACCTGGCACAGGCCGAGGAGCTGTTCCGGGGGCTGAGGGAGTCCTGTCCGGCCTCCCGCTAGCGCGCCGTGACCGGGGCCGGCACCGGGACGGACGCGTGCACCTTGTGCAGGTGGACCACGGCGTCGAAGGCGTGGCCCAGCGCCAGCGGCGGTGTGGGCCGGTTCGGGTACCGTCCGGGGATGACGAACGTCGGACGTGCCGTGTTCAGCCAGTTCCGCACAACCGGATCGCGGCCCGCCGCACGCAGGTCGACGTAGAAGTCGCGGTGGCGGACCTTGTCGAGGGTGTACTCGTTGCTGCCCGCTGCGGCGGGTCCGACGGAGAAGGTCCCCGCGGCACTCGCCGACGTCCGGGCGCGGTAGTCGCCTTCGTAGAGAGACGTGCCGACGGCCAGGTACTCGCTGCCGATGAGTTCGCGCAGGACCGCGCCCGTCGTGACGGGGTAGTACGCGGGCATCACCGTCTCGTAGGAGATGTGGCCGTCGTGGGCCGATACGACGACGCGGCCGCCGGTTCGGTGCTGCCACCACACGGCGATCTCCGCCATCGTCCGGTCGCGTTGACGGCCGGCGGCGGCGAGCTGGGCCGGGTCGTCCGTGTCGAAGGTGTACGACTCGGCCATCCGGGAGATGATCCAGGCTTCCTGGAGCACCCAGGGGTCCTGCTTGCCGGCCCGGGCCAGCAGCTGGTAGGCGGCCTCGGCGTCCTCCGCGATGACCTTCCGTTCGGCGAGCGGCAGCGCGTTGTACGCGGCCATGCGCGTGGCGACCCCGCCGGGCAGGGCGCGAAGCGCCGTGTAATGACGGCGCAGTTCGGGCACCAGGGCGGGTTCGTCGGTGCCCGCCCGGGCGAGGATGCGCTCGTACTGCTCCGGGCCGGCGTCGGAGACGTCCATGCCCACGATCCGGACCTTGTGCGCGCTGGTGCGGTTGTGCTCCCTGATCCAGCGGAACATCCGCAGGAGTTCCTCGGTGTCGAGCAGGGAGTACCCGTCCTGGAGCTCCTCGCGCATGATCTGCCGCGGATCGCCCTCGCCGGTGCGGACGTAGGTGTCCAGCCGGGCCGCCGCGGACCAGCTCATCTCGGTGGCGAGGGCGGAGAACCCCTCCCGTTCGACCAAGTGCCTGAACAGTCGGTCCTTCACGGTGAACAGTTCCTTCGAGCCGTGCGAGGCCTCGCCGAGGCCGACGACCGTCGCACCCCGGGTCATCGAGGCGAACGCGGCCAGGTCAGCCCCGGACCCGCCGGGCTCCGCGCTGCGCAACGGATGGGCGTACCGCTGCAGTCCGGCCACCACGGCACGGTCCGCGGCCGCGGAGGACGGGCCGGGCCGCGGGCCGGCGGCCGCCGCATCGGCGACGGCCGGGATCAGGAACGCTGCCACGGAGAGCGCCAGGGCCGCCGAGCGGCACCGTAAAGTCGCATGCTTCATACACGTGTTATATCCGGTGCCGTCTGTGACTCCTGTGGCGGGCACGTCTTCATCGGACCGACGGGCGAAGCCCGGAGAACCAGTCCCGACACGAACAGCGCGCCCGCGACGAACTATCGTGCGGAGCAGCCGGAAGACCGTCGACTTGACTATTCGTCAGATCGCAAGGAGCACCGTCATGCCCAACGCCCCGGTCCGCCCGTCCTTCCTCCTCGTCCACGGTGCCTGGCACCGGCCCACGTGCTGGAGCGCCCTGCGGGACGCCCTCGCCGCCGACGGCCGGCAGTCCCGCACGGTCGACCTGCCCAGCTCGGGCCCGCAGCGCACGCCCACGGCCGGGATGTACGACGACGCCGAGGAGATATCCGCACACCTGCGGCGGATGGAAGGCCCTGTGATCGTCGTCGCCCATTCCTACGGCGGGTTCCCCGCCACCCAGGCGGCGATCGGCCACGCGGACGTCGTCCGCCTCGTCTACCTCGCGGCCTATATGCCGGCGGAGGGCGAGTCCGCCATGGGCATCCACGGCCATGACACCTCCGGACCAAAGGACGAGGCCCTCCACGGCATCGCCCCCGTCGTCTTCCCCGACCCCCGCACGGCGCTGTACGGCGACCTGCCAGACGACCAGGCCGAGCACGCCGTCGGCCGACTCGTCGATCAGAGCCTGCGGTCCTTCCGGCAGCCGCTGACCCACGCGGCCTGGCGGACCGTACCCTCCACCTACGTCCTCTGCGAGCGCGACCAGGCGCTCCCGCCCGCGCCGCAGGAGAGGATGTCCACGCGCGCCACACGCGTCGAACGCCTCGACACCGGCCACTCCCCCTTCCTGTCCGCACCTGCCGAGCCGGCCGCCCTCCTCGGCAGGATCGCCTCCGCCGAAGCCTGACCGGCCACCGCCGACACCGCCGAACATAACCGGCGAATCCGACACAAAGGGGATTTTTTACCCAAAAATTCAACAAATAGGCGCTAATCAATTGCCACCTATAGTATGGCGGGTGCTTTCGCGAATAAACGCCAGAATTACGTTCGCCCCGTGGCGTCGACCACGGGTGATCCTGTGGGCCACGGCGGGCGTAGTGGCCCTCGGGTTCCTCGTCGCGCTGGAGATCGCCGCGCGTCGCTACGGCGGCGTACCGGGGCCGATGGCCACCCTGGCGGAAGGGGTGATTTCCGCCCCCAAACCGGGGCCGCTGTACGGCGGTCTGGCGTTGATGATGGTGGTGCTCACCTGGCGGCAACGGTTCATCGCGGCCGGTGCCGCGATCGGCATCGACGTCGTCTTCGTGCTGGTGCGGTGGGCGGTCGGTGCCGAGGTGCCCGACGGCCAGTTCTTCGGCAACGGCGCGTTGTGGGTGATGCTGGGCTGTGCGGTCATCGCCGTCACCCGCCGCACCGGCCGGGAACGTGCCCTGCTGCTGAAGGGCGTCGGGCTGGGCCTGCTGCTGGTGACCGGCCGCAAGACCGGCGACACCTGGCTGCTCATCACGGCGAAGACCCGCCCCATGGTGCTCGACCAGTACGTGGCAACCGCCGATCACGCACTGGGCAACCCGTCGTGGCTGGCAGGCCGGATACTCAAGGCCACCGCCCCGGTCGGCACCCATCTACTCGACCTGGTCTACGCCCAGCTCGCGGTGGCCGCGATCGTCGTCGCGCTGTACCAGCTGCGCAACGTGGCGGCCGAGCGCCGCTTCCCGCGCCACCACCTGGTGCGCACCTTCCTGGTGATCGGCCTCCTCGGACCGGCCATCTACATGATCTTCCCCGTGGTCGGGCCGATCTTCGCCTACGGCCCGGGCACCTCCGGCACCGGCGGCGTGCAGTGGGCGGTGGCCGACCTGTGGCCGCACACGCTGCCGTCGATCTCCACCCCGCACCCGGTGCCGTACGACGGGATCACCCCTCGCAACTGCATGCCCAGCCTGCACACGGCGTGGGCCACCGCGATCTTCATCCATACCCGCAAGGGCCACCGGATCGTGCGATACGCGGGAGCGTTCTGGCTGATCGCCACGCTCAGCGCGACGCTGGGCTTCGGCTACCACTACGGCGCGGATCTCGTTGCCGGCGTGGTGTTCACACTCACGATCGAGGCGGGACTGCGCTCGCTCGACCGCGGCTGGGACCGGCCGGGAATCCAGCTGGTCGCCTACGGCACAACGGTCTTCGCCGCGCTCCTGGTCTCCTACCGCTACCTGCCAGTGGAAATGGCCGAACACCCGTGGCTGTTCGGACCGCTCCTCATTCTGGCGCTGGCCTCAGTGATCTACGGCTACGTACGGACCACCAACCTGTGGGAGCCGAAGGCCACACCGGCGCGGCAACCGGAACGGCAACCCGAACTGGTCTGAGTCCTGTTCCGCCGGATGGTGGGCGGCCTCTCACGGCAGCATTCGTGCAGCCTCCAAGGCGGGGGTTCGGTGTTCCGAACCCCCGTCGGCCTCCGCGCCCTGCCGGTCCCGTCCCGGCTGTCGCCCCGCGATCAGCGGCAGCAGCAGCGCCGCTGACCAGCTGAAATTGGGCGAGTTGAGGGCGGCTCCGCTCAGCGGGTCGTAGTTCTCCATGATCGGTCCGTCGCCGGCCAGACCGGCCGCTCTCCCGGTCAGCCTCGCGGTCAGTGTGTCCGCGTCGCGGCCGAATCCGTAGCGGCGCATCCCGGCGATCGCGAAGTACGCCTGGTCGAGCCAGACGGGGCCGCGCCAGTACTGCCGCGCGGCGAAGTACGGCGAGCTCCTGGAGACCGTCGGCAGGGGCATCGCGGTGGCGAACTCGGACGGATCCAGCAGCCGTTCGCGTACAGCGGCGGCCTGTGCCCGGGTCGCGACGCCGCTCCACAGCGGGATCACGCCCTCGATGCCCCTGCCCCGGTCCGTCAGCCGGGTGCCGGAGCCGAGCGCGGTGTCGTGGAACCAGCCGGTCGCCGGGTCGTACATCCGCTCCCGCACGGCCCTGCCGGTGGCGGCCGCCCTGGCCCGCCAGCCGTCGGCGGCCGCCCGCTTCCCCAGCTCCGCGGCGATCCGGGCCAGGTGTTCCTGGTCGACGGCGAGATAGGCGTTGAGGTCCACGGACTCCTGGGTCAGCGAGTAGCCGATCACCTGCCCCGAGCCGTCCCGGTTCGGCACGACCGAGGTGCCCGACGCTGCGTCGAACCGGGGTGCGTCGTCCATGCCGCTCTCCCAGGCCGCGGCCAGCCGCCGCTCCCCGGGCGAGCCGTTGGCGGGGTCCACGGTCGCGCCGTACTCCGCGAGCCCGTTGTGGTCATGGTCCCGGTTGCGGTACCACCACTCCTGGTACGCGGCCAGCTTCGGGTACACCTCCCGCAGGAAGTCCTTGTTCCCGCTCCTCTCGTAGACCTGCCACACCGACCAGGCGCCCAGCGGCGGCTTGCTGTTCCGCTCGTTCCAGTTGGTCCCGCCCCGCCGCGGGTCGTTGTAGAAGACGGCGTCCGGGATCATCCCCGCGTCCTGCGGGCGGGTCGTGGAGCCGGGACGTATCTGGTGGTCGAGCACCGAGCGGATCTGCGCCTCGGCGAGCCACGTGTCGAAGCGTGCCGTGCCGACCGCCTGCTTCCAGGTGTCCCAGGCCCAGAAACCGCCCGCGAACCACTTGTACGAGAGGGATGGCGTGATCCCGTCGTGCGCGAGACTCCCGGCGGCGCTGCGCCAGTTGGTCACCAGCGTCTCCAGCGCCTTGACGGCGAGCCGCCGCCGACCGGCCGGCACCCCGGCGGTCACGCCGTCGACGTACCCTCGCCAGCGGGCGTCGGCCGCCCGGACGGTCCGCGCCGGGTCGGCGAGCACCCGCCGTACCTCACCGGCCTCCGCGGTGCGCTCGGCCTCCGTGAAGGTGTAGCTCTCGGTCCAGTCCAGGGAGCGTGCCGCGCCGGGCGCGAGGGTGAAGGGCGCGGCCAGTTCCGTACGGTAGGAGTCCCCCTCCCCCGACACGGTCGTACGCACCGGGTCCCGGTGCCGGACCTCGAACCGTTCGGTGCCGTCGGTGAGGAAGTCGTCCGCCGCACGCACCTTGGCGAAGTCGACGGCGACGCCCCGGGGCGCGACAGCCAGCGAGGGCGCCTGCCTCATGGGTGCCCTGTCAGGCCGCAGCAGACTTCCGGTCCAGTCGGCGCCGAGGGTGCGCGGGATGCGGCCGGTGTTGCGCACCACGGCCCCTACCAGCGCGGTGCGGTGCGTGGCGTACCGGAGCTCAAGGGTGAGCCGAAGGCCGCCGCCGAGGTCGTAGGCCTGGACCAGGGACCCGGGCCGGGAAGTGAAGCGCGGCGGGCCGCCGCCGGCGAGGTCGAGCGCGCGGCCGCCCTCGCTCAGCCGGATGCGGCTGAAGGAGGTGCTCAACCACCAGGGGTACTCCTGCGCGATGTAGAGGGGCCCGGTGAATCCGCCGTAGCCGCCCGGAGCGTCCGCCGCCGGCAGGGCGTAGGCATGCCAGGCCCCCCGGTCGGCGAAGACGTTGATCGGGTTGTTGCCCTTCTCGTCTCCGGGAAGGGCAACCGTCGGAACGCCCCGTAGATCGAGCACGTCGTCGTAGCCGTTGCCGGCGCAGTCACAGTCGTGGTGCAGGGAGGCCGTCCGCCGGGGCGGGGCGGCAGCCGTCGGCTGAACGCAGGCGGTGGCCACGGCCAGGAGGAGAACGAGGGTGAGCAGGGCACACGAGCGCGGGCGCATCGGCGAACTCCACTTCTGTCCGTCCCGCAGGCGCGGGGGTGATCCACCGCTGATCGGCCGGTACCAGGCCGGGGTCCCCGTCCGCGACAGCCGCCCGCGGACCGCGGACCGCGGTTCAGGACGTGGTGACGTCCTGCTTGATGACGCGCTCGATGTTCCGCTCCGCCAGCGCGGTGATGGTCACGAAGGGGTTGACGCCGATGCTGCCGGGGATGAGCGAACCGTCCGTCACATAGAGGTTCTTGTAGCCCGACACGCGGCCGTAGTTGTCGGTCGCCTTGCCCAGGACGCAGCCGCCGAGCGGGTGGTAGCAGAAGTCGTCGGCGAAGTTCTTGGCCTTGCCGCCGAAGAGGTCGTACCGGTAGATGGTCGTGCACGCCTTGTTGATGCGGTCGAACAGCGACTTGGCGGCGTTGACCGCGGGGGTGTTCTGGTCGCGGGTCCAGCGGAGGTTCATCGCGTCGCGGGCGGCGTCGTAGACGAAGGTGCCGCGCTCGGGGTTCTTGGTGATGGCCAGGTAGAGGCTGACCCAGGTCTCCAGGCCGGCGGGCATGGGGGCGATCTCCGCGAAGACGGGGGCGTCGCGGTTGTCCCAGTCGTCGATGCCCATGGCGGGGATCGACGACTGGTGGGCACCGGTGGGGTTCCACATGTGGTTGGCCCGGGCGGTCATGATGTTGCCGTTGGGGCCCCAGCCGGCGCCGACCGCGGAGCTGAGGTCGGGGAGGGCGCCGGTCTCCCGTGCGCGGAGCAGCAGTTCCGTGGTGCCGAGGCTGCCGGCGCCGAGGAAGAGATGGCGGCAGCCGATCTCCTTGGTGGCCAGCAGGCGGCCGTTCACGTCTTTCTGCTCCACTGTCAGGACATAGCCGCCGCCCTTCTGCTGGCGGATGCTCTTGACCTGGTGCATCGTCTCGATGGTGACCTTGCCGGTGCCGAGGGCGGCCGCCAGGTAGGTCTTGTCGAGGCTCCGCTTCCCGTGGTTGTTGCCGTAGATGACCTCGGTGGCCAGCGCGGACTTCGGCACCTCACCGGCAGCCTCGCGCCGCATGTAGTCCCAGTCGTAGACGTTGGGGACGAAGACGGTGCCCAGACCGGCCTTGCCGGCCTGTTCCCGGGAGACGCGGGCGAACTTGTACCACTCGCTGTCCTCGAACCAGCCGTGGTCGATGTGGTTGACCCCGAGCGCGGTGTTGGCGCGCGGGAAGTAGCGGTCGTACATCTCCGCCGCGTCGACCTGCGGCAGGACCTCCTCGAAGTACGAGCGCTTCGGCGTCACGGCCATGCCGCCGTTGACGAGGGAGCCGCCGCCGACGCCGCGTCCCACGTAGACGGACATCTGGTCGAAGTTCACGCGGTCCAGGACGCCCGCGTAGGGGTCGATGTTCTTGTTGATCACATCGAGCCAGAGGAAGCTGCCGAGCGGGGCCTCGGTGCGGTTCTTGAACCAGCTGGAGCGCTTGTCGGGGCTGAGCATCCCGCAGAAGATGTTGCCGTCCGGGCCGGGCTGGTTCCACAGTTGGCCCATTTCCAGCATCAGCGTGGGGATCCCCGCCTCGCCGAGGCGCAGTGCGGAGACGGCCGCGCCGTAGCCGGTGCCGACCACGACGGCGGGGACGAACGTCCCGCCGTCGCCGCCGGTGCCGGCGGCGGCCGCACGGGGGGCGGCGGTGATCGTGCTCTGGCCGGCGAGCGCCGCGGCGCCCAGGGCCGCCAGGCCGAGCATGCGGCGGCGCGACAGATGCTGGTGTGCTGACACTCTGTGTCTCCTGAACTTTCGGGGAGAGGAAGGCGGATCCGAGAGCCGGCGGAACGACACGGCCGGGGAAGTGTCTCGCCACGATTCGGTCCGGAATGGACGCTATGGACACCGCGCGAGGACTGTCAACGCGATCCGGACCGGGCCGGACTAACCCTGTGGTCACCGGGCCCGGAGGTTCGGTCGCCCGCGGTTGCGCGGGCTTCGGTTCGGTACGGCCGGGAGCGGCCCGTACCGTACGGCTCAGTCGCCCTCCGGCCCGGGCAGCAGCGGTGCCAGCACGGCCAGTTCGGACCGTCCGGCGACGTGGAGCTTGCGGTAGGCGCTGGTGAGGTGCTTCTCCACGGCTCGGGAGCTCACCTCGAGCCGTTCGGCGATCTCCTTGTTGGGCGTGCCGTGGGCGGCGAGCCCGGCGACCCTGCGTTCGGCCCGGGTGAGCGCCGCCACCGCCATCGGGTTCCGGGAACCGGCCGGGTCGGCGAGTTCCCGGCACGCCTGGTCGGCGATCCACGGCACGCCGCAGGAGAGGGCCTGGTCGCGGGCCCGGCGCAGCCGGACCTCGCCCTCGGCGAATCGGCCCGCGGCCAGCAGCCGCCGGCCGAGGAGCAGGTCGGTCCGCGCCGATTCCATGGTGTTCACGGACCGCTCCAGGGTGTCGGCGGACTCGCGGAGCAGCTCGATGCCCCGCTCCCCCGCCGTGATCACGCCCCGGACCCGCTGGGCGCGGCCGATGGCGGTGGGGGTGCCCCAGGCCACGGACCGTTCGTACTCCTCGTCGGCGAGGTCGTGGGCCGGCTGGAGCCGGCCCAGCCGGTGCTGGAGCCCGGCCGCCCAGGCGCGCCAGGGGGCGATGGCGGGGTTGCGCCAGTCGGCGCGTTCCGCCGAGCGGCCCCAGTCGAGGACGTACTCCAGGGCCGTGGCCGGGTCTCCCTTGACCGCCGCGACGGAGCCCCGGAGGAGTTGGAGGGGGGAGGGCCGGAAGTCGTGGTCGGCGGTCTCGTGCCGGTGGGCGAGCAGGCGCCGGGTCAGTCCGGCGTCCCGGCTGTGGAGGGCGACCGTGACGACGGCGGTCAGGGAGGGCAGCGTGGCCCACTCGGTCACGCCGAGGGCGAGGGCCTCCTCGGTGTGGGCCCTGGCGTCCTGCAGCCGTCCCCGGGCCAGCAGGGTGTGGGCGAGCTCGACGGCGATCGTCGCCTGGGGGACGGGAGTCGCGTCCCGGCGGGCGCGTTCCCGCGCGGTCGTCAGCCAGGGGCCGATGACCTCCAGCGATTCCGCTGCCGTCAGTACGGCGCACAGGAGGGTCAGCGCGGTGTGGACGTGGTCGGGGGCCGCGGGTTCGTGCTGGAGGACGCGGTTGGCCTGGGCGGCGGCCTCCGCGGCGGTCATCCGCTGGGTCACGGTGGCGCCGTGCAGGAGCACGGCGGCCAGTTCGCGTTCGGCGGCGGTGTGCATCGGGGGCGTACCGCCGAGAGCCCGTAACCGCTCGGCGCAGCGGGCGAGCTCGCCGGGTCCGGCCACGGCGACATGGCGCAGCCGGGCCTCCAGCCGCAGGGCGGCCTGGCGTTCGACACCGGTGAGGCGGTCCGGGTCGCCCAGGTCTGCGGCCACCTTGGCGACGGTGTCGATGACCGGCGGGGGGCAGCCGCCGAGCAGGGAGGGCGTGGTACGGGCGGCGGCGAGCGCGCGCCCCGTGGGTGTGGGGAGCAGGAGGAGCGCCTGGGAGAGGAGGCGCAGGGCGGCCTGCGGGTCGACGTCGCGCTCCGATGTGGCCAGGTCGAGCAGCAGGGCCGCCCGGTCGGCGCCGGACGACGAGCTGCAGAGCAGGGCGCGGCGCAGGTAGCAGGCGGCTTGTGCGGGGGCTCCGCGCCGCCGTGCGGCGGTCGCGGCGGACCGCAGCACCTCGACGGTCCAGCCGTTGGTGCCCGAGGTGACGGCGAGGAGCTGGGCGGCGGCGCGTTCGGCCGGGTGGCCGCCGCTGTAGAGCAGTTGGGCGGCGCGCAGGTGGATGTCCTCGTGTTCCGCGAGTGTCATCGACTCCTCGGCGGCTTCCCGTACGGACGGGTGGACGAAGCGGGGCGCGGGGCCGTCGGTCAGCAGGCCGAGGCGGCGCAGGCAGCGGGCGGCCTCCTCGCTGCCCGCGGTGTCCAGTTCCGCGAGACGGCCGGCCAGTTCGAGTCCGTCCTCCTCGTCGAGGACCGCCAGTGCCCGGGCGAGGCGGCGTACCGGTCCGGGCTGGGAGCGCAGGGCGACGGCGAGGCGCTCGCGCAGCGCCACGTACCGGGGTTCCGGCCCGTCGGACGGCCCGTCCGGGGTGAGGTCGGCCAGGGCCGCGGTGAGGAACAGGGGGTTGCCGCCCGACGCCTCGTGGCGGGCGGCGACCTGCGCGGGGCGGCCCGGGCGGCCCAGGTGGTCGGCGACGAGGGCGGCGACGGCCTCCACCGACAGCGGGGCCAACCAGAGGCAGGAGGCGGCGCGTTCGACGAGTGCCTGTACGGGTGGCGCGTCCGCGCCCGGCTCGCCCTCCCGCACGCTGACGATCACGGTGACGCGCAGGCCCGGCAGCCGTCCGGCGAGCCCGCCGAGCCAGCGCAGGGAGGCGGGGTCGGCCCACTGGAGGTCGTCCACGAGGATCAGCAGGGGCTTGTCCGCGCTGTACTCGACGACGTGGGAGAGGAGGTCGGCGGACCGGTCCGGGCCGGGGTCGAGGTCGAGGGACCGGCAGCCGGGAAGCGGGTCGAGGAGCCGGCTCACGACGCCCAGGGGGAAGTCCTGTTCCTGTGCCGCGCAGCCGACGGTCAGGGCGCGCAGGCCGCGCGGTCCGGCGAGCGCGGGCAACCCTCGCAGCAGGGCGGTCTTTCCGCTGCCGATGCCGCCGGCCACGGCCAGCAGACGGCCCTCGCCCCGGTGGGCGGACTCCATCGCAGCGGTGATCAGGTCGAGTTCGCGTTGCCGGCCGCGAAGGGGTGTCATGGTCTCGCTTTCGGTCGGTGCCCCAGCGCGGCGGCCAGTTCGGGCCGGCCCTGGATGCCCAGCTTGCGGTAGGTCTTGGTCAGGTGCAGTTCGACGGCGCGCGGGGTGACGAACAGCTCGGCCGCGATGGCCCGGTTGGGCATGCCGTCGGCGGCCAGTACGGCCACCCGCCGTTCGGCGGCGGTCAGTTCCCGCCGGGGCGCCGGCGTGGTGGCGGACGGCCGGTCGTCGCGGGGATGGGCGGTGCGGCGGCCGGACGGGGCGGCGGCGGGGGGCCATTCGCCGTCCGCCGGGGCGTCTGGGGCGCCCCAGGCGCGTACGAGGTGCTGTTCCTCGGCGAGCAGGGCGACGGCCACGGGGTCGGAGGGCGAGGCGCAGGCCGAGGCGGCAGCCCAACGCCAGGGCAGGAAGGCGGGGTTGGTCACCTGCCGGGCGAGCAGCCTGCGGCCGCACTCCAGCAGATCGGCCAGGGCCTGTTCCCGGCGGTCGCGCGCCAGGTGGGTCCGGCCGCGGGCGTAGCACAGGAGGGCGCCGGTCAGTCCGGCCCCGGTGCCGTGCGCGCCGACCGGGGTGAGCAGCCGTTCGGCCTCGTCCGGCTCGCCCCGTTCCAGCCGCAGCAGGGCCGCGAGGGCGGTCAGCCCCGGAGTGGGGAACGGGGACCCGCGGTGGCCGGGCATGGCCTCCCGGGCCCGGTCCAGCACGTCCGAGGCGGCGTCGGGCCGTCCCCTGCCCAGTTCGGCGAGACCGCTGACGAGCAGGGCCAGGCCGGCCACCGGCCGCACGTCCGCGTACCGGGCCTCCACCACCACGGTGTCGAGGGCGGTACGGGCCTCGTCGTGGTCGCCGCTGAGCACCAGCGCGTGGCAGGCCGCCACCCGGAGGAGGAGCGGCGCGCCACGGTGGGCGTCCGGGGCGAGGGCGGTGCGGGCCAGCCGGCGGGCGCGGCCGATGTCCTGGCCGCGCAGGGCGGTGCGCCAGGCCGCGGCGGCGGCTTCCGCCGGTCCGGCGGGCCGCGGGGGCAGCGGCGGGACGGGGGCGCGGTCCAGCTCGTGGGCGGCTTCCGGTTCGCTCTGCTCCGCGAGCCAGTACAGGGCGCGCAGGGCGCTCGCGTCGTCGCCGTCCGGTGCGGCACGCCCGGCGGCCCAGGCGATCACCGGCTGAGCGGCGGCCGTGTCGCCGTGGGCCACCAGGAGTTCGGCGGTGCGGACGGAGGCGGGTCCGGCCGTGGGGCCGACGGACGCGAGCAGGGCCTGGCGCAGGTGCCGGTCGGCCGCTTCGAAGTCGGAGGGCAGGACGACGGCCGCGAGTTCGGTCAGCAGGTCGGCGCGCAGGTCGGGCGGCACCGGTTCGAGCAGGGCACGCCGCAGCAGCCGGGCGGCGTCGGCCGGCCGGCCGGCGGCGCGGTGGCGGGCCGCCTCGCCGCGCAGGAGTACGGCGGCCCAGTCGGCGCCGCCGGGCCGCGCGTTCAGCAGCATGCGGGCCACCGCGCTGTCGGGGGCGGCGGTCCGGTACGCCCACGCGGCGGCCCGGCTGTGGAGTTCCTCGCGGCTGCGGACGCTCAGGCCGGCCAGGACGGTCCCGGCCGCCGCCGGGTGCCGGAAAGCGGGCCGGTCGCCGGGGACCAGCAGGCCGGTCCCGGAGAGCAGGGCGAGGGCGTGGGGGGCGCGCGCCCCGGCGAGCGCGGTGATCATGGAGTGGGTGCAGTCGGGCCCGGCGGCCGCGACGACGCGCAGGACGTCGCGGAGTTCCTCGGGCAGCTCGGCGAGGAGGTACCGGGTGCGCTGCCGGACGGACTCCGCGGCGCAGTCGGCGAGTCGGTGCAGGTGATCGGCGGTCGGCTGCCAGTCGTGGCGTGCGAACCGGCTGACGACCGAGCGCAGCAGCGCGGGGTTTCCGTCGACGGCGCGTATCGCCGCCTCCTGGAACGCGGGGTCGGCCGGCGTGTGCCAGGCCCGGTCGAGGAGCCGGCCGACGGCCGGGTCCGGCAACGGGCCGAGGGGAAGGACGTGCCGGTCGACGGTCCGGTCGCCGTCCAGCGGGCAGGGGGCGATGCGGTCGTCGGGGCCGGCGGGTGAGGCGTCGCTGCGGGCGGTGAGCAGCATCAGGGAGGTGCCCGCGAGGCGGCGGGCGAGGCTCTGCAGCCAGCGCAGCGACTCCGGGTCGGCCCACTGGACGTCGTCGACGACGAGGAGCAGCGGCTCGGTGCGGGCGGCGGCGAGGAACTCACGGCAGAGGGCGGCCCGTTCGTCGTCCGGTACGCCGGGCCGGGGCGGCGGTGCCGTGGCGTGGCCGCCGCGTGCCAGGGCGCCGCGCAGTTGCCCGGCGAGGCCGTAGGGCACGCCGGCTTCCTCCGGGCACGCCTGGGCGGCGACGGCCCGGACGCCGGCCCGTCCGGCCAGGACGACCGCGCGGTCCAGCAGGGCGCTGCGGCCGATGCCGGGCGGGCCGTGCACCTCGGCGAGCGCGGGCCGGCCCTGGCTCAGCCGCTGCAGCGCGGCGGAGAGCAGGGCCTCTTCCTCCTCGCGTCCGGCGAGTGGCGAGGATTCGTCCGGGCCGCCGCCGGGCGGCCGGGCGGTGGGGGGCGGGGTCGTGCCTGTTGTCCCGGTCATCAGCCCGCCGCCAGCAGGTCGGCGGGGCGGAGGCCGTCGGGCAGTTCGGCGCGGCCGCGTACGTCGAGTTTGCGGTAGACGTTGGTCAGGTGCATCTCCACGGTGCGGGTGGTGACGAACAACGTCTCGGCGATCTTCTTGTTGCTCGCTCCGTCCTGGGCCAGGGCGGCCACGCGGCGCTCGCTGTCGGTGAGGGAGTCGAGCGGGTTGGCAGCGAGCTGCGGCATCCGCCCGCCCGCGCTGACCAGCAGTCGGCGGGCGGTGGCGGCGAGCAGGTGGTACCCGCTGTGCGTGGCTCTTTCGATGACGAGGCGCAGATGGCGGCGGGCGCCGTCGGCGTCGCCGTGGCGCAGCAGTTCGTGGCCGAGCTGGAATTCGGCCTTGGCGAGATCCAGGCGGGCCGGGGAGGAGGCCAGGGAGTCCACCGCGTCGCCGAGCAGCCGCAGCCGGGCGCGGCCCTCGGCGACGCAGGCGGCGGCGAGCAGGCCCTGACCGAGGGCCCGGGGGGTGCCCCAGCGCCGTACGGCCGGCTGGATCCGCTCGACGACCGCGGCGGCCTCGGCGGGCCTGCCTAGGCGGACGAGGGTGGTGACGGCGGGCAGCCACCAGGGGGCCATCACCGGGTTGGCCACGCCTGCTTCCTCCAGGCTGCGTCCGCACCGCTGCCACGCCGCCAGGGCGCCTTCCAGATCGCCTTGTTCGCGCAGGACCCGGCCCCGGACGTACAGGTAGTGGTGCCAGTCGAAGATGCGGCGTTCGAGCGCGGCGTCGGTGCGCACGACCTCGTCCAGTACCCGGCATGCCTCGGTGGTGAATCCCGCGGAGAGCAGGGAACCGCTCAGGGCGAGCCGGGGCGTGGGCGCGGGGTCGCCCGGCCAGGCCTGCTCGGCGAGCGCGACCGCGGCCCGCCCCTCGTCCAGGGCGCCGCCGATGTCGCCGGTGTCGTGGAGGGTGAGGGACCGTACGGACAGCGCCCCGACCCGTATCCACGCGCCGTGGCGGGCGGGGCCGCCGGCCCAGATGCGCTCCAGGCCGGCCAGTGCCTCGTCGGCGGCGTCCGCGTGGGCGAGGACGGTGGAGCAGCCCACGGTCCACCAGCCGGCGCCGCTGGTCTCCTCGACCCGCAGGGCCGTGCGGGCGAGTGCGGCCGTTTCCTCGGCCGGCCTGCCCTCCAGGCACGCCATGGCGCTCATGGCGGCCAGCAACTGGCGCTCGGCGGGGCTGTCGCCACGCGGCAGTGTCCAGGTGCGGGCCCGTTCGCGGGCCCGGTACATGGCCCTCTTGTCGTTGACGGCGGTGACCAGGAGTGCCGAGCCGATGGTGGTGCGGAGTTCGCGGTCGGCGGGCCCGGGGTCGGCGCCCAGGTCGGCGTTGAGGCCGTCCAGGACGAACCCGAGGGTGCGCACGGCGTCGGCCGCCTGGTGGGTCCCGACGGCCGAGAGGCCGTAGTCCATGGCGATGGCGGCCCTCTCCCGGGCGTCCGTGGCGACGGCCAGGGCCTCGTGCAGGTGCTCCAGCGCGGCGGCCGGATCCGTCGGGGCGTAGGCCCTCACCAACTCCCGGTGGATGTCCTTGCGTTCGGCCGCCGTCCGCCGTGCCGTCAGGGCGCGCCGCAGGCAGCCGAGGATGTGCCCGGTGGCGGCGTCTCCGGGTGCTTCGGCGATGGCGTCGCGGAGCACGGCGAGCATCCAGGGTTCGTCGATGCGTTCCAGGAGGAGGAGTTGGCCGACGATGTCGCCGACCGGCCGGCCGGCGTCGTTGAGCAGCCGGGCGGCCCGGGCCCGCAGCTCCTGCAGGGCGTCGGCCGGCACGTCGGCGAGGACGGCCTCGCGGAGGGGGTCGCACATGGCGGGCCCGCGTCCTGCGGTGACGACGACCTCGAACCGGCGCAGCACGCCCAGGGCGGCCTCCGCGCGCCGGCCGGAGACGCCCGCCAGCACGCTCAGCAGGTTGGGTTCGGCCTGGCCGAGGACGGCCAGGGCGGTGGCCACCTGCCGTACGGAGCGGGGCTGGATGGCCAGGAAGTCCGGGATCAGCGAGGCGAGTACGCCGCCGTGGACCGTGTGCAGCCGGCGCAGGCTGCCGCGGTCGGGGCGGATCCCGGCCGTGCGCAGTCCGGCGAGCAGCCGTCCGAGCAGCAGCGGGTTGCCGCCGCAGATCTCCGCGCAGCGCCGGGCGAAGTGCGGGTCCACGGGCCCGCCCAGCGCCCCCTCGATCATCCGGCCGGTGCCGGACTCGCTCATCGGCCCCAGCTCCAGCAGTGCGCACCGGTCCTGGGCCAGCAGTTCGGCCAGGACGGCGTCGCCGGAGCCGTCGCTCTGCGTGCGCTGGGCGAGGAGCACGAAGAGGGGGTGCGCGGCGACTCTGCGCAGGACGAAGTCCAGGCAGCGCAGGAGCTCTTCGTCGTACCCCTGGGCATCGTCGAGGACGAGGGCCAGCGGGCCGTCGGCCAGCAGGCGGAGGATGCGGCCGTGCAGCCGGCGGCACTCCGCGTACGGGTCGGGCGGCGCGGGCGACGGCTCGTCGGGTTCCGTCGGCACGGGCCCGCCGGGAAGGACCGGCAGGTCGGGGCCCCGGCCGGGTGCGGCCCCGCCGCCGATGGTGCGTACGGTGAAGCCGTCGGCCCGCAGGCGGGTGACGGCGGCGGCCAGCAGGCTGCTCCGGCCGATTCCGGCGGGGCCCTGGACCAGTACGGCCCGCGCGGTTCCCGCACGGGCCGTGGCGGCCTGCCGCAGCACACTGTTCAGTTCGGCGGAGCGGCCGACAAGGTCCTGGGACGACTCATGAGGTGTCTCGGTGCTGGCCGCCACAGCGTTCCTTTCGCGAAGCCGGCCGCGGCCTCGTTGACGATCGGCGCGCCGGCGGCCGGTCCCCGGGGGAATCGGCCTGCATGATCCAGTCGACATGACACTAAGGAGAGGAACTGGACAATTCCACAGGGCTTTGAGTCAGAGCGGGGAGATTTGGCCGGATTGGCGCCGTCGGGTGCGGGAGATTCCCGCACCCCGGCCCTCGCACCTCCTCACTTCACGAGGCCTTCTCTTCGCGCTTCACGAAGTCCTCCACGGCCTCGGGCGGCCAGGTGCCGACCTTGAGCACGCCCATGGAGTAGGCGCGGGAGACGAGCGCGGCGCGGTTGGGCACCTTCAACTTCCGCAGCAGACAGGTCACGTGGTATTCGATGCCGTGTGGGCTCAGATAGAGGCGTGAGGCCAGGGGGACGGTGGAAATGCCGGCGGCGATGCCCTCCAGGATGCGTGCGTCCATGGCGGACAGCACCTTCTTGCGGTTGGTGACCACACGCGTCCCCTCGGCATCCCCGGTCGTGGGCATCATGACGAGGATCGCGTTGGTGCCGGGCAGTCCGCCGCGCACCGCGACCGCGGTGAGGGGAACGGTGAAAGCGGACCCCTCACCGGGGCGCACGGCGATGACGGGGGTGACGAAGCGCTGGTGCTTGCCCTCGAGCAAGTGGGAGAACTGGCGCAACAGCGGCTGCTGGACGCTCGGGTGCACCACATCGCGGATACTGCGGCCGCACAGCTCCTCCGAGGAGCCGTTGAACTGCCGGAAGAACTCCTGGTTCGCCTGCTGGATGGTCAGGGCCGCGTCGAGCCCCGCCACGCACATGCCCGCCTGATCGGGCTGCTGGCGAACGTCCGTGCGGCCGCCCCGGTCCAACGGGTCGCCGTCCGCCTCGGACCGGGCCGAATCAATGAGCGTGGGGAGTGCATTCAACAAGAGAAGATCCCCTTCATGAAACTTCACGTGCTGGTGGGATTAGTCGAAGGCTAGTTAGCCATCGGTGCGGGGGGCAACGACCGCCATTGTGAAGTCGCTTAAACCTGCGGCTCGACCGGAAAAGGTTCGGTCGCGATCCGCCACTTCGGTGGCTCTGTACGGCCGAAATCGCGCCAATGGCCACCCTTTTACGCCACAGCCGGGCCAGGTTTTCACTCTCCGCACAGAAGCGGTCACCGTGCGGTGACATGTGGGGTTCGCGGGTGATACGGCAATGGGCGCCGGGCCGTGGCGGAGTGGCGTGTGAAGAACACATGACGGCAGCATTGAATTCACCGCCGGAATACGCGGACGAGCACGCGCCACTCCTGGTTGCCGCGTTCTCGATAAAAACGCGTCAAGTATCTTCCGGAACACCCGGGAACTCGGACCGACCGTTACCTGGGGACACGACACGCGCCACGCGGGCCGCCGGGAAACGAGGGACCGGGCCGCGGGCGGCGGAGTCTAAGGATTTCCCGGCGACCGGCGTGAGATCAAAGGTGAGTACGGCCAGCCGACCCGCACGGGGACGTGCTCGACGAGCCCCTGCCACCACCGAAAGGGAATACATGGACTCCGCCCGACGGCCGATCCTCTTCGTCAGCCTTCCGGAGAGCGGCCTGCTCAACCCGCTGCTCGTCCTGGCCGGCGAGCTCTCCCGCCAGGGAGTGGAGGACCTCTGGTTCGCCACCGACGAGCCGCGGCGTGACGACGTGAAGCGGATCGCGGAGCGCTCCCCGGTGGAGTTCGCCTCCCTGGGCGATGTCATCTCCGAACTGTCGGCGGTCACTTGGAGCGACGAGGTCTACCGCGAGGTCACCCAGAGCTCGCGCTTCAAGGCTCACCGCGCGGTCATCAAGCAGTCCTTCAAGCCCGGTCTGCAGGACGTGAAGTACCGCCGGCTCGCGGCCGTCGTCGACGAGGTGCAGCCGGCGCTGATGGTCATCGACTGCATCAGCGGCTTCGCGATCGACCTGGCCGTCGCCCGGGGGATCCCGTACGTGCTGAGCGTGCCGTTCCTGCCGAGCAATGTGCTGACGGCCTTCACCCCCTTCGGCAAGAGCTACACCCCGAAGGGCTTCCCCGTCCCGCACACCGGGCTGCCGGGCAGCATGAGCCTCGCCCAGCGCGTCAGCAACGAGCTGTTCAAGGTGCGGGGCGTCACGATGTTCTGCACGCCCAGGATGAGCCGGGTCCTCATGGCGGACCACCGGCGGCGCAAGTCGCTGGGCCTCCCGACGCTCACCCTCATGGCGAGGATCGAGCAGGCCGAGCTGATCCTGTGCAACTCGATCGCGGAGCTGGACTACCCCTTCGACATCCCCGAGAAGATGCGGCTGGTCGGCGCGATGGTGCCGCCGCTGCCCGAGGCCCCGGACGACGTGGACCTCTCGGGGTGGCTGGAAGCCCAGTCGTCCGTCGTCTACATAGGGCTCGGCACCATCACCCGGCTGACCCGGACGGAGGTCGCCTCCATCGTGGAGGTCGCCCGTCGGCTCGAAGGCCGGCACCAGGTGCTGTGGAAGCTGTCCAGGGAACAGCAGCAACTGCTGCCGCCCGAGGAGTCGCTGCCGGCCAACCTGCGCATCGAGAGCTGGGTTCCCTCGCAGCTCGATGTCCTGGCCCATCCGAACGTGAAGGTG
Organism: Streptoverticillium olivoreticuli subsp. olivoreticuli; assembly: GCF_003391135.1. Taxonomy (GTDB): domain Bacteria; phylum Actinomycetota; class Actinomycetes; order Streptomycetales; family Streptomycetaceae; genus Streptomyces; species Streptomyces blastmyceticus. Next base: position 8,403,555 of record NZ_CP031455.1, on the reverse strand, counting down.
TTCTTCACGCACGGCGGCGGCAACGGCTTCAACGAAGGCGTGTACTTCGGCAAGCCGCTCGTGGTGCGGCCGTTGTGGGTGGACTGCTTCGACCAGGCCGCCCGCGGCCGGGACTTCGGCATCAGCCTGACCCTGGACCGGCCGCAGACCATCCACCCCGGCGACGTCGTCGACAAGATCGAGCGAGTGCTGGGCACCCCCTCCTTCCGCGAGAACGCGGAGCGGCTCGGGGCCCTGCAGCGCGCGGCGGGCGGCCGGGAGGCGGCGGCCGCCCGGATTCTCGGGCTCCCGGCCCTGACATGAGCGCACACGAACACCCGCCACACACAAGGAGGAAGGAACCGACGATGTCGTTCACGTACCCGGTATCGAGGCCCGCCCTGGACGGCAGAGAGCTCGAATACGTCACCGCCACCGTCGAGGACGGCTGGATATCGTCCCAGGGACCGATGATCCAGCGCTTCGAGCGCGCCTTCGCGGACTACAACGCGGTCGCGCACGGTGTCGCCTGTTCCTCCGGGACGGCCGCCCTCACCCTGGCCCTGCGGGCCCTGGGCATCGGCCCGGGGGACGAGGTGATCGTCCCCGAGTTCACCATGATCGCCTGCGCGTGGGCGGTCACCTACACCGGCGCGACGCCCGTGTTCGTCGACTGCGCGGACGACCTGAACATCGACGTCACCCGCATCGAGGAGAAGATCACCGCACGGACGAAGGCGATCATGCCCGTCCACATCTACGGCCGGCGCTGCGACATGGACGCGATCATGGACATCGCGTACCAGTACAACCTGCGCGTGGTGGAGGACTGCGCCGAGGCCCACGGCGTCCGCCCGGTCGCGGACATCGCCTGTTACTCGCTCTTCGCCAACAAGATCATCACCTCGGGCGAAGGAGGTATCTGCCTCACCGACGACCCCAGGCTGGCCGGACAGCTGGAGCATCTGCGCGCCATGGCCTTCACCAAGGAACACAACTTCCTGCACAAGAAGGTCGCTTACAACTACCGGATGACCGCCATGCAGGCCGCCGTCGCCCTGGGCCAGGTCGAGCGGCTGGACGAGATCCTCGCGACGCGCCGCACGATCGAGAAGCGCTACGACGAGGGCCTCGCCGACGTCCCCGGCATCACACTGATGCCGCCCCGGGACGTGCTGTGGATGTACGACCTGCGGGCCGAACGCCGTGAGGAGCTACGGGCGTTCCTGGCCGACCAGTCCATCGAGACCCGGCTCTTCTTCAAGCCGATGAGCCGGCAGCCCATGTACCTCCACCCCGACTGGCCCTCGCTCAAGGCGAACGACTTCGCCGAGGACGGGCTGTACCTGCCCACCCACACCGGGCTGACCGCCGCCGACCAGGACTTCGTGATCGGCAGGATCCGCGCGTTCTACGGCGTCGGCTGACCGGCCCGTCCGAGAGGGATATCCACATGACGCAATCCGCACCACAGGTGGTCGACTTCCCGCTGCGCAGTCCCAGCGTGCCCTTCCCGCCACCCGGTTACGCCGACTACCGCGGGCAGGAGGGGCTGGTCCCCTCGCGGCTGCCCAACGGCGAACGGGTCTGGCTGGTCACCCGGCACGAGGACGTACGCGCCGTACTGACCAACCCGAAGATCAGCTCCAACCCCGAGCACAAGGGCTTCCCGAACGTCGGCGAGAGCCTGGGGGTGCCCAAGCAGGCGCAGATCCCGGGCTGGTTCGTGGGGCTGGACTCCCCGGAGCACGACCGGTTCCGCAAGGCGCTCATCCCGGAGTTCACCGTCCGGCGCGTCCGGGAGATGCGGCCGGCGATCGAGCTCACGGTCCAGGCGCGCCTGGACGCCATGCTGGCCGCCGGCGATTCCGCCGACCTCGTCGCCGACTTCGCGCTGCCCATCCCGTCCCTGGTGATCTCGTCGCTGCTCGGCGTGCCGCCGACCGACCGCGAGTTCTTCGAGTCCAGGACGCGCACCCTGGTCGCCATCCGCGCCTCGACCGACCAGCAGCGGCAGGCCGCCTCCAAGGATCTGCTGCGCTACATCGGCCGGCTGGTCGAGATCAAGGGGAAGTGGCCCGGCGACGACCTCGTCAGCCGGCTGCTGGCCACCGGTTCGATCGCCCCGCACGAGCTGTCGGGCGTGCTGATGCTCCTGCTCATCGCCGGCCACGAGACGACGGCCAACAACATCGCGCTCGGGGTGCTCACGCTCCTGACGAACCCTCAGTGGATCGGTGACGACCGGGTCGTGGAGGAGACGCTGCGCTTCCACTCGGTCGCCGACCTGGTGTCCCTGCGGGTGGCGGTCGAGGACGTGGAGATCTCCGGGCAGCTCGTCAGGGCGGGCGAGGGCATCGTGCCCCTGGTGGCCGCGGCCAACCACGACGAGAACAGCTTCGAGTGCCCCCATATGTTCGACCCCTCCAGGTCCGCCCGGCACCACGTGGCCTTCGGCTACGGCGTGCACCAGTGCCTGGGGCAGAACCTGGTGCGGGTCGAGATGGAGATCGCCTACCGGAAGCTCTTCGAGCGCATCCCGGATCTCCGGCTCGCCGTGCCCGCCGAGGGGCTGGCCTACAAGCACGACGGCGTGGTGCACGGTCTGCACGAACTGCCGGTCCGCTGGTAGACGCCACCCGGCCCCGCCCGCCGGACGCGCCGCAGGCCGCCCGGCGGGCCCGAACCCGACCCTCAGGAGAGAAACGCCAATGCGTATCACCGTCGACCCCGACCGCTGCGTGGGAGCGGGCCAGTGCGTGCTGTCCGCGCCGGAGGTCTTCGACCAGGACGAGGACGGGCTGGTCACCCTCGTCGGCGCCGGGCCCGGCGCCGCCAAGGAGTCCTCGGTCCGGCTCGCGGGTGCCCTGTGCCCGTCCCAGGCGATCACCGTGCACGAGGACTGACGTCCGACCCGGATGATCCGCCGACCGCGTCCCCCCACCGATGAAAGCACTTGAAAACCGGGAGTGAAGGTGTCCGTCAGCACAGATGACCACGCGATCGATCCGCCTGCCGCCCACCACGCACCGGCCATGGACGAACCGGTGGCGATCATCGGCATGGCCTGCCGGCTGCCCGGCGGAGCCGACTCCCCCCAGGCCCTGTGGGCCCTGCTCGCCGACGGGGCCCATGCGGTGTCCGGCTTCCCCGCCGACCGCGCCTGGGACCTCGACCGGCTCTTCGACGACGACCCCGACCGCCCCGGCACCACCTATGCGCGCGAAGGCGGCTTCCTGCACGACGCGGGCCACTTCGACGCGGGCTTCTTCGGCATGTCCGACCAGGAGGCGACGGCAACCGACCCACAGCAGCGGCTGCTCCTCGAAGTCGCCTGGGAGGCCTTCGAACAGGCGGGCATCGACCCGACGGCCCTGAAGGGAAGCCGCACCGGCGTGTTCACCGGCGCGATGCACCGCGACTACGCCGCCAACTCCCCCGTCGGACAGGGCGCGTTGGAGGGCATGCTCGGCGCCGGGACCGCCGGGAGCGCGGTCTCCGGACGCATCGCGTACACCTACGGGCTGGAGGGCCCCGCGCTGACGGTGGACACCGCCTCCTCGTCCTCCCTCGTCGCCCTGCACCTGGCCTGCCGGTCCCTGCGGTCGGGCGAGTCCTCCCTGGCGCTGGCCGGCGGCGTCACCGTCATGGCGTCACCGGCGCCGTTCACCCACTTCTCCCGGCTGCGCGCACTGTCCCGGGACTCCCGCTCGAAGGCCTACGCGGACGGCGCCGACGGCTCCGTCTGGTCCGAGGGTGCGGGGCTGCTCCTGTTGGAGCGGCTCGGCGACGCCCGGCGCAACGGGCACCGCGTCCTGGCGCTCGTACGGGGCTCCGCCGTGAACCAGGACGGCGCCTCCGACGGGCTCACCGCGCCGAACGGGCTCGCGCAGCAGCGCGTCATCCGTCAGGCCCTGGCCGACGCGCGGCTGGCGCCGCAGGACGTCGACGCCGTGGAGGGCCACGGCACCGGCACACCGCTCGGCGACCCCGTCGAGGTCCAGGCCCTGCTCGCCACGTACGGCAGGGAGCGGCCCGAGGGACACCCGCTGTGGCTGGGATCGGTGAAGTCGAACATCGGGCACACGCAGGCCGCCGCCGGAGCCGTCGGGGTCATCAAGACGGTGCTCGCGATGCACCACGGCCTGCTGCCCGAAACCCTGCACGTGGACGCGCCGACGTCCCGGGTGGACTGGTCCGCCGGCTCGGTACGCGTACTGACCGAGGCCCGGCCCTGGCCGCGGGAGAGCGGACGGCCGCGCCGGGCCGGCGTGTCCTCGTTCGGGCTCACCGGCACCAACGCCCATGTGATCCTGGAGGAAGCGCCGGCCGAGGACGTCCCGGAAACCGACACCGCGGAGATCCCGGAGCCGGACGGCGGGGCGACCGCGTCCTGGGTCCTGTCCGCCCGCAGCCGGGCGGCGCTCCGTGCGCAGGCACAACGGCTGGCCGAGCGCGTGCAGGCCGACCTCGGGCTGTCCGCGCAGGACGTCGCCTACTCGCTGGCCACCACGCGCGCCCGGCACAGGCACCGGGTCGTCATCAGCGGCTCCGGACGGGCGGAACTGCTGTCCTCGGCGGAAGGGTTCGGGAACGGCAAGCGGGCCGCCGGGGTCACCGCCGAGGACTCCCCGCCGGGCGGGCTGGCCATCGTCTTCCCCGGGCAGGGCGGCCAGCGGCCCGGCATGGGGCGCGCCGCGGCCGCGGCGTTCCCCGTGTTCGAATCCGCTCTGCACGAGGTGTGCGCCGCCATGGACCCGTTGCTGGAGCGGCCGCTCACCTCGGTGATGTGGGCGGACCCGGACTCCGAGGAGGCGGTACTCCTCGACGACGCCACCTACGCGCAACCGGCGCTGTTCGCCGTCCAGGTCGCCCTGTACCGGCTCTTCGAATCCTGGGGCGTAACCCCGGACTGCCTGGTGGGGCACTCGGCCGGCGAGACCACCGCCGTTCATCTGGCGGGCGGACTCGACCTCAAGGACGCGTGCATTCTGGCGGCGGCCCGGGGCAGGCTGATGGACGCGCTGCCGCCCGGCGGGGCGATGGCGGCGGTCCGCATCTCGGAGAGCGAAGTGGCCCCGTGGCTCGCCGGGTTGCCGGACCCCGTGTGGATCGCCTCCGTGAACGGGCCGCACTCCCTCGTGCTCTCGGGCGCCGAGGCACCCCTGGCCGCGCTCATGGACCGGCTCGACGCCGCAGGCCACAAGTCCCGGCGGGTCGCGGTGAGGGGCGCCGCCCACTCGCCGCTCATGGAACCCCTGCTGGAGGAGCTCGGCGCGATCGCCCGCACCCTCTCCTATGCCGCGCCCACCATCCCCGTCGTCTCGACCGTCACCGGCAGGCACATGACCACCGAGGACGCCCTCGATCCCGATCACTGGGTGCGGCACCTGCGGGATTCCGTGCGCTTCAAGGACGCGGTCGACAGGCTTCGGGACGATCGCGTCACCGGGTTCCTGGAGCTGGGCCCGCATCCGGCACTCACACCGATGATCGACGAGTGCCTGGAGTCCACCGATCCCGGCTACGGGGCCACCATCTCGCCGAGCCTGCGCGCCGGAGAGAGCGAGCCGCACGCCTTGCTCACGGCGGTCGCCCGGATGCACGCCCATGGCGTTCCCGTCGACTGGCGCGCGGTACTGCCCGGGGCGCGGCCCGTTCCCCTGCCGACCTACGCCTTCCAGCGACGGCGGTTCTGGCTGACGTCCGCTCCCGTGGACCCGGCGGCCGTCGCCGTCGTCACCGACGACAGATCGGGTGACGACGAGCCGTCGGAGCTCGCCGCCCGGCTGACCGGCCTCGACGAAGCCGAACAGGACGCGCTCATACGGGACTTGATCCTCACGGAGACCGCGGCGGTGCTCGGCGAGGAGGAGCCTTCGGCCGAGGCGGGCAGGGCCGCGTTCAAGGACATGGGCATCAGCTCGGTGAGCGCGGTCGAACTGCGCAACCGGCTCATCACGGCCACGGGCGTGCGGCTTCCCGCCACGCTCGTGTACGACCACCCCACGCCGGACGCCGTCGTCCGGCTCGTACGCGACAGGCTCTCGCGCACGGCCACCCCGGTGCGCGACATGGACACCGTCGTGGCCGAGCTGGAGTCCCTGCTCACGGAGGGCGCGGAGCTCTCCGCGGAGACGGTGGCGCGGCTCAAGGCGGTGACGGCGGGGCGGGACGGCGGCCCGGGCAGCTCCACCGAAGACGTTCTCGACCTGGCATCGGCCAGTGACGACGACCTGTTCCGCCTGATGGACGCGACGAGTTGACCGGCGGGCGCGGGTCCCTTCCCGGGGGCCCGCGCCCACTCTGCGCGGCCCCGGCATCCACGGCACACGCCGCCCGGAATTCCCCGCGCGGCACTCGGAACACTCATCTGCGGGAGATCAGCCATGAGCGGGCTCGCTCAACCCACCGCCCGGACGGGCGGAGACATCATGATCGAGGCGGACGGCGTCAGCAAGGTCTTCGGTTCCCTGCGCGCGCTGGACTCGGTGAGCGTATCCGCGCGCCGGGGCACCGTACTCGCTCTGCTCGGACACAACGGAGCGGGCAAGACCACGCTCGTCAATGTCCTCACCGCCGCCCTGCCGCCCAGTTCGGGACGGGCCGCGGTGGCCGGCTTCGACGTCTCGCGCGACCCGCACGAGGTGCGCAAACGCGTGGGGCTGACCGGCCAGTTCGCCTCGGTCGACGCCCAGCTCTCGGGGCGGGACAACCTCGTCCTGCTGGCCCGGCTGCTCGGCGCGGACCGCAAGTCGGCCCGCGCCAGGGCCGATGAGCTGCTGGAGCTGTTCGGCCTCCAGGACTTCGCGGCGCGCCGACCGGGCACGTACTCCGGCGGGCTGCGCCGGCGGCTCGACCTGGCCGCCTCCCTCGTCGGCCACCCGGACGTCGTCTTCCTCGACGAGCCGACGACGGGCCTGGACCCGTCGAGCCGGCTGAACCTGTGGGAGATCGTGGAAGACCTCGTCGCCGGGGGCACCACGGTCCTGCTCACGACGCAGTACCTCGACGAGGCGGACCGGCTCGCGGACTCCATCGCCGTGCTCTCAGCCGGCGCGGTGATCGCCAGCGGCACCGCCGCCGAGCTCAAGTCCAAGGTGGGCCAGCGCACCGTGACGGTGACCCCGGAGGACGGGACCGACCCGGCCGTGGCCTGCGAGGCCATACGGCGGGCGGGCCTGGAGCCGGTGGTGGACCGCGCGAACGGCACGATCGTCGTCGTCATCGAGGCCTCGAAGGACGCCGCGGTCGTGATCAGGGCCCTCGACGGGGCGGGGATCGAGGTCACGGAGCTGTCCTTCGGGGAACCGACCCTCGACGACGTCTACCTCACCCTGGCCGAGCGGCCCACCGGATTCGCCTCGTGACTCGCTCGTGTACATCGCTCAACGCACAGATCGTGGAGACTCCATGACCACACAACAGATCCTCGGAAAACCCGACTCAGCGCCGCCGGCCCCGGAAGACACACCGGGGCCGGCGATTGCGTGGGACGGCAGTTCGTTCCTCACCCAGGTCCGGATACTCACCGGCCGGTCGCTGAGGGCGCTGGTGACCGACCCCGGCGTGATCGTCTTCGGCCTGGCCCAGCCCGTGATCCTGCTGTTCATGCTGACCCAGGTGTTCAGCGGGATGGGCATGCCGCCGCACTTCCCCAAGGGGATCAGCTATCTCGACTTCGTGATGCCGGCGGTCCTGGTGGACAACGCGGTGCACTCCGCGATCCAGTCCGGGATCGGGGTGGTGGACGACCTCAAGAACGGCATGGTCGCCCGGCTGCGCTCCCTTCCCATCCACCCCAGTTCGCTGCTGATCGCCCGCAGCCTGTCGAACCTGGTCCGCGCCGCGGTGCAGATCGCGATCGTCATCGTGCTGGCCGTCACCGTTCTCGGCTACTCCCCCAAGGGCGGCGTGGGCAAGCTCCTCGCCTCGGCCGGGCTGGTGCTCTTCATCACCTGGACCCTGGGGTGGGCGTTCATCGCGGCCGCCGCGTGGCTGCGGCGGGCGGAGCCCATGCAGAACCTCGCGGTCATCGCGATCTTCCCGCTGCTGTTCGCTTCAAGCGCCTACATGCCGGTCGACGACCTGCCCACGTGGCTGGGCGCGGTCGCCAAGGCCAACCCCCTGACGTACGCGATCGACACGACGCGCGCCCTCGCGCTCGACCTGCCCGGCGCCGGGGCCGTGGTGCCCGCGTTGCTCATCAGCGTCGGTATCGCCGTCGTGGGCGGCGTACTCGCGGCGGTGGGCTTCCGCCGTCCGCTCTGAGCCGGCCGGCTTCCTCCGGCTCTTTCGGCTCCGCCGACGGTCCACAGTACGACAGCGGCCCATGACGAAGCGGCCCGTACCGGGAGTTCCCGGTACGGGCCGCTTCGTCGTGTCAGGACAGGCCGAGCTCGTTGTCGAGGAGGTCGAAGACCTCTTCGTCGGAGGCGGACTCGAAGTCGAAGTCCGCCTCGTCCGGGGACCCGTCAGAGCCGGCTCCCACGGCGGCGTCCCGCAGAGCGCCCCACTTCGTCCTGAGCACCTCCAGGCGGCCCGCGATCTGCTCGTGGACCTCCTCCGTGACATCGAGCCCGCCGAAGGCCTTCTCCAGCCTGTCGAGCTCGCCCAGGAGCGCCTCCGGACCGGAGGCCGACCCGGGCGCGATCAGGGCGTGGAGATACTCGACGAGCTCCACGGGCGTCGGGTAGTCGAAGAGCAGGGTCGCCGGCAGCCGGACCCCGGTGAGGGCGCTCAGCCGGTTGCGGAATTCGACCGCGGTCAGGGAGTCGAAGCCGAGGTCCTGGAAGGCCCGCTCCGGGGCGATCTCCGCGGCACCGTCGTGGCCCAGGACGACCGCGACCTGAGCGCGTACGGCCTCCAGCACGACCTCGTGTCCCTCCGCCGTGGACAGCCCCGCCAGCCGCTGCGCGAAGCCGACCGCGGCCTCGGCTCCCGCACCGGCCGCCGCGGTTCGCCGCCCCGGCGTCCGGATCAGGCCGCGCAGGAGCGGCAGGGGCTCACCCTGTGCCCGCAGGGCCGCGAGGTCCAGACGGACGGGGAGCACCACCGGCTCGGCGGTGCCGAGAGCGGTGTCGAAGAGCGCCACACCCTCCTCGGCCGACAGCTCGGGCATCCCGGAGCGGGCGATCCGCTGAAGGTCGGCCTCCGTGAGAGTGCCGGTCATGCCGCCGTCCTGGGACCAGGGGCCCCATGCCAGCGAGACGGCCGGGAGCCCTCGCGTCCGGCGGTGGTGGGCCAGGGCGTCCAGGAAGGCGTTGCCCGCCGCGTAGTTGGCCTGACCCGCACTGCCGAAAGTACCCGCGACGGAGGAGAAGACGACGAACGCGTCGAGGTCCATGTCCCTGGTCGCCTCGTGGAGGTTCCAGGCCGCGTCCACCTTCGGCCGCAGCACGGCCGCGAGCCGCTCCGGGGTCAGGGAGCCGATGACGCCGTCGTCGAGAACACCGGCGGTGTGCACGACAGAGCCGACGCGATGCCGGGACACGAGATCGGCCACGGCCGCGCTGTCGGTCACGTCGCAGGCTTCCACAACAGCATCCGCGCCATGCCCGGCAAGCTCGGCGACGAGCTCCCGGGCCCCCTCGGCCGCGAGGCCGCTACGGCTGACCAGCAGCAGACTCCGCACCCCACGCTCGACCACCAGGTGCCGGGCCAGAGTCCGGCCCAGACCACCCGTACCACCGGTGATCAAGACCGTGCCGCTCGAGTCCCGGGCGACATCCGCGGCGTCCTGCGTCCGCACGCGGGCGAGACGGGCGGCGAGCACCTGACCGTCACTTAGCAGGAGTTGAGGCTCGTCCGTGGCGAGCGCCTTCGGCAACGCCGTCACATCGGCATCGCCTTCCAGATCCACCAGGACGAAACGCCCCGGATTCTCCGACTGCGCGGAACGCACCAGACCCTGGACGGCGGCGCCGGCGAGGTCGCCGCCGGCCGTCGCGCCACGCGTCACGAACACCAGGCGCGAGTCCGCGAACCGCTCGTCGGCCAGCCACGACTGCACCAGCTCCAACGCCCGGGCGGTGGCGGCGTGGACCGACTCCACCGTTCCGACGGGCCCGGCGGTGGGCGGCAGGAGTACGGCGTCGGGGACGCCGGCCTCGGCCAGGGCGTCCAGGTCCGCATGGGCCTGGAGCGTGAGGGCGTCCAAGACGCCCTCGGCGTCCTTGCCGAGTACGGCGAGCTCCTTGACGGACTCGTCCGTGAGCCGGACGCCGGTCCAGTCGACCTTGAAGAGGGAGTCCCGGTCGCCGGTCCGCAGCTGGTCGGCAGAGATCGGACGCACGACCAGCGAGTCCACCGAGGCAACCGGCGAGCCGGCGGAGTCGACGATCGCGATCGATATCCCACCGTCGACGGTACGGATCCGCACGCGGACGTGCGAGGCGCCGGACGCGTGCAGCGAGACGCCCGTCCAGGAGAACGGAACACCCCCCTCACCGTCTCCCCCGCCGAGCATCGACGCGTGCAACGCGGCGTCGAAGAGTGCCGGGTGCAGACCATAAGCAGCGCCGTCGACGCCCTCGGGAAGCCGGACCTCGGCGTAGATCTCGTCACCGGACTTCCAGACCGCCCGGAGGCCCTGGAATGCCGGGCCGTACATGAACCCGGAATCCGCGAACCGCTCGTAGCAGCCCGTCACATCGAGGGCTTCGGCGTCCCGCGGGGGCCATACGGACGTATCGAAGACCGCTGCCTCGGCTCCTGTGGTGACGGATCCGTCGGCGTGCAGCGTCCACGGTTCCTCGCCCTCACGCGAGTGCACCGCCACCGACCGGCGACCCGAATCGTCCGGCTCACCGACCCACACCTGCACCTGCACACCAGCACCCGAACCCGGCAGCACCAACGGAGCGGCAAGCGTCAGCTCTTCGAGGACATCGCAACCGACCTCATCAGCCGCCCGCAACACCAACTCCACCAACGCCGTACCCGGCACCAGCACAGCCCCCCGCACCACATGATCCACCAGCCACGCATGCGACGACATCGAAAGCCGACCGGTGAACAACAACCCACCGGAACCCGCCAGCTCCACCGCAGCACCCAACAACGGATGCTCCGCCGAACCCAGACCCGCAAACCCCACATCACCCGCACGCACGGCCCCGCCCGACGGCCAGAACCGATCGTGCTGGAACGCATACGTCGGCAGATCCACCTGCCGCGCGCCGGCGCCGGCGAACAACACCGGCCAATCCACCCGCACACCCTGGACATACAGCTGTGCCAGAGATCCGAGTACCGCTGTCTCCTCGTCCCTGTCCCTGCGCAGGGCGGGTACGAGGACGGCGGTTCCCTCGGGCAGTGACTCCTGCGCCATGGCCGACAGGACACCGTCCGGGCCGAGCTCCAGGAACCGCATCACGCCTTCCGCGCCCAGAGCCCGGACACCGTCCGCGAAGCGCACCGCCTCGCGCACATGACGAACCCAGTAATCGGCCGAAGCCAACTGGCCCGACTCGGCAAGCCGGCCCGTCAGATTGGATACCACCGGCACCGCCGGCACGCCGAACGACAGCCCCGCCACGACCGCACGGAACTCCTCCAGCATCGGCTCCATCAACGGCGAATGGAACGCATGCGAGACCCGCAGCCTGCTGGTCTTGCGCCCCTCGCCCTCGAAGCGGGCCCGGATCGCGTCGACAGACGCCTCGACGCCGGAAACCACCACGGACGACGGCCCGTTGACCGCGGCGATCGACACACCGTCGGTCAGGTGCGGCAGCACCTCGTCCTCGGTGGCCCGGATCGCCGCCATCGCACCGCCGGCGGGCAGCGCCTGCATCAGCCGGCCACGAGCCGCCACCAGGGCGCAGGCGTCCGGCAGCGAGAACACACCCGCCACATGCGCGGCCGCGATCTCGCCGACCGAATGCCCGGCCACGAAGTCCGGCCGCACACCCCACGACTCCACCAGCCGGAACAGCGCCACCTCCACCGCGAACAACGCCGCCTGAGCATAGGCGGTCCGGTTCAGCAGCTCCGCGTCGTCACCCCAGACCACGTCCCGCAGGGGACGGTCCAGGTGCTCGTCCAGCCCCGCGCACACCGCATCGAAAGCCCCCGCGAACACCGGGAACCGCGCATACAACTCACGGCCCATGCCGAGCCGCTGCGAACCCTGACCCGAGAAGAGGAATGCCGACTTCCCTTCGGAGACCGAACCCTCGGTCACACCCGGATCGGCCTCACCCACCACAAGCGCCGACAGCGCACGCATCACCGTGTCCCGGTCCGCACCCCACACCACCGCACGATGCGCGAAACTCGACCGGCCCGACACCAACGAGTACGCCACGTCCGTGACCCTCAGCCCGGGCTCGGTGTTCAGGTGCGACAGCAGCCGTGCCGCCTGGGCCCGCAGCCCGGCCGTGGACTTGCCGGACACCACCAGGGGCAGCGGTCCGTCCTTCGCGTCCGCCGGTTCCACGGCCTCGGCCGGCTCCGGCTGCTCCAGGATCACGTGCGCGTTCGTACCGCTGATACCGAACGAGGAGACACCCGCACGACGCGGCCCGTCACCCTCAGGCCAGACGGTCCGCTCGGTCAGCAGCTCCACAGCACCAGCCGACCAGTCGACGTGCGACGACGGCGCATCGACATGCAAGGTGCGCGGAAGCTCACCATGCCGCATCGCCATCACCATCTTGATCACACCGGCGACACCCGCCGCGGCCTGCGCGTGGCCGATGTTGGACTTCACCGAGCCCAGCAGCAACGGCCGTTCCTCGGGCCGGTCCTGGCCGTACGTGGCCAGCAGCGCCTGTGCCTCGATCGGGTCACCCAGCGTCGTACCCGTACCGTGCGCCTCCACCGCATCGACATCCGCCGCCGACAGACCCGCACTCGCCAGCGCCTGCCGGATCACCCGCTGCTGCGACGGACCGTTCGGCGCCGTGAGGCCGTTGGACGCACCGTCCTGGTTCACGGCGCTGCCTCGCACCGTCGCCAGCACCCGATGCCCGTTACGGCGCGCGTCCGACAGCCGCTCCAGCACCAGCATGCCCACGCCCTCACCCCAGCCGACACCGTCGGCGCTGTCGGAGAACGCCTTGCACCGGCCGTCCGCCGACAGCCCCCGCTGCCGCGAGAACTCCACGAACACCGCCGGCGTCGACATCACCGTCACACCACCGGCCAGCGCCAGCGAGCACTCACCCGACCGCAGCGACTGCGCCGCCCAGTGCAGGGCCACCAGCGACGACGAGCACGCCGTGTCCACCGTGACCGCAGGCCCCTCGAAACCGAACGTGTACGACACCCGGCCCGAGGCCACACTGCCCGCGCTGCCACTGCCCTGATAGCCCTCGAACTCGGGCCCGGAGAGGAGCTGGGAGTAGTCGTTGTACATGACACCCGCGAAGACGCCCGTCTGGCTGCCGCGCAGCGACACCGGGTCGATACCGGCCCGCTCCAGCGCCTCCCAGGTCGTCTCCAGCAGCAACCGCTGCTGCGAGTCCGTCGACAGCGCCTCCCGAGGACTCATCCCGAAGAACGCCGGATCGAACTCCGCCGCCTCCGTCAGGAACCCGCCCGCACGGGTGTAGCTCGTCCCCGTGTGCTCGGGGTCGGGGTTGTAGAGGGACTCCACGTCCCAACCGCGCTCGGCCGGGAAGTCCGAGACCGCGTCCACACCCTCCGACACCAGCCGCCACAAGTCCTCAGGCGATGCGACGCCACCCGGATAACGGCAGCTCATCCCGACGATCACCACCGGATCATCGGCGACAACCGCCGACACCCCCACCGGCACGACCACCCCCGTCTCCGCCTCCGCACCGAACATCTCGTCCAGCAGGAAACCGACAAGCGCGTCCGCGGTCGGGTAGTCGAAGACGGCCGTCGCCGGCAACCGGAGTTCGGTCACCGCGCCGAGGCGGTTGCGGAGTTCGACCGCGGTCAGGGAGTCGAAGCCGAGGTCCTGGAAGGCCCGGGTCGGGTCGATCTCCGCGGCTCCGACATGTCCGAGCACCACTGCGATCTGCCCGCGTACGACATCGAGCAGCACCTCGTGCCGGTCCGCCGTGGACAGCCCGGTCAGGCGCTGGGCGATCCCGGAGGCCGCGGTGGTGGAGCCGGCTCGGCGGGTGCGCGTACGGATCAGCCCGCGCAGCAACGGCGAGGGCTCACCCTGCGCACGGAGAGCCGCGAGGTCCAGACGCACGGGGAGTACCGCGGGATCGGCACCGCGCAATGCGGCGTCGAACAGCGTCAGCCCTTGTTCCGCGGTCAGTGGCGGCATCCCGGAGCGGGCGATCCGCTGGAGATCGGCCTCGGTGAGCGTGCCGGTCATGCCACTGTCCTGGGACCACGGGCCCCACCCCAGCGAGACGGCCGGGAGCCCTTGCGTCCGGCGGTGGTGGGCCAGGGCGTCCAGGAAGGCGTTGCCCGCCGCGTAGTTGGCCTGACCCGCACTGCCGAACGTACCCGCCACGGAGGAGAAGACCACGAACGCGTCGAGGTCCATGTCCCTGGTCGCCTCGTGAAGGTTCCACGCCGCGTCCACCTTCGGACGCAACACCGCCGACAACCGCTCCGCCGTCAACGACCCAATCACACCGTCATCAAGAACACCCGCGGTATGCACAACAGCACTGACCGGATGCCGGGACACCAACTCCGCCACAACCTCCCGATCCGCCACATCACACGCCTCGACGACCACATCCGCCCCGCGCTCCGCCAGCTCGGCCACAAGCTCCTCGACGCCCTCGGCGGCCGGACCACTACGGCTGACCAGCAGCAGACTCCGCACACCACGCTCGACCACCAAGTGCCGGGCCAGAATCCGGCCCAGACCACCCGTACCACCGGTGACCAGCACCCTGCCGGACACGTCCCAAGCCACATCGGCAGCGTCCTGTGTCTGCACCCGGGCAAGACGCGCGGCGAAAGCCTGGCCCTCACGGACCAACAGCTGAGGCTCGTCCACGGCAAGCACCTGTGACGGCACGGCCCCGGCGGTGTCGTCCAGGTCCACCAGAACGAAACGCCCCGGACTCTCCGACTGCGCGGAGCGGACCAGACCCCAGACGGCGGCACCCGCGAGATCCGTGCCGTCCACCGCGCCACGCGTCACGAACACCAGACGCGAATCCACGAACCGCTCATCGTCCAGCCACGACTGCACCAGCTCCAACGCCCAGGCTGCCGCAACGTGCACCGACTCCACGGTGTCAGCGGCACCGGTGGGCGGCGCGACCAGTACGGCCTCGGGAATATCACCCTCGGCCAGGGACTCCAGCTCCGCGTAGGTCCGGAACGGCCCGGCGAGTTCGACGCTCTCACCTGTCGGCGAAACGGGAATCCAGTCGAGTGTGAAGAGGGAGTCGCGATCGCCGGTCCGCAAGTCCCCGGCAGAGATCGGACGGACCACCAGCGACTCCACCGAAGCCACCGGCGCACCGGCCGAATCCACCATCGCGACCGATATCCCGCTGTCCAGAGCGCGGATGCGAACCCGCACCTGTGAAGCACCGGACGCGTGCAGGGACACCCCGCCCCACAAGAACGGAACACCCTCCCCGCCCCCGCCCAGCATCGCCGCATGCAGTGCCGCGTCGAACAGGGCCGGATGCAGACCGTAGCCGGCACCGTCGACACCCTCGGGGAGCCGGACCTCCGCGTAGACGTCCTCCCCTGACCTCCAGGCCGCCCGCAGGCCCTGGAACACCGGGCCATATGCGAAACCCGCATCCGCGAACTGCTCGTAGCAGCCGGTCACATCAAGGGATGCAGCGCCCTTGGGTGGCCACACCGACGTATCGAACACGGCCGTTTCAGCACCCGGGGTCACAGCACCGCTCGCATGCAGCGTCCACGGTTCCTCGCCCTCACGCGAGTGCACCGCCACCGACCGACGACCCGAATCGTCCGGCTCACCGACCCACACCTGCACCTGCACACCAGCACCCGAACCCGGCAGCACCAACGGAGCGGCAAGCGTCAGCTCCTCAAGGACATCGCAACCGACCTCATCAGCCGCCCGCAACACCAGCTCCACCAACGCCGTCCCCGGCACCAGCACCGACCCCAGCACCACATGATCTGCAAGCCACGCATGCGACGACATCGAAAGCCGACCGGTGAACAACAACCCACCGGAACCCGCCAGCTCCACCGCAGCACCCAACAACGGATGCTCCGCCGAACCCAGCCCCGCAAACCGCACATCACCAGAACGCCCCACAGACCCCACAGGCCAGAAACGCTCACGCTGGAACGCGTACGTCGGCAGATCCACCCGACGAGCACCACTGCCGGCGAAGACAGCGGCCCAGTCGACCGGCACACCATGGACATGCAGCCGTGCCACAGCAGCGAGCAGCGCCGATTCCTCGGCACGGCCCTTACGCAGCACAGGAGCCAGTACGGCCTCATCGCCCGCGGACTCCACAGCCAGCGCGGAGAGAGCGCCGTCAGGGCCGAGCTCCAAGAATGCGGTAACCCCCTGCTCCCGCAGCGTGCGCACACCGTCGGCGAACCGTACGGCCTCACGAACGTGGCGGACCCAGTACTCCGCGGAGCGCAGTTGTTCCGCGACCGCCGGCTCGCCGGTGACGTTCGAGACGATCGGGATGCTCGGCACACCGAACGACAGCCCCGCAACGACCTCCCGGAAACCGTCGAGCATCGGCTCCATCAACGGCGAGTGGAAGGCGTGCGAGACCCGCAGCCTGCTCGTCTTCCTGCCCTCGCCCTCGAAGTGCTCCCGAATCGCCTCGACAGCGGCCTCGGCACCGGAAACCACCACCGACGATGGTCCGTTGACCGCCGCAATCGACACGTCCCCTGCCAGATAAGGAAGAACCTCCTCCTCGGTGGCCCGGATCGCCGCCATCGCACCGCCGGCGGGCAGCGCCTGCATCAGCCGGCCACGAGCCGCCACCAGAGCACACGCATCCGCCAGCGAGAACACACCCGCCACATGCGCGGCAGCGATCTCACCGACCGAGTGTCCCAGCAGCTGATCCGGGCGGACGCCCCATGACTCCACCAGCCGGAACAGTGCCACCTCGACCGCGAACAGTGCGGCCTGAGCGTAAGCGGTCCGGTTCAGCAGCTCCGCGTCGTCACCCCAGACCACGTCCCGCAACGGGCGGTCCAGGTGCTCGTCCAGCCCCGCGCACACCGCGTCGAAAGCCCCCGCGAACACCGGGAACCGCGCATACAACCCACGCCCCATCCCCAGCCGCTGCGAACCCTGACCCGAGAACAAGAACGCAGACCTGCCCGAACGCGCCACACCCTCCGCCACAACATCCGCATCACCCCGGCCCTCCGCCAAAGCAGACAGAGAACGCAGCAGTTCATCCCGATCCGCCGCCAACACCACCGCACGGTGCTGGAAGACCGAGCGACTCGTCGCCAGCGAGTACGCGACGTCCGTGGCCCTCAGCCCAGGCTCGGTGTTCAGGTGCGACAGCAGCTGGGCCGCCTGGTCCCGCAGAGCCGACTCGCTCCTCCCGGACACCAATGCGGGAACCAACCCACCGGGGACGGCCCGGGCCTCGATTGCAGCCGGCTCCGACTCAGGCTGCTCCAGGATCACGTGCGCGTTCGTACCGCTGATACCGAACGAGGAGACACCCGCACGGCGCGGCCCGTCACCCTCAGGCCAGATCGTCCGCTCGGTCAGCAGCTCCACCGCACCGGCCGACCAGTCGACGTGCGACGACGGCGCATCGACATGCAAGGTGCGCGGAAGCTCACCGCGGTGCATGGCCATGACCATCTTGATCACGCCCGCGACACCCGAGGCCGCCTGTGTGTGGCCGATGTTCGACTTGATCGAGCCCAGCAGCAACGGGCGGTCCTCGGGCCGGTGCCGACCGTACGTGGCGAGCAGGGCCTGTGCCTCGATCGGGTCACCCAGCGTCGTGCCGGTGCCGTGGGCCTCCACGACGTCGACGTCCGCCGCGGACAGCCCGCCGCTCGCCAGCGCCTGCCGGATCACCCGCTGCTGCGACGGACCGTTCGGCGCCGTGAGGCCGTTGGACGCGCCATCCTGGTTCACGGCGGAACCACGTACCACGGCCAGCACCTTGTGCCCGTTGCGCCGGGCGTCGGACAGCCGCTCCAGCACCAGCATGCCGGCGCCTTCGGACCAGCCGACACCGTCGGCGCTGTCGGAGAACGCCTTGCAGCGCCCGTCCGGTGAGAGCCCGCCCTGCCGGGAGAACTCCACGAACGTCAGCGGGGTCGCCATCACCGTCACGCCTCCGACGAGGGCGAGAGAGCTCTCGCCCGACCGCAGTGACTGCGCCGCCAGGTGCAGGGCCACCAGCGACGACGAGCACGCCGTGTCCACCGTGACCGCAGGCCCCTCGAAACCGAACGTGTACGACACCCGGCCCGAGGCCACACTGCCCGCGCTGCCACTGCCCTGGTACCCCTCGAACTCGCGCCCGGTGAGGAGCTGGGAGTAGTCGTGGTACATCACGCCGGCGAAGACGCCGGTCCGGCTGCCGCGCAGCGTCGTCGGGTCGATGCCCGCCCGCTCGATCGCCTCCCAGGTCGTCTCCAGCAGCAACCGCTGCTGGGCGTCGGTGGTCAGGGCCTCCCGGGGGCTCATCCCGAAGAAGCCGGGGTCGAACTCCCCCGCGTCATGGAGGAATCCGCCGGAGCGGGTGGCGATGGCGCCCTCGCGGTCGGGGTCGTAGGTGTCCGCGATCTCCCAGCCTCGATCGACCGGGAAGCCGGAGACGGCGTCCACGCCGTCGGACACCAGCTGCCAGAGGTCCTCGGGCGAAGTGACGCCGCCGGGGAAGCGGCAGCTCATGCCGACGATGACGACCGGGTCGTCCGTCAGGGACGGAAGCGCTGCCACCGGGATCTGCTCCGCCTCGTCGGCGTCGAACAGCTCGTCGAGGAGGTGGCCTGCCAGGGCGTCGGCCGTCGGGTAGTCGAACACGACCGTCGCCGACAGTCGCAGACCGGTGGCCTTGCCCAGTCCGTTGCGGAGTTCGATCGCGGTCAGGGAGTCGAAGCCGAGATCCTGGAAGGCCCGGGTCGGGTCGATCGTGTCCGGGCGGGCGTGGTCCAGAACCGCCGCGACCCGGTCGCGCACCAGGTCGAGCAGTGCCGCCCGCCGCTCGTTCCCGGAGAGTCCGGCCAGACGCCGCACGAGACCGGCCGCCGTGGCCGAACCGCCCACAGCCGTGCGCCGGTTACGCGTCCGGATGAGGCTGCGCAGGAGTGGCAGGGGTTCGCCCTGTGCCCGCAGGGCGGTGAGGTCCAGGTGGACGGGGAACAACACGGGCTCGTCGGTGCCGAGGGCGGTGTCGAAGAGGGCGAGGCCCTCCTCGACGGTCAGTGGCGGCACCCCGGAGCGGGCGATCCGCTGGAGATCGGCCTCGGTGAGCGTGCCGGTCATGCCACTGTCCTGGGACCAGGGACCCCACGCCAGCGACACCGCGGGGAGCCCTTGCGCCCGGCGGTGACGGGCCAGCGCGTCCAGGAAGGCATTGCCCGCCGCGTAGTTGGCCTGACCAGCGCTGCCGAACGTACCCGCCACGGAGGAGAAGACGACGAACGCGTCCAACTCCTGGTCCTTCGTGGCCTCATGCAGATTCCACGCCGCGTCCACCTTCGGACGCAACACCGCCGACAACCGCTCCGCCGTCAACGACCCGATCACACCGTCATCAAGAACACCCGCGGTATGCACAACAGCACTGACCGGATGCCGGGACACCAACTCCGCCACAGCCTCCCGGTCCGCCACATCGCACGCCTCGACGATCACGTCCGCCCCGTGCTCCGCCAGCTCGGCCACAAGCTCTTCAGCGCCCTCGGCGGCCGGACCACTACGACTGACCAGCAACAGGCTCCGCACACCACGCTCGACCACCAAGTGCCGGGCGAGAACACGACCCAGACCACCCGTACCACCGGTGACCAGCACCCTGCCCGACACATCCCAGGCCACATCGGCCGTGTTCCGGGACTGCGCGCGCACCAGGCGAGCGGCGAGGACCTGGCCCTCGCGCACCAGCAGTTGGGGTTCGTCGGAGGCGAGCGCCTGCGACAGGACCGCCGCATCGGCGTCGCTCTCCAGGTCCGCCAGAACGAAGCGCCCCGGGCTCTCGGACTGCGCCGAGCGCACCAGACCCCACACAGCGGCACCCGCGAGATCCGTGCCGTCCACCGCGCCACGCGTCACGAACACCAGACGCGAATCCACGAACCGCTCATCGCCCAGCCACGACTGCACCGACTCCAATACCCTGGCAGTCACGGCATGTACGGACTCGACGGTGCCGACAGCCTCGACGGCCGGCTCGATCAGCACGGTCCCCGGGACGTCGGCCCCGGTTACGGACTCCAGGTCCGCGTAGGTCCGGAACGGTCCGGCAAGTTCGACGCTCTCGCCCGTCGGCGAAACGGGGATCCAGTCGAGCGCGAAGAAGGAGTCGCGGTCGCCGGTCCGTACGTCCCCGGCAGAGATCGGACGGACCACCAGCGACTCCACCGAAGCCACCGGCGCACCGGCCGAATCCACCACCGCGATCGACATTCCGCTGTCGAGAGCGCGGATGCGCACCCGCACCTGTGAAGCACCGGACGCGTGCAGGGACACCCCGCCCCACGAGAACGGAACACCCTCCCCGCCCCCGCCCAGCATCGCCGCATGCAGTGCCGCGTCGAACAGGGCCGGATGCAGACCGTAGCCAGCACCGTCGACACCCTCAGGAAGACCGACCTCGGCATAGACGTCCTCACCGAGCCTCCAGGCCGCCTGGAGGCCCTGGAACACCGGACCATACGCGAAACCCGCGTCCACGAACTGCTCATAGCAGCCCGTCACATCAAGGTATGCAGCACCCGCAGGCGGCCACACCGACGTATCGAACACGGCTGCTTCAGCACCGTTGCCCAGCGCACCGCTCGCGTGCAGGATCCACGGTTCCTCGCCCTCACGCGAGTGCACCGCCACCGACCGGCGACCCGAATCGTCCGGCTCACCGACCCACACCTGCACCTGCACACCAGCACCCGAACCCGGCAGCACCAACGGCGCAGCAAGCGTCAGCTCTTCGAGGACATCGCAACCGACCTCATCAGCCGCCCGCAACACCAGCTCCACCAACGCCGTCCCCGGCACCAGCACAGCCCCACGCACCACATGGTCTGCAAGCCACGCATGCGACACGGACGACAGTCGGCCCGTGAACAACAACCCACCGGAACCGGCAAGCTCCACCGCAGCACCCAACAACGGATGCCCCGCCGAACCCAGGCCCGCAAACCCCACATCACCGGAACGCGCCACCCCGCCCGACGGCCAGAACCGCTCACGCTGGAACGCATACGTCGGCAGATCCACCCGCCGGGGCTCGGTCCCGGCGAACAACGCCTCCCAGTCCACCCTCACGCCCTGGACGTGCAACTGCGCCAGAGCCGCGAGAACCGTCCTCTCCTCCGGACGGTCCTTGCGCAGCGCGGGAACGAGCACGGTCTCGTCCGGCAGCGACTCCCCGGCCATGGCCGACAGCGTGCCGTCCGGGCCCAGCTCCAGGAACCGCGTCACACCCTCCGCCTGCAGAGCCCGTATCCCGTCGGCGAAGCGCACCGCCTCACGGACATGAGCCACCCAGTAATCGGCCGAGCACAGCTGCCCGGGCTCGGCGAGCCGTCCGGTCAGATTGGACACCACCGGCACCGACGGCACACCGAACGACAGCCCTGCAACGACCTCCCGGAAGCCGTCGAGCATCGGTTCCATCAACGGCGAGTGGAAGGCATGCGAGACCCGCAGCCTGCTCGTCTTCCTGCCCTCGCCCTCGAAGCGCTCCCGGACCGCCTCGACAGCGGCCTCGGCACCGGAAACCACCACCGACGACGGACCGTTGACCGCCGCGATCGACACATCCCCGGCCAGATAAGGAAGAACCTCCTCCTCCGTCGCCTGGACAGCCACCATCGCACCACCGGCAGGCAGCGCCTGCATCAACCGCCCACGAGCCGCCACCAGAACACACGCATCCGCCAACGAGAACACACCCGCCACATGCGCGGCCGCGACCTCACCAATGGAATGCCCGGCGACAAAGTCCGGACGGACGCCCCACGACTCCACCAGCCGGAACAGCGCCACCTCCACCGCGAACAACGCCGCCTGGGCAAACACGGTCCGGTTCAACAACTCCGCGTCGTCACCCCAGACCACGTCCCGCAACGGACGGTCCAAGTGCTCGTCCAGCCCCGCGCACACCGCGTCGAAGGCTTCCGCGAACACCGTGAACCGGGCATACAACCCACGCCCCATCCCCAGCCGCTGCGAACCCTGACCCGAGAACAAGAACGCAGACCTACCCGAACGCGCCACACCCTCCGCCACAACGTCCGCATCACCCCGGCCCTCCGCCAGAGCAGACAGAGAACGCAGCAGACCATCCCGGTCCGCCGCCAACACCACCGCACGGTGCTGGAACTCCGCACGGCCCGTCGCCAGCGAGTACGCGACGTCCACAAGCCGCGAGTCGGACTCACGGTTCAGGTGGGACAGCAGCCGGGCCGCCTGGTCCCGCAGAGCCGACTCGCTCCTCCCGGACACCAACGCGGGAACCAACCCACCGGAGACGGCCCGAGCCTCGATTGCAGCCGGCTCCGACTCAGGCTGCTCCAGGATCACGTGCGCGTTCGTACCACTGATACCGAACGAGGAAACGCCCGCACGACGGCGCTCGGACGTCGGCCACTCGACCGGCTCGGTGAGCAGCTCGACGGCGCCGGCGCTCCAGTCGACGTGGGTCGACCGGGCGTCGATGTGCAGCGTCTTCGGCAGGACGCCGTGGCGCATCGCCATGACCATCTTGATCACACCGGCGACACCCGCCGCGGCCTGCGCGTGGCCGATGTTGGACTTCACCGAGCCCAGCAGCAACGGCCGGTCCTCGGACCGGTCCTGACCGTACGTGGCCAACAGCGCCTGTGCCTCGATCGGGTCACCCAGTGTCGTACCCGTACCGTGCGCCTCCACCGCGTCGACATCCGCCGCGGACAGTCCGCCACTGGCCAGCGCCTGCCGGATCACCCGCTGCTGGGACGGACCGTTCGGCGCCGTGAGGCCGTTGGACGCACCGTCCTGGTTCACGGCGGAACCACGTACCACAGCCAGCACCTTGTGCCCGTTGCGCCGGGCGTCGGACAGCCGTTCCAGCACCAGCATGCCCACGCCCTCACCCCAGCCGACACCGTCGGCACTGTCGGAGAACGCCTTGCACCGGCCGTCCGCCGACAGCCCCCGCTGCCGCGAGAACTCCACGAACGGCGTCGGCGTCGACATCACCGTCACACCACCGGCCAGCGCCAGCGAGCACTCGCCGGAGCGCAGCGACTGCGCCGCCCAGTGCAGGGCCACCAGCGACGACGAGCACGCCGTATCGACCGTGACCGCAGGCCCCTCGAAACCGAAGGTGTACGACACCCGGCCGGACGCGATGCTGGCCGCGCTGCCGTTGCCCCGGTAGCCCTCGAACTGGTCGCCGACCAAGAGGTCGCTGTAGTCGGCGTAGATCACGCCGGCGAAGACGCCCGTCCGGCTGCCGCGCAGCGTCGTCGGGTCGATGCCCGCCCGCTCGATCGCCTCCCAGGTCGTCTCCAGCAGCAACCGCTGCTGCGAGTCCGTCGCCAGTGCCTCCCGAGGGCTCATCCCGAAGAACGCCGGGTCGAAGTCCCCCGCCTCGTGCAGGAATCCGCCGGTGCGGGTGTACGAGGTGCCGAGCACCTCGGGGTCGGGGTTGTAGAGGGACTCCACGTCCCAACCGCGTTCGGCCGGGAAGTCCGAGACCGCGTCCACACCCTCCGACACCAGCCGCCACAGATCCTCGGGCGACTCGACGCCACCCGGATAACGGCAGCTCATCCCGACGATCACCACCGGATCATCGGCGACAACCGCCGACACCCCCGCCGGTACAACCACCCCCGTCTCCGCCTCCGCACCGAACATCTCGTCCAGCAGGAACCCCACGATCGCGTCCGCGGTCGGGTAGTCGAAGACGGCGGTGGCCGAAAGTCGCAGGCCTGTCGCCTTGTTGAGGCGGTTGCGGAGTTCTACCGCGGTCAGGGAGTCGAAGCCGAGATCCTGGAAGGCCCGGGTCGAGTCGACCGTCTCCGGGCTCGCGTGGCCCAGGACGCCCGCGATCTGGGCGCGCACCAGGTCCAGCAGCACCTCGCGCCGTTCCACCGCGCCCAGCCCGGACAGGCGTCCCACCAGGCCGGCCACCGCAGCCGAGCCGGCGACCGCCGAGCGCCGAGCGCGCGTGCGCACCAGTCCGCGCATCAACGGCGGTACGTCTCCCCGTTCCCGCAGTACGGCCAGGTCGAGGCGCACGGGGAGGACGAGTGCCTCGTCGGTGCCCAGCGCGGCGTCGAAGAGTGCGACGCCCTCCGCGGGGGCGAGTTCGGGCATGCCCGAGCGGGCGATCCGCTGGAGGTCGACGTCCGACAGCGTGCCGGTCATGCCACCGCTCTGGGCCCAGGGGCCCCACGCGAGCGACGTGGCCGCGAGGCCCTGTGCGTGGCGGTGGTGGGCCAGGGCGTCGAGGAAGACGTTGCCCGCCGCGTAGTTGCCCTGCCCCGGAGTGCCCATCACGCCGGAAACGGACGAGAACAGCACGAACGCGGCCAGGTCGAGACCCTCGGTCGCCTCGTGCAGATACCAGGCCGCGTCCACCTTCGGACGCAGCACACCCGACAACCGCTCGGCGGTCAACGACGTGACAATGCCGTCGTCGAGCACACCGGCCGTGTGAATGACAGCCGTCAGCGGGTGCCCGGACGGCACCCCCGCCACCAGTCCGGCAACCGCGTCCCGGTCGGCCACGTCGCACGCCACAACGGTGACTTCGGCGCCGTGCTCCGCCAGCTCGGCCCGCAGCTCGGCCGCTCCCGGCGCGTCCACCCCGCTGCGACTCGCCAGCAGCAGGTGCTTCACGCCCCGCTCCGCCACCAGATGACGGGCCAGCTCACGGCCCAGGCCGCCCGTACCACCTGTGATCAGCACCGTGCCGTCCGGATCCCAGGCACGCGGCATGGTCAGGACGATCTTGCCGATGTGCCGGGCCCGGCTCATGTACCGGAACGCCTCGTCCGCACGCCGCACGTCCCACGTCGCGACCGGCAGCGTCCGCAGCGCTCCCGCGGCGAACAGCTCCAGCAACTCGCACAGCATCTCCTGGTTCCGCTCCAGGCTGGCCTCCGCGAGGTCGAAGGCGCGGTAGCGCACTCCGGCGGCCAGCTCCGGATCGCGGATATCGGTCTTGCCCATCTCCAGGAACCGGCCGCCGGGGACCGTCAACCGCATCGAGGCGTCCACGAATTCACCGGCGAGGGCGTTGAGCACCACGTCCACGCCGCGGCCGCCCGTGACCTCCAGGAACCGCTGCTCGAAATCGGTGGTACGCGACGACGCGATGTGATCGTCCGCGACCCCCAGCCCGCGCAAGGTGTCCCACTTGCCCTCACTGGCCGTGGCGAACACCTCGGCACCGAGGTGACGGGCCAGCTGGATCGCCGCCATACCGACACCACCGGCACCGGCGTGCACAAGGATCTTTTCGCCGGGCTTCAGATCCGCGAGGTCCTTCAACGCGTAGAGGGCGGTGAGGAAGACCACCGGCACCGACGCGGCCCTCGCGAACGACCAGTCCTCCGGAATCCTGACCAGGAGCCGCTCGTCGCACACGGCCACCGGGCCGAAGCCGCCGAGCACCTTGCCCATCACGCGGTCGCCGGGGCGCAGCCCGCTCACCCCGGGCCCGGTCGCGGTCACCACACCGGCGCCCTCGGCACCGAGCAGGCCGGCCTCGCCCGGATACATGCCCAGCGCGTTGAGCACATCACGGAAGTTCACACCCGCCGCCCGGACGTCGATCCGGACCTGCCCCGGCCCGAGCGGTTCCAGCACCTCCGGGCACGGCGCGAGCAGCAGATCGTCGAGGCTGCCCTTGGCCCCCGTGTCCAGCCGCCACGGCGCCGCGGCGGGCGGCAGCAGCCCCGCACCACTGGCCAGGGAGGCCAGCCGCCCCACCCGGACGGTGCCCTCGCGCACCACGAATCCGTCGTCCCCGGTGGCCGACAGACCCGGCAGGACCGGGAGCACGGCCTCGATGTCCCCGTCCTCGGTGTCCACCAGAACGAACCGGCCCGGGTTCTCCGACTGCGCCGACCGCACCAGGCCCCACACCGCGGCGCCGGCCAGATCCCGTACGGTCTCGCCCCCGCCGGCCGAAACGGCACCACAGGTGACGAACACCAGGCGCGAGTCCGTGAACCGCTCGTCGGCCAGCCATGACTGCACCGACTCCAGCACCTGTGCGGTCATGGCGTGTACGGACTCGACCGTGCCGCCGGAGCCGGCGCCCACCGGCACCAGCACCGTGTCCGGCACCTGGCCGGAACGGAGCAGGGCCTCCAGGTCCGGGTAGTCGACGGACGACGGGCCGGCGAGGGAGCCGATGGTCGCCACGGACTCCACGGCTTCGGCCGGGGGCATGCGCACGGGGGTCCACTGGACGCGGAAGAGGGCATCGCTTCCGGCCGGGCCCGTACCGGCGCTCAACTGGTCGGCGGCGACCGCCCTCAGGTCCAGGGTCCCGATGGAGGCGACCGGCTCGCCCTCGGCGTCGGCGACGTCGACGGACAGCGTGTTGCCGCCGTGCCGGACGACCCGGACCCGTACGGCCGAGGCGCCGGAGGCGTGCAGCGAGACGCCCTCCCAGGAGAAGGGGATGACGCCCCGGTCCACTCCGTTGAAGGCGCAGACGTGCAGGGCCGCGTCGAGCAGGGCCGGGTGCAGGCCGTACGCGGACGCGTCGCCCGCGGCGGCTTCGGGCAGGGCGACCTCGGCGAACACCTCGTCGCCTCGGCGCCACGCGGTCCGCAGGCCCTGGAAGTGCGGTCCGTAGTCGAGTCCGCTCTCGGCCAGGTCCGGGTAGAGGCCGGTCAGGTCGACGGGCTCGGCGCCGGCGGGCGGCCAGGGCTCCGCGTGGAAGTCGTGGCCGGGGGCGGCCGGCCGCTCCCCCGTCGCGAGTACGCCGGTGGCGTGCCGGACCCAGGGCCGGTCGCCGTCGCCCTCCGGTCGGGAGTGGACGCTCAGGGCGCGGCCGCCGGACTCGTCGGCGGAGCCGACGTGCATCTGCAGCTGCACTCCGCCGTGCTCGGGCAGCACGAGCGGGGCGCCCAGGGTCAGTTCGTCGATCCGGTCGCAGCCCATTCCGTCGGCCGCGCGGACGGCGAGTTCGACGAATGCCGTTCCCGGCAGCAGGACCGAGCCCATCACCACGTGGTCGGCCAGCCACGGGTGGGACCGGAGGGACAGCCGTGTGGTGAACAGCAGGCCATCGCTGTCGGACAGTTCCACGGCGGCGCTCAGCAGCGGGTGCCCGGCCTCTTCGAGGCCGGCGGCGCCGATGTCGCCGGTGCCGGTGAGGCCGGGGGTGGGCCAGAACCGCTGGTGCTGGAAGGCGTACGTCGGCAGGTCGGCGGCGCGCGCGTCCGTGCCGGCGAAGAGCGCGGCCCAGTCGATTTCGGCACCCTGGACGTGCAGCTGTGCCAGGGCCGCGAGGAGCGTCGTCTCCTCCGGACGGTCCTTGCGCAGCGCGGGGACGAGCACGGTCTCGTCCGGCAGCGACTCGCGGGCCATGGCCGACAGCGTGCCGTCCGGGCCCAGCTCCAGGAACCGCGTCACGCCCTCCGCGTGCAGGGCGCGTATGCCGTCGGCGAACCGCACGGCCTCACGGACATGGGTCACCCAGTACGCCGGGGTGCACAGCTGGTCCTGCGCGGCCGGGCCGCCGGTCACGTTCGAGACGACGGTGAGTTCCGGCACGCCGTAGGCCAGGTTCTCGGCGACCGCACGGAATTCGGCCAGCATCGGCTCCATCAACGGCGAGTGGAAGGCGTGCGAGACCCGCAGCCTGCTCGTCTTCCTGCCCTCGCCCTCGAAGTGCTCCCGGACCGCCTCGACAGCGGCCTCGGCACCGGAAACCACCACCGACGACGGGCCGTTGACCGCCGCGATCGACACGTCCCCGGTCAGATGCGGCAGGACCTCCTCCTCGGTGGCCCGGATCGCCGCCATCGCACCGCCGGCGGGCAGCGCCTGCATCAGCCGGCCACGAGCCGCCACCAGAGCACACGCATCCGCCAGCGAGAACACACCCGCCACATGCGCGGCCGCGATCTCACCGACCGAATGCCCGGCCACGAAGTCCGGCCGCACGCCCCGCGACTCCACCAGCCGGAACAGCGCCACCTCCACCGCGAACAACGCCGCCTGGGCGTAGGCGGTCCGGTTCAGCAGCTCCGCGTCGTCACCCCAGACCACGTCCCGCAACGGGCGGTCCAGGTGCTCGTCCAGCCCCGCGCACACCGCGTCGAAAGCCTCCGCGAACACCGGGAACCGCGCATACAGTTCACGGCCCATGCCGAGCCGCTGCGAACCCTGACCCGAGAAGAGCACGGCGTCCTTGCCCGCGTCCGCGGCGCCGGTGGTCAGGGCGGTGTCGGCCGTGTCCTCGGCCAGCGCGGTCAGGGCGCGTACCGCGGCGTCGCGGCTCTCGGCGTGGACGACCGCGCGGTGCGTGAAGGCCATGCGCGTCGCGAGCGTGTACGCGACGTCCACGAGCCGCGCGTCGGACCCACCGTCGAGGTGGGACAGCAGCCGGGCCGCCTGGGCGCGCAGAGCCGACTCGCTCCTCCCGGACACCAGCAGCGGCGCCGGGGTCCCGGGTGTGGAGGCCGGTGCCTCGGGCTCCGCCTCCTCCGACTGCTCCGCCTCCTCCAGGATCACGTGCGCGTTGGTACCGCTGATCCCGAACGCGGAGACAGCGGCCCGCCTCGGCCGGTCCGTCCCGGTCCAGTCCACCGGCTCGGTGAGCAGTTCGACCGCGCCGGTGGTCCAGTCGACGTGCGGGGTGGGCTCGTCGACGTGCAGGGTCCGCGGCAGCACACCGTGCCGCATCGCCAGGACCATCTTCATCACACCGGCCGCACCGGCGGCGGCCTGGGTGTGCCCGAGGTTGGACTTCACCGTGCCCAGCCGCAGCGGGCGGTCCTCGGGGCGGTCCTGGCCATAGGTGGCGAGCAGGGCCTGGGCCTCGATCGGGTCGCCCAGGGTCGTGCCCGTACCGTGCGCCTCGACGGCGTCGACGTCGGACGCCGCCACACCGGCGTTGGCGAGGGCCTGGCGGATGACACGTTGCTGGGAGGGGCCGTTGGGCGCGCTCAGGCCGTTCGAGGCGCCGTCCTGGTTGACGGCGGAGCCGCGCACGACCGCGAGCACCTGGTGGCCGTTGCGCCGGGCGTCCGACAGCCGCTCCACGAGCAGCAGTCCGACGCCTTCGCTCCATCCGGTGCCGTCGGCGGCCGCCGCGAACGGCTTGCAGCGACCGTCGGGGGCCAGCCCGCGCTGCCGGGAGAACTCCACGAACGGCGTCGGCGTCGCCATCACCGTCACACCGCCGGCCAGCGCCAGCGAGCACTCGCCGGAGCGCAGCGACTGCACCGCCATGTGCAGTGCCACCAGCGACGACGAGCAGGCCGTGTCCACCGTGACCGCGGGGCCTTCGAAGCCGAACGTGTACGACACCCGGCCGGAGACCACGCTCATCGAGTTGCCGATGAGCGCGTGGCCGGCGACCTCGTCCTGCGCCGCGTCCAGCACCACGCGGTAGTCCTGTGTGTTGGTGCCCGCGAAGACACCGGTGCTGCTGCCCCGCAGGGACTCAGGGGCGATGCCGGCCCGTTCGAGGACCTCCCAGCCGGTCTCCAGCAGCAGCCGTTGCTGCGGGTCCATGGCCAGGGCCTCGCGCGGCGAGATGCCGAAGAAGTCCGCGTCGAAGCCGGCCACGTCGTCGAGGAAGCCGCCCCCGCGGGCGTAGGTCGTGCCCTGGTGGTCGGGGTCGGGGTGGTAGAGCCGGCCGAGGTCCCAGCCGCGGTCGTCGGGGAGGCCGGAGATGACGTCCCCGCCCTCGGCCAGCAGCCGCCAGAGGGCCTCCGGCGAGTTCACCCCGCCGGGGAAGCGGCAGGCCATGCCCACGATCGCGACCGGCTCGTCGAGGGCGGCGGCCGTCCGTTCCACGACGGCTCCGGGCCCGGCCGTGCCCAGGGCCTCGGATCGCAGGTACCCGGCGACCGCGGTGGGGGTGGGGTGGTCGAACAGCAGGGTCGCGGGCAGCGGCAGGCCCGTCGCGGCGGACAGGCGGTTGCGCAGCTCGACGGCCATCAGCGAGTCGAAGCCCAGTACGCGGAAGGCCCGTTGGGCGTCGACGGTGTCCGGCGAGGCGTGTCCGAGTACCTTCGCGGCCTCTTCCCGGACCACGCGCAGCAGGGCCCGCTCCTGCTCGGCGGCGGGCAGTGCGCCGATGCGGTCGTGCAGCGGGGAGCGGTCCTCGCGCGGGCCGTCGGCGGCGGCGAGGGCGCGGCGCGCCTCGGGCAGGTCGGCGAGGAGGGGGCTGGGGCGGACGGCGGTCAGGGCGGGGGCGTACGCCGTCCAGTCCACGTCGGCCACCGTCAGGTTCGCCGCGCCCTGGGCCAGGGCCTGGCGGAGGGCGGCGAGTGCGGGGGCCGCGGCCATGAGGAGCAGCCCGTCGCGGCTCGCCCGGTCGGCCAGGTCGCGGTCCGTCGCCATGCCGAGGTCCGCCCAGGGGCCCCAGGCCACCGAGGTGGCCGGCAGCCCTTGCCCGTGCCGGTGTTCGGCGAGGGCGTCGAGGAAGGCGTTGGCCGCGGCGTAGTTGGCCTGGCCGGCCTGGCCCACGGAGCCCGAGACCGAGGAGAACATCACGAACATCTCCAGGTCGAGGTCCCGGGTGAGCTCGTGCAGGTGCAGGGCGGCGGTGGTCTTGGGGCGCAGTACGGTCTCGAAGCGTTCGGGGGTGAGCGCTTCCAGCATGCCCGCGTCCAGGACACCGGCGGCGTGCACGACGCCGGTCAGGGGCAGGTCCGCCGGGATGTCCGCGAGGACGGCCGCCAGGGCGTCGCGGTCGGCGGTGTCGCAGGCGGCCACGGTGACCCGGACGCCCCGTGCGGTGAGTTCGGCCGCGAGCTCCTGGGCGCCGGGGGCCTGCGGGCCGCGGCGGCTGGTGAGCACCAGGTGCTGTGCCCCGGCGTCGGCGAGCCAGAGCGCGACCTGTCCGCCGAGCCCGCCGGTGCCTCCGGTGACCAGGATCGTGCCGTGTGTGGTCCAGTCGGCGCCGGTGTCGCCGCCGGGCGCGATCCGTGCCAGGCGGCGGGCGAAGGTCCCGGCGGGTCGGATCGCGACCTGGTCCTCGCGGGCGGCGAGCACGCCCAGGAGCCCGGAGACGGCCCGTGTGTCCAGGGTCTCGGGGAGGTCGACGAGCCCGCCCCAGAGCTGCGGGTGCTCCAGCGCGATCACGCGTCCGAGGCCCCAGGTGTGTGCCTGCACGGGGTTGGTGAGCACGTCGCGGTGGTCGACGGCCACGGCGCCGCGGGTCACGCACCACAGCGGGGCCCGGATGCCGGAGGTCTCCAGTGCGCGCAGCAGGGCGGTGGTGGCGGCCAGGCCGCGCGGCACGGAGGTCAGGCGGGGGTGCGGCCGTTCGTCGAGGGCCAGCAGGGAGAGCACGCCGTCGAAGGGGCCGTCGGGCCAGGTGATGGGCTCGCTCTGCTCGTCGGTTTCGGGCAGCACGAGCAGTTCGGTGCGCAGGCCCTGGTCGCGCAGGGTGTCGAGGAGCCGGGTGGTCCACGGGTCGGCGGCGGCGTGCTCGGGCAGCGCGACGAGCCAGTTCCCGGTGGCGGTGAAGCCGGTGGGGGCGGTGAGGGGGGTCCAGTGCGCCCGGTAGCTCCAGCTGTCGGTCACCGCCTGCGTCCTGCGCTGCCTGCGCCATGCCGAGAGCGTGGGCAGGAGGCTGCCGAGCGAGTCGGCCTCGGTGCCGTCGATGGCCAGGACGGCCGACAGCCCTTCCAGGTCCTCGCGTTCGACGGCTTCCCAGAATCCGGCGTCGCCGGCCTCGGTGGCGGCCGGTCCTCCGGCGGCCGACCCGGTCCCGTCCAGCCAGTACCACTGGCGCTGGAAGGCGTAGGTCGGCAGTTCGACGCGGGCGGCGCCGAACGTGCCGAGGCAGGCGGGCCAGTCGACGCGGGCGCCGTGCACGGAGGCGGTGGCGACGCCCTCGGCGAGGGCGTGCGCCTCGGGGCGGCCGGTGCGCAGGAGGCTGACGAGAACGGGCTGTTCGAGGGTGGTCAGGGAGTCCTGGACCATCGGGGTGAGCACACCGCTGGGGCCGATCTCCACGAACGTGGTGACGCCCTGGACTTCGAGGGTGCGCACGGCGGCGCAGAAGCGGACGCTCTCGCGGACCTGCCGGACCCAGTACTCGGGCGAGCGCAGTTCCTCGGCGGTGGCGAGCTCGCCGGTCACCGTGGACACCACGGGGATGCGGGGGGCGTGGAACTCCAGGTCCTCGGCGACGCGCCGGAAGTCCTCCAGCATGCCGTCCATGCGCGGGGAGTGGAAGGCGTGGCTCACCCGCAGCCGCTTGGTGCGGCGCCCCTGTGCCTCCCAGTGGGCGGCGATCAGGGAGACGGCCTCCTCGTCGCCCGAGACGACCGTGGAGTCGGGGCCGTTGACGGCGGCGAGGGAGGCGTGCTCCTCGTGGCCGGCGAGGGAGGCGCGGATCTCCTCCTCGGTGGCCTGGACGGCCACCATGGCGCCGCCTTCGGGCAGCGCCTGCATGAGGGTGCCGCGGGCCGCGACCAGCCGTGCGGCGTCCTGGAGGGAGAGGACGCCGGACACGTGGGCTGCGGTGAGTTCGCCGATGGAGTGGCCGGCGACGAACTGCGGTGTCATGCCCCAGGATTCGACGAGCCGGAACAGCGCGGTCTCCAGGGCGAAGAGCGCGGCCTGGGTGCAGGCGGTCCGGTCGAGCAGGGCGGCTTCGGCCGTGCCCTCCTCGGCGAAGACGACGTCGCGGACGGGCTGTCGCAGGTGCGGGTCGAGCTCGGCGCACACCGCGTCGAAGGCCTTGGCGAACTCGGGGTGGGTGCGGTGCAGTTCGCGTCCCATGCCCAGGCGCTGGGAGCCCTGTCCGGTGAAGAGGAAGGCCAGGGGGGCCTCGGCGGCGGTGCCGGTCACCAGGCCGGCCGCGGTGCGGCCTTCGGCCAGGGCGTCCAGGCCGCCGAGGAACGCCTCGCGGTCCTCGGCGACGACGGCGGCGCGGTGTTCCATGAGGGGCCTGGTGGCCACGAGGGAGTGAGCGACATCGGCCGGTTCGAGGTCGGCGTGGGCGCGGACGTGCCGGCCGAGCCGGGCGGCCTGGGCCCGCAGGGCCTCGTCGGTGCGCGCGGTCAGGATCCAGGGCAGCGCGCCGGGCCTGGCGGCCGGGGCGGGCGCCTGCCCGGTCTCGCCGGGGGGTGCCTGTTCCAGGATGACGTGGGCGTTGGTGCCGCTGATGCCGAAGGAGGAGACGGCCGCGCGGCGCACCCGGTCGGCCTCGGGCCAGGGCTCGGGCCGCGCGAGGAGCCTGGCGTTGCCCTCGCTCCAGTCGACGTGGGCGGTGGGCTCGTCCAGGTGCAGGGTCCCGGGCAGCTCTCCGTGCCGCATCGCCAGGACCATCTTGATGACGCCGGCGATACCGGCCGCCGACTGGGTGTGCCCGATGTTGGACTTCATGGAGCCGATCAGCACGGGCCGGTCCGCGGGCCGCTGCCGGCCGTACGTGGCGAGGAGGGCCTGGGCCTCGATGGGGTCGCCGAGGGCGGTGCCGGTGCCGTGCGCCTCGACTGCGTCGACGTCGGCGGGTACGAGGCCGGCGCCGGCCAGGGCCTGGCGGATGACGCGCTGCTGGGACGGGCCGTTGGGGGCGGCCAGGCCGTTGGAGGCGCCGTCCTGGTTGACGGCCGAGCCCTTGAGCACGGCGAGCACCTGGTGGCCGTTGCGCACAGCGTCGGAGAGCCGCTCGACCAGCACCAGTCCGACGCCTTCGCTCCATCCGGTGCCGTCGGCGGCCGCCGCGAACGGCTTGCAGCGGCCGTCGGGCGCCAGCCCGCGCTGCCGGGAGAACTCCACGAACATGTGCGGGGTGGACATCACGGTCGCGCCGCCCACGAGGGCGAGTTCGCACTCGCCCCGGCGCAGTGACTGCGCCGCCAGGTGCAGGGCGACCAACGACGAGGAGCAGGCCGTGTCCACGGTCAGGGCGGGGCCTTCGAGGCCGAGGACGTAGGAGATCCGGCCGGAGGCGATGCTGATGAGGTTGCCGGTCAGCAGGTGCCCGCCGACCTCGTCCAGCCGTCGGGCGCTCTCCGTGTCGTACCCGCCGTGGCCGGTGCCGACGAACACGCCGGTGCGGCTGCCCGCGAGGGATTCGGGGTCGATGCCGGCCCGTTCGACGGCCTCCCACGCGGTCTCCAGCAGCAGCCGCTGCTGGGGGTCCATGGCGAGGGCCTCGCGCGGGGAGATCCCGAAGAAGCCGGAGTCGAACTCGCCCGCGTCGTGGAGGAATCCGCCCTCGCGGGCGTAGGAGGTGCCCTGGTGTGCCGGGTCGGGGTCGTAGAGCGTGTCGAGGTCCCAGCCGCGGTTCCCGGGGAAGGCGGAGATCGCGTCGACGCCGTCCCGCAGCAGTTCCCAGAGCTCTTCCGGCGAGCGGACACCACCGGGGAAGCGGCAGGCCATGGAGACGATCGCGATGGGCTCGCGCTGCTTCTGCTCCGTCTCACCCAGCTGTTGGCGGGTCTCGTGGAGGTCCGCGATCGCTCGTTTGAGGTACTCGCGCAGCTTCGCCTCGTTCGACATCAGGACGCCAACTCCTCGTGGAATGCCAGTTCTGGGGCACAGAGCGTCGACACTCACGTCTGACCCGTTATCAAAGGCCATCCTGCTCAAGACTGACTGTGGGTTTCCCTAAAGCACGTTGCCCGTACGCACGGCCCCGATCGCGTGGCGAGCGCGAGGTGTGCGTACGGGCAACGTCCCGGACGTCGCGGTGGAGGCCGCCGCCGGGCACGGGGAAGTGCGGTCTACCAGGCCACGGGCAGCTCGGTGAGGCCGCCGGAGAGCTGGCCGTCCAGCAGCCGCAGCTCGTCCACCGGACGTACCAGGCGCAGGTCGGGCAGGCGGGTGAACAGCTTGGTGAACACCGTCTTCAGCTCGATGCGCGCCAGGGGGGCGCCGATGCAGTGCCAGATGCCGTGGGCCAAGGTCATGTGCGGGTTGGGGGACCTGGTGATGTCGAACCGCTCCGGTTCGGTGTAGGCCCGCTCGTCGAAGTTGGAGAGGCTGAAGTCGAACAGGACCAGGTCCCCGGACCGGATGGTCACCCCGCCGATCTCGACGTCCTCGGAGGCGTAGCGCGGCAGGACCGACCCGCCGGCCTTGGCCGCCCGCAGCACTTCCTCCACGGCGAGCGTCATCAGGTCCGGGTCCGCCAGTGCCGCCGCGCGCTGCTCGGGGTGGGCGCTCAGGAGCACCACGCCGTCGTCCATGATCGTGACGACGCTGTCCAGCCCGGCGAACAGCAGGCCCACCGCCAGCGGTGCCACGCGCGCCTCGGGCAGCCCTCCCTCGCTCAGCCGGGTCATGATGTCGTCGCCGGGCGTGGCCCGCTTCTGCTCGACGAGCCCTTCGATGAACGCGAAGAGGCCGCGCTGTCCGCGCTCCACGCTCTCGCGGTCGTTCAGCAGGGCCATCTGGGACAGCAGCGTCGTCAGCTGTTCGCGGCTCTCCACAGGGATGCCGATGATGTCACAGAGGACCGTCAGGGCGACCGGTGTGGAGACGCCGCCGTGCAGGTCGCCGGGCGACCCCTGGGCGATGAACCGGTCAAGTACGGCGTCCACGACCCCTGCCACCTGCGGCTGCATATCGCGCACCCGCCGGGCGGAGAACATCGGCGTGAGCAGCCGGCGGTACTCGCTGTGCGTCCGGCGTCCGGCCTCGGCGTCGGTGTCGGTGATCATCAGGTCCAGGTAGGCGCTCCTGACGTACCGCGGCGCGTTCGCCGGGTCGGGGTGGGAGCGGCCGATCCGCTCGTCGTGCAGCAGCTGCTTGAGCTCGGCGTGGCGGGTCACCAGCCACCCCTCGTCCCCGGCGGGGGTGCGCACCCGGCAGACCGGCCCCTGTTCCTGCAGTTCGCGCAGCAGCGGGCTCACCGTCAATAAGGCAGGCGTCTCAAGGCTGAGGGAGGGAAGTTCCTGGGGGGAAGCGGTCATGGAAGGTTTTGCCTTTCACGCTTGGGTCGGAACCGATCACTCGGCGGTCGGTGGAACGACGTGCGTCACCGCGGTGCTGTCACGCTCCGCCGACGGAGTCGAGCCAGTCCTCCACGGTCTCCGCGGTCGGTGCGGCATGCTCCTTGACGATGGAGAAGTGGTCGGCGTCGACCGTGCGGACGCAGGCCGACGGGATCAGGGCGGGCTTCTCCTCGCCGCCCGGACCGTCGGACCCGGCTGCGGCGGGCTCGAGACCGGCAACCTGCCTCGCCGCCTGGAGGGTCAGCACGGGAGCGGTCGTGTGCTGCACGTCGAGCCCCTTGAGCAGGCTCATCCACCAGCCCATCGCGGACAGCCTGGAGTTGGTCATCCGCACCGGGGAGACCTCGTCGACCGTGAAGAAATGCCGTATCAGGCCGTGATAGTCGTGGTCCTCGCTGTCCTCCTTGTTGTCGTGCCGGATGCTGAGGGTGTCCAGCAGCACCACGGCCGCGGGCTTGATGCCCCACGTGCTCTCCAGCAGGCACGCGGCCGCGTAGGCGAACGCTCCGGCGGAGGAGTGTCCGACCAGGACGAAGGGCTCGCCGTCGCTCGCGCGCAGCGCGCTTTCCGCGATGACCCTGGCCGCGCTCTCGGCCGTGGCGGGCAGCCGCTCCCCCGCGGCGAAGCCGATCAGCGGCACGGCGCTGACGTGCCGCCTGCCCCGGAAGGACGCGGCGAACCTGGCGTACTCGTGGACGCCGCCGTTGGCGGTGGGCGTGCTGACGCAGATCAGCCGGGGCTTGACGGGGCCCTCGGCGAGCGTGGTGGCCAGCGGCAGGTCCTCCAGCTCGGCCGTGCTCTCGAAGGTCGGGCGGATGCCGCCCAGGGCCTTCACCATGAGCCGGGCCTCCAGGATCCTGCCTCTTTCCACCGCGTCGAGGAACATCCGCTCCAGCGAGTCGACCTCCTGCCCGGCGGCCGGGCCCCCGGGCGCCGCGCCGGACGGGGAGCCGTCCGGGCCCGGCCGATCGGCGAGTTCGCTGCGCAGCCACGTGGCGAGGTTCTCGGGGGTCCGGTTGTCGAAGACCACGGTGGCGGGCAGCTGCAGCCCGGTGGCCGCGGCGATCCTGTTGCGGAGCTCGACCGCGGTCAGGGAGTCGAAGCCCAGCTCGAAGAAGTCCCGGTGGACCTCGATGCCCTGGGCCGACGCGTGCCCCAGCACGGCCGCGGCCTCGCTCCGCACCAAGTCGGTCACGAGGCGGGCGCGCTCGCCCTCGCCCAGTTCCGCCAGCTGCCGGGCGAACTGCTGCGCCGTGCCGGCACCGGTGGCCGAGGCGGCGGCGCGGCGGCCGGATTTGACCAGGCCGCGCAGTACGGGCGGTACGGGACCGGCGACCCGTACCGGCCCGGAGGCGCGGCCGAGCGCGACGAGGTGAGCCGCGTCGCACGCCTCGGCCGCGTCGAGCAGGGCCAGCCCCTGCTCGACGGAGAGGGGCGACGCCCCGTACGCGGCGATGCGCTGCATGTCCGCCTCGGTCAGCGCGGCCGTCATTCCGCTGCCCTGTGCCCACGCGCCCCACGCCAGGGACTGGGCGGGCAGGCCCTGTGCGCGGCGGTGGTGGGCCAGGGCGTCGAGGAAGACGTTGCCCGCCGCGTAGTTGCCCTGCCCCGGAGTGCCCATGACGCCGGAAATGGACGAGAACAGCACGAACGCGGCCAGGTCGAGGCCCTTGGTGGCCTCGTGCAGATGCCACGCGCCGTCCACCTTCGGACGCAGCACACCCGACATCCGCTCGGCGTTCAGCGAGGTCACCACGCCGTCATCGAGGACACCGGCGGTGTGGATCACCGCGGTCAGCGGGTGCTCGGCCGGGACCGAGGCCACGAGCCCCGCCACCGCCTCACGGTCCGCCACATCGCAAGCGACGACACCGACTTCGGCACCACGGCCGGCCAACTCGTCGCGCAGCTCGGACACGCCCGGTGCCTCCGGGCCGCTCCGGCTCACCAGCAACAGGTGTTTCACACCACGTTCGGTCACCAGGTGACGGGCCAGCTCACGGCCCAGACCACCCGTGCCTCCGGTGATCAAGACAGTGCCGTCCACGGCCCACGTGCGCGGCATGGTCAGCACGATCTTGCCGATGTGCTGGGCCCGGCTCATGTGACGGAACGCCTCAGGAGCCCGCCGTACGTCCCACGTCGCGACCGGCAGCAGGCTCAGCGCACCGGCGGCGAACAGCTCCAGCAGCTCGGACAGCAGCTCCTGGGTCCGTTCGGGGCCTGCCTCGCCGAGGTCGAAGGCGCGGTAGTGGACGGCGGCGACCGACTCCGGGTCACGAATGTCGGTCTTGCCCATCTCCAGGAACCGGCCGCCGGGAGCGGTCGACCGCAGTGAGGCATCCACGAATTCGCCGGCGAGCGCGTTGAGCACCACATCGACGCCGCGGCCGTCCGTGACCTCCAGGAAACGCTGCTCGAAATCGGTGGTGCGGGACGACGCGATGTGGTCGTCCGGGACGCCGAGTCCGCGCAGGGTGTCCCACTTGCCCTCGCTCGCCGTGGCGAACACCTCGGCACCGAGGTGACGGGCCAGCTGGATCGCCGCCATGCCGACGCCACCCGCACCGGCGTGAATGAGGATCCGCTCGCCGGGCTTCAGGGCCGCGAGGTCCTTCAGGGCGTACAGAGCGGTCAGGAAGACCAGCGGAACGGACGCGGCCTGAGCGGACGACCAGCCGTCAGGAATCCTGGCGAGGAGCCGCTCGTCGCACACGGCCACCGGGCCGAAACCACCGAACATCATGCCCAACACCCGGTCGCCCACGCGCAGTCCACGCACTCCGGGGCCGGTCTCGGTCACCACGCCGGCGCCCTCGGCACCCAGCCGCCCGGCCTCACCCGGATACATGCCCAAGGCGTTGAGCACATCGCGGAAGTTCACACCCGCGGCCTGGACCTCGATCCGCACCTGCCCCGGCCCGAGCGGCTCCAGAACCTCCGGGCACGGTGCGAGCAACAGCTTGTCCAAGCTCCCCTTGGCGCCGGAGTCCAGCCGCCACGGCACCCCGGCAGGCGGCAGCAGCCCCGCACCACCGCCCAGGGAACCCAGCCGTGCCACCCGCACGGCACCGTCGCGCACCACGAACTCCTCGTCACCGGCGGCCAGCAGGCCCGGCAGGAGCGGGAGCGTGGCCGGGAGGTCGCCCTTCTCGGCGTCCAGCAGCACGAACCGGCCCGGATTCTCCGACTGCGCCGACCGCACCAGACCCCACACCGCGCCCGCGGCCAGGTCCCGTACGGTCTCGCCCTCATCGGCCGCGACGGCACCGCGGGTGACGAACACCAGACGCGAGTCCGCGAACCGCCCATCTGCCGGCCAGGACTGGAGCAGGTCCAGGACCCGGGCCGTCAGCTCGTGGGTGGCGGCGGGCACATCGTCGCCCGTACCGGACACGGGAACCAGCACCAGGTCCTCGTGGCCCGTGAGGTCCGCCAGGGAGGCGACCGACGCGCCCGCGCCGAGCCCGTCGGCGCCCAGGACCACGCACCGGGCCCCGGTGGACGGCACCTCGGGGGCGGGCACCCAGTCCAGCGACAGCAGCGTGTCGTACTCGGCGCTGCGTGGCGCGGACGCCGGGGCCGCCGCTCCCGATGTGCCGCGCAGGATCAGGGCCTCCGCCGACAGCACGGGCGCGCCTTCGACGTCGACGGCCGTGATGGACACACGGTCGTCGCCGGTCCTCGTGACCCGGGCCCGAACGGTCGAGGCACCGCCTGCGTGCAGCGACACGCCCTGCCACGCGAACGGCATGAGGAGCTGGCCCTCGTCGCCGACACCGGCCATGCGGTGGGACTGGATCACCGCGTCCAGCAGCGCCGGGTGGAGCCCGAACGACGCGGCCTCACCGGCGATGTCGCCCGGCAGCGCGGCTTCGAGGAAGACCTCGTTCCCGCGCTGCCGGACCGAGCGCAGGCCCTGGAACGCGGGGCCGTAGCCGGTCCCCTCGTAGAAGCCCTCCAGGTCCACGGCCACCGCGTCCGGCGGCGGCCAGGCCTGCGAACCGAAGTCCTCGATCCGCTCCCCGCCGGTCAGCGTGCCATTGGCGTGCTGGATCCACGGTCCGTCGGGCGCGCCGTCGGCGCACGAGTGCACGGAGATCGTGCGGACGCCCGCCTCGTCGGGGGCACCGACCAGCACCTGGACCAGTGCGGCACCCTCCTCCGGCAGCACGAGGGGGGTGAGGAGGACGAACTCCTCGACCCTGTCGCAACCGACCTGGTCACCGGCGCGCATGGCCAGTTCCAGGAAGCCGGTGGCCGGGAAGAGGACGTTCCCACCGATGGCGTGGTCGATGAGCCACGGGTAGGTCTGGAGCGACAGCCTGCCCGTGAACACCACTTCGCCGGAGTCCGCGAGAGCGAGCATCGCGCCCAGCAGCGGGTGTTCGGCGGGCAGCAGACCCGCGCCGGTCACGTCCCCGGCGAGCGCGGCGGGCCTGGGCCAGAAGCGCTCGTGCTGGAAGGGGTAGGTGGGCAGGTCGGTGCGGCGGGCGCCGGTACCGGCGAAGAGCCCGGACCAGTCCACCTCGACACCCGCGACATGGAGCCGCGCGAGGGCGGTGAGGAGGGCGGTCTCCTCGGGGCGGTCCTTGCGGAGCGCGGACACCGCCACCGGGCCGTCGTCCAGGCTGTGCTGGGCCATCGCCGTCAGCACACCATCCGGACCCAACTCAAAGAAGACCGAGGCCCCTTCGGATGCCAGAGCACGTATACCGTCGGCGAACCGGACCGTCTCCCGCACATGCCGGACCCAGTACTCCGCCGAGCACACCAGCTCTTCGTCAGCGAGCTTGCCGGTCACATTCGAAACCATCGGAAGCTGCGGAGCCCGGAACGAAATACCTTCGGCGACCCGGCGGAATTCATCCAGCATCGGATCCATCAACGGCGAGTGAAAAGCATGACTCACTGACAGACGCTGCGTCTTACGCCCCTCGGCGATGAACTTCTTCTCAATGTGCAGCACTTCGGCCTCAACACCGGCGATGACCACCGACTCGGGGCCATTGACGGCGGCGATCGACACACCATCCACCAGCCGCGCGACAACATCCCCTTCCCCAGCCTGAACCGCGACCATCGCACCACCGGCGGGAAGCGCGTTCATCAACCGCGCACGCGCCCCGACGAGACGGCAGGCATCCTCCAACGAGAACACCCCCGCCACATGAGCCGCCGCGATCTCACCGATCGAATGCCCCGCGACGAAGTCCGGACGGATCCCCCAGGATTCGACCAACCGGAACAACGCCACCTCGACAGCGAACAGAGCAGGCTGCGTGAACCCCGTCCCGTTCAACCGCTCCGCATCACAGAACATCACCTCACGCACATCACCCTCGAAATGCGCCAGCACCGCATCCAACGCCTCCGCGAACACCGGGAAACGACCGTACAGCTCCCGGCCCATCCCCACCCGCTGCGCACCCTGTCCGGAGAACAGCACCGCGAGATTCCCGGACCTGTCCTCGGCCGATCCGCGCGCGACCTCGACGGTCCCGTCGTCCCCGGCCAGCAGGACCACGCGGTGTACGAGTTGTGCGCGGGAGGTCGCCAGCGAGAAGCCGACGTCGAGCGGGGAAGGGCCCGCCAGCGTGAGGATCCGCTCCAGCTGCGCGGCCAGCGCCTCCTCGGACTTCGCCGAGACGGGCCACGGCACGGCCGACAGCGAGGTCTTCGGCCCGCCCTCGTCCCCGGCACCGGGCTCCTCGGGGGCCGGGGCCTGCTCGATGATGGCGTGGGCGTTGGTGCCGCTGATCCCGAACGCCGAGACACCCGCGCGCCGCGGCCGGTCGGTCTCCGGCCACTTCTGAGGTTCCGTCAGCAGCTCCACCGCGCCGGCCGACCAGTCCACGTGCGAGGACGGCGCGTCCACGTGCAGCGTCTTCGGCAGGACGCCGTGCCGCATCGCCAGGATCACCTTGATGATGCCCGCGACGCCGGCCGCCGCCTGGGTGTGACCGATGTTCGACTTGATCGACCCGAGCCACAGCGGCCGCTCGGGGTCCCGGTCCCGGCCGTACGTGGCGAGCAGCGCCTGCGCCTCGATCGGGTCGCCGAGGGTGGTGCCCGTGCCGTGCGCCTCGACCGCGTCCACCTCGGACGCCGACAGCCCGGCGCTCGCCAGCGCCTGCTGGATCACCCGTTGCTGGGACGGGCCGTTGGGGGCGGTCAGCCCGTTGGAGGCGCCGTCCTGGTTGACGGCGGAGCCGCGGACGACCGCCAGGATCTCGTGCCCGTTGCGGCGGGCGTCGGAGAGGCGCTCCAGGACGAGGACGCCCACGCCCTCGGACCAGCTGGTGCCGTCGGCGGAGTCCGCGAACGCCTTGCAGCGGCCGTCCGCCGCCAGGCCGCCCTGCCGGCTGAATCCGGCGAAGCTCATCGGGGTCGAAAGGACCGTCACACCGCCGGCCAGCGCGAGCGAGCACTCGCCGTTGCGCAGCGCGTGGGCCGCCAGGTGCAGCGAGACGAGCGAGGACGAGCACGCGGTGTCGACGGTGACCGCCGGGCCCTCCAGGCCGAAGCTGTACGAGAGCCGGCCGGAGAGGACGCTGCCCGCGAGTCCGGTGCTGCCGTGCGCCTCGACGTCCTCGCGGGAGTTCATCACGACGCCGACGTAGTCGACGCCGTTCGTGCCGATGAAGACGCCGGTCTCGCTGCCCCGCAGGGACACGGGGTCGATGCCGGCGCCCTCCAGCGCCTCCCAGGAGCTCTCCAGCAGCAGCCGCTGCTGCGGGTCCGTCGCCACGGCCTCGCGCGGGGAGATGCCGAAGAAGTCGGCGTCGAAGGCGGTGGCGTCGACGAAGCCGCCCTCGGCCGGCGCGCTGCCGCCGCTTCCGTCCCCGTCGAGGAGATCGAGGTTCCAGCCCCGGTCCGTGGGGAACGCCGAGATGCCGTCCCGTCCGTCGTCCAGCAATTGCCAGAGCTCTTCCGGCGACCGCACCCCGCCCGGCAGCCGGCAGGACATCCCCACGACGGCGATGGGCTCCTGCTTGCCGGACTCGGCCTCCAGCAGCCGCTGGCGGGTCTGGTGCAGATCGGCCGTGACCCACTTCAGGTAGTCAACGAGCTTTTTGTCGTTCGACATGACGAGAGAAACCTTCCCTGTGGATATGGAGGCCGGATTCAGCGATCGCTGTGACGGCCGAGCTCGTTGTCGATGAAGGCGAAGATCTCATCGGTGCCGGCGGCTTCGATCCGCTCGGCGACTTCGGCGCCGGCGTCCTCCGCTCCGGTCCCCCGCCACTTCTCCAGCATCTGGAACAGACGGCTGGAGACGGCGGCCCGGGTGCGGGCGTCCGGCTCGCCCGCGGCGAGCACGGAGTCGATCCGTTCGAGTTCCGCGAGGAGTGCGGGGCCCGCGTCGGCCGCGGCCTCGTCCACGAGCTGCGAGACGAGGTGTCCGGCGAGTGCGGTGGGGTTGGGGTAGTCGAAGACGAGGGTCGCGGACAGCCGCAGACCCGTGACCGCGGTCAGCCGGTTGCGCAGCTCGACGGCGGTCAGCGAGTCGAACCCCAGGTCCCGGAACTCCTTCCGCGCGTCGACGGCCTTCGCCGACGCATGCCCCAGCACAGCGGCCGCCTCCGTCCGCACCAGATCCACCACGAGGCGCGCGCGCTCGTCTGGCCGCGCCTCCCGCAGCCGGCGGCCGAGCGTCGCGGCCGCTTCGGCACCGCCCGCGGAGCTCGCGGCCGTGCGGCGGGCGCCCTTGACGAGGCCCCGCAGCAGCGGCGGTACCTCGCCGCGGACCCGGGTGCCCGGGGCGACCGGGCCGATCGGGACGACGAACGCCTCGTCCGACGCGGTGGCGGCGTCGAACAGCGCCAGGCCCTGCTCGACCGACAGCGGCGGCACGCCGGACGCCGCGATGCGCCGCATGTCCGCCTCGGACAAGGCGCCCGTCATGCCGTCGGCCTGCGCCCACGCTCCCCAGGCCAGCGACTGCGCGGGCAGGCCCAGCGCCGCCCGGTGCCGGGCGAGCGCGTCGAGGAAGACGTTGCCTGCGGCGTAGTTGCCCTGACCCGCGCCGCCCATGACGCCCGAGGCCGACGAGAAGAGGACGAACGCGCCGAGGTCCGTCTCCCGGGTGAGCTCGTGCAGGTGCCAGGCGGCGTCGGCCTTCGGCCGCAGCACGCCCGACAGCCGCTCGGCGGACAGCGACGTGACCACGCCGTCGTCCAGCACACCGGCCGTGTGGACGACCGCGGCCAGCGGGCGCTCCAGGGCGGCCAGCAGCCGCGCGGCCGCGGCGCGGTCGGCGATGTCGCACGCCTCGACCACCACATCGGCGCCGAGAGCGACCAGCTCGTCGCGCAGCTCCGCCGCGCCCGGGGCCGCCGCGCCCCGGCGGCTCACC
Source organism: Streptoverticillium olivoreticuli subsp. olivoreticuli (assembly GCF_003391135.1). Taxonomy (GTDB): domain Bacteria; phylum Actinomycetota; class Actinomycetes; order Streptomycetales; family Streptomycetaceae; genus Streptomyces; species Streptomyces blastmyceticus. The sequence goes on along the minus strand of NZ_CP031455.1, from coordinate 8,358,986 downwards.
AGCGTCAGGTGCCGCACGCCGCGCTCGGCCACCAGATGCCGGGCCAGCACACCGCCCAGGCCACCCGTACCGCCCGTGATCAGCACCGTGCCGTCCGCGTTCCACCCGGGGGCGGCGGCCTGCGCGTCGGCCCGCTCGGGCAGCCGGGCCAGCCGGGCCACGCACACGGCGCCGTCGCGCACGGCGAACTGGGCGTCGCCCGAGGCCAGCAGGCCCGGCAGGGCCCGCAGAAGGGCCGGGACGTCCCCGTCCTCGGCGTCCACCAGGACGAACCGGTCCGGGTGCTCCGACTGCGCCGACCCCACCAGACCCCACACCGCGGCGCCGGCCGGATCGCCGCCGGACACCGCTCCGTTCGTCACGAACACCAGCCGCGCGTGGGCGAACCTCTCCCCCGCGAGCCACTCCTGCATCAGCTCCAGGACGCGCGCCGTCAGCCCGTGCACCGCGCCCGGGACGTCGCCGCCCGCACCCGACACCGGGACCACGACCAGGTCCGGGACGTCCGTGAGCGACGCCGGCCCATCCGCGCCGAGCGTGGTGCTCCGGACCTCGCCGGAAGGAGTCCGCCCCTCGGGGGTCGCCACCCACTCCAGGCGCAGCAGCGCGCCCCGCTCCGCTCCGTCGCGGCGTGCCGAGACGGCCGTCCGGGCGCCGAGGACCAGCGAGTCCGCCGACAGGACGGGCGCGCCCGCGATGTCCGCCACGGCGACGGAGAACGCGTCATCGCCGGTCTTCGCGAGGCGTATCCGCACCGCTGGAGCGCCACCGGCATGCAGCGATACGCCCGCCCACGACGCCGGCGCGAGGTCCCCGGCGAGCCCGGTCGCCTGCGTGACCGCCTCCAGCAGCGCGGGGTGCAGCCCGAAGGCCCCGGCGTCGTCCGCCCGGCCCGGGAGCGCCGCCTCGACGAACGTCTCGTCGCCGCGGGTCCAGACCGCGCGCAGGGTCCGGAACACCGGGCCGTGCCCGGTGCCCTCGGCGAGATCCTCCGGGTCCACGGCCACGGCTCCGCTCGGCGGCCACACGGACGCGTCGAACTCGGCGGTCCACTCACCGGAGTTCAGGACACCGACGGCGTGCTCCGTCCACGTCTGGTCCGCGGAGTCGGCGATCTGCGAGTGGACGCTCACCTTGCGCGCGCCCGCCGCGTCGGGGGCACCGGCCCACACCTGGAGGAGCACGGCGCCTTCCTCGGGCAGCACGAGGGGCTCGCCGAAGGTGAGCTCGTCGACCCGGTCGCAGCCGACCTGGTCGCCCACGCGGATGGCCAGTTCGAGGAATCCGGCGGCGGGGAACACGGGCACGCCGTCCACCATGTGGTCGAGCAGCCAGGGGTGCGTCCGCGCCGACAGCCTGCTCGTGAACAGCATTCCGCCGGAGCCCGCGGGCGATACCGCCGCGCCCAGCAGCGGGTGCTCCGCGGGCATCAGGCCCGCGGCGGACACATCGCCCGCCGGGGCCGCCAGCTTCGGCCAGTACCGCTCGTGCTGGAACGCGTACGTGGGGACGTCCACGCGGCGCGCGCCCGTGCCGGCGAACCACGCGGCCCAGTCGACTCCGACACCGACGACGTGGAGCTGCGCGAGGGCGGTGAGCAGGGCCGTTTCCTCGGGGCGGCCCTTGCGCAGCGCGGACACCGCCACCGGGCCGTCGTCCAGACTGTGCTGGGCCATGGCCGTCAGCACACCGTCCGGACCCAACTCCAGGAAGACCGAAGCACCTTCGGACGCCAGAGCACGTATACCGTCCGCGAAACGGACGGTCTCCCGCACATGCCTCACCCAGTACTCCGCCGAGCACACCAGCCCTTCGTCAGCGAGCCCGCCGGTCACATTCGAAACCATCGGAAGCTGCGGAGCCCGGAACGAAATGCCTTCTGCGACCCGGCGGAATTCATCCAGCATCGGATCCATCAACGGCGAGTGGAAAGCGTGACTCACCGACAGACGCTGTGTCTTACGGCTCTCGGCAGCGAACCTCTCCGCAATGTGGAGTACTTCGGTTTCATCACCGGCGATGACGACCGACTCCGGGCCATTGACCGCCGCGATCGACACACCATCCACCAGCCGCGCGGCAACATCCCCTTCCGCAGCCTGGACGGCCACCATCGCACCGCCCGCAGGAAGCGCGTTCATCAACCGCGCACGAGCAGCCACCAGTCGGCAGGCATCCTCCAACGAGAACACCCCCGCCACATGCGCCGCCGCGATCTCACCGATCGAATGCCCCGCGACGAAGTCCGGACGGATCCCCCACGACTCCACCAACCGGAACAACGCCACCTCGACAGCGAACAGAGCAGGCTGCGTGAACCCCGTCCCGTTCAACCGCTCCGCATCACAGAACATCACCTCACGCACATCACCCTCGAAATGCGCCAGCACCGCATCCAACGCCTCCGCGAACACCGGGAAACGGCCGTACAACTCCCGGCCCATCCCCACCCGCTGCGCACCCTGCCCCGAGAACAGCACCGCGAGCGAACGTCCCGTGCTCGCGCGTCCCCGGGCCGCCTCGGTCGGACCGCCGTCGGGGCCGCCGGCGAGCAGTACGGCGCGGTGCTCGAACACCGACCGTCCCGTGGCCAGCGAGAAGCCCACGTCGGCCGGCGACAGCGACCCGGCCGACGGCGGGAGCCTCTCGATCTGGGCCGTCAGGGCCTCCTCGGACTTCGCCGAGACGAGCCACGGCACGACACCGGGCGGGGCCGCCGGGGGCCCGGCCGGCTCCTCGGCGGGCTCCGCCTGCTCCAGGATCACGTGGGCGTTGGTGCCGCTGATCCCGAAGGACGACACCCCGGCGCGCCACGGCCGGTCGACGTCCGGCCACGCCCGCGGCTCCGTCAGCAGCTCCACCGCGCCGGCCGACCAGTCGACGTGCGAGGACGGCGCGTCCACGTGCAGGGTGCCGGGCAGCACTCCGTGCCGCATCGCCATGACGGTCTTGATGACGCCCGCGACGCCGGCGGCCGCCTGGGCGTGGCCGATGTTGGACTTCACCGACCCGAGCAGCAGCGGCCGTTCGGGGTCGCGCCCCTGCCCGTAGGTCGCGAGCAGGGCCCGGGCCTCGATCGGGTCGCCGAGCGGGGTGCCGGTGCCGTGGCCCTCGACGGCGTCCACGTCCTGCGCGGAGAGCCCGGCGGCGGCCAGGGCCTGCCGGATCACCCGCTGCTGGGCCCGCCCGTTGGGGGCTGTGAAGCCGTTGGAGGCGCCGTCCTGGTTGACCGCCGAGCCCTTCACCAGGGCGAGGACGGGGTGCCCGTTGCGGCGGGCGTCGGAGAGCCGTTCGACGACGAGGACGCCCACGCCCTCGGACCAGCCGGTGCCGTCGGCCGCGTCGGAGTAGGCCTTGCAGCGGCCGTCCGACGCGAGCCCGCCCTGCCGGCTGAACTCGATCAGGGATCCGGGGGACGACATGACGTTCACTCCGCCGACCAGCGCCAGCGAGCACTCGCCGGCGCGGAGGGCGTGGGCCGCCGTGTGCAGGGCCACGAGCGAGGAGGAGCACGCCGTGTCGACGGTCACCGCCGGGCCCTCCAGGCCCAGGGTGTAGGAGAGCCGTCCGGAGGTGGCGCTGGCGGCGATGCCGGTGCCGATGTCGCCGGTGGCGTCGGCGAGGGAGCGCACGAGCAGGTAGGCGTAGTCCTGTCCGTTCGTTCCGACGAAGACGCCGGTGCCGCTGCCGCGCAGGGATACCGGGTCGATGCCGGCGCGCTCGATCGCCTCCCAGGAGGTCTCCAGCAGCAGCCGCTGCTGGGGGTCCATGGTGACGGCCTCGCGCGGCGAGATCCCGAAGAATCCCGCGTCGAAGCCGACCGCGCTGTCGAGGAAGCCGCCTTCCTGGCTGACGGTGTTGCCGCGCTTGTCGGCCCCGGCCTCCCGCAGGGCGGCGAGGTCCCAGCCGCGGTCGGTGGGGAAGCCGGAGATCGCGTCCTTGCCGGCGGCCAGGAGCTCCCACAGGTCCTCGGGCGAGTTCACGCCTCCGGGGTAGCGGCAGCCCATCGCCACGATCGCGATCGGCTCCGTGGCCGCGGCGACGAGCCTGTGGTTCTGCCGGCGCAGGTGCTCGGCTTCCTTCAGGGAGGTGCGGAGAGCTTCGACTACTTTTTCGCTGGGTGTGGTCATGTTCCGCTCTTTCCGCTCCGTCAGTCGCGCTCGTGGTGGGAATTGCCGTCCAGTGCCGCCTGCACCAGGTCGTCGACGTCCATGGCGTCGATCGACTCGTCATAGGCGTCCGCCGCCGTCCGCGCGGTGGCGTCGCCGCCCGCCCCGGCGGTCCGCGCGGCGAGCTTCAGCAGGGGTTCGAGCACGCCGATCTCGCGCAGCTGGGCCACGGAGACGGAGGCGAGCAGGGCCCTGACGCCGGACTGGTCGAGGTCGGTCCCGTCGGCCGCTTCGCCGGGCCCGTCGTCGGGGACGAGCAGGCCCAGGATGTGGCCGGCCAGGTCGACGGGGCTCGGGTGGTCGAAGACGAGGGTGGCGGCGAGGCCCAGTCCGGTCGCGGCGCCGAGCTGGTTGCGCAGCTCGACCGCGGCGAGGGAGTCGAAGCCGAGGTCCCGGAAGGCCCGGTCGGCGCCGACGGCGTCGGCGGTGGGGTGGCCCAGGACGGCGGCGGCCCGGTCGCGCACCAGGTCCAGTACGGCTTCGGAGCGCTGTGCGGGCGACAGGCCCGTCAGCTTGTCGCGCAGGGCGGTGCCCGTGGCCTCCTCGCCGGTGTTCCCGGCCGGGCGGTGCTCGGCGGGCGCGGTCAGCTCCGCGAGGAGCGGGCTGGGCCGTACGGCGGTGAAGTTCCGTACGAACCGGTCGCGTTCGACCTCGACGACGACCTCGGTGGGCCGGCCGTCCATGACGGCCCGGCGCAGTGCCGTGACGGCGAGGGCGGGGTCCAGCGGCCGGATCCCGGTGCGCTGGGCCGCGGCGGCCGCCCGGCCGTCGGCGGCCATGCCGCCGCCGCTCCAGGGGCCCCAGGCGATCGAGGTCGCGGCCAGGCCCTGCGCGCTGCGCCGTTCGGCGAGGGCGTCCAGGAAGGCGTTGGCCGCGGCGTAGTTGGCCTGGCCGGGGTTGCCGACCGCGGAGGACGAGGAGGAGAACAGGGCGAACACCTCCAGGTCCAACTCCCGTGTGAGGTCGTGCAGGGCCAGGGCCGAGGCGGCCTTGGCGTGGAAGACGGCCTCGAAGCGGTCGGGGGTGAGGCTGTCCAGGACGCCGTCGTCGAGGACGCCCGCGGTGTGGACGACGCCCGTGAGGGGCGCGTCCGCCGGGATGTCCGCGAGGACCGCGGCGAGCGCCTCGCGGTCGGCGGCGTCGCAGGCGGCGAGGGTGACGTCCGCGCCGAGTGCGGTGAGTTCGTCCCGCAGTCCGGCCGCGCCGGGTGCGTCCGGGCCGCGGCGGCCCAGCAGCAGCAGGTGCCGCGCGCCCGCCCGGGCGAGTTCGCGTGCCACGTGGGCGCCCAGCGCTCCGGTGCCGCCGGTGATCAGGACGGTGCCGGTGGGGTTCCACTCCCGAGCGGTCCGTCCGGCCGGCACGGGCACCAGCCTGCGGCCGAGGACCGCCGAGGGCCGTGCCGCGATCTGGTCCTCGCCGCCGGGGGCCGCGAGGGCTTCGGCGAAGCGGGCCGCGGACCGCTCGTCGAGGGTGTCGGGCAGGTCGATCAGGCCGCCCCAGCGCTGCGGGTACTCCAGGGCGGCGACGCGCCCCAGCCCCCATACGGCGGCCTGGGCGGGGGCGGGCACCGGCTCGGACGGCGCGGCCGCGACGGCGCCGCGGGTGACGCACCACAGGGGTGCGTCGATGTCCGCGTCGCCGAGCGCCTGGATCAGGGTGGTGGTGAGCGCCAGGCCCTCGGGGGCGTCCGCCGCGGAGGCGGGCGCCGTCGCGAGGGCGAGCAGGGAGACCACGCCGGTGAACCCGGGCCCGCCGGCCGCCTGTCGGCGCAGCAGGCCGGCCAGTTCCTCGCGTCCGTGGCCGTCCACCTCCAGGCGCGCGGTGTCCGGGCCCAGGGCGGCGACGGCGCCGGCGGCCCAGGGGTCGTCGGCGTGTCCCGCCGGGACCACGGCGAGCCAGGTGCCCGCCGGGGTGCGGTCGGGGGCGGGGGTGAGCGGCTTCCAGGTGATCCGCTGCCGCCAGCCGTCGACGGTGTTCACCTCGCCGCGCCGGCGGCGCCAGTCCGCGAGCGCGGGGAGCACCTTGGACAGGGCGTCGCCGTCGACGTTCAGCGTCGATTCGAGCGAGGCGAAGTCCTCGTCCCGGACGGCGGACCAGAAGCCGTCGTCCTCGCCGCCGGGCGCGCCGGGGCCGGTGGCCGGCTGCGGCTGCGGCCAGAACCGCTGGTGCTGGAAGGGGTAGGTGGGCAGGTCGGTGCGGCGGGGCCGGGCCGGGCCGAGCAGCGCGGGCCAGCGCGGGTCGAGGCCGTCGACGTGCAGCCGGGCGAGCGCGGTGAGCAGGGACTCCTCCTCGTCGCGGCCCTTGCGCAGGGCCGGTACGGCCACCGCCGTCGAGGCCAGGGCGTCGAGGGTGTCCTGGGCCATGGCGCACAGCGAGCCGTCGGGGCCGAGCTCCAGGAAGACGGAGGCTCCGCGCTCGGCGAGGGTGCGGACGCCGTCGCCGAAGCGGACGGCCTCGCGGACGTGGCGCACCCAGTAGTCCGGGGAGCACACCTGCTCCTCGGTCGCCGCCTCGCCGGTCAGGTTGGACACGAGCGGGATCGCCGGGGCGCCGTAGGCGACGCTCCGGGTGACCCGTCGGAAGTCCTCGAGAATGGCGTCCATGTGCAGCGAGTGAAACGCATGGCTCACCCGCAAACGCCTAGTCTTGCGCCCGTCGGCCGTGAACTTCTCCGCTATGGCGAGCACCGCGTCCTCGTCCCCGGAGAGGACCACCGACTCCGGTCCGTTGACCGCGGCGACCGACACGCCGTCGGTCAGGTGCGCCAGCACCTCGCTCTCGGCGGCCCGGACGGCGACCATGGCGCCGCCCTGGGGGAGGGCGTCCATCAGCCTCGCCCGTGCGGCCACCAGGCGGCAGGCGTCCTCCAGGGAGAACACCCCGGCCACGTGCGCCGCCGCGATCTCGCCGACAGAGTGCCCGGCGACGAAGTCGGGGCGGATGCCCCAGGACTCCACCAGCCGGAACAGCGCCACCTCGATGGCGAACAGCGCGGGCTGGGTGTATCCGGTGCGGTCCAGCCGCTCGGCGTCGTCGAACATGACGTCCCGCAGGGGCCGTTCGAGCTCGGCGTCCAGGTGCGCGGTCACCGCGTCGAGGGCCTCGGCGAAGACCGGGAAGCGGGCGTGGAGCTCGCGGCCCATACCGACGCGCTGCGAGCCCTGGCCGGAGAAGAGCACCGCCAGCTTGCCACGGCGGGCCGGGGCGCCGCCCTGGACCACCTGCGGCGAGGCGAGGCCGTCGGCGAGCGCGGCCAGGCCCTGGAGCAGGTCGTCACGGCCGCCGGCGAGGACCGCGGCCCGGTGCGCGAAGGCCGACCTGGTGGTGGCCAGGGCCTGGGCGAGGGCGGCGGGGGTGAGCCCGGGCCGCGCGCTCACATAGGCGTGCAGCTGCCTGGCCTGGTCCCGCAGGGCTTCCGGCACGGCGGCCGACACGGGCACGGGCAGCAGGCCGGGCTCCTCCGCGGGCTCGGGCCCGGGTCCGGCGGCCGGTGCGGGCTGCTCGATGATGACGTGGGAGTTGGTGCCGCTGGCGCCGAAGGCCGAGATGCCCGCCCGGCGCGGGCGGCCCGTCTCCGGCCAGTCGGCCGCTTCGGTCAGCAGCTCGACCGCGCCGGCGGTCCAGTCGACGTGCGTCGAGGGCTCGTCGATGTGCAGCGTCCTGGGCAGGACGCCGTGGCGCATCGCCATGACCATCTTGATCACGCCCGCGACGCCGGCGGCGGCCTGGGTGTGCCCGATGTTGGACTTCAGCGACCCCAGCAGCAACGGCTGTTCGCGGTCCTTGCCGTAGGTGGCGAGCAGGGCCTGCGCCTCGATGGGGTCGCCCAGCGTGGTGCCCGTGCCGTGGGCCTCCACGGCGTCCACGTCGGCCGGTGCCAGCCCGGCGTTGGCCAGGGCCCGGCGGATGACGCGGCGCTGCGAGGGGCCGTTGGGGGCGGTGAGGCCGTTGGAGGCGCCGTCCTGGTTGACGGCCGAACCGCGCAGGACCGCGAGGACCTCGTGCCCGTTGCGCCGGGCGTCCGAGAGCCGCTCCAGGACGAGGACGCCGACGCCCTCGGACCAGCCGGTGCCGCCGGCCGAGGAGGAGAAGGCCCGGCAGCGGCCGTCCGCCGAGAGGGCTCCCAGCTCCCCGAACTCGATGAAGTTCACCGGGCTGGACATCACGGTCACGCCGCCGGTGAGCGCGATCGAGCACTCGCCGTTGCGCAGGGCCTGAGCGGCGAGGTGGACCGCCACCAGCGACGACGAGCACGCCGTGTCGACGCTGACGGACGGGCCCTCCAGACCGAAGCTGTAGGACACCCGGCCGGAGAGCAGGCTGGCCGACTGCGCGGTCTGCGCGTGGCCCAGCTGGCCGGCCTCGGGCCGGTAGTCGCCCGAGCCGCCGCCGATGAACACGCCCGTGTCGCCGCCGCGCAGCTCCGCCGGGTCGATGCCGGTGCGCTCCAGCGCCTCCCAGGCGGCTTCCAGCAGGATGCGCTGCTGCGGGTCCATCACCATCGCCTCGCGCGGCGAGATCCCGAAGAAGCCGGGGTCGAAGTCCGCCACGTCGTAGAGGAATCCGCCTTCGCGGGCGACGGTCCGGCCCCGGCCGTCCCGGTCGCCGTGCAGCAGCCGGTCCAGGTCCCAGCCCCGGTCGGCGGGGAAGCCGCCGATGGCGTCCACGCCCCCCATGACCAGGTTCCACAGGTCCTCGGGCGAGCGGACCCCGCCCGGGTAGCGGCAGCTCATGCCGACGATCACGATCGGGTCGTCCGCCGCGGCGGCGCGCACCCCCGGGGCGTCCGTCCCGGGCAGCTCTTCGCCGTCCTCGCCGAGGAGTTCGGCCAGCAGGTGGCCGGCCAGCGCCTCGGCGGTCGGGTAGTCGAAGACGAGGGTGGCGGGCAGGGCCAGGCCCGTCGCGGTGGCGAGCTGGTTGCGCAGGTCGACGGCGGTCAGCGAGTCGAAGCCGAGGTCCTTGAACGCCTGTCCGGAGGGGACGGCGTCGGCGTCGGCGAACCCGAGCACCGAGGCCGCCTCGCCGCGGACCACGGCCAGCAGCGCCTCGGTCCGCTCCGCGGCCGGGCGGGCCGCGAGTTCGGCCCGGAGGCCGGACGCGGGTCCCGCCGTGCCGGGCTCGGCGGGGCCCGCCAGGGCCTCGCGGGCCTCGGGCAGGTCCGTGAAGAGGGCGCCGGGCCGGGTGCGGGCGAAGGCCGGCGCGAACCGGTCCCACCGCACGTCGGCGACCGTCACCGAGGAGGCGTCGGTGCCGACGGACCGGGCGAGCGCGGTCAGGGCCCGCCGGGGGTCCATCGAGGGCAGCCCGTTGGCCCGCAGGTGCGCGGCCAGGCCGTCGGGGGCGGTGTCCGCCCAGGCGCCCCAGGAGACCGACAGGGCGCGCAGTCCGCGGGCGCGGTAGCGCAGGGCCAGGGCGTCCAGGAAGGCCCCGGCGGCCGCGTCCGCTCCCCTGCCGCTCACGCCCCACGTCCCGGCGATCGAGGAGAAGAGGACGAACGCGTCCAGGGGCCGCCCGCCGGTCGCGGCGTCGGCCACGGCCACCAGGTTCTCGGCGCCCGCGTGCAGCGCGGCCAGGGCCGCGCCCGGCCCGTCGGCGGAGGGCGCTCCCTCCTCACCGGCGTACACCACTGCGGTCAGCGGCTGGGTCTCGGGAAGGGCGGCGAGCGCGGTCAGCAGCGCCTCGCCATCGGCCGGGGAGCAGGTGACGAGTGTCAACTCGGTGCCGAGTTCGGCGAGTTCGGTGCCCAGGTCCGTGGCGTCCGGCGCGGTGGCCGTGGCCAGCAGGACGCGCTGGGCGCCCTGCTCCGCGAGCCAGCGGACGAGGTGTCCGCCGGAGCCGGCCACGTCGCCGGCGACCAGGACCGTGCCGGTCGGCTGCCACGGCGCCGACGGGGCGTCGGCCGTGGCGCGCGTCAGCCGGCGGCCGAAGGCGCCGGAGGGGCGCAGGGCCACCTGGTCCTCGCCGTCCGTGCCGGACAGGACGGCGCGGAGGCGGTCCGCCGAGCGGCGGTCGAGCACGTGCGGTACGTCGACGAGCCCGCCCCAGCGGTCCGGGTGCTCCAGGGCCGTCACGCGGCCGAGCCCCCACACCGCCGCCTGGGCGGCGCTCGTCTCCGCGTCCGAGCGGCCGACCGACACCGCGCCCCGGGTGACGCACCACAGCGGGGCGTCGATCCCGGCGTCCGCCAGCGCCTCCACCGCCTCGCCCGGCCGGGCCGGGCCCACGGGGAGGGTGTCGGCGGCCGGGGCCGCGAGCAGGGAGACGACGCCGGTGAACCGGCGTCCCTCCAGGGCGAGTTCGGTGAGGTCCGCGATCAGTGCGGCGGGGCCGGCCTCGATCACGACGGCGTCCTCGCCGAGGGCCGCGATCACGGCGGCGGTCCACTTGTCGGCGGCGCTTCCCTCTGGGACGAGCGCCAGCCACGGTCCGGTGAGCGCGCCCGGCGCGGCTCCGGTGAGCGGCTTCCAGGTCACGTGGTAGCGCCAGCCGTCGACGGCCGTGCGCTCGGCGCGCTTGCGGCGCCAGGTCGACAGGGCGGGCACGAGGGCGGACAGCGAGGCGTCGTCCAGCTCCAGGTCGGCCGACAGCGCCGCCAGGTCCTCGCGCTCCACCGCGGCCCAGAACTCGGCGTCCTCGGGGTTCTGCGGGCCGTCCTGCGCGGCCCCCGCGGGGGCGCTCTCCGGCCAGAACCACTCGCGCTGGAACGGGTACGTCGGCAGGTCGGTGCGGCGGGCGCCGGTGCCGTCGAAGAGCCCGGCCCAGTCCACGTCCACACCCGCGACGTGCAGCCGCGCGAGGGCGGTGAGCAGGGCCGTCTCCTCGGGGCGGTCCTTGCGGAGGGCCGGTACGGCCACGGAGGTGTCGTCCAGGGTGTGCTGGGCCATGGCCGTCAGCACACCGTCGGGTCCCAACTCCAGGAAGACGGAGGAGCCTTCGGTGGCGAGGGTGCGTACACCGTCGGCGAAGCGGACCGTCTCACGGACGTGGCGGACCCAGTACTCGGCAGAGCACACCAGCTCTTCCGTGGCGAGCCCGCCCGTCACGTTCGAGACGACCGGGATCCGCGGCGCCTCGTAGGACAGGCCCTCGGCGACCCGGCGGAAGTCCGCCAGCATCGGCTCCATGAGCGCGGAGTGGAAGGCGTGGCTCACCGACAGTCGCTGGGTCTTGCGGCCCTCGGCGGCGAATTCCTCGGCGATGCGGAGCACTTCGGCCTCCTCGCCCGCGAGGACGACCGACTCCGGACCGTTGACGGCCGCGATCGACACACCGTCCACCAGCCGTCCGGCGACCTCTTCCTCCGCGGCCTGGACGGCGACCATCGCACCGCCCGCGGGCAGTGCCTGCATCAGACGTGCCCGCGCCGCGACGAGCCGGCAGGCGTCCTCCAGGGAGAACACCCCGGCCACGTGAGCCGCCGCGATCTCACCGATCGAGTGACCCGCGACGAAGTCCGGGCGGATCCCCCAGGATTCGGCCAGCCGGAACAACGCCACCTCGACGGCGAACAGAGCAGGCTGTGTGAACCCGGTCTCGTCCAGCCCCTCCGCTTCGCCGAACATGACGTCCCGCAGCGGGCGTTCCAACTCGGTGTCGAAGTGGGCCGCCACCGCGTCGAGGGCCTCGGCGAACGCCGGGAAGCGGGCGTAGAGCTCCCGTCCCATGCCGACGCGCTGCGCGCCCTGCCCCGAGAACAGCACCGCGAGCTTCCCGGTGTCTCCCTGGGTGACGCCGCGCGCGAGTTCCGAGACCCGCCCGCCGTCGGCCAGGAGCACCGCGCGGTGGGCGAACGCGGCCCTGCCGGTGGCGAGGGAGTAGCCCACGTCGGCGGGTGAGGGGCCGGTCAGCGCGGAGATCCGCTCGATCTGGGCCGCCAGCGCGGCCTCGGACTTGGCCGACACCGGCCAGGGCACCGCGCCCTGCGCCGTGGCGGGCGCCTGCGCCCCGGGCTCGGCCTCCGCCTCCGGGGCCTGCTCGATGATGACGTGGGCGTTGGTGCCGCTGACGCCGAAGGCGGAGACGCCGGCCCGCCGGGCGCGCCCCGTCCCGGGCCAGTCCCGCTCCTCGGTGAGGAGCGAGACCGCGCCGTCCGACCAGTCGACGTGCGAGGTCGGGGCGTCGACGTGCAGGGTCCTGGGCAGCGTGCCGTGGCGCATCGCCATGACCATCTTGATGATGCCCGCGGCGCCGGCCGCGGCCTGGGTGTGGCCCAGGTTCGACTTGACCGCGCCGAGCAGCAGCGGGAGTTCGCGGTCCTGTCCGTAGGCGGCGATGAGGGCGTGTGCCTCGATGGGGTCGCCGAGTGTGGTGCCGGTGCCGTGGGCCTCGACGGCGTCGACGTCGGCGGGGGCGAGGCCCGCGTCGGCCAGTGCCTCGCGGATGACGCGCTGCTGGGCACGGCCGTTGGGGGCGGTCAGGCCGTTGGAGGCGCCGTCCTGGTTGACGGCGGTGCCGCGCACGATGCCCCAGACCTCGTGGCCGTTGCGGCGGGCGTCGGAGAGGCGCTCCAGGACGAGGACGCCCACGCCCTCGGACCAGCCCGTGCCGTCGGCCGCGTCGGCGAAGGCCTTGATGCGGCCGTCGGGGGCCAGCCCGCCCTGGACGGTGAACTCGGTGAAGGAGTCGGGACCGGACATCACCGAGACGCCGCCGGCGAGGGCGAGGGTGCACTCGCCGCTGCGCAGGGACTGCGCGGCCATGTGCAGGGCGACGAGGGAGGAGGAGCAGGCGGTGTCGACGGTGACGGCCGGGCCCTCAAGGCCGAGGGCGTAGGAGAGCCGGCCGGACATGACGCTGGCGGTGTTGCCGGTGGCGACGTGGCCGCGGACGTCGGCGGTGCCCTTGCGCAGGAGCGTGGCGTAGTCCTGGCCGTTGGTGCCGACGAAGACGCCGGTGCGGCTGCCGCGCAGGGTGGTCGCGTCGATCCCGGCGCGCTCGAAGACCTCCCAGGTGGTCTCCAGCAGCAGGCGCTGCTGGGGGTCCATGGCGAGGGCCTCGCGGGGCGAGATGCCGAAGAAGGAGGCGTCGAAGAGTCCGACGCCGTCGAGGAATCCGCCGTCGAGGGTCGCGGAGGCGCCCCGGGCGAGCTCGTCCAGGTCCCAGCCCCGGTCGGCGGGGAATCCGGCGATCGCGTCCTCGCCGCGGCTCAGGAGCCGCCAGAGGTCTTCGGGGGATGCGACGCCGCCGGGGAAGCGGCAGCTCATGCCGACGATGGCGATGGGGTCCTCGGACACCGCCCGGTCGGCCTGCGCGGGAGTGCCGGAGGCCTCCTCGGGCAGGGTGCCGAGGAGCTCGGTGAGCAGGAACTCGGCGAGGGCGAGCGGGGTCGGGTAGTCGTAGACGAGGGTCGCGGGCAGCTTCAGCCCGGTCGTGGCCGTCAGGGCGTTGCGCAGTTCGACGATCGTCAGCGAGTCGAAGCCGAGGTCGCTGAAGGCCTGGTCGGCGCCGACGCTCCCGGTGCCGGAGTGCCCGAGGACCGCGGCCACCTGTCCGCGCAGGAGGTCGAGGACGAACCGCGGGCGCGCGGCCGGGGAGAGCCCGGCGAGCCGCCGGCGCAGCGCGGGTTCCCGCAGGGCGGTCCCGGGTGTGCCGGCGGGGGCCGTGGCCCCGGTCCGGCGCAGTTCGGGGAGGTCGCCGACGGAGGGGTTGGGGCGGAGCGCGGTGAAGACGTCCGCGTAGCGCTCCCAGTCGACGTCGACGAGGGTCGTGGCCGTGTCGCCGTGTTCGATGGCGTGGCGCATCGCGGTGAGGGCGAGTCCGGGTGCCATGGGGGTGAAGCCGCCACGGCGGACGCGGCTGTCGACGCCGGGTCCGTCGGCGGCCATTCCTGCCTCGGCCCAGGGGCCCCAGCCGAGGGAGGTCGCGGGCAGGCCCGCCGCGCGGCGGTGCTCGGCGAAGGCGTCGAGGAAGGCGTTGGCGGCTGCGTAGTTGCCCTGGCCGGGGGCGCCGAGGGTGCCGGCGACGGAGGAGAAGAGGACGAAGGCGGTCAGGCCGTGGTCGCGGGTCGCCTCGTGCAGGTTGAGGGTGGCGGTGACCTTGGCGCGCAGGACGGCGGTGAACTTCTCGGGGGTGAGGGTGTCCACGGTGCCGTCGTCGACGGTGCCGGCGGTGTGGAACACCGCGGTGAGCGGGTGTTCCCCGGGGATCGCGGCGAGTACGGCGGTGAGCGCGTCGCGGTCGGCGGTGTCGCAGGCGGCCAGGGTGACGCGGGCGCCCGAGTCCTCCAGTGCGGCCCGCAGTTCCCCGGCTCCCGGCGCGTCGGCGCCGCGGCGGCTGACGAGCAGCAGGTGCCGGGCGCCTCGTGCGGCGAGCCAGCGGGCGACGCGGCCGCCCAGGGCGCCGGTGCCGCCGGTGACGAGCACGGTGCCGCCGGGCCGGAACTCGCCGGGTGCGGGGGCGTCCCCGACGGGGTGGTGGGCCAGCCGGCGGGCGTACGTCGCGGTGGCGCGTACGGCGAGCTGGTCCTCGCCGTCGCTTCCGGCGAGGACGGCGGCCAGTCGGCGCAGGGTGGTGTCGGCGAGCTCGTCGGGGAGGTCGACGAGGCCGCCCCAGCGCTCGGGGTGCTCCAGGGCGACCACCCGGCCGAGGCCCCAGGCGGCTGCCTGGGCGGGGCGGGCGAGCTGTTCGGAGCGGCCGACCGCCACGGCGGTGCGCGTCACGCACCACAGGGGTGCCTCGATGCCGGCGTCGCCCAGTGCCTGTACGGCGGCCGTCGTCAGCAGCAGGCCGGCGGGCGCGTCGGGGGCGTCCCGCCCGTCCTCGTCGGCCACGGCCAGCAGGGACAGTACGCCCGTGAACCCGTCGCCTCCGGCGGCCAGTTCGCGCAGGCGGTCGGCCAGAGCCTCGCGCTGCGGGGTGGTGACGTCGAGGCGGACGGTGTCGGTGGCGAGGGCGCCGGTGACCGCGTCGAGCCATGCCGGGTCGGCGGCGTCGGCCGGGGCGAGCACCAGCCAGGTGCCGGACGGGGTCGCGGGGCGGGAGGCGCCGGTCAGGGGCTTCCAGGTGGCCCGGTAGCGCCAGCTGTCGACGGTGGAGCGCTCGACGCGCTTGCGGCGCCAGGACGCCAGGGCGGGCACGACGGCGGTGAGGGTGTCGTCGTCCAGGTCGAGGGAGGTGCCAAGGGACGTGATGTCCGCGCGCTCGACCGCCGACCAGAACGCGGCGTCCGCCCCGTCGGCAGGGCCCTCCGCGGCCAAGGTCACGGCGGCCGTCTCGGGCCAGTAGCGCTCGCGCTGGAAGGGGTAGGTCGGCAGGTCGGTCCGCCGGGCGCCGGTACCGGCGAACACCGCGGTCCAGTCGACCCGTACGCCGTGCGTGTGGAGCCGGGCGAGGGCCGTGGTGAGGGCCGGGCCCTCGGGACGGTCGCGGCGCAGGGCCGGGACGGCGACGGCGCCGCTCTCCTCGTCGGCGGTCGCGCGGACCGCGCCGGAGAGCACTCCGTCCGGGCCGAGTTCGAAGAAGGTGGTCACACCGTGCTCGGTGAGCCGGCGGACGGCGTCGGCGAAGCGGACGGTGCCGCGGACCTGTCCGGTCCAGTACTCCGGCGAGCGGAGTTCGTCGGCGGTGACGAGGGTGCCGGTGACGGTGGACACGAACGGCAGCGAGGGCGCGTGGTAAATGACGCCGGCGGCGACGCGGGCGAAGTCCTCCAGCATCGCGTCCATGTGCGGCGAGTGGAAGGCGTGGCTGACGCGCAGCCTCTTGGTCCGGCGGCCGAGCTCCTCGAAGCGGGCCGCGAGGGCGAGCACCGCGTCCTCGTCGCCCGCGAGGACCAGGGACGACGGGGTGTTGACGGCGGCGACGGAGACCCGCCCCTCGTACGCGGCGAGCAGGGGCGCCACCTCGTCCTCGGCCGCCTCGACGGAGGCCATGGCACCGCCCGTGGGCAGGGCGGCCATCAGCCGGCCGCGTGCGGCGACGAGGGTGCAGGCGTCCGCCAGGGAGAGGACTCCGGCGGCGTGCGCGGCGGCGAACTCGCCGATGGAGTGCCCGGCGACGTAGTCGGGGCGCAGGCCCCAGGACTCGGCGAGCCGGAACAGCGCCACTTCGAGGGCGAAGAGGGCCGGCTGGGTCCAGCCGGTGTCGTCGAGCAGCGCGGCCTCGGGGGTGTCCGGTGCGGCGAACAGGATCTCCCGCAGCGGGCGGTCGAGTTCGAGGTCGAAGCGGGCCAGTACGGCGTCCAGTGCCTCGGCGAAGACCGGGTGGCGTTCGTAGAGCTCGCGTCCCATGCCCGGGCGCTGGCTGCCCTGGCCGGTGAAGAGGAAGGCCAGGCGGCCGCGGCTCCGGCCGCCGGTGAGCAGGCCGGCGTCCGGGGTGCCGTCGCGCAGGGCGGCCAGGGCGCGGGCGAGCGCGTCGTGGTCGTCGGTGACGACGGCCGCGCGGTGCTCCAGGGCGGCCCGGGTGGTGGCGAGGGAGAAGGCGAGGTCGGTGAGGGGCGCTCCGGGGTGGTCGGTGAGGTGGGACAGGAGTCGGCCGGCCTGGGCGCGCAGGCCCGCTTCGGTGCGTCCGGACAGCGTCAGGGGGACGGCCCCGGCCGGGCGGGCCGTGTCCGTCGTCTCCTCCTCGGGCCGCTCGTCCGGCGCCTGTTCGAGGATGGTGTGGACGTTGGTGCCGCTCAGTCCGAAGGAGGAGACACCCGCACGGCGCGGGTGTCCGGTGGCCGGCCAGGCCAGCGGCTCGGTGAGCAGCCGGATGGCGCCGGAGCTCCAGTCGACGTGCGAGGAGGGCCGGTCGATGTGCAGGCTCCGCGGGACGGCCTCCTCGCGCATGGCCATGACCATCTTGATGACGCTGGCGATGCCGGACGCCATCTGGGTGTGGCCGATGTTGGACTTGACGGAGCCGAGCAGCAGCGGCTGCTCCGGGTCGCGGTCCTGTCCGTAGGTGGCCAGGAGCGCCTGGGCCTCGATGGGGTCGCCGAGGGCGGTGCCGGTGCCGTGTCCGTCGACGACGTCGACCTCGGCGGCGGCCACGCCGGCGTTGGCGAGGGCCTGGCGGATGACGCGCTGCTGGGACGGGCCGTTGGGGGCGGTCAGGCCGTTGGAGGCGCCGTCCTGGTTGACGGCGGAGCCGCGGATCACGGCCAGGACCTCGTGCCCGTTGCGCAGGGCGTCGGAGAGCCGCTCGACGAGGACGAGGCCGACGCCTTCGGCCAGGCTCATGCCGTCGGCCTGGTCTGAGTAGGCCTTGCAGCGGCCGTCGGCCGCCATCGCCCGCTGCTGGCTGAAGCCGATGAACGGGAACGGCGTGGACATGATGCTGACGCCGCCGGCGAGGGCGAGGGAGCTCTCGCCGTTGCGCAGCGACTGGCAGGCCAGGTGCAGGGCGACGAGGGAGGACGAGCAGGCGGTGTCGAGCGAGACGGCCGGGCCCTCGAAGCCGTAGGTGTAGGACAGGCGGCCGGACAGGACACTGGAGATGGTGCCGGTGATGGCGTGTCCCTCGCTGCCCGCCGGGGTCGCGGCGTTGGCGGCGTAGTCCTGGTAGCTGGCGCCGATGAAGGTGCCGGTGCCGCTGCCGCGCAGGGTGGCGGGGTCGATGCCGGCGCGCTCCAGCGCCTCCCAGGAGGTCTCCAGCAGCAGGCGCTGCTGCGGGTCCATGGCCAGCGCCTCGCGGGGCGAGATGCCGAAGAAGGAGGCGTCGAAGTCGGCGGCTTCGTGGAGGAAGCCGCCCCGGGTCGAGTAGGTGCGGCCCGGCCGGTCGGGGTCGGGGTCGTAGAGGCCCTCGGTGTCCCAGCCGCGGTCGGTGGGCCACTCGCCGGTGGCGTCGCCGCCCTCGGCGACGAGCCGCCACAGGTCCTCCGGGGAGGCGATGCCGCCCGGGTAGCGGCAGCTCATGCCGATGATGGCGATGGGCTCGTCGTCGGCGGGGGCCGCGGCGGCACGCGCCGCGGCCGCCGTCCCGGTGCCGGCGATCGCTCCGCGCAGCCAGGCCACGAGCGCGAGCGGGTTGGGGTGGTCGAAGACCATGGTGCTCGGCAGGGCGAGCCCGGTGACGGCGGCGATCCGGTTGCGCAGGTCGACAGCGGTCAGCGAGTCGAAGCCCACGTCGCGGAAGGCCCGCTCCTCGGACAGCACGTCCGGCGAGGCGTGGCCGAGCGCGGTGGCCGCCTCGGCGCGTACCAGGTCGAGCAGGAGGCGGTCCTGTTCGGCCGGGGCCAGTCCGCGCAGCCTGGAGACGAACTCGCTGCCGGAGGACTGGACTTCGGCGCTCCCCTCCTCCAGCCGCCGGACCTCGGGCAGGTCGGCGAAGAGGGGGGCGGGCCGCCCGGAGGTGAAGACCGGGTGGTAGCGCTCCCAGTCCACGTCGGCGATCGCGAGAACCGTCTCGTCGTCGTCGAGGGCCTGCCGCAGCCCGGTGAGGGCGAGCTGCGGGTCCATGAAGACGAGTCCGCTGCGGCGGATCTGGCCGGGGTCGACGCGGCCGAGCTTCAGGTCGTCGGCCCAGATGCCCCAGGAGACGGCCGTGGCCCGGGCGCCCCGGGCGCGGCGGTGCTCGGCGAGGGCGTTGAGGTAGGCGTTGCCGGCGACGTAGGCGGCGTGCGCCCCGCTGCCCCACATGCCCGCGGTGGAGGAGTACAGGACGAAGGCGTCGAGCTCGTCGTCGTCGAGGAGTTCGTCGAGGTGCCGGGCGCCGGAGACCTTGGCGTCGACGACCCTCGCGAAGTCGTCGAGGGTCGTCTCCGCGAGCGGCGCGAGCTCGATGGTGACGGCGGTGTGGACGACCGTACGGACGGTGCGGCCCTCGGCCTTGAGTGCCCCGAGCATGTCCGCGACCGCGGCGCGGTCGGTCAGGTCGCAGGCGACGGCGGTGGCTTCGCAGCCCAGCTCGGCGAGTTCCCGTACGAGCTCCGCCGCGCCGGGCGCCGCCGGGCCGCGCCGGCTGGTCAGCACGATGTGCTCGGCGCCCTGCCGGGCGAGCCAGCGGGCCAGGTGCGGGGCGAGCGTGCCCGTGCCGCCGGTGACGAGGGTGGTGCCGCGGGGCGACCAGGGGCGGGCCGGGTCCGGGTCGGCGGAGGCGGCGCGCACGACGCGGCGGGCGAGAACGCCCGAGGAGCGGACGGCGAGTTGGTCCTCGCCGGTGCGGTTGGTGAGGACGGCGGCCAGGCGTTCGGCTGCGCGCCGGTCGAGCTGTTCGGGCAGGTCGACGACGCCGCCCCAGCGCTGCGGGTGTTCGAGGGCCGCCGTCCAGCCGAGGCCGAGGATCTGGGCCTGGGCGGGCCGGGTCAGCCGGTCCGCACGGCCGGTGGAGACGGCGCCGCGGGTCAGGCACCACAGGGGTGCGTCGATGCCGGTGTCGCCGAGCGCCTGGACGAGCGAGACGGTCAGGGCGAGGCCGGTGGTGAGCGCCGGGTGGTCCGCGCTCGGGTGCTCGGCCGCGGCCAGCAGGGACACCACACCCGTGAGGTCCGTGAGGTCCGCGAGCTCCGTCAGGCGGGCGGCGAGGGCCGTACGGTCCGCGCAGGCCTCGTCCAGGACGAGCGTGCGCGGGTCCGCGCCGTGGGCGGCGAGGGCGTCCGTGACGTCGTCGGCGTCGGTTCCTCCGGCGGTGACGACGAGCCAGGTGCCGGTCAGGGCCGCGGCGGGCAGGGCGGTCAGCGGCTGCCATGCGGCGCGGTACCGCCAGGAGTCCACGGTCGACAGGTCGCGGCGGTGCTTGCGCCAGTGCGAGAGCGCCGGGAGCACCGGGGCCAGCGAGGTGCGGTCGAGGCGCAGGCTGGAGGCGAGGGAGTCGACGTCCTCCTCCTCGACCGCCGTCCAGAACTCCGCGTCCGCGGGGTCGGTTTCGTGGCGGTCCCGCGGTGCGGCGGGGACGGCCCACAGGTATTCGCGCTGGAAGGGGTAGGTGGGCAGCGGCACCCGGCGGGCCCCGGTGCCGGCGAAGACGCGGGACCAGTCGGCGGTCGCGCCGCGGACGAAGGCCTCGGCGAGCGAGGTCAGGAAGCGGTCGGTGCCGTCGGCTCCGCGCCGGAGCGTGCCGAGCACCACGGCCCGGGCGTCCGCCGCCTCGGCCGTCTCCTGGATGCCCATGGCGAGGACGGGGTGGGAGCTGACCTCGATGAAGAAGCGGTGGTCCCGCGCGAGGAGTTCGCGCACGGCGGGCTCGAAGCGGACGGTCTGCCGGAGGTTGGTGTACCAGTAGTCGGCGTCGGGGACGCCGGAGCCAACTGCAGTGTCCAGCCAGTCGCCGGTGACGGTGGAGAAGAAAGGCACCTGCGGGGCACGTGGCCGGACCGGCGCGAGGGCGTCGCGCAGTTCGTCCCGCAGCAGCTCCACCTGTGCGGAGTGCGAGGCGTAGTCGACGGCGATGCGCCGGGCGCGGACGTCCTGGGCGGTCAGCTCGGCCAGGAGGGCCTCCAGCGGCTCGGGGGCACCCGAGACGACGACGGAGCGGGGTCCGTTGACGGCGGCGACGGACAGGCCCTCGTACGCGGCGAGGCGCTCTTCGACCTCGGCCACGGGCAGCGGGACCGACATCATGCCGCCGGATCCGGCCAGCACCCGGGCGATGGCCTGGCTGCGCAGTGCCACGACGCGGGCGGCGTCCTCCAGTGACAGGGCGCCGGAGACGGCGGCGGCGGCGATCTCGCCCTGCGAGTGGCCGACAACGGCGGCGGGGGTGATGCCGTGGGAGCGCCACAGTTCGGCCAGCGAGACCATGACGGCGAACGAGGCGGGCTGGACGACGTCGACGCGGTCCAGGGTGGGCGCGCCCTCGGCCTGGCGCAGGACGTCGATCAGCGACCAGTCGGTGAACTCCGAGAGGGCGGCCGCGCATTCGCGCAGGCGCTCGGCGAAGACCGGGGACTCCTCCAGCAGCCGCGCCCCCATGCCGGCCCACTGGGAGCCCTGGCCGGGGAAGACGAACACGGTCCTGCCGTCGGTGTCGGCGGTGCCCTGGACGACGCCCGGGGCCGACTGCCCCTCGCCGAGGGCCCGGAGGGCCGCCGCCTGGTCCTCGTCGCCGGTGCCGACGACGACGGCGCGGTGGTCGAGGAGCGTGCGCGAGGCCACCAGGCTGTGGCCGGTGTCGAGGGCGCCGGGCGGCTGCTCGCCGTCGAGGAGGGCGGCGAGGTTCGCGGCCTGGGCGCGCAGGGCGCCCGGGGTCCGCGCGGACAGCACCCAGGGGACGGCACCGCCGGCCGGGGGCACCGGCTCGGTCTCCGGCGCGGGGGCCGTCTCCTGCGACCGGGGCGCCTCTTCGAGGACGGTGTGGGCGTTGGTGCCGCTGATGCCGAAGGAGGAGACCGCGCAGCGGCGCGGGCGCCCGCCCTCGGGCCAGTCGGTGCGGTCGGTCAGCAGGGAGACCGTGCCGGAGGTCCAGTCGACGTGGCTGGAGGGGGTGTCGGCGTGCAGGGTGCGCGGCAGTTCGCCGTGGCGCAGTGCCATGACCATCTTGATGACGCCGGCCACGCCGGCCGCCGACTGGGTGTGCCCGATGTTGGACTTCACGGAGCCCAGGAGCAGGGGGTGTTCGGCGTCGCGGGCCCAGCCGTAGGTGGCGAGCAGGGCCTGGGCCTCGATGGGGTCGCCGAGGGCGGTGCCGGTGCCGTGCGCCTCGACGGCGTCGATGTCCGCCGGGGCCAGCCCGGAGTTGGCGAGGGCCTGGCGGATGACGCGCTGCTGGGACGGGCCGTTCGGGGCGGACAGGCCGTTGGAGGCGCCGTCCTGGTTGATGGCGGAGCCGCGGACGACGGCGAGGATCTCGCGGCCGTTGCGACGCGCGTCGGAGAGGCGTTCCAGGACGAGGATGCCGACGCCTTCGGCGAGCGTCATGCCGTCGGCGCTGTCGGAGAACGCCTTGCAGCGGCCGTCGCCCGCGAGGGCCCGCTGTCGGCTGAAGGCGACGAAGGGGCTGGGGTTGGTCATCACCGTCGCGCCGCCGGCCAGGGCCAGCGAGCTCTCGCCGTTGCGCAGCGACTGGCAGGCCAGGTGCAGGGCGACCAGGGACGAGGAGCAGGCCGTGTCGACGGTGACGGCCGGCCCTTCGAGGCCGAAGAGGTAGGCCAGCCGCCCGGAGAGCACGCTGGGGCTGGTGCCGGTCACCAGGTGGCCGGCGGAGGGGTCGTCGATGCCGAGGCCGTACTCCTGGTAGGTGGAGCCGATGAAGGTTCCGGTCGCCGTGGAGTGGACCGTCGCGGGGTCGATGCCGGCCTGCTCGAACGCCTCCCAGGTGGTCTCAAGCAGCAGCCGCTGCTGGGGGTCCATCGACAGGGCCTCGCGCGGCGAGATGCCGAAGAATCCGGCGTCGAACTCGCCCGCGTCGTGCAGGAATCCGCCCTGGGTGGAGTACGTCGTGCCGTTGTTGTCCGGATCCGGGTGGTAGAGGTCGGTGTTCCAGCCGCGGTTGACGGGGAAGTCGGAGATGGCGTCGACGCCTTCGGAGATCAGCTCCCAGAACTGTTCCGGGGAGCGGACGCCGCCGGGGAAGCGGCAGCTCATGCCGACGATGGCGATGGGCTCGTCGAAGCCGCCGGGGGTCGGTACGGCCACGGCCGCCGCCGACTCGCCCGCTGTGCCGAGGAGTTCGGCGCGCAGATGGCGTGCGAGGGCGCCGGGGGTCGGGTAGTCGAAGACCAGGGTGGCGGGCAGGGACAGGCCGGTGAGCGCGGCCAGCCGCTTGCGCAGCTCCACGGCGGTCAGCGAGTCGAAGCCCGCCTCGCGGAAGGCCCGCCGCTCCGCGACGCCCTCGGCGGAGGTGTGGCCGAGGACGACGGCCGCCTCGGCGCGCACCAGGTCGGTCAGGAGCCGCTCCTGCTCGTCCTCGCCGAGTCCCCGCAGGCGTGCGGCGAACTCCGGTACGGCGCTCTCGCCGTCGGTGTGCGCGAGGGCCCGGACGTCGGCCAGTTCGTCGAAGAGGGGGCTGGGGCGGGAGGAGGTGAAGACGGGGTGGTAGCGGTCCCAGTCGACGTCGGCGACCGTGACGGTGACGTCCTGCTGGACGACCGCGCGGCGCAGTTCGGCCATGGCGGTGGCGGGGGCGAGGAAGCGCAGCCCCTGCCGCCGCAGCTGGTCGGCCACGGCCTCGTGGGTGGCCATGCCGAGCTCGCCCCAGGGGCCCCAGGCCACCGAGGTCGCGGGCAGGCCGCGGGCCCGTCGGTGTTCGGCGAGGGCGTCGAGATAGGCGTTGGCGGCGCCGTAGGCGCTCTGCCCGGCGCTGCCCCAGACTCCGGCGATCGAGGAGACCAGGACGAAGAAGTCGAGGTCGTGGCCGTCGAGGAGGGTGTCGAGGTGGGCCGCCCCGAGCATCTTCGCGGCCATCGCCTCCTCGGCGGCGGCCAGGGAGGTCTCCGTGAGGGGGGCCGCCTGGCCGACGCCGGCCGCGTGCACGACGCCGGTCAGCGGGTGCTCGTCCGGTACGGAGGCCAGCAGCGCGGCCAGCGCGTCGCGGTCGGCGGTGTCGCAGGCCGCGACGGTGACCCGGGCGCCCAGGTCGGCCAGTTCGGCGGCCAGCTCTCCGGCGCCGGGGGCGTCGGGGCCGCGGCGGCTGGTGAGGAGGAGGTGGTCGGCACCGCTGCGGGCGAGCCAGCGGGCGACCTCGGCGCCGAGCGCTCCGGTGCCGCCGGTGACGAGCACGGTGCCCCGCGCGGTGAAGGCGTCGGCCGGGGGCAGTCCGTCGAGCGGGTGGCGTACGAGGCGCCGGCCGAGCGCACCGGTCGCGCGGATGGCGATCTGGTCCTCGTCGCCCTGTGCGGCGAGGGCGCTGACGAGGTGCTGGGTGGCGGGGCCGTCGAGGACGGCCGGCAGGTCGATCAGGCCGCCCCACAGCTGCGGGTGTTCGAGGGCGGCGACGCGGCCCAGGCCCCAGACAGCTGCCTGGAGGGGGTCGGTGAGCGGGTCGGCGGCGCCCGTGGTGACCGCGCCGCGGGTCAGGGCCCATACGGGGGCGGCGAGTTCGGTGTCGGCGAGCGCCTGGGTCAAGGCGATACTGAGCGCGAGGCCGGCCGGCGGCTCGGTGCCCGGCCTGTCGGCGAGTGCGAGCAGGGACAGCACGCCGGACAGGGGCCGTCCCGTGTCGCGTACGGCCTCCAGGCGGGCGGCGAGTACGGCGCGCTCGCGGCAGTCCGCGTCCAGCACGAGCGTCTCGAACTGCGCGCCGTGGCCGCGCAGCGCGTCCAGGATCTCGTCGCTGTCGGTGCCTTCGGCGGTCACGACCAGCCAGGTGCCGTCCAGGACGGGGGCGGCGGCCGGCCGTACCGGGCGCCAGGCGACGCGGTAGCGGGTGGAGTCCAGCAGCGCCTTCTCCTGCCGGAGCTGACGCCAGGACGACAGGGCGGGCAACAGCGCGTAGAGGGAGGCGTGTTGTTCGTCGCGCAGGCCCAGGAGGCCCGCGAGCCCCGCGGCGTCACCGCGCTCGACGGCGCTCCACAGCTCGGCGTCCGCGGGGTCGGCGGCGGCCTGCGGGCCGCGGGCCGGGGCGGCCTCGGGCCAGTAGCGCTCGTGCTGGAAGGCGTACGTGGGCAGGTCGACGGTGCGCGCGCCCATGCCGGTGAAGTACGCGGGCCAGTCGACGGCCGTGCCGCGGACGTGCAGGCGGGCGAGCGCGGAGGTGACGGACCGCTCCTCGCCGCGGTCGGCGCGCAGCAGCGGGACGAAGTCCGCGTCCGTCCCGTCGCCCAGGGTGTCCTGGGCGGGGGACGACAGCACGCTGTCGGGGCCGAGTTCGAGGAAGGTGGCGGCACCGTGCGCCTGAGCGGCGCGTATGCCGTCGGCGAAGCGGACCGTGCCGCGCGCGTGCGCGACCCAGTAGTCCGCGGACCGGAGTTCCTCCTCCGTGGCGGGCCGGCCGGTGAGGTCGGAGATGACGGTGAGCGTCGGTGCCGCGTAGGTGAGCTGGGCGGCGACCTCACGGAACTCGTCGAGCATGGGCTCCATGAGCGGCGAGTGGAAGGCGTGGCTGACGGGAAGCCGCTTGGTCCTGCGGCCCTGCGCGGCGAAGTGGGCGGCGATCTCCTCGGCGGCGGCCTCGTCGCCGGAGACGACGACGGCGGTGGGGCCGTTGACGGCGGCGAGGGAGATCTGGTGTTCGCGTCCCGCGAGCAGGGGCGCCACCTCGTCCTCCGTGGCCTGGAGGGAGATCATCGCACCGGTGGCGGGCAGGGCCTGCATCAGCCGCGCCCGCGCGGCGACCAGACGGGCCGCGTCGGGCAGCGGGAGGACACCCGCGACATGGGCGGCGGCGATCTCGCCGACCGAGTGGCCGAGCAGGACGTCGGGGCGGATCCCCCAGGTGCGCAGCAGACGGTAGAGCGCGACCTCGACGGCGAAGAGCGCCGGCTGGGTCCACTCGGTGCGGTCCAGCAGCTCCGCTTCGGGGCTGCCGGCCGGGGCGAGGAGGACGTCCTTCAGGGGGCGGTCCAGGTGCGGGTCGAGGGCGGCGGCCACCTCGTCGAGGGCGGTGGCGAACGCGGGGAAGCGCGCGTGGAGTTCACGGCCGGTGCCCGGGCGCTGACTGCCCTGTCCGGCGAAGAGCACGGCCAGCTTGCCCGCGCCGCCGGTCTCGCCCTCGGTGAGCGCGGGATCGGGCCGGTCGGCGGCCAGGGCGGCGAGCGCGCGCAGCAGTTCGTCGCGGTCGCCGGTGACGACGGCCCGCTGGTCGAAGGCCGAGCGGGTGGTGGCGAGGGAGAGGCCGACGTCGGCCGGGTCGAAGGCCGGGCGGTCGTCGAGGAAGGACCGCAGGCGGGCCGCCTGGTCCCGCAGCGCCGCCCGGCTCCTGCCGGACAGGGTCCACGGCACGACGGCCGGTGCGTGGAGCGGCTGTTCGCGCTCGTCGCGCGGGCCGGGGGCGGCCGGGGCCTCTTCGAGGACGACGTGTGCGTTCGTACCGCTGAAGCCGAAGGAGGAGACTCCGGCGCGCCGCGGCCGGCCCGCCTGCGGCCAGGGGGTCTCCTCGGTGAGCAGGCGCACCGCTCCGGCGTCCCACTCCACGTGCGAGGACGGCTCGTCGGCGTGCAGGGTGCGGGGCAGCACGCCCCGGTCCATGGCCATGACCATCTTGATGACGCCGGCCACGCCGGCCGCCGCCTGGGTGTGGCCGATGTTGGACTTCACGGAGCCGAGCAGCAGCGGCTGCTCCGGGTCGCGGTCCTGCCCGTAGGTGGCGAGCAGGGCCTGGGCCTCGATGGGGTCGCCGAGCGTGGTGCCGGTGCCGTGCGCCTCCACCGCGTCGACGTCCGCGACGGACAGGCCGGCGCCGGCCAGCGCCTGCCGGATCACCCGTTGCTGGGACGGGCCGTTGGGGGCGGTCAGCCCGTTGGAGGCGCCGTCCTGGTTGACGGCGGAGCCCCGTACGACGGCCAGGACCCGGTGCCCGTTGCGCTGGGCGTCGGAGAGCCGTTCGAGGACGAGCATGCCGACGCCCTCGGCCCAGCCGACGCCGTCGGCGCTGTCGGAGAAGGCCTTGCAGCGGCCGTCCGGCGACAGGCCGCGCTGCCGGGAGAACTCGATGAGGGAGCCCGGCGTCGACATCACCGTGACACCGCCGGCCAGGGCGAGCGAGCACTCCCCCGCGCGCAGGGCCTGCATCGCCCAGTGCATGGCGACGAGCGAGGACGAGCACGCCGTGTCGACGGTGACGGCGGGACCCTCAAGACCGAGGGCGTAGGACACGCGCCCGGAGGCGATGCTCGGCGAGGTGCCGCTGCCCTGGTGGCCCTCGAACTGCCCGCCGGCGAGGACCATGGCGTAGTCGTTGTACATGACGCCGGCGAACACACCGGTGCGGCTGCCGCGCAGGGACACCGGGTCGATGCCGGCGCGCTCGAAGGCCTCCCAGGACGCCTCGAGGAGCAGCCGCTGCTGCGAGTCGGTGGCCAGCGCCTCACGGGGGCTCATGCCGAAGAACGCGGGGTCGAACTCGGGTGCCTCGTGCAGGAATCCGCCGAAACGGCTGTAGGAGGTGCCGAGGCGGTCCGGGTCCGGGTCGTAGAGCGCCTCCAGGTCCCAGCCGCGGTCCGTGGGCAGGCCCGAGATGGCGTCGGTGCCCTCGCTGACCAGCCGCCACAGGTCCTCGGGCGAGGCGACGCCGCCCGGGTAGCGGCAGCTCATGCCGACGATGACGATGGGGTCCTGCTCGGCGGCGGCCCGGGGGGCGTCCGCCGTGACGGCGGCTTCGGAGCCCATGAGCTCGCCGAGGACGTGCGCGGCGAGCGCGGCGACGGTCGGGTAGTCGAAGACCACCGTCGCGGCGGTGCGCAGGCCGGTGGCCGTACGGAGCCGGTTGCGCAGTTCCACGGCGGTGAGCGAGTCGAAGCCCAGCTCCCGGAACGGGCGCTCCGCGTCGACCTCGGCGGTACCGGAGTGGCCGAGCACGGCGGCCACTTGGCCGGCCACGAGGTCGCGCACCACCTCGTGGCGGTCGGCCTCCGGCAGCCGGGACAGCTGCTGGACGAGGCTCACGGCCGTCTCCGAGCCGGAGACCACCGAGCGGCGGACGGGGGTACGGACGAGGCCGCGCATCAGCGCCGGCACCTCGCCACTGACGCGCAGGACGGACAGGTCCAGCCTGACCGGCAGCAGGACGGCGGTCGTCGCGGCGGTCGCGATGTCGAAGAGCGCGACGCCCTGTTCCTCGGTGAGCGCGGGCGTGCCCGCACGGGCCAGGCGCTGGAGGTCGTTGTCGGTCAGCCCGCCGGTCATGCCGCCGGTGGGCGCCCACGGGCCCCAGCCCAGGGAGAGCCCAGGCAGCCCTTCGGCGCGGCGCAGTTGGGCGACGGCGTCGACGAAGGCGTTCGCGGCGGCGTAGTTGCCCTGGCCCGCCGCGCCCACGGTGCCGGAGAGGGAGGAGAAGACGACGAAGGCGGCCAGGTCCAGCCCCCGGGTGGCCTCGTGGAGGTGCCATACGGCATCGGCCTTGGGCCGCAGCACCGCGCTGATCCGCTCGGGGGTCAGCGACTCGATCAGGCCGTCGTCGAGCGTGCCGGCGCTGTGCACGACGGCGGTGACGGGGTGCTCGGCGGGCACCGCGGCCAGCATCCGGTCCACGGCGGCGCGGTCGGCGAGGTCGCAGGCCTCGACGGCGACCCGTGCGCCGTGCCCGGTCAGTTCGGCGACGAGCTCTTCGGCGCCCTCGGCGGCGAGGCCCCGGCGGCTGACGAGCAGCAGGTGCCGTACGCCGCGCTCAGTGACCAGGTGCCGGGCCAGTACGCGGCCCAGGCCGCCGGTGGCACCGGTGAGCACCACGGTGCCCTCGGGGTTCCACGGCGTGCCGCTCCCCGGCGCCTGGGCGCGGGAGAGCCGGGCGCCGAGCAGGGCGCCGCCGCGGAGGGCGGTCTGCGGCTCGTCCGTGGCCAGGGCCCGGACGAGCTCCGGCGCGGTGGGCCCGGCGGGGTCGAGGTCCACCAGGCCGAAGCGGTCCGGGTGTTCGGTCTGTGCGGCACGCACCAGGCCCCAGACGGCGGCGGCCGCCGGGTCCGGCGCCTGACGGCCGTCGGTGGTGACCGCGCCGCGGGTGACGAAGACCAGCCGCGAGCCGGCGTACCGCTCGTTCTCCAGCCAGGACCGCAGCTGCTCCAGGACATGGGCGGTGCGGGTGTGCGCGGAGGCGGCCGGTTCGTCACCGTCGGTGCCGGCGACGGGGGCGAGCACGACCTCCGGGATGTCGGCGGCGGTGGCCAGGCCGGGCAGCTCCGTGACCGTGCGGTCCGGCGAGGTCAGTGCTTCGGCGAGGCCGAAGAGGTCCGGGCCGAGGACGGCGACCGCGGAGGGCGCCGTTCCGGCGGTCTCCGGCAGCGGGGCCCAGCGCAGCTCGAACAGGGCGTCGCGCGCGAGGGAGGCGGCGGTCAGCTGCTCGTCCGGCATCGCGCGCAGGACGAGCGAGCCCACGGAGGCCACGAGGGCGCCCGAGGTGTCGGCGACGGCGATCGTCACCGCGTCGTCGTCGGCCCGGGCCAGCTTCACCCGGACCGCCGTCGCCCCGCTCGCGTGCAGGGTCACGTCCTGCCATGAGAAGGGCAGGCCGCCGCGGCCCTGCTCGCCGAGGCCGGCGAAGGCCGAGGCGTGCAACGCGGCGTCCAGCAGGGCCGGGTGGATGCCGAAGGAGCCGGTGTCAAAGGCTCCCGTCTCCGGCAGCGTCACCTCGGCGTAGACGTCGTCACCGGCGCGCCAAGCGGCACGCAGGCCCTGGAAGAGGGGGCCGTACGCGAAACCGCCGTCGGCCATGCGGTCGTAGAAACCGTCGAGGTCGAGCGGCTCGGCGCCGGTGGGGGGCCAGGCGGTGGCGTCGAAGCCGGCGCGGTGCTCGCCGGCGACGAGGGTTCCGGCGGCGTGCTGCGTCCAGGGCAGCTCCTCGGGGCCGTCGGGGCGGGAGTGGATGCTCAAGGTACGGCGGCCGGACTCGTCCGGGCTGCCGGCCCACACCTGCACCTGGACACCGCCCTCCGCGGGCAGGACCAGGGGTGCGGCCAGGGTGAGTTCCTCGACGCGGCCGCAGCCGGTCTCGTCCCCCGCCCGGACGGCCAGCTCCAGGAAGGCGGTGCCGGGGAGCAGCACCGTGCCGCGTACGGCGTGGTCGGCCAGCCAGGGGTGGGTGCGCAGCGACAGCCGGCCGGTCAGCAGCAGGCCGTCGGAGTTGGCGACCGACACGGCCGCCGCCAGCAGCGGGTGGCGGGCGGCGCCCAGGCCCGCGGCGCGGACGTCGGCGCCCTGTGCGGGTATGCCCTTGGGCCAGTACCTGCGGTGCTGGAAGGCGTACGTGGGAAGGTCCGTGCGCCGGGCGCCGGTACCCGCGAACCAGGGCTCCCACCGGACGGCGACGCCCCGGACGTGCAGGCCCGCCAGCGCGGTGGTGAGCGTCTCGGCCTCGGGGCGGCCCGGCCGCAGCACGGCGAGCGTGGCGGGCACGGCCCCGGTGGTGCCGTTGTCGTCGTCGGTGCCGTCCAGGCATGCCTGGGCCATGGCGGACAGGACACCGTCGGGGCCCAGTTCGAGGAAGGTGCCGGTGCCGTGGCCGCTCAGCCAGGCCACGGTGTCGGCGAACCGGACGGCGTGGCGGGCGTGGTCCGCCCAGTAGTCGGGGGAGGTCAGCTGCTCGACCGTGGCGAGGGTGCCGGTCAGGCCGGAGACGACCGGGATGACGGGTGCCTGCGGCGCGAGGCCGGAGACGACGGCTCGGAACTCCTCCAGCATGGGTTCCATGAGCGGGGAATGGAAGGCGTGCGAGACCCGCAGCCGCTTGGTCTTGCGGCCCAGTGCGGTGAAGTGCCCGGCGACGGCGGCGACCTCGTCCTCCGCGCCGGCCACGACGAGGGCGGTGGGTCCGTTGACCGCCGCGATCGAGACGCGGTCCCGCCGGTTCTCGATCAGGGGGAGGACCTCGTCCTCCGTCGCTTCCAGCGAGACCATGGCGCCGCCGGCGGGCAGCGCCTGCATGAGCCGGCCACGGGCGAGCACCAGGGCCGCGGCGTCGGCGGCCGAGAAGACCCCGGCGACGTGCGCGGCCGCGATCTCGCCGATGGAGTGCCCGGCGAGGAAGTCCGGCTTGATGCCGAGGGATTCGGCCAGCCGGTACAGCGCGACCTCGATCGCGAACAGTGCGGGCTGCGCGTAGCCGGTCTCGTTCAGCAGACCGGCCTCGGGCGTGCCTTCGGCAGCGAACAGAACGTCCTTCAGGGGCTTTTCGAGTCCCTCGTCGAAGTGGGCGAGGATGTCGTCGAGCGCGGCGGCGAAGACGGGGAAACGGGCGTGGAGTTCACGCCCCATGCCCGGCCGCTGGGAGCCCTGTCCGGCGAAGAGGAAGGCGAGCTTGGAGCGGCCCTGAACCGTGCCGTGGGCCAGGCCCGGCGCCGGTTCGCCGTCGGCCAGCGCGGTGAGGGCTTCGAGGGCCCGGTCGCGGTCGGCGGCGGTGAACGCGGCGCGGTGCTCGAAGGCCGAGCGGGCCGTGGCCAGCGAGTGGGCCACGTCCACGAATTCGAGCTCGGGACGGGACGTGAGGAAGGCCAGCAGCCGGCCCGCCTGGGCGCGCAGGGCCTCCCGGGTGCGGCCGGAGAGCAGCCACGGGACGGCACCCGCGGCGATGAGCTCGACAGGTGCGGCGGGTTCGGCGACCGCGGCGGTCTCCTCCGCGTCCTCCGCGTCCTTCTCTGCGGTCCCGGGGGCCCGTTCGGACGGCGCCTCCTCCAGGATCGTGTGCGCGTTGGTGCCGCTGATCCCGAACGAGGAGATGCCGGCCCGGCGCGGTTCCTCGCCCCGCGGCCAGGGGGCCTGCTCGGTCAGCAGGCGTACGGCCCCCGCCGTCCAGTCCACGTGCGAGGACGGCGCGTCGACGTGCAGCGTGCGGGGCAGCGTGCCGTGCCGCATGGCCAGCACCATCTTGATGATGCCGGCCATGCCGGCCGCCGCCTGGGTGTGGCCGAGGTTCGACTTGACGGAGCCCAGCAGCAGCGGGCGGTCCTCGGCGCGGTTGCGGCCGTAGGTCGCGATCAGCGCCTGGGCCTCGACCGGGTCGCCCAGGGTGGTCCCCGTGCCGTGCGCCTCGACGACGTCGACCGCGTCGGCCGAGAGCCGCGCGTTGGCCAGCGCCTGCTCGATCACCCGCTGCTGGGACGGGCCGTTGGGCGCGGTCAGCCCGTTGGAGGCACCGTCCTGGTTGACGGCGGAGCCCCGGATGACGGCCAGCACCTCGTGCCCGTTGCGCCGGGCCTCCGAGAGCCGTTCCAGGACCAGTACGCCCACGCCCTCGGCCCAGCCGGTACCGCCGGCTGCGTCGGCGAAGGAGCGGCAGCGCCCGTCGGCGGCCAGCCCGCCCTGGCGGGCGAACTCCACGAACGTCGTGGGTGTGGACATCACCGTGACGCCCGCGGCCAGCGCCAGGGAGCACTCGCCCTGGCGCAGGGAGTGGGCGGCCAGGTGCAGGGCCACCAGGGAGGACGAGCAGGCGGTGTCGACCGTCACCGCCGGGCCGACGGCCCCGAAGAAGTAGGAGAGCCGGCCCGACAGGACGCTGGTGGCCTGGCCCGTCAGGGTGAAGCCCTGGACGTCGTCCTCCGGGCCCACCCGGTAATCCTGGGGCATGGCCCCGACGAACACGCCCGTCCTGGTGCCGCGGACCGCGGCCGGGTCGATGCCGGCCCGTTCGAAGGCCTCCCAGGAGGACTCCAGCAGCACCCGCTGCTGGGGATCCATCGAGAGCGCCTCTCGCGGGGAGATCCCGAAGAATCCGGCGTCGAACTCGGCCGCGTCGTGCAGGAATCCGCCGGAGAACTTCTCCGCTCCCCCGGCCTCCCCGGCGTTCCCCGTCAGCAGCTCCCAGCCGCGGTCGGCGGGGGACTCCGTGATGCCGTCCTCGCCCGCGACGAGCATGGACCAGAGTTCCTCGGGGGTCGTCACACCCCCGGGGAAGCGGCAGCTCATGCCCACGATCGCGATGGGCTCACGGGCCGCAGCCTCCAGTTCGCCCACCCGCTGCCGGGAACGCCGCAGATCGGCGCTCGCCCGCTTCAGGTAGTCCCGGAGCTTCTGTTCCTTGTCCACCTTCGCCACGTTCAACTCAACCCATCTCAAGACCGACGGACAGCAGAGGATTTCGATGTGGGCATCCGGCACTCGGGATGGCTGTTCCACAGCGAACGATTCATCTGGAGGCCCCGCACGGGGCACTGCTCCACGTCCCGCACACCACGTGCCCAGTGTCGGCGGGCGTGGCCACGAAAACCCGTAGAGTCGGTCGACCCCGGGTCCGCGATGGGTGTGAGCAGGTGTTTTCCGGCGAGCCCTACCAGCCCGCCGCGGCGAGCAGCTCGCCGTGGTCGCGCTCGAGACCGGCCTGGCGGAGGTCGGACTCCACCATCATCCGCATCAGCTCCGCGAACTCGACCTCGGGCTCCCAACCCAGCTCGCGGCGGGCGTTGCCGTAGTCGGCGCACAGCGTCTCGACCTCGGCGGGCCGCACCAGCGCCGGGTCCACCACGACGTGCTCCTCCCAGTCCAGGTCCGCGGCCTCGAAGGCGATGCGTGCGGCATCCCGCACCGAGTGCATCCGGCCGGTGCCCACCACATAGTCCCTGGGCCTGTCCTGTTGCAGCATCAGGTGCATCGCACGGACGTAGTCCCCCGCGAAGCCCCAGTCGCGCACCGCGTCGAGGTTGCCGAGCAGCAGCTTTTCCTGCAGGCCCAGCTTGATCTGCGCGACCGCCAGGGAGATCTTCCGGGTCACGAACTCCGCGCCGCGACGGGGGGACTCGTGGTTGAAGAGGATCCCCGACACCCCGAACACCCCGTAGGACTCACGGTAGTTCTGGGTGATGTAGTGGCCGTACGCCTTGGCCACCCCGTAGGGGCTGCGCGGGTGGAAGGGGGTCTGCTCGCTCTGCGGCGACTCCACCACCTTCCCGAACATCTCCGATGAGGAGGCCTGGTAGAAGCGGATGTGGCCGTGGCCGTCGCCTCCGCCCGTGGACTTGCCCAGCCCGCTCACCATGCGGATGGCCTCCAGCATGCGCAGCACGCCGGTGCCGTTGACCTCAGTGACGAGCTCCGGCTGCTGCCAGGACATGGGCACGAAGGAGACGGCCCCGAGGTTGTAGACCTCGTCCGGCTGCACCAGGTCCACAGCCGAGACCAGGCTCCCCTGGTCCATCAGGTCACCGTCCACGAAGGAGAGGTCGGGTATCAGTTTGGCCACCCGGTCCTTGCGCGGGTTGGCCTGACCTCGGGTCAGACCCCATACCTGGTAGCCCTCGGCGAGCAGATGCTCGGCGAGATACGAGCCGTCCTGCCCGGTGATTCCGGTGATCAGCGCGCGCCTGGACATTCGGTCCCCTTTCACTGCCACGGACAAAGCCGGTCGAGGGCCACAGATCCTCACCCAACTCGGCAGGCTCACGGAATCACGGAGCGGGCTATGGAATTTCCGAGTCTTCGTCGCGGGTGCTTCGCGGACGGTGCCGGCGGACCATGAATCCGGCCACGGCGGACGGGCACGGTTTCCGCCGGGCGGAACGGACACCGCCCGTACGGGATCACGGCCGGCCGATCCCGTGCGGGTGGAGTTCGCACGCCGACAGCGCCACCTGCGTGCGGTTCTCGACGCCGAGCTCGGTGAGGGTGCGGGAGACGTACGTCAGCATCGCGCCGGGAGGTCATCAACCGAGACCACGGTCGGCACCTGCTCGCCGCCTGAGCGCCGCCGTCTGCCAGGGCGAAGACGGGGATCCGGCTCCTGGATACCGCTGCCTGCTCCAGGCAACTGCCTCCAGGTCGTTGTAGCGGAGTGACCGGAATGCTGCCACCTCCCAATGCCGTGGACGTTACGCTGTCCACAGCCGACGCCCGGTGTTGTACCTCCGTCCGGCTCGTACTTGGTGACGGCGACCTGGCGGGACGTCATGGACGTCGCCATGACGGTGGGCAGTGACGT
The DNA here is from genome assembly GCF_003391135.1 of Streptoverticillium olivoreticuli subsp. olivoreticuli. Lineage (GTDB taxonomy): Bacteria > Actinomycetota > Actinomycetes > Streptomycetales > Streptomycetaceae > Streptomyces > Streptomyces blastmyceticus. The sequence goes on along the minus strand of NZ_CP031455.1, from coordinate 8,324,466 downwards.
AGGTCGGTGGATCGCCGTGCCACCCAAGCTCTCATGGCAGGAAGTCCTGGCACCCACGCGGAGATCGGCAGCCCGCCCGAAGCCTGCCCGACCTCTACTGGATGCACCTCGCCAATCCCGCCCCCTGGACCGTAGAAGCCAAGGCCAGCCGTCGGCTGGGGCTGACCCTGCTGCGCAATGGTCGGTGACTACGACGGCGACGGCCGGGACGGCCTCCGGGCCATCTACGCAAACGTCGACGGCAGCCTGTGCATGACACCTGGTCGACCAAGTCGGACGGCCAGTTCGGCGACGCGACACCCAGTTGGGCCAAAGGCCCAGACTTCTGGACCTACGCCAGATCCCGAGCCATCAACGGCTACTCCAGCGACTATTGACCCCGGTACAGGCTGAGCTACACGGCCCCCTGCACGAGTGAGCTGCACCGTACTGGAACGAAGCGGACTTCGGCCCGCTATCCGCCCTCGACCTGGGCCAGATGGCAGGCTGTTCGGGCCACTCCGAAGCCTCCGAACCCACATCGGCCTACAGCTCAGCCAACGCCGCTATCAGGAAGCGGCTTCAAGCCAGAAGCCGCCGACATCGGCGGCTCCCCATCCCTCGCGGCCGCCAAAGCCAGCTCGCCTCCGTGAGCGTGGAGCGGACTGCTTACCATCAGAGCAGGCGCTGGACACTACCCGCAGCCCCACCCGAGCAGATTCGGCCCGCTCGACCAACCTCTTGAAACACCCACTCGACACGAAGCCAGCACCTAAACTGGCCTGCGAGATAGGCACGCGTGATCGAATCTCCTCAACTCCACTGACCCAGCCCCTTGATAACGAAATAGCAAAGCCACTACAACGCCGCAGTTCGCGAAGGGTCCGTCCCGCAGGCGCGGGGGTAACCCGGCCCTGCCGACGCGCTCGACCAGCGCGTAGTCGTCCGTCCCGCAGGCGCGGGGGTAACCCGTGACGCTGCCACTCGGCCGGCCACGACGGGTTGTCCGTCCCGCAGGCGCGGGGGTAACCCGCCGCTCACACGCCGGCCCTCCCCCTCCGCCCAGTCCGTCCCGCAGGCGCGGGGGTAACCCGCAATCCGCATCGCCCGTTCCCATGCCTCACCGGTCCGTCCCGCAGGCGCGGGGGTAACCCGGCCGGCGGAATCGTGGCCCCCAATCTCGACCGGTCCGTCCCGCAGGCGCGGGGGTAACCCTAGGCGGCGAGCTGGGCGGAGTGCCCCGCGCGCGTCCGTCCCGCAGGCGCGGGGGTAACCCGACGTGGCCTTCCTTGCCCTTCTCGCGGATCTCGTCCGTCCCGCAGGCGCGGGGGTAACCCGGAGGAGGCGCCGTGACCGCACAGCCTGAACACGTCCGTCCCGCAGGCGCGGGGGTAACCCGCGCGTCCAGATATCTACCCCAATCCGGTCTATGTCCGTCCCGCAGGCGCGGGGGTAACCCGCTGGCGGGATGCCGTCGCAGAGGATCCGGATGGTCCGTCCCGCAGGCGCGGGGGTAACCCGTTCGCCGGCGTGCTGCCCCAGCAGATGCAGGCGTCCGTCCCGCAGGCGCGGGGGTAACCCGTCATGGGGCACAGTCACCATCACGCCCGGCCCGTCCGTCCCGCAGGCGCGGGGGTAACCCGCGGACTGCTGCGTCCGTGATGTGGTGCCGTCAGTCCGTCCCGCAGGCGCGGGGGTAACCCGCAACGGGAAGGCCGTTGCACGCCCTGCGCAACGTCCGTCCCGCAGGCGCGGGGGTAACCCGACCGGCATGGCGAAGAACGCCCAGGAGGCGTTGTCCGTCCCGCAGACGCGGGGGTGACCCGTCGGTTACGGGGTGGGAGGACACGCCCGGGACGTCCGTCCCGCAGGCGCGGGGGTCACCCGATGCCTAAGGCTCCAACTGCTGGGGTCCGCGGGCCCGTCCCGCAGGCACGGGGGTGTGTTTGTGACAGGTTCTGTTGGCCCCACTCCGACATTGAAGTTGGCCCCACTGAGGGTGTGACGGGGCTCGGGTGAGGGTCGTCAACCTGGCATCGACAAGTTGTTTTGGCCCCACCCCGAACGAGTGGGTTCCCTGGTCGGGGGGCGGGGTCGGAGCGGTAGCGTGAAGGACATCGGATCCGGACTGGACGACGGGCCCCGACACCCCGCCGGACCACAGGATCTCGACCCGTGTTCGATAGGGACCGCTGGATTCTCCGATCCGCGGTGGCCGACGAGCGCGGGCATTGGCGCGACCGGCGGAGAACGGTTCGGGCCCAACCGGGCCGAGGCCGGTGCCCCTGTAAGGGGCGCCGGCCTCGGTTCTTGAGGCGGGGATGGTTCAGGGCTTGGGCTTGCGGTGCTTCTCCTGGGTCTTCTTGAAGCGGAAGCTGTCGGTGCCGGTCTCGACGATGTGCGCGTTGAAGGTCACCCGGTCCACGATCGCCGAGCAGAGCCGGGGATCGGTGAACGTCTGCTTCCACTCCGAGAACGGCGCGTTCGAGGCGATGGCGATCGCCCGTCGTTCCTCGCGTTCGGTGAAAACCTGGAACAGCAGCTTCGCGCCGGGCTTGTCCAGGTCGAGATAGCCGAACTCGTCCAGACAGAGCAGGTCAACGCGTCCGTAGCGGGCGAGGGTCCGGCTGAGCTTCTTCTCGTCGGCGGCCTCGGCAAGCTCGTTCACGAGGTTCGCCGTGGTCGTGTAGCGGACCCGCATGCCGGCCTCGGCGATCGCGGTGCCGATCAGCAGGTGCGACTTGCCGGTGCCGGAGTCGCCGATCAGGCAGAGCGGCAGGCCCGCCTTCACCCAGGCCGGGTCCGCCAGAGTGCTGACCTGCTCGGGGGTGATGTTCGGGTTCTTCTCGAACTCGAAGTCCTCCAGCCGCTTGGGGCGGGGGAAGTTCGCTTCCCTGACCAGCCGGTTCTTCTTCCGCTCCTCCCGCTGGAGGCATTCGGCTTCCAGCAGATCAGCCAGAAAATCCTTGTAGCTGGCCCGCTCCTTGAGCGCGGTTGCCGCGATGTCCTCGAAGCGCGAACGGATCGTCGGCAGGTGCAGGGCCCGGCAGGCTTCATCGATCACGGTCTCGACGGCTCCGGCGGCCGAGGCGTCCTTGCGGGGCCCCGGGACTCGCTCACCGACGTCGAAGAGGGTGGTGGTGTCGTTCATGCGGAACCTTTCGGATGGCGGGTCAGCAGCTGGTCATAGACGTCCACCGACGGCGGAGGACGGTTGTCCTGGGGCAGTTCGGTCCGGCGGGCGGGCAGCGCCAGCAGCTGTCCGCCGGGGATGTCCACCCAGGGCGGAGGATCGTTTTCGTCGTCCTCCGGCTCGGGGTCCCGGGCGGCGGACTCGGCCTTGCGGGCCTCGATGGCCACCACATCCGTGCTGATCGACCCGGCCTTGATCGCGGCCGCCATCCCGGCCTGGACCGCCTCGGCGGGCATTCGCCGGTGCAGCAGCAGGACCTCGATCAGCGCGCGGGTGCCGGCCGCGTCCCCGTGGGCTTTGAGGGCAGCGGCCCAGAACGCCTCATGGACGGCCGTGAAGGACCCCTCGGCCCGCGCGGCGGCCAGCGCGGTCGACCCGGCCATGGCCCCGGGCTTGATCAGCAGGATCTCCAGGTAGTGGTCGAGCACGTCGCGGTATCCGTATCGTTTCGTCAGCCGCGGGTGCCGGGCGACGACGTTCCGGCGTTCGAGGACCAGCAGCTCGTTGCCTCGCAGCAGAATGCGTACGCGTTCTCCGATGAAGCGGGCGGGCACTGAGTAGTGGCACTGGCGGACGCTGATCCGGCTGGTCCGGTCGACCTTCGGCGTCAAGGTGAGGCCGCACTCGAAGTCCTCGGTCGGCAGCGGGGCCAGGGCCTCGGCTTCGATGCGGAAGTTGAAGCCGATCGAGGTCAGCTTCCCGCGCAGGATCCGCTCGTCCTCCGCCTCATCGATGATGGCGATCCGGGCATTGAGCTCCTCCAGCGAGGGAACGTCGGGAACAGGGACCAGGTGGGCCCGGCGGAAGCGCCCGCCTTCCTGCTCGACCCCGCCTTTCTCGTGAGCGCCTTCCTCACCGGGGATGCAGTAGAAGGCGTCGAAGCCGTAGTGCGAGCGGAAGGTGGTCCACCGCTCGGATTCCACCCGGTTGCGGCCGGTGCAGACCTGACGGACCGCGGGCTTGAGGTTGTCGTATCGGATGTGCCTGGTCGGGACCCCGCCCAGCACCCGGAATGCCTCCGCGTGGCCCTCCATGAACGACTCCTGGGCCTGCGAGGCGAACACGCGGTGGACGGCCTTGCCCGAATGCGACAGCCGCAGCGTGAACAGGTGGCACTTGACCGCCTCGCCGGCCACCCGCACCCACACATCCGCGAAGTCGACCTCGGCTTCCTCGCCGGGCAGGTGGTCCTGCGGCACCATTCCCTCCAGGTGCTGGCGGCCCTCACGGTCCTCCGCCACGATCTCCGGCCGCCGTTTGCGGACGTAGTCCCGCAGCGTGGAGTACGAAACCTGGTCGAAGCCGTGCTCCTCAGCCAGGCGTTTCTGGATCCGTTCGACGGTGTGCTTCTGCTTCCGCGGGGCCCTCAGATCGGCCCGCAGCATCGCGTCGATCCACTCCGCGGCCGGGTCCAGGACGCGGAACTTCCGTCTCACCGCCTTGCGCTGAGGCGGGATCGCGGAGGCCATGGCCTGGCGGACAGTCCGGCGGTGGACGCCGTATTTCGCTGCCAGAGCTCGATGTGAGAGCGACGGATCGAGACGTACGTCCCGACGGATGTTTTCGAACAGCTCGACACGCGACAGACGCACCCCGGCCTCCCGACACGGCCATGACCAACGACACGGCCTCCGACATGACCGTGAACGACGGACACACCCTGACGGGATCGGGCAGACAGCTCACACCATTCACTCGGACGAGGGCACGTCGCCTCTCACCAGGACAGGTGGGGCCAATTCAAATGTCGATCAAGCTGGGGCCAGACCAACCTGTCGGAGTGGGGCCACTGAAACCTGTCACAAACAGGGGTGACCTGCTCCTGGACGGTACGTATAAAACGAGTAGGCCGAGGAGGCTTTCAAACCAAGTGAGCCAGCGTATGACGCCCTACTGCCGCAGGGAGAACGCTGTACGCCCATTTGGCGGCAGGGAACAACGACGCCCAATGGGCCAGCAGTACGCTTCGGGCCAGCGCCACCCTCCGACTGTTCCGGGGCGGGCTCCGGCTGCTGGCTACGGTCGGCCGTCAGCTGTCCCACGCGGCGCCGAGCGCCAGCAGTTCATCCCGGTACTCGATCCGTTCCGCCCACTCCACCGGCCAGGCCTCCATACCGAGGTATGCGCCCGATAGGGCGCCAGTCAGACAGGCGATGGAGTCGGAGTCACCCGAGGTGCAAGCAGCACGCCGGACGGCGGTGACCGGCTCATCGGGGAAGAGCAGAAAGCACAGTAGTGCGTTGGCCAGTGCTTCCTCCGCGATCCAGCCCGCACCCGTCGCCAGGCACGGGTCCCCTTCCGGATCGGGCGAGCGGAGTGCCGCCTCCAACCGGTCGAGGGCTCCCAGGCATTCGTCCCAGCCGCGGGCGATGAAACTCTCCGGCCCGGCATCGTGAGCGTGCTGCCACAGGTCGCCGAGCCAGTACTCGTGGTAGCGGGTTCGGCTCTCGGTTGCGTACGCGCGCAGCAGCCCGGTGAGTTCGCCCGGCTCGGCACCCTGCGCCAGCAGATACACAGCGTGGGCGGTCAGGTCACTTGCGGCGAGCGCGGTCGGGTGCCCGTGGGTGAGGCCCGACTGGAGCTGGGCGGCTCCGGCGCGCTGTTCGGCGGTGAGATGGGGGACGAGGCCTACGGGCGCGACGCGCATGTTGGCACCGCATCCCTTTGAACCGGTGATGCTTGCCTGCTGCCAGGGCCGGTCATCCCTGCTGAGCAGTTCGCAGGCAGTGAGGCAGGTGTTGCCGGGGGCGCGGTTGTTGTCAGGGGAGCGCCACCAGTCGATGTACTCCTCACGCAGCGGCGGGACGAGGCGGAACGGGCTCAGTTGGCCGCGCCCCCGCGCGAACTGCAGGGCTCGGCCGACCGCGAGAGTCATCTGGGTGTCGTCGGTGACGAACGCGGGCCGGGGAAGGTCCATCTGCCGCCAGGGCCCACATTTGGCCAGGATCGATGGTACGTCGTTGAATTCGGTAGGGAACCCCAGCGCGTCCCCGATGGCCAGCCCGATCAATGCCCCCGTAGCGTTCATGGCGTGATTTTACGAGTCCACGACATCCGGTCTGCGGCGGAATGCCTCTAGCTGGCGCTGCAGGGTAAACGAGACTTCTTGCAGGACAACGGCCTTGGGATTGACCGGCACGTCTGGCCGTTGTTCGTGCCTCCAGCATGGGACGACCGCGGCGATCCGCGCCGGGCCCGCTGCCGGATGTCCCGAAGAAGCCGGGCGCGTGGCCAAGGGGAAGCCGGCGCTGGAGATCCTGGACGAACTCAGCCGGTGAGACCGGTGGTCGCCGACGCCGGCTACGGACAGTCGGCCGCCTCCCGCCGTGCTCTGCGCGAGCGGGGACTCGACCACGTCGTCATAGTCCGCAGTGACAAGATCGCACGCATGGGGCAGAGGCGATGCAGTTCCAACCCGCCTATGGCGGCCTGGAACTGGATCATTTCGGCGATGCGACCGTCCAACTGGGGCACAGGGCCGGACTTCTGGGCCTACCTGGGCAGATTCGGCCCGCTCGGCCACCCGTCTTGAATCACTCACTCAATGCGAAGCCAGCACCTAGACTGGCTTGCGAGATAGACACGCATGACCGAATCCTCTCGGCTCCGCCCGACCAGCCCCTTGGTAACGAAATAGCAAAGCCGCTACAACGTCGCAGTTCGCGAAGGGTCCGTCCCGCAGGCGCGGGGGTGACCCGTCTCCTGGTAGCAGATGTTCTGATCGTCGCACGTCCGTCCCGCAGGCGCGGGGGTGACCCGGCGGAGTAGCCGTCCGACGAATCCAGGCACAGGTCCGTCCCGCAGGCGCGGGGGTGACCCGGTGGCGGGCGTCGTGCTCGCCGAGGCGGTCGAGTCCGTCCCGCAGGCGCGGGGGTGACCCGGTCACCTCACGCACCTCCGCGCCCTTGCCCGAGTCCGTCCCGCAGGCGCGGGGGTGACCCGTCGACGATTCCGTGGTTGGCGAGCATGCGCAGGTCCGTCCCGCAGGCGCGGGGGTGACCCGCCCTTCGCCGACACTGATCCAGCCGCAGGACCGTCCGTCCCGCAGGCGCGGGGGTGACCCGCCCCGGACGATGGGCGGTACGACGAACACGGGGTCCGTCCCGCAGGCGCGGGGGTGACCCGCTCCTATAGATCGTCAAGCGGTCTGTGGGAGCGTCCGTCCCGCAGGCGCGGGGGTGACCCGTGGTTGTACCGGACTGCCGCGCTTCGCCGGGCGTCCGTCCCGCAGGCGCGGGGGTGACCCGCCGGTGGAGAAGGTGGGGGAGCCAGTGAAGCCGTCCGTCCCGCAGGCGCGGGGGTGACCCGTGACGGCCGGGCCTCAGATGCATCACCGGGGCGTCCGTCCCGCAGGCGCGGGGGTGACCCGTTCATCAGCGTCGGCGTCCATCGTCTGCTGGGGTCCGTCCCGCAGGCGCGGGGGTGACCCGTCGGCGGTGTAGGTGAGCTGGTCGGAGGCCGGGTCCGTCCCGCAGGCGCGGGGGTGACCCGTCGTCGCCGTGATCATCATGACCGGTCATGTGGTCCGTCCCGCAGGCGCGGGGGTGACCCGTCCTGGTACGCCGCGAAGACGGCCGCGCAGCTGTCCGTCCCGCAGGCGCGGGGGTGACCCGGAAACCGCCACGCTCATAGACAAGGCGAAGGCGTCCGTCCCGCAGGCGCGGGGGTGACCCGTCAGGCACGGTGACGCTCTCGACCTCCATGTCGTCCGTCCCGCAGGCGCGGGGGTGACCCGGGCCAACGCGGCTCACTGGTCGAGGCGTACGAGTCCGTCCCGCAGGCGCGGGGGTGACCCGCAGGTACGGCGACACCGAACACGCCTCAACCTGTCCGTCCCGTAGACGCGGGGGTGACCCGACCCCGACAGCCGCGAGGCACTGCTTGTCCTTGTCCGTCCCGCAGACGCGGGGGTGACCCGCAGGGCAAACGCTTGAGGGCCGAGCCGATTACGTCCGTCCCGCACACGCGGGTACCAGACCAAGAATCCTCCAGCCTGACGGAACATGCTGGTCAGCTCGCTCCCAAATGCGTTGTCAGTGGCCTCCGTTAGCGTACGGGTAAGAGCAATACTCATACGGAAGGATCTTGGTGATCTCCTTGAACGTCGCGGACGGGGCATGGTTACCCGTCCGCCCCGCACGCGGAGCGGAGCATGCCGATGGCGTGTACGGGCCTCCGCCTCCCTGGTTACCCGGCGGGTTGGTCGGCGGTTACGCGCAGGCGTTATCGGCCGCGCATCTGATCGACCACATCGACGTCCCGTACGAGGCCACGGAGTCGGTGGTCATGAGGAATCTCGTGGCCATGACGATGAGAGTCACGGGGCTGGACCGGGCGCGGGGGCAGGAGTGGCAGCGGTTGCGGGCCCGGGTGCTGGCCGAGGGGCGTTTCGACGCGGCCAGGGTGGAGGCCTATTTCGCCGCCCATCGTCACCGCATGCGGCTGTTCGACGATGCGTGTCCCTACCGGCAGGTCCCCGCTCTGCGGGATGAATGCAAGGACTGGGCGGCGCCGGGGAAGCTGGTGTACGGGCTGCCGTCAGGCAACAACCATGTCTGGTTCGACAAACGCGATCAGGACACCCCGCTCCCGGCCCATATAGCAGTGTGGTCGCTGGAAGCGCTGCTCGGCGTCGGCGCCGGGGGCGGCTGCGGAACGCGCAAGCCGACGGGGCACCCGGCACGGTCGAAGACCGCGGCGGGCCCGTACCGGAACACCGTCTCGTACTTCGTCAAGGGCCGGACGCTGTTCGAGACGCTGGTGCTGAACTGCCCTTCCGCCCTGCCCGCCGGCCCCGGTGAGGATCTCGCGCCGTGGGAGACCGACGCGATACCTGACCCGCTCGCCCCGGCCTTGGCCGCTCCGTCGGGCCGCGTGTCATTGCTGACCGGACGCTCCCGCCATGCCGTGCTTCTCGACCCCGCTCCCGACGGGCGTGCCATGCTACGGCTCAAACTGACCTGGGCGTTCGATGCAGCAGGGGACAAGATGCCGCCCGCTCTGGACCCCTTCCTCATGCACACGCACAGCACGGGCAAGGACGGGCGTGAGCAGATCAGGCCGGTGCCGGCCGACCCGGACCGCGCCCTGTGGCGGAACGTCGATTCGCTGATTGCACACGCGCGGCCGTCAGCGCACAGGGCAGCCGACCCCGACAAGTCCGGCAAGGGCAGCAAGGAATCCGCGCCTGTCGTGGCGCCCCAGGTGTTCACGGATCTGTCTGCCGGTCTGAGCTCGGGACCGGCGGCCGCGGTGCTGCGGGCGGCTCGGGTGCGTGCTCTGTCCTGTGCAGCGGACAAGGCGGACGACGTGCTGTGGTGGTCGGCTGACTCGCCCTGTCCCCTTTTCCGGCCCGTGGGCGATCGCACGCTCGTACCCCCCACCGTCAGAGCCGCGCACACCGACGCGGAGAACGCCTTCGTCCTGCTGGACCGGGCCACGAAACAGATGACGACGGCGATGTGCGCGGGAAACCGCGACCGAGCAGTCGGCATGCACTGGCCGGCCGACGCCCGACGGCTGTTCTGGGACCGTGCGGAGGTGGTGTTCTGGCAGGCCGTGCGCGCCGCACGCGATGGTCAGCCCTATGAACCGGGCCGTTTCCTACCCGTCGCTGTGGCCGCGTACGACGAGTCGACGGCCACAGCCACGCAGTCGCCTCGCGGCATTCAGGCTGTCGCGCGTGCGCGCATCATCCTCACCCGCCGCCCCAAGCCGTCGTCCGGAAAGGCCGCAGCCTGATGAGTGAATTACCGCCCGCGCCCGACCCGTTCGCCGGATACGACGCGTTTCTCGACGTGGTGCGCGGCCACTGTGCCACCCCGTCCGCGCGTGCCCGGCTCCGGCGTGCCGTCGCGGCTGCGACCCGGCCTGAGAGCGTGTCCGGGCGCCGTGGCACCGGAGATGCTCTGCACCTGCTGCGCGGGCTCGCCGCCGAGAGCATGCACCCGGAGCGCAAGGCCAACTACCTACTGGCTGCCGGGATTTTCGCCTGTCACCCCACATCCACCGGCAGCGCGGAGCCCGCGCCCGCCCGCTATGCGCAAGGAAACCTCGGGGCTGCCCTGGGCCGTGCGGCCCACGACGGTTGTGTGACCTCGGGACGGGCCGACAAGACCATGCGTCTGCTGACCCGCAAATCCCTCGCCGGGCTGCGCCTGGCTCTCCCCCGGGTCGTGCGTCAGCTCGACCCGCAGTTGTCGGGCCTCGACCTCGCGGTAGTGCTGTCGGACCTGAACGGCTGGCCGTTCCGCGCCGGCGCCATCTCCCGCCGCTGGTGGGAGTCCTACGCCATCGCCTTTCCCACTGTTGCCCAGGAGAACTGACCGTGCCCTCTCCCAGCCCGCTGCACATCACGATCACGACCCTGCACGAGCTTCCGCCGTCCAATATCAACAGGGATGACACCGGGGCTCCGAAGATGACGGTTTTCGGTGCCACGCCGCGCATCGCCCCGTCCTCGCAGTCGCAGAAGCGTCCTGTCCGGCTCCAGCTCCAGGACCTCTTCGACGACCCGGCCGTCCGCACCCGGCGGTTGCCTGAGCTCATCGGAGAACAGCTCGTCAAGGAGCACGGCTGGGACGACGCGTGGACCGCGACACGAGCAGGGCTCCTGGTGATCCTCGCAGCCGGCTTCAAAGGACTGAAGGCCTCGACGACAGGGCGGGGGAAGACGACCAGGTTCACCGGAGAGACGAACACGGCGCTGTTCCTCGTCGGCAACGCCCCTGCTCTCCTCGCGGCCGTGGCGGAACGGCACCGGGATCTTCTGCAGGCCGCCGGTGACAAGGACCTCACCGCCGCGGCGAAGAAGGCCGACGATGAGGGCGATCCCGCCGAGGTGAAGGGGGTGATCGGTACGATCTCGTCCACCGGCCGCGACGAGATCCGACGCATCGTGAACCGTTCCAACAAGGTCATCTCTCTCTTCGGCCGCATGCTGGCCGATGACCCCGGCTCACGCGTGGACGGCGCCGCACAGGTCGCGTTCGGTCTGGGCACCCATGCGGCGGACGAGCAGGAGGACTACTACACGGCCGTGGACGACATCACCGCCCAGCGCCAGGACCAGCCCGGCGCCGGATTTCTCGATGTCTCCCTCCACACCGCGGGCGTCCTGCGCCGCTGGGCATCCATCGATCTCAACGACCTCGCCAGGAATCTCACCGGCTCCGGCATGGACATCGATGACCCGCACGAGACCGCGCTCGAAGTGACGGCCGCGTTCCTGCGCTCCTTCGCGCTGACTCTGCCCCGCGCCAAGCGGCGTACGCACCCGGCCGAGGTGGGACCTGACCTCGTCCACATCTCTGTACGCACCGACCAGCCCATCGATTACGCCGGCGCCTGGTCCCAGCCGGTCACCGACTCCGGACAGGGATGGATGGGCCCCTCCATCGACCGCTACAACAGCTACGTACCGAAGATGAACAAGATCTTCGGTCTCACCGGCCTCGCCGCCCATGGGCACGTCACCACCGCCGACGCACCGCTCGGGAACCTCGGCGCACGGCACGACGGAGTCGACGACCTCATCGCCCAGATCGTCGGAATCGCCCGGGCAGAGCAGGCCACCCGCCGCCAGGACTCCCTGTGATGCCCGGCTTCCTCCTCCATCTCGCCGCCCCCTGGCAGGCATGGCCCGCACCCGCCCTCTTCAACACCCGGCCCACCCTGCGTCACCCCACCCGATCCGCTCTCACCGGCATGATCGGTGCGGCACTGGGCATCCGGCACGACCCCCTCACCGGCTACGCCGACCTCTCCGAGCTCTCCCCACTGCGCTACACGGTGCGCATCGACCGGCCCGGCACCCAGCGCCGTGATTTCCATACCGTCGGCGGTGGGGACTCCTCCACCGTCCACATCGGCGACGGCGGCCGCCGGGCCAACGGCAAGGGCACCCTCGTCTCCTACCGCTGGTTCCTCGCCGACGCCGCCTTCACCGTCGCCGTCACCTGTGCCGACACGGATCTCACGACCCGTTGCGCCCAAGCTCTGCGTGCCCCGGTCTTCTCCCTCCACCTGGGACGCCGGGGCTTCCCTCCGTCCTATCCGCCTCTTCTCAGAGACGGGCTCGACGACCCGGTGGCCGAGCTCGGAAATCTGCCGCTCAACCGCCACCAAGACCAGCACGGCGGCAAACGCAGCGGTCACGTACTCGTCGACTACGTCCTCGACACCGACCCCCAGGACGACGGCCCACCGCCCGCACGTGTCAACGACGTGCCTCTCCTCGGACGTCTTTTCGGCACCCGCGACGTGTGGCACCGCACCCGCCCCCATCCCGCCGGACAATGCCTCGCCCCCCGGCAGGACTGGCTGGACCGGCTCGACGCCTACCTCAACCCGGAAGGAACACCCGCACGATGACCGGCTCCCTGGCGAGCACCGTTCCTCTCTACCTCGCCCGACTCCAGCTGAACACCGCCGACCGGCAAGTGCAGCGGGACCTGCGCTACGCCCATGAACTCCACAAAACCGTCATGTCCCTGTTCCCCGAGGCCCTGGGCGAAACTCCCCGCGCCAGCGCCGGAATTCTCTTCCGCCTCGAACCCGGGCGCAGTGGGCCCGTCATGCTCGTGCAATCCGCGATCCCCGCACACCTGGACAACCTGCCCGTCGGCTACACCACCGCCGCCGACCAGCGCTCCCTCTCTCCCGTCCTCGAATGGATCGACACCGGCATCGACGTGCGCTACCGGATCGTCGCCCACCCACTCGTAGCCCGCTGTGTCCCCGGCCGCCGCCGCTCCACCACCGTCAGCCTCGAGGGCGAGGAAGCCGCCGACTGGTGGATCCGCAAAGCGGAATCGGCCGGCCTCGACCTGCACGGCGGAGGCACCGGCCACCCCGTCCCCGTGATCACCGGCCGCAGCATCCACCACCGGCCCGTCCACTTCGACGGCACCGCCACCATCACCGACCCGACCGCACTGCGGACCGCACTCCTCCAAGGCATAGGCAAGGGCCGAGCCTACGGATGCGGCCTGCTCTCCCTGGCCCCTCTGCCCCCGCGCAACTGACAGCCCAAGTCCTGGTGTCCGTAAGGGCCCAAGTACGGACACCAGGGCCCGGCGAACACCACAGGCACCAACCACCACGACCACGGACGACGAAAGACAGGCCATGGACCTTCCCGACCCCCGGATCGCGGGAAAGCAACGAGGGCTCCTCCCCCCGGGAACCACCTACCCCCTGGGATGCCATCTGGCCGACACAGCCGCGATAGCCGGATCCTTATGGGACGCCTTCCTCACCCCGGCACAACGCCGGTTGATCGCCGACTCCTGGGCCGTGGACGCGGAACACGCCCGCACGCTGCTCATGCTGGCCGCCGGCCTGCACGACCTCGGAAAGAGCACGCCGTGCTGCCAGTACGGCCAACTCCAGCTCCCCAGCCTGGGCGAAGGCTTCGCACACGCAGCGGACCGTGAACCCCTCCCACACGCCTACGCCTCCGGAATCACTGTTCCTCAGCTCCTCACCCGGCTCGGCTGGGAACTCGACGACGCGGCCGTCCAGCTCGGCCAGATCGTCGCAGGACATCACGGCAACTTCCCCGCCATGCCGCCCGCCTTCGAGCTGGAGGACCCGCACGACCTCGACACCCGGCTCGGCACCGGCCGATGGGACACCGAACGCACCGCCCTGACCCACCTGATCCACAGCCTCATCGGCCACCCCTCGCCGCCCCACCGCGCAGCAGATGTGCTGCCGGCCGCCCTCGTCGCCGCCGTCGTGGTCCTCGCCGACCGGCTCGCCTCCCCCACCCGAGCCGGCCAATGGGTAAGCGCCCGCCTCGCCGAGTGGCGACAAGACCCCCACTGGCAACGGCACTACCAGCGCGCCGTCTCCCAGGCACCCAACACCGTGGCAGCCGAAGGCCTCACCCCGGCCCACTGGGCACCCCTGCGCACCTTCACCGACACCTTCCACGTGACACCGCGCCCGCTCCAGCACGACGTCGCCCAACGGCTTCCCGCACTCGCGCAAGGCCCCGGGCTCCTGCTCATCGCCGACATGACAGGCAACGGCAAGACCGAAACCGCTTTCTACGCAGGCCGCCTCATGGCCGAAGCCGCCGGCTCATCCGGCCTTGCCGTCCTGCTGCCCACCCGCGCAACGGCCGAAGCGATGTACCTGCGGCTCCGCGACTTCGTCCGGGACCAGACAACACCCGCCGCACCGGTCACACTCGTCCACGGCACCGCATGGCTCAACACCGACTACAACCCCGACCACGGCACCGAAGGACACGGCACCTACCCCACCGAGTGGATGCGACAACGGCTCCTGGGCCTCCTGGCCACCGGCGGCATGGCCGCCACCTGGGACCAAGCAGCCCTCGCCGCCCTGCCCACCGCCCACAACGCCGTACGGCTACTGGGCCTGTCCAACAAAACAGTCATCATCGACGAAGCCCACTCGTACGACGCTTACGGACAGACCATCACCCGCGCCCTTCTCGCACTCCTGGGCGCCCTGCGCGTACCCGTCATCCTGATGTCCGCCACCCTCACCACCGCGACGGCCACCACCCTCGCGAACGCCTACCTCACCGGAGCCGGCCGACCAGAAACGAATCAGCTCGAACTGCCCTACCCGGGCTGGGCCTACATCGACGCCACCACCGGCAGGCCTCACGTCTCCAAAGCCCTCGTCAACCACGAGCGGGAACGCTCCCTCCTGGTCACTCACCAACGCGTCCGCTACGCCCACGACCCCACCGTGCCCACAGGCCGGGCCGCACAACTCCTCGCCCAGCTCCGCCCGCTCACCGGACACGGCGACGGAACAGTCATGATCGTCTGCAACACCGTGGACGACGCACAGCGCACACACCGGCTACTGGCCCCGCGCCTGGCCACCGGCATCGGGCTGCTCCATGCCCGCATGCCACGCTGGCAACGCGACCACACCACACAACTCCTCCAACACCAGCTCGGCCGCCACGGCCACCGGCAACCAGGCCCGTTTGTCCTGATAGCCACACAAATCGCCGAGCAATCGCTGGACGTCGACTTCGACCTCGTCATCAGCGACCTCGCCCCCATCGACTACCTGATCCAGCGCGCCGGACGCTGCTGGCGACACCACCGCCCCCGTCCCCCGTGGGCCTCCAGCCCACGCCTGCACGTCCTCGTACCCGCCGGCCCTCTCCCGCCGCCGCACTGGGGCACCAAACCCGGCGTCTACTACGGGCACCTGCTCCAGCAGACCGCGGCCGTCCTCAGCCGCCTCAGCGAAGGACGGCTGCACGAGCCCGGCGATGTACAGCACCTGATCGAGACCGTCTACGCAAACGACAGCGCCTCAGGCGCAGGGCAGGACCGCATCACAGACGAACAACTGCGCACCCAACTGGCGGGACTCGCGACCGTCCCGCACCCCGTCGACCTGCAGACCCTCCACGATCTCTCCAACGCCGCCGGGCTCAACACCCGCACCGCGGCAACACGACTCGGGGCCGACGGCAGCCTGGCCCTGCCCGTCTGGCCCGACGGCGACGGCCGCCTACGGCTCCACCCGGCCCTTGGCGCGAACATGTGCGGATGCCCGGACGGAGACACTCTGATTCCCGCCACGATCAACCGGGGCGACCGCGATATGGTCCGTCGAATCCTCGCCCACACCGTCCCCCTCCCCACCAGAACGCTCGACCCCACCGATCCCACCACCCGGCCCCCGGACACCTGGCAGGACATCGGCCCCCTCGCCGACCTCCGCCTCCTCCCGCACACCGGGACTCCAGCCTCGTACCGCGGCCAGAACGGCACACTCAGCCTCGATCCGACCCTGGGGATCAAACGTCGACAACCCGCCTCCTGAGCCTCTGACTTCGTTCACGGAAGCTCGTGGAACCCAGCTCCGAGAAGCAGGACACGACCCTGCACGTCTCGTACACCCTGCCCGTGCTCGAAACGGGGCTGCCCCCCCACACGGAGTAACTGACCGCGCTCCGGCACCGGATCGGTACCTGGTTGCCAAGGCAAACGCCGCCGCACCAGCACCCTGCACGACATGGCCCGCCACGCCGTCGATCCGGACAACACCCGGCGTCCGTGGACGCTCTCCGGGGAGTTGCCCGCGGCCGCCGACCGAACCGCCCGCACCGCAAAGCGTCCTGCGGCACCCGGCTCCGACCACACGTGAACCCCGACTGCCGCTCGGGTTCAACGGGCCACCAGCAGTCGCGGTACCACCCATGTCCTGAAGGCGATGTCCTGGTCGGTGGCATACTTGTCCGGCATACCAACCAGCGGTCACGCTACGGCAGTTGCCGCCGGAAGGAGTGCCGTGCCGATCCCCGCGAACCTCCGTGCCCCTGCTCCGCAACGCGTGGCCCACCCATATACGACGCCCCTTGCCGCACGGGACCCCGACAACCTGGACAACCCGCAGCCCGGTGGCGTTGAGCTCTCACGCCACCACATCGTCCCCTGCAACAAGCTGATCGAGTTCTGGAACAGGGTTGTCGACAGCGAGTACAACCAGTCGACACCGACCCGCCACAAGCTCAAGGAGGAACTCCAGAGGCTGGTCGGCGCCGTTCTGTCCAACTGTGACCGGTACCCGGCTCTCAGGGTGCAAGCCGCCCACTTCAAGACCTTCGCGGACAACTTCACCACCTCCGCCTATACGCACGCTGCGGAAGAGCCGTCACCGGACGGGCGCGACGACGCGCTCAGCATCTACGAGTGGCTGCCGGCCAACCTGCTCATCGGCCCCGAGGGCGCCGCACGCTATGACGATCCGCACGACGGATTCGAGAGCGGCTGCGCACCGATCACCGGGCAACAGAACTTCAACGCCAGGAACAATGCCTTCAAGGCGCTGGACCGGTATCTCAAGAACTCCGACAGCCTGCAGTCGGACGGAAGGGACTTCCTCAAGAAGTACATCCAACTGGTTCACGGTACACAGGTGGAGCCGTGGGCCCTCCGGGCACGCCAGTGGGACAGGCATCCGAGGCGGCAGCAGTACGGGATCACCGGCGCACCGGTGCCGCCCGCAGCCGAGGCGCCGGTCCCGGTGGCAGCCGACCAGGCGGACGAGCGCGTGACCATCAATGGCAAGGTGATCGAACTCACCCTCTGGTACGCGGCGAACGGCTACCGTCGGCTCCGCGGCAGCGCGACCGACATCGCGGTCGGCGAACTCATCGAGTGGATCGCCGAACAGTGGGGAGTGGGCTCCGAGATCCCGGAGGGGCTGCGCGAACTCGTCATGCGCAACCTCACACTGGAGATCGTCACCGGTCCGGACATGAGCGACTGGGATTTCACCGTCGCCACGGCGACCGCCTTCGGCGATATCGCCACCGATCTCCTGATCTCGCTGCGGCGCCGGACGACGGGCGCTGGTGGCGGGCAGCACAGTGACTTCTCCCTGTCGGCGCAGGCCGGGCTCACCCTCGAAGTCGATGGGGAGACGACCCGCATCTGGTTCGAAGGCGACTTCACCCACACCTCCGGCTCCCGGAACGCCTGGGCCCTGCGCGGCACCTGGAAGGCCGAGGACGGCGGGCTGTCGCTCGCCGATCTCGGCGCCGCTCTCGGCTGGGCCGACGCCGGGAAGCTCCTGGCCGACCTCCCGCCCACGCTGCGGCCCGAGTTGCGGGAAGTGACACTCGCCTACGACTCCCGCACCGGGCCGCTGATCGCCGCCACGGTCGGGCCGCTCACCGTGGTGTTCGCGCCGGTGCGCGACACCACGGGCCTGGTCTGGTGCGTACAGGTGCGGGCCACCGTTGACGCGGGGCTGACGGATCTGCCGCTGCTCCGCGGCGCCGTGCCGAAGGAGGCGGACCTGCGCCTCGCCGCCGTCCGCGTGGTGTACACCTCGGCACCGGTCAAGAAGACGCTGCTGGACGCGCTCAACGAGGTCGTCGCAGCCGCGCGGTTGCCCCTCTTCCCCGCCGTGGACGGGGTCGGCGGTCTGCCACGCGGTGGAGTGCTCTGTGTCGACTACACCCTCCCGGGCCACGTGGAGGACACCCTCACGGTGCCCCTGGGACAGCCGTCCGGATCCCGGCTCCCTGCCTCGCGTGCCGCATCGGGCAGCTCCGGCGCCGGAGCGTGGGTCGACATCGGCCGGAACATCGGGCCGTTGACGGTGTACCGGATCGGCCTGGTCCACGAGCACAACACCCTCTGGATGGGCGTGGACGGCGCACTGACCGCCGCCGGCTTCACGCTGTCGGTGGCCGGGCTCGCGCTCGGCATCGGGCTGACCGACGGCGCTCTGCCGGTCCAGGTGCGCCTGGACGGCCTCGGGGTGCAGTTCGTCCGGCCGCCACTGAAGATCGCCGGCGCCCTAGTCGACCGGCGACGCCCCGGCTACGACCTCATGGTGCAGGGCGGACTCACGGTCGAGATGCCGACGTTCGGGGTCCTGGCGCTCGGCGCCTATCAGCGCCGGACCGGCGGTGAGACCTCGATGTTCGTCTTCGGGCGCGCCACGGCCGCGTTCGGCGGGCCCCCGCCGTTCCAGGTGACCGGGGTCGCACTGGGCTTCGGGTACAACAGCTCGGTGCGGGTGCCCGGCCAGGACGAGATCGGGACGTTCCCGTTCGTGTCCGGACTCGACGACGGCCTGCCCGACGACCCGATGGAAGCGCTCGCCAAGCTCACCGACGGACCGCACCCGTGGGTGACCGCCCGTGAGGGGCAGATCTGGCTCGCCGGCGGCCTCGACTTCACCTCCTTCGAGTTCGTCCGTGCGCGGGTACTGCTGCTCCTGGAGGCCGGCGCCGACCTGACCGTCGCGCTCCTGGGCCACGCCACCGCGAGCTTCCCGAAGAAGGGCGCAAAGAAGTACGCACGCGTCGGCGTCGACCTGCGGATCGTCTACCAGTCGGCGCGCGGCGAACTCGCCGCCACCGCACAGCTGGTGGACTCCTACGTCATCGACCCGTCCTGCGTGCTCACGGGCGGTTTCGCCTTCTGCTCGTGGTTCGGGCCGAGCCCGCACGCCGGGAACTTCGTCCTCACCGTCGGCGGCTACCACCCCGACTACGAGACGAGCAGGCCCGACTACTTCCCGGTCGTCCCCCGCCTCGGCTTCACCTGGTCGGTCGGCTCCGCCGTCACCGTCAGCGGCGGTGCGTACTTCGCGCTGACCCCCAACGCGGTGATGGCGGGCGGCTCGCTGGACGTGCGCTACAAGGCCGGCAACGTCGAAGCCTGGCTGACCGCGCAGGCCGATCTGCTCATCCAGTGGGCGCCCCTGCACTTCCGCGCCGGGATCTCGGTCCGCGTCGGCGCCCGCGTCAAGCTCCTGTTCACCATCAGCGGCGAGATCGGCGCCTCGCTCGACCTGTGGGGGCCGCCCACCGGTGGCACGGTCACGGCAAAATTCGTCTTCATCAAGGTCACCGTCAAGTTCGGCGCCCCGCTGTCCGGGCCTGCCGCGCTCGATTGGGACGAGTTCCGTACCCAACTCCTGCCGCCCGAGGCACCGCTCACCGCGCACCCGCTCACCGGCCTGCGCACCGACTCCGACGCCGACCACGCACTGCGGGCCGCCCGGATCAAGGCCGGCGAGGAGCCGTGGCTGGCCGACCCGGCGGGCTTCTCCTTCGCCGTCTCGACCGTAGTGCCCACCGCCCGGGCCCAGTTCAACGACCGGGACCCGGAGGGCGGCAGCACCGTCGACATCCGCCCCATGAAGAAGAAGGGCATCGACGGACTGCTGCAGGTCACCGTCGATTACAGCGACACCCGCCATGGGCAGCTCGCTTCCTGGCGGACGCTCCCCGACGAGGACCGGTGGCGGATCGGCACGGAGCACGGCAATGTGCCGTTCGCGCTGTGGGGCGACCCCGACGTCCCGCAGGACAAGACCCTCGGCGAGGACCCGCTGCTCGACCACCTCACCGGCCTGCGCGTCACCGTCCCCCCGCCCAGGACCAAAGGCCAGGACCTCGGGCCGATCGCCGAGGGCGACCTCGCCCGGGAGAAGCTCCATCCCGACGCCACTCTGCCGCTCGACCCGGACGCCGGGCCCACCGGCTCGCCGGTCGAGCTCGCCCATCCGCTCGGCGCCGGAGTGGGCGTGCTCGCCGGACAGATCGCCAGCCTGTCCGCGGGCTCGGCCCGTACCCGTATGCACGGCGTGCTCGCCGGGCTCTGCCCCGAGATCCCGCTGTCCAACGGCACGGTGGGCGACCACGCCGAGCAGGCCCGTACCACAGGACTCGACGCGGACCCGCTGCTACTCACGCAGGACCCCGCACCGCCGACCCCCGGGCCCGTCGTCCTCGTGCTCGACGACACCACCGGCGCGATCCTGTCCGTCGACCCGGAGACGGCGACCGTCGTGGGCCGGGTGCCGCTCGGCCAGCCGGGGCCATACCTGGCGGTGACCTCGGCGGACGGGGCGACGCTGTACGCGGCCGGGGCGAACCCCCGGCAACTGGAGGTCATCGACGTCGTCGCGCAGCAGGTACGCGCGCCGCGCACCGGCATCCAGCTGACCGGCCGGCCCACCGTGCTCGCGGTCAAGCGGGACGGCTCCCGGGCGGTCGTGGCCCGGCCGGATCGCGTCGCGGCCGCCTCCATCGATCCGGCAGGGGTCGCGGAGCCGGTCCATACCGATGTGGACCGGCAGGACGTGCAGGCTTTCGGTGGTATCGCGGTCGACGTCGAGGCGGGTCTGCTGTACGTCAACGCCAACGACGCCAGCAAGACCGTCACCTATGACACCTCGACGGGGTCGAAGCTCGGCACGGTGCACGGGCCTGCGACACCTACGTCCGTCACCCCCGGGGAGCCGGGCCGGGTGTACGTGTACGGGGCCGAGGCCAGCAGCAACGGACAGGTGCAGCTGGTCACCGTCCCCACGCCCGGTGACTGGTACCAGCCGTACAACTTCCCGGGCAGTGGCCGGGGACTGGCCCTGCTCACCAACTCGGCCCGGCGCGGCGTGATGCTGCGCGCGACCGGTGACGGAGGCCAGGTGGTGACGCTGTACGAGCGACACGGCTCCACCAAGGACACCGTCGCGGAATCCAATGTGTCCATCGGCCCCGCCCCCCGCGCCCTCGCCCTCGACCCCGCCGACCGCGCCTGGGTGCTGCACACGGCTGCCGTCTCCGTCGTCAGCAATGGCAGCCTCCTCGGCGAACTCGCCCTCGGGGCCGCGCCGTTGTCGGCCACCTTCGCCCCGGACGCCACCCGCGCGTTCGTCGCCTGCGCCGACGCGAGCGTCGCCGTCGTCGAGCTGCGGGACAACGCACCCGTCCAGACCGAACGATGGCCGCTGCCGGCCGACACCGTCGCCTCGGCCGCCCTCTACACCGTGTTCACCGACCACTCCTCCGAAGGGGCCGCCCGATGACGGACCAGCGCCACGCGCCCGCCACCGACCCCGGCTTCGTCCTGCGCTTCCAGGACAACCGCGAACCCGCCATCGACGCCGGGCTCTACCGGATCAAGACCACTCAGACCCTGCCCGGTGTCGAGGGGGACACCGGCGACTACCTCAAGCCGGTCGAGGAGACCTTCGAGGTCCGCGCTCCGCAGTTCGCCCTCGCCGACGAACAGGTGCACGCCGTCAATCCGGCGCCCGAGGCCCGCTCCGACTACTCCACGACCCTCGCGCACCTCACGCTCACCGATCCGCTCCTGCCATGGATGCGCCGCCTCGACGAACCCGGCACCGACGAGGCACCGCCGGCCGAACCCTGGCTCGCACTGCTGCTGTTCGCGGCCGGCGAGTTGCCCGGCGATCCCGAATCCGCCGGGCTGACCGTGCCCATGACCGCCGAGGAACTCCTCGGCGACGCACCAGGGGTGCGGCACCCGCGCGTCCGGCAGATCGAGGGCGACCCGACCGCGATCTGCCGCACCCTGGAGATCCCGGGCAACGTCTTCACGGCCGTGACCCCGCGCACCGACGAGCTGCGCCAGCTGATCCACGTCCGTGATGTGCGCACGGATACCGGGCTGCGCGGCGAACAGCCGGCCGAGGGCGCGTACGCGGTCGTCATCGCCAACCGGCTGCCCGACCGTGAGCACGAGATCCGCTACGCCGCGCACCTGGTGGCCCTGGAGGGCTGCCGGTCCATCCTCGCCGACGCGGACGCCGGGCGGCTTGCCCCCGAGGTACGAATCCGCCTGGCCGCGCTGCGGAGTTGGTCCTTCACCAGCGACCCGGCACCTGGCGGAGGCTTCCCCGGGCGGGTGCGGCACTTCCTCTTCGCCGAGCAGGGCAAGGAACGCGACCTGCTGCTGCGCGTCCCCCCACCGCCGGTCGAGCCACCCGTCGGCGCCGATCCGGCCGCGTACGCCACGGCCCGCGCCCGACTGGTCTCGGGTCGGGTGCCGCTGGCGTACGGGCTGGAGACCGGGGAGCGGAGCTACGCATGGTATCGGGGTCCGTTCACCGCCGAGCCCGCGCAGCCGCTGCCGGCCGAGCCCGGCGCCGGCTGGACGAGCGCCGCGCAGCTGATGGCGTACGAGAAGGCATGGGGGCTGTTCGACGCGGGCTGGGGCGCGGCGTGGACCCTGGGCCGCGCGCTGGCGCTCGCGGACGCGGACTTCGCGGCGATGCTGACCGCGTGGCACCTGAAGGCCCGTACCGGGGCGGCGGTGCTGGCGCAGCGACTGGCGGAGGCCGGGTCGGACGTCGCAGGCTCCGGCGATCCGGGCAGCGCCCACGCCCATGCCCTCACCCCCCGCCCCTTCGGCACCCTCCTCGAAGAGCTCGCCGCCAGTGGCGCCGCCGCGCGACTCCTGCGTGCCGGCACGCACCCGGACGGTTCCCGCCACGTGCCCCCGCCCGAGCCCTTCCACCGCACCCCGACCGCCGGGCGGCGCGGGGGCGGCCGGACTGCCCGTACCGCCGAACTGCTCGCCGATCCACCGGACGCGCTCCGTACCGCCCTCACCGACCGACTCGCCGAAGCCGCCGCTCCGATCAGCGCATGGCTGCAGCGGCTGCGCCTGCTGCGCAGCATCCCCTTCGCCGACCTGGTCCCGGACGAGCGGGCCCTGCCTGCCGAGTCCCTGCACCTGTTCTACGTCGACCAGGGCTGGCTCACCGGGCTGGTCTCCGGTGCGGCCGGCATCGCCATCACCGGTGAGTCCGACGCCGCCCTCGCCCGGATCGCCGCGCCCTGGGCCCGTACCGACGAGCAGGGGCCGACGCCCCGAGCGGGCGTGCTGATCCGGTCCGCCCTGGTGCACGAGTGCCCGGGGCTGCTCGTCCGCCCGTACCGGGGTCGCGGCGAGGGCCGTGCGCCCATTGCCGTGCTGCGGCAGGACGTCCTCGGATCGGACGTCCTTCTGGTCCTCTTCGAGCAGGTACCCGACGAGGTGGAGCTGGCCGAGCCGCCCGAGGGGCTGTCCTTCGGTGTCGATCTCGACCTCAACCGGAAGCGGGTGATCGACCTGCGGCGCGTCGACGCCCCGGATATCGCCCGCCAGATCGACGGCGAGGCGTTCCCGCACCCCGTCGGCGGCGAAGGACTCGACGCCTTCCTCCGCCCCGACCCCGCGAGCCGCCGCGCCGTGCTCGACCTGCGCCCGGCCGCCGCCGACGGACTGCTGCGGAAACTCGGCACCCGGCTGACCGAACTCGGCCAGCAGGCCGCCGCCGAGTTCGGCCCCGCCGGGCTCGCCGTCCAGCTCGTGAACGCGCCCCGCCGCCAGCTGATCACTCGTGCCGGAGCGGCCCGATGACCGCGAACACCCCGAAGGAAGGGCAGGACAGCGCTGTGATGCCACCCTCTGCGGCACCGGGCCCGCAGCCCCTCGTCGTCCCCCTGCAGCTCGAGGCACTCACTGTCAACGAACGCGTCCGGTACGCCGAGGTCTTCCAACGCTGGCAGGCCAACTACGCGCTGACCCGGCTCAATCTCTCGCCCGAACCACCCGCGTTCTCCAACACCGACACGGACTTCAACGCCGACCCCGACCGCGAAGGCGTCTATCTGCACTGGCAGTTGCCAGAGGCCCTCACCCACGGTGTGGACGAGCGGGGCGACGGCGTCCCCGTCTTCCCGCTGGTACCCAACCGCTGGCTCGTCGTCCGGCAGGCCATCGCCAAGGACTCCGGGGCACGTACCGACACCGGCTGGATCGTCGAGAGCGACTATCTGGACCCGGCCCACGGCTCCAGCACCTATATGGACCAGGACGGCCGCCTCACCCGCATCGGTCGCCGCATCGACCTCGCCGACGGGGCGTGGAGCGAACCCGGCACACCCGGCGGCCTGTTCCTGACCGCCGTCGGTCCAGGGCTGCCGACCTTCGCCGCGTACCAGCCGTACAACCTCGATGTGTTCTCCGTTCACGACCGCACGGACGGCCTCGACCCGGACGCCGTGTACGAGCTCAACTACCTGGTCGCGGGCTGGTACAGCGACCCCGCCGCCGATCCGCTCACCGGTGACCTCGCGCAACGAATGGTCGCACTCGACTGGACGGCCACCGGCATGGCACCCGGCGCCGCCCGTACGGTCTGCCATGGCACCGCCCTGGACGTGCGATGGCAGCGCCGGCGCAGCGGCCTGCCCGCCTCCGACCGGCCCGACTATGTCACCATCGCGGTCGGCAACAACACCGAGCACGCCACCAAGGCACTCAAGGAGTACGCGGCCCGCCGGGCGGGCTCCCCGCCCGAGCTGGCCGCACTGTTGTCGGCCGTGCACTCCGGAGTGCTCGACCTGCTCGACACACCCGACGGCGGCTTCCGGGCCGAACGCTCCGTGCACGCCTCGTGGTTCACGCCCGAGTCCGGTGGATACACGTGGGTGCTGGAGGAGGCCGAGAAGCCGGAGCCGCACCAGCCCAGGCCCCGAGCGGTACGGACTGCCCACGCCCAGGCTCTCGCCAAGCTCAACACGGACCAGGCCAGGCACGACGCCGCGGTACAGGATCTCATCGCGGCACAGCGCCGCCTGTACGACCTGTGGTGGGCAGCGAACCTGCCGAAGGTGCCGGAGGACACGCCGGGGGAGGAACCCGGCGGCTACCGGCAAGAGCTCAACAAGAAGGTGGACGCCGCGACCGTCGAAGCCACGGCCGAACGCGATGCCGTGGCGGTCGCGCGGAAGAACATCCCCTGGGGTGACACCCCCGGGGAACTCACCGACGCCATCCGCGACTATCAGGAGAACCACGGCCTCCCCGTCGCCGAGGTCGTCCTCAAGCGTGCCGTCCTCCCCGACCACCACCGGCCCAACGACCCGGTCGTGGTCATCCGGGGGACGAAGGACCGTCCCGTCCCGCCCGGCCCGGAGCACCTGACCGCCGCGGACCCGTACGCGGTGCGCGACGGTGCGTACGACGACAGCGAGCAGGACGAGGACCCGTCACTGGTATGCCGCTGGCCGGACGCACTCGTCACCGGCGTGCGGGTCACGGGCAGCACGGTCTCCGCGACGGACGCCCAGACCCCGAAGCCGCCCGACCTCCCCTCCCCCGACGGACTCTCCGGCGTGCTGCCGGCCCTGCTGCGCGAGCTGTTCCACCTCGCCTCCTCCAACGCCCGTACGCTCGCAGCGACCACCGGTTTCACCGGGGACGTGGCGGCCCTCACGGCGGCCATGCGCGACCCGTACGCCAACGCGGTCGGCACCCCCGGCGCGTACACCGCGCAGTGGCGGCAGCCCTGGCAGCCCCTGTTCTTCGAGTGGAAGGTCGACTACTTCCCCATCGAGTGGCAGGGCGAGCCGGGCGGCGGCACACCCGGCCGCGACAACTGGAGCTTCGACGGCACCGAGTACCACTGGCTCGGCACCGGCGCCCACCCCGTCCCGATCACCCTCAGCGGCCGCCAGTTCCTCACCCCGGCCCCCGCGCACACCCTGGCCGCCGCGCTGCGCCAGTACGCCCGTACCCACCCGGGGACGGGAGCCGCCGCGCTGCGTGCGCTGGCCCGGCAGGTCGCCGACGAAGCCGACTGGTTCTCGCAGCCCCTCGCCGGCTTCACCGAACAGATCACCGCCCGCGCATCCACCCCAGCCACCCTCGACCCGCACTCCGAGCTGCCACCCGATCTGCGCACCGCGCTCTCAGAAGCCGCCGCCCGTACCCTGCCACCCGGCCCGGGTGCCCTCCCACGCCCGTTCACCGGCTGGAACCGGAGCTCGTACCAGCCGCTGCGCGCAGGGCAGTTCGCCTTCGCCCGGCTCGCCGTCATCGACCGCTTCGGGCACACCCTGCCCGCGATCTTCCCGGACCCGCTCGCCTTGCGGTTCGCACCCGGCGACGAGCCCGGGGACGTCATCGGCGTCGGCGTGCCCGCGCGCCGTTTCGCGCCCGAGCTGCCCGAGGAGCTCACTCCCTCCTGGAAGGACCCCCAGCATCCGGGCACGGGCCACTGGACCATCAACCCGCCCACCTGGTACCGCTTCACCCAGCTCACCCCACGGCTCACCCAGCCCGCCCGGGCCGGCTTCACCCTGCTCGACGCCCGGAACGACCTCAACCCGATCATCACCGCGAGCGACCCCGACACCACTCCCGTCTCCGCCTGGCTGATCCCCGGCCACCTCGACCGCGCGCTGTACGCGTACGCGCCCGACGGCGCCCCCCTCGGCGAGCTGCGCACCACCCTGCCGCCGAGCGGCACCCCCCGGGTGACCTGGCACGCGCTCCCGTATTCGCGATACCGCACCATCGACGACCTGAGCGGGAACTACCCCCACCTGCACGGCTTCTTGACTGCTCTGGTCGCCCCCGCCCGGGGCCCGGCCGCGCTCCGTGCCCTCCTCACGGTCATCGACCGCACGCTGTCCACCATCGCCCCGGCCGGGGACGCGGCACCCCCGTACACCCCGAGCGTGCTCGTCGGCCGTCCGCTGGCCCTGATGCGAGTGCGCTTCGGCCTCGATCTCGACGGGCCGCCATACGCCGACCCCTCCTGGCAGAACCTGCTCGATCCGCAAGCACCCGTATATCCCGGCTACCGCTGGCCGGTCCGGCTCGGCGAACGCAACGAGCTGACGGACGGGCTGGTGGGCTACTTCCACGGGGAGTACCGCACCACGGACTACCGGGTCCTGCACACGGTGCTGGGTGAGGCCGAACTCCCCCCGGAGGCACGGGACTACTTCGACCCGATCGGTACCGGCGCATCGCTGAAACTGCCGGCCCGGCCGCCGGGCAGCGACCCCGACAACCGGAACACCGCCTTCCTCACCCTGCTCGCCGATCCCCGCGGCACGGTGCACGCCACCACCGACGTCCTGCCGTGCGCCGAGGTCCGCCTGCCCGCCCGGCTGGTGGAACCGCCGCTCGCCCAACTCCCGGTGTCCTTCCGGCTGGGGCCGCTCTCGGTGAGCGAGTACGTACCGGACCCGGAAGCGGTACGCGACGGGAAGCCACCCGCGCTCGTCCTGCCGTGCCCCTCGGACCGCCATGGCACCTGGACCTGGGTGCAGAACGAGACCGTCGGCGCGTGGAGCGAGACCGCCGCCCACGCCTCCGACGGCGAACCTCGCCACCCGTACCCCGCCCCCGCGCTGCGCACCGGCCGCCTCACCCTGCGCCCGGCCGGCGATGCCGACCAGATCGAAGGAGACCGCCGATGACCGACGTGTCCACGCCATGCGTGCTCAGCTACGCGCTGACGACCGTCCCCAACCCGTTGACCGTCAGCCCGCCCAAGGTCGGCTCCGGCAACGAGGACGAACTGGCTTACGGGACCATCGACCTCGTCATCTCCAACAGCGGCAGCACGCCGGTGCGGTGCAGCCGCATCGCGATCGTGCTGCCGGTGGGCTCGCTCGCCCAGGATCTGGCGCTCAAGGGAGAGGGCATCTCGGGGTATGTCGAGCCCTCATCGGGCTGGACGATCGTCGGTCCACAGCCGGATGTACTGCTCGCGGTGCCGACGGCCGAGACGGCGGTGTTCCCGGCGGCGGGGGAGACGACGGGCGAGTCGTCGAAGGTGCGGTTCAGTGTCGAGCCGACGGGCGGGACGAGCGAAGTCGCGGTCGATGGGCTGTACATCACATTGAAGAACATCACGGTGAGCAACAAGACAGGCGTCTCCCGGATCGGCATCGAGGAGTGGGCGACCTCCGGATCCACGGTTCCGGCCACACCCAACACCGGGACCCTGGAGGTCGCGAAATTCCCGTTCCGGAGCGGGGCGGACCCCTCGCCGGGGATCGGGCGGGCGCTGGTGGCCGTCACAGGGGTCGGCGGGCCGCCGGCGACGCGGATCGGGGCGGGGACCGCGGTGCGGCTGGAGTGGCACCATGTGCGCGGTGACAACCACGAGTTGTACATGGACGGGGAGCGGGTGACGGATCCGTCGATCGCGGGTGGGAGTGCGTACCCGGTGCCGGCCGGGAGGCTGGCCAGGGACACGGCCTTCACGCTGAAGACGGTGACACCGACGCCGGACGGTGGATACGTGACGCGGTGGGATCACCTGGCGGTGTGCGTCACGGACCAGACGCTGGCGAGCCTGACGGTGAGCGGGGCCCTTCAGGCCAACGGCAGCCTGTCGACGAGTGGCGCGGGCCGGACGACGTTCCACCACCCGGTGTCCGTGGCCGACGGCAAGGAACTCGTCGCGAGCGGCGATATGCGCGTCGACGGCACCGTCAAGTCCGCCGGCGGGACAACGAAGGTAGGCGGCGTGCTGAACGTGAGCGGTCAGGTCCAGGCTGACGAAGGCATCAGGATCGACGGCGACGTCACGTCGTCGAAGTCGATCGTCAATGTTGATACCGACGTCAAAATCACGGCAGGGCACAAGCTGGATGTCCACGCCGCTTTGACAGCAGACAGCAGCAACCAGACGGTCTGGCTGAACAACACGAACGTCACCGGAACGGTCGACCTCGTCAAACAGGGAACGAAGTTCCACGAAACCACGAACGAGGGCACGTGGCACTACACAGCACCCACCACGGGACTGGTGATCGCGACGATCAGCGTGGCCAGCAACACGGGTGGGCATGCGACCGCGGACACCTGGGGAAGCGGATCCCAAGCTTACGGAAACCTCCGGGCCGCGGGGGAACAGTCCGGAACGATCGCCGTCGCGAAGGGTGCGAGGTTCGCGGTGCGGCACACGCGATGGAGCGGGTCGTCGACGGCCAGGTTCTTCTGGGTGCCGCTGGGCGAGGGCGGGACGCCGACGGTGAACCAAGCCGCGCCGAGCCCGGCGGAGGAGGCGCCGACACCCACCGGCGAATGACGCGTCAGCGACGGTGACGCCGGAGGGGGCCCGACTCCGAGGTCGGCCACGACCCCTACGAGTACGCTGCCAGGCTTCGCGAGCGGGCCGGCGTGCGCGACCTCGACCGGCGATCCGTCGCCGCCAAGGCCCCCGACGGCAGCCCCTGTTGCACGCACATCGGCCCCGACGCCGCCGGACACTTCGTCAAGATGGTGCACAACTCAGCACTGCCGAACGTTTACGCAGGTCAGAGGCATCATGTCGGTCGCCTGGTCAGCAATTCGTCAACATCGCACCGGGAAGTCAGCCACCGAGACCACGATCGGCACCTGCTCGCCGCCTGAGCGCCGCCGTCCGCCAACACGACCGAGTCATCCCAGCACTCTCCTTGGGGCGAAGGCCGGGATCCGGCTCCTGGGTACGGCTGCCTGCTCGTTGTCGAGCAGGCCTTCGCGCTGCTGCACCAGTTCAAGCGCCTGGCCGTCCGCTGAGAACGGCGCCTCGACCTGCACGACACCCTCGCTTCCCTGGCCTGCGGCCTCACCTGCACGCGCTTGTTGGCATTCATGAACGCGTGCAGCTCCTCGGTCACCGTGACCCCGAGCCGGCACCGCTGCACAGAGAGTGCGGCCAGCCGACGGCACAGCCAGGACGGATGCCCCGATCGTGTGGTGGTTTTCCAGTCGCGGTGCACGCTCACCGCCTGGCGGGCCGAGCACCGCGGCCGCGGCCTGAACATCGGCCGCCCGGCAGGAAGACGGCGTCCTCGAGCAGCTCAGCGGGGCGGCGTCCGGCCCGTGAGCGCGAGGGCTGCGACGCGGAGCCGTCCGCCTGCGTCCACACCTCACGGATCACGGCACCGACGCCGGGAAACGGATCATCGGCCGCAAACGCCACCTGGACACAAACACACTCGGCCTGCCGCTGACCGTCACGGTCACCACCGCGAGCGCCCCCGACACCGCCGCCGCGTCCACCCGCACGGTTCGCGGTACCGGTACGAACGGCTCGGCCGGGGCCGTGCGCGGATGCGCCAACGCGGGACACGGGACATGAGGGGTGCGCCTTCTTCGCACTAAACGCAATCTGTTTGCTTTAAGTCGCCGCAGGCCCTACAGTCACCTAACGCAAACACTTAGCTTTTGCTGGGCGGGGGCTTCCGTCGTTCCAGCTGATCAGGAGACAGATCCGTGTCCGCCGATGAACTCACTCCGTCGGAGGCGGCCCGCTGGGCCGTCCGTGCCGGACTCCCGCTGCCGGCCGACCGCCACGACGCGGTCGCGGCCACCGCCAACCACATCCATTCCGTCGTCGCCGTCCTGCGGGAACTCGACTTCGGGGACACCCCGCCCGCCTTCGCCTACCGCGCGTGAGAGGAGAAGCACCATGCAGCCGTTCGAACTGTCTCTGACCGCAGCCGCTGACGCGATCCGGGCACGGCAGCTGTCCCCCGTCGAGCTGGTGGACTCCGTGCTCGACCGCACCGAGAAGGTGGAACCGCACCTTCAGGCCTACGTCTCCGTCACGGCCGAGCGGGCCCGCCGGGAAGCCCGCGAGGCCGCGGACGCCGCCGCGGCCGGCCGACTGCGGAGTCCGCTGCACGGCATCCCCATGGGGCTGAAGGACTTGATCGACGTCGCCGGTGCGCCGACGTCGGCCAGCTCCAGGGTTCGCGCGGACCACCGCGCAGAGGCCGACAGCACCGTCGCCGCGCGTCTGTCGGCAGCCGGTGCGGTCCTGCTGGGCAAGACCCACACCCATGAGTTCGCCTACGGTCTGACCACCCCGCAGACCAACAACGCCTGGAACCGCGACCGGATCGCGGGCGGCTCCAGCGGCGGGTCCGCCGTCGCCGTCGCCGCGGGCGCCGCGACCTTCGGCCTGGGCACCGACACCGGCGGATCCACCCGGGTGCCCGCCGCGCTCAACGGGGTTGTCGGCCTCAAGCCGACCTACGGCCTCGTCCCCCGCACGGGCGTCACGTCACTGTCCTGGTCGCTGGACCACGTCGGCCCGATCACCCGGACCGTGGAGGACGCGGCCCTGGTCCTGTCCGTCCTCGCCGGCCACGACCCCCGCGATCCCGCCTCGCTGGTCGCGCCCCGGGCGGACTACCGGCCGGGGGCAGGTGCGGACCTGGCCGGGCTGCGCGTCGGCGTGCCGCGCAACTACTACTTCGACCACGTCGACGCAGAGGTGGAGGCCGCCGTGCGGCACGCCATCGACCAGCTTCAGGCCCTCGGCGCGCAGCTCGTCGAGGTGGAGATTCCGATGACGCGCTACATCCAGGCCACCCAGTGGGGCCTGATGGTGCCGGAGGCCACCGCCTACCACGAGCAGACCCTGCGCACGGTTCCCGAGCTGTACCAGACGGACGTCCGTATCCTCCTCGAGGCCGGTCAACTCATGCCCGCCGGTGACTACTTGCACGCCCAACGCTCCCGAACCCTCATGCGGCAGGCCTGGGACCGCCTGCTGGACGAGGTCGACGTCATCGCCGCCCCCACGGTCCCGGCCACCGCGGTGGCGGCCGACGAGGAGGTGATCACCTGGCCCGACGGCACGGTCGAGAGCGCCTCCGACGCATACGTACGCCTCTCGGCCCCGGCCAATATCACCGGCGTGCCGTCCCTGTCCGTCCCGGTCGGCCTCGACGCGGCGGGCCTGCCGGTAGGCATGCAACTGCTCGGCCGCCCCCTCGGGGAAAGCGTGCTGCTGCGGGTCGGTCACGCCTACGAACAGACCCAGCCGGCCCGCGAACTCGCGCCGGTGGCCTGAGCGAGAGCACGGGCCCGGGCGGAGCGATCCGCCCGAGCCCACTCCCCGGTCCTGTTCGGCTCGGGATGACGGCATCGAAGGCGGCTCGCTTCAGGGGCACGCATCCACACCCTCCAGACGCAACAAATTTGCTTTAAGCTGGTGTCATGAGTCGCCAGATGGTACGCCCCGGCGGGCGCAGCGCCCGAGTCCAGGCATCGGTGCACGCCGCCGTCCGCGAACTCGCGTCGGAGGTGGGCCGGGACGCCCTGACCGTACCGATGATCGCCCAGCGCGCGGGCGTGACGCCGTCGACGATCTACCGCCGCTGGGGAGATCTGCAGGAACTGATGTCGGACGTGGCGGTCGAGCGCCTGCGCCCCGACACGGCGCCCAAGGACATCGGTGACCTGGCGTCCAGCCTGACCGCCTGGGCCGAGCAGTTCTTCGACGAGATGGCTTCCCCCGCAGGCCGCGCCTACATCCGCGACGCCCTGCTCGGCGACCCGGACGGCAGCAACGCCGGCCGGTGCTCCGCCTACGCGGCGGAGCAGATCGACATCATCCTCACCCGCGCAACCGAACGCGGCGAGAACACACCCGACACCGAAACGGTCATCGACCACGTCGTCGCCCCCCTGATGTACCGCATCCTCTTCCGCCCGGATGGGCTCGACGCCTCCTACGCCCGCCGACTCGTGGCAACCGCGATGACTCTGTCACGCACGAGCTCACCGCCCACAGCCTGACCGGCAACGGCCACGGCCCACGGGGCGTCACGGCTGGGGTGCGCAGAAAGCAACCGGGCTGTGCAGGCCGGAGCGGTTGAGCGCGCGGATGCCGAAGAATACGTTGTCCTTGGACAAGTCGACGGTGTGCCGGGTCACGTTCCCAGCCGGGATGACGTGGGTCCACTCCGATTCGGTGGTCTCCCGCCACACCACCTCGTATCCGGCGAGGTCCGGCTCCGGGCCGCGTTCCCACGCCAGCTCGGTGGAGTTACCGAGGGCGACGGTGCGGATCTTCGCGTTGCGCGGGGTGCCGGGGGCCTGGGCGAGCGACCACAGGGCGGCCGCGTTCACCCGGGCCACCCGGGCGATGAAGCCGAAGTCGCAGAACTCGGGCAGGTCCCCGTACTGCTTGCCCTCCACCACCCGCACGTCCTGGTACTGGTGCGCGTAGTCCTCGACAGGCTCCGTGAACCGCGCTGCCGGATATGCCTGTTGGAGAAACGGGATGTGGTCGCCGCTGCGCAGATAGCGGTCGCGGCGGTACACCACCCGCACCCGCATCCCCGTCGCGTCGTTCTCGGCGGTGTCCCGGACGAACCGGGCCAGCTGGCGCGAGGAGGAGTCGTTCTCGCCGCCGACCGAGCGCCGCACCTCGGCCTGCTCCAGCGTCTCCGAGGTCGGCACCCCCTCGGCGAACAGCCGGATCGTGTACGGGTCGCGCGCACCCTCCTCGGTGGCCGGGCTGCCCACGATGTCGTTGGTGAACATGCCCTGCACGTCGGCCTGTCGGCCCCGGTACGTCCGGGCCATGTGCCCGGACCCGTACAGCCCCTGCTCCTCGCCCGCCACCGCCGCGAACACCACGGTCGCGGCCGGCCGCCGGGTCGCGAAGACCCGGGCCAGCTCCAGGGCGACGGCCACCCCGGAGGCGTCGTCGTCGGCGCCGGGCGCGTCGCTGGTCGCGTTCATCGGGTCGCTGTTCCGCGAGTCGTAGTGCCCCGAGACCACATAGATCCGGTCGGGCGTGACCGAACCCCGCAGCGTGGCGACAACATTGGTGATCCTGGTCGCCACCGGGACACGGGGCGCGGGCTGCTGTACGTATGACTGGAGCTCCACGGTCATCCGGCCACCGGAGGCATGTGCGCAGCGGCGCAGCTCGGCGAGGAGCCAGTCGCGGGCCGCGCCGATGCCGCGTACGGGATCGTCCTGGGCGGACAGGGTGTGCCGGGTCCCGAAGGAGACCAGTCTGCGGACGGTCGCCTCGATGCGGCGTGGGTCGATCTCCCTCAGCATTGCGCGGAGTTCAGGCGCATCCTGGACACCAAGGGCACGGACATCACCCTCACCGGCCCCCTCACCTACACCCAGCAGTAGCCCCGATCCCCCACTGACGGGCCGTCTCCGCGGTCGTCGTGACGCTCGCGGTAGTCGGTCACGGGCGACCCGCTACGGAAGCCGGGCTTCCTGCGGTGGCGGATCCGGCTCGGGTCCGCCACCGGATGCCATCCGCCAACTGCTGTCGCCTCACCCGGCGGCGAGGATCTGACCGGTGGGGCCGACAGTGGTGAGCCGCCGGGTGAGCGCCGCGACGGTGCGTCCGTCTTCCCGCCTGCGGTACGAGGCGATCGCCGTGTCGAGGTGGGCGGCGGCTTCCCCGGCGCGCCCATGGCTGTCGAGGAACGTGGCGAACTGGGCCTGGGCGAGTCCATGGAGGTGGTCCTCGCCGGCGTCACCGCTGAGTTCGATGAGCCGACGCCAGGTGGTCTCGGCCTCCGTGGTACGGCCGAGCCGGTCCAGGGCATGGGCCTCGAAGCCCAGCGCGCCCAGGGCGATCTGGGTCAGCGGCCGGTCGGCCAAGAGCCGTCGCGTGTGACGGGCGCGGTGCAGCACGTCCTCGGGCGAGCTGACAGCCATGTCCGCCATGCACATGCGGTGCAGGACGAACGCCTCCAAGAAGGCGTCGGCGGAGGCGCGGGCCGTCTCGAGGGCTTCGGCGAAGCACTGCTGCCCCAGGTCGGCACGGTCCAGGTCGTGATGGATGCCGGCGAGCATGCCGGTGGCGATGGTGCGGTGGCGATCGCCCGGCTGATACAGCTGGAGCGCGCGTTCCAGGTGCGGGGAAGCCTCCTTGGGGCGGTTGAGTTGACCGAGGACGATGCCCATCATGGTGTGGGCCCGGGCGGACGTGACCGGGTCTTCCAGTCGCTCGGCGGCGCGCAGGCCGAGAGTGGCACATTCGAGCCAGGCGCCGATGTCGGTGCAGACGTAATAGCCCGCGGCGTTGTGGGCCAGCCGCCAGGCGCGTTCGTGGTCGTGCGACGCGATGCAGGTGTCGATGAGCTTGCGGATCACGGGGGCCTCGGGTTCCCACCAGCGCAGCGCGTCGCGGGTGTCCTTGAGCCGGGGCAGGGCCCGGGGTGGTCCGTCCACCGAGGGGAAGGGGGTGCCGTCGTCCCCGAAGACCACGGTGGAGGCGGCGGCGGTCGCGGCGAGGTAGTAGTCCACGAGGCGCCGCGTGACCCGCTCCCGGTCGTGGGCGGCCAGCTCCTCCTCGGCCAGTTGGCCACAGTAGAGGCGGACGAGGTCATGCGCCTGGTAGCGGCCGGGCCGGGACTCGGTGAGCAAGTGGAGCGCGGACAGGTCCACCAGGGCCTGCCGGCCGACGGCCGGCGAGTCGTCGAGGAGGGCGGTGGCGGTCAGGGCGTCGATCTCGGGACCGGGGTGGAGGGCGAGCAGCGGCAGCAGCCGGGCCGCGACGGGCGGCAGGTGGCGTCGGCTCAGGCCCAGTTCCCGCTGGACGCTCCGGTCGCCGGACAGGCCCAGGGCGCCCAGGCGTTCCTGCTCGTCCTCCAGTTCGGCGACGAGGTCGGCCACCGACCACTGCGGGTGCATGACCAGCCGGGCGAGGGCGATGCTCAGCGCGAGGGGCAGGAAGTCGCAGAGCTCGACCAGGCGGCGCGCCGCCTTGGGGTCCTTCAGCGTGCGCTCGTCGCCCAGCCGCAGGCGCAGGAGCTCGTGGGCGGCGGTGGCGGTGAAGGCACCGACCGGCAGATACGCCGCCTCGCCCCGGAGGACCAGTGCGTCCAGGGCATGCCGGCTGCACACCACCGTGCGTGCGGACCCGCTCTCGGGGAGGAAGGGGGTGATGTCCTCGGCGCACCGGGCGTTGTCGAGGACGACGAGCAGGCGGCGGTCGCGTATGCGGTCGCGGAACAGCTCGGCGCGTGCCTCGGTGGCGGCCGGGATCTCGTCGTCCGGTACGCCGATGGCGCGCAGGAAGCCGTGCAGGATCCCGGCAGGGTCGGCCGGTCCCCGGGGAGCGAAACCCTGCAGGTCGGCGTAGAGCCGGCCGTCGGGGAACCGGTCGGCCGCCGTGTGCGCCCAGTGGACGACCAGCGAGGTCTTGCCGCTCCCGGCCGCCCCGGCGACGACGAGCACACGCGACGCCCCTGCCCCGCTGTCGGCGCACGCCTCGTCCAGCCGACGCCGTTCCTCGGGCCGGGCGACGAACCCCGTCGGCGGCTGGGGCAGCAGTTGGGGGGCCAGGTAGACGGACGGGGGTGCGGCCGCCGCGGTGACGGCCGGATCTGCGTCAGGCGCCGGTGCCGCCAGTTCGGGGTCGGCGTGCAGGATCCGCTCGTAGAGTGACTGGAGTTCCGGGCCGGGCGCGACCCCGAGTTCGTCGTCCAGATGCCGCTGGGTGTCCAGGAACGCACCGAGCGCCTCGCCCTGGCGGCCGGACCGGTACAGGGCGACCATCAGCAGCTCCGTCAGCCGCTCCCGCAGCGGGTGCTGCCTGACCAGGCCGGCCAGGACGGGGACCGCCTCCGTGTGACGCCCGAGTTCCAGCCCGACCTCGGCCAGGTGCTGCTCGGCGCCCAGGAGCAGCTCGGACAGCCGGTCGCGCTCCCGCTCGGCGAACAGGCCCGGCACCCCGGCCAGCGGGGTGCCCCGCGGGAGGCTCAGCGCTCGGGTGAGGAGCTCACCGGCCCGCCGGTGTTCCCCGGCCGACCGGGCCCGTCCGGCTGCGGCGAGCACGTTGTCCAGGACATCGGCGTCGAGGGCGTCGGTCCCCGCTTCGAGGGCGTAGCCACCGCCGGCCGAGACCAGCGGGCCGGGGCCGTCCGCCGGCCGCAGGCTGCGACGCAGCCGGGAGACGTAGGAGCGCAGCGTGCCCACGGCCGAGGCGGGCAGGTCCTCTCCCCACACCGCGTACAGCAGCTCGTCGCGCCCGACCGGGCGGCCGTGGTGGAACAGCAGCGTGGCGAGCACCGCCTGCTGCTGGGGACTGCCGAGGTCCAGCGCGGCCTCCCCGCGCCAGGCGCGCACCGGGCCGAGCACCTCGAACCTCAAGGCGGCGCCTTCTGCCTCCGCCATCACGTACCCCTCATCATCCACACACAAGACAAAATGCTGACGCAAGTTACCCGACGTAAGCCGCCTCACCAAACCGGGGCCCCACTCGGTGTGTGGGAGCGGGGCACGGCTCCCGTCGCCCGCCGTCAATCTTTCAGCAACCTTCTTCCACTCATCGCCTGCGAGCCTGCTCGCGGCCGACGAGCCCACTCACCGGCCGGCACGGAAAGCAAGGAGGTGTCCCGTGGCACGGGACAGAGTTCGCATATCACGGCGCCACGCGGTGCCGACCGTCATGGCCGCCGCAGCGCTGGCCGGCGGCCTGGGCCTGGCCCAGCCCCACGCGACGGCAGCCACGGCCGGCACGAACCCGGCAGGCCAAGGCCGCGGCACGGCGTCCGGCCCCACGGGCGGTGCTTGGCTGGCCCTGAAGAACGGTCGCCTGGCCTACGGACAGGACGCGCAGGGCAACCGCATCCCCGACTACTCCTACGCCGGGTACGAGGGCGGCGGCACGCCGGTACCGAAGGCGCCCGTCAAGGCGACCGTCCCGGCCCCCGGCACGGGGGACGCCACCGCGACCGTGCAGGCGGCGATCGACAAGGTGGCCGCGTTGTCGCAGGGCGCCGACGGGATCCGGGGTGCGGTCCAGCTCGCGCCGGGGCAGTACCACATCGCCGGGCAGCTGCACATCGGCGCGAGCGGTGTGGTCCTGCGCGGGTCGGGCACCGGCTCCACCGTGCTCGTCGCCGACCAGCCGTCGGTGCGGACGCTGCTGACCATCGGGGACACGTCCCGCTACACCCCCGCCGGCACCACTCAGCAGGTGACCGACGACTACGTGCCCGTCGGCGGCACCGCACTGACGCTGAGCAGCACCACCGGGCTGAACGTCGGCGACGAGGTCGTCGTCGAGCGGCCGACC
This sequence comes from Streptoverticillium olivoreticuli subsp. olivoreticuli, assembly GCF_003391135.1. GTDB lineage: Bacteria > Actinomycetota > Actinomycetes > Streptomycetales > Streptomycetaceae > Streptomyces > Streptomyces blastmyceticus. Next base: position 8,286,374 of record NZ_CP031455.1, on the reverse strand, counting down.
ACCCAGGCGTGGATCGACGCCCTCGGCATGACCGATGCGTGGAAGCCCAACTGGAGCCTGCGCTCCGAGCGGAAGATCACCGCCGTCCACGGCAACAAGGTCACGCTCGACATCCCGCTGACGACGGCGTTGGAGAAGCAGTACACCCAGGCGACCGTCTACCGCTACGCCTTCCCGCGCATCGACCACGTCGGCGTCGAGGACCTGAGCCTGGACGGCCAGGCGATGTCCGGTGACCCGAACTACGCCAAGGCCTTCTACAACGCGGCGCCCTGGGAGTTCAACGCGGTCCAGGACTCGTGGGTGAACAACGTGGTCTGGCATCACTTCGGCGGCAGCGGCCAGACCTTCCTCGGCCCGCAGAGCCGCCGCGTCTCCGTCCTGCACACCCAGGCCCTGGACTTCAACACGACCGACTCTTCCGCCCGTTCGGAGGCGTACCTGCTGCAGGGACAGCAGAACCTGGTCCAGGACTGCGCGGTGACCGCCTCTATGATCCACGCCTTCTCCACCTACGGACGCCAGTCCGGGCCCAACGTCTTCTCGAACTGCAAGGCGGCCCTGGTGGACAAGACCTACGACGCGGGCGGCCACGAACGCTGGGGCAGCGGCACCCTCTACGACAACGTGACCCTCGACGGCTCGCTGCTGCTCGTCAACAACGGCAGCCGCGGCAGCGGCCACGTCGTGCCCGGAACTGGCCCGCGAGGCCGCCCGGCGGGGCATCGCCCCGTTTCCGTCGGCGTCGACCGTGCGCCGCCGGCCGGCCCAGGACGCGCTCAAGCCCTGGCAGCACCCCTCCTGGATCTTCATCACCAGCCCCGGCTTCCGGCTGAAGGCCGCATGAACCTGGCTGCCCAGGTCATGAGCGGCCGGGAACACCTCGGTGCCGATCACTGCCCCCACCAGGGAGAGCACAGAGGTGACCCGGGCGGGGGCGGTGCGGACGGCCGCCGACCCTGTGGCCGACTCCGGACCGCTGTGAGGTGAACGCCATGACGGACGCCGCGCCGGACAGGATCGGCAACATCACCCGCGACGAGTTGCGCGCAGCTCGTTGCCGAGGCCCGCGCGCCGATCGCGCGGCCGCGTCGACCGGCACGCCTACAGGGCCACCCTCAGCATCAACATCCTGTCGACAGGACTGATCAGCCCGTAGCTTCACCGCCTTGAGCTAAAGAATCCTGACCTGCCCACCGGCGGAAACGGAGAGCTGTCCTTGGACCTGAAGATCGCCGACCACCAGCGTCGATTTGATTTCTTTGCCGATCCGAAGTGCTTCCGCATCGTTATAGGAGACCAGTACGCCGTCCAAAAAATGCGCCCACCGCTTGAATTGAATTTCCCCATGGAACAATGTCCTCTCGGGGAAGGTCGTGAATATCGGCACACGTCCGTGACTGAGATCCATCCCTCCTTGGACGATAATGGCGCCCTTCACCAGCCCCTGGCCGGTGAGCAGGTCGTCCAGGACGGCTTTTTCGGCCTTGAGAGTGCCCAAGTTGTTCTGTCCCTCTCGGACCCGCACTCCGGATTTCGGGAAGTCGATCCATCCGTCGTCGGAGTTGCGGCCGTGCACCGACGCGGTGTCCACGCGGTCCACGTCGACTTGGCCGGCCGAGAGGGTACCCAACTGCGGCTGCCCGTCCCGGTGCACGTGCAGTCCGGCCTTCGGGAAGTCGATCCATCCGTCGTCGGAGTTGCGGCCGTGCACCGACGCGGTGTCCACGCGGTCCACGTCGACCTTGTCGGCCGCGACGGTCCCCCATCCGCCGGTCCCGTTGCGGATCTCCACCCCTGCTGCGGAGAAGGTGACACGGCTCTTGCTCGGCGTCCCCTCGACCCACGGAGTGCGCGTCCCGCCGACGAACTCGGGAACGCGTGCGTGGACCGTGGTGGTGAGGAAGTATCCCTGTTGCTGTTGCCCTGCGCCGACCGTCCCGGCGACAAGGGTGTAAGTGGTGCCTCGCTTCGGGGTGGAGGGGGGTGACCAGGTGTAGGTTCGCTGATTTACCCGAGGTCCCTGAGCTGCCGACTGGGCAAGCACCTCGTTCCCCTGCGGATCGCGGATCCAATAGTCGAGACTGTCAGGCCCCTCCCATTTCAGAACGACTTTCTCACCCGCGTCCACGTCCACCAAGGACTTCTTTTCCGGGCGGAAGTTGCGCGGGGTCTTCGGAGCTTGCTTCACCAACCCAAGAGTGGTGGTGAAATCGGCCCGCCGAATGGGTATGTTGTCGTCGCCGCCGCCGGACCTCTCGTACATCTTCAGGAGGACCAACCCCTCTGCGCTGGAAACAGGTATGTCTTCCAGTTTCAGGACCAACGACCCTTGGTCCGGCAGGGTCAGCCTTCCCCCCGAGGGGGAATGCGCGCGGAAGCGGCCGAGAGTACTGTCCCAGCCGAAAACCGGAGCCGGCGCCAGCCACACCGTGTAGCTCGGGTCGATGCTCGCACTGATCGCCGTGGGATTACTTGTCAGGTCGCTGACGCCGCTGCCGACCGGTATCTCCACATCGATGAATTCCCATGTCACGGCGGACTGGTGAGTGTTGGAGACGATCACGTACACCGTTCCTACCGACGGTGCCCCGGGCTGCGACGCTTGAAGCGAGGTCGGATCCGTGATGACGGCGTAGTTCAGCAAAGACGGCATGGTGAGGACTCCCTACCTCGGCAATTCACACGATGCGGGCAGAAGACGTGCAGTGGAGGCCCGGTGTTGGCGGGGGAACGGTCGGTGCGATGACAGGTTCAGGCGGGAAGCTGCGAGGTCCAGGGGCAGTCGCGCGTCGCCTGCGACCGTCGGTATGGCTCGTCCGCCAGTTGTTTGCGGCTCGCAGGGGCCGGCGCAGACGCCGTCATCACAGGCTGGAGGTAGCCGCCGGATCCGTACCCGTCGGGCCCGATACCGTCAGGGCTTCGAGCCTGCGTCCCGATGGATCGGCGGCGCCAAGCTCTCTCCAGTCGCCCACGCGGCACCTGGATCTTCTGCCGTGCCCCGCCGGCTCCCGCCGACGCCTCAGCACGATCCCTCGAGCTCCTCGCCGCATGGCTCCCCCCGCCTGCCGGAACTCTTCAGAGCGGCTCGACCTGGCGCGGCCCCTTCAACAGCCGTACTTCCTCCCGGGGAAGCGCCAACACCACTGTCCCCCCGCCCTGCAGCCCCGGAACCACGATTCGGGATAGCTGGCTCGAACCGAACCCCTGGTGGCTGGAACCACAGCCAGGTAGGGCTTCGCACGCATGGTCGGAGGCCGGCTGACGCCGGTGTCCGTGCTGGTCTCCGCAGAACCCCCGCCGGAGCCGGCCGACGGGGGTTCCTCACCTCTCACCCGCTATCACACGGCGTCCCACCAACAGCGTCGACGCACCTGGACCACAAGGACCTGACCTGCGAAAACGCTTCTGCCTTTCCGCCGGGCTGCCACCAGAGCGCCGCGACGGCCAGGGCCAGGGCCAGGGCCAGTTTCTCAGTGCTGACGCCGAGAAACGCTCTGCCCGCGCGCACGTCTTGTACGGCATCCGCCGGACCCGCTCCTCCGTCACCCTCCGTTACCTCTGTCGCGGCATCACCACCGCCCCTCACTGGCGCCGCAGCACCCACCAGGGGGCGCATCACATAACTGACCATCAGTCAGCTAAGTCGGCAATGGGTCAGCATCGGACCCGTCGGAACCCGCCGTGGACCGCCCGCAAGCGTCAGATCACGCAACCGCCAGACCGCGCCTTCGGGTGACCTGCCCGGCGCGAAAGCCCCGGTATATGGACCACACGCCCGACCCCGCGCTTTGTTCGGGTCGCACAACCGAACCACGAACGCGGAGCGCTCCGTGGGCGAACAGGGTGACAGACCCAAGCCCGTCTCCAGCGCGCACCCAGCCGCCTTCGAGTACCCCGTGCGACGATGCCCGGGCGACGCCCGGCCGCCCGAGGGGAAGATCTTCGAGCACTCCGGCGTTGACGCCTCGCACCAGCCTTACGCACAGCCTCACCGACGCACGCGACAGGAGTGGACCACCGCAATGCCCAGCACTTCCACCCCCACGGCCACCGCACAGATCGGCGTCACCGGACTCGCCGTCATGGGCAGCAACCTCGCCCGCAACTTCGCCCGCCACGGCCACACCGTCGCCGTCCACAACCGCACAACCGCCAGGACCACCGCCCTCATCGACGAACACGGCCACGAGGGCAGCTTCGTCCCCGCCGAGACCCCGGAAGACTTCGTCGCCGCCCTCGTCAAGCCCCGCCGCCTGATCATCATGGTCAAGGCCGGCGACCCCACCGACGCCGTCATCGACGAGTTCGCCCCCCTCCTCGACGAGGGCGACATGATCATCGACGGCGGCAACGCACACTTCCACGACACCCTCCGCCGCGAGAAGGCACTCCGCGCCAAGGGCATCCACTTCGTCGGCACCGGCATCAGCGGTGGCGAGGAAGGCGCCCTCAACGGGCCCGCCATCATGCCCGGCGGATCAGTGGAGTCCTACAAAGCCCTCGGCCCCCTCCTGGAGTCCATCGCCGCCAAGGCCCCCGACGGCAGCCCCTGTTGCACGCACATCGGCCCCGACGCCGCCGGACACTTCGTCAAGATGGTGCACAACGGCATCGAATACGCCGACATGCAGCTCATCGCGGAGGCGTACGACCTGCTCCGCAACGTCGCCGGGTACGAGCCGGCCCGTATCGCGGAGACGTTCCGCACGTGGAACACCGGCCGTCTGGACTCGTACCTCATCGAGATCACCGCCGAGGTGCTCGCCCACACCGACGCCGCCACCGGGCGGCCCTTCGTGGACGTGGTGGCCGACGAGGCCGAGCAGAAGGGCACCGGCCGGTGGACGGTGCAGACGGCGCTGGACCTCGGGATCCCGGTGTCGGGCATCGCGGAGGCCGTCTTCGCCCGTTCCCTCTCCGGCCACGCCGATCTGCGCCGGGCCGCGCGCGCCCTGCCCGGACCCGGGCGCGAGGTCCTCTCCCCCGCCGAGGCCGAGGAGTTCGCGGCGCAGGTAGAGGAGGCGCTGTACGCGTCCAAGGTCGTCTCGTACGCCCAGGGCTGGAACATGATCGGCGCGGCGAGCGCCGAGTACGGCTGGGACATCGACCTCGGCGCGGTGGCCGCCATCTGGCGGGGCGGCTGCATCATCCGGGCGGCGTTCCTGGACCGGATCCGCAGCGCGTTCGCGGCCGACCCGGGACTGCCGACCCTGCTGGCCGACAAGGGCTTCGCCGACGAGGTGGGCCGGGCCCAGGACGCCTGGCGCTCGGTCGTGGCGACCGCGGTCGGCCGCGGGGTGCCCACCCCCGGCTTCTCCGCCGCGCTCGCGTACTACGACGCACTGCGCGCGGAGCGCCTGCCCGCCGCCCTCACCCAGGGGCAGCGCGACTTCTTCGGCGCCCACACCTACCGGCGCACGGACCGCGAGGGGTCGTTCCACACCGTGTGGTCCGGGGACCGCGGCGAGGAGCGCACGGCCTGAGCGAGGGCCACGCGGACAGCGGACCGCCAACGTCCCGGCGCCACCGCGAGGATGACGCCGGGACGTCCGGTCCGATAAGAGTGTCCTGACCTGCCACTTCTGTCCTGACCTGCGTCTTTGCAGGTCAGAAAGGGGTTGCGGGGACCTTGGCATAGACCCGGCCAGGGGCGTGGGCTTAACTTATGGGCTATGACCTCCCCCCGCAGCACCTACGGCGGCGGCTACTACGCCTCGCCGTCGTTCCCGGACACCCCCATCTACGACAGCCTCGTCGCCGAGCGGGGCACCCCGCAGATCGCGCCCATCAGGGTGTCGTCGCCGTACGACGGCGGGAGCCAGCTGCCCGCTCTCCCCGCGCTGCCGTCCGGGCCTTCCGCGACGCCCGCGCCGCAGCAGCAGACCGGCTACGCCGGGCAGGCCCCGCAGTACGGGTACCAGTCGCCCGCTCCGCAGGCCCCGGCCCTCCAGCAGGCGCCCGCGCCCTACATCCCGCAGCAGGCGGCCGCACCGCGCGGCTATCCGGGCCCGCAGCAGTACCAGCAGCGGCCCGCGGCCGCTTCGGCGAGCCCCGCGGGCTACGAGGCGATGCGCCCCGTGGCGCCCCGCCCGGCGCCCGCGCCGTACGAGGACCCGTACAACAACCGCCAGTATCCGAATCAGGGCGGTTACTGACGCTACTTCCGGTTCGGGCGGGGGGCCGGTCGGGGGGCTTCGGCCAACCGCCCGGCCCGGATGGCAAGATGGCCGCATGTCCACGCCATTCGTGACCGCGGTCCACTTCTATCCCGTGAAGTCGATGACGGGCCGTGCCGTCGGCGAGGCCGCGGTCGAGCCGTGGGGGCTCGCCGGGGACCGCCGGTGGATGCTGGCCGACGACAGCGGTCACATGATCACCCAACGGCAGCAGCCGAGGCTGGCGTTGGCCGCCGCCGAGCCGCTGCCGGGCGGCGGGGTCCGGCTCACCGCTCCGGGGTGCGCGCCGGTGGACGTCCCCGTGCCCGACCCCGCGGAGCGGGGCACGGTCACGGTGCAGCTGTTCCGGGACAAGGTCGAGGGGGTTCCGGCCGGTGCCGCTGCCGACGCGTGGCTCAGCGCGTATCTGGGCACCCCGGCCCGGCTGCTGCACATGGACGACCCCGCGACGCGACGCCTCATCGACCCCGACTACGCGCGCGACGGCGAGACCGTGAGCTTCGCCGACGGATATCCGCTGCTGCTCACCACCCTCGCCTCGCTCGACACCCTCAACACCCTGATCTCCCGGGGCGACCACCCCGACGAGGGCCCGCTGCCCATGAACCGCTTCCGGCCGAACGTGGTCGTCGGCGACACCGCGCCCTGGGCCGAGGACGACTGGCGGCGCGTCCGCATCGGCGAGGTCACCTTCCGCGCCGTCAAGCTGTGCGGCCGCTGCGTCGTGACCACCACCGACCAGCACACGGCGGAGCGCGGCAAGGAGCCGCTGCGGACGCTCGTACGCCACCACCGGATAGGCAAGGAGCTGGTGTTCGGCACGAACCTCATCCCCGAGCACACCGGAGTGGTGCGCGTCGGTGACGACGTGGAGATCCTCGACTGAGCAGGTCCCGCCGCCCGCCGGGACCGCCCGCACCGCCCGCCACCCGTCAACGCGCCGCCAGGAAGCGCCTCCGGAGGGGGTGATTTTGCTCTCTCCGCCGCCTTCCTCCGCATGCGATGCCCTGTGTGAGGTATTTACGGACGCGGAAGGGGGTGAGCGCTGTGCGCGCGACGATCTTCGCCCGGCGATGGCGGCGCAATCCGCTGCGCCGCCGTACCGACGTCGTCGAGGCGTGGGTGGGGGCGGTCGCGGTGGTGCTGATGCTGCTGGCCGGATCGGCCGTCGGCTGGGTGACGGGCTCGCTCGCCCACGAGGCGCTGCGGCAGACCGTCCGTGAACAGCAGCTGCACCGGCATCTGGTGACCGCCACGGCCCTGCGCAATCTGCCGGTCAGGGCCACCGAGACCGACCGGGAGACGGCCGCGGGCCGCGAGGGTCACCACCGGGTGGTCGCCCGCTGGCCGGCCCCGGACGGCCGTCGGCAGTTCTCCGGCGTGGTCGCCGTCCGGCAACCGACCCGTGCCGGGCACCGGTTCACGCTGTGGACCGACGACCGCGGGCGGATCTCGGCCCGCCCCATGGACGACGACACCGCCGCCGTGCACGCGGTCCTCGCCGGTGCGGCCGCGGCCGCCGGGGCGGCGGGACTGGTGGAGATCGCCCGACGGCTGGTCGTATGGCGGCTCGTGCGGCGGCGGTACGCCCGGTGGGACCGCGCGTGGGAACAGGCGGGGCACACCTGGGGCCGTGCGGGTGCGGGCAGCTGACCGGTCAACTTCCGTGGCCCACGCGCGCTACGGTGGTCCGGCCGGTACGCATCCGTCCCGGGTGAACAGAGCACACGAGGTGGGGGCGCAGCAGCACCATGGCAGAGGGCTCGGTCCAGGTGACGCACACCGGTACGGCGCGATGGCGGCGGCGCACCGGCGAATACGACTCCCTCGCATCGGCTCTGGAGGCGGCGGCGGACGGGGACGTGCTGTCCGTGGCGCCGGGAACGTACCGGGAGAATCTGGTCGTCACCCGTGCGATCACCCTGCGTGGCAGCGAGGGTTCGCCGGGGGCGGTGCGGATCGCGCCGGCCGAGGGCGTGGCCCTGACCGTGCGGGCCTCGGCGGCGCTGCTGGATCTGCACATCGAGGGGCAGGACGAGGCGGCGCCCGCGCTGTTGGTCGAGGACGGCGCGCCGGAGCTGGCGGATCTGCGGATCGTGACGCGGTCGGCGACGGGCATCGAGGTGCGCGGTGGTTCGCGGCCGACGGTGCGCCGCTGCACGGTCGACAATCCGGGCGGGGTCGGCATCAGCGTGCTGGACGGCGCGACCGGTGTCTTCGAGGAGTGCGAGGTCGTGGCGGCGGGCCGGTCGGGCGTGACGGTGAGCGGGGGCGCGCATCCGCGCCTGGAGCGCTGCCGGGTGCATCACGCGTCGGGAGCGGGTCTTTCGCTGTCGGGTGAGGGCAGCGCGCTGGAGGCGGTCGGGTGCGAGGTGTACGAGATCCGGGGCGCGGGGGTGCAGGTGGCGTCGCGGGCGGCCGGTTATCTGACCGACTGCCAGGTGCACCGGACGTCCGGTGACGGCGTGACGCTGGACACCGAAGCGGTGCTCACCCTGGTGGACTGCGACATCCACGACGTGCCGGAGAACGGCGTGGACCTGCGGTCCCGTTCGGTGCTGTCGATGACGCGCACCGCGGTGCGCAAGTTCGGGCGCAACGGCCTGTCGGTGTGGGATCCGGGGACGCGGGTGGACGCGGACCGGTGCGACATCCACGACAGTACGGGTGACTATCCGGCGGTGTGGGTCAGTGACGGGGCGCAGGCGGTGCTCGGTTCCTGCCGGGTGCGCGATGTGCCGGACGCGCTGTTCGTGCTGGACCGCGGTTCGCGGGTGGACGTGGTGGACAGTGATCTCGCTCAGGTCCGCAACACCGCGGTGTCGGTGAGCGACGGGGCGACGGCGCAGCTGGACGACTGCCGGATCCGGGCGGCGGCGACGGGCGCCTGGTTCCGGGACCACGGGAGCGGGGGTTCGCTGGCCGGGTGCACCATCGACGCGACGGCCACGGGGGTCATCGTCACCAAGGGCGCGGATCCGGTCATCGAGCGGTGCACGGTGAGTTCGCCGGTGGAGGCGGGCTTCTATGTGTCGGCGGGCGGCCGGGGTTCCTTCCACGACTGCCGGGTGACGGGGAGCGGCGGGTACGGCTTCCACGTCATCGACGGCTGTCGTACGACGCTGACGCGCTGCCGTACGGAGCGGTGTGCGCGCGGTGGTTACGAGTTCGCCGAGGAGGGCACGGTCAGCGAGGGCTGCACGAGCGACGAGAGCGCGGCGTTCACGCTGGGGGCGCCGTCCGTGGGCTCGCTGCGGACGGCAGGTGTCCCGGTCGTGGAGCGGACCGTTCCGCTGGTGTCGGTGCCGCCGGTCGCGGTGCCGGTGCAGCGGGTGCCCGAGGGCGCGGCGCCCGCCCCCCTGCCGGACGGCCGTCCTCCGGCCACGGTGCTGGGTGAACTGGACGCGCTGGTGGGCCTGGAGAGCGTCAAGCGCGAGGTGCGGGCGCTCACGGACATGATCGAGGTGGGCCGCCGCCGTCAGGAGGCGGGGCTGAAGGCGGCCTCCGTGCGCCGTCATCTGGTGTTCACCGGTTCCCCGGGTACGGGCAAGACCACGGTGGCCCGGCTCTACGGCGAGATCCTCGCGTCGCTGGGGGTGCTGGAGCGCGGTCATCTGGTGGAGGTGTCGCGCGTGGACCTGGTGGGCGAGCACATCGGTTCCACGGCGATCCGGACGCAGGAGGCGTTCGACCGGGCGCGGGGCGGGGTGCTGTTCATCGACGAGGCGTACGCGCTCTGCCCGGAGGATTCTGGGCGGGACTTCGGCCGTGAGGCGATCGACACCCTGGTGAAGCTGATGGAGGATCACCGGGACGCGGTGGTGGTGATCGTCGCGGGGTACACCGCGGAGATGCAGCGGTTCCTGACGGTCAATCCGGGGGTGGCCTCGCGCTTCTCGCGCACCATCACCTTCGGGGACTACGCGCCGGAGGAGCTGTTGCGCATCGTGGAGCAGCAGGCGGAGGAGCACGAGTACCGGATCGGGGCGGGGGCGGCGGAGGCGCTGCTGGCGTATTTCACGGCGATCCCGAAGGGTCCGGCGTTCGGCAACGGCCGTACGGCGCGGCAGACGTTCGAGGCGATGGTCGAGCGGCACGCGGGCCGGGTGGCGCAGCTCGTCGACCCGAGCACCGACGAGCTGACGCTGCTGTATCCGGAGGATCTGCCGGCGCTGCCGTGAGGGGCGGGTGTGCCGGGTGCCGATGGCCGGAGTGCGGCACGGGCGTTGTCACAGGTGCGTGGGAGGATGAGCACGCGGATTCGGCAGTGCTGAGCGGAGGGACCGGCCGGTGAGTGACCATCAGAATCTCCTGGCGGAGCAGCGGCGTGCCCTGATTCTCGACGAGGTGAGGCGGCGCGGCGGTGTGCGGGTCAATGAGCTGACCCGCAAGCTCAATGTCTCGGACATGACGGTCCGCCGCGATCTGGACGCGCTGGCCCGGCAGGGTGCCGTGGAGAAGGTGCACGGTGGTGCGGTGCCGGTCGCCGAGGCGACGGCGCACGAGCCGGGCTTCGAGGCGAAGTCGGCGCTGGAGCTGATCGCCAAGGAGGACATCGCGCGGGCAGCGGCGAGGATGGCCGCGCACGGCAGTGCGATAGCCCTGGCGGGCGGGACGACGGTGTTCGCCCTGGCCCAGCAGTTGGTGGAGGTCCCGGATCTGACGGTGGTGACGAATTCGGTGCGGGCGGCCGATGTGTTCCACAGCGCCCAGCGCACGATGACGGCCGCGGGGCCCTCGCCGCGTCCGGGTGCGGCGACGGTGGTGCTGACGGGCGGGGTCCGTACGCCGTCGGACACGCTGGTGGGGCCGGTGGCGGACGCGGCGATCCGCTCGCTGCACTTCGATGTGCTGTTCATCGGGGTGCACGGCATATCCGTGGAGGCGGGGCTGTCGACGCCGAATCTCGCGGAGGCGGAGACGAACCGGCACTTCGTGCGCTCCGCCCGGCGTGTCGTGGTGGTCGCGGACCACACCAAGTGGGGCACGGTGGGCCTGAGTTCCTTCGCCTCGCTGGAGGAGGTGGACGCGTTGGTCACGGACGCGGGGCTTCCCGCGGGGGCCCGTCGGGAGATCGCCGAGCGGCTGCCGGAGCTGGTGGTGGCCGAGAGTTCGCGGGGCAGCGCGGAGGCCTGAGGCCGGGCGGGGGGCGGCGCAGACATCCGGGGCCGCGGGGGTTAGGGTGTGCGGCGCGGTGGGCCGGTCGATCCGATGAGGTGCACGATGGCGCGCAGACTCCGCCCTGTGGGGCTCGACTTCGTGGCGGCAGCGCCGTTGCGGCTGGTGTTCGTCGCGCGCATGGCGGCGCCGCCCGAGCGGGTCCATGCCGCGCTGGCCGGGGATGTGCCGGGCTGGGCGCGGTGGTTCCGCGCGGTGACGGTGGCGCGGCGGGTGGAGCGGGCCGGGGGCGACGGCCGGGAGATCCGGCTGCTGGGTGGTGCGCGGTTCCTGGAGACGGTCCTGGCCGACGAGCCGTCCCGGCGTTACGCGTACCGCGTCGACGTCACGAACGCGCCGGGTGTCCGGGCCCTGCTGGAGGACTGGCAGTTGCTCCCCGCCGGTACGGGCACGGTCGTCCGGTGGATGGTGGCGGTAGACGGTCCCGCTCCGGTGCGTCTGGCGGTCGCGCTGGGGAGGCCGGGCCTCGGGCATGCGTTCCGTGACGCGGTGCGCAGCCTCGACCGGCGTCTCGCAGCCATGCACGGTGGTCGCACCTGAGCCCGGGCGCGGCCGCCGGGGCCGGTGTCCGGCTCAGTCCGGCCAGTGGCCGGAGCTCAGGAAGGTGTCGATGGCCCGGGCGTACGGGGTGATGTCCAGGCCCTGTTCGGCGAGCCAGGCGTCGGAGTAGTACTTGTCGAGGTAGCGCTCGCCGGGGTCGCAGATGAGGGTGACGACGCTGCCCCGCCGGCCCTGGTCCGCCATCTCGGCGACGATCTTGAGTGCGCTCCACAGCCCGGTGCCGGTGGAGCCGCCCGCCTTGCGGCCGATGGCCCGGTCGAGGGCGCGTACGGCGGCGACGCTCGCGGCGTCGGGGACCTTCATCATCCGGTCGATGGCGCCGGCCACGAAGCTGGGTTCCATGCGCGGCCGGCCGATGCCCTCGATGCGGGAGCCGCGGTCGCTGGTGGCGTGGGGGTCGCGGTTCTTCCAGCCGTCGAAGAAGCAGGAGTTCTCGGGGTCGGCGACGCAGATGCGGGTGTCGTGCTGCATGTAGCGCACATAGCGGGCGATGGTCGCGGAGGTGCCGCCGGTGCCCGCGGTGGCCACGATCCAGGTGGGCACAGGGTGGCGTTCGAGCCGGAGCTGGCTGTAGACGGATTCGGCGATGTTGTTGTTGCCGCGCCAGTCGGTGGCCCGTTCGGCGTAGGTGAACTGGTCCATGTAGTGGCCGCCGGTCTGCTCGGCGAGGGCGGCCGCTTCCTCGTACATCTTCCGCGGGTCGTCGACGAAGTGGCACCGCGCGCCGTGGAACTCGATCAGCCGGCACTTCTCGCGGCTGGTGGTGCGGGGCATGACGGCGATGAACGGGACGCCGACGAGCCCGGCGAAGTACGCCTCGGACACGGCCGTGGAGCCGCTGGACGCCTCGATGACGGGGGCCTCGGGGCGGATCCAGCCGTTGCACAGCCCGTAGAGGAAAAGGGATCGGGCGAGGCGGTGTTTGAGGCTGCCGGTGGGGTGGGTGGATTCGTCCTTCAGGTAGAGGTCGATCCCCCATTCGGGCGGCAGCGGGAAGCGCAGCAGGTGGGTGTCGGCGGAACGGTTCGCGTCGGCCTGGACCTTGCGGACGGCCTCGTTGAGCCAGGCGCGGTGGACGGGGTCGCTGCGGTCCACGTCGAGGGTGGGGGTGGGGGTGGGGGTGGCGGAACCGGGATCCGCGCCCGTCGCCCCGGGTTGCACGGTGCTGTTCACGGCGCTCCTCACGCAGTTCATCCGGGCCCATGCGGAGCACTCGGACGTTTCGATCATAATTGGGCACTGGTGCGTGAGCCGCCTCACAGGCAGACTGCCCACTGGGCACACGATTCAGCCGGGGAGGCGGTTGCCGTGGCGGAGCCGGAGTTCAACGCGACCGGGGTGCGGATCGAGCGCTCCCTGCGCTCTCTCACCCGGGCCGGCCAGGTGAAGATCAAGGACGGCAGGCTCGAATTGCTGACGAGCCATGGCAGGGAGATAGACAGCGCCCCCGTGGACTCGGTCCAGGCGGGCCGCCCGTGGTTCGCCCGGGACCGGGCGCGGGCGCGGGTGAACGGGACGCGTTACGTCCTGAGGCTGGGCGGCCGGGACCAGGCCGCCGAGGAGTCGGGGCCGTCCGCGGTGCGCCGCTTCCTGGAGGCGGTCCGCTCCGCCCGGGGTAGTGACGCGGGGGACTGACGGTCCAGAAGTTGCGCAAGTGACCGCCAGAGCCGACCCTTGACTCGTACCGGCATCACCGAGGGTTCATGGCCCGTTACGCTGTGGATCCTCACTGTCGATCGGTCCGGCAGCCGCCTTCGCCGGCCCGGCGCCCAGCGCGTTTCAGAACGCCTATCTGCATCAGGCTAGCCCTACTTCTTCAGGGAGTCGCAGCCGTGATCAGCCGACCGAACAAGCACTGCACCGTAGAGCTACAGGCTCTCCCGACGCGGATCGGCCAGGTCCGCAGAATCGTATCTGCGCAATTGCGCTACTGGCATCTCGACCCGCTCATCGACCCCGCCGCGCTCGGCGTCACCGAGCTGCTCACCAACGTTCACCAGCACGCGGAGCCGGACAAGCGCTGCACGGTCGAGATCGACCTCGTGCTGGACCAGCTGACGGTCTCGGTGCGCGACCACGACCCCCGGCTGCCGCGCATCGGCAGCGCGGACCCCGCCAGCACCCATGGCCGGGGCCTCGCCCTGATCGCAGCGGTCAGTGCCAGCTGGGGCGTGCAGGAACGTCACGACGGCGGCAAGGTCGTGTGGTTCACGCTCCCCGTGCCCGGCACCCCCGCGACCCGGCCGGTGCAGTCGGACCGGACGACGATCGCCTTCGAGCAGCCCGTCCTCGAACTGCCCGCGCTCCAGGCCCCGGTGCACCGGGAACCCGCCTTCGACGAGTCCCTGGTGGCCGTCCGGACGGTGCCGCTGCACGACCGCTCTCCCGTCCCCGGCTGACAGGACACAGACACTCACCCCAGCGGGAGCGGCAACTCGCTCGTCACCACGGAGATGGGCCGACCCGCCGCAGGAGGCGGCCGGACGCGTTCGCGCGGCCATCATGGTGTGCCGGACTTCCCACCGATGCCGAAGTGTTCCTCCAGGACGGACATCCGGCGCCAGTATTCGTCCTCGTCGATGTCCCCTGCCGCGAACCGGCGGCCCAGGACGGCCGTCGGCGAGTTCTCGGCCGCTGTCGGCCGGACGTGCCAGGGGGCGCGGCGGGCGCGCCACACGGTGCGGCGCAGCAGGGTGACGACGCCGACCACGACGACGGCCCAGACCAGCGGGAAGAAGAGGATCCAGGGGCCGGGCCCGCCGTCGGCCCAGGATTGCGCGAGGTTGTTCATGAGGGTTCAGCTCCTCGGTGGTGACGGTTCCTTGTCACCACCGAGCCTGCTCGCGGCGGGCGCGCGCGTCGTCGTACGGCCGACGGCCGCCGGCCTGCCTCGGGGGGAGTACGGGCGGCGGGCCGCGTACTCCCCCCGTTCGCGTTTTCGACCCTCCACGCGTGCGCGCACGCGCGTGGTCGTGCACAGGGTCAGTCGAGCGCCGCCAGGGGGTCGTCCAGCACGGGCTGCCAGGCCGCTTCCGCCGCGCCGATGAGGCTGTTGTGGTCGAGGGTGCAGGGCAGGATGGGCACGCTGCCGCTGCGGCCCCACAGGCTGCGGTCGGCGACGACGGCGCGGAGGCGCTCGGGGTCGGCGTCGAGGAGTTCGCGGTGGAGTCCGCCGAGGATGACGCGGTCGGGGTTGAGGATGTTGACCAGTCCGGCGAGCCCGAGGCCGAGCCGGTCGATGAGGAGCTCGGCGGCGGCGCGTACGGACGGGTCGGCGTACTCCGTGCGGAGCAGCTCGCGGGACTGCTGGAGCAGGGAGACCTCGGGGCCGGGCGCGCGGCCGGCCGCGGTGAGGAAGGCGAGCGGGTCCGCCTCGACGTCGAGGCAGCCTCGGCTGCCGCAGTGGCAGGGCATGCCAGCGGGGTTGACGGTGAGGTGGCCGACCTCCAGGGCGAGGCCCGAACTACCGGTGTGCAGCCGTCCGTCGAGGACGAGGGCGCCTCCGACACCGCGGTGGCCGGTGGCGACGCACAGCAGGTGCTCGGCGCCACGGCCGGCTCCGTGGCGGTGTTCGGCGAGGGCGGCGAGGTTGACGTCGTTGCCGGTGACACCGGTGGCGGGGGCTGATCCGGCGCCGGGGACGCCCGCCTTGGCGAGGGCCTCGGTGAAGAGGGTGCGGACCGGGGCGCCGGCCGGCCAGGACAGGTGCAGCGGGTTGAGTGCCGTGCCCTCCGGTTCTGCGACGGCCGAAGGGACGGCGAGTCCGGCGCCGAGGCAGCGGCGGCCCGTCGCGCGCAGCAGTCCGGCACCGGCCTCGACGACGGCGTCGATGATGTGCGACGGATCCGCGGGCACGGTCATGCAGCCGGGAGCGGTGGCGATCATCCGGCCGCCGAGCCCGACGAGGGCGGCCCGGAAGCCGTCGGCGTGGATCTGCGCGGCGAGGACGACGGGGCCGCCGGGGGCGATGGCGAGCCGGTGCGAGGGCCGCCCCTGGGAACCGGCGGCCGCGCCGGGCCGCGCGTCGACCTGGATCAGGCCGAGGGCCTCCAGCTCGGCGGCGACGGCGCCGGCGGTCGCGCGGGTCACGCCGAGTTCGGCGGTGAGGACGGCGCGCGTGGGGGCGCGGCCGGTGTGCACGAGCTCCAAGGCCGGGCCGAGGGCGCCGCGGCCCCGTTCCAAACGTGTTGTCCGAGTCTGGGTCACGCCCCTATTCTGACTTTGTGCCGACGCTGAACAAAATACGGACGGCCATTCGGGGCCGACAGGACCCGATACCCGTCGATCCCGCCCTCCGCAGCCTGCGTACCGCCCTGACCCTTTTCTTCGCCCTCGACGGCCTGCTCTTCGCCGGCTGGGTGGTCCGCATCCCCGCGATCAAGGAGCAGACCGGCGCTTCCGCGGGCGACCTCGGACTGGCCCTGCTCGGGGTGTCCGCCGGTGCGGTCGCCACCATGACCGTGACAGGCCGGCTGGGCTGTGCCACCGGTTCGGCAGCCACCCGGTGACGGTCGCCGCCGGGGTGCTCTTGTCCCTGGGGATCGCCCTGCCGCCGCTCACCCACTCGGCGCTCGCACTCGGGCTGGTGCTCCTCGTCTTCGGCGCGGCCTACGGCGGCATCAACGTCGCCATGAACAGCGCGGCCGTCGACCTCGTCGCGGCACTCCGCAGGCCCGTGATGCCCAGCTTCCACGCCGCGTTCAGCCTCGGCGGGATGCTGGGCGCGGGCCTGGGCGGGCTGGTCGCGGGGCAGCTGTCCGCCACCAGCCACCTGTTGCTCCTGACCGTGATCGGGCTGGTCGTCAGCGCGGCGGCGGGCCGTGCTCTCCTCGCTCACCCGGCACCGCGCGCCGAGCGGCGTGCCCCGGCGTCCGCGCCCGGCTCCGGCGCGGGGCGCGGACGCCGGCTGGTCGCCGTCTTCGGACTGATCGCGCTGTGCGACGCCTACGGCGAGGGCGCGCTCGCGGACTGGGGCGCGCTCCACCTCCAGCAGGACCTCGGCGCCCGGGCCGGCCTCGCGGCCGTCGGCTACTCCGTCTTCGCGCTCACCATGGCCCTCGGACGCCTCACGGGCACCGTGCTCCTCGAACGCCTCGGCCAGACCAGGACATTGGTCGCGGGGGGCGCGGCCGCCGCCGTGGGCATGCTGCTCGGCTCGCTGGCCCCGACGGTCTGGGCCGCCCTCGTGGGGTTCGCCGTCACCGGGTTCGGCCTCGCCAACATCTTCCCGGTCGCGATCGGCCGGGCCGGGGAACTGGCCGGTCCCGGCGGGGTCGCCACCGCCTCCACATTCGGCTACGGCGGCATGCTGCTCGGCCCTCCGGCGATCGGCTTCCTCGCGGACACCTGGTCCCTGCCGCTCGCCCTGACCACGGTCGCGGGCCTCGCGGGCACGGCGGCGGTGATCGCGTACGGGACGCGGAACGTGGTGCGGGCCGCCGCGCGGTAGCGGCGCGGGGCGTTGTCAGTGGTCGCTGACACAATCCGAAAGAGAGACATCCGGGCGCGCCGGACGGGTCTCGGAGGGTGCGGATGCCGTCAGGGAGCGACGTCCGCCCGGGAACGGAAAGGGCGGGGTGGGCATGGGCGAGGTGCGTGACGAGTGGCGGTGCGCCGGGCTGCGCTGGGCACCGTCCGGACCCTCGCTGGCCTGGCTGCATCCGGTCCATGGGATGCGCTCCTCGCCCCTGCCGCCCGGACGGCCGCTGGCGTTCACGACGGGCGGTGCGCGGCGGTGCGTCGGCGTGCGCAGAGGCGGTCGGCGCACCCCGTGCCCGACGGACGCGGAGGTGCCCGGCGCGGCGGTCTCGGCGCAGTGCCCGCAGTGCGCGCGGCTGGACCGTTCGCACTCCGTGGCCGCCGACACGGCCGTCGACGATCCCCGGCCGTACGACGTCTATCTGGCGTGGTTCGGGCCGCGGCTGATCAAGGTCGGTATCACCGCCGCCGAGCGCGAAGGCGTCCGGCTGCTCGAACAGGCCGCGCTGTCCTACGCGCTGCTCGGGCGCGGCCCGTTGATGGCCGCCCGCCGGGCGGAGGCCGTGCTGGGCGCGGCGCTCGCGGTACCTGACCGCTTTCCGTACGCGGCCAAGCGCGCCGCCCGCCACCCGGTGCCACCGCGCGAGCAGCGGACCGCGGAGCTGGCCGCGCTGCACGAGCGGGCGTGCGGTCTCGGCACCCTGCCGGAGTCCCTGGCCGTACGGGCCTTCGCGCCGGTGCACCACGACGAGGCGTTCCACCTGGACCGGATCGGCCCGGGTCACTGCCTGGTGGAGCTGTCCGCGGGGCGCACGATGACGGGCACGGTCGCCGCGGTGGCCGGACCGGATGTGTATCTGGAGGCGGCGGACGGACGGCTCCTGCTGGTGGATGCCCGGCAGCTCGCGGGCTGGCCGCTGCTGGCGGCGGCACCGGGGGCGAGGACGACGGTGTCGGTGCGCATACCGGATCCGGCCGGCCCGGAGTCGCTGTTCTGACGCCCGCCCGGCGTGCCCCACGGGCCGTTCAGCCCAGCCAGCCGGGGCGGACCAGTCCGGACTCATAGGCGAGAACGACCAATTGGGCCCGGTCCCGCGCCCCGAGCTTGACCATGGCGCGGCTGACGTGGGTCTTGGCGGTGAGGGGGCTGACGACGAGGCGGCGGGCGATCTCGTCATTGGACAGACCGATGCCGACGAGCGTCATCACCTCGCGCTCGCGGTCGGTCAGCTCCGACAGGCCGACGGCGGCCGAGGGTTCCTTGGAGCGGGCGGCGAATTCGGCGATGAGGCGGCGCGTCACGCCCCCAGTGGGCGATGAGGAGATGACCGGCCCACAGCAGGCCGACCGCGTACCAGGCGGCGCGGCGGTGACCGGCGACGATCGCGGTGAAGCAGGCGATGACGACACTGGCGAAGACGGGACCGTAGGGGTAGCCGCCACCGAGATGGAGCAGGGTGACGAGGGAGGTGCCGAAGACGGCGACGCGTGGGTGGCGGTGACGGATCAGCAGGAAGGCGGGCCCGGCGGTGAGCAGGACCCGGGCGAGGGAGTCGAGCGGCACCCTGCCGGGCTGGTCCAGCGCGGCGTAGTGCCCGCCGATCTGCTGGAGGGCCGCGACGGCGAGGGTGGAGCGCCAGGGCAGGCGCCGCGTCGAGCGGGCGAACCAGCGCTCCCAGGGCGATCCCGCGCCGCGCTCCCGCGCCCACGGCGCCCGTCCCTCACTGCCCATACGGCCAAGCTGGTCGGCGGTGGGGCGCGCGGCGTCAGCCGCGCGTGGTGACCGCGTCTGCTTCCTGGGGAGTAGTGAGCCCCACCTGGTGGGCCAGACCGCGGACGGCGTGCGCGAAGAACGCGTCGCGGGCCTCGACGACCTGATTGAACTGCCCGAAGAGTTCGAAGCCGATCAGCCCGAAGAGCTGGGCCCAGGCGGCGACGAGCGCGGCCGTCGTCGGCGCGGGGAGCCCCGGGGCGAACTCCGCGGCCAGCCGCTCGACGTCGGTGTGCACGGTGCGGGGCAGGGGGTCGACGGGCGGGACGGCGAGCCTGCCGTCGGCGTGGGCCTCGCGGGCGATGGACAGCAGGGCGAGCGCGACCCGGCCGGCGGGCTCGACGGTGGTCAGGGGGGCGGTGTAGCCGGGGACGGGCGATCCGTAGATCAGCGCGTACTCGTGCGGGTGGGCGAGGGCCCAGGTGCGGACGGCGCGGCAGACGGCCGTCCAGCGGACGGTCGGGTCGTCGCTGTCGGCGGTGGCGAGAGCGGTCTCGGCGGCGGCGCCCACCGCGTTGTACGCGTCGACGATGAGGGCGGTCAGCAGGTCGTCGCGGCTCGGGAAGTAGCGGTAGAGCGCGGAGGAGACCATGCCGAGCTCGCGGGCGACGGCGCGCAGGGACAGCTTGGCCGCGCCGTCCCGTGCGAGCTGGAGGCGCGCCTCGTCCTTGATCGCGGCGGTGATTTCGCTGCGGGCCCGCTCTCTGGCGCCTCTGATCGCACTCATGGGGCCAGTCTGCCAGCCGTCGGGAGCAACAGCCAGAAACGAGAGCAGTGCTCTTGCGCCGATGCGAAGAAGCGCGCACACTGATCTCAAGCGAGAGCACCGCTCTCACAATGGTCCGAGAGACCGGGGGTATCCCATGGCGCACTACATCAAGCCCGGACGGCTGGAAGCACGGCTCGTCAACGGCACCGTCGGCTGGCTGGCACGGCGGGGCCTGAGCCTGGCGGGGTCGGCGGAGCTGTCGGTACGGGGCCGCGGCAGCGGCGAGTGGCGGACGGTCCCGGTCAATCCGCTCGACGCGGAGGGAGGGCGCTTCCTCGTGTCCGCGCGTGGCGACGGGCAGTGGGTGCGCAATCTGCGGGCCGCGGGCGACGGGCGGCTCCGCGTCGGGCGCAGCACCTCGTCCTTCACCGCGGTGGAGGTGCCCGACGAGGAGAAAGTCCCGCTGCTGCGGGCCTACTTGAGCCGCTGGGGCTGGGAGGTCGGCCGGTTCTTCGACGGGGTGACCGCGAAGTCCCCCGACGAGGAGATCCGGCGGATCGCCCCACGGCACCCCGTCTTCCGCATAACGACGACGCCGGGGGTGGGCACACGGGGGTGAGCAGGGGGCGGGGGCGCACCCGGCACGCCGCCACGTGGAGGCGGACCGGTCCCGGTCCGCCGGGCAGACCGCGTCGGCCTGCCCGGCTCACACCCCGCGAGCGTCGTCAGCGGGCGGTCGGGGCCCCGGCGCGGTCGACCGAGGACAGAACGCGTCGCGCCATCGGGTGCGTGCGCACGATCTCGGCGAGCGTGGTCGTGCCACGGGTGATCCTCGCGAACGCCTGCCACGCCGGGCGGAAGCCCGTTATGGCGGCGTGGACGAGCCCGGGGCGCCGCTTGTAGAGGGCGAGCATCCGGCGCCCGACGCCCATCTCCACACCCAGGCCGGCCTTGATGGCGAAGGCGTAGTTGAGCGCCTGGCGACGGGCGTCGACCGCGTCCTGCGCCTCGCCGATGCGGACGGCCCACTCCCCCGCCAGACGGCCAGAGCGCAGGGCGAAGGAGATGCCCTCGCGGGTCCACGGCTCCAGCAGTCCCGCCGCGTCGCCGCACACGATCACCCGGCCGCGGGAGAGCGGCGAGTCGTCCGAGCGGCAGCGGGTCAGATGCCCGGAGGAGATGCTCGGTTCGAAGCCCGCCAGGCCGAGGCGGGCGATGAAGTCCTCCAGATAGCGCTTGGTGCCCGAGCCGTCGCCCCGCTCCGAGATCACACCGACCGTCAGGGTGTCGCCCTTGGGGAAGACCCAGCCGTAACTCCCGGGAATCGGCCCCCAGTCGATGAGCACCCGGCCCGCCCAGTCCTCGGCGACCGTCGGGGGCACCGGGATCTCGGCCTCCAGGCCGAGGTCGACCTGCTCCAGCTCGACCCCGACATGAGCCCCTATCCGCCCGGCGCTTCCGTCGGCGCCGACGACCGCGCGGGCCAGGACGGTCCGCCCGTCGCCGAGCACGACGGCGACGGTGCGCCGGTCGGGCACCGCGGGGCCGTGCTGCTCCACCCGGGAGACGGTCACGCCCGTGCGCACCTCGGCGCCCGCGTTCTTCGCGGCCTCGACCAGGCCGGCGTCGAACTCGGGCCGGTTGATGAGCCCGAAGAGCATCCGCTTGGAACGGCGGGTGCGCGAAAGCTTCCCGTTCAGAGAGAAGGTGACGGCATGCACACGCTCGCGCAGCGGCAGTTCGAAGCCCGGCGGCAGCGCGTCACGCGAGGGGCCGATGATGCCTCCGCCGCAGGTCTTGTAGCGCGGCAGTTCGGCCTTCTCCAGGAGCAGCACGCGGCGGCCCGCGGAAGCTGCCGCGTGGGCCGCCGAAGCCCCCGCGGGCCCCGCGCCCACCACCACGACGTCCCACACCGGCTCCTGGCCCTCGGCTGCGTCCCGCCCCGCGTCCTGGGCTGCGTTGTCGCTGCTCACCTGTGCTGTTACTCCCGCTCGATCACCGGTTACGGCTACCGTCCGCATCCTACGGCCCGCCGCTCGGCCGCCCTGCCGCGGGAAGGCCGCGGGCACGTCCGGCGGTGGCCGTGGGAGGATCAGCAGCGCAATCGCCTGTATGTACGGATAACGCCGCGCCCCCAAGGAGCGTTCCATGGAGCAGCCCTCGACCCGCCAGCACCGGCCGGCCCCGGCCGCGCTGGCGGCGACCGTCGCCTCACTGCAGTCCCGCGCCAGGGCCGAGCTGGCCGAGCTGGTGGCCTTCAAGTCGGTCGCGGACGAGGCCCAGTTCCCCCGCAGCGAGTGCGAGGCCGCGGCGAACTGGGTGGCCGACGCCCTGCGCGCCGAGGGCCTGGAGGATGTGGCCCTCCTCGACACCCCGGACGGCACCCAGTCCGTCTACGGCTGCCTGCCGGGCCCGGCGGGTGCCCCCACCGTGCTGCTCTACGCGCACTACGACGTGCAGCCGCCGCTGAACGAGGCCGCCTGGCTCTCGCCGCCGTTCGAGCTGACCGAGCGCGACGGGCGCTGGTACGGGCGCGGTGCCGCCGACTGCAAGGGCGGCGTGGTCATGCACCTCACCGCACTGCGGGCGCTGAAGGCGCACGGCGGTGTCCCGGTCACCGTGAAGGTGATCGTCGAGGGCTCGGAGGAGCAGGGCACCGGCGGCCTGGAGCGGTACGCGGAGGCGCACCCGGAGCTGCTGGCCGCCGACGCCGTCGTCATCGGCGACGCGGGCAACTTCCGGGTGGGCCTGCCGACCGTCACCGCCACGCTGCGCGGCCTGTCGAACCTGGTGGTCCAGGTCGACACGCTCGAGGGCAATCTGCACTCCGGCCAGTTCGGCGGGGCCGCGCCGGACGCGCTGGCGGCGCTGATCCGCATCCTGGACTCGCTGCGCGCGGAGGACGGCTCGACGGTCATCAACGGCCTGGACGCGGAGGCCCGCTGGGAGGGACTGCAGTATCCGGAAGAGGACTTCCGCAAGGACGCCAAGGTCCTCGACGGTGTACAGCTGATCGGCTCCGGCACGGTGGCCGACCGCGTCTGGGCGCGCCCGGCCGTCACGGTCCTGGGCATCGACTGCCCGTCCGTGGTCGGCGCCACGTCGTCCGTGCAGGCGAGCGCCAAGGCGCTGCTGAACCTGCGGGTCCCGCCGGGCACGGACGAGGCCACGGCCGCGAAGCTGCTGACCGCGCACCTGGTCGCGGCCGCGCCGTGGGGGGTGCGGGTCTCGGTCGAGCAGGTCGGCCACGGCCAGCCGTTCCGCGCCGACACCGAGAGCCCGGCGTACGCGTCGATGGCCGAGGCGATGCGCGTCGCCTACCCGGGCGAGGAGATGCAGATCTCCGGCATGGGCGGCTCGATCCCGCTGTGCAACACCCTCACCTCCCTCTACCCGGAGGCGGAGATGCTGCTGATCGGGCTGAGCGAGCCGGAGGCCCAGATCCACGCGGTGAACGAGAGCGTCTCCCCGGAGGAGCTGGAGCGGCTCTCCCTGACCGAGGCCCTCTTCCTCGTCAACTACGCGGCCGGCAAGCGCTGACGCCCTGGCGGACCATGGGCCGTCAGCCGACGGGGACGCCCGCTTCGAGATTGAGCGGGCGCCCCTGTTCTCGGGCGCGCAGCGCCCACCGGAGTCTGCTCAGCCGCACGGGCGGCAGCAGGGTCGCCGCCTCGCTCTCGGTGACGAAGCGCCAGCCGCGCAGTTCGGAGCCGGGCAGCAGGAGCCGGTGCGCCTCGGCCGCCGCCAGCCGTCCGCCGTCGAAGAGGAACCGCAGGCCGCCGTAGCCGGGCGGCTTCGGCGGCTCCCAGTCGACGACCAACAGCCTTGGCACCTCGGGGAGTTCGATGCCGATCTCCTCGGCCACCTCGCGCATCCCGGCGCGGGCGGGCGCCTCGCCCGGTTCGACCACCCCGCCGGGGAATTCCCAGCCCGGTTTGTAGGTGGGGTCGACGAGGAGCACCCGGTCCTCCTCGTCGAAGAGCAGCACCCCGGCGGCGAGGGTCTCGGCCGTGGGTTCAGGGGTCTGGACGATCTCGCAGGCGGCGGCGCTGCCGCCGCGTACGGCCTCCGCGACCTGCTCGGCGACCTGGCGCGGTGTCAGCCCGCCGGTGTCCACGGCGAAGGCGTCGGCGCGGAGCCAGGGCAGCGCCGCGTGGTAGGGGGCGATGTGGTCCAGCGCCCAGCGCCGGACGCTCTCGCTGCGCTCCGGGTCGTCCTCGTACTCCTCACGGTTCGCGATACGCGCCCGAAGTATCGTTTCGTCAACCGTCAGCAGCACATGCCGAACAGAGATGCGACGAGAGGCGAGGGCTCCGAAGATCTCATCCCGGTACTCCTGTCGCAGCAGGGTCATGGGGACCACGAGCACCCCGCCGACCTCGGCGAGCAGGGCCGCCGCCGCGTCCACGACCAGCCGCCGCCAGATCGGCAGGTCCTGGTAGTCGCCGACCTCGCCCATCCTCTTCGGCGGCACCAGATGGCGCAGGGCTCCGCCGATCACCTCAGGGTCGTAGAGGGTGCTGCCGGGAATCAGCTCGGTCAGCTCTCTCGCCGTGCTGGTCTTCCCCGTACTGAACGCGCCGTTCAGCCAGACGATCACGGTTCCCCCTTCTCCGTAGACCCCTGTGAAGTGCCCGGAACACCTTGCCACGGAAACGCGTGCGAGCGGCATGGTGCGGCGCCCGGCCCCCGGTCGGCCACTGAAGGCCGGATTCCGCCCGTTACGCACCCTCGGCCGCGCCGGTCAGTCCGGCCGCAGCCCACCGCCTCCCCGGTGTCACCACCGCGCCGGCCCGGCCGGGTTCACGCTTCGCACGGCCGGCCCGCGTCCCCGGCACCGCTTCCCGCGCATACCCCCGCGCCGGACTTCCACCCCTGGGTGTCAGCCTCTCGTGGGCGGCGTCCAGAGCCCCAGTTCCTGCGCCGCGGCGGCCGCCGCGCCCACCAGCCCCGCGTCGGAGCCGAGCCGGGCCGGGAGCACCTCGACCCCCGACGCGAAGGACAACGTCGCGTAGTCCCGCAGGCGCTCGCGGAGCGGGGCGAAGAGGACGTCCCCGGCCCCCGCGACACCGCCGCCTATGACCGCCACCTCGATCTCGACCAGGGTGGCCGTCGCCGCGATGCCGGCCGCGAGAGCCTGCGCGGCCCGTTCGAAGGAGGCGCGTGCCACCGCGTCCCCCGCGCGGGCGGCCGCCGCGACGGCGGCCGCGCTCCGGTCGCCGCCCGGGTCCGGACGCCAGCCCGTGTCGAGCGCGCGGCGGGCGATGTTGGGGCCGCTGGCGATGCGCTCCACGCAGCCGCGCGCCCCGCAGGGGCAGGCGTCGCCGTCGAGGTCGACGCTGATGTGCCCGATGTGGCCCGCGTTGCCCGTGGGTCCGGTGTGGAGGCGTCCGTTGAGGACCAGACCGCCGCCGACTCCGGTGGACACGACCATGCACAGGGCGTTGGCGCGGCCACGTGCGGCGCCCTGCCAGTGCTCGGCCGCGGTCATGGCGACACCGTCGCCCACCAGCACCACCGGCAGCCCACCCGCCCGCTCGCGCACCTCGGCGACCAGTGGGAAGGCGCGCCAGCCCGGCACGTTGACCGGGCTGACCGTGCCGCGGGAGGCGTCGACGGGGCCCGCGCTGCCGATGCCCACCGCCAGTACCCGCGGCCACTCGGCGGCGCGCACGAGTTCCTCCAGCACCTGCGCCACGGCACCCATCACCGTCGCGGCGTCCTCCCGTGCGGGCGTCGGCCGCTGGGCGCGGACGACCAGGCGCCCGCCGTCGTCCACCAGCGCTCCCGCGATCTTGGTGCCGCCGATGTCGAGAGCCGCGACGAGGCCGGAGCGATCGGTGTGCATTTGGTGCGGTATCTCCTGATCCACAAGCGGCGAAAGGGTGTGCGGACGCCAGTCTCCCCAGAGTTGACAACGTTGTCCAGGCTCTATGCTCGACGTCACCCCCACGCTTCGACGCCAGCCGTGACACACAAAGGAACGAGCCATCGTGGCCCAGACCAGCCCGCAGTACCGCTACGGCAACCGCCCGACCATGAAGGACGTGGCGGCGCGCGCGGGGGTGGGCCTCAAGACCGTCTCCCGGGTGGTGAACGGCGAGCCGGGCGTCACCCCGGACACCGAGCGGCGCGTGCAGGACGCGATCACCGCGCTCGGCTTCCGCCGCAACGACAGCGCCCGCATCCTCCGCAAGGGCCGTACGGCGTCCATCGGACTGGTTCTCGAGGATCTCGCCGACCCCTTCTACGCGCCGCTCAACCGCGCCGTCGAGGAGGTCGCCCGCGCCCACGGCGCCCTCCTCATCAACGGCTCAAGCGCCGAGGACCCCGACCGCGAGCGGGAGTTGGCGCTCGCCTTCTGCGCCCGCCGCGTCGACGGCCTGATCATCATTCCCGCGGGCGACGACCACCGCTATCTGGAACCCGAGATAGCGGCGGGCATCGCCACCGTCTTCGTGGACCGCCCGGCCGGGCGGACGGCCGCGGACGTCGTGCTCTCCGACAGCTTCGGCGGCGCCCGCGACGGCGTCGCCCACCTCGTCGCCCACGGCCACCGCCGCATCGGCTTCATCGGCGACCAGCCGCACATCCACACCGCCACCGAGCGGCTGCGCGGCTACCGCGCCGCCATGGGGGCCGCCGGGCTGCCCGTGGACGAGAGCTGGGTGTCGCTCGGCCCGACCGCCCCCGAGCGCGTCCGGGCGGCGGCGGAGGCCATGCTCTGCGGACCGCGGCCGGTGACCGCCCTGTTCGCGGGCAACAACCGTGTGACGGTCACCGCCGTGCGCGTCATCGCCGCGGCGGCCCGCCCGGTCGCCCTCGTCGGCTTCGACGACTTCGAGCTCGCCGACCTCCTCTCCCCCGGCGTCACCGTCGTCGCCCAGGACGCGGCGCGGCTCGGACGCACCGCGGCGGAGCGGCTGTTCCGCCGGCTGGACGGAGTGGTGGAGGCGCCGCGGCGGGTGGAGCTCCCCACCCGCCTGATCGTGCGCGGCTCCGGCGAACTGCCGCCCGCCGAGAGCTGATCGCTATCCTGCCCGGCCCGCCAGCAGGTCGAGGTCCACGCGCGTCAGCCCGGTCGGCCCGGTGACTTCGGCGCTGTCGATCGCTCCGCAGTCCAGCCCCCGCAGCAGATAGCCGCTGAGTGCCCTGGCCGTGGCGGGTTCATCCAGTACGGAGCCACCCACGCGTTGCATATATGCCGTCAGTCGCGCGGCAGCCTGTGCAAGCCCCTCGCGGTAGAAGGCATACACGGCCGCGTAGCGGGTCGGCAGATGGCCCGGATGCATGTCCCAGCCCTGGTAGTACGCACGCTCCAGTGCCCGGCGTACGAGCCCGTGGTGGAGCCGCCAGGCGTAGTGCACCTGTCGCGTCGGGCCGACGGGCAGGACGTTCGTCGAGCCGTCGGAGAGCCGGACCCCGGTGCCCGCGGCCGCGACCTGCATGACGGCCTTGGCGTGGTCGGCCACCGGGTGGTCGGGCGACTGTTGCGCCGCGCCCACCCCGCAGGAGGCGCTGTAGTCGAACGTGCCGTAGTGCAGCGAGGTCGCGCGGCCCCCGGCGGCGTCGATCATCCGGGCGACGGTGGCCCGGCCGTCGGCGCCCAGGACCGCCTGCGTGGTCTCGATCTGGATCTCGAAGCGGATCCGCCCGGCCGCGAGGCCCCGCGCCTTCTCGAACTCCTCGGCCAGCCGGACCATCGCCGTGACCTGCTCGGCGTAGGCGATCTTGGGGAGGGTGAGCACCAGCCCCGCGGGCAGCCCGCCCGCCTCCATCAGCCCGGTGAGGAAGATGTCGAGGGTGCGGATGCCCCGGTCGCGCACGGCCGCTTCCATGCACTTCATGCGGATGCCCATGTACGGGGCCGCCGTGCCGTTCTCGTACGCCCGCGCCACCAGCCGCGCCGCCCGCGCGGCGGCCGCGTCCTCCTCGGCGTCCGGGCGCGGCCCGTAGCCGTCCTCGAAGTCTATGCGCAGGTCCTCCACGGGCTCGCGCTCCAGCTTGGCCCGTACGCGCTCGTACACGGGTCCGGCGAGGCCGGCGGGTATCCCGAGGACGGCGGCGAGCGCGGCGGCGTCGGGGGCGTGGGCGTCGAGAGCCGCGAGCGCCTGATCGCCCCAGGAACGCACGGTGTCGGGGGCGAAGGCGTCGGCGGGGACATAGACCGTGTGGACGGGCTGACGGGTGCCCGGGTCACCGGGATAGCGGCGCGCGAGGTCGGCGTCGACGTCGGCCAGGGAGGCCCCGATGCGTCCCTTCAGCGCCTCGTCGAAGGTTGTCGCGACCGTCCGGTGCTGCCCCATGCGCCGCCCTCCACATTTCCGCTGACCGGAATTCCCTGTCCGTGCAGCGAAGTTAGCGACGGCCCGGCGGAAGGTCAACAGCCCAGCCGGAGATCTCGGCGCCGGAGACGCCGTGAGGCCCCGTACGCCTGCGCGTACGGGGCCTCACGGGTGGACGGGGTCAGCCCTTGCGGGACTTGACCTCCTCGGTGAGCTGCGGGACGACCTCGAAGAGGTCGCCGACCACGCCGTAGTCGACCAGGTCGAAGATCGGGGCCTCGGCGTCCTTGTTGATGGCGACGATCGTCTTCGAGGTCTGCATGCCGGCCCGGTGCTGGATCGCGCCGGAGATGCCCGCCGCGATGTACAGCTGCGGCGAGACCGACTTGCCGGTCTGGCCGACCTGGTTGGTGTGCGGGTACCAGCCGGCGTCGACGGCGGCGCGCGAGGCGCCGACGGCCGCGCCGAGCGAGTCGGCCAGGCCCTCGATCAGCGAGAAGTTCTCGGCGCCGTTGACACCACGGCCACCGGAGACCACGATCGCGGCCTCGGTCAGCTCGGGGCGGCCGGTCGACTCGCGCGGGGTGCGGGAGACGACCTTGGTGCCGGTCGACTTCTCGCCGAAGGAGACGGCGAGCTGCTCGACCGTACCGGCGGCCGCCGCGGCCTCCGGGGCGGCCGAGTTGGGCTTGACGGTGATGACCGGCGTGCCCTTGGTGACGCGCGACTTGGTGGAGTACGAGGCCGCGAAGACGGACTGCGTGGCCACCGGGCCCTCGGCACCGGCCTCCAGGTCGACGGCGTCGGTGATGATGCCCGAGCCGATGCGGACCGCGAGGCGGGCCGCGATCTCCTTGCCCTCCGCGGAGGACGGGACGAGCACGGCGACCGGGGAGACGGCCTTGTACGCGGCCTCCAGGGCGTCCACCTTGGGCGCGATGAGGTAGTCGGAGAACTCGGACGCGTCGGCCGTGAGGACCTTCACCGCGCCGTACTCGCCGAGCGTCTGCGCGGCGGCGTCGGCACCGGCGCCCAGGTGCACGGCGACGGGCTCGCCGATGCGGCGGGCGAGGGTGAGCAGTTCGAGGGTGGGCTTGCGGACGGCACCGTCCGCGTGGTCGACGTAGACGAGAACTTCAGCCATGGGATGGGACTCCTGCGCAGAAAAAGGGGCGGATGACGGTTCGTACGGGCTGACGGAAGCTCAGCCGCGGTGGGGACCGGGAGCCTTCGCGGACGCGCCGCGGGGTCCGGAGCCGCCGCTAGATGAACTTCTGGCCCGCGAGGAACCCGGCGAGCTGCTTGCCACCCTCGCCCTCGTCCTTGACCACGGTGCCGGCCGTGCGGGCCGGGCGCTCGGTGGCCTCGTCGACCTTGGTCCAGGCGCCTTCGAGACCGACCTCTTCCGCCTCGAGGCCGAGGTCGGTCAGGTCCAGGGACTCCACCGG
Source organism: Streptoverticillium olivoreticuli subsp. olivoreticuli (assembly GCF_003391135.1). GTDB lineage: Bacteria > Actinomycetota > Actinomycetes > Streptomycetales > Streptomycetaceae > Streptomyces > Streptomyces blastmyceticus. Next base: position 8,256,765 of record NZ_CP031455.1, on the reverse strand, counting down.
CTTCTTCTTGGCGGCCATGATGCCCTTGAAGGACGGGTAACGGGCCTCGCCGGACTGGTCGGTGACGGACACGACGGCCGGGAGGGACGCCTCCAGCTGCTCGCTCGCGGCGTCGCCGTCACGGCGGCCGGTCACCTTGCCGTCGGCCACGGCGACCTCGGACAGCAGCGTCACCTGCGGCACGCCCAGGCGCTCGGCGAGCATGGCCGGGACCACGCCCATGCCACCGTCGGTGGAGGCCATGCCGGAGATGACCAGGTCGTAGCCCACGTGCTCGAGAGCCTTGGCCAGCACCAGCGACGTGCCCAGCGCGTCGGTGCCGTGCAGGTCGTCGTCCTCGACGTGGACGGCCTTGTGGGCGCCCATGGACAGCGCCTTGCGCAGCGCGTCCTTGGCGTCCTCGGGGCCCACGGTCAGCACGGTGATCTCGGCGTCGTCCGCCTCGTCGGCGATCTGCAGCGCCTGCTCGACCGCGTACTCGTCGAGCTCCGAGAGCAGGCCGTCCACGTCGTCACGGTCGACGGTCAGGTCTTCGGCGAAGTGCCGGTCGCCGGTGGCGTCGGGCACGTACTTCACACAGACAACGATCCTCAAGCTCACGCCGGCTCTCCTACTGCATCGTCTCTTCGTAGCTGCCTTGTGCAGGCAGCATAGGCGCCTTGTGGGGCGTATCCCGTTCGGACCGGGCAACGCCCCGAACGGAATGTTACTCGTCAGTACACCCAGCGCGTTCCACGAAAGCAAGGCACGTCAACTGTGATCTGGCCAACGCGGTCGAACAGGGACGTCTCAGTCCCGCAGACCGTTGAAGCGCCCCTGGTGGTAGACCAGCGGACGGCCCACTCCTTCGGGGTCGCCCGCGACGGCCTCCGCGAGCACCAGCCGGTGGTCCCCGGCGGGGACCCGGGCGACCACCCGGCACACCAGCCAGGCCAGGACGCCGTCGAGCAGCGGCACCCCTTCGGGGCCCGTCCGCCAGCTGGTGGGCGACGCGAAGCGGTCGGCGCCGCTGCGCGCGAAGGTGCCGGCCAGCTCCCGCTGGTGCTCGCCGAGTATGTGGACGCCGATGTGCTCGGCCTCGGCCAGCACGGGCCAGCTGGAGGAACCGGTGCCGACGCCGAAGGAGACGAGCGGTGGTTCGGCGGCGACGGAGGTGAGCGAGGTGGCGGTGAAGCCGACCGGGTGGGTGCCGTGCGCGGTGATCACGGCGACGCCCGAGGCGTGCCGGCGGAAGACGGAGCGGAGCAGTTCGGGAGTGGCGAGATGGGGCGTGCCGAGTCCGGGCGTGGCCGTCATCGATCTGTCCTTCTGGTGGAGGTCCAACCGGGGGCTGTACGGTCTCGGGTGCTCATCCCCCCGGACAGCGCGCACTGGCAGTCCGCAGCAGATCGACGTGCACGCGTCCGTAGAGAAGCAGTCCAGGCCACATAACGTCACACTGACGATCTGGCGTGTACACCGTCAAGTACGGCCGGGTAGATGGGAGATGGATCACGGTGCGTCATATCGCCGCGCCGAGCGCCACGATGACGTCGGCCTTGCGGGGCTGCCCGGCCGCCCGGCGCACGACTCGGCCGGACGCGTCGAGGACCAGCACGGTCGGGGTGGCGCTGATGCCCAGGGCCCGGACGAGACCGAGTCTCGCCTCCGCGTCGATCTCGACGTGCGCGACGCCCTCGACCATGGCCGCGACCTCCGCCAGAGTGCGCCTGGTCGCCCGGCACGGCTGGCAGAAGGCACTGGAGAACTGCAGGAGAGTGGCCCGCTCCCCCAGCTCCGCACCGAGCTCGGCGGCATCCAGCCGCATCACTTCGTCCCGCACCGGCACGCTCGCCCCTCCGCGGTCGTCCACGTCCACGGGGCCGCTGCGGACCCATGGTATTCCGCCGATTGCAGCGCCGCCGGGGCCGCAGAAATTTCCCGCCGCGCCCTCGAACGCGCCCCCGGCCGGCTCCCGCGGGGGTCTGCCCGGATCTGTCCGGGGTGCGCGGTGTACCTTCGGCGGTACCGGAAAGCGTCCCGCGCCGCGGGCCGACGTGACGAGAATCTCCTGGCCCGCGGGGCGTCCTCGCTGGTCCACGGGCCGGGCGATCAGGCACGATCGGCCGGGAGCCGAGAACCTACGGCCGCGTAACTTCAGCCGGGAGAACCCTCCCCAGGCCCAGAAGGATTTCCCCGATATGGCAGAACTCGTCTACCCCCCGGTGATCGGTGCCGCCCGCTCCATGTTCAAGGCGCTCGATCTGCGCTTCGACATCCAGGGCACCGAGCACGTGCCGCAGCGCGGCGGGGCGGTCCTGGTGAGCAACCACATCGGCTACCTCGACTTCATCTTCTGCGGGCTGGCCGCCCGGCCCGCCAAGCGGCTGGTGCGCTTCATGGCGAAGGAGTCCGTCTTCCGGCACAAGGTGTCGGGGCCGCTGATGCGCGCGATGAAGCACATCCCCGTGGACCGCGCGGCCGGCATGGACGCCTACAAGCACGCGCTGTCCGCGCTGCGCTCGGGCGAGATCATCGGCGTCTTCCCTGAGGCGACGATCTCCCAGTCGTTCACGCTGAAGAACTTCAAGTCGGGCGCGGCCCGGCTCGCCCAGGAGGCGGGCGTGCCGCTGCTCCCGATGGCGCTGTGGGGCACCCAGCGGCTGTGGACCAAGGGCCACAAGCGGGAGCTGGGCCGCAATCACATCCCGATCACCATGCGGGTGGGCGAGCCGATGGCCGCCGATCCGGCCGAGCACGCGGACACCGTCACCGAGCGGGTGCGGGGGCGTGTCCAGGAGCTGCTGGAGGCGGCTCAGCGGGCCTATCCGGTCCGCCCCAAGGGTCCGGACGACACCTGGTGGATCCCCGCCCACCTCGGCGGCACGGCGCCGACCCCGGCGGAGGCCGCGGCCCTCGAGCGGCGCTGACCGGCCGGATCGGGGCTCCCCTCGATCCGCTCCAAGATCGCGAAACGTAATGACGCGTCCGGCCGCGATGTCATTGACATTGCGGCCGGACGCATATCCATACGTGATCCTCTGCGCCTACTTCTGTTTGCCCATCTCCGCCGAGAGCGACGCGACAAAGGCGTCCACGTCGGCCTCGGTGGTGTCGAACGAGCACATCCAGCGGACGTCGCCGGCCGCCTCGTCCCAGAAGTAGAAGCGGTAGCTCTTCTGGAGGCGCTCGCTCACATCGTGCGGCAGCCGCGCGAAGATGGCGTTGGACTGCACCGGGTGCAGGACCTCCACGCCGTCGACCGTCCGTACGCCCTCGGCCAGGCGGGCGGCCATGGCGTTGGCGTGCGAGGCGCTGCGCAGCCAGAGATCCCCGGCGAGCAGGGCCTCGAACTGGGCGGAGACGAAGCGCATCTTGGACGCCAGCTGCATGGACAGCTTGCGCAGGTGCTTCATGGCCCGCACCGCGTCCGGGTTCAGCACGACGACGCACTCGCCGAACAGCATCCCGTTCTTGGTGCCGCCGAAGGACAGCAGGTCCACACCGGCGTCGGTCGTGAACGCCCGCAGCGGGACGCCGAGCGTCGCCGCGGCGTTGGCGATGCGCGCGCCGTCGAGGTGGACCTTCATGCCCCGCTCATGGGCGTGGTCGCAGATCTCCCGGATCTCCTCCGGCGTGTAGCAGGTGCCGAGTTCGGTGGTCTGGGCGATCGAGACGATCTGCGGCTGCGCCCGGTGCTCGTCGTCCCAGCCCCACGCCTCCCGGTCGATGAGCTCGGGGGTGAGCTTGCCGTGCTCGGTCGGCACGGTCAGCAGCTTGAGCCCGCCGACCCGCTCGGGCGCCCCGCCCTCGTCGACGTGGATGTGCGCCGTGGCAGCGCAGATCACCGCGCCCCACCGCTCCGTGGCCGCCTGGAGGGCGACCACGTTGGCGCCGGTGCCGTTGAAGACCGGGAACGCCTCGGCGGTCGGGCCGAAGTGACCGCGCATCACCTCCTGGAGGTGCGCGGTGTAGTCGTCCTCCCCATAGGCGACCTGGTGGCCGCCGTTGGCGAGGGCGAGGGCCGCCAGGATCTCGGGGTGCGCCCCGGCGTAGTTGTCGCTGGCGAAACCGCGCGACTCGGGGTCGTGCCGTCGTACGGCGTCGGTCGTCGCGGTCACGGTTGCGGAGTCAGCCACTGACGGGTTCCGTTCACTTCTTGGGCGGGCTTCTCCCAGATGCCGACGATGGCCTCGGCCAGGTCCTTGACGTCTGTGAATCCCGCGAACTTCGCGTTCGGGCGCTCGGCGCGCATGGCGTCGTGCACCAGGGCCTTGACCACCAGGATGGCGGCGGCGGCCTGGGGGCCGCTCTCGCCCCCCGCCTTGCGGAAGGCGTCGGCGAGCGCGAGCGTCCATGCCTCGGCGGCGGCCTTGGAGGCGGCGTACGCGGCGTTGCCCGCGGTGGGCTTGGAGGCACCGGCGGCGCTGACGAGCAGATAGCGGCCGTTGCCGCTGCGCTGGAGCGGGGCCTCGAAGGCGAGCGAGGTGTGCTGGACGGTACGGATGAGCAGCTTCTCCAGCAGCTCCCAGTCCGCCAGGTCGGTCTCGGCGAACGTCGCCGAGCCACGCCAGCCGCCCACCAGGTGCACCAGGCCGTCGACCCTGCCGAATTCCTTCTCGGTGCGGTCCACCCAGTTGCGGGTCGCCTCCAGGTCGAGCAGGTCCACGATGTCGCCGGTGACCGTGGCGCCCCCGTGGGCGTAGCGGGCGGCGTCGACGGCCTCGGCGAGCCGGGCCGCGTCCGCGTCGGAGGCGACGACCGTCGCCCCGGCCTCGGCCAGTCGCAGCAGGGTCGCGCGCCCGGCCGGTCCGGCCGCACCCGCCACCGCCACGACTGCGCCGTCCAGCCGGCCGTCGCCGTTCGTCGCTGTGCTCATGATCGTCGCCTCCTTCTCACGCTTGCTCACGCGGCCGCCTGCCCCTCGCTCGCCGCGGTGATCCCCTTGGTCGAGGCGATCACGCTGCGCAGCTTCTTGGCAAGGGCCTCGTAGAACATGCTGAGCGGGAACTCGTCCGGAAGCACGTCGTCCACGAGCTTGCGCGGGGGCTGGGTCAGGTCGAGGGCGTCGGGGCCCTTGGCCCACACGGAGCCGGGGTGCGGTGCGAGGTAGGTCGAGACCAGCTCGTAGGCGGCGAACCAGTGCACGAGCTTGGGGCGGTCGATCCCGTCGCGGTAGAGCTTCTCGATCTCGCCGCACAGCTGGTTGGTGACCTGCGGGGCGCGGTCCCAGTCGATGTGCAGGGTGTTGTCCGTCCAGCGTACGACGTCGTGCTGGTGGAGGTAGGCGAAGAGCAGCTGCCCGCCGAGGCCGTCGTAGTTGCGCACGCGCTCGCCGGTGACCGGGAAGCGGAACATCCGGTCGAAGAGGACGGCGTACTGCACGTCGCGGCCCTGGGAGTAGCCGTCGGCCTCCAGCTTCACGGCCTCCTTGAAGGCCGTGAGGTCGCAGCGCAGCTCCTCCAGGCCGTACATCCAGAACGGCTGCCGCTGCTTGATCATGAAGGGGTCGAACGGCAGGTCGCCGTGGCTGTGGGTGCGGTCGTGGACCATGTCCCACAGGACGAACGCCTGCTGGCAGCGGTGCTGGTCGCCGATCATCTCCTGGATGTCGGCGGGCAGCTCCAGGCCGAGCGTGGCGACGGCCGCCTCGGTGACCCGGCGGAAGCGGGCCGCCTCGCGGTCACAGAAGATGCCGCCCCAGGTGAAGCGCTCGGGGGCCTCGCGGACGGCGATGGTCTCCGGGAAGAGGACCGCGGAGTTCGTGTCGTAGCCGGCGGTGAAGTCCTCGAAGGTGATGCCGAGGAAGAGGGGGTTGTCGTAGCGGGTGCGCTCCAGCTCGGCGAGCCATTCCGGCCATACGACGCGCAGCACGACCGCTTCGAAATTGCGGTCGGGGTTGCCGTTCTGCGTGTACATCGGGAAGACGACGAGGTGCTGGAGGTCGTCGGCGCGCTGCGCGGCGGGCTGGAAGGCCAGCAGCGAGTCGAGGAAGTCGGGCACGGCGAACCCGCCGTCCGCCCAGCGGCGCAGGTCCGCGACGAGCGCCCGGTGGTACGCGGCGTCATGCGGCAGGAGCGCCGAGAGCTGCTCGACGGCCGTGACGACCCGGCCGATCTCGGCGCGGACGGCCTCACCCGGCGGTGCGCCCTCCGCTTCGAGGTCGATGGATCCGTCCGGGGACTGCCACGGCCGGATCGTTTCCACGGCGTCCTTGAGCGTGGCCCAAGCCGGGTGATCGATCACCCGGCCCACCGCCGTTTCGTCGGTCGCTATCGCCGTCGACGCAAGGATTTCCGTCATGACTGCCCCTCCTCAGGAGAACTTGGCGTTAAGACACCGTATCTGTGTGCGGTTCTTCAGCTCAAGGGGGACAGCCATAAATTATCCTGCCGACCCCCTGGTCGCGCCGCCGTTTTTCCTGTCGGCGTTCACTCGGGCGGTCTCAAGCGCCTCACGTCATCGTGTCCGGCGCATGCGGCCCGCTGCTTCCCTAGACCGGTTCCAGCCATTGGCGGGCGCTTCCTCATGGCTACCCGCCGGGGGCGCCAAGAATTCATGAATCGGCAACAGTCTTCCGCTATTCGGACGGTCCATGGCCTGACCTGGACAGATCCCATCGGGCACTGCCACGCTCCCGCCATGCCCGTCGCCAACCAGCGCACACGCCGCACGACTTCCCGTCCCGCCGCCCTCGCCGCCGCCCTCCGCGGCCGGCCCTCGGGCCCCGCCGCTCCCCGCCGCTCCGGCCGCCTGCCGCGCCTCGGTGCCGCCCTCGCCGTGCTGCTGACCGCGGCCGTCGCCTGTGCCCCGCAGGACGACGGCGACTCCGCGAAACCCTCCGCGGCGCCGCCCGCGGCCGCCTGCGCCAAGGGGCGGCTGGCGACCGAGGCCGCGGGCAAGCTGACCGTGGGCACCGACAAGCCCGCCTACGCCCCGTGGTTCCAGAACGACGATCCGGCCAGTGGCAAGGGCTTCGAGTCGGCCGTCGCCTACGCCGTCGCCGACCGGCTCGGCTACGCCGCATCCGACGTGGTCTGGCAGACCGTGCCCTTCAACTCGGCCGTCGCACCGGGGAAGAAGAGATTCGACTTCGACCTGAACCAGGTCTCCATCAGCGACGAGCGGCGCCGGGCGGTCGACTTCTCCTCGGGCTACTACGACGTGCGGCAGGCCGTCATCGCGCTCAAGAGCTCGCCCGCCGCCAAGGCCACAACGACCGACGCCCTCAAGCACGTGAAACTGGGCGCGCAGGTGGGCACGACGAGCCTGGACGTCGTCAACAGCGTCATCCGGCCCGACCGGCAGCCCGCCGTCTTCCAGAAGAACGACTACGCCAAGACCGCGCTGAAGAACGGCCAGGTGGACGCGATCGTCGTCGACCTGCCCACGGCCTTCTACATCACCTCCGCCGAGATCCAGGACGCGAAGATCGTCGGGCAGTTCGAGGCCACCGGCAGCCGGGCCGAGCAGTTCGGGCTCGTCCTCGACAAGGGAAGCAAGCTCACCGGCTGCGTCAGCGCCGCCGTCGACTCCCTGCGCAAGGACGGCACGCTCGCCCGCCTGGAGAAGACCTGGCTCTCCGAGGCCGTCGACGCGCCGGTGCTCAAGTGACGGCCGAGGACGCGGCGGCCGACGCGCCCCGGGACGCCCTGCGGAAGACGCCCGCGGGCCAGGACGGAACCGCTCAGGACGCCACCACCCAGGACGCATATATTCCTTCCGCACGACGTCTGGAGCGCGAACGGATCAAACGTGTGCGTGCGCGTCGGACCACCGCCATTGCCGCCGTCAGCACACTGGTCACCGGCACCGCGCTGTTCCTCGCAATCGTCAACTCCCCCGGCTGGTCACGCACCCGGGAGACCTTCTTCAACGCGCACTACGCCCGCGAGGCGCTGCCCAAGGTGCTCGACGGGCTGCTGCTCAACCTCCGGCTGCTGGCCGTCTGCGGGGCGGCGGTCCTCGTGCTCGGCCTGCTGATAGCGATCGCCCGTACGCTGCGCGGCCCGGTCTTCTTCCCCCTGCGGGCCCTCGCCACCGCCTACACCGACTTCTTCCGCGGCCTGCCGCTCGTCATCTGCCTCCTGATGGTCGTCTTCGGCGTGCCGGCACTGCGGCTGCAGGGCGTGACGACGGACCCGGTGCTGCTGGGCGGTACGGCGCTGGTGCTCACGTACTCGGCCTACGTCGCCGAGGTGTTCCGCGCGGGCATCGAGTCCGTGCACCCCAGCCAGCGGGCCGCCGCCCGCTCACTGGGGCTCTCCGGACCACAGACGCTGCGCCACGTCGTCCTGCCGCAGGCCGTGCGCCGTGTCGTCCCGCCGCTCCTGAACGACCTGGTCTCGCTCCAGAAGGACACCGGGCTCGTCTCCATCGCGGGCGCCGTCGACGCGGTCTACGCGGCGCAGATCGTCGCCGCCAAGAGCTTCAACTACACGCCCTACGTGGTCGCCGGGCTCGTCTTCGTGGCCCTCACCATCCCGATGACACGGTTCACGGACTGGATCACCGCGCGGATGGACCGCCGACGGGCCCAGGGAGGGATCGTATGAGCACCGCGGAACCGTCGGCGGCCGTGCTGCGGCTGGAGGCCGTACGCAAGACCTTCGGCCGCTCGGTCGTGCTGCGCGACGTCGACCTGGAGGTCGCCCCGCACACCGTGACCGCTCTGATCGGGGCATCCGGATCGGGCAAGTCGACCCTGCTGCGCTGCGCGAACCTCCTGGAGGAGATCGACGACGGCGCGATCTTCCTCGACGGCGAGGAGATCACCGACCCGCGCGTGGACCCGGACACGGTGCGCCGCCGGATCGGTGTGGTCTTCCAGGCCTACAACCTCTTCCCCCACATGACCGTGCTCGACAACATCACGCTCGCCCCGCGCAGGGTGCACGGTGTGCCGCGCGCCGAGGCCGAGGAGCGGGCGCGGGAGCTCCTGGAGCGGCTCGGCCTGGGCGGCAGGGCGGATGAGTACCCGGACCGGCTCAGCGGCGGCCAGCAGCAGCGTGTGGCGATCGTACGGGCCCTTGCGGGGCGGCCCCGGCTGCTGCTGCTCGACGAGATCACCGCCGCCCTCGACCCGGAACTGGTCGGTGAGGTGCTGGGCGTCGTGCGCGATCTCAAGGAGGAGGGCATGACCATGGTTCTCGCCACGCACGAGATGGGGTTCGCCCGGGACGTCGCCGACCAGGTGTGTTTCCTGGACGGCGGTGTGGTGCTGGAGCGCGGCACGCCCGCCGAGGTCTTCGGCGAGCCGCGGGAGGAGCGCACGCGGCGCTTCCTGCGGCGGCTGGTCGAGGCGGGCCGGCTGTAGCCGCGCGAGGAGCCGATGAGTAAGGGGCGTCGACCCGGGTCGACGCCCCTTACATCGCATCTGCCGCGTTACGGCAGTTCCTTGACGAGCAGCTCGAATTCGAGGTCGTCGCGCTGCGGGATGCCGAAGCGCTCGTCACCGTACGGGAAGGGGGACATCTGACCGGTGCGGCGGTAGCCGCGGCGCTCGTACCAGGCGATCAGGTCGTCACGCTGCCGGATGACGGTCATGTGCATCTCACGTGCGCCCCACTCGGCGCGCACGACCCGCTCGGCCTCGGCGATGACCACCTTGCCGAGCCCGGCGCCCTGCATCGTCGGACGGACCGCGAACATCCCGAAGTAGGCGTGCGTGCCCCGGTGTTCGAGCTGGCAGCAGGCGACGGTCTCGCCCTCGCACTCCACCACCAGAAGTCGGCTGTTCTCGTCCGTCACCACGGCCTTGACGCCCTCGGGGTCGGTCCGCTGGCCGTCCAGCAGATCCGCCTCGGTCGTCCACCCGGCACGGCTGTCGTCACCGCGGTAGGCCGACTCGACGAGCGCCACGAGGTCGGGCACGTCGGCGATGGTCGCTGCCCGGAAAACCGGCTCTGCGGTGCGGCTGCTGGCTGTCTCCATGGTCTCCGTGTGATCCTCTCCGTACGCTTTGGCTGCATACGAACACTAACCCGATCAGCTCTGCGTACAGTCGCGGTCATGGTGCATGTACTGAGCAGCAGGGTGCTACTGCGGCCCACCGATCCGGAGCGGTCCCGGGACTTCTACGGCCGGGCACTGGGGCTCGCGGTCTACCGGGAGTTCGGAACCGGCCCGGAGCGGGGCACGGTCTATTTCCTGGGCGGCGGGTTCCTGGAGGTCTCCGGCCGCGCCGACACGCCGCCGGGCCCCGGCCTGGAGCTGTGGTTCCAGGTCGCGGACGCGGCGGCGGCCCACGAGGAGTTCGTCCGCCAGGGCGTCGTGGTGCTGGAGCCGCCGGAGACCAGGCCCTGGGGGCTGGTCGAGATGTGGATCGCGGACCCGGACGGGGTGCGGATCGCGGTGGTGGAAGTCCCGGAGGGACACCCGATCCGCTACCGCCCGGGCGTCTGATGCCGTGACCGCGCAGGTCGGCCGTATCGGCGCACGCCGACGAGGGTGTGGTGCGCGATGTCATCCGCCTGCGCGGTCGTGGGGCGCCTCCGGTTCCCGGGGGTACCGGGGCGTAGTACCAGCCGTACGGCGGTTGGGCGATGACGGCGCTGTCGATCCCGGCCTGCCGGAAGACTGTCTCGACGGCGACGGCGCGACGGTAAGAAGGCGGTGCTCACCAAAGCCGAGTTGGAAGATCGGCTCCCCAGCCGGGCAAGAAGCTCATCGACGCCGACCTGGGATCCGCAGAGCATCGGAGACCCGGTCGGCCCCTACGTTGCGAAGGCGGGTGTGGTGGCCGTTTTCGCCGCCGTGGCGGCAGTCGTAGCCGCCGGCCTACGCGCAGGGGCACGCGGGTCTGGCTGCGGACTTGGTGCGCGGATCCACGGTGAAGGCCGCGCCGCTTCACGCTCGCGGGCCCGTCATCCCTTCCCGCAGGAACACGGCGGCTGGTGTTGCTGCGGGGGCACCGGCCTCAGCGAACCTGGCGCCGGGGATGGACCGCAGTTCCGCGCCCAGTTCCTCGGGAACCTCGACCACGTCGTCCTGTGCGGTCCACACGCGGCCGCTCGATGCGGCGCCAGGGTCCTGCGGGCCACGCGCCCCTCCAACATGATGTAGTTTTTACCTTGCCTTTACGTGTGAGAAACGGGCCCTTCGGGGCCCTTTGTTTTGGGAGACCCAGTGCACTGGTTCGTGGATGTACTCAAGAAATACGCGGTGTTCAGCGGCCGGGCGCGGCGCCAGGAGTACTGGATGTTCACCCTGATCAGTACCGTCATCAGCATCGTGCTGGCCATTGCTGACACCGTGCTCGGTACGGGCGAGATCATCGAGGCCGTGTACACCCTGGCCCTGCTCCTGCCCATGATTGCCGTCACTGTCCGGCGGCTGCACGACACCGATCGTTCGGGGTGGTGGTTCCTGATAGGTCTTGTACCGATCGTGGGCTGGATCGTCATGCTGGTGTTCATGTGCCTCGACAGCACGCCGGGCCACAACAACTACGGTTCCAGCCCCAAGCAGCCGACGTACTGAGCCTCGAAGGGCCTGCCGACGGCGCGGCCTTCCGCCGACCGTCGGTGCCACGCGCCGACTGTGCGCCGCATGCAGTGGGGTCACCAATGTGCTCCCGTCCCGAAAGCCGGGCGGGAGCACATTGACCGAGGTGATGTGCGATGCAATCCGAAGACCGAGTCGGATCAGCTTTCGGCGCCCGGAGAGGTCAAGTCAGCAGGTCCCACCCTTGTACCACGCGTACTTGATGACGGAGGTAGGGCCCAAGTAGGTCCGGTTGGGTCCGACGCACTGGTCGTATCCGCCGGCGTTTTGCCTTTCGACGCGGATCCAGATCGAGCTCCCGTCTCCGGTGCAGTGGTTGTAGTAGGCACGTCCCGATGCCCCGTCCGGGTCCCAGCCGCACGCACGCAGTCCGGCCGAGGGGCTCGAAATCTCCTGCGCTGCATGAGCCGTTGTGGCCACGCCACCGAGCGTGGCCATGGCGCATACGGCAACTGCGGCTCTTGCCCAACGTGATCGCATGAATTCCTCCTGGTCATCGACACTCAAGGGACCCCGGGAAGGATCCCGCCCTCGCATGGCACAAGGCAAGACGGCCCTTGCCGCGGACGCAAGATCAGTCTCATCCATACGAATTGACGAAGCTATCCAGAGACGACCGTGGCCGGTGACGCTTTCCGGATAGCGCCTGGCGCGGCTTCGTGCAGGACCTGCGAAGGCGTCATCCCGTAGACCCTCCGGTGCGCTTCCGCGAACCTGCTCAGGTGCGTGAACCCCCAGCGCAACGCCACGCTGGTGACGTTACCGCTCACCTCGCCATGAGCGATGGCCAGCAGGTCGTGGTGGGCTCGCTCCAATCGAATGCGGCGGAGGTAGCTGAGCGGAGTGGTACTCAGATGGGTGCGGAAGCCCATCCACAGAGCACGGACGCTGACCTTGACGGCATGGGCGATGTCGGCTACCGAGATCGGCTCGTGGGCATGCTCGGCGCAGAACGCAGTAGCTCTTCTTATGGCCGCAGAGGGCACCGCCGAGCCTTCGCGCAGAGAGCGGGCGAGCGTGTTCGGCTGCGTGTCGAGGAGGCCGTGGATCAGCAATTGCTCGAAGTGCCCCAGGGCCAGCGGGGACCGGGTCAGCAGGCCGGTTTCGGCAGCTTGGGCATAGGTCTGTGCGATGGCCAGCCATGCCTGGACCGGGTCGGCTTTCTCGTGAAAGGCCGACGAGAACCGAACGATCTCATTCGGAAGATCGCCGAGGCGTACAGCCAGGGCTTGCTCCATGGACCGACGGGAGATGTGGAGGATGCGGGTGAGACTGTCATCGCTCCAGGACATGGCCAGATGCTGACCTGGCCCGACGACGCTCAGCGGCGAGTCGAGTTCCTCGCCGTCCACCGTGACCACACCGGTGCCGGCCACGGGTATGTGCACATGGTAAAAGTCGGGTAACTCTCCGGGAACGACAGCGACATCCCTTCCGTATCCAAGTTCATATACGGAGATCCCTCTTCGCCAAATGCGCCGGAACTGGGCATCGGAAGCCTGACGGCGGCCCGTCACACGAAATCGATGAGGCGCGAATTCAGAACTGACCAACGCGTACAGCTCCGCGATATCACCCCCTTGGAAGAGAGTTGCGCCGTCGCTCCGAGTATCCGATTCGTCGGCCTTGGGCCGCTCAACGATGTTCGTCATGACGTGACGATACGGCTCTGACGGGGCAGTCGGTGTTCCCACCGTTCCCAACCGCTGAACCCGAAAACGGCGGCGGGGCTGTCGCATCCATCGCGACAGCCCCGCCCCACGCGTCCACGCAGGTCAGAAGCACTGAACCTGAGTGGCCATCAGCAGGGGCGACAGGATTCGAACCTGCGACTAGCGGGTTTGGAGTCCGCTGCTCTGGCCAGCTGAGCTACGCCCCTTCGGTGCCCTTACTCTCTCCCGAACAGGGCACCCGATGCAAGATCTTTTTTCTCTCCGGCCTTCGGGCGGCTGTCGCGCTCCTCCCGTGCGCCGGTCCACGGCTCCGGTGCGCCCCTGTGCCACCGCGCGTGCGCGGGCGTGCCGTGCGCCCCGAAGTGCTCCCCTTCTGCGCCCGTGCGCTCCCATGTGATGCAACTGGAGCGGGCATCCTCCGGGGGTAGGTCTGCCCGTTCGGGGAGGTGTGCAGTGCACGGACCGCCGCTCGTCGGCTGGCTGTTGGTGGTGCTGTGCGCCGCGACCGGCGCGTATTGCCTCACGAGGACGGGGGCGGGCACCGCGACGGAGGCCCGGGCCACAGGTGGTGACGCCCTGATGGGGCTGGGCATGGCGGTGATGGCCATACCGACCGCCGTCCTGAACACCCGCCCGTGGGGGGCTCCCGTGTTCGCGATCGTCTTCGGCGCGGCGGGGCTGCGCTCGCTCCTGGTGGCGCGCGGCCGCATGGAAGGACCGCATCTGCACCATCTCCACCACGCGGTCGGCGCGTTCGCGATGGTCTATATGGCGCTGGCGATGGCGGGTGCCCCAGCGAGCGGCCACTCCGGTCACGCCGGGACCGGGACCGGGCACGTCGAAGGGCATGTTCCCGCGGGAACACCACTGCTGACGGGCCTGCTGCTGGTGTATTTCGCGGTGTACGTCGTACGGACGGTGGCGGCGCTCGTTCCGGTGGTCGCCGTCACCTCCGGGGAGGCGGTCTGGCCGGGCCGCCCCAACCTCACCAACGCGTGCCGGCTGTCCATGGGCATCGGCATGCTGGCGATGCTGCTCACCCTCTGAGCCCGCCCCACGGATGCTCCGGAGGTCCGGCTGCCGGCCCGCGGGGCTTCTCCGGGGCCGTGGAATGCGTCACTTCACACCCGGGACCGTACCCGCGCGCGGCGTCGCGCTCATAGGCTGCCGCCATGATGGTCCCGCTCGTGCTGCTGGTCCTCGGTGGACTGGTCGCGGCGATGGCGCCGCGCTTGCTGACCCGTTCCGACTGGCCCGACCGTGAGCCCGTCGTGGCCCTGTGGGTATGGCAGTGCGCGGTGGCGGCCGTGCTGCTGTGCTGTGCCCTCGCCATGGCCCTGAGTGCGGCGGCGGCCTGGGAAGCGGTGCGCGGCCATGTGTTCGCGCCCGCGCCGCACGGGGTCGTGGAGGCGTACGGCCTCGCCTCGTACCGCCCATGGGCGGCCCCGCTGGCCGTGGCCCTGGGCTTCGGAGCGGTGTGGACCGCCGCGATGCTCACCCGCGAGATCCGCCTGGCGCGGGCCCGCCGTCGGCGGCGCCGCACCGATCTGCTCGTCCGCGCACCGCAGTTGCCCGGCGAGGTGCCGGGCGCGGACCGGCTCGTGGTGCTGGAGGGCGAGCGGCCGGACGCGTGGTGGCTGCGCGGCGGGACGGTTCCGCAGCTGGTCGTCACCACGGGCGCGCTGCGCCGGCTCTCGGACTCCCAGCTGGACGCGGTGCTGGCCCACGAGCAGGGGCACGCGCGGGCGCGGCACGACTGGCTGCTGCACTGCTCGTCGGCGCTGGCGACCGGATTCCCACAGGTGCCGGTGTTCGCGGCTTTCCGCGACCAGGTGCACCGTCTGGTCGAGCTGGCGGCCGATGACGCCGCCTCGCGGCGGTTCGGCCGGATGACGACGGCACTGGCCCTGGTCGAACTGAACGAGGACCGTGGCGTTTTCGGCCCTTGCCCGGCCCAGCTGTCCCAGGTGCCGGGCCGGGTGGACCGGTTGCTGGCGCCCGCGCCGCGCCTGACCGCGGCGCGGCGGCTCCGGCTGTCGGCGGCCGCGGCGCTGGTACCGGCGGTGCCGTTGCTGGTGACCTTCGTCCCCGGGCTGAGCGCGCTGGGGTAGGCCCCGGAACGGGATTTCGCCGGACGGAAAGGGTGGCGCCGCGGTCGGGGCTTCGGCGAGGATCCGGCCATGCACGTTCCGACGCGCCCCGCCGCGCCCGCCGTTCCGCCCCGCCTCACCCACACCGCTGGGAAGCGCGCCGGTGCCGTCCTCTGCGCCCTGTTCCTCGCACTGCTGGCGCTGGTCGCCTGTAAGTGGGGGCCGCTCGTATCCCTGGACCGGTGGGTCGCCGACGGGCTCCATCCGGTCGCCGTCGGGCACCACGGCTGGACGCGGTTCGTCCACTGGCTGTCGGACCGGTTGTGGGACCCGTGGACCATGCGTGCCGTCCTCGCAGTGGCCGCCCTGTGGCTGCTGCGGCGGCGCGAGTGGCTGCTCGTGGCCTGGGTCGCGGGGACCTCCGCCCTCGGGACGGCCGTGCAGCAGCTCCTCAAGGCCGCCGTCGACCGGGACCGCCCGCACTGGCCGGACCCGGTGGCCGTCGCGGGCTACCAGGCGTTCCCGTCGGGCCACGCGCTGACCGCCACCGTGACGTGCGGGCTGGTGGTGTGGCTGCTGTGGCTGCGCCGCGTACGCCCTGCGGGCATCCGTACCGCACTGGTGGTGGGGGCGGTGTCGGTGGTCGGGGTGGGCTTCACCCGGCTGTATCTCGGGGTGCACTGGCTGTCCGACGTGGTGGGCGGCTGCCTGCTGGGCGCGGCGCTCGTGGCGGGTTCGGCATGGGCGTACGACACGGTGGTGGTGCGGCCCGGCGAAGCGGGGGGCGGGCGGGAGGACACCCGGAAATAGTTCAAGCTTCATTTATGTTGGTGGGGGCGAAAGGAGCGATCCATGACCGCTTTCATCCCGTTCTCCCCCACCGCCGCCGTGCCGGCGTCGCCGCACCCGCTGGCCGACGAGTACGAGCGCGCGCAGCTCTTCTTCGAGGCGAAGGACTACGCCGAGGCCGCCCGCATCCTCGTGCCCGTCGTCGAGGCGGAACCGGGCCACCTGGCGGCCCGCCTGCTGCTCGCCCGGTCGTACTACCACTCCGCCCAGCTGAACCGGGCCGAGGCCGAGGCGCGTCGCGTCCTGGACCGCGCCCCCGCGGAGGCGTACGCGCATCTGCTGCTGGGGCGCACGCTGGAACGGCAGAACCGGGACGCCGAGGCGGCACCCCACCTCCGGCTGGCCGCCGCGATGAACGGTGAGTACGCCGGGAGCTAGGCGTGGGCCGTGGTGCCTGTCGCGGTCGGTGGCAGAGCGGTATGGACGCGGACGAGGAGCTCGCGGGTGCGCGGCCCGTCGAACTCCGCCAGCATGACCGCCTGCCACCGGCCCAGGTAGAGCGTGCCGGAGGTGATCGGGATGTTCAGCTCCGGGTGCGTGGCGACCATGGCGCGGGCGTGGGAGTGGCCGTTGTCGCGTTCGCCGTGGACCAGCCGTTCGGCGGGGGTGCGCAGCTTGTCGTGGGCGTAGTGGTGCTTGCCGCTGTGCGGTGCGATGCGCTCCAGCACTTCGCTCATGTCCAGGTCCAGCCCGCCGTCACGCTCGTTGACGACCAGGCCGCACGTGGTGTGGCCGCAGTAGATGTGCAGGGAGCCCTCGGCGGTGCCCGAGTCGGCGACGATCCGGCGCAGTTCACCGGTCAGGTCCACGACGCCTTCGGGACCGTCCACGGTCACGGCGAGGCGGGCGGATACCACGATCGAACTGTGCGGTGGCAGGACATCGCGCGATACCACGTCGACTCGGGTACCCGATACGGTCGTCATGGCGCCTCCAGAGGGGCGAGTGCTTCGGGGAACAGCCGTGTCCCTGTCAACCTAGGAAGCCCTGCCGGGCCGGGTAAGGGCCGTTCCGGCCAGCGGCCCGGGCGGCCGGTGGTGAACCGCTTCCACTGTCGGACGGTGATCGGGCGCCCGGTCCCCGGCTCCTGATACCGGACAAGGTCGTCCTGATCCGTCGTATCTCCGTCAGGAACCGTTCCAGTAGGACGAGTTGGCGCCCGTAGTCTGTTCTGCCCCGCGCATGCGGCGTCCCCCTTTGCCGTTCTTTCCCACGCAAACGTCACGCGTGTGCAACGCGCGTCCCAGAGCAGTCCCGTCGGCCTCCGCCCCTGCTGGTGACGGCCGGCGCGCGGTCCGGCCGGTCCGGCGAGCCGGCGGTCCGGCGCTCCGGTTGCCGCCGCCGGGATCCGGTCCGGTCGCCCTCAGATGTCCCAGCGGGTCCCGGAGGTGCCCAAGGGACGTTTGGGACGCTCATAACCGCTGGTCACAGGGCTAGCGTGCGATGACCTTCGATCCCGAGAAGAACCACGCCGATGAAGAGCGTGCTCGTCAAGAACCGCAGGCGCTTCGCCGCCGCCCTCACTGGGGCGGTGGCCGCCGCAGCGCTGTCCCTTGCCGCCCCCGCGTACGCCGAAGGGGACCCGACGGCCTTCTCGGACGCGAACGGCGACGACACCATCGAGTCACCCGACAGGTGCGACGGGCACCAGGACCGGTTCCGCTTCGCGTTCTACTACCACTCCGACTACAAGGGCGCGTTGGTGTTCGTCGGCCACCCCGTCTACGACCTGAAGTCCATCAACGTCGGCGCCGGCAACTCCTACCCGCCGCTGCGATTCTGCGAGGGCACCGGTGACGGTGCCGGGCAGCAGGTCGCCAACAACGCGGCGTCTGCTTACAACTGGTTCGACGGCTACTGCGCGAACATCTACTACAGCGCCGGGTACCGGGGCCCCAAGGACACCATCTCCAGCCGTAGCGGCGGCAATCTGAACAGCACCAGGAACAACAACCGGTCCATCAACTTCAACCACTGCTGGTAATCGCCGCCCAGGCCCTGGTCAACACTGCCGGGATTGGCGTCCAGTTGCGCACGAAGAGGAACGACGCATGCGAAGTGCCCATCGAAATGCCTGCCGGGCAGGCGCCGTTCTGGCCCTTATGGTCCTTGCGCTCTCGGGGTGTTCACAGGGCGAGGACACGCAGGCGCGACCCGCCCCCTCCCTCGGCCCCGGCGCCGACCCCTCGACCTGGACCCTGCCGATGCTCGCGTACCGGCCGACCCAGCAACAGGACAAGAGCATCGCCACCGCCGAGACCAGGCTGGTCCGGCAGTGCATGAAGGGGTTCGGGGTCGACTGGGAGCCCGAGCCCGACCTGCCGCAGATCGGCCCCAAGAACCTGCTCGACTGGCGCTACGGCATCCACGACCCGGAGCTCACCGCGAAGCGCGGCTACCAGCCCGACGCCGCGCAAGAGGCCCGCTACAGCGCCGCCGTACGCGACCGGTCCACCAGGCCCGCCCTGTCCGTCGACACACAGGTCGTCCTCGGCGGCACGGACATGCCCGCCGATGTGCTGGACCGGGCGAGCACCGAGGTCAGGCACGGCACGTCGGCGGGCCGGAAGCTGCCGCCCGGCGGCTGCTTCGGCGAGGCGCGCCGGAACCTGGGCAGCGCGACCCACGGCGTCTCCCCTCTCGTACAGAAGCTGACCAACGCGTCGTACGGGGAATCGCAGAACGACCCTCAGGTCAAGACCGTGTTCACCCGCTGGTCCGCCTGCATGCGGGCGAGGGGCTTCACCTACGCGGCTCCCATGGAAGCCAATGACAACCCCCGCTTCCGGCCTCACCCCGGGGGAATCGCACAGCTGGAGATCTCCACGGCCCTCGCCGACCTGACCTGCCGCGACACCTACAAGGTCGCCGAGGTGTGGCACGAGGCCGAGACCAGGATCCAGCGCGGGTACATCCAGCAGAACGCGGCCGCCCTGGCCGAGGACCGCCGAACCCTCCAGGGCGTCGTCCGCACGGCGAGCGAGGTCAACGCGCGCGCCTAAGCGATCTTGAGTAAGTCGGCTGTGGTTGTCAGGGCCGTCGCTCGTCGTGTCATCGCGCGGTCGACGGCGGTGTGCAGTTCCTGGGTGCTGGTGTAGGCGCGGACAGGCATGTCCTGGTATTTGACCGAGCGCCACACGCGCTCGATGCGGTTCAGCTCCGGAGATCTGGGAGGGAGGTAGAGCAGATGGACCCCGATGGCCTCCAGCTCGCCACACCGCCCTTTGAAGAGCTTTCCGTGGTGGATGGAGGCGTTGTCCAGCACGATGGTGCAGAGCCGGTGCCGTTTCCAGCCGGGCGGGGGCTGGGTGAGGCGGTTCGCGCCTCCGGGCAGCCGGGCGATGTGGGTGCAGACGAAGTCGAGGACCATCGGTGCGTCGATCCTGTGGTCGACAGCAGTTCGGGCTCGGGACCCGTCCCGTCCAGCGCGCCGAGCGTTTCCAGCGGAAGCCGTCCCGGTGCAGCCGTACGGACAGCCACGAGGATTCGAGGTCCACATCACGCTCGCGCCGCAGCCACTCGGCCAGTGCCGGCAGCGTCCAGGTGATCCCCTCGGCCGCCGCGGCGTCCGGCATCTCTTCCAGTGCGTCCAGATCCTCGCACGTCCAGCGTGGCGGACGGCCCCGCACGTGGCGCATCCGCCAGGGCCGCCAGGCCGCCGTCGGAGAACCGGTGCAGTGCCTTGCGCACGGTGACGACATGCCGGTCGACGACCGACGCGATCTCGGGTGCCGTCCAGCCCCGCACCGACAGACGCACACACTCCGGACGCATCCGCTCGTTCGTCGTCAGGTCCCGGGCCCGCAACCGCCGCCCCAGCTCCGCCTCCTGCTCCGACGAGAGCTCCACCCACAACGGTCCCGCCATGCCAACCCCCTCCTGGCATGACAGATACCCAAACCACATCACACATCACCAAGACCGCTTGGCACCGGCCGACCGTCGCATGGGACATTCGGCCCAGGTGGCGGCGGCACATCCTCAGGGTATGTCCCCGCCACCCGCTCATGCGGCCCGTTCAGTCCTCCAGCACCCGCCAGCGCCCGTCGACCCGCTCCACGATCACCGTGCTCTTCTTCGCGGCACTGCTCCCCGAGCTCACCTCGACCCGGGCGGTCCTGCCCTCGACCGTGGCCTCCCCCACGTCGATGCCGGCGACCCGGCCGCGGTCCTTGCGGCTCAACCGGTCGCCGATCTGGGCACGCATGGCTCCCGGGCAGCCGCCTTCCGCCTGGCCCATGGAGGTGGTCACGCGCGGGTGCAGCAGTTTGCACGCCTCGTTCATGTCACCGTCGGCGAGTGCGTCGATGTAGGCGATGACCAGTTTGCGGGCGCCCTTCCCGCCCGGCTGGGCGCCGGGGTCCTGGAACCACCACAGGTATGTGCCCCCGGCGACAGCCGACGCGAGCAGTACGGCCGATGCCACCAGCGTCGACAGTCGGCGCCGGCGTGACGACCACAGCCGGGTGCCCAGGTGGTGTGCGACCTGGGCCAGGCGCTGCCCGGTCGTCCGTGTCGTCTGTCCGGCAGGGGAGGATCCCAGCTGATCCGGCATGCTCTTCCGCTCCTCTTGGCCTGGCCGTTGAACCCGGCTGCACTCGGCCGGACTCGGCTGAACCCGGCACGTCTGATACGTCCGTGACACGGTCGGCCACATGCGGCCCGGGTGGCGGCGCCCGAGCCCCGCCACCCTCGTCGTCCTCACGCGGTCACGGCCCCGCCGCGAGGACTCGACAGCCCTTCGGGCAGGGCTACTTGGCCGCGGGCGCGGTCGGCTTCGCGCCGGACCTGGCCGTCGGGCCGCCGGTGAACAGCGACTCCGGCGCCGACTCCGGCGCGATGCTGCGCTTCATCCGGGTGTTCGGGGCCGCCATGGCCGCCGACCCGTTGGCCGGGGTGAGCCAGTACATGCGCTCCACGCCCTCGGTGTCGAGGAAGAAGACGCCCCAGCGGCCGTCGGCGAGCTGTACGGCCGACGGGTCGGTGGCGGCCTTCCCGGACCAGACCATGGCCCAGTTGCCGAAGGAGCCGTCAGGGCGCTGGGCGGAGTAGCGGATGTAGCCCTTGTCGTCGCGGACGAGGACACCGAGCGTCTTGTCCTTGTTGACGACGACCACGGGGGACCCGTCGGTCTTCACACCGGGGATCACGGCCCCGTCGCCGAAGAAGCCGTTGAGGGTCTTGCCGCCGGACGAACGGGCGGACTCGTTCGCCGCCCAGATCTCCCCGTCCTTGTTCCGGGCGAAGGCCATCATCCTGCCGTCCGCGCCACGGGCCGCGACGGGGGTGCCGGTGAGCCCGGTGACGTCGGAGACGCCCCATACCCACCAGCCGTTGCGCTGGTCATCGGCGCGGTTCACGCCGAGACGGCCCTGCTTGTCGATCCCCAGGACGAACGGACGGTCGCCCTCCCCGTCCACCGCGCTCGCCTGGCTCGCCCCGGCGAACGTCGCCTGCTCATAGCCGGCGGCCACGGGGGAATAGGCGTCCTGGGTCCGCCACGGGATGAAGTCCTCGCTGTTGGCGGCGCGCTGGTTCAAGTACCAGAGCTTGCCGTCGCGGCCGAAGGCGTGCACCGCCACCATGCCCTTGGAGTTGCGCAGGACGGTCGGGGCGGCGGCGAAGTTCCCGCCGAGGTCCGTGAGCGGGGACCAGGTCGCGCCCGGCTGGCGCTTGGTCATGTAGATGTGGCCGTCCTTGCCCAGGACGAAGGCCATCGGGGTGCCGTCCGCCTGCTCGGTGACGACGGGCTGGTCGACCATGTTCTGCGCGCCCGGCACGACGCTGTACACCACGGTGCCGATGTCGTTGATCTCACGCTGTGTGCCCTGGATGAGCCAGCCGCGCTCGTCGACGTAGAACTGCTGGATGAGCTGGTCCTTGCCCTGGCGCACGGCGGCGGGAATGCGGGGGCGCGGGGTGACGGGGGCCGGCTCCGGCTGCGCGGGAGCATGGCAGGCGTCCGTGCGCATGGCGATGCCCTGGAACACCTGGAAGCCCCACCCGCTCTTGCGGCGGCTGGTGTCCACCCAGGCGCCGGCGTTCTGGTCCCAGCGGTACCAGTAGAGCGTGCCGTCCTGATGCAGGGCGTAGAGGGTGCCACCACCGGCCGAGCGGATCTCCCGCAGGTTCTGCCAGCCGACCGCCCACGCAGGGACCTTCACGTCCAGCCACTGCTGCCGGTCGACGTCGTAGCGGTAGCGGTAGAGATCGCCGCCCTTGCGGGCGAAGATCAGACCGTCGCCCGCGGCGACGATGAGGTCGTACTCACCCCAGCCGTTCGGGTCGATGATGCGGCCGCGGCCGGGCAGGACCGCTCCCGTCTTCTGGTCGTACTGGTAGAAGCGCAGGGTGCCGTCGTCGAAGACGGCGAAGATGTTGCCGCGGTCGTCGACGGTGACGCGGTTGCGCCGGGCAGGGACGATGAAGGCACCCCAGCCGTCGTCGATCTTCTCGCCACGGTCGCGCTCCCAGCTGTTGGCGGCCGGATCGTAGCGGTAGCGGAAGAGGTTGCCCTCGGAGTTGATGCTGTAGAACCAGCCACCCGCCCCGCCGAGGGTGAGGCGAGGAGCCTGCCAGCCACCGCTGCCGATCTGCTTGTTGATCACGGGCCAGTTGAACGAACCGTTGGCCGGATCGGCGTGCGCGTAGTACTTCAGCGGGCCGTCGGTGGCCGCTCCGTACAGCTCGGTCTGCGGGCGGCAGCTCAGCTGGGTGGACGTGGCGGGCTTCTCCGGTATCGGGTCCGCCGAGGCGGTGGGCGCGCACACCAGCCCCAGGGGCAGAGCCGTGACGGCGGCCAGGGTCAGGGCTGCCGCGCGGGAGGCAGACGGACGGAAACGGCTCTTCGGCATGCGGGAGCGCTTTCATGACAGGGCGACAAGGGCCGGTCACGACCCGAGGTCCGGCCGAGAAGCAGGCCGGGCGACATGCATGTTAACCGCATCTTTACCTCCAACTGACGTGGGAATTACCCAGGATCCACCGACATTTCGGACAAAAGGCTACATGCGATGTCATGTGATACATGGAATTCAAGGTTCCGTGCTGGCAAGCCCAACTGTTCACCGCATCCACCTCAAGGTTTTGCAATATCGATCTTTATTCGGATACAACATCGACCGATGCCCGCCATCTGACTGGTTGTGGACATCTGCGGCAACCCCTGCCATTCGCGGGGGTTTAGTCGCGTTTCCGGACGATTCCCGATGTGGAGATTCTTCGTGATACCTGGCAGTCGGCGCGCCGGACCCGGTGCGCTCCGCCGCCGCGGTGTCTTCAGACATCGCGCCTTGTTCAGTCGACGGCCCGGCCTGCGCCGGGCCGTCGCGCTGACCGCAGCCATGCTGGTGTTCGCCGGCACTGCACCCTCCGAGGCCGTTGAACGGCCCGATTCCGGGCCCGGGCTGCCCGGCGTCAAGGGGCACACGAAACGCCCGGACGGCCAGCGCTGGGGCAGCGCCGCCGGACTGGACCACCTCGACGGCAGCGCCAAGCCCGTCAAGGCCGATGGCCCGCAGACGCTGCACGGCAAGTACGCCGTGGAACACCCGGACACCTCCGTCCCGGATGCCCACAACGAGGCCGAGGTCAAGGAGGCTCCGGCCAAGGACGTCAAGGGCTACGACCCCAAGAGCAGCACCGAAACCCCCGATAAACGGGATGAATTCCAGCGAACCTTCACCAACCAGGATGGTTCGCAGACCACTCAGTTCTCCAAGGAGCGGCTGAACTACCGGGCCGGGGACGGCAGCTGGCAGCCCATCGACGCCCGTCTGGTCCCCAGCGGCGACAAGGGCGCGGGCGGCTGGCGCAATGCCGCCGACAGCCTGGGCATCAGCCTCGCGGCCCGGGCCGACGCCAGGGACCTGGCCCGGCTCGTCGTGGACGGCGACCACGAGGTGTCCTTCGGCCTCGAGGGCGCCCAGCCCTCGGCCGGCCGCATCGAGGAGAAGAATCCTTCCGCCGTCACCTACCCCGACGTCCTCAAGGACGCCGACCTGGAGCTGATCTCCAGGCCCGGCGGTCTGAAGGAGGTCATGGTGCTGCGCTCGGCGAACGCCCCGCGCGGCTGGACCTTCCCGCTGCGGACCAAGGGACTGACGGCCTCCGTCGACAACGGCGACGTGGTCCTGAAGGACACGGGCGGCAAGGAGCGCGTCCGGATCCCGCACGGCTATATGGAGGACTCGAAGGTCAACCCCGAGTCCGGTGACGGCGCGATCTCGACCGGGGTCGACTACCGCATCGTCGAGCAGGGCGGCGGCCAGGCGCTGCGCGTGGAGCTCGACCGCGACTGGCTCTCCGCGCCCGGGCGTGCCTTCCCCGTGCGCGTCGACCCGCCCATGGTCGAGCCCGTCGGGGCTTCCTCCAGCATGTACGTGGAGAAGTCCGGCGGCAACAACTGGAGTTCGGCCTCCGAAGACACCCTGAAGCTGGGCTCGGTCACCGATGGCGGTACCACCAGCCAGGCCGCGACCTATCTGGCCTTCCCCGGCGTGGCGTCCAAGCTGCGCAATCACAAGATCTTCGGCGCCTCGCTCACCGTGCTGAACTACTGGTCGGCCTCTTGCCGCCCGCGCGAGGTGAACGTCCACCCGGTCACCGAGGCATGGACCGCGGGCAAGGGCCACACCTACCCCGGCCCCAAGTACGGTGCCAAGATCGCCGGTTCCTCCTTCGCGCACGGCTTCATCGCCGAGGGCG
The DNA here is from genome assembly GCF_003391135.1 of Streptoverticillium olivoreticuli subsp. olivoreticuli. Taxonomy (GTDB): domain Bacteria; phylum Actinomycetota; class Actinomycetes; order Streptomycetales; family Streptomycetaceae; genus Streptomyces; species Streptomyces blastmyceticus. Next base: position 8,231,963 of record NZ_CP031455.1, on the reverse strand, counting down.
AGTCGAGCTCGGCGTGCCCGGCGGCCTGGGAGGCCATCGACCTCGGCACCAAGGGCCGCGACCTGGTCGAGGGCTGGACCGACGGCACCCGCCCGAACTACGGTCTGACGCTGCGCGGCTCGGACTCCGAGTCGATGAACTGGAAGAAGTTCTCCAGCACCAGCAGCTCCAACCCCCCGTCGCTGTACGTGACGCACACCCCGTACAACGCCAAGTACACGGTCGAGCGCTCCGCGCCGCAGCCGCCGGTCAGCCGCGGCACGGACGGCAAGGTCAAGATCAAGGTCACCAACCTCGGTGCCGAGACCTGGACGCCCAACACCTATGAACTGGGCTACCGGGCCTACAAGGACGGCAAGCTGGTCAAGCAGGCGGTCGCCGCTCAGCTGCCCAAGGACGTGCCCCGGGGTGCGAGCGTCTCCCTCGACGCCGTGGTCCACAAAGCGGACGCGGGCCAGTACCTCTTCGACTTCTCCATGGTCCGCAAGGGCAAGGCCGTCTTCACCGACGAGGGCATCCCGCCGGTGCGGCTGCAGCTGAACGTGGTGGCCATCCCGCCGGTCGTCGACGCCTTCCACCCGGCCAACGGCCACCAGTCCCAGACGCTCTCGCCCGAACTGTGGGCCAACGCCCGGGACATGGACAACACCGGCCAGAAGCTGCAGTACCGCTACGAGGTCTGCGAGGCCGGCAAGGACAACAAGCCCAAGGACTGCTTCTTCTCCGACTGGTCCCCCGACCGCAGCTGGGTCGTACCCGCCGGCAAGCTCTCCTGGTCCAAGACGTATCTGTGGCGCCCCTGGAGCAAGGACAACGCCGCCACCAGCCCCGAGCTGCCCTACACCACCTTCCTGACGACGGTCCCGCAGCCGGTCGTCACCTCGCACCTGGCCGGCTCGCCCTACGGCTCTTCCGACAAGCCCTTCGACCCGCAGGTCGGCAACTTCGCCACCTCGGCCGTCGACGCCTCGGTACCCACCGTCGGTCCGGACCTCACCGTGACCCGGACCTACAACAGCCTCGACCCGGTCACCGGCCGGATCTTCGGCGCCGGCTGGGCCTCGCGCCTCGACATGCGCGTGACCCCCGACGACGACGGCACCGGCAACGTCGTCATCGGCTACCCCGACGGGCAGCAGGTCCGTTTCGGCCGCAATGCCAACGGTTCCTTCGCGCCGCCGCAGGGCCGCGACGCCGTCTTCACATCCGTCAAGGACGGCGGCTGGGAGCTCACCGACAAGAACGGCGTGCGCTACGCCTTCCGCGCCGACGGTCGCCTCGCCCGGATCACGGACACGAGCGGCCTGACGCAGACGCTCACCTACGTGGACGGCAAGCTCGTCCAGGTCACCAACGACACCAGCAAGCGAAGCCTGTACTTCCAGTGGTCGGGCGCCCACGTCACCGCGGTCGGCACGGACCCGCTGGGCACCAAGCCGCTGACGTGGACGTACGAGTACGAGGGCGACAAGCTGACCAAGGTCTGCTCGCCCGAGAAGACCTGCACCACCTACGACTACACCGCCGGCTCGCACTACCGCAGCGTGGCCCTGGACTCCGGACCGTACGCCTACTGGCGCTTCGGCGAGGACTCCGGCGACGACGCCGTCAGCCAGGTCACCGTCAACCAGGGGAAGGACCAGGCACAGTACGTCGACGTCGGCCACGACGCGACCGGCCCGCTCAGCGGCACGGACGTGAACGCGGCGACGTTCAACGGTACCTCCTCGCGCGTCGGCCTGCCCGAGAACCTGCTGAACCTGCAGCGCAACCTCGCGGTCAGCATGTGGTTCCGCACCACCGGCAGCGGTGTACTGCTGAACTACCGCTCGGACAAGCACTCCGACTCCGCGGCCGGCTCCAGCGCCCCCGTGCTGTACGTGGGCGCCGACGGCAAGCTGCGCGGTCAGTTCCGCACCGGCGGCATCACGCCCATCACCGCCGCCGCACCCGTCAACGACGGTAACTGGCACCACGCCGTGCTCAGTTCGGACGGCGCGCGGCAGACCCTCTTCGTCGACGGCAGGAACAGCGGCAGCCTCGACGCGCCGGTCGACCACAGCATCCAGCGGTTCGCCGAGATCGGCACCGGCTGGGCGTACATGTGGCCGTCCGCTCCGTCCAAGGGCACCGCGTACTTCAAGGGCGACATCGGCGAGGTCGCCGTCCACCACAAGCCGCTCGGCACCGCGGCCGCGCAGTCGCTGTACGCGGCGCGCGCGCAGGCCGACCAGCTCGTCAAGGTGACGACGCCCAGCGGCCGTACCGCCGTCGAGGTCACGTACGACACGAACGTGGACCGCGTCGGCAAGCTGACCGACGTCAACGGCGGCCAGTGGAAGCTCGGCACCCCGGTCACGGGCCTGTGGGGCAAGGAGCTCATCCGCACCGTCCAGGTGACGGATCCGAAGGACCGCCGGCACTTCTACGACTACGACCCGCTCGCGGGCCGGCTGATCCGCTACGTCTCGCCGCTGCGCGACAGGCCCAAGGACGCCGAGAAGCCGAAGCCGAGCGTCTCCGCGTCGCCCGGTATCGCCGAGGGCGGCCTGTTCGAGGGCGGTGCGACGGGCACCGGCCAGCCCCCGGTCGACTACCCGGACCCCGAGTTCGTCGGTGGCGTCGTGAACGCCATGGGCGTGCGCGGCTTCGGCTACGACGAGCGGGGCATGCAGAACCACGTCGTGGACGAGAACGGCCACGCGCTCGACATGACGTACGACGGCCAGGGCAACGTCGCCACACGCACCAACTGCCGCGACAAGGGCGACTGCCAGACCACCTACTACAGCTACTGGTTCGACGAGAAGAACCCGGTCGATCCGCGCAACGGCAAGCTGACCGAGTCCCGTGACGCGCGGTCGAAGAACGCTTCGGACAACACCTACCGGACGACGTACTCCTACGACGCCCGGGGCGAGCTGACCGAGCAGACGGCGCCGGACGGCCGCAAGGCGGTCCGCACCTTCACCACGGGCAGCGAGCCGGCGTCCGACGGCAAGGGCACGATGCCCGCCGGGCTGCTGGCGTCGATGACCGACGCCAAGGGCAAGACGACCCGGTACGGCTACTCCGCCGGCGGTGATCTCGCCGAGACCACCGACCCGGCGGGGCTGACCACGCGCTACACGTACGACCGGCTGGGCCGCAAGCTCACCGAGACCGACGTCAGCGACTCCCAGCCGCAGGGCGTGACCGTCTCCTTCACCTACGACGGTGCCAACCGGGTGGTCACCACGACCAAGCCCGGAGTGAAGAACAAGGTCACGGACGTCACGCACACCCAGCGCACGACCGTCGAGTACGACAAGGACGGTCTGCAGACGCGCTCGGAGGTCACCGACCTCACCGGGGGCGACCCGGCGCGCGAGACCCGTACCGAGTACGACGACTCGGCGCGCCCGGTGCGGGTGACGGACGCCGAGGGCGCCGAGACCAGCTACGGCTACGACGTGCTGGGCAACCGGGTCTGGGAGGTCGACCCGAGCGGCACCCGGACGGAGACCGCCTACACGCCGCGCAACAGCGTCGCCGAGGTGCGAGTGCGGGACTGGAAGGGCGACCCGCAGGAAGCCCCCAAGGACGGCACGGACGGTCCGGGCGACGAAAAGGTCCTGGTGACCGACTCCTACGCCTACGACATGGCCGGCCGACTGACCAGGCACACCGACGCCATGGGCCGGACGCGGGCGTTCAGCTACTACGACGACGGCCTGCAGAAATCCGTGCGCGCGCTGGACGTGCCGCAGCCGGACGGCTCGACGCGGGACATCGAGCTGGAGCGCAACGAGTACGACGCGCTCGGCAGCGTCGTCCGCAGGACGACCGGCAACGGCTCGCTCGTCACCGAGTACGGCTACGACCTTTCCGGCCGTACGCAGAGCATCACCTCGGACCCGGGCAAGCTGGACCGCAAGGTCGCCTACAGCTACGACGACGCGGACAACGTGACCCGTGTCGTACACACCGGCCGGTCCTCCAACATCCCGTTCAGCAGCAGCAATTCCGAGATCGTCGACTACACGTACGACGCTGTCGGCCGTGAGCTGAGCGAGACCACCCAGAACGGCAAGCAGCGTCTGACGACCACCTTCCAGTGGGATCAGCGCGGTCTGCTGCTCGCCGAGACCGAGCCGCGCGGCAACGCCGAGGGCGCGAAGCCGGAGGACTACACCACTACCTACGCCTATGACGCGCTGGGCCGCCGGATCTCGGTGACCGAGCCGGCAGCGGACGTGGAGACCGGGCAGGAGGGCGACGCCGGCAAGCCGGTGAAGACCCGTCCGACCACGGTCACCGGCTACAACGTCTTCGACGAGGCCACGCAGTCCAAGGACCCGCAGGGCAGGCTGACCTCGGTCGACTTCAACAAGGCCGGACAGCCGACGACGAGCGCGTCCCCGTCGTACACCCCGCCGGGCGCCTCGGAGCCGATCACCCCGATCAGCCGCAACGAGTACGACTCGGCGGGCCGTATCACCGCAACCACTGACGCGCTCGGCAACACCAAGCGCTTCCGCTACGACCAGCTGGGCCGAATGGTGCAGCGGGAGGAGCCGCGCACTTCGAAGCTGCTGGGTCTGGTGACCGAGCCGGGCAAGACCGTGCCGTCGGGCGCGGGCGCCGTGTGGTCGTACACCTACAGCCGCACCGGCGAACAGCTCACGGAGACCGACCCGACGGGCGCGCGTACCGAGAGCACCTATGACGGTCTGGGCCGGTCGGCGACGACGACGCAGGTGGAGCGGAAGTCCGGGCAGACCCGGTACTTCACGTCCACCTTCACCTACGACGACGCCGACCGCATGGTCGCACAGACCACGCCCTCCGGTGAGACGACGCGCTACGCCTACGACGCGCTGGGGCAGTTGACCGGCACTGAGGACCCGGCGGGTGTGAAGACCCGTACCGGCTACGACATGTCCGGTCGCGTCATCAGCAACTCCGACGCGCTGGGCCGTCAGGTGCGGCAGACCTACGACCAGGCGGGCCGGATGACCGGCCAGCTGTGGCTGGACAAGGACGACAACCCGCTGCGCGACCGCAGCTTCCGCTACGACGCCGCGGGCAACCTCGTCTCCTCCACCGACGCCAAGGGCAAGACCACCGGCTTCACCTTCGACGCGCAGAATCAGCTCGTCCAGCAGATGGAGCCGGTCGCCTCCGGCAAGACGATCACCACAACCTTCGGTTACGACGCGAACGGCAACCGCACGCGTTACACCGACGGCCGCGGCAACACCACCCGCTACACCTTCAACGCCCTCGGCCTGCCCGAGTCGACGATCGAACCGCAGACGAAGGAGTACCCGACCGCCACCGACCGCACCTGGACCACGAGCTACGACGCCGCCGGCAACCCGGTCAAGCTGACCGAGCCCGGCAAGGTCGAGCACCTGCGCACGTACGACCCGTCGGGTCTGCTGCTGCGCGAGACCGGCAGCGGCGCGGAGGTCTCCACCCCGGACCGCGTCTACGCGTACGACGCCAACGGCCGCATGGTCTCCGCCACCGCGCCGAAGGGCGTGAACACCTACGAGTACGACGACCGCGGTCTGCTGACCGCGGCCCGTGGCGGCTCCGGTGACGCGACCTTCGGCTACGACGAGGACGGGCGCCTGCTCACCCGCGTCGACGCCGCCGGCACCGCGGTGTTCGGCTACGAGAAGGGGCGGCTGAAGTCCGTCAAGGACGCCCAGTCGCAGCAGCTGTTCAGCTACCGCTACGACAAGACCGGCGCCCTGGAAGGCATCGACTCCCCCGGCGTCGACCGCAGCTTCGGCTACGACGCGCTGGGCCGTCAGACCTCGGATGTCACCAAGTCCGTGGGGTCGGGGACGGTGCTGGCCACGGCCGAGTACCGCTTCGACGACAACGACCGCCTGATATCGAAGAAAACGACCGGTACCGCTGACGCGGGCGAGCAGAAGTACGGCTACGACGACGCCGGACGTCTGACCTCCTGGACCGACAGGGCCGGCAAGACCACCGCCTACGGGTGGGACGACTCCGGCAACCGCGTCCAGTCGGGCGACCGCAGGGCCGCGTACGACGCACGCAACCAGCTCATGTCGGACGGCGACTCGACCTACACCTACTCCCCGCGGGGCACCCGCAAGACGTCGTCCACGTCGGGTCTGGTGGAGGAGAGCCGCTTCGACGCCTTCGGCCAGCTGGCCAAGCAGGGCGAGACGTCGTACGAGTACGACGCCTTCGGCCGCCTCGTCGACCGCGACGGCACCCAGCACACCTACTCGGGTCTGGGTGACGACGTCGTCACCGACGGGCGCGGTGTCTACAGCCGCGGTCTGACCGGCGAGCTGATCTCCGTCACCCAGGGCGGCACGACCCGCCTGGCGATGGACGACCGTCACGGCGATGTCGTCGGCACCGTCGACGCGAAGGACACCGACCCGAAGTCGCTGGCTTCGTCGGCCGGCTTCGACCCGTTCGGCAGGACGACGGCGACGGCCGGTGAGCAGGTCTCCATCGGCTACCAGGGCGACTGGACCGACCCGAAGACCCAGCAGGTCAGCATGGCCGCACGCTGGTACGACTCCGGAACGGGCTCCTTCACGTCACGTGACAGCTACGCACTCGACCCGACCCCGTCCGTGGAAGCGAACCGCTACACGTACGGCAACGCGGATCCGCTGAACCACACGGACCCGACGGGCCACTGGCCCAAGTGGATCAAGAAGGCGGCGAGCAAGGTCTCGTCCGGTGCCAAGTGGGTGGGCAACAAGGTCTCGTCCGGCGCCAAGTGGGTCGCCGACAAGGTCTCATCCGGTGCCAAGTGGGTCGCCGACAAGGTCGTGTCCGGCGCGAGATGGGTCGGCAACCAGATCTCGTCCGGCGTCAGCTGGGTGTCCAGCAAGATCTCGTCCGGTGCCCGGTGGCTCGGCAACAAGATCTCGTCCGGTGCCAACTACGTACGCAACCAGTCCACCCGGGTCTACAAGTCCGCGGCGCAGATCTACCGCGAGAGCAAGCAGTACATCAGCGACAAGGCACGCGCCGCGAAGAAGTACATCGCGACGCACAACCCGATTCCCGTGCTGGCCCAGGCACTTCGCCCGGTCTACGCCGGCATGAAGACGGCCGTACAGATCGCGGTCAATATCCCGGCGGCAATCGTCCAGGAGACCAAGCACTTCGTCCAGGACGTGGCCAAGGTCGCCACCGAGGTCGCGAAGATCGTGGCCGATGTGAGCGCCCAGATGGTCTCGGCCGTCGACACGGCGATCACGGCGGTGTCCGAGTTCGCCCAGACCGCCGCGCCGTATCTGAAGGCGGGGCTGGAGTTCGCCGCCGAGGTCACCGGCGTCAACGACGCGATCAAATGCGCGACCAAGGGTGACGTCGAGGCATGCCTGTGGACGGCGGTCACGGTCGCGAGCGTCTTCGTTCCGGGGTCCACGGCGGCCGTGCGCGGGGCCAAGGCCGCGCGGATGGCCGGAAAGGTGGAGCACTTCGCCAAGGGCAGCAAGGCGGCCGAGAAGGTCGAGGAAGCTGCTGGGACCGCCTGCAAGATCAACAGCTTCACCCCGGAAACCCTGGTGGTGATGGCCGACGGAACGACAAAGCCGATCAAGGACATCCAGATCGGTGAAAAGGTCCTTGCGACAGACCCGACAACGGGCAGAACCGAAGCCCGTCCGGTGGAAGACGTCATCGTCGGCAACGGCGAGAAGCACCTCGTACGCCTCACCATCGACACCGACGGCGACAAGGGCGACGCTACCGACACCATCACCGCGACCGAAGGCCACCCGTTCTGGCTGGAGGACCAGCACACCTGGGTAAAGGCCAACGAGATCAAGCCGGGCGCGCTTCTGCGCACTTCAGCCGGTACATGGGTCAAGGTTCTCGCGACGCGGGCCTGGACCGCCGTCCAGCAGGTGTTCAACCTCTCGGTCGGCGGGATCCACACGTACTATGTGCAGGCAGGGGCCGCTCCGGTCCTGGCACACAACAACTGCGACGGCGAATCCTTCTATCGCGCAATGAGCGAGAAGGAATTCAACCAGCTGGGGCCGAACGGTGAGATCACTGTCAAGGGTACGGAGAATTTTGTCACTCAGTCCCGTGACTACCTTGAGGGCCTGAGAGGCAGGACCGCCAGAAAGGGAGGCAGGAATGCCGAAAAATACACCATTCTGGTCCGTTTTGAAATGCAATCAGGGACCCGCGATGCATTGATTTCGGCAGGCAAGACCCCTGGCGAAATCGGCAAGGACATCAACGCCGTGCACCTGAAGTCGGAACGTGGCGCCGACACCTTCGGCTTGAGGCCCGGGTCAGTCGGAGTGTTCAATTCAAGAATCACCAAATTCGGAAGGGTGAACGACTGGTGACCTTCTCCGAACATGAAATCCATCGAGCTGATCTGGTGGAATCGCTCGTGGACGGGTTCCTCACAGAGGCGGATGCCAGGTCCATCACAGACCGGCACCCCGAGATCATCGACGCCATTGTTCCCTGGATTCGCGAAGCGGCTCGTACAGGAAACTGGCCCAGGGTTGAAAAGTTCGCCAACTTGGCCGCCTCTCTGCGGGTGGTCGGCCTTGGTATGGCCCTGCAAGAGATCCTTGATTCAGATGCTCTGGGATACAACGCAGAAGATCTCGTCGATATCTTGGGAGAGATCCAGGAGGCAGACGCAGCAGCCTGCCTGCTTCGCGTGGCAGAACGCTCAGTCAGCAAGGATGCACCAGCGTACTGGCTGTGCCAAAAAGTGATCTCCTCCCTGGGTGAGATCGGCACACCGGAGGCATTCGAACTGACTCGCCAGATGACCGCCCCGCCATGGCCTGACGCTGTCCGATGGCATGCGGCTGCCGAGCTGGGAATCGAAGAGGAACTCGGGTTCGATGAGGATCGAATGTTGGGATAGCGTGTCACATTCCCAACCCTTGTCGGGTTCCGTGCGATGGAATATCCCGATGACTGGATTCCGAAAAATCTGCCGATAGCGTCATCAAAATGAAGCCCCCGCCAGGTACTGCCTGGCGGGGGCTTCCGCGTGAAGCGACTACCGGCGGGGCCCGGCCGTGCCCGACCGCTCCGCCCCCTCCGAGGCCGGCGGCGGAGACCCCGCCCTGTCATCGTCCCGCCCGGCAACAATCGCCGAGAAGAGATGGTTCTCCAGCAATGAGTCGAGGTGACACAGCGAGCCCTCGGCCAGGTGCCGCTGGCCGGCCCTCCACTCAGCGGCGTACTCCCCGAACCGCATCCCCCCGTACTTCGCGATCCGCTCCGCCCTCGCCTGGTTCCGGGGAGCCGCCTTCTTCTCGTTGTAGACATCCGCCAGCCGCCCGATGGCCGCGTCCTGGGTCGCGAACCCGGACTCCTCCACCTGCCTCCCCGACACAGCCCGATACCTGACCTTGTAACAGGTGCGGACACTTCGACCACCTCTACTGAGGGTGCTCACACTCCTTGAAAAACGAACCCATACCCCGTGGCAAAGACTTGATCGCCATGTGCAGTAATGCCTACAAGTTCAGAAGAGGGATCTGTGATGAAATTCAATGCCGGAGGCGGCAAACCTGGATGGCAGACCTTCTAGTCCACCGCTTATCCTCTTTGCTGCTTGATCCAAGCTTGAACCTCCGACACCTTGAACTGAATCTTCGCGTTGCGTCCCGCGCCAAACTTGTAGGGAATCAGGCCGACTTGGGGAGCATTTCTGTACATCCACGCCACGGACATGTTGAGATACTCGGCCGCCTGCTTTACATTCATGAACCGTGTTGACATGGCCAGTCATTTCCTTAGTGCAGGGCCTGCACTGCATAGCACCCCAAGCAGGCTCGGAAATTAAATGTGCGGAAATGCTGCACGTGGGCAGCTTCGGCCCGACTTGGGCACCGAAAACGCTGTTCAGGCAGTGGGAGCAAGGTTGCGTATGGGGCAGGAGCCAGAGGGCGCGTGCTGAAGCGCACCGGAGGCCGCCTGCGCCAGCTTCGTCTCCGGGTCGGCTGCCGTCGCTAGCGCCAGGGGTGGCTCATTGTGGCCCTTGCACAACTAGACCTCTCCGCAGTCGACCCCTCCAGCGTTGCGAAGTCGCCCATTACACCCGCCTTCACGCGTGCCTGCCGACAGTGGCGGCATGCCCTCCAGCCAGATCATCGCGAGAGTGCTCGATCGCCGGATGCGGCACTGGGCAAGATTCTGACACACTGTCAGAAAAGTCAGCATTGGGTCAGCATCAGGATGACTAAGCCTTGATCCACCGCCGGACGCCTTGTGGATAACGTCTTGGAAAACAAGAAAGTGCCTTGTGACCTGCAATGATGGGAGTTCTTCAGGCTTCCAGCACGCATAATCAGCAAGGCACTTCCGAGATGCAAGTTTCCCACACGCCAGCGGCGGTCTCCGCCGTGTTCGATGACCCGAATCTGATCGCGCATGCCGGGCTGGTCCCGGTGATGCGACTGGCCGGGCGGTGCGGTCTGCCCCGGCTGGTGACGGAGAAGGTGAGGCTGACCGGGGCGAAGAACGGCGCGGGTGCGGCGGCGGACGCCAAGGTCACCAGCATCGTGGCCGGCATGGCCGCAGGGGCCGACAGCATCGACGACCTGGGCGCGCTGCGCCACGGCGCGATGCCGACCGTGTTCCGAGGGATCCGTGCCCCGTCCACCCTGGGCACCTTCCTCCGCTCCTTCACCCATGGCCATGCCCTCCAACTCCACGCTGTCCACCGCAGGTTCCTCGCGGAACTGGCCGCGCACACCCCGCTGCTGCCCGGCTCCGACGAGAAGGCATTCATCGATGTCGATTCCACCCACAAACGCGTCTACGGCCGGGCCAAGCAGGGTGCCGAGTACGGCCGGTTCAAAGGCATCCGCACCCTGCACCCCCTGCTCGCCACGATCTGCACCCCCGCCTCCCGGCCGGTGATCGCCACCGTGCGGATGCGCCGCGGCAAAGCCGCCGACTCCCGCGGCGCCCCGAAACTCGTCAGCGAGGCCCTGGCCACCGCCGTCGAGGCCGGCTGCACCGGCATGCGCATCCTGCGCGCGGACTCGCAGTTCTACAACGCCGGTGTCATCGCCGCCTGCCGCCGGGCCGGCGCCCACTTCTCGGTCACCACCGGCATGAACCCCTCCATCAAACGGGCCATCCACAGCATCCCCGACACCGCCTGGCAGCAGATCACCTACCCGACCGCAGTGCCCGACCCGGAGACCGGCGACCTCATCCCGGACGCCGAAGTCGCCGAGATACCCGTCTACGCCGCCTTCGTCAGCCGCAGGAAAGCCTCGCGGGTCACGGCCCGGCTGATCGTGCGCCGGGTCCGTGACCTCGCCAAACCCGCCACCGTGGGCGAGCAGGGCGAGTTGTTCCCCGTCTGGCGCTACCACCCGTTCTTCACCGACAATCCCGCCCGGACCCTCCAGGCCGAGCAAGAACACCGCCACCACGCCGTCGTCGAACAGGTCATCGCCGACAGCAAAGCCTCCGCCCTGGCCCACCTGCCCTCGGGACACTTCCATGCCAACTCCGCCTGGCTGACCCTGTGGGCGATGACCTGCAACCTGCTGCGGGCGGCCGGCGCACTGGCCTCCGCCTTCCACGCCAAGGCCACCACCGCCACTCTCCGCACCCACCTGGTCCAGGTTCCGGCCCGGATCGCCCGCTCCGCACGACGCATCACCCTGCACCTGCCGCACAACTGGCCCTGGCAGCATGCCTGGACACACCTCTTCGACACCGTCCACGGCCCACCCGGCTGACACGACCAGCCCCTACCCGACCCGCCCACCGCCAGGGCCCAACCGGAACCGAACCCGTGGAAAAGCTGGGCAGACCAGCGACTACAACCTGCCCATGCCCAACCACCGACCTCAAACCGGCTCGAAACCGGTCACAAGATCACTCCCCAAACCACGTCGGTGGATCAGGGCTAAGGGTGTCCACAGATGGCCAAGCTTTGGAGGCAGGTCGTCCCTGATTCGGCTGTCGAGCTACGGGGCACTCGGCCCGGCTCGACGAGGAGCCGGGCCGAAGTACCGTGGTGACCGAACACCTTGTCCCGAGAGTGTTCGCCCAGCTCAGCGCAACCGCCCTCGCGGCTTCATGGGCACCGGCGGCAGCTGGGGAGCGGGCAGTCGGGCGCCGCCGTAGCCCTTCACCTCGCCGAAGCGGGAGCCCTCCGTCCAGTCGCTCCGGGCCTGCTCGATCTCCTCCTGCGAACGGCCCACGAAATTCCACCACATGAGGATCTCCTCCTCGAAGGGCTCGCCGCCCAGCAGCATCAGGCCCGCGTCCGACTCGCCGCGCAGCGGCAGCTCGGTGCGTCCGCAGCCGAGGTACAGCATCGTTCCCGGGGTGACCGGAACGCCGTCGACATGGGCCTCGCCCGACATGGAGAGCACGGCGTACTCGAAGTCGGGGTCGAGCGGCAGGCTCGCCTCGGTGCCGTGGGCGAGTGCCAGGTCGGCGCCGACGATCGGGCTGTAGGCGGTGCCGGGCGAGAGGGCGCCGTCGAGCTCGCCCAGGATCACCGTCGCGGTGAAGCCCGGTGCGGTGACCGTCGGCAGGTTCGCGTGGTGCTCGAAGTGCGGCTCCACGTTCCGGTGCGCGTCGGGCAGGGCGACCCAGAGCTGCGCGCCGTGCAGGTAGCGCGCGTGAGGTTTCGGGCTCTCCTCCGAGTGGGAGATCGCCCGGCCCGACGTCATCAGGCCGAGCTCGCGGGGGCGGATCGTCCGGAGGCTGCCGAGGCTGTCGCGGTGCAGCACCTCGCCGTCGTGCAGCCAGCTGACGGTCTGCAGCCCCATGTGCGGATGCGGCGGCACCTGCATGCCGGGCTCGTCGGCGATGTCGTCGGGGCCGTAGTGGTCGACGAAGGCCCACGCTCCGATCATGCGGCGGCCGAGGTTGGGAAGCAGCCTGCGCACCTCGGTCGACTCGCCGAGCCGGACATGACGCGGGGTGAGGAGTTCGCGCACCGGCTCCGCGGCGACGAAGCCGCGGCCGCCGCACGCGGAGAGCGTGGCCTGACGATCGAGATTGCTCATGGTCACAACGTAGCCCGGTCGCGCCTGCCGGGCAGCAGCGGGCGCACGATCGGCCCCGCGGCAACCGGGGCGGGACTCAGCCCGGGATGCCGGGGCGGTCCGGCAGGGCGTCGAGGGACGTGCGGGGGTGCGGGATCACCGCCTCCGCGCCCTGCTGCAGCGAGACGGTCCGCGCGGGAGCGGGGATCCGGACGCCTTCGGCGCGGTACCGCTGATGCAGTCGCTTGATGAACTCGTGCTTGATGCGGTATTTGTCGCTGAATTCGCCGACTCCGAGGACCACCGTGAAGCCGATCCGTGAGTCCCCGAACGTGTGGAACCGGACGACCGGCTCGTGGTCGGGAACGGCTCCGCTGACGTCCCTCATCACCGTCTCGGCGACCTCGATGGTGATCCGTTCGACGTGTTCCAAGTCGCTGTCGTAGCCGACGCCCACCTGCACGGTGACGGACAGCTTCTGCTCGGGCCGGCTGAAGTTGGTCATGTTCGTGCCGGCGAGCTTGGCGTTCGGGATGATGACCAGGTTGTTCGAGAGCTGTTCCACCACCGTGTTGCGCCAGTTGACGTCGACGACATAGCCCTCCTCACCGCCGCTGAGCCGGATGTAATCACCGGGCTGGACCGTCTTCGACACCAGGATGTGCACGCCCGCGAAGAGGTTGGCCAGCGTGTCCTTCAGGGCCAGGGCGATCGCCAGACCGCCCACGCCGAGGGCGGTGAGCAGGGGCGCGATGGATATGCCGAGGGTCTGCAGGATGACGAGGAAGCCCATCGCCAGGACCGCGATGCGCGTGATGTTGACGAATATCGTGGCCGACGCGGCCACTCCGGACCTGGCCTGCGCCACCGACTGCACCAGCCCGCTGACGACACGGGCAGCGGTGAACGTCGCGGTCAGAATGACGAACGCCGTCAGAACCTCGTTGACGACGTGTCCGACCGGCCGGGTCAGCGGAAGGGTCGCGGCCGCCGCGGCCACGCCGGCCGCCACGGCACCCCAGGGGGCGAGGGTGCGCAGCACGTCGACGATGATGTCGTCCCCGATCCACCGGGTCCTGCGGGCCCGTTCGCCGAGCCAGCGCAGGACCACCCGCAGCACGAGGGCCGCCGCCAGGCCGGCGGCCACCGCGATGCCGGCGACGATGACGTCGTGCAGCGTCAGAGCCCGACTCACCGGCGTCCTCCCTCTCCTCCGGAGAGCGGGGCGACGGCGTCCCACGCCGCCGGAAGCCCGGAGTATCGCTTCATCACCTTGTACCTGCCTGTCCCGACGGATCGCGATCGCGCCGGGCCCCGGAAGTGGGCCAGCGCGAACGTATCTTGCACCACGTCAGTTCTGCCTTCGCACACCCGGGTGCCTCCCGTGGCGAACTCCGGACGGTCCCGGAGAGCCCGAGGTGGCCGATCCGCGTGCAGCGCATCCGGCGACAGTCGCCCGAGGGGCTCAGACCGCGGGGAGGGGTGCGTCGAACCGGGCGGTGGGCCGGGTCAGCAGCCCGGCGTCGGCACGCAGGATGCGCAGGTGCAGCTCCTGCAGCTGCCGGCCCGGGTCGACTCCCAGGTTCTCGGCCAGGCCCTGCCTCAGCTTCATATAGGCGGCCAGCGCCTCGGCCTGCTTGCCGGACCGGTAGAGGGCGAGCATCAACTGCAGCCAGTGCGGCTCGTGCAGAGGGTTCGCGGCGGTCAGTGAGCGCAGTTCCCCGATCAGCTCCTGGTGGTAGCCCAATTCGAGTTTGGCGTCGATGCGGGCCTGGACGGCCTCGGACTTGAGGCTTTCCAGTTCGGTGATGCGCTGGGCCACGCTCGAGGTGGCGTTGGCGTCCGCGTAGGGCTCTCCCCGCCACTGGGCGAGCGCGCGCGTGAGATACCGGGAGGCGGTGCGCGGGTTGCCCGCGGCCAGGGCCGCCTTCCCCTCCCGCACCAGGCGTTCCGCCCGTACGGCGTCGAGGTGGTCCGGCGGGATGTCCAGGACGTACCCGGAGGGACGGGTGAGCAGCCACCGCCCTTCGTGGTCACCGAGGACCCGGCGCAGCCGCAGGACGGCCACGGCCACCGCCTTGCGGTCGGTGGCGGGCGGGTTGTCGGCCCAGACTTCCTTGAGAATGCGCTCGGTCGGCATTGCCTGCCCGATCCGCGCGGTCAATGCGGCCAGCAATGCGCGTACCCGAATGCCGCTTACCGATACTCCCGTTCCGGCATCTCCGGCGGAACGGACTTCCAAGGGGCCGAGTATTCCCACCTGGGGCGGAGAATGCGGAATTATGCATTCCATCCCTTTGGGCGATTTCAGCACTGGCCCTCCTCCGGGGTCACCTGCTCCGACAGTACGGAAAACCATGACGGATAACCCGCTTGCATTGGCACCCGTCAAGATCAAGATACTGCCGAAAACGCGCCCCCGCGCTGTGCGGTAGATCACCCGCCACCGAGCACCCGGCTGTTAAGAACGTTTCACACCATTCGCCGATAACCGGCCGCGCCGGGCGATCGGCCGCGGTTCGGCCCGGTTTCGCGCGAGGGCCGTGCGGGGACGCCGGAGGAGGTCCGTCCCCGCACGGTCCGGCGGCGGCGAGGCTCAGCCCGCCTCGCAGGCGCCGAGCGCGAGGTCGCTGACCTCGCGGAGCCGCCCGATGCCCGCCCCGAACTCGGGCTGGATGTTGGACAGGTAAGAGAACACCAGGTCACGCGTGGGGTCGGCCCATACGACGCTGGACGTGGTGCCCGCGTGCCCGAAGGCACTCGCGTCGCTCGCGCCGCCCAGCACATTGGACAGATCCCGCGGCTCCGGGCTCGGCCCGCCCAGCATGAATCCATGGGACCAACGGACCGGACGCTTGAGGGAAGCGTCGATTCCGCCGTCATTGGACGGTTTTCTGGCCTCCGCGACAGTTTCGGACCGCAGTACGCGGACACCGTCGAGCGATCCGCCTTCCATAAGCATCTGATAAAAACGGGCCATTTGTGCGGCAGTTCCGGAAAGCCCCGCGGAGGGAATGACGGCCTGGCGGTACCCGCGGCGGTTGCTCATCCATTGGTTGGGCCATTCGGACGGATGGGCGGCCCGCGCAGGCACATGCCGGTCCCAGGCGTCGTCGGGCAATCCCATGTGCAAATCATTCAGCCCAAGTGGGGCGAAGAGCTCGGAAGTCACGAAATCTCGGAACGACCGCCCGGTGACACGCTGTACGAGTTCGCCGAGAATGAACCCGAAACTCATGAAGTGGTAGGCGGCGACCTTGCCGCCCGGCCACTTGGGCCGGGACTGTTCGAGGTCGCGCACCGAGCGCTCCCAGTCACCGGCGGTGCGCATCGTGCGCACGATGCCACGGCCGACCGGCACCCCGGCCCGGTGCTGGAGGACGTGACGGACGGTCACCCCGCCCTTGCCGTACTGGGCGAACCGCGGCCAGTACGCGGCCACCGGCTCGTCCAGCCCGATCAGGCCCCGCTCAGCGAGCGCGTGCACGGCGAGGGCGGCGACGGGCTTGGTGGCCGCGTAGACGAGGAAGAGGGAGTCGGGGGAGCAGCCGAACGAGCGGTCCAGGACCACGGTGCCCCGCCGCATGACGCACAGCTGCGCCGCGCCGCCCCTGGCCCGCACCACATCGGTCAGCCGTTTCAGGGCCGCGGGGTCCATGCCCGCTTCCTTCGTGCTGTGTTCCCATTCGTCGATGGCGTTCATTGCGGTCTCTTCACCCTCTGTGCGCTGGTGTCGGAAGGCTGCCGGGGACTTCATGAGGACGTCGGTGTCCTCACCACGTGACCGGCATGGTGTGCATGCCGCGGACCATCAGCCCCTCCTTCCACGACAGGCTCTCCTCCGGCACGGCCAGCCGCAGGCCGGGGTACCTGCGGAACAGCGTGGTCAGCGTGATCTGGAGTTCCACCCGGGCCAGTTGGGCGCCCAGGCAGTGGTGCGGGCCGGCGCCGAAGCCCAGGTGCTGGTTGGGCCGCCGCGCGAGGTCCAGCTCGTCCGGGTCGGTGAACAGGGCCGGGTCGCGGTTGGCCGCGCCCATCGAGGGCACGACCGTCTCCCCGGCCTTGACCAGGACTCCCCCGAGCTCGACGTCCTCGGTGGCCGTCCGGGGGAATCCGTCGACGGTGCCGATGGGCACGAAGCGCAGCAGTTCCTCGACAGCGTCGGGGATCAGGTCGTGGTCGTTCCTGAGCCGCTCCAGCAGGTGCGGGTGGCGGAAGAGGATGTAGAGGAAGTTGGGGATCTGGCTGGCGGAGGTCTCGTATCCGGCGATGAGGATGGCCTCGGCCAGCCGGACCAGTTCGCCCTCGGTCAGCTTGTCCTCCTCGTCCCGCGCGGTCACCAGGGAGCCGATCAGGTCCTCGGTGGGCCGCACCCGCCGCTGCGCGACGAGCCCGCCGAGGTAGTCGTGCATCTGCATCATGTAGTCGCGCACCTGGGCGGGGGTGTGCGCGGTGGTCGTCAGCAGCGCGTCCGACCAGGCGCAGAACCGCTTGCGGTCCTCGGGCGGCACGCCGAGCAGCTCGCAGATCATGGACACGGCGAAGGGCAGGGAGAAGTCCTCGACCAGGTCCGCGGGCGGCCCGATCTCCTCCATGGCGTCGAGCAGCCCGTCGGCGGTGCGCTGGATGAGGGGCCGCATGTCCTCCACGCGGCGGGGTGTGAAGACCTTCCCCACCAGACGGCGCAGCCGCGCGTGGTCGGGGCCCTCGACGCTCAGGACGGCGTCGGGCGGCGGCTGGTGCGGGAGGAACCGGGGGGCGCCGGGCGCGACGGCGAGCTGCCGGGAGAACCTGCGGTCCGCGAAGACCGTGCGCACGTCCTGATAGCGGGTGGCCAGCCAGGCCTCGCCGCCGTAGGGCAGCGTGACGCGTTGCAGCGGCTGCTCGCGGCGCAGCGGCTCCCAGTACGGGTCCGGCTCCAGCCGGTCGGGGGCGTGGAAGGGGTACGCGGGGGCCTCGCCGGCGCCGAAGGGGCACGCGCGCACGCCGGCCTCCGGCCCGGTCACTGGGCGCCGTCCCATGTCACCGGGAGGTTGTACACCCCGTACACGATCTGGTCGTCACGCCAGCGGATCTCCTCGGGCTCCGCCGCCATGCGCAGGGTGGGGAAGCGCGTGACGAGGCCGCGCCAGGCCTGGCGCATCTCCACCCGGGCCAGTTCCATGCCCAGGCACAGGTGGATGCCGTGCCCGAAGGCGACGTGCGGGTTGTGCTCGCGCGTGATGTCGAGGCGGTCGGGGTCGGGGAAGACCTCGGGGTCGCGGTTGGCCGCCGGCAGCGAGGCCAGCAGGGCTTCCCCGGCCCGCACCTGGTGGCCGGCGATCTCCATGTCCTGGGTGACGCCGCGCGGCAGGCCCTGCTGGACGATGGTCTGGTGCCGCAGCAGTTCCTCCACGGCCCGGTCGATCAGGCCGATGTCCTCGCGGAGCAGGGCCCACTGGTCGAGGTTCTGGAGCAGCGTGTAGGTGCCGATGCCCAGCATGTTGGCGGAGGTCTCGTGCCCCGCGATCAGCATGAGCACGCCGATGCCGGCGATCTCCAGGTCCGTCAGCGCCGGGTCGGCGTCGGGGTCGTGGGCGAGGTGGCTGAGCAGGTCGTCGCCGGGGTTCTTCCGCTTGGCGGCGGCCAGGCTCATCATGAACTCGTTCATCCTGGCGCCGAGGGCCCCGAGCTCCTCGGGGGTGGCGTCGAGGGCCTGGAGTCGCAGGACCATGTCCATGAACTCCTCCCGCTCCTCGTAGCGGATGCCCATCAGCTCGCAGATGACCAGCAGCGGGATCGGCAGCGCGAAGGACTGGACGAGGTCGGTGGGGCCGCCGCCGGCCTCCATGGCGTCGAGCGCGTCGGAGACGATCTGCTCGATCCTGGGCTCCAGCTTGCGGATGGCCCGCATGGTGAACCACTTGGTGAGCAGGCGGCGGTAGCGGGTGTGGTCCGGCGGGTCCATGAAGATCAGGAAGCCCGGCAGATAGTGCTCGGCGCGCATCTCCGGTGCCAGGTTCCGCCACGGCTGGGGCGCCTTGCCCGGGTGCGAGCTGACGCGCGGGTCGGCGAGCGCGGCGCGGACGTCGGCGTGACGGGTCAGCAGCCATCCGCCGGAGTCGTCGGCGAACCGCATCCGGCTGATGGGATCGGCGCCGCGCAGCTTCTCCAGCTCGGGGGGCGGCGAGAAGGGGCAGGTGCGCTGCCGCGGCAGCGTGGGCGCAGGCTGCTGCTCGGTGTCGGACACGGTGGTAACTCCTTGCGGTGCGGGGCGGGTTGGTGCTGCTCAGAGCGTGGGGGCGTCCGGGCCGCGCAGCGGCAGCACCTGGTAGCTGGCGTCACTGGGGTCACGGCGGGAGGGGTTGAAGCCGGCCTGGGCCTCGGCCGGGTCGAGCGGCACCTCCTGGACGAGGCTCGGCTCGTTCAGCACGATCCGGCGGGCGATCTTCCAGACGCCGTCGCGACGCTCGAACCGGTCGACATAGCGCCCGGGATACTGCTCCACCCGCCGGACGCCGTCGCCGTCGCGGTAGTGGTACGCGGTGCAGTACGTCTCCACGCCCGCGGTGTCGCCGTCGATCTCGATCGTGCTGCCGTGCAGGGTGTGGAAGGTGCCGGTGTACGCCTCGCGGAGGAGCGGGACGATCTGCTTGGCGAAGTCGTGGGCGTTGCCGCGGATGACGCCGCGGTCGTCGTACGCGTCCTCGTGGTAGGCGGACTTGAGCAGTTCCTCGTCGAGGCGGTCGAGCCCGCGGCAATAGCGCTGCAGCACGGCACGGATCTCGCGCTCGCTCCACAGGATGTCGAGCTGGTCCATGGTGATCTCCTCGGTTCGCTGTTTCTCGGGGTTTTCCGGGCACGCCCGGGCCGGTGAACGGCCGGGATTCAAAAGGGCGTTCAGGAGGTCGTTCAGGACAGCGTGGTCAGGCCGGTGCGCGGCGCGTTGACCAGGACGGCCTGGTTGCCCTGGGGGTGCTGGTTGTCGTGCATCAGCTGGTGCGCCTTGCCGATGTCGTCGAAGCCGCCGGTCCAGGAGAGGCACGGGTCGAGCTGTCCGGTGGCGACCATGTGGATGACGTCGCGGCACTGGCGGAGGTTGGCGAAGTGCGAGCCCTGCAGGCGCTTTTGCCGCATCCACAAGAAGCGCAGGTCGATGTCGGCGTTGTAGCCGGTGGTGCCGCCGCAGATGACGACCATTCCCGCGTTGTCGCACAGGTACATGGAGGTCGGGATGGTGTCCTGGCCGCTGTGCTCCAGGACGACGCGTGGGGCCCTGCGCTCGCCCAGCACTTCCCAGAAGCGCCGGCCGAAGGCCCGTACGCCCTCGGTCCAGCGGCCCATCGCCTCGTGGTCGCCGATGTCGGGCAGCCGCCCCCAGTGGTCGAAGTCGAGGCGGTTGATGGTGCCTTGGGCGCCGAGCTCGCGGCAGTAGCGGGCCCGCTCCTCGTCGGAGACCACGGCGACGGGGATGCCGCCCCGCGCCCGGGTGATCTGGATGGCCATGGAGCCGAGCCCGCCGGCTCCGCCCCAGATGAGCACCGGGTCGCCCGGCCGCACGTCGTGGGGCTGCCAGCCGCACAGCTGACGGTAGGCGGTGGCCCCGGTGAGCAGGAAGCAGGCGGCTTCCTCCCAGGTCATGCCGGGGGGCTTGGGGTGGCACTGGTAGTCGTCGACGAGGGCGAACTGCGCGAAGGAGCCGTAGTTGCCCTCGTATCCCCACACCGACTGCGAGGCGGAGGTCATGGGGTCGGCGCCCAGCCGGATGTCGGCGGCCGTCTCCGTCCACTGGCAGCCGGAGAGGATCACCTCGTCGCCCACCGCGACCTGGCTGACGCCCTCGCCCACCGCCCACACCACGCCGGACCCCTCGGACCCGCCGATGTGGAAGTCCTCGCGTCTGCCCTGTCGTTGGCGCGCGGAGATCACGTCGACCGGCTGCCCGAGGGAGGCCCAGACGTTGTTGTAGTTGATGCCCGCGGCCATGACGAGGACCAGCGCCTGGCCGGGCCCCACCTCGGGCACGTCCACGATCTCGTTCCGGAACGCCTGGTGGGGCGGTCCGTAGCGTTCCCGTCGGATCACCGAGGCGTACATCTGCTCGGGTACGGTGCCGATCGGAGGTATGTCACCCAGTTCGAAAAGAGTATTTCGCACGCAGAACCCCGTTTGGATACAAACTCGTGCCGGATCTGGAGAACTTCGGAAGAAAAGCCGCGCGGCCGTTTCACTGTGAATTGAGGAACACGGCGGGCAGGACGGAGAGAACAGTCGAATCCGTCAGCCGAGCGCTTGCGCGGAGAGCGAGCAACTGAGCCTATCGTACGCGAGTTCGGCCACTTTCCGGAACTGTTCGGCCAAATAGAAGTGCCCTCCGTGGAATACGCTCAGGCAGAAATCCGCCGACGTGTACGCACGCCACTTGTCGGCCTCCTCGACCGGGGCCATGGCATCGGTGTCGCCCACCAGGGCGGTCAGAGGGCACGGCAGGCGCGGGCCGGGCGTGTGGCGGTAGGTCCGGACCGCGCGGTAGTCGCTGCGGATGGCCGGCGCGACCAGCCGCAACACGTCCTCGTCGCCCAGGAATCGGATGTCCGTGCCGCCGAGGTCGTCCAGGGCCGCGAGCATCGCCCGGTCGTCCAGTTCGTCCAGCGGCATGTCCACCTCCCGCGCCGGATCCCCGCGTCCGGAGACGAACAGGTGGGTGAGCGGCGCGCTCGCGTCCCGGCTCAGCAGCCGCGCGAGCTCGTAGCCGAGCAACGCCCCCATGCTGTGGCCGAATACGGCGATCGGCCGGTCCAGCCACGGCGTCAGCGCCTCGGCGACCCCGTCGCGCAGCGCCTCGACGGAGTCCAGCAGCGGCTCGTCGCGCCGGTCCTGCCGGCCGGGGTACTGGACGGCCAGCACCTCGACCTCCGGCGCCAGTTCCTTGGACAGCGCGAAGTAGGCGCTGGCGGAGCCCCCGGCGTGCGGCAGGCACAGCAGCCGCACCGGGGCCTCGGGAGCCGGGTGGAACCGGCGTATCCACGAGCGGCCGGGCAGCGCGGCTCCCGCGGTGTGTGTACTCGTCATCGGTCAGCCCCTGCCGTCGGCGAGGCCCGACAGCCAGGCGTTCACGGCCTGGGCCGTCCGCGGCGCGTAGTCGTGCACCATGGCGAAGTGGTCGCCTTCCGTGTCGAGGACAGTGCTGTCGAACTTCCAGTCGGCGCGCCACTCCTGGCCCTCGACGACCTGCCCCAGCGGCTCGGACGCCCGCAGCAGCAGGGTCGGCACGCCCGCGTCCTCGGGCACCCAGTCGGTGAAGAACCCGAAGTACTTGCCCATGGCGGTCAGCCGTACGTCCGTCATCGCCCCGAAGTCCTCCTCGCGGTCCAGGACGCCCTGGGCGAGCTCGCGCTGCATGCGGTGCAGCGCCGGGTCGTCCAGCAGGTAGGTGTCCAGCAGCACCACGCCCTGCGGACGCGGCCCGGTGCGCGCCAGGCGGGCCGCCAGGCTGTAGGCGAACCAACCCCCGGAGGAGTGGCCGAGGAGGGCGTACGGCGCGCCGTCGGTCTGCTTCCGGATCCCCTCGGCGAGGAAGTCCAGCATCACCTCGAAGTCGTCCGGCAGCAGTTCGCCCGGGGAGAAGCCGGGGGCGAGCAGGGCCGAGACACCCCGCGTGCCGCGGAAGGCCGCGGCGAGCCGGGAGTACTGCTGCGCCCCGTACAGCGGCACGGGCGCCGGGCAGCAGATCAGCCCCGCCCGGTCGGTGGCCGGTGCCAGCTCCACCGTGACGGGGTCCTGTCCCGCCTCGGCGACGCTGTGGAAGACCGGGCGCAGCCGGGAGGCGACCTTGGTGAGCTCCAGCGCGTCCTCGGGCCGGTCGAGGGTGTTGGCGTTGCGGTAGAGCGCTTCCAGGGAGTACGGCGAGGGTGCCGCGGCCGAGGGGGCGCCGGATCCTGCCGCGGCGAGCTGCTCGTCGAGGAACGCGGCGAGCGCGGCGGGCGTCGGGTGGTCGAAGATCAGGCCGGGCGGCAGGGTCAGCGCGCAGTCGGCGGCGAGCGCGGCGCGCAGTTCGACCCCCATCAGGGAGTCGAAGCCGAGCTCCAGGAACGGGCGGTCGGGCTCGACCTGTGCGGGGTCGACGCCGCCCATCACGGTGGCCGACTGCTCGCGCACCGCCGTCAGCAGCAGGCTGCCGCGCTCCTCCTCGGTCGCCTCGGCCAGCCGTCGCGGCAGCGGCGGCGTCCCGGAGGCGCTCTCGGAGGGGAGGGTCCCGGAGGCGGGCGGCGGCGTCGCCCGCGCGGCCCCCGCGCCCGCCATGCCCGCCAGCCAGTAGTGCCGGCGCTGGAAGGCGTACGTGGGCAGCTCGACGCGCGTCCGGGCCTTGGGCAGCAGGCGGTCCCACTCCGGTGGGACGCCGACGGTGTGGGCCTGGGCTACGGCCGTCAGCACGGCCTCCGGCTCGGGCCCGCGCCGCCGCAGCACGGGCACGAACGTCTCGGGGGCGGCGTCGGGCAGGCACCGCCGCCCCGCGGCCGTGAGCGCTCCCCCGGGTCCCACCTCGAGGAACGCGGTGGCCCCGCGGTCACGCAGCGCGCGGATGGCGTCGTGGAAGCGCACTGTCCCCCGGACGTGGCGCACCCAGTACTCCGGGCGGCAGAGCTCGTCGGTGACGGGCGCCCCGGTGAGCGTGGAGACCACGGGGACGGCGGGCGCCCGGTAGGACACCCCGCGCGCGACCTCCGCGAACGCCGCGGTCATCCCGTCCATGTGGGCGGAGTGGAAGGCGTGGCCGACCCGCAGCCGCTTGGTCTCGCGGCCGCGCGCGGCCCAGCCGCGCGCCAGCTCCGAGGCGGCCGCCTCGTCCCCGGACACCACCACGGCGTCCGGCCCGTTGACGGCCGCGATGTCCAGGCCGACCGGGCCGTCGGCGAGCTGGGCGCGCACCTCGTCCTCGGTCGCCTGGAGGGCGAACATGGCGCCACCCGCGGGCAGTTCCTGGATCAGCCGGCCGCGGGCCGCCACCAGGGCGCAGGCGTCGGCGAGCGACCAGACCCCGGCCGCGTACGCGGCGGTGAGCTCGCCGACCGAGTGGCCGGCCATCAGGTCGGGCCGCAGCCCCCAGTCCTCCAGCAGCCGCAGCAGCGCGACCTCGACGGCGAACAGCGCGGGCTGGGTGTAGGCCGTCGTGTCGAGCAGGGCGGCCTCGGGGGTGCCGTCCGCGGCGAAGAGCACCTCGCGCAGCGGCCGGTCGAGGCGCCGGTCGAGGTGGGCACACACCTCCTCCAGCGCGTCGGCGAACACGGGGCTGTACGCGGCCAGTTCGCGGCCCATCCCGGGCTGCTGGCTGCCCTGGCCGGTGAACAGGAACGCCGTCTTGCCGCCCGACGGCGAGGTGCGGCCGGTGACCACGCCCGGCGCGCGGGCGCCGGACGCCAGGGCCGACAGACCGGCCAGCAGCTCCTCGCGCCCCCGGCCGACGACGGCGGCCCGGTGCTCGAAGGCCGCCCGAGTGGTGGCCAGGGACGCGGCCACGTCGGCCGATGCCAGGTGCGGACGCGCCGTCAGGTGGGTCACCAGGCGCTCGGCCTGTGCGCGCACGGCCTCCTCGCTGCGGCCGGAGACGACCCACGGCAGTGGGCCCGACGGCGGCGGCGAGCCGGCGTCCGGCGCGTCCGGCGCGGGCGGGCCTTCCAGGATCACGTGGGCGTTGGTCCCGCTGACGCCGAAGGACGAGACCGCCGCCCGGCGCGGCTCGCCGGTGTCCGGCCACGCCTGGGCCTCGGTGAGCAGCCGTACGTCGGCGGCGGACCAGTCGACGCGGGGCGTGGGCTCCGTCAGGTGCAGCGTGCGGGGCAGGACCCCGTGCCGCATGGCCATCACCATCTTGATGACGCCGCCCGCGCCGGCCGCGGACTGGGTGTGGCCCAGGTTCGACTTCAGCGACCCCAGCCACAGCGGTCCGCCCGCCCCGCGGGCCCGCCCGTAGGTGGCCAGCAGCGCTTGGGCCTCGATCGGGTCGCCCAGCGGGGTGCCGGTGCCGTGCGCCTCCACCGCGTCGACGCTGTCCGCCGTCAGCCGCGCGTTGGCCAGCGCCTGCCGGATCACGCGTTGCTGCGCCGGGCCGTTGGGCGCGGTCAGCCCCGCGCTCGCGCCGTCCTGGTTGACGGCGCTGCCGCGGATGACCGCGTGCACCGGGTACCCCAGGCGCCGGGCGTCCGAGAGCCGGGCCAGCAGCAGCACGGCGGCGCCCTCGGACCAGGTGGTGCCGTCGGCGGTCGCCGAGAAGGACTTGCAGCGGCCGTCGGGCGCCAGGCCCCGCTGGCGGCTGAACTCGATGAAGCCGGTCGGCGTGGCCATCACCGTCGCGCCGCCCGCCAGTGCCAGGGAGCACTCCCCCTGGCGCAGGGACTGCGCGGCCAGGTGCAGCGCGACCAGCGAGGAGGAGCACGCGGTGTCGACCGACACGGCCGGCCCCTCGAAGCCGAAGGTGTAGGCGACCCGGCCGGAGAGGATGCTGGCGGAGTTGCCGGTCCCGATGAAGCCCTCGGCGACGTCCCGCGCGTCGAGCACGTTGATCAGGTAGTCGTTGCTGTTGGAGCCGACGAAGACCCCGACCTCCTCGCCCCGCAGGGTGGTCGCGTCGAGGCCCGCGTGCTCGAACGCCTCCCAGGACACCTCCATGATCATGCGCTGCTGGGGGTCCATGGCCAGCGCCTCGCGCGGCGTGATGCCGAAGAAGGCCGCGTCGAATCCGGCCGCGTCCTTCAGGAATCCGCCGTGGCGCGAGTACGTCTTCCCCGGGGTGCCCGGCTCTGGGTCGTAGACGGCGTCCACGTCCCAGCCCCGGTCCGCGGGGAACTCGGTGATGGCGTCCCGGCCCTCGGCCACCAGTTCCCACAGGTCGTCCGGCGAGGCGACGTCGCCGGGGAAGCGGCAGGCCATGCCCACGATCGCCACCGGCTCGCGGGCCGCGTCCTCGACCTCCTCCAGCTGCCGGCGGGTGCGCCGGAGGTCGGCCGTGATCAGCCGCAGATACTCGCGGAGTTTGGCCTCGTTGTTCTCATCCACGGCGGAGTTCCTTCTCGATCAGCTCGAACATCTCGTCGTCGGTCGCCGTGTCCAGCCCGTCGTGGTCCTCGGCGCGGTCGCTCCCGGTGCTCCGGTCCGGAGCGTGGACCGCGAGCAGGCCCTTGAGCCGCTCGGTGATCCGGGCGCGCTGCCGGTCGTCGGCGGGCAGCAGCGCGAGGTCGGCCTCGAGCCGGTCGAGCTGGTCCGACAGGGACAGCGGCGGTACCCTGTCGGCCCCGGCCGACACGGTCAGCAAGTGGTCGGCGACGGCGGCGGGCGTGGGGTGGTCGAACAGCAGGGTCGTCGGCAGCTCCCGCCCCGTCTCCGCCACCAGTCGGTCGCGCAGCTTCACGGCCATCACCGAGTCGAAGCCGTGGTCGAGGAAGCCCCGCTCCGGCTCCACCGCCTCCGGCGCGTCGTGCCCCATGACGGCGGCCGCCGCGCCGCGCACCATCCGCAGCAGCGCGTCGTACCGCTCACCGGGGGGCAGCGCCCGCAGCGCCGCGGCGTGCCCGGCCCGGCCGCCCTCGTCCGCGTCCGCCCGGGGCGGTACGGGAGCGGAGCGGGCCGGAGCGGCCTGCCACCCGGTGGGGCCCGACGGCCAGTAGTGCTGCTTCTGGAACGCGTAGGTGGGCAGGTCGCCCGGGCACGGCCCGTCGCCGAACCACGCCCGCCAGTCGACGCCCACGCCGCGGGTGTGCAGCGTGGCCAGCGCGGTGAGCAGCGCGGGCACCTCGGCGCGGTCGGCGTGCGCGACGGACACCAGCACGGGCGCGGTCCTGCCGGGTCCGGCCGTCAGGCAGCCCTGGGCCGCCGGACCGAGCACCGTGTCGGGGCCCACCTCGACGAAGGCGCCTGCCCCGTACCGCTGCAGACGGACCGTCTGGTCGTGGAAGCGCACCGCGCGGCGGATGTGGTCCACCCAGTACGCGGGGTCCTGGGCCTGGCGCGCGTCGAGCAGTTCGCCGGTGACGTCCGAGACGACCGGGATCCGCGGGGGCCCGTACGACAGGCCCGCGGCGACGCGGCCGAACTCCTCGGTCATGGCGTCCATGTGCGGGGAGTGGAAGGCGTGGCTCACCTTCAGCCGGTTGGTCTTGCGGCCCCGCGCCGCCCAGTGGGCGGCGAGTTCGGTGACCGCGTCCTCGTCGCCCGAGAGGACGACCGACGTGGGGCCGTTCAGCGCGGCGATGTCCACCGCGCCTTCCCGGCCCGCGAGGCTCGCGCGGACCTCCTCCTCGGCCGCCTGCACGGCGATCATCGCGCCGCCGGCGGGCAGGGCGTGCATGAGGCGCCCGCGCGCGGCGACGAGGGCGGCCGCCTGCGGCAGGTTGAGCACACCGGCCACGCAGGCCGCGGACAGTTCGCCGAGCGAGTGGCCGGCCAGGATGTCGGGGCGCACGCCCCAGCTCCCCAGCAGGCGGAACATCGCCACCTCGTAGGCGAAGATGGCCGGCTGGGCGTAGTCCGTGCGGTCCAGCAGCCCGGCGAGCGGGTCGCCGTCGGGCGCGAACATCACCCGCAGCAGCGGCTCGTCGAGGTGCCCGTCCAGGTGTGCCGCGGCCTCCTCCAGGGCCTCGGCGAAGACCGGGAACGCGGCGTGCAGGTCGCGTCCCATGCCCGCCCGCTGGCTGCCCTGCCCGGTAAACAGGAACGCCATCTTCCCCTTGGCCGGCCTCCCCGGCGCGACGCCGGTGACGACGTGGTCCGGCAGCTGCCCGTCGGCCAGCGCGTCGAGGCCGGCGAGGAAGGCATCGGCGTGGTCGGCGAGGACCACGGCCCGGTGCTCGAAGGCCGACCGGGTCGTCGTCAGGGCGCGGCCGATCGCGCGCGCGTCCAACGGCTCCTGCCCGGCGGCGTGTTCGCGCAGCCGTCGCGCCTGGGCGCGCAGGGCCGCCTCCGTGCGGCCCGAGAGGAGCCACGGCACCAGGCCGCCACCGGCGACCGTCTCCTGGCGCGCGTCCGGCTCCTGGGGAGCCTGTTCGAGGATGATGTGCGCGTTGGTGCCGCTGATGCCGAACGACGACACACCCGCGCGACGCGGACGGTCGGTCCGCGGCCAGGGCCGCGCCTCGTTCAACAGCTCGACGGCGCCGGCCGACCAGTCCACCAGCGGCGTCGGCTCCTCCACGTGCAAGGTGCGCGGGAGCACGCCGTGGCGCATGGCCATCACCATCTTGATCACACCGCCCACACCGGCAGCCGTCTGGGTGTGCCCGAGGTTGGACTTGAGCGAGCCCAGCCACAACGGCCGGTCGCCGGGCCGGTCCTGGCCATAGGTGGCCAGCAACGCCTGTGCCTCGATCGGATCACCCAGCCGGGTGCCCGTACCGTGCGCCTCCACCGCGTCCACGTCGGCCGCCGAGATGCCCGCGTCGGCGAGCGCCTGGCGGATGACGCGCTCCTGCGCGGGACCGCTCGGCGCCGTCAGCCCATTGCTCGCGCCGTCCTGGTTGACCGCACTGCCGCGGATGACGGCGAGCACCTGATGGCCGTTCCTGTGGGCGTCCGACAGCCGCTCCAGAACGAGCACACCGGCGCCCTCGGACCACCCCGTGCCGTCCGCCCCGGCACCGAACGCCTTGCACCGGCCGTCGGACGACAGCCCGCCCTGACGGCTGAACTCCTCGAACATGACCTCGGTGGCCATGACCGTCGCGGCGCCGGCCAGGGCGAGGGAGCTCTCGCCGCGCCGCAGCGAGTCCGCCGCCAGGTGCATCGCCACCAGCGAAGACGAGCACGCCGTGTCCAGCGTCATCGCGGGGCCCGACAGACCCAGCACGTAGGCGACCCGGCCGGAGGCCACGCTCACGCTGCTTCCGGACAGCAGGAATCCCTCGACGACCGATCCGGTCTGCTGCAACCGGGCCAGGTACTCCTGGTAGCTGGTGCTCAGGAAGGCCCCGGTGTCGGTGCCCTTGAGAGCGGCCGGATCGATGCCCGCCCGCTCGATCGCCTCCCACGAGGTCTCCAGCAGCAGCCGCTGCTGCGGATCCATCGCCAGCGCTTCGAGCGGCGAGATCCCGAAGAAGCCCGGGTCGAACTCGGCGGCGCCGTGCAGGAATCCGCCCGTCCGGGCGTACGGGCCTTCCGTCGGCTCCTGATCCGCGCCGTCCTGGGGCCCGGTGCCCCATCCGCGGTCCCGCGGGAACTCTCCGATCGCGTCCCCGCCGGCCGCCAGCAGTTCCCACAGCCGCTCCGGGGTGTCGGCGCCGCCCGGGAACCGGCACGCCATCCCGACGATGGCGATGGGTTCCGTGCGCCGCTCCTCCGCCTCGCGCAGCCGCTCCTGGGTCGCCTCGAGTTCGGCGGACACCCGCTTCAAGTAATAGCGGAGCTTTTCTTCGTCAGCCATTTCGGCCCCCTCACACCTGACTCTTCGGACTGTGATCCGGTGACCGGTCTACGAAATTCCGAATTTCTTGCCGATGATGTCGAACATCTCCTCGTCCGTGGCCACCTGGAATTCGTCGCCCACGGCGCCCAAGGCGCTTTCCGCGGCGGCCCGGGCTTCCGTCCAGTCGGTGAGGACGCGCTGCAGTCGCCTGCTGATTTCCTCGTTCTCCTCGGGGCCCGCGCTCAGCCCGGCCAGCGCGGCCTCCAGCTTGTCGAGGTGGGCCAGCGCCTCGGAGCGCTCGGTGGCGGCGACGTCGGGCAGGGCGTCCGCCACAGCCGACGCCAGGTGGTCGACGAGCTCCTGGGGCGTGGGGTGGTCGAAGACGAGGCTGACGGGGAGGGCGAGGTCGAGCGCGGCGCCGAGCCGGTTGCGCAGTTCGACGGCCGTGAGCGAGTCGAAGCCGAGATCCTGGAACGGCCGCGCCATCTCCATCTCCTCGGCCGAGTCGTGACCGAGCACGGCGGCGGCCTGCTCGCACACCAGGTCCACCAGGACGGCGTCGTGCTCCTCCCGAGGCAGCTCGGCCAGGCGCCGCAGCATGTGTCCGGTGGTGCCGGTCACCTCCTCGTCCGGACCGGTGCCGATGGCGTCCGAGGCGGCCGCCACCATCGGTGACGGCGCCGGGACGAGCCGCACGTCCGGCCAGAACCGCCTGCGCTGGAAGGCGTACGTCGGCAGGTCCGCACGGCGGGCGCCGGACAGCTGCGGCATGCGGACCAGGTCGAGCGGGAGCCCCCTCACGTACGCCTCGGCGACCGAGGTGAGGAACCGCTCCTCCCCGCCCTCGTCCCGGCGCAGCGTGCCCACCGCCGTGGCCGGCGCGCCCGCCTGCGCGAAGGTCTCCTGGAGCGGCACGGTCAGCACGGGGTGCGGGCTGATCTCGACGAAGAAGCGGTGCTCGTCCTCCAGGAGCCTGCGCACGGCTCCTTCGAGGAGGACCGGCTCGCGCAGGTTCCGGTACCAGTACCCGGCGTCCAGCGCGGTGGTGTCGACCACTTCACCGGCGACCGTCGAGTAGAAGGGCACGTCGCCCTGGCGCGGCGCGACCGACGACAGCCCGTCGACGAACTCCTCGCGCACCGCCTCGACCTGCGCGGAGTGGCCCGCCGCGGTCGCGGCGGGCACCTTCCGCGCCCGTACCCGGTCCGCTATGCACATCGCCACGAGCTCGTCCACGGCCCCCGGCTCGCCGCACACGACGACCGACGTGGGGCCGTTCACCGCGGCGATCGCCAGCCTGTCGCCGTAGGGTTCGATGCGCCGCGCCACCTCCTCGGCGGACAGCAGGAACGACGCCATGGCGCCCTTCCCCGTCAGCCGGTTCAGCAGGACGCTGCGCAGGGTGACGATGCGCGCCGCGTCCTTCAGCGACAGCGCGCCCGCGACGTACGCGGCGGCGACCTCCCCCTGAGAGTGGCCGATGACGGCATCGGGCTCGACGCCCTGCGACCGCCACAGTCCGGCGAGCGCCACCATGACGGAGAACAGCACGGGCTGCACCACGTCCAGGCGGGCCAGGGACGGCGCCCCCGGTGCCTGGCGCAGGACGTCCGTCAACGACCAGTCCACGTACGCGGCGAGCGCTTCGTCGCACTCCTCGATCCGCTCGCGGAACACCGGCGATGTCTCCAGCAGCCGCCCGGCCATGTCCGGCCAGTGCGAGCCCTGCCCGGGGAAGACGAACACGGTCTTGCCCGACACGGTGCCCGCCGCCCGGACCAGGCGGGTGTCCTCGCCGCCGGCCACCAGCGCGTCGAGCCCTGCTTCGAGGTCGGTGCGGTCCGTGCCCACCACGACGGCGCGGTGCTCGAACGCGGTACGGCCCGCGAGGGACACGGCCAGGTCGGCGGCCGGCAGCTCCGGGTTGTCGCGCACGTGGGCGGCGAGCCGGGCCGCCTGGTCGCGCAGTGCCTGGTCGCTGCGCCCGGAGACGGTCCACAGGAGGGGGCCTGCCGGCTCCGTCCCCTCCGCCGTCGGCCGCGGTTCGGGCTCCTGGGGGGCCTGTTCGAGGATGACGTGGGCGTTGGTGCCGCTGATCCCGAACGACGAGACCCCGGCGCGGCGCGGCCGCCCGTGCTCGGGCCACGCGACGGGCTCGGCGGCCAGCCGCACCGTGCCGGCCTCCCAGTCCACGTGCGGCGTGGGGCTGTCGACGTGCAGCGTCCTGGGAACGAGGCCGTGCCGCATGGCCAGGACCATCTTGATGACTCCGGCGAGGCCGGCCGCCGCCTGGGTGTGGCCGATGTTGGACTTCACCGACCCCAGCCACAGCGGCTGTTCGGGCGTACGGTCCTTGCCGTAGGTGGCGAGCAGTGCCTCCGCCTCGATCGGGTCCCCGAGTTCGGTGCCGGTGCCGTGCGCCTCCAGCACGTCGACCTGGTCCGACGGGACCCGGGCGTTGGCCAGCGCCTGCAGGATCACCCGCTGCTGGGCCCGGCCGTTGGGCGCGGTCAGGCTGCTGCTGGCACCGTCCTGGTTGACGGCGGACCCGCGGACCAGGCCCAGGACGGGGTGGCCGTGGCGCCGGGCGTCCGACAGCCGCTCCAGCAGGAGCATGCCGGCGCCCTCCGAGAAACCGGTGCCGTCGGCGGAGGCCGCGAACGACTTGCAGCGCCCGTCCTTGGCCAGCACCCGCTGGCTGGTGTACTCGACGAACCCCATCGGCGTGGACATCACCGTCACCCCGCCCGCCAGCGCCAGCGAGCACTCCCGCTGCCGCAGGGACTGCGCGGCCAGGTGCAGCGTGACCAGCGAGGAGGAGCACGCCGTGTCGACGGTCACGGCCGGGCCCTCGAAGCCGAAGGTGTAGGCGAGGCGGCCGGACAGCACCGCGGCCGCGTTGCCCGTCCCGACGTGCCCCTCGTGGGCGCCGGGCGAGCTGAGGAGCAGCGAGGAGTAGTCCTGGATGTTGGTGCCGGAGAAGACACCGACATCCGTGCCCCGCAGCGCGGCCGGGTCGATACCGGCCCGCTCGAAGGACTCCCAGCCGGTCTCCAGCAGCAGCCGCTGCTGCGGGTCCATCGCCAGCGCCTCGCGCGGCGAGATGCCGAAGAAGGCGGGGTCGAACTCGGCCGCGCCCTCGACGAAACCCCCCTCGTTCACGTACAGGGTGCCCTGCCGCAGCTGCTCGGGGTCGTAGAGCGCGTCCAGGTCCCAGCCGCGGTCGTCGGGGAACGCGCCGATCGCGTCTCCTTCGGCGAGGAGGAACCGCCACAGGTCCTCCGGGGAGAGGATCCCGCCGGGGAGGCGGCAGGCCATGCCGACGATGGCGATCGGTTCGTTCAGCGACTCCACGAGCTGCTGGTGCTGCTGCTTCAGCCGCTCGGTTTCCTTGATCGACGCGCGCAGCGCCTCTACGACTCGCTTGTCGGTGGTGTCCATCAGCAAACTCCCGAGGGGTTGTTCAGGCGTCGGTGTTGGTGGCCATGTGCAGGAGACTTTCCAGATCCATGGCGTCGATGGACTCTGGCGTCACGGCGGGCGGTTCGGCGCCCTCCAGGGCGGCCTGTCCGTCCTCGACGGCATCGGAGCCGGAGCCGCCGAGTGCGCTGTCGAATCCGGTGAGCCTCAACAGAGCGTCCAGGACGCCGACTTCCTTGAGGCGGTGGAGCGGAAGAGCGGAGAGGGCGGCGCGGAACTCCACGGCGGCGCCGGAGTCGGAGTCCGCATCGGCGGGAGCCGTGACGGCGAGCCTTTCCTGGACGTACCGCGCCACGGCCCGGGGGGTCGGGTGGTCGAACAGCGTCGCCGCCGAGAAGCGCAGGCCGGTTGCCTGGCTGAGGCGGTTGCGCAGTTCGACCACGGCCACCGAGCTGAAACCGGACTCCAGGAAGCCACGGTCCGGGGAGACCGCCTCCGGGTCGGAGTGGCCGAGCACGGTGGCCACATGACCGCGTATCAGCCCGAGCAGGATACGCACCTGCTCGGCGTCCGACAGCCCGGCCAGGCGCCCCGCGAGCCTCTCGGCCGCGTTCTCCTGCGAGTGCTCCTGCCGGACGGCCGCGTCCGACCGCCTGCGCGCGGGCCGTACGAGCCGGCGCAGCACGGGCAGTGGCGGAGCGTCGGCGCCGCCCAGCGCCGCCAGGTCCAGGCGAGCCGGTACGCACAGGGCCCGGTCGTGGGCCAGGACCGCGTCGAACAGGGCGAGTCCCTCCTCCGCGGACATCGCGACGGCGCCCTCGCGCCTGATCCGGGCCAGGTCGGCCTCGGTCACCTGGCCGCCCATGCCGCGGTCCTCCTCCCACAGGCCCCAGGCCGCGGAGACCGCGGGCAGGCCTTGAGCTCGGCGCTCGTGCGCGAGGGCGTCCAGGAGGGCGTTGGCGGCGGAGTAGTTCGCCCGGCCGGCCGCTCCGAACACCCCGGCCACCGAGGAGAACAGGACGAACGCCGAGAGGTCGAGTCCTGCCGTCAACTCGTGCAGATGGAGCGCGGCGTCCGCCTTGGGGCGGAACACACGGGCCAGCCGCTCCGCGTCCAGCGACTCGACCACACCGTCCGCGACGACGCCCGCGCAGTGGACCACACCCGCGAGCGGGCGGTCGTCCGGGATCGAGGCGAGCAGGACGGCGAGGGCATCACGGTCACCCACATCACATGCCTCCACCCGTACCCGGGCACCCGACTCACCCAACTCCGCGACCAGTTGGCCCACGCCCTCGGCAGCACCACCACGGCGCGACACCAGCAGCAGATCCCGCACCCCGTACGCCGACACCAGATGCCGGGCCACCAAAGCGCCCAGACCACCCGTGCCACCGGTCACCAGGACCGTCCCCCGGTCGCTGAAGGACGCCTCGGCCTTGCCCTCCGGGAACGCGGCCACTCGCGCCAGGCGCGGCACCAGCGCGCGGCCACCGCGGACCGCCACCTGAGGCTCCCCTGAACCCAACGCGGTCCGCAGCGCGGCTTCCTCCGCCTCCGCAGACAGCCCCGGCTCCACATCCACCAGCACCAGCCGCTCCGGATGCTCCACCTGCGCCGACCGCACCAGACCCCACACCGGGGCCGCCGACAGGTCCGCGACACCTTCGTCCGGACCCACACCCACAGCACCGCGCGTCAGCACCACCAACCGCGAATCCACGAACCGCTCGTCCGCCAGGAACTCGTTCACGGTCAGCAGTGCCCGGGCCGTCACCGTTGTCACGTCCTGGGCCGCGTCGCCGCTGTGGGCCCACACCACCAGACCGGGGGCGGACCCGGAGTCGTCTGCCGAACCCCACACGCCCCACCGGGACGGCGGCTCCGCCGGGACCGGGACAGCGGTCCAGTCGACGTCGAAAAGCGCGTCGCGCATCGCGCCACCGGCGGACCGCAGTTCCTCCCGCGTCACCGGACGGGCCGCGAGTCGGGCCACCGACAGCACCGGCGCGCCCGAGGCGTCCACGGCCTGTACGGACACATCGCCGTCGGCCGACGGCGCCACACGCACCCGCACGACCGAGGCGCCCACGCCGGAGAGCTCGACCCCCGACCAGACCGACGGCAACCGAGCCCCGTCAGCGGCCTCCGTGCCGCCCGGAAGAGCCACGCGCGAGACCGCGTCCAACAGGGCTGGATGGATTCCGTACGCGGCCGCCTCGTCGCTCACCGGCTCCGGCAGCGCCACCTCGGCGAACGTCTCCTCACCGCGCCGCCAGGCGGCCCGTATCCCCTGGAACGCCGGGCCGGGGCCGATGTCGGTCCGCGCCATGTGCTCGTACAGTTCCTCGACCGGCAGCGCGGACGCGCCCGCGGGCGGCCACGCGTCCTGCCGTACGCCCGCGAAGGCGTCCTCGGTGTTCGCCTCGCCCCCGCTGCGCGTCAGCGCACCGGACGCGTGCAGCGTCCAGTCCGCGTCGTCCGCCGCGTCGCCGGGCCGCGCGAACACCTCCACCACGCTCCGGCCGTCCTCGCCCGCCGCCGATATCAGCACCTGGATCGACACGGCGGCACCGGCCTCGTCGGGCAGGACCAGCGGCCGGCGGTAGGTCAGCTCTTCGAGGTGGGGGCACCGCGCGTGATCGCCTGCCTGGAGGGCGAGTTCGACGAGCGCGGAGCCCGGAAGGACGACCCGGCCGAACACCGTGTGGTCGGCCAGCCACGGCTGCTCGGCCAGGGACAGCCGACCGGTCCACAGCGCGCCGCGGCCGTCGGGCAGGGACACCGTCGCACCCAGCAGCGGGTGACCGGCGGCCACCAGGCCCAGACCTGCCGCGTCGCCGGAGCTCATCGGGACGTCCAGCCAGAAGCGCTCCCGCTGGAACGCGTAGGTCGGCAGGTCGCGGGCGACCGGCCCGGCGCCCAGCACCGCCGGCCACTCGACCTCGGCCCCACGGGTATGCACCTGAGCGACGGCCTCCAACAGCGCACGCGGCTCCGGCACATCAGCGCCCCGCAGACCGGTCGCGAACAGGGGCGAGATGTCGTCGTCCGCTGTCAGGCAGTCCGGACCGAGCGCCGAGAGCACACCGTCCGGCCCCAGCTCCAGGAACACCGACACACCCTCGGCCTCCAACGACCGCACCCCGTCCAAGAAACGGACCGACTGCCGGACGTGCCTCACCCAGTAATCCGCCGAACAGACCTCATCCGCGTCCGCCAGAGCACCGGTCACATTGGAGACCAACGCGACACCCGGAGCGTGATACTCAAGCCCCTCCGCCACCGCACGGAACTCCTCCAACATGGCATCCATGTGGGGCGAATGGAAAGCATGACTGACCGTCAGACGCTTCGACTTACGCCCCTCGAAACGCGCCACGACCGCGAGCGCAGCATCCTCGTCACCTGCGATCACCACAGACTGGGGACCGTTGACCGCGGCGATGCTCACCCGCTCGGTCAGGTGCGGAAGAACCTCGCCCTCCGACGCCTGCACCGCGATCATCACACCACCGGTCGGCAACGCCTGCATCAGCCGACCCCGCGCGACAACCAAAGCGCACGCGTCCTCCAACGAGAACACCCCGGCCACATGCGCCGCCACGACCTCACCGATCGAATGCCCCACCAGAAAGTCGGGCCGCACACCCCAGCTCACCACAAGCCGGAACAACGCCACCTCAACAGCGAACAACGCGGGCTGCGCGAACTCCGTCCGGTCCAACACCTCCCCATCCACACCGAACAACACGCCCATCAACGGACGCTCCAAATGCCGATCCAACTCCGCACAGACCTCATCCAACGCCTCGGCAAACACCGGGTACGCGTCATACAGCTCACGCCCCATACCGACCCGCTGACTACCCTGACCGGTGAACATCACCGCACTGCGCACCGGACCGTCAGCCGCCCCACTGACCAAGCCTGAGACGCCCTCTCCCTGCTTCAGCGCGTCGAGGCCGGCGAGGAAGGCGTCGGGGTGGTCGGCGAGGACCACGGCCCGGTGCTCGAAGGCCGAGCGGGTCGTCGCGAGCGCACGGGCCACCGCCCGCATGTCCAGCGACTCCTGGCCCATGATGTGCTCGCGCAGCCGCCGTGCCTGGGCGCGCAGGGCCGCCTCCGTGCGACCCGACAGCAGCCATGGCACCAGGCCGCCACCGGCGACCGTCTCCTGGTGCGCGTCCGGCTCCTGGGGAGCCTGTTCGAGGATGATGTGCGCGTTGGTGCCGCTGATGCCGAACGACGACACACCCGCCCGGCGCGGACGGTCCGCCTCCGGCCACAACCGCGCCTCGTTCAACAGCTCGACCGCACCGGCCGACCAGTCCACCAACGGCGTCGGCTCCTCCGCATGCAGCGTGCGCGGCAGTACGCCGTGGCGCATCGCCATCACCATCTTGATCACACCGCCCACACCGGCAGCCGTCTGGGTGTGCCCGAGGTTGGACTTCAGCGACCCCAGCCACAACGGCCGGTCGCCGGGCCGGTCCTGGCCATAGGTGGCCAGCAACGCCTGTGCCTCGATCGGATCGCCCAGTTGCGTACCGGTGCCGTGGGCCTCCACCACATCGATGTCCCGCGCTGCCACCCCGGCGTTGGCCAACGCCTGGCGGATGACGCGTTCCTGCGCGGGACCGCTCGGAGCCGTCAGCCCATTGCTCGCACCGTCCTGGTTGACCGCACTGCCCCGCACCACCGCGAGCACCTGATGACCGTTCCGGCGGGCGTCCGACAGCCGCTCCAGAACAAGCACACCGGCACCCTCGGACCACCCCGTGCCGTCCGCCCCTGCACCGAACGCCTTGCACCGGCCGTCGGACGACAGCCCGCCCTGACGGCTGAACTCGACGAACGCCCCGGGCGACGCCATCACGGTCACACCGCCGGCCAGGGCGAGCGAGCTCTCGCCGCGCCGCAGCGAGTCCGCCGCCAGGTGCATCGCCACCAACGACGACGAACACGCCGTGTCCAGCGTCATCGCGGGGCCCGACAGACCGAGGGAGTACGACAGCCGGCCCGAGGCCACGCTTCCGGCGGAGCCGTATCCGAGGAAGCCCTCCAGCCCCTCCGGGATGTCCGGCAGCCGAGACGCGTAGTCGTGGTACATGACGCCGGTGAACACGCCGGTGTCGGTGCCCTGGAGCGACTTCGGGTCGATGCCCGCGTGCTCGATCGCCTCCCAGGAGGCTTCGAGCAACAGGCGCTGCTGCGGGTCCATGGCCAGCGCCTCACGCGGCGAGATCCCGAAGAAGCCCGGATCGAAATCCGCGGCGTCGTACAGGAAACCGCCTTCGGCCACGTACGACTTCCCCGCGGCCTCCTTGTCCGGGTCGAAGAGATCCCGCACGTTCCAGCCGCGGTCGTCGGGGAACGGGCCTATGGAATCCCTGCCGTCGAGGACCAGCCGCCACAGGTCGTCCGGCGTGCGCACGCCTCCCGGATAGCGGCAGGCCATGCCCACGATCGCGATCGGGTCGTCGGACGCGACCGACGTCGCCGCCACGACGACAGGACGTTCCTCCACCTGGTCCGCGAGCTCCCGCGTCAGGTACTCGGCGATCCGCTTGGGGGTGGGGTGGTCGAAGACGAGGGAGGCCGGAAGCCGCAGGCCGGTCGCCGCGTTGAGACGGTTGCGCAGTTCGACCGCCGTCAGCGAATCGAAGCCCAGCCCCTTGAACGGCGTGTCCACACCCACCGACTGGCCCGGACCGTAGCCCAGGACCTCGCTCGCGTGACCCCGCACGACGTCCAGCACGACCCGTCGGCGCTCGCTCTCGGCCAGACCCGCGATCCGGGCGGCAAGCCCTGCGCCACGGCCCGAACCCTCGGCCCGGGCGCGGCGCGCCCCGCCTCGAGCCAACGACCGCAGCACCGGTGACACGTCCTCCGCGCCCCGCCGCCGCAACCCGGCCACATCGAGCAACGCCGGTACGCACAGGGCCCGGTCGTGGGCCACGACCGCGTCGAACAGGGCGAGTCCCTCCTCGGCCGACATCGCGACAGCACCCAGGCGCTTGATCCGGGCCAGATCGCCCTCGGCCACCTGGCCGCCCATGCCGCGGTCCTCCCCCCACAAGCCCCAGGCCGCGGAGACCGCCGACAGACCTCGCGCGCGGCGCTCGTGCGCCAGGGCGTCCAGGAAGGCATTCGCGGCGGCGTAACTCGCCTGCCCCGCGCTCCCCGCCACTCCGGCGAAGGACGAGAACAGGACGAACGCCGACAGATCGAGCTCGGCCGTCAACTCGTTCAGGTACAGGGCGGCTTCGGCCTTGGGCCGCAGGACTCCGGCCATCCGGTCGGGAGTCAGCGACTCGATCACACCGTCGTCGACAACGCCCGCGCAGTGGACCACACCGGTGAGCGGACGGTCGCCCGGGATCGAGACGAGCAGGGCGGCGAGGGCATCACGGTCGCCCACATCACACGCCTCCACCCGCACCCGGGCACCCGACTCACCCAACTCCGCCACCAGTTGGCCCACACCCTCGGCAGCACCACCACGGCGCGACACCAGCAGCAGATCCCGCACCCCGTACGCCGACACCAGATGCCGGGCCACCAACGCGCCCAGACCACCCGTGCCACCGGTGACCAACACCGTTCCGTCCGGGCCGAAGGACGGCTGTCGCTCCTCGCCACGCGGCACGGTGAGCCGCGCCAGGCGCGGCACCAGCGCGCGGTCACCGCGGACCGCCACCTGAGGCTCCCCGGAACCCAACGCGGTCCGCAGCGCGGCTTCCTCCGCCTCCACGGACAGCCCCGGCCCCACATCCACCAGCACCAGCCGCTCCGGATGCTCCACCTGCACCGACCGCACCAGACCCCACACCGGAGCCGCCGACAGATCCGCGACACCCTCGCCCGGACCCACACCCACAGCACCGCGCGTCAGCACCACCAACCGCGAATCCACAAACCGCTCGTCCGCCAGGAACTCCTGCACCACGGCCAACGCACTCGCCGTGACCGCCGGGACGGACTCCCCCACGGCACCGCCATGAGCCCAGACCACCAGCTCCGAGGCGTCCTGCGCACCCCACACACCCCACTCGGACGGTGCTTCCGCCGAGACCGGGGCCGGAGTCCACTCCACCTCGAACAGCGCGTCCCGCAACCCGTCGCTCGCGGCGCGCAGTTGCTCCCGTGCCACCGGGCGCGTCACGAGCCGGTCCACCGAGAGCACCGGCGCACCCGACTCGTCCACCGCCCGCACCGACACCTCGCCGTCGGCCGACGCCACCACACGCACCCGTACGACCGACCCGCCCACACCAGGCAGCTCGACGCCCGACCAGACGAACGGCAGCCGCACCTCGTCGGCGGACGGATCGATCGACATGTGGAGTACGGCATCCAGGAGAGCCGGGTGGATCCCGAATCCCGTCGACTCACCGCTCGCCGGCTCCGGCAGCGCGACCTCGGCGAAGACCTCGTCGCCGCGCCGCCACGCGGCCCGCACACCCTGGAACACCGGGCCGTACCCGTACCCCTGCTCGGCCAGCCGGTCGTAGAGATCGCTCACCCCGACCGACGCCGCGCCCCGTGGCGGCCACACTCCGAGGCCGGTGTCCATGCCCCCGTCGGCAGGCGCGTCGACGCCCGCCAGGGTCCCGGTGGCGTGCAGCGTCCAGACCTCACCGCCCAGCGCACCCATGTCGCCGTCGGCGTCCGGGCAGGAATGCACCGTCACCGCGCACCGGCCGGTCTCGTCCACCGCCGCCAGAGCGACCTGCAACCGCACCCCACCGGACGCGCCCAGCACCAAAGGCTGCTGAAGCGTCAGCTCCTCCAGACGGCCGCACCCCACCCGCTCACCGGCCTGGAGCGCCAACTCCACGAATACCGCACCCGGCAGCACAGCCGAACCGAACACCGTGTGGTCCGCCAGCCACGGCTGCTCGGCCAGGGACAGCCGACCGGTCCACACCGCACCCCGGTCGTCCGGCAAGGACACCACCGCGCCCAGCAACGGGGGACCGGCGGCCACCAGGCCCAGACCCGCCGCGTCGCCGGAGCTCATCGGGACGTCCAGCCAGAAGCGCTCCCGCTGGAAGGCATACGTCGGAAGGTCGCGGGCGACCGGCCCGGTGCCCAGCACCGCCGGCCACTCGACCTCGACCCCACGCGCGTGCACCTGAGCGACGGCCTCCAACAGCGCACGCGACTCCGGCACACCGCCGCCCCGCAGACCGGCCACGAAGACCGGCGAGCGCTCCCCGTCCTCCGCCAGGCAGTCCGGACCGAGCGCCGAGAGCACACCGTCCGGCCCCAGCTCCAGGAACACCGACACACCCTCGGCCTCCAACGACCGAACACCGTCCAAGAAACGGACCGGCCGGCGCACATGCCGCACCCAGTAATCCGCCGAGCAGATCTCATCCGCGTCCACCAGAGCACCGGTCACATTGGAGACCAACGCGACACCCGGAGCGTGATACTCAAGCCCCTCCGCCACCGCACGGAACTCCTCCAACATGGCATCCATATGGGGCGAATGGAAGGCGTGACTGACCGTCAGCCGCTTCGACTTACGACCCTCGAAACGCGCCACGACCTCAAGCGCAGCGTCCTCGTCGCCTGCGATGACCACCGACTGCGGGCCGTTGACCGCGGCAATGCTCACACCATCGGAGAGCAGCGGAAGAACCTCATCCTCCGACGCCTGCACCGCAATCATCACACCACCGGCCGGCAACGCCTGCATCAGCCGACCCCGCGCGGCAACCAAAGCGCACGCAGCCTCCAACGAGAACACCCCGGCCACATGCGCCGCCACGATCTCACCGATCGAATGCCCCACCAGAAAGTCGGGCCGCACACCCCAGCTCACCACAAGCCGGAACAACGCCACCTCAACAGCGAACAACGCGGGCTGCGCGAACTCCGTCCGGTCCAACACCTCCCCATCCACACCGAACAACACGCCCTTCAACGGACGCTCCAAATGCCGATCCAGCTCCGCACAGACCTCATCCAACGCCTCGGCAAACACCGGGTACGCGTCATACAGCTCACGCCCCATACCGACCCGCTGACTACCCTGCCCCGTGAACATCACCGCACTGCGCACCGGACCGTCAGTCACTCCGTGTACCAGCCCCGCAGCGCTCTCACCGGCGGCAAGGGCGTCCAGACCGGCGAGCAGGGCCTTCTCGTCCTCGCCCACCACGACGGCCCGATGCTCGAAGGTCGAGCGGGTCGTCGCCAGGGCACGGCCCATCGCCCTTACGTCCAACGGCTCTTGACGGGCCACGTGGTCCCGCAGCCGCCGGGCCTGCGCGGTCAGTGCCTCTTCCGTACGGCCCGACACGACCCATGGCACCGGCCCGCCGACCGCCACCGGGGCGTCCGGTGAGACCTCCTCGCCCGGGCCCTGCTCATCGGGGGCGTTCTCGAGAATGACGTGCGCGTTGGTGCCGCTGATGCCGAACGACGACACACCCGCCCGACGCGGACGGTCCACCTCCGGCCACGACCGCGCCTCGCTCAGCAACTCCACCGCGCCGGCCGACCAGTCCACCAGCGGCGTCGGCTCCTCCGCATGCAACGTGCGCGGCAGCGTCCCATGCCGCATCGCCATCACCATCTTGATCACACCGCCCACACCCGCCGCGGCCTGCGCGTGCCCGAGGTTGGACTTCAGCGACCCCAGCCACAACGGCCGGTCGCCGGGCCGGTCCTGGCCATAGGTGGCCAGCAACGCCTGTGCCTCGATCGGATCACCCAGTTGCGTACCGGTGCCGTGCGCCTCCACCGCGTCGACCCCGTCGGCCGGTACGCCCGCGTCGGCGAGCGCCTGACGGATGACGCGCTCCTGCGCGGGACCGCTCGGCGCCGTCAGCCCGTTGCTCGCGCCGTCCTGGTTGACCGCACTGCCGCGGATGACGGCGAGCACCTGATGACCGTTCCGGCGGGCGTCGGACAGCCGCTCCAGCACCAGCACACCGACGCCCTCTGACCAGCCCGTGCCGTCCGCCCCTGCACCGAACGCCTTGCACCGGCCGTCGACCGACAGCCCGCCCTGACGGCTGAACTCCGCGAACATGACCGGGCTGGACATCACCGTCACGCCACCGGCCAGCGCGAGGGAGCATTCATCCCTGCGCAGCGCCTGCACGGCCAGGTGCAGTGCGACGAGCGACGAGGAGCACGCGGTGTCGACGGTGATGGCCGGGCCGGTGAAGCCGAAGGTGTACGGCACCCGGCCGGAGACGACGCTGGCCGCCGTGCCGGTGCCGTAGTACCCCTCGATCTCGTCCGGTACGGACGGCAGGCCCGCGGCGTAGTCGTGGTACATCACCCCCGCGTAGACGCCCGTACGGCTGCCCTTCAGCGTGGTGACGTCGATGCCCGCACGCTCGACCGCCTCCCATGAGGTCTCCAGCAGCAGCCGCTGCTGCGGGTCCATGGCCAGCGCCTCACGCGGCGAGATCCCGAAGAAGCCCGGATCGAAATCCGCGGCGTCGTAGAGGAAGCCGCCCTTGCGGGTCGCGCTCTTGCCGGGCCGGTCGGGGTCCGGGTCGAAGAGGGAGTCGGTGTCCCAGCCGCGGTCCTCGGGGAAGTCCGACACGGCGTCGCCGTTCCCGGCCACCAGCCGCCACAGGTCCTCCGGCGAGCTCACGCCGCCCGGGTACCGGCAGGCCATGCCGACGATCGCGATCGGCTCGCGGTGGCGCTGCTCCGCGCTCTGGAGCTGCTGACGGGTCTGGTGCAGCTCCCGCGCGACCCACTTCAGCTTGCTCAGCAGGTTCTGGTCATCGGTCATGTGAGGTCACTCCGCAAAAGTGTGTTCAGGACGGGCCGGGAGCAGATTCAGGAATTCCCGAACTCTTTTTCGATGACGGCGAGGATCTCGTCCGGTGTCGCAGCTTCCAGTTGGTCGACGAAGGCTGTGCCGTCCGCCGGGTCCGGATGTGCGAGGGTTTCGGCGGTGTCCTCGCAGGGTGCCGACAGGGCCAGCAGGCTCGTCAGGCGGTCCATGAGCCGCCGGCGCGAATCGCCGCCGAGCTCCGGCCCGGTCAGCGCCTGCTCGATCTTCCCGAGTTCCGCGAGGAGCGGCTCGATGCCGGGGCCGTCTCCCGAATCCAGTCGGGTCTCCAGGTACAGGGCCAGTTCCTGGACCGTGGGGTGGTCGAAGACCAGGGAGGCCGGGAG
The DNA here is from genome assembly GCF_003391135.1 of Streptoverticillium olivoreticuli subsp. olivoreticuli. Taxonomy (GTDB): domain Bacteria; phylum Actinomycetota; class Actinomycetes; order Streptomycetales; family Streptomycetaceae; genus Streptomyces; species Streptomyces blastmyceticus. The sequence continues at coordinate 8,188,010 of NZ_CP031455.1, read as the reverse complement.
GCGGAGGCCGGTGGCCCTGTTCAGGCGGTTGCGCAGTTCGACCGCCATCAGCGAGTCGAAGCCCAGCCCCTTGAAGGGCGTGTCCACTCCCACCAGCCGGCCGGGGCCGTAGCCCAGCACCTCGCCCACGTAGCCGCGTACCGCGTCGAGCAGCACCCGCTGCCGCTCGGCCTCGCCCAGACCCGCGAGCCGGGCTGTGAGCCCCACCGCGTCCCGCGACTCCTCGGCGCGGGCCCGCGCCGCGCCGCCGCGCACGAGCGACCGCATCACGGACGGCACGCCGTCCGCGCCGCGCCGCCGCAGTCCCGCCACGTCGACCAGTGCCGGGACCACCAGCGCGCCCTCGGCCGCGACACCCGCGTCGAACAAGGCCAGGCCTTCCTCCACGCTCATCTCGGCCAGCCCCAGACCCGACAGCCGGTCCCGGTCCACGTCCGACAGGCCGCCGGTCAACGCGCCGCCGGTTCCCCACCATCCCCATGCCAGGGACACTCCGGGCAGGCCGTGCGCACGGCGATGGGACGCGAGGCCGTCCAGGAACACGTTGCTCGCCGCGTACCCCGCCTGCCCCGCGCTCCCCGCCACTCCGGCGAAGGACGAGAACAGGACGAACGCCGACAGATCGAGCTCAGCCGTCAACTCGTGCAGGTGCAGGGCCGCTTCGGCCTTGGGGCGGAACACCCCGGACAGCCGCTCCGCGTCCAGCGACTCGACCACACCGTCGTCGAGCACGGCCGCCGAGTGGACCACTCCGGTGAGCGGACGGTCGTCCGGGATCGAGGCCAACAGTGCCGCGAGGGAGTCGCGTTCACTCACGTCGCACGCCTCCACCCGCACCCGGGCGCCCGACTCCTCCAGCTCCGCGATCAGCTTGTCGACCCCGTCGGCCGCACCACCGCGCCGCGACACCAGCAGCAGATCCCGCACCCCGTACGCCGACACCAGGTGCCGGGCCACCAACGCGCCCAGACCACCCGTGCCACCGGTCACCAACACCGTTCCGTCCGGGCCGAAGGACGGCTGTCGCTCCTCGCCACGCGGCACGGTGAGCCGCGCCAGGCGCGGCACGAACGCCCGGCCGCCTCTGACCGCCACCTGCGGCTCCCCTGAACCCAGCGCGGTCCGCACCGCTGTCTGCTCGGCGTCGGTGGAGAGTCCCTGCTCGACGTCGACCAGCAGCAGCCGGTCCGGGTGCTCGCGCTGTGCCGAGCGCACCAGGCCCCAGACGGGCGCGGCCATCAGGTCCACGACGCCTCCGTCCGGACTCGCGTCCACGGCCCCGCGCGTCAGCACCACCAGCCTGGAGTCCGCGAACCGCTCGTCCGCCAGGAACTCCTGCACCACGGCCAACGCACTCGCCGTGACCGCCGGAACGGACTCCCCCACGGCACCGCCATGAGCCCAGACCACCAACTCCGAGGCGTCCTGCGCACCCCACGCGCCCCACTCGGACGGTGCTTCCGCCGAGACCGGGGCCGGAGTCCACTCGACGCCGAACAGCGCGTCCCGCAACCCGTTGCCCGCGGCGCGCAGTTGTTCCCGCGCCACCGGTCGCGTCACCAGCCGGTCCACCGAGAGCACCGGCGCACCCGAGCCGTCCACGACGCGCACCGAGACCCCGCCCTCGCCCGAGGGCACCACACCGACCCGTACCACCTGCCCGGGCGCGCCGGACAGCTCGACGCCCGACCAGACGAACGGCAGCCGCACCTCGTCGGCGGACGGATCGATCGACATGTGGAACACGGCGTCCAGGAGGGCCGGGTGAATGCCGAATCCGGCAGTGTCCCCGCTCACCGCGTCCGGCAGCGCGACCTCGGCGAAGACCTCGTCGCCGCGCCGCCACGCGGCCCGCACCCCCTGGAACACCGGGCCGTACCCGTATCCCAGCTCGGCCAGCCGGTCGTACAGATCGCCCACGCCCACCGGCACCGCGCTCCGCGGCGGCCACACGTCGAGAGCGACGTCCGTGCCCCCGTCGGCCGGCCCGTCGGCACGCGTCAACGAACCCGTGGCGTGCAGCGTCCACGCCTCGTCGCCCGCCGCGTCCGTGTCGTCCGGGCAGGAATGCACCGTGACCGCGCACCGGCCGGTCTCGTCCGCTCCTGCCACGGCCAGCTGCAACCGGACACCACCGGTGCCGCTCAGCACCAGCGGCTCCTGCAGGGTCAGTTCCTCCAGGCGGCCGTGGCCAGACCGCTCTCCCGCCTGAACGGCCAGCTCCACGAACACCGCGCCCGGCAGCACCGCAGAGCCGAACACCGTGTGGTCGGCCAGCCAGGGCTGCTCGGCCAGGGACAGCCGGCCGGTCCACAGCGCGCCGCCGCCGGGCAGGGACACCGTCGCGCCCAGCAGCGGATGGCCGGCGGCCACCAGACCCAGGCCCGCCACGTCACCGCGCCGCGCCGGGGCGTCCAGCCAGAAGCGCTCCCGCTGGAAGGCGTACGTCGGCAGGTCGACGCGCTCGGCGCCCGTACCGGCGAAGACCGCGTCCCAGTCGACGGCCAGGCCGTTGACGTAACCCTCGGCGAGGGAGGTCAGGAGCCGTTCCCTGCCGCCTTCCTCGCGGCGCAGGGTGCCCAGGGCCACCGCCCGGGTGCCGGTGTCCTCGAAGATCTCCTGGAGCCCGACGGTCAGCACCGGGTGGGCGCTGGACTCGACGAAGAAGCCGAAGCCGTCCGCCAGCAGGGCCCGTACGGTCTCGTCGAAGCGCACCTCCTGGCGCAGGTTCGTGTACCAGTACTCGGCGTCCGCACCCGAGGTGTCGAACACGCCGCCGGTCACGGTCGAGTAGAACGGGATCTCGCCGCGGCGCGGCCGGATGCCCTCCAGTGCGCCGATGACCTCCTCGCGGACGGTCTCCACCTGGGCGGAGTGCGAGGCGTAGTCCACCGGGATCCGCTTGGCGCGCACCCCGTCGGCCTCGCAGGCGGCCAGCAGCTCCTCCAGCGCGTCCACCTCGCCGGAGACGACCGTGGAGGAGGGGCCGTTGACGGAGGCGACGGAGATCCGCGTCCCCCACCGGTCCAGGAGCTCGCGGACCCGGCCCGCGGGCCGGGGTACGGAGACCATGCCGCCACGGCCGGAGAGCCGCTCGGCGATCGCCTTCGCCCGCAGCGACACGACCTTCGCCGCGTCCTCCAGGGACAGCGCGCCGGACACCGCCGCCGCGGCGATCTCGCCCTGGCTGTGGCCGATGACGGCGGCGGGCCGCACGCCCATCGACCGCCAGAGCGCCGCCAGCGAGACCATGACGGCCCAGAGGGCGCTCTGCACGACCACCACGTCGTCCAGCGACGGGGCGTCGTCCCCGCCCCGGACCACGTCCGTCACGGACCAGCCCGTGTGCGGCCGCAGGGCCGCGTCGCACTCCGCCAGTCGCGCGGCGAACACCGGTGCGGATTCCAGCAGTTCCGCCGCCATCCCCTGCCACTGCGATCCCTGGCCGGGGAAGACGAACGCGACCTGGCCCGGGTCCTCGGGTGCCCTGCCGGTGACCGTGCCGGCGGCGGGCAGTCCCCCGGCCAGGGCGGTCAGGCCCGCCAGGGCGGTCGCGCGGTCCGGCGCCAGCACGACGCCGCGGTGTTCGAGGGCGGCTCGTGTCGAGGCCAGGGAGTGGCCCACGTCGGCCACGGCCAGGTCGGCGCCGGCCGTCACGAAGGCGGACAGCCGCTCGGCCTGGGCCCGCAGGGCGGCCTCGGACCGCCCGGACACGGGCCAGGGCACCACCGCTGTGGACGGCGGGGTGTCGCCGCTCCCGGCGGGGGCGGCGGGCTCGGGCCGTGCCTCTTCGATGATGACGTGGGCGTTGGTGCCGCTGATGCCGAAGGAGGAGATGCCCGCGCGGCGGGGGTGGCCGTCGGTCGTCCACTCCGTCGGCTCGGTGAGCAGTTCCACGGCGCCCGCGGTCCAGTCCACGTGCGGGGAGGGCTGATCCACGTGCAGGGTCTGCGGCAGCATGCCGTGCCGCATGGCCTGCACCATCTTGATCACGCCCGCCACGCCCGCGGCGGCCTGTGCGTGCCCGATGTTGGACTTGACGGACCCCAGCCGCAGCGGCCGGTCGGCCGGCCGGTCCTGGCCGTAGGTGGCCAGCAGCGCCTGCGCCTCGATCGGGTCACCCAGCGTGGTGCCCGTACCGTGCGCCTCCACCGCGTCCACATCGGCAGCCGACAGCCCGGCACCGGCCAGGGCCGCGCGGATCACCCGCTGCTGCGACGGGCCGTTGGGGGCGGTGAGGCCGTTGCTGGCGCCGTCCTGGTTGACCGCGCTGCCGCGGACGACCGCGAGCACCTGGTGTCCGTTGCGGCGGGCGTCCGAGAGGCGCTCGACCAGCAGGATGCCCGCGCCCTCGGACCAGCCGGCGCCGTCCGCCGACGCGGAGAACGCCTTGCACCGGCCGTCGGGCGCCATGCCCCGCTGTCGGCTGAACTCCACGAACACCCACGGGGTCGCCATCACCGTCACACCGCCCGCCAGCGCCAGCGAGCACTCGCCCGAGCGCAGCGCCTGCACCGCGAGGTGCAGGGCGACCAGGGAGGAGGAGCAGGCGGTGTCGACGGTGACCGCGGGCCCTTCCAGGCCGAAGGTGTAGGAGATGCGGCCGGAGGCGACGCTGCCCTGGGTGCTGGTGACCGCGTAGCCCTCCAGCCCTTCGGGGGTGTCGGAGGTGGTGCCGTAGTCGTGGTGCATCACGCCGATGAACACGCCCGTCGGGCTGCCCTTCAGCGTCCTCGGGTCGATCCCCGCCCGCTCGAACACCTCCCAGGACGTCTCCAGCAGCAGCCGCTGCTGCGGGTCCATGGCCAGCGCCTCGCGCGGTGAGATCCCGAAGAACTCCGGGTCGAACTCCCCCGCGTCGTGCAGGAATCCGCCCTCGCGCGCATAGCTCTTGCCGGTCGCGTCCGGGTCTGGGTCGTAGAGCCCCTCGTCCCAGCCGCGGTCGGCCGGGAAGTGCGACACCGCGTCCCCGCCCGACGCGACCAGCTTCCACAGGTCCTCCGGCGAGCCGACCCCGCCCGGGTAGCGGCAGGCCATGCCGACGATCGCGATCGGCTCGTCCGCCGCGCCGCCAGGCACCGCGGGGACCGACGGCGCGGCGGCGGGCGGCGACGTGGCGCCCAGGACCTCCGCGCGCAGGTAGTCGGTGAGCAGGCCGGGGGTGGGGTAGTCGAAGACGAGCGTGGCCGGGAGGCGTTGCCCGGTGGCGGCGTTGAGGCGGTTGCGCAGCTCCACCGCGGTGAGCGAGTCGAAGCCCAGCTCCTTGAACGGGCGGCCGGCGGCGATCGTCTCCGGGGTGGCGTGCCCCAGGACGGTGGCCACCTGGGCGCGCACGAGGTCCAGCAGCGCCCGGTTCTGCTCGTCCTGGCCGAGGCCGGACAGGCGCTGGGCCAGAGCGGTGCCGCCGGAGGCGCCGACGGTGTTGGCTGCCCTGCGGGCCACCGTCCGTACCAGGCCGCGGAAGAGGGGCCGCAGCATGCCGGAGGCCGCCTCGCGCCGGAGGGTGGCCGTCTCCAGGCGTACGGGAACCAGGTGCGCGTCGTCCAGCGTGACCGCCGCGTCCAGCAGGGCCAGGCCCAGGGCGGACGGCAGGGGCTGGATGCCCGCGCGCTCCATCCAGGCCAGGTCGTGCTGTCCGAGGTGGCCGAGCATGTCGCTCGACCGGTCCCACAGGCCCCAGGCGAGGGAGTGGGCGGGCAGGCCCTGGGCGCGACGGTGCTGGGCCAGGGCGTCCAGGAAGGCGTTGGCCGCCGCGTAGTTGCCCTGTCCCGGGTTGCCGAAGGTGCCCGCGACGGAGGAGAACAGGACGAACGCCGACAGCTCCAGCCCGCGGGTCAGTTCGTGCAGGTTGACCGCCGCGTCGACCTTCGGGCGCAGCACCCGTTCCGTCTGCTCGGGGGTCAGGGAGGCGACCAGGCCGTCGTCGAGCACTCCGGCCGCGTGCACCACGCCGGTCAGCGGCCGGTCGGCCGGGATGCCGGCCAGGACGGCGGCCAGCGCGTCGCGGTCGGCCGCGTCGCACGCGGCGATCGTCACGTCGGCCGCGCCCAGTGCGGTCAGTTCGGCCTGGAGCTCCGCGGCGCCGGCGGCGTCCCGGCCGCGGCGGCTGGTGAGCAGCAGGTGCCGTACGCCGTGCTCGGTGACCAGGTGCCGGGCCAGCAGTCCGCCGAGCGCCCCGGTGCCGCCGGTGATGAGCACCGTGCCCGCCGTGTCCAGCGGCCCGGCGCCCTCGGTGGGCGCCGAGGCGGTGGCGCGGGCCAGCCGGGGCACGAGGGCCGTGCCCTCGCGCACCGCGATCTGCGGCTCCTCCGCCGTGACCGCCGCCGCGACCGCCCGGGTCAGGGCGGCGCGGGAGGTGTCCAGTTCATCGATGTCCACCAGTACGAAGCGGCCGGGGTTCTCCGACTGCGCGGACCGCAGCAGGCCCCACACAGGCGCGTGTGCCAGGTCCGTGACGTCCTCGTCGGTCCGGGTGGCCACGGCCCGCCGGGTCACGACCACGAGCCGGGACTCCGCGGCGCGTTCTTCGGCAAGCCACGCGCGGGCCAGGGCCAGCGCCTCGGTCGTCGCCTCGTGGGCCGCGGCCGCGAGCGGGCCGCTCGCCGGTGTCCCGGCGCACGTGGTCACCACGACCTCCGGTGCGGCGTCGGCGGCGAACAGCGACTCCAGGTCGGGGGCGTGCAGGGCCGCGTCGATCGGCCCGGTCCCGGGCGCGCCGAGCACCGCCCAGCCGCTGGTGTCCACGGCGCCGTCGGCCAGGGCCAGCGCGGTCCACTCGGTGCGGAACAGGGCGTTGCGGGTGGTGTCCTCGGCGCCGCCGAGCTGCCGCCCGGAGACCGGGAGCAGGGTCAGCGACTCCACCGAGGCGACCGGCGCGCCCGCGGTGTCGGCGATCGTCACGGACACCGCGTCGGTGCCGGCGGGGGCGACCCGTACCCGTACGGTCGCGGCGCCCACGGCGTGCAGGGTGATGCCGCTCCAGGCGAACGGCAACCGTACGGGGGGCGTGCCCTGGCCGTCCTGGCCGTCGAGCGCGCTCAGCAGGGCGGGGTGCAGTGCGGCGTCGAGCAGGGCCGGGTGGATGCCGAACCGGCCCGCCTCCGTGCCCTGTTCCTCGGACAGGGCGACCTCGGCGTGGATCTCCTGGCCGACGCGCCAGGCGGCGCGCAGTCCCTGGAAGGCCGGTCCGTAGCCGTAGCCGATGTCCGCCACCCGCTCGTAGAAGGATTCGAGATCGACGCGCTCCGCGCCCCGGGGCGGCCAGACCGTCAGGTCCGCGGCCGGTGCCGCGGCCGCTCCGCGCAGCAGGCCGGTGGCGTGCCGGGTCCATGGCTCGTCGGTGTCGTCGGCGTCCGTGGCCTCGGGCCGCGAGTACACCGCGACCTGGCTCTGCCCGTGGGCGTCCGGCGACTCCACCGCGACCTGCAGCTGGACGCCGCCGCGCTCGGGCAGGGTCAGCGGGGCTTCGAGGGTGAGCTCTTCCAGCCGGTCGAGGCCCACCGCGTCGCCCGCCCGCAGGGCCAGTTCCACGAAGGCGGCGCCGGGCAGCAGCACGCTGCCGAGGGCCGCGTGGTCGGCGAGCCAGGGGTGCGTCTGCATCGACAGACGGCCCGTCAGCAGCACGTTCCCGTCGGCAGCGGCCTGTACGGCGGCGCCCAGCAGCGGGTGGTGTGCGGCGCCGATACCGAGGCCGCCCGGGTCGCCGGTGCGGGCGGCCGTGGGCTCCAGCCAGTAGCGCCGGCGCTGGAAGGCGTACGTCGGCAGCCCGGTCGGGTTCGCGTCCGTCCCCGCGTACAGGGCCTTCCAGTCCACGCCGGGCAGACCGCGTACGTATCCCTCGGCCAGCGAGGTCAGGAAGCGGGCCGGACCGCCCTCGTCACGGCGCAGCGAACCGATCGCGACCGCCTCGGTCTCCGCGTCCTCGAACGTCGCCTGCATGCCCGTGGTCAGCACCGGGTGCGCGCTGGACTCGATGAAGAAGCGGAAGCCGTCCGCCAGCAGTGCCCGCACGGTGGCCTCGAAGTCCACCGGCCGGCGGGCGTTGTCGAACCAGTACTCGGCCGTCAGTTCCCGGGTGTCGCGGGCGGTGCCGGTGACCGTGGAGTAGAAGGGCACGTCCCCCCTGGCCGGGGTGATCCCGGCGAACAGCTCCAGGATCTCCTCGCGCAGCGGGTCGACCTGCGCGCAGTGCGAGGCCACCGTCGACCCCACCACCCGCGCCCGGACGTTCTCCGCCTGGCAGGCGGCCACGAACTCCTCCAGCGTCGGGACGTCGCCCGCGACCGTCACCGCGCGGGGACCGTTGCGCCCGGCGATCACCAACCGGCCCTCCCACCGGGCCAGTCGCTCCTCCACCGCGTCCGCCGGCAGGGCCACCGAGGCGACCGCGCCGTTGCCGACCAGTTCACGGGCGAACAGGGCGCTGCGCAGCACGATGAGCTTCGCCGCGTCCTCCAGGGACAGTGCCCCGGCCACGTGTGCGGCGGCGACCTCGCCCTGGCTGTGGCCCACCACCGCGGCGGGCCGTACGCCTGCCGCCTGCCACACGGCGGCCAGCGCCACGTTCACGGCGAACAGCACCGGCTGGAGGATCTCGATCCGCTCGGGCGAGGGGGCCTGCGGCGCCTGCCGCAGGACGTCGGCCACCGACCAGTCCACGAACCGTCCGATCGCCGCGTCGGCCTCCGCGAGCCGGGCGGCGAACACGGGCGAGGAGTCGAGCAGTTCGACCGCCATGCCCCGCCACTGCGAGCCCTGGCCGGGGAAGACGAACACCACGCGGCCGCGGACGTCCGCCACACCGGAGACCACGCCCGCGGCGGGCAGGCCGTCGGCCAGTGCCGACAGGCCCGCGAGGCCCGTCTCCCGGTCGGGCGCCGGCACCACGGCCCGGTGCTCCAGCACCGCCCGCGACGCCACCAGCGACCAGCCCACGTCCAGCGGGGACAGCTCCGTACGGGTCCCGGTGAAGGCCGCGAGGCGTCCGGCCTGCGCCCGCAGCCCTTCCTCCGACGCGCCCGATACGACCCACGGCACCGAGGCGTCGGCGACCGCGAGACGCGTGCCGTCGCTGTCGTCGGCCGCGGCCGGTCCGGAAGCGGTCAACCGCTCATCGGCGGGCGCCTCTTCGAGGATCACGTGCGCGTTGGTGCCGCTGATGCCGAACGAGGACACACCCGCACGGCGCGGGCGCCCGTCCGCCGTCCACTCCACCGGCTCGGTCAGCAACTCCACCGCGCCCGCGGACCAGTCGATGTGCGGCGACGGCTCGTCCACGTGCAGGGTGCGCGGCAGCGTCCCGTGCCGCATGGCCATCACCATCTTGATCACACCCGCCGCGCCCGCGGCGGCCTGGGTGTGCCCGATGTTCGACTTCACCGACCCCAGCCGCAACGACCGGCCCTCCGGCCGCCCCTGCCCGTACGTGGCCAGCAGGGCCTGCGCCTCGATCGGGTCGCCCAGGGTCGTGCCGGTGCCGTGCGCCTCGACCGCGTCGACCTCGCCGGGCGCGAGGCGCGCGTCGGCCAGCGCGGCGCGGATGACGCGCTGCTGCGACGGGCCGTGCGGTGCCGTCAGGCCGTTGCTGGCGCCGTCCTGGTTGGTCGCGCTGCCGCGGATCACCGCCAGCACCTGATGCCCGTTGCGCCGCGCGTCCGACAGCTTCTCCACCAGGAGCACGCCCACGCCCTCGGCCCACCCGGTGCCGTCGGCCGCCGCCGAGAACGCCTTGCACCGGCCGTCCGGCGACAACGCGCCCTGGCGGCTGAGCTCCACGAACATCCCGGGCGTCGGCATGATCGTCACGCCGCCCGCCAGGGCCATCGAGCACTCGCCCGACCGCAGCGACCGCACCGCCCAGTGCAGTGCCACCAGCGACGACGAGCACGCCGTGTCCACGGTCACCGCGGGCCCTTCCAGGCCGAGGGTGTAAGCCACTCGGCCCGAGGCCACGCTGATCGTCCCGCCGGTCAGCCGGTGCCCGTCGACGCCCTCCGCGCCTTCCTGCAGCTGGGGTCCGTACTCCTGGAACATCGCGCCGAAGAACACGCCCGTCCGGCTGCCGCGCACCGACGTCGGGTCCAGACCGGCCCGCTCCAGTGCCTCCCAGGACGTCTCCAGCAGCAGCCGCTGCTGCGGCTCCATCGCCAGCGCCTCGCGCGGGGAGATCCCGAAGAAGGCGGGGTCGAAGTCGACGGCGTCGTGCAGGAAACCGCCGTGCCGCACATAGCTCGTGCCGCGCCGCTCCAGCTTCGGGTCGTAGAGGTTCTCCAGGTCCCAGCCGCGGTTGACCGGGAAGTCCCCGATCACGTCCCGCTCGGCCATCACCAGATCCCACAGGTCCTCGGGCGACTCCACGCCGCCGGGGAACCGGCACGCCATCGCCACGATCGCGATCGGCTCGTCATCGGCGCCGGTGGTCGGCGCGGCGGGCTGCCGGTCCGCCGTCTCGTCGACCCCGAGCAGCCGGCGCTCCAGGTGAGCCGCTATCGCGGACGGCGCCGGGTGGTCGAAGAGGGCGGTCGTGGTCAGGTTGACGCCGGTCGCCGTCTTCAGGCGGTTGCGCAGGTCGACCATCGCCAGGGAGTCGAAACCGAGCGACTTGAACGTACGGTCCAGGTCGATGTCGTGGGGCGAGGGATGCCCGAGGACGACGGCGACCTCGTCCCGTACGAGATCCGCCACTCGCTCGGGTGACACACCGTCGGTGCCGGTACCCGTCACCGGCTCGGGCTGCGCGACCTGCTCCCGCGGGTGCGCGGCGGAACCTTCGGGGGCCGTCAAGTCGAGCCAGTGGCTGCGGCGTTGGAAGGCGTACGCCGGCAGGTCGGCCGCCCTCGGCCCCGGGCCGAGCACCGCGGGCCAGTCCACGTCGACGCCGCGCGTCCAGGCCTCGGCGGCCGACAGCAGGAACCGGTCCCAGCCGCCCTCGCCGCGGCGCAGCGTGCCGACCACCAGGCCGCGCTCGCCCGCACCGGCCGCTTCGAGGGTCTCCTCCACGCCCGCGACCAGCACCGGGTGGGCACTGACCTCGACGAAGCGGGTGAACCCGGCCGCCAGCGCGGCCCGTACGCTCTCCTCGAACCGCACCGTCTCGCGCAGGTTCCGGTACCAGTACTCCGCGTCCAGCTCCCGGCCCGTGACCGTGCCACCGGTCACCGACGAGTAGACCGGCACTCCCGCCCGGGCGGGAGCGATCCCGGTCAGTCCGCGCAGCACCTCGTCGCGGACGGCCTCGACCTCGGCGCAGTGCGACGCGTAGTCCACCGGCACCCTGCGGGCCCGGATCTCCGCGGACTCGCAGCGGGCCAACAGCTCCTCCAGCGCCCGCGGTTCGCCGGACACCACCGTCGACGACGGGCTGTTGACCGCCGCCACCGAAAGCCGCCCGTCGAATTCGGCGATCAGCTCGCCGACAGCCGCCGCGCCCAGCGAGACGGCGACCATGCCGCCCCGCCGCGAAAGCCCCTGTCCGATCGCCTGGCTGCGCAGCGCCACGACCCGCGCGCCGTCCGGGAGCGACAGGGCTCCCGCCACCACCGCCGCCGCGATCTCTCCCTGGGAGTGCCCGACGACCGCGGCGGGCCGGACGCCCACCGACCGCCACACCTCGGCCAGGGACACCATCACCGCCCACAGCGCCGGCTGCACCACGTCGACGCGGTCGAGCCGGCTCGCGTCGGCCAGGTCCCGTACCACCTCTGTCAGCGACCACTCGACGTACGGCGAAAGCGCCGCCTCGCACTCGGCCATCCGCTCGGCGAAGACCGGGGAAGAATCGAGCAGTCCGGCCGCCATTCCCGCCCACTGCGAGCCCTGGCCGGGGAAGACGAACACCACTCCGGAGTCCGCGTCGCCGGAATCCGCGCGGGTGCGCGCGTCGGGCGCCACGCCGCGGACCACCTTCGCGGCACCGGCGCCCGTCGCCACCGCCCGGAGCCCGGCCCGCAGGCCCGGCCCGTCCTCGCCGACCACGACGGCCCGGTGCTCGAACTGCGCGCGCCCCACCGCCAGGGTGCGGGCGACCGCGCGGACGTCGGCTTCCGGGCGCTGCCGGGCGTAGGCGTCCAGCCGTTCGGCCTGACCGCGCAGCGCGGCCTCGCCGCGGGCCGACACCGGCCACGGGACCGCGCCGCCCGTTCCCGACGGCGCCGGCAGGGCTGCCGACGAGGTGCCCGCGGCATGGCCACCGTGTCCGTGGTGACCGTTGCGCAGCTCCGGCGGCGGGTCGGTGACGACCACGTGGCAGTTCGTGCCTCCCAGTCCGAAGGAGGAGACTCCGGCGACGAGCCGGCCGTTCTCGCCCCGCCATGTCTCGTGCTCTTTCTGCACCTTGAGGTTCCACTCGGCGAGCGGGATGCGCGGGTTCTCCGTCTCGTGGTTGAGGGTCGGGACGAACTCTCGGTGGCTGACGCAGGAGACGATCTTCAGCAGCCCGGCGATCCCGGCCGCCGCCTCCAGGTGCCCGATGTTGGTCTTGACGGAGCCGACCAGTACGGGCTGGCCGTCGGGGCGTACGGTCCCGAACGCCTGGCCGACGGCGGACGCCTCCAGCGGGTCACCGACCTTGGTGCCGGTCCCGTGCAGCTCGACGCACTGGACGTCCGCGGGCGCGATGCCGGCCGCCGCGCACGCGTCGAGCAGCACCTCCCGCTGGGCGGCGGCGCTGGGGACCGTCAGGCCGTCACCGCCGCCGTCGTTGTTGATGGCGGTGCCCTCGATGACGGCCAGGACCCGGTCGCCGTCGGCGACAGCCGCCGCCAGGGGCTTCAGCAGGACGAATCCGCCGCCTTCGCCCCGCGCGTATCCGTTGGCCCGCGCGTCGAAGGTGTAGCAGCGGCCGTCGGGCGAGAGGGCTTCGAAGCGCTTGAGGCTGCTCGTGCTGTGCTCGGAGAGGATGAGGTTCACGCCGCCCGCCAGCACCGCGTCGGACTCGCCGCGCAGCAGGCTCTGCACCCCGAGGTGCACGGCGACGAGCGAGGAGGACTGGCCGGTGTCCACCACGGCGCTGGGGCCGCGCAGGCCGAGGCGGTAGGAGATCCTGTTGGCGATGAAGCTGCGCTGGGTGCCCGTCAGGCTGTGCCGTGTCACCGCGTCCGCGCCCTGGCGGTGCAGCAGTGCGGCGTAGTCGTCGTTGATGGCCCCGACGAAGACACCGACGCGGGTGCCCCGCAGGGCCTCGGGAGAGGCTCCGCTGTTCTCCACCGCCTCCCAGCTCAGCTCCAGGGCCAGGCGCTGCTGGGGGTCCATCGCGGCCGCTTCGGCCGGTGACACCTCGAAGAAGTCCGCGTCGAACCCGTCCACGTCGTCCAGGTATCCGCCCGGCAGGTCCCCGAAGCCCGGTTCCCGGCCGGCCCGGCGGGCGTCCGGGAATTCCCCGACCCCGGATCGGCCGTCTTTGAGGAGCTGCCAGAACTCGTCGGGGGTCGCCGCTCCGGCGACTCGGCACGAGAATCCGACGACCGCGATTTTTGCACTGGAGTTCTGGTCGCCATGCCCGGACATAACTTCATCACTCATCGGAGATATCCCTCCAGGAATACCAGAACAGCGTGCACGCGTGCAGCCCGGTTCAGCCTTGAACCCGGAATGGGCAGAATTCCGCGTGAGCAGGATGACTTTCGTTCGCCAGAAGTCGCGGATCCGCGACCGTCAGAAGACCGCCCGCGCCGGTGCGGCGAGGCGTTGCGTACAAATTCTCAGGCGTTCCCGCACGGGGTGACCGCCGCGCCCCGCCGTCGACGGCGCCCGGCGCGCACAGGGACCGGGCATCCGGGCCCACCGGCCCGCGCCGGGTGCGGCAAGCACCCGCGCGACATCAGTCTCCGCATCGAAAAAGTCACCCAGTCCCCCGACTAAGAACTACTCGAATCCACCACGCGGGGCTGCTTCACAGGCCACGTGACAACGTGTCACTTCCAGTGACCCCGGGGCGGTTACCAGTCAGTATGGCGGCATGGGGTTTCAGCGCGGTTTCAGCACACACGCACACCGGTTGACGCAGGGTTTTATGAACAGACAGAAGACACGGTCACCTAGTACCGTCGCTCCGCAGCGACCTATCGGAACAGCAACGCGGTGCGCGTTCCCGGTGAGGGTCTCTTCGTCCCAGAAAATTCAGCCGAGGGAAGATCGCACATGGTTCATCGGAAACGCACGATGAAACTCGGGGCCATAATCGACGGCCCCGGCTCGCACATCGCCGCCTGGCGGCACCCGTCCACTCCGACGGACGCCCAGCTCGACTTCGCCTTCCACCTGGAGTGTGTCCGCACGCTCGAACGGGGCAGGTTCGACTGTCTGTTCGTGCCGGATGTGGTGGCCGTCTGGGGCACCGACGTCCAGCACATCAGCCAGACCGCGCGCAACGAGCACTTCGAGCCGCTGAGCCTGCTGGCCGCCTACGCCGCCGGGACCGAGCACATCGGGCTCGCCTCGACGGCCACCACGACCTACAACGAGCCGTACGACATCGCCCGCAGGTTCACCTCCCTCGACCGCATCAGCGGCGGCCGGGCCGGGTGGAACGTCGTCACCTCCGCCGCCCCCTGGGAGTCGCGCAACTTCGGCTTCCCCGAGCACATGGAGCACGACCGGCGCTACGTGCGCGCCGAGGAGTTCATCGGCGTCACCAAGCGGCTGTGGGCGGCGGACGGGGCGGGACGGCAGCCGGCGCACCGCGGCGAGTTCTTCGACGTCCAGGGCCCGCTGAACCTGCCGGCCTCCCCCCAGGGCAGTCCCGTGATCTTCCAGGCGGGGGCCTCGCCCGTGGGCCGGGAGTTCGCCGCGCGGCATGCCGAGGTGATCTTCACCCGGCACACACGGTTGTCCGACGGCCAGGAGACGTACGCCGACCTGAAGCGACGCGTCGCCGCGCACGGCAGGGACCCGGAAATGGTCCAGATCTGGCCCGGTGTCCAGCCCCTCGTGGCCAGTACCGAGCGGGAGGCGCGCCGGCTCATCGACGAGCTGCACGAGCTCGTACCCGACATCGTCGCCATCCGGGCGCTCCAGGAGCAGCTGGGCGACCTGGACCTGACACGGTATCCGCTCGACGGCCCGGTCCCCGACATCCCGTCGTCGAACCGCTCGTCGAGCACGGCGAAGATGTGGATGTCGCTGGCGCACCGGGAGAATCTGACGCTTCGTCAACTCGCACTGCGCCAGGTCGCCGACTTCTTCGCCGGTACGCCGGAGCAGGTGGCGGACCACATGGAGCGCGGGTTCACCGAGCGCGCGGCCGACGGCTACATCGTGGACTTCCCCCACCTCCCCGCGTCCCTCGACGCCTTCGTCGACCACGTCGTGCCGGAGCTGCGCCGGCGCGGACTGGTGCACGACGAGTACGCCGACGGCACCCTGCGCGAGAAGCTGGGGCTGGCCGCTCCTCCCTCGGGCGGTGCCGCGGCGACGACCGACACGATGACGCTCAAAGCAGGTGCCGCATGACTCAGCGCGATGGCCGCATCACCCTGTTCACCCGGCTGATCACCGCCTCCGACGGCGGGGACGGCGGTTCGCGGGACCTCGGCACCGGCTCGTTCGCGCGGGTCCGCGACCGGGCCCGGGAGGCGGAGGCCGCCGGGATCGACGCGCTGCTGCTCCACGACCGCCAGTCGGCCGCGCCCGACCCGGCCGACGATCCGTACTTCGAGACCGGCACCCTCGCCGGCGCCCTCGCGGTCTGCACGCGCTCCGTGGGGCTCGTGGCCTCCGTGTGCACGGAACACGCGCTCCCCTACCACCTGGCCCGGCTCCTGGCCACGGTCGACCACCTCGGCCACGGACGCGCGGGCTGGCAGCCGGTCACCGCCGCCGACCCGGACGCGGCGGCCAACTACAGCCGCGCCGACGGCGCGTCGGCGGCGGCGCGTCGCTCGCGCGCCGCGGAGTTCGCCACCGTGCTGACCGGCCTGTGGGACAGCTTCGACGACGACGCCTTCCGCAGGGACAGGGAATCGGGTGTGTACTTCACCCCCGAGAAGCTGCACACGCTCGACCACAAGGGCGAGCACTTCGAGGTGACCGGGCCGCTGAACATCGCCCGCCCGCCGCAGGGTCACCCCCTCCTGGTCCACCGCGCGGCGGACGCCGACGACATCGCGCTCGCCGCCCGCGTCGCCGATGTCGTCCTCGTCCCGGCGCGGGGCGGCCAGGACCCCGCCCGGGTCCGGGAAGCGGTGCGCGAGCAGGCCCGGGCGGCCGGGCGCGACGCCGACGGCATCGCCGTCCTGCTCGACTGGCCGGTCGACGGCGACCCGGGCGCGGCCGCCCGGCTGCGGGCGCTGTTCGACGCGGGCGCCGCGGACGGCTTCACCCTGCTCGCCCCCACCGGCCCCGCGGAGGCGGCACACACCGCCGTCCTGACCCTCGCGACCGAGGTGCGCGAAGACGGCCACGCCCTGCCGGCCGCTCCCGACGGAGCCACCCTGCGCGACCGACTGGGTCTGCCGCGGCCTGCGGGGCGCCACCAGACGGTCTGAGCACGTCACGGACCGCCGCCGTCCGCCCCGTCCGCCTTCCGGTCGGGGCGGACGGCGGCGTGCGCGCGTCCGGGACCCGGCCGCCCCGGGAACTCTCCACCCCCTTTCGGACGTCCGCTGAGAGAGACGTGTCCGTGCCGAGAGGCACCGGCGAAGGGCGGGTATCCCCGTGAGTACCGAATCCGGGAATCAGCGTGAGCCGTGGGACGACGTGGTCCTCGACGAGTCCTTCGTGCGCGACGCCGAGGTCTCCGAGCCCTCCGCGCGGGCCCGGATCCTGGCCGCGCGGTGGCGGCGCGAGGCGCCCGAACCCCAGCCGTGGCGCGCCGACGAGCCTCCGGCGGGCTGGTTCTGGAGCAAGGCCCGCAGGCGGCGCCGGCGCCGTTCCTGACCGGGGCGCCGTCGTCGCGCACGCGGGCATGCCGGGCCTCGGCGCGTATGAGCACAAGCAGTTGACGCAACCCTGACACCGGCGCACAACGACGCCGCTCGTCAGCTCGCGGCGTTGTACCGCTGCAGATATCCGGAGAAGCGCTCGAGATCCTCGTCGCCCCACTCCGTGAAGCGCTCCTCGAACGTCGCCCGGCGCTGCCGGTGCGCCTCCTCCAGGAGGTGCAGGCCGTTCTCGGACGGCCGCAGGATCTGGCCCCGGCGGTCGTCGGGGTCCGGCTCGCGGACGATCAGGCCGAGCCGCTCCAGCACGGCGGTCTGCCGGCTGACGGTGGACTTGTCGAGCAGGAAGTGCTCGGCCAGGTCCGTGCCGCGGCAGCCGCCGGTCTCCCTCATGTGGTCGAGCATCGTGTAGGTCACCAGGGAGAGCCCGGGGTGGATCTGGGCGGCCTTCTGGCGGGCCCGGCGGGCGAACGCGGTGAGCTCCCGCTGGATGGTGCCGATGGTCACATCGCGGTCGGGCATACATCCTCCTCGGTGTTAGTTGCATAATACATCTGACATTGGTTGTATTTGCCAACCGAACACAGAGGAGTCCGCCCATGACCGCAGCCACACCCGGGCCGCGCCACCACATCAAGCACGTCACCCTCCACCTCCTGACCCCGCTGCTGATGTGCCTCGGCATGGGCCTCGCCTACCTCGGCGCGTTCCACGCGCCCGAGCCGCACGGCATGAAGATCGCCGTCGTCGGCAGCCCGGCGAAGGCGGACACGCTCGCCCGGGCCCTGAAGGCCACGGCCGGTGACGCCCTGGACGTCACCACCGTCGCGGACCGCAAGGCCGCCGTCGCGCGCCTGGAGAACCGCGACCTGGCCGGTGCGTACGTCCCGGACGCCGCGCACCCCGAGGCGCTGGTGGCCAAGGCCAACTCCGAGACCACCGCCGTGGCGGCCACCACCGTCTTCCGCACCGTCGCGGACCGGCAGGGCGTACCGCTGACGGTCACCGACCTCACCCCGCCCGCCAAGGGCGACCCGACCGGGCAGGGGCTCTTCTTCCTGCTGGTCGCGCTGAGCATCGGCTCGTACGGCAGCGTGGCCGCCATCGGGGCGGCCGGCGCGGCCCTCAAGTTGTGGACCCGGGCGGCGATCGGCCTCGCGACCTCGGTCGTGGTGAGCGTCATCGGCATCGCGCTCGCCGGACCGGTCTTCCACATCGTCGACCACGACTACGCGACCGTCTGGGGCATGGCCTGGCTCTACTCCGCGGGCGTGATCACCATCGGCATCGGCCTGCACACGTTCCTCAAGCGCTGGACGACCCTGGCGCTGATGGTGCTGTTCGTGATGCTCAACTTCACCTCGTCGGGAGGCGTCTTCCGGCCCGAGCTCCAGAACGGGTTCTTCGGCTCGCTGCACGCCTTCTGGAACGGCGCGGGCTTCGTCGAAGGCGCCCGCAGCCTGCTCTACTTCGACGGCGGCGCCGGGTTCGACGGCCGCGTCCTGTCCCTGGCCCTCTGGCTGGCCGGCGGCGCGGCACTGCTCGCGGCGGCGGGCGCGGCCGAGAGGCGACGCGCACGGCGCATTCCCGCGGCCTCCCCGGCCATTGCTTGACATCCTGAAACATTGGTATTTACATCGAAGCATGTGCTTGAGGTCATCAAGCACATGCTGCCGAGCCCGCCCGGCGAGGCACCCCGCACCCATGATCGAGGCACCATGCGCCACCCCGCTCCCGAGCAGCCCGCCGACGTCGTCGCCCGGCTGCGCGCCACCTTCCGCACCGGCCGCACCAAGCCCGTCGACTGGCGCACCACTCAGCTGCGCCGCCTGCGCACGATGCTCACCGAGCACGGCGCGACCCTCGCCGCCGCCCTCCACGAGGACCTGGGCAAGAGCGCGTACGAGGCCTACCGCACCGAGATCGACTTCACGATCCGCGAGATCGACCACACCCTCGACCACCTCGACGCGTGGCTGCGGCCCGAACCGGCCCCGGTTCCGCCGCACCTCGGCGAGGCCACGGCCTGGACGCAGTACGACCCGCTGGGCGTCGTCCTGGTCATCGCCCCCTGGAACTACCCGGCGCAGCTGCTGCTCGCCCCCGTGGTGGGCGCGCTGGCCGCGGGCAACGCCGTGATCGCCAAGCCCAGCGAGCTGGCCCCGGCCACCTCCGCCGCCCTCGCGCGCCTCCTGCCCGAGTATCTCGACCCCGAGGCGGTGGCCGTCGTGGTCGGCGGCATTCCGGAGACCACGGCTCTGCTGAACGAGCGGTTCGACCACATCTTCTACACCGGCAACGGCACCGTCGGCCGCATCGTCATGACGGCGGCGGCCAAGCACCTCACCCCGGTCACCCTCGAACTGGGCGGCAAATCACCGGTGTTCGTCGACAGGGACACCGGCCTCGCGACCGTCGCGGCACGGCTCGCGGCCGGCAAGTTCCTCAACGCGGGGCAGACCTGCGTCGCGCCCGACTACGTCCTCACCGACCCGGAGACGGCCCGCGCGCTGGAGCCCGCCCTGGCGCAGGCCGTCGAGACGCTGTACGGATCCGACCCGGCGACGTCCGACACGTACGGGCGGATCATCAACGAGCGCCACTTCGACCGGCTGGCGGCCCTGCTCGGCTCCGGCCGCGTGGTGACCGGCGGTGACACCGACCGCGCCACGAAGTACATCGCCCCGACCGTCCTCGCCGCGGTCGATCCGGACGCGCCGGTCATGCGGGAGGAGATCTTCGGGCCCATCCTCCCCGTCGTCACGGTCGCCGGTCTGGACGAGGCCATCGACTTCATCAACGACCGCGACAAGCCGCTGGCGCTCTACGCCTTCACGGAGTCCGACACGACCCGGCGGCGCCTGGCGGCCGAAACCTCCTCCGGAGGGCTCGGGTTCGGCCTGCCGCTGGCCCATCTCACGGTCTCCGACCTGCCGTTCGGCGGTGTCGGCGAGAGCGGCATGGGCAATTACCACGGCCGCTACTCCATCGAGACGTTCAGCCACCGCAAGGCGGTGCTCGAGAAGCCACTGGGCTGAGCCGCGCGATCACCGGCCGTCGCGGCAGTGGCCGCACCCGAGGTGTCGGGTGCGGCCACTGCCGCGTTCACCGGCCGGCGCCGGTCACGGGCTCGGTGATGTGCCGAGCAGCGCCTGTGCCGCCTCGAGCGGGGTGGCGGCGACGGCGGGGGCGGGCGGCGTGAGGGAACGGCAGGTGAAACCGAGGCGGGTGAGCGCCCTGGTCACCTCGGCGGCGGTGAAGTCGCGCCGGTCCTGCCGGGTGATCACTTCCCCCACCTGCTTGACGGGGTAGGTGCGGCGCCCGATGATCACGGACGCGTCCGTGACGGGTTCGGGCTTGATGCCCTTCATCGAGAGCTCGACCTCACTCTTGACCAGGTCGAAGGGGAAGCGGGCGATAACGCAACGCATGGTGCCTCAACAGGGGTTGTGGGGGAAGCCGGAGACGGGGATGCCGGTCGGGGGCTCAGGCGGCACTGCGGGGCGAGGACCGGCGCTGCGCGCCGCCGCCCCGCTCCTGGGAGGACGAGCGGCGGGCCTGGGCGGGGCGGCTGCGCTTGCCCCGGGCCGAGGACGCGCCGCGCTTCGCGCGCTCCGCCACCGGCGCGGTGACGGTGACGGGAACGCCCGAGGGCGCCTGGGCGCCCGTGATGCGGCTCAGCTCGGCCTCACCGGAACGCACCTGGGTGGTCTGCGGGGTGATGCCGGCGTCGGCCATCAGACGGACCATGTCACGGCGCTGGTTGGGCAGGACCAGGGTGACGACGACCCCGGACTCGCCCGCGCGGGCCGTGCGGCCACCGCGGTGCAGGTAGTCCTTGTGGTCCGTGGGCGGATCGACGTTCACGACGAGGTCGAGGTTGTCCACGTGGATGCCGCGGGCCGCGACGTTGGTGGCCACCAGCGTCGTGACGTGCCCGGTCTTGAACTGGGCGAGCGTGCGGGTGCGCTGGGGCTGCGACTTGCCGCCGTGCAGCGCCGCGGCGCGCACGCCGCTGTGCAGCAGGTGCTTGGTGAGCTGGTCCACGGCGTGCTTGGTGTCCAGGAACATGATCACCCGGCCGTCGCGGGCGGCGATCTCGGTGGTGGTCGCGTACTTGTCGGCACCGTGGACGTGCAGCACGTGGTGCTCCATCGTGGTGACCGCGCCCGCCGAGGGGTCGACCGAGTGGACCACCGGGTCGTGCAGGTAGCGGCGGACCAGGAGGTCGACGTTGCGGTCCAGGGTGGCGGAGAAGAGCATCCGCTGGCCCTCGGGGCGCACCTGGTCGAGCAGTTCCGTCACCTGGGGCATGAAGCCCATGTCGGCCATCTGGTCGGCCTCGTCCAGGACGGTGATGCCCACGCGGTCCAGACGGCAGTCGCCGCGCTCGATGAGGTCCTTGAGCCGGCCCGGGGTCGCGACGACCACCTCGGCGCCGCCGCGCAGCGCACTGGCCTGGCGGCCGATCGACATGCCGCCGACCACGGTGGCCAGCCGCAGCTTCAGCGACCGGGCGTAGGGGGTGAGCGCGTCGGTGACCTGCTGGGCCAGCTCCCGGGTGGGGACGAGGACCAGGACGAGCGGCTGCCGCGGCTCGGCACGCTGCCCGGCGGTACGGGCGAGCAGCGCCAGGCCGAACGCGAGGGTCTTGCCGGAGCCGGTGCGACCGCGGCCCAGGACGTCCCGCCCGGCCAGCGAGTTCGGCAGGGTCGCGGCCTGGATCGGGAACGGCTCGGTCACGTCGAGACCGGCGAGCGTCGACAGCAACGCGGACGGCATGTCCAGTTCGTCGAACGCCGAGACGGCGGGCAGGGCCGGGGTGATGGTGACCGGCAGCGCGAACTCCCCTTGCAGCGCGGCGGGACGGCGCTTGGCGGTGCCGCCTCCGGACCGGCCCTGGGCCTGCGCGCGGAAGCCACGGCCGGAACCGGCGGATCCGCCCTTACGGGTGCGGGAGAAACGGTCGTTCGTACGAGCTGTGCGGTTCATTCAGAACCTTCCTCGATGCGGCACGTATCGAGGAATTTCCGGCGGCGGTGCGCCGCGCAGAGGATCTCAAGAACGAGCCGGGAAAAACGAAGCGAATCCCGGCCACGGAAAATCGGTCACGACCGGAACAGCGAAATGATGCCGCGGCTGAAATCCTTTGCGGCAACGGGGCGGACCCCGGAAAAGCAACGAGCTGGGGCCCGCACCCAAGGTGCGGGCCCCAGCTGTGTCAAACGCCTCGGCGTCAGGCGGGGGTGATGTTCTCCGCCTGCGGGCCCTTCTGGCCCTGCGTGACGTCGAAGTTCACCTTCTGGCCCTCCTGGAGCTCGCGGAAGCCCTGGGTGGCGATGTTCGAGTAGTGGGCGAAGACGTCGGGACCGCCGCCCTCCTGCTCGATGAAGCCGAAGCCCTTTTCAGCGTTGAACCACTTCACGGTGCCAGTAGCCATGTAACTCTCCTTCGGGGCAGTGCCCGAGGGGTGCACGGTGCGCCCCTCTCGTCGCGGTGATGATCGCCCCGGCCGGAAAGCACCGGAAACACGAAAGTGCACTTTTCGGCACAGCAAGGCCGAAAAGAGCACTTGAAGTTCTCAGGAAACCACAACTGCAACCGGAATCAACAGTAGCACGGTGGGCACAGATGGGCACGGAAAAAATATCTCCCGGCCCGCCGCCCCATAAATCCCCGGCCCGCGTCGCCGATTTTCCGCACTGCGACAAGCCATCCGAAAGCGGACCGTCGAACAGGTGTGGGACCGGCCCACCGGCCCCGAGCGCCGGGCGGTCCATGGCCGGATATGACAGAGACCCGTCATTGCGGTCATGCCACCGCGCGGCAACGATGGAGACATGTCCCTCACCCACCGCGTCGTCATCGCGGTCTTCCCCGATGTCGATCTCCTCGACGTCACCGGCCCGGCCGAGGTCTTCGCGCTGGCCAACCGGGAGACCGGTGGCCGGGCGGGCTACCGGGTCCGTCTGGCGGGCCCGGAGCGGGGCGAGGTGGTCACGTCGGCGGGTGTCCGGCTGATCGCCGACCTGTCCTTCGGCGAGGTCGGCGCGGCGGTGGACACCTTGCTGGTCCCCGGCGCGGTCGACCTCGGCCCGGACGGTCCGGTGGCCCGGATCGACCACGACGTCGTGGACTGGGTACGGGCCACCGCCCCGTACGCACGGCGGGTGGCGTCCGTGTGCGTGGGCGCGCACCTGCTGGCCGCGGCCGGGCTGCTCGACGGGCGTACGGCGACCACCCACTGGTCGACCGCGGCCCAGCTCGCGGCCGAGCACCCGCGGGTCACGGTGGACCCGGATCCGATCTTCGTCCGCTCGGGGCGGGTGTGGACCGGGGCCGGGATCAGCGCCTGCATGGACCTCGCGCTGGCCCTGGTGGCCGAGGACCACGGCGAGGACCTCGCGCTGGCGGTGGCCCGGCAGCTGGTGATGTACCTCAAACGCCAGGGCGGCCAGAGCCAGTTCAGCGTCCCGCTCAGCCGCCCCGCCGCCTCGCGGCGGGACATCGACGACCTGCGGCTGTACATCGCCGAGCACCCGGACGCCGACCTGTCCGCGGCCGCGCTGGCCGCGCGGATGAGCCTGAGCGAGCGGCATTTCGCCCGGGTCTTCCGCAAGGAGACCGGCACCACCCCGGCCGACTACGTCGAGGCGGCCCGGGTGGAGGCCGCCCGCCGCCTGCTGGAGGGCACCGACCAACCGCTGGAGCAGGTCGCGAAGGCCAGCGGTCTGCGCTCCGTGGAGACGCTGCACCGGGCCTTCCGCAAGCAGATCGGCACGACCCCGGCGTCCTATCGCCGCGGCTTCCGCACCACCGCCTGAACCGATCCCCCTCCCGGCAGGCGAGCGCCGCCGCGCGGCTTCGCCATGCCCGCATCCCTATATGGAAAAGGACCCCTTGTGATGACTGCTTCCACGACCCTGCGCGACGTGATCGGCCTCGACGGCCGGCTGCCCCGCCTGGCCGATGCGACCCTGATCATGATCGACTTCCAGAACACCTACCGCACCGGCGTGATGGAGCTGGACGGCGCCGAAGCCGCCCTCGCCGCCGGCGCCCGTCTGCTCGCCGCGGCCCGCGCCGCGGGCACTCCGGTGGTCCACATCGTCAACGACGGCGGCGAGGGCACTCCTTACGACATCCGCGCCCGGATCGGGGCCGTCTGCGACGAGGTCGCCCCCGTCGAGGGCGAGCGCGTCGTGGTCAAGCGCTTCCCCGACTCCTTCCACGACACGGGGCTGGAGGAGGCCCTGCGGGAGCTCGGTGCCGGGCCCGACCTGGTCCTGGCCGGCTTCATGACCCACATGTGCGTCACCTTCACCGCCCAGGGCGCCTTCAACCTCGGCTACCGCCCCACCGTCGTCGCCGAGGCCACCGCCACCCGCCCCCTCGTCGCCCCCGACGGCACTCTCCTGCCCGCCGCCGTGCTCCAGGCGGCGAGCCTGACGACCGTCACGGACCTGTTCGGCACCGTGGCTCCCACGGTGGACGACCTGATCCGGGGCTGACAGCCCGTGCCGTCAGGCCGTCAAGGGCCGCTGCCGCCGGGTGAGCACCGGCGGCAGCGGCCCTGTTGTCACTGCGCCATCTCGTACGCGCCGGACAGCGCCTCGACCCGCTCCCAGACGCGCGCCGAGCGGGCGTCGTCGACGACCGGGCGGCGGACCGCGCCCAGCGCCCAGCCCTGCTGCTCCGCGGTGGCGGAGTCCTTGCCGTACAGCTCCACGGCGTGCGCGGAGAAGTCCCGGACGAGGACGGCGAACAGCTCGTCGAGCACGTCCTCCTCGAGTCCCGTCAGGCGCGCCTGCTCCAGGATCAGCTGGCCGTGCACGACGAGCGCGAACAGCTGGCCGACGGCGAGGAGAAGGTCGAGGTCGCGGCTCTGCTGCTCGTCGGGGGCAGCGGTGGTGACGAACTCGCACAGCGCGTCCGCCTGTTCCCGGAACCGGCCGACGTTGGGCACGGCGGCGTACGCGTCGTAGGCGGTGCGCCAGTCGTGGAAGCGTACGGACCCGAGGCCGCGGGCCGGTCCCTGCCGGAAGAGGAACGCGTCGTCGGCCGCGTCGAGACGGGTCGGCACCGGCGCGTACTCGGCCGGGTCCAGCAGGTGGTTGCGCATGAACTTGAGGATCAGCGCGAGATTGACGTGGACCGTGCCCTCCAGCTTCGGCAGGCCCCGGATCTCGGTGGCGGCCTGGGCGAAGTAGGTGTCCTTCTCGAAGCCCTTGGCCGCGATGACGTCCCACATCAGGTCGATGACCTTCTCGCCCTCCGTGGTCACCTTCATCTTCGTCATGGGGTTGAAGAGGAGGTAGCGGCGGTCGTCGGGGCCGGCGGAGCGGAAGTAGTCGACGGCTCGGTCGCTGAACAGCTTCATCCCGACGAGACGGACGTACGCGTCGGTCAGCTCGCGGCGCACGTGCGGGAAGGCGGTGACGGGGCGGCCGTAGAGGATGCGGTTGTGCGCGTGCGTGACGGCCTCGTACATCGCGTGCTCGCAGATGCCGATCGAGGCCGTGCAGAGGTTGAACTTGCCGACGTTGACGGTGTTGAGGGCGGCGTCGAAGGCGGCGCGGCCGGTGTGCAGGACGTCGTCGGCGCCGACCGGGTAGTCGTCGAGCCGGAACTCGCTGACGTACTTGGAGGAGTCGACGACGTTCTTCACGAGGTGGTACGCCGGGTGGCGGCTGTCGGCGGCGAAGAAGACATAGCCATCGGGGCCCTCGACGTCGGTGCGGCGGCCGAAGACCGAGACGAGCCCGGCGGCGTTGCCGTTGCCTATGTAGTACTTGGAGCCGCTGGCCCGGAAGCCGCCGTCGCCGTCGGGCTCCAGCAGCATGTCGGTGGAGTAGATGTCGGCGCCGTGGCTCTTCTCGGACAGGCCGAAGGCGAACACCTCGCCCTGGGAGAGGAGTTCCGCCGCGCGGGCGCGGGCGGCGGCGTTGTCGCTCTGCCAGACCGGGCCGAGGCCGAGGATGGTGACCTGCCACGCGTACCAGTAGTCGAGCCCGTAGAAGCCGAAGATCTCGTTGAGCGCGGCGATCCGGGCGGTGTCCCAGCGCTTGTCCTGCTGCCCGTCGGCGGCGGAGGCAGGGGTGAGGAAGGTCGCGAAGAGCCCCTCCTTCTGCGAGAACGCGAGGAAGTCCGCCAGCCAGGTGCGGGAGCGGTAGTCCTCGATCAGCTTGCGCTTGCCGCGCTCCTCGAACCAGTCGACGGTGGCGCGCAGCAGCCTGCGCGTCTCGGGGTCGAAGTGCGCCGGGTCGTAGGTGCGCGGGTTGAACAGAAGCTGGTCGGCCATGGATGTTCGCCTTTCCGGCTTGACGGTCGAAGGTGGCGGTGGACGGTTGAGGATCAGCGCTCGGAACGGATCCGGTGCAGGGTGGCGAGCACGTCGTCGAGCCAGGCGAGCGTCATCCGTTCGTACGCGATGCCGCCGCGCAGCACGACATGCTGCAGCTCCCGCCCGGCGTCGGGCGTCGCGGGAGCCCCGGCCCCGGTGAAGTCGCGCAGCTCGCCCGCGAGGTAGTGCGCGAGACGGTCGGTGTGCGCGCGGTGGTGCCGCTCGACCTCGCGGATCAGCGCGGCCGGGTCGTCGAAGGCCGCGCCGCGGATCTTCACGGCGAGGTCGTGGCGGACGCTCTCGGGTTCGATCGGCTCGTGCAGCCATTGGGACAGGGCTGTCCGGCCGAGGGCGGCGACGGAGTACTCCTTCTTGTCCGGCCGGCCCTGCTGCGGCACCTCGCGGACGTCGAGCCGGCCGTCGGCCTCCATCCGCTTGAGGACGCGGTAGATCTGCTGATGGGTGGCGGTCCAGAAGTAGCCGATGGACCGCTCGAACCGCCGGGCCAGCTCATAGCCGGAGCCCGGCTTCTCCAGCAGGGAGACGAGGATCGCGTGCTCGAGCGCCATACCCCGGATCCTGCTATGCAACTCGTTTCATATACAAGTGGCGCCACTCGGGTGAGACACGGCTCACCCGGGACCGGGGCAGCACCTCCCTCCGACTCGCCACGGCCTCCGGTGCCTCTCCCGTATCCCCTCCCCCGGTGTCATCCTTGACGCATCTGCGGGACGTCTGCGGGGACAGCCCGCGGGAAGGGGCCCACCGTGCTTCGCGTCGCAGTCGTCGGGTCGGGACCGAGCGGGGTCTACACCGCCCAGGCACTGGTGCAGCAACAGGACGTCCCCGGAGTGACGGTGGACGTCCTGGACCGGCTGCCCTGTCCGTACGGGCTGGTGCGCTACGGGGTGGCGCCCGACCACGAGAAGATCAAGTCGCTCCAGAGCACGCTGCGCACCGCCCTGGAGCACCCGGCCATCGCCTTCCTGGGCAACGTCCCGGTCGGCGACGGACCGGGCGGCCTGACGCCGCGTCGGCTCCTGGAGCTCTATCACGCGGTGGTCTACTGCGTCGGTGCCGCGACCGACCGCAGGCTCGGCATTCCGGGTGAGGATCTGCCCGGCAGCTTCTCGGCCACGGAGTTCGTCTCCTGGTACAGCGCCCATCCGGATGCCGCGCCCGGCGGCTTCGTCCTCGGTGCGCGTTCCGCGGTCGTCATCGGGGTCGGCAATGTGGCGGTCGACGTGGCCCGGGTGCTGGCGCGCGGCGCCGATGAGCTGCGGCCCACCGACGTACCGGACGCCGCCCTGGCCGCGCTCGCCGACAGCCGCGTGCGGGACGTCCACATGGTGGGCCGGCGCGGGCCCTCCCAGGCGAAGTTCACCACCAAGGAACTGCGCGAGCTGGGGGCGCTGCCGGGCGCCGAGGCACTTGTACGGTCCGATGAGGCGGCGCTGGATCCCGCGTGGGCGGACCCGTCCGGTCTGCCGTCCGCCGGCCGGCGCAATGTCGACGTCCTGCGGGGCTGGGGAGAGGCGCCGCGGCTGGGGCGTGCGCGCCGGATCCACCTGCGGTTCTTCCTGCGCCCGGTCGCGCTGCTCGGGGACGGTGCGGTGCGCGCGGTGCGCTTCGAGCGGACCGTGCCGGACGGGCGTGGCGGCGTGGCGGGCACGGGCCGGTTCGAGGAGATCGAGGCGCAGTTGGTGCTGCGGTCGGTGGGTTACCGAGGGGTGCCGATCGCGGGGCTGCCCTTCGACGGCGAGCGCGGGACCGTGCCGCACGCGCAGGGCAGAGTGCTGCGCGACGGGGCCCCGTCGCGCGGTGAGTACGTCGCGGGGTGGATCAAGCGCGGGCCGACCGGGGTGATCGGCACCAATCGTTCGTGCGCCAAGGAGACGGTCGGCTCGCTGCTGGCCGACGCCGAGGCGCTGAGGGCGCGCCGCCCCGCCGAGGACGCGCGTTCCGCTCTGCGCGCGACGGTCCGGGAGTTGGTGGAGTGGCCGGGCTGGCTCGGGATCGAGGCGGCGGAGTCCGCGCTCGGCCGCCGGCTGGGCCGTGGTCCGGTGAAGATCCCGGACTGGGACGGGCTGCTGGCCGCGGCCCGCAGCCGCGGCTGAGCGTCCCGGCGTCCGCGCGGCTCAGTCGTTCGCGAGCCGGTCCGCCTGGTGGGCGGCCGACGTGAGGAGGGCGTCGAGCAGCCCGGGGAAGAGAGCTTCGAGGTCGTCGCGGCGCAGGGCGTTCATCTTCGCGGTGCCGCGGTAGATCTGGTGGATCACGCCGCTCTCCCGCAGCACGCGGAAGTGGTGCGTGGTGGTGGACTTGCTGACCGGCAGCTCGAACACCGAACAGGACAGCTCGTCCTCGGCGCGGGCGAGGCTGCGGAAGATCGTCAGCCGTACGGGGTCGGAGAGTGCGTGCAGCACGCTTTCGAGACGGATCTCGTCCCGTTCGGGGTGCTCGAGCGAACGGCCTGTGGACGGGGGCCGGGTCTGCGTCTGCACGGCTGCTCCTTCAGGTCGGCTAAGGCTTCGGAGGGCCCGCGAAGGCGTCACCGGGAGCCGGTGTACGAGATCCATCGTACTTCGACACCGCCCCTACTACGAGAGGCATCGTAGGAGCTTCGGCCCGCGACAGACCCCCCGCCGGGTGCGGTGGCCGCCCAAACCGGCCCACCCAATCGGTGGGCCGTACAAATGTTTCCTTTTTTCGCGCAACCGTACATGCGTGTCGATCATCTCTAGAAGTGTGGCGGGGGGGTGCTGTCGACCGGTTCGGACGACGCGGCCGTGACCCGCCGCTCGCTCTGCTGATACGAGAAAGGTCGACTCACGTGCACGTCGGATCGGGCCGTCGCTCCGTCCTGTTGGCAGCCGCTCTCATGGGTTCCCTGGCGCTCAGCGCCTGTTCCGGGGGGTCCGGCGGCTCCAGTGCCGATGCCGGGTCGGAGGCCCGGATCACCGTCACCCCGGCCGAGGGCAAGGAGGTGAAGCTCGGCTCTCCCATATCGGTGAAGGCCGA
Organism: Streptoverticillium olivoreticuli subsp. olivoreticuli; assembly: GCF_003391135.1. Lineage (GTDB taxonomy): Bacteria > Actinomycetota > Actinomycetes > Streptomycetales > Streptomycetaceae > Streptomyces > Streptomyces blastmyceticus. Next base: position 8,158,775 of record NZ_CP031455.1, on the reverse strand, counting down.
CGGCGGACGGCTGACCGGCGTGGAGGTCAAGGACGACAAGGGCCACAAGGTCGAGGGGCAGCTGACCGCCGACGGCTCCTCCTGGACCTCGGAGGGCAAGGTCGGCCCGCAGACCACCTACACCGTGCGTTCCACGGCGAAGGGCGGCAAGGACGGCAAGGGCAAGGAGTCCTCCTCGACCGCCACCTTCACCACGCAGCAGGCGCCGAAGGTCAACAAGCTCACCAACACGCCGGGCAACGGGGAGACCGTCGGCACGGGCATGCCGGTCTCGATCCTCTTCGACAATCCGGTGGACAAGAGCAAGCGCGCCGAGATCGAGAAGTCCCTGAAGGTCACCACGCAGCCGAAGGTGGAGGGCGCCTGGGGCTGGGTGAAGGACTGGTCGGGCCAGGACAGGATCGACTGGCGCCCCAAGGACTACTGGCCCTCCGGGACCAAGGTCTCCGTCAACGGCGGCCTCTCCGGCATCGACTCCGGCGAGGGCGGCTGGTTCGCGAAGAACTACGAGTTCGGCTTCTCCATAGGCGCCGACCACAAGGCCGTCATCGACGTTCCCAGCCACACCCTCACGATGTACGAGAACGGCAAGCCCGTCGGGGACATCAAGGGCTCCGCGGGCTCGCCCGTGGACCCCACTCGCGGCGGCATCCACACCGTGCGCAGCAAGAACGCGGCCGAGACCATGGACTCGGCCACCATCGGCCACGGCAACGAGTGGATGCTGGACTCGAAGTGGGTCACCCACCTGACCGCGTCCGGCACCTTCCTGCACTCGGCGCCCTGGAACCAGTCGATCGGCGTGGAGAACAACAGCCACGGCTGCTTCGGCATGACCACCAGCGACGCCAAGCGCGTCTACGACTTCCTGCCCATAGGCTCGACCGTCGAGGTCAAGAACACCACCAGCACCAAGGTGACCGACGTCGGCAACGGCCTGGAGGTCTGGCAGGAGACGTGGGACCAGTGGCAGAAGCGCAGCGCGCTGAAGTAGCCGTCGCCTCGGGCCGTCCGTAGCGACAAGGGCCGGGGTCGTGGGAGGAATCGCTCCCACGGCCCCGGCCCTTCCCTTACGACCGTCAGGCAGCCCTGCCGTACTGGGCGGGCCGGCGCGGCGGGAGCCCCAGGGCGACGGCCGCCTGCAGCGGCCAGTAGGGGTTGCGGAGCAGCTCGCGGCCGAGGAGCACCGCGTCCGCACGGCCCGAGGCGACGACCTCCTCCGCCTGATGGGGGTCGGTGATCAGACCGACCGCGGCCACCGGCAGACCGGTCTCGTCACGCACCCTGGCGGCGAAGGGGACCTGGTAGCCGGGCGCGGTGGGAATGGTGGCGTCCGGCGCGTTGCCGCCGGTGGAGGTGTCGAGGAGGTCCACGCCGTGCGCGACGAGGTCCTTCGCGAAGCGCACGGTGTCGTCGGCGGTCCAGCCCTCGCGCGCGTCCTGCGGGTTCTCCGTCAGCCAGTCCGTGGCGGAGATCCGGAAGAACACCGGCAGTTCCTCGGGCCACACGGCGCGCACCGCGTCCACGATCTCCAGCGCGAGACGGGTGCGGTTCTCGAAGGAGCCGCCGTACTCGTCGGTGCGGTGGTTGCTGTGCGGGGACAGGAACTCGTTGATCAGATAGCCGTGGGCGCCGTGGATCTCGACGACCTTGAATCCGGCCGCGAGCGCCCGCTGCGCGGCGGCGGCGAAGTCCCGGACCACGCGCCCGATGTCGTCGGTGGTCATCTCGCGCGGCGTGGGGTGGCCCTCCGCGAACGGCAGCGGGGAGGGGGCGACGGTCGTCCAGCCGTGCGCCTCCGGGCCGACGGGGCCGCCGCCGCGCCACGGGCGATCGGTCGACGCCTTCCGCCCCGCGTGGGCGAGTTGGACACCCGGAACGGTGCCGTTCGCCTCCAGGAAGGAGGTGATGCGCCGGAACGCCTCCACCTGCCGGTCGTTCCACAGCCCCAGGTCGGCGGGCGAGATGCGCCCCTCTGGAGAGACGGCCGTGGCCTCGGCGAGGATCAGCCCCGCGCCGCCGACGGCACGGGCCGCGAGGTGGGCGAAGTGCCAGTCGGTCGGCACGCCCATGTCGGGGCCGTGGTCGGCCGCGCTGTACTGGCACATGGGCGCCATCCAGACCCGGTTGGGGATGGTCAGCGATCGCAGGGTGAAGGGCTCGAAGAGGGCACTCATCAAAGACTCCGTTTCCGCCGGTGCAGCCGACGCGCTGCGGCTGGTACGAGAAACACCGTACTACGAGATTCATCGAATTACGACACCCTTCGTACAAGGCCTTCCGATCGCCCCCGCCGACGGGTCTCGCGTGCGACGCCCACCCGTTCGGGGGACACCGGGCACGGCCGGAACCCGTCCACGAGCCGGACGCGTTCGTACGAGCACGCACTGAGCCAGTAGAGTGACGCCCCGTGGCTGCACGACCTTTGAACGAGATCGTCGAACCTGGCTGGGCCAAGGCACTGGAACCGGTGGCCGGGCGCATCGCCTCGATGGGCGACTTCCTGCGCGCCGAGATCGCCGCGGGCCGTACGTACCTGCCCTCCGGCGCGAATGTACTGCGCGCCTTCCAGCAACCCTTCGACGACGTAAGGGTGCTGATCGTCGGTCAGGACCCCTATCCGACACCCGGCCATGCCGTGGGCCTGAGCTTCTCGGTCGCACCCGAGGTGCGACCGCTGCCCGGCAGCCTGGAGAACATATACCGCGAGCTGCACACCGACCTGGGCCTGCCCCGCCCGTCCAACGGCGACCTCACGCCGTGGACCCGGCAGGGCGTCCTGCTGCTCAACAGGGCCCTGACCACCGCCCCGCGCAAGCCCGCGGCGCATCGGGGCAAGGGCTGGGAGGAGGTCACCGAGCAGGCGATCCGTGCGCTCGTCGCCCGCGGCGGCCCGCTGGTGGCGATCTTGTGGGGCCGTGACGCGCGCAATCTGCGGCCGCTGCTGGGCAGCGTGCCGTCCGTCGAGTCCGCGCACCCCTCCCCCATGTCGGCCGATCGCGGCTTCTTCGGTTCCCGGCCGTTCAGCCGGGCCAACGAGCTGCTGGTCCGCCAGGGGGCGGCCCCGGTGGACTGGCAGCTTCCGTGATCCGGCCGGGCCGGTGACGACGACGGCGGGCCATGTCCTGGGGATCGACTCGGGCGGTTCGGGGATCCGGATCGCCGTGGCTCCCGCGGACGGCACGGGCTCGCCGCTGACCTGGACCTCCCCGGCCCCGGCGGGGGTCGACGCCCGACGCCTCCTCGACCTCGTCCTGCCCGCCGCCAGGGACCTGCTCGCCCGCACCGGTGCGGAGCACTGCGAAGCCGCCTGCGTGGGCGCCGCCGGAATGGTCGCCCTGGGGGCGGACCTCCGCGCCGTACTGCCCGACGCGCTGCGCGGGGCCCTCGGGGTACGCCGCCTCGCGCTCGCCTCGGACGCGGTCACCGCGTACACGGGCGCGCTCGGGCAGCGTCCGGGGGCCGTGGTGGCCGCGGGCACCGGAATGGTCGCGCTCGGCACCGACCTGACCCCGCAAGGCGGTTGGCGCCGCGCGGACGGCTGGGGGCATCTGCTCGGCGACAGCGGCGGCGGCGCGTGGATCGGCCGCGCCGGGCTCGAAGCGGCGCTGCGCGCGTACGACGGGCGGGCCGGCGGGTCGAGCGCCTTGCTGGCCCGGGCGACCGCCGTCTTCGGTCCGGCAGCGGATCTGCCCGCCGCGCTGTACCCCCGACCGGACCGGCCCGCCGTGCTCGCCTCGTTCGCACCGGAGGTCGCCCGGTGCGCTCCGGCCGATCCCGTCGCCGCCCGGATCCTTCGCGAGGCGGCCCGGCACATCGCCGGGGCCGCCGCCGCGGTCTGCCCGAGCGACCGGCCGGAATCCGGCCGAATGGCCTGCCCGCCAGCAGGAACGGCGGAGCCGCGGGCGACGGATGTGACGTATGAAGTCGCACTCACGGGCGGACTGTTTCGCATGGGTGACCCGCTGCTCGCACCACTGCACGAAGAATTGCAATCGCAACTGCCCCATGCGCAACTCGTCGACGCCGCGGGCACGCCGCTCGACGGCGCATTGCGCGTGGCAGGAGCCTTGATGACGGACAGTCTGCGATTGCCCACGGACCCCGCGATGTTGCGTATCATTTGCTGAACGACTCTGCGTGGACCGTATGTCTGGACGAATAAATCCGGACAGACGGCTCTGAAACGCCCCCGCCCGAACGGTCCGGTGCGATGAACGGCTAACATGCGGCGCCATGAGCTCCCCCACAGGGCCCGCGCCTGGCCTGCCTGTACGAATGCCGCGTCCCCGCCAGCCCGGACGGCACCGGCGGCCGGAACCCGCGGCCGCGCCGACGGGCGCGCCGCCGCTCGTCCTCGCCGTACCGGGGACGCCCGACCTCGCCACCCGCCGGCTCGCCGAGGAGACCCTCAGCATCGCCCGCTCCGAGCTTCCCGGGCTCGACGCGCGCGTCGGCTATGTGGACGCCGACGGCGGCGATGTCGGCTATCCGTCGCTGGAGTCGGTCCTGGCCCACGCGTCCGCCCAGCGGGCCGCTCGCGCCGGCGAAGCCCAGGGCGGCCCCCAGGCGGACGGAGCCGATTCCTGGGACCGCTATCCCACGGCCGTGGCCGTGCCGCTGCTGGCGGGCCCGGACAGCGCGCTCCTGCGCCGGATACGCCAAGCGGTGATGAACAGCGGTTCCGTCACCGAGCTCACCGACACGCTGGGCCCCCATCCGCTGCTCGCCGAGGCCCTGCACGTGCGCCTCTCGGAGGCCGGGCTGGCCCGCGCCGACCGCGCACGACTGTTCACAGTTGCAACCGCGGCGGACGGCATCATCCTGGCGACCGTCGGCGGCGAGGAGGCCGTGCAGGCGGCGGGCATCACCGGCATGCTGCTGTCGGCACGTCTCGCCGTGCCCGTGCTGGCGGCGGCGCTGGACGAAGAGGGCGCCATCGCCCGGGCAGCGGAGCAGCTGCGCTCGTCCGGCTCCCGGAACCTGGCGCTCGCCCCGTGCATCATCGGCCCCGAGGTGGCCGAGGGGCTCGCGGCCGAGGCCGCGCGCGAGGTGTCCTGTGCCGCGGCCGAGCCGCTGGGCGCCTACCCGGCGATCGGCAAGCTGGCCCTGGCCAAGTACGCGGCCGTGCTGGGTCTGTCGACGCAGCCGTCGCTCCAGGGCGCACCGGTCCGCTGACGCTTCGTCCCGTACGGATCCGCACCCGTACGGATCCGCACCCGTACGGATCCTCAAACGCACGTGCCCGGCAGGGCGAACGCTGCCGTCACGTGCCGCACACCCGGCGATACAGCCGTAGAAGACCGCAGCCGGAGCCGACCGGCGCCCGGAGAGGGGCTTCCGCACCGCGGGAGCCCCTCCGGCCGTTTCAGGAGAAGATCACGCAGGACGCGGCGGGCACGGCGAGCGAGCCCGCGGGGCTCGGTATGCCCGTGTCGGGGTCGATCGTGAACCAGGTGACGTCGCCCGATCGCTCATTGGCGGCGTAGAGGTGGCGGCCCCCGGGGTGCAGGGTCAGGTCGCGCGGCCAGTGGCCCCCGCAGGGGGTGGAGGCGCGGATCCCGAGGATGTCGCCGGACGGGTCGAGGGCGAGGGTGGTGATGCTGTCGTGCCCGCGGTTGGCGACCCACAGGAACCGCCCGTCCGCGGAGACGACGGGCTCCGACGGGTAGGTGGCGGTGCCTGTGCCCGGCAGGAGGACACGCGTCTCGCCGGTCGGCTCCAGGGAGCCCTCCGTCGCGTCCCAGCGGCACACGGTGACGGTCGGCTCCAGCTCGTTGAGGACGTACGCCCGGTCGCCCCGCGGGTGGAAGACCAGGTGACGGGGACCGGTCCCGGGCCGGAGGCGCACCTCGTGGTGCGGGCGCGGCAGACCTGTCGCCGGGTCGAGGGCGTAGACCCACACGGAGTCCGTGCCGAGGTCCACGGCGAGCAGCAGGCGCCCGGAGGGGTCGGGCACGACGGCGTGCGCGTGCGGACCCTGCTGCCGGCCGGCCACCGGGCCCGAGCCCCGGTGCGGCAGGACGGCGGACGGCGCGCCGAGCACTCCGCCCCTGCGGACCGGCAGGGCGCTGACGCTGCCCGAACCGTAGTTGGCGGTGAACAGGTGCGTACCGGCGAAGACGAGGTGCGTGGGCGCCTCACCGCGCACGGGGACGGGCGCGCCGAGCGGCTCGGGCCGGGCGGGGTCGGCCAGGGAGAAGGCCGCGGCGGCGCCCTCGTCGGTCTCGCTCACCGCGTAGAGCACATCCGCTCCGGGGGAGAGCGTGAGGAAGGACGGGTTGGCCACGGCGTCGGTCGCGTGTACCGGTGTGAGCGCGCCCGTGCGGGCGTCGACCTCGGCAGCTGTCAGGCCCGGCCCGCCCGCCTCCGTGAACGAGCCGACGTATGCGAACCGTCCCCGTCGGCTGTGCTGCTCGCTGCTGATCACCGTGCCGCCCCTCCCCCACCGAACCACTCTGTGCGCCCGACGCTACACGGAGGCACCGACAAGCCCCAGGTCAGGCCTGGTCCGTTGGTCCTCCGTGGCGCAGGCCATGCTCACAGCGCTGTACCAATGGCACAGTCTTCACGTCTTCTCTTGAGCCAGCGGGCCCCCGGATGCTTTGATGATCCTGTCGATGGCGCTGCGGATCTCGCGGCGCCTTTTTGTTTTGTGCGCAGAGGGAGCCGGAAGAGTTGCTGAAGAGGATGTTCGTCGCTCCGGACCCGGGTCGGCTGCGGCTGCGCATCTCGGCCCGGGCCGTCCTGGGCATCGGGTCGGCCGTGGCCGTCTCCGAGCTGGCCACGCACTCGCTCACCGCGGCCGTCGCCGGCGGCCTCGCCGCGCTGCTCGCGCTCTTCACGGTCGCCGACACCGAGGTCGGCGGGCAGGCCGTCACCACCGCGCTGCTGCCCGTCGTGGGTTTCCCCGTCCTCGCCCTGGCGACGGTGCTGCACGGACACCCGCTGATGCGCGACGCCGCGTTCCTCGCCGTGGTGTGCGCCGGGGTGTACGCCCGCCGCTGGGGCCCGCGCGGTCACGCCCTGGGGACCTTCGGGTTCATGACCTTCTTCATGGCCCAGTTCCTGCACGCCGTCCCCTCCCAGCTCCCTCGGCTCTGCACGGCCGTGGCCCTGTCCGTGGCCGTCGCCGGTCTCGTCCGCTTCGGCCTGTGGTGCATCGAGCGCCGCACTCCTCCGCCCGCGGGGCCGGCTCCCCTGACAGCCCGCGGGCTCGCCCGCCCCACCACCCGGCAGGCGCTCCAGAACACCTTCGCCTGCGCGCTCGCCCTGGGCGTCGGACAGCTCGTCTCGGACGAGCGCTGGTACTGGGCGGTCGGCACCGCCTGGTGGATCTTCGTCAACACCACCTCGCGGGGCGAGACCCTGGTCCGCGGCTTCCGGCGCGTCGTCGGCACCCTGGCGGGCATCAGCATGGGGCTGCTCGTCGCCGTGCCCCTGGACGGCGCGCCCGCGCCCACCGCCGCGCTCGTCGCCGTCTGCGTCTTCGGGATCTTCTACACCGCCCCGCTTTCGTACAGCTGGATGATGTTCTTCGTCACCGTCATGGCCAGCCTGCTGTACGGACTGCTGGGCGTGCTCCACCCCGGTCTGCTGGCGCTGCGCTTCGAGCAGACCCTCGTGGGGGCCTTCGGGGCCGCGATCGCCGTCGTCGTGATCCTGCCCATCACCACGCACGCCTCCACCGACGCCTGGATCCGACGCGCTCTGCTGGCCGTACGCCACTGCACGGCGGAATCGGCGCGCCGACTGGCCGGCGACGCCTCGGCCGACCCCACGCCGCACGTCGCCGAGCTCGAACTCCTCCTCGCCAAGGTGCGCGCTTCCCTCGCACCGCTGCTGCACCCGCTCAGCCCGCTCCGGGCCCGTAAGCAGCGCGCCCGGCAGGTCATGCTGTTCCTCGACGACTGCGTCCACCAGGCACGCGGCCTCGCGGCGGTGGCCGCCGACCCGGACGCGTCGCACGACGCCCGGCTGACCGCCGCCTGCCAGCGGGTCGAGACCGCGCTGCACGCTCTGCTGCCGGCCCCGGAGGCACCCGCCCCCGCGGTCGAGTTCGGCGCCTCCGCGCCGCAGCACCACCCGGGCGCCGAGCGCGCCCTGGCGCATCTGCACGACCTGGAGAAGGCGCTCTCCGAGTTGGCCGCGCCGGTGCTGAGCAGCCCGCGTTCACCGCTGGCCGGGGCGTGATCCGCCGGCCCGGAATGTCCTGACCTCGATGACCGGCCCGGCACTTGACGTCGTGTGAGGCTGGGCCATTGGTACTGTTACCGGCCAGGAAGCACGACCACAGGGAGGTCGTCGGCCGATGGCCGTGGACACGCTGGACGCGAAGATCCTGCGGCTGCTGCTGGAGCAGCCGCGTACGAGCGTGCGGGAATACGCGCGCGTGCTGGGCATCGCGCGCGGCACGCTCCAGGCGCGGCTCGACCGGTTGGAGCGCGACGGTGTGATCACCGCCACCGGCCCGCGCCTGTCCCCCGCCGCGCTCGGCCACCCCGTGCTGGCCTTCGTCCATATCGAGGTCACCCAGGGGCATCTGGACACGGTCGCCACCGCGCTCGCGGACGTACCGGAGATCATCGAGGCGTTCTCGATAACCGGCGGGGGTGACCTGATGGCGCGGGTCGTCGCACGGGATGCCGGGCATCTGGAGGATGTCATCCAGCAACTGGTCCAGTTCCCGGGTGTGGTGCGCACGCGCACGGAGGTCGTGCTGCGCGAGCGGGTGCCGTATCGCGTGGTGCCGCTGGTGGACGCGGTGGGTCACGCGGCGGCGGCTCAGCGCGGCGCGTGAACGGGCCGTCCCCGACGAAAGCCCGGCCCCGTTTCTCACCGTGAAGAAGTAGGTGCGATTATCTGCTCGCTCTACTCAACACGCGAGAAACAGAGGCATGTATGGAGCGATGTGGGGAAAGACCGGCACGCCGGTGGGGCGCGGCTCTGATCGCGTCGGCCGCGGCGGTCGCCGTCGCGCTCCCGGCGACGACCGCGGAGGCCGCGAGCGGCCCGTCGGTGGCCGGCGCCAAGGGTGCGTTCCTGCTCGACAGCGGCAGCAACCGCCAGCTGTGGAGCAAGGATGCCGACACCAAGCGGCAGATGGCCAGCACCACCAAGGTGATGACCGCGACGGTCGTTCTGGACACACGCGGGGTCGACCTCAACAAGAAGGTCACCATCAAGCAGTCCTACCGCGACTACGTGGCGCGGAACGGCGCGAGCACCGCCGATCTGCGCACGGGCGACAAGATGACCGTGCGGCAGCTGCTGTACGGCCTGCTGCTGCCCTCGGGGTGCGACGCGGCGTACGCCCTTGCCGACACGTTCGGCAGCGGCAGCACCGAGGCGGAGCGCACGCGCTCGTTCATCGCCAAGATGAACAAGAAGGCGTCCGACCTCGGCATGAAGAACACGAAGTACGACTCCTTCGACGGCATATCGCCGTCCGGGGCCAACTACACGACGCCCCGCGACTCGGCGCAGCTCGCCCGGCACGCGATCGACAACAGCACGTTCAGCACGGTCGTGAAGACGACCGGCACCCAGCAGACGGCCGCGAACGTCAAGCGGACCTACTACTGGGACAACACGAACAAGCTGCTCGGCTCGTACAAGGGCGCGATCGGCATCAAGACCGGCACCGGAACCGCGGCCGGTCCGTGCCTGGTGTTCGCCGCCAAGCGTGACGGACGGACCGTGGTGGGCGTCATCCTCAACGACGCCGCCGACCGCTACCCGGACGCGGTGAAGATGCTGGACTGGGCCTACCGGACCAAGACCAGCGTCAAGCTGCGCCAGCTCCCGGAGTCGGCCCAGCAGGACTGAGTGCCCCGGTGAGCGACTGCGGATGAGCCTTCCGGCCATGCGCCAAGGCCCTACCAGGATCGCCTGGTAGGGCCATTGTTGTGAGGGCACGGGGGCTGCGCGGGGCGTCGGATCCGGCGAGCGCGGCGAGCCCTGCCGACCGCGATCGACCGCCGCCGAGCGCGATCAGTTGCTGTCAGCCGCTGTCAGCCGAGGAAGGACAGGCGGACCTTCCGGTCCGGGTTGTCCACGTTCGTATCCACCAGGACGACCGACTGCCAGGTCCCCAGTTCCAGTTCACCGTCGACCACGGGCAGCGTGGCGTGCGGCGGGACCAGTGCGGGCAGGACGTGGTCCCGGCCGTGCCCGGGGGTGCCGTGACGGTGCCGCCAGCGGTCATCGGCGGGAAGAAGGTCACCGAGGGCCGCCAGCAGATCGTGGTCGCTGCCCGAGCCGGTCTCGATGACGGCCAGACCCGCGGTCGCGTGCGGTGTAAAGACATTCAGCAGTCCATCGCGCCCCGGAGCGACCTCGCGCAGGAAGGCGGCGCACTCCTCCGTGAGGTCGTACACGGTCTGCGTGGAACCGGTCGTGATGCCGATCGTGCGGGAAGTGAAGGTGGTATCAGCCATGCCCCACATTCAAGCGGAATGTCGGCAAACCCCGCCGCCGACCCATCCACGGCGCCTGTGGTGACCGCGGATCCGGACGGTCGCCCGATGCAAGCCGGTCCTTCACAGCGGTCGCCCGCTGCGGCAGTATGAGGCGCCGGATGATCAGGCCGACGGCCGGGAGGGGAACATGCGCGTAGGGCTGTTCGTCACCTGTGTCAATGACACGCTCTACCCGCGTACGGGCCAGGCGGTCGTCACCCTGCTGGAACGGCTCGGTGTGCGGGTCGACTTCCCCATGGAACAGAGCTGCTGCGGTCAGCCGCTCTTCAACACGGGATACCGCCACGAGACCGAGCCGCTGATGCTCCGTTACGGCGCCGCCTTCCGCGACCATGACTACGTGGTCACCCCGTCGGGTTCCTGCGCCGCCATGGTCCGTGACAACTACCCCCGGCTCGCCGCGAAGGCCGCCGCCGAGGGGCGGGGCGACGAACTGTCCGAGGTGGCGGCCGCCGCGGTGGCCAAAACCTATGAGCTGACGGAATTCCTCGTGGATGTCCTCGGTGTGACGGACGTCGGCGCGTACTTCCCGCATACCGTCACCTACCACCCCACGTGCCATGGACTTCGGGTCCTGGGCCTCGGCGACCGCCCCCGACGCCTGCTGGAGCAGGTGAAGGGGCTCGAACTACGGGAGTTGGCGGGAGCGGAGGAATGCTGTGGTTTCGGCGGCACCTTCGCGGTGAAGAACCCCGCCGTGTCCGCCGCGATGGGCAGCGACAAGGCACGCGCCGCCACAGCGACCGGCGCGCAGGCTGTGTGCGCGGTCGACAACTCCTGTCTGATGCACATCGGTGGCATCCTCTCCCGTGAAGGTTCGGCCGTGCGTCCCGTCCATATCGCGGAGGTACTCGCCGGCGAGGAGGGCGACCTCCGGTGAGCAGCGGTCGCAAGGGTCGTCACGTGGGCAGTGCGACGGGGCCGTCGGACCAGGCCGACGGCGGTTCCCTGGGCCGGCCTCACAGCGCCACCTATCTGGGCATGCCGGCCTTCCCTCAGGCCGCGGCCGTCTCGACCCGTGACAGCCGGCTGCGCTCCAACCTCCGCCACGCGACACACACCATCCGTGCGAAACGTGCCCAGGCGGTCGCTGAATTGGCCGACTGGGACCGGCTGCGCAGCGCAGGAGCCGCGATCAAGGACCGGACCTTGCGCCATCTCGACCACTACCTCGTGCAGTTGGAGGAGTCCGTGACCCGCGCGGGCGGCAGGGTGCACTGGGCGGCCGACGCCGCGGAGGCGAATCGCATCGTCACGGAGCTGGTGCGGGCCACCGGTGAGACCGAAGTCGTGAAGGTCAAGTCGATGACCACCCAGGAGATCGGTCTCAACGAGGCTCTGGAGCGGGCCGGGATCCACGCCTACGAGACCGACCTCGCCGAACTGATCGTCCAGCTCGGTGACGACCTCCCCTCGCACATCCTGGTCCCCGCGATCCACCGCAACCGCGGTGAGATCCGCGATATCTTCCGCGACCGCATGGCGAACTGGGGGCGCCCGGCACCCGAGGGACTGAGCGACCGGTCGGCCGATCTCGCCGAGGCGGCACGGCTGCATCTGCGGGAGAAGTTCCTGCGCGCCAAGGTCGGTGTCTCCGGGGCGAACTTCATGGTCGCCGAGACCGGCACCTTGGTGATCGTCGAGTCCGAGGGCAACGGCCGGATGTGTCTGACCCTCCCGGAGACGCTGATCTCGGTCGTCGGTATCGAGAAGGTCGTGCCGACGTGGCGGGATCTGGAGGTCTTCCTCCAGACCCTGCCCCGCTCCTCGACGGCGGAGCGGATGAACCCGTACACGTCGATGTGGACAGGCACCACCGACGGCGACGGCCCGCGCTTCTTCCATCTTGTGCTGCTCGACAACGGCCGCACGGACACCCTCGCGGACCAGGTCGGCCGCCAGGCACTGCGCTGCATCCGCTGCTCGGCCTGCCTGAACGTCTGTCCCGTGTACGAGCGGGCCGGGGGCCATGCGTACGGCTCGCCGTACCCAGGCCCGATCGGCGCGATCCTCACCCCCCAGCTGCGCGGTCTCGCCTCCCCACTGGAGGAGTCCCTTCCGTATGCCTCGTCGCTGTGCGGCGCCTGTTTCGAGGTGTGCCCGGTCGCCATCGACATCCCGGAGGTCCTGGTCCATCTGCGTGAGCGGGTCGTGGAAGGAGGCGTGGTGACCCTGCGCGGAACACGGACCGTCATCAAGCCGGCCAGGAGACACCGGGCCGAGCGCGCCATGATGCGGGCCGCCCGCTGGACGTTCGACCACCCGGGTGCGCTGCGCCACGGCCAGCGGCTCCTGTCCCGTACCCGCGGGCTCCTCCCCGGACGGCTTCCCGGCCCGGGCCGGGCCTGGACGGACACCCGGGAGCTGCCCGACGTACCGGCTGAATCCTTCCGGGACTGGTGGGCCCGTACGCGAGGGGACGCGACATGAACACCGCCGCGAGCAGGGAACGGATCCTGGGACGCGTGCGGCGCGCGCTGGCGGACGTGCCGCACGACGAGCTCCCGGAAGGTCACCCCGTGGCACGCGACTATCTGTCCACGCACGGGCAGCACACCCCCATCGAGTCCGTCGATCTGCTCGCCCGGAACCTGACGGACTACCGCGCCCTCGTGCACCGCTCGGACGAGGCCGGTCTGCCCGTGCTCCTTTCGCGTCTGCTGGCCGCCCGGGGCGCACGGCGCGTGGTCGTGCCGACCGGGCTGCCGGACCGTTGGCTCGCCGAGGCACCGGTGGACATCGTGACCGACTCCGCATCCGCCGCGCTGTCGCCGGGCGAACTGGACGCGATCGACAGCGTCGTCACAGGCTGTGCGCTGGCCATCGCCGAGACCGGCACAGTCGTCCTCGACGCGGGCCCGGACCAGGGGCGCCGCAGCATCTCGCTCGTACCCGACCACCACCTGTGCGTGGTGCGGATCGCGGACCAGGTCGTGGACTCCGTGCCCCAGGCCCTCCTCCGCCTGGCGCCGGACCGTCCGCTGACCTGGATCTCGGGCCCTTCCGCGACCAGCGACATCGAGCTGGACCGGGTCGAAGGAGTTCACGGTCCACGCACGTTGGAAGTGATCCTCGTGGCGGGAGATCCTCGGCCCACCTCCGCGTACCCCTTCGACGTTCGGAGTTGACGCATGCGCGCACCACGACCGGACCCCCGCGCCACCGTCGTCACCGGTGCTTCCCCCGAGGTTTTCCAGATGAACCGGGAATCCGCCCGTAGCCCGCTCGTCCCCTTCGCCGATGTGCGGTCCGCCCTCTCCTCCGGGCCCGCCGACTCGCCGTACTACCGCTCGCTCAACGGCGAGTGGCGCTTCGCCTGGTCCAGGAACCCGGCGGAACGTCCCCTGGACTTCTGGCCCCCCGATTTCGACGACACCGGCTGGGACCGCATCGCGGTACCCGGCAACTGGGAGATGCAGGGCTACCCCGAGCCGACCTATTTCAACGTCCGCTACCCCTGGACCGGATACGAGCAGCCCACACCCCCGCACGCGCCGACCGGCTTCAACCCGGTCGGTTCCTACCGGCGCACCTTCACCGTCCCCGACGAGTGGCACGGGCGCCGGATCCTGATCTCCTTCCAGGGCGTCAAGTCCGCGTTCTTCATCTGGGTGAACGGCGAGCCCGTCGGCTACAGCGAGGACAGTTACTCCCCTGCCGAGTTCGACCTCAGCCCCTATCTGCGGACGGACCGGGGCGCGGAGGAGAACACGCTGGCGGTCGAGGTCTACCGCTGGTCCAACGGCAGTTGGCTGGAGGACCAGGACATGATCGACCTGTCCGGGATCTTCCGCGATGTCCACCTCCTCTCCGTGCCTCAGGTCCATGTGCACGACCTCTTCGTCCGCACCGAACTCGACGCCGACTTCCGCGACGCCGAGCTGGTGGCGCAGGTGACCCTGCGGGCCGGGTCGACAGCCACTCCGGCCGACCATCTCGTCCGTGTCGGCCTGCACGACGCGGAGGGTGCCCGTGTCCTCTCCCGTACCGGCACCGCTCGGTTCGACGCCGCCACCGGGGAAGCGGTGATCGAGATCGGTGCCCACGTCCCACGGCCGTCGCTGTGGTCCGCCGAGGCGCCGAACCTCTACGACGTCACGGTCGAGCTGGCCGATGCGGAGGGCCGCATTCTCGAAGTCCAGCGCACTCGCGTCGGTTTCCGTGCCGTCTCCTGCGCGCGGGGCGAACTCACGATCAACGGAAAACCGCTCGTCTTCCGCGGGGTGAACCGGCACGAATCCGATCCGGATCACGGGCAAGCGGTACCCCTGCACCGCATGGTGCAGGACATCCGCATCATGAAGCAGCACAACATCAACGCCGTCCGTACCTCCCATTACCCCAATCATCCGCGCTGGCTCGAACTGTGCGACGCATACGGCCTCTATGTGATCGACGAGGCCAACCTGGAGACGCATGACGTACGGGAGACGGTGCCGACGAGCCGTCCCGAGTGGGCGGCCGCCTGCCTCGACCGGGTCCGCAGTCTCGTCGAGCGGGACAAGAACCACCCCTGTGTCGTGGTCTGGTCGCTGGGCAACGAGGCCGGCCGGGGCGACACCTTCCAGGCCATGGCCGACTGGGTGCACGATCGTGATCCGTCCCGTCCCGTGCACTACGAGGGCATGAACGAGGTCGCGGACATCGAGTCTCGGATGTATGCCACGCCCGACGCCGTCGAGGCCTACGGGAAGTCCGGCGGAACCAAGCCATACATCTTGTGCGAGTACGCCCACTCGATGGGCAACAGCACGGGGAATCTCAAGGAGTACTGGGACGTCATCGACGCCCATCCCTTGCTGCATGGCGGGTTCATCTGGGACTTCGCCGATCAGGCCGTCAGGCTCCCCCTCCCCGGCGGCCTCAAGGGCAACTACCTTTCCTACGGCGGTGACTGGAAGCCTGGGCACCCGTCGGACGGCAACTTCTGCTGCAACGGCCTCGTCGACGCCGACCGCGCCCCACGGCCCGCTCTTCAGGAGGTCAAGAAGGTCTATCAGTCGCTGCGCATGTCCGCCGGGGATCTCGGCAACGGAGTCGTGCGGGTCGACAACCGTCAGCTCTTCACCGACCTCCGGGGATACGAGCTGCTGTGGGAGGTCACCTGCGACGGGGTCCGTGTCCAGCACGGCACCCTTGCCCCGCCACAAGCCGGACCAGGTGAAATCGCGGCCGTACAGCTGCCGTTGAAGCCACCGCAGCAACCGGCGCCCGACGCCGAGTACTGGTTGAACGTCTCCTTCGCCCTCCGCACCGCAACATCCTGGGCCACGGCGGGCCATGTCGTCGCCTCCGAGCAATTCGCCCTGCCCTGGGGCACCCCGGCACCCTCCCACGTCAGCCCCGCTCCCGTTCAGGCCCTCTCCGTCGCGCGGACCGCGCAGACCGTCACCGTCACGGGTCCGGAACTCGATCTGGTCCTGGACAGGTCCACCGGAACGCTCACCACCTACCGCTACGGCGGCCGACCGCTCTTGTCCGGCGGACCCGTACCCAACTTCTGGCGCGCGCCGACCGACAATGACATCGGGCGGGGCGTCCAGGTCACGTCGCGCACCTGGCGCGATGCGGGCGCCAATCGCACTGTCACCGGGGTCGAGGTCGCACGGACCGCGTCCGGAGAGGTCGTCCTCAGCGTCACGGCGACCCTTCCGACGGCTCCCGCCGTGTCCCATTGGACGACCGTCTTCACCGTGCGCGGGGACGGCGAGATGCACGTACGCCATACCCTGCTTCCCGGCCAGGGCCTCCCGGACCTGCCACTGGTGGGTGCCCTGTTGACCGTACCGGCCGCCTATCGGGCGCTCAGCTGGTACGGACGGGGGCCGCAGGAGAACTATCAGGACCGGTTCACCGGGTCCTTCGTCGGCCGCTACGACCGCCTCTTGGACAGGCCCACCATGCCATACGCCCGTCCGCAGGAGAGCGGCAATGTGACGGACGTGCGCAGTGTCTCGCTCACAGGGCGGGACGGGAGCGGGCTTACCGTGCTGGCCGAACCAGGGGGTGCAGCGGGGTTGTTGGAGATCAGCGCCCTGCCTTGGACACCCTTCGACGCGGACGGGCCCCGCCACCCTCACGAGCTCGAGCCACGCGGCGAGACATTCCTGGGCGTCAATCACCGGCAGATGGGAGTGGGCGGCAACGACTCCTGGGGGGCGGCGCCGCTGGAGCGCCATCTGCTGCACGCCGACCGCCAGTACAGCTACTCCTACCGGCTGCGGCCCGCCCCCTGAACGCCCGTGGAACTCACCGACACTGTGCTGCTCTTCGAAGTCCATGACGCGAGGCTATGCACGGAGCGATCGGAGCGTGACGGACTGTCCACAGGGCCGGTCATATAATCCAAGCAAGGAGTCGAGTTGACACTTCCCCTGCACGGCATCACCGTCGTCGCTCTCGAACAGGCCGTGGCCGCGCCCTTCGCCACCCGTCAGCTCGCAGATCTGGGCGCGCGCGTGATCAAGGTCGAGCGACCGGGCCATGGAGATTTCGCCCGCGACTACGATCGCAGTGTCAAGGGGCTTTCGGCCTATTTCGTCTGGGTCAATCGGGGCAAGGAGAGTCTCGTCCTCGACCTCAAGGCGGCCTCGGACCGCTCCTTGCTGGACCGCGTGCTCGCCCGCGCCGATGTCTTCATACAGAACCTCGGCCCCGGCGCCGCCGAGCGGCTCGGCTTCGGCAGCGGGGAGTTGCGCGCCCGGCACCCGCGCCTGATCACCTGCGATGTCTCCGGCTACGGCACCTCGGGGCCGTACCGGGACAAGAAGGCCTACGACCTGCTCGTGCAGTGCGAGACCGGACTGGTTTCGATCACCGGCGATCCCGACTCACCGGCCCGGCCGGGTATTTCCATCGCTGACATCGCAGGTGGCATGTACGCCTATACGGGAATACTGAGCGCACTGTACGAACGCGAGCGCACCGGAGAGGGGTCGCAGCTGTCGGTCTCGCTCTTCGACGCTCTCGCGGAGTGGATGGGGCATCCGTATTTCACCGAGGCGTACGACGGCCCGCCCGTCTCCAGGAACGGCGCCCGGCACCCGACCATCTCCCCTTATGGTCACTACCGTTGCGGGGACGGCGCTCGGGTGTTTCTCAGTGTGCAGAACGACCGCGAGTGGGTTTCCTTGTGCGAAGGTGTGCTCGGGCAGGCCGCGTTGATCCGTGACCCCCGTTTCGCGGACAATCCTCTGCGGCGGGCGCACGACGACGATCTGACAGCCTTGATCGAGAAACAGTTCCGCCCGCATACGGCGGATGAGGTTCTTGCCCTCCTCGAAGGAGCGGGAATCGCCCATGCGCGGCTGCGGACAGTCGCCGAATTCGCCGCTCACCCTCAGTTGACGGCGCGCGACCGGTGGCGCGGATTCGACTCGCCAGCGGGTCCGTTGCGCGGCCTGCTTCCGCCGGTCGAGGTGGGTGGCAGGGAGGCGGCGATGGGCGCGGTGCCGGCGCTCGGCGCCCATACAGCCGCGATCCGCGCGGAATTCCCGGAGCCCGGCGTGCCTTAGCGATCCAGCGGGCGTTTCGCGGTCTCCGGAAGCACCAGATAGACGCAGGCGGAGATCAGGCACAGCCCGGCGACGTACCAAGGGAAGGCACCCGGATTGCCCGACTGCTTGAACCAGGTGCCGACATAGGGTGCCGTGCCGCCGAAGAGCGCGACGGTCAGGGAATAGGGAAAGCCGATTCCGGCGGCCCGTACGCGTGCCGGGAACACCTCGGCGTTCACCGCCGCGGCAACGGAGGTGTATCCCGTGAGCAACACCATCCCGGCGCACTGCACCAACAGCAGCGAGGTGAAGGACTCGTCGATCGCGTGCAGCAGAGGAACCGCGAGAGCGGCGAATCCCAGCGCGAAGCCGATCAGCAGAGGCTTACGCCCCACGCGGTCCGACAGCAGACCGCCGAGCGGCTGGAGTACGGCGAAGAAAGCCAGGGAGATTGTCCCGGCGAGCAGTGCGTCGCCTTTGCCGAAGTTGGCGTTCACCTGAGCGTACGTCGGCAGATAGGTGGTCCAGGTGTAGTAGGCAAGAGTGCCGCCCGCGGTGATCCCGCAGATCAGCAGGGACTGACGAGGGTAGCGGCGCACCCCTTCGAAGAGCGTGGGCCGCGCGCCTGTCCGTCGCACCGCCTCGTGGGTCTCGCGTGCTCCTTGCCGGATCCAGAAACCGACGAGGCTGATGAGGGCCCCGAGAAGAAAAGGAACACGCCAGCCCCAGTCTCCCATTTGCTCCTCCGTGAGGAGGTGTGCCAGGAGGGCCGCGCTTCCTGAGGCGAGGAGTTGCCCGATGGTCGTGGACACGTATTGGAAGCTGGAGAACAGCCCTCTGCGGCCCGGGCTCGCCGATTCGATGAGGAAGGTCGTCGAGGCCGCGAATTCCCCGCCGACGGACAGACCTTGGACCAGTCGGGCAACGACGAGCACCACAGGAGCGAGGACGCCCACGGAGGCGTAGGTGGGCGTGAGCGCCACCAACAGGCTGCCGCCTCCCATCAGCAGGATGGTGACGGTGAGCGCGGCTCGCCGGCCGCGGCGGTCGGCGACGACCCCCATCAGGAGCCCTCCGACCGGGCGCATGAAAAAGCCGACGGCGAAGACGGCGAAACTGGACAGCAGGGGCACCAGGGAATTCCCGGAGCCCTTGGGGAAAACCTGGTCGGCGAAGTAGGTCGCGAGGAACGAGTAGGCGTACCAGTCGTACCACTCGGCGGCATTACCAACCGAAGCGGCGGCGAGTTGGCGAAGGGAGGAGGGGGAACGGACACCCGTTGCCTTCGCCGGGTTCGGGGCATCGGCAGCTCCGCCACCGTCGACAGGCAGGGACTCGGATTGCGTCATGATCCATTGAATCCCCTCGACATCGATCTCGCACACCCGCCCGAAGAACCTTCTCGCAGGGTGACCCTGTCAGTGGTACGCATGGGCGTCGTACGCGGCACAAGGGGCTGGGTGCCACAGCCTGGGGACGGCAGGCTCTTCGTCGGCAGCACACATCCAAGAGACAAGGGCCTTGACCATGGCAGTTCAGGAACAGCATTCGGCGGCGGCACCGGTTGCCGAGACTACGGCGCGACGGGACGCGGCACTGTCATGGTCCGCCGGATGGTCGGCTCCGGTGCAGCGGCCGAGTTCCGGATTCGAGGAGAACTGGGCGGAGTCGGGCTTCGCCCGGCAGTCGGTACGCCAGACGGTGCGGGTCACCGGAAGCGGCACCGCTGTCCGGATCAGGCTGTCGAACCGTTTCGGCAACGAGCCGTTGGTGGTGTCCGCGGTGAGCCTCGCGCTGGCCGGCGAAGGTGCCGCAGTCCGCCCGGGGACAGTGCGGGAAGTGACCTTCGACGGCCTGACGGCAGTGACCGTCCCAGCAGGCGGAGAGGTCGTCACCGATGCGGCGGAGCTGACGGTGCGGCGATTCGATTCGCTGACTGTGACGCTGTACTTCGACTCTCCCACCGGTCCCGCGACTTTCCACGCACAGGCCTATGCGAACAGCTACCTCGCTGCCGGAGACCGCACGACCGACGTCGAAGGCGACGGTTTCACGAAGCACACCCACTCCTGGTACTACCTCTCCGACGTCGAGCTGTCGGAAGGCGAGGAGCAGCACAGCACGGTGGTCGCCTTCGGGGACTCCATCACCGATGGCTTCGGCTCCACTGTGGGGGCCAACTGCCGCTATCCCGACCGACTCGCCGAGCGGCTGTCCGCCGCCGGTAGGCCATGGGCCGTCATCAACGCGGGCATCGGCGGCAATCTCGTCCTTCATGACTCGGCCTGGTACGGCGACCGGGCGGTGAGCCGCTTCGAGCGCGATGTGCTCGACAAGCCCGGCGTCCGCTCGGTGATCATTTTCGCCGGCCTCAATGACATCGGCTTCAGCGAAGTCGACCTGGAGACGTACAAGCCCAACCCCGATGTGACGGTTTCGGAGCTGATCGTCGCCTACCGCGAGCTGATAGCCAAGGCTCACGGCCGCGGCATCAAGGTCGTCGGAGCGACCGTCCTCCCCTTCAAGGGCTCCGAGTACCACACTCCGCGGGCCGAGGCCAAGCGCATCGCGCTCAACGAATGGATCCGTGCGTCCGGTGAGTACGACGCGGTGGCCGACTTCGACAAGGCGCTCGCTTCGCCCGATGACCCTGAGGTGCTCCTTCCTGCCTACGACTGCGGCGACTTCAAGCACCCCAACGACGCGGGCTACCGGGCCATGGCGGCGGCCGTGGATCTCGACTCTCTGTGATCGGCCTGCTCGGCGCCTCAGACGCTCGCTGTGAGGCGGGCGTCGCGGCGGACGAGTGCGGCGTAATGCCCGTCATCCGCGAGGAGTTCCTGATGGGTGCCGCGTTCGGCGATTCGGCCCCGGTCGAGGACGACGATCTGATCGGCGTCGCGGACCGTGGAGAGTCGGTGTGCGATGGTGATCGTCGTACGGCCCGCGGAGAGTGCGTCGATGGCTTGCTGCACCGCGTGCTCCGTGCGGGTGTCCAGGGCACTGGTGGCTTCGTCCAGGATGAGGACGGGCGGATCGCGCAGGATCGTGCGGGCGATGGCCAGCCGCTGTTTCTCGCCTCCGGAGAAGCGGTAACCACGCTCTCCGACAAGGGTGTCATAGCCGTCGGGCAGGGAGGCGATGTGCTCGTGGATCTGCGCGGTCCTGGCCGCCGCCACGATCTCCTCGTCCGTGGCGTCCGGTTTGGCGAACCGCAGATTGTCGGCGACAGAGGCATGGAAGAGATACGTCTCTTGCGAGACCACGCCGACCGCGCGGGCGAGGGTGTCGAAATCGAGGTCACGGACGTCGACTCCGTCCAGAAGGACCCGGCCACCGACGACGTCGTACAGCCGGGGCACCAGATAGCTGAGGGTGCTCTTGCCCGACCCCGTCGGGCCGACGACGGCGAGGCTGCCACCGGCCGGAACAGCCAGCTCGATGCCGCTGAGCGCCTCCCTCGGGGGCTCGCCGGAGCCCTGCGCCTCATAGGAGAACGTGACGTCCTCGAAGCGGACTTCACCACTTACCTTCTCCAGCCGCACGGGCTTCTCCGGCTCGGCGATGTCCACCGGCAGGTCGAGGTATTCGAAGATCCGCTGGAAGAGAGCGAGGGAGGTCTGGATCTGCACACCGGTGGTCAGCAGGCTGACCGCGGGCCGGAACAAGGCCTGTTGGAGAGAGACGAAGGCGACCAGCGTGCCGAGGGAGATGTCCGGGCCGCCCGCCTGCAGCGCGATGCCGGCCGCCCAGTAGACGACGGCGGGCATGGCCGCCATGACGACGCCGATGGTGGACATCCTCCAGCGCCCGGCCATGTTCGCGCGGACCTCGAGCCCGACGAGCCGTTCGGACTCCTGGGAGAACGCCCGCGTGAGGGAGTCGGAGCGGCCCATGGTGCGGCCGAGGAGGATGCCGCTCACCGACAGCGACTCGGTGACCATGGCCGCCATGGCGGCCATCTGCTTCTGCCGCTGAGAGGTGATCTTCTTTCGCTCACGGCCGACACGGCGGCTGATCCACACGAAGACCGGGAGCAGGAGCAGCGAGACCACGGTGAGCCGCCAGTCCAGGGCCAGCATCGCCACCACTGTGGCGACGACGCTGGTGAGATTGGAGACCAGCGAGGTGGCGGTCGAGGTCACGGTGGCCTGCATGCCGCCGATGTCGTTGGCGATGCGGGACTGCACCTCACCAGTGCGGGTCCGGGTGAAGAAGGCGAGCGGCATGCGCTGGAGCCGGTCGTAGACCGAGGTGCGCAGATCGTGCATCACCCGCTGACCGACCGTGGTGGAGATCAGCGTCTGCGACACACCGAGGACGCTGTTCACGACCGCGGCCGCGATCATGCCGAGCGCCAGCAGGCTGAGAAGGCCCGTACGGCCTTGCGGGATGGCTACGTCGAGGACCTCGCGCAAGAGGAACGGCGAGGCGACCGAGACCAGCGAGGAGGCGGCGACGAGCAGCCCGACGAGGGCGAGTCTGCCGCGATAGGGGCGGAATAGCCGGAGGATCCTGCGCACTTGCGCGGGTTGTTCCGGATCTGCGGGCGGGGGTGTCCAGTCGGATTCGTCGTGACGCATGGGCTCCTAGTTCTCTGATCGCGAAGAGTGTGCGGAAGAGAGGCATGGACGGGGCCGGCGGCGCGCCGGCCCGCAAGGTCGGCGATGGAGATCCGACCGCGTAGCGAGCATAGCTCATTGTTACCTGTACTCACAATGCACTGAGTCCTGTAATCTGGGGATCATGACCGTCCCCGATTCGTCCGGCCAGCTCGCCGAACAGCTGCTGCGCCTCACCCGCAGGCTCCACCGGGCGCAGAAGCTCTATCTGGACCCGGTCGGCATCACACCCGCCCAGGCCCGGCTGCTCCGCACCGTCGCGCACTACGAGGAGCCACCACGCATGACGGACCTCGCCCAGCGGCTCGAGGTCGTGCCGCGCGCCGTGACCACGCTGGTCGACGCCCTGGAGGAGAACGACTCGGTGCGCCGGGTACCGGACCCCACCAACCGGCGGGTCATCCGGATCGAGCTCACCGATCACGGCCGCTCCACCCTGCGCGCGCTGCGTGCCGCACGGCGGGCCGCCGTCGAGGACATCCTCGCCCCGCTCTCCACCGAGCAGCGTGAGCTGCTCGGCAGTCTGCTGACCGAGCTGTTGAACGGCCCGGACCAGCGCTGCTGACGAAGGGGGCGGGCCGTCGGGCGGAGGGCTCCGGGGGCGGCAACCCCTGGAGCCCGTCCGGCCGCGCCGGTCAGCAGCGCTGCCGGTCCTCCGTCAGCTCGCCCTGGGCCGTCGCCAGCGTCCGGTCGTAACAACTGCCGGGGCCGTCGAGGCGGTACCGCTCACGCGAGACACCGGTCGCGTGCCGCTGGTCGCGTGGCACGTTCTGGTTGTACGCGGCATCACCCTTGTAGGTGTCGTCGAAGCTCGACCAGTCGAGGCGCCTGCCCGCACGCACAGTGACGCTGTCCGACCGGTCCCCCATCGTCATCACGGTCCGCAGACGGTCTGCCGCCGAGACCGTCGTCGCCCCGTCCATGGTGTACGTCCGGTGGGTGCGGGTGACAGCGGCGGGGCCACGCCCGGCGACGGTGACCGCCTCGTCGTCGTTCCAGCGCGCCTGAAGCGCGTCCGTCGTCTCGTTCTCGTTCCAGCGGTGGTCGGAGTTGCCCGTGATGTTCCGTGTGACGGTCGTCGTCACACGGCCGTGCGAGGTGTCGAGATAGCCCGCGACGGTCAGGGAATGCCCGCCGTCGGCTCGCAGGTGACGCTCGGTACCGGGTTCGTAGGCGGTGGTGTTGCGGGGGTCACCCGCAACATGAGTGGTCAACGCGCCGGTGAGCCCGGACGACTTGGCGTCCTGCCAGACCAGGATGTTGGTGGGCGTGCTCCAGCCGCTCTGCCCCTCGGGCAGTCCGGCGACGGAGACCGTGATCCGGTGCGGCTTGCCGTCGTTCAGCTGCCCGGCGAAGGGCGTGAGGTCGTACTCGATCGGCCGCACGTCGAAGGCGCGCGGACCTGGTATGACGTACCACAGGAAGGGATTCGACCAGCCTCCGGTCCATACGGTCGGGAACGGCGCGGCGATTCCCGCCAGACGGCCGTCCACCGCGACCTGGACCTCGCGATAGGGGCCGTCCTTGGCCTTGCACGAGTACGGCGCCGAGTCGGGCACGGTGAGGTACCAGAACTCCTCACAGCCGCCGCCCGAGCCTGTCGCGTAGACCTCGGCCACGATCTTCTCGCTGTTGCGCGGCGTGGTCAGCCGGCCTTCGTACGCCGCGCCCACACTGTGGGCCCCGTCCAGGGTGAGGACCTTGTCCGGGGTGGACGCCGCTTTCACCGGCCCTTCGGCGGCGTAGAACGTCAGCGTCACCTTGACCTTGATGACGCCGGTGTACGTACCGTCCACGGTGTTGCCGATGAGCATCTCGACGGGCTGCTCGCCACGCAGCGTGGCGGCGTAGCGGGTGACGTCCTTTTCCACGTTCCAGGTGATGCCCTTGGGCGACGGCTCGGGCGTCGACGTACGCAGGACTTCGACGCCACCGATGTGCAGGTAGCCCAGGCGGTCGAATTGCCGTCCGCCGACGGCTCCTTCGAGCCGAAGGACCACCTTGTTCCAACGGTCGCCGCAGCGCTTGGGCGGTGTGTACGTGCTTCTGTAGGGCGTGTAGTCGCGGAACTCCGTGTCGGCGACGGTCACCTTGCAGGACCTGGTGTCCGGGGTGGCTGTCGGCGGGGCGGCGGTGACCGGGTCGTGCCAGTCGGTGCCGAACTCGGTCGGCGGCGCCGCGGCCGTCGCCGGGCTCACGCCCAGCAACAGTCCGGTGGCCGCGGCGCACAGCGAGAGAAGCAGTCGTCTCATGGGGCAGGAGTGAAGCGCGTCATGGAGCAGCGCGCCAGAGCCCCTTTGGCCTGATGCGTCGCTCCTGCGGAAAAACCAGTTGAATGCGGCACTCCGGTGGCGCGAACCTTTCAGCGCTCCCACCCTCCACTCGAACTCGGGATGTTATGCAGATTCGCGATCTCCCCTATCCCGATCCAGGTCGGCCCGATGTCCGTTCCGGCCCGCGCCTGCTGCTCTGGCTGGGGCGGAACCAATTGGCGGGCCAGATCAAGGCCATGCTGTGGGGCACCCTGCACATGGCGTCCGTGGCCGTACTGCCGGTGGCCTTGGGCTTCGCCGTGCAGGCGGTCGTCGACCGGTCGGGCATACGGCTGGCTCTGGCGGGTGGTCTGATGGTGCTGCTCGGCACGCTCATCGCCGTGGGCGACACGATGCTGCACCGTACGGCCATCACCAACTGGATCACGGCGGCGGCCCGGGTGCAGCAGCTGCTGGCCCGTAAGACGGCCGAGTTGGGAGCCACTCTGACCCGGCGGGTCGCAGCGGGTGAAGTGGTCGCCGTCTCGACCGGTGACGTCGAGAAGGTCGGCTGGTTCGTGGAGGCGCTGTCGCGCTTCGCCTCCGCCGCGCTCACCACTGTGGCGGTGTGCGTGGCCCTGGTGATCTACCAGCCCGCGCTGGGCGTCGTGGTCGCGATCGGTGTGCCCGTCCTGGTGCTGGCCGTGCTGCCGCTGCTGCCCCGTGCGACGAAGCGGGCGGACGAGCAGCGCGAGAAGGCGGGCCGGGCGACGGAGTTGGCCTCGGACACGGTGGCCGGACTGCGGGTGCTGCGGGGCATCGGCGGCGAGGAGCTGTTCCTGGACCGCTATCGGCGCGCGTCGCAGGAGGTCCGCAAGGCAGCCGTGCACAGCGCCCGGATGTGGGCGCTGATCGCCGCTGTTCAGGTGGCGCTGCCGGGGCTGCTGTTGATCGCGGTGGTCTGGTACGGCGTCAGGCTGGTCCAGGACGGCCGCATCGGCGTCGGTGAGCTGGTCACCGTCTACGGCACGGTCACCTTCCTGCTCTTCCCGCTGCGTCAGTTCGAGGAGATCGCCATGGCGTACTCCTTCTCCCGTCCGTCCGCGGCACGCGCGGCGAAGGTGCTCGCGCTGCGGCGCACCGTACCGGCGCCGGACGACGGGGACCACGGCCCGGCACCGGCGGGCGACCTCCACGACCCGGCGAGCGGAGTGCTCGCACCGGCGGGCCTGCTGACCGCGGTGGTCTGTGGTGACCCGGATGCCGCCGGAAGACTGGCCGACCGGCTGGGCGGGCACGCGACGGGCGACAGCACCGGTGTGGCTTCGGCCCGGCTCGGTGACGTGGCCTTGGACGAACTCCCGCTGGACGCGGCCCGTGCCGCAGTGCTCGTCCAGGACAAGGACCCGGTGCTGCTGTCGGGAACGCTCGCGGAGCTGCTGGACGTGCCGGCTTCGGGGGCCGTCGGCGCCGACGCGGCGCTTGCCGCGGCGCAGTGCGGTGACGTGCTGACCGCACTGGCGCAGGCATCGGCGGACGATTCCGGTGATCCGATGCGGACCCGGATCACCGAGCGCGGCCGTTCGCTCTCGGGCGGGCAGCGCCAGCGGCTGGCACTGGCACGGTCGCTGGTGACCGATCCTCAGGTGCTGGTGCTCGACGAGCCGACCTCGGCCGTGGACTCGCACACGGAGGCGCGGATCGCGGACGGGCTGAAGGCCCTGCGGGCGGGCCGTACCACCGTGGTGTTCTCCTCCAGTCCGCTGCTGCTCGACCGGGCGGACCGCGTGGTGTTCGTGCAACAGGGCTCCGTCGCGGCCGAGGGCACGCACCGTGAGCTGCTGTGCGATGTCGCCTATCGCGCTGTCGTCACACGGGAGACAGACGCGGAGAGCGACACGGAGAAGACCGCGGGAACCGCGGAACTGGAGTCGGAGCTCACCGAGCTCAAGAAGATCGAACACATCGAGGAGTCGGCATGATCGGCGTGGCGCCACCGGCGCACGACCCGGCGGCACCGGAGTCGGCGACCACCTTGCCCGTGGCCGCGCCGTCGACCGTGCGGGCCTACGTACGCGGGCTGTTGCGCAGGCACCGGAAGGCCTTCGTCCTGTTGGTGACGGTGAACGCGCTGGCCGTGACCGCTTCCATGGTCGGCCCGTATCTGCTCGGTGGTCTGGTCGAGGACCTGTCGTCGGGCGTGCGGGACCTTCATCTGGGGCGCACGATCTCGCTGTTCGCCGTTGCTCTGGCCGTGCAGACCCTGTTCGTACGGTTGGTGCGGCTGCGCGGGGCGGTGCTCGGCGAGGAGATGCTGGCGGATCTGCGCGAGGACTTCCTCGTCCGGTCGGTGGCGCTGCCTCCGGGCGTTCTGGAGCGCGCGGGTACGGGCGATCTGCTGTCCCGCATCACCACGGACATCGACCGGCTGGCGAACGCCATGCGCGAGGCCGTGCCGCAGCTGGCGATCGGCTTCGTGTGGGTGGGGCTGCTGCTGGGCGCGCTGGCGTTGACGGCGCCGCCGCTGGCACTGTGCGTGCTGGTCGCGCTGCCGGTGCTGGTGGCGGGCTGCCGTTGGTACTTCCGGCGGGCGCCGAGTGCCTACCGGTCCGAGGCCGCGGGGTACGCGGCGGTCGCCGCGTCGCTGACGGAGACCGTGGACGCGGGGCGGACCGTCGAGGCGCACCGGCTGGGCGCGCGCCGGGTCGCGCTGTCCGACCGGCGGATCTCGGAGTGGACGCAGTGGGAGCGCTACACACTGTGGCTGCGCTCCGTGCTGTTCCCGGTGATCAATGTGACGCACACGCTGGTGTTCGGCTCGGTGCTGATCATCGGTGGTGTCTTCGTCCTCCAGGGGTGGGTCTCGGTCGGTCAGCTGACGACGGGCGCGCTCTTCGCGCAGATGCTCATCGATCCGATCGGGCTGATCCTGCGCTGGTACGACGAGCTCCAGATCGCTCAGGTATCGCTGGCCCGGCTGGTGGGGGTCCGTGAGATCGAACCCGAGGACGGGGGCGAGAGCACGGAGCCGAAGGGCCGGAACGTACGGGCGGACGAGGTCAGGTTCGGGTACCGGGCGGGCAGCGACGTGCTGCACGGGGTGTCCCTGGAGGTCAGGCCGGGCAGCCGGGTGGCACTCGTCGGACCGTCCGGAGCGGGCAAGTCGACGCTGGGGCGGCTACTGGCGGGGATCTACGCCCCGCGCTCCGGTGCGGTGACGCTCGGTGGCGCCGAGCTGGCGCGGATGCCCGTGGAGCGCGTGCGGCGGCATGTGGCCCTGGTCAATCAGGAGCATCACGTCTTCGTGGGCTCGCTGCGCGACAATCTACTGCTCGCCCGTACGACCGCCGGGGACGGCGAGCTCTGGACCGCACTCGGCGCCGTGGACGCGGATGCCTGGGTGCGGGCGCTGGACCAGGGACTCGACACCGAGGTCGGGTCCGGTGCCCTCTCGCTCACCCCTGCCCAGGCCCAGCAGATCGCGCTGGCCCGGCTCGTCCTCGCCGACCCGCACACTCTGGTGCTGGACGAGGCGACGTCGCTGCTGGATCCTCGGGCGGCGCGACACCTGGAGCGCTCGCTGGCGAGGGTCCTGGAGGGGCGTACGGTCGTGGCCATCGCGCACCGGCTGCACACCGCCCACGACGCGGATGTGATCGCGGTCGCGGAGGACGGCCGCATCACCGAGCTGGGCAGCCATGACGAGCTGGTCGCGGCGGACGGCGCGTACGCGGCGCTGTGGCGTTCCTGGCACCGGTAGCCGGTGGCGGGCCGGGCCCCGGGAGATCAGATCAGTTCCAGGGCGCCGAGCCCGCTCGCTCCTCCGAGCAGGACGAACACCGGCATCAAGACCTTCAGCTCCACCCAGCTGCCCGCCCGGAAGCGCAGGGGCTTCGGCGGGCCCACCGGATACCAGCGCTTGCGGCCGATCGGTATGGGCCACAGGATCGGGCAGCCGGAGACGGTCAGCGCGTCGCCGATGTCGTGCACGAGCGCGCCGAGGACGATGGGCAGACCCAGCCAGATGTACTCCTGGCCCGGGCCGCCGAACAGCCAGTCGGAGCCGTTGCCCGGCTGGTTCAGGACCCCGGCCAGTATCCAGGCGCCGGTGGCGCCGAGCAGCCACACCAGGACGTCGCTGGATGTCCGGGCCATCCGCCACAGGAGCCCCTCGACGGCGAGCACGAGGTGGACGAAGAGGATGCCCAGCACCGCCCAGCGGCCGCCGGTCACCGCCAGCAGCGAGGCGCCGGCCCCTATCAGCACCGCCCACAGCCAGGTGTGGGTGAGGGTGCGGTGGCCACCGTTGCGGCGCGGGTCGCCATGGCCCCGGGTGGCCTTGTAGACGGAGTGCGACAGCTTGTCGATGATCTCGCACAGGGAACGGGAGACCGGGCCGAAGGCCCGCGATATGGTCGCCGACTTGTGGTCGAGGTCCGGGGCGAGTGCCGCACCGGCGCAGATCAGCGCGCCGACGACCAGCACCGGCCACGGCATCGGGTGACCGGCGGCGGCGACCGCGGCCCCCACTCCCAGCCAGGCAGCGGCACCCGAGAGCGAGTGCGCCGGTCCCATCATGGTCGTTTCACCCCTTTTGTTGGCCGACGTCTCGCGTTTCTGACGCCAGGTCGGCGACTCAGCGTAGCGCCCGATGATCATCGCCCGACCGCCCGGTTCTCTGATACGCCCCTGGGCCAGGCAGTATGGAGGGGTGACCCTTATCGATCAGATGCCGAGCCATGCCGACCCCGATGCCCTCTTCGAAGCTTTTTCGACCTGGGCCGAGGAGCGGGGTATCACGCTGTACCCCGCCCAGGAGGAGGCACTGATCGAGGTGGTCTCCGGCGCGAACGTGATTCTCTCGACGCCGACCGGCTCGGGGAAGAGCCTCGTCGCCGCCGGAGCGCACTTCACCGCGCTGGCCAACGACCAGGTGACGTTCTACACCGCGCCCATCAAGGCGCTGGTCTCGGAGAAGTTCTTCGACCTGTGCAAGATCTTCGGCACGGAGAACGTCGGCATGCTCACGGGTGACGCGTCGGTCAACGCGGACGCGCCCATCATCTGCTGCACGGCCGAGGTCCTCGCCTCCATCGCACTGCGGGACGGCAAGCACGCCGACATCGGCCAGGTCGTCATGGACGAGTTCCACTTCTACGCCGAACCGGACCGGGGCTGGGCCTGGCAGATCCCCCTGCTCGAACTGCCGCAGGCCCAGTTCGTCCTGATGTCCGCGACGCTGGGCGACGTCTCCCGGTTCGAGGAGGACCTGGCCCGGCGCACGGGGCGGCCCACCACCGTGGTCCGGTCGGCGACCCGTCCCGTTCCGCTGTCCTACGAATACCGCGCGACGCCGCTGACCGAGACCCTGACCGAGCTGCTGCAGACGCATCAGGCGCCGGTATACATCGTCCACTTCACCCAGGCGGCCGCCGTCGAGCGGGCGCAGGCGCTGATGAGCATCAACATGTGCTCGCGCGAGGAGAAGGACGAGATCGCCAAGCTGATCGGCAACTTCCGCTTCACCACCAAGTTCGGCCGGAATCTCTCGCGCTACGTCCGCCACGGCATCGGCGTCCACCACGCCGGCATGCTGCCCAAGTACCGCAGGCTCGTGGAGCGGCTGGCACAGGCAGGTCTGCTGAAGGTCATCTGCGGTACGGACACGCTGGGCGTCGGGGTCAACGTGCCCATCCGCACCGTGCTGTTCACCGCGCTCACGAAGTACGACGGCCAGCGGGTGCGGACGCTGCGCGCCCGGGAGTTCCACCAGATCGCCGGGCGGGCCGGGCGGGCCGGGTTCGACACGGCGGGCTTCGTCGTCGCCCAGGCACCCGAGCACGTCGTGGAGAACGAGAAGGCTCTGGCGAAGGCGGGCGACGACCCCAAGAAGCGCCGCAAGGTGGTCCGCAAGAAGGCTCCCGAAGGCTTCGTCAACTGGGGCGAGAACACCTTCGAGAAGCTCATCGCCTCCGAGCCGGAACAGCTCACTTCCCGCTTCCGGGTCACCCACGCGATGCTGCTGGCGGTCATCGCGCGACCGGGCAATGCCTTCGAGGCGATGCGCAGCCTGCTGGAGGACAACCACGAGCCGCGCAGGAACCAGCTCCGGCACATCCGTCGCGCCATCGCCATCTACCGCTCGCTGCTGGACGGCGGCGTGGTGGAACAGCTCGACAAGCCCGACGCCGAGGGCCGGATCGTACGGCTGACGGTCGACCTCCAGTCCGACTTCGCGCTCAACCAGCCGCTGTCGACCTTCGCGCTCGCCTCCTTCGAGCTCCTCGACCCGGAGTCCCCGTCCTACGCCCTGGACATGGTCTCGGTGGTCGAGTCGACGCTGGACGACCCACGGCAGATCCTGGCCGCCCAGCAGAACAAGGCGCGGGGCGAGGCCGTGGCGGTGATGAAGGCGGACGGCGTCGAGTACGAGGACCGCATGGAGCGCCTCATGGACGTCACCTACCCCAAGCCCCTGGAGGAGGTGCTCTCCCACGCCTACGACGTCTACCGCAAGAGCCACCCCTGGGTCGGCGACCACCCGCTGTCCCCGAAGTCGGTCATCCGCGACATGTACGAGCGGGCCATGACCTTCACGGAGTTCACCTCCTACTACGACCTCGCGCGGACCGAGGGCATCGTGCTGCGCTACCTCGCGGGGGCGTACAAGGCACTGGACCACACCGTTCCCGACGACCTGAAGTCCGACGACTTCGAGGATCTGATCGCCTGGCTCGGTGAGATGGTCCGGCAGGTCGACTCCAGCCTGCTGGACGAGTGGGAGCAGCTGGCCAACCCCGAGAACGAGACGGCGGAGGAGGCGCAGGAGCGCGCCGACCAGGTCAAGCCCGTCACCTCCAACGCCCGCGCCTTCCGGGTGCTGGTGCGCAACGCGCTGTTCCGCCGTGTCGAGCTCGCCGCGCTCGACAAGGTCGGCGAGCTCGGCGAGATGGACGCCGAAGCCGGGTGGGACGAGGACCGCTGGGCCGACGCCATGGACGCGTACTGGGACGAGTACGAGGAGCTGGGCACCGGCCCCGACGCCCGGGGACCGAAGCTGCTGCGCATCGAGGAGAAGCCCGAGGACGGTCTGTGGCGGGTCCGGCAGACCTTCGCCGACCCGAACGGCGACCACGACTGGGGCATCTCCGCCGAGGTGGATCTCGCGGCTTCCGACGAGGAAGGCCGCGCGGTGGTGCGCGTCATGGACGTGGGTCAGCTGTAGCGTCCGAGGCGCCGCCCGCGAGCGCCGCACCAGCAGAGGAGTAGCGATGACCAGTCCCACCGACCGTCTGGTGGGTCTGCTCGACCTGGAGCAGATCGATCTGAACATCTTCCGGGGCCGCAGCCCGGACGAGTCCCTCCAGCGGGTGTTCGGCGGACAGGTCGCCGGGCAGGCGCTGGTCGCGGCCGGGCGGACCACCGACGGTGGCCGCCCGGTCCACTCGCTGCACGCGTACTTCCTGCGCCCGGGTCGGCCGGGCGTGCCGATCGTGTACCAGGTGGAGCGGGTCCGCGACGGGCGGTCCTTCACCACGCGTCGCGTGGTGGCCGTCCAGCAGGGCCGTACGATCTTCAATCTCACCGCTTCCTTCCATCAGCCCGAGCCGGGTTTCGAACATCAGGTGGCGATGCCCGAGGTGCCGGCCCCGGAGGCTCTGCCACGGCTCGCCGACGAGATCCGCGAGCACCTCGGCGGCGAGCTGCCGAACGCCCTGCGGCACATGGAGCGCCGGCTCGCCTTCGACATCCGCTATGTGGACCGACTGCGCTGGACGGCGCGGGACCTGGCCGACGCGGAACCGCGCAGCGCGGTATGGATGCGCGCCCTGGGACCGCTTGGTGACGATCCACTCGTGCACACCTGCGCCCTCACCTATGCCAGCGACATGACGCTCCTCGACGCGGTGCGCATCCCGGTGGAGCCGCTGTGGGGACCGCGTGGTTTCGACCTGGCGTCGTTGGATCACGCCATGTGGTTCCACCGGCCCATCCGCGCCGACGAGTGGTTTCTCTATCAGCAGGAGTCACCCATCGCCACCGGGGCCAGGGGGCTGGCACGCGGCCAGATCTTCGACCGCGAGGGCAGACTTCTGGTGTCGGTGATGCAGGAAGGCCTGTTCCGCAAGGTGCCTTGAGCGGCGTCAGTCGCGGGTGGGCTCCGTGTTCCCCCGTCGCAGCCATCTCCACAGCGCGCGGAGCCCCGACGGTTTCGCCTGTCGCACCACCGGTGTTCCGCCGGCCCTGCTCGCGGGTGGCCCTGCCGTGGTGACCGTGGGTTCCGCTGCCGCCCGGGTGGGGGCGGTCGGCGTCTCGGCGGTCCGTGCCCCCTCCGGTCTCGGCGCGTGCCGGACCTCGCGGGCTTCGGTGAGCGCGATGGTGAGCCTGCGCCGGTACCCCTCGATCTCGTCCGGTTCCGCTGCCAGGGTCACTTTGTCGATGACCTCGCGACCGGCCGCGGCATTCGGGCGCCCGTGGGCGAGCTCCGGGCGCATCGTGCTCACGTAGGAACGCTCATAGGGGTCGGGGACGGCGTCGGCCAACTGCTCGGGGCCGAGGACCGATGCGATGACCGCGGCCCGTTCCCATGGGTCCTCGGCCAGGGCCAGCAGTTGGTCGATCCGTCGGGCGCGCCAGGTCCGGGCCCGCCTGTCCTCTCGCTCCGCCAGGGCCGTGCGCAATGCAGGAGGGGTACGGCCGGTGAGCAGGTCGGGGTTCGCGTCGGCGAACTCCACGAGATCGGCCGCGAGATAGTGCCAGACCACCGCGCGATACCTGTTGACGTAGAACCTCACGGGTGCGAAGCAGCCCGCCCTCGCGAGGCGCCCGAACCGGGCCGGGCTGATGCCCATCAGTTCGGCGCCCTCGGCGGTGCCGACCACCCACACCCGGGTACGGAGCGTGTCGGGAAACCCGGTCGCGGCCGTATGCCTCTCGATCTCGTCACGGGGGACCCGCCGTCGCCCGCCGGGCCCAAACACGACGGTCCGTACATGGCCCAGCTGCACGGCCAGTTCGAACTCACGCGGCTTGAGCTCCAGCTCCCGGGCCGCCCGCCCGAACGGGATCCCCACCGCCGCCGTGCCCGGCTCCTGGCATTGCTGCACTGTCATGACGCCCTCCCCACCACGGATCAATCACTGACAGTGACGACTGTAGCGGCGGAGTGCGACACCGCGTTCACCCTGTGGATAACTCCGGTCAGGGCTTGCGGTCGGTCTCTCCGCGAGGAACGTCTTGCTGTCGCGTCTCCACGCCCAGATGCTCGCCGACCCGGTTGACCAAGAGGGTCATTTCATAGGCGACATGGCCGATATCGGCCTCGGGCCCGCCGAGGACGCAGAGGCAGCTCCCTTCGCCCGCGGCTGTCACGAAGAGGACGCCTTCGTCGAATTCGACCATCGTCTGTCGCACCCGGCCCGCCCGGAATTGCCGACCCGTACCCTTGGCCAGGCTGTGCAGTCCGGAGGCGACCGCGGCCAAGTGCTCGGCTTCCTCCCTTTCGAGAGTCGCGCTCGCGCCCGTCACCAGTCCGTCGTTGGACAGCACCAATGCGTGGCGTATGTGTTCGACGCGCTCGGTCAGGTCGTCCAGCATCCAGTCGAGCCCCTTGCTGAGTGCCATGCCCCGCCTCCCCGTTCCGCCGTTCCCCGTGACTGCCGTGCCAGCCTCGCTCACCTGCGCGCTGTCGGCAACCCGCCCGGCCTGTCGGCACACGTCTGTGCGCCAGTTGGCACAAGATGGGGACATGGCACAGAAAATGAGCAAGGACGAGTGGCACGCCTTTCTTTCCATGGGTACCCGCACCGGAAAGCTTTCGACGGTTCGCGCTGACGGAAGCCCGCACATCGCGCCCATCTGGTTTGTGCTCGATGGGGACGACCTGGTCTTCAACACCGGCGAAAACACGGTCAAGGGCCGCAACCTCGCTCGCGACGGCCGGATCGCGCTCTGCGTGGACGACGACCGGCCCCCGTTCTCGTTCGTCACCGTGCAAGGGCGCGCCGAGTTGAGCGACGACCTCGATGAGGTACGCGCCTGGGCGACCAGAACCGCCGCGCGCTATATGGGCGACGAACGCGCGGAGGAGTACGGAGCACGTAATGGCGTGCCCGGTGAGTTGGTGGTCCGTGTCCGGATCGACAAGGTCGTGGCCCTGGCCTCGGTGGCCGACTAGAGATCGTCCGGCGGCCCCGGCTCGACCGGTCCGCGACGGCGCCCCCGCCCCGGAGGGGCGCAGGACCGGGGCGGAGTTACGACATCGGGGCAAGCTGCCCCGCGACCGCCGCGACGAAGGCCGTGGGGTTGTCGAACATGATGTTGTGCCCGGCGTCGGCCACGGTCACCACGTCCACTCCGGATGCGGCCAGTTCGGCACGCTCCGGCAGGTCACCGCTCAACTCCCCCATCAGATAGGTGCGCGGAATGGTCAGTTCCATCAACTGGCGGCGCATTGTGGGGTCGGTGCCGCGGACCAGCCCGGCCGCGGAACGGTGCAGGGCCGTCGGGTCGGTCAGCCGCATCGTCGCCCGCCATACGTGGCCGACCCGTTCCAGCGTCTCCGTGAAGCCTCCGCCCCGCACGAAGTCCACCTCCGTATAGGACGCGATGCCGCTGCTCCCGGCCGTCCGGGGCGGATTCGGGTCGAGGTTCGCCTCGGCCAGGACGAGGCGTGAGACCAGGTCCGGGCGCCGGGTCGCGAGCACGATGGCGACCGCCCCGCCCATGCTGTGGCCGACGATCTCGGCGCCCGCGGCCCCGGCCGCGTCCAGGACCGCGGCGAGCGCGTCGGCGTGCTCCTCAAGGGTGTAGCCGAACGCGGCGGGACGGTCGCTGATGCCGTGCCCCGGCAGGTCGACGAAGAGGGAACGGCGGCCCGCGAGCGTCGCGTCGGCGGCGATGTGGGCGTGGTACACGGACGAAGCCGATCCCAGGCCGTGGACATAGACGCGTGCGGGGCCGTGCCCGTCCGCCTCCGTCCAGCGTATCTGGGCACCTTCTGTCCCGAATTCCGCCTGCCGCATGCCTTCTCCCCCTTTGAACCCACCGGTAGCTCCGGTGAGTCTAGTGAGTCCTGCGCCGGGATTCGGCAGCGGTGGGAGGCAGGCGGCTCACTCCGTGGTGTCCGGGCCGGGGCGACCGTGAGGCACCGGGCACGTGGGGATCTTGGCACCGGTCCAGGGTGCGGGGAACGTGCCGAGCGCGGCGATGTCGTAGCCGTTCGGGTAGCCCTTGATCTCGGGGTTCTGACGGACGTAGTGGGGAGTCCGGCGGGGAGGGAGCAGACGTACGGCCTTCGCCCGGGCGCGCAGGGCACCGCGTGCCAGCGCGCGGGCGGCGGGATGCGGCTGCTCATAGCGGAACGCGCGCAGGAGCGGGTCGTCCAGCAGGGCCAGGCTCGCGCCACGCACCAGCGGGGCGAGGCTGCACGGATACCAGGACGCCATCAGGTCGAGGGTGGCGTCCGCGACTCTCCGCCCGCCTGCGTCCCAGCCGAAATGGGCGTCCTCATAGTCGTCGAGGTAACGCTGGAAGTCGGCGTACGACCGGGGGATGTCCTGGATGCCCATGTGCCGGCCGAGGGTGCGGTAGTACGCGGCCAGCGCGTGCCGCTCGTGCTCGGACAGGCGACGCCAGCCGTACGTGTCGATCCACCTTCCGGGGATGACGACGAAGGTGCTCAGGACGTAGCGCATGTCGTCATTGCTGATGTCGTAGCCGCGGTGCATCTGGTTGATGCGGCGGATCGCCGACCGGCCGCTCTCGTGGTCGAAGCCGTGCTCGACGACCGCGTCCAGCAGCAGCGCCGTGTCGTCATAGCGCTTCTGTGTGCGGCCGGGGAACTCTCCGGTCGCGTCGAGGAGGCGTCCGATACTGGGCACGGCATAGGTCCTGTAGAGCGCGAGCTCCAATGCGCGTGTCACGTCCCAGGGGAACTCGATGGTCGCGGTGATCCGGTAGATCCGCAGGAAGTCCTTCTCCGGATCGAGCCGCCGGATCTCCTTGAGCCAGTCAAAGCGCTTCACTCCGCGGTTGCCCCTTCGTTCGTCGGAGGTTCAACTCTACGGGCGCCGGGCACACTTGAACGACCGCAGGGCAATCGGCTCACGGGGGCAGGTGATCGACGTGTTCGACAGACTCCGCAAGCGTATCGAAGAGGCCTGGCAGCCGCCGACGCCACAGCCGTCGCCCCCGGCCACGGGGCGCCGGAGCAACCTCTTCGAAGCAGCGGCCACCTATGTGGCGGCCTGCGCCGAGGACGACCACGAGAGCAGCGCGGAGGCCGCACGCTGGGTCTCGCCGGAGGCGCTCTGCTTCGGCGTGAACGAGCTCGCCTGCCGCGCGGTCATCGCGCTGGCCCGCGAGCGCGGCCAGACACCACAGGACGTCGCCCGTACGCTGCTGGGCCTTCCTGTCGCCTGACCCGCCGGGGCGCGCCGTTCCGACTTCGTACAAGCTCCGGTGGAAGCGTCCGCCCTGAAGGGAGTTCGGCGCGTAGGGGGTCTCCGGGCCCGGCCTCACAGCCTGTCAGCACCCATGTCCGTCGCGGCAACCGTTCCCGACACGGATCGTTCCCTCTTACGGCCATCCGCGTGCCGCACGCCGTTCACGGGCGGCATCGATGATCCGACTCTATGCGGCAGCACCGACAATCACCGGTCGTGCTCCGCTCGGCCAGTGTTCCCGTTCCCGTCACCAATAAGGCGTGTACATGTCATTAAACTCGCCCTACGCTGCCACCGAACCCGCAGGCAGCACCCCCTGATCCCGCCACTTCCCTTCGCCTGCGCGCTGTCACCCACCCCGTACGGAGGACCCGTGCCCGCCGCAGCCAGCCCATCCCTCGCCCACCGCCTCCCCCGCCGCCGTCTCGCCGCCCTCACCACAGCCTGCGGGCTCGCCGCCGCGTCCCTCGGGCTGTGGGCCTCGGACTCCTCCGCCGCGGCGGCCGTGCCCACACCGGACCACGTCGTGGTCGTCGTCTTCGAGAACCACGCCTACGACCAGGTCATCGGCAGTTCGAGTGCCCCGTACATCAACTCCCTGGTCTCCGGCGGCGCCAACCTGACCGCGTCGTACGCCGAGACCCACCCGAGCCAGCCGAACTACTACGCGCTGTTCTCGGGGGACACCCAGGGCATCACCGACGACAGCTGCGTCACTCCGGGCTTCAGCGACCAGCCGAACCTCGCCTCCGAGCTCCTGTCCACCGGCAATACCTGGGCCAGCTACAACGAGTCCCTGCCGGCGGAGGGTTCGACCACGTGCAGGAGCGGCAAGTACGCCCAGAAGCACAACCCCTGGTTCGGCTTCGACAACGTGCCCACGAGCACGGCGCACACCATGTCGGCCTTCCCCGCCGACTTCGGGAAGCTGCCGACGGTCTCCTTCGTCGTCCCGAATCTGTGCAGTGACATGCACGACTGTTCCGTGGGCACGGGTGACACCTGGCTGAAGAACAATCTCAAGAGCTATGCCGACTGGGCCAAGACCCACAACAGCCTGCTGCTGATCACCTTCGACGAGGACAACCGGCTGAGCGGCAACCGCATCCCGACGGTCCTCTACGGACAGTCCGTCCAGGCCGGTTCGGCCTCCGACGCCACCTACAACCACTACGACGTCCTGCGCACGTTGGAGGACATGTACGGCACCTCGCACGCCGGGAACGCAGCGGACGCCAAGGACATCGCCGGCATCTGGAACAACTGACCGTGTATCTCGCGGACAGCCGCACCACCCCGGACCCCTCCGACACCGCCGGCCGGCACCCCCTCCCCGGCCGGCGGGCCGCGCTCGTCCCCGGAGCCGTGTTCGCCCTGGGCTCCGTCAGCCTGATCACCGACGTCTCCTCGGAGATGGTCACCGCCGTCCTGCCGCTCTACCTCGTCGCCGGACTCGGCCTGTCACCGCTCGGCTTCGGCCTCCTGGACGGCGTCTACAACGGCGTCAGCGCGCTCGTACGGCTCGTCGGCGGCAGGGTCTCCGACCGCGGCGGGAGCCACAAGACGGTCGCCGCGGTCGGCTACGGACTGTCCGCGCTCTGCAAACCCCTCCTGCTGATGGCGCACAGCGTGCCGTTGATCGGCGCGGTGCTCGCGGCCGACCGTACGGGCAAGGGGCTGCGCACGGCGCCGCGCGACGCCATGATCTCGCTTGCCTGTGAACCCGGCACCCGAGGACGGGCGTTCGGCGTGCACCGTGCGATGGACACGGCCGGTGCCCTGCTCGGTCCGCTCGTCGCCTTCGTCATCCTGCGGGCCGCGGCCGACGGCTACGACGCCGTCTTCACCGTCAGCGGCTGCACCGCGGCGCTGGGCGTCCTCGTGCTCCTGCTGTTCGTCCCAGGGCGCGAGGACGCCCGCCCGTTTACGGAGCCGGCCGCCGGCCGCGCACCCCTGCGGGCCGTTCTGCGCCGGCCGGCGGTGCGCCGCCTCACCGGCTGCGCGGCACTGCTGGGCCTGACGACGGTCAGCGACTCGTTCCTCTACCTCATCTTGCAACGGCGCTTGGATCTCTCCGAGACCTGGTTCCCGCTGCTGCCGCTGGGGACGGCGGCGGCGTTCCTCCTGTTGGCCGTGCCTTTCGGGACGTTCGCCGACCGGGTGGGCCGCCGTCGGCTGTTCCTCTGCGGCCATCTGGCACTGCTCGCGGCGTACGGCCTGCTCGTCTCCCCGCTCGGCGACTCCCCGACGCTCGCCTTCATCGTGCTCGCGCTGCACGGCAGCTTCTACGCGGCGACCGACGGGGTGCTGGCCGCCGTGACCGCCGATGCCGTGCCCGAGACGATCCGCGGCACCGGGCTGGCGGTGGTCCAGACAGGTCAGGCAGCCGCCCGCTTCGTGTGCTCGATCGCCTTCGGGGTGGCCTGGACCACCTGGGGCGACCGCGTGGCGCTGGGTTCGGCGGCGACCGGCCTCGCCGTCTCCGTCGCCGTCAGCGCCCTGTTGCTGCGCCCTTCACCCGACGCCCCACCGGAGCCTGTCCGTTGAACCGCAAGAACCGCATCCTGGCCCTGCTCGCCGCCGTCCTGATCCTGGGCGGCGTCGCCGTCGGCGCGACCTTGCACGCCGCGGGGCGCTCGGCCGAGAAGGACCGCGCGCAACCGGGTGGCCCCCGCGTACACCCCGGCGAGGTCGTCCTGGACGCTCCGCGGCTCAGTGTCTTCCGCAACATGGCCTGGGGCCCTCACCGCGATGAGATCGCCACGGTTCCCGCCGACGACCCGGCCGGCCCGCGCACCTCCTCCGGAGTCCGCTGCCTGCGCTTCCACGCGGCCGCGGGCACCGGCATCTGCCTCCAGGCGGTGCACGGCAGGCTCCGCGACAGCTACCGCGCCGTGGTGCTCGACGCGCACCTGCGCGAGCTGCGCCGCTACGACCTGGCGGGCGTACCCACCCGGGCCCGGGTCTCGCCCAGTGGCCGGAGCGTCGCCTGGACGGTCTTCGTCAGCGGCGATTCCTACGCGGGTACGTCCTTCTCGACCCGCACCTCGGTGCTCGACACCCGCACCTGGAGTCTGGACCGCGATCTCGAGGAGTACCGGTTCTTCCTGGACGGCCACCTCCACAAGGCATCGGATCTCAACGTCTGGGGCGTCACCTTCGCCGACGACTCCCGGTTCTACGCGACCGTCGCCACCGGCGGGCGGACCTATCTCGTACGCGGCGACCGCACCGACCGGACGCTGCGCGCCCTGCACACCAACGTCGAGTGCCCGTCCCTCTCACCCGACGGGACTCGTATCGCCTATAAGAAGCGTGTCGAGGGCGCGTCCTCCGACGCGCCCTGGCGGCTGTACGTCCTGGATCTGCGCACCCTGCGCGAGAGTGCCACGGCCGAGCACCGGAACATCGACGACCAGGCGATCTGGCGGGACGGGCACACCCTTGTCTACTCGTTGCCCGGCGATTACGGCTCCGATCTGTGGACCGTCCCGGCGGACGGCTCCGGGAGCCCCGGGCTCTCCATGACGGCCGCTCTCGCCCCGGCGTTCACCGGCTAACGGCAGCCCCCTAACGTCCCAGTTGCTTGCGGGAGACCCGACGCAGACGCTTGCGCTGCGCGGGGTCCAGCAGCAGATAGGCAGCGGCCGGCACACCTACCAGCACCAGCAGCCCCACCCAGGGCTGCAGCCACAGCAGGATCGCCCCTGCCACCACACCGGCGACGGCGATCTTGGCCCTGTTGCTCATGTCCGTGCCTCCTTCGCGACAGCTGCCGCTTGTCCTGGAGAACGCCCGGGGGCTCCGTACGGTTCCTCACTCGGCCCGGAGCGGGGCGCCGACCTCGTGCATGTGGCCCAGCGCCTGCCGATAGGAGTCGACGAGTCCGGTCTCGGTGTACGGGAGCCCGGTCGCACGGCAGTGCGCGCGCACCAGGGGCCGGGCGAGCCGGAGGTGGGTCCGGGGCATGTTCGGGAAGAGGTGGTGCTCGATCTGATAGTTCAGTCCGCCCATGAACCAGTCGGTCAGCACCCCGCCCCGCACGTTCCGCGAGGTGACGACCTGGCGGCGCAGATGGCCCCAGCGTTCGCCGTCCGGGTCCGGCATGTCCATCCCCTTGTGGTTCGGCGCGAAGACCATGCCGAGATGGAGCCCGAACAGCGCATGGTGGACCAGCGCGAAGGCGAGCGCCTTGCCGGGGGACAGTGCGGACAGCAGGAGCGTCACGTAGCCCACCGCATGGAGGGCGAGGAGGGCCGCTTCGACCCAACGCTCGCGTGCTTCCTGCCTTTTGAGGTCGCGCACGCTCGAAACCTTCAGGGCGATGCCTTCGAGCAGCAGCATGGGGAAGAAGAGCCGGGCCTGGTGGCGGGTGATCCAGCGGGCGAACCCCTGCCGCTTCGCCGCTTGCCGCTGGGTCCACACGAGCGCGCCGACGCCGACGTCCGGATCCTTGTCGATGTGGTTGGGATTGGCGTGGTGCCGGTTGTGCTTGTCGTTCCACCAGCCGTAGCTCATGCCCAGCAGCAGGTTCGCGTGGAGGAGGCCGAGCACGCGGTTGGCGCGCCGGGTGGCGGCTATCTGCGCGTGCCCGCTGTCGTGGCCGACGAAGGCGATCCGGGCGGAGAACACGGCGGCGGGCACGGCCAGCAGCACGGCCCACCAGGAGTTCCCGGCGAGCACGGTCCCGGAGGCCGTGGCGGCGAGCGCGAGCAGGTCGACGGCGATGGTGAACGCGTACCTGCCCCGGCGCCGGTCGAGGAGCCCCTCTTCCCGGATCAAGCGCAGAAGCGGCGCGAAGTCGCTGCCCGCGGTGCGTTCCGCGAGCGGGGTGGTGGCCTGGCGCATGAGGTCTCCGGAGAGTTCGGACCGGCGGGCTGACCCCACAGAACGTACGGATCCGGGGGGTTCGGCGACCATGAAGGCACCACCCGGATCCGCAGGGGGCAATCCCCCTGCGGCCATGGGGGGCTGGGCACACCCCGGACAGGAATGTGTCGCACAGCACATTCGGAATAAGAGCTTCCGATGCCATTTCCCTGTACCCTCGGCCGCCCGGAGCTCAGCTAGTCAAATTTGAGGAATGCCCAGCGTCGTGACACCACCCCCTGCCGCAACACCCTCCGAGATCTCCTTGCTCGCACAGTGCTCGGCGGTCTTCCTCCCCGGTGACCCTGCGCGCACCGGCCGCGTGGCGTTCTGGCGGGCGGACGACGACCTGCCCGCAGGGCCGGGCGGCATCGAGGAACTGACCATCGCCGTCGCCGACGGCACCGACATCACCACCACGACGGTGCGGGCCGTGGTGATGCCCGTGCGCGAAGCCGTGCCCGTCCTCACCCGTGCCCGCGCGGCACGCGCCGACGAAGCGGCCACCTTCTGGGGCAGCGCCGCGGTGCTCGCCCTGCAGCTGGCCGCTCGCGGCCGCCTGCTGCCCGGATTGACCGCGACCGATCACGACGCCTGGCGCGTCGGACCGCTGGCCCCCGAGGACATGGGACGGATCCGGGAGCTGGCAGCCGCCATGCCGCCCGCCGCGCACGCCGTACCGCTCCCTGACGACGGCAGCGGCCCTCTGCTGCTGCCCGACCCGGAACGGCTCGTACGCGCCTTCCTGGACGCTGTCGCCGACGGCCTGCCGCGCACCCCCGCCGCCGCGCTCGCCGCGGGTGGCCCCGCCTTCGCGGCCGGCGAACCCCGGCGGCTGCCCGAGCAGCGCGCGTGGGCCGACAGCGTGGCCGCCGGGTACGACGCCGGGGTCCGGCTGTCCCTCCGCGTCGAGGCGCTGGGGCTCTCCGACGCGGCGGACGGCGGCGGCACCGCTCCGCGCTTCCGGGCCGTGCTCCAGCTGCACAGCCTCGCCGACCCCGCGCTCGTCGCGGACGCCGCCGATGTGTGGTCCGGCGCCTCCCCTCTCATGACCGCGCTCGGCCGGGGAGCGCGCATGAACGCGCTGCTCGCCCTGCGCCGCGCCGCTCACGCGTGGCCCGCTCTCACTCCACTGCTCTCGGCTCCGGCGCCCGATGCCATCGACCTCGCCGACGAGGAGGTCGGCGAACTGCTCGGCGCCGCCTCCGAGGCACTGGACGCCACCGGTGTCCAGGTGCACTGGCCGAAGGGGATGGCCCGCAAGCTCACGACGTATGCCGTTGTCGGCTCACTGGACGACGACAACCACGGCCACGGCGACGACCGTTCCGGCCTGCCGTCCCTGCTGTCGGCCGACGCGCTGCTCACCTTCAGCTGGCGTTTCGCCGTGGGTGACCAGGAGTTGACGCAGGCCGAACTGGACCGGCTCGCGGAAGCCAGCCGCCCGGCCGTGCGCCTGCGCGACCAATGGGTGCTCCTCGACCCGGAATCCGTACGCCGCGCCCGGGACCGCCAGGACCGCAAGCTCTCCCCCGTGGAAGCGCTCGGAGCGGCCCTCACGGGGCATGCGCAGGCAGAGGACCCCGGGGACGACGAGACCGTCGACGTACGGGCGATCGGCCGGCTGGCGACGCTGCGCGACCGTATCGCCGATCCGGAGAACACCGAGGACCCCCTCGCCCAGCCCGCCGCGCTCGCCGCCACCCTGCGCGACTACCAGCTGCGGGGACTCGACTGGCTGCACCGCATGACCTCGCTCGGGCTCGGCGGCTGCCTCGCCGACGACATGGGTCTCGGCAAGACCATCACCCTCATCGCCCTGCATCTGCACCGCAGGACACTGCGGGACGCTGCCGGACCGACGCTGGTCGTCTGCCCGACCTCCCTCATGGGCAACTGGCAGCGCGAGATCGAGAAGTTCGCCCCCGGCACGCCCGTACGCCGGTTCCACGGCCCCACGCGGAGTCTGGACGGCCTGGCGGACGGCGAGTTCGTCCTCACCACGTACGGAACGATGCGGCTGGACGCCCGGCGACTGGCCGGGACCGACTGGGGCCTGGTCGTCGCCGACGAGGCCCAGCACGTCAAGAACCCCTACTCCGACACCGCGAAGCAGCTGCGCACCATCGGCGGCAAGGCCCGCGTCGCGCTGACCGGCACTCCGGTGGAGAACAACCTGTCCGAGCTGTGGGCGATCCTCGACTGGACGACACCGGGCCTCCTGGGCTCCCTGGGCGGCTTCCGCCGGCGTTACGCACAGGCGGTCGAGGGCGGCGCGGATCCGGGCGCGGCCGAGCGCCTCGCCGCTCTCGTCCGCCCGTTCCTGCTGCGCAGGCGCAAGTCGGACCCCGGCATCGCCCCCGAGCTGCCGCC
Organism: Streptoverticillium olivoreticuli subsp. olivoreticuli; assembly: GCF_003391135.1. Classification (GTDB taxonomy): domain Bacteria; phylum Actinomycetota; class Actinomycetes; order Streptomycetales; family Streptomycetaceae; genus Streptomyces; species Streptomyces blastmyceticus. The sequence continues at coordinate 8,114,236 of NZ_CP031455.1, read as the reverse complement.
GAAGACGGAGACCGACCGCACGGTCGCGCTCACCAAGGAACAGGCGGCTCTCTACGAGGCCGTGGTGCGGGAGGTCCTGGCCGAGGTGGAGGCCGCGGACGGCTTCGAGCGACGCGGCCTGATCGTCAAGCTGCTCACCGGGCTGAAGCAGATCTGCAACCACCCGGCACAGTTCCTCAAAGAAGACGGCCTCCAAGAGGGCGCCGCGAGGATCCAGGGCCGCTCGGGCAAGGTCGAGCTGCTCGACGAACTGCTGGAGACGATCCTCGCCGAGGGCGCGAGCGTCCTGGTGTTCACGCAGTACGTCCAGATGGCCCGGCTGCTGGAGCGGCACCTGGCGTCCCGGGGTGTCCCGGCGCAGCTGCTGCACGGCGGTACGCCGGTGCCACGGCGCGAGGAGATGGTCCGGCGCTTCCAGGACGGTGAAGTGCCGGTCTTCCTGCTGTCGTTGAAGGCGGCCGGTACGGGCCTCAACCTGACCCGGGCGGGCCATGTGGTGCACTTCGACCGCTGGTGGAACCCGGCCGTCGAGGCACAGGCGACCGACCGCGCCTACCGCATCGGCCAGACCCAGCCCGTGCAGGTGCACCGGCTGATCGCCGAGGGGACGATCGAGGACCGGATCGCGGAGATGCTCACGCGCAAGCAGGCCCTCGCGGACTCCGTCCTGGGCTCCGCGGAGACCGCCCTGACCGAACTGACCGATGCCGAACTCGCTGAACTCGTCGCACTGAGGGGGGCCGGACGATGACCGGACACGACGTCACCGGTGGCACCGAGCGCACCTTCGCCGCCCTGCCGCCCGATCGCGGACAGGCCTCTGCCCGGAGCTGGTGGGGCCGGGCCTGGCTCAAGGCGCTGGAGGACACCGCGCTGGACGGCCAACAGGTCAAGGCCGGGCGCAGGCACGCGCGCGCGGGCGCGGTGGGCGCGGTGTCGGTCCGGCCGGGCCGGATCACGGCACTGGTCCGCGACCGCGACGGCACGCCGTACCGCTCCGATGTGATGGTCCAGGAGCTCTCGGCGGCCGATTGGGACCGGCTGCTGGACCTGGTGGCCGACCGCGCCGGACACATCGCGGCGCTGCTCGACCACGACATACCGTCGCACCTCGCGGAGGACGCGCTGGCCGTCGGCGTGGAGCTGCTGCCCGGCATCGGCGATCTGGAGCCCGAGTGCGGCTGCGGCGCCTGGGACCACTGCCCGCACACGACGGCACTGTGCCATCAGATGGCGCGGCTGCTCGACGAGGATCCGTTCGTCCTTCTGCTGATGCGCGGGCGCGGTGAACGGGAGCTGCTGGACGAGCTCCAGGCCCGCAACGCCGCGCACAGCAAGGCGCATGTGCCGGAGCCGAGCGCCGGTACTCCTTCGGGCATACCGGCGCGCGAGGTGTTCGCGGCGGGCTTCCTCGTACCCCCGCTGCCCGAGCCGCCTCCCCCGGTGGAAGCCGCGGGCCGGCCGCCCGCGCTGTCGGGTGACACGGCTCCGGCGCCGGGGCTGGATGTCGAGGCGCTGGAGTTCCTCGCGGCGGACGCGGCCGCGCGGGCACGGCGGCTGCTGGCCGAGGCGCTCGCTCCCGGCCATGAACGGTCGCCCATGGGGGATGAACTGAGCCTGTGGCAGGACACGGTGCGCCTCGCGGCCTCCGGGCCGCCGGCCGGGGTCGCCGCACGGCTGACCGCGGGCTGCGGCCGTGACCGCGCCCGGCTCGCCCAAGCCGTACGGGCGTGGGGGCACGGTGGCCCCGCGGCGTTGTCGGTCCTGGAGGACGAATGGACGCCCGGGGCCGAGGCTCTCGCACGCGCCGGTGCGCAACTGGCCGCCGCGTGGGAGGGCGACACGGCGCCGGTCCTGCGGGTCTCGCGCAACCACTGGACGGCGGTCGGCTCGGACGTGCAGCTGCGTTACGGGCGCGACGGCCGCTGGTGGCCGTACCGCAAGGAGGGCGGCCGGTGGCAGCCTGCCGGGCCCTGCGAGCACGATCCCGCGGCCGCCCTCGCGGTACTCCTGACGGAGGGTTCGCAGGAGAGCTGAAAGAAGCTCATGACACGGGGACCCCTACACCTCGGCGAGGAATCGAAGGCAAGGGTAGGTAGCAATTCACACTTTCATAGGCAGTAAGTAAAATTTTGCCTTTCAGTAGAGGAATGTGGTGATCTACAGGTTCATCACCTTCTGATCACGGAAAGGCCCTTCGGGATGGTTTTCGCCCTGCTGCGCCGTCGTAAGCGTTCCCTCCACCAGGAGATCGCTCCGATTCCGTACGGCGCGGGGGCTCTCGACTGTGTCGTCCTGGACCCGGTCCAGTTGCCGATGCACAGAGCGGAAGTATCCGTACGGGATCTCAACGGCCAGGAAGTGGTTCACGGGCAGACCGATCCGCACGGCAGGTTCGCCACGACCGTGACGCCCGGCGCGTACAGCGTCGCCGTGACGGCCGAAGGCTTCCAGCCCGTGCGACGTGCCTTCACGTCCACGGAGGGCGTACGGACCTCCCTCGAACCGGTGGGCATGGAACCGGCGCCCGTCCCGTCCATGCCGGCACCCGGCGCGTGGCGCATCGACCCGGACCACACGGCCGTGCGCTTCATCTCCCGGCACATCGGGCTCGCCGAGGTGCACGGCCGGTTCAACCGGTTCGAGGGCACTCTCTGGATCGCCGAGAACATGGAGCACTCCCGTATCGATGTGGTGATCGAGACGGCGAGCATCGACACGGGGGTCAAGCAGCGCGACGAGCATCTGAGCTCCCCGGAGTTCCTGAATGTCGCCAAGTTTCCGTACATGCAGTTCACCAGCGAGCGCTTCGTGCACCGCGGCGGGTCCCGGTGGACGGTCCAGGGCGTGCTCAATCTGCACGGTGTCAGCCGCAACGTCTCTCTCGACACCCGCTACCTGGGCATCGGCACCGGCATCATGGGCGAGACCCGCACCGCCTGCTCGGCCTCGACCGAGTTGCACCGCGAGGACTTCACCCTGGACTGGCGCTCGATGCTGCAGCGCGGTATCGCCATGATCGGTGCGACCATCAGGATCGAGCTGGATATCCAGGCCGTACCGGCCCAGTGACCGCAGCCGCCCGCCCGGCTGCCGGGTCCCGCCGGTCGCCGACGGGCATCGGCAGCAGTTCCGTGGGGAATCCGCTGGGAAGGCTCGTGGGCAGACCGGACGGCAGGCCCGTCGGGAGGCCACTGGGCCAGCCGGACGGCAGACTCGTCGGCAGTCGGCTGGGAAAGTGCGTCGGGAGCTCCGAGGGCAGCCCGCTGGGGACGGTGAACGAGGGCGAGGAGTCACTGGACGAGGTTCCCTTGCCGGGCTCGTCCCCCTTCTTGCCCTTGTCCGCGATGATGAGCACCGCCCCCAGCGCGACTGCCGCGACCGCCACCAGCACGGTCACGGCGATCGCGGTCCGCCGTCCGGAGCCACCGCCCGACGGCGGCTCCGGGTTCCACGGAGGCTGCCCCGGGCCGAAGCCGCCCGGGGGTGGAGCGGAGGGCGGCGGTGGGCTCGCGGGCGGGCCGTACGGCGGTCCGGGGGGAGTGGCCATACGCTCCAGCGTTCCCGGTCGCGGACCGTCGGCACCGCGCGGTGACGGTACCGGCACACGCTCCGCTCAGGACCGCGACATTCCACCGCGAGAAATCCCGCTGCCGGTCCCGCGTGGCGATCACACCAAAAAGAACCATAATCGTACGATTTGCCGGTGCTTGCCGAACCGTGCCCGGAGCGCTCAGCGGTGCGCGCGCAGGAACACCTCAAGGCCCGCGAGGTCGTCCGTGTTGAGGTAGTCCACGCCCGCGGCGAGGAGTTCGCGCCAGAGGGCGTCACGCGCCGGGCCGGGCTGGTCGGGTGTGGCCCAGAACCGCACCTGCCGGTGTTCGGCGTGCGCGGTGGAGACGATCCGCCGCAGCTCGGCGCGTTCCCGCCCGGGCATCGGACCCGCACCCCGCCAGGTGAAGTTGAGGGACCAGTTGTCGCTGACGAGCGGGGCGAAGGACACGGGGACACCGCTGCCGAGGTCCGTGAGGCGGCCGTCGTAGAAGGCGCGCCGCACGCGCTCCCCCTCCATGGGCTCCCTGGCTCCCCGGTCGCCGGATATGACGGCGGTGATCGCGCCGCGCCGGACCCGGCCGTTGTCGCAGACACTCAGCATCGAGCGGTAGTGATGCAGGTGGCGGGAGAGCTCCCGGTAGGCGGGACCGCCCGCGGTCTTGATGTCGATGAGCAGTTGCAGCGAGAAGTCGTACCCCGGATAGACCCGGCCGTGCCCGGATCCGACCCGGCGCAGCAACGGGTCGAGGTAGAGCGACTCCAGCGTGCGCGTGGGGTCGAGCCCGGAGGCGTCGTGCGCGACCAGGAGCTTGTCGCCGACGAGCCAGATGTCGGCCTCGACGCTGCCGAACCCATGGGAGAGCGCGTCGGTGAGCGGGCGAGGGTGCTCGTAGTCGTTGTGCGCGTGGGCGCGGCGCAGCGGAGGCTTGCCCGGCGCGACACCCGCGCCCGGATCCGCCTCCGCCCGCTCCGCGAAGGCGGGTCCCGCGACGGAGCCCGCGAGGGCGGCTCCCAGGGTGATGACGGCTGCGCGGCGCGTACGAGGGGTCATGGTGACTCTCCCGGATCGGGGTGCGTCCGCGGGCGGTGCCGGCGGCCCGCACGAGCTGTCTCCTGCGAGTATCCGGGCACACAGGGCCAAAGGGCAGGGATGTGGCAAGAGTTGCCCGTGTCGACTTCGGCGCGTTCCCTGTCGTTCTTTCGGGGCATGGTGAACTCTCTTGCATCGTGCCAGAGTTGACGGGACCTCTGGGGAGACTGTGATCGGATGCGGAAACCGCGTGCGCGCGGTGCTGACGGTTCTGGTGGCATGGACGTCGCTGGTGGGAGGAGGCACCGCCTGGGCCGACCCGGCGGATACGAGCGCACGGCAGGCACTGAGGTTGGGCGCGCTCGCCCCTGTGGCGCCGGGGGTGGAGTACCGGGACTTCGCCCTGACGGCTTCGCACGGGCCGGCGCACGGGCATCTGCTGACCGTCGACCTGCGCGAGCCGGGGGTCTCTCTCGACCTGCTGTATCCGGGGTCGGTCGCCGCGCGGGCCACCGTGTCCCGCATGGTCGACCGCGGCGGTGCGGTCGGCGGGATCAACGGCGACTTCTTCAACATCACCGAGTCCCAGCACCCGGGGGTCGAGGCGACCGGCGCCCCGGTGGGGCCGTCCATCGCGAGGGGCGGCCGGCTGGGCGCGGCGGTGCCGAACGGCCAGCGCTTCGGGCCGTCGATGCCGCCGGGCGTGACGACCCGGGACGTCATCGGCGTCGGGACGGACGGCACGGCCAGGCTGGACCGCCTCACCCTGGCGGGGACGGTGAGGGCCAAGGGCAGGAAGCTGGCGTTGCGCGGTCTGAATCAGTACGCCCTGCCGGTGGGCGGCATCGGGGCGTTCACCCACGAGTGGGGGACGGCCTCGCGACGTCGGGCGACGTGCGGAACGGACACCAACCGGGCCGCTCCGTGCAGCGCCGACACCTATGAACTGACCGTGCGGCGCGACCGGGTGACGGAGGTGGCCAAGACCCCTGGGCGCGGTGCGATCCCGTCCGGTTCCGTGGTCCTGGTGGGGCGCGACGCGGGCGCGAAGGAGCTGCGCAAGCTGCGGGTCGGCGACACGGTGAAGGTCGAGGAGCGGCTGGAGCCGGCGGCGCGCGGGGCGCTCCGCTTCGCCATCGGCGGCTTCCCGGTGCTGCGTGACGGCAGACCGCTGGCGGGGCTGAACCGTTCGACGTCGGCGGTGCGGACCTCCGCGGGCATGGGCGAGGACGGGCAGCGCTTCTTCCTCCTGGCCCTGGACGGCGGCAGCGAGTACCGCTCGGGCATGACCGTCGCCGAACTGGCCGATCTCATGCGGGACCTCGGAGCGGACGACGCGGTGAACCTGGACGGCGGGGGGTCGAGCACCCTGGTCACCCGCGACCCGGACGCGAGGCGCACGACGGTGCGCAATCACCCTTCGGGCGGGGGTGAACGGGCCGTCGCCAACGGCATCGGCATTTTTATCCGAACTTAACATCGTCGATCAATCCACCCATGTGAGTGACTGCGTCAGCCGATTCCCGCTGCTAGCTTCGAAGGTGCACGAGCGAAAAAGCAGCGGAAAAGCAATCGTCGGGTCCGCAACGGGCATTTCGCAATGGATGGGTGGGCATTCGCATTATGACGACATCAGTGGAGACCGATACCGCGGGCAATAACGGTAGCGGCCCCCTGAGCCTGGGCACCGCGGCCGCGCGCAATCTGGCGACCACGACGAAGACCGTGCCGCAGATGCAGGGCATCACCTCACGGTGGCTGCTGCGCCTGCTGCCGTGGGTCCACGTCCCCGGCGGTTCCTACCGGGTCAACCGCCGTCTTACACACACACTGGGCGACGGCGTGGAGTTCGTCTCCACCGGCGCGGAGGTCCGGGTCATCCCCGCCGAGCTGGGCGAGCTGCCGCTGTTGCGGGGCTTCACGCATCCGGCGACCCTCGAAGCCCTGGCGGGCCGCTTCACCCAGCGCGAGTTCCAGCCCGGCGAGCTGCTGGTGGAGGCCGGGCAGCCGGCCGACCAGGTGGTCCTGATCGCCCACGGCAAGATCGACAAGGTGCGCGAGGGCGAGTACGGCGACCCGGCCGTGCTGGGCGTGCTGGCCGACGGCGGATATTTCGGCGACCAGGCGGTCGCGGCGGACGAGGAGCAGACCTGGGACTTCACCGCCAGGGCCGTCACCGCCTGCACGGTGCTGACCCTGCCCCGCCAGGCGTTCCAGGAGCTGCTCGGCACCTCCGACGAGCTGCGCGCCCACGTCGCGGCCTTCCATGCCACCGCCGACCTCCCGCACAACGAGCACGGTGAATCGGCCATCGACGTCGCTTCGGGACACACCGGCGAGCCGTCGCTGCCGGGCGTCTTCGCCGACTACGAGCTCACACCGCGCGAGTACGAGCTGAGTGTGGCCCAGACGGTCCTGCGGGTGCACACCCGCGTCGCGGACCTCTACAACGAGCCGATGAACCAGGTCGAGCAGCAGCTGCGCCTGACCATCGAAGCCCTGCGCGAGCGCCAGGAACACGAACTGGTGAACAACCGCGCCTTCGGGCTGCTCCACAACGCCGACCTCAAGCAGCGCATCCACACCCGCACCGGCCCGCCCACCCCCGACGACCTCGACGAGCTCCTGGCCACCGTGTGGAAGGACCCCGCGTTCCTCCTGGCGCACCCACGCGCGATCGCGGCGATCGGCCGCGAGTTCAACAGCAGGGGCGTCTATCCCGACAGCGTGGATGTGAACGGGCACTCGCTGCCCGCCTGGCGCGGCGTCCCGATTTTCCCGTGCAACAAGATCCCGGTCTCCGACGGGGGCACCAGCTCCATTCTGGTGATGCGTACCGGGGAGGAATCCCAGGGGGTCGTCGGTCTCCACCGGACGGGAATTCCCGACGAGTATCGCCCGAGCCTCTCGGTGCGGTTCATGGGAATCAGCGAGCAGGCCATCATCTCCTATCTCGTGAGCGCCTACTACTCCGCCGCCGTCCTCGTTCCCGACGCCCTGGGAATTCTCGAGAACGTCGAAATCGGGCACTGAATCCGGACCGGGGCCGGATTCGGATGCCCCGGCACCTCAGCACACGTTTCGCGCCGGACAGCGCAACCACGCCAGATACCGCAACAGATGGGTGATGACCAACCATGACCACGTCAGTGGAGTCCGTACCTGGTGAGCAGCCGGGCCAGTCACAGCTGAGCCTCGGCACTCCCGCGGCACGGCAGCTCGCCACCACGACGAAGTCCGTACCGCAGATGCAGGGGATCTCCTCCCGCTGGCTTCTGCGCGTGCTGCCATGGGTCCAGGTGTCCGCGGGCACCTACCGGGTGAACAGGCGGTTGAGCTACACCGTCGGGGACGGCAGGGTCGAGTTCATCTCGACCGGCGCGGAAGTCCGGGTCATCCCACCGGAGCTGGGCGAACTTCCCCTGCTCCGGGGCTTCGAGGACAGCACCGTGCTGGAGGCGCTGGCGGGCGGATTCGTCCAGCGGCAGTACGCGGCGGGAGACACCCTCGTCCAGGCGGGCAGCCCGGCCGATCAGGTCTTCCTGATCGCGCACGGCAAGCTCAACAAGACGGGTCCCGGCAAATACGGGGACGAGACGGTGCTCGGGGTGCTGGCCGACGGGGACTACTTCGGCGAGCGCGTGCCGCTGGAGCCGGACGGCACCTGGCCGTTCACCGTCACGGCCGTCACGCGCTGCACGGTCCTGGCGCTCCCCCTCCAGGCCTTCCAGGAGCTGGCCGACCGCTCGGAGGCGCTGCGCGACCACGTCGCGGGCTTCGCCTCCCGCCCCCAGCCGGCGCAGAACAAGCGCGGTGAGGCCGATATCTCCGTCGCCTCGGGCCACACCGGGGAGCCGGTCATCCCGGGCACCTTCGTCGATTACGAACTCTCGCCTCGTGAGTACGAACTGAGCGTGGCCCAGACGGTCCTGCGGGTGCACACCCGCGTCGCCGACCTCTACAACGACCCGATGAACCAGGTCGAGCAGCAGCTGCGCCTGACCATCGAAGCCCTGCGCGAGCGCCAGGAACACGAGATCGTCAACAACAGCGAGTTCGGCCTGCTCCACAACGCCGACCTCGGCCAGCGTCTGCACACCCGCAGTGGGCCGCCGACCCCCGACGACCTCGACGAGCTGCTGTCGCGGCGCCGTAAGACGCAGTATCTGCTGGCGCACCCGCGCACCATCGCGGCCTTCGGCAGGGAGTGCAGCAGCCGTGGCCTCTACCCGAAGAACATCGAGGTCCTGGGATCGGCTGTGCGCTCCTGGCGCGGCGTGCCGCTGCTGCCGTGCAACAAGATCCCGGTGAGCGAATCGGGCACCAGCTCGATCCTCGCGATGCGCACCGGCGAGGAGAACGAGGGCGTGGTGGGCCTCCACCAGACCGGCATCCCGGACGAGTATCAGCCCAGCCTCAATGTGCGGTTCATGGGCATCAGCGAGCAGGCGGTCTCGTCCTATCTCGTGAGCGCCTATTTCTCGGCGGCCATCCTGGTGCCGGACGCGCTCGGTGTACTGGAGGACGTCGAGATCGGGCGCGTGTAACGACGCCCGGTCGCAAGAACGGAATCACGGAGAACGGCATCACCGGCCGCGTGACGTAAGGCGACGGAGGAGATCCGCGAGGAGGTACGGCCTCGATGCCCCCGGCCATGGCCGGTCGGACCGGCAGGAGTGACGGCCGGGGCGTCAGGGTCGTACGCCGCTGACGAACGTCGTGGTGGCCGACAGCCCGTGGGCAAGGGTGGGCGCGATGCTCGTGCTGGAAAGGAGGAATCCGAGCAGAACGCAGACCATCGCGTGGGAGACCCGCAGCGCGCCGCTGCGGAGAAACACCACCGCCATGATCAGAAGCAGTACGACCACGGAGATCGAGATAGCCATGGTGAGCCTCCTCGGCGGAGTGGATTGTCCGCCAGTCTGGCTCATCGCCCGTTGTCGACCTGCGAAAAGCATGTACTCCAATCGGGTATGAGTCGGCCCGGCCGGGGGCGCGGGTGCCATCGCGGGGACAGGCTCGGCGCAAGCGAAAGTGACACCGGCAGACCGTCGTCCGGATGCCGGGGAGGGCGGCCGGAGATGAACGGGACGGGCTCGGATCCCTCGCCGGGAGGGGCCGTCACCGCATGCGCGGCCCGGATGAGGATGCCCAGCGCTCGTACGGGCAGCGCGCGGGTGAGCTCCCGTACGCCCGGGGTCCGGGCACCCGGAGGCCCGGTGGGCAGGCGCTCGGCGGGCAGGTGTGCCGCGCCTTGCCTAGGCTGACGGAATGAGCCGTACAGCCCCGGACAGCGAGCACGCGGTGGCGCCGCCCGCCACCGCGGGGGCCGGAGGCCGGGACAGCAGCGAGGGGCGGGGCTCCGCCTGGCAGCGGCTGCTGCACCGGGTCCCCAATGGGTTCGCGGTGTTCTTCGGCCTGCTCGGGGTCTTCTGCGCGGTCACCTCGCTGGTCGTTCCGCTGCGGCGTGCGGCGCGCCCGCTGACCGACGCCCTGGACACGCTGACCGTGCCCACCGCGCCGAACCTGGCCTACGCCGTCTTCCTGCTGCTGCTCGCCACGGCGATGGCGGCCCGCAAGCGCGTCACCCTCTGGTTCGTCCTCGGCTATCTCTCCCTGCTGCTGATCGCGGACGCGCTGCTGCTGGCGGTGGGCTACTGGGACACGATCCCGTCCCTGGTGCTGTGTGTCGCGGCGATGGCCCTGCTGATCCTGGCCAGGCGGGAGTTCTACGCGGCGTCGCGGCGCGGGGCGTTCCTGCGGGCCCTGCTGGTGCTGGTGGCGGGGCTGGCCGTGGCCATTGCGGTGGGCTGGGGTCTGGTGTCGGCCTTCCCTGGCTCGCTGGAGCGCGGCGGCGGCAACCGGCTGCTGTTCGTGGCCAACAAGGTGTGCGGTGGTCTGGTCAGCGGCCGGCACTTCACCGGGCATCCACCGCACTGGCTGTATTTCCTGCTCGGTCTGCTCGGCGCGCTGGCGCTGCTCAACGCGGCCATGACGCTCTTCCGTTCGCAGCGGCTGGAGGCGGCGCTGCACGGCGACGAGGAGCCGCGCATCCGGGCGCTCCTCGGCCGTTACGGCGGACTGGACTCCCTGGGGTATTTCGCGACCCGCCGTGACAAGGCCGTCGTCTTCTCGCCCAGCGGCAAGTCCGCGGTGACCTACCGGGTGGAGGCGGGCGTCTGTCTGGCCTCGGCCGACCCGCTCGGGGACCCCGAGGCATGGACCCCGGCGATCGACGCCTGGCTGGAGCTCGCGGGGCGGTACGGCTGGCAGCCGGCCGTGATGGGGGCCAGTGAGGCGGGGGCCAAGGCGTACGCGCGGTCGGGGCTCGGGGCGCTCCAGCTGGGTGACGAGGCGATCCTCCAGGTGGCCGCGTTCGATCTCGACGGCCGGGAGATGCGGGTGACCCGGCAGGCCGTCAACCGGGTGGAGCGCACGGGCGCGACCACGCGGATCCGGCGGCACTCGGCGCTCTCCGACGAGGAGATGGGCGAGGTCATCGGGCGGGCGGACGCGTGGCGGGACACCGAGACCGAGCGGGGTTTCTCGATGGCGCTGGGGCGCCTGGGCGATCCGGCCGACGGTGACTGCCTGTTGGTCGAGGCGTTCGACAGCGAGGGGAAGATGATCGCGCTGCTGTCGTTCGTTCCCTGGGGCCGTGACGGTGTCTCGCTGGATGTGATGCGCCGCGACCGGGCGGCGCCCAACGGGGTCATGGAGTTCATGGTCGCCCAGCTGTGCGCGCAGGCGGGGCGGTTCGGCGTCAAGCACATCTCGTTGAACTTCGCGGTCTTCCGCTCCGCCTTCGAGGAGGGCGCGCGGATCGGTGCGGGGCCGGTGCTGCGGTTGTGGCGCAAGTTGTTGCTGTTTTTCTCCAAGTGGTGGCAGTTGGAGGCGCTCTACCGGTCCAACGTCAAGTACAACCCCGAGTGGCATCCGCGGTTCCTGTGTTACGCGGACGCCGGGGCCCTCGCCCGGATCGGGCTGGCCTCCGGGATCGCCGAGGGCTTCGTGGCCGTGCCCAGTCTGGGCAAGCTGTGGGGGCGGGGGCGGGCCCGGGGCATCGCGAGTCCCGCCTCCACCGCGGGGCTGCCCTCGCTCTCGGAGCTCGGCTTCGAAGGCGGCGAGGCCGGCGGCGCGGTGCAGCGGGACGAGCTCGCGGGCCTTCCCGAGCAGGTGCGGGTCCGGCGGCAGAAGCTGGAGCGGCTGCGGGAGGCGGGCGTCGACCCGTATCCGGTCGACGCCCGGCGCACCCACACCCTCGCCGCCCTGAGAGCGGCGCACTCGGGGCTCGCGCCCTCGTCCCGTACGGGCGAGCGGGTGACCGTGGCGGGGCGGGTGCTGCTCGTCCGCAATCACGGCGGCATCGCGTTCGCCGTCCTCCGCGACTGGTCCGGCGATCTTCAACTGGCCTTCACACGCGACGACTCGGGGGCCGAGTGCCTGCGGCGCTTCGTCACCCATGTCGACCTCGGCGACCACATCGAGGCGGAGGGCGAGGTGGGCACCACCGCCCGCGGCGAGCCGACCGTGTTCGTGACCCGGAGCCGGATGATCGCCAAGTGTCTGCGCCCGCTGCCCGACAAGCGCCACGGCCTGAGCGATCCGGAGGCACGGGTGCGGATGCGCTATGTGGACCTGGCGGTCTCGCCGGAGGCCCGGCAGACCGTACGGGCCCGCAGCGCCACGGTGCAGGCGCTCCGCCAGGGGCTGCTCGACCGCGGCTATCTGGAGGTCGAGACGCCGATGCTCCAGCAGGTCCACGGCGGCGCCAACGCCCGGCCCTTCACCACCCATATCAACGCCTACGACCTCGATCTGTATCTGCGGATCGCGCCCGAGCTCTATCTGAAGCGGCTGTGCGTGGGCGGCATGGAGAAGGTCTTCGAAATGGGCCGCACCTTCCGCAACGAGGGCGTCTCGTACAAGCACAATCCCGAATTCACGATGCTGGAGGCCTATCAGGCGTTCGCCGACTACGACGTGATGCTGGACCTGACGCGCGAGCTGATCCAGGGCGCCGCCGTCGCCGCCCACGGCAGGGCGGTCATTCTGCGCGCGGACGGCGAGGGGAAGCTCGTCGAGCACGACATCTCGGGCCTGTGGCCGGTGAAGACCGTCCACGGCTCGGTGGCGGAGGCTCTCGGTGAGGAGATCGACGCCGATACGCCCGTTGCGGTGCTGCGACGGCACTGCGACGCCGCGGGAGTGCCGCACAAGCCGGACGACCGGCGGGGGGACATCCTGCTGGAGATGTACGAGCGGCTGGTCGAGGAGCGGACCGGGCTGCCCGTGTTCTACAAGGACTTCCCCACCGACGTCTCGCCCCTGACCCGGCCACACCGCGCCGATCCGCGGCTGGCCGAGCGCTGGGACCTGGTGGCGTTCGGCACCGAGCTGGGGACGGCGTACTCGGAGCTGATCGACCCCATCGAGCAGCGTCGCAGGCTGACCGCGCAGTCGCTGCTGGCCGCGGGCGGCGACCCCGAGGCGATGGAGCTGGACGAGGACTTCCTGCGGGCCCTGGAGTACGCGATGCCGCCGACGGGCGGGCTGGGGATCGGCGTGGACCGGCTGGTGATGTTCCTGACCGGGCTCTCCATTCGCGAGACCTTGCCGTTCCCGTTGGTCCGGAGGCGCTGAATTCGCAAGCAATCAAAGGATGCCTTTTGGTTTCGGATAGAATTCATTATTTGCCTTATAGATCCGCCGTTGTTAATTTGACAGCTCAGTCCCTTTCAGTCCCTGACCGAGCTGGTGGTGTTTTCCATGACGGCGGCACAGCGTGCGGCAACCCCATGGCTTCCGATGGCGGCCACGGCGGTGCTGTGGGGATCGGCGTTCACCGCGATCCGTATCGCGCTGCCGGACTATTCGCCCACCACGATCGCGCTCATGCGCATCGCCATCACCGTGGTGCTGCTCCTGCCGTGCCTGGCGCTCAAGCGCATAGGCCCCCTCAAGCGCGGGGACGCCCTGCGCATGGCGGCCTTCGGGCTCACCGGCATGACCGCGTACCAAGTGCTGCTGTGCGCCGGCGAGCAGAGCGTGGAAGCGGGCACCGCGGCCATGCTGATCGCCGCTTCCCCGGTCTTCACGACCGTCCTGGGCATGGCGTTCCTCGGTGACCGTCCCGGACGGCGGGGGCTGGCCGGTCTGGGCCTCGCCCTGTGCGGTGCGCTGCTGGTCGCGGTCACGTCGGGCAGCGGAAGCGGTTCCCTCACGGGGGCGCTGATGGTCCTCCTCGCGGCCGCCACCCAGGCGACGTCGTTCGCGTTCCAGAAGCCGCTGCTCAAGAAGTATTCGGGCGCGGAATGCGTCTTCTACGGCAGCCTCTTCGGCCTCGTTCCGCTGCTGGCGACGGCGCCCGACGCCGTCGGCCAGGTCGCCGCCGCCGACACCCACCGCACGCTGGCTGTCCTGTGGCTGGGGCTGGGCTGTACGGCCATGGCCTTCTGGACCTGGTCGCGCACGCTGCGTGCGACGACCGCGTCCACCGCTTCCCTCGTGCTGTACGCCGTGCCCGTCGCCGCTCTCGCCCTGGACGCCGCGTTCCTCGGCAACATCCCGGCGCTCAGCGCGGTGCTCGGCGGTCTGCTGGTCCTGGCCGGGGTTGCCGTCGCCTCGGTGCGCCGCTCGAAGCCCGCTCCGCGCCCCGCGGCCGAGGCCCCCGAGCGGGAGCCGGTCGGCGCGGGCAGCCGCAAGTAGCCGATCCGGTCAGTCGGCCGTGGGCGTCACCGCCGCGCCCGCCAGGTCCTCCCACCGCACCGTACGGTCGCACCACCGGCCGAGAAGCGTGCGGTCGTGGCCCACGGTCAGCAGGCCCGCGCCGGTCTCCTCGCGGTACTCCTCGACCACGGCCACCAGAGCGGCGGTCGTGGACGCGTCCAGCATCGCGGTCATCTCGTCGCAGATCAGCCAGCGCGGGCGCAGCACAAGGGCCCTGGCCAGGCAGGCGCGTTGCAGCTGCCCGTCGCTGACCTCGTGCGGCCGCCGTCGCAGCAGTTCGGCGGAGAGGCCGACGCGCCGGGCCAGTTCGTCCACCCTGCCACCGGCCTCCTCGCGGCGCCCGGTGGCCCGCAGCGGCTCGGCGATCAGGTCGGCGAGCCTCATGCGCGGGTCGGCGGAGAGGCGCGGCTGCTGGAAGACGACGCCGAAGGCGGTGCGCTGTTCGCGCGGGGCCCGGTGGCGCCAGCCGTGGGCGGGGCTGCCGTCGATGACGACCGTGCCCGAGTAGGGCCGGTGCAGCAGTGCGGCGACCCGGGCGAGGGTCGACTTGCCGCAGCCGCTGGGGCCGAGCAGCCCTACGGCCTCCCCCGCGGCGACGCTCAGCGAGACGTCGCGCACGACGGGGGCCCGTCGCTCGTATCCGGCGGTGATCCGGCTCAGTTCGAGCACGTGCGGTCCTCCTCCGCGTGGTGGCAGGCCACGCCGTCGGCCGGGGACGGAACCGTCCCGCAGGCGTCCGTCGCCTTCGGGCAGCGCGCGGCGAAGGCGCAGCCGGGCGGCAGGTCGCCGAGTTCGGGTGGCATGCCGGGGATCGGGGTGAAGGCACGCTCGGGCAGGGCGTCGAGCAGGCCGCGGGCGTAGGGGTGGCGGGGGCCTCGGGTGCCGAAGAACGTGGTGGCGTCGGCGATTTCGACGATGCGGCCCGCGTACATCACGGCGACGCGGTCGGCGATGCGCTCCGCCGCCGCGAGGTCGTGCGTGATCATCAGCAGGGCGTGCCCGGCGTCGGCGTGCCGGCGCAGCTCGTCGGCCGTGCGGTCCACGAGGTCGCGGTCGAGGCCGGTGGTCGGCTCGTCGGCGAGCAGCAGCGGGGCGTCACCGACCAGGGCGAGCGCGGTGGCCGCGCGCTGGGCGAGCCCGCCGGAGAGCTCGTGCGGGTGGCGGTCGAGGTGATCGGCGGGGAACGCGGCGCGCGCGGCGGCGGCTTCGCCCGCCTCCCGGAGCCCGGCCTTCCTGGACCCGCTCTTCCTGGACCCAGCCTTTCCGGTCCCGGCTTTTCCGATCCCGGCCTTCCAGACGCCGGTCAGCTCCCGCAGGGTCTCGTGGAGCTGCGAGCGCACGGTGCGTACGGGAGTGAGATGCGCGGCCGGGCTCTGCGGTACGAGTCCGATGCGGCGGCCGCGTACGGTACGGGCCAGCGTGCGCTCATCGGCGGCGAGCAGGTCGAGGCCGTCGCCGGGGCCGCCTCCGGGCCCGGCGAGGAGCGCCTGCCCCACGGTCCGGGCGTTGGCGGGCAGCAACCCCAGCAGCGCGGACGCGAGAACGGACTTGCCGCATCCGCTCTCGCCGATGAGCGCGAGGCACTCCCCCGGCCATACGTCGAAGGTGGCGTCGGTGACCGCGGCGACGTCTCCGCCGGTGCGCATCCGGAAGCGGACGGACAGCCCGCGTACGGACAGGACGGGCTCGCCCGCGGCCCGGCCGCCGGGCGTTCCGGGCGCTTCGGGCGCTTCGGGGGAACGCGTGGTCACAGCGTCGGCTCCGATCGGCGGCGGGGGTTGAGCCGGTCGCGCCAGGTGGCCGCGAGGCCCGCGACGGCGAGGGTGGGGACGATGATGAACAGGCCGGGGAAGAGGGTCGGCCACCAGTCACCGGCGAGCAGCGAACCACGCGCGGCCTGGACCATGTTGCCGAGGCTCGCCTGGTGGGTGGGGAGCCCGAGGCCCAGGAAGGACAGCGCGGACTCGTGCCAGATCGCGTGCGGGACCATGAGCACCGCCGCGAGCCCGGCCTGGGGCAGCACGCCCGGCAGCAGGTGCCGTACGGTGACGCGCCACCGGGACGAGCCGCCCGCGACGGCCGCGTCGATGTACGGGCGTGAGCGCAGCGAGAGCACCTCGGCCCGGACGATCCGGGCGGTCGACAGCCAGTGGGTGAAGGCGACCGAGACGATGACCGGCCAGACGCCCGGCCGGAACATCGCCACGACGAAGATGCCGAGCAGCAGGTGCGGCACCGAGGAGCACAGGTCCACGACCCGCATCACGACGCGGTCCGCCCAGCCGCCGAGCGCACCGGCCAGTGCGCCGACCGCCGTGCCGACGACCGTCGCCGCGAAGGCCGCGACGACGCCGACGAGCAGGGAGACCCGCAGCCCGTAGACGCAGCGCAGCAGCAGGTCGCGGCCGACCTCGTCGGTGCCGAAGGGGTGGGACCACGACGGCGGCCGCAGCCTGGCACCGAGGTCGACGGCCTGCTCGTCCAGGGGGACCAGCGCGGGTACGAGCAGCGCGACGAGGACGACGGCCGCGACGAGCGCGCCGGAGACGCTCGGGCGCGGCACGCGCGGGGCGCGCCGGGCCGTACCGCTGACGGTCTCAGCCATCGAATCCCACTCTCGGGTCGGCCAGTCCGTACAGCAGGTCGGACAGCAGATTGCCCACCAGGACCGCGGCCGTGGCGAGCACGGTCAGGGCCGCGAGCAGAGGGAAGTCGACCTTGGTGGCCGCCTCCACGGTCGCGGAGGCGATGCCGGGCCAGCTGAAGACGGTCTCCACCAGGAGCGCGCCGGTGATGAGTTCGGGGACGCGCGAGCCGATGAGCGTGAGAACCGGCAACAGCCCGGAGCGCAGGGCGTGGTGGAGGAGGACGGTCCGTTCGCGCAGGCCACGTGCGCGTGCTCCGCGTACGGGGTCCTCCTCCAGTGCGTCGCCGACGCCCTGGCGTACGTACAGCACGAACCACGGCAGCTGGGAGACGGCGAGCACCACGGCGGGCAGGACGACGTGGGAGGCGATCTGGCCGGGTGTGGCCGCGTCGCTGCCCGTGTCGGTCAGGCCTCCGGCGGGCAGGGCGTCGAGCTTGAGGGCGAAGAGCCAGATGGCGAGCAGCCCGAGCCAGAAGGGCGGCGCCGCTTCGAGCGCGTACGCCACGGAGGTCACGGCCCGGTCGAACAGGCCGCCCCGGCGCCGCGCCGCGAGGACGCCCAGCGCCGTGCCCACCGCGAGCGCCAGCGCGAAGGCGACGGCGCACAGGAGCACGGACCAGCCGACGCGTTCGCCGATGACCTGGGCGACGGGCTGGCGCAGCGAGCTGGAGTCGCCCAGGTCGCCGGTGAGGGCGGCGGTGATCCAGTCCCACCAGCGGACGGCGAACGGCCGGTCGGCGCCGAGGTTCTCGCGCAGCTGATCGAGGACGCCCTGGCCCGCGCTCAGTCCGGCGGAGCCGGCGTACGCCTGGGCCGGGTCGAACGGCGAGGCCGCGGCGATGGCGAAGACGCCGAAGGTGACGGCGGCGAGCACGGGGACGGCGGCAAGCAGCCGCCGTCCGGCCATGCGCGCCATCGGCCCCCAGGGGAGCCGGGCGGAGCCTCGGGTCACTTCTTCGGCTGCCAGGACTCGACGTTCCACCACGGTCCGGCGCCCAGGCCGTGGTCGTGCGGCTCGACCTGGGTGGTGATGTCCTGCCACTCGTCGTTCATGACGTAGAGGTGGTCGACGTGGGTGAGGAAGGTGTAGCCGGGGTTGTCGGCGAGCCCGCGCTGGACCTTGTCGTAGGCGGCCTTGCGTGCGGTCCTGTCACCGCTGCGGCGGCCTTCCTCCAGGGCCTTGTCGACCTCGGGGTCCACGTAGGCGGCCATGTTGTTGAAGCCGTCGAGGGCGAGCGAGGAGTGGAGCAGGTTGTAGAGGTCGAAGTCCGGGTCGGCGGGGTTGCCGCCGCCGGCCAGGACCGCGTCGTTCTTCATCCGCGGTTCGATGACCTCCCAGGTGCCGCTCTGCACCTCGACCTTGAGGCCGGCCTTCTTGGCGTCGGAGGCGAAGGCGAGGGCGTGCTCCTGGCGGAGCTTGTCACCGGCGGGGAACCAGAGGGTGAACTCCGCGCGCTGCCCGTCCTTCTCCCGGATGCCGCCGTCGCCGGTCTTCCAGCCCGCGTCGTCGAGCAGCTTCTTCGCCTTGTCGAGGTCGTACGGGCGCTCGGTGCCCTTGGCGAACCACTCGCTGTCGGTGGGCACCGGGCCGTAGCCCGCCTTGCCCGCGCCTTCGAGGAGCTTGTCGACCATGGCCTTGCGGTCGACGGCGAGGTCGAGGGCGCGGCGGACGGCGATGTCGCCGGTCACCTTGTTCGCCGTCGGCAGGGTGACGCCGCGGAAGTCGGTGGTCCGGGCGGTGACCGACAGCTTGGACTTGTCGCCCTTGAACCCCTTGGCGAGGTTGGGCGGCAGGATCGCGCCGTCGAGGTCGCCGGAGCGCAGCCGGGTGGCGCGGACGTCGTCGTCCTTGATGATCGCCATGGTGAGCTTCTTGATCTTCGGCTCGCCGCCCCAGTAGCCGGGGTTGGCCTTGAAGCTCAGCTTCTCGCCCTTGCTCCAGCCGGTCAGGACGTACGGACCCGTGCCGATCGGCGCGGTGTTGAACGACCCGGTGTTGACGTCCTGCCCCTTCGCCGCGTGCTCGGGGGCGATGGGCAACACGGTGCGCTCGGCGAACGGCGCGTAGGGGTACTTGAGCGTGAAGACCACCGTGTCGTCGCCCTCGGCGGTCACCGCGTCGATGGCGTCGAGCTCGCCCTTGGCGGCGTTGTTGGTCTTCTCGTCGAGGATGGTCCGGTAGGTGAAGACCACGTCCTTGGCGGAGAAGGGCTTCCCGTCGCTGAACTTCACCCCGTGCCGGAGCTTGTAGGTATACGTCTTCCCGTCGTCGGCCACGGCGGGCAGCGCGGCGGCGAGCGCGGGCCGGAGCTTCATGTCCGCGTCGCGGCGGAGCAGCCCGTCGAAGATCTTGGAGTTGCCGTCCTTGCCGTAGCCGAGCAGCGGACTGAGCGTCTCGGGCTCATTGGCGAGCCCGACGACCAGCGACTCCTTGTCCTCGCCCCCGCCCCCGGGCGTCGAACACGCCGCGGCACCTGCCGCCAGAACCCCTGCCATGGCCGCGGCGGCCACTCCCCGTACGGACCGGGCCGTCATGCCCCACACCTCTTACTCACGTTTTGCTGCTATTGCGAACCAGTCGCAATTAAACAGTACGTAAAGGAGTGGTCATGATCCGGGGCGGGCCCAGGGAGCCAAAGGGGGAACCAAAGGGGAGCCACCGCGCTGGCGGACCACCGGCCGCGGGGGCTCCCTCGGCAACTTCAGCCCCCTCCGAAGATCTCGTCCATTGCTTCCGCCCCTTCCGTGATCACCGGGCGCAGCTGCTTGCGGTAGACCCTCTCTGTGGTGGCGGTACCGCTGTACCCGACGACGCGAGCGATGACCTCGAATCGGGGCCTGCGCCGCCTGCCCGGAGGAGGACTGTTCGACACGTACGTGAATAGCCTCGAACAGATCTGGGGAGGAGCACGCCGGTTGACAGACCACGACTTCACAGGAGCTTGAGCATGGGACGCATTGATTACCTTCACGACCCCGACGCCCCGCCGGCCAACTCGGTCGTGCCGTCCGTCGTCGCATTCGTGCAGAACGACGAGGGCCAGGTGCTGATGATCCAGCGATCAGACAACGGCCGTTGGGCACTTCCCGGCGGTGGGCACGATGCAGGCGAATTCGTCAGCGACACCGTGTGCGCGAGGTCCGAGAAGAAACCGGCATCAAGGTCGAGGTCATCGACATGTCCGGGATCTACACCGATCCGGGACATGTCTTGGCCTACGACGACGGAGAGGTCCGGCAGCAATTCAGCATCTGCTTTCGGGCCCGGCCGATCGGCGGGGAAGTTCGTACGAGCGACGAGACGACACAGGTCCGCTGGGTCAATCCGGCGGACCTGTCGGCGTACGACATCCACCCGACCATGCGACTCAGGATCGAGCACGCCATGGACCGGACGCGGACAGCGCCCTATATCGGCTGATGCTCGACGCTGGCGAGCTGCCCGAGCACACGCGCTGTGCTCGACAGGATCTCCGGCTCAGCGGCGGCGGATGAACTTGTCTATGAGGCTGCCGGGGCCATAGCGCCCGGCAATCTCGTTCACCCGGTCAACGGGGTTCGTAGCAGTGCCGTCCGGGGTGGTGTTCATGTCGCAGTAGCAGAGCGCGTCGATGAGGTGCGGACGCCCGCGTGGAAACTCGCTCTCCAACTCGTCGCGCAGCCCTCGCGCTTCCGCCTTCATCCACGCACACAAGTGGTGCACCAGCAGGCGCACGACCGCTCGTCCGCGTGCGCTACACCCCGTAGATACCGAGCTCCGTCCAGCGAGTGAAAGCCGGTTTGGGCGAGGTCGGGCGCATAGCCGACGTCATGGAGTACCGCGGCCGCCTCCAGCAGCTCGGCGTCCTCACCGAGGAGCGGAGCGATCGTTCGCGCGCGCTCGGCCAACTCCCAACGAGTGCTTATCGGCGCAACAGCGTTTTGGCAAGCAGCGATTCAGCAAGGGGGTAGGCCCACTCAGCCAATCCCATGGCGCTCAAGGCTAGAGCCCCCATCCCGGTCTGGGAGAGCGCGGACGGTCCGCGACTTCCCCTGACGCTCTTCCGGGCAGAAGCCCCTCGGCTTGCAGCTTGTCCGAGGCCTTGGTCACGGTCGGCCGCTAGACGCCGAACCGCGCGCACAGCGCAGACGCGCTGGGGAACACCGCCCCGACCTGAAGCTCTTCATCCGCGATGACGCCCGCGATCCGCTTCTCCAACGGCCGGCGGTCTGTCTGCTGTCCGGCCCTGACCACTCGCCATCAGCCACCAGGAGCCGGTTTTGCTAGCCCCTCCTCCCGCAAGACGCCGAAGGCCCGGAGCCCGACACCGCGCGAGACCCCGTGGGCGCGCACGACTTCGGCGGCGGACGGAAGCTCCGCCATCTCCAGATCCGATTCGATCTGCGCTCTCACCGCATCAGCGACCTTCAGGAAGGTCCCCCGAGGGCTGATCTGCTGCGACACGCGCTCCCCCTCTGTACGTCCGTCGACAGACTCACAGCGTCGCATGCCCAGTCCAGACGACGAACACCCAGCGCAGGGGAACACGAGAAACCCGTCGGGTGTGATCGGCGAACGCACGGGACCACCCCTGCGTGCACGACGACCACGAGATCACCGCATCACGTGATGCGGTGCTGCGGGACCATCCATCGTTTAGCACTCCACCCCTGTCGAATACCCGCCGAAGTTCCTCTTCGCGAGGGAGTCATACCGACATAAGAGCAGGTCAGCGCCTCAACGGTCGGGCATTACTCAGGCGCCTTCCTGACGCCAGACTCGGCGAGCCTCGCCAGAGCGAACGCCCCCCAGACAACTGTCGAAGAGCTGCGGCAGGAAGTCGACAAGCTGCGTCGCGAAGTTGACGAACTGCGGGACCGCGTAGTGGCGCTGGAGGGCTGAAACCTCGCGGCCCACGGACCGCACCAACGGACGGTCGGCGACCTTGCCCTTGCTGTGCCGTACAGCACATTCCGGAAGGCGAGCCGCGTACTCGCCGCTGTCTCGTACACGCTTGCCCGGGATTACGGTGTCGAGAACGAGCTGCTCGATGTGGCGAGGGTCGTACAACCACCTACCTCGCGGAGATTGAGTACATCCCCAAGGTGGCTTCGCAGTCATGGCGCTGGGCGCCGGAGATGCGGGAGACGGTGAGCGCGCTATCAGAGAGGTGTCTGCCGGCGGAGCCGACGGAAGCAGCAGCTGTTGTCATTGACCGCTGGGCGGACACCAAGGATCTGTCTCTGGAGATTTCAGAGGCGCTGGGATGGCTTCACAAGATCCCAGAAGACTGAGGATGACGCCAGTCGCCCCACTCCAGAGGAGAGATCAGGTTGTTGCTACATCCGCTTTACGCCATTTGGCGCCACGTCGGCGAACCTGAGGAGTGAGCGCGTACACTCCACGGCCGCCACATATGGTTCATCGCACACGCTCTTTTCTACTTTTCGGCCATTCCAAGCATTATCCCTTTCAACACGCAAGGCATCTACGTAACGCGCGATGGCATCCATCACACTCGCTCCGCTCAGAATATCTATTCCCGAACGAATAGCCGACAACCGCTCGTCGACTTCTTCCATCTCTGACTGTAGCGCGAGCCTTCGCGCTTTACTTTTCACCTCGGCCATTCGGCATGTAATATTCCAGTGCTTTGCGGCGATATCAAAGAATTCACGCAGCGCCTCCTTACAATCCTGTCGATCTTGCTGCCTCACTGCAGCATACTCCCCTTCGGCTCTCATTTCTCTCTGAATAGCCCTGTTTCCACGAAGAGACGCAGTCGCCACCCAGATGGCGATGGCTGCGGGAAACACTATACCGGCAATGCTAATCCAGAATTGCCTACACGATGTAACAGCTTCAGCCAACTGGAGATTTTCTACAACCATATCGGCGAAACCCCCATACTCCTTCTAGCCTCTCCGTCCAGTAACACCCCGGGCCGACAAGATGGCAACTTGGGCCCTTTAGGAACTGCATTACCGTTCCGAACGCCTTACACGCGTGGTGGGATCCAGCGGGACGCATGCCTCGCGGGCGCATTTCGGCTCGGTATAACGAGCCCGCCCGGAGTGGCCGACCAGAAGGAGGGGAGGGCGAAGGAAGCCAAGAAGAAGCTACGGAAGTCGCACAGGAAGTGGCCTCATGGCCACCCCTGCTTCCTCGTTCCCGACGCATGCGCGACGAAGTTGTCGTCGGACGACGCTCATGACACGCGAAACCGCAGGTCAACCGCCCGACGTCGCACGATGGATCAAGCGCAAGGCCAGTGGATCGAGATAATAAGATCCCAGGGCCAGGATCGGGCGCAGCCCGCCTGTTGCCCAAGTCCAGTTCAGCCGGTGTAGCTCAGCTGGAGGACAGTGAGTGTCTTCGTGATCTGGCCGACTAAGCCTTGATCCACCGCCGGACGCCTTGTGGATAACGTCTTGGAAAACAAGAAAGTGCCTTGTGACCTGCAATGATGGGAGTTCTTCAGGCTTCCAGCACGCATAATCAGCAAGGCACTTCCGAGATGCAAGTTTCCCACACGCCAGCGGCGGTCTCCGCCGTGTTCGATGACCCGAATCTGATCGCGCATGCCGGGCTGGTCCCGGTGATGCGACTGGCCGGGCGGTGCGGTCTGCCCCGGCTGGTGACGGAGAAGGTGAGGCTGACCGGGGCGAAGAACGGCGCGGGTGCGGCGGCGGACGCCAAGGTCACCAGCATCGTGGCCGGCATGGCCGCAGGGGCCGACAGCATCGACGACCTGGGCGCGCTGCGCCACGGCGCGATGCCGACCGTGTTCCGAGGGATCCGTGCCCCGTCCACCCTGGGCACCTTCCTCCGCTCCTTCACCCATGGCCATGCCCTCCAACTCCACGCTGTCCACCGCAGGTTCCTCGCGGAACTGGCCGCGCACACCCCGCTGCTGCCCGGCTCCGACGAGAAGGCATTCATCGATGTCGATTCCACCCACAAACGCGTCTACGGCCGGGCCAAGCAGGGTGCCGAGTACGGCCGGTTCAAAGGCATCCGCACCCTGCACCCCCTGCTCGCCACGATCTGCACCCCCGCCTCCCGGCCGGTGATCGCCACCGTGCGGATGCGCCGCGGCAAAGCCGCCGACTCCCGCGGCGCCCCGAAACTCGTCAGCGAGGCCCTGGCCACCGCCGTCGAGGCCGGCTGCACCGGCATGCGCATCCTGCGCGCGGACTCGCAGTTCTACAACGCCGGTGTCATCGCCGCCTGCCGCCGGGCCGGCGCCCACTTCTCGGTCACCACCGGCATGAACCCCTCCATCAAACGGGCCATCCACAGCATCCCCGACACCGCCTGGCAGCAGATCACCTACCCGACCGCAGTGCCCGACCCGGAGACCGGCGACCTCATCCCGGACGCCGAAGTCGCCGAGATACCCGTCTACGCCGCCTTCGTCAGCCGCAGGAAAGCCTCGCGGGTCACGGCCCGGCTGATCGTGCGCCGGGTCCGTGACCTCGCCAAACCCGCCACCGTGGGCGAGCAGGGCGAGTTGTTCCCCGTCTGGCGCTACCACCCGTTCTTCACCGACAATCCCGCCCGGACCCTCCAGGCCGAGCAAGAACACCGCCACCACGCCGTCGTCGAACAGGTCATCGCCGACAGCAAAGCCTCCGCCCTGGCCCACCTGCCCTCGGGACACTTCCATGCCAACTCCGCCTGGCTGACCCTGTGGGCGATGACCTGCAACCTGCTGCGGGCGGCCGGCGCACTGGCCTCCGCCTTCCACGCCAAGGCCACCACCGCCACTCTCCGCACCCACCTGGTCCAGGTTCCGGCCCGGATCGCCCGCTCCGCACGACGCATCACCCTGCACCTGCCGCACAACTGGCCCTGGCAGCATGCCTGGACACACCTCTTCGACACCGTCCACGGCCCACCCGGCTGACACGACCAGCCCCTACCCGACCCGCCCACCGCCAGGGCCCAACCGGAACCGAACCCGTGGAAAAGCTGGGCAGACCAGCGACTACAACCTGCCCATGCCCAACCACCGACCTCAAACCGGCTCGAAACCGGTCACAAGATCACTCCCCAAACCACGTCGGTGGATCAGGGCTAAGAGGACGCCGATGACGTGTTCGGTGACGATCATCCGTACGACACCGTCGTCTTCACCGTACGGTTCGGTCGATGCGATCGGGTCATCGCATGCCGCGGCAAGCGCGAGCGAAAGCCGCTCGCTCGCTTCGGGCGGCAGAGCGTCGTGCACGGCTTCGGCCGCCAAGTCGTACTTGAGCCGGTAGACCATCAGGCGGCGCCTCGGCCCCGTGCAGCAGCGGCCTCGGCCTGGACGCGATCGGTCATGTCCACCCAGTCCCCGGGGATCTCCCCCGCGACAGCCTCTGCTTCGGCGAGCATGCGCCCACGCTCAGCGGCCACGGACACGCCGGCCGCGATCGTGCGCCACTTGGCGAAGACGGTCAGCAGCTCGTGCGCGGGGGCGCGGTTGATCTCGCCAAGGAATCTCTGACTCAGCGCGGGGTTGCCCAGCGCCTCACAGATGGATTCGATGGTCCATGCCTGGTCGCTCACGGCCTAGCCTCCCGCGATCGTCGCCGTACCTTCGCGCTTACGGTACGCGCGCCACACGCTCGGCGTCAGCCACGTCATGGCTCCGGCACAAGTGAACGGCAGGTGGGTCTCCCGTCGCACAGTCACGGAACGAAGGCTTCGCGATCCGGAGCCGGGAGCCAAACGGGGAGCCAACAGCGGCGACAGAGAGTGGACTGAGGTGGACGTCAGCGGACGGTCTCAGGGCAAATGACGCAGGTAACGACCGCAGAGCCGTCTCGCCACCTGTGCCGTTCCAACCCTCCGCTTACACAGTACGTAAAGGAGTGGTCATGATCCGGGCGGTGCGCCGGATGGCGAGGTCTGGCGAAAATTCCTTCGACACATCCTTTTGGGTCTTTGTACTGTTTGTCGGGTGATCATCACCTTCAAGCCTCTCAGCACGACCGATGCCCGGGACCTCGCGGCCTTGCGCGACGAGGTCGAACGCGCCGACAGGACGGGCCGGCACGAGGACGAGGCGGACGTCCTCCATGAGCTCGCCGACCCCAAGCTGGATCTGGCGCACAACACCGCCGGCCTGTGGCGGGGGTCGCGGCTGGTGGCGTACGCGATGGTGTACGAGCCGGAGCAGGTACGGGACATCGCCCGCTTCGGAACGGCCGCCGCCGTCCATCCGGACTGGCGCCGGCAGGGAATCGGTGCGCGGCTGGTCGACTGGATGCGCGACCGCGCGGACGCGATCCGGGCGGAGCGCCACCCCGGCGTGCCGGGAGAGCTGCTGGTCGACGGGTCGACCACCAACGCGGGGCTGGCGGCCCTGGCCCTGCACGCCGGATTCGAGCCCCGCCGGTACTGGTTCAGCATGACGCACGACCTGCGCACGGACCGGCTGCCCGCCGTGAAGGTGCCTGACGGCCTGCGCCTGGCGCCCTTCGAGGCAGCCCTCGACGAGGCGACCCGCAGCGCGCACAACGACGCTTTTCGCGACCACTGGAATCACACCGAGACGGACAGAGCCGACTGGGAGACCTGGTTCACCGGCGACCGTTCGTTCCGCGCGGCTCTCTCCGCCCTGCTGCTCGACACCGACGGCCGCGTCGCGGCGTACCTCCTCGCCGACGAGTACGTCGCCGACGGCACGGCCACGGGGCACCGCTCGTGCACGATCGGCCACCTGGGCACCCGACCGGCCCACCGGGGCCGGGGCGCGGCGCGCGCCCTGCTGGCGCACACACTGACCGAGGCCGGGCACCAGGGGTACGACAAGGCGGAACTGGTCGTCGACGCGGCCAACCCGACCGGGGCACTGGGGCTCTACGAACGGATGGGCTTCGTGACGGAGCGGGAGTTCGTGACGTACGCCCGGCCACTGGGCTGAGCGGGAAAAGCGCACCCGGCGGCAGGGCCGTGTCCTACCGCTCCGCCGCCGGGACCGAGAACAGGCGGCGGAAGTAGGAAGGATCCGCTTCCTCCTCGACCATGCGGCCCTCGGCTTCCACCCAGGCATGGGCACCGAACGGCGGGCGCGCGCGCACTCCGACGACCCACTCCGGCCAGCTGCCACGAACCCGGCACAGCAGCACCGTGGCCAGGGAGCGTTGCAGACAGCCCTCGTCGGAAGCGCAGCGCAGGCTGACCACGACCACGGCCTGCCGTGCGGCGCGCACCTCGGCGTAGGCAGCCGGACGGGCACCCTTGCGCAGCCAGGTCAGAACGGTCCGGATGCGGGCGGGCGAGCTGCGGGCCAACCGCCCGGCGACGGCCACCGCGAGCAGGGTGAGCAGACGCCGTCCGGGAGAGAGCCGTGGGCGCACCCGGTGCGGCACCACCGCGCTCATCGAAGCACCAGCTTCGCGTCGATCAGCCTCACTCGCAGGCGTTCCACGTCCTCGCGGGCGCGTGACTCGTCGACGTCGTACGTGGCCGTCAGCCGCTGGGCCGCCTGCTCCGCGGTCCCGCCCTCCAGCAGGACCCGCAAGGCGACCGATGCCGAGCCGTTGAGCTGCCAGTAGCGGCCGCCCGCTCCGTCCAGCAGCACCGTTCCGTATTCGGTGTCGGCCGTTGAGACATCGGGGCGCAGTCTCAGTGTCATCGTCCTTGCTCTCATGTTCTTTCGGTCGGGTCTTCCGCCCGGGCGGCGGCCGTTCAGGTGCGGGCGGCGGCCGGTGCACGCCGGGCGGCCCGGGTCCACAGCTCGCAGCCGATGGTCGTGGGCATGGCTCTCTCATGGAGCCGGGGGGAGTACGGGCGGCGGAACAGCGCGCGCAGCGGTTCGGGATCGATCAGCCCCAGTTCGGCCAGGGCGGAGGAGTCCCAGAGCCCGGCGATGTCCCGCCGGTGCCGCTCGAAGCCCTCGGCGGCGATCAGGGCCCCGTCGCCCTTGGTCCGCCGGGTCAGCAGCTCGCGCGGCAGGACGTCCGCCAGGGCCGCCTTGATCAGCGGTTTGAGTTCCCAGGGGGTGACGCGCTCGTCGGGCCGCACGGCCAGGCAGGCGTGGATGACCTGGTCGTCCAGGAAGGGGGAGGCCGGGGTGAAGTCCGGTGTCGCCACCACCTGGTGGAGCTGGCGGATCATCCGGCCGGTGTTCTGGATCTCCAGCAGGTCGCCGTGGCGGCCCCGGGCGGCGGCCAGCGGCTGCGCCGTCCTGGCGGCGTGCCGCAGCGTCCGGGCGATCAGGTCTCCGGCCTCGGGGGTGAGCCACCGGGGCAGCTGCAGAGTGCCGCCCCAGGCGAAGGCCGAGTTCTGCGGGCGGGGCGGCCGGCGCCGGGTCAGCGCGGCGGTCTCGGTGGCCAGCCAGTGGCGGTAGGAGCGGCTGTCCAGCAGGTCGCGCAGCGCGGGGCTCCACCGGAAGCCGGTGAGTTCATGGAGGGTGTGCAGTCGCTTCAGGGTGAGCAGCGGGCGGCTGCGCAGCAGATCGTGCTCGTAGCCGGGGTGACCGGTCAGCAGCTGGTCGCCGCCGAACCCGTCGAGGTGCAGGCGTGAGCCGTGGGCGGTGGCCATCTCCTTCGCGGCGCGCATCCGGGGGGCGCTGACCACCGCGCTGGAGGGCTCGTCGGGGAGGACGTCCACAGGAAGGGGCGCACCGTCCGCGCCGACGAGTCCTCCCAGGAAGCCGGGGAGTCGATCGGCCGGGTAGACGATGTGGTTCAGCTGCGGCAGGTGGGCGGCGGCCGTCCTTGCCCAGCGCAGGTCCTCGTCGGCCTCGTCCGGGTTCTCCATGGTGAACACGGTCAGCGAGGCCCGCTCCCGGGCGGCCAGCACGGTGAGGCTGGTGGAGTCCAGGCCGCCGGAGAGATCGGCGGTGATGGTCCGGGCGCCGTCGCTGCGCACCCGCACGGCCGTCTCGAGCGCCTGGCGCAGCGCCGCCGCTCCGTCCTCCAGGGAGAGCACCGGCTCCGGGGCCCGCCACCAGGGGGTCACGGCCTGCTGCCGACCGTCGGAGGAGAGCGTCAGGCGCGAGCCCGGGGGGACTGCCGTGACGTTCTGCCATGGCGTCCGGTCCGTCAGCGGGTGAGGTACGGAGACGAGCAGGCGCAGGGCCAGTGCGGACCGGTCGAACGGGGCGTCGAGCAGGGCGGCCAGTGTGTCGGCCCGGTCGGCGGCGAGGTTCAGGGCGCCGAGGCGGCCGTGGAAGACCCGGCGCAGCCCGGAAGCACTGCCCTGGATGTGCACACGGCCGTCGATCAGAGCGATCAGGTGAAAGCTGCCGGCCCAGTCGGTGCCCAGGCGGTCCAGATGGTGCGGCTCGTGGACCTTGGCGGCCGTCGCGGTGAGTTCGGCGGCACTCGCCGAGCACTGGCCGATGACGGCGAGCCGGGTGTCGCCGTGTTCGGCCAGGAGAATCTGCCCCGGGGCCAGCCGGCCGGCCACCCAGGGCCGGCCGGACCGGTGCGTCATGATCTGCGCGGCACCTGGGGGAAGCCGGTCGGCCGCTGCGGTCGCGGTTTCATGGTCCGGCAGAACCACGAAATATGGCGTCCCGACACCGACCACTTCGACCTCCTTTATCGGGCCTTGCAATTCAGAGCGCTCCTACCAGCCCCAGTGGGTGTGGAGAGCGGGCACGAAGGGCTCCTGACCCGCGGTGCCGAGCATTCCGGTCTCCTCCTGGAAAGAGCCGCACTCAAACATCTCCGGGGCCTCGTAGGCCTGGAGCTCACGGCTCTCCATACGCTCGTTGTTCACCATTCAATTCACCTCCCTCTCGCTGACCTTGCAGCTCAGGGAGCAGTGAATGCGCACACGGGAAATACCGGACGGATGCGAGCACACCACCCAACTGCCGGATGTACCAGCAGGATTCAGATCCCCGTTACGCCACCCCCTGGCGCTTGATCGCGACTGTATCCATGTTCAATCCGAGCGATCAAGGACACCGTTCCCGAATTGAGCACGGATTCCGGAATGTCCTATACCACTTGATCAACCGGCGAGCGGAGAGCAATTGACGCTTCAGTCACGTGAGTTGCCGAAGAAGATGCGGTATCCGATCAGCAGCACCAGCGAGCCGGCGATCGCCGAGCCCCAGGTGGCGGCGTCGAAGAAGTGGTTGCTGATCGGCTTGTGCAGGAACTTGGCGGACAGCCAGCCGCCGATGAACGCTCCGGCGATGCCGATGAGGGTGGTGCCGATCAGGCCGCCGGGGTCCCGGCCCGGCAGCAGGATCTTCGCGATCGCTCCGGCCAACAGCCCCAGGATGATCCAGCCGATGATACCCATGGTGTCGTTCTGCCTTTCCAGCGGTTGATCTGTGATGACTGATCCGCACGGCAGTACGGACACTGTTGTCGACGCCTGGCCGCGGTGCGGCGGTTTCACGAGTGACGTCGGGCCGGGTGGACACGCGGTCGGCGGGCACCGGCATCACCTGCCGACTCCCCGGCATTGCCCACTTGCGCAACATCTAAAGTGTTGGTCATGACACACGATGGCATGGCGGAGTGGGAGACGGCCGTACTGGAAGGCGGGCCGGTGGACGGGGTGGTGATCCGGCTGGCCAACCGTCCGGGAGTGGTGCAGGTCACCCACCCCTGTGCGGTGGAGGGCCCCGCGAGCGAGATGCACATTGCGGCGCTGTACGTATACCGGCGCGACCTGCGCGTGAAGGAAGAGCCCCTGCGGTACGGCTTCGACCCGGCGAGCCCCTGACCCGAACGGCGCCCCGCGCACAGCCCGCATCCCACCGCGCGCCGATCCGGTGCTCACCGGAGGGCCCCGGCCTCCCCTGCGGGCGGACCCGGCACCGCCTCAAAAAGGTTGCTAGATTGCGCATATGAGCAAGTGTCGCGGGCCGGATGAACGCCCTTGGGGCTTGGCACAGCCGCCGATGGCCTCGGCGCCGGAGACCGCACCACAGGATCCGTTACGAGAGGGGCCCAGTTGCCGCAGGGCAGAACGTCATCGGCAGGCAGCAGCAACCTGCGCATCGGGGCGGCCGTGGCCGAGATCGAGGGCTTGTACGCCGCACTGCACGCCACTGCGAACGGACAGCGCAGGGAGCGGCTCCTGACCGAACTCGCCCAGGCCGGGCGGCGCCTCACCGATCTCGCGCTCGTACCGCAAGGGGAGCGAGTGGGCGTTCAGCCCCGTTCACGCTGGCAGCGCCGGCGCTTTCTGGCGGCTCGCGGAGCCGCCAGAATCATGGCGTTCGCCACCGACCGCGGCCGCGCGGGCGGGCCGGCCCCGCTCGAGGACAGCCGCTAGGCAAGCGTCACCCCCGCGTTCCCGGGAAAAGGGGTCGACCGGGGGTGG
This sequence comes from Streptoverticillium olivoreticuli subsp. olivoreticuli, assembly GCF_003391135.1. Lineage (GTDB taxonomy): Bacteria > Actinomycetota > Actinomycetes > Streptomycetales > Streptomycetaceae > Streptomyces > Streptomyces blastmyceticus. The sequence goes on along the minus strand of NZ_CP031455.1, from coordinate 8,083,006 downwards.
GGCTGTCGCGTTGGGTTGGGGCATGACCGAACTGCGTACCGCCCGCCTCGCGCTCCGGCCCTGGCGGGAGGCCGACCTCGCGCCGTGGGCGGCCATGAACGCCGATCCCGAGGTCCGGGAGCATCTGGGGCCGGTGCTCAGCCGTGAGCAGAGCGACGCGTCGGTGGCGAGGTTCCGGACCGAATTCGAGGAGCGGGGGTTCGGGTGGTGGGCCGTCGAGGTGCTCGCCACCGGGGAGTTCATCGGCTTCGCCGGGCTCGACGAGGTGGATGACGGGATGCCGTTCACGGGGGTGGAGATCGGCTGGCGGCTCGCCCGTCCGTCCTGGGGGCACGGCTATGCCACCGAGGCCGCCCGGGCCGCCCTGGACTTCGGCTTCGGGACCCTCGGGCTTCCCGAGATCCTCGGGGTGACGACCGTCACCAACCTGCGTTCCCGGGCGGTGATGTCCCGGATCGGCATGACCCGGGACCCCGCGGACGACTTCGACGACCCGAGCGCACCCGAGGGGCCGCTGCGCCGCAATGTGGTGTACCGGATCCGCGCCTGATCCGGGTCAGGCGACGGGGCCGGGCACGTCGGCCAGGCGGGCGAGGGCCTGACGGTGGCGGTCCGGCGTGCCCAGGGCGGTGGCGTCGGTCCTGGCGCGCTTGAGGTAGAGGTGTGCGGGGTGTTCCCAGGTCATGCCGATGCCGCCGTGGAGTTGGACGCACTCCTCCGCCGCGCGGACCGCGACCTCGGAGCAGCAGGACTGGGCCACGGCGACCGCGATCGCCGCGTCGGGGGCGTCGGTCGCGAGCGCGTCGGCGGCGTTGCGGGCGGTGGCGCGGGCCGAGGCGATGTCCAGCCAGAGGGCCGCGAGCCGGTGTTTGAGTGCCTGGAAGGAACCGATGGGGCGGCCGAACTGCTGCCGTTCACCGGCGTAGCGCACGGTTTCGGTCAGGCACCACTCGGCGACGCCGAGCTGTTCTGAGGCGAGCAGTCCGGCGCCGGTGAGGAGGGCGGCGTCCAGGGCGGTACGGGCCCGGTCGGGGCCGGCGAGCAGTGCGGCCGGGGCTGCGGAGAGGGTGATCCGGGCGATCGGCCGGGTGAGGTCGAGCGGGGTGAGCGGGGTGAGGGTGACGCCTTCCGCGGTGGGGTCCACGCTGTGGAGGCCGGTGTCCGTGGGGACGAGGAGGACGTCGGCTCCGGCGGCACCGGCGACGGCGTTCACCGTCCCGGTGAGCAACGCCCGGTCCGGGCCGGTGGGTTCGGCGCTCACGGTCGGCCGCACACCGGCGCCCGGGGCGGTCGGCAGGGGCACGGCGAGCGCGCCGACCTGCCGGCCCTCGGCGAGTGCGGTGAGCGGGGCGGCGACCTCGGTGCGGCCGGTGTCGCAGCCGAGCAGGGTGCGTACGGCCAGGACCGCGCTGGTCAGGTAGGGGACGTCGGCGACGGTGCGGCCGAGTTCCTCCAGGACGACGGCGGCCTCGCGGGCGGTCGCGCCCTGGCCGCCGGACTTCTCGGGCACGAGCAGCCCGGCGGTGCCCATGCCCACGGCCAGGGACTGCCAGAGGCCGGTGTCGTACGGGCGGCCGCTCTCGGCACCGGCGAGCACGGACGCGGGGGCTCCGTGGGCGGCGAGCAGGGAGCGCACGGCGGCGCGCAGGTCCTGCTCGGTCTCGGAGTAGAGCAGGTCCGGCGTCATCGGGGCAGGTCCTTCCACGGGAGGTCCTTGTCGTTGCGGGGCTCGGGCGGCAGGCCGAGGACGCGCTCGGCGACGATGTTGAGCAGCACCTCCGAGGTGCCGCCCTCGATGGAGTTGCCCTTGGCGCGCAGATAGCGGTACCCGGCGTCGCGGCCGGTGAAGTCGACGAGTTCGGGCCGGACCATGGTCCAGTCGCCGTAGGTGAGTCCGTCCTCGGCGAGCAGCTCGACCTCCAGGGCGCTGAGCTCCTGGTTGAGCCGGGCGAAGGCGAGCTTCATCCCCGAACCCTCGGGTCCGGGGCGGCCCCGCCTGAGCTGCTGGCGGAGCCGTTCGCCGGTGAGCCGGGCGGCCTCGGCGTCCACCCAGAGGCGCAGCAGTCGCTGGTGGAGGTCGTGGGTGCGCAGCTCGGGGCGTTCGCGCCAGGTCCGGGCCACGACGCCGACCATGCCGCCCTCGCGGGGCACGCGGGTGCCGCCGATGGCCATCCGCTCGTTCATGAGGGTGGTCTGCGCGACCCGCCAGCCGTCGCCGATCGCGCCCAGGCGGTGCGTGTCGGGGATCCGTACGCCCGTCAGGAAGACCTCGTTGAACTCGGCCTCGCCGGTGATCTGGCGCAGTGGCCGCACCTCGACGCCCGGGTCGGTCATGTCGCAGACGAAGTAGGTGATGCCCTGGTGCTTGGGTACGTCGGGGTCGGTGCGGGCGATGAGGATCGCCCAGCGGGCGAGGTGCGCGCTGGAGGTCCACACCTTCTGGCCGTCGACGGTCCAGCTGTCGCCGTCGCGTACGGCCCGGGTGGCGAGCCCGGCGAGGTCGGAGCCGGCGCCGGGTTCGCTGAACAGCTGACACCACACCTCCTCGCCCGTCCACAGGGGGCGCAGGAAGCGCTGCTTCTGCTCGTCCGTGCCGTACTGGAGGATCGTGGGGGCGGCCATGCCGAGGCCGATGCCGATGCGGCGGGGGTCGTTGCCGGGGGCACCGGCGGCGTCGAGCGCGGCGTCGACGACCGGTTGGAGGGAGCGGGGCGCGCCGAGTCCGCCGAGCCCTTCGGGGAAGTGGATCCAGGCGAGCCCGGCGTCGAAGCGGGCCCGCAGGAAGCCGAGGCGGTCGGTGCTGGCCGGGTCGTGCGCGGCGAGGAGGGCGGCGACGCGGTCGCGCAGTTCCCCGGCGCCGGGGGTGGCCGCAACAGGTGCGTTCATCGCGGGCCCTCCTGGGCGGGGACGACGACGAGCCGGCCGGTGGTCGTGCCGTCGGCCACGCGCTGGACGGCGTCGGCGGCCGCGGTGAGCGGCAGGCGCTCGCTGACGAGGGGGCGGATCGCGCCCTGCGCTGCGAGCTTCGTCAGCTCGTCGTGGCAGGCGCGGACAGCGGCCGGGTCCTTGGTGTTGTAGAGGCCCCAGTGCAGGCCGAGAATGGTGTAGTTCTTCACCAGGGCGTGGTTGAGGGCCGCGCTGGGAATCCTGCCGCTCGCGAAGCCGACGACCACGATGCGGCCCTCGAAGGCGACGCACTTGGTGGACTGGGTGTACGCGTCGCCGCCGACGGGGTCGTAGACGACGTCGGCGCCGTGGCCGCCGGTGGCGTCCTTGACGGCGCCGATCACATCCTCGGCGCGGCGGTCGATCACCACGTCGCAGCCGTTCTCGTGGGCTTCGCGCGCCTTGTCGGCGCCGCCGACGACACCGATGACCGTGGCCCCGGCGGCCTTTCCGAGCTGTACGGCCGCGCTGCCGACGCCGCCTGCCGCGGCGTGGACGAGCAGGGTCTCGCCGGGCCGGATGCGGGCCCGGCGGTGCAGGCCGAACCAGCCGGTCTGGTAGCCGACGTGCAGGGCGGCGGCCTCGGCGTCGTCCAGGGACTCGGGAGCGGGCAGCAGGGTCTTGGCGTCCACGACCGCGAGCTCGGCGAAACCGCCTGCCGGGAGGGCGGGTTGCGCGAGGACGCGCGCTCCCACGGTGCCTTCCGCGCCCTCCCCGAGGGCGAGGATCTCCGCGCATGTCTCCACGCCGGGGGTGAAGGGCATGGGCGGACGGACCTGGTACTGGCCGCGGCAGAGCAGCGCGTCGGGGAAGTTGACGTTCGCGGCGAGAACGCGGATGAGGGCCTCGCCGGGGGCGGGGCGGGGGTCCGGTACGTCCTCGAGGCGCATGACGTCTCGGGGTTCGCCGTTGGTGTGCACTCGCCATGCCTTCACGGGGGCCTCCGGGTTGGTGGGGTGGCGTGCGGTTCGCATACTAAGCGGTTGGTAAGGGCGGGGGGGTAGGGGGGTTGTTGGGCGGGGTGCGGGTGCATGCGGACGGGGGTTTCCCGGCAGCGTGCCGCCTACGTCCAGCTCGTCGATTCCCGGGTCGTCAGACGTGGGGTCGACGCCTGGACCCGGGTCGGCGGGGCTCCTGCCAGGAGCGCGGTCAGGAGGTGGGCCGCCTGGCGGCCGAAGGCGGGGGTGTCACGGGTCAGCGCCGTCAGTGACGGGTGGGTGCTGCGGCAGAGGACGGAGTCGTCCCAGGCCACGATGGAGAGTTCGCCGGGGACTGACACTCCGCGCTCCGCCGCGACGGCGAGGCCGGCGACGGCCATGACGTCGTTGTCGTAGACGATCGCGGTGGGCGGCTGCGGACCGGACAGCAGCCGGCGCGTGGCCTCGGCTCCTTGCGCGTCGGAGTAGTCCGTGGTCACCGAGGTGGCGTCGGGCAGTCCGCGGCGCTCGGCCTCGGTGCGCAGGCAGGCCATCCGGCGCCGGGTGTGGGCGAGTTCGGGCAGGCCCGCGACATGGGTGATACGGCGGTGCCCGAGGGCGTGGAGGTGGCCGACGATGGAGGCCATCGCACCGGTGTCGTCGGCCCAGAGGGTGGAGATCGCACCATAGGCGCCGTCGTCGCCGTCGAGCGCCCCGATGACCACGGCGGGCAGGCCGAGTTCGTCCAGCAGGGCCGGGCGCGGGTCGTCGGCGCGGGGGTCGACGACGAGCAGTCCGTCGACGCGGCGCTCGGCCCACCAGCGCCGGTACGCCGCGCACTCGGCGTCGATGTCCTCGGCCATCTGGAAGAGCAGGCCGAGGCGGTGGTCGGCGAGCACTTCCTGGACGCCGGAGACCAGTTGGAGGAAGAAGGACTCGGCGCCCAGGGTGCGGGCGGGCCTGGCCAGGACGAGCCCGACCGTGGCCGCCCCCTCGCCGGACAGGGCGCGGGCCGCGGTGCTGGGCTGCCAGCCGAGCTGTTCGGCGACCTGGCGCACGCGTTCGCGGGTGGCGTCGGAGACCCCGGGGCGGCCGTTGAGCGCGAAGGAGACCGCGCTCTCCGAGACACCCGCGCGGCGTGCGATGTCCTTCATCGTCGGGCGGCGGGCCGGGGTGCGGCGCATGGCTCTCCTTCCGCTGCCCGCGCCCGGGACGCGGGTCCGTGCCGAAGCACTCGATCGACCGTAACTCCCCGCAGGCTAAAGCGCATTAGTCGGCAGCGGAAGTATTGACTTCACCGCGCCGCGGGTGCAGCTTTTGTTGCGCACCTCCCGGTCCGACCGAAGGAGTTCGCCGCGCCATGCCCCGTTCCCGTAGAACCGCTGCCGCCGCCCCGCTTCTCGCGTCCGCCTTGTTGCTCACCGCCTGTGGTTCCGGCGGTGGTTCGGACGGCGGTGCCGCGGACGGCAAGGCAGCGGGCAGCATCACCTTCCAGACCTGGAATCTGCGCAGCAACTTCAAGGACTACTTCGAGGGTCTGGTCGGGGAATTCGAGAAGCAGAATCCGGACGTCAAGGTCAAATGGCTGGACCAGCCGGCCGACAACTACGCGGAGAAACTCAGCGCCGACGCCGGTGGCGGCACCCTGCCCGATGTCGTCAACGTTTCGCCGGATCTCTCCTATCCGCTGGCCAAGGCCGGGATCCTGCTCAACCTGGACCGGGAGAAGGCCGCAGCGAAGTTCAAGGACGAGTACACGCCGGAGGCCTGGCAGGGGAACACGCTGCCGGGCCTGGACGGTTCGTACGCCTTCCCCTGGTATCTCAACACCGGTCCACTGTTCTACAACAAGGCGCTCTTCCGGCAGGCGGGTCTTGACCCGGAGAAGCCGCCGAAGAACTACGACGAGCTGTTCACCACGGCCGACGCCCTGGCGAAACGGTCCGGCGGGAGGACCGCGACCCTCGCGGGCACCCCGTCCATCGAGGACTTCGGCCGCTACGGCGTGCGGCTGATGAACGCCGACGCCACAAAGTTCACCTACAACGAACCCAAGGGCGTCGAACTGCTCACCAAATACAAGGAACTCTACGCACACGGCGGGCTCGATTCGCAGGCGCTCACCAACACCGCAGACCAGTCGGGGCAGAAGTTCCTGGAGCAGAAGGTCGCCATCAATCCGGGCAGCGCCCACGACCTGGATACGTTCAAGAAGAACGCGCCCGGTCTGTACAAGGAACTCGGCATCACCGACGCCCCGAACAACACGGGCAAGCCGAACATGTACGTGATGGGCCTGGCTGTCAACAAACAGAGCAAGCACAAGGCCGCGGCCGTCGCCTTGGCGCACTTCATCACGGACCGGAAGAACCAGGAGGACTTCGCGCACAAGGTCGCCGTCTTCCCCAGCACCAAGGGTTCGCTGGACGATCCCTACTGGACCAAGGACGACGGGACGGACGAGGGCCGGGTCCGGGTGGCCTCGGCGAAAATGCTCAAGGGCGCGGTCAATTACACGCCGGTGGTGCTGAGCGAGGAGATGAAGGTCGTCCTGAAGAACGAGGTCGCCAAGGCCCTCCAGGGCAGGAAATCCCCTCAGCAGGCACTGGACGACGCCGTGGCACAGAGCGACAAGCTCCTCAAGCAGAGCTGACGGCCGTGAAGCAGCCCTCCGTACGCGTACGCACCCACCGCGCGGCCAGCCCCTGGCTCTTCTTGATTCCCGGCCTCGGGGTGATCGCCGCCTTCAACCTCTACCCCTTCCTCACCACCGTCCGGAAGGCGTTCACCGACGCGCGGACGCTGACGCCCGGCAGCTGGGTGGGGCTGCGGAACTTCCAGGACATGCTGGACGACGACCAGTTCTGGGTGGCGCTGCGCAACAGCGGGCTGTACGTCCTGCTGGTCGTGCCCTTCACCGTGCTGCTGCCGCTGCTGTTGGCGCTGCTGGTCCACAAGCGCCTCCCGGGAGTCACGTTCTTCCGGTCGGCGTTCTACACCCCCGTCGTGGCGTCCGTCGTCGTGGTGTCGCTGATCTGGGTCTGGATGCTGGACGACCGCGGGCTGATCAACGGCATCCTGCGCTTCTTCGGGGCCGGCCCGGTGGCGTTCCTCGGCGACGAGTGGCTGCTGCTGTTCAGCGCCATGGCGCTGACGGTGTGGAAGGGCCTCGGCTACTACATGATCATTTATCTGGCGGCGCTCGCCGATGTCCCCCGGGAGCTGCACGAGGCGGCCGCCGTCGACGGGGCCGGCGCCCTGCGCCGCTTCGTCAGTGTCACCGTCCCCGCCCTGCGCTCCACGATGGTGCTGGTCGGCGCCCTGTCGTCGGTGGCCGCCTTCAAGGTCTTCTCCGAGGTCTATCTGCTGGCGGGGCCCACCGGTGGTCCGGCCGGGCAGGACACCACGCTGGTCATGCTCGTCCAGCGGACCGGCACCGGGCTGAGCGGCCGTGTCGGCTATGCCTCGGCCCTGTCCCTGGTCGTCTTCGTGATCGCCCTGCTGCTGATGCTGCTGGTGCTCCGCGCCGACCGGAAGGAGAGCGCGTCGTGACCCGGATCTCCGGCTGGGAGAAGGCGCTGCGCTATCTGCTGATGCTCGCCGTGCTGGGCATCACCGTCGGGCCGTTCCTGTGGCAGCTGTCGACCTCGTTCAAGGGCGCCTCCGAGGACATCTACACCTACCCGCCGGGGTTCCTGCCCGAGCATCCGACTCTCGGAAATTATTCAGGTGTCGCCGACATCATCCCGGTCTGGGACTACGCGCTGAACTCCCTCAAGGTCGCCCTCACCAATGTGGTCACCAACCTTGTCGGTGCTTCCCTGGCCGGATACGCACTGGCCCGGCTGCGCTTCCGCGGCCGGCGGCTCGCCGGACTCGCCTTCGTGGTCGCCCTGCTCGTCCCCCTGGAGTCCGTCGTCATCGCGCAGTTCACCATGATGCGCGACCTCCACCTCAACAACACCCTCACCGCCGTGGTGCTGCCCGGCGCGGTCGGCGCGCTCAATGTGCTGCTGATGCGCAACGCGTTCGCGAACCTCCCGTACGAGATCGAGGAAGCGGCCGTCATCGACGGGGCGAACGTATGGCAGCGGTTCCTCCGGATCGCCCTGCCCTCCGTCCGCGGCACCCTGGCCGTCGTGGCGATCTTCTCCTTCATGGGCGCCTGGGACGACTTCCTCTGGCCGCTGATCGTCCTCTCCGACTCGGACCACTTCACCCTGACCGTCGGCCTGAACTACCTGCACGGAACGTTTCAGCAGAACCCCCGGCTGGTCGCCGCGGGCACCATCGTCGCCGTCGCCCCGCTCATCGTGCTGTTCGCCTGCCTCCAGCGGTACTTCTTCCGCGGCGTCGGAGAAGGCGCCGTCAAGGGCTGACCCCAGCTCCCCGCCCGAAGGGACACCCCCATGCGCTTCGGTGTGAACTACACCCCCACCCGCGGCTGGTTCCACCACTGGCTGGACTTCGACCTCGACGACATCCGCGCCGACCTCGACTCCATCGCCGCCCTCGGCCTGGACCACATCCGCGTCTTCCCCCTGTGGCCCGTCTTCCAGCCCAACCGCACACTGATCCGGCCGCGCGCGGTGGAGCAGTTGGTGAGTCTCGTGGACGCGGCGGGCGAGCGCGGGCTCGATGTCGCCGTCGACGGCCTCCAGGGCCATCTCTCCAGCTTCGACTTCGTCCCCTCCTGGACCACGACGTGGCACCGCCGCAACATGTTCACCGACCCCGAGGTGGTCGCCGCGCAGGAGGAGTACCTGACGGTCCTCGCCGGTGCCCTCGCCGACCGGCCCCATTTCCTGGGCATGACGGTCGGCAACGAGACCAACCAGTTCTCCGGCGACCCGCACCCCGACCCGGACCGGATCACACCGGAGGAGGCGGAGCGCTGGCTGCGCCGGATGCTGGACGCCTGCGAGAAGGCCGCGCCCGGCCGGTCCCATCTGCACGCCTCCTACGACGCCGCCTGGTACGACGGCGCGCACCCCTTCACCCCCGCCCACTCGGCCCGCCTGGGCACCATGACCGCCGTGCACTCCTGGGTCTTCAACGGCACCGCGCAGCGGCACGGCCCGCGCGGCACGGCCACCGAGCAGCACGCCGCGTACCTCGTCGAGCTGTCCAAGGCGTGGGCCGACGACCCGGCCCGGCCGGTGTGGCTCCAGGAGGTCGGGGCACCCGCGCCGCACATCGCGCCCGAGCGGGCGGCCGCCTTCACCGAGGCGACCGTCACCAACGCGCTGGACTGCCCCGACCTGTGGGGCATCACCTGGTGGTGCTCCCACGACGTCGACCGCTCCCTCGCGGACTTCCCCGAGCTGGAGTACGGGCTGGGTCTGCTCACGAACGACCGGCGGGCGAAACCGGCGGGCGAAACGGTCGCCCGTCTCGCCCGTGAGTACCGTGCCGCGGGGGCCGCCGCGTCGCCCCGGTCGACCGCGCTGGTCGTGGAGGCGGGGGAGGTCGTGGGGGCGCCGCTGCGGGCGGTGTGCGCGCCGGGTGGGGAGTACTTCGAGGCGTGGATGCGGGTCGCTGCGCGTGGGCGGCGGCCGACGTGTGTGCTCTCTCAATTGGCGGCTGATGCCGGGCACTTGGCGGCTCGGGGGATCACGGAGGTCTTGACCGTGGCCCAGGTCCGTTAGTTCTTTTTCCCCAGCCCCGCCCCTTCCCGAAACCGGGGAGACCCCGGACCCCCTGAAGCGGCTGCGCCGCTTGTCCTCAAACGCCGGACGGGCTGAATTCGCGGCTACGGTCCGCGAAATCCAGCCCGTCCGGCGTTTGAGGACCGGGGTCCGGGGCGGAGCCCCGGTTTCGGGAAGGGGCGGGATTGGGGAATTCCCACCACCAAGGAGCAGCCATGCCTCAAAGACCCACTCGCCGTGAGGTTTTAGCCATCGGCACCGCGACCCTCGCGGCACTCTCGTTACCGCGCACGGCCGGCGCCACAACCGACGGCGCGCTCCAGCCCTACGCCTCGTACTGGTTCCCCGACAGCCTGCCGTCCGGCTCCCCCGCGCCCGGGGTCGTCTGGCACAGCCTCGCCGCGTGGCGGCCGGAGGGCGATGCCGACCTGCCCTTCAACCGGGCGACCGTGCCGCTCGCCGCGCGCTTCACTCCCCCGCCGGTCAACGCCACCGCGCGGGCGGGGCAGGCGCGTGTCTCCGCGCTCGCCGCGTTCGCGCACACGTCGGGGAATCCGTCCCAGGGTTCGCGGACCGCCGACCATTACGCGCTGACGCACTGGGCGTACCTCGACGAGCTGGTCTTCTGGGGCGGTTCGTCGGGCGAGGGGCTGATCCTCGCGCCGAACGCGCCGGTCGTGGACGCCGCGCACCGCAACGGTGTGCCTGTCCTGGGGACGGTGTTCCTGCCTCCGGTCGCGTACGGCGGGCAGCTGCGCTGGACGGAGGATCTGGTGCGGCGAGGGGCGGACGGCGGCTTCCCGCTGGCCGACAAGCTGATCCAGGTGGCACGGGCGTACGGCTTCGACGGCTGGTTCCTCAACGCCGAGACCGGCGGCGGTGACGCCCGGCTGGGCGCGGACATGCGGGACTTCGTGACGTACCTGCGGGCGAACGGCCAAGGGCTGCGCGTCACGTGGTACGACGCGATGGCCGTCTCCGGCGACATCTCCTGGCAGAACGAGCTCAACGACCACAACTCCCCGTTCTTCCGCGCCGCCGACTCGATGTTCCTCAACTTCGGCTGGAGCCGTGCCGGGCTCGCCGCGTCCGCGGAGCGCGCAGGGCGGCTGGGGCGGAGCCCGTACGCGCTGTGGGCCGGCGTCGATGTCGAGGCGCACGGCTGGGACACGCCCGTCGACTGGGACGCGGTCGTCCCGGCGGACGGCCCGCACACCGTGTCGTACGGCTTCTACCGGCCCGAGTGGACCTGGACGAGCCTGCCCGAGGGCGGGCGCTCCCCCGCCGCCTTTCACGCGCGGGACGACCGCTTCTGGTCCGGCGAGGGCCTCGACCCGGCCGCGCCGCCGAGCGGGCCCTGGCGGGCGCCCGCCGCGTCCGTCGCGGACCGCTCCACGCTCACCGCGCTGCCGTTCGCGACGAGCTTCAACACCGGCCACGGGACGGCCTGGTACGACAAGGGCAAGCGCGTCTCGGACGCCGCCTGGAACCACCTGGGGCTCCAGGACCGGCTGCCCGGCCGCCGCTGGGTGGTCCGCACCGCGGGTGCCCGGCCCACCGTCGGCTTCGACTTCACCGACGCCTGGCGCGGCGGCGGCAGCCTCCTCGTGGAGGGCGCGCTCACCGCGGCGGCGACGGTCGAGCTGTACACGGCACGGCTGCCGCTGTCCGGCGCGACGGCCGTGGAACTGGCACACCGCGCCGACGCCGGATCGGCGGCGGTCCGGGTGGAGCTGGCCGTGGCGCTGGAACCGGGCTCCTTCCAGTACGTGCCCGCGGGCACGCTGCCCGCTGGAGGACGCGGCTGGGCGACCGTACGGCTCCGTGTGGGCGCGCTGCTGCGGGGCCGGGCGGGCGCCACGGTCCACGCGCTGGGGGTGCGTCTCACCGCGCAGGGCGGCGGCCCGGTCCGCTGGCGGCTCGGCGCCCTCGCGGTCCACGACGCGGCACCGCCCGCACCGGCGCGGCCGGGCGCCGTCCGGGTGACCGCGTCCCACCGCGCCGGCGACGGCACGGCGGCGCTGCGGCTGGCGTGGGGAGCGGCCAGGGCACCCGTACGCCATTACGAACTCCACCAGGTGCTCCCCGGCGGCGGCCGTCGCTTCCTGGGCGGCACCTGTGGGCATGCCTACTACGTCGCGGCGCTGCGCCGCACCGCCATGGAGGCGGCCACGCGCGTCGAAGTGCGCGCGGTGGACGAGCTGTACGCCTCCTCGGCACCCGCGTCCGTCGAATTCCGCTGGTAGACCTACTGCGTGAGGACACCGACTCCATGCACAACGACCGCACCATCACCGAAGCCCGACTGAAGCGGGTGCTGGACGAGCGCATCCGGCCCGCCGTGTATCCCGAGTCGGTGCCGCTGGCCGTCTCGGTGTGGGACGCGCCGGGCGAGCCCGTCCCCGTGGCGGAGGGGCTGGCCGCCGAGCGGGTGCCGATCCGGACCGGCGCGCAATGGGGTCCTCCGTGGGGGACGAGCTGGTTCACCGTCACGGGGACGGTGCCACGGGAGTGGGCGGGCCGGACCGTCGAGGCGCTGCTCGACCTGGGCTTCGACGAGAACATGCCGGGCTTCCAGTGCGAGGGGCTCGTCTACCGCCCGGACGGCTCGCCGGTGAAGGGGCTCAACCCCCGCAACCAGTGGGTGCGCGTCGGCGAGAAGGTCGCGGGCGGCGAGGAGGTGGTGCTGCACATCGAGGCGTCGTCGAACCCGGTGATCCTGGACTACCACCCCTTCCTGCCGACCGAACTGGGCGACAGGGAAACGGCGGACAGCGCGCCGCGCTACCGGCTGGGCCGGATGGACCTCGCCGTTCTCGACCGGACGGTGTGGGAGCTGGTCCAGGACCTGGAGGTGCTGGGCGAGCTGATGGCCGAGCTGTCCGTGGACGCGCCGCGCCGCTGGGAGATCCTGCGGGCCGTGGAGCGGGCGCTGGACGCGGTCGACCTCCAGGACGTCGGCGGCACGGCCGCGCGCGCCCGTGAGCGGCTCACCGGTGTGCTGGCCGCTCCCGCACACGCCTCGGCGCACCGGATCAGCGCGGTCGGGCACGCGCACATCGACTCGGCGTGGCTGTGGCCGCTGCGGGAGACGGTGCGCAAGGTCGCCCGGACGACGTCGAACATGACGGCCCTGCTGGAGGACGAGCCGGACTTCGTCTACGCCATGTCGCAGGCGCAGCAGTTCGCCTGGATCAAGGAGCACCGGCCGGAGGTGTACGCGCGGGTGAAGAAGGCGGTCGCGGAGGGCCGTTTCGTGCCCGTGGGCGGCATGTGGGTGGAGTCCGACACGAACATGCCGGGGTCGGAGGCGCTGGCACGGCAGTTCGTGCACGGGAAGAGGTTCTTCCTGGAGGAGTTCGGGATCGAGACGGAGGAGGTGTGGCTGCCGGACACGTTCGGCTACTCGGCGGCGCTGCCCCAGCTGGTGAAGCTGTCCGGCGCGAAGTGGTTCCTGACGCAGAAGATCTCGTGGAGCCGGTCCAACAAGTTCCCGCACCACACCTTCTGGTGGGAGGGGCTGGACGGGACGCGTGTCTTCACGCACTTCCCGCCGATCGACACCTACAACTCGCAGCTGTCGGGGAAGGAGGTCGCGCACGCCGTCCGCAACTTCCAGGAGAAGGGCGGCGCGACCCGTTCCCTCGCGCCGACCGGCTGGGGCGACGGCGGGGGCGGGACGACGCGCGAGATGCTCGCGCGCGCGAAGCGGCTCGCGGACCTGGAGGGGTCGGCCAGGGTCGTCTTCGAGAAGCCGTCGGCGTTCTTCGAGAAGGCGCACGCGGAGTACGAGCACGCCCCCGTCTGGGTTGGCGAGCTGTATCTGGAGCTGCACCGGGCGACGCTCACCAGCCAGGCGCGGACCAAACAGGGCAACCGGCGCTCGGAACACCTGCTGCGGGAAGCGGAGTTGTGGGCAGCGACGGCGGCCGTACGGGCGGGGTTCCCCTATCCGTACGAGGCGCTGGACCGGCTGTGGAAGACGGTGCTGCTGCACCAGTTCCACGACATCCTGCCCGGTACGTCGATCGCGTGGGTGCACCGGGAGGCGGCGGCGGCCTACGCGGCGGTGGCGGCGGAGCTGGAGTCGATCATCGGGGAGGCGCTGGCCGCGCTGGCCGGGGACCCGTTGGCGGTGCTGGCCGAGGACGCGCTGGCGACGCTCACCGGAGACGGACCGGCGAGCGGGACCGTGGTCTTCAACGCGGCACCGCACGGACGCGGCGGTGTGCCGGCGCTCGGCGCGGCCGCCGTCGGACCGGCGGACCGTGCGGCGGTGCGGGCGCGGGCGCGCGAGGGCGGCGGGTTCGTGCTCGACAACGGGCTGCTGCGGGTGGAGATCGACGGGCGGGGGCTGGTGGTCTCCGTGTACGACCCGGCGGCGGGGCGTGAGACGGTCGCGCCGGGCGCGGCGGCGAACCTCCTCCAGCTGCACCCGGACTTCCCGAACATGTGGGACGCGTGGGACGTCGACCACTTCTACCGCAACACCGTCACGGACCTCACGGACGTCGAGGCGCTGGAGCTCACGGACGACGGGGCGGTGCGGGTGGTGCGGGCCTTCGGGGCGTCGCGGGTGGAGCAGTTCCTCAGCCTGCCGGTCGGTGAGCGGCGGCTGGACATCGCGACGGAGGTCGACTGGCACGAGACGGAGAAGTTCCTGAAGGCGGCGTTCCCGCTCGACCTGCATACCGACCGTGTGGCGGCCGAGACTCAGTTCGGCCACCTCTACCGCCCCACGCACACCAACACCAGCTGGGACGCCGCCAAGTTCGAGGCGTGCGCGCACCGCTTCGTGCACCTGGAGGAGCCGGGCTGGGGGGTGGCGGTCGTCAACGACTCGACATACGGCTACGACGTGACGCGTGCCGTACGCGACGGCGGCACGGGCACGACGACCACGCTGCGGCTCTCCCTGCTGCGGGCCCCCCGCTTCCCGGACCCGCGCACGGACCAGGGCGTGCACCGCTTCCGGTACGCGCTGGTGCCGGACGCGTCCCTGGGGGACGCGGTGCGGGAGGGGTACCGGATCAATCTGCCGGAGCGGCGGGTGGCCGGGGCCAGCGGGGTGGAACCGCTGGTGTCGGTCTCCGGCGACTCCGTCGTCGTGTCGGCGGTGAAGCTCGCGGACGACGGCAGCGGGGATGTGGTGGTGCGGCTGTACGAGGCGCTGGGGGGGCGGGCGCGGGTCCGCCTGGCGGCGGGCTTCGCGGTGGGGGCGGGGGTTGTGTGCGATCTGCTGGAGCGGCCTGTTGGGACGGTCGACGCGGGTGACATCCGCTTGTCGTTCCGCCCGTTCGAGATCGTGACTCTGCGGCTCACACGCGCCTGATCTTTTTCCCCAGCCCCGCCCCTTCCCTCAGCATCTGATGCTCGGCTCCGCCCCAGACCCCGAAGCACGCTTCGCGCGCTGTCCTCAAGCTCCCCCAGGGAACTGTTCACCTCCTAGGACACAACCGGCGTCACATCGCCGGGGCTGTCCGGGGGCAGATCCCTGGGGAATTCGCCGATGTCCACAGCCCGTGTGACCACTTCGTCCCGCTCGTCCGACGAGTCGTCGTCGCTGGATGTACAGCTCCGCGCCTGCCGCCTCAAGGCTGAGGCGCTGGGCTTCGGCGCCGAGACGATCGCCGCCGCTGAGGCGAACGCCTACGTAGACGATGGCGTGTCCGGCGGGTCCGCTCCGTGACCCCCGTCCAGTTCGGACCCAAGGTGATCGACACGGCGACGTACAAGCGCCTTGGAGAGCCGCCGTGTCTGAGTCGCTGCATGACCGCCAACGCCGCTGGGCTGACGGCTTGCCGCCGCTGAGTGCCGAACTCTGCGAACTGGCCTGCCTGTTGGCCAACGATGAGGCGCGCAAGATCGGCGCTCACCCGGCTTGGCCACTCTTCAAGAAGCTATTCCAAGCCGAAGCCGGCACCAGCCCCGATCCGGCAGCCCTGGGCGTCGTCTGCGCCTGCCCGGAGCACTTCTGACCCCGCCCCCGATGACTGCCCGCGCTGGTTGGTCGTCGGGGGCTGTCTGCGTTTACAGCGCAGATCGGCACTGGGGTCAGCCCCTCGGCGACCGGTTGTACTCGGCCATTGTGGGCTTCGAAGTCGACGCATCTTTAAAGCTCAGTTCCCACGGGCCAGTGTTCACATCGAAATCCTTGCCGAACCCGACCCACTTGCCGATCATTTTCCGGCCCGTGGGTTCGACAAGGAGCTGAATCGCCCCGTGGTAGACGGCTCCGGCGTAGTAGCCATCCCGCGCCGTTTCCTCACGCCATGTACCCGTGACCACGTTTCCCTCAACGGTCAGATCGAGCGTCAGCGGGGAGTTCGGGTTTGAGGAACCCTCCGGCAGTGAGCGGACGGTCAGCTTGTTGCCGTGCTGGAGCACTACTACGTAGTGCTCGCCGGTGAAGTCGGTCTCCCGCCCTGACGAATGGTATTCGTATCGGGACAGCCAGATGCCGGACAGGGTGCCGTGATCGTTGCGCTTGGTCATGGGGGTGGTACCTCCTGGGGCTGTTGCGGCTCGTTTCTTTGCCGCCTCTCGCTGTTCTGATTCATGATCGTTCGGCCCGGCTGCATTCGCCGCTCGCGCATTCGGTACTGATGGGGCGAACCCTAAAGCCTCGATCGGTAGTCCTGTTACGCGTTCCAAGGCCCTGGCGTAGACGGGCCGGGGGTTGAGTACCTTCCCGGACTCCCATCGCTGGACGTTGCGTTTGGCGCAGTCGTTCGGTTCACCCGTTTCCTTCCCTGCCTGCCGTATGGCCAGGGCTAGATCATCTTGCGACATGCGCAGGCTGATTCGGACGGCACGAAGGATCGTGTTGGGTACGGCCACGCCTTCGACAGTAGGACGCCGGGCGACAGTTGGTCACGGGTTTTGACCGATGAACGACGCCGGTATGACGCCTTGACGGTCGCCGCGCATGCACTGGGCGCGTCGGTACACCTGTGTCCATCGACGGGGGCAACGGCCGAAGGGAACAAGCCTCTATGAGCACACGCGCCGTAGTGCGACGGATGGACTGGACCGTGCAGCCCGACGACGAGCCGGACGCCAAGCCGCGTACCTACGCCCGAGAGTGCGATGTCTGCGGCGAGGGTTCTGCGCGGAGCACCGACCCGGAAGACGGAACGTTGTGGATCTTGGAGCACGTCAAGACCAACCCTTCGCACAACTCCTGCACGGAGATCGTCAAGCGTGGTTGGCGCGCGTGGATGAGGCAGTCGTGATCCGACGCGCGATCCACCGATGGGTCGGTCCCATCAGCGACCCGTACCACCGATGAGCCCCCCGCCTCGAAGGGCGGGGCGACAAATACGCGCAACTGAAAAGGAGAGTGCAGCGGTGAACACATCCCTTGCTCGTCCCGCTCCTGAGAGGGTGTCCGAGCGGGCACGAGAGATCCTGTCGGCAATTGAGGCCGACCCGGAGTTCGAGCGTCTGCGCACCGGGTGCGCCAAGTACGACAAGGACTGGCAGAGCTTCACGGGGTATGCGCTCGTCGACGGGTTCGACGTCGAGAAGGACACTGTTCCACTGTTTCCGGAAGCCCTTCGGGCGATGGCGATCAAGTCGGCCGTCTACGAGATGACGGACGGCGACGAGTACGCGGCAGAGGTTCCCGTCTCGGTCCCCGTGGATGAGATGATCCACGCCCTTGCTGCTCAGTTCACCGTGCTGAGCCGTGTGCAGGAGCGCACCGGGGTCAAGTTCGTCCACGCCACAGACCGCGAGGAAATCGGCGGCTGGGATCACGGTGACTACACGCACCAGGTCTACCGGGCCGCGTGGGGGCCGGTGAACGAACGGTTCTGGATCGGCAAGGACGAGACTGAGAAGCGGCGCGCGGCTGCCATCAAGAAGTACGAGCCGCTGGGCATCTTCGAAGGCGGACGCAGGTTCGCCCCCGGCTCCGCCACGGCAAGCTAGCCGAGAGCGCGGCGCAGCGTCGTGATGACGTCTACTCCCGGGAAGGTACAGGGAATCTCGGTGACGGCTTGCTCGATCAGCAATTCGAGCACTCCCGGCGCTGCGCTGTGCATCACGCCGCGTAGGTACGAATCGAGTTCGGCAACGTCGTCGGGCAACGCGAGCTTCGTGGCCAGGGGCAAACCATCGGTCTTGTATCTCCCCGCCGGGACGCCCACCTTGTCCGGGTGCACGCACACCGGTACGCCATCAGGGGTGTACCGGTGTCCGTCAGCGGGATTGAACGGGCAGTCGCGCGAAGGACGCTCGACCACATCGAAGGCCCCGAGAGGGAAGCGGCGCGACGGACAGATCCCGCATGCCGGGTGCTCATCGCCGGTGACGTAAGCCTCAGCCATGGCACTGGAGCCTAGGCCCTTCGCTGCCTCGTCCGGGCACCCTTCCCGATGCAGGCCAGGCTTCCCGGAGGGAAGGCGAACACGTGTCCTTGTGTATCCCAAGGGGTGTACCGTTCCAGCTACCGCTGGGAGGTGCCCCCACGAGCTGGATTGCGCACCCCGGGGGTCTGGGGGCGGAGCCCCCTCACGCGGCGGAGCCGCATATCGGATGCAGCCGGGAAGGGGCGGGGCTGGGGAACAAAGCCCGCCGCAGGCGCGGCGTACCCCGCCGCTACGACACCACGTCCTTGCCCCGGAAATGGCGGAACGCGCAAGCGAAGAGCACCAGTGCGTACGCCACCGACACCGCCGTGCCCTTCACCATGCCCGCCCATTCCAAGCGCGGCTGAAGCGCGTCCGCCCACGCGAACTGCCAGTGCGCGGGCAGGAAATCGCGCCAGTGCCCGAGCGCCGTCACCGCGTCCAGGACGTTGCCCACGATGGTCAGACCCACCGCGCCGCCCACCGCGCCCAGCGGTACGTCCGTGACGGTCGACAGCCAGAACGCGAGACCGGCCGTCACCAGCTGGCCGACGAAGATGTACGCGACGACGATCGCGAGCCGCTCCACCGCCGTGCCGGCGGGCAGCGCGCCGCCGGTGGGGATCTGGAGCGCCCCCCAGCCGTACGCCGCCGTGCCCGCGGCCAGTGCCACCACCGGCAGCAGCACCATCGCGGCCGCGCTGAACCCCAGCGCCACGGCCAGCTTGCTCAGCAGCAGCCGGGCCCGCGGTACCGGCGCCGCCAGCAGATAGCGCAGCGACGACCAGCTCGCCTCGGACGCCACCGCGTCACCGCAGAACAGCGCCACGGGCACCACCAGCAGGAAGCCCGCCGACACGAACAGGCACGTGGCGGCGAAATTGACGCCGGATGAGGTGGCGGTGTCGATCAGCGTCACCCGGCCGTCCCGGCCGCTCGGCTGTCCGCCGATCGCGAAGGCCGCGATCAGGACGAACGGCAGCACGGCCAGGACCGCCCCGACCACCAGCGTGCGCCGCCGCCGCAACTGCCGCATCGCCTCCACCCGCAGCGGCAGCGTGTGCCGCGCGCGATAGCCGGGCGCGGCCTCCGGGGCGATGCCCGCGGCGCCCGCCGTATCCGTCGCCGTGCTCATGCGGAGCCTCCGATCAGGGTCAGGAACGCGTCCTCCAGACGGCGGTGCGGACCCACACGCTCCACCGGGACCTCCAGCCGGACCAGCTCCACCAGCAACGTGGCCGCGCTCATCCCGTCGAGCCCCACCAGCAGCCCCTCGTCGGTCCGCGCGGCGGACGCCACGCCCGGCAGCGCCGCCACCTTCTCCGCGACGGCCTCCGTCAACTCGCCCGCGACGCCGACCAGCAGCGTGTCGCCCGAGCCGACGATGTCCGCGACGGGACCGGCCGTGACGAGCCGCCCGCGGTCCATCACCACCAGGTGCGTACAGCTCTGCTCGACCTCGGCGAGGAGGTGGCTGGAGACGATGACCGTGCGCCCGGCCGCCGCGTACCGGATCATCACCTCGCGCATCTCCCGGATCTGCGGCGGGTCGAGGCCGTTGGTCGGCTCGTCCAGGATCAGCAGGTCCGGCAGACCGAGCATGGCCTGCGCGATGGCGAGCCGCTGCCGCATGCCCTGGGAGTACGTCCGTACGGCGCGCTCCAGCGCGGAACCCAGCCCGGCGATCTCCAGGGCCTCCTCCACGTGGGCGTCCTCGGCCGGCCGACCCGTGGCCTGCCAGTACAGGTCGAGGTTGGCCCGGCCGGAGAGGTGCGGCAGGAAACCGGCGCCCTCGACGAACGCCCCGACCCGGGAGAGCACCGGCGCGCCCGGCCTGATCGCGTGGCCGAAGACCCGCACCTCGCCGGCGTCGGGCCGGATGAGACCCATGAGCATCCGCAGCGTGGTGGTCTTGCCCGCGCCGTTGGGACCGAGCAGGCCGAGCACCTGACCGCGCTCGACCCGGAAGGACAGCTCCTTGACGGCATACCGGTCGGCGGACTTGGCGTAGCGCTTGCCGAGACCCGTGATCTGCAACGGCACGTCGGCGAGCGCCGGATCGGGCGCGGGCACAGCCGTGCGCCGCCGCCCCGTCAGCAGCACGGCCGCCGCGAGGACCGCACCGGCGGCCGGCAGACCCCAGGTCCACCACGGCAGCGCGGCCGAGGCGGTCCGCACCTCGGGCGCCGTCGGCACGCTCAGGCCGCCGCCCTCCAGGGCGACGGTGTACGCGGCGGGCCCGGCCGGCGAGGCATAGGCCAGGTCCGTGGCGGCGAGGACGAGCCGCATCCGGTGCCCCGACTCGAAAGTGTGGTCGATGGCGGGGAGCCGCAGCTCGACGGTTCTGCCGTCCTTGGCGTCGGTCACCCGGACGGGGGCGACGAGCTGTGCGGGCAGCACCTGCTGTCCGTTCGGCCCCACGTCGTAGACCTTCGCGAAGAGGACGGCCTCCCCGGAGTCGGAGGTGACCTTGGCCTTCACCGTCGGCGCCCCGGTCACCCGGACGCCCTCGGTCAGCCGCGCGGAGTCGAAACGGGCGTACTGACCGGGAAAGTCGAGCGAGAGCCCCAGCCCCAGCCCCGACAACTGCGAGACCGCGCCGATCCCCGGCACCGTGGAGATCGCCGGAGGCGTGGCTCCCGCGGGGTTGCCGAAGGACTGCGGACGGCCGGTCAGCGCAACCGTGCGCGCGTCGTTGCGCAGCCCCGGATAACGGTCCGCGCTCGCGCCGCGCACCTGCGCCTTGCCGTCGGTGGTGTCGATGCCACCGGTCCTGCTCACGCGGAACGCGGGTCCGGTGTCGACGCTCTTGTCGTCCTTGAGGTAGCGGTCGAACCACGCGCGCGTGCGCTGCTCGACACGGCCGCTCTCGCCCACACCGCTGTCGTGCCCGCCCGCCATCCAGTCGACCGCGACGGGCGCGCCGTTGTGGGCGATGGCCTTGGCCGCGGCGTCGGACTGGTCGAGCGGGAACAGCGAGTCGCTCTGCCCCTGGACGAGCAGCGTGGGCACCTTGATGCGGTCGGCGACGGCGGACGGGCTGCGGCTCTCCAGCAGCTCGCGCGCCTGCGCGTCCGGCTTCCCGGCGACGGCCACCCGCTCGTACATCTCGCACAGCGACTTCTCGAAGCCGCCGCAGCCGCCCTGTGGAGCGGAGGACGGGGGCGGGGCATCGGCTCCGGGCTTACCGGTGAGCGAACCGCCGGTGGAGCCGGTGGTGAAGAAGATGCCGGCCCAGAGCTTCTTGAAGACGTCGTTCGGGAAAAGCGAGTCGGCGAGATTCCAGTAGGTGATCTGCGGGGCGATCGCGTCGACCCGTTTGTCGTACCCGGCGGCGAGGAGGGAGATCGCGCCGCCGTAGGAACCACCGGCGATCCCGACCCTCGGGTCGCCCGCCTTGTCCAGCTTCACCTCGGGGCGCTCGGCCAGCCAGTCGATGAGCCGGCTCACATCGGCGACCTCGTGATCCGGGTCGTTCAGCCCGATCCGGCCGGTGGACCGACCGAACCCCCGCGCCGACCAGGTCACCACCGCGTAGCCGTCGCGCGCCAGGTCCTCGGCCTGACCGCGCAGGTCCTCCTTGCTGCCGCCGAATCCGTGGGCGAGCAGCACCGCAGGTCTGCGGCCCGGGTCCCCCGACGTGAAGTAGGACATGTCGATCCGGACCTTGTCACCGCCCCCCGGTGACTCGGGCATGCTCAGGAACCGGTCCTCGCGGTGCACGGCAGGTCTGCCGCCACTGGCCGAGGCCACCGTCCAGGTGCCCGCCCCGGCCAGCACGGCACCGGCGGCCACGGCGGCGACCAGCCGACGCCGTGGCCGGGGGAATCGCAGTTTCATGCCCCGATGCTATGCGCAGGCAATGACACGGGTGCGGCCGGTTGCCGCCTGCGGCGGGAGCGGCCTGCGGCCGCGTCCTCAATCGCCGGACGGGCTGAATTTGCGCACCCCGGGGTCTGGGGCGAAGCCCCCACGCGGCGGGGCCCCCACGCGGCGGAGCCGCAAATCGACACAGCCGGGAAGGGGCGGGGCTGGGGAAAAATCAGCCCGCTCCGCACACCGGCCCCGGCGGGCTCGCATCCGCCAGCAAAGCTCGCACCGTCTCCCCCGCCTCCCACGGGGACCACAGCGCGCCCTTGTCGGTCGTAGGCCCCGGTCGCCAGCCCTCCATCACCGTGATGCGGCCGCCTTCCGCTTCGAGGACCCGTCCCGTGACCCCCGCAGAGGCCGGGGATGCCAGCCATACCACCAACGGGGAGACGTTCTCCGGAGCCATCGCATCGAAGCCGGTCGGCGGCGCGGCCATCGACTCCGCGAACACGCTCTCGGTCATCCGTGTGCGCGCCGCGGGCGCCACCGCATTGGCCTGGACGCCGTACCTGGCGAGTTCGGCCGCCGCGACGAGGGTGAGGGCGACGATCCCGGCCTTCGCGGCCGCGTAGTTGGCCTGGCCCACGCTGCCGAGCAGCCCGGCCCCGGAGGTGGTGTTGACGACCCTCGCCTCCGGCTGGCGGCCGGACTTCGTCTCGGCGCGCCAGTGCGCGGCGGCGTGCCGGAGCGGCAGGAAGTGGCCCTTGAGGTGGACGCGCACCACCGCGTCCCAGTCGTCCTCGCCGAGGTTGACGAGCATGCGGTCGCGCAGGAATCCGGCGTTGTTGACGAGCGCGTCGAGCCGTCCGTAAGTGTCCAGGGCGGTCGCGACGAGGGACGCGGCGCCTTCGTCGGTGGCGATGTCGCCGTGGTGCGCGACCGCTTCGCCGCCGAGGGCGGTGATCTCGTCGGCGACGTGCCGTGCCGGGTCCGCCGAGCCGCCCTCGCCGCCCCGGCCCACGCCCAGGTCGTTGACGACGACCTGGGCGCCTTCCGCTGCGAGGGCGAGGGCGTGCGCGCGCCCGAGGCCGCGGCCCGCGCCGGTGACGACGGCGACGCGGCCCGCGCAGATTCCGGTGGGGTTCAGGGACATCTCGTGGCTCCGTCGAGGAAGGCGGGGCGTTCGCCGCCGCCGTGGACGAGCAGGCTCGCGCCCGTGATGTAGGCGGCGTCGGCGGAGGCGAGGAACACGGCCGCGGCGCCGATCTCGTCCGGCTCGGCGAGGCGTCCGGCGGGCACGGTCCTGGCGACGGCGGCGACGCCGGCCTCGTCGCCGTAGTGGAGGCGGGCGGCCGCGGTGCGGACCATGCCGAGGACGAGGGTGTTGACCCTGATCGCGGGCGCCCATTCGACGGCCATGGTGCGGGCGAGGTTCTCCAGCCCCGCCTTGGCCGCGCCGTAGGCGGCGGTGCCGGGTGAGGGGCGGGTGCCGCTCACGCTGCCGGTCATGAGGACGCAGCCGCCCTCCGCCTGGCGGCGCATGATGCGGTACGCGGCGAGCGACGCGGTCAGCGGCGCGGTGAGGTTGAGGCCGATGATGCGCGCGTGACGTTCGTCGGCTCCTTCGCCGAGGCCCTGGAAGGGTGTGCCCCCGGCGTTGTTGACCAGCACGTCCAGTCGGCCGTACGCATCGCCGACCTGGGTGAAGAAGGCCTGTACCCCTTGCGTGTCCCGGAGGTCCACCGGCAGGAAGCGGGCGCTCCCCCGGTCGGTGGCGACCGGTCGGTCCGGGGGCCTGCGGGCGCAGACGACCACGCGCGCGCCGGTGTCCAGGAACGCCCGCGCGATGCCCGCTCCGACGCCGCGCGTCCCGCCGGTGACGACCACGACCCGGTCGCCCGCCCCGTCGGTGCCGCCCATTTCGCACCTCCCGCGATGGCTTGCCCGCTGCTACCTTCACACCTAACAAACGTTTGGTGGAAAGGTAGCTGATCCTCTGATGGGTGTCTCCACCTCCCGCCCCGAAACCGCCGTCGCCGTCGTCACCGTGGACTTCCCTCCGGTCAACGCCCTTCCCGTGCGCGGCTGGTACGACCTGGCCGCCGCCGTCCGTGCGGCGGGCAGTGATCCTGAGGTCCACTGCGTCCTCCTTGCCGCCGCCGGGCGCGGCTTCAACGCCGGTGTCGACCTCAAGGAGATCCAGCGCTCCCCAGGCCACCGGGCCCTGCTCGGTGCCAACCACGGCTGCGCGGCCGCCTTTTCGGCCGTCTACGACTGCGAGGTGCCGGTCGTGGCCGCCGTGCAGGGCTTCTGCCTCGGCGGTGGCATCGGCCTCGTCGGCAACGCCGACGCGGTCGTCGCGTCCGACGACGCGACCTTCGGCCTGCCCGAGCTGGACCGGGGCGCGCTCGGCGCGGCGACCCATCTGTCCCGGCTGGTGCCGCAGCACCTGATGCGCACGCTGTACTTCACCTCGCGCACGGTCACCGCGTGGGAGCTGCACCGGCACGGCGCCGTGTGGCGGGTCGTGCCGCGCGGTGAACTGCGCGACGCGGCCATGGAGCTGGCCCGGGAGATCGCCGCCAAGGACGGCACCCTGCTGCGCATGGCCAAGGCCGCCATCAACGGCATCGACCCCGTCGACGTCCGCCGCAGCTACCGCTACGAACAGGGCTTCACCTTCGAGGCCGGTCTCAGCGGTGTCGCGGACCGGCACCGGGACGCCTTCGTCCGGGGCGGGGCGGGGAAGGAGCGGCAGCCGTGACCTCCGACAAGAGGATGACCGCGGACGAGGCCGCCTCCCGGCTGGAGAGCGGGATGACGCTCGGCATCGGCGGCTGGGGCTCGCGGCGCAAGCCGATGGCCCTCGTACGGGCCCTGTTGCGGTCGGACGTCCACGGCCTCACCGTCGTGTCCTGCGGCGGCCCGGACGTGGGCCTGCTCGCGGCGGCAGGGCGGATCCGCAGGCTCGTCGCGCCCTTCGCCACGCTGGACTCCATCCCCCTCGAACCGCATTTCCGGGCCGCCCGGCAGCGAGGGGCGTTCGAGCTGACGGAACTGGACGAGGCGATGTTCATGTGGGGGCTGACGGCGGCCGCGCACCGGCTGCCGTTCCTGCCCGTGCGGGCGGGCCTGGGCTCGGACGTGATGGTGGTCAACCCGGGGCTGCGGACGGTGACTTCGCCGTACGAGGACGGCGAGGAGTTCGTCGCGGTGCCCGCGCTGACGCTGGATGCCGCGCTGGTGCACCTCAACCGGGCCGACGCGCGGGGCAACGCCCAGTACCTGGGGCCCGACCCGTACTTCGACGACCTCTTCTGCGAGGCGGCGCGGGAGGCATACGTATCCTGCGAACGCGTCGTCGACAGCGCGGAGTTCGCCGCCGCCGGCGGGCCGCAGACCCTATTGGTGCAGCGGACGTGCGTCAACGGCGTCGTCGAGGCGCCGGGCGGCGCGCACTTCACGTCCTGCGTGCCCGACTACGACCGGGACGAGGCCTTCCAGGCCGTGTACGCCGAGGCGGCCGCCGACCCGGTGGCGTGGCGGGAGTTCACGGGCCGCTTCCTGTCCGGGGACGAGGCCGCCTACCGCGCGGCCGTCGCCGCCTTCAAGGGGGCGGCGGCATGACGGCGACCAGGGCCGAGGTGTGCGTCGTGGCGTGCGCGGAGGCGTGGCGCGGCGACGGTGAGATCCTGGCGAGCCCGATGGGGGTGGTGCCGACGATCGGCGCGCGGCTGGCACGGCTGACGTTCTCGCCGGATCTGCTGCTGACGGACGGCGAGGCGATGCTGATCGCCGACGTGCCGGCGCTGGGCGAGCCCGCCACGGCCGTCGAGGGGTGGCTGCCGTTCCGCCGCCACCTCGCGCTGGTCACGGGCGGCAGACGGCATGTAATGATGGGCGCGAGCCAGCTCGACCGGCACGGCAACCAGAACATCTCGTGCGTCGGCGACTGGCGGCGGCCCGCCCGGCAGCTCCTCGGCGTGCGCGGGGCGCCCGCCAACACCCTGAACCATCCGACCAGTTACTGGATCCCGCGGCACTCCCCCCGGGTGCTGGTCGAGAAGGTCGACATGGTCTGCGGCGTCGGCTACGACCGGGCGGCCGCCGCCGGCCCGTCCGCCACGCGCTTCCACCGCATCCCCCGCGTCGTCACCGACCTGGCCGTGCTCGACTTCGAGACGCCGGACCGCACGATGCGGGTGCGCTCCCTGCACCCCGGCGTCACCGCCGAGGAGCTGCGGGCGGCGACGGGCTTCCGGCTGGACGTCCCGGACCACGCGCCCCGCACCCGCGCCCCCACGGCCGAGGAGCTGCGCCTGATCCGTGACGTCCTCGACCCGCGTGCCCTGCGAGGGGAGGAGGTGCGGACGTGAGGACGGCGCTCACCGAGCTGACGGGCGTGCGGCACCCGCTCGTCCAGACCGGGATGGGCTGGGTGGCGGGCCCCCGGCTGGTGTCGGCGTCCGCAAACGCGGGGGCGCTGGGCATCCTCGCCTCCGCGACCATGACGCTCGATCAGCTCAGGGGCGCGGTCCGGGAGGTGCGCTCGCGCACGGACCGCCCCTTCGGGGTCAATCTCCGCGCGGACGCCGGGGACGCGGCCGAGCGGGTGTCCGTGGTCATCGAGGAGGGGGTGCGGGTCGCCTCCTTCGCCCTCGCGCCCTCGCGGGAGCTGATCGCCCGCCTCAAGGACGCCGGTGTCGTCGTCATCCCGTCGGTGGGCGCGCGGCGGCACGCCGAGAAGGTCGCGGCGTGGGGCGCGGACGCGGTCGTCGTGCAGGGCGGCGAGGGCGGCGGCCATACCGGCCAGGTGGCGACGACGGTGCTGCTGCCCCAGGTCGTGGACGCGGTCGGCATCCCGGTGGTGGCAGCCGGCGGCTTCCACGACGGGCGGGGGCTGGCGGCGGCGCTGGCCTTCGGGGCGGCGGGGGTCGCCATGGGCACGCGCTTCCTGCTCACCTCCGACAGCACGGTCCCGGCGGCGGTGAAGGCCGCGTACCTCGCGGCCTCCGTCGCGGACGTCACGGTGACCACGAAGGTCGACGGGCTCCCCCACCGGATGCTGCGCACACCCTTCGTCACGGCGCTCGAACGCTCGGGGCGCGCCGCCGCGCTCGTCCGGGCCCTGCGGCACGCGTCCGCGTTCCGGGAGGTGTCGGGCCTGGGCCCGCTGCGGATGCTGCGCGAGGGGCTGGCCATGCGGCACGGCAGGGAACTGACATGGAGTCAGGTCTTGTTGGCGGCGAACACCCCGATGCTGCTGAAGGCCGCGATGGTGGACGGGCGTACGGATCTGGGGGTGATGACGTCGGGGCAGGTCGCCGGGGTCATCGACGACCTGCCGTCGTGCGCGGAGCTGGTGGACCGGGTGATGCGGGAGGCGTCGGAGACGCTTTTGGCGTTGGCGGCGCTGCGGTGAGCGCCGGGGGTCCGGCGCACGCCCCGGTTTCGGGAAGGGGCGAGGCAGGTTCCCCGAGCCGCAGAAGCGTGCCAGGGGTGATCAAGATGCGCAAGGGGAATGAATCAGGGCGTCACCGTCCATAGCGACAGGATTACGTCATGGGCAGGTCATTCACCGGGGAAGAATTCCATCGGGCGCTCGCATCCGACTCCCTCACTCCCACCGCACCCCTGATCGGCATGGTCAAGGCCGCTGACGAGCCGGATGTCATCCGGTTCGCCCCTGGTACGGCCTGCAGGAACTGGACCGCGATTCCGGTCACGCTCATCGAACGCGTCGAAACAATCGGCCAGGTCCCGTGCGACGACCATGTGCACCACCTGGTCCGGCTGCAGCTCAAGGATCCCGGTACGCCGGAGGCCGCTGCTTTGGGGGGCCTGCTGCGGGCCGTCCTGGAGCTGCGGGGGTCCGGGCAGCCCGCGCCGCAGGAGCGGACGGGACGGCCTGCGGCCGGGCGGTGGATGCCTCGGCAGGGTGCTCACCGCTCCGTACGCTCCGTGGCGGCCGGGTGTCCGCCTCCGCCCGGGCCGTGTGTGGACGGCGACACGTGCTGCAGCCCGACCACCGGTTGCTGGGGCTGCTGCGGTGGCGTGTGGGACTCGGCTGCGGCGCACGGAATGCCCGATTGCGAGTACGGCATGAGGTTCCAGTGCGGCGAGACGGTCTATGACGCCGTCAACTGCTGGCCCATCGGCTGACGGGGTCGGCGGAACATGGAGCCGATACGCCGCAGGGGATCACGGAAGGTCACCAGCAGGCTGGGCTCCACAGGGACCTGGCAACAGTTGAATACGCGAGCCCACCAGTGGACCGGCGGTCAGCGGGTTGTGAATCCACCGTCGATCGCGAGGGCTGCGCCGGTGATGAACGAGGCGTCGTCGCTCAGCAGGAACGCCACGAACGGGGCGATCTCCTCGGGCCGGGCGATGCGGTTCACCGGGTGCATTGCCGAGATCTGCGCGACGGCCTCGTCGCTGGTCAGCATCGAGGTGCGGGCCAGCGGCGTGTCGACGCCGCCGGTGGTGATGGCGTTGACACGCACGCCCTGTTCGGCCACTTCGAGCGCGGTGGCCCGGGTCAGGCCCACGACCGCGTGCTTGGCGGCGACGTACGGGGCGATGCCGGGCAGCGCGACGACCCCCATGTTGGAGGCATTGTTGACGATCGCCCCGCGGGTCTTGAGCACCTCCGGTATCTGGTGCTTGAGGCAGTTGAAGACGCTGGTGACGTTCTGTGCGATCTCGGCGTTCCAGGCGGCGCCGTCGATACTGGACACCGGGCCGGAGGCATTGACGGAGCCGGCGTTGTTGAACGCCCCGTCCAGGCGGCCGAATTCGGAGAGCGCCGCCGTGACCAGCGCGGCGGCGTCGGCCTCGACGGAGACATCGGCGGGAACGAAGAGCGCCCGGCCACCCGTGGCCCGGATGCTCTCGGCAGCCCCTTCACCGATGTCCTTGCGACGGGCGCCGATGACGACGGCGGCGCCTTCCGACGCGAGTCGCCGCGCGACGGCGAGGCCGATGCCGGAGGAGCCGCCGGTGACGACGAAGACCTTGGAGTCCAGACGGGAAGACATGGAGAGACCTTTCGGGGAGAGGTGGTACCAGTGAGGTCGGCTGGGCCCGGAGCACGACCACCTCCGTCAGACTGCGGTACGACGGCAGCGGAGTCCGGCGGGTATCGGACCTCACGTTGCGCCCGGTCCCCCCCGGAAGCAAGTGAATACGCGAGCTCACCAGTACCAAGCCCGGAAAAGGGCCCCGGTGGTCACAGGCGTTCGATGATCGTCACATTCGCCTGGCCTCCGCCTTCGCACATCGTCTGCAGGCCGAACCGGCCGCCGGTGCGCTCCAGTTCGTGCAGCAACGTCGTCAGCAGCTTCGCCCCGGTCGCTCCCAGCGGATGACCCAGCGCGATCGCGCCCCCGTTGACATTGACCCGGTCCGGGTCCGCACCCGTCTCGCGGAGCCAGGCCAGGACCACGGAGGCGAACGCCTCGTTGATCTCCACGAGGTCGATAGCGTCGATCGTCAGCCCGGTCCGCTTCAGCGCGCGGTCGGTGGCCGGGATGGGCGCGGACAGCATCCGGATGGGGTCCTCGGCCCGTACGGAGAGGTGGTGGACGCGGGCCCGCGGGGTCAGGCCGTGGTCGCGCACGGCGCGCTCGCTCGCGATCAGGACGGCGGCCGCCCCGTCCGAGATCTGCGAGGAGAGCGCGGCGGTGAGCGTCCCCCCGGTCAGCACGGGCGGCAGCGCGGCCATCCTCGCGAGGGAGGTGTCGCGGCGGGGGCCCTCGTCCGCGGTGACCTGTCCCCAGGGGACGAGTTCGCGGTCGAAGCGCCCCTCGTCGGCGGCCCGCACGGCCCGCCGGTGCGAGCGCAGCGCGAATTCCTCCATGGCCGCACGGGTGATGCCCCACTCCTCGGCGATCGTCTCGGCGCCGTGGAACTGGCTGACGGGCCGGTCGCCGTAGCGGGCCCGCCAGCCGTCGGAACCGGCGTACGGGCCGACGGCGAGCCCCAGCGGTTCGGCGGCGCGCCGGGCGGCGTAGGCGATGGGGATCTGCGACATGTTCTGCACGCCGCCCGCGACGACGAGGTCCTGGGTGCCGGAGAGCACGGCCTGGGCGGCGAAGTGGACGGCCTGCTGCCCTGAGCCGCACTGCCGGTCGACGGTGACGCCCGGCACCTCCTCGGGGAGGCCCGCGGCCAGCCAGCTCGTGCGGGCGATGTCGCCGGCCTGCGGTCCGACCGCGTCGAGGCAGCCGAGGACGACGTCGTCGACGGCGGCCGGGTCCACGCCCGTACGGTCCATCAGGGCCCGCAGCACATGGGCGCCGAGGTCGGCGGGGTGGGCGGCGGAGAGCCCGCCGCCCCGCCGGCCGACGGGGGTGCGTACCGCTTCGACGACATAGGCCTCGGCCATGGCTGCTGCTCCTCCAAAGGTCCGTCAGTCCCGGACGGCGATGCCGTCCAGGACCATCGACAGGTACTGGCGGGCGATCTCCTCGGGCGTGTGCGCTCCGCCCGGCCGGTACCAGGACGCGGCGACCCACACGGTGTCGCGCACGAAGCGGTAGGTGAGCCGGGTGTCGAGGTCGGCGCGGAACACCCGCTCGGCGACGCCGCGTCGCAGGGTGCCGAGCCACGCCTTCTCGAATCTGCGCTGCGAGTCGGCGAGATAGGCGAAGCGGGGGCGGCCGACGAGGTGGCGGGATTCCCTCTGGTAGATGGCGACGGCGGGGCGGTGCCGGTCGATCTCGCGGAAGGACTCGGTGACCAGGGCCTCCAGCGTCTCGCGGGGGCCGAGGCCGGAGGCGAGCACGGTGTCGTAGCCCGCCCACAGCTCGTCCAGGAAGGTGGAGAGGATCTCGTCCAGCATCGACTCCTTGGAGTCGAAGTGGTAGTAGAGGCTGCCCGCGAGCAGCCCCGCCTCGTCGGCGATCCTGCGGACGGTGGTGGCGTTGTAGCCGTGGGCGGCGAACACCTCGGCAGCGGTGGCGAGGAGTTCGCGGCGACGCTCGGGGGCGGCGGGGTTCTCGGTGGTCTGCTTGCTGTTGGGCACGGGGTCATTCTCGGTCACGCGCGCTGGCTGCTGACCGAGACCGTCTCCCCTGTCATGTACGAGGAGTAGCCGCTGGCGAGGAAGACGATGACGTTGGCGACCTCCCAGGGCTCGGCGGGGCGCCCGAAGGGCTCGCGCGCGGTCAGCTCGGCGAGCAGCTCGGGGGTGGTGACCCTGGCGAGGTGGGGGTGCATGGCGAGGCTCGGCGCGACCGCGTTGACGCGGATGCCGTGGGCCGCGGCCTCGACGGCGGCGCAGCGGGTGAGGGCCATGACGCCCGCCTTGGCGGCGGCGTAGTGGGCCTGGCCGCGCTGGGCGCGCCAGCCGACGACGGAGGCGTTGTTGACGACGACGCCGCCGGTGCCCGCGGCGCGCATGCGGCGGAGGGCGGCGCGGGTGCAGCGGAAGGTGCCGTTCAGTGAGGTGTCGATGACCCGGTCCCACTGTTCGTCGGTCATCTCCACCAGATCGGCGGTGCCGCCGAGACCGGCGTTGTTGACGACGATGTCGAGCGTGCCGTGCCGCTCCTCCGCGAGGTCGAAGAGGGCGGCGACCTGGGTCTCGTCGGTGACGTCGCAGGGCAGTCCGGCGACCTGCCGGGCGCCGAAGCCGTCGCAGAGCGCCGCGACGGTCGCCCGGAGCCGGCGGGCGTGGGCGTCGCCGATGACGACGCGGGCGCCCTCTTCGAGGAACCGTCGCGCGGTGGCCCCGCCAATGCCGGTGCCGGCGGCGGCGGTGATGACGGCGGTGCGGCCCGTCAGCAGTTCGTGGCCGGGGGGATACGGCGGTGGTACGGGCCGGGAGGCGGTGCGGGACTCCGTGCGGGACTCCTCGACGCTGCTCATGGCCGTACGTTAACCTACCAAACACTTGTTAGGGAAGGATGGGCATGTCCACTGACCCGACAGTGCGTTACGAGCGGAAGGGCCCGGTCGCGACGGTCACGATGAACCGGCCGAGGTACCGCAACGCGCAGAATTCCGCGATGACTTACGCCCTCGACGACGCCTTCCAGCGAGCCGCGGGGGACGACGGGATCGGGGTCGTCGTCCTCGCCGGGGCGGGCGAGCACTTCTCCGCGGGCCATGACATCGGCACCCCGGAGCGCGACGCCCATCTCCCGCACGCGCGCCGGGCGGGCCTGTGGTGGGACCACTGCGGCAAGGCGGGCGCGGACAGCCGCTTCGCGCGCGAGTCCGAGGTCTATCTCGGCATGTGCCGGCGGTGGCGCGAGCTGCCCAAGCCCGTGATCGCGTCCGTCCAGGGCGCCTGTGTGGCGGGCGGGTTGATGCTGGCGTGGATCTGCGACCTGATCGTGGCGAGCGACGACGCCTTCTTCGCCGACCCGGTCGTGCGCATGGGCGTCCCCGGCGTCGAGTACTTCGCCCATCCGTGGGTCATGCCACCGCGCGTCGCCAAGGAGTTCCTCTACACGGGCGACCGGATGAGCGCCCGGCGCGCGTACGAGATCGGCATGGTCAACCGTGTGGTGCCGCGCGCCGGACTCGCCCTCGCCACACACGAACTGGCCCTGCGCATCGCCGCGATGCCGCGCATGGGCCTCGCCCTCGCCAAGCGCGCCGTCAACCAGGCCGAGGACCTCCAGGGGCTGCACAGCGGCCTCGACGCGGCCTTCGCCCTCCACCACCTCGCGCACGCCCACAACGCGGAGACCGGCAACGGTCCGCTCGGCGGCATGGACATCAAGGCCATGAAGGCGAAGGAGCGCGGCGCCTGATGGACCTGGACCTGACGGCCGAGGAGGAGGCGTTCCGCGCGGAGGCCCGCGCGTGGCTGGCCGCGCACGTGCCGCGCACCCCCCTGCGCTCGCTGGAGACGCGGGAGGGGTTCGCCGAACACCGCGCGTGGGAGCGGACCCTGGCCGCGGACCGCTGGTCGGTGGTCTCCTGGCCCGCGGCGTACGGCGGCCGGGACCGCTCGCTGCTGGAGTGGCTGCTCTTCGAGGAGGAGTACCACGCGGCGGGCGCGCCCGGCCGGGTGACCCAGAACGGCATCGCCCTGCTCGCCCCCACGCTCTTCGCCCACGGCACACAGGAGCAGCGCGCCCGGGTGCTGCCGCCGATGGCGAGCGGCGAGACGGTCTGGGCGCAGGCGTGGTCCGAGCCGGAGGCGGGCTCGGACCTCGCGGCGCTGCGGTCGGTCGCGGTGCGCGAGCGGGGCGGCTGGCTGCTGCGCGGCCAGAAGACCTGGTCCTCGCGCGCGGCCTTCGCCGACCGGGCCTTCGGGCTGTTCCGCAGCCACGCGGACCCGGACCGGCCGCCGCACCACGGGCTGACGTACGTGATGTTCCCGCTGGACGCGGACGGGGTGACGGTACGGCCCATCGGCCGTCTCGACGGCAGACCGGCCTTCGCCGAGCTCTTCCTCGACGACGTGTTCGTGCCGGACGCCGACGTGATCGGCGAACCGGGCCGGGGCTGGGGCGTCGCCATGAGCACCGCGGGCAACGAACGCGGGCTGACCCTGCGCAGCCCCGGCCGTTTCCTCGCCACCGCCCGGCGGCTGGTCGCCCTGTGGCGCGAGACCGCGGACCCCGGCGACACGGCGCTGCGGGACCGGGTGGCGGACGCGGTGATCAAGGCGCGGGCGTACCAGCTGTTCACCTACACCCATGCGGAGCGGCTGGCCGCCGGGGGCTCACTGGGGGCGGAGTCCAGCCTCAACAAGATCTTCTGGTCCGAGCTGGACCTCGCGCTGCACGAGACGGCGCTCGATCTGCTGGGCCCGGAAGGCGAGTCGGCGGCGGGCGAGTGGGCGGAGGGATACGTCTTCGCGCTGGCGGGACCGATCTACGCGGGGACGAACGAGATCCAGCGGGACGTGGTGGCGGAGCGCCTGCTGGGGCTGCCGCGCGGCCGGCGCCGGCCGTGACCGCGCACAGGACTCCGGGTGCGCGAACACCGTCGCCCCGTCCGGCGGGAGGACACAGCGCGTGAAGCTTTCGCTCGACACCTCGCAGCTCGACTTCCAGCGCTCCCTCGCGCGCATGCTCGGCGCGGCCGACACCCCGTCGGCCGTCCGGGCGTGGGCCCGGGGCGAGCACGGGCCCGGGCTGGCCGTGTGGGAGCGGGCGGCGGCCATGGACGTCTTCGCGCTGGCCACGCCGGAGGCGTACGGCGGCGCGGGGCCGCTGCCCGTGGAACTCGCCGTGGCCTTCGTCGAGTTGGGGCGGCACGCGGCGCCCGGCCCCTTCGTCGAGACGGTCGCGGCGGCCGCGCTCCTCTCCCGCCTGGCCGAGCGCGGCGCGGCCGCCCCCGCGGCGGCCTGGCTCCCCCGCGTCCGCACCGGCGGGGCGCGGGTCACCCTGACACTGCCGGGCGGCGGTCCGTACGCCCTGGACGCGGACGTGTGCGACGCGGTCTTCGCGGTGGCGCCGGGCACGGACACCCTGCGGCTGGCCGCCGGGCACGGCCCCGTACGGCCGTCGCTCGATCCCGCGCGGCGGCTTGCCCGGCCGTGCGACCTCGGCGAGCCGCTGGCCGCGGGCCCCGCGGTGCGGGAGGCGGCTGCGTACGCGGCGGACCACGCGGCGTTCGCGGTCGCCGCGCAGGCGCTGGGGGTGGGGTGCGCCTTGCTGGAGCGCACGGTGGCGTACGTCCGGCAGCGCACCCAGTTCGGCTCGCCGGTCGGCGCGTTCCAGGCGGTCAAGCACCGGCTGGCGGACACGCTGATGGGCCTGGAGTTCGCCAGGCCGCTGGTGTTCGGCGCCGCGGTCGCGCTCGCGGCGGGGGCGCCGGGCGCCCCGGCCGAGGTCGCCGCGGCGAAGGCCGCCGCCTGCGACGCGGCGTACGCGGCGGCCCGCACCGCGCTCCAGCTGCACGGGGCGATCGGCTACACGGCGGAGTACGACCTGTCGCTGTGGCTCGGGAAGGCGCGCGCCCTGCGGTCCGCGTGGGGCAGCCCGGCGCAGTGCAGGGCCCGCGCGATGGAATTATTTTCTGAGTAAAACACTTGCTAACCTTTTTGCATGCCCGAACAGACCACCCGACGCCTTCCCCTGCGCGGCACGATCCGGCTGAACCGCGCCGGGGACATCTGGCACAAGCCCGCGTTCAGCGCGGTCGCCGCGATCGCGGCCCCCGACGGCGTCCTGCTCGCCACCGACCGCCTCGACCTCGCGCTCTACACCTCGGCCGGGGCGCTCTGCGCCCTCTACGGCCACGCCAGGCCGTACGCGGCGCGCGGCCGCGCGCTCGCCGGGGTGGTGCTCGGCATGGCGGCGGGGGTGGGCGTCGCACTGACCGCCGCGTCCCTGACGGGTTCCGTCGCACTGCTGGTCGTGGTCGCGGCGCTGCTCGCGGCGGCGCAGAAGACGCTGTGCGACGCGTTCCGGACCGGCCCGCCGGGCAGCATCGTCCTCACCTTCGTCACCTCCACCGCGTGCTTCGTGCCGCAGCGGACAGGCGAGGTGCCCTTCCATGTCGGGCTCGTCCTGGCCTGCGGCGCGCTCGCGTGGCTGATCTGCATGGCTCCCCGGCTCGTGCGGCCGTACGGCCCGGAGCGCATCGCCACCGCCCGCGCACTGGAGGCCGCGGCCCGGCTGCTGCGCGCGGACACGGCGGCCGCCCCGCGCGCCCGGCACACCGCGGTCGCCCTGGCGAACGCGGCGCGCGCCGAACTCCGCCGCGCGCCGTCGCGGCGCCGGGACGACGGTGTGCTCGCGGGGCTGGAACTCCTGCTCGTACGGGCCGAGTCGGCGACCGCGGACCGTCCCGGATCCACCGCGGGGGCGGAGCTGTACGACGCCTGGGCACGCGACCTCCGCAAGGGGCGTGCGCTGCCGGGCGAGGCCACCGGCGGGGGTGTCACGCCCGGTGAGCGGCCGTCCGGCGGGCCCACCGCGCTCGACCGGCTGCGGCCCGGTTCCCCGCTGCTGCCCCTCGGGGCGCGGGTCCTGGCCGGGTGCGTGCTGGCGGGCTGGGCGTCGGTGGCTCTGGGGATCGGCCATCCGTACTGGGCCGTGGTGACCGCCGCTTCCGTCTTCCAGGCGAATTCCGCGCTGTCCTGGCAGCGGGCCGTGCAGCGCGTGCTCGGCAACCTCCTGGGGCTGCTGCTGTTCACCGCGCTGCTGCCCGTCGCCCGGACCGGGCCCCTCGCGATGGTGGCGCTGTCGGTCGCCCTCCAGTTCGGCGCCGAGGCACTCATCACCCGCAACTACTGGCTCGCGACCGTCTGCGTCACCCCGATGTCGCTGCTGCTCGGTGAATTCACGGGCAGTCACCCGGTTCGCCCGCTCGTCGGCGACCGCTGGGCCGATACGCTCGTCGGCGCGGCGGTCGCGCTGCTCGCCTGCGCACTGGTCACCGACCGGCGCCGGGCGGACCGCGTCGACGCCGCGGTGGGCCGGGTCGTCGAGGCGCGGGCCACGGCTCTGACCCTGCTGGACGCCCCGCACTCCGCCCACGAAGCGGGCCGGGCCCGCGACCGGCTCGCGACCGCGCTCGTGGAACTGCGGGAGACGGCGGACGCGGCGGCCGGCGAGTGGCGGCGACGCACCCTGCCGCAAGGGCACGTGGAGCGCGCCGAGCGCGACGGCCACCAGGCCCTGGCCGCGCTCGTCCGGCGCCTCGCCCCGGCCGCCGCGTAGCCGGGGACCGAAGGCCTGGTCAGCGGACGACCGCCCCGGGACGGCAGAATCTGTCGGGAGCACCCAGCCGAAAGGATCCCCACCGTGACCGAGGACGTCGTCGCGCGCGTGCTGCGCCAGTGGCAGCAGGTCCACCCCGGACTCGACACCGCGCCGATGGCCGTGATCGGCCGGCTCAACCGCTGCGCGGCGCTGTTGCAGCAGGCGACCGACGCGCCGCTGGTGCGGGAGGGACTGACGCGCGCGGAGTTCGACATCCTCGGCACGCTGCGGCGCACCGGCCGGGAGCTGTCTCCGGGGCAGATCGCCCGGGAGACCTTCGCCTCCGGGGCGGCGGTCACCAAGCGGCTCCGGGTCCTGGAGGCGCGCGGCCTCGTGGCCCGCCGCGCCGACGAGCGCGACCGGCGCGTGGCCCACCTCTCCCTCACCGAGGCGGGCACCGCCCTCATCGACCGCCTGGTGCCCCGTCAGCTCGACTACGAGAGCACCCTGCTGGACGGGCTCGGCGACGACCACCGCGACCGGCTCGCGGACACGCTGGCCGACCTGCTCGTCCTGCTGGAGGGGCGGCTGGGCGGCCTCCAGCCGTAAGGCGTACGACACCCGGACACACCTGAGGCGGATACCCCCTGTCGGTATCCGCCTCAGGTGCGTCCACCCCTTGCCCCGCCATACACCCAGGGGGTATACATATCTCTGCCAGATACCCCCAGGGGGTATCACCCTCAGCCCCAGGAGCACCAATGACCACCACGGCCACCCAGGTCGAACTCACCATCGGCGGCATGACCTGCGCCTCGTGCGCCGCACGCGTCGAGAAGAAGCTCAACCGCATGGACGGCGTGGAGGCCACCGTCAACTACGCCACCGAGAAGGCCAGGGTCACCTACCGCGAGGACCTCACCGTCGCCGACCTCGTCGCCACCGTGGAGGCCACGGGCTACACCGCCGCGGTGCCCCGGCCCGTACGGAACACCGGTCCCGCTCCCGACGCGGACGGCACCGCCGACGAGGCCGACGACGGAGGCGGTGAGCTGCGCACACTGCGGCAGCGGCTCCTGACCTCCGTGGTCCTCGCGGTGCCCGTGGTGGTCCTGGCGATGGTGCCGGCCTGGCAGTTCACGTACTGGCAGTGGCTGTCCCTGACGCTGACCGCCCCCGTCGTCACCTACGCGGCCTGGCCCTTCCACCGCGCCGCCTGGACCAACGCCCGGCACGGCGCGGCGACCATGGACACGCTGATCTCGGTGGGGACGTCGGCCGCGTTCCTGTGGTCGCTGTGGGCGCTGTTCCTCGGCGACGCGGGCATGCCTGGCATGACGCACTCCTTCGAGCTGACCATCGCGCGGAGCGACGGCGCGGAGAACATCTATCTCGAAGCGGCCGCCGGGGTGACGGCGTTCATCCTGGCCGGGCGCTACTTCGAGGCCCGCTCCAAGCGCAGGGCGGGGGCCGCGCTCAAGGCCCTGCTGGAGCTGGGCGCCAAGGAGGTGACCGTGCTGCGCGGCGGCCGCGAGGAGCTGATCCGCACCGAGGACCTCGCGGTCGGCGACCGCTTCGTCGTCCGGCCCGGCGAGAAGATCGCCACGGACGGCACCGTCGTCGAGGGCACGTCCGCGGTGGACGCCTCGATGCTCACCGGTGAGTCCGTCCCGGTCGAGGTCGGGGTGGGCGACGGCGTCACCGGTGCGACGCTCAACGCGGGCGGGCGGCTCGTCGTGGCCGCGACCCGGGTCGGCGCGGACACCCAGCTGGCCCGGATGGCCGAGCTGGTCGCGGACGCGCAGAACGGCAAGGCGGCCGCGCAGCGGCTCGCCGACCGGATCTCCGCGGTGTTCGTGCCCGTGGTCATCGCCCTCGCGCTCGGCACGCTGGCCTTCTGGCTGATCAGCGGTGCGGGCCTGACGGCCGCGTTCACGGCCGCGGTGGCCGTGCTGATCATCGCCTGCCCGTGCGCCCTCGGCCTCGCGACGCCGACCGCGCTCATGGTGGGCACGGGCCGGGGCGCGCAGCTCGGCATCCTCATCAAGGGGCCCGAGGTGCTGGAGAGCACCCGCAAGGTCGACACGATCGTGCTGGACAAGACCGGTACGGTCACCACCGGCCGGATGACGCTGCTGAAGGTGCACACCGCCCGGGGCACGGCGGAGGCCGATGTGCTGCGGCTCGCGGGCGCGTTGGAGCACGCCTCCGAGCACCCGGTGGCGCGGGCGATCGCCGCGGGCGCCGCCGAGCGCGTCGGCGCGCTGTCCGTACCGGAGGACTTCGCCAACGTGCCCGGACTGGGCGTGCAGGGCGTGGTCGAGGGCCACGCGGTGCTCGTCGGCCGCCAGAAGCTGCTCGACGCCTGGGCGATGCCGCTGCCCTCGGACCTCGCCCGGGCCAAGGAGGAGGCCGAGGCCGCGGGGCGCACGGCCGTCGCGGTGGCCTGGGACGGCGAGGCCCGGGCGGTGCTGGAGGTCGCCGACGCGGTGAAGGCCACGAGCGCGGAGGCCATATGCAGGCTGCGCGCGCTGGGGCTGACGCCGATCCTGCTGACCGGCGACAACCGGGCCGTGGCCGAGGCGGTGGCCGCCGAGGTCGGCATCGACGAGGTGATCGCCGAGGTGCTGCCGCAGGACAAGGTCGACGTCGTCAAGCGCCTGCAGGGCGAGGGCCGTTCGGTCGCGATGGTCGGCGACGGGGTCAACGACGCCGCCGCCCTGGCCCAGGCCGATCTGGGACTCGCGATGGGCACCGGCACGGACGCGGCGATCGAGGCGGGCGACCTCACGCTCGTCCGGGGCGACCTGCGGGTCGCGGCGGACGCGATCCGGCTGGCCCGGCGGACGCTCGCGACCATCAAGGGCAACCTGTTCTGGGCGTTCGGCTACAACGTGGCGGCGCTGCCGCTGGCCGCGGCGGGGCTGCTCAACCCGATGATCGCGGGGGCGGCGATGGCCTTCTCGTCGGTGTTCGTGGTCGGCAACAGCCTGCGGCTGCGGGGGTTCCGGGCCGGGGGCCAGTGATCGACCGCCCTCGGGAGCCGGACGGGTCCACCGACCCGCCCGGCTCCTGACGTGGCGTCGAGGGGCCCGCCGACGACGGGAGATGAGCCCCGTGTCCCCGCTCCATGATGAATCCGTAACAGGCGCACCCTCGCCCCGGCCCGCTCCCTCTTGTGTGGTGACAGAGACCGCGGACAGGGAGGGCAAGAGCCATGGCGCTGCCGAAGAAGCACAAGATCCGGATCGCGGCCACGGCGGCGGTCTTCACGATAGCCGCCGGCACCATCGCCGCGGCCGTCGATCACGGCGGGAGCGGCGGGAGCAGCGCCCCGGTGACGGACCGTCCCGCGCCGGGGAAGGGCGTGAGCGACGAGATCGTGCGGATCTCGGAGGACCCGGGCAAGACCGTCAACCTCACCTTCGACGACGGCCCGGACCCCACGTGGACCCCCAAGGTCCTCTCCCTGCTCGAGCAGTACGGCGCCAAGGCGACCTTCTGCATGATCGGCCCGAACGCCGAGAAGCACCCGGACCTGGTGAAGAAGGTCGTCGCGGCGGGGCACCGGCTGTGCGACCACTCGATCTCGCACGACACCCGCATGGACAAGAAGCCGGTGGCGTACCAGGAGAAGGAGATCCTGGACGCGAAGAAGCTCATCGAGGACGCGTCGGGCGGCGAGCCGGTGCGCTACTACCGGGCGCCGGGCGGGGCGTTCACCCCCGACAGCCGGAGGATCGCCGCCGAGAACGGCATGCGCCCGCTCGGCTGGAACGTGGACACCAAGGACTTCGAGCACCCCGGCGTCGACAAGATCCTCGACACGGCCGAGCGGGAGCTGAGCAAGGGCCCGACCGTGCTGATGCACGACGGCGGCGGCTCGCGCGCCCAGACTGTCGAGGCGCTCGCCCGGCTGCTGCCCTGGCTCAAGCAGCAGGGCTACACCTTCAGCTTCCCCAAGATCTGACGGCCGTCAGGGGGCGGACACCGCCGCCTTGGTGGGGACCTGGGCCGCGGGGAAGGCGTTGTTGTTGTCGCAGACCAGGTCCGAGATGACGTAACTGCCGCCGCTGAGCTCCACCTTCACGTCCTGGATCGCCCGCCCCCGGGGCACCTCGGCGTTCGCCGCCGTGCACACGAGCTGGCTGCGTGCCACGAGGGACAGCTTCAGCACGTTGTACGGCAGTTGGATGCCCACCCGCATGGTGCCGGTGGTGACGTGGACCTCGCCGTTCAGCTTCGGCAGGTCGGAGTACATCCCGCGTTCCTTCTCCGGCTGGTTCGTCCCCTTCAGGAGCAGGGCGATCGCGTCCTCCGCGCCGACCTTGTCCCCGGCCTCACGGGACGAGGACGCGATGCCGGTCGGCGTCATGAAGTAGAGCCGGACCTCATAGGTGTTGGTGATCCCCTGCTTCCTGGCACCCGTGGCGGGCTGGCCCGCGTCGATGGCGTCGGTGGTGGTGACGCCGCAGCCCGCGAGCGTGGTGAGCAGCAGCGCCGCGGCAACGGCGGCGTGGGGCTTCCTGGCGGTGCCCGACAGCCTCATGCCTCCTCACCCCCGCCGCGCCGCAGGGGCAGTTCCACGGTGAACACCGCTCCTCCTCCGGGTGCGTTGGCGGCCCGTACCGTCCCGTCGTGCAGGCGGACGTTCTCCAGGGTGATGGCGAGGCCCAGGCCGCTGCCCTCGGAGCGGGCGCGGGCGGAGTCCGCCTTGAAGAACCGGTCGAAGACGTGCGGCAGGACCTCGGGGTCGATGCCCGCGCCCCGGTCCGCGATCTCGATCAGCAGCCGCTCGCCGGTGTCCCGGCTCTCGGCCCGGACCGCGACGCTCACCGGTTCCCCGCCGTGCTTGAGCGCGTTGCCGACGAGGTTGGCGACCACGACGTCGATGCGCCGCGGGTCCAGCCGGGCCCGTACGCCCTCCGGCAGGTCGGCGGTCACCTTCTCCTGCCAGCCGCGGGCCTGGAGGGTCTTGCGCACGGTCTCCGAGACGTCGACCTCGTCCAGGTGGAGGGCGGCGGCCCCCGCGTCGAAGCGGGAGATCTCCATGAGGTCCTCGACCATGCGGGCGAGCTTCCCGGTCTCCTCGCTGATGAGCCGGACTGCGTAGGCGGTGTCGGGGTCGAGCGAGGCGGCGTCCTCGTCGAGGACGTCGACGACGGCGGTCATGGCGGCCAGCGGGGTGCGCAGCTCGTGCGAGACGTCGGCGGCGAAGCGCCGGGAGTTGGCCTCCATGCGGCGCAGTTCGGCGACGTTCTCCTCCAGCGCCTCGGCCATGTCGTTGAAGGTGCGGGAGAGGTCGGCGAGCTCGTCGCGGCCGGTCACCCGCAGCCGGGTGTCGAGCTCGCCCGCGGCGATCTTCCGGGAGGCGCGGCGCAGTTCGCGCACGGGCCGCAGCACCCCGCGCGCGGCGATCAGGGCGGGCACGGCGGCCAGCGCGACCGCGGGCAGGGCGCCGCTCTGCGCGGCCTTGACCAGGGCCTGCACATTGGCCTCGTCCTCGCGGAGCGCCATCTGCGCGTAGACCTCCAGGCCGGAGTCCTGGCCGTTGTCCTTGAAGGTGACGGGCAGGCCGATGGAGAGCCAGGGGTTGCCGCCGATGTCCATCCGCTGGAAGGCCGGGATGCCGGAGCGGACCTTCTGCTGCAGGCCCTGCGGG
Organism: Streptoverticillium olivoreticuli subsp. olivoreticuli; assembly: GCF_003391135.1. Taxonomy (GTDB): domain Bacteria; phylum Actinomycetota; class Actinomycetes; order Streptomycetales; family Streptomycetaceae; genus Streptomyces; species Streptomyces blastmyceticus. The sequence continues at coordinate 8,041,051 of NZ_CP031455.1, read as the reverse complement.
ATGATCCGGTCGGTGTCCGCCGCGGGCACCATCGCCCCGCCCTGGTAGCGGAGGTGGATGATCCAGTGCTGCGCGCCGCCGGCCGCGGTGAGCCGGCGGCTGAGGTCCTCCTGCGCCTGGGCGGTCAGCGGGAAGGTGTAGTCGGGCACCTGCGAGTTCACCTGCGAGCGCAGGGAGTCGATGGCGGTGTCCTGGGTGTGCTTGAGGATCGCGGTGCGGGCCGAGCGGAAGGTCAGCGCCGCCGTGGTGAGCGCGCTGAGGGCCGCGACCAGCAGGAACGCCACGACCAGACGGGCCCGCAGCCCGCCCGCGACACCGCGCAGGGTGGGACGGCGGAACTCCGGGCGGCGGAATCCGGGGAAGCGCGGAAGGAGCCGGCGGCTCACAGGGGCCCGAACCGGTAACCGAAACCGCGCACGGTCTGGATGTACTTCGGCGACCTCGTGGACTCCTCGACCTTGGTCCGCAGGCGCATCACACAGGCGTCGACCAGCCGCGCGTCACCGTGGTAGCTGTGCTCCCACACGTGCTCCAGCAGCTGCTGGCGGCTGAAGACCCGGCCGGGCGTCGACGACAGGTAGAGCAGCAGCTTCAGCTCGGAGGGGGCCAGCGGCAGGTCCTGGCCGTGCTTGGCGACGAGCAGGCCCGCGCGGTCGATGGTGAGGTCGCCGTGCGTCTCGACCGGCTGGGTCACGGCCGGGTCGGGGCCGCCGTCGCCGGGCGCGGCGCGGCGCAGCACGGCCCGGATCCGGGCCTCGAGGACCTCGCCGCGGGCGGGCTTGACGATGTAGTCGTCGGCGCCCGCCTCCAGGCCGAGGACGACGTCTATGTCGTCGCCGCGCGCGGTGAGCATGATGATCGGGATCTGCCGGGTGGCGCGGATCCGGCGGCACACCTCGAAGCCGCTCTTGTCGGGCAGCATCAGATCGAGCAGGACGAGGTCCGGCCGGAAGGTCTCCATGGCCGCGATACCGGCCTCGCCGGTGGCGGCGCCCTCGACCTCGTGGCCGCGGCGGCGCAGGGTGAGGGTGACACCTTCCCGTACGGCCCGGTCGTCCTCGATCAGAAGCACGCGTGACATGCGGCCAGTATCCGTCCCATCAGCACAACAGTGCGACGTTCGACCCTTCGGGCGGCCGAACTGTCACCGACTGCTCATATTCTCCCGGTCCCCGGCGGCGGGCGGGTCGCCCGCGAGGACGGGCCACAGGTCCGGGTCCTCGAAGTCGAGCGCCCACAGTGCCGTCCCCCCAACACCGTACTTCCGCAGTACGCGCAGGTGGTCGGCGATCCCGCGCGCGTCCTGGTACCAGACCTCGCGCTGCTTGCCGCCCTCGGTGTAGGTGAAGTGGGGGGTGCGCGCGACGGGGTCCAGGGCGTAGGGCGCGCCGACCTTGCGGCGCAGCGCGTCGGCCTCCCGCCAGGTGCGGTGGGTGGCCCGGCCGGGGTCGCCGACCACGTGGTCCCAGCCGTAGGCCGGGATGCCCATCTCGATCCTGTCCGCGGGCAGCCGGGCGGTGGCGTAGCGCAGGATCTCGTCGTACCAGCCGGGGGTGGAGAGCGGGCCGGGCGGCTCGAGGGCGTCGTGCAGGTTGTAGCCCATGATCCGCAGCCGGTCGAGGGCCCGGCCCAGCCTGGCGTAGTCGTAGACGGGACCGCCGTCGTGGCCGGGGGTGTCGGACCGGGGGAAGACGGCCGCCGTGCACTCCTTGCGCAGGGCGTGCAGCCTGGCGCAGACCTCGCCGATCAGGGTGGTGAAGCCGGTGCGCACGCGGTCGACGAGGGCCGGGCTCTTGGCGCTCTCGTTCATCTGCTCGTAGTCGAGGTCGAGCCCGTCGTACGGGAGGCCGGTGGCGAGCCGCACCAGGGTGTCGACGTGCGTGGCGCGGGCCTTCGCGTCCCCGGTCAGATCCGCCATCGCGGCGGCGTCGAGGCTCTCGGTGACGGTCGGCACGACCTTGATCCCGGCTCGGTGCAGCCCGTCGATCACGGCCCGGTCGCCGGCGCCCGGGTGCGCGGTGACGCGGTCGGCGGCGGTGGCCTCGTACCAGAAGGGGTTGACGGTGTGCAGTTGCTCCGCGTGGGCGAGCGCGTCCTGGTAGGCGCCGGGCTCCCAGTAGGGCATCCAGGCGGATACGGTGCGCGTCTGCGGCGGAGCCGCGTTGGCGGGGGCAGCGGTGAATGCCACGAGCAGGGCCAGCGCGGCGGCGCATCTGCGGATCATGAAGCCAGCGTCGTACGTGGTCACTGGTGGCGCGAGCGTGATTGCCCCGCACGTGGGTTTTGTTCCCCAGCCCCGCCCCTTCCCGAAACCGGGGGAAACCCCCGGACCCCCGAAGCGGCTGCGCCGCTTGTCCTCAAACGCCGGACGGGCTGGAATCAGCCCGTCCGGCGATTGAGGACCGGGGTCCGGGGCGGAGCCCCAGTTACGGGAAGGGGCGGGGCTGGGGAGAAAATCCCCTACACCCCGAGGTGCCCCCGCAGCAGTTCGCGGAAGGCTCCGTCGAACGCCTCGTAGTGTTCGCGGAGCCGCTCCCCCGGCCACCCCGGCGGCAGCAGCGCACCCGGCAGGACCGGGTCCGCCAGCAGATGGCGCAGGACCGCCGCCGAGACGGTGAACTGTTCGGCGAGGCTTCCGGGGCGCAGGGCCGCTTCCAGTGCGGTCGCCCGTGCCGCCCACCCGTCCAGGTCCCACAGCGTCGCCGCGAGCCGTGCCGGGTCGTCCTCGGGCTCGCCGGTGAAGACCGCGCACTGCCCGGCGACGACGGCGGGCCGGTCGCGGACGAGGTTGGCCGGGCGCGTCCAGCAGCCCTCGCGGAGTTCGGCGAGGCGCAGGGCCGCCATCGCCTGGCGGAGGGCCGCCCGGTCGGCGGGGGCGCGGCGCTCGGTGGTGACGACGGCGATCTCCCAGCCGCCGTCCCAGGCGCGGGTGCGCGGGGCGCGGCTGTCGTCCTGCCGGGCCTGGCGGGCGAGGAGGCGGTCGGTGAGCCGGTAGGTGCCGTCCCGCTGTTCCAGGTCGCCGGCGGCGACCATGCGGGTGAGGGCGGTGCGGACCGTGCCCTCGGCCGTGCCGAAGAGCGCGCCCGCGCGGACGAGCGCGCGGGCCGGCAGCGCGGGCGGGTGGTGCCCGAGCAGGGTGGAGAGCACGACCGAGCGGGCGGTCAGCGGCCGGAGGGGCGGGGCGGTGCCGGTGTCGTCCATGGTTGTCGAAACCCTGTTCATTACAGTGCTGGATCACGCATCATAAAACTGTAATGCCGCATCGCACCCCGTCCGTCCGGAGGTCCCCCGTGAACGCCACCCACGAAGTGTTCAACCAGGCACCGCCCCTGACCGGCTTCACCACCGCCGACGACCCGGCGCTGCTGGAGGCGCTGCGCCGCGACGGCGGTGGCTGGGGGGAGGCGGAGGTGCGCGCGCTGGGGGCGCGCGCCGGGTCGGAGGAGGTCCAGGAGCGGGCGCGGCTGGCGGAGGCGTATCCACCGGTGCTGCGCACGCACGACCGGTACGGCCATCGGGTGGACGAGGTCGAGTTCCACCCGGCCTGGCACCAGCTGATGGCCGAGGCGGTCGCGAGCGGTCAGCACGCCGCGCCCTGGGCCGAGCCCCACGCCGGGGCCCATCTGGTGCGCGCCGCGAAGTTCTACGTCTGGGCGCAGGCCGAGGCGGGGCACGGCTGTCCGATCTCCATGACCTACGCCGCCGTGCCGGCGCTGCGCGCCCAGCCGGATCTCGCCGCCGCCTACGAGCCCCTGCTCGCGTCGCGCGCGTACGACTACGGACTCCGGCCCCCGCTGGGCAAGCAGGGGCTGATCGCGGGCATGTCGATGACGGAGAAGCAGGGCGGCTCGGACGTCCGGGCGAACACGACGACGGCGGTGCCCGCGGGCGACGGCTCGTACGTGGTCACCGGCCACAAGTGGTTCACGTCGGCGCCGATGAGCGATGTTTTCCTGATGCTCGCGCAGGCGCCGGAGGGGCTCACCTGTTTCCTCCTGCCGCGGGTGCTGCCCGACGGCACGCGCAACGCCATGCGCCTGCAGCGGCTGAAGGACAAGCTCGGCAACCGCTCCAACGCCTCGGCCGAGATCGAGTACGAGGGGGCCGTGGCCTGGCCGGTGGGCGAGCCCGGCCGCGGGGTGCGCACGATCGTCGAGATGGTCAACATGACGCGGCTCGACTGCGTCATCGGGTCGGCGGCCGGCATGCGGGCCGGGCTGCGGCAGGCACTGCACCACACGGCGCACCGGCGGGCGTTCGGCGCCGAGCTGATCGACCAGCCGCTGATGCGCAACGTCCTGGCGGACCTGGCCGTGGAGTCCGAGGCGGCCACGGTGCTGGCGATGCGGCTGGCGGCGGCGCTCGACCGGTCCGAGGCGGGGGACGCCGCGGAGGCGGCGCTGCGCAGGCTCGCGCTCGCCGCCGGGAAGTACTGGGTGTGCAAGCGCGGCAGCGCGCACGCCGCCGAGGCCCTCGAGTGCCTGGGCGGCAACGGCTACGTCGAGGAGTCCGGCATGCCCCGGCTGTACCGGGAGGCGCCGCTGCTGTCCATCTGGGAGGGCTCGGGCAATGTGGGCGCACTGGACGTGCTGCGCGCGCTGACCAGGGAACCGGCCGTCCTCGACGCCTACTTCGCGGAGGTCGGCGCGGCGGCGGGGGCGGACTCCCGGCTCGACGCGGCCGTGGGGCGCCTGCGCGAGCTCCTCGGTTCACTCTCCGACCCGCACCGCGCCCAGCTGCTGGCGCGCCGCCTCGCCGAGCAGCTCACGCTCGTGCTCCAGGGCAGCCTGCTCGTGCGCCACGGCACGCCGGCCGTCGCCGACGCGTTCTGCGCGTCCCGGCTGGGCGGCGACTGGGGCCACGCGTTCGGCACCCTGCCCACGGGCGCGGACCTGGGGCCGATCCTCGACCGCGCGCGGGCGAAGGAGGGGCTGTGACGGTCCGTACGGAGCGCTCCGGGCCGGTGACGACGGTCGTCCTCGCGCGGCCCGCCGCGCGCAACGCCGTGGACGGCCCGACGGCCGCCCTGCTGGCCGACGCCTTCCGGGAGTTCGAGGCCGATGACGCGGCGCGGGTGGCGGTGCTGTGGGGCGAGGGCGGCACGTTCTGCGCGGGCGCCGACCTCAAGGCTTTCGGCACGGAGCGGGGCAACCGGGTGGCGCCCGGCGGCGACGGCCCGATGGGCCCCACGCGGCTGCGGCTGTCGAAGCCGGTCATCGCGGCGGTGAGCGGCCACGCGGTGGCGGGCGGGCTGGAGTTGGCGCTGTGGTGCGACCTGCGGGTGGCGGAGGAGGACGCGGTCTTCGGGGTGTTCTGCCGCCGCTGGGGCGTGCCCCTGATCGACGGCGGCACGGTGCGGCTGCCGCGGCTGATCGGTGCGAGCCGCGCCATGGATCTGGTCCTCACGGGCCGCCCGGTGCCCGCCGCGGAGGCTTACGCGATGGGTCTCGCCAACCGCCTGGTGCCGTCCGGCGGGGCCCGCGCGGCGGCGGAGGAACTGGCCGCGGAGATCGCCCGTTTCCCGCAGTCGTGCCTGCGGGGCGACCGCGCCTCCCTGCTGGACCAGGAGGGCGTCCCCGAGGAGACGGCGATGGCGGCCGAACTCGCCCACGGTCAGGCATCCTTGGGCGAGGCCGCCCAAGGGGCGGCGCGCTTCGCGGCGGGGGCGGGCCGGCACGGGGACTTCTCCCGCATTTGAGGGCGGTCGTACCGGATCACCGCTCCGCGTACCGGAGTTGAACGTTACGTTTCTGCACACAACGCACACAGTTCTTCATCCCATCGAAGGGATTACGCCGGGGAATTGGCCTCAAGGCGCGCGCGACCGCCAGGATCTGCGTCGTGAACGGATGGGTACGGGCAGGGCGTACGGGCATCGTGACCTTCGCGGCCGTGCTGGCGACAGCGGCGGGCGCACCGGCACCGGACGGCGACCCCGGCCCGGCGGCGGACTGGCCGCGCCGATCCCACGCGAGCGCCGTCCCCGGCACCACGCGCGCCGCGGCGCCGTCGGAGCGTGAGCGCGACGGCGGCCACCCGCCCTCGGTCCGCGTGATGGACGACGGGCCGGGCAGCCTCTCGCCGTCGGTCGTCATCGACGACGGACACCACCGGCAGGTCCGGGTCCCGGGCGGCGGGGACGGTCAGGGCACCTCGGTGGCCATCCGGGGGCGGGGCTGTCTGACGGTCCTCTCGCACGGTGCGGAGAGCTCGGCGGTGATCAGTGCCCACTGCCCGGAGGCACCGCCGCCGCCCGTACGGCCGACCGGTCCCCGGCCCGCGCCCCGCGTTCCGGCTCCCCCGTCACCACGCCGCACTCCTCCCCCGCTGCCCGGCCCGGTCCCCGTGCCCGTCGCAGTGAAGCGCGCGGCTCCCGCGCCGCCGCCCCCGGCGCCGCCCGCCCCGCCGGCCCCGAATCCCGCCCCTGCGGTCGCCGCGGCCCACATCGCGCCCCGCGCCTATCACCAGGCGGCCGGGAAGCCCGCCCCGGGTGGCTCCTCGCCGGTCATGCTCATGCTGGTACTCACCGCCCCGGCCGTGCTCGCCGCCGCCATGCTGCGGCCGCGCGGCGGCGGTGGCAGCGGTGGGCGCGGCTGACCCGCCCGGTGCGTCTTCTCCACCCTGCTCGCCCCCTGCCTGCCCCGCTCTTCCCGGAGGTTCCCCTTGTCCGAGTGGCTGGTCCTGACCCTCGCGATGGCCGCCGCGTGCGCGGTCGTCCTGACGATCACCGTGCTCCGGGAGCGCAGGCTGAGCGAGGACGACGACCCCTCCGAGACGCCCGACGTGATCGAGTACATGACGATGATGATCGGGGTCGTGTACGCCATCGTGCTCGGCCTGGCCATCGCCGGTGTCTGGGAGGCGCGCAACGCCGCGCAGGACGGGGTCCGCGCGGAGGCGCAGGCGCTGCACGAGGTCAGCGAGCGGGTCCAGGCGTACGCGCCGGCGGTCCGGGACCGCACCCGCGAGGACGTCGACGCCTATGTGAGCTACGTCGTGCACAAGGAGTGGCCGGTGATGCTCAAGCGGGGCGAGATCACCGACCGCAGCGAGCAGTTGCTGTCCAAAGTGCGGGAGGACGTCACCTCGTACGTGCCGCGCGACGACCACGAGACGCAGTCGTACCAGCCGCTGCTGGACCAGGTGGGGGCCGCGGACGCCGCGCGCTCCGCGCGGGCACAGAACGCGAACGACACGATGCCGGGCGTGGTGTGGTTCGGGCTGATCGGGGGCGCCGTGGTCGCCGTCGGGCTGATCTTCACCCTCCAGATCCGGCGCTCGCCACGCGAGTTGCTGCTCGCGGGCGTCTACAGCGCGATGATCGCCTTCCTCCTCTTCCTGATCTGGGACTTCAACACGCCCTTCGGCCATACGGTGGCGGATGCCGTCGGCCCGTTCACCGACATGTTCGCCATCTGACGGGCAGCCGCTTGAGCCCGTTCTGCAGGTTGGACGTGAGCCGCACCGCCTCGCCCGCCCGTTCCAGGCCGGGCAGCCGGTCGACGGCCGCCCGCAGCATGGCCCGCAGCTGGGTGCGCGCGAGGTGGGCGCCCAGGCAGAAGTGCGGGCCGTAGCCGAAGCTGACGTGGTCGTTGGGGGTGCGGGTGATGTCGAAGCGGTCCGGGTCGGGGAAGACGCTCTCGTCGCGGTTGGCCGAGGCGTGGTAGACGACGACCTTGTCGCCGCGCCGGATGGGCACCCCGCCCAGTTCGGTGTCACGGGTGGCGGTGCGCCGGAAGTCCATGACGGGCGGCCAGTAGCGGAGCACCTCCTCCACCGCCGAGTCCGTCGTCGCGGGGTCGCTCCGGAAGAGTTCGTACTGCTCGGGGTGGTCGAGGAGGGTGAGCAGCCCGCCGGGGATCGCGTTGCGCAGCGTCTCGTTCCCGGCCACCACGAAGAGGAAGAACATCGTCTCGAACTCGTCGCGGGTCAGGCCGCCTTCGCACATGCGGGCCAGCACGCTGCCGGGGCGGACCTCGTCGGCCAGCGCGTGGGCGTAGGCGAACATGTCGGCGAGCCCCTCGCGTGACCGCGGGCTGATCATGCTGCCGTCGGGCCGCACGAGCGTGGGCGGGCGGTGGGCGAGGGCCGCGCGGCCCATCGGGGTGAGCGTCGCGGGGTCGGCGGTGCTGGAGTGCGCGTGGTCGGCGTCCTGGTAGCCGATGACCCGGTTCGACCAGTCGAACAGCAGCTGCCGGTCCTCGTCCGGCACCCCCATGAGGTGGGCGAGCATCCGCACGGGCAGATCCGCGGTGAGCTCCACGAAGTCCGCCTCGCCCCGGCCGGCGACGCCGTCCACCAGGGCCCGGGCGCGGGTCCCGATGACGGACTCCAGCTCGCGGACGGCCCGCGCGGTGAACGCGGCGGAGACGATGCGCCGCAGCCGGGCATGGCCGGGCGGGTCCTGGTTGAGCATCATGGCCCGGACGAACGCGAGGTCCTCCGCGGTGTCCGGGTCGCGCAACTGGGTCGCGCCCAGGTACGAGGAGTAGACCTCGGGGGTGCGCAGCACCCGCTTGACGTCGGCGTGCCGGAAGACCGCCCAGTAACCGGGGCCCGCCGGCCAGGGGCCGACGGCCGGCTCGTCGACCCGGCACACGGGGCTGCTCGCCCGTAACTCCCGGAAGCGGTCGTAGGGCACTCCGCGGGCGTAGGTGGCGGGGAGGAAGACGTCGGAGGTCGCCGTGGGTGCGGTCACGTCGGGACCGTACGCCCTCCTCTGGCGGGCTCGTCAAGGGCTCGCCACAATGACGGAGGGACCCCTGCGTCCATGGTGAGAGGCGGGAGCGGCGGTTGACCGCACGCGGACGGGGAACCAGAGCAGCAGCAAGCGGGCAACGGACGGAGGTACGGACCGTGACCGACACCGAGTCCGACGGGGCGGGCCCAGCCCGCGTCGTCGGCGAAGCGGAAGTGGACGCCCTCGTACGGGGCATCTGTTTCAAGACCGGGCCACCGCGGCGCCTCGGCGTCGAACTGGAATGGCTCGTCCACGATCTTCGCGATCCCGCCCGTCCCGTCGCCCCGCCCCTGTTGGCAGCCGCCGTCGACCGGCTGCGGACCCTGCCGCTGCGGTCCCTGCTCACGGTCGAACCCGGCGGCCAGGTGGAGTTCAGCTCCCGGCCCGCGGACTCCCTCGCCTCCTGTGTGACGGAGGTGTCCGCCGATCTCGCCCTCGCCAGGCCCGCACTGCGCGACCTCGGCCTCGTCCTCGCCGGTTACGGCCAGGACCCCTGGCACCTGCCCCGCCGCGTCCTCGACACGCCCCGGTACGACGCGATGGAGGCCCACTACGACCGGCTGAACGGCGCCGGGCGCACCGTGATGTGCCGTACGGCGTCCGTGCAGGTGTGCGTCGACGCCGGCTTCGAGGAGCCCGGCCCGCTGGGGTTCGGGCGGCGCTGGCGGCTCGCGCACCTGCTGGGCGCGGTGCTGGTGGCCGCGTTCGCCAACTCCCCGCTGCACCTGGGCCGCCCGACCGGGTGGCGCTCCAGCCGGCAGGCCACGTACACGCGGATGGACCCGGGGCGCACCCTGGCCCCGGATGAGAGGCTGGACCCGCGCGCGGCCTGGGCGGAGTACGCGCTGGACGCCCCGGTGATGTGCGTACGGTCGGGGGACAGCGCCTCGTGGCGGTCACCCGCGGGCCTCGACCTGCGGGGCTGGGTCCGCTCGGGGCGGCCGCGGCCGGCCACCGCCGACGATGTCGCCTACCACCTGACGACGCTGTTCCCGCCGGTCCGGCCCCGGGGCCACCTGGAGCTGCGCATGATCGACGCCCAGCCCGGCGAGGACGGCTGGGTGGTGCCGCTCGCCGTGACCGCCGCCCTCTTCGACGACCCGGTGGCCGCCGAGACCGCCTATCGCGCGGTGAAGGCCCTCGCGGACACCGCGGGCCCGGAGCCCGCGCCGCGGAACGCGCTGTGGCGCAACGCGGCGCGCCGCGGCCTCGCCGACCCCGAGCTGCACGCGGCGGCCGTCACCTGCTTCGCCGCCGCCCGCGAGGCGCTGCCCCGGCTGGGCGCGCCGCCGCCCGTCCTGGCGGCCGTCGACTCCTTCACCGCGCGCTATGTCGACCGGCGGCGATGTCCCGCCGACGACGTCCTCGACCACGTCATCGGCAAGGAGAGCCGCACATGACCACCACCGCGCCGGACCCCGAACCGCTCCGGCGGCGCGCCGTGGCCGCCCTCGTCACGGCGCGCGAGCGCACCCGCCACCTCACCGGCTGCGTGGACGAGCGCGAACTCCTCGCCCAGCACTCCCCGTTGATGTCGCCGCTGGTCTGGGACCTCGCGCACATCGGCAACCAGGAGGAGCAGTGGCTGCTGCGCGCCGTGGGCGGGCGGGCGGCGCTGCGCCCGGAGATCGACTCGGTGTACGACGCCTTCGAGCACCCGCGCGACCGGCGCCCGTCGCTGCCGCTGCTGCCGCCCGCGGAGGCGCGGGGCTACGTCGCGGACGTACGCGGCCGGGTCCTGGACCTGCTGGAGACCACCCCGCTGCGCGGCGCCCCGCTGGTGGAGGCGGGCTTCGCCTTCGGCATGATCGCCCAGCACGAGCAGCAGCACGACGAGACCATGCTGATCACCCATCAGCTGCGCCGGGGCCCGGCCGCCCTCACCGCGCCCGGGCCGCCGCCCGCAGCACCCGACGCGGGCCTGCTGCCGGGGGAAGTCCTGGTGGAGGGCGGCCCGTTCACGATGGGCACCTCCACCGAGCCCTGGGCCCTGGACAACGAGCGGCCCGCCCACGCCCGCTCCGTGCCGTCGTTCTTCCTCGACGCCCTGCCGGTGAGCAACGGCGCGTATCTGCGGTTCATCGAGGACGGCGGCTATACGGACCCGCGCTGGTGGCCGCCCGAGGGCTGGGAGCAGGTGCGCACCCACGGGCTGGGCGCGCCGCTGTTCTGGCGGCGCGAGGGCACGGCCTGGGTGCGGCGGCGGTTCGGGGTGGTGGAGCCGGTGCCGCCCGACGAGCCGGTGCTGCACGTCAGTTGGTACGAGGCGGCGGCCTACGCCGCCTGGGCGGGGCGGCGGCTGCCCACGGAGGCCGAGTGGGAGAAGGCCGCCCGCCACGACCCGGTCTCGGGCCGCTCGCGCCGCTACCCCTGGGGCGACGCGGACCCCACCGCGGACCACGCCAACCTGGGCCAGCGCCATCTGCGCCCGGCGCCGGTCGGCGCCTACGCGGCGGGTGACTCGCCGCTGGGCGTGCGGCAGCTGATCGGCGACGTGTGGGAGTGGACGGCGAGCGACTTCCTGCCGTATCCGGGCTTCCGGGCCTTTCCCTACCGCGAGTACTCCGAGGTGTTCTTCGGCAGCGCCCACAAGGTGCTGCGCGGCGGGTCCTTCGCCGTCGACCCGGTGGCCTGCCGGGGCACGTTCCGGAACTGGGACCTGCCGGTGCGCCGGCAGATCTTCGCCGGGTTCCGTACGGCCCGTGACGCGGAGCCGTCCTGATGTGCCGTCATCTGGCGGTCCTGGGACCGGAGTCACCCATCGGCGCGACCGTGGTGGAGCCGCCGCACTCGCTCGTCCGCCAGTCGTGGGCGCCCCGCAGGCAGCGGCACGGCACGGTCAACGCGGACGGCTTCGGCATCGGCTGGTACGCGCCGGGCGACCCCGTGCCCGCGCGCTACCGGCGGGCGGGGCCGGTGTGGGGCGACCAGACCTTCGCCGACCTCGCCCGGGTGGTGCGCACCGGCGCGCTGCTCGCGTCGGTGCGGGACGCCACCGAGGCGGACGCCGACGGGGAGGCGGCCGCGGCGCCGTTCTCCGCCGGGCCCTGGCTGTTCAGCCACAACGGGGCGCTGGCCGGCTGGCCGGACTCCGTCGCCCCGCTCGCCGCCCTGCTGCCGCCGGGGGCGCTGCTGCGGCTGGCGGCGCGGTGCGACTCGGCGTTCGTCTGGGCGCTGGTCGAACACCGGCTGCGCGGCGGCGAGGCCCCGGGGCCCGCCCTCGCGGGCGCGGTCGCCGCCCTCGCCGGGGCCGCCCCCGGCTCCCGGCTGAACCTGCTCCTCACCGACGGGGCGTCCATCGCCGCGACCGCGTGGGGCGACTCCCTCTGGTATCTCCGCGGCCCCGCCGGGCGGACCGTCGTCGCCTCCGAGCCCTACGACGACGACCCCGGCTGGACCGAGGCCCCCGACCGCACCCTGCTCACCGCCACCCGCACCGGCGTCGCGCTGTCGCCCCTCTCCCCGCTCGCCCCGCTCTCCGCGCCCAAGGAGCCCGTTCTGTGAGTCCGTTCGCCCTGACCCGCACCCTTCCCCCCGACGCGACCGCCGCCGCCCTGCGCGCGGACGTGGCCACGGGGCTGACCCGTACCCCCAAGGTGCTCCCCCCGAAGTGGTTCTACGACGCCCGCGGCAGCGAGCTCTTCGACGCGATCACCCTGCTGCCCGAGTACTACCCGACGCGCGCCGAGCGGGAGATCCTCCTCGCCCGGGCCGCCGGCATCGCCGAGGTCGTGCGGCCCCGGACGCTGGTGGAGCTGGGCTCCGGCTCCTCCGACAAGACCCGCCACCTCCTGTCGGCGCTGCCCTCCATCGACCACTACGTGCCCGTCGACGTCAGCGAGAGCGCCCTCGCGGGCGCGGCGCGGACGCTGCTCGCCGAGCACCCCGGGCTGACCGTGCACGCTCTGGTCGCCGACTTCCAGTACGGTCTCGCGCTGCCGGACACGCCCGGTCCGCGGCTCCTCGCCTTCCTCGGCGGCACGATCGGCAACCTCCAGCCGGCGGAGCGGGCGGTCTTCTTCGGCGCCGTGCGCTCCGGGCTCGCGCGCGGCGACGCGTTCCTGCTGGGCACGGACCTGGTCAAGGACGAGCGGACGCTGGTCGCGGCCTACGACGACGCCGCGGGGGTGACCGCGGAGTTCGACAAGAACGTCCTCGCCGTCATCAACCGCGAGCTCGGCGCCGACTTCGACCCCGCGGACTTCGACCACGTCGCCCTCTGGGACGACCGGCGGGAGTGGATCGAGATGCGGCTGCGGGCCCGTACCGCCGTCGTGGTGAAGATCCCCGCGCTCGACCTCGCGGTCCACTTCGAGGCGGGCGAGGAGCTGCGGACGGAGGTCTCGGCGAAGTTCCGCCGGGCCGGGGTGCGCGAGGAACTGGCGGCCGCCGGGCTGGAGCTCAGCCGGTGGTGGACGGACGAGCAGGGCCGCTTCGCGCTGTCGCTGTCCGTGCCGGTTAGCCTCGCGGTGTGAACGAGGAGCAGAGCGAGAAGATCCCCGCCGGTTTCGAACGCGGCACGGACGGCCCGAAAGTGATCGTCGTCGGTGTCGACGGCTCCGACACGTCGTGGCGCGCCGCCGCCTACGCGGCGGGGCTGGCCCGTCGGCAGAACGCCCTGCTGGCGGTCGTCTACGTCCAGCCGATGCTGGCCGGCAGCGCGGTGCTCGGGGCTCCCGTGGCGGAGATGACGGAGGAGGTGGCCGAGGAGCTGCTCGCCGAGATCCGCGCGGCTACGGACCGGCTGCGGGGGATCCACGAGGTGCGGTGGGAGTTCCACACGTTCCGCGGCGACCCCTACTCGGGGCTGGTGAAGGCGGCGGAGGAGCTCACGGCGGACGCGGTGGTCGTGGGCGCCTCCGAGCAGGCGGGCCACCGGATCATCGGTTCGGTGGCGGTCCGTCTGGTGAAGGCGGGCCGCTGGCCGGTGACGGTGGTCCCGTAGCGACCGCGTCGGCCGGGAAGGAGCGAGGGCCGGGGGAAGCCCCGGCCCTAGTCCTCGTCGTCCAGCCGGAACCCCACCTTCAGGCCCACCTGGTAGTGGCCGACCCCGCCCTCCGTCAGATGCCCCCTGATCTGTGTGACCTCGAACCAGTCGAGGTTGCGCAGCGTCTGGGACGCCCGCGCGAGACCGCTGCGCACGGCGGCGTCAATCCCGTCCGGCGAAGAGCCGACGATCTCGGTCACGCGATACGTGTGGTGGGTCATGGCGCGGGCTCCAGGCGGTGAACGGTCCGGACACCCACCACGGTGGCGCACCGCGCGCCGCGCCGCGAGGCGAGCGCCGCCGTTGGAAGGCGCGCTAGCCGCGCGGCACCACCGACGACAGCACCTGCGGCAGCGGATACCAGTCGGCCGTGGCGAAGCTGGCGTGTGCCTTCGCGAGGAGGGCGACCCGGGCCCGGGCCTGGGGCTCCGTGGGGCGGGTGAGGTCGATGGCGGGCGGCACCTTGTGCGCGTCGGTCATGACGAGGAGGTAGTGCCGGCTGTCGTACCAGGCCGTGTCGATGCCCCCTCCGGTGTAGGTGGCCGCGTCCCCGTCGAAGAGGACGAACCACGGGCGGATCGTGGGGTCGGCGTACCGGGCGCGCGGGTCACCGGCGGCGGCGCCGTGCACGGCCGGGAAGGCGCCCGCCTGCCGGAGCCGGCCCGCGGCCGCGAGGTCCCGCAGGTGCGTCGCGTACTCCCGGTCGGTCCAGAGCCTGTCGGCGGGGTTCTTCTCCTCCACGGTGCCGGGGATCAGCTCCACGACGAACTTGCCCGCGAGCGCGGACCGGTCCGGCCAGCCGTCGGCTCGTACCGCCTCGTCGAGCGTGGCGTGGCTCCCGGCCAGGTCGGCGGGGCGGTAGAGGGCGTCGCCGAGCTTCGCGCCCAGCAGGGTGTCCAGCTCGGCGGGGCCGCGCCCGCTGTCGGCGTTGAAGCCGTCCTTCATCTCCACCTTGAGCAGGACCGGCCGGTGGCCGGGGTGCGCGTCGTGCCAGGCCCTGATGTCGGCGAGGCAGCCGGAGAGGGGCTGGTTGCGGGCCTTGGTGCGCAGCCGGCCGGGCGAGGTGGCACCCTCGCAATTGTTGTTGTTGGCCAGCGGGTTGGCGTGCGAGACGCGGAAGTCGCGGCCGCCGAGGCCGTTGGTCCAGACGTCGAGTTCGAGGAGGGAGGCGCCCGAGTCGAGGGCGTCGGCGAAGTAGGGGTACTTCGCCGTGTCATAGGCGTTGTGCACGCCGACCGAGGTCGTGGCGGAGTAGGCCCGCTGTCCCTCGGGGCCGGTGCCCGCCCCGGCCGGTGCGGCCGTGACGGCCGCCGCCACCGCCGCCGTGACCGCAATCATTGCCGCACGTATGCCCGTTCGCATGTCCCCACCGCTTTCGTCGTTCTCGCGCGCCGCGCGCGAGCAGCAGGCTACGGGACGGCGTGCGGGGACCGGGGCGGCCGGGGTGGGTGACGGGGTGGACACCCGTCCCGGGCGCCTCGTGCGCAGCACGCAAATGGGCTCACCCAGTCGTATACAGAACTGCACGATCCTGCAGTCGTGGGAGGCTCGACGCTCCTGCGCGGGCCCCGCCGGGCAAGCACTGGACGGGCCCTTGGACGGGCGTGGAACGAGCGAGGGGCCGGTGCGGACATGGGCGGCGAGGAATACACCAGCTGGCGCAACCACTTTCTGCTGCTGCTCGACCGGATCCCGACGCCGATCGCGGTCTGCCGGGCGGACGGCGAGGTCACGGTCGCCAACCCGGCCATGGCCGCCGAGTGGGGAACCGCGCCCGGCAGACTGCGCGGCCGCAACCTCCAGGAGCTGTTCCGGCCCCGGGCCGTCGGCCGGCTCGACCTGCACATCGAGGCGCTGCGGCTGGGCCGCCGCCCCCGTCACCCGATCGAGGTGCGCTGGGTGACCGGCGCGGACGGCACCGAGCGGGAGGGCGAGCTGCTGGTGGACCCGGTGGGCGACGCCTTCCCGGCGAACCCGATGCTGCTGGCGATCCTGCGCGTACGGACCGAGCCGGCGCACCGCCCGGTGGAACCGATGGCTGAGGTCAGCGTGGTGGAGGGGAACATCCTCGCGCTGGCCGCCGCCGGGGCCACGACCGCCGCCATCGGCAAGGCCGTCGGCCTGACCGTGGACGGCGTCAACTACCACCTGACCAGGCTCACCCGACGGTGGCGGGTGCCCAACCGCACGGCGCTGGTGGCGAAGGCGTACGTCCTCGGTGTGCTCTCCACGCGGGAGTGGCCGCCCGCCCCGGCGCCTCAGCGGGCGCGGGGCGCGTGCCGCAGCACGCAGTCGCCGCACATCCCGCCGGGGAGGACCCGGTAGTACAGGCAGCAGGTGGTGCGGGCGAAGGCCGGGCCGCCCGGCGCGGGGGCGGTGAGGGTGCCGGTGCCGCTCAGCGGCGGCGCGTCGAGCAGGGCGCGCGTCAGGGCGAGCGCGCGGGCGGCCTCCTCGGGCCGCCGCCGCTCGCGGCACCACCCGTGCAGCACCCGCAGTGATCCGGCGAGCGACGAGGCGGCGTTGCCCCACAGCAGCCGGCCGGAGACCGGGACGACGGCGCGGGTCGCGTCGTGCAGGGCGGTCAGCGGGCCGCGCAGGAGGTGGTCGCGCAGCTGTGCCGCGAGGTCGGCCGCGGGCGGCAGGGCGGCGGGCGCGGGCAGCCACAGGTCGTCGGGGGCCGTGCGCGCGGGGTGCCAGAGCAGGCACTCGTCGGCGAGGTCGGGAACGCTTCCGGTCAGCACGGCAGAGCCGAGGGCGACGGAGAGCAGCCGGCCGGCGATGCCCTGGTAGGCGACGGAGGCGGCCACGCGCCGGTCCGCCGTGCCCAGCCGCTCCGCCACGGTCCCCACCCTGCGCCGGACGGCCTCCTCGGTGCGGCCCGCCAGGGACAGGTACTCCTCGGCGTCGCCGGGGTCGTCTTCGGTGCGCAGGGCGAAGAAGGGCCCTACGGAGGCGAGTTCGCGGAGGTTCATGGGCGGGCCGGGTCCGTTCGGTGGGGCGGGGCGGGTCGCCGCCGTGGTCCCGCACAGCCTTTCACGGGCCTTCCCCGTAAGGGTGAACACCCGTGCCGCCCGGGCCCGGGATCGCCACACCAGGCGCGCCGGGCATCATGACAGCGCGTCAGCCTCTCGATACCCTCGGCGTTGACAACGATGTCAGTTCATATGACGTGTCGGACGAGGGGCGTGGACGATGAGATGGACCGAACACCTGCGGCCGCGCGCCGGCGCGGCCGCCCTCGCCCTCGCGGCGATGCTGGCCGGGACGGCGCTCGTACCCCCGCAGCGGGCCGTGGCGGCCGACGACCTCACCGGCCTGGTGAACCCGTTCATCGGCACCCAGAACGAGGGCAACACCTTCCCCGGCGCCGCCGTGCCGTTCGGGATGGTGCAGCTCTCCCCCGACACCGGGCACAGCACCGGCTACGACTACAAGGACAGCCACATCCGGGGCTTCAGCGCCGTGCACCTGTCCGGTGTGGGCTGCCGCATCGGCGGCGACCTGCCGGTGCTGCCCACCACGGGCGAGGTGACACGGACGGACAACGCCCGCTACGCGGCGGAGTTCAGCCACCGCGACGAGGAGGCCCGGCCCGGCTACTACCGGGTGGGGCTCTCCTCGTACGGCGGCATCACCG
Organism: Streptoverticillium olivoreticuli subsp. olivoreticuli; assembly: GCF_003391135.1. Taxonomy (GTDB): domain Bacteria; phylum Actinomycetota; class Actinomycetes; order Streptomycetales; family Streptomycetaceae; genus Streptomyces; species Streptomyces blastmyceticus. Next base: position 8,023,687 of record NZ_CP031455.1, on the reverse strand, counting down.
CCGAGCTGACGGCGACCGGGCGGACCGGCGTCCAGCGCTACACCTTCCCCGCGACGGACAAGGCCAACGTCCTGCTCAACACCGGGCAGTCGCTGCACCGCACGGTGTCCACCACCGTCGAGGTCGTGGACTCCCGGACGGTCCGCTCCACCATCACCGGCCGGGGCTTCTGCCAGGACACCCGCCCCTACACCCTGCACACGATCACCCGCTTCGACCGCCCCTTCACCGGCTTCGGCACCTGGAACGGCGACCGGATCACCCCCGGGTCCAAGCTCTCCACCTCCACCGGGCGCAACGGCGCGTGGGTGCGCTTCGACACCACGGACGACCGGACCGTCGAGGCCACGACCGCCCTCAGCTACGTCGACGCGGCGGGCGCCGAGGGCAACCTCCGTGCGGAGGGCGGCGGTTTCGACCGCACGGCGCGCGCGGCGCGCGCGGCCTGGGAGCGGCGGCTGGCCGACGTCCGGGCCCAGGGCGGCGGCACGGCGCTGCGGCGCACCTTCTACTCCTCGCTCTACCGCGCCTTCCTCGCCCCGAACATCGGCAGCGACGCCGACGGCCGCTACACCGGCTGGGACCAGCAGCCGCACCGCGCCGAGGGGTTCACCTACTACCAGAACTGGTCGCTGTGGGACACCTACCGCACCCAGGCGCAGCTGCTGGCACTGCTCGCGCCGCGTGAGTCGCGGGACATGGCGCTGTCGGTGCTGCGCGTCGACCGCGACGGCGGCTGGCTGCCCAAGTGGGGCTACGGCACGGTCGAGACGAACATCATGACCGGTGACCCGGTGACGCCGTTCCTCACCAACGCCTATCAGGCGGGGCTGCTGGCGGGCCACGAGGAGGAGGCGTACCGGGCGCTGAGGAAGAACGCCGACGGGGTGCCGCCCGCCGACTCCCCCTACGCGGGCCGGGACGGAAACGCGGAGTACGTGAAGAACGGCTATGTGCCCTACCTGCCGAGCCGCCCCAAGGAGAAGCCCGGCGACTCCGACTTCCAGCAAGGCGCCTCGGCGACCTTGGAGTACGCGCTCGCCGACGCGGTGCTCGCGAAGATGGCGCGCGGTCTGGGCCACGACGCGGACGCCGAGCGCTATGCCGAGCGCGCCCGGAACTACCGCAAGGTCCACGACCCGTCGACCGGCTTCTTCCGCGCCCGGGACACGCAGGGCGCCTTCGCCGGCCCCGCCGACCCGGCGAAGAGCGTCGGCTTCCACGAGGGCACGGCCTGGCAGTACCAGTGGCTGGTCCCCCAGGACCTGCCCGGCATGGTGCGGCTGATCGGCGGCCAGGAGAAGGCGAACGCCCGGCTCGACTCCTTCTTCGCCTACGACCGCCTGCTGAAGGACCCGGCGCGCACGGCCCGCGAGGTGTGGGTCAACGGCCCGTACGACTACTACAACGCCGACAAGTACAACCCGCAGAACGAGCCCGACCTCATCGCGCCCTACACCTATCTCTCCACCGGCCAGCCGTGGAAGACCACGGACGTGGTGCACGCCGCGCTCACCCTCTTCACCGACACCCCGACCGGCATGACCGGCAACGACGACCTGGGCACCATGTCGGCGTGGATGGTCCTCTCCGCCATCGGCGTCTACCCGGTGCAGCCGGGCGGGGACACCTGGGGCCTGAGCTCCCCGGTGTTCGAGCGGGTGGACCTGCGGCTGGACCGGCGCTGGTATCCGCGCGGGCGGCTGACGGTGACCGCGCCGGACACCTCCGACACCGACCGCTACGTCCAGTCGGTCCGGCTCGACGGATCTCCCCACGACCGCACCTATCTGACGACCGCGCAGCTCAAGGAGAGCACCCGGCTGGACTTCACCATGGGCGACAAGCCCTCGCGCTGGGGCACGACCCCGTCGGCGGTGGCGCCCGCCATCGGCTGAACCCGGGGCGCCGGTGCGGGGCGGCGTCTTCCGAAGCCGTCCCCGCTCGGCGATGATGTTCGGCCCCGTCAGGGTCGACGAGAGGACATGACACATGGCCAGGCTCCGCGCGGGTCAGGGCGTACTGCGCCGCAAACCGATCGAGACAATCGAAGAGGCGGAGACCGTCGAGGGCGGCGGGCCGGCCCAGCGGCTGACCCGCACCCTGGGGCTGTGGCAGCTGACGGCCATCGGCGTCGGCGGCATCATCGGCGCGGGCATCTTCAGCCTGGCCGGGACCATCGCCAACGGTGTCGCCGGTCCCGCCGTGCTCGTGTCCTTCCTCATCGCGGGGGTGGCGAGCGCGGCGGCGGCCTTCTCGTACGCGGAGTTCGCGGGCCTGATCCCCCGGGCCGGTTCGGCCTATACGTACGGCTACGCCGTGCTCGGGGAGATCGGCGGCTGGTTCATCGGCTGGGACCTGCTGCTGGAGTACACGGCGATCGTCGCGGTGGTGGCCATCGGCATCTCGGGCTACATCAACTTCCTGCTCGGGGAGACGAACGCCGAGCTGCCCAAGTGGATGCTGGGCGCGCCGGGGACCGGGGCGGGGCACCGGATCGACCTGTTCGCGGCGGTGCTGTGCCTGCTGATCGCCTGGCTGCTGACCATGGGCATGAAGAACGCGGCGCGCTTCGAGACGATCGTGGTGGGGCTGAAGGTCCTGGTGGTCCTGCTGGTGATCGGGGTGGGGTTCTTCCATGTGAAGTCGTCGCACTACACGCCGTTCTTCCCGTTCGGGGTCAGCGGTGCCTTCACGGGCGCGGCCACGGTCTTCTTCGCCGTCTTCGGCTACGACGCGATGTCCACGGCGGCGGAGGAGTCCAAGGACGCGCAGCGCCACATGCCGAAGGCGATCCTCTACTCGCTGGGCATCTCGATGGTGCTGTACGTGCTGGCCTGCCTGGTGCTGACGGGCATGCAGAGCTACAAGGACATCGACAAGAAGAGCGGCTTCTCGACGGCCTTCAAGTCGGTGGGCCTGAGCGGGATCGCGGACGTCATCGCGGTCGGCGCGATCATCGGCATCCTCACCGTCATGTTCACCTTCATGCTCGGTGTGACCCGGGTGTGGTTCGCGATGAGCCGGGACGGGCTGCTGCCGAAGTGGTTCGCCAAGACGCACCCGACCCGGCACGTGCCGACGCGCGTGACGTGGATCGTGGGCGTGGCCTCGGCGGCCATCGCCGGTCTCGTGCCGATCGGCGAGGCCGCCGAGCTCACCAACATCGGCATCCTGCTGGCCTTCGCGGTGGTGTGCACGGCGGTGATCGTGCTCCGCTACAAGCGCCCGGACCTGCCGCGCTCCTTCCGCTGCCCGTGGGTGCCGGTGGTCCCGACGATCGGGGTCGCCGCGTCGATCTGGCTGATCACCTATCTGGCGTGGCAGACGTGGGTGCGGTTCGCGGTGTGGTTCGCGGTGGGGATGGTCGTGTACTTCGCCTACTCCTACAAGCACTCGGAGCTGGCGCACGCGGACGCGCGGGGAATTCCCCAGGAGTGACCGGCTATTTCAGCTGGGGGCACCTCCCAGCGGTAGCTGGGGGAGGGACAACCGACGGTCGGCGAGCAGTTTGCCGGCCGTCTGGCATGTCGGGCAGTACTGGAGCGAGGAGTCGCGATACGACACCTCGCGGATCGTGTCCCCGCAGACCGGACAGGGCTGCCCGGTGCGCCCGTGCACCCGCAGCCCGCTCTTCTTCTCCGCCTTCAGATCCGCCGCCGCGTGGCCGCGCGCCCGCTCGACGGCCTCGCGCAGCGTCGTGCCCAGCGCCTCGTGGAGCGTGGTGATCTCGTCCTCCGTCAGGCTCGCGGCGAGCTTGAAGGGGGACATCCGGGCGGCGTGCAGGATCTCGTCCGAGTAGGCGTTGCCGATGCCCGCGATCACGCCCTGGTCCCGCAGGACGCCCTTGAGCTGCCGTCGTTCGTCGCGCAGCAGCGCCGCGAAGGCGTCACGGGTGAAGTCCGGCGCGAGCGGGTCCGGGCCGAGCCGGGCGATGCCGGGCACGTCGGACACCTCGTGGACGCAGTGGACGGCGAGCCGCTTCCGGGTGCCCGCCTCGGTGAGGTCGAACCCGGCGCCGTCGGTGAGCCGGAGCCGCAACGCGAGCGGGCCCCTGCCGGGGCGCGGCGGGGCGTCGGGGAGCCGGTCGTGCCAGCGCAGCCAGCCCGCGCGGGCGAGGTGGAAGGCCAGGTGCGGGCCGCCGTCGGTGGCCAGGTCCAGGAATTTGCCGTACCGGGTCACGGCGGTCACCCGCCGCCCCTCGACCGCGCTCAGCGGCGGGTCGTACGTCTTGAGGACGGACACGGCCACCGGGAGCACCCGCTCGACCGTGCGTCCGGTGAGGTGCCCGGCGAGGAACCCGGCGAGGGCTTCGACCTCGGGCAGCTCCGGCATGGCTCCAGTCTGCCGCAGTGGGCGGGCGCGGCAACACGGCCCTGGTCACGTGCCCAGCGCCGCCCGGAGGTACGGCGCCGTCACGCTGTCCGCCGCGCGGGCCACCGCGTGCGGCGTGCCCGCAGCGACCACGCGCCCGCCCGCGTCCCCGCCGCCGGGCCCGAGGTCGATGACGTGGTCCGCGCCGGCCGCCACCGCCATGTCGTGCTCCACGACCACCACGGAGTTGCCCGCGTCGACCAGCCCGTGCAGCTGCCGCAGCAGGAGTTCGGTGTCGGCCGGGTGCAGTCCGGTGGTGGGCTCGTCGAGGACGTAGAGGGTGTGGCCCCGCCGGGTGCGCTGGAGTTCCGTGGCGAGCTTGATGCGCTGCGCCTCGCCGCCGGAGAGCTCCGTGGCGGGCTGGCCCAGGCGCAGGTAGCCGAGGCCGACGTCCTGGAGGGTGCGCAGGCTGCGGGCCGCGGCGGGCACGTCGGCGAGGAAGCCGGCGGCCGCGTCGACGGTCAGGTCGAGGACCTCGGCGATGTTCGCGCCGCGGTAGGTGATCTCCAGTGTCTCCGGGTTGTAGCGCGCCCCGTGGCACGCGGCGCAGGGCGCGTACGTACCGGGCAGGAACAGCAGCTCGACGGCGACGAAGCCCTCGCCCTGGCACACCTCGCACCGCCCGGCGGTGACGTTGAAGGAGAAGCGGCCCACGGTGTAGCCGCGGGCGCGGGCGTCGTCGGTGGCCGCGAAGACCTTGCGCACGGCGTCGAACAGGCCCGTGTACGTGGCGAGGTTGGAGCGCGGCGTGCGGCCGATCGGCTTCTGGTCGACCGTGACGAGCCGGTGGACGGCTTCCAGGCCCTCGGCGCCCGTGACCGGGTCGCCCGCGAGGTGGGCGGTCACGGTCTCCGCGAGCACCTGTCCGACCAGGGTCGACTTGCCCGAGCCGGAGACGCCGGTGACGGCGGTGAAGACGCCGAGGGGGAATTCCACGTCGAGGCCGCGGAGGTTGTGCCGGGTGACGCCGCGCAGCCGCAGCGCGCCGGAGGGCTCGCGGGGTGCGCGGGCCACGGGCGCGGGGCCGTCGGGGAAGACGAAGGGGCGGGTCGCGGATCCGGTCACGTCCGCGAGCCCGGCGACGGGCCCGCTGTAGAGAATCTGTCCGCCGTGTTCGCCGGCCCGTGGCCCGACGTCGACGATCCAGTCGGCGCGGCGCACGACGTCCAGGTGGTGTTCGACGACGAACAGCGAGTTGCCCGCGGCCTTCAGCCGGTCCAGGACGGTGAGCAGCGCGGCGCTGTCGGCGGGGTGCAGCCCGGCCGAGGGTTCGTCCAGGACGTAGACGACGCCGAAGAGGCCCGAGCGCAGCTGGGTGGCGAGCCGCAGCCGCTGGAGTTCGCCCGCCGAGAGGGTGGGGGTGGGCCGGTCCGTACCGAGGTAGCCGAGGCCGAGTTCGGTGAGCACCTCGATGCGGGCGACGAGGTCGGTGGCGAGGGTGGCGGCCACGCCGTCGCCCTCGCACGCGGGGCGCAGGGTGTTCGCGAGGTCGGCGAGGGGCAGGGCGGCGAGCGCGGAGATGTCCCGGCCGGCGAAGGTGACGGCCAGTGCCTCGGGCCGCAGGCGCCGTCCGTCGCACATCGGGCAGGCTCCGCTGACCAGGTGCCGCTCGGCGCGGGCGCGCAGGGCGGTGCTCCTGGAGTCGGCGACGGTGTGCAGGACGTAGCGCTTGGCGCTCATGTAGGTGCCCTTGTAGGGGCGTTGGATGCGGTCGGCGTCGCGCACGGGGTGGACGGTGACGACGGGCTGTTCGTCGGTGAAGAGGATCCAGTCGCGGTCGGCCCGCGGCAGGTCGCGCCAGGGCCGGTCGAGGTCGTGGCCGAGGGCGCCGAGGATGTCGCGGAGGTTCTTGCCCTGCCAGGCGCCCGGCCAGGCGGCGATCGCGCCGTCGCGGATCGACAGCGACGCGTCGGGCACCAGCGATTCCTCGGTGACCCGGTGGACCTGCCCCAGGCCGTGGCACTCCGGGCACGCCCCGGCGGCCGTGTTCGGCGAGAAGGCGTCGGAGTCCAGCCGCGCGGCGCCCTCGGGGTAGGTGCCGGCGCGGGAGAGGAGCATGCGCAGGGAGTTGGAGAGCGTGGTGACGGTGCCGACGGAGGACCGTGAGGTGGGCGCGGACCTGCGCTGTTCCAGGGCCACGGCGGGCGGCAGGCCGCTGATCTCCTCGACCTTGGGCGCGCCCACCTGGTGGATGAGCCGGCGGGCGTACGGTGCCACGGACTCGAAGTAGCGGCGCTGGGCCTCGGCGTAGACGGTCCCGAAGGCGAGCGAGGACTTCCCGGAGCCGGAGACTCCGGTGAAGACGACGAGGGCGTCGCGCGGGATGTCGACGTCGACGGCCCGCAGATTGTGCTCGCGCGCGCCTCGGACCCGGATGTAGGGGTCGTGCGCGCCGCCTTCGGGGGTCGTCATCGGGGGTGCTCTCCGCGGGTCGGCGCCGTACGTTTCGCCCCGATTTTATGGGCGTGGGGGTTCCGGTTCGCGGTGGGGGGCGGTCCGCCGGGCCGGGCCTGCGGCCCCGGGCGCGGCCCGGTCGGTGGCGGCGGCCTCGCGGCGGCGCAGCGCCCAGCCCCCCGCCACCATCAGGGCGGCCACCGCGTAGGCGGTCGTCCCGAGCAGGTTGGGGTCAGGCGCGGCCCGGCCGCCGATGTACTTGGCGGCCCCGGCCATCGCGACGCCCAGCCACTCCCACCGCCCGTCGAGGGCCACCAGGCCGACGAGGAGCAGCGCGTACCAGGAGTAGCCCGGTGTCAGCAGCAGGAACGCCGTCCCCGTGACGAGCAGCGCGCCGCGCCAGGGCCGCCCGGGGTCGCCGCGCCGGAGCACGTACCCCACCACCACGGCCAGAACGGCGAGGGTGGCGGGCAGGGCCCAGGTGTCGGGGAGCACCAGGCGCAGCAGGGCGTAGCGGTTCTTCACGGTGGCGTCGTCGTAGCCCTCCTCCTGTGTGTAGCCGCTCAGGTAGCCGAGGACGGAGCTGTCCGAGATCAGGACGTACGGCAGATAGCCGATGGCGACGACGGCCGCGGCGGGCAGCAGCACCGTGAGGGCCCGCCGCGCCCTGCCGCGCGCGGGTCCCGGTGCCGCGAGGCCGCTGAGGGCTCCGGGGAGGGTGACGGCGGGGAGCAGTTTGGTGGCGATGCCCGCGCCGAGCAGGGCGCCGCCGAGGGTGCGGCGGGCGCCGACGACGGTGAAGGCGGCGACGGTGAGCAGCACGCTCAGCATGTCGGCGTGGGCGCTGTTGACGGCTTCGACGGCGACGGCCGGGCACCAGGCCCAGTACGCCGCGGCCCGGCCGTCGCCGCGCCTGCGCAGCGCGTACAGCAGCAGCCCCGAGGTGGCCACGGCGAGCAGCGCGCCGCCCACCTGGAGCGGCTTGTGGCGGGCGCCGGGCGGTGAGAGTTCCTGGACGAGGAGGAAGTAGCCCTCGGCGACGGGCGGGTAAATGGTGTGCACGTACGGCCGGTTGATGCGTGTGCACGCGGGCTGCCCGGTGTCCGTGGCGATGCGGAACCGCTCCGGCCGCGCACACTGAGCGCCCTTGGGGAAGAGCCAGGGGTCGCGCAGGTGCGCGAGCGCGGGGTCGGCCGGTGCGTGGTCGTACGGGGAGATGCCCGCGGCCTGCACGCGTCCGTCCCAGACGTAGCGGAAGGCGTCCGAGCTGGTGCGGGGCTCCGCGAGCAGTCCGGTGGCGGCGACGGCGACCGACCCGGCCAGGACCAGGGGCGCGACGTGCCGGGCGGACACCGAGCGCAGGGACCAGGCGGCCGCGGCGAAGAGGGCCCACGCGGCCGCGTACCAGCCGGTGAGGGCGGCCGGGTCCGTGAAGTAGGCGTCACCGCGGACGGCCGTGGCGAGGACCGTGGTGAGGGCGGCGAGCAGGGCGATGGTGACGGTGGCGGCGGTACGGGGCTTCACGGGTCCACCCTGGCACCGCGAGCCCTCCCCGGCCCGCGGACCTGCGCGGACGTCCGCGTTTCGTAAGGTGTCGATCACCCCCGGCGGGCCCTCGCGCGCGGTCTGATGGAGCCATGAAGCTCCCCCTCCCCCGATTCCCCCTGGCCCCGCCGTCGTTCCGCGGCAGGCTCCACGACGCCCGCACGGCGACCGCGATCGGCCGCTGGCTGGGGGTGGCGGTCGCCGTCTGCTTCGTGACCGGCCTGATCAGTCATTACCTCCAGCAGCCGGGCATGCTGGCGGACGTGCTGCCCAGCCGCCCCCGGTGGGGGTACCGGGTGACGCAGGGGCTGCATGTGGCGAGCGGCATCACGGCGATCCCCCTGCTGCTGGCGAAGCTGTGGACGGTGTATCCGCGGCTGTTCGTGTGGCCTCCGGTGCGGTCGGTGCGGCACGCGCTGGAGCGGGTGTCGGTGGCGGTGCTGGTGGCGTCGGCCCTGTTCGAGCTGATGTCGGGGCTGCTGAACACCGCGCAGTGGTATCCGTACGCGTTCTCCTTCGTGCCCGTGCACTTCGCGGTGGGCTGGCTGCTGATCGGCTCCGTCGTCCTGCACGTGGCGGTCAAGGCGCCGGAGATCAGGGCGCACTGGCGGCGCCGGTCGGCGGGCACCCTGGCGCTGCCCGCCGAGGACGCCGTCGACCGGCGGTCGCTGCTGACGGCCGTGGGCGTGGCGGCCGGTGCGGTGACGGTGACGACGGTCGGGCAGTCGTTCACGCCGCTCGGCGGACTGGACCTGCTGGCGCCCCGCCAGCCGGACCACGGCCCGCAGGGCCTGCCCATCAACCGGACCGCCGCGCTGGCCAGGGTGGACGCCACGACGGTGCGGGACTGGCGGCTGCGGGTCGACGGCCCGCGCCCGTACGAGCTGACGCTGGCCGGCCTGCGCGCGCTGCCGCAGCGGGAGGTGACCCTGCCCATCGCGTGCGTGGAGGGGTGGAGCAAGTCGGCGCACTGGACGGGGGTACGGGTGCGGGACCTGCTGGACCGGGCGGGCGCCCCGCCCGGCGCCCTGATCCGGGTGACGTCGCTGGAGGCCCGCGGCGGGTACCGGGTGATGGTGATGCCGCACACCTACGCCCGGGACCCGCTCACCCTCCTCGCCCTGCGCCTCAACGGCGAGGTGCTCTCCCTCGACCACGGCTATCCGGCGCGGATCATCGCCCCGAACCGGCCGGGCGTGCTCCAGACCAAGTGGGTCGCCCGGATGGAGGTGCTGTGATGCGCGGGTTGCGGATCTCGGCGGGCGCGCTGGGCGTCGCGCTGATGGCGGCGGGGGTGTGGGCGCTGCTGTTCGGCGCGGACGCGCAGGACCCGTGGGTGGTGGCGAAGTGGCTGCTCGGCGTGCTCGTCGTGCACGACGGTCTGGTGGTGCCGCTCACCTTGGCGGTGGGCTTCGCGGTGTCGCGCGTGCCGGTGCGGGGGGTGGTCCGGGGGACGCTGCTGGTGGCCGCCGCGCTGACGGCGGTGGCCGGACCGGTGCTGCTGCGGCCGGGTCCGGTGCAGAACCCCACGGTCCTGCCGTTGGACTACGACCGCAACTGGGTGCTGCTGGTCGTGCTGACGGCGGGGGTGGGGGTCCTGGCCGGACTGGCGGTGAAGTGGCGCCGCGGGGACCGGAGTTCCGGACCCGGCGACGAGTGAGGACGCGGGGGGCTTGCCTGCCCGGCCGGAAGGGCTTCAGGCGGGTGCCGCGGGGAGGATCACGTCGAAGCGGCAGCCGCCGGGCACATTGCGGACCGTCGCCCGCCCGGAGTGCGCCTCCACGATCCCGCGCACGATCGCCAGCCCCAGGCCGGCCCCCGCCGGAGGAGTGCGCGCCTCCGAGCCCCGCCAGCCCGTGTCGAAGACCCGTGGGAGGTCGTCCTCGGGGATGCCGCCGCAGCCGTCCGTCACGGACAGCACCACCGTGTCCGCCTCCCGCCGCGCCGCCATCGCGACCGTCCCGTCCTCGGGGGTCCGGCGGATCGCGTTGACGAGGAGGTTGCCGAGGACGCGGGTCATCTCCTTGCCGTCGACCTCCACGGGGACCGCGTCGACGCGGTCGCCGACCAGCCGCACGCCGTGTTCGCGGGCCAGCGGCCCCGCACCGGCGAGCGCGTCGCCCACCAGGTCGTACACCGACATCCGGCTCGGGCACAGCGGCAGCGCCCCCGCGTGGATGCGGGAGAGCTCGAAGAGGTCGCCGACCATGGAGTTGAGCCGGTCCACCTCCGTGCGGATCTGGCGGAAGTAGCGCGGCGGGTCCTCGGCCATGCCGTCCTCCAGCGCCTCGGACATGGCCCGCAGCCCGGCCAGCGGGGTCCGCAGGTCGTGCGAGATCCAGGCGACGAGCTCGCGGCGCGAGGTCTCCAGCGCCTTCTCCCGCTCCCGGGACCGCGTGAGGCGCTCGCTGGTGGCGGCCAGTTCGCGGCCGAGCTCGGCCAGTTCCGCGGTGGCGCCGCCGCCGGGGGCGGCGAAGCTGCCGTCGTCGCCGAAGGAACGGGCCGCGCGGGTCAGGGCGTTGCTGCGGGCCACCACCCAGCGGCCCAGCAGCAGCGCGGTCGCGAGCGAGACGACGGCGGCCATCGCGCACACCGTCGTGACGACGGTCAGGTCGTGCGAGGAGAGGAACATCGCCCGGGCCACGGCGAGCGTCCCGGCCAGCATCGCCGTGACCGACACGGCCGCCACCACCGTCAGCGACACGGCGACGGAGCGGTGGCGCAGCGCCCGGAGCGCGACGGCGCCCAGCAGCCCGGCCGCGGCGGCGCCGAGGAAGGCGAAGAGGGCCATGAGCAGGACGTCACGCATGGCCGGACCCGCTCTCCGTGGGGGCCTCGAAGGCGGGGGTCTCGGAGGCGGGGATCTCGAAGCGGTAGCCGACGCCCCAGACGGTCTGGATGAGGCGGGGCCGCGCCGGGTCGTCCTCGACCTTGCTGCGCAGCCGCCGCACGTGCACGGTCACCGTCGACAGGTCGCCGAACTCCCAGCCCCACACCTCGCGCATCAGCTCCTCGCGCCCGCAGGCCCGGCCGGGGTGGCGCAGCAGGAACGCGAGCAGGTCGAATTCCCGTACGGTGAGGGCGAGTTCGGTGCCGTCCTTGGACGCGCGGCGGGCCACCGGGTCGAGGGTGATGCCCGCCGCCCGCAGCGGGGGCGCGGAGCTCGGGCCCGAGGCCCGCACCCGGGCGCGGCGCAGCACGGACTCGACGCGCAGCACGAGCTCCCGGGGGCTGAACGGCTTGGTCACGTAGTCGTCCGCGCCGACCTCGAGGCCGAGGATGCGGTCGTCCTCGTCGCCGCGCGCCGTCAGCATGATCACCGGGACGGGGCCGGTGTCGCGCAGCCGGCGGCACACCTCCAGGCCGTCCATGCCGGGCAGCATCAGGTCGAGCACGACCAGGTCGGGGCGCAGGGCCGCGGCCCGCTCCAGCGCGCCGGGCCCGTCCGCGGCCCGGTCCACGGTGAAGCCGGCCCGGTCGAGATAGCCGGCCACGACCTCGGCGACGGTCGGGTCGTCGTCCACGACGAGCACGCGGGCGGGGGGTGGGGTCTGCATGCCGCAAGCGTCGCACGCCGGGCGGGTGTCCCCGGGCGGGGCCGGTCGCGGGCCGGGCGATGTCCGCGTTTCGTAAGAACACTGGGTCCGAAATGTCGGAATTCTCTCCGTAGGGTGAACAGCGTGACAGACCAGACCACCACCTCGCGCACCGACCGCGTGGACGTCGTCCTCCCGTGCCTCGACGAAGCCGCCGCGCTCCCCTGGGTCCTGGCCCGCATCCCCGACGGCTGGCGGGCCGTCGTCGTGGACAACGGCTCGACCGACGGCTCGGCGGACGTGGCCCGCTCGCTCGGGGCCACCGTCGTCCACGAGCCGCGCCGCGGCTTCGGCGCGGCGTGCCACGCCGGGCTGCGGGCCGCCGACGCGGAGCTCGTCGCCTTCTGCGACTGCGACGCCTCCCTCGACCCCGGGCTGCTGCCCGCCATGGCGGCGGCCGTGCGCTCCGGCGCCGCCGATCTCGTCCTGGGCCGCAGGCGCCCTCAGGGCCGCGGCGCCTGGCCGCTCCACGCCCGTCTCGGCAACGCCGTACTCGCCCGCCTGCTCCACCGGCGCACGGGCGTGCGCCTGCGCGACCTCGGCCCCCTGCGCGTCGCGCGCCGCGAGGCGCTGCTCGGCCTCGGTCTGACCGACCGGCGCAGCGGCTATCCGCTGGAGATGGTCGTCCGCGCCGCCGACGCGGGCTGGCGGGTGACGGAGACGGACGTGCCCTACCGGCCCCGCACGGGCGCCTCGAAGGTGACCGGCACCTGGCGCGGCACCTGGCGCGCGGTCCACGACATGCGGGCCGTCCTGCGGACGGAGAGCACTGTGGGTGCGGAGGTGGCGGCGTCATGACCACCTCGGCCAGGGACCGGGCGGGCGGCCAGGACGGCCCGCGTCCGCAGGATCCGCCGATGGGCGCGGCGCCGTACGGGGATGCGGGCGCGGCCCGGGCCGTCGCCCAGGACGCCGCCCTGAAGTGGCACGACGGTGTTCAGCCGGACGGCCGAACCGCGCACCGCGCTTCGACGGGCATGCCTCCGGTCGGCGGTCCCGGCGCTCCGTGCGGACCCACCACGCTCCTGGTCATCGCCAAGGAGCCGCTGCCCGGACGGGTGAAGACGCGGCTCACCCCGCCGTACAGCCCGGAGCGGGCCGCCCGGATCGCCGAGGCGGCCCTCGCCGACACCCTGCGGGCCGTGCTCGCCATGCCCGCGCGGAGGCGTGTGCTCGTCCTCGACGGTCGGCCCGGGGACTGGCTGCCCCCCGGTTTCGACGTGGTGCCGCAGTGCGCGGGCGGGCTCGACGAGCGGCTCGCGGCCGCCTTCGCCGGGTGCGCGGGGCCCGCGCTGCTCATCGGCATGGACACCCCGCAGGTCACCGCCGGGCTGCTGGCCCCCGCGCTGGCGGACGGCGCGTGGCACGGGTGCGACGCGTGGTTCGGCCCGGCCGCCGACGGCGGTTTCTGGGCGCTCGGCCTGGCCGAGCCCCGGCCCGAGCTGTTGCGCGGCGTCCCCATGTCCACCGCCCGCACCGGGGCGGTCCAGCGCCGCCGCCTCACGGACGCCGGGCTCGTCGTGCGCGACCTGCCCGAACTCCGTGACGTGGACACCGCCGACGACGCGGCCCGGGTCGCGGCCGCGGCACCGCACGGACTCTTCGCGGCGACCGTCGCGGCGGGGAACCGGGAGCACGCCCGGTGACCACCAGCGAACTGACCCGGCCCCGGGCCACCGGCGCCTGGAGCGCCGACCCCTACGCCGACGCCGTCCACCTCGGGCGCGGGCCCCTCTTCCTGCGCCGCGCGGACGGCTGGCTGCTGCCTCTCGAGGTGGAGCGCTGGTGCGGAGGTGCGGACCCCGCCGACAGGACCGTGCTCGACCGCTGCGAGGGCAAGGTCATCGACATCGGCTGCGGCCCCGGCCGCCTCGTCGCCGCCCTGGCGGCGCTCGGCCGCCCGGCCCTGGGCGTCGACCTGAGCCCGGCGGCCGTCGCCCGCACCCGCCGCACGGGAGGCGCGGCGCTCTGCCGGTCCGTCTTCAACCCCCTGCCGGGCGAGGGGCGTTGGGGAACCGCGCTGCTCGTCGACGGCAACATCGGGATCGGCGGCGACCCCCGCACCCTCCTCGCCCGGGTCGCCGCCATCACCGCGCCGCGCGGGCTCCTCCTCGTCGAGGCCGCGGCGGCGGACGTCGACGAGCGGGTGCAGGTGCGGGTGGACGACGGCCGGGGCCGGCTCGGGCCCGCGTTCCCCTGGGCGCGCGTGGGAGTGACCGCGCTGCTGCGGCACGCGGGCGCGGTGGGGTGGCGGATGGTGGACCGCTGGGAGTCGGGCGACCGGCACTTCGCGGCGCTGCGGCTCTGACACGGCCGCCCCGGCCCCCGGCGCGACTGCGCCGGGGGCCGGGGCGGAGCCGCACATCGGATACGGCCGGAAAAGAGTGTCCCTCTCCGGATCAGCCGCCCTGGTGCTGGGCGATCACTTCTTCCAGAGAGCCTTCGGGAACCTCACCCGTGGGCGTCAGTTTGTCGACCGCCCGCGGGATCACCTGCGCCAGCTGATCCGCCGCTTCCTCCGGTGTGATGCCCGCCTTCTGGGCGACGTGGTCGAGCGCCTGGTACGGCAGCGCCTGCGCCACCTCCGGCCCGCTGACCGGTTCGTTGGCCCCGGTGCTCACCCAAGACTGGGTCTTCGGGCCGAGGCCGCCCTCCCCGAGCTGCTGCAACAGGCCGGAGAGCGACTCCCCTCCCCCGCTGCCGAGCGCGCCGAGCAGCGAGCCCAGCAGAGTGCCGCCCTTACCGCCGCCGAGCAGCCCGCCGAGCAGGGATCCCAGGTCGTTGTCCGCCATGTCTGCCGCCTTTCCTGGAAGCGCACCGATATGCCATCCATCTATCCCGGGAGGGCAGCTCCGGCGCGGGCGGGCGGGATGTTCACCCGTACGCAGCCACGGTCAGACGCGCTGGGGCGCCCGCGCGAACTCCGCCATGCCCTCCGGGAAGCCCACCTCCGCGCGCCAGCCCAGCTCTTCGCGCAGGCGCCGCGACGAGGCGGTGATGTGACGGACGTCGCCGAGGCGGTATTCACCCGTGACGACGGGCGCCGGTCCGCCGTGCGCGGCGGCCAGGGTGGTGGCCATCTCGCCGATGGTGCGGGGGGTGTCGCTGCCGCAGTTGTACGCGCGCAGGGTGCCCGCGGGGCGATCGGCGAGGCGTTCCAGGGCGAGGGCGTTGGCGGCGGCCACGTCCCGTACGTGCACGAAGTCCCGGCGCTGGCGGCCGTCCTCGAAGACGCGGGGTGCCTCGCCGCGGGCGAGCGAGGAGCGGAAGAAGGACGCGACGCCCGCGTACGGGGTGTCGCGGGGCATCCCCGGCCCGTAGACGTTGTGGTAGCGCAGCGAGAGGGCCGTGCCGCCGGTGGCGCGGGCCCAGGCGGCGGCCAGGTGTTCCTGGGCGAGCTTGGTCGTCGCGTAGACGTTGCGGGGGTCGACGGGCGCGTCCTCCTCGACGAGGCCGGGCGTCAGTTCCCGGTCGCAGCGCGGGCAGTGCGGTTCGTAGCGCCCGGCGTCGAGGTCCGCGGCCGCCCGGGGGCCGGGGCGCACCGGGCCGTGCCGGGGGCATTCGTAGCGGCCCTCGCCGTAGACGACCATGGAGCCGGCGAGGACCAGGTGGCGTACGCCCGCGGCGGCCATCTCGGCGAGGAGGACGGCCGTGCCGAGGTCGTTGCAGCCCACATAGGCGGGCGCGTCGGCGAAGTCCTTGCCGAGGCCGACCATCGCGGCCTGGTGGCAGACGGCGTCGACGCCGCGCAGGGCCCCGGCCACGGCCGTGCGGTCGCGGAGGTCGGCGTCGGTCCACTCGACCCCGGCGGGCCGGGGCGGAGCCTCGGGGTGGGCCGCGGGCAGCAGCGCGTCGAGGACGACGGGCTGGTGCCCGCAGGTGGTGAGTGCGGTGACGATGTGCGAGCCGATGAAGCCCGCGCCTCCGGTGACGAGTACGCGCATGGACCCGACGTTAGGGGCGCGGGCGGCGGCGCGCCCGCACCGGCGCCGCCCTGTCACCGGTCCGTAAGGACCTCGGGGTCCGTACGGGCCCTCAGCCCTCGGTCGTGGCGGCCGACGCGCGCGCCGCCCAGCGCTGTTCGACCTTGCCGAAACGCCAGTAGGCGAGCGCGATCGCCCAGACCACCACGAACAGGCCGACGATGACGAAGCCGACGTTGTCGAGGTTCAGGCCCGAGATCCAGCCGGTGACCGCGTCGTTCATGTCGAGCTTCTCGTGCAGCACGGTGACCAGCTCGATGGTGCCGATGAGGAAGGCCACGGCGATCGAGAGACCGGTGATGGTGAGGTTGTAGTAGACCTTGCGGACGGGGTTGGAGAACGCCCACTGATAGGCGAAGTTCATGAAGGTGCCGTCGAGGGTGTCGAAGAGGCTCATTCCGGCGGCGAACAGCAGCGGCAGGCACAGGATCGCGTACCAGGGCAGCCCGGCGGCCGCGCCGCTGCCCGCCATCACCATCAGGGTGACCTCGGTGGCGGTGTCGAAGCCGAGGCCGAAGAGGAAGCCCAGCGGAAACATCTGGCCGGGGCGGGTGATGGAGCGGGTGAAGCGGCCGAGGATGCGGTTCATGAAGCCGCGCGAGTCCAGGTGCTGCTCCAGCTCGGCCTCGTCGTAGCGGCCCTCGCGCATCGCGCGGAAGATGCGCAGGATGCCCGCGAGGGCGACAAGGTTGAGGGCGGCGATGAGGTAGAGGAAGCCGCCGGAGACGGTCGTGCCGACGACGCCGAGGGTCTGGTGGGTGGTGGACTCCTCGTCCATCAGCTTCCCGGCCAGCTGGGTGCCCCCGGCCACCAGCAGGGTCAGGACGACCACGACGCTGGAGTGGCCGAGCGCGAACCAGAAGCCGACCGAGACCGGGCGCTTGCCGTCGGCCATCAGCTTGCGGGTGGTGTTGTCGATGGCGGCGATGTGGTCGGCGTCGAAGGCGTGCCGCATGCCGAGGGTGTAGGCGGTGACGCCGAGCCCGACGCCGTAGACCTTGGAGTCCACGGTGTAGTGGTTGGGCACGACAAGCAGGTAGAGCACGCCGAAGGCGATGACGTGCAGGGCGGCGATGACGGCCAGCAGGCCGGCGGTGCGCACGGTGTCCTGGCGGCGCCAGCGGAAGCCGGACGGCTTGCCTCCGGGTATGGCGGTGGATTTGGGTATGTCGGTGGGCAGAGTCATCTGCGGGTCACGCTCCAGCACCTCGTGGAATGTTCTCGTGAGATGCCGTGGCCGGTCTCCTGGCTTACGGGTTCGCTCGCGCCCGTCCCCGCCTTCCCGGCAGCCGGCTGCGGCCAGTGGCTCCGCGCACCCGTGGGGGCGGCGCGAAATGGGACGGTAACTCCCCGATCACAGTGGCGAGGGCCGCTCCGGCCTGGAACCACAAGGGTCCTTCACCGGTCTTCCCGAACACCACGGCCGGGCCACCTTACGCTCCGGCCGACGCTTATGGCGAGTAAGAGGCAGTTGACACAGCTGTGCGAGAAGCCGGGCCGGGCGCGCCGCGGACATCCGGACGCAGTGCTGGACGCGCCCCGCGGGCCGGTGCTACCAGTGCAGTTGACGGGTCACCCCATCCGGCACGAGAGAGGGCACGCCCATGGCGGACACCGGGCAGGAACCGGAGCAACGGGTCGGATTCGTACGCCGGATCGGGCTGTTCCAGGCCACCACCATCAACATGAGCCAGATGTGCGGTATCGGACCCTTCGTCACCATCCCCTTGATGGTGACGGCGTTCGGCGGGCCGCAGGCGGTGATCGGCTTCGTCGCGGGCGCGCTGCTGGCGCTCGCCGACGGGCTGATCTGGGCGGAGCTGGGCGCCTCGCTGCCCGGGGCGGGCGGCAGTTATGTGTATCTGCGGCAGGCGTTCCAGTACCGCAGCGGGAAGCTGATGCCGTTCCTCTTCGTGTGGACGGCGATGCTGTTCATCCCGCTGGGCATGTCGACCGGGATCATCGGCTTCGTGCAGTACCTCGGCTATCTGTGGCCGGGCATGGGGCAGACGGCCGGTGACCTCGTAGGGCTCGCGGTCATCGCGGCCATCGTCGCGGCGCTGTGGCGGCGGGTCGAGAACATCGCGAAGCTCACCGTGGCGCTGTGGGCGGTGATGATCGCCTCGGTCGTCCTCGTGATCCTCGCGGCGTTCACCCACTTCAGCCCCGACCGGGCCTTCACCTATCCCGCCCACGCCTTCGAGCTGACGACCAATCACTTCTGGATCGGCTTCGCGGCGGGCCTGACCATCGGCATCTACGACTACCTCGGCTACAACACCGCCGCCTACATGGGCGCCGAGATCAAGAACCCCGGGCGGACGATGCCGCGCGCGATCGTCTACTCCATCCTCGGCATCATGGCGATCTATCTGCTGCTCCAGATCGGCACGCTGGGGGTCGTCGACTGGAAGCAGATGCTCGACGAGAACTCGACGGCGCACTCGTCCGTCGCCTCCGCCGTCCTGGAGGCGGCTTGGGGCAGGGGCGCGGCCCGCACGGTCACGGTGCTGATCCTCGTCACGGCGGTCGCCTCCGTCCTCACCGGCCTCCTCGGCGGCTCCCGCGTGCCCTGTGACGCCGCGCGGGACAAGGTCTTCTTCCGCTCCTTCGGCACCCTGCACCCCCGCCACCACTTCCCGGTGCTGGGGCTGGTGTCGATGGGGGTCATCACCGCCGTCGGCTTCCTGATCGGCCGTCATACGGACCTGACGACGCTGATCCAGCTGCTGACCACCGTGATGGTGATCGTGCAGGCGCTGGCCCAGGTGGCGGCGGTGTCGGTGCTGCGCCGCCGGCAGCCGGGGCTGCGGCGTCCGTACCGGATGTGGCTCTATCCGCTGCCGAGCCTGGTGGCGCTGGTGGGCTGGCTGGTGATCTACGGCTACGCGGACAAGAACTCCCCCGGCCGGCACCCCATCGAATGGTCGCTCGCCTGGGTCGCCGCGGGCGGTGTGGCGTTCGTGCTCTGGGCGCGTCACGAGAAGGTGTGGCCGTTCGGTCCGCGCGAGATCTCGGAGGAGTACCTGCACGCCCCGGACCCCGACGCCGGTGCCGATCCCGACGGCTCCGCGGACCCGGACGCGGGCCCCGACCCGGACGCCGGACCGGGCGTGGGCCCGGGCGCCGACACCGATCCCAGAGCGCCCGCACCGGTCTGACATGGCCTCATGCGCGGGATGCCGAGCGGCCCGGCCACCGGTGGCCGGGCCGCTCGGTGATAGAAATTGCATCCATGCCCGTGACCCCCTCACCCTCCGCACCCGCTTCCTCCGCACCGCACGCCCCGGCCGCGGCACCGCGCAGACTGCTCTGGCACCGCCTCATATTCGGGCTGTGGCTCCGGCCGGTCGAAGTGCTCGACAAGGCCCGGGACCGCAGCGTCTGGGGCGCGGCGGCGTTCCTGTGCCTGCTCTGCGGTGTGCTGGGGACGCTGGGCAGGGACGACTTCCGGGCGCAGTGGCGGGTCAGCCCCTCGCTCGCGCTGGAGGCGATGGCCATAGCCGACGGCGTCCTGCTCCTCGCCAGTCTGCTGCTCGGTGCCGCCACGCACGCGATCGCCCGCAGGCTCGGCGGCAACGGCAAGTTCGGCCCGACGGTCACCCTGTTCGTGGTGATCTTCTGGGCGACGGATCTGCCGCGGCTGGCCCTCGACGCCTGGCTGCCCGGCGGCTCGTACGCCGTGCGGGCGGCGGCCTGGATCACCGCGGGCTTCGGCTACGCGTTCTCCGCGCTGCTGATCCGGGGCCAGCACCATCTGCCGACGCACAAGGCGGTGGCGGCGGTGAGCATCCAGATGCTGGCGGCGACCGCGCTGCTGAAGTTCCCGACCGGCGGCTGAAGTCCTCGCCCGGCCCCTGTCGTCACGCCCGGAGGAGAGCCGGGGTGGAAGTCGACGGCCCGCCCGGTGCGACGGGGGATGCACACCGGGCGGGCTCACGCACAGTTCTACCTCATCAAGGATGGGTTATGCACCAAAAACCTGTTCGGCTTTTTCTATGACCACCGCACGGGGAGCGAAATCAGGCCACGCGCCCGCACCGAGGGCCGCCACTTCAATTCCTCGCGCGGCACATCGAGCTCCAGCCCCGGGAACCGCTCCAGCAGCGCTGCCAGCGCTGTTTCCATCTCCATCCTGGCCAGCGGCCCTCCCAGGCAGTAGTGGATGCCGTGCCCCAGCCCCAGGTGTCCGGAACGATCACGGTTCGGATCCAGCCGCTCCGGATCGGCGAAGTGACGAGGATCACGATTGGCGGAGGCGATGGAGAGCAGCACGGTCTCGCCCGCCGGCACGGTGACACCGCCGATCTCGACGTCCTCCAGCGGAAACCGCCGGATCGCCAGGGGCACGGGGCCGTCCCACCGGTTGAACTCCTCCACCGCCGCGCCGAGTCCGGCCGGATCCTTGCGCAAGGATCGCATCAAGGCCGGGTGGTCCAGCAGGGCCAGAACGGAGTTGGCGATGAGGTGGACGGAGTTCTCGTAGCCGGCGAAGAGGACGAGGAAGGCCAGGGAGGTCAGCTCGTCCTCGGACAGCCGGTCGTCGCCCTCGCCGTCGCGGGCCGCGATCAGATCGGAGAGCAGGTCGTCCGCGGGTTCGGCGCGCTTGCTCGCGATGAGCCCGGCGAAGAAGCGCATCATGTGCCCGACGGCCTCCTTCATCAGGTGCGGCCGCCCGGGGTCCGGGGTGATGAGGGCGTCGGTCCAGGCCCGGAAGTCGTGCCGGTCCGCCTGCGGCACGCCCAGCAGGTCGCAGATGACGGTGATGGGCAGCGGCCCGGCGTAGGCGGCGAGGAGGTCGGCGCGCCCGTCGGCCTCGACGGCGTCCAGGAGTTCGTCGGCGACCTTGCGCACCGGGGCGCGGAGCTTGTCGATCCGGCCTGGGGTGAACGCCTTGACCACCAGGCGGCGCACGCGGGTGTGGTCGGGCGGGTCCATGTTCAGCAGATTCGCCTCCAGGGCCGGAGGCAGTGCGAAGCCGCTGTAATTGCCGGGCGTGGCATTGCTCTTGTCCAGGGACAGCCGGGGGTCCGCGAGCCCCTGGCGGACGTCGTCGTAGCGGGTCACCAGCCAGGCGGGCCGGCCGTCGGGGCCGGTGATCCGGTGGACGGGTCCGGCCTCGCGCAGCCGGGCGTAGGTGCCGTACGGATCGGTGGTCAGCGCGGTGACGTCGAAGGGGACGGTGTTCTGCATGAAAGACGACTTTAGACGGGGGGCTTTCAACACCCGCATCAGCCGCATCCAGCCCGTCCGGCGCTTGAGGACACCGCCGCGAAGCGGTGGTGCAGAGACAGACGAACCGCAGAGACCATGGTCATCCGCAGACAGCGGAACGCGCACGGGCGACGCCGGGTCCGTATCGCTACGGACCCGGCGCCGGCCTGTGGCGCAGGCGGCCTTGACCCCCGTCCAGGGCCGCCTCGTCTGTGGGCCGCGCGCCGTCAAGGACGACGTGCCGCGCAAATCTCCCGTAGTTCGTCGAGCACGGAGTCGACCACCGGGTCGTGGTAGACGTCCGCGACGCGTGCCAAGTGCTCGTGTTCCTCGGCCGGATCGGCACTGACGGTCATCACCACACTGTCCGCGTGCGGTGCCGGCACATGGCCGGTGACCTGGTTCGCGAGGCCGCGGCGCAGGGCCGCCGCCTCCACCACCGCGGCCAGGCCGCGCTCGTCGAGAGCGGCGGCGGTCGCTTTCTCGCGGGCGATGTCCAGGGTCGCGGCCTCGACGTGGCGCCGGATGCCGCGCTGGATGTCGCGGATCTCGGCCATCTGCCGGTTGGCCCGCCACTCCAGGTCCGCGAAGGGCCAGCGGCTCGTCCAGCGGTGCCCGGAGATGGTGACCTCCGGGGCGTGGGCGGTGACATCCTGCCACAGCGGCTGGAGTCGGCGCAGCCGCCGCCAGGCGGCCACCCGCGGCCCGGCGGCGGGCAGCGAGAAGCCGACGAGGACCAGCAGCGCGGCGACCGAAGCGCTCATCGGGGCAACGCCGTTGGACAGCCAGTACGCCTCGTGGCCGCCCCAGCTCAGCACGAAGCCGACCAGCTTGCACAGGCAGTACAGCAGGCCCAGCCAGCAGCCCGCGGCGAGCGTGCGCAGCCCCTTGGAGAGCCAGGAGCGGCCCAGTTGGGTGGCGTAGCGCGGGCAGAGCGCGCCGAGCCCGGCGAGGCTGATGCCGAAGATGGCCAGATACAGCACCAGGAAGGCGACCACTCCGGGCGCGTCCGCATAGGCGGTGCTGAAGTCGCGGGGATGCTCCACGGCGTCGGGGCGGCCGACGGCGAAGCAGACGATCGCCGCCGTCCACGCCACGCCCAGCGCGACGACCGCGAACCGTGACCGTGCCGCGGCACGGGCCCGCGCCGCCTCGTCGCCCCGGCTGGTCCAGCGCAGCAGCAGCACCGTGGCGCCCGACGCGAACAGCACGACGGCCGAGTACAGGAAGACCATGGCCAGGTTGGCCACGCCGGTCAGCCGGTCGAAGGCGCGGTAGACGCTGGGCGCGGAGAACAGGAAGACGACGGGGACGCCCGAGGTCATCAGGGCGGTCAGCCCGAGGTCCACGTTGCCCCGGTCGCGGAACCAGGCGCGGGCCTTGTAGCCGACGATGGCCCAGGCGACGGCGCTGAAGGTCAGGTAGAGGACGTCAAACACCGGTGACGCCTCCTTCCCTGAGCTGTTGGCGCACGTGCTGGAGCGCCGGTCCGAGCGAGGCCGCGAGCTCGGCGGCCTCCCCCTCCAGCGGCGCGTCCTGGCCCGGCGGCGGAGGCACGATCTTCTCCATGAGAAGGGTGCCGAGGATCTCGGTCTCGCGCTCGGTGAGGTTGTCGTAGCAGTGGTGCCGGGCGAGACCCATGGTCAGGCCCATCCGGCGCATGGCGGTGGCCACGTCGACCGACGGCGTCCACACCTTGAGGGCGTCCTCGGTGACGGCCGGGTCCTGGTCGTGGCCCAGCAGCAGGTGGCCGACCTCGTGCAGCACGATGTGGACCTGGTGCCAGGGCGAGGTCTTCTGTTCGTAGATGACCCAGAACGCGTCGTCGGTGGTGGCGGTCATGCCCGAGACGACACCGTCCAGGCTCATCGGGACCAGACGGATGGGCCGGCCCACGCGGCGCGCGACGACCTGGCACAGGCCGTGCAGATCGGTCGACGCGGGCAGCGCGAGCTCCTGGATGAGCTGCTTGCAGCGGCGTCGTATGCGCCCCACTCGCATGCCTGCACCGTCCTCGTCCTCGGTACGCCGCCAGTAGGTGAAGAGCTGGTCATCCGCCGTGACGGTCACGGGCGCTCCTCACCACCCGCGTCGGGCGGGTCGGCCGGAAGGTTCATCTGCTGCCGGAACTGGGCAATGATCGTGTTGAGGCTGTCCTGGACCTCGGGCGGCAGCCCCACCGAGCGCAGGGCTATCGCACGGACGCGCTGATCCCTCATGGCGACGAGGAAGCGGACCTCCTCCTCCACCCGCTCGGCCTGGGAGGCCGAGAGGTCGCCCATCAGATAACCGACGGGCACGGCGAAGAATTTCGCGAGGGCGCGCAGCACATCCGGACTGGGGTTGGCGCGCCTGCCGTTGCGCAGCATCGACAGATACTGCTCGGTGAGCCTCACCCCTCCGTACTCCTCGGTCCCGCAGCTGATCTCCTCGGCCACGTGACCATTGGTGTACGGCGCCCCCGGCGGATGCATGTTCGCGAACAGGTAATTGAGCCGCTCCGCGAGCGGGCTGCCCATCTCACCTGCCGACCTGTCGCCCCCGACTGCCATCTGCTCCGTCCTCACGAGCTGTCCCCACGTCACCTCACGGTCAGTTAAGCCCGAGGTGGCCACAGGGAGCATCCTGTCACGGGAGAACGCCGGACACTAGTCCGTTCGGTGTTCTCCCTGCGTGAACGACTTAACCACGAGTTGATATCGGGTCTTCACCCCGAATCCTCGGCCCGTTCCGCTCCCGGCATCCGGCCCGCGCGCGGACACGGCGACGACACCCGAACACATGTGTCCGAATCCGGTCGTCCCGGTGAATCCCGGCGCGCCGGGCTCTCGTTCCCTCCGGCGGTCCGTAGGACGATGACACGCTCGTCCCGCACGCGCCCCAGGCCTCTTATCCCTCATGCGGGACAACGGCGAGCCGAACGAGAGGAATCCGTTCATGAACAGATTTCTGAGACATCTCGCCCTGCGGGGCGCCGCCGCCCTGCTCCTCGGACTGCCGGCCGCCCTCGTGCCCGGCACGCTCGCGGCCGCCGCGGGGCCGCCCGGCGCCGCCGCGGCCGACGCCTACTGGACGCCGCAGCGGATGGAGTCCGCGCTGCCGGTGGTGACCGGCAAGCAGGCGCCGCCGCCCCCGGCGGCGGAGCCGGAGGGGGCGGTGCCGCCCAGCCATCCCTTCGACGGACTGCCGCAGGTGGGGACGTTCTTCTGGACCGACGGCAAGAACACCGGCCGCTTCTGCGGCGGTACGGTCGTCCGCAGCCCCGGCCACGACCTGGTGATCAGCGCGGCCCACTGCCTGCGCTCGCCCGACCCCAAGCGGCACCTGTCGTTCGTGCCGCAGTACCACGACGGCCTCAAGCCGCACGGCGTCTTCCCCGTCGAGAGCATCTACATCGACCAGCGCTACTACGACCTGGGCACGGACGGCGGGGCGCGCTGGGACTACACGGTGGTCCGGCTCGGCCCGCGCGAGGACGGCACCGAGGTGCAGAGCGCCGTGGGCGGCTTCGACTTCGCGATCCGCAGCGGGTACACGCACGGCGACGTACGCCTGATCGGCTACCCGGGCAGCAGCGACGCCAAGTACCCCAAGCCGCTCGACTGCTCCTCGTCCACGCACCGTTACACCAGCACCGACCCCAAGGCCCCGGGTGACTTCCTGGAGATCGCCTGCGCGGGCTACGTCGGCGGGACGTCGGGCGGGCCGTTCCTGGTCCCGGATCTGACGGGCTATCTGCTGATCGGGGTCATCGGCGGCTATCACACGGGCGGGGACACCCCCGACATCTCCTACAGCTCGTACTTCACCGACGACCTGCTGGATCTGTATCTGCAGGCGGCCGAGGGCGACCCGCCCGCGCGGCGCTGAGACGACGACGGCGCCCGTGGCCTTTCCCGGCCACGGGCGCCGTCGTGCGCGAGCTCCTGCTCCTGCTACTGCCCGACGGGCGGGCGGTGGCGCCGGTGGGGGTGGCGGGTCAGGGTGTAGCCGCCGATGGCCGCGAGCGCGCCGAGCACGGCGCCGCCCACGGTCCAGGCCCAGCGGTCGGAGAACCAGCTGCCGTTCCAGCCGCTCTCCGGCTCCTTCAGGGCGGCCGCGTGCAGCGGGGCGCCGAGTTCGCCGCCCTCGGCACGGGAGCCGCCCGCGTCCTTCGCGTCCGCCTGGATCTCCGCCTTCACCGGCAGGCCGAGGTCCTGGGCGGGTCCGTCGGAGACGGTGAGCCGGGCGTAGTACGCGCCGGGCAGCGGATCGTCGGACCACCGCTCGGCCCACGGGCGGACGGTGCGCAGCGTGCAGGTCACGGTGACCGAGGCGGCCTGCGCGGCCGCCCGCTGCGTGGGTTCGCCCGAGGCGCACGCCTGGCGGCGGCGCAGACCGTCGAAGAGGTCCAGCTGCCAGGTGGCGGCGCCGTGCCGCAGGGAAGCCTCCGGCAGCTGCACGGTGGCCTTCACGGTCGCCTGCTGCCCGGCGCCCGCGGGGAACTGCCAGTAGAGGTAGTCACCGGTCGACGCGTTCGCGGTGGCCTTCTGCCCCTGCTCGACGGCGGTGGCGGTGCGGAAGGTGGTACCGGCCTCCGTCGGGGCGTCCTCGCCGTTCGCGGACGGGCTCGGGCCCGGGGCGTCCGCGAAGGCGCCCCCGGCGGAGGTGAACAGGGCGGCGCCGGCGAGCAGCGCGGCGGCCATCACACGGGTTGCACGCATCAGTTCGCCCTCCACACAGCGACGCGCCAGCGGGACAGCCAGCCCCACACCAGTCCGGCGAGCAGTCCGGTCACGGCCAGGACGGCCAGCAGCACCCAGCCCCGGCCGAGGCCGAAGGCGGCCAGGTCGGAGGGGTTGTCCGGGGACTTCACCAGGTCGACGGCCAGCTCGAGGGGCAGGCCCGGGTCGCGCTTGACGGACGGCGGCGCGGAGAAGGAGTTGGAGACCTCCAGACAGACCGTCCGCGCCTCCTTGTCGTTCTTGTCCTTCGCCTTGGCGACGGGGTAGCGCAGCCCGGACGACATCACGTCCGTACGGCCGCTGCCCGCGTCGGAGCCGCGGACCAGCTCCTGGCCGTTCTCCCCCACCGCGCGCACGAGCACGCCGTAGTCGCGGTCGACGGCGCGGTCCGCGCCCACGCTCACCGAGGTGCGCAGCTCCTGACCCGGCTTCACCTGGACGCGGTACCAGCGGTGGTCGGAGAAGGTCTCCCGGTCGGTCCAGATCCCGGCGCCGACCTCGGGGGCCTTGGCGCACTCGGCGGCGCCCTCCACGGGCTTCGGGGTCTCGACGGGGGTGTCGGCCCGGCGGACGATCTGCTTGATCTTGCCCGACAGCTGGTCGGTGTGCTGGACCGAGGTGAACGTGCCGCCGGTGGCCTCGGCGATGCAGGTGAGCTGCTCGCGCGTCTTGTCGTCGTGGGCGAGACCGAGCGTGTCGATCGTCAAGTGCGTGCCCTTGGCGGCGAGTTCGCGGGCCACGTCGCACGGGTCGGGCTGGCCGCAGGAGTCCTCGCCGTCGGTGATGAGGACGATCCTGCGGGTGCCCTTGTCGGTGCCGAGGTCCTGGTCGGCGCCGCGCAGCGCGTAGCCGATCGGCGTCCAGCCGGTGGGCCGCAGGGTGGCGACGGCCGCCTTGGCCTCCGTACGGTCCACCGGTCCGACGGGGTAGAGCTGCTTGGAGTCGCGGCAGCCGATCTCCTTGTCGTCACCGGGATAGTTGGCGCCGAGCGTGCGGATGCCGAGCCGTACTCCGCCGGGAACGGCGTCGATCACTTCGTTGAACGCCTGCTGAGCGGCCGCCATGCGCGACTGGCCGTCCACGTCCCGGGCTCGCATCGAGCCGCTGACATCCAGTACGAGCTCGACCTTCGGGGAGTCCTTAGAAGGTCCGTCGGCGGCGCTCGCCGGGGCGATTCCTACGGCCAGCGCGGCGAGCAGAGCGCATGCGCCCGCCGCGAGCCGTCTTGTGATGATCATCCGAAGATCCTAGTGAGGCCGGGGCGACAGCCCCAAAACGGCCTGCCCCGGGCCCGGGCGCCGGACGGGCTACTCCTCGTCGCCCTCCAGCTCACCCTCCGTCTCCAGGAAGGCCCGCTTCAACGCCTCCAGCGTCTCCGCGTCCGGCTTCGCCCACATGCCCCGGCCCTCCGCCTCCAGAAGGCGTTCCGCGATGCCGTGGAGGGCCCAGGGGTTGGCCTCCTGGAGGAAGGCGTGGTTCTCCGGGTCGAGGACGTAGGTCTGGGCGAGCTTGTCGTACATCCAGTCGGGCACGACGCCGGTGGTGGCGTCGTAGCCGAACAAGTAGTCCACCGTGGCGGCGAGTTCGAAGGCGCCCTTGTAGCCGTGGCGGCGCATCGCCTCGATCCAGCGGGGGTTGACCACGCGGGCGCGGAAGACGCGGGACGTCTCCTCGACCAGGGTGCGGGTGCGGACCGTCTCGGGGCGGGTGGAGTCGCCGATGTACGCCTCCGGGGCCCTGCCCCCCAGCGCCTTCACGGTCGCGACCATGCCGCCGTGGTACTGGAAGTAGTCGTCGGAGTCGGCGATGTCGTGCTCGCGCGTGTCGGTGTTCTTGGCTGCGACCGCGATGCGCTTGTAGGCGGTCTCCATCTCCTCGCGGGCCGGGCGGCCTTCGAGCTCCCGGCCGTAGGCGTAGCCGCCCCAGACGGTGTAGACCTCGGCGAGGTCGGCGTCGGTGCGCCAGTCGCGGCTGTCGATGAGCTGGAGCAAGCCGGCGCCGTACGTGCCGGGGCGGGAGCCGAAGATGCGGGTGGTGGCGCGGCGTTCGTCGCCGTGGGCGGCGAGGTCGGCCTGCGTGTGGGCCCGTACGAAGTTGTCCTCCGCGGGCTCCTCCAGCGCGGCGGCCAGCCGGACGGCGTCGTCCAGCAGGCCGATGACGTGCGGGAAGGCGTCGCGGAAGAAGCCGCTGATGCGCAGGGTGACGTCGATGCGGGGGCGGCCGAGCTCCTCCAGGGGGATCGGTTCCAGGCCGCCCACACGGCGGGAGGCATCGTCCCACAGCGGGCGGACGCCCAGCAGGGCGAGGGCCTCCGCGACGTCGTCTCCGGCGGTGCGCATGGCGCTCGTGCCCCACAGGGACAGGCCCACCGACTTCGGCCAGTCGCCGTGGTCGGTGCGGTAGCGCTCCAGGAGGGAGTCGGCGAGGGCCTGGCCGGTCTCCCAGGCCAGGCGGCTCGGGACGGCCTTGGGGTCGACGGAGTAGAAGTTGCGGCCCGTCGGCAGGACGTTGACCAGGCCGCGCAGCGGCGAGCCGGACGGGCCCGCGGGGACGAAGCCGCCGGCGAGGGCGTGCACCGCGTGGTCGATCTCGTCGGTGGTCGCGGCCAGGCGCGGCACGACCTCGCGGGCGGCGAAGTCCAGGATGTCCGCGACGGGTTGCGGGTGTCCCTGCGCGACGCGGGACACGGCGGCCGGGTCCCATGCCGCGTCCTCCATCGCCTGGACGAGGGCGCGGGCCTGCTCCTCCGCCTCGTCGGCGGTGGTGCGGGTGGCGGCGGACTCGTCGAGGCCGAGGGCCTCGCGCAGGCCGGGCAGGGCGGCGGTGCCGCCCCAGATCTGCCGGGCGCGGAGGATGGACAGGACGAGGTTGACGCGCTCGGGGCCGGTGGGCGCGCCGCCCAGGACGTGCAGGCCGTCGCGGATCTGGGCGTCCTTGACCTCGCACAGCCAGCCGTCGACGTGCAGCAGGAAGTCGTCGAAGCCGTCGTCGTCGGGGCGGTCCTCAAGGCCGAGGTCGTGGTCGAGCTTGGCGGCCTGGATGAGGGTCCAGATCTGGGCGCGGATGGCGGGCAGCTTGGCCGGGTCCATCGCGGAGATCGACGCGTATTCGTCGAGGAGCTGTTCCAGACGCGCGATGTCGCCGTAGGACTCGGCGCGGGCCATCGGCGGCACGAGGTGGTCGACGAGGGTGGCGTGGGCGCGGCGCTTGGCCTGAGTGCCCTCGCCGGGGTCGTTGACGAGGAAGGGGTAGACCAGCGGCAGGTCGCCGAGGGCGGCGTCGGGGCCGCAGGCGGCGGACAGTCCGGCGTTCTTGCCGGGCAGCCACTCCAGGTTGCCGTGCTTGCCCAGGTGCACCATGGCGTCGGCGCCGAAGCCGCCGTCCTCGCGGGAGGCGGCGATCCAGCGGTAGGCGGCCAGGTAGTGGTGCGAGGGCGGCAGGTCGGGGTCGTGGTAGATGGCGATGGGGTTCTCGCCGAAGCCGCGCGGCGGCTGGATGAGGATCAGCAGGTTGCCGCGGCGCAGGGCCGCGAGGACGATGTCGCCCTCGGGGTTGCGGCTGCGGTCGAGGAACATCTCGCCGGGCGCGGGGCCCCAGTGCTCCTCGACGGACTCCCGCAGTTCGAGCGGCAGTTCGGCGTACCAGCGGCGATAGTCGGCGGCGGGGATGCGGACGGGGTTGCGGGCGAGCTGCTCCTCGGTGAGCCACTCCTGGTCGTGGCCGCCGGCCTCGATGAGGGCGTAGATCAGCTCGTCGCCGTCGCCGGACGCGAGGCCGGGGACGGGCTCGTCCCCGAAGTCGTAGCCCTCCTCGCGCAGTCGGCGCAGCAGGGCGACGGCGCTGGCGGGGGTGTCGAGGCCGACGGCGTTGCCGATGCGGGAGTGCTTGGTGGGGTAGGCGGAGAGGACGAGGGCGAGGCGCTTCTCGGCGGCCGGGATGTGGCGCAGCCTGGTGTGGCGTACGGCGATGCCCGCGACGCGTGCGGCGCGCTCGGGGTCGGCGACGTACATCGGCAGGCCGTCCTCGTCCACCTCCTTGAAGGAGAAGGGGACGGTGATCAGGCGGCCGTCGAACTCGGGAACGGCGACCTGGGTGGCGGCGTCGAGCGGCGAGAGGCCCTCGTCGTTCTCCTCCCAGACGCTGCGCGGCCCGGTCAGGCAGAGGGCCTGGAGGATCGGCACGTCGAGGGCGGCGAGCGCGCCCGCGTCCCAGGACTCGTCGTCGCCGCCCGCGGAGGCGGCGGCGGGCTTGGTGCCGCCTGCGGCGAGGACGGTGGTGACCACGGCGTCGGCGGTGGTGAGGGCCTCGACGAGCGCGGGTTCGGGGGCGCGCAGGGAGGCCACGTAGAGCGGCACCGCGACGCCGCCCGCGTCCTCGACGGCACCGCAGAGGGTGTCCACGAAGCCGGTGTTGCCGCTCATGTGGTGGGCGCGGTAGTAGAGCACCGCGATGCGGGGGCCGCCGGCGTTCTCCGCGCGCGGGGTGCGCTCCAGCGGGCCCCAGGTGGGGGCGGGCGCGGGCGCCTCGAAGCCGTGGCCGGTGAGCAGCACGGTGTCGGAGAGGAAGCGGGCGAGCTGGCCGAGGTTGGCCGGGCCGCCGTGGGCGAGGTAGGCGTGGGCCTCGGCGGCGATGCCGATGGGCACCGTGGAGTGCTCCATCAGCTGGGCGTCGGGCGCCTGTTCGCCGGTGAGGACGACGACGGGGCGGTCCCCGGCGAGCAGCAGGTCGAGGCCCTCCTGCCAGGCGCGTACACCGCCGAGGAGGCGGACGACGACGAGGTCGGCGCCCTCCAGGAGGGCGGGGAGGTCGTCGAGGGCGAGCCGGGCGGGGTTGGCGAGCCGGTACGGGACCGGGCCTTCGGCCGCGCGGGCGCTGAGCAGGTCGGTGTCGGACGTCGACAGGAGAAGGATCACGCGGCGCTCCCCAGGGCATCGAGGGTCGCCCGGGGCGTGCGGGACCGGAATATGCGCATGCGGCGGCAAGCCTTCCTCGGGGTCCGCGCCCCGGGCGGTTGGAGGACGGCGGGAGTTCCTGACTCGCCCGGCATCGCTGCCGGGCTCACAGTGGCGGGACCGTGCCGGAGTCTCACCGGCTTCCTCCCCTGGCGCCGTCGCTGGCGTTCGGTGCGGGCCGGACCACCTGGGCCGACCCTTCCGTGAGCATAGTAAGCGCTGGCGGGCGCCGTAGGGGCCGGTGCGCGGGGCGCGGTCGTCGGTATGCTCGCCGCCATGTCCGTCACCCCCACATCCGCCTCGGACCGGGATAACTCCGGCGGCGCCGCCGTACCCCCGGGGACGCCCGTCCGCGCGGGCGGTGACTCCTGTCCCGGCGCGCTGCGCCTGCATTCCGCCGACGACGGCGCGCTGGCCCGCGTCCGGCTGCCCGCCGGACTTCTGACGGCCCATCAGGCGCAGGTGCTCGCGCGGCTGTCCGAGGAACTGGGCGACGGGAACCTCGACATCACCTCGCGCGGCAACGTGCAGTTGCGCGGCCTGCCCGACGGCTGCGGCGGCGAGCTCGGCGGGCGGCTGCGCGAGGCCGGAATGCTGCCGTCCGACCGGCATGAACGGGTGCGCAACACCGTGGCGTCACCGCTGTGCGGCCTGGACGGCGCCGGGTACGGCGATGTGCAGGCCTGGGCGCGCGAACTGGACCGGCTGCTGTGCGCGAACCCGGACGTGACGGACCTTTCGGGGCGGTTCCTCTTCGGTCTGGACGACGGCCGGGGCGATATCGCGGCCCTCGCCCCCGATGTGACATTGATCGCAACCGGGGTCGACCAGGCGCTGCTCGGCTACGGAACCTCCGCTTCCGGCCTGCGGATCGCCGCCGGGCACGGGCCGCGGGCGGCGGTCCTCGCGGCGGAGCAGTTCCTGGAGGCGGCGCACGGGAGCGGCACCGCCGCCTGGCGCGTCAAGGATCTCCCCGGGGAACACCGGCCGCGCGTCGGCCCGTTGGCCCACCGGCTCGCCATCGCGGGCATCGTCTCCGCACCCGCCACGCTCGCGCCGCCGCACGGCGCCCCGGTGGAACCGGGCCCGGTCACCGGCCCCTACGGGCGCACCGCCCTCTCGGTCGCGGCCCCCCTCGGCCGGCTGACCGCCGCTCAGTGGCGGCTCGTCGCCCGGACCGCGGCCGAGTACGGGGCCGGTGAGCTGCGTGTGACACCCTGGCGCGGCATCGTCGTGCCCGGCCTGCCGACGGTTACGGCCCCGGCCCGGCTGGCCGCCCTCGCGGACGCCGGACTCGTCACCTCCGCCGCCTCCCCCTGGCACCGGGCGGGCGCGTGCGCGGGTCGCCCCGGCTGCGCGAAGTCCCGCGCGGACGTACGGGCGGACGCGGCGGCCTGCCTCGCGCACCAACGGACCGGCGGCCTGCCGGTGTACTGGTCCGGGTGCGAACGAAGGTGCGGCCACCCCGGAGGGTCCTGGGTGGATGTCCTGGCGACCGGTGACGGGTATGAAGTCGCCGTACGGAACGGCACCTCGGACGGCACGGCGCGGACGGTGACGGCGGCCGAGTCGGCGGCGGCGGTGACGGCCGCGCGGAGGACGACATGAGCCGTACGGACGGACGACACGGCGGCACCGGACGGCCCGTGCCGCACACCACGGATCCACAGAGCCAAACCAGCAAGCGAGGCAGAGTGTTCGAGTACGAAAAGGACGGCGCGTCCATCTACCGCCAGTCCTTTGCCACCATCCGCGCCGAGGCCGACCTCGGCGCGCTGCCGCCGGACGTCAGCCAGGTCGCGGTGCGCATGATCCACGCCTGCGGGATGGTCGATCTCGTACGGGACATCGCCTACAGCCCGCGGGTCGTGGCCCGCGCCCGGGAGGCGCTGCGCGCCGGCGCTCCGATCCTGTGCGACGCGAACATGGTCGCGAGCGGCGTCACCCGCAAGCGGCTGCCCGCCGACAACGAGGTGCTCTGCACCCTCGCCGACCCGGCCGTGCCGGAGCTGGCCCGTGCCATGGGCACCACGCGCAGCGCCGCCGCGCTGGAGCTGTGGCGGGAGAGGCTCGACGGGGCCGTGGTCGCGGTGGGCAACGCGCCGACGGCGCTGTTCCGGCTGCTGGAGATGGTGCGGGACGGCGCTCCGCGCCCGGCCGCCGTCATCGGCATCCCGGTGGGCTTCATCGGCGCCGCCGAGTCCAAGGACGCGCTGGCGGAGAGCCCGTTGGGGCTGGACTACCTGGTGGTGCGGGGCAGGCGGGGCGGCAGCGCCATGGCCGCGGCCGCGATCAACGCGATAGCGAGCGAGGAAGAGTGAACGAGCAGCAGACCACGGGCCGGCTGTACGGGGTCGGGCTCGGCCCCGGCGACCCGTCCCTGATGACCGTGCGCGCCGTCGAGGTCATCGCGGCGGCCGATGTCGTCGCCTACCACAGCGCCCGGCACGGCCGTTCCATCGCGCGTTCCATCGCCGAACGCCATCTGCGCCCCGACCACATCGAGGAGCGGCTGGTCTACCCCGTCACCGTGGAGACCACCGACCACCCCGGGGGTTACCGGGGCGCGATGGAGGAGTTCTACGAGGAGGCCGCGGCCCGGCTCGCGGCGCACCTGGACGCCGGGCGCAGCGTCGCGGTGCTCGCCGAGGGCGACCCGCTCTTCTACAGCTCGTACATGCACATGCACAAGCGGCTGGCCGACCGCTATCCCACCGAGGTGATCCCCGGGGTCACCTCGGTCAGCGCGGCCGCCGCCGCGCTGGGCACCCCGCTGGTGGAGGGCGAGGAGGTGCTGACGATCCTGCCGGGCACGCTGCCCGAGGAGGAGCTGACGGCCCGTCTGGCGTCGACCGACTCGGCCGTGGTGATGAAGCTCGGCCGGACGTTCCCCGCGGTGCGGGGCGCGTTGGAGCGCTCGGGCCGGCTCGCGGACGCGCGCTATGTGGAGCGCGCCACGATGGCCGGGCAGCGCACGGAGCCGCTGGCGGACGTGGACCCGGAGTCGGTGCCGTACTTCTCGGTGGCGGTGCTGCCGAGCCGCGTCGACGCGGCCCCGGCGGCCGGTGGCCGGGGCGAGGTCGTGGTGGTCGGGCTCGGCCCGGCGGGCCCGCTGTGGCTGACGCCGGAGGCGCGCGGCGAGCTGGCGGCCGCGCAGGACCTGGTCGGTTACAGCACCTACATCGACCGGGTGCCCGTGCGGCCCGGTCAGCGCCGCCACCCCTCCGACAACAAGGTGGAGTCCGAGCGCGCCGAGTTCGCCCTCGACCTCGCCCGGCAGGGGCGCCGGGTCGCGGTCGTCTCCTCCGGCGACCCGGGCGTCTTCGCGATGGCGACGGCCGTGCTGGAGGTCGCCTCGGAGGACCCCTACCGCGAGGTGCCGGTGCGGGTGCTGCCCGGCATGACCGCCGCCCACGCCGCGGCCTCCCGGGCGGGCGCGCCGCTCGGCCACGACTACGCGGTGATCTCGCTGTCCGACCGGCTGAAGCCGTGGGAGGTCATCGCGGAGCGGCTGCGCTCGGCGGCGGAGGCGGACCTGGTCCTGGCCCTCTACAACCCCGGCTCCCGCAGCCGCCAGTGGCAGGTCGGCAAGGCACGCGAACTGCTGCTGGAGCACCGGACACCGGACACGCCGGTGGTACTGGGCCGCGATGTGGGCGGGCCGTCGGAGAGCGTGCGCGTCGTGCGGCTGGGCGACCTGGATCCGGCGGAGGTGGACATGCGCACGATCCTGCTCGTGGGGTCGACACAGACGCGAGCGGTCCGCCGCGGCGCGGACGGCACGGAGATCGTCTGGACCCCGAGGCGCTATCCGGAGCGCTGACCACCCACCGGGGCTCCGCCCCGGACCCCGCGCCTGCGGCGGGCTTGTTCCCCACCCCGCCCCTTCCCGATGCTCCAGAGTGATAGTTCTGGAGTGGTCGGCTCATGGTGGCATCCTCGCAGGTCAAGCGGTCCCGGCAAGCTCTGATCCCCACGGAGGGCATGGAACAGAGCTATGCACCCGTGGGGACCACCACGGGGACCGTGTTCGCCGAGACCCTGCGTGGGGTCCGGTGCATCCGATTGTCTGTGCGGACGGATGAGACGACCAGCCCCGAGCGGCAGCGCGAGGCCGACGACATAGCCGCGGCAGCCCTCGGCATCGATTTCGGCGAGGGCGAGGCGCTGCGGGAAGCGGTCGACCTGGACGTGTCCGCGTCCAAGACCGGCCCGTTCGACCGTCCGCAGCTCGGTGGGTGGCTCGCACGCCCGCAGGACTTCGACGTCCTGGTCTGGTGGCGCTTCGACCGCGCCATCCGGTCCATGGCCGACATGCACGAGCTCGCGAAGTGGGCCCGCGAGCACCGCAAGATGTTGGTCTTTGCCGAGGGCATCGGCGGGGGTCGGCTGGAGTTCGATTTCCGCAACCCCATGAACCCCATGAGCGAGCTCATGATGATGATGCTCGCCTTTGCCGCACAGGTCGAAGGCCAGAGCATCAAGGATCGCGTCACCGGGGCGCAGGCAGCCATGCGCAAGATGGCGCTTCGGTGGCGTGGCGGGGGTCAGCCCGCGTATGGCTACCTGCCCGCCCCCATGCCCGCAAAGTACGGCGGGGCCGGCTGGACGCTGGTACCGGACCCCAAGGCCGTGGAGGTCATCGAGCGGATCATTGCCGAACTGGTGGCCGGTCTGACCACACACGCCATTGCGCAGAAACTCAATGCCGATGGTGTCCTGTCCCCGTCCGCGCACTGGAAGGGGTACCAGGCCCGGAAGAAGAA
Source organism: Streptoverticillium olivoreticuli subsp. olivoreticuli (assembly GCF_003391135.1). GTDB lineage: Bacteria > Actinomycetota > Actinomycetes > Streptomycetales > Streptomycetaceae > Streptomyces > Streptomyces blastmyceticus. The sequence goes on along the minus strand of NZ_CP031455.1, from coordinate 7,988,139 downwards.
CAAGCTCGACACCGAGACCGCCGAGCCGAAGAAGCGCCCGGCACAGTGGCGCGCCCAGACCATCACCCGCATGCTCACCAACCCCGCGCTCCTGGGCTGGAAGATGCACGCCGGGAACCCGGTGCGCGACGACCAGGGCAGCCCTGTCATGGCTACCGAAACACCGATCCTCACCCGCGAGGAGTTCGATCAGGTGAGCGCGCTGCTCGCGCCGAAGCCCACCGCGGAGAAGGCACCGCGCCGCCCGGACTCCAGCGCGCTGCTGCTACGCGTTATCCACTGCGACGGGTGCGGCAGCCGCATGTACCTGAACAAGTCGTCGGGGAACTACGGATGCAGCTCGTACAAGTACGGGACGCACTGCCCCGCTCCGGCGACCGTCCGCGCCGCGTGGGTGGACGACTACGTGACCGCCGAGTTCCTGCGCGCTGCCGGACCCGTCCAGATCACCCGCGTCACCGAGATACCCGGATACGACCCGCAGCCCGAGATCGACGCCACCACGGCGGAGTACGAGGAGCACCAGACGCAGAAGGGACGCCAGAAGTCCAAAGCCGCACAGGCAGCCTGGCAGCGCCACGGGGACGCCCTGGACGCCCGCCTTGCCGAACTGGAGACCCGCGAGAAGCGCGAACCCCGGCGCGAGGCCGTACCCACCGGGCGCACGTACGCCGACGACTGGAACGCAGCCGACACCGAGGGCAAACGCACCATGCTCGTGGACACAGGGGCCCGCCTGGAGGTCAAGCGCGGGACCAAGGGCGGGTGGCGGACGCTCGACCTGCGCCGCGTCGAGTTCACCATCACCGGAGACCTCGACCCCTGCATTGAAGAGGTCGACACCAACGCCGGAGCCGTTGCGAAGGAAGACGTCCCCGAGCACGCCCCCGCACAGGGCGCCAGCGTGCGACTCCACCAAGATGCGCTAGCCCCCGCCGCATAACGCCCGCTGCGGACCCGAGAGCCCTCGGGTGACCGGCTCATTACTCGGGACTCTCCCGTGCCCGCAGACAGGCGTACGGGCCTTCCCGAAGGCCCCGCCGGCTCCGGGCTCGGGCCGAGGCTGCCCTACAGCGGGCCGAGCGGTGTTGGAGTGACGGTTATACCGGTTTTTTAGAACACATAGAAAAAATAAGAAAGAAGGGAGACTGCTACCTCAAACGGCACCGCATCACCGATCGGCCCGTTGGGCAAGGCTTGCTCCCCGCTACACCCGGGAGAGAGCCCCGCCCCTCGCCTGACGCGTGGGCGGGCAAGGGTTGCTCCCCACTAAGCCCGGGAGAACGACCGGCCAGTCCCGCCCTGCGGCGGACCACGGCAAGGGTTGCTCCCCACTACTTCCGAGAGTCGGGATTACCGCGCACCCACCCCGAGGGGGAACCTTGGCGGTCTGAGTGCCCGACTCTCGGAACCAGCGTTGCCCGTGCACCACGCACCCCGCGTTACTCGGGGTGGCCTGCGGGGGTCGTGAGGCAACGCATGCGGGGGCCGTACCGCCCATCAGTAACCCACTCCCTTCGGGGAGTGCGCCGAACGGGGTTGGAAGCCCGTACGGCCCCCACACAGCCCGGACCGGCCCCGCCGGCTCGGGCCCCAACAGACTCACGCGTGTGGTGTGCAGCATGCATACCGGCCCGAGTAGCCGACCCCGGCGGGGGCCCGGCGAAACGGCGGGAGGAGACGGCGCGATTCCGTCCACGCGTGCCCCCTGACCGGCCTACGCAGCCGCGAAGGGGGATCGAGCCCACTGACCCAGCGGAAGAGGTGCGCCGTAACCAACCGGCAGAGTGCCCCGGTTCGAGTCCGGGGGTGGGCACGCAACGACAACGAGCACCAGGCGGTGACAGATGACGAGCTGTATCGAGTGCAGCGAGGCGGCAACTCGCCGTGGACGCTGCGAAGTTCATGATCGGCAGTACCAGAGTCGGCCCACGGTTCGGGCTCGGCGTTCGCGAGGGCGACGGCGGGCCGTGCGGTATGACGCTGCTGCGCGGCTCCGCCGTACGCTCGACAGGCGGGGGCTCGGCTGTTGTGACTGGTGCCTGGACGACTTCCCCGCGGACGGGGTGGACGTGGACCATGTGCGCCCGCTGTCCCTCGGTGGCGAGGACATAGACAGCAACGTTCAGGTCTTGTGCCACGGCTGCCATGGGCTCAAGACCCGTACGGAGTTCGGGGACGCTGATCCGCAGTTCTGAGCTAGGCCGGTTGGTCTTCGGTGTGCCAGTCAATGGTCTGGTTGCACACCAGTTCGCGTGCTGCCCTGGCAATAAGGTGAGGTAGCCGATACATAGCGGTTAGGTGATCTTCCAAGTGATGTCCTCGCGGAATTCGTGGGTGACCGGGTCGAGCGCATTGCCGATGCCCGACTTGCCCCTCCCAGGGAGCTTGCCCGGGGCCCCAATGAAGCCCAGCAAGCTGACGACCAGGCCGCCAGATGCGCCGTCGATAAGGGCAGCGATTTCCTGCCCCGGCCTGCCGTCCCAGGTGAAGGTCCCCCCTTTAGACAGGATGAAGACGGGTGCCCCGCGCCACGTACCATCTAGCTGGGTAGCGCCAGGCGGAACGGTGCCGATGGTCATGTTTACGAACTGAGATGTGCTGGGGTTGTCTTTGACCGCGAGTTTCACATCGACGTTGAAGTCGAAGGCGTCCGTCGCCGTCTCGTTGGCCTTATCTCCGTTACTCATGCCGTCCTCCCTGTTCTCGCAGCCGCCTCCAAGATGCTGCTTGGCCTTTCCCTGAGGCTGCCCCACGCGTTTCCCGGGTACGCGCCATGTCACCCATACGTGACTGACAAATCGATCCCCCGCCCTGTTGTTCGGAGGTGCCCCCGTGCCCCGTAGACCCCGCCCCCCTTGCTCTGTCCCCGGGTGCCCTGAGCTGACCACCGGTGGCCGCTGTGAGGCTCACCGGCGCGAGGCCGAGCGACAGCGTGGGACGACTTCGGAACGGGGCTATGCCACGCGCTGGCAGCGCATCCGTAAGGCGTACCTGTACCGGAACCCGTGGTGCCTGCTGTGCGGGCGCACGGCGACGGTGGCTGACCATTTCCCTTTGTCCCGGCGTGAGTTGGTCGCCCAGGGCGTGGCCGATCCGGACGCGCCGCATCGACTCAGGCCGTTGTGCACTCAGTGTCACAACCGGGAGACCGCGAAGCGTCAGCCGGGCGGTTGGGCTGCCGCGAAGGTCAAGCCCGTTCGGTCGTGATGTCCGATTCGGACCAGGGGGGTACCCCCTGCCCCTCCCCACGCTGATCGGCAGGGAGGTTAAAAACTCGCGTGGTTCATTAGGCCGTTTTGGTGGGGGGTGACCATGCGTAATGCCGCATTGCTCGATCCCCGAGACCTACGACGCATGGAGATTCAGTCCCGTTCGGGCGTCGATGGTGCCCCATGCATTCTCTGGACTGGTGCGCTGGACGGGGGCGGCTACGCCATGACCAAGCGGAACGGTCGTTCTTCAAAGGTGCATCGACTCATGTATGAGTCCATAAGGGGCGAGATACCAAGCGGCCTTGTGCTCGATCACCTCTGCCGAGTTAGGCACTGCGTAAACCCCGCACATCTTGAAGCGGTTAGCAATGCCGAGAACGTCAGGCGAGGATCGAATACCAAACTGACCATGGCCGACGCGATGGCTATACGGGATGAGTTCGCGCAACCCAACTCGCGGACAAAGACCGCGATAGCGGCTGCCTACGGCGTTAGCCGGACTGCTGTGCGCCTGCTGTTGGCGGGCGAAACCTGGGTTGCCGAGTGAACAGAAGGGGGGTCGCATGGCTGTACCTGGGCAGAAACCCAAGCCTCATATGCAGGCAGTACGCGAGGGCACATTCCGCGCTGATCGCAACAGCGAGGGCGCGCGGTTTGCTCCGCTGTCCCCGGTCGAGCCGGACTGGTCCGAGCTGTTGCCGGGCGACTTCGCCGAGGACGTACGTGCTAAGGCAGCGGACGTTTGGGCCCGGACCATTCCGGCTCTGGTCATGTCAGCCGGCCTGACCGATCCACAGCGGGAAACCGCCATTGAGTATTGCGTGACAGTCGCTCGACTATGGCAGGCGGAACGGGAGTTGTCCCGTACTGGCCTGGTGGTCGAGACGGAGCGCGGGAACGTTAAGTCCCCGTGGGTGACAATCGCGGGTCAGTACCGGTCTCACTTCCGGTCGCTGGTCGGCGAACTCGGGCTCTCGCCCGCGTCGGCCACGCGGATTACCCCGCCGGAAAGCGGGGGCAACGATGACGGGATCTTTGACTGACGAACTGCCGGTCCCGTATGACGCGCTGCTAGAACTCGGCATGAGCCCCGAGGAGATATCTGCGGTGCTCACCTCGCGACCCCTGGTGGTCGCTGCGCAAGCCCGAGACACTCCGGGCGCCTACTTCGACGTTCCGTCCGCACGGCGGGCGCTCGACGCCGTTCAGTCGTTCAAGCACACGAAGGGGCGGTGGGGCTCAACCCCTCTGACGCTTTCGCCGTGGCAGGTTGTTTGGGTGATCGCGCCGATCTTCGGTTGGCTCGCCTACGACGACGAGCTAGGCCGAGCCGTGCGTGTCATCCGCTCGGCGTGGATCGAAGTTCCGCGTAAGAACGGCAAGTCAACGCTTTCGTCGGGCATTGGCCTGGTGCTGCTGCTCGCCGACCGCGAGATCGGCGCCGAGGTGTACGCGGCCGCTGGTTCGCTCCCACAGGCCGAGCGCGTCTTTGACGACGCCAAGCGCATGGCGCTGACCAGTCGGGCCGTACGGGGCCGCGTAGAGGTTCTGCGGGGTGTTATCCGCGTGCCTCGCACGGGCGGTGTGTTCCGTGCGCTGTCGAAAATCGCGGAGACCGCCCACGGGCTGAACGTGAGCGGGGCAATTGTTGATGAGGTGCACGTGCACAAGCGCCGTGACTTGGTCGACGCGATCGAGACCGGTACGGGTGCCCGGGACCAACCGTTGGTTGTTTTCATCACGACTGCCGATGAGGGCACCGAGGGCAGTATTTACGACGAGAAGCACACGTACACGCGCCGCTGCGCCGACGGGATCGTTGACGACCCTGGGCATTACGGCGTGATCTGGGCTGCCGAGGAGGGCGACGACCCTTACGCCGAGGAGACGTGGCGCAAGGCGAACCCGGGGCTCGGCGCGTCGCCCTCGCTGGCGTACATGCGTCGTGAGGCGAACAAGGCCCGGTCGACGCCGAGTTACTTCCCAACGTTCTGTCGGCTGTCGCTCAACAGGCGTATGCGCTCGTCCTCGCGATGGTTGCCGTTGCCGCTGTGGGACGACAACGCGGGGGCTGTGGATGAGCAGCGTTTCCGGTACCGGCGAGCGTGGGGCGGGGTCGACCTGTCAGCCGTATCCGACCTTTCTGCGTGGGTGCTCGCTGTTGAGTCCCGCAAACCGGGGGTCGAGCTGGAACTGATCTCTCGCTTTTGGCTCCCCGAGGAGCGCGTAGACGAGCTTGAGGCACAGCTACAAGTCCCGTTGCGGCAGTGGGTAGATGAGGGATTGTTGACGCTGACCGAGGGCGACGCGATCGACTACGGCGCGATCGAACGGCAGATCATCGCGGACTGTCGCCGGCTGGACGTGCAGCGCATCAGCTATGACCGCATGTTCGCGGGTCAGCTCGTCCAGCGCGTGGAAGCCAAGACACGCGGCGTGGACCTGGTGCCGATCGCGCAGACGTATCTAGGCATGAGCCCCGGCAGTAAGGAACTTGAGCGTCTGTTGCGCGAGGGTCGAATACACCACGGCGGTAACCCGATCCTGCGATGGCACGCAAGCGTCGTTGAGGTCTACCGGGATGGTAACGACAACATGCGGCCCGTGAAGCCCGACCGGGGGAAATCCTCGGCCCGAATCGACGGTATCGCCGCAACGGTCATGGCGCTGGACGGGTACGTCCGTCGACCGCTGAAACGAGCCCGCGCCGCGAGCGCATAGAGACCGAGGGGGGATGTATGGCTGAGACGCCTCTACAGATGACAGAGCGGCTGTACCGCAAGCTACAGCGGCGCAAGCGTGAGGCTAAGCGTTGGTCGGCGTACTACGAGGGGGAACACCCGCTTCTGTTCGCGAGTCCTGAGTTCGCGAGCCAGACAGGCGGGCTGTTCGATGACTTCTCCGACAACTGGTGTGCGACCGTTCCCGATGCGACGGTCGAGCGGTTGCGACCGTTGGGGTTCCGGCTGGAGGACGGGACGCTTGACCAGGCAGCCAGCCGGGCATGGCGGCGCTCCGAATGTGACGTTGAGGTTGGTCTAGCGCTGCTGGAATCGCTCATTACGGGACGCTCGTACGCGCTGGTGTGGAAGCCGGACGGCGTGAACACCGAGATCACGTTTGAGCACGCGTCCACTGCTGTAGTCGAGTACGTCCCGGGTCGTCGACGGCTCCGCGCTGCGGGGCTGAAGGTGTGGCGCGATTGGGATACGGAGTTTGCGACCTTGTTCACGCCGACCACGGTCTACCGGTGGCAGCGTCCGGCCCGTGGGGGCGGGCAATGGACGGACCGCACGGCGGGGCTCTCCCGTGGCGAGCCGTCGCACCTGCCGAACCCTCTCGGTGCGGTGCCGCTGGTCGAGTTGCCGAACCGGTCTCGGCTGAGTGCTGCGCCCCGGTCCGAGCTGCGGACGGTCGTGCCTCTACAGAACGCCGTGAACACCTTGTGGGCGCACCTGATGACCGCGAGCGATCAGCGTGCGTTGCCTGCCCGCGTCGTGCTCGGCATGGATCGCCCGGTCCGCGAGATCGTGGACGAGACAGGCGAAGTGGTCGGCGAGGAGGATCTACCGCTAGACCGCTTCCGCTCGGACCGTCTGCTGTGGCTGGAGCGCGAGGGCGCGTCCATTGCGGAGTTCTCCGCGGCTGACCCCGCGGGATATCTCGACGTGATCAATCAGGCGGTCGAGCACATCGCCGCACAGACCCGCACCCCCGGAACCTACCTAAACGGCAAGTTGGTCAATGTGTCGGCTGAGACGCTGGTGGCGTCCGAGGCGGGTCTAGTGGCCAAGGTGGTTGAGCGGCAACGTCACTTCGGGGCGGCGCTGCGCGAGGTTATGCGGCTGGAGGCTCTGGCAGCCGGCGAGGCGAGCCGGGCGGAATCGCTCGCGCTCGGCTCGGTGGTCTGGCGTGACCCGCAGTTCCGCAGCGATGCGCAGTATTCGGACGCGCTCGTCAAGCTGAAGGCTGTCGGCGTTCCCGACGAGGCTCTGTGGGAGCGCATCCCGGGTGTCACGCCGGATGAGATCGAGCGGTGGAAGAAGATGCGCACGGATGCGGCGGGGGCGATCCTCGGCGGGAACGTCGCCGAGCTGTTCGGCCCCAAGCCCGACCCCGACCAGGGCGAGCCTGACGCGACTGCCGATGAGCCGCCGGAAGCGGCGTAGATGGGCCGTACGGAGACACTGGCGGCCGACCGGTACACACAGGTGCAGTCGATTTCGCGGGGCGTTGTCGAGGCTGTGCAGGGGCTTTGGCGGGACGTGCCGGCTGACCGGATCCTGTCCGGCATGCAGGGAGAGGCTGGAAGCCAGATTCTCCGCGCTGTGATGGCGGGGCAGCTCTCGGCGGCCGAGGGCGCGCAGGTATTCGTTTCGGCGTCCATGCTCGCGCAGGGTGCGGCAGCCGGCCCGCTTGGCATGGTGGACGCGTCCGCGTTCGTCGGGCTCGCCTCGGATGCCCGTCCGCTTGCCTCGCTGCTGCAATTGCCCGCGATCACCACGGCGCAGAGTCTCGCGGTCGGCGAGAGCGCGGAGGTGGCGGCGCTGCGGGGGCTGACACAGATGTCCACCATGGTCAGCACACAGATTGCCGACACCGCGCGTGCGGCTACATCGGTCGCCATGGCCGCGGAACCGTCGTGCGTCTCGTACGTGCGGGTGGTGCGGCTGCCCGCGTGCGCCCGGTGCCTCATCCTCGCCGGTCGGCAGTACAGCCGTTCCAAAGGCTTCCAGCGGCACCCGCGCTGTGACTGCGGCATGCAGCCCATGAGCGATACGCAGTGGAAGGCGACCAAGACCCCGGAGGACATGGTTCGCGAGATGACGCCCGAGCAACAGCGGAAAGCACTCGGCGCGGCAGGGGTCAAGGCGTTCGAAGCGGGCGCCGATCTCGGGCAGCTCGTCAACGCCCGCCGTGGGGTGGCTACGGCTGCCACGGGTCGAGGGGCGATGACGGTCACGACCGAGGGCACGACCAGACGTGGTATCGGCGGCAAAGCGCTGGACTCGGGGTTCCAGAAGAACCCGGGGCAGCGATTCGAGCGGGCGAAGGAAAGCCGTCTAATGCCCGAGACCATTTTCAAACTCGCGGGAGATGACCGCGAGCATCAGATAGCCATGCTCAAAAAGCACGGCTACATCACGTAGGGGGAACTGATGGCAGACGACCCGCAGAACAGTCCGGGCACCGTCGAGGAGGAGCACCAGGACGAGCCCGGTACGGGTACCGGCGACGAGCACCAGGACGAGCCGAAGCGCGCCGACCAGGCCGAGCCGGAGCGCGAGCCCCGCGCTGCCGAGACGCCCGCCGAGCCTGCTGTAGTCGACGGCGCAGACCTTGACGCGCTCCGGACCGAGATCCGGCAGGAGTTCACGGCGCAGCTCGTCCGTGCAGAGGTACGAGCGGCTGCCGCTGGGCGGCTCCGGGACCCCGCCGACGCGCTTGCCCTGCTGGACGTGACCGCTCTGGCCGGCGACGGGGGCGACGTCGACACCGCAGCGGTTGCGGCGGCCGTGGACCAGCTCGTCAAGGACAAGCCCTATCTGGCGGCCGAGACCGCAGGGTCCGCCCCGTGGGGCGACGTGGGCGCGGGTCCACGTGAATCCGCCGAGCCCGAGCCCGCTACCCCGCTTGACCGTCTGCGGCGCGCGTTCGGCACCAGCTAGCAGAATCGTTCCACCACCCTTTTCCGGGGACGCACTCGACTGAGTGTCGTCCCTTTTCCATGCCCAAAATCAAGGGGACACACTAAATGGCGCTTACTCTGCCCGAGGCTGCGAAGCTCAGCACGACCGACCTACAGCGCGGGGTCATTGAGACGTTCGTTCAGGAGTCGAGCATTCTGGATCGTATCCCGCTGCTCAGCATTTCAGGCAACGCATACGCCTACAACGAGGAAGCAACCCTTCCGGGTGTCGAGTTTCGTGGCATCAATGAGGCATACAGCGAGTCCACGGGCACAGTGAATCAGAAGTCCGAATCCCTGGTAATTCTCGGTGGCGACGCGGACGTGGACCGTTTCATCGTCCAGACGCGCGGAAATCTCAATGATCAGCGCGCAGTCCAGACGCGTATGAAGGTCAAAGCCGCGAGTTTCAAGTTTGCGGACACCTTCTTTAATGGCGACGTTTCCGCGAACCCGAAGAGTTTCGACGGGCTCCGTAAGCGACTCACCGGGGCACAGGTAATTTCGGCCGGTGAAAACGGTGCTCCGATTGTCGGTGAGAGCGACAAGGATCGGCACGACTTCTTTGACCTTCTGGACGCTCTCATTGGCCGCGTACCGGGCCTGAACAGCACCAACGGCGCACTGTACGCCAATGCCGCGGTCATCGCCAAGATTAAGTCCGCTGCACGTCGTCTCGGCGGACACGAAATGGTGCAGGAAACTCTTACCGGCAAGATTGTGGGCACCTATAACGGAATCCCGCTGCTGGACCCGAATGCCACAGGTGGCGGTGCTGAGATTCTTCCGCAGACAGAGACGCACGGCAAGGCAACCGACACGAGTTCCATTTATGCCGTCCGTTTTGGCGAGGCTGAGGGAGACCAGGCCGTCACGGGCCTCACGAATGGAGGTGTCATGGTTGATGACCTCGGGCAGCTTGAGGTTAAGCCTGCTTACCGGACGCGCGTGGAATTCTATTGCGGGCTCGCCGTGTTCGGCGGTAAGGCTGCCGCGCGCCTTAATGGTGTCCTCGCCAAGTAGGCGAAAGGGGTAAGGAATTGCCACCGCGTAAGCGGGCAGCGTCCGCCCCGACGGTGCCGCACACGGATTCCTGTACTGCCCCGTCCCGTATCGAGAGCTTCCCGGTTCTCGACCCGGACGGGGCGGTCCGGAATGTGGTGCGGTGCCTTGAGTGCGGCGCACAGGAAATCGAATAGAGGGGGTGGCCGTGGCGCTTCCGGCATTGGCCACTGTGGACGAGCTTGCCGCGTGGATGCAGCGCGAGCCCGCCGAGCTTCCCCCGTCCGCCACGCTGGTGCTCGACACCGCGTCGGCGATCGTCCGCAGCGAAGCTCGACAACGCTTCACCAGGGGGACGACCACGGCGAGCCTGTTCGTCCGCTCGGGCGTGGTCCGGCTGCCGCAACTCCCCGTGCTCTCCGTCGAGTTGGTACGTGCCGGGGGGCGTGCGCTGCGGGCCGACGAGTGGAGGTTGCAGCGTGACCGGCTCCGGGTGCCGCTCGGCGTGATGGACCCGGTGACCGTGACCTACACCCACGGGTACGCGACGGTTCCGCCGGACGTGCGGGCAATCGTGCTCACGCTCGCCGGCCGGGTGCTGACCAACCCGAGTGATCTTCGGCAAGAGTCGGTCGGCTCGGTCAACGTCACCTACGCCGCGGAGACCATCGGGGCGTCTCTCGCACCGGTCGAGCGGGACCAACTGGCCCGGTACCGGCCGCGCGCTGCGGTGGTGGGGCTCGGGTGACGTTCCAGTACACACAGACGGTCGTGATCCTGCGGGCCCCGTACGTCACCGACCGATACGGCAACACCACGTCGGACCGTGATTGGTCGAGCGCGACCAGGACGACGGCCCGCCGGGTGTCCGTCCAGCCGGACGGGTCCACCGAGGACAGCGGAGACCGCCCTGCGGTGACGACAGGGCTCCGCCTGATCACCCGCCGCGGAGTCGACATCGACCTGATGCCCGGGGACCGGGTGGACGTCGCCGGGCGGGTGCTGGAGGTCGACGGCGAGCCCGCGCGGTACGTCGTCGGGGGCCGACACCACCACACCGAGGCCCGGTTAAAGGAGGTGAACGGGTAGTGCAGGTACGGAAGTTCAAACCCAACAAGGCGGGCATTAATTCCATGATGAAGACCCCGGAGACGGGGCGGGAGGTCGAGCGCATCGCGGGCCGTATCGCTGCGTCTGCGGCGGGGGCCGAGGGGAAGTTCCGGACCGACTCGGCGTTGGGCCGTAGGCGGTGGCGAGCCGCCGTGATCGGCAACCTCAACTTCCCGAAATCCGGTGGGCTCGCAGGGTCCCGGCGTGACCTGCTGCGCGGCATGGACGGTGGCTAATGGCCCGTCCCGTGGTCGTCATGCCGGACGCGGTGGCGGTGGTGGCGGGCTATCTCCGGGGCGCACTCAAGAGCGCTGGCAGGTCCGTCCCTGTGGTCTCCCGCGTCCCCAACCCGCGCCCTCCGGCGTTTGTCCGGGTGCAGCGCATCGGGGGCACACAGCAGACCCCCGTATCGGACCGCCCACGGCTCGACATTCATTGCTGGGCAGAGAGCGAAGCCGCAGCGCACGACCTCGCCGCGCTCACCCGTGCACTGCTCGGCGCACTTCCCGGTGTCCGGGACGGGGTGACCGTCTACCAGGTGAAGGAAGTCGGGGGCCCGATGTGGCTGCCTGATCCGGACACGAGTTCCCCGCGATACGCGTTTGCCGTGGAAGCGCACATTCGCGGGGTATTTAACTAGGGCTATTTTGACCTACTTCCATCATTCTCAATTGCAGCCTGTGCTACTTTACTGAAATCTTCGACACTAACCGCAAGTTCCACACCTTGTTGTTCTGCCTCTTCGAGTCTGCGGATATATCGGCCATAGTCGCTATTCGGATCTTCGTTTTCCTGGTCGATTCCCGGCCGGAGCCCGGCTGTGGCACATGAGGAAATTGAGCTCCACGTTTTGTGTGCCTGGTGGCGGACAGTGAAGCCCGCTCGAAGAACAGAGGCAGGGCCAAGTAAGCCGACCTCAAGCCAAGCATTCTCAACCTGATCCATCAATTCGCGAGCACGGGGCATCAGGCTAGTGTCAATAAGTTTGTGCGAGAGGTCTGCTAGGTCTGTGGCGTTCCGAATTAGAGCTTTGTATGCGTCGTGGCGTGGTTGACGTTGCTCTTTCTGGTAAGCCGCCCTGGCTGCAATCCGTGCCCCTTCCCGCTGGGACCACCCCGCCGCCAGTGCCGCACCGATCGTCGCAGCGGCTCCAGCAAGTGCACCGCACACAGCGGCCAATCCTGCATCCATGGCCACAGATCTTAGAGCTCCGGAGATGGACCGGAGTCACGAACTACCAATCTCAGGAGGAAAGTTGCCTCTGAACGCCAACGCCGTACGTGTCGCCCTCTCCGGTGCTGCGTACGTTGCTCCGAAGGGTGCTACGGCCCCGACCGATGCAACCACCGCTTGGCCGACTGCTGCTACCGATATCGGCTGGATCTCTGATGACGGAATCACCGAGAGCAATTCGGCTGACACCAGCGAAATCAAGGGCTGGCAGGGTGGGCAGACCGTCCGCAAGGTCATCAGCTCGTCGGAAATGACCTTTCAGTTCACGGCCATTGAGACCAGCAAGACCGTTCTTGAGCTGTACCACAAGGGCTCAAAGGTGGTCACGTCCAATGGCAAGAGCGTGCTTGCGATCAAGGCCCCTGGGCCGGACCGCCGGATGTTCGGTTTCGATGTGATCGACGGCAACAGTCATATCCGCATCGTGGTTCCGGACGGTGAGGTCACCGAGACCGGCGATATCACGTACAAGGGCGACGAAGCCGTTTCCTTCGAGCTGACGGTGACCGCCTATCCGAGTGCTGACGGCACGGTTGCGATCAAGTATTCCGATGACCCCGCGTGGTCCGACAAGCCTGCCGTATAAGCCATCGCTGAAACGTTCCGCCTACAACGTAAGAGGTACCACGTTGAGCACCACCTTTGATCTTGATTCCTGGGTGAAGGAAGCCCGTAGGGAACCGTTTTCTTTCACTCTGGCCGGTACGGACTTCAGGATGCCTGCCGCTGGCGAGCTGGATAAGTCCATTCTGTCCGCGGTGAACCTCGCGAACCCGAGTCCAACGGACATTGAGACCTTGCTGAGGGCGGGTCTCGGTGGTCAGTGGGCGAAGTTCGACGCCATACCGGCGCCCCTCGCCGCGCTCGGTGAGCTTTTCCGGCAGTGGCAGAAGCACGAGGGGGTTTCCCTGGGGGAATCCTCGGCCTCTGCCGACTCCTGAATGAGCACGGCGAGGCCATAGAAGCAGATCTACAGCGCTATTACGGTACGGACCTGCGCGACGTGTTCCGCCCCGGGTCGGGGCTGACGTGGCGTCGTCTGCGGGCGCTGATAACGGGCCTTCCGGCGGACTCGGCGCTAGCGCGGTCAATGGCCGGGGCGGATCACGCGTGGACGCTGGAAACGCAGCTGCTCGCGGCAGTGCACGACCGGCTCGCTGAGGCCAATTGGCAGCGGGGCAACCAGGGTTCGAAAACGCCGACCAGGCGCCCGCAGCCCATTCCCCGCCCCGGTGTCCGCTCGGGCCGGATCGGCGGGACGAAACGCGACGTGCGCGAAGTGGCGCGGTATCTCGCGCAGTTCCAGCCGGAGAACGGGGGTGATCCGGTATAGCTGTTGAAGTCGGTGTGGGCTATGTGTCCATCGTTCCTGAGGTTCAGGGGTTCGCCAATCAGCTACAGCAGCACGTAACAGGCCCCTCGCAGCGCGCGGGAGAGCAGGGCGGGCAGGAAGCCGGCGAGAGCTTCACCGGGAAAATGGGCGGGGTCCTCAAGGGCGGGCTTGTCGCCGTTGGTCTCGCTGCTGCGGCGGTGCTGACCAAGGGGTTCATGGATGCGCTCGACCAGGGCGCTATCAACGGCACGATCCAGGCGCAGTTGGGCTCTACGCCCGAGGATGCCAAGCGCTACGGCAAGGCTGCGGGTCAGCTTTACGCGGGTGGTGTCACCGACAGCGTGGAGGAGGCCGCGCAGTCCATATCGGGGGTCATGCGCTCGGGCATCCTCCCGCCGGACGCCACGAACGAGCAGATCCAGAGCATTTCCAGCAAGGTCACAGACCTTTCGAAAACCTTCGAATTGGACCTGGGTCAGACCAGTAACGCTGTCGGCCAGATACTCAAAAACGGGCTCGCGAAAGACGGTACGGAAGCGCTCGACATTCTGACCGTCGGAATGCAGAAGATGGGTCCGCGGGCCGATGACATGGCGGATACCTTCAATGAGTATTCGACCAAGTTCCGCGATCTTGGATTGTCTGCCGCAGACGCCATGGGGCTTATGTCTCAGGGTATGCAGGCGGGTGCGCGAGATACAGATACTGTCGCCGATGCTCTGAAGGAATTTCAGATCAGGGCGACAGACGGAAGCAAGTCCAGTACCGAGGCGTACGAGGCTATCGGCCTCAGTGCCGAGGACATGACCAAAAAGATAGCGGCGGGTGGCGCTGGTGCCCGCGAGGGGCTGCAACAGGTCCTGGATGGAATCAAGGGGATTAAGGACCCTGCCGAACGGTCGCAGGCGGCTGTAGGGCTTTTTGGAACTAAGGCCGAGGATCTTGGTAAAGCGCTGTTCGCGCTCGACCCCAAGACGGCCGTGAAGGCACTCGGAGACACAGGTGGCGCAGCCGAGAAGATGGGCGATGCGCTGCACAACAATGCGGGTGCTCGGATCGAGCAGTTCAAGCGCAGTCTTGAAGTCGGGTTGACCAACTTCATGGGGGACAAGATAATCCCCGCGCTGACCTCTTTCGGCAGTTTCCTGGGGACCACATTTGGCCCCGCTCTGAGTACCGGCAAGGATCTGGTATCGGGTTTTTTCTCGGCCTTCACCAGCTCAGCCGGCGGATCCTCTATCGCGTCCTTCGGGCAGTCCCTCGCTACGGCGGGTGGAGTCCTGCGGGATGCGTTCATGCCCGGGTTGCAGGGGCTCGTCTCGCTCGCGCAAACGAAACTGCTTCCAGCACTGCAAGGGCTCGGAAACGTCCTGTTCAATCAGCTCGTACCGGCGTTCATGACGCTCTATACGAATGTGGTCGGTGCGGTTGTTCCCATCCTGTCGTCTCTCGGCCGCATCCTGTTGGAGGTCATTTGGCCTGCCGTGATGCGGGTGTACTCGTCCATTGTCGAGAACTTGCAGCCGATCTTTGCCGCCCTGTCGGATTTCATATCGCAGCGGGTGGCGCCTGCCGTTCAGATGATGGGCGAAAAGCTACAGGGCGTGGTCGAGAAAGCCCGTCCGCTGATCGAGGTTGTCACGGGGGTTGTGTCGTGGCTCGCTCGTCTTGCGGCGGACATTCTCGGTGTGGTGATTCCTGTGATTATTCGGCTTGCGGGGCCGACGTTCTCGGCCCTGTTCTCGGCGATAGGCACCGTGATCGGTTTGATCGGGAATTTGATCGGGTGGCTGTCCTCGGTCGCAACGAGTCTGCGTGATGCTGCGCGGTCGGTCGCAGATTTCACGTCCAGTGCCGTTCGGAAATTTGGTGAATTCATCGACTGGGTGCGAGGTCTCCCGGGTTGGATCAGGAATTCGCTCGGCGATTTTGGCCGTCTGCTGGTCGACAAGGGGGCCGATCTGGCACGCGGAATCTGGGAGGGCATCCGGGGGATGGGAAGGTGGCTTAGGGACAGGCTCTTTGGCTGGGCCCGTTCTGCCATTCCCGGGCCGATTGCCAAGGCGCTCGGAATTCATTCGCCCTCGCGTCTCATGCGCGACCAGATCGGCCGGTGGATTCCAGCGGGTGTGGTGGACGGTATCGACGCCGAGCAGTCCACGTTGGATGCCCGAATTCAGTCCATGGTCACGGTGCCCCGGATCGATCCCGTACGCCTCGCCGGACCCGTGCGGGCCCCCTCGGTCAGTACGGCCCGGGACAACGTTCTAGACGCTGCCATACGGGCGCTGGAGAGCGAGCGGGCCCGGGAAATCGTGGTGCGCGTCGGAGAGACCGAGATAGCCCGTGCCGTGGCGGCCGGGCAACGACAACTCGCCAGGAGGTGACGACGAAATGGGCATGTGGATTGGCCGACCCGGGGCGCTCCGGGAGTTCACGGACGCAGCGACCACGTTCGACCGGTCGCCGACGCTCGGTGTTACCGAGTTCCGGAGTCTGGGCGGGGGTGTCACCACGTGGGCGCCCCAGGTGCAGCCGAGGCGGCTCAAACTCGCGTGGCGCGCGATGCTTCCGGACGACCTCGCGCACGTGGACCGTCTCGCCCGCCGGGTGGACGGTCCCGGGCCCGTGGTGGTCATCGATCCGGCAGCCGGCAACCTGCTGACTGCCAACCATGCCGCGGGGCTCGCCCCGGCGCCCGGTCAGGCGTCCTGGTGGTCCACGCCGAACGTGACCACCACCAGCACGCCATACGCGCCGGTCCTGGCCTCGCTCCAAGCCCCGGACGACTTGACCACCCTCGTGTGGTACGCCCCGACTCCGACGCAGGCGTACCCCGTGGTCCCGGGTCGACAGGTGACGTGGTGGGCTCCCTCGCTCGCGGGGGTGGCACAGGAACTGCGGATGTGGTGCTACGGCGCAGACGGCGCCTACGTGACGTGGTTCTTCAGCGCGTACACCGACCGCCCGTTGGTCGTCACCGTGCCGGACAACGTGGCCTATGTGCGGGTCGGGGTCAAGCTCCACCGTAGCTTCACCGCCCTGCCCGTCGGGCCGTCCCTTCTCGCGCTGACGACCCCGGAGCATGCCGCGCTCCGCGTCGGGAATCGACAGGCATTTTCCGCGGCACAGCAGGCGGGAAAGGTCCCGCTCACTCAATACGCCGTGACGGGGACGGGTGGGGCGCTCTCGGATGTGGGCGGGCTCGCCCACGTCACGATGCCGAATGGCGGGTTGATCTACTGGGTTCCGACTGCCGGAGCACACGGGTTCCCGATCACGCCTGGCCAACTGGCCGTGTTTGCAGCGCAGTTCAGCAAATCGACATCACTGGGCGTCGACTTCCGGAACAGCACCGGTGAAGTGGTCGCCAGTGTCGGGCGGCAAGCCGCCGCCGCTCCGCCGGGCGCTGCGTATGCCCGCCCGTGGGTGAGTGTGTCCTCGACCACCGCGGCAACGCCGATCGGCTCGGCCTCGCTGATGGTGTGGGACCAGGCCCCGCCCCTGCCCGCCGGCGAGGGGGCACCGCTGCTCAGCATCACCGGATACGGACAGTCCATCCAGCCCGGACAACTCGCCGCGCGTGACGTGACCCTGGAACTGGTGGAGGTGATCAGTGCGACAGGCTGACGCTGCCCTGAACGCAGCACTCAAGAGCGGCGAGCGCGCCGCCGCGCACAGTGTCCGGCTCGGCGGTCGTGAGCTGGGCGCACAGGTGGCGTCCTGGTCGCTCGACCGCTCGTATGCAACCGATCTGCCCGACGCTATGCGGGCATTTTCCGGCAGCTCATCCGCACAGCTTGAAGTGGACGTGACCGGTGCTGGAGGCGCGAGTGCTCCAGCGCTCTACGGGCCGTGGGCGCCTCGCTCGACAGGGGACGTGACCCGCCCCGGGCAGTCGGCCACCCACCGGTGGGGGCTGAACGGGTCGACGCTTGGCACCTTCCGCGGAGCGGTGCGCAGCCGCAGCGCCGCGAGCGGCACGGATGTGGTGCGCCTGTCCGCGCTGGACGGGGCCGAGCGGCTGCGCATGCCTGCGCGGGTGCCGAGACCCGACGGAACTCTGAGGTTCACCGGGTGGTCGACCCCGTGGGTTGCAAGCCCCGTGTGGGTGGTCGACCACTTGCTACGGGCCGCAGGAATCCACACGTGCCCTCCCCCGCGTCCGGGCTGCGTGCTCTACGCCTCGCTGCATGGCGGAGTAGCTGCCGACATTGGCTATCTCGAATCGGTGTGGGGCAGTTGGCGCGAGTGGTACAAGGAAGGCGCACCGTTCGAGTGCGCGGCCGAGGGAGGGTTCACCGACCCTTACCGGGCAACGTACGTCCCGGAGGGACTGCCGTCCTTCGACTATGGCGGAACCTGGTACGAGTTCTATGCGGTCAACCAGAAACCATACAGCCTGGACTCGGCCGTAGAGATTCACACCACGTGGTCTATCTCTCAGGGTTGGAATCAGAATCTGACGCTCAGCGTTAATTTCACCCAGGGCACCATGTCGGCTTACTGCGGACGCAACGACGACCCGACGAAAAATGCTTACATCAACTGGAAGTGGCCGCTGCTGAAGACCGAGGGCAAGCGGCTGCATGTCGGCTGGTGGGTGCGGTACCGCGCGCCCAACCAAATCGCTATCACGCCCGTCGTCACGGTCGACAACGGCGCTCCGGCATTCCTCCCTGACGGATGGTTCGATGCCACCGTGATGCGCTTCGCATCAGCTCTCGACCGAGTGAGATTCAGCCTCACGAACCTCCGCGCCGAGTGCTTCCAAATGTCCTCACTCACCGCACAGCCCACCACCCTTGCCGAAGTGACACAGGAAGGGACGTGGAAGCGCAGCGCCTCGCTCAGCCGGCCCCGCTTTCCGCTGCGCATGCTGCCTGCCATACGCGGCACGGCATGGGATGTGATCACCGAGATAGCCCGCGCCACCCTCGCCACCGCAGAGTTCACAGCGGACGGGCATTTCCTCTGGAAGGATCACACGCGCTGGAGTGACCCGCCGACTTCCGCCGATGTGGAAGTCACCTCATCGCGTGAACTCGCAGGACTCACCATCACGGAAGAAATTGACGCATGCCGTAATTACTGCACGGTCCGGGTATCTGACTGGGACGCTGTCCGTGCGGGAAAGGCGGAGATCCTCAGGGACAGCGTATCGCCCATGCCCATTGGGCCGGGGGAAACCCTGGTCCGGTCCATCCCCATTCAGGAGACCAAGACCGACCCGCGCACGCCGAAGTGCCTACAGACAGGCGGCAGCACGGACGTACCAGACACGGTGGTCATCCGTGACGGTGCGGACCCTGACTCGGCGCTCTTGCAATGGAGCATCGACGTGACCATGCGCAGAGACCTGGGGGGTATCACCCTCTCACTGCGCAACAGGGACGACAACCGCACCATCTACTACCACGGCGCGCAGCTCACCACCCTTGCCCCGGACGGCGAGCCCGGACACTGGATGTGGTCGGCGTGGAATGAGTACAGCCAGCGCGCATACGGCACACAGGCATACGAGCACGACGTAAAAGGGTGGGTGCAAGACCTCGCCTCGGCAAAGGCGTTGGCGGAGACACTGCGCGACGCTGGAGCGTGGCCCGTCCCGCTGATGCAATCGGTGGAGATCCTGCCCGACCCCCGGATTGAACTCGGGGATGTGGTTCGCGTACGGGACAGCACGGGGGCTCGACTGGACACCCTGGCATGGGTGATCGGGATCAAAACGTCCGGGACTGGTGGACAGGTGACGCAGACACTCACCCTCCGCGGGACCGCCAATCAAGGCGAACCGCAAGACGCGGGACTGACACCCGACCCGCCCACGGACCCGAACACGCCCCCGCCACCGTAGGAACAGCAAAAGGGGGAATGTGAGTGAGGACAGACGCGACCAAGAGCCGCTAGGCGTGGTCAGCATCGGAGCCCGCGAAATCTACGACGAAGTGGTCGGGCTCCGCGAGGACATGCGCTCGGTAGCCGAGAAAGGCGAGGAACTACATACTCACGTGGCCGACCACGAAACCCGCATACGGGATTTGGAGCGCTGGAAATATGCCCTGCCGATCGCTGCGGTATCCGGTGTGGTGGCTGCTGGTGCAGCCGTCGCAAAGGCGACCGGCAAGGCGTAGCTGGCGAGCAGCGCAGTAGAACTCAGATACCCCGCCCCGGAGCGACCGGGCGGGGTTTCTTCATGCCCACAGAAAGGTGACTCACCATGGCTTGGTACCCCAACGCCAGCAAAATGGAGCTACAGCCCGAATCGGATGACCAACCCGCCATCCGACCAACACAGCTTATTTTTCACAGCATTGCCGCGGCGTGGACCCCGCGGCGGACCTATGAGTTCTGGCGGGACTCCACGAATCTAGAGAGCCATTTCGGCGTTGGCTATGACGGTTCGACTGCCCAGTACATCGGCACCGAGACGCGAGCGGACGCAAATTACCTCGCCAACCGACGCGGAGACGGCAGCGGGGCCGTCAGCGTCGAGACCGCGAGCAACGACGACGCAAGCGACCCGTGGACTCCGGCGCAGGTGCGCACGCTTATCGAGATCGGCGTGTGGATGCACCAGCATCACGGGATCCCGCTACGTATCTGCCGCTCGCACGATGACCCCGGATTTGGTTTCCACCGGCTGTACAGCCCGTGGGCCGATGGGGGCACCGACTGTCCCGGAGATGCGCGCGTTGCGCAGTTCTACGGCGAGGTTTTCCCCGGGATCGTCGCCGCGGCGAACGGCCAGACACCGACCACGACTGACCCTAAGGGAGACGACATGCCTTACACCCGCGCCGAGTACAGCGGCGACACTCTGACGCTGGAGCGCAACACCTGGACGCCCGTAGAGATCAACGGCGCAGACCTTTACCCGGGTGCTCAGTCCTACTCCGGCACGGTCTATCTGACGCTCACTACTCCCTCTGGAATCGTGATCCAGGGCCGTTTCTATCACCAGGCCGAGGACGGCCGTCGGTGGGACGGTCCGATCATCGAGCGCATCGCGACCAGTGGCAGTAGCTTCGTGGACTTTACGCACGCGGGGTTCGTCTCCTCCGGCGAGAGCGTGCGCTTCGAGATGACCAGTAGCGAGGACGCCACCGTCACGGCCCGCCGCGTCGCCGGCCTGTACTGGAAGTGAGTGGGCGCATGGACTTCATACGCACCCACCCCGCCCGTATCTACGCCGTGCTCGTCACGGTCGTCGCCCTGGTCGTGCACTACGTGCCCGATCTGCCGGACGCGCTGATCCTGGCCGTGGCGGCCGCCGTGCTCGGTGTCGGCGAGGGCGTCCAGCGCACCGAGAACCACAAGACCCGCGCAGCCGACTACGAGCTGATCGCATGACCTGCCGGCACGTGGCACTGATCGGGCGGGCCCGGGCCGGTAAGGACACGATCGGCGCCCGCCTGGTCGCGCGGCATAACTTCGCACGCGTGGCGTTCGCTGACCCTCTCCGGTACGCAGCGCTCGGCCTTGACCCCATTGTCAGTGCCGAGTCGACAGCCCTCGGGGCCCTCCCGATACGGCTGTCTGACACGGTGCGCCAGCACGGATGGGAGCGCGCCAAAGAGCGCCCCGAAGTGCGGCGAACCCTGCAACGGCTCGGGGAAGCTATGCGGCTGCACGATCCTGCGATCTGGCTCCGGCTCGCCCTGACCAAGGTGGACACCGCCGACCGATGGGCGGTGCCCGTCGTCATCACCGACGTGCGGCACACCAACGAAGCCGAGGCACTGCGCGAGCGTGGGTTCCTCCTCGTCCGCGTAGTGCGCCCCGGTGATCACGGACCGGTGAGCCGGGACGAGCGGCAGCACGTCAGTGAGACCGCACTGGACGGCTTCCCCGCGGACGCAGTGCTGACCAACGGCGGGTCTCTCGCCGAGCTGCACCAGGCAGCGGACGGGCTCGCGGTCCCGCGCTGACATCAGCGTGACGGGGTGGCAGAAGTGACCCCCAACCCTCTTCTTTCTTATTTTTTCTTGTGTTTCTAAAAAATAGGACTGAACCGTCACTCTGCCACCCCTCTTACCCCAACCCATCAAATCCCGAGGGGGACTTACGCATGCCCGGACCCATTCGGACTATCAAGCGCGGTGGCTCGCGCTTCTACATCAGCCCTGAGACCGCCGAGAAGGTGCCTGGTGTGACCAGCATCGTCGGCATGCTTCCAAAGCCATACCTGACGTTCTGGGCGGCCCGCATGACCGCAGAAACGGCAGTCTCCAACCTGCCCGCGGTGGCATCGATCGCCGAGCGCGACGAGACCGGGGCCGTTGACTACCTCCGCAACGCACACACCCGGTACACCAAGCTACGGGCCCGAGTTGGCTCCGATGCTCACGACCTTTTCGAACGCATGATTCGCCTGGAAGAGATCGGCCGTGTTCATCCGGACCTAGAGCCCTACCGGCTCGGATTCGCGGAGTTCCTTACCGCTGTGCGCCCGCAGTTGATCCGCGCCGAAGATGTGGCCTGGTCCGACGAGCACGGATATGCGGGCTCGTTTGATGCCATTGTGCGGGTACGGCTCGGTGAGGATGGCAAGCCCGATCACGAACACGGCGAGTGGCACACGCTCATGGTCGATTGGAAGACGTCCAAGGGCGCCTACCCGGACGTGGCGCTACAGCTCGCTGCGTACGCGCATGCTGACCGGGTGATTTCCCCGGATGGTGTGTCCGAGCCCATGCCGAAGGTGGACGGTGCAGCGGTACTCCACATCACCCCGGAGGGCTGGGTGTTCAAGCCCGTTCGCATTGATGAGGAGATTTTCAACGTCTTCCTGACACTGCGTCATGTCTTCCAGTGGGACCGCGAGATCAGCAAGACCGTTTTCGGTGTACCGATCGCCGAGAGCGTCCGCCGGCTCATCACCGGGACGCAGCGCCGCGCAGCCTGACAACAGCACACGCAGACCCGAGCGGGCCGACCAACGTGGCTCGCTTTTTTCATGCCCAAAACCAGGGAGGACTAGCCACCATGGCTATTCGTATCTTTGAGACCGACCCGTCCGCCAAGCCGAAGGCGGCGTTCGCAGATGACACCGTTGGGCGCTTCCACGGCGGTAAGCAGGAGAACGGGGT
Source organism: Streptoverticillium olivoreticuli subsp. olivoreticuli (assembly GCF_003391135.1). GTDB lineage: Bacteria > Actinomycetota > Actinomycetes > Streptomycetales > Streptomycetaceae > Streptomyces > Streptomyces blastmyceticus. The sequence goes on along the minus strand of NZ_CP031455.1, from coordinate 7,965,465 downwards.
TCCCGTTGCTCTCAACGATTGGCGTGTGACCACGGGGGATCCGGAGGTTGCCGCGGCTGTTGCTCAGCTCATGGGCGGCACTCCGGTTGAGACCGACTCGACTTCCGAGAACTACATCGAGGTTTTGACGACCAAGGATAAGGTCAAGATTGTTCTCTCCGGCCCTGACGCGATTGCGTCGGACCTCAAGCTGTGGAACGGTTCGAGCCTGATTCATCACTGCGACGGTGTTGAATTCCTGTCGCCGGATGAGGACAAGGGTAAGCCGTGCCACTGCCCGGCCCTGATGGAGGACCGTAAGGCGGCTGCCAAGTCAAAGCGGGGTCCGGCTCCGTCCATTGCAGTAACGTTCCGCCTTGCCGAGGATTACGACCTTGGCCTTTTCCGTCTTCAGACGGGCTCGTGGAAGCTGGCCGAGGTTCTGCACGAGGTAGAGAACGCGCTGGACAAGGTGGGTGGCGAGGCGCTGGCCGAACTTTCGCTTGAGCTCGTGGAGTTCACCACCAAGGCGGGGCGCGACGTCTCTTACCGCAAGCCGGTAATCCGCGTCCTCAAGTCCTGGAACGACGCGGTAGCCGACCCGCAGTTCTAGCCGGCTGGGGGCTCCGGAGACTGCTGCGGGGCCCCTCTTTTCGCGGGGGAAACACATACCAATTCTTGAGCTGTGCGCCGGTTACGGCGGCATCGGGCGGGCTGTTGAAGCTCTGACCGGGGACAGGATCAAGATCGTTGCGGAAATTGATCCGTACGCGTCTTTGATCCTGGCGACTCGCTATCCGCACGCACGCAACATCGGAGACATTACCCAATTTGATTGGGCCACCATCACGGGAGAGGTGGACATCATCACGGCGGGGTTCCCCTGCCAAGACATCAGTAACGCGGGGAAGAGGGCGGGGATTCATGGCGAACGGTCGGGTATCTGGGAAAGCGTTCTCGAAAGCGTTCGCGTTCTTCGACCACGGTTCGTTTTCTTGGAGAACGTATCCGCCATCCGAAACAGGGGCCTCGCGCACGTACTCGCGGGGCTGGCCGAGAGCGGGTATGACGCACGATGGACTTGCTTTCGAGCGTCCGCAGTTGGAGCCGCCCACCACCGAGATAGGTGGTTCCTCGTCGCCACCCCTGCTACCGACTCCGCTGGCATCCGACGCGTCTAAGGGACCGGATTTCGCGCGGGAGGCGAGACAGGGAAGCGGTGGACAGGATCTCGTTACCGCCGTGGCGCGGCTCTTCGACAAGGAACGCGCACACAAGCTGTTCAAGACCCCAACCGCAAATCTGGGATCGAATGGTGCCCCGCAGCATCCTGACAAGCGCAAGGCCGGTGGGCACGGACCGAATCTCGATGATGAGGTTTCATTTCTGCTGCCGGTCGACCCGGACACCGCCGAGGAAACCCCTGGTGCCTTCCACTCTCCGCCGGAATGGTGGGCCGAGTTCGCCCCTGCTGTGCACCGCTGGGAAACACTCATGGGCTCGCCGGCCCCGGTGCCGGTCGAGTTCGGACCCCGCGGTGGTCGACGGCTCGCGTCCGTTTTCGCCGAGTGGTTGATGGGGCTACCGCGAGGCTGGATCACACATATCCCGGGGCTCAACCGAGCACGTCAGCTGAAGGCTGCCGGAAACGGCGTCGTGTCACAACAGGCATTCACTGCCTATCTGCATCTTTTGAACTACAAGGAGGAACCCGGAAATGGGTAAGCGGGGGGTTGTTGCCGACTACGGCGGCGAGGAACTGTATCGGGGTGATCTAGTCGCGTACGCGGCAAGGCAAGGAAACCGAGTTCGAATGGCTGACGCCATCGTGGACAAGGTGACAACTCGACTGGTGGACGGGCGCCTTAGGCCCATGCTGCGGGTCCGTCCGACCGGAACCGAGTCCGGCTTCGCCAAGCGCCGCTCGCTCCGACGGGAGTGGATTACCGCGGAACATGTGCGGCTGATCATCCCCGACGCGACGGGTGAACGAGACCAGTAGGACGCAAGACAGGAAGGGCCGGAGAGCACCCGCGAGGTGCTGTCCGGCCCTTTCGCATAGGGGGACGGATGGAACTCAGAATTTCGGCGGTAAACGCCCCGCCACTCGGGGATGTTCGGGCGCTCGAAGCGGGTGACGTGCTGTGGCTCATGCCCGGATACCAGCGCCGTACCGATTGGGTGCGGTACCTCGCTGCGGCTGCCCATGCCATGGCACGGGGCGCACAGATACGGCACGGGGAGGGCGAGTGACTGCCGCTCTCATCATCGCTGCCGTGTTCGCCGCTCTGCTGCTCGCGGTCACGGCGACTGTTGCTGTGCTCGCCTGGTGGTGGGGCCGTGGCTAACCCCAACAAGCAGAAGGGGACCGCTTGGGAGTCGGCAATTCGCGACTACTTGAACCGGTTCCTCGGTCTGGTGGACGAGCATGGCCGCCTCCACGCCCCGATGAACGGCGAGAACGTCCGCAGAGCCGCGCAGGAAGGCGCCCGCGATGTGGGCGATATCCACGCCGCGCCGTTCGTTCTGGAAGCTAAAAACACCGCAAGTCCCGCCGTGCCGACGTGGATTCGACAGGCAGAGACCGAGGCGCGTCACGCCGGGTTTCCGTACGGGGTAGCCGTGCGCAAGGTTCGCGGCGCTGCGGTCACTACAGGCCGTGTGCACTTCGGTGTTCGGACGTGGACGCGGGTGCGGCTCGCCCTCGGGCACACCGCCCGGGACATGTACGAGCTGTACGGGTTCAGCATCAGCACACGCGGGCTCGACTCGGGCCGCTGGTACCTGACGACAACGCTCCGCGATTTTGCGCAGCTGCTCGCTGACTACCGCAGCACCCGGGCGGAGGTGAGCGCTCGTGATGCTCGCTGATCTGCTCTCCCGGTTCGAGTCCGTCACGGACCAGGCAGACGGGGGTTACGTCGCCGCGTGCCCCGCTCACCAGGACTCTCGCCCGAGTCTCCGTATATGGAGGGGCGAGGACCTGAAAGTCAGGCTCACGTGCCGCGCCGGCTGTGACACGGCGGACGTGATCTCAGCGGCTCGGCTCACCTGGTCCGACCTGTTCAACGTGTCGGGCCCGGGTGCCACGGTTCCGGCTGAGCGTCCCGAGCTGGTGCCCGTCGCGCAGACGGCAGCGCTCGCCGCGTACGCCGACCGCACGGGGCTCGCTCTCGGCGACTACTCGGCCGAGTGGTCCGCCCGTGCCCGGGACTACCTCGCCGATCGGTTCGGGCTCGACATGGACACCGCCGCGGAACTCGGGCTCGGTGTCGACGACGGGCACCAGGGCGACGGGTTCCCCTATCTCTCCCGCCTGTACCGCGAGCATCCCCGGGTGACCGTGCCCCTGTACGGGTTCGATGGCGTTGCCCGAGGGCTACAGGGTCGGGACATCGGCGGGCAGTGCCCCGCACGCTGGCTGTCCCTGATCAACCCGCGGGGGCTGCGCTGGTCGCCGTACGGCTGGTTCCAGGGCGGCGGCGGATACGGCACGGTCCTGATCACTGAGGGGCCCGGGGACGCGCTCACGGCCGTGGGAGTCGGGTACGACGCCGTTGCCATCCGGGGCGCGAGCCTCGCCGGCTCGCCCGAACTGGTCGCCGAACTCGCCGAGGGGCTACGCGGACAGCTCGTCATCATCTGCGGAGACAACGACCGTGCGGGCAACGGCTTTTCGGCCCGGCTCGCTGATGGGCTGACCGCGCACGGGGTCACGGCCCTGGTGCTCGACATTCCGCACCCGGGCGACGACCTGACCGACTGGCGCGAGCGCGACCCGCGGGCGTTCCCCGCCGAGCTGCACCGTGCAGTCAAGGGGGCCCGACCGGTCCGGCAGTCCGCCGAGCGGGAAGCGGCGGCCCGTACCGCCGAGCTGACCAACCGAACCGGCGCCGACACCGTGTCCCGCGACCAGGGCGCCGAGGCTGCCGAGATCCTGTCCAAGCTCGTCAGCACGTACGGCGAGAGCGACGCCATGAACGCTCACGCGCTGGTCGCGTGGTCGGGGGGCCGCATCCGGTACGCGGCGGGACTCGGGTTCTACACGTGGAATGGCTCGGTCTGGGTCCGCAGTGACATGCGGGTGCGGCAGGAAATCCACCGTATGGGCGCCGCGTTGGTGCTCGCCGGTCAGAACCAGCTAGCGCGCGGGTTCACGATGACCAGCCGGATTGACGCGCTACTGACCGAGCTTTGTTCCGTGCCCAACGTGTCCATTGCGGTGGCCGATTTTGATAACCGGCCCGATCTGCTGAACTTCAAGAATGGCACGGTTGATCTCCGCACGGGCCGACTCCGCCCGCACGACCAGGCGGACCTACTGACGTACGCGCTCGATATCGACTACAACCCGCACGCGACATGTCCGCGGTGGGAATCATTCCTCGCCGAGATCTTCCCGGGCATGCCGGAGATGCCCGCATACATTCAACGGCTGGTCGGCTACGGCATCACCGGACACACCACGGAACAGTCATTCGGTGTGCTGTGGGGCAAGGGCGCCAACGGAAAAAGCGTACTGGTGGACACCATGACTTCGGTGTTCCGCGCCATCACACGCACGACTCCGTTCGCCACGTTTGAGGAGCGCAAGAGCGGCGGTATCCCGAATGACATTGCAGCATTGCGTGGGGCTCGCCTGGTCATGGCGTCCGAGGGCGAGTCCGGCAAGCCCATGTCCGAATCCATCCTCAAGGGGGTGACCGGTAAGGACATGATCTCGGCACGGTTCTTGCGTCAAGAGTTCTTCGAGTTCAAGCCGTCCTTTTTGCTGCTATTGGCAACCAACCATAAGCCGAAGTTCAGAAGCCAGGATGATGGGCTTTGGCGGCGCGTCAAGTTGCTGCCTTTCAAGCGTTGGTTTGCGCCAGAGGAGAGGGACCCGGACCTAGACCGGAAGCTACTCGCCGAGGCTGAGGGGATCGCAGCATGGGCTGTGCGCGGGGCCATGGCGTGGTATCGGGGTGGACTGCAAGACCCACAGGTCATCATGGGTGCAAGTCAGGAGTACCGCGAGACCTCGGACCCGCTCGCGGGCTTCCTACCGGGCGTGCTGGAGTCCGCCGACGAGGCCGTTGTGATCAATGGAAACGACGCGTTCAACGCATATCTCGAATGGTGCGAGGCCGAGAATCTGCCCGCTAAGGAACAGTGGACCAGGCGGTCTTTTTACGACGCCATGGAGGAACGCGGGGCCGTGCGCAAGAAGACCAACAAAGGCATTGCACTGGGCGGGCTCCGCCTAGCCGACGAAAGCCCCGATGCGGTCGGTCCGGGAATCTTCGGCAACTAACACCAACACACGCAGGGCTGCTCACCTACACCAGGTGGGCAGCCCCCTTTTTTGCTTTGAGGGGGAAGTTATGAAGGTTTTCCGGTATGAGATAGCCAGCGAGCCGGTCACGGTACACGTGCCCGAGACCACCAACGATCTAGACGAGTTCTGGGAATGGTTCTACCAGGCACGCGGGCGCGGGCCAATCGCCGTGGACACCGAGACCACGGGCCTGGACGTTTTCAGTTCGACTTTCCGGCTCCGCACAGTGCAGTTTGGCGACGCTCACGACGCGTGGGTTTTGCCATACGAGCGAGGCGGGTACTTCGCCTCTTCCGCCCGTGACGCGCTGGCGCGGGCACGCCACATCCTCATCCACAACGCGCCCTATGACTGGCTGGTGTTGGACCGGCACGCGGGCATTCCCCTGGAAGACCTCGCACCGTGGACGACAGACACGCGCGTGTTGGCGGCGCTCATTGACCCGAGGCAGCCCCAAGAGGGCGGCATAGGTACGGGCTTGAAGCCCCTTTCCGCGTATTGGGTAGACCCCGCCTCGCCCGACACTCAGGCGGGGCTTACCGCGGTATTCAGGTCCCTCGGGCTGACCAAAGAAACCGGGTGGGCAGGCATCCCGCTGGAAGACCCAACTTTCCTTCTCTACGCGGGGCTTGACGTACTGCTGACTGCTCGGCTCGAACCGAAGCTACGGCGCGAACTCGCGCGGCTCGGTGTGCGCCCCGAGCTGGTCACGTACGAGCATGAGATAGCGAGGCTGTGCGCCCACATGCAGCGCACGGGCCTGGTGCTCGATCTCGACTACACGCACCAGCTCGACCGCCGGCTACGCGACGACGCACAGCAGTACGCCGACCAGGCCGCGCGGTACGGGGTGACCAACGTCAACTCGACGGCGCAGTTGGCCGAGGCGTTCGTGGGCATGGGCGAGACGCTGACCGAGCGGACCGACTCGGGGGCCGTCAAGGTGGACAAGGCAGTCCTGTCCCGCCTCGCGGACCTGTCCCTACAGGGCGAACCGCTCGACACCCGCACGCCAAATCCCTTGGCTGTGGCGGTACTTCGGAGCAAGCGGGCCGGGAAGTGGGGGAAGGCGTACGCGCGGACGTTCCTGGACACTGTGGACGCCGCGGGTCGCGTGCACCCGTTCATATCCCCGCTCGCCGCTCGCACGGGTCGGATGTCCATCACGCGTCCGGCGCTCCAAACCCTTCCGTCCTCGGACGCCATGATCCGGCGCTGTCTGCTCGCCGATGACGGGCACGTCGTGATCTCAACTGACTTCAGCGCCGTAGAAATGCGCGTCCTCGCTGCCCTCGCCGACGTGAGGCGTATGAAAGAGGCGATATCCGGGGGCGAGGATCTGCACGACTTCACGGCCCGACTCGTATTCGGTCGGAACTTCACCAAAGCCCATCGAAAGCTAGCTAAGGCAATCGGGTTCGGGAAGGTGTACGGCGGCGGTGCGCAAACGATCTCGCGTCAGTCTGGCGCCCCTATCGAGGATGTACAGCGCGCCCTAAGGGCGTACGACAAGCTGTATCCGGAGATTCGTCGAGCCGCTTCACGCTGGCAGCGCGAGGCATTTCAAACAGGCATGGTCTCGATTTCTGCGACCGGTCGCCGGCTGCCATTGGACCGGGACCGCACATACGCCGTAACGAACTACATGTGTCAAAGCGCTGCCCGTGACGTGCTCGGACAGTCCATGTTGAATACCGAATCCGCTGGACTGCTCGAATACTGCCGCTTGCCTATTCATGACGAGCTGTTGGCTTCAGTCCCAAAGAAGGAGGCCGAGGAGATAGCCCGCGAGTTCGAAAAGTGCATGACGTGGCCCCTCTACGGGGTGCCCATCGAGGCCGAGGCAGAGATAGGCGGCCGGTCGTGGGGCAGCCTGTACGGCGCCGATTACTGATCACCGCCTTCGCCGAGCGCCGTGGTATTTGCTCGCGGACATTTAACACCCGCCCTCGGTTGTGCTGCCAATGGTCACGAAGTGATCAAGAGGGCGAGCCCTTGATCCTCCTCAAGTAGGAGAGCAGACGGCGCAAACCATTCTCGCGAGTGAAGACCCTTCACAACTTTCACTCGGCGTGACATGAAGATCTCAACTAGGGGTGTGATTTAGAGCTTTTAAAGCAATGTGTCCCGCTTTCAACTGTATTAACAGCTTTGCCGCTTTCATTTCCGACCCCTAAGTTCGGAAAGCAAGCAGTGATTAGGCAATGCGCAAGCCCCGTCCTGCGACACCGGGACGGGGCTTTTTCATGCCCTTTTTAAAGCGCATTGAGTAAGGGTCACGGCCCCTTTCTGGCCTTCGCACGCCCCGTTCCGGGCAAGCCCTGCTCCCCACGAGGAGCAAAGCCACCCGAACACGGAGCGATGCTCAATGACGCACCTGACTGCGGACATGATTGCGGCAGCCAAGCGGAACGAAATCGATGCAGTAAGTGCCGTAATAGCGGAGACGGAAACCCTTATCCTGCAACGAGCCTCTAACTACGCCACAAATTTCGGTCTAACTGACCATGATTTGGCGGAAGATCTTGCTCAGGCTGGCCGCATCACTGTATGGGAGTACCTCGGGAAATTTGACGGCGAAAGCGGTGCCCAGTTCATGGCGTTCATTGACAGGGAGTTGCGCTCTGTGATGCGTAATCTTCGACGGCAGATCAGCCGACCCGGTGTCACTGAGCAGGCGGTGAAGGATTTCGACCTAGCCCTGACCTTGGCGGCCGGCGACCCCTATGACGCGGCTCGGATCGCGAGCACCGATGCGATGGGTTCGCGCAAGATGAGCCCTGGGCACGCGCATGCCGCGCTGCTGTCCTGGCTCGGCACGGATTCGCTCGACCGCCCGCTGAATGAAGACCTGTACGGCGACACAATCACCCTCGGGGACGTGGTCGCTGCCGAGAGTGGTGTCCCTGCCGATCTGCTCGATCACACCGACTACGAGAGCACCAGGCGCAAGACCATCCGCAAGCAAGTCCACCACAGCTTGGGCCTGTTGAGCGAACGGCAGCGTCACGTACTCAAAGCCGATCACGGCATATCCCCGGTGCGTGACTACGGGCAGCACGGTTCGGACGCGGAGTTGGCTGCGGACATGAACACCACCCCAAAGGCAGTGCACGAAGCTCGCTGCAAAGCGCAGAAACGTTTCGCCGAGCTGTACCGGGCGGGAGCTCGGGCATGGTGAAGACCTGCGCAAAGTGTCGAGTGACTAAAGCAGTTGGGGAGTTCTACGCGGCACCCGACAACCGTGACGGGCTGACGGGCGCTTGCAAGGTCTGTAAGCGTGCCGCGGCAAAGGCGCACGCAGATGCCAACCGAGAGGTAGTCCGCGAGCGGGCGCGGGACTGCCGAGAACGCAACCGAGACAAGGTTCGAGCCTCCAGAAAACGTTGGCGTGACGCCCATCGGGACCAAGAGCAGGCCCGAGCCAGACAGTGGAAGCGTGAGAACCCGGACGCGCACGCTCGGCACAAGTCCAAGGATCGGGCTCGCCGGTACGGCGCCGACCACGAGCCGTACAGCCGCGCGGCGATATTCGAGCGTTGGGGCTCGCGCTGCTGCTACTGCGACAGCGAGGCTACGACCCTTGACCACGTGGCCCCGCTTGGGTTCGGCGGGCACGACGTAGAGCGCAACGTGGCGCCCGCATGCCAACCCTGCAACTCCAGCAAAGGGCGGAAGACGCTCGCGGAATGGGCGCTCACGTGGTGACCATCCCGACTCGTGACGGCGGAACCGTGACCGTCACCCGCTGCGGCGCCCTGGTGGACATTCACGTCCGGGACGTCGAGGGGCGCACAGTCGCTACGGTCACCCGCCGAGCCGGCGAGGTCCCACTACTGCTGTCCGGTCCGCCGGACCGCCGCGACGTCCGATAGCCCAAATCCCCCGCTTCGGCGGGGGATTTTTGCGTACAGCGGCAGGGTTCGCCCGTCAAGAGCCGCCGAACCTAGGCCGCACTGGGCAAGATCACCCACGCTACCCATATCCGTAAATTCCCCTTCCCAAGATCGAACACCTGATCTAGCGTGGTCGCATGGCTACACACTGCAAGGAGTCCCGAGTTCAGACAACGGTGCATGTACAGACCCAAGCGGGCTGGACGGAGTGCCCCACCCTGCCCACCGTGCTGGGCGAGGACCAGATCGGATCGTGTGAGGATCTGGCCCTGATTCTGGAATCACAAGGCGGAGTCGTGGCACGCCTGCTGCGAACCGCCAAGTACTCGGGCTTCCGCCTGTTGGCCAGGCACACCCCCACGCGCGTGCTCGCCGGCTCGGTCGAGTGGGTCCGCAGCCCCGAATCCGGAATCTGGGTGCAGTGGGACGAGCCATGGACCGCATGCCAGTACGGGCAGCACAAGCCCACCAAACTGGACGCCATACGCCGAGTCCGCGGCAGAGGGCTGCGCCCTGCGGGCATCTGCGACACGCCCCGCCACTTGTAAAGAGTGACGGGGTCGAGGGGCGGCGCGCGCGTGGGGCGTGTACCTCGCTGACCTCACGCCCGAGCCAGGACCGCCCGACCAGCGGGCCCGAGCCGTGTTCGTGTCCTTCGGCCTTGCTGCCTAATACCAAGACCCGCCGCTCCGAAGAGGATGGAGCGGCGGGGCCTGTAACGCGCTTCGGGTAGTCAGGAGTGGTCAGACGCTGCCGAACTGTCCAGCCTTGACGCCTGCCACGAAGGATGAGAATGCATCGGCGGGGAAGTCCATGACCGGGCCGTTCGGGTCCTTGGAGTCACGGACGGGGACCACGCCGCGCGTGGTGACAAAGTCGGCGGCAATCTCGACGCAGGCGCCGCCGTTACCACTGTAGGAGGACTTGAACCAACGGGGGGAATCGGTCTTCACGAGATGCCCTTTCGTACCTGCTCGATCACGGCCACAGATGCAGCCTGAGAAAGCGCTTCGGCCTGCAACTGATGGTAGGCGGTCAGTACGGGCAGTACGAACGTACTTTCACGTTCGAGATGGCCCCGGTGGGCCGATTCGGCGTAGGACATCAGCGAGCGGTCCGGCAGCGTCAGGATGTAGAGCGGCAAGTTGAACGGCCTGCGCGCCCCCATGGAGAACGGCGCAACTTGCAACACGGTGTTCGGCAGCTCGGCGAACTCAAGCAGGCGCGCGAACTGAGCATCCATGACAGCAGGGTCCCCCATCGGTCGGCGGATGCACCCTTCGTCAAGTACCGCGAAGATCAGGGGCGACGGCGACCGTACAAGGGTGGCTTGCCGTTTCGCCACCAGCTGCACTCGCTCGTCAGCTTGTTCGGGAGTGATCGCCTCCCGCCGTACCGCATCCGCTTCTAGCGTCGCTGCATACTCCGGTGTCTGGAGCAGACCAGGGATGACGCCCACCTCATACAGCCTGACCTCTGTGGCTCGTGCTTCGTGCGTCACGTACTCCGGGAATCCTTCAATGAGCGCCGTGTGACGCACGGCACTGCTCTGACGTTCGAGTCTGTCCCCCGTGCCGAACACCCTGTCGGCACTCTTCGCAAAGCGGGTAGTTGGCGGACGTCGACCAGTTTCGACGGCGGAAATGTGCGTTCCGGAGCACCCCATGCGCTCGCCTAGATCGTCTTGCGTCCAGCCGCGCTCGTCCCGCAGCGCACGTAACCGCTGCCCGAAGCGCGCACCAGGCGACTCTTCGGGGTCCAGTTCCTTACGGTTCACCATCCAGGCTCCCAACTCTCCGAGCAATCCTCGCAAGTTGAAGACACTCTGACTGTAGGTCACGCTGAACCTCCCCGGCAGTGGAAGCACTACGGAGGGGAGCGGCCATGTCCAGCAAGAACGTTCGCACCAAGCGGAGGGCGGAACCGTTGCCCTCATTGCCTCACTCGCCCGGCGTCGGCGGCATCGTCGTCGGCATGCTCGTCGATCAGTGCAAGCGCTGTACGAGCCTGAACAACATGCGCCGGTCGGCGTGGGTGGCCTGTGACTGGGACCTGGACGCGTGGGCCCGCGAAGAGTCCCGCCGGCACTGGGAGGAGGCGCACCGCAATGGATGATCAGCACCGGACGGCCTTCGCCGTCAACCAGCACGGAACCGCCCAATGGGCCCCCGGACTAGGGGAGCTGGTCACCGACCCCGCGCGCGATCAAGTCGGCAAGGTGATCGGTTGGGACGGCCGGAAGGTGACTCTTCGCCCGCTGGACGGCGGAGACCCCTGGCACACCACCACGTACCGCCGAGCCACCGACAACGAGCGCCTTCGCGCCCGCGTCACCCTGCTCAACCGGGCGCGTAGATGGTGATCCATTGCCGAGTCTGTGACCGGTTCCGAGACGCCGTCAACGGGGCTACAGGAAGGCTTCAGTGGGCCAAGGTGCAGCGCGACAAAGCCGCGATCCGCAGGGCTGAGAAAGAGTTGGCCGAGTTCAGCGCGGGATGGGGCACCCACAACGCGCGTGCCCACGGGGAGGTGTGATGCCCGAGCCTCACTGGCCGATAGTTGAGCAGCATCCCGCCGACGCGGAGCGCACTCGCCCGCCCTTCGTGGTCGCATCGGCCGAACCCCCTGCGCCCCCGGCAGGTGACGTGACGGCGGACGCGCTGACCCCCGCCTACAGCCCGACCGTCTACGACACCCAGGAATTCCGCGATCAACTCGCCCAGGTCGTCATTGCCCGGTTGCGCGAGTGGCAGGAAGGCATGGACGAGTTGCGCACGCTGGTCGACGCCGCGCAGCGGCTCGAAGCGTTCTGCCTGCCGCACCAGCACGGCACCCCCTAGACCGCCTGCCCCTCTGCGGCGCCCGCATCCCCCGAGGCGCCATGCCGATGACAGAGGGGCGGGCACCAACGCCCGGTCGACCGTCGGTTGAGGTCCAGCGGTCGACCGGGTACCCACCCCCTTCCGGCTGTACGGGGGACAGCCGGAAGGCTTCAACAGACTCCGCCCCGCTGGGTCATGGATGATGCGCCTCTTACACATCACCTATCCCGGCAGGGGCGGGAACCACGCCCGCCCGGTCGCCCCCTTAGGACGGTCGGCGGCCGGGCGGGTGTACGTAACTCCTGCACACGTGGATGCCGAGTGCGGGACCATGTGACACCAGCCACAGGCATATAAGCGGACGGCAGGAGAAGTCATGCACAAGCCCGAGATCACCAACAAGACCAATGCACGGGCCAGGGCGCACCTGGGGGCACAAGGCAGGCTCAGGTGCAAGCGGTGCAACTCCGCGCGGGTCTCAGTCCATGACCAGGGCTCTCTAGGGGTGCTCATCATGTGCGAGGAACCTGGTTGCCTGTCCGCGCATTCGGTCTTTCAGTGACCAAGCGTTAGGAGTGTCATGAACTGCACCAATTGCGGGTCCAGCAATGTCACCGTCTACCCGCAGGAAGATGGGTCGGCGTACTGCGAATGCGGAGACTGCAACTGCTCCTTCACGATCAACCCGTGACGGAGTCCCCTCCGATGTAACCCCGATCTGGTGGCACCCCCGACCGGACAAGCCTTGAGCGTGGGCAGACGTGCCCGGACCAAGCAGACGCGCTTGAGCTCTCGCCCCGGTCCGCCCCTTCACTGGGGTGCCGCTTCGCAGGTGAGGGTGCCACCTCTGGGCCCCGCCCGTGCGCTTCCCTCCGAGGCGTGCGGGCGGGGCTCTGCGCTGATTGGGCCCCGGTCTTTCCCATTGCCGACTCCACCGGCACCAGACCGGGGCCCGCCGATGATCGTATGCCGCTTCGGCAGACGCCACCGCGCGCCCGTCACGGCTCCGGTAACACTCGCGGCCGGAGGCTACGACGCGCCCTCGCCGGCGGGCTCGCTGCCCTGGACGTATGTACCTCGCTGCGGGACGACGAACAGCACGTCATCGGCCACCAGGACAGCGATCGCACGGCGGACGGTCGGCCGCGAAAGTTCGTACTCCTCGCCCAACCGGGACTCGGCAGGGATCGGACGACGGGGCTTCCAGTCCCCGCGGGCGATGCGCGCCCGCAGGATGCCCGCGAGCTGTTCAAACGGGGGCTCGGGCGCATCGCGAATGATCTTCGCGTCGGGGCTGTAGTCCATGCCGACGACGCTAGCGCGAGGACAACGACAGCACACTTACGGCCACGTTCGTTGACGTTCCTTTACGAGCCTTTACGTGTCTTGACGTAAAGGGCTATCGTCGAACACGAAAACGCCCCGGAAGACCGCTTAGGACCGGTCCGCCGGGGCTCGCCGAGACAGCTTCGAAGGAGCTGAACGACTTATGCGCGATGTTATCGCCCTCGCCCTGGTGGCGGTGCTGGCACCCGTTGCGGTGCTGCTGTTCCGCCTGCTCAAGCCCGCCCACGGACGCCACGCAGCGGACCCCGCCCATGTGCCCGTGCCGACCCCCGAGCCCGCCCCCGTCAGCCCGTGGTTGTCCCCGTGGCGGAGCCCGAGCAAGGAAGAAGCGGCCGAGCTGTTCCGGCGCCAAGCCGAGGACACCCTAGAACTCCGCGTGATCCAAGAACGGCGACGAGCTCTCTTCCTCGCCACGCTCGGCGAGGACTACCCGTACAGCTACCCCGGAGCCCCGTTCCCGGCGTCCTCGTTCACCACCGCGGGGGTGTCCGCATGACTCTGGACGAGCGGTTCCCTGTCGTGCCGACTGCCCACGTGGAACCTTGCACCGAGTGCAAGACGGTCACCCGCGCCCCCGTCGCCATCCGATGGATACAGGGCACCAGCAGCTCTGGAAGAACCCTGTACGCCTGCCCCGTGTGCGCCCCGAAGCTGGGCGCCGGACCGACCCCGGACGACGTGATCCGGTAGAGCCCTCAAGACGGAACCAGCCCCGTTCGGCCATCGTGCCGGGCGGGGCTTTCCGCTGCCCCGTGGCGGATATCGATCTATCCCACGTCTACGGTGCCGATGCGTGATAAGCACGAGTGATCTTGCAGTTGCCGGTAAGGAGGGGCCACAGTGCAGAAGAAGACCCGTACATGGATCACGGTCGGTGCGGGCGTGCTCGTACTCGGGGGAATCCTGTCGCTGTTCGAGGACGACAAGGACAATGCCGAGGCCGAAGCCAAACCGTCCGCCACAGCGCCCGCCAAGCCCGCAAAGCAGCCGACCACAGCCGCGCCGAGACCGAGTTCCGGCGTCCCCTCGCCCGACACTGCGCAGACGGCCAAACTCATAGCCGCACTGCGGGACGTCGACCCAGGCTTGGTCGTCAAGGAGAGCCGCGCCGTGAGCCGTGCCCGGGACGTGTGCGCAGACCTCAAGCAGCACAAGGACCCGGACACAGTGCGCAGCAACGCAAAGCAGCGCTACCAGGGCGGAACGGTGCCGAGCTTGAGCGACGACCAAGCGGCCCGCATCGTCAGTGCCGTTGAAGAGTCGTTCTGCGGCTGATCCAGGCTGCTACCCGGCCCTGTCCGGCCACGTGCCGGGCGGGGCTTTCTGCTGAGCAGCAAGACCAAGCTGGGGCCTGTCGAGCTCTTCGGATTCCTTGATCCTTGCGATGACACGCGGATCGGCTGCTATGGCAGGGGGCAGTTGGGTGGTCGTTGTTAGATCTGCACGCATTACTTGCGTAACCGTCAGCCCCTGCGCTGATCGCAAGTTGGCCGAGTGAAGCACGGCGCCGGTGAGGTTCACCCTGTCGAGATGAGCGCCGGTGAGATCCGCCCGAAGGAGCAGAGCGCCAGCGAGGTTCGCTTCGTCGAGTCGGGCGCCGGTGAGGTTCGCCCGAAGGAGCAGAGCGCCAGTGAGGTTCGCCCCGCCGAGCCAGGCGCCAGCGAGGTTCGCTTCGTCGAGTCGGGCGCCGGTGAGGTCAGCCCTGACGAGTTGGGCGCCGATGAGATTCGCTCCAGCAAGTTGGGCACCAGTGAGGTGAAAATCGACGAGGTCGATGAATTCGTTTGCATCAACGTGGCAGCGAAAGGAAGGGCGAGTGAGCAGGGTGAGAGCCCGTTGCACATCGGCGTCAAGCTCTCGGGGAAGCGCCGGTTTGATTTCCACTCGGGAAGCGGGGCGATGGCGTGCCGCGCGGCGTGCTTCGGTGACACGCTGACGAGTGATGGGCTCCGACTCGGGTCTACGAGGGGCGCAGTCACGGATGAAGTCGTTGAGGACCCGGGCAGCGTGGGAGGCATGCCCCGGGGCATCCTCAACGATCTGTTCCATGGCCAGGACTCCGCCGATGCGTACGTACCGCTGGCCGGAACCGAGTCGTTCGAGAGCTTTGACGAACCGGTCTGTCTCCTGTCCTCGACGGTTCAAGCGGTAGTTGAGGGCCGCGTAGATCAAGAGTAAGCCTGCGCCCAAACCTCCTATGGCTTGAATGAAAGTCGACATAGCCTGCATGACGGCCGACCGGGACTGTGCCTCAGTCGAAGCCTTGACATCCGGTTTAAGGCCGGACCACCCGGGCCGCGCCATCGGTACGAGTACCCGCCATACCGGTCCACCCCACCAGACAGCCGAGGCAGCCAGCAGCAAGCCACCGCCGACTATCAACGTCACCACCAGCGCGCGACGGCGCCGTGTACGGATGCTCATGGTTCATGACAGCGCACATCTCGCCGCGACCGATCCTATTTGAGTGAAACATGAGCATTCGGACCATCGGGCTACTCCACGGCTGGTGAGGGCTTCCGCATGCCCTGACCAGGCACTAGGCTCCAGAACACCTACTTACGAGCATCGGGGCTTCCCGTAACTGGGGCTCCGCCCCAGACCCCGAAGCACGCTCCGCGCGCTGTCCTCAAACGCCGGACGGGCTGAATTCGCGGCTAGGTCCACACAATTCAGCCCGTCCGGCGTTTGAGGACGCGGCCGCAGGCCGCTCCCGCCGCAGGCGGCAACGGACCCACGGCCGGGGGTCCGGGGCACCCGCCCCGGTTACGGGAAGGGGCGGGGCTGGGGAAGAATCTCCCTCAGCCACGACGCGGCCGCACCCGGATCAGCGACCTCACGCACATCGCGAGGCACACAAGGCCGCCGCACCACCACCACCGGAACCCCCGCCTCCCGCGCGGCGACAAGCTTCGCCGAAGTCGCCGCCCCGCCGGAGTCCTTCGTCACGACGACGTCAATGCGGTGCCGACGCAGCAGCAAGCGCTCGCCGTCGAGCGTGAAGGGGCCACGGTCCAGCAGCGTCTCCATCCGCGCGGGCACCGGCGGCTCGGGGGCGTCCACGGAGCGTACGAGGAACCACATATCCTCAAGATGCGCGAAGGCGGCCAGCCCCATCCGGCCCGTGGTCAGGAACACCCGTTCCCCCAGCGCGGGCAGCGCCCGCGCCGCCTCGTCCAGCGACGCCACGGAAGTCCAGCGGTCCCCCGGGCCCGCGACCCACCCCGGGCGGCGCAGGGCGAGCAGCGGGACACGGGCGGAGGCGGCCGCCTCCGCCGCGTTGAAACTGATCGTGCCGGCGAAAGGATGGGTGGCGTCGATGAGCGCGTCCACCTGCTGCTCGCGCAGCCAGCGGGCCAGGCCGCCGGGCCCTCCGAACCCCCCGATGCGCACCTCCCCCGCGGGCAGCCGGGGCTCGGCGACGCGCCCCGCGAGGGAGCTGGTGACGCGCAGGGCCGGGTCCGCCGCCAGCTCGGCGGCCAGGCGGCGCGCCTCGGTCGTGCCGCCCAGGATCAGGACGTGGCGCTCGGCGCTCACCGCGGGCCCTTCCGTTCGCTGTGCCCGTGCTGCTGCCGGGCGTTCATGGGTCGGGGCCCACTCTACGGCCGGAGGCCACCGTGACTGAGACCGAGGCCGCGCAGCCCAAGGGCGGGCGTACCGCGCAACTCGCCCACACCGGGCTGCGGCACGGCTGGACGACGGGTGCCTGCGCGACGGCCGCGACGACCGCCGCCTACACCGCGCTGCTCACCGGCGACTTCCCCGACCCGGTGACGATCACGCTGCCCAAGGGGCAGACGCCCGCCTTCGCGCTCGCCGCCGAGGAACTGGGCGGGGGCCGGGCCATGGCCGCGGTCGTCAAGGACGCCGGGGACGACCCGGACGTGACGCACGGCGCGCTGATCCGCTCGACCGTACGCGTACTGCCGCCCGGTTCCGGGGTGGTCTTCCGCGCCGGTCCCGGCGTGGGGACCGTGACCCGCCCCGGGCTGCCGCTGCCCGTCGGCGAACCCGCCGTGAACCCCGTGCCCCGGCAGCTGATGCGCGACCACGTCGCCGAGGTCGCGGCGCGGCACGGCGGCACGGGCGACGTCGAGGTGGAGATCTCCGTGGACCACGGCGAGGAGATCGCCCGCTCCACCTGGAACCCCAGGCTCGGCATCCTGGGCGGGCTGTCCATCCTGGGCACCACGGGCATCGTCGTGCCGTATTCCTGTTCCGCCTGGATCGACAGCATCCGGCGCGGTGTGGACGTGGCGCGCGCGGCGGGCCGTACGCACGTGGCGGGCTGTACGGGTTCCACGTCGGAGAAGGTCGCGGTGGCCGTGCACGGCCTGCCGGAGGACGCCCTGCTGGACATGGGCGACTTCGCGGGCGCGGTGCTGAAGTACATCCGCCGGCACCCGGTGGACCGGCTGACGGTGGCGGGCGGTTTCGCGAAGCTGTCCAAGCTGGCGGCGGGGCATCTGGATCTGCATTCGGCGCGCTCGCAGGTCGACAAGGGGTTCCTGGCGGAGCTGGCCCGGCGGGGCGGGGCCGATGCCGGCCTCGCGGCGGCGGTCGCCGCCGCGAACACGGGCCTGGACGCGCTCCAGCGGTGCGCCGCGCGCGGCGTTCCGCTGGGTGATCTGGTCGCGGTCGCCGCGCGCGACGAGGCTCTCGCGGTGCTGCGGGGTGCGCCGGTCGCGGTCGACGTCATCTGCATCGACCGCGCGGGAACGATAGTGGGGCGGGCGGAACCTCTCGGCCCCGGGGCCGGTTGACGAACGCCCCTCCCCGGAACTACATCCGCACCGCGCCCAACTGCCGGGCCAGGCGCAGCAGGTCGTACGTCCACCAGCCTTCCTGGATCCGGCCGGCGCGGAAGCGGAAGACCGTGACGCCCGTCATCTCCACGTCCCGGTCGGTCGGTGCGACGCCCATGAACTCCCCCGTGTGCGTGCCCCGCCACGTCCATCGCGTCACCACCTCGTCGCCTTCGGCGAGTTGGCCGTGGAGAGCGAAGTGGAAGTCGAACGCGTCGCGCCAGCGGGTGACGTCGTCCTTGACGACGCCGGACCCGATGGCGGTGTCCGTCTCCTTGCCGATGTCGTGGTCGTGGTAGTCGGCGGCGAACAGCTCGTCGACGAGGCCGAGGTCGCCCCCGACGGCGATGTCCTCGAAGAAGCGGCGGGCCGTCGTCTTGTTGAGCTGTTCGTCGCGGACCACGTCGAGGTCGGTGAAGGCGGGCTCACCCTCGCAGAGGGCCACCATCTCCTCGAAGATGCGGTTGGTCTCCGGGAGATCCGAGTTCCTCATCGCCTCCTCGTACGAGGGGAACTCTATGATCTCCACATAGTGATCGCTGTCGGAGCGGTCCCGGCCGACGACGGCGTGGGTGGCGGTGCGCTTGCCCTCGGTCGCCTCGACCCACTCGTCCATGAGCCGATTCATGTCGTCGTAACTGCGGGTCTTGCAGTCGACTATCTGCATAAATGCCATGACGGCCTCACCTCCCGGGTGATATCTCCAGGTTAGACCTGGTGCGTCCGCCCGAGCCGTGCGCCGATGCCACGCGGGGTTCCACGCGGGGGTGGCCACGCCTCAGCGCTCACGCGCCGTGGAGTACAGGTGGCTGTCCGGGAACTGCTCCGCCGCCAGCGTGCGGCCGACGATGATGACCGCCGTCCGCACCACGCCCGCCTCCTTCACCTGTCCGGCGATGTCGGCGAGCGTGCCGCGCAGGACGAGTTCGTCGGGGCGGCTGGCCATGGCGACGACGGCGGCGGGGCAGTCGGCGCCGTAGTGCGGGAGGAGTTCGGAGACGACGCGGTCGGTGTAGCGGGTCGCGAGGTGCAGGACGAGCAGGGCGCCGCTGCGGCCGAGCGTGGCCAGGTCCTCACCCGGGGGCATGGGGGTGGCCTGCTGGGCGATGCGGGTGAGGATCACGGTCTGGCCCACGGTGGGGACGGTCAGCTCGCGGCCGAGCGCGGCGGCGGCCGCCGCGAAGGAGGGCACGCCGGGCACGATCTCGTACGGGATGCCCACGGCGTCCAGGCGCCGCATCTGCTCGGCGACCGCGCTGAAGACGGCGGGGTCGCCGGAGTGCAGCCGGGCCACGTCGTGACCGGCCTCGTGGGCGCGGACGAACTCGTCCGTGATCTGGTCCAGGTCCAGCCGCGCCGTGTCGACGAGGCGGGCGTCGGGCGGGCACTCGGCGAGGAGTTCACGCGGCACGAGGCTGCCCGCGTAGAGGCAGACGCCGCAGCGGGCGAGCGTCCGCGCACCGCGCACCGTGATCAGGTCGGCGGCGCCGGGGCCGGCACCGATGAAGTACACGGTCATGGCTGGAGGTCTCCTAGCGGGATGGTGGGCTGTTCTTCCGTACCTGGGCAGGTCAGGGGCGCGCCGGTGCTGCGCCGTCGGCTCCGGCCGCCGGCTTGACCACCGCCCACTGCGTCACGGGCATCGCCTGCCGCCAGCCCGTGAAGCCGCCGACGGGGACGGCGCGGGCGACGGCGAGGCGCGTCAGCTCGCCGCCGTGGCGCCGGTACCAGTCGGTGAGCTGCGCCTCGGACTCCAGGGTGACGGTGTTGGCGACGAGCCGCCCGCCCTCGGGGAGGGCGTCCCAGCAGACGGCGAGCAGGCCGGGCGCGGTGAGCCCGCCGCCGATGAACACCGCGTCGGGCACGGGCAGTCCGGCGAGCGCCGCGGGGGCCGCGCCGGTGACGACGCGCAGCGCGGGCACGCCCAGCGCCTCGGCGTTGCGGGCGATGCGCCCGGCCCGTACGGCGTCGCGTTCGACGGTGACGGCCCGGCACGAGCGGTGGGCGCGCATCCACTCGATGCCGATGGAGCCGGAACCGCCGCCCACGTCCCACAGCAGCTCGCCGGGGGCCGGGGCGAGGGCGGCCAGCGTCACGGCCCGTACATGGCGCTTCGTCAACTGCCCGTCGTGCTCGAAGGCTTCGTCCGGCAGGCCGGGCGTGAGCGGCAGGCGGGGCGCGCCGGGCGCGCGCAGGCACTCGACGGCGATCACGTTGAGGGCGTCACCGGGCGGCCGCTCCCAGCCGGCGGCCGTTCCCTCGACGTGGCGCTCGCGCTCGCCGCCGAGCTGTTCGAGCACGGTCATCCTGCTCGGCCCGAAGCCGCGCGCGTCCAGCAGTCCGGCGACCTCGGCGGGGGTGTTCGCGCCGGAGCTGAGGAGCAGCAGCCGTCGCCCGTGGTGCAGGGCGGCGGAGAGGGCCGCGAGGGGGCGGCCGACGAGGCTGAGCACCTCGGTGTCGTCCAGCGGCCAGCCGAGCCGGGCGCAGGCGTACGACACGGAGGAGGGGTGCGGCAGCACCCGCAGGCGGGCGGCGTCGCCGAGGACGTCCACGAGCGTGCGGCCGATGCCGAAGAACATGGGGTCGCCGCTGGCCAGCACGCAGACCCGCCGCCCGGCGTGCTCCGCCAGCAGTCCCGGCACGGCGGGGCGCAGCGGCGAGGGCCAGGGGACGCGCTCCCCCGCGCACTGCGCGGGCAGCAGTTCCAGCTGGCGGGGGCCACCGATCAGCACGTCGGCGCCGCACAGCGCCTCCCGGGAGGCCGGGGGGAGACCGGGCCAGCCGTCGGCGCCGATGCCTACGACGGTCACGGGGGCGTGGCTCACGGGGGCGCACCTTAGGGATCTGCGGTGGTCAGGGGGCATCGGAACTCTACTGACCTGGGGCGACGGCGGAACAGCCGGGATCCGCACCCCGCCTTGCTGCATAGGATGTGCATTTACTTATCAATGGCAGGAGGCGTGGCGTGGTGCGTTCACCGGTGGTGCTGGGGATCGAGTCGTCCTGCGACGAGACCGGTGCCGGTCTGGTCCGGGACGGAGAGCTGCTGGGGCACGCGGTCGCCTCCAGCATGGACGAGCACGCGCGCTTCGGCGGCGTCGTCCCGGAGATCGCGGCCCGCGCGCACGTGCACGCGGCGGCGCCCGTGGTGCGGGCGGCGCTCGCCGACGCGGGGCTGTCGATGGGCGACATCGGCGCGGTCGCGGTGACGACGGGCCCCGGGCTGTCCGGGGCGCTCCAGGTGGGCGTCGCGGCCGCGAAGGGCTTCGCGTACGCGCTGGGCGTGCCCCTGTACGGGGTGCACCACCTCGCCGGGCACGTGGCCGTGGACACCCTGGAGCACGGGCCGCTGCCCGACCCCTGCATGGTGCTGATCGTCTCCGGCGGCCATACGTCCCTGCTGCTCGTGCGGGATCTGGCGCGGGATCCGATCGTCCACCTCGGCGACACGCTCGACGACGCCGCGGGCGAGTGCTTCGACAAGGTCGCCCGGGTCTTCGGCCTCCCCTACCCCGGCGGGCCCGCCGTGGACCGGGCGGCACGCGAGGGCGACCCGCGGGCCGTGCCGTTCCCGCGGCCGCTGACGGGGCCGCGCGACGACCGCTACGCGTTCTCCTTCTCCGGCCTGAAGACGGCCGCCGCCCGCTGGGCGGAGCAGCACCGGGCGGCGGGGCGGCCCCTGCCCGTCGCGGACGGCGCGGCCTCCCTCCAGGAGGCGGTGGCGGACGTCCTGACGCGCAAGGCGGTCGCCGCGTGCGTCGAGCACGGGGTGGGCACGCTGGTCGTGGTCGGCGGCGTCGCGGCGAACTCACGCGTACGGACGCTGGCCCAGTCTCGCTGCGCGGCCGCGGGCATCGAGCTGCGCGTACCTCCCATGCGGCTGTGCACGGACAACGGCGCGATGGTCGCCGCGGTCGGCGACCTGCTGGTCCGCGCGGGCGCGGAGCCGGCGCCGCTGGATGTCTCGATCGACCCCTCGGCGCCGCTCGAATACGCGGCGCTGCATCCCCGGGCGCGCGTGCGGGCCGCGTAGCGGCCGCGTCCGGCGCGGCTTCGCCGCATATGCGAAATGCCGGGCGGGCTGGATTCTCCAGCGCGCCCGGCATTTCGCATATGCGGTTCGGATAGGGGAAGGCCCTCGGCCCGGCTACCAGTTCGCCCGGGAGTAGTCCTTGAGGAAGCAGCCGTAGAGATCCTCGCCCGCCTCGCCCCGGACGATCGGGTCGTAGACGCGCGCCGCACCGTCGACCAGGTCGAGCGGGGCGTGGAAGCCCTCTTCCGCGAGCCGCACCTTGTCGGGGTGCGGGCGCTCGTCGGTGATCCAGCCGGTGTCGACGGCGGTCATGAGGATGCCGTCGGCCTCCAGCATCTCCTGCGCGCTGGTGCGGGTGAGCATGTTGAGCGCGGCCTTGGCCATGTTGGTGTGCGGGTGGCCCGCGCCCTTGTAGCCGCGGCTGAAGACGCCCTCCATGGCGGAGACGTTCACCACGTACTTCCGGCGGGCCGTGGAGGCGGCCATCGCCGGACGCAGTCGGCTGACCAGCACGAACGGCGCGGTGACATTGCACAGCTGCACTTCGAGCAGCTCGACCGGGTCGACCTCCTCGACCGTCTGGATCCAGGTGTTCGTGGCGTCCAGGTCGGGCACGAGCCCGCCCGCGTCGATCGCGGTGCCGGCCTCGACCCGCGCGAGCGAGGCGGAGCCGGTGGTCAGCGCGAGCTCGGTGAGGGCCTGCGGGGTGAGCTCGTCGTGCTTGGCTCCCGCCGGGGCGGGCAGCGCGGCCTGGGCACCGCTGCCGAAGGCACCGAAGACCACCGAGGCGGGCAGCTCACCGGCGGGCAGCGGGGCGGCCTCGGCGGTGACGAGCTCGCGGTAGGCGGCCGGGGAGCGGCGGACGGTCTGGGCCGCGTTGTTGATCAGGATGTCGAGCGGGCCCTCGGCGCTGACCGAGTCGGCCAGGGCGACGACCTGGGCGGGGTCGCGCAGGTCGATGCCGACGACCTTCAGCCGGTGCAGCCAGTCCGCGCTGTCCGGCATGGCCTTGAAGCGGCGGATCGCGTCGTTGGGGAACCGCGTGGTGATGGTGGTGTGCGCACCGTCCCGCAGCAGCCGCAGGGCGATGTACATACCGATCTTCGCCCGGCCGCCGGTGAGCAGCGCGCGCTTGCCGGTGAGGTCCGTGCGGGCGTCCCGGCGGGCCCGGTTCTCGGCGGCGCAGTCCTGGCAGAGCTGGTGGTAGAACGCGTCGACCTCGACGTACCGCGTCTTGCAGATGTAGCAGGAGCGGGGGCGCTCCAGGATGCCGACGATCTGGGCGGTGGTCGTGGCCGCGAGGGGGATGCCGCGCGTCTCGTCGTCGATCCGGTCCGCGGCGCCGGTGGCGGTGGCCTCGGTGACGGCCTTGTCGTTGGCGGTCTTGGCGGCCCGGCGCTCCTGGCGGCGGCGCTGCTTGACCGTGCGGTAGATCCCGGCGGTGGCGCGGCGGATCTCGATCGCGTGCGGGTGGTCGACCGGCAGCCGGTCGAGCTCTTCGAGCACGCTCAGGCAGACCGCCATGCGCTCCGGATCGATGCCCGACTGGTGGACCGCACCGTCGCGGCTTTCTTCTGTGACCGTCATCGGCGCTGTCGTTTCCCAGTTCGTCTGATCTATTGGAGCTTCGAAGAACTGTACGTAGCCGGAGGCTGTCAGGACAAACCCGAGCGCGGAACATCACACGATCCGGTCGCGCTCACGCGGGTCACCGACTCCTCACTGTCGGTCACGACCGGCACGGCACTGCGAGCGGGCGACAGCGCGGACTCGAGGATCGCCGCTCACCGAGTACGGACACACCGCACGCCACCGGCGGCCGGAAGGTGTCCGCCCGGCAGGGGAGTTGAACACCCCTGGGGTGAACTCCCCCCAAATGCAGCCCATATGACTTATTGGGCTTTCCGGGTTAATTATGGTGTTCGGCGCCGATATTGGGCGAATCCCTCTGGATTCTCCGGCAACAATTGCCGCTCAACACCCATGAGAAAGGTTTAGCCATGTCGCGTATCGCCAAGGCCGCCGCCCTGACCCTCGCCGCCGGCGCCGCCGTTTCCGGCGCCGCGGGAATCGCTTCCGCAAATGCTGGAGCAGAGGGCGCGGCCGTAGGCTCCCCCGGCATCATCTCGGGCAATGCCATCCAGGTGCCGATTCAGATCCCGCTCAACCTCTGCGGCAACACGATCGACATCGTCGGTCTGCTGAACCCCACCTTCGGCAACACCTGCGCCAACGTCGACGAGGAAGAGCACTTCCACAGCCACGGTCACGGTGGCCACGGCGAGCACGGCCGGTGGTGACCCACCTGCCCGGAGCGCGCTTCTAGCCGCATCCGCGCAACCCGCGCCGGAGAGGGGTCACAGTCAGCCGCCGGAGTCCTCGCCTGCGCGTTCGTGGCGCCCATCATGGTCATCATGGTGGGCGCCACCGCCATGTGCGGACTCCTCACCACCGCCGTCGGCGGACTTCCCCCGGGGGCGCTGGGCGCCGGGCAGGTCGGGGATCTCGACGATCGGCGGCAGATCGGGGGTGAGGTGGGTGTGGCCGGACGTCATGGTGATACGCCTCCTGCCGTGCGGCCCGACGGGCCGGCCTTGTCGAGCAGTTCCCGGCGGAGCCGGGCGCAGGTGCGGCTGAGGATGCGGGAGATCTGCATCTGGGAGACGCCCAGCCGGGCACCTATCTGCTTCTGGGTGAGATTGCCGAAGAAGCGCCAGTACAGGACGTACTTCTCCCGCTCCGGCAGCGCGCTCAGCAGCGGCCTGAGGGCCTGCCGGTCGACCACCAGGTCCAGCGCGCGGTCCGCCCAGCCGAGGGTCTCGGCGAGCGGGAGGTCGTCGGCGCCGAGGACCGGGTGGTCCAGCGACAGTGTGTTGTGCACGCCCTCGGCGGCGAGCCCGCGGCGCACCTCCTCCTCGGTCAGACCGGTCTCCGCTGCCAGCTCCGCCGGGGTCGACCGGGCCCGGGCGTCCCGGTGGCCGAGGACCGTCTGCGCGGTGCGGACGGCCGTGCGCAGCTCCTGGTCCCGGCGCGGGATGTGCACGGACCAGGCGTGGTCGCGGATGTGGCGCTTGAGCTCGCCGTTGATGGTGGGGACGGCGAAGGTCTCGAAGGCGTGGCCGAGCCCGGGGTCGTACCGGTCGACGGCGTTGACCAGACCGAGGGCCGCCACCTGACGCAGGTCCGCGGGGCTCTCGCCGCTGCTGCGGAAGCGCAGGCTGATGCGCTCGGCCATGGGCAGCCAGGCGGCGATCACGTCCTGCCGGAGCCGGTCGCGCTCCGGGCCGGGGGGAAGGGTCGCCAGGAGCGCGAAGGCGTCGGCCGTGTCGGGGGCGTCGCGGGTGCGCCGCCGGTGTGTCGTCTCGACCATGATCACGCTTCTCCCCTCGCTCACGCGTCCAAGGAGTGCCTGCACCAGCATCTCCCGCACCACCGGACGGCGCGACTCGGAGCACACGACGGTGCACGGAGGGTGACATCGGGCGGGGTGCCGTTTCCCGGTGGAGGCGAGGGGTACCCCGTCGGGGTCCCGGACGCCGACCCGCCGCGCTCACCAGGAGCAGCACATGCCACAGGCCCCCGCAGACCCCCAGCGCCCCGCCCACGGCACCGACCCGGACCGGGGCGGGCTCACCGACGCCGAGGTGGCGGCCCTGGACGCCCACTGGCGCGCGGCCAACTACCTCTCCGCCGGGCAGATCTACCTGCTGAGCAACCCCCTGCTGACCGTCCCGCTGGAGCCCGAGCACATCAAGCCGCGGCTGCTGGGGCACTGGGGCACCACCCCCGGGCTCAATCTGATCCACACCCACCTCAACCGGGTGATCACGGCACGGGATCTGGACGCGATCTGCGTCTGGGGTCCCGGGCACGGCGGGCCGGCCGTGCTCGCCAACTCCTGGCTGGAGGGCAGCTATTGCGAGGTGTATCCGGACGTGAGCCGGGACGCGGAGGGCATGGGGCGCCTGTTCCGGCAGTTCTCCTTCCCCGGCGGAGTGCCCAGCCACGTCGCCCCGGAGACGCCGGGCTCGGTCCACGAGGGCGGCGAGCTCGGTTACTCCCTCGCCCACGCGTACGGCGCCGCCCTCGACAATCCGGGGCTGCTCGTCGCCTGCGTCATCGGTGACGGCGAGGCGGAGACGGGGCCGCTCGCGGCCTCCTGGCACGCGAACAAGTTCCTCGACCCCGTGCACGACGGGGCCGTGCTGCCGATCCTGCACCTCAACGGCTACAAGATCGCCAACCCTTCGGTCCTCGCCCGCCTCCCCGAGGAGGAGCTGGACCGGCTGCTGCGCGGATACGGCCACGAGCCGCTGTACGTGAGCGGCGACGACCCCGGCCGCGTGCACCGGGCGCTGGCCGCCGCCCTCGACCGCGCCCTGGACCACATCGCCACCGCGCAGCGCGTGGCCCGCGCGGAGGGCGTCCTCGACCGCCCGCACTGGCCGCTGATCGTGCTCCGCACGCCCAAGGGCTGGACCGGTCCCGCCGAGGTCGACGGGCTGCCCGTCGAGGGCACCTGGCGCGCCCACCAGGTCCCCCTGTCCGGGGTCCGGGACAACCCCGAACACCTGCGCCGACTGGAGGGCTGGCTGCGCTCGTACCGGCCCGAGGAGCTCTTCGACGCGCAGGGGCGGCCGCTGCCGCGGGTCCTGGAGTACGTGCCGCGCGGCGCCCGGCGGCTCGGCGCCAACCCGCACACCAACGGCGGCCTGCTCACCCGCTCGCTGCCCCTCCCGCCACTGGAGCACTACGCCGTGCCCGTGGAGCGGCCCGGCGCGGCCCTGCACGAGCCCACCCGGGTCCTCGGCCGTCTCCTCGCGCAGATCATGGCCGGCACCGCGGAGCGCCGGAACTTCCGGCTGGTCGGCCCCGACGAGACCGCCTCCAACCGGCTGGACGCCGTCTACGAGGCGACCGGCAAGGCGTGGCAGGAGCGGACCCTGCCCACCGACGAACACCTCGCCCACGACGGCCGGGTGATGGAGGTCCTCTCCGAACACCTCTGCCAGGGCTGGCTGGAGGGCTACACCCTCACCGGCCGGCATGGGCTCTTCTCCTGCTACGAGGCCTTCGCGCACATCGTGGACTCCATGGTCAACCAGCACATCAAGTGGCTCAGGACCTCCCGCGCCCTGACCTGGCGCCGCCCCGTTCCCTCCCTCAACTACCTGCTCACCTCGCACGTCTGGCGCCAGGACCACAACGGCTTCTCCCACCAGGACCCCGGCTTCGTCGACCACGTACTCAACAAGTCGCCCGAGGTCGTCCGGGTCTATCTCCCGCCGGACGCCAACACGCTGCTGTGCGTGGCCGACCACGTGCTGCGCAGCCGCGACCAGGTCAATGTGATCGTCGCGGGCAAGCAGCCGTGCTTCGACTGGCTGGGTCTTGAGGAGGCCCGCGCCCACTGCGCGCGGGGCGCCGGGGTGTGGACCTGGGCGGGCACGGAGACCGGCGAACGGCCGCCGGACGTGGTGCTCGGCTGCGCGGGCGACGTCCCCGCCCAGGAGGTGCTCGCCGCCGCGGACCTGCTCCGCCGCCACCTCCCCGAGCTGGCCGTACGGGTCGTCAACGTCGTCGACATGACGCGCCTGCTGCCGAAGGAGGAGCATCCGCACGGGATGTCCGACGCGGAGTACGACGCGCTGTTCACCGCCGACAGACCGGTCGTCTTCGCCTACCACGGCTACCCGTGGCTGATCCACCGCCTGACCTACCGCCGCACCGGCCACGCCCAACTGCACGTGCGCGGCTACAAAGAGAGGGGCACGACGACCACGCCCTTCGACATGGTCGTCAGCAACGACCTGGACCGCTACCGCCTGGTCATGGACGTCATCGACCGGGTGCCGGGGCTGGGTGCCCGCGCGGTCCCGGTCCGGCAGGCGATGGCGGACGCCCGTACCCGCCACCGCGCGTGGATCCGCGAGCACGGCACGGACCTGCCGGAGGTGACGGACTGGACGTGGTCGGGCGAGTGAGCCCCCTGCTCACCGTCCCGGGCAGCTCCCGACCGGTTCCACCGAGGTCACCGACGCCGCCGGGACCACCCGGAGCAGGCGCTCACCGCCCTCGCCCGTCCAGACCGCAGTGCCCCGCGCGCCCGCGTCCGCGAGCTCGCCGCACACCGTGGCCTGCGGGGTGGTGACGCGGACGAGGTGCTCCGGAGCGGCGCCCGTCGTCGACCAGGCCACGGCGACCGCGGCGGCGACCAGTACGAGACCCGTCACACAGCAGACCGCCGCGGTCACGATGCGCCTGCTCACGCGGACGACCTCGCGCTCGGTCCACGCGCGGAGCGCCTGACCGCCGAGCGTGATCTCGTCGCCGGGGCGCCCGTGGGAGGCGCGTACGGCGAGGAGGGAACCCGCGGCCAGGAGGAGGAACGCGGCGGCCAGCAGACCGGTCGCCGCCACGCGGGCGGCGACCGGGAGGCCGGCGAGGTCGTCGCGGCCCTTGAGGACGACGAGGACGGCGAACAGGGCGGTGAGACCGGTCAGTCCGGTGCGCCAGCCCTCCGCCTGGCGGCGCAGTTCGGGAAGCTGCCGGAACTCCAGCTCGCGCGCCAGCTCCGCCCACCGCCGGTCCGTCGACGCGCTCACGGTCCGCCGCCGGACGCGGTGTCGCGCACGCGCCAGCTCGCGCCGCAGCCGACGAAGACGGCGTCGGCGGGCTGCCGGGGGTGGGGGTAGCCGCACTCGCAGAAGAGGACTTCGGTCGCGAGCGGGTCGGTGTCGGCCGCCGGGGCCCGGTGAAGGAGGCGGGAGAGGGCCCCCTTCGTGCCGGTGCCCGGCACGCCGCGCCGGAACTCCGTGACCGTCCGCCCCCGGCAGCAGGGGCAGTGGCCTTCGACGACGACGGCGCGGCCGTCGGGGGCGGTGCGGCGGCTGAAGTCCGCGGGGACCTCGCCGAGGTCGCGTTCGGCGTAGACGGTGGCGAAGTCGTGGGCAGGGGCGGCGGTCATGCGTCCTCCGGGGCGGGGAGTGCGGTGAGGTCGAGCGTGAACATCCTTGCGTAGAGCCGGAGTCGGGCCGTGACCCAGGCTTCCGTCTCCTCGGTCTCGCGGGCCACGAGGGTCACATGACGCGGGGGCACGCGGCCGGCGAGGGCGGGGAGCCGCCCGTCCAGGTGGACCGAGAGGATGGCCAGGTCCTGCCAGAGGGGGACGAGGTCCGGGGCGTGGGGGATGTCCGGCGCGGGGCCGAGGGGCGCGTAGGGGGCGATGCGCGCCCATGTGCGGCCGATGTTCTCGCCGAGGCGGCCGGCGATGCTGACGAGGTCGAGGGGCTCGAGGGGGCCGGACGGCGGGGAGACCCGGTACGTACTGCCCAGAGCGAGCAGATCCCGGCTGTCCGGAACGCCGGTGCGCAGGGAATCCAGCGCTTCCGGGGCGAGTTCGGGGATGAGGGCGCCGAGGGCGCGCAGCGGTGCGAGACGGCCGTACGCGGAGGCGGCGTCGGTGGTGGTGTGGTGGGCGTATGTGGCGAGCCTGATGGGCGAGAGCGCTTCCCAGTGGGGCGTTTCGTCCTCATTGGTGTTCCAGTTGTCGAGGAGAATCCCCTCGTGCTGGGACGGGCGATGACCGGAGAGGGCTTCCGGGAGGTCCGGCACGCTCAGTCCGAACGGTCCGGCCTCCTGCCGGGCCAGCCGCCACAGCTCCCCCAGCGGCTCCTGGAGCTGCACGCCCGCGGCGAAGAGCACGCTGGAGGTGAGGTGCGGCGCGGGGGAAGTGTCGCCGTTCCACGGGCTCTTGCCGGACAGCACCACTTGGGTGAGAGGTGGCAGGTCCTTCCACCGGTGAATCAGTTCGACGGTGTCCGGGACCGTCAGCCCGATCGCCCTCATTTCGCGGACGGCCCCATCGAATTCCTCGCGGCTCGCCCCGCGGGGCCGGCCTGCGTAGAGCATCTCCATGTCCATGCTGTCGTCCAGGGTGAATCGCCACTCGTCCGCGATGATCTCCATGATGCGAGCGCATTCCCGGGACACCGGTGCACCACCGACAGACACACCCCGGGACCTCTGCCGATAGGTCACGCCGAGGTGGTCGGTCGCGGTGATCAGTTCATCGTGAGCGGCGCAGAAGGTAACTCCACGTTTCGCGGACAACGTGAATGCCGCGTCCCAGCCCACGGCGAGCGTACCGTCGCTGCGGAGCCTCCCGTGCTGCATCAGCACAGCGACGAGATCTTCCTCCAGGCTCATCCATCTGTCGACCTCGTCGGCGGACGGCACAGGCCAGCCGAGCCAGGCGAACGCGGCCAAGTGCTCCAGCACCGCACCCGGTGGGACGTCCAGCCGGGTGGCGACCTCGCGCACGTCCCACGGCCCGGCGATCCGGGTCCTGCCCCCGATACCCCCGGGTCGCTCGGTGTACAGCAGGCGCTCGTCCGTGCCACCACACACGTGGTGCTCGTGGTGCTCGGGTGCGCGGGGAACCGGACCCGTCAGGATCGGCGCATAGCGCAGGCATGTGCGGGTGAGCTGCCCGAGCGTCAAGCCGTGCTGCCAGGACAGCTTCACCAGTCCCACGAGCTTTCCGTCGCGGCCGGCGGAGTCCGTGCCCGGCCGGCCACGCAGGATGCCCTTCAGCGCGGCGCTGATCTCTTTGTCCATCGGCTCCGGCACCCATTCCATGGCTTCCTCGACGACTTGAGGGGGCGCCAGCCTCGGATGCAGGATCCGCATGCGGCGCAGAGCCCGCACGACGTCGATCACCGGCGTCGACGCGTCGGCCGCCGCGGCGATCACTTCGACCCACCCTGGGGTGACGAATCGTTGGTTGATCCGTACGACGTCCGCGTCCCCCGGCGCGGGCAACGGGTGCCCGACGAGCGACAAGGGGCTGAGCGATGTCCCACCGTGGGATCCCGACCCGCGCCACACCGCCCGCCGCCACGGTTCGGCGAGATCGCTTCCGGTGGACGAGGTGTACGTGCCCTCCGGCCCGATCGCCGCCGCGTCCTGTGCGAACCACCCGACCTGGTCGAGGGAAACGCTCCTCCGGCCCTTCCGGTCGAGGTCCACGTGCACGCCCTTGCCCCGCAGCTCCTCCCACAGCACGCGGGCCACCGGCAGACTGGAACGCTCCAGCTCCCACAGCCATTTCATGGTCAGCCCCGCCCATTGCGGCAGTGCCGCGGCCCCCAGTCGCCAGTTCTCCCGCTCCCACTCCTCGTCGTGGTCGAGCAGTTGGTTGCGGTTGACGCTCAGGGTGCCCGCGTGAGTGCCGGTGAGGTTGAGGACGTAGCCGAACGGCTTCTTGTCCGTCGCGACGCCGTCGCAGAGGACGGCCCCTTCCCCGTCGACCCACCACAGCACATCCGGCACGGCCACACAGGACAGGCTCCGTCCGTGCAGTTCGTTCGGCTCCCACGTGTCCCGCGCACCGCTGTCGTCCCGCACCTCCATATGGAACTCGCTCACCGCGACCAGCTTGCGCATCTTCGCCACGCACGACAGCTCCGCCTGTTCGTCGTCGTCGCGCAGATACAGCCGGACGCGCGTGCCGCCCTCCGCTCGGCCGTCCTCCGCGTCGTCGTGCCGCTGGACGCGGAACAGGCTGCCGCTGCTGGGGATGTCGACGCGCAGGGCGTCCCCCGCCACCGCGCCCGAGGGGCTGACGTGGCGGGTGACGATCGTCATCTCGTCCGCCAGCATGAAGTAGCTGAGGACGCCGATGCCGAAGCGGCTGTTCGGGTGGAGCCGCAGGGAGGCGTCGCGGCGCAGCCAGCCGGCCTGCTCGCGGCGGAAGGCGCGGGACTGCTCGAACCGGCTGCCCGCCCGGGTGAAGGTGTTCTTGAGCTGCTCCAGGTTCATGCCGATGCCGTTGTCCCGGCATTCGACGTACCGTCCGCGCTCGTCCACGCCCTGGACGATGGTGATGCGGCCGGACCAGTCGGCGGGGCGGCGGTCCCGGTGGCGCAGGTAGCTCCAGCGCATGGCGCGGTAGCGGCAGGCGTCCAGGGAGTTCTGGTAGAGCTCGCGGAGGGCTAGGGCGGGGTCGCCATAGAGTTGACGCCCCATCAGGAGATCGCGGACCTCGGTCTGGGCCAGGTGGAAGCGGAGCAGGGGCACTTCGTACGCCTTGCGGCCCTGGCAGCTGCGCGGGCGCAGGCCGCGGGCCGTCACCCGGGCGGGCACGCCGGCCAGCAGGTCCGCCTCGCCCGGCGGGAGGCCGGCCGCCAGTTCCCGGGTGAGCGCGGCCAGCCGGTCCGCGCGCTCGACGATCTCGGTGAGGGCGGCGTGCACGGCCTGGTGGGGGCAGAGGACGTCGAGGTGGAGGCCGTCGCCGTCGGCCGTCCAGTCCAGGGAGTGGCGGGCCAGTTCGAGGATGCCCTCGGGCCGCACCGGGTCCGTGACGGCGAGGTGGTCGGCGATGATGTCGGGGAAGGTGCGGACATCGGCGGCGAGGGCGGCCGCCAGGCGCAGCAGCGCGCTCAGCGGGCGGACGCGGAGGGGCTGGCGCCGTTCGGGGAGGCGCACGGTGCGGGCCGGGCAGTCCTGTCCGTCGTCGAGGGGGGTGTCGAGGCCGATGCCCGCGGCGAGGGAGGCGAGGGTGGCGGAGAGTTCGCCGACCCGGTCCAGGTCACCGTCCCCGGCGCCGAGCAGACAGGCGGCGAGCCGGTCGCACAGGTCGGCGGGGACGGGTTCCTCGTCGGCCTCGAAGCGCTCGGCGATCCAGCGGTGCACCAGCCACAGGGCGACGGCGTGTTCGTCCTCGGTCCGGCCGCGGCCGGCGCAGGCCGCCTGCTTGCGCGCGACGTGGGCGTAGTGGTCGCGCAGTTGCTCCAGGTGTCTGCGCTGCTGGCCGGCGCCGGGGAGCCGCCCGGGGGCGAGCGGTTCGGCTTCCCCGGCCTCGGCCAGGCGCCGGGCCCACACGGCCTCGCGCAGGAAGGGGGCCGCGGCCAGGGCCGCCACTTCCAGGGCCGACAGCCGGGGCGCGTGCGACAGTAAGGGCAGCAGCCCGCGGCGCAACAGCCGTACGGGGAAGTCCTCGTCGGCCCAGGGGTCGGGCAGCGACTCCTGGGCGAGGTGGACCTCGCGGGCGCAGGATTCGACGAGGGCTGCCAGGGCGTCCCGGAGCCGGGGCGCGCTCGGCGCGGTGGCGGGGTCGACGAGTCTCCACAGGTCGTCGTCCTCCACGGCGGCCCGCCACTCCTCCAGCAGCAGGCGGCCGTCGCAGATGCGCGCGGCCCGGATCTCCTCCTCCCGGTCCGTGCCGTAGCGGATCCACACCCTCTGGGTCATGCCGTGGCGGTGGGCGGTGCGGGCGGTGCGGGTGCGGGCCTCCTCGAACACCTCCTGGACGGTCTGCGGTGCCGACAGCGAGCCCAGCGCCCGGACCAGCCCCCGGGTGAAGAAGCTGCCCTCGGACGTACAGCCGCACCGTTCGCCGGGCGAGCAGCCGACCATGAGGGCGAACCGGCCGCCCGGCGGCCCCTTGACGATGCCGCTGCCGAACGCCCCCTCCACTCCGGGCAGTTCCTTGCGGCAGGCGTCGATGAGCCACAGGACGGTTCCGGCGCGGCAGCCCTTGAGGTATCTGCTGATGTCGGCGGGGAGGAGCGTGTCGAGGTAGGGCTCCTGCCAGACGCCGTCAGGGGGCGCCTGCGCGTCGGCCGGGACGAGGTAGTCGGTGTCGCCGTGGCGCACCCCGTGGCCGGTGAAGTAGAGCAGCAGCGTGCCGTCCCCGGGGACGGCGCCGGCCGTTTCGAAGATGCGGGTGCCGATGGCCGGGCCCCCGGCCGCGGCCAGGGTCTCGACGTCGTAGCCGGACTCCTCCAGGGCCGCCCGCATGGCGCGCAGGTCGGCGTCGACCGCCTCGTCCAGGGCGTCGAACTCGCCGAGCGCGGCGGGCGAGCGGGCGACGCCGATCAGCAGCGCCTTGCGGACCTGTGCCATGGGTCTCTCCTTGCCGTGAAGGGACCATGATGGCAGGGGAGTTGGCCGGTCAGGAGTGGTTCCGCGGATGGGCCGGCCGCACCGCCGCCCCACGGATGCCGTGACGCGCGTCACGTTTGCGACATCTTGACGGGTCGCCCGTGTAATCGATTACCTGAGCCGCACGAAATCGATTACATCCCCGGCCCTCACCTGTGGAGCACCATGGC
This sequence comes from Streptoverticillium olivoreticuli subsp. olivoreticuli, assembly GCF_003391135.1. Taxonomy (GTDB): domain Bacteria; phylum Actinomycetota; class Actinomycetes; order Streptomycetales; family Streptomycetaceae; genus Streptomyces; species Streptomyces blastmyceticus. The sequence goes on along the minus strand of NZ_CP031455.1, from coordinate 7,931,150 downwards.
GAACATCAAGGACGTGGCCGAGCGGGCCGGCGTGTCCGTCGCCACCGTCTCCCGGGTGCTCAACGGCCGCTCCCCCGTCGCCGAGACCCGCGACCGCGTCCTCGCGGCCGTGGCGGAGCTCGGCTACCGGCCCAATGTGGTCGCCCGCGCGCTGCGCACCGCCCGCACCCGCACGCTGGGCCTGGTCATCAGCGACCTGCGCAACCCCTTCTTCACCGAACTCGCCGACGCCGTCGAGCAGGAGGCCCGCCGGCTCGGTTACAGCCTGATCATCGGCAACGCCGGGGAGAGCCCGGAGCAGCAGGACGACTACATCCGCACGCTCCTGGACCGGCGCATCGACGGCCTGATGGTCAGCTCCGCGGGCACCGGGTCGGCGATGCTCCGCGAGGTCGTCTCCCGCGACACCCCGCTCGTCCTCCTCGACCGCGCCGTCCCCGGCATCGCCGCGCCTTGCGTCCGCGCGGAGGGCCGCCAGGCGCTCACCGACCTCGCCGCGCACCTGGCGGCACTGGGGCGGCGCAGGCCCGCCGTCATCGTCGCGCCCGCCGGGACGCCCATCGGCGAGGAGCGTCTTGAGCTGTTCCGTACGGCCCTGGCCGGGCAGCGGATCGCCCTGCCCGAGGAACGGATCGTCTCCTCGCCCGACCTCTCCCCCACCGGCGGGCAGCGGATGATGCGGGCCCTGCTGGACCTGCCGGAACCCCCGGACGCCGTGCTGGCCACGGACAACCTGATGGCGCTCGGCGCGCTGGACGAGGTGCGGGCGCGGGGTCTGCGCATCCCCGGCGACGTGGCGCTGGTGGCCTTCGACGACGTGGCGTGGTTCGCGCACACCGATCCGCCGCTCACTGCCGTCGCCCAGCCGACGCGGGAGCTGGGCCGGGCCGCCGTGCACACGCTCCTCGAGCGGATCGAGGGGCGCGCGGCCCCCTCCGTCCTGCTGCCCGCGCAGCTCGTACCCCGCCGCTCGTGCGGCGAACAGCCGGAGCCAAGTCACTGGAGAGGGGCAGCGCATGACCGGCGTCAATGACGACGTACCGGCCGACGGCCGCGAACTGCTACGGGTGGAAGGGGTCACGAAGTCCTTCCCGGGCGTCCGGGCGCTGGACGGCGTGGACCTGAGCCTGCGGGCCGGCGAGGTGCACGTCCTGCTGGGGGAGAACGGCGCGGGCAAGAGCACCCTCATCAAGATGCTCTCCGGCGCCCACCGCCCCGACGAGGGCCGCATCCTCGTCGACGGCCGGGAGACCGTCATCCGCTCCGCGCAGGACGCCGAGCGCCTGGGCATCGCCACCATCCACCAGGAGTTCAACCTCGTCCCCGGCCTCACCGTCGCGGAGAACATCTTCCTGGGGCGGCAGCCGCGCACCGCGTTCGGCCTCGTCGACCGGCGCACCATGCGGGCCCGCGCCGCGGAGCTGCTGCGCCGGGTGCGCCTCGACGTCTCCCCCGCCACGCCCGTGTCCGAACTCGGCATCGCCCGGCTCCAGATGGTGGAGATCGCCAAGGCGCTCAGCCTGGACGCCCGCGTCCTGATCATGGACGAGCCGACCGCGGTCCTCACCACCGAGGAGGTCGCCACGCTCTTCGGCATCGTCCGTGAGCTGCGGGAGAGCGGAGTCGGCGTCATCTTCATCACCCACCACCTGGACGAGATCGCCGCGCTCGGGGACCGGGTCACGGTGCTGCGCGACGGGCGCTCGGTGACCGAGGTGCCCGCCTCGACCGACGAGGACGAGCTCATCCGGCTCATGGTCGGCCGCGACATCGCCGAGCAGTATCCGCGGCAGCGCCCCGACGGGCCGGGCGCGCCCCTGCTGAGGGTGCGCGGGCTGACCCGCGCGGGGGCGTTCGCCGACATCGGCTTCGAGGTGCGGGCCGGGGAAGTGGTGGGCCTGGCAGGGCTGGTGGGCGCGGGCCGCACCGAGGTCGCGCGGGCGCTGTTCGGCGTGGACCGCTACGACGCGGGCACCGTCGAGGTCGACGGCCTGGCGCCGGCCCGCGGTGACGTACGGGCCGCGATGCGGGCCGGGCTCGGGCTCGTCCCCGAGGACCGCAAGGGCCAGGGCCTGCTGCTGGACGCCTCGTTGCGCGACAACCTCACCCTGGCCCGGCTCGACCGCGACACCCGCGGCGGGTTCGTGGACCGGCGGGCGCAGCGCCGCGAGGCGGCGGCGGTGGCCGAGCGGCTGAAGGTGCGGATGAGCGGTCTCGAGCAGTCGGCGCGCACGCTGTCGGGCGGCAACCAGCAGAAGATCGTCATCGGCAAGTGGCTGCTGGCGGGCGCCCGGCTGCTGATCCTCGACGAGCCGACGCGCGGCATCGACGTCGGCGCGAAGGTCGAGATCTATCAGCTCGTCAACGAGCTGACGGCGGCGGGCTGCGCGGTCCTGATGATCTCCAGCGACCTGCCGGAGGTCCTCGGGATGAGCGACCGGGTGCTGGTGATGGCCCAGGGCCGGATCGTCGGCGAGCTGGCGGGCGAGGAGGCCACGCAGGACGCGGTGATGGAACTGGCGGTCCGGTCGCCCGGTGGCGTGGGAAACAGGAACGAGAGCGCGATGGAGGGCTCCGATGTCGGCTGAGGTGCTTGCGGCGCCCGGGAGCACTCCCGGGCAGTGGTTCACCAGGGCGGTGCTCCGCAACGGCCCGCTGGGCGGGCTGATCGCCCTGACCGTGGTGATGGCGGTGCTGTCCCGGGACTTCCTGAACGGGCAGAACCTCCTCAACGTCGGTGTCCAGGCGTCGGTGACGGCGATCCTCGCGTTCGGCGTGACGTTCGTGATCGTGTCGGCGGGCATCGACCTGTCCGTCGGCTCGGTGGCCGCGCTGTCGGCGACGGTGGTCGCCTGGGCCGCCACGTCACAGGGCCTGCCGGTGGTGGTGGCGGTGCTGCTCGGCCTCGCGGTGGGCGCGGTGGCCGGGCTGGTCTCCGGCGCGCTCGTCTCGTACGGCCGGCTCCCCGCCTTCATCGCCACACTGGCGATGCTGTCCGTCGGCCGCGGCCTCGCGCTCGTGATCTCCGGCGGCTCCCCGATCGCCTTCCCCGGCTCGCTCGGCCGGCTCGGTGACACCCTCGGCGGCTGGCTGCCGGTGCCCGTGCTCGTGATGGTCGCCATGGGTGCAGTCGCGGCGCTGGTCCTGGCGCGGACGTACACGGGGCGTGCGATGTTCGCGATCGGCGGCAACGAGGAGGCGGCCCGGCTCTCGGGCATCGACGTGCGGCGCCGCAAGCTCGTCGTCTACGCACTCTCCGGGCTGTTCGCCGCGGTGGCGGGCATCGTGCTGGCCTCCCGGCTGACCTCGGCGCAGCCGCAGGCCGCCGTGGGCTACGAACTGGACGCCATCGCCGCCGTCGTCATCGGCGGGGCGAGCCTGTCCGGCGGCTCGGGCAAGGCGTCGGGCACGCTGATCGGCGCGCTGATCCTCGCGGTGCTCCGCAACGGGCTCAACCTGCTGTCGGTGTCGGCCTTCTGGCAGCAGGTCGCGACGGGGCTGGTCATCGCGCTGGCCGTGCTGCTGGACACGCTGCGCCGCCGGAGCGCGCGGTGAAGGGGCGCACGGGTGCGGTGGCCGCGGCGGCGGTGCTGGCCGGTTCCCTCGCGCTGAGCGGCTGCGACCGTGGCGGCCACACGGATCTGGGGCTCGCCCTGTCCACGATGAACAACCCGTTCTTCGTCGGCATCAAGGAGGGCGCGCAGGCGGAGGCGAAGTCCCGCGGCCTGAAGATCAATATCACCGACGCGCAGAACGACCCGACCCAGCAGATCAACCAGATGGAGACGTTCACCAGCCAGAACGTCAAGGCGGCGGTCATCAACCCCGTCGACTCCGACGCCGCGGTGCCCGCGGTGGGCGTCGCCAACCGCGCGGACGTCCCCGTGATCTCCATCGACCGCGGGGTCAACGGCGGCAAGGTCGGCTCGACGATCGCCTCCGACAACGTCGCGGGCGGCCGGCTGGCGGCGAAGACGCTCGCCGAAGCGGTGGGCGGCAAGGGGAAGGTGGCGTTCCTGGAGGGCCTGCCGGGCACGTCGGCCGCCCGTGAGCGCGGCAAGGGCTTCGAAGAGGGCATCCGGGCCTGGCCGGGCATCGAGGTCGTCGCCCGGCAGCCCGCGGACTTCGACCGCACCAAGGGCATGGACGTGATGGCGAACATGCTCCAGGCGCACGGTGACATCGCCGGGGTCTTCGCCGCCAACGACGAGATGGCGCTCGGCGCGTCCAAGGCACTGGGCTCCGCGTCCGGCAAGGGCGTGAAGGTCGTCGCCTTCGACGGCACGCCGGACGGCATCGCGGCCGTACGGGACGGGGCCCTGACCGCGACCGTCGCCCAGCAGCCCAGGCTGCTCGGCAAGCAGGCCGTGGACTGGGCGGTCCGGGCCGCGGAGGGCAAGCCGCTGCCGCGCGAGGTGAAGGTTCCCGTGGTGCTGGTGACCCGGGAGAACGCCACGGCCTTCACGGGCTGAGAGGGTGGGGACGTGAACGAGAAGAAGATGTACGACGTGCTGGTCGTGGGTTCGGCCAACGCGGACCTGACGGTCCGGGTGGACCGGCGGCCGGGCGCGGGCGAGACGGCGCTGGGCACCGACCTGGTCGAGTCGGCCGGCGGCAAGGGCGCCAATCAGGCCGCCGCGGCCGCCCGGCTCGGGGTCCGCACGGCCCTGCTGGCGAAGGTCGGTGACGACGCCCACGGCGAGCTGCTGCTGGCCGCCCAGCGCGCGGCCGGCACCGAACTGCGGTACGTCCTGGTGGAGAAGGGCGCGCGGACCGGCACCGCGATGATCGTCGTCGACCCGGACGGCGACAACAGCATCGTGGTCTCGCCCGGTGCCAACGCGCTCCTCTCCCCGGCGGAGGTGGCCGCGTCCCGCGAGGTGATCGCCGCGTCGGCGGTGGTCTCCCTGCAGCTGGAGATCCCGTACGGGACCGTACGGGAGGTGGTCCGCGTCGCGCGGGAGACCGGCACCCGGGTCGTGCTCAACCCTTCCCCGGCGCCGGAGGAGCTGGACCCCGAACTCCTCGCCGCGGCAGATCCGTTGATCGTCAACAAGCACGAGGGCAGGCGGCTCACCCAGCTGCACTGCGGGGGACCCGCCGAATGGGCCCGCGCGCTGCGGACGGCGGGGGCCCGTTCGGTCGTGATCACCCTCGGCGAGCGCGGTGCGCTCGTCCTGGAGGCGGGCGCGGCGGAGCCGGTGCGACTGCCGGGGATCGAGGTCGAGGCCGTGGACACCACCGGCGCGGGCGACGCGTTCACGGGAGCGCTGGCGGGCCGGCTGGCGGCGGGGGCCTCGCTGGTGGAGGCGGCGCGGTTCGCGGTGCGGGTGGGGGCGGCGGCGGTGACCAAGCCCGGTGCGCAGCCGTCGTATCCGACGCTGTCGGAGCTCCCCGAGTAGGCGGGGAGCGGCCCGGAGGTTCGAATATCGTCAACTCCGTTCAACTATCGAACATTTGGCTATATCTCGCGGGTGACAATGTGTCGACAGACGGTCGCTCCGCGATACCGTCGGCGTCGAGGTGAACGCAGCGCCGGGCGGGACGGATGGGGGAACTCCGGGGCCCGGGCTGCTCCGACTCGATCTGGAGGATCGACATGTTCCGTGACCGTCCCCGCCGCACGATGAGCATCGCCGCCGCCGCGGTGGCAGCCGCCGGCGCCGTGACGATCAGCGTGCTGTCCCTGCAACCCGCCGCCGCGGACGGGGAGAAGGATCTCCGCCTCACGACGGTGCAGAAGGTCGGCACCGAGCCGGAGCACCCCCGGACCGGGGACCGCTGGGTGACCTACTTCGACCTGCACTCCACGACGACGGACAAGGACGGCAAGGAGCGCGCGGGCAAGCGCGTCGGCGACGCGAGCGACCGCTGCGACGTGGTCCTCGCCCGCTACGAGGGCACGGTCGTCCAGTGCGAACGCGTCCTGCGCACGGACCAGGGCACCCTCGTCCTGACCTCCCTGACCGACCGCTTCGGCCGCCCGCCCTACCCGACGACGGCCGCGGTGACAGGCGGCACGGGAACGTACGCGGGTGCGACGGGCGAGGCGCGCCTGACGCTGAACGGGGACGGGGCGTCGTACCGCATCCAACTGCGCTGACCTCCGGCCGAACGCCCCAGGCGGAGCCCCCGGTTGCGGGAAGGGGCGGGCGGGGGCAGGATCCACCGGGCACCGCACCCCGCACCCCAAGGACCGGCGACACGACATGCCCGCCCCGCTCCTCCGCCCCTTCGGCGAAGCCACCTACCCCGACCCGCACCCCACGTACGCGAAGCTCCGCGCCGCCGCCCCCGTCCACCGCGTCGAACTCCCCGACAACAGCCATGCCTGGCTGGTGACCAGGGAAGCCGACGTCCGGGCGGGGCTGGGCGACCCCCGGCTGTCGCTGAACAAGGCGCATTCGGGATCGGGTTACCGGGGCTTCTCCCTCCCGCCCGCGCTGGACGCCAATCTGCTCAACATCGACGCCGCCGACCACCTGCGCCTGCGCCGCCTCGTCTCCCAGGGGTTCACGCCCCGCCGCGTGGAGAGCTGCGCGAGCAGGTGCGGGCCGCGGCCGGCCGTCTCGCCGGGCGGCTGGCCACGGTGCTGGACCGGGACGGGCGGGCCGACCTCGTCGCCGAATTCGCCAACCCGCTGCCGCTGTTGGTCATCGGTGACCTGCTCGGCATACCGGAGGCCGACCGGGGTCCGTTCTCCTCGGCCGTGTCGACCATGTTCGCGCCCGAACACCCCGGCCAGGTGGCGGAGGCCGTGGACCGGATCCACCGGTTCCTGCTGGGGCTCGTCGCCGCGCGGCGGGCCGAGCCCGGTGACGATCTGCTGTCCGCGCTGATCGCAGCCCGCGACGAGGGCGACCGGCTCGGCAAGGACGAACTCGTCTCGCTGGCCTTCCTGATCCTCATGGCAGGCAGCGAGAACACCCAACACCTCATCAGCAGCGGCCTGCTGACCCTCCTCGGCCATCCCGCGCAGCTCGCCGAGGTACGGGCGGACCCCTCCCTCCTGCCGGACGCGGTCGAGGAGCTGCTGCGGTACGCGCACCCCAATCAGATGGCCATCCGCCGCTTCCCGACCGAGGCCGTCGACATCGGCGGCGTGCGGATACCGCCCGGTGACACCGTGCTGCTCTGCCTCGCCTCCGCCCACCGCGACCCCGCCCGCTATCCCGACCCGGACCGCTTCGACATCCACCGCGTGGACAAGAGCCACCTCGCCCTCGGCCAGGGTTTCCACTACTGCCTCGGCGCGGCCCTGGCCCGGACGGAGATCCGGATCGCCCTGGAGACACTGCTGCGCCGCTTCCCGCGCCTGGCCCTGGCGGTTCCGGAGGACGATCTGAGGTGGCGCGCCTCGTTCCGCTCCCACGCGCTGCGGGAGCTGCCCGTCACCGACCGGTAGCCGCGGGTCCCGGCTCGACCCGGGCGATGAGGAGGGCCACGTCGTCCTGGTCGTTGCCGTCGCGCAGGGAGCTCAGCAGCAGGTCGCAGGTCTCCTCCAGGTCGTGGGGGGCGCCGGCGAGGACGGAGAGGAGGACGTCGAGGCGGATATCGATGTCCTCGTCCCGGGTCTCGACCAGGCCGTCGGTGTACATCACGAGCTGATCGCCGGGGGCCAGTCGCAGGCGGACGCTCTCGAAGGGGACGCCGCCGACGCCCAGCGGGGCTCCGGCGGGCAGTTCGATCAGCTCGGGGCGGTGGCCGGGGCGTACGAGGGCGGGCGGCAGATGGCCCGCGGTGGCGACACGGCACTGTGCGCGGTGGGGGTCGTAGACGGCGTAGACACAGGTGGCGATCATCTGGTCCAGACCGGTGGCGGTGTGGTCGAGGTGGTGCAGCACCCGCGCGGGTTCGAGCCCCAGCTGGGAGAGCGTGCGCGCGGCGGTGCGCAACTGGCCCATCGCCGCGGCCGCGTTGATGCCGCTGCCCATCACGTCGCCGACGACCAGGGCGCTCTTCTCCCCCGCCTGCGGGATGACGTCGAACCAGTCGCCGCCGACATTGCCGGCGGTGCCGGCGGGCTGGTAGCGGTAGGCGATCTCCAGACCGACCGAGTGCACGGGCCGCTGCGGGAGCAGATTGCGCTGGAGGGTGAGGACGGTGCTGCGCTCGCGCTGGTACCAGCGCGCGTTGTCGATGCTGACGGCGGCCCGCGCGGCCAGCTCCCCGGCGAGCGCGATGTCGTCCTCGCCGAAGGGCCGGGGGTTGCCGATGCGCTTGAGGTCCAGCGCGCCGAGCACCTCGCCCCGGGCGATCAGGGGGACCGCGAGATAGGAGCGCAGTCCGGCGCGGGCAAGCAGTTCGGCCGCGTCCCGGTCACGGGCGATGCGCGGCAGGTCGCGGTCGTGCACGCGGGCGACGCACACCGGCCGCCCGGTGGTCACGCACCGGGTGACCAGCCGGTCCGCCGCGTACCGCGCGATCTGCCCCGGCGGGTCGGCGGCGCGGACGGCGTCGGCGGAGTCGGTGGAGGCCACGGCGAGCGCCCGGAAGACGGCGGCGCCCCCGTCCGGCGGGACGGCGCGCCCGCCGGCCAGCGCCGTGTCGAGGACGTCGACGGCCGCGACGTCGGCCAGGCCGGGCACCACGGCCTGGGCGAGCTCCTGGGCGGTGCGGTCGAGGTCGAGGGTGGTGCCGATCAGCACGGAGGCGTCGGCGATCAGGGCCGTGCGCCGCCGGGCCTCGTTGTTGGCCCGGTGCCGGTCGGTGACGTCGACGACGGAGGTGGCCAGGCCCAGGGTGCGCCCGGCGGGGTCCTCCAGCCGGTAGTACGAGACCAGCTGGGCCTGGTCCTCGGCGACGCCGCCGCCCGCGCGGCCCACGGCGAACCGGTCCAGCAGCGGGGTGCCGGTCGCCAGCACCTCGCGCATCGCGGACTCGATCTCGGCCACGTCCGCGAGCGGCAGGGCCTCGCCGACGCGGCGGCCGAGGTGCTCCTCGGCGGACAGGCCGTGGATGCGTTCCAGCGCGGGGTTGACCATCACGAAGCGCAGGTCGGTGTCGAGGACGGCGAGGCCGATCGGCGACTGGGCGACCAGCCGGAGCGAGAGGGCGAGGTCCCGTTCGACGTGGCGGAGCACTTCCTGGTCGGTGGCCATCCCGAGCGCGTAGAAGTCGCCGCTCCGGTCCTCCAGCCGCATGTTGCGGAACTCCACCAGGCGGGCGGTGCCGTCCTTGTGCCGGGCGGGGAAGACACCGGCCCAGGACTCGCCGCCGCCCATCACCTTGGCGAACAGCTCCAGCACCGAGTCCAGGTGCTCGTCGATGACCAGCAGCTGGGCGGCGTAGCGGCCGAGGGCCTCCGCGGCGGTCCAGCCGAAGAGCGCCTCCGCCTGCGGGCTCCACAGGACGATCCGCCCCTCCTGGTCCAGGACGACGGCGGCCACGTTCAGCACGTCCAGCAGGCCGCCCGGCTCGTACGGGGCGCCCGTGGCAGGGCCGGGTTCCGACCGGTACGCGTCGGTCGTCCCCATCGAGGTCCTCCTTCCGCCCGCGGAGGGTGGTGCGGCGGCCTCGCGCCGGCCGGACCGGACCGGCAGTCCGTGCTCCCCGGGTCTCCCCCGGCTTCTCCGCCATGTCACCGCAGCGACTTCCATGGTCTCTCCGAACCCGCTCGGAGCGCAGCCCGCGGCACAGGGCGCGTTCGCCCGCAAGCCGTGGAGGACGTGGGGAGGAGGTGCTGCCGGGAGCGGTCTACCGGGCGGGTGCGGGGAGGGCCAGCGTGAACCAGACCGTCTTGCCACGGGCGGAGGGCCGGTGGCCCCAGCGCGTGGCGATCTGCTCGACGAGCCACATCCCGCGCCCGTTCTCGCTGTCCGGGCCCGCCTCGCCGCAGCGCGGGAGGTGCCCGCCGGTGTCGGTGACCTGCGCGATCAGGTGACCCTGCGCCCGGGTCAGCGCGAGCTCGATGTCACCGGCGGCGTCGGGCACGTGGACCACGGCGTTGGTGACCAGCTCGGAGAGGAGGAGCGCGGTGTCCCCGGCGAGCTCGTGCAGCCCCCATTCGGCCAGCAGCCCTTCCGAGAACCGGCGGGCGGCCGCCACGGACCGCACGGTCGCGGGCAGCGAGATCGCGCGGGAGGGGTGGGGCGGCGGATAGTGCGGCTGCCGCCGCGCGGGCGGGCTGTGCATGCACAGGGGGATCCCGGTGGCCCAGGGGGACCGGAGGCCGTGCGGCGGGGAGGCCGCCCAAGCGGTGACCGGGTCGGGGACGCCGGCAGCGGCGTCGGCCATGTGCGGGGAACTCACGGTGTCGCGGCTGGTTGCAGGCATCTGACTCAATGGCAATCGAGGTAGCGCGAAGGGCGCTGGACGGAGGTGTCTCCGACGCCGGGACGGTCCTGCGGGGGCGGGTTCGGGCCGCTGGTCTTCGCGGTGGTTCCCCCCACATTCGCGCGCTTTTCTCCAGAGGTCTATACCCATAATGTGACCAAGGCCATGCGGAGTGCTATTTCCGCAGGTGGCATCGGTTGTGTGCGGCGTAAAGTCCCGGCCCGCGCCCGGGGCGGCGGGCCCGCGCCCGGCAGGCCCGCCGCCCCTCACAGAAGCCGTGCCTACTTCGGGCACTCCTTCCAGGCCAGGTGGTAGACGGTGTTGAGGTCGCCGTCCGTCGAGTCCATGGTCATATAGCTGGTGGTCTTGGTCGGATCCGAGGTCCCGGCGTTGACGCGCAGCTCCGTGTTGATGTTGAAGTTGCGCTGCTCGCCGCACGGCGACCAGACCAGCGCGGCGACGTCGACCTTGTCGGTCGCCTGCCAGTTGTCGGCGTAGGAACCCTTGAAGTTATGGATGCTGGGGACGGTCTGGGACTGCCCCTGGAAGTAGTACGACGCCTTCTCGGAGGAGGTCGCTCCGTTCTCCAGCTGGGCGTAGCCGCGGTAGTCCGCGCTGGCGATGGCGTAGGTGAAGCCCTGCGGTACGTGGACGATCAGGTTGAGCTGGCAGTTCTTCCGCGCGTCGGTGGGCTTGGACCCGACGCCCACCTGGGCGAGGTAGTCGCTGTAGGTGACCGTGAAGGCGGTGTTGTCGGGCGATACGGCCACGGCGGCGGTCCCTTGCGGACAGCCCGAGCCGTTGACGGTCGCTATCTCGATCACGATCTTGTCCGGCGGCGGGTTGACGATCACCGAGGGGCCGTACGTGGAGAACGGCGCGCTGAACAGCGCCGCGATCGTTGCCCCTGCGAAAAGACCGGCGGGCATGGCTCTCCAATCGTTGTCCTGGACCGAGCGGCTGCATTCCGGCCGGACACCGGCGACGGATTCCGGAAACGGAATGAATGAGAACTGAACATTTCAGGGCATGATCATGACAAGACACGCCCTGAGGTGACCCGTGGGGACGGGAGCGTTCGAATGGTAGGAGGCGGCACACGGCTCCGCCAGAGTCGGCGTCGGCCATGCGGCCTCTTGGCCGGTATTGACCGACGCCGGACTCCGTTCACTTGGCCGAGAGTTCGGGAAACGCGTGGCTCAAGTGAACGCAGAGGAAGGAGATGAGAACCGCGGCCGTGATCACACCGAGGCACCCGAAGACATCGCGCAAGGTGCTCGCCAGCGGCCCCAAGGGCGGCCGGTCCGGCCGGGGCGGCGAAGGCGGGGACGGCGGAGCCTGGGACGCGGGCGCGGACCGGGCCGCGGGCAAGGGCGGTTGGGCGGAGGGGGACGGTGGGTCGGACGGGGACCTGGGGTGCGGCAGGGACGGAGCGGGGTGCGAAGACCGGGGCGGGGACGGGGCGTCGGTGCGGCCGTCAGGCCTGGGCGGGCTGTGCATGCGGGGAACCATTGCGCCTGGCGGGGTCGGGGACGGATCGCGGAGCGGGCTCGATGCCGTACTGGGCGGCCTGGAGCTCGTACATCGAGCGGTACAGCCCGCCTTCGACGGCCATCAGCTCCTCGTGGGTGCCTTCGCCCACGAGGTGCCCGCGGTCCAGGACGTAGATGAGGTCGGCGGTCGCGGTCGCGGCCAGCCGATGGGTGATCAGCAGGACGGTCGTGCCCTCGTCGGTCAGCGTCCGCAGCGACTGGAACGCCTCCGCCTCGGCCTTCGGGTCCAGCGCGGAGGTGGGTTCGTCCACGATGAGCAGGGGGGCGCGGCGGTAGCGGGCCCGTGCGCTGCCCAGCCGCTGCCACTGGCCGCCGGAGATCTGGGTGCCGCGCTCGAAGCCCTTGATCACCAGGCTGTCCCACTGGTGCGGCAGGGACTTGACGACGTCGGCCGCGTCGGCGTCGGCGGCCGCGCGGTCGATGAGGTCCTGGTCGAGCGGCTGCCCGGAGCGGCCGATGTGGACATTGGCCCGCGCGGTCATGGGCCAGCGGGGGAAGTCCTGGGACAGGACGGCGACCTGGTCGAAGAGCTGGTCGCGGTCGGCTTCCCGGATGTCGACGCCGTTCCAGGACAGACACCCCGACGTCGGCAGGTAGAGCCCGGCGACCAGCTTGGAGAGCGTGGTCTTGCCGGAGCCGTTCGCGCCGACCAGGGCGACGACCTTGCCGGGCGGGATGGCCAGGCTGACCTCGTAGAGCGCCGGGGCGGTGGTGTCGGGGTAGACGAAGGAGACCTTGTCGAGCCTGATCTCCTTCACCCCGGCCGCCAGCGGCGTCCCGCCGGAGGGGATGGCGTGGCGCTCGGCGGTCCGGCAGGCGTCCTCCAGGTCGCTCAGGTACATGGCTTCCTCGTAGAGGCGGTTGACCTGCATCACCAGGGAGGTGAGGCCGGCACCGGAGGAGCGTACGGCGATCACGGCGGTGCCGGCGACGGCCAGCGGCACTCCGCCGGAGGCCAGCAGCAGCCACAGCACGCCGTACGCGGCGACGGCCGCCAGCCCGGACAGCGCCGAGGACGCGCTCTGGGTGGCCGCCTGGGCGCGGGCCAGCCGCTGCTGCTCCCTCTCCATGGTGGCCGCCATGTCGTCATAGGCGTCGACGAGCATCCGGCCCGCGCCGTGGACGCGGATCTCGGCGGCGGAGTCCTGGCTGGTCAGCGTGGAGGTGATGACGGAGATGGCGCGCCGGTGCTCGATCCAGGCGTGCCGCGAGGCGTACTGACGGCGGGCCGAGACCACCGCGCCCCAGCCCTTGGGCGCCGCGATCAGCAGCAGCATGAACACCAGGGACGGGTGCAGCAGGGCCAGCACGCCGGCGGCGGAGACCAGCCCGATCAGGGCGTTGACGACGAGCACCGAGGAACCGAGCATCATCCGCACCGAGTCGGTGCCGAAGCGGCCGGCGTCGAGCTTGCGGTGGAAGTCCTTGTTCTCCAGCGTCGCGAGCTCCACCCGGACGGCGGTGCGGTAGAAGCGGGCGGTGCACACCCGCTCCACCTTGGGCTCCAGCTGCCCGGCGGCGGCCACGGAGACCGAGGCGAGCAGCGCGGAGGCCGCGGTGACCGCGGTGACGGCCAGGAGGGCGGGCAGCGCGCGGTGGATCCGCTCGGGGGTGGGCCCGGCGGCGAAGAGGACGACGAGCACCTGGTTGGTGGCCACCAGTCCGAAGGCGCGGGCGGCGCCCTGCCCCAGCTCGGCGCCCAGCAGGGTGAGCAGCGCCGCGGGGTCCTCGCGCCAGGCGGCCTTGGCGACGGTGCCGACCATGGCCGGGAACTGCCGCGCCATCGACCGGAAGGTGAGCCTCAGCAGGGGCCGTTCATGGTTCGTGAACGGCGCGTCGCACCGCAAGGCGCCGCCGAACAGCAGCAGTTCGCTCGCCGAGACGGGGATCGCGCGTGGTGTCCGCCGTTTGATGACCGTCATCGTGCCTCCGGCGCGCCACTCGCCGCGATTTCCTGGGGCTTCGGTGCGACGGCCCGTGGCCGGTGGGCTCGCGGGCTGTTCCGGGGCTCGGTTCGGGCGGACATGGCGCCTCCAGGGTTCGGCGGACGAAGTGGTGGGGGTGCGCTCCCGTTCTTGGGCAGGGCCCATGGGCATGCGAAGGCCGCAGGGGTGGGCGGCGACGTGCCGAGGAGTCGGGGTGGGGGTGGCGGGCCCCGGCGCGCGGCGGTGCGGTCCGGTACAACCGTCGGCGAACGCGGGGGTCCGATGTCCGTTTCCGGACAGGAAGGACTCTATCTCCCCCTGCGTGCCGGGGAGTTCGGCATCCGGCACTTCCCGTCCGACGGTTCACTCGTTCAGGTACAAAACAGTGCCGGTTCCTGGGATGTGACGGACACTCACACAAGGCCCCACATGCGGAGAGCCCGGACCTCCTGTCGGGGGTCCGGGCTCTTCGGGTCGCCGTGGCGCGGGTGGCCTCAGTCCTCGCGGGCCATCGGGGGGAGCTTGCGGAGGTTCAGCTCGGTGTGCTTGCCGAAGGCATAGTCCAGCATCCTGGCGGCGTCGGGGTAGCGGCCGGGGCCGTCGTTGAGGATCACCCCGACCACGGTGCGGCCGCGCCGCTGCGCGGCGAAGACCAGACAGGGGCCGGCGGCCGAGGTGGTGCCGGTCTTGATGCCGATGACGTCCTTGTAGGAGCCGAGCAGCTTGTTGGTGTTGTACCAGGTGTAGAGGCGGTTGACGTTGGTCGCCTTCTGCTGGGTGTTCAGGGCGCCCATGACCTCGCGGAAGGTGCGGTTGCCCAGCGCGTGCCGGGAGAGCTTCGCCAGATCGCGGGGGGTGGTGAGGTTGCCGCCCCGGGAGGAGATCCCGTCGAAGGAGTCGTAGGTGGTGCGGCTCAGCCCGAGCTCGGACGCCTTCTCGTTCATCATGGAGATGAACGAACGGGTGCGCGCCGCCTCGTCGTCACCGCTGCCGAAGGAATCGGCCAGCGCGTAGGCGGCGTCACAGCCGGACGGCAGCATCAGCGCGTAGAGCAGCTGCCTGACCGTCAGCTTGTCGCCGGTGCGGAGGTCGGCCGTGCTCGCTCCGGTGCGTACGACGTAGTCGCGGTAGGACTGCTTGACGGCGATCTGCCGGTCGAGGTCCAGCCCGTGCGCGTCGAGCACCACGACCGCCGTCATGATCTTGGTGGTGCTGGCCATCTGCCGCCTGGTGTCCGCCTCCTTGGCCCACAACTGCTTGTTGGCGCCGCTGTCGAGCAGGTACGCGCCCTTCGCGGCGACCTTCGGCGGGCCGCTCGCGCCGGCGGCCTCCGCCATGGGCGCCGGGAGCGCGAGGACGACGGCCGTGGCCGACGCGATCATCGCCGCTCCCCAGCGGCCGGCCGATGCTCCCCCACATCGCTGCATTCAGGCTCCAGTTACTCTGATAGTCGGTTCGGGCGAGCGCATCGTTGCACCCGTCGCCTCACGTGGCGAAATCCGCACCACTAACGGGTGATGGGGCCTTGAAGTGCTGACGGCGAGAGGGCGCGGCCATCTGATATCGCGTTTCCCCGGGAGCAACCCCCGGCCGGAACCACAGGCTTCGGCGGGTGCCCACCGCGGTGGAGCCGGGGCCTGCGCCCGCCCGGACCGGCCACCGAGCCGGCGCTAGACGCGCGTCGCCGCCGACCGGCCCAGCAGCACCCAGAGCAGGAAAGGCCCGCCCAGCACGGTCGTCACGATCCCCACCGGAATCTCCACACCGTCCAGCACCACACGCCCCACCGTGTCCGCCAGGACGACCAGGGCGGAGCCGACCAGCATGGAAGAGAGCAGAGGCACCCGCAGCGGCCCCGTGAGCCGCCCCGCGATCACCGGTGACGCCAGCGCCACGAAGCCCACCGGCCCGCAGATGCCCACCGCGAGCCCCGCGAGACCCACCGCGAGCAGCATGCAGACCAGCCGCACCCGTCCCGGCGCGACGCCCAGCGACGCCGCCGTGGAGTCGTCGAAGCGCAGCACGTTGAGCTGCCGGGCGACGACGAGGGCGAGCGGGACGAGCACGGCCAGCCCGATGAGCACCGGCACGGCCACGGAGTAGCTGCGGCCGTTGAGGCTGCCCGAGGTCCACACGTAGAGCGAGCTCGCGGAGTTCAGGGAGCGTCGGGAGAGCACGACCTGGGTGACGGCGGAGGCGAGCGCCGACATGGCCAGGCCCACGACGAGGACGCGGTAGCCGCGCTGCCCGAGGCCGCCGGAGACGGTGGTGACGACGAGGACGGCGGCGAGCGCGCCGACCGGGCCGGCCCACCAGGCGCCGAACGTGCCGCTGAGCGTCGCGGACAGCAGGACGGCGGCGGTGGCCCCGTCGTTGACGCCGAGGAGTTCGGGGGTGGCGAGCCGGTTCCGGGCGAGCGTCTGGGTCAGGCAGCCCGCGAGGCCGAGGGCCGCGCCCGCGGCCAGCCCGGCGACGATCCGGCCGAGGCGGAACTTCTGCACCAGCAGCACGTCGAAGCGGTCCCCCGAACCGAAGACCGCGCTGAACGTACGGCCGAGCCCCATCTCGCTCTGCCCCGCGTACGCGGACAGGACCACGGCCCCCACCAGCAGCGCGGCCAGGGCCAGTCCGGCGGCCGCCGCCCGGCGCGGCACGAGGAACGACAGGACGCCGCGGCGTACGACCAGGCTCTCGGCCCGCTTCCCGGACGGGCGCGGGCGCGGCAGCGCGGGGACGAGGCGGCGCCCGGGCGGGGCGCTCTCGGCGGTGGCGGGGTCCGTCATGCCCATCGCGCCCAGCCGCTCGGAGCGGACGATGCCGATCAGGACGGGCGCGCCGAAGAGGGCGATGATGACGGAGACGGGCGCCTCGAACGGCCGGGAGACCACCCGGGCGAGGATGTCGGACCCGGTCAGCACGCCCGCCCCGATGAGCCCGGCGAGCCCGATCTGCGGGAGCAGCCGGGGGCCGGTGATCGCACGGGCGAGGAAGCCGGCGAGCAGCCCGAGGAAGGAGATCGGCCCGACGAGCGCCACGGACGAGGCGGTGAGCAGCGTGACCGCCACGGCCACCACCACGCGGACGGCGCCCGGCCGGTGGCCGAGGCCACGGGCGAGGTCGTCACCGAGCGCCAGCGCCGACAGCGGGCGGGCGATCAGCAGCGCCACGACGAAGCCCACGGCGAGCACGGGCACGAGTGCCTCGAGCTTCCCGAAGCCCTCGACGCCCGCGAGCGACCCCAGCACCCAGAAGCGGAACCGGTCGTACGCCTCTGCGGAGTTCACGATCAGCACACTGGTGACGCCGCCGAACGTGGCGCCCAGCGCGGACCCGGCGAGCACGAGCCGCATCGGCGAACCCCCGCCCCGGCGGCCCGCGATGAGCAGCACGAGCGCACTGGCCAGCACCGCGCCGCCGAAGGCCCACAGCAGATAGCCGTAGCTGCTCTGGACGCCGAGGAGGATGATGCCCGCGACGACGCCGAGCGAGGCGCCCGCGTTGACGCCGAGCAGGCCCGTCTCCGCGAGCGGGTTGCGGGTGACCGCCTGGAGCAGGCAGCCGGCGGTGCCGAGTCCCGCGCCGACGAGCAGGGCGGTGAGCGTACGCGGGATCCGCAGGTCGCCGACCACCAGGGAGAGACGGGAGCTGTCGCGCGCGCCGTTGCGCCCCAGGACGTAGTCCAGGACGTCGCCGGGGCCGACCTCGCCCGCGCCCACGGACAACGAGAGGGCCGTCAGCACGAGGACGGCCAGCGCGAGGGCGGCGGTGGCGGCCAGGAGGGCCCGGTTCCCGTGCGAGCGCCCCGTCCGGGGCGGTTGGCGGACGGACCGCACCTCCGGGGGGCCCACTTGCGACAGAGTCATAAGGTAAGGCTAGCCTAATTGATATGTACTGTTGGCGGCTTGGGGGGCACCTCCGGGGGAGGTGGCCGGGGGAAAGAGGCGGCGAGGACGGGAATGCGGCGGACTCCTCCCCAACGACGTTCAACAGGAACAGAGGAGCCATGGAGATGCAGAGCCCGATACTCCGCGAGCTCGCGGAAGCCGTTCGACAGGGCAGGCCGCACGCCCTCGAAGACTTCTGGCAGCGCGCCGCGGCGACCGGCACACCCCTCGTCGAGCCCGACGCCACCGACCCCTCCTACCGCCTCGTCACCTTTCTCCGGCGGGACGATCCCCGGCGGCCCGCCACCGACGTCCTGGCCCTGCTGCACACGGTCACCGACAAGGACCGGCACGCCCATGACCTGAGCCCGCATCTGATGGCCAGGGTGCCCGGCACCGACGTGTGGGCGATCGGCCACCGGCTGCGGGCCGACCACCGGGCCGCGTACCAGTTCTTCGTGGCGCACGGGCCCCGCGAGGAGACGCTGCGGACGGACCGTCCGGCGTGGCTGCGCGTGCTGGACTCGGCCGTGCCCGACCCGCTGAGCACCCGCCCCCCGCTGCCGTCGCGCGACGGCCGTCACCCGTCGTCCGTGCTGGAGCTCCCCGACGCGCCCGCGCAGCCCTGGGCGCTGCCGCGCACGGACGTGGCGCGGGGCGAGCGGGTGGCGGCGGAGGTCGACGGGAGGCGGGTGACGGTGTGTCTGCCCGCCGGTCACGGGGGCGCGGAGAGCGGCCCGTACGCCGTGGCCGTGGTGCTGGACGGCGAGATGTGGGGGCCCGTGCTGGGCTTCGGCGACACGCTGGACAACCTGCACGCGGAGCGGGCCGTCGAGCCGACGGTCGCGCTGCTGGTGGACACCATGGGCCGGGACCGGCGGATGGCGGACCTCAGTTGCAGCGAGAAGTTCGTGGACTGGCTGGCGGACGTGCTGCTGCCGTGGGCCGCGGAGCGGTACGGCGTGACGGCGGATCCGGGGCGCACGGTCGTCGCGGGGCAGAGCGCGGGAGGGCTGACGGCGGCGTTCGCGGCGTTCCGCAGGCCGGAGCGGTTCGGGAACGCGCTGTCGCAGTCGGGGTCCTTCTGGTGGCCCGACGGGACCGAGTTCGACAGCGGCAGCGAGTGGCTGACCCGGCAGTACGCGCTGCGCGAGAGGCTGCCGGTCCGCTTCCGGCTGGAGGTGGGGCTGCAGGAGTGGATGCTGCTCCCCCAGAACCGGCACCTGCGCGATGTGCTCAGGGCGCGCGGCTACGAGGTGGCGTACGAGGAGTTCAACGGCGGCCACGACTACGCCTGCTGGCGTGGCGGGCTCGCCGCGGGGCTCGCCGGGCTGCTGGGTCCGCGGCCGGCGCGCGGCTGAGCGCGCCGGCCGCGGAAAGTCCCGCGGATCAGGCCGCGGCCCGGGCCTCCAGATCCTCCGGCTCGTCGTCGAAGGACGGCGGGGCGGGGGCTTCCCTGGGCAGCCGGAGTGCGCACAGCGTCCCCAGCGCGACCAGTCCCGCCGTCGTGAGGATCGCCGCCCGGTACGGCCCGGGGGTCGCGTCGTGCGCGTCGGAGCCGCCCGCGGCGGAGATCACGGCCGCGGTGACGGCGATGCCCAGCGCGCCGCCGAGCGTGCGGACGATGGTGAACAGCCCCATCGCCTGGCCCATGGCCGGGGGCGGCACGTCCGCGAACCCGGCGATCTGGACGGTGAGCACGGCCGTGCCGAGCACGAGTCCGACGCAGAACATCAGGGCCCGTACGGCCCAGGCGTGCTCGGCGACCCCCGGCACCGCGAGGGCGGCGAAGACGGCCGTGGCCAGCATCAGGGCGGGCGCGGCGAGCAGCCGGGGGCCGAGGCGCGGCAGCAGCCGGTCGACGGCCTGCGAGGCCAGCATCAGGCCGAGTGCCTCGGGGAAGACGCTGAGCCCCGCGTCCAGGGCGGAGGCGCCGAGCGCCGCCTGGTAGAGCAGCGGGAAGGCGAAGAGGACGCCCATCAGCCCGGCGGAGGTGACGAGGGCGAGGACGGTGGCCGAGGCGAACACCTTGTCGGCGAGGAGCCGCAGTTCGAGCAGCGGGTCGGCCGTCCGGAGCTGGTGGACGCAGGCCGCAGCGAGGAGGACGAGTCCGAGGGCCGCGCTCACGGCGATGCCCGGGGAGGTCCAGCCGTGCGCCGGGCCGAAGCCCAGCGCGTAGGTGAGGAGCCCGAGCGCGGGGGTGGCGAGCAGGAAGCCCGTGCGGTCGAAGCCGCCCGCCGTGCCCTCCACCTGTTCGCGCAGCCCGAGCACGCCGAGCAGGACGGCGGCCGCGCCGATCGGCACGTTGACGAAGAACAGCCAGTGCCAGGAGAGGTGTTCGGTGAGGAAGCCGCCCAGGGGCGGGCCGAGCGCCGGCATCAGGGCGGTCGGCACGATGAGCACCTTCGACAGCTTCATCCGCTCGTGCGGCGGGAAGGCGCGGAAGAGCAGGGTCATGCCGACGGGGGTGAGCAGGCCGCCCGCGATGCCCTGGACGACCCGGGCGAGCACGAGCGCGGTCAGGCCCTGGGCGAGGCCGCAGGCGGCGGAGGCCGCGGTGAAGACGGTGAGCGCGCCGAGGAAGACCCTCTTGGTGCCGAAGCGGTCGCCGAGCCAGCCCGCGACGGGCAGGGCGACGGCGAGCGCCACCAGGAAGGCGACCTCGACGGTGTTGGCGGCCGACACCGGTTCGCCGAAGTCCCGGGCGATGGTGAGCAGCGCGGGGTTGACGATGGTGGAGTCGAGCCCGTTCATGCACATCGCCGCCGTGTAGACGATCACGACGGCGATGCGCGGCGGTATGCCCCTCACCGGGCTGCCGGGGTCAGGTCGGTCCAGTGCTCGGTGATCCAGTCGAGGGCGGTCTGCCGCTCGCAGGGGCCGTGGGCGATGGTCCAGCCGCCGGGCACGGCGGCGAACCCCGGCCACAGGCTGTGCCGGCCCTCGTCGTTGACGAGGGCGTAGAACTCTCCGTCGCCGTCGAAGGGGTTGGTGGGTGCGTCGCTCATGGGGTCAGTTCTCCAGGTTCCGAAGGTGGTCGCCGATGACGCGGGCGATGTGTGCGATCGGGGCGGGCAGGGTCATGTCCTTGTGCGAGCAGGCGACGTCGGTGTTGTCGATCCGCCCGGTCACGTACGGAGCCCAGGTGTCGGGGGTGAGCTCGTCGTCGATGGTGTCGACGGTGGCGCGGAAGAAGAGCACGTCGCCGTGGAAGACGCGGTGGTCGAAGGCGCGCACCAGGTGGTTGGTGTTGAGGTAGGTGGCGTTGAGCGCCTCGATGCGCGTGTCGTCGAGGCTGGCCAGCGGGGAGCCCTCGCGGCGCAGCACCTCGGTGACGTGGGCGAGTTCGAAGGGCCTGCCCTCCAGGCTGTCCGGTCCGTAGCCGCCCATGGCGAGCAGGGCTTCGAGGGCCTCTGCCTGGTCGGGCACGGGCAGCTCGCGGAAGCCCTCGGCAGGGTAGGCGTCGAGGATGGCGAGGGTCTCGACCTCGTGGCCGAGGTCCTGCAGGCGGGTGGCCATGGCGTGGGCGATGATGCCGCCGGTGGACCAGCCGAGCAGCCGGTACGGGCCTTCGGCCTGGACCTCGCGGAGCCGGTCGACGTAGTGGGCGGCGAGCTCCTCCAGGGTCCGCGGCAGGGGCTCGCCCGCGGTGGCCGGGCCGACGCCCTGTGCCTGGAGGCCGTAGATCGGCACGTCGGCGGGCAGGTGGCGGATCAGCCCGGCGTAGCACCAGCTGAGGCCGCCGGCGGGGTGGACGCAGTAGAGGGGGGCCCGGTCGCCTTCGGCGGCGGGGCGCAGCGGGAGCAGCACGTCCAGTTCGTCGGTGCGGTCGGTGGCTTCGAGTGCGGTGTCCAGGGCGGCGGCCGTGGGTGCCTGGAAGATGGTGCCGATGCCGACGTCGGCGCCGAGCGCCGCCTTGATCCGGCCGGCGAGGCGCACGGCGAGCAGCGAGTGTCCGCCGAGGTCGAAGAAGTTGTCGTCGACGCCGACCCGGGGCAGGCCCAGGACGTCGGCGAAGAGGGCGCAGAGCTGTTCCTCGCGGGGTCCGCGCGGGGCGCGGCCCTCGGTGACGGCGGCGGTGAGGTCGGGGGCGGGGAGGGCCTTGCGGTCGAGTTTGCCGTTGGCGGTGAGCGGCAGCCGCTCCAGGAGGACGACGGCGGACGGCACCATGTGGGCGGGGAGTCCGGCGGCGGCGTGCTCGCGCAGGGCGGCCGGGGTGGTGTCGGCGGCGGGGACGACATAGGCGACGAGGCGCTTGTCGCCGGGGGCGTCCTCGCGGACGACGACGGCGGTGTCGGCGACGTCCGGGTGGTCGGCGAGGACGCCCTCGATCTCGCCGAGTTCGATGCGGAAGCCGCGGATCTTCACCTGGTGGTCGGCGCGGCCGAAGTAGTCGAGGTTGCCGTCGTGGCGGCGGCGGGCGAGGTCGCCGGAGCGGTACATCCGGGTGCCGCTCTCGCCGAAGAGGTGGGCGAAGGGGTCGGCGACGAAGCGTTCTGCGGTGAGGGCGTGCCGGCCGAGGTAGCCGCGTGCCAGGCCCTCGCCCGCGACGTACATCTCGCCGGTGACGCCGGGCGGCACGGGCTGGAGGTAGCGGTCGAGGACGTAGACGCGCAGGTCGGGGATGTTGACGCCGATGGTGCTCGACGCGCCCGCTGCGGCCTTGGCCCGGTCGAGGGCGATGTGGGAGACGTGCACGGTGGTCTCGGTGATGCCGTACATGTTCACGAGGGTGGGGGCGTCGTCGGCGTGGCGGTCGTACCAGTCGGCGAGGCGGGCGAGTTCGAGGGCCTCGCCGCCGAAGACGACGTAGCGCAGGGCAAGTTCGGTGCCGGGGTTCTCCTTGTCGGCGGCCATGAGCTGGTAGAAGGCGGAGGGCGTCTGGTTGAGGACGGTGACGCGCTCGTCGGCGAGCAGCCGTAGGAAGGCGGCCGGGTCGCGGCTGACGAGGTGGGGGACGACGACGAGCCGGCCGCCGTGCAGCAGGGCGCCCCACAGCTCCCAGACGGAGAAGTCGAAGGCGTAGGAGTGGAAGAGCGTCCACACGTCGTGCTCGTCGAAGCCGAACCACTGGTCGGTGGCGGAGAACAGCCGGGCGACGTTGTGGTGGGTGACGGGGACGCCCTTGGGGCGGCCGGTGGAGCCGGAGGTGTAGATGATGTAGGCGGTGTCGGTGGGGCGCACCGGGCGGGTGCGTTCCTCCGCCGCGAGGTCGGTGGTGGCGTACGCGTCGGCGTCGGTGCCGTCGACGAGGACGGTCGGCAGGTCGTGGGAGGGGATGCGGCCCGCGGTCGCGGTGTCGGTGAGGACGGCGGCGGGGGACGCGTCCTGGAGCATGTAGGCCAGCCGGTCGGCGGGGTAGTCCGGGTCCAGGGGGAGGTAGGCGGCACCGCACTTGGCGACGGCGAGCAGGCCGACGACGAGTTCGAGGGAGCGGGGCAGGGCGAGCGCGACGACGGAGTCCGGGCCGATGCCGCGCGAGGCCAGCAGGCGGGCGAGGCGGTTGGCGCGGGCGGACAGCGCGGCGTGGTCGAGTGTGCCGCCCGCGCAGGTGACGGCGGTGCGGCCGGGGTGGCGGCGGGCGGCGTCCTCGTAGAGCTCCACGAGCGTCTGCTTGGACGGCTCGGGTGCGGGGGTGCCGGTGTTCCACTCGACCAGGCAGCGGTGCTGTTCCTCGGGGCCGAGCAGCGGGAGCCGGCCGATGGGGGTGTCGGGGTCGGCGGCGGCCGCGGTGAGCAGCCGGGCGAGGTGGGTGGCGAGGGCCTCGGCGGTGGCGCGGTCGAAGAGGTCGGTGCGGAATTCGAGGAAGCCGGTGATGCCGCCGCCGGGCCGCTCCCCCGCGTTGAGGGTGAGGTCGAACTTGGCGGTGCCGGAGGGGATCGCCCCGGTGCGGGCGGTGAGGCCGGGCGCCATGGTGAACTCGCCGTCGGGCAGCGACTGCCAGGCCAGCATCACCTGGAAGAGGGGGTGCCGGGCGAGGGAGCGGGGCGGGTTGAGCTCCTCCACGAGCCGGTCGAAGGGCAGGTCGGCGTGGGCGAAGGCGGCCAGGGTGCCGGTGCGGACGCGGTCGAGGAGCGTGCGGAAGGTGGGGGCGCCGGAGGTGTCGGTGCGCAGGACGAGGGTGTTGACGAAGAAGCCGACGAGGTCGGCGGTCGCGTCGTCGTCGCGCCCGGCGACGGGGGTGCCGAGGGGGATGTCGGTGCCGCAGCCGTAGCGGGTGAGGAGGGCTGCGAGGGCGGCCTGGACGGTCATGAAGACGCTGGTGCCACTCTCGCGGGCCAGGGCCTCGACGGCGGCGTGCGCGGTGGCGTCGAGGTGGAAGGGGACGGTGTCGCCCGCGGAGGAGGCGACGGCGGGGCGGGGCCGGTCGGTGGGGAGTTCGAGCTGGTCGGGGAGGCCGGCGAGGGCCTGCTTCCAGTGGTCGAGCTGCCGGGTGGCCAGCGGGGTGGGGGCGTCGGCGGTGCCCAGGAGGCGCTGCTGCCAGGCGGTGTGGTCGGTGTACTGCACGGGCAGGGGCGGCAGTTCGGGGGCGCGGCCCCGGGATCGCGCCGCGTAGGCGGTGGCGAGGTCGCGGGCGAGGGGGGTGGTGGAGGCGCCGTCACCGGCGATGTGGTGGAGGAGGAGCAGCAGGGTGTGGCGGTCGCCGCCGCCGCTGAACAGCGTGACCCGCAGCGGGGGTTCGGCGGCGAGGTCGAAGCAGTGGCGCACGGCCTCGGTGAGGTCGGCGGTGAGGGGCTCGACGTGCAGCTCGGGGTGTGCCTGGCCGGGGGTCAGGATCCGCTGGTGGGGCTCGTTGTCGAGGGCGGGGTAGACCGTCCGCAGGGTCTCGTGGCGGTCGGTGAGGTCGCGGAGGGCGAGGCGCAGGGCGTCCTGGTCCAGGGGGCCGGAGAGGGTGAGGAGGAGGGGGATGTTGTAGGTGGGGCTGGGGCCTTCGAGGCGGTGCATGAACCACAGCCGCTTCTGTGCCGGGGAGAGCGGCATCCGGTCGGTGCGGGGCACCGGCAGGAGCGCGGGCCGCTCCTCGGCGGCGGCTGTGTCGTCCAGGTGGGCGGCGAGGCCGGCGGGGGTGGGGTTGGCGAAGACGTCGGCGAGGCGGAAGTTCTCGTCGACGGCGTCGCGGACGCGGGAGGCCAGGCGCCCGGCGAGCAGCGAGTGGCCGCCCAGTTCGAAGAAGTCGGCGTCGGCGGAGGGCGGGGTGTCCAGGGCCAGGACGTCCTGGAAGAGGGCGCACACGAGCTCTTCCCGCGGGGTGCGCGGCGCCCGGTGGCCGGTGCCCGTGGTGGGCTCGGGGTCGGGCAGGGCCCGGTGGTCGAGCTTGTCGTTGGCGGTGCGCGGCAGGGCGTCGAGGGTGACGATCGCGGCGGGCACCATGTGGGCGGGCAGCCGGTCGGCGAGGTGGGCGCGCAGGGTGTCGGGGTCGGCCGGGCCGGTGCCGTCGGCGGGCACGACGTAGCCGAGCAGGCGCTTGCCGTGCGCGGTGTCGCGGGCGATCACGGCGGCCCGGCCGACGGCGGGGTGCGCGGCCAGCGCGGCCTGGATCTCGCCGAGTTCGACGCGGAAGCCGCGGATCTTCACCTGGTCGTCGGCGCGGCCGAGGAATTCGAGGGTGTTGTCGGGGCGGCGGCGCACGAGGTCGCCCGTGCGGTACATGGCGGCTCCGGGCTCGCCGTGGAGGGCGCCGAAGGGGTCGGCGGTGAAGCGTTCCGCGGTGAGGTCGGGGCGGCCGAGGTAGCCGCGGGCCAGGCAGGCCCCGGCGATGTAGAGCTCGCCGGTGACGCCGGGCGGGGTGGGGCGCAGGGAGGTGTCGAGGACGTACGCCCGGGAGGCGCGGACGGGGCTGCCGACTGCGGTGCCGTCCGCGCCGGGCACCCAGGAGTAGGCGTCGACGGTGGTCTCCGTCGGCCCGTAGAGGTTCAGGGGGTTGAGGCCCTCGGTCGTGGCGAGGCGCCGCCACAGCGGTTCCGGCACGGTCTCGCCGCCGACGACGACGGTGGCGGGGCGGTGCCGGCCGGCGTCCAGCAGGCCTTCCGCGAGGAGGGCCTCGACGTAGGAGGGGGTGGCGTCCAGGTAGTCGATGCGGTGGTCGTGGACGTACGCGGCGAGGGCGGCGGTGTCGCGGTAGCCGGCGTCGTCGAGGAGGTGCAGCTCGTGGCCGTGGACCATCCAGATGACGGGGTCCCAGGAGGCGTCGAAGGCGAAGGAGGCGCTGTGGGCGACGCGCAGCCGGTCCCGGCCGGCGCGTGCGACGGCGGGCGCGATGTGGTCGGTGCCGTGTCCGGCGTGGAGGTTGGCGAGCGAGGCGTGGGTGACGACGACGCCCTTGGGGCGGCCGGTGGAGCCGGAGGTGTGGATGATGTACGCGGCCTGGCCGAGCGCGGGCGCGTCGGGCGCCGTGGCGGGCCGGGCGTCGATCCGGGCGCGGGTGGCCGGGTCGTCGAGGAGCAGGGTGGGTATGGAGTGCGGGGGCAGTCCGGCCACCGCGTCGGCGGTGCCGACGACACAGGCGGGCCGGGTGTCCTCCAGGACGGCGGCGAGGCGCTGTTCGGGGTGGCCGAGGTCGAGGGGCTGGCAGACGCCGCCCGCCTTGAGGACGGCGAGCAGGGCCACGACGGTGTCGGCGCCGCGGGGCAGGGCGAGGGCGACGGGGGTCTCGGCCCGTACGCCGGCCGCCCGCAGTTCGTGGGCGAGGCGGTTGGCGCGCTCGTCGAGGCGGCCGAAGGTGAGGGCTTCGCCGCGGCTCCGTACGGCGACGGCGTCGGGGGTTCGGGCGGCCTGTGCGGCGAAGAGTTCGGGCAGGGTGCGGGTGACGGCGGGCTCGGCGCGTCCGGCGGTGGCGCGGTGGACCTCCTCGGCGTCGAGGAGGTCGATGGTGCCGACGGGCCGGGCGGGGTCTTCGATGAGGAGGCCGGTGAGCGCGTCGAGGTAGCGGAGGAGGGCGTGTTCGTGCCCGGCGAGCGAGGCGTCGTCGTAGCGGGCGGGGTTGGCGTCCAGGCCGAGCCGCAGGGAGCCGTCGGGGGCCGGGGTGGCGGCCACGGCGAGGTCGTCGACGGGCCCGGCGGCGAGGTTGCGGACGGCACCGGGCAGCCCGCCGAAGTCGAGGTCGCCCTCGAACGCCTTGATGTTGACCATCGGCCCGAAGAGCGGCTGCGCGGTGCCGGGGAGCTGGAGGTCGCGGCGGAGGTCCTCCAGCCGGTAGCGCTGGTGGCGACGGACGGCGCGCACTTCGAGGACGACGCGGCGCAGGAGCGCGGCGCCGGTGTCGTGGGGGTGCACGGCGATGCGCAGCGGCATGACGTTGACGGTCATGGCGGGGGTGCGCAGGGCGGCGGGCCCGCGACGGTTCATCAGCGGCAGGCCGAGGACGATGTCGTGGGCGCCGGAAACGCGGTGGAGGTATCCGGCGGTGGCGGTGATCAGGAGCTCGGCCCAGGTGGCCTTGGCGGCGTCGGCGGCCCTGTCCAGGCGGTCCATGGTGCCCGCGGGGAGGGTGCCGGTGCGGCGCAGCACGGTGCCCGCGGGGGCGGCGGGGCCGGTGGAGAGCGAGACGGGGTCGGGCCGGCCGGCGAGGCGCTCGCGCCAGAAGTCACGGTCGGCGGCGAGGTGTTCGCCGGTCCGGTAGGCGGCCTCGTCGTCGACGAGCTCGCGGAGGGTGCCGAAGGGGTTGGCGGAGGGCTCCCGGCCCGCGGCGAGGGCGGTGTAGACCTCGGCGACGCGGCGGCCTATGAGGGTCAGGGCGTAGGCGTCGACGGCGAAGTGATGGACGCGCTGGTACCACCGGTAGCGGTCGTCGGCGACGCGCAGGAGGGCCTGGGTGACCAGGGGGCCCTCGGTGAGGTCGACGGGGCGGTCGAGGTCGGCGCGCATCCAGGCGTCGGCCTCGGCGCGGGGGTCCGCCGCGGTGCGCAGGTCGATCCGGTGGAGGGCGGGTTCCGCGGGCGCGATGCGCTGGGTGGGGTCCGTTCCGGCGTCCCCGGCGACGGCCAGGAGGGAGAGGGTCTCCGCCTCGGCCGTGGTGTGGCGCAGGGCGCGCTCGAAGAGGTCCTCGTCCAGGCGGCCGTCGATCTCCACGCAGTCACCGGTGTTGTAGACCGGGTTGCCGGGGTCGAGCTCCTGCGCGTACAGGATTCCCGCCTGGGCGGCGAGCAGCGGCAGCGCGGCGGGAACAAGCTCGACCTGGTGGTGACGCATGGTGTGGGAACTCCCGTTGGACGACGGCGATCTGGGCACACCGGTACCCCCCGGTATGTCAGCTTAGGTAAGCCTAAGCTATTTTTTGACTGCCCGTGAGAGTGCTTTCGAAAGCGGGTACGACGAACAGGAGCCAGACCATGACCGCGGCCGACGGCCTCAAACCCGCCCTGCGCGCACGCGTGCTCGCCCACCGCGAGGACCTGCTCGCGCTGAGCCGCCGCATCCACGCCCACCCGGAGACGGCGTTCGCCGAGCACCGCGCCGCCACCTGGTGCGCCGACTTCCTGCGCGGGCACGGCTTTTCGGTCACCGCCCCCGCGTACGGCCTGGACACCGCGTTCTGCGCGACGGCCGGTTCGGGCCCGGTGACCGTGGCCATCGCCTGCGAGTACGACGCGCTGCCGGACCTCGGGCACGCCTGCGGCCACAACCTGATCGCCGCCGCCGGGCTCGGCGCGGCGCTCGCCCTGGCCCCGCACGCCGACGAACTGGGCCTGACCGTACGGGTCCTGGGCACCCCGGCCGAGGAGCGCGGCGCGGGCAAGGCGCTGCTGCTGGAGGCCGGCGCGTTCGACGGCGTGGACGCGGCGATGATGGTGCACCCGTGCCCGTTCGAGGTAGCGGAGTTCCGCTCGTTCGCGCTGGGCACCCTGTCCGTGACGTACACCGGCAGGGCCGCCCACCCGAGCCTCGATCCGCACGAGGGCCGCAACGCCGCCGACGCCCTGACGGTCGCTCAGGTCGCGCTGGGGCTGCTGCGCCAGCAGCTGCCGCCGCAGTGGAAGGTGCACGGGGTGACGACGGGCGCGGGCACGGCGCCGAACGTGATCCCCGACCGGGCGACCGCGGAGTACGAGATCCGCGCCTCGGCCGCGGAGGATCTGCGGGAGCTGCGCGAGCGCGTCGAGGCGTGCTTCCGCGCGGGCGCGCTGGCCACCGGCTGCGAGGTGGAGCTCACCCGCCCCGAGCCGGACTACCTCGACTTCCGCACGGACGCGCGGCTCATCGCCCTCTGGCAGGAGAACGCACGGGCGCTGGGGCGGCCCGAGCCCGAGCGCCGGGAGGCGTTCGCCTGCACGGACATGGGCAATGTCTCGCACGTCGTGCCGTCGATCCATCCGGTGCTGGACATCACGGGCGGCGCCTGCGGTCCGCACGAGGCGGAGTTCGCGGATGCGGCGGTCTCGCCCCGGGGCGAACAGGCCCTGCTGGACGGGGCGATAGGCATGGCCTGGACGGCCGCGGACTTCGCCGGGGCGTAGCACCGGGCGGGAAGGGAACCGCTTCCGGTCCCTTCCCGCCCGTCCGGCGCCGCCGTCCGGGTCAGGACTTCGACAGCGCCTTGGTGATGTCGTCCACGACGACCTCGCTCGCGATCGGGCCGCCGCGCGTCGACCAGACCGAACCGTTCACGGTCACGGCGTGGTTCTTCTTGACGGCGTTCAGGTCCTTGTACGCGGGCTTTTCCTGCACGTCCTTCAGCGCCTTCTCACCGTCCGAGGTGAGCGTGGAGAGGAACAGCCAGTCGCCGTCGATCTCGTTGATCTTCTCCAGGCTCAGCGCGGGCGCGTGCGCGTTGCCGTCCTTGTCCTGCGCCTTGGGCCGCTTCAGGCCCATGTCGAGGGCGACCCCGCTCGCGAACTGCTTCTTCTCCATCCAGCTGGGGCCGTCCGGGTTCCAGCGCACGATGCTGACCTCGGCGCCCTTGTTGGCGCCCAGGCCCTCGCCGGCCTTCTTGGCCTTGGCCTCGTAGTCGCCGATGACCTTGTTGGCCCGGTCCATCTTGTTGAGCGCGTTGCCGACACCTCGGAAGGAGAGCTTCCAGTCGTCGGTGGGGGCCATGGTGACCAGCGTGGCGGGGGTGATCTCGCGCAGCTGCTTGAGCATCTGCTCGTCCTGCATGTCACCGGCCAGGATGAGGTCGGGCTTGGCGGCGACGACCTTGTCCATCACCGGCTGGAGCAGGTTGCCGACGACGTTGATGTCCTTGACCTTGTCGGCGAGGTAGGCCGGCGGCTTGTTCAGGCCCTGCCCGTTGGTGATGCCGACCGGCTTGACGCCGAGCGCCAGCACCGCGTCCAGGTCCTCCTGAGTGAGCGTCACGATCCGCTGGGGGTTCGCCGGGACCTCGATCGCCTTGCCGGTCGCGTCCTTGACCGTACGCTTCCCGCCCGCCTCCGATGCCGCCCCGGCCTTGTCGTCCGAGCCCTTGTCCGAACCGGAGTCCGAGCCGCAGCCGGTCACCAGCAGCGTGGCCGCCCCCACGGCGGCGAGAACCTGAACCGCGCGGCGCGGGGCGGCGGACAGCAGGAAGCGGTGGGGTGAGGTCATGGAAGGCTCCGGACGTGAAGGGAAAGGGCAAGGCAAAGGCGGTCCGTACGAGAACCCTCGCACTGACCTGCGATAGACATTAGGTTAGCCTTACCTTAAAGCCCTGCCGTACGAGGGTCCACACCGATCGGCGATCTTCTGGAAAGGCCCCTGCCCGTGGAGCTCCGCGTCGAACAGCTCATCGCCGGATACCCCGGCCACCGCGCCGTGGCAGGCGTCGACCTCACCATCCCCTCCGGCCAGGTCGCCGCGATCGTCGGCCCCAACGGCTGCGGCAAGTCGACGCTGCTGCGCACCGTCGCCCGCCTCCACCAGCCCGAGTCCGGGCGGGTGCGCGCGGGCGACGCCGACATCTGGCAACTGAAGCAGCGTCAGGCGGCGCACCGCATCGCGCTCCTCCCCCAGTCCCCGCTGGCCCCCGAGGCCGTCACCGTCGCCGGGCTCGTGCGCTACGGACGCCACCCGCACCAGGGCCTCTTCCGCCAGTGGTCGCGCGACGACGAGCGCGCCGTGACCGAGGCCCTGCGGGCCACCGGGGTCGAGGAGCTCGCCGACCGCCGCCTGGACCGGCTCTCCGGCGGCCAGCGCCAGCGCTGCTGGCTGGCGATGGTGCTCGCCCAGGAGACCCCCATCGTCCTCCTCGACGAGCCGACGAGCGCGCTCGACATCGGCCACGCGGTCGAAGTCCTCGACCTCGTACGGGAGGTGGCCACCGCCGGGCGCACGGTCGTGATGGTCCTCCACGACCTCGCGGGCGCGGCCCGCTACGCCGACTCCGTGATCGCCATGAAGGACGGCCGGGTCGTCGCCCACGGGGCGCCCCACGACGTCGTCGACGCGGCCCTGGTGCGCGAGCTGTACGGCATCGAGGCCGACATCCTCCAGGCCCCCGCGGACGGCTCCCCCGTGGTCGTCCCCGCCGCGCGCCGCACCCCGGCCGTCACCGCCGCCCCGTGAAGACGCGGCCGGGCGGCGTCAGTTCCCGCTGACGGGGTGCAGGACCGGCAGGACCGACGTCAGCTTGCGCTTCGCGTGGCCGATGTGGGACCGCACCATCGACTCCTCGGCCCCGAGGAGGCCCGCGACCTGACCCACGCTGTAGCCGATCACATGGTGGAGGACCAGGGCGTCGCACTGCCGCTCGGGCAGGCGGGCGATGGCCGCGTACAGCGCCATCCGGTTCTCCAGCAGCTCGAACCGCCGCCGGCACTCGTCCGGCAGCCGGTCGACACAGTCGAACGCCGCCGTCACCAGCGCGGAGTCACGGCCGCGCACCGCGAGCCAGGCCGCCAGGTGTTCCTTGAGCAACGACCAGGCGTAGGAGGCGGCGGACGGCCGGCGCAGCACGTGCGGCCACTGCCGGCACAGCTGCCCGAAGACCGCTTCCGCGATCTCCTCGGCCGCCGCCCCGTCCCCGGTGTGGACACGGGCGTACGCACTCCAGCGGTGCGCGTGCATCTCACGGAAGGCGGCGAAGGTGATCGCCAGGCGGCGATTGCCGTTGCGGACCGGCGGGGGCCGGTCCGGTTGTCCAGTCACAGATCCCTCGATCCGTCGTGCGGTGCGTCCAATGAACCGGAAGGCGGAGCTGGTTGTGCGGCAACACGTCAAAAATTTTAACTCTCCGCATCGATGCGATTACTCACGTGCGACCCTGGGGCGACCGGGCCCCGGCGCTCAGATCGCGTAGCGCCAGATCGTGAGCATGTGCGCGCCGTACCAGCAGCCGAAGGCCGTCGCCGCCGCCAGGGCGAGCACCGCCGTGCCCGTCCGCGCCCGTGCCAGCGCCCTGGCCGCCGGCACCAGGAAGAGCAGGCCCGGCACCAGCAGGCGCAGCTTCGAGTGGGAGTAGTTGCTCTGACAGAGCGTGAGCACCAGGATGCCCGTGCCGTGGACGAGCAGCGGCGGCCACGCGTCGCGCCGCCAGGCGATCACCGTCGCGCAGACCAGCCCGAGCAGCAGCACGGCCGTGCTCACCGGCACCCACCCCTCGCCGCGGCCGAGCGAAGCGCCGAGGAAGTGGAGGAAGGCGGCCCCGTTGTCCCAGTGGGTGCCCCAGCCGGCCTCCTGGATGGTGAACCACGCGTCCATGTCACCGACGCGCGCGCCCACCCACCACAGATACAGCGGCGTGCCCGCGCAGGCCAGGGCGAGCGCCGCCAAGGGGCGGGCCCGCCACCGGCGTTCCCGGAGCAGCTCCAGGGCCACGGCCACGGCCAGGGCGGCCACCACCGCCGCGGCGGCGGGCCGGGTCAGCCCGGTGAGCAGCGCGAGCGTGCCCGCGGTGAGCCAGGCA
The DNA here is from genome assembly GCF_003391135.1 of Streptoverticillium olivoreticuli subsp. olivoreticuli. GTDB lineage: Bacteria > Actinomycetota > Actinomycetes > Streptomycetales > Streptomycetaceae > Streptomyces > Streptomyces blastmyceticus. The sequence goes on along the minus strand of NZ_CP031455.1, from coordinate 7,898,695 downwards.
CGGCGGTGCGCGGCCAGCAGCGTCCCGGCGGCCAGGGCCAGGAACAGCGACTCGCTGTAGGACATGAGGAAGGAGACGGCCATCGGCTGCGCCCCGGCCAGCAGGACGACCGCGACGAGGGCGGTCCGCCGCCCGTACAGCCGGGTGAAGAGGCACTGCGCGACGACCAGCGCGGCGATCAGCGCGAGGTGGGCGGTGACGATGCCCGCCAGTTCGTGGTCGAGGCCGGTGAGCGTGTGGACGATGCGGATCAGCAGCGGATACAGCGGGAAGAAGGCGAGGTTGTTGCCGGTGAGGCTGCCGTCGGCGGCGTAGGAGTAGCCGTCGGGGTAGCCGTTGGCGGCGATGTCGACGTAGAGCTTGCCGTCCCAGGAGAGCAGCCGCTCGCGCAGCCCGGGGTCGCCTGGGCCCGCCATCGCGGACAGCAGCGCGAGGTGCAGCGCCGCGGTGACGGCGTAGATCGCGAGGGGCGGCCACACCAGCGGGAAGATACGTTTCGCCAGGCGCGTGGACGGCGGTTCGGGCAGCGCCGGTCCGGCGCCGGGGTCCACCGCCGGGGCGAGGTCCTTCGTACGGGAGCCGGGTATCGGGACCGGTTTCATGGTGTCGTCATGCCGTTTCGTCAGTCAGGTGTCGGTGGGTTCGCTTTGCCGGGGGCGTCGGCGCCTGCGGCCGCGGTTGCGGAGGCAGGCGCGTCAGCCGCCTCCGGCCCGTCCGGCGAGCGGGCACCGCCGGCAGCGGTGGTGCGGACGGGACGGCCCGCGGCCGAGCGCACACCCCGGCCACGACCCCCGTCACCCCGCGGGGAAGTGCTCCGCGCGTGCCGCCGTGATGAGCGCCGAGACGTCTCCCCAGTCGAGTCCCGCCACGCGCGCCCGGCGCATCCACTCCGCCAGCTCGCCGCGGAGCGGGGAGTCGGCCAGCGGGCTGCGCTGCGCCGGGACGGCGCTGACGAAGGTGCCCACGCCGGGGCGGGGTTCGACGAGCCCCAGGTGTTCGAGCTCCCGGTAGGCCTTCAGCGTCGTGTTGGGGTTGAGCTTGGTCTCCCGCGCGACCCGCGCGGCGGTGGGCAGTTGGTCGCCCTCGGCGAGGATGCCCATCCGCAGCGCTTCCTGGACCTGCTGGACGATCTGGAGGTAGGCGGCCATGCCGCTGTGCCGGTCGATCCTGAACTCGACCATGTCGCTCCGCCCCCTCATGCCGTCCGTGTGCGCGTGGACCGGGCGGCCGCGCGGCTCACAGCGGGCGCCGGCGGACCCACCACAGGGTGAGGCCCGCGACCGCGAGGGCCGCCGCCAGCAGGATCGCGGCCCACGTCCACTGCATGGCGCCCATCTGGTCGTGGCCGAAGTATTCCAGGCGCTCGGCGACGATGCCCTTGTCGGCCCGGCACGCGGCGGGCGTGCGCTCGTTGGAGCAGGCGCCGAAGCCGTGGAGCCCGCCGTGGGCGTCGACGGTCCAGTTGTCGAACCGCGCGCCGCCCTCGGGCACGGGCGGCTGGCCCTGCTCCACCGGGTTGGTGATCACCCGGGGTGTGAAGGGCAGCAGCCGGATCCTGTCCCACACGATCCCCATCGCGAAGAAGAGGCCGAACGTCAGCACCATGGCGGGCAGCACCCGGCGGACGAACACCCCGAAGGCGATGCCGACGGCGAGGTAGAGCAGTGACCAGGCCACCGGCATGGGGCCCGTGGTGTCGAAGTCGCTGCTGCCGGTCCAGTCGCTGAACGTGACGGCGTGCACCCCGTGCCACCACCAGGTGAAGACGGCGGAGAGCGCGACCGAGCACACCAGGGTGACGAGTACCGCCATGCCTGCCTTGGTGCCCAGCCAGCGGCGGCGGGTCATCGACTGGGTCGTCACCAGCTTCAGGGTGCCGCGCTCCAGGTCTCCCGCGATCAGCGGGGCGCCGAGGAAGACGCCCACGACCACGGGGAGCATCGACATCACCCAGGCGCCGTCCTGGAAGGCCGAGGCGTACGACGTCCCCTGGAAGGCCATCCTGAAGTCGCCGTCCGGCATGCCCGCCCGGCCGCCGGCCAGGTAGTCCATCGTCGAGGCGCGCTCCCACAGCATGTTGACGCAGGCCGCCGCCGCGAGGGCCAGGCAGGCCAGGAAGGCCGTGCGGTGCTGGCGCCAGACCAGCCACACCATGCCGCGCAGGACGCGCGGCGGCTGCTTGCCGGTCCCGCTCTCCGACGGTGCCTGAACGGTCGCGCTCATGCGGCCGCCTCCTCTTCCCCGCGGGCCCCGCGGTCCTCGTCGTCCACTTGGGCGTCCGCGGTCAGCAGGGCGGGTGTGCCGGGCGATCGCAGATAGCCCAGCAGCACCTCCTCCAGGCTGGGTGCGGTGACCTTCCAGTCCCCCTCGACCGGGCCGCGCGTTTGGATCAGCGCGGTGAACTGCCGTCCGACGGCGCGTGATTCGACGACGGCGTGCCGGGCGATCTGCGGCGGTACGCCCTCCACGAGGTGCGCTCCGGTGACGAGCCGGTGGGCTCCCAGCAGTTCGTCGACCTCGCCCGCGAGGCGGACGCGGCCCTCGGAGACGGCCAGCAGGTGGTCGCACATGGTGGCCACGTCGGAGAGCTGGTGGGAGGACATCACGACGGTCGTGCCCTGCTCGGCCGCCTCGGCCATCAGCAGGCCCGCGATCTCGTGCTGGGACAGCGGGTCGAGCTCGGCCAGGGGTTCGTCGAGCAGCAGCAGTTCGGGGCGCTTGCCGAAGGCCAGGGCGAGCGCCACCCGGGAGCGCTGGCCGCCGGAGAGCGTTCCCACGCGGGCGCCGAGCGGCACCTTGCCGGACCGTACGATCCGTTCGGCGACCGCCCGGTCCCAGCGGGGGTTGAGCTCCGCGCCCAGCCGCAGGGTCTCCTCCACGGTGAACCGCGGGAACAGCGGCTTGTCCTGCGCCAGGAAGGCGTAGCCGGTCAGCACCCCGGGGTCCGTCACGGGCAGGCCGAAGATCCGCAGACTGCCGGTCGTCGGCCGGGCGAGCCGCGCCGCCATGTTCAGCAGGGTGCTCTTGCCCGCGCCGTTGGAGCCCACGAGCCCGCAGATCGCGCCGGCCGGGAGCCGGAAGGAACAGTCGCGCAGCGCCCAGTTCCGGCCGTAGCGCTTGCCCAGCCCCCGCGCTTCCATCGCCCAGCGGCCCGCGCCGTCGGCTGATCTCATCCCACCCATCGCCCACCTTGCTAATTAACTAGTCAGCTAGTGGAATGAGCATTATGGATCGCGGGACCGCGTGTCAATATGGGGCACAAAAGCTGACAAAAAGGTGCAAGCTCGTCGAGCAGCGACGAACTCGCACCCCCTTTAGGACGTTTTCGCCTATTTCTTCGCGGCCCCTGCGGTCGGCACCGCGCACAGGGCGTTGTCGACGAGCTTCCGGGCGGCGGGGTTGAGGCGCGCCAGGTCGGGGCGGTCCCCCGCGCTGGTGACCGACACCGCGACGGACCGCTTGCCGTCCGGGGTCACGCCGGTGCGGGTGTACGAGCCGAAGCCGTCGCCCTCGTGGTGCCAGTAGCCGCTGCCGCAGGACAGCGGGACCCAGCGCAGCCCGAGCCCGTACCCTCCCTGCGGCCACTCGGCCAGGTCGTCGCTGTCACCGGTCCGGGCCACGGTCCGCTGCATCTCGGCCAGTTGGGCCTTGGGCAGGAGCTTGCCGGTGACGAGGGCGCGGAAGAAGGTGTCGAGGTCGCCCGTGGTGCTGACGACCCCCGAGTCCGCGGTGTGCTGCAGGCTCTGCTCGGTGACGTCCAGCCGCGCGCCGCCGGGCAGGTCGAAGTACACCCGGGCGTGCGGTCCGGCGAGGAAGGGGTTGGCGCCCGCGACAGTGGTGTGCCGCAGGCCGAGCGGGGCGATGACGCGGTGTTCGACCTGCTCGCGCCAGGGCAGGCCGCCCGCCTTCTCGACGATCATGCCGGCGAGGAGGTAGTTGGTGTTGGAGTACGCCCAGCGGGGGTGCTCGCGGTCGGGCGTGAACAGCGGCCGGTGGCGCATCGCCACGGCCACCCACTGCTCGGCGGGCGTCGTGTCGTAGCGGTACTTCTCGAAGTCCTGGGCGAGCGCGCGGGAGAGCTCCGGGTCGTCCACGTAGTCGAAGAGGCCGCTGGTCTGCTGGAGCAGGTCCCGGACCGTGATCCTCGATCCGTCGTTGCCGTTGCCCGACACGACTCCGGGCAGCCACTTCCCGACCGTGTCGTCCAGGGACAGCTTCCCTTCGGCTGCCAGTTGGAGCGCGACGGTGGCGGTGAACGTCTTCGTGGTGCTCGCCACGCGGAACTGCGCGTCCCACGGCACCCGCTCCCCCGTCGCCGACCTGGCGCGGACGGAGCCGCTGCCGGTGGCGACCTCGGCGAGGACGCTCACCTTTCCTCCGGCGGCCTGCACCGCGCGCACGTCCGCCTCCAGGGTGCCGCGGCCGTAGTGACCCCGGTCGCCCGCGGGCGAACCGGTGGCGCTCACCTGCGGCGCCACCGCGATCCCGGCCGCGACGGCGGCGGCCACGGTCACCGCGGCACCCATCCGCCCGGCCTTCGACCGGCGGCTCTTTCGCCCGTACGTCCGCATCGCCTTGTCCCCCTGCTCGTGTCGGCGGCGAGGGCCCTTCCCTCCCCGCGCTCCACCAGCCAATCAGGGGCGGTACGGGCGGGCCAGGGACATGGACCCCCGGTCGGGGTGGGGATAACCCCCCTCTTCGCGGGGGACGGAAAAAGAGCCGGGCGGCCCGTGCGCACGGGCCGCCCGGCCGGGCGTACGTCGTGCCGACGGCCGGTCAGGCCGCGGCCGCGCCACGGGGGCGCGTGAGCTCGGAGGGTTCGGGGGCTTTCGCGCCTCCGGGCTCCACCGGTACGTACACCGTCACGCCGCCTGCTTCTGCCGCGCGCGGGGGATGAAGAGGCACACCACCGCCGCGGCCGCGGCCGACACGAGGACGAACTCCCAGCCGTGGTCGAAGGCGGTGACGGGGTCACCGCCGTGCGGCGCGGCGAGGAAGGCGACCAGCAGGGCGACGCCCAGCACCGAGCCGACCTGACGGGCCATCGTCACCACGGCCGAGCCGGTCGAGAAGCTCTGCGGGGGCAGGGCGGTGACGGCCGCGCCGACCAGCGTCGGCACGACCAGGCCGACCCCGACCCCGGTGAGCAGCATGCCGGGGAGCAGGCCCGCGGCGTAGTCGTGGCCGGTGTCGAGGCGGTAGATCCACCAGGCGATGCCCACGGCGAAGAGCACACAGCCGATCGCGGAGACCGCGGCCGAGCCGATCCGCCGGATCACCGGGCCGATCCCCATGGCGAAGCCGGGGACCATGAGCGGCCCGGGGGCGATGGCGAGGCCGGTCCGCAGCGGGGACCAGTGCCAGACCTGCTGGCACCAGAGCACGGCGGACAGGAGCATCGCGCCGAAGGCCACCGCGAAGAGGAGGTTGGCGAGCGTGGAGGGCCCGACGGCGGGCACCTTCAGCAGGTGCAGGGGCAGGATCGGCGAGGGGTGACGGGCCGAGCCGTAGAGGAAGAGGGCCAGCAGGACGGCGCCCGCCGCCAGCGAGCCGATCGTACGGCCGGAGGTCCAGCCCCAGTCCTCGCTCTTGACCAGGCCGAGGGCGAGGACGGCGATGCCGAGGGTGAGGAGGGCCGCGCCCACGAGGTCGAGCCGGTCGGTGGTGGCGCGGGCGGGGGTACGGGGCAGCACCCGCACGCCGACGACCAGCGCGAAGACGCCGATGGGCAGGTTGACCAGGAAGACCCAGCGCCAGTCGAGCTGGGTGAGCAGGCCGCCGGCGACGGGGCCGAGCGCCGCGGCCACCCCGCTGATGGCGGTCCAGCCGCGGACCGCGGCGACGCGCTTCTCGGGCGGGGCCGCGGCGAGCAGGATGCCCAGGGAGGCGGGGATCAGCATGGCCGCGCCGACGGCCTGGACGACCCGGGCGGCGACGAGGACCCACACCCCCGGCGCCACCGCGCAGGCCGCGGAGGCGACGGTGAAGACGACGATGCCGAGCAGATACGCCTGGCGGGGGCTGGTGCGGTCCGCGAGGCTGCCTGCCGGGACGAGCAGCGCGGCGAAGACCACGGCGTAGGCGTTGAGGATCCACGACAGGGACGCCAGCGAGGACCCGGAGAACTGGTCGCCGATGTCGGGCAGGGCGACGTTCACGATGAACATGTCGAGGTTGGACATCGCAACCCCGGCTACTACGACGGCGAACACTGGACCGAAGCGGGGCTTCGTCGCACTGCCCGCCCGGTCGGCGGCAGTCTGAGTCATCGCTCTCCTCGCTAGTGAGTTTGCTTTTCCAACTCACTGGAGCATACAGCGTCACCCAGCGCTGCCGTAGTGTGACGTGGGCCGCTCACCCGCACTTCACGGGGAGTTGACCGAATCCCCGCTGAACGAGCTGGTCGCGGAAGGTGGGTTCGCCCGCGAGAGCGAGGCCGGGGAAGCGGCGGAGCACGGCGGGCAGCGCGATCTCCGCCTGCATGCGGGCCAGGCCCGCGCCGAGGCAGTAGTGCGCGCCGCCGCTGAGCGTCAGCGCGTGGTTGCCCTGCCGGGCCGGGTCGAAGACGCCGGGGTCCGCGTACTGGCGCGGGTCGCGGTTGCCCGCGGCGATCAGCAGCGTCACCTTCGTACCGGCGGTCACGGGCACCCCGAAGAAGTCGAAGTCCCTGACGGCCATGCGGTTCAGGGCCTGCGCGGCGGGGTCGAAGCGCAGGGTCTCCTCGACGAACCCCGGGGAGAGCGAGGGGTCCTCGCGCAGCCGGTCGGCGTGCTCGGGGTGCTCGACGGCGAGGCGCAGCGCGTTGCCGATGAGGTCCATGGGCGCCTCGGTGCCGGCGACCAGGAGCAGCATGAAGTTGGCGACGAGCTCCTCCTCGCCGAGTTCGCCGCTCGCGTCCCGCAGCCGGACCAGTTCGCTCACCAGGTCGGTGCCCGGCCGGGCGCGCCGCTCGGCGGCCAGGTCGGTGAAGTAGACGGCCAGTTCGTCCATCGCGGCGTCGCCCGGGGCGAGCTGCCTCAGGTCCTGGATGGGTTCGAGGGCGGTGGTGATCGCGCCGATGGCGCCGCGGAAGCCCGGCTGCTCCTCCTCGGGTATGCCGAGCAGCTCGCCCATCACGGCCATGGGCACCCGGAAGGCGAACTCCGCCATGAAGTCGACCGGGGCCCCGTCCGCGCCCAGTGCCGCGAGGCGGTCGACCAGCGCGGTGATGCGTTCCGTGACGACGGGCCGCAGGTCGGCGATGCGGCGGGGGGTGAAGGCCACGCCGAAGAAACGGCGGTAGCGGTCGTGGTCGGGGTTGTTGCTGAAGAGCATGTTCTTGGTGAGCCAGCGCCAGGAGGAGTGGTCCCGCCAGCCGGGCATCATCGCGTCCTGCACGGCGGCGTCGGTGGAGAGCAGGGCGGGCTCGCGCAGGGCCCGGGCGCATTCGGCGTGGCCGGTGACGAGGAGCTGGCCGGGGCCGAGGGGGATGAGCGGGCCGTACGCGCGGAGGGCTTCGTAGAGGGGGTAGGGGTCGCGCTTTCCCTGGGGGGAGAGCAGGGTCATCATGGCGGTGCGGGGGTCTGTGGCGGTGGTCATGGTTCTCCGTAGGTTGTCGGGCGGCCCGGGCGCCGGAAGCAGCGGCGTTACAGCGGGGTCATCACGAAGTCGTCCTTCGTCGTGCCGCAGTCGGGGCACTTCCAGTCCGCCGGGATGTCCTCCCAGCGTGTCCCGGGGGCGATGCCCTCCTCGGGCAGGCCGAGGGATTCGTAGTAGACCCAGCCGCAGACGAGGCACATCCACGCCCTGCCGCCGGATTCCGTTTCCTCGCTCACCGGATGGTCCCTCCCGTCCTCGTTCCGTGTTCGGCGACGAACGCGGAGACGGCGCTCTTCGCCTCCGCGGACATCAGGATGCCCATGTGGCCGCGTCCGGGCGCCTTTTCGAGGCGTACGCCGGGCAGTCCGGCGGCGATCGCCTCGGCCTCGCAGAAGGGGACGACCGGGTCGTCGGGGTCGTGGAGGGCGAGGACGGGGCAGTCCAGGCCCCGGCCGAGGCCCACGACGTCCCAGTGGCCGACGGGCACCCCGTTGCGGCGGTGCAGTTCGGCGTACACACGGTCGACGACGGGGCGCGACAGCCGCAGTTCGTCCCTCGCCCACCCTTCCAGCACCGCCGTGAGCGTGCAGGTGGGGGCGACGAGGGCGAGGCAGTCGACGCTCCGCGCCGGCCGCGCGGCCACGGCGCCGACCGCGGCGATCGACCCCAGCGAGTGCGCGATCACCACGCGCGCGCCGCCGAGCGAGTCCAGGACTGCGCCCACGGCGGTCGTGTACTGCGTCATCGTCGCCCGCGCGCCCTCGTGCACCCCGTGGGCGGGCGCGTCGAACGCGGCGACGCGGTAGCCGAGTTGCCGCAGCGGTGCGATCAGGGAGTACATGCTGCTGCTGTCGGCTCCCCAGCCGTGGACGAGCAGCGCGGTCGGCCCGTCGTCGTCGCCCCACAGATAGCCGCCGCGCACATCGGGGTTCCCCTCGACGGCGAACCTCCGCGCGCCCAGCGGCAGGACGTTGTCGGGCCGGCCGCCCAGCGGGCGGGTCCGGCTGAACACATCGGTCGCCCAGCGCCCGCCGACGCCCGGCAGCACGGCGCCGACCGCGGCGTGGGCGGCCCTCCTCAGCGCGAGCGGTGTCACGACGGCGTCCCCACCGCCGGCGGGGCGTCCACCGGCGCGACCTTCGTACGGGAGAAGTCGGTGTAGAAGCCGGACTCCGTGTCGTAGAAGTGCAGCCGCCGGATGATCCGCGCCAGTTGGCCCACCCGCACCCGCTCCTCGCGGACCATGCCGGGGTAGGCGTCCTTCAGCGCCGCCTGGGCCTTGCGGAGGTTGTAGTACGGGACGACGGGGGCCACGTGGTGGGCGGTGTGGATGGAGATGTTGTGGGTGAGGAAGAGCAGCCACTTCGGATACACGTAGTCGGTCGTCACCAGCAGCCGGCTGGCATTGCGCGTCCAGTGCTCGTTGGTCAGGTAGGGCACGTCGTCGGCGCTGTGGTGCATCAGCGTCGTCGCGCTGAACCACGCGTGGGTGGCGAGCCACGGTGCGACGAAGTAGAGGAAGAAGCCCTCCACTCCCGTGAAGTAGACCAGCGGGGTGAAGTACAGGGCGCACACGGCCAGGACGAAGACGATCGACCGGCGGACGTCGCGGCGCGCCTCCCGCTTGGGGAAGAAGGAGGGCCGGAAGCCCGACTCGCGCCAGTAGTTGATGGTGCCGCCCCAGAACGCCCAGGTCCGCGTCCCGTGGTAGATCACCTTCTCGCGGAACGGCATCCGGTCGTACAGCGCCGCCGGGACCGGCCGCCAGTCCGTGTCCAGCTCAAGGTTGTTGGTGTGGCTGTGGTGCAGGTTGTGTACGTGACGCCAGGCGTGGAAGGGGTAGATCAGGGGCAGCAGGGACACATGGCCGACGGCGAAGTTGAACTTGCGCGACCGGGAGAAGGAGCCGTGCCCGCAGTCGTGGGCGATGCAGTGCAGCCCCCAGCCGCCGAGGCCCGCCACCACCCACAGCGGGATGTACAGCAGCCAGTGCGGCGCGCAGGCGACGCCCACGATCGCCCCGATGTACAGCACCCAGCTGACGGCGAAGCCGAGCAGACCGCGGGCGACCCGGGGTTCGAAGCAGTCCCTCGGGATCGCCGACGCGAGCCGCTCGCCCTCGAGTCGCTCCGACTTGCGGAGGAAGTCCCGGAAGTGTTCGCCGGGGTCCGAGGGGAAGTTGTATGCGGCCATCGTCCCGTGTCCCTTCAGCCGGTCCGGTCGGACAGCCTGAGCTCCCGCGCCAGATGGCCGCTCAGGTCGTCGATGGTCTGGTGCTCGTAGAGCAGCCCCGGGGAGAGCCGTCGCTCGACGACCTTCTCCAGCGCGCCCGACACCTGGACGGCGACCCGGGAGTCGAGCCCGTACGCCTCGAACGACTTGCCCGTGTCGATGTCCGCGGGCGGCACCTCGATCCGCTTGGCCAGGTGGTCGATCAGCCACTGCCGGAGGGATTCCTCCGTCAGCGGGCCGGATATCTGCTGTGCGTCCTTCTTGCGTCCGAACATGTGCCGAGGCTCCTGCCGGTGTGCGGATGGGATGTCGCAGATGGGGGTGGAACGGTGGTCAGGCGGCGGCCTTCACGGCCCGCTTCCTGGCGATGGCCGCCCGGTCCGGTTCCCGCAGGTCCCAGACGACGCCGGCCTTGCCCAGGCCGAAGAGCAGCCAGCCGCTGAGGTCGGGCTCCCACCAGGTGACACCGTGGCGGTAGGAGCCGGGGAACGCGTGGTGGTTGTTCTGGAGGCCCTCGCCGAAGGTGAACGCGGCGACGGGCCAGTTGTTGGCGCTGCGGTCGGCGTTCTCGAAGGGGCGGCTGCCGATGGCGTGGCAGACCGAACCGACGCACCAGGCGGCCTGGTTGGCGACGAAGATCCGCGCCAGCCCGCCGAACACCAGGCCCGTCACGGCCGCCATCGGCGTCCGCTCGACGGCGAGGCCGATCGCCGCCGGGATCAGCACTCCGGCGATCACCCAGGTGGGATAGGTGCGGTGGTACCACATCAGCCGGCGGTCGCGCAGGACGTCCGGGGCGAACACGGTCCACTTGGAGGTCTCGTCGCTCAGCATCCACGGCATGTGCGCGTACCACAGGCCGCGCAGCCTGGCCCGCAGGCTGCGGCCGTGCAGGTTGGGCGAGTGCGGGTCGCCCTCGCGGTCGCTGAACCGGTGGTGCCTGCGGTGCGTGGTGACCCAGAACATCAGCGGGCCCTGGGCGCCCATGGAGCCGGTGACCATCATGACGCCCTCGAAGAAGGGCGACGTCCTGAACGCCTTGTGGGAGAGGTAGCGGTGGAATCCGATGGTGATTCCGCCCATGTGGACGAAATACATCACGCCGAACAGGACCAGGTCCGTGGCCGTGAAGTTCCCGGTCCACAGGAACCAGGCCGCGGCGACGGTGCCGAGGAGGGGCAGGGTCATCGTGGTCAGGGCGGAGAAGCGTTTGATCCGGCGGCTGGCGGGGTCCAGCTTGACGATCGCCGCCGCGAGGGGATCGGCTGTGGTTGCGGACACGAGGGCCGCTCCTTTCGGCTGGGGTTGCGGTGCGGTCTGCAAGGCCGTGTCCAGCGGGGGCTCTGCCCTGCCCGGGAGGGCGCGCCGGCCTAATCCGGCCGCGCGCGCTTCGGGTAGCGGACGTTGGAGACCAGGCCCAGGAGGTCCAGCAGCCGGATGAAGCCCCCCGCGATGTCGATCTGCCAGAACGTGTGCCGGTTGTGCGCCAGTGCCGGCTGCGCGTGGTGGTTGTTGTGCCAGGAACCCCCCACCGACAGCGGTGCGAGGGAGGCGACGTTGCGGCTGTTGTCCCGCGTGCGGTGCGGTCTGCTCCCCAGCGTGTGACCGATCGAGTTGACGCTCCACGTCACATGGTCGAGGAGGAAGATCCGGGCCAGTCCGCCCCAGAGCAGGCCGCCGGCCGCTCCCCGGCCGCTGCCCCCGGTGAGCGCCCAGCCCAGCAGGGCGGGCAGCGCGAGGCCGAGCAGGACCCAGCCGAAGTAGTACGCGTCGATCCTCATCACCAGCCGGTTCCGCAGCAGATCCGGGACGTGCTTGCTCCAGTTCTGCCGGCGGATGGTGAACAGCCAGCCGACGTGGCCGTGCCAGAGCCCGCGCGCCCGGCCGAAGCGGCGGCCGTCCTCGATCGGCCGGGGCGAGTGCGGGTCGCCGTCGCGGTCGGTGAAGGCGTGGTGCTGCCGGTGCGTCGCGACCCAGAACACGATCGGGCCCTGGGCCGCCATGGACCCGGCGATGCCCCAGAACGCGGTGACACCGGGCCTGGCAGCGAAGGACAGGTGCGAGAAGAAGCGGTGGAATCCGCCCTCCACGCCCAGTGAGGTCAGCAGATACATTCCGACGAGCAGCCCGAGGTCAACGGCGGTGAATCCATGAGTCACGGAGAACAGCACCGCCCCGATGAACCCGAGGGTGGGCAGTCCCACGGTGACGTAGGCCAGCCGGCGGGCGAAGGCATCGGTGTCGGGAGCGGCGGCGGGTGTGCCGGCCGGTGCCGTACGGGGCGAGGCGTCGGCGGAGGTCTCGGGCACAGAGGTCATGGGGGGGACTCCCGTCACCGTACGGACAGCGGCATGTCGTCCGCGGCCGGGGTCAGCTTTTTCAGCGTTCCTTGGACGTATGCCGTGCGGGTGGCGTCCCGGCGGACCTTCCCGCTGGTCGTCATCGGGATCGCGCCGACGGGGCCGAAGTGCACATCGGCCGGTCCCACTCCGTGGTCGGTGGTCACCGCGGTGACCACCGCGTCCCGCACCTCGTCGAATTCGGCGGCCAATTGCCGTGCGGTGCCGCGGAATTCCGTGACCACCACCAGCTCCTCGCCGGACTTTCCCGGTACGGAGAAGACGGCCGCGCCGCGGAGCCTGTCATGGGCGCGCCGCACGGAATGCTCGATGTCCTGCGGATAGAGATTGCGGCCCGCGATGACGACGAGGTCTTTCAGGCGCCCGGTGATGCAGAGCTCCCCCTCGTGCAGGAAGCCGAGGTCGCCGGTGCGCAGATGGCTCCGTTCACTTCCCGAACCCACGAGCCGCGCGGCGAAGGTCTCGGCGGTGAGCTCCGGCCTGCCCAGATAGCCGGTGGCGACGTTCGGGCCGCGCACCCAGACCTCGCCGATCCTGCCCGGCTCCACCGGGCGCCGTTCGCCGGGGTCGACGATGACGACCTCGTGCTGCTCGGCGACCTCGCCGCAGCTGACGATCCGGGTGGCCCGGCCGTCGCCGGCCGCCGCGGCGTCCTCGGCGGGCAGGTGGCGGACGCGGCCGCGCTCCAGCTCCGCCTTGTCCAGCCATACGGTCCTGACGGCGCTGCCGGTGGGCTTGCCCGACACGTAGAGCGTGGCCTCGGCCAGTCCGTAGCACGGGATGAGTGACGCCTCGTCGTATCCGCGCGGGCCGAACCGTTCGCGGAAGGCGTCCAGAGTGGCCCGTGAGACGGGCTCCGATCCGCAGAAGACCTGGCGCAGGGTGCCGAGGTCGAGCGTCGCCAGTTCCTCGTCGGTGATGCTCGACGTGCAGATGTCGAAGGCGAAGTTCGGGCCGACCGAAATGGTCACCTTGTGGTCGGTGACCGCCTTGAGCCAGCGGTAGGGCTGCTGCACGAAATACGCCGGGGGCATCAGCACCAGGGGCCAGCCGCCGTGCACCGCGAGCATGATCGTGCCCATCAGGCCCATGTCGTGGTAGGGCGGCAGCCAGGTGCAGCCGACGCGGTCGGGCTCGTACCCCATGTTCGCCTCCAGAGCGAGGCAGTTGCTCACGAGGTTGTCGTGGGTGAGCACGATCCCCTTGGGGTCGCCGGTCGAGCCGGAGGTGTACTGGAGCAGCGCCGGTTCGGCGATCCGTACGGGCGTCGCGCGAGGGTCCTCGGCCGCGGCGTCCGCCGCCTCGCGGAAGTAGTCGTCGTCGACGAACACCCACTGCGGCCGGGGTATAGACGCCGGGAGCTCCGCCTCGAACCGGTCCACCCGGTCCGCCAGCCGGGTGTCCGCGATGATCACGTCCGGGGTGCAGTCCTCGACGATGGAGACGAAGCGCGCCAGGGCGCGCCTCCCGGTCGGCGGGAAGGACGGCACGGCGGTGGCGCCGGCCCGGAGGATCCCGAAGAGGGCGGCGATGTAGTGCAGGCCCGGGTCGAGGGCCAGGACGGCGCGGCGCCCGGTGAGCTCGCGCCGCAGCAGGTCGGCGGCGACGCGGGCGGCGTGGTCGGCGAGTTCGTGGTACGTCCACTCCACGGCCTGGTCGCCGGTGCCGTCGGGCAGGAAGCGGAAGGCGAGCTGCCGGGGCAGGCCCGCGCGGTGTTCGAGTATCTCGGGCAAGGTCGTGGGCCATGACGTGCGCGCCCAGCCGGATATGTGATCCACAGCGCCCCCGTTGCTTGAGTCTCGTGACCGGGACCGTCATTGCGCCGATGCCGGGCCCTGAATTCCTGTGCTGTTGCCGCCGTGCACGGTGGATCTCCCGGTCGGCGCCCCGGTCTGTGCGTCAGTCGGTGCGTCAGTCGGTGCGGATGATGCGGAGCTGGTGTGCCGAGCCCAGGTGGGCGCCGTCCCGGCCCCAGGCGTCGATCTCCTCGTCCACCCATCCGTCGGCGGTGGCCGCGCGGGTCCTGGCCCGCAGGAGGATCCACGGCGAGGCGGCCCGGTCGAGGTTCGCACCGGCCCGCACGGTGAGTTCGACGGTCGGCACCAGGGCCAGGGTGGACAGCACGGCGGCATAGGACGGCGCCAGGGAGTCCATCAGCAGGACGAATCGCAGGACGTCCGGCGGCTCCTCGTCCTCGAGGAGTCTGATCCAGGCGGTGAGTTCGGGTTCGGTGCCGCCCGCGTAGGGCCGGTTTGGGCCGACCGGGCGGATTTCCAGGTAGGAGGAAATGGGCACGAACTCCGGTGGAATGGCGAAGATCCCGCATTCTTCGGGAGGCGGGGCGTCCGGTGCCGCGGGGGCGAACGTCGGCCATTCCGCGGTCCCCGGCGACCCGAGGACAGCGGAGGCGTCGACGTGTATTCCCTTGGCCGTCACCGCCCGGGCGCCGAGCGCGGTGACGCTGCGCCCGGTCCGTACCGTCGAGGTCTCCAGCCGGAACTCGTCGCTGATGGGCCGGTGGAAGCGCGCGGTGACGCTCCGCAGGGGAATGTCCGGCGCTTCGTCGCGCATCGCCGCGGCCATGAGCGCGACCGTGAGTCCGCCGTGGAATCCGCCGAAGCCGTTCAGGTGTGTTCCGGCGTCGATCCACTCGCCCGCGGGCCGGCGGAGCAATGCCAGGGGTGACAGAGGTGAAGCGGTGTTCGTCATGAGTCCACCGTTCCCGTGGTCGGTTCGGGCACGACGGACGCTGTGCGATGGCGGAACTCGATCGTCGACAACAGGCCGGTCATGGCGATGAGTTGGATCACACGAGTGACCGTAGAAGGGGCCGATGTCGCCAAGCAAGCAATAATTTTTGTGACCCGCGTCACGGGTGCGCGAATCATGGAACCGGCGTGACGTTCGACACTCGACGGCCCTCGTCCGGTGGGTTGCGGAATCCAACCCGCCCGGAGATAGTCTCCCCGGCGAGTGAGCTCACGATCGGCTCGGGGGGCCTGTACGGGCGGCACGGCGACCGCCGACGCGGTTCGCCCATCGGCCTGCGGAAGCCGCGTGCCGCAATGTCACCCCAGGCGGGAACGGTTGTCCCGCCTTTTCCGGAGCGGGAACGGAACTCCGGCCACGGGTACCGGCAATGGCCGGCGCACCCGGACCGGGACCGTTCTTCCGCCGATGTGCCGGTGCCCGGAACTCCACCGCGGGGCGCGACAGCGGGCCGGCGGCGGCCGGACGCGGGCCGGCAAGAGGACCGACCGAAGGTGGGTATTGCCATGCTGATACGGCGAACTGCCGCACAGGACGTAGGAATTCTGGGGATCGGCGCCTATCGGCCGCACCGCGTCGTGGGCAATGACGAGGTCGCGGCGCGTACCGGACGTACGGCCGAGTGGATAGAAAGGCGTACCGGCATCGTCGAGCGTCGATACGCCGCCGCGGACGAGACCGTGGTCGACATGGCGGTGGAGGCGGCGCGGAAGGCGGCCGCCGACGCGGGGGTCGCGCCCGACGGGCTGGACGCGGTGGTCCTGGCCTCCATGTCGGGCCTGCGGCAGACCCCCGGTGGCGCGGCGGAGATCGCCGACCGGCTGGGCACCCGGGCCGCGGCGTTCGACCTCAACGCGGCCTGCGCGGGGTTCTGTTACGCGCTGGCGCTGGCGGCCTCGTCGGTGCGCGACGGCTCGGCCCGGCATGTGCTGGTGATCGGCTCCGACAAGATGACGGACATCGTCGGCCCCGAGGACCCCTCGACGGCCATCCTGTTCGCCGACGGTGCCGGGGCGATGGTGGTCGGGCCGCGGGAGGAGGACGGGATGGGCCCGGTCGTCTGGGGGTCGGACGGAAGCCGCGGCGATCTCATCGCGCACTCCGCCGACTGGCTCCGGTACCGCGACTCCCCGAAAACCGAGTGGCCCACGATGCGCATGGCCGGGCCCGAGGTGTTCCGCTGGGCCATGGAGGAGATGCCGGAGGTCGCCCGGCGGGCGCTGGACGCGGCGGGCGTGCGCCCGGCCGATCTCGGCGCCTTCGTCCCGCACCAGGCGAATCTGCGGATGATCGAGGCCGTGGCCGGGCGGCTGGAGCTGCCCGCGCACGTCACCGTGGCCCGCGACGTGGTGAACGCGGGCAATACCTCCGCCGCCTCCATTCCCCTCGCCGTCGCCGGGCTGCGGGAATCGGGGACGGTGGGCAGGGGCGATCTGGCGCTGTTCCTCGGATTCGGGGCCGGACTGACGTGGGGGGCCCAGGTCGTACGGCTGCCGTGACCGGCCCACGCGGTGAATTGCCGGGCGAACCGGTCGCGCGCACCGGGCGGTTTCTGTGTGCGTCCTTTTCTCCGCCGCCTGTTTGTCCCCCTCCGTCCCGCTGATGCGCGCATTCCGGCCGACGACCTCGCCGTGTCGCCTTACCGTCGAGAAGAGGCCCCGCGCGGCGGTCCGCCTCGCCGACGAACCACACCGCACCAAAGGCAAGGACACCATGACGTCAGCCCCATCGCGCGTGCCGGGCCCGGCCGCCGCCCCGTCCGGACAGCCCCCCGTGCCGGAGCGGCCGCCCTTCGCGCACTTCGGCCCGGAGGTGCTCGGCGCCGCGCTGGACGGGGGTCCCGCGGACTCCTTCGCGAAGTTCACCGCCTCCTGGGACGGCCTGCCCGCCGATGCCCATCTCGGCACCGACCGGCCCTACCGCTTCCGGCGGTACGGTTCCTTCCGCATCCATGGCGACCGGCTGGAACGGCTGCCGCACGCCGCCTTCTTCCAGGACCGCTCGGTGAACCGGGTGCACGGCGGGGTGGACCGGCTGTTCGCCCCGCTGGAGGACGCCGTGGCGGCGGGGGCGGCGCTGCACACGATCGTCCGCGCCCTCCATGAGCGCCTCCCGGGCCCCCGGGCCGGCATCGACACCTGTGGTGTCCACCAGATCCGCGTCACCGCGACCGTCCGGGCCGAGGGTCACCCCGCGCCCGAGGGCGTGCACCGGGACGGTCACGCCTACGTCGCCCAGGTGCTGATCCGCCGCCGGGACGTACGGGGCGCGGAGTCCTGTCTCTACGACCTCCAGGAGCGGCCCGTGCACCGGGCGCTGCTCACCGCGCCCTTGGAGACGATCGTGCTCGACGACCGCCGGGTGCTGCACGGCGTCTCCCCGGTGCGGCCCGCGCCCGGTGCCGGATCCGGTGTCCGCGACATGCTGCTCGTCGACTTCTTCCCGGGGGCTCAGGGTACTCAGGGGACTCAGGGGGATTCCTTCACTCCCATTACAGGAACGTGAAGGCTTCCTTTCTTTCCCAGGCAAACGCTCATTCCGCCCATACGATCCACAGCACTTGTTGGTCTTGCACTTCCTGGAATGAGCCTGTCGATGAAACTCACCCTGTCCCGCCGTCACTTCGCGGCGGCGTCCGCGGCCGCCGCCCTCTCGCTCCTGCTGTCGGCCTGTGACCTGTCCGACGCGGCCGACGGCAACCGGGTGCGGATCGGGGTCAGCGGCGCCGACCCCGAGTGGGACGTCGTGGCCGAGGAGGCCAAGAAGGAGGGCATCGACGTCAAGATCGTCACCTTCGACGACTACCAGCTGCCCAACCGGGCGCTCGCCGACGGCGATATCGAGCTCAACGCCTTCCAGCACCTGGCGTTCCTGAGCCAGTTCAACGCGCGCAACGGCACCGACATCGTGCCCGTCACCTCCACCTCCGTGGCGCCGATGGGCCTCTACTCCCTCAAGCACAAGAAGGTCGACGAGCTCCCCGACGGGGCTCGCGTCGCCATCCCCAACGACCCGTCGAACCAGGGCCGGGCACTGCTCGTGCTGGAGCAGGCGAAGCTGATCGAGGTCAAGGACAAGGCCGGGATCTACGCCACTCCCGAGGACATCGAGGCCAACCCCCGGCATCTGAAGATCACTCCGATCGACGCCCAGCAGACCCCGCGCACCCTCAAGGACACCGACGCCTCGATCATCAACGACGGCGTCGCGGTGCTCGCCGGTCACAAGCCGTCGGAGGCGATCTTCCGCGACGACCCGAAGAGCGCCACGGCCCGCCCGTACGTCAACGTCATCGCCGCCCGGGCGAAGGACAAGGACAGCGAGACCGTGCGGAAGATCGTCAAGATCTACCGGTCCCCGAAGGTGCAGGAAGCCGTCGCGAAGTCGGCGGACGGCGCGAAGTACGTGCTGGACATCCCGGCGGCAGAGCTCCAGCGGGAACTCGACCGGCTCCAGAAGCAGGGCCGGGGCTGACACGGTGATCGAACTCCGCGGTGTCAGCAAGGTCTACCCCGCCCGCGACGGCAAGCGGGGGTCGCAGTTCCGGGCCGTCGACGAGGTGTCCCTGACCATCCGTGAGGGCAGCGTCTTCGGCGTCGTCGGCCACAGCGGCGCGGGCAAGAGCACCCTGCTGCGCCTGGTCAACTATCTGGAGGTGCCCACCTCCGGCGCCGTGCTGGTCGACGGCCAGGATCTGGGCGCGCTCGGGGAGCGGCGCCGACGGGCCGTCCGGCAGTCCATCGGGATGGTCTTCCAGCAGTTCAACCTGTTCCGCTCGCGCACGGTCCTCGGCAATGTCGCCTATCCGCTGAAGCTGTCGGGGCTGCCGCGCGCCGAGGTCCGCGCCCGCGCCGAGGAGGCCCTGCGGTTCGTGGGACTCGCGGAGCACGCGCGCCGCTATCCCGAGCAGCTCTCCGGCGGCCAGCGGCAGCGGGTCGGCATCGCCCGCGCCCTCGCCACCTCCCCGAAGGTGCTGCTCTGCGACGAGGCGACGTCCGCGCTCGACCCGCAGACCACGGGCGAGGTCCTGGCCCTGCTCCAGCGGGTCAACAGCGAGCTGGGGATCACCATCGTGCTGATCACCCATGAGATGGACGTGGTGCGCGGCATCTGCGACGAGGTGGCGGTGATGGAGGACGGCAAGGTCGTGGAGAGCGGCAGCGTCTACGACGTCTTCTCCCGGCCGGAGCACCCGACCACCGTCTCCTTCGTCCGGTCGGCGCTGCACGACGTCCCGGACGGGGCGGCCCTGGAGCGGCTGCGCGCCCGGCACGGCGGCCGGCTCGTCACCCTGCCGGTCTCCGGTGACTCCGCGGGCACGCACGAGTGGTCACGGCTGCTGCGCAGACACGAACTGGACTTCTCCATCGCCCACGCCGGGGTCGGCGAGGTGCAAAGCCGCCCGCTGGGCAGCGTGACGCTCGAACTGCGCGGTCCGGACGACGCGATCGACGCCTTCCTCACCGAACTGGCCGCGGCCGGAAAGGCGGCCGCCGCGTGAGCGTCGACTGGAGCAGGTTCTGGGTCAAGGTCGTCGACGCCACCGGCGAGACGGTCTACATGGTGCTGGTCACCCTGGCCCTGTCCGCGCTGCTCGGCCTGGCCGTCGGCCTCGTCCTCTACGCCACCCGCAAGGGCGGCATCCTGCAGAACCGGCCGGTCTTCGCGGTGCTCAACGCGCTGATCAACGTGATCCGGCCGGTGCCCTTCATCATCGCCATCGTGGCGCTGTCGCCGGTGACCCGCAGCGTGGTGGGCACGATGATCGGCACCGAGGCCGCGATCTTCCCGATGGTGCTCGTGGCCACGTTCGGGGTGGCCCGGATCGTGGAGAGCAATCTGCTGTCCGTCGAGCCCGGGGTGATCGAGGCCGCGCGGTCGATGGGCGCGAGCCCCTGGCGGATCATCCTCACCGTGCTGATCCCGGAGGCCCTCGGTCCGCTGATCCTCGGCTTCACCTTCATGCTGGTCGCGCTGATCGACTTCTCGGCGGTGGCCGGGACCGTGGGCGGCGGCGGGGTGGGCAACCTCGCCATGACGTACGGCTATCTGCGCTTCGACACCTCGGTGATGGTGGTGACGGTGGCGGTCCTGATCGTGCTGGTGCAGATCGCCCAGTTGCTGGGCAATCTGCTGGCCCGCAAGGTGCTCCGCCGCTGACGGGCGGGCCCACGTCCCCGGGCCGGTGGCTCTCCACCGGCCCGGGGACGTGCCGCCCGCGCGGCACGGTGCGCCGTTCAGTCGACGGTCTGGGCTATCACGTCCTCGATCCGGGGAGAACGGATGACGTGCAGGACCCCGACGTCGCTGTAGCGCGCGCTGATGTTGCTCCAGTGGTAGTTCCCCCGCATGCAGGCGCGGTTGGCGTCCAGGAAGCGGTGGGTGTTCTCGCGCTGTTCGGTGGAGAGGCCGAAGGCGTCGCACAGCCGGTCGATCTCACCGACCAGCTGCTGGAAGCGACGGGTCCGCCGGCGCACCATCTGCTGGAGCCGGGCGACGGCCTCGTCCTGCGAGCAGGAGTGCTCCCTGCCCAGCAGCAGGACGGCGTTGTTCGGGTCGCCGTTCGCCTGGTCCTTCTCCAAGGAGTGCAGGTCGTTGGTGAGGGTGACGACCTCGGCGGTGATGTCGCGGGCCTCCAGCATGCACATGCTCTGGTGGATCTCCGGCGGTGCCTCGAAGTGCCCGCAGCGCTCGGAGATGT
Organism: Streptoverticillium olivoreticuli subsp. olivoreticuli; assembly: GCF_003391135.1. GTDB lineage: Bacteria > Actinomycetota > Actinomycetes > Streptomycetales > Streptomycetaceae > Streptomyces > Streptomyces blastmyceticus. The sequence continues at coordinate 7,878,055 of NZ_CP031455.1, read as the reverse complement.
CCAGGACCACCTGGCTGCCGATCCCGTCCCGGCGCAGCTTCATGTACGAGTCCATGCCGAGCGCGGTGCCGCTCTTGCGGTTGACGGCCTCGGAGACGTACGTCAGGAAGTACTCCTCCCAGTGCCGGACGGTGCGTCCCCGCCAGGCGGCCGACATCCCCTGCTGGGCCCGGGCCCACAGGTTCGACCACAGGCGGGCCAGCGGGAAGGACGGCGTGACGACGGGCTGCGCCGAACCCTGCCGCGCGAGGGCCGCCATCTCGTGGCAGATCTCGTACGTGGCCGCGGGGTTGTGGCCCAGGGCGCCGTCGAAGAGATCGTCGAAAAAGAAGAAGAAGCTCTGCACGGCGAGGCCGAAGGTCAGCTCCCGCTCGGAGACGTCCGGCAGGAAGCCCGCCGCGAGCAGGGCGATGTTCCACGACCGGTAACGCTCTATGTTCTGCTGGCTGCTGAGCAGACCCGCGGAAATCAGCCATCGCTCGTTGCGATCGGCCACGGCGTCCACCCGTGGATTCGTCTTGGTGGGGAACGGTATGTCCAGGGCGATGTCCTGTGGCATCTGGGGCCGGCCTCCTTCGGGCCATTCCGAGCCGAACTCGTCGTTGCGGTACGGGGTTGCTCGGGCCGGGCGCTGCCGGTCCTCATGCGCGCGTGGTGCCCTCGGCGGAGCGGAGGCTGGCCTTCCGTCGGGTCGGCACGGAAGAAGGAGGGGAACGCCTGCGTTCGCTCCCCCATGGCGCGGCACCCGCGCCGTGTCCCCCTGGACGGTCGCTCCCAGGCTGGATCACTGCCCTCTCCCTCGTCCCCCCGCGGCAGGCCGTGCCTCCGGGCCCCGACTCCTCCCCGGCGCGGGGCCTGGCAGGATGGTGCCCTCTAGACGCGAGCGTAAAAACGAAAACCATACATTCGATAGATGTATTGGGGCACACGGCGCACTCGGTCCATGCTGCATAGGCATTCGTCCTGATCCGTGCGCCACGCGCCCCCTGATGCGGTTCAACTGCGGCGCAGGGGTTCCGGCGCCGTGATCCGGACGCCCGGGGAGGGCACACCGCGAGCGTGCGGCAGGGGCTCGGCGGGCCACCGGCGACACGCACGGCACTCGGGTCCGCAGCAGCGCCAGTGGGCACCGGTACGGACCTGGCTACGCGCCCATCGGCATATGGTGTCGGCATATCGGAGTGACCTGAAACCGTACCCCGCGACCGTCTGTTCCGGCCCGGAAGACAGCGAACGGGCGGCCGTGCGCCCCATGTTCGCTCACCTGCGCGGTCCGCACACCGCCCCGGCGGCGACGTCCCGGGCCAGGGCGGTGAAGGCGCGGGCGGCCGCGCTGCGGTAGGCCGCGTCACGGCGCAGCAGCGTCACGGTGCGCGTGGGCAGCGGGGGGTCCAGGGGGACCGGGTGGAGGTGGGGCTGTCCGCTGGTGATGGCGTCGGGCAGGACCGTCGCGAGGGGGGTCCTGCCGACGATCTCGACGAGCGCGCTGATGGAGTTGGCCTCGACGGCGACGTCGGGCCGGACCTTGTGCTCCGCGAAGTGCGCGTCGATGTGCCGGCGGGTGGCGAAGTCACCGCTGAGCAGGGCGAGCCGGTGCCCGCCGACCTCCCCGAGCGGCAGCGGCTCCGCGCGGCCCGCGTGCGGATGGCCGGGGCCGACGACGAGGCCGAGCGTCTCGGTGAAGAGGTCGGTGCCGGCGATCCCCGGCAGGTACGTCCCGCTGAAGGCGATGCCGAGGTCGAGCGTGTCGGCGAGCAGCTCGGCCTCGATGCGGTCCTGGGTCAGCTCCCGGATGTCCAGGGTGATGCCCGGGTGCCGGGCGTGGAAGTCCGCCACGAGCGGGCCGAGCAGATAGGCGGTGAAGGTCGGGGTCATGGCCAGCCGGAGGCTCCCGCGCGAGAGGTCCTGCACGTCGAGGACCGCGCGTTCGCCCGCCGCCAGGTTCTGCAGGGCGCGGCGCGCGTAGTCCGCGTACACCTCGCCCGCACCGGTCAGCCGCACCGCGCGCCCGGAGCGGTCGAGCAGCTGGACGCCCAGGGCCCGCTCCAGCTGTTTGATCTGCTGCGAGAGCGTCGGCTGCGAGACGCGCAGCGCCTCGGCGGCGCGGGTGAAGCCGGCGTGCTCGGCGACGGCGAGCAGATACCGCAGGTGGCGAAGTTCCAAGACCATGCGACCCACTATAGATGCCATCAATGGGTTTCATGGATACCACGTCTTGGACACTATAGGTACAGGTCATGCATGGTGGAACACGTCGGACGGCGGGACACGCCGACCGGCACCGTCACCGGAGAAGGAGTGACCCATGCACGACATCGCCGAGGGGTTCCAGCGCTTCAGGCAGGACGTGTTCCCCGCCCGCGCCGAGCTCTTCGCCCGGCTCGCCAACGACCACCGGCCGGGCGCCCTGTTCATCAGCTGCTCGGACGCCAGGGTCGTCCCCGAGCTGATCACCCAGCGCGATCCGGGCGAGCTGTTCGTCATCCGCACCGCGGGGAACCTCGTACCGCCTTACGCACCCGGTGCGGACGGCGTCGCCGCCAGCATCGAGTACGCGGTCGGCGTCCTCGGCGTCACGGACGTGATCGTCTGCGGGCACTCCGACTGCGGCGCGATGACCGCGCTCGCCTCTGGCGGCGACCTCGGCACCCTCCCGGCGGTGGCCGACTGGCTGCGCCACGCCGACGCGGCCAAGGCCCGCACCGACGCCACCGGCCCCGCCTCGGGCGCCGGCCGGGTCGCCGCCCTGGTCCGGGACAACGTCCTGAGCCAGCTGGCGAACCTCCGCACCCACCCCTCGGTGGCCCGGGCCCTCGCCCGGCAGGAGGTGACCCTGCACGGCTGGGTCTACGACATCCCGTCCGGCTCCGTCGAGGAGCTCGACACCACCAGCGGGCGCTTCGTCGCCCTCGCCGGCTGAACCACTCCCCCGTTCCGGGTGACCGCCCGGACCACCGACGCAACGAAAGGCTTCACCATGATCCACGCACAGGCGGACCAGAACGCCCGTCAGCAGCTCGCCGTCCAGGTCGTCGACGCCAAGACCCGCAAGGACCTCTCCTGGCAGCAGCTCGCCGACGTGACCGGCCTGTCGGTGGCCTTCGTCACCGCCGCCCTGCTCGGCCAGCATCCCCTGCCCGCCGACGCGGCGAAGGCCGTGACCGAGCTGCTGGGCCTCGACGAGGACGCCGCCCTGCTGCTCCAGACGATCCCGCTGCGCGGCAGCATCCCCGGTGGCATCCCCACCGACCCGACGATCTACCGCTTCTACGAGATGCTCCAGGTCTACGGCTCCACGCTGAAGGCGCTCGTCCACGAGGAGTTCGGTGATGGCATCATCAGCGCGATCAACTTCAAGCTCGACGTGAAGAAGGTCGAGGACCCCGAGGGCGGCTCCCGTGCGGTGATCACCCTCGACGGCAAGTACCTGCCCACCAAGCCGTTCTGACCGGTGGCAGGGGCGGGGCCGGTTCCGCCGGCCCCGCCCCTGCCGCACCGCACACGCACGTCACGCACAAGGAGCAGCATGGACTTCGCACAGCGCACCATCGACATCGCCCGGGCCAATGTGGCGGAGGGCGGGCGTCCGTTCGCCACGGTCATCGTCCGGGACGGCGAGATCGTCGCCGAGAGCCCCAACAAGGTGGCGCAGACCGGTGACCCCACCGCCCACGCCGAGATCCTCGCCATCCGCGACGCCTGCACCCGGCTGGGCACCGAGCACCTGACGGGCTGCACCATCTACGTCCTCGCGCACCCCTGCCCGATGTGTCTGGGCTCGCTCTACTACTGCAGCCCGGACGAGGTCGTCTTCCTCACCCAGCGCGACGACTACGAGCCGCACTATGTGGACGACCGCAAGTACTTCGAGCTGGGCACCTTCTACGCCGAGTTCGGCAAGGACTGGGAGGACCGGCGCCTGCCGATGCGCTACGAGCCGCGAGAGGCGGCCGTCGACGTCTACCGGACGTGGCAGGACCGCAACGGCGGCGACCGCCGCGTCCCCGGCGCCCCCACCGCGGCCTGAGGAGGAAGACCATGGCCAAGCTGATCGAGAAGGTCGCGTGGATCCGGCTGGAGAACGGCCGGGTGCTCACCGCCCGTACGCAGGACAGGGCCGCGTTCTATCTGCCGGGCGGCAAGCCGGAGGCCGGTGAGAGCCGGGAGGAGGCGCTGGTCCGGGAGATCGAGGAGGAGCTCGGCGTCACGCTGGACCCCGCAACGATCGCCCACGCGGTGACGGTCGAGGCCGCGGCGGACGGCAAGGCGGCGGGCACGGTCGTGCGGATGGTCTGCTTCACGGCCGAGGGCTCGGGCACTCCGGTGCCGAGCGCCGAGATCGGCGAGGTGGCGTGGCTGGGCCACGAGGACCGCGACCGGGTCAGCGCGGCGACGGCACTGGTCCTGGACGAGCTGGTGTCGGCGGGTCTGCTGCCGCGGGCGTGAGACCGCGTACGCCGCGCGTTCCCGATGGGTTCGGGAACGCGCGGCCGCCCGCGTCGTCAGCCGCGGATCAGATCCGCCGCCCGTTCCGCGATCATGATGGTCGGGGCGTTCGTGTTGCCCCGGGGGATCATGGGCATGACCGACGCGTCGCACACCCGCAGCCCGTCGACACCCGTCACCCGGAGCGCCGCGTCGACCACCGTGCCCATCGCACAGGTGCCGACCGGGTGGTAGAGGGTGTCGGCGCGGGCGCGCGTCCACCGCTCCAGCGATCCGCGGTCCGTGCCGGACAGGGCGTACAGCGCGCCGAAGTGGCCGTTCAGCGGCCGGGTCGTCCCGATGCCGATGACCAGTTCAAGGCCGTCGACCAGGCGTGCGAGGTCGGTGGGGCCGGTGCCGTAGCAGGGGTCGATCACCGGGGCGGCCGCCGGGTCGGCGGAGCGGAGGGTGATACTCCCCCGGCTCTCGGGGGTCAGCAGGGACACCCCGATCGTGAAGCCGGGGCACGGCGGAGGCGTCAGGCCGTGGTTGTCGAACAGCACGGGGGCTGCGTGCAGTTGCAGGTGCGGCGGGGCGTCGCCGGCGGCGACGAATCCGCCCGCCTCGACCACGTGCGACGCCAGCGGCCCGCGGCGCGCGCCCACGTAGCGCAGCACGTTCGCCGGGCGCAGGGCGGACTCCAGCGTACGGATGCCCCGCACCTCCCAGCCCGCGCCGATGGTCAGGTGGTCCTGGAGGTTCCGGCCGACCTGCGGGCTGTCGGCGACCACGGGGATGCCCAGCGCGGCGAGCTCGGCGGCGGGGCCGATGCCGGAGAGCAGCAGCAGCCGGGGCGAACCGATCGCACCGGCCGCCAGGATCACCTCACGGCGGGCACGGAACTCCCGTGCCCGCCCTTCGAGTTCGGCGCTCACCCCGACCGCCCGGCCGCGCTCGACGACGACGCGCCGTACGGTCGCCCGTGTGCGCACCGTCAGATTGCGGCGCCGCGCGGCGGGCCGGAGGAAGGCGCGCGCGGTGCCGTCGCGGCGGCCGCGCCGGACGGTGGCCTGGTAGAAGCCGACGCCTTCCTGGCGGGCGCCGTTGAAGTCGGGGTTCGCGGCCAGCCCCGCCGCTTCGGCCGCCGCGAGGAACGCCTCGCTGAGCGGGTGCCGATCGCGGAGGTCGGAGACGGCGAGCGGGCCGCCGGTGCCGTGGTGGGCGTCCGCCCCGCGCGTGTTGTCCTCGGAGCGTCTGAAGTACGGGAGGACGTCGCGGTGGCCCCAGCCGTCGAGGCCGCGGGCCCGCCAGCCGTCGTAGTCGGCGGCGTTGCCGCGGATGTACACCATGGCGTTGATCGAGGAGCCGCCGCCGAGGACCTTGCCCGCGGGCCAGTACAGCTCCCGGCCGTCGAGCTCGCCCTGGGCGTGGGTGCGGTGGTCCCAGTCGACCTCGGTCCGGAAGAGCGTCGAGAAGGCCGCGGGCACGGATATCGCGCGGACCGCGTCGTCCCGCCCGGCCTCCAGCAGGAGGACGCTGGTGCCGGGGTCCGCGCCGAGCCGTGCGGCCAGGACGCAGCCGGCGGACCCGGCGCCGACGATCACATAGTCGTGGACCGCCTCGTCCCGCACGCTCACTCCCGGTCGTGATGGCAGACGGCTTCGAGCAGGAAGCCGTGGGGGTCGGTCCAGAACGTGGCGTAGTAGGGCGGCGGGTACTCCGGGAACTCCCGGGGCGCGTGGAGGAGTTCACCGCCCGTGCCGATCACCGCCGCGGCGACCTCCCGGACCCGGGTGCGGGTGCGGACCATGAAGGCGAGGTGCTGGAGGCCGGTGCGGTGGCGCGAGAACGCGCCGGAGGGTTCGGCGCTCTCGTACAGGAAGAGGTAGGTGCCGGGCTTGCCGTCCGCGGGCCGGTAGGCGTGCTGCGTCGCGTCGCCGAAGTAGGTCTCGAAGTCCAGCAGCGGCAGGATCCGGTCGTAGTAGGCGACCGCGGCCCGCAGGTCGGGGACGTTGAGGCCCAGGTGGCCGATCATGTGGTGCCGCCCTTCTCCGGGGACGAGGCGCGGCGCGGCATGGCGACCAGCACCAGCACGGCCGCGACGAGGTTGCACACGGCGGCGATGCCGATGGCCGTCTGGATGCTGTCGGCCAGGGCCCGGCCCGCCGGTTCGAGGATCGCCGCGCGCGCCCCTGGCGACAGCGCGGACACGTCGGGCCGGCCGCCCGAGGACAGCCGGTCGACGATGCGGGCGCGTTCACCGTCCGGGAGCACGACCTGCGCCAGCGCGTGGGGCAGCCGGTCGCGGAAGTGCCGGATGACGACGGTGCCCAGGACGGCGACGCCCAGGACGCCGCCGATCTGCCGGGAGGTCTGGACGATCCCGGCGCCCATGCCCGCGCGGTTCTCCATGACCGCGGCGAGCACGGCGATGGTCCCGGGCGTGACGGCCAGGGTGGTGCCGAAGCCGATGAGGACGAACGGGCCGGCGTACTCCAGGTATCCGTCGTCCATCGGCACCCGGGTCAGGGCGATCAGGCCCAGGGCGGAGACCGCGCAGCCCGCGGCGAGCGGGAGCCGGGCGCCGTACCGCCCGGTCACCCACCCGGCGACGGGCGCGGCCACCGCGGTCGCCGCGGTGAGCGGGAGGAAGCGCAGTCCGGTGTCGTACGCGGAGAGCCCTTCGAAGGACTGGAAGTGGACGGACAGGAACAGCAGGACGCCGAACATGCCGAAGAAGGTGACCATGCCCGCGAGGTTGGGCAGGGTGAAGGACCGGTCGCGGAAGAGGCCCGGTGGCAGGACGGGCGCACGGGTACGCAGCTCCCAGCCGCCGAATCCCGCGAGGAGCACCACCGACAGGGCGAGGACGGACAGGGTGGCGGCAGAGGTCCAGCCCCAGTCGTTGGCCTGGATGAGGCCGAGGGTCAGGGAGCCGACGCCCGCGGAGAAGAGCAGCATGCCGACGGTGTCGATGCGGCGCTCGGCGTGGCCGCGCGGCGCGGCGATGTACCGCCGGGCGGCGAGCGCGGCGAGGAGCCCGATGGGCACGTTGACCCAGAAGACGCTGGCCCAGCCGAAGTGGGTCACGAGCAGGCCGCCGATCAGCGGGCCGCCCGCCAGCCCGAGGCTGCCGACGCCGGACCAGATGCCGACGGCGGCGGCGCGGACCCGCGGGGTGCCGCCCTGAGCGGTGATGAGGGAGAGCGAGATCGGCATGATCACCGCGCCGGAGGCGCCCTGGAGTCCGCGGGCGAGCAGCAGGACTCCTATGTTCGGCGCGGTGGCGCAGAGCGCCGACGCGGCGGTGAACCCCAGGATGCCCGCGAGGAACACCCGTTTGTGGCCGAACACGTCGCCGATATCCCCGGCCACGAGCATGAAGCACGCGAACGTCAGGGTGTAGGCGTTGACGACCCATTGGAGCCCGGTGAAGGTCGTGCCGAGAGAGTCCTGGATGTCGGGCAGCGCGACGTTGACGATGGTCGTGTCGAGCCAGACCATGAACAGCCCGGTGCACAGGATGACGAGCACCGGCGCCATGGATCGGAGCGTGACATCCGGCGCGCGCCCGGCCCGCCCCCCGGCGGGCTGTGCCCGCCTCTCCGTCTCCGTCATGTCTCTCCACGCCTCCTCGGCCCCGGGGGGCCTACCGGCTCACAGCCGAGATCCGACAGTCCAGGTCGGCCGGTGCGGTGCGGCACCGGTGGGCGAACAGTTGCTCCCCGAGCGGGGCGGCGCTGGGCACGAGGCGGTCGGGGCGCGAGCCCGCGAAGGCCTCGGGGGCGACAGCGTCCGGTCCGAACAGGGTGCGGGCGAGGTGGTGATGGGCGACGTCGACGCTCTTCCACTGCCCGTCGTCGTCCCGGACATCGAGCCAGGTGTGGCCGACGACCTCCGGCCCCACGAGCCAGCCGGTACGGCCACGGACCTCGTATCCCGCGGCGGTGAGCCGCCGCGCGAGCGCGAGCGTACCACTGACGCAGTCGACCAGTCCCCGGTCCGCCATCCACGCGGCGTCGGCGCGTACGGCGGCGGGCATGCGGACGTAGCGCAGCGGCCGGGCGAGTTCGTCGGCGGTCTCGGCGCGCAGCCGGGGGGACTCCAGGCGGGCGTGTACGCCGCGGGTCCGCACCGAGTGGCGCAGGGTGTGTACGGCTTCGGGGCCGGACCAGCGGTGCGGCCCGGCATCGGTGACGGGTGTGTCGTACGGGACCGGTGGCCAGGCCCGCCAGTGCCCCTCCCCCTGGTGGCGTAGGCAGGTCAGTGTCGTGCGCAGCTCCCATTCCCGCGTCCGTGACCAGTGCCGGGGGTGCTGCCGGGCGAAGCGCAGGGCCAGCGACAGGGCGAGTTCGGGTACGGAGGCGCGGGATCCGGAGTGGACGGCGAGGTTGAACAGGTCCCGGCTGTCGTAGCGTTCCCCGTCGGGCGTGGGCCGGCCGGTCAGGCCCCCGGCGGTGAGCCGCTCCCACACCGGGGGCGGGCAGCGCAGCAGGTGCCGGGCCGTGGCCGCGTCCAGCTCGGGCCGGGCGTGGGCGCCGGGCACGGGCACGAAGCCGTCGAGGGCCGCCGCCCAGCCCGTCTCCGTGTCGGCGGGGCCGCTCATCCCTCGACTCGCCCCTTGGCCACGAAGCGGCCCACCACGGTCTCGAACTCCTCGGTCGCCTCGATGAACGGCATGTGGCCCGCGCCCTCGACGACGTGGCCGACGGCGTCGGGCATCAGGTCCGTGGCGTCCTTCAGGGTGGTGCGGGACCACAGGTGGTCGCCGTCGCCGATCAGCAGCAGGACGGGCCGGCCGATCCGTTCGAGCAGGGCGGGGTCGCCGGACGCCTGGCGGAGTTCGTTCACGCACGCGCGCACCTGGGCCTCGGAGTTCAGGGCGAGGAAGTGTTCGCGCAGCGCGAGGTAGGTGGCGCGGCCGCCGCGCTCGATGGCCTTGTCGGTGAACACCAGCGGATAGAGGTAGTCGAAGACGCCCGCGGCATGCGAGTGGTCAAGGCGCTGCAGCCAGTCCTTGGCCATGAGCCGCATGCGCAGCGGGCCGTACGGGGAGAAGGCCGGGCCGGTGAGGACCATGCCGCGGACGCGTTCGGGGTGGCGCAGGGCGAAGTCGCGGCAGATGAGGGTGGATGCGGAGGTGCCGATGAGGTGGACGTCGTCGAGCCCGAGGTGGTCGAGGAGGTCGCGCAGGTCCCCCACGTGGTCGTCGAAGTGGTGCTCGCCGGGGCCGGGGCTGGAGACGCCCTGGTTGCGCAGGTCGTAGGTGACGATGGTGTGGTCGCGGGCGAGGCGTGAGGTGAAGTTGCGCCAGGCGGGGGCGACGATGAAGAAGTTGTTCAGGCAGACGACGGGCGGCCCGGAGCCGACGCACTCGTAGTACAGCTCGGCGCCGGTGGCGGTGGGGCAGCGGCCCTGGCCGCGGTAGCGCAGGTCGAGGGTGCCGGGGTCGGCGAAGTCAAACACGCTGCGCCGCCTTCCGCTGCGCGCGGGCCGCTTCGGCGGCGCCGTCCTTGATGTAGCGGGCGATGTACTCCCCGATGCGCTCGGGGCCCAGCGGGACGGTGAGGAGGTCCGCGCAGTGTCGCCGGGCCCGGGAGGCGTCGAAGACCTTGTCCTGGAGCATGTAGGCGCCCTGGAAGTCGAGTCCTTTGTTGAACGCCTCGTCGATGGAGTTCAGTTCGGCCCGGTCGGACACCCAGCGCGGCGCGCGGATGCCGAGGGCGCCGGTCAGGGCGGTGAGGGCCTCGCCGAGACGGGTGGGTTCGGTGTTCGTCAGGTGGTAGATGCCGCCGGGCGCCCCCACGAGGCCGAGGCGCACCGCCGCCGCCGCGACGCGGTCGACGGGGACGAGGTTGCCGCGGGTGGCGGGGTCGCCGAGCATCGCCACGGGGTAGTGGTCGAGGTAGTTGCCGAGCCGGGGCTCGATCCGGGCGCGGAACGCGTTGAGTTCGCCCACGTAGCTGTAGAGGCCGAAGGCGGTCGGTGCGGCGAGGGTCTCGCTGTGGCCGATGACGATGCCGGGGCGCAGGATGCGTACGGTCCCGACCGGCACCCCGGCCACCAGGGCCTCGGCCGCCATCTTGGAGCTCTCGTAGGCGTTGTTGGGGCGGCAGTCCGCGGGGACGGGTTCCTCGGTCAGCAGTCCGGTGCGGTCGCCCACCGCGTAGGCGGTGCTGACGAGGTCGAAGGTGTGAGCGCCCAGCCGTACGGCCAGTTCGGCGACGTTGCGGGTGCCGGTCACGTTGTGCAGGTCGATCTCCGCCCGGTCGCGGGCGCGGAACTTCAAGGACGCGGCGGCGTGCCACACCTCGCCGACCGCCGGGGGCAGCAGGCCTTCGGGTATGCCGCAGCCGGGGGCGGTCACGTCGCCGGGCAGCACCCGGCAGCGGGTGGCGATCGCGCCCGCGACGTCGTCCATGCCGTAGTCGGCGGCCGCGCGGGCGAGCAGCCGGGGGACCCGTCGGGCGGCGGGTTCGTGGCGGCGGTCGCGGGCCAGGCAGAAGACCTCGGCGTCGGTGCGGCGCAGCAGTTCGAGGACGATCGCGCCGCCAACGAGGCCGGTGACGCCGGTGACGAGTGCGGGCGGTGCGCCGGACGGCGTCATGGAGCGGGCTCCCTGTGGGCGGGGCGGCCGGTGGTGGCCGGTGGTGTGGCGTGGCCGTCGATGTGGCGGGCGAGGGCCGCGAGGGTGGCGAAGGTCTGGGGAGGGGTGTCCTCGTCCCAGGTGAAGGCGAATTCCGTCTCGATGCGGACGAAGAAGTCCACCAGGACCATGGAGGGGAGGCCGAGTTCGCGCAGGGGTGCCGACGGGTCGAGGCGCGTGGTGTCGAGCGGCTCCGGGCCGACGCGGGCGAGCAGGCGCAGGAGCCGGTCGAGGGTGTCGCCCGCCGGTGCTCCGCTCAGCCTGCGGTAGAGGTCCTGGACGTCGCCGACGGTGCGGAGGGTGGTGAACTCCTCGACGGCGTGGCCGGGTCCGGTGTCGGCCTCCTGGCCGAGGTCCTCGCTGATGCGGGCGGCGAGCGCGACCCTGGCCAGCGAGTCGAGGCCCAGGTCCTCGCGCAGGCGGGCCGAGGGCACGACGGCGGTGTGCTCCGCCCAGGGCGGCAGGGTCTCGGCGATCAGAGCGACGGCCCGTGCGCCGGGGTCGTCCGCCGGTGTCCGCTTGCTCATCGCGCCTCTCCCGTGCCGGGTGCGGGGGTCGTCCGTGCGGGGAGGTCCCCTGCCACAGGCGTGTGCGCCGGGGCGAACAGGCGCTTGCCGAAGTGGGCCGCGATCGCGGCGCGGTCCGGTTTGAGGGTCCGGGTCAGCAGTCCGTTGACAGCGGTGAACGCCTCCTCCGTGCAGAACAGACGGGCGATCCGGGCCGGTTCGGGCAGGGTGCGGTTGAACTCCTCGACGGCGCGGTCGAGTCCGGTGCGCACGGTGTCGTCGGCCGGGCCGCACAGGGAGACGACCGCGGTCACGACATGGGCGTGCTCGCCGCCCAGCAGGACGGCGTGCGCGACCCCCGGCAGAGCGGCCAGGGCGCGCTCGGCCGGTTCGGGCTGGAACTTGTAGCCGGATCGCGTGATGATGACGGCCTTCTTGCGTCCGGTGAGGTGCAGGTACGGGCCGTCGAAGCGGCCGAGGTCGCCGGTGCCGATCCAGCCGTCGGGGCGGTAGACGTCGTCGGTGCCGTGGTCGCCGTGGTAGCCCACGCTGCGGGGCGGCTCGAAGCGGATGAGGACCTCGCCGTCCTCGGCGATCCTGACGGTGCCGGGGAGCAGCGGCCGGCCCACGGAGCCGTGCCGGGTGCGGTCGGGCAGGTTCCAGGAGATGACGCCCGCCTCGGTCATGCCGTAGAACTCGTGCAGGGCGAAGCCGAGTTGTTCCATGAGCCGCAGGGTGGTCACCCGGGCGGGCGCCGAGCCGGTGAGCAGCAGCCGCGCCCGGCCGCCGAACAGGGCGTGCAGGTCGGCGAAGAGCCGTCGGCGGACGCGCTGCCGGACGGTGCGCAGGGGGATCAGCGCGGTGAGCCGCCGCAGCCGGTCGGCCTTGCGGCGGGCGGCGGGCGGCAGGGCGCGGTAGCGGCTCTCGACGGTCTCGAAGAAGGCCGGGGGGCCGACGACGACGGTGGGGGCCATCGCCTTGAGCGCCGGATGCAGCCGGGGGATGTCCGCGAGCCGGATGTCGAAGCCGCGCCAGATGGCGAGGTAGACCATGAGCCGCTGCGGGAAGGCGGTGAGCGGCAGGACCACGAAGATGGCGTCGCCCGTGTCCAGCCGCAGCTGGGCGGCGTACTCCTCCAGGGTCGCGACGGTGCCGGGCGCGCTCATCATGATGCACTTGGGCCGTCCGCTGGACCCGGAGGAGAACACCAGCGTGAAGACGTCGGCGCCGGGGCCGTGGTGGGCGTCGTCGACCGGTGCGACGACGGCGGCGCCGGGGTCGTCCAGCGGGGCGGTCCAGGGCGGGAGGGGACCGCGCCGGGTGTATTCGCTCCGCGACATCAGCAGCAGCCCGAGGCCGTACGCGGCGCGGAGCTCCTCCGGCGGGGTGTCGCGGTGGGTCTCGACGGGCAGGGCGACGGAGACGGCCCGCAGCCGGGTCAGCGCGAGGTCGGCGACGATCCACTCGTAGCTGTTCCCGCCGAGGATGCCCACGTGTGTGCCGGCGAGGACACCTGCCCCCTCCAGCGCGGCACAGGCGGCGAGGACGTCGTCGTGGACCTGTGCGTAGCCGCGGCGGACGATTTCGCGTCCCCGGTAGCACCACAATTCACGCCCGGGATATTCGGCGAGGCGATCGACCATCGTATGGAATTCGGAATTCGGATTTCCCCCGCGCACTCCGGGCGACTGTCCCTTCCGGCCCGGAACGCGCATGAACGATCCCCCCGTTGACACCTGCCGGCCCCTGACCACCGGACCCAGTCGACTTTAGGAGCGCACCGTCTACGCGACGTCTACCGGGCGTCCGCCGGGCGCGGACCGATACGCCTGCCGAGCCGGTCAGGGAGTTGCTACTCTCAGGCAATCGCTCTCCGATGCGCGGTGACCCCCGTTCCGGCCCCGGTGCGAGCCCTTGCTTGATCACCAAACAGCCGGTCCCCCGCCTCATCCGGAGTGCCCTCGAACTGACTACAATCCGCGCGACCGAAGGCGTCGCCCGGAGTCGGCAGATCCCCATCGGTGGCCCGCTGCCGGTCCGGCGTCAAACCTCTGCATCCCGGGGGAACCGTGAAATTTCGAGTCTTGGGATATCTGGAGATCCGTACTGCTGACGATCACGTTCTCGATATCACACAGCCCCAGCAGCGGGCCCTCCTCAGCATCCTGCTGCTGCACGCCAACCGCCCCGTGCCCAAGCACCGGCTGACCGACCTGATCTGGGGCCCCGGCCCCCCGGCCTCGGCCTGCGGCATGCTGCGTACGTATCTCTGGAGGGCGCGGTCCCTCTTCGACGACCCGGGCCGGCTGCGGACCCACCCCAGTGGTTACGTGCTCCACGTGGAGCCGGGCGAGCTCGATCTGCACGACTTCCGCCGCCTCGTCGACATCGGCGAGCAGCTCCTCGACGACGATCCGCACACCGCTTCGCTCCTGCTCCAGCAGGCGCTGGCCCTGTGGCAGGAGCCGGTCCTGGGCGATCTGCCGCCCACGGCCGCGATGGAGGCCGAGGCCATTCACCTGATGGACCGCCGCCGGCTCGCCGAACGCTCACTGGTGTGGGCGGAGTTGGCGCTCGGGCGGCATCATGAGATCGTTCCCCGGCTGCGGGCCATGGCCGCGGCCGACCCCTTGGACGAGCACGCGTGGGCGCAGCTGATGCTCGCGCTCTACCGCAGCGGCCGCCAGGCGGACGCCCTGATGACCTATACCCAGGTCCGTACGCTCCTCGCCGACGAGCGCGGGGTCGATCCCGGCCCCGAACTGCGCCGCCTCCACCAGCGGATCCTCGACGAGGACGAGTCCCTGGGCTACCGCGGCGCCGATACGGACGGGCCGGGCGGCGAGCGGGCGCCCGAGCCCCGGCCGCCGGCCGGACGGGGCGAGCAGCCGCCCGCCCCGCACCAACTTCCTCCGGACATACCGGATTTCACGGGGCGCGAGGCCGAGACGGCCCGGCTGGTCATGCTGCTCGACACGGCCGGGACCGCCGCCGCGCCGCCCGTCGTCCTGGTGTGCGGCCAGCCGGGCGCGGGCAAGACGGCGCTGGCCGTGCACGCCGCGCACCAGCTGCGGCACCGCTTCCCCGACGGCCAGCTCCATGTGCAGCTGGGGGCGACCACCGACAGCCCGAAGTGCGTCCACGACGCGCTCGGCGAGCTGCTGCGCTCGCTGGGCGTCGCCTGCGGGTCCGTGCCCGAGTCCACCGACGAGCGGGCGGCGCTGTTCCGTACGTGCCTGTCCGGTCGCCGCGTCCTGATCGTCGCCGACGACGCGGCGGGCCCGACGCAGGCGCGGCGGCTGATGCCGGGCATGGCGGGCTCCGCGCTCCTGCTGACGAGCCGGATGCGGCTGGCCGCGCCGCCGGGCGCGACCCTGGTCGACCTCGCGCCGCTCTCCCCCGCCGACTCGCTGCTGATGCTGGAGCGCATGATCGGCCGGCGGCGGGTCACCACCGAACCCGACGCGGCGGGCAGGGTCGCCGCCGCGTGCGCCGAACTCCCGCTCGCCCTGCGGATCGCCGGGATGCGGCTGGCCGCGCGCCCGAACTGGCCGCTGAGCACCTTCGCCGAGATCATCGGCGACCGGCACAGCCGCCTCGACGTGCTGGAGGCGGACGACGTGGGCGTACGGGCCCGGCTCGCCCCGAGCTGCGCGGCGCTGGACCCGCGGGCCCGGCGGGCGATCCGGCTCCTCGCGCACGGGGAACTCGACGACTTCGCGTCCTGGGTCGTCGCGGTCCTGCTCGGGGAGCCGTACGCCGACACGGTGGTCGGCACCCTGGTCGACCACTGCCTGCTCACCCCGGTCGGCGTCGACGCGACCGGCGAGCCGCGCTACCGGCTGCCGGAGCTGCTGCGGCTGTACGCGGCGGCCGGCCAGGACGGCGGCGGCCCCGAGGAGGCCGCCTCCGTGCGCGAACGGCTGCTCGACGCCTGGCTGTTGCTGGCCCGGGCCGCCGACCGCGGCATCGCGCGGGTCCCCCTCCTTCCGGCCGCGGACGACGCCCGCGGCGACTGGGCCGAAGCGGTCGCCGCCGCGATCCCCGGCCGGGTGGCCACCCGGATCACGGTGGACGCCTCCGCGTGGTTCACGGCGGAGCACGAGAACCTGCGGCGCGTCATCGACCGCGAGTGCCCCGTCCGCCCCGGCACGGCCGCCCGGCTCGCGGACCGCCAGTTCGCCTGGCAGCACCGGCACGGCCTGCTCGACGACGCCGAGCGGACGTGGCGGCGCATCGCGGAGTGCGCGGCCCGTCTCGGCCAGGAGGCGACGGTGTCGCACGCGCGGGTGCGCCTCGCGTGCGTGTCCGCCGCGCGGGTGCCGTGCGGGGTGGGCGCCTGCGGCGGGCTCGTTCCCCAGCCCCGCCCCTTCTCGTGACCAGGGGGGAGACCCCCGAATGTCCTCGGCGTCGGACGGGCCGGAATCAGCCCGTCCGGCGCGGTCACCAATCGGCCGCGTCGTCCACGCGGATCGCGACCGCCTTCACCCGCGTGTACTCCAGCAGCGCCGCGAACCCCTTCTCCCTTCCGAAGCCCGACCGCCGGTAGCCCCCGAAGGGGAGCTCGACGCCACCGGCCGCGCTGTAGGTGTTGACGAAGACCTGGCTGACCCGCAGCGCGCGGGCCACCGCGTGGGCCAGGCCCACGTCCCGGGTCCAGACACCGGCGCTCAGCCCGTACGTGGTGGCGTTGGCCAGGGCGACGGCCTCGGCCGTGTCGCGGAACGGGATGACGCACAGGACCGGCCCGAAGATCTCCTGTTGGGCGACGGCCGCGTCGGGCGGGACGTCGTCGAAGAGCGTCGGCTCGACGAAGAAGCCCCCCGGGGGGACGCTCGGCACTCCCCCGCCGACGACGAGCCGCGCGGCCTTGCGGCCGCCGTCGATGTGGTCGAGGACGGTCTCGCGCTGACGGGCGGAGATCAGTGGCCCCAGGTCGGGGTCCTCCGCGCCCGGCCCGATGCGCAGCGCCGTGAACGCCTCGGCGACCGCCTCGGTCAGCTGCGCGTGGACGCTGTGGTGGACCAGGACCCGGGTCCCCGCGGAGCAGTTCTGCCCGGCGTGCTCGATGACGGAGGCGACGATGCGCGGCACGGCGGTGGCCGGGTCGTGGTCGGGGAAGACGAGGTGCGGCGACTTGCCGCCGAGTTCGAGCGTGACCGGGACGATGCCGCGGGCTGCGGCGGTCATGACGGACTGTCCGGTCGCGCGGGAGCCGGTGAAGGCCAGGTGGTCGAGGTCGGGGTGCGCGGCCAGGGCGGCCCCGGCCTCCGCGCCGGTGCCGGGTACGGCGTTGAGCACGCCTGCCGGGAGGCCCGCCTCGACGGCGAGTTCGGCGATGCGCACAGGGGTCAGGGGGGCGTCCTCGGCGGGCTTGAGGACGCAGGTGTTGCCCGCCGCCAGCGCCGGGGCGAGGGTGCGGGCGGTGATCTGCATCGGGTAGTTCCAGGGGATGATGTGGCCGCACACGCCGTGCGGTTCCTGGAGGGTGTAGGCGAGCAGGTCGGGGTGGTCGAGCAGGGTCCGCCCGTGGAGCGCCTCGACGGTGCCGGCGTAGAAGTCGAAGTAGCGCGCGGCCACGTCCGCGTCGGTGTACGCCTGGCCGATCGGCTTGCCGGTGTCCAGGCACTCCAGTTCGGCGAGTTCCCGGCGGTGGGCGCGCAGGGTGTCCGCGATGGCCCGGCAGGCGGCCGCGCGGGTGGCGGCCGTGGTGCGGCGCCAGGTCGTCTCGAAGGCGGCGCGCGCGCCCGTCACCGCCCGGTCGACCTCGGCGGGCCCGCAGCGGCTCACCCGGGCACAGGGCAGGCCGGTCGACGGGTCGAGGTCGGCGAAGGTGTCGCGCGCCGGTACGCGCCGCCCGTCGATGAACGCCTCGACCAAAGGAAGTTGACGCATCGTCATATCACTGCCGCCGATCCGTGGTCGAGCGACCGGGCGAGGATGCCGGACAGGTGCGAGCGGTCGACGTCCCGCGGGCAGCAGGCCAGCAGCCGCTCCTGCCGGGCCGCGCCCTCGGTGAGGGCGGGGATGTCACGGGCGGTGTAGCCGAAGTCGGACAGCCCGCGGGGACCGCCGGTGTCGGCGACGAGGTCGAGGAGGGTCTGCGGCAGCAGGTCGGCGCCGTTGCGCACGGTGGTCCCGTCCAGGCTCGCGCCGAGGAGTTCGGCGGCGCGCAGGTGCCGCTCGGGGGACGTCGGATAGGTGAAGGCGAACGCGGCCGGGGCCGTGACGACCACGGACTCCCCGTGCGGGACCAGCGGGTGGTCGACCCGGTAGTCCCGGGGGCGGTAGTCCGTGACCAGGCCCGCGATCGGATAGGCGCAGGCGTGCGGGATGTGCGTGCCGGCGTTCCCGAAGCCCATGCCCGCGAAGAGCGCGGCCCGGCTCATCCCGGCCCGCGCCTCGATGTCGTACGGATTGAGGACGGCTCTGCGCAGGTAGCGCCCGACCAGGGTCAGGGCCTGCTCCGACCAGACGTCGCTGATCGGGTTCGAGCCGACGTAGATCGGGCGGACACCGGGCGAGGCGTACGGGGGCCGCCGGTCGTAGGGGCGCGCGGTGTACGACTCACAGGCGTGGGTGAGGACGTCGTAGCCGGAGGCGGCGGTCACGGCGGGTGGCATCGTGACCGTGTTCCACGGGTCGACGATCGCGGCGGTGGGGCGCAGCCGCAGGTCGGAGATGCCCGTCTTGACGCGTTCGGAGACGATGCCGAGCGCGACCATGGCGGTGCACTCGCTGCCGCTGCCCGCCGTGGTCGGCACGGTGATCAGGGGCCTGAGGGGCCGGGGCACGGGCGCGCCGTCGCCGATCGGCCGGTTGAGATAGCGCCGGAGCCCGCTGCCCGGGCAGCTCCGCAGCAGATTGATCACCTTCGCGGTGTCCATGGAACTGCCGCCGCCGAGGCCGATGTAGCAGTCGAATTCCCGGCTGCCGAGGGAGGCGGCGGCGGCTTCGCAGCCGCGGTCGGTGGGCTCGGTCTCGGCCTCGTCGAAGACGGTGGTCTCTATCCCCTCCTTCTCGACGAGCGCGCGGACGCGCTGCGGCAGGCCGAGGCGGGTGAGGTTGGGGTCGGTGACGAGGAGAGCGGACCGGGCGCCGAGCAGGGTGAGTTCGTGGCCGATCTCCTCGGTGGCGTGGAGTCCGTACCGAACGGGTGGGGCCTGCCAGGTGATCACGGTCTCGTGGGTGCGCATCGTAGGTGCCTCCTGTTGTGACCGTCGTGTTGTTCCCCGGCCCGGCCCCTTCCCGCAACCGGGGGCCGGCCCCCGGACCCCCGCCCGAGGAGGGTCACCCGTCCAGTTCCGCCATGCGGTGGGACGGATAGCGCGCTCCCGCCGCCTCCGGCGGCACCGCCGCGCCGATGGCGCTCACCTCCTCCGCGGTCAGGGACAGCCGCGTGACCTCCGCGTTCTCCCGGAGGTGACGCGACCGCCCCGTGCCCGGGATCGGCACGACGTCGTCGCCCCTCGACAGCAGCCAGGCCAGGGCGAGTTGCGCCGGGGTGACGCCGTGCCGGTCGGCGAGGTCGCGCAGGGGCGCGATGAGGTGGAGGTTGGTGGTGAAGTTCTCCGGCTGGAAGCGGGGGCTGGTGCGCCGGTAGTCGCCGTCGGCGAAGGCGTCGGGCGAGGTCAGTGTGCCGGTGAGGAAGCCGCGCCCGAGCGGGCTGTACGCGACGAAGCCGATGCCGAGTTCGCGCAGGGTGGCCAGCAGGCCGCCCTCGACGTCGCGGGACCACAGGGAGTACTCGCTCTGCACGGCGGTCACGGGGTGGGTCGCGTGGGCGCGGCGTACGGTGTCGGCGGACGCCTCGGACAGGCCGATGTGGCCGATCTTCCCGGCGGCGACGAGTTCCCCGAGCGCCCCCGCGGTCTCCTCGATGGGCACGGCGGGGTCGACGCGGTGCAGGTAGTAGAGGTCGATGCGGTCGACGCCGAGTCTGCGCAGCGAGGCGTCGCAGCACGCCCTGGCGTATTCGGGGCTGCCGTCGATGCCGAGCCAGGTGTTGCCGGGGCCGCGCCGCAGCCCGAACTTGGTGGCGACGGTGACCTGTTCGCGGATGCCGGCGATGGCCTTGCCGAGGAGTTCCTCGCCGGTGTGCGGGCCGTAGACGTCGGCGGTGTCGAGGAGGGTGACACCGAGGTCGACGGCCTCGCGCACGGTGCGGACGGCGGTGTCGGGGTCGGTGGTGCCGTAGAAGTCGGTCATGCCCATGCACCCGAGGCCCAGGGCGGAGACCTCCAGGGCGCCCAGGCGGCGGGTCGGCAGCGGCTGCGTCATGAGGCCGTGCTCACCTCTTCCAGCACCTTGGCGAGGGTCTCCATGCCCTGGTCGATCTGATCGAGTGTGGTGCTGGCCGGGGGGACGAAGCGCAGGACGCTGCCGCCGCGGCGCACGCTGAAGATGAGCCCGGCCTCGAAGCACCGGCGGCCGATCTCGTTGCCCGTCTCGAAGGCGGGTTCCTTGGTGTCGCGGTCCTCGACGAGCTCGACGCCGACGAGCATGCCGCGGCCGCGGAGGTCGCCGATGATGTCGTACCGCTCCATGAGCGCGGTGAGGTGCTCGCGCAGGCGGTCGCCCAGCGCGCGGGCCTTGGCGGGGACGTCCTCCTCGACGACGATGTCGATGCTCGCGGAACCCGCCGCGCACAGCAGGGGGTCGTTGCTGTGCGAGCGGGTGACGGTCAGTCCGGTCCCGACGACCTTGTCCTCGATCGCGTCGGTGGTGGTGACCGAGCTGATGCCGACGCCGCCGCCGAGGTGTTTGGCCAGGGTGACGATGTCGGGGACGATCCCCTCGTCGGTGAAGCCGAACATCGTGCCGAGCTTGCCCAGGCCGGTCTGCTCGTCGTCGACGACCAGCAGCATGCCGCGCTCGTGGCACAGCTCCCGCAGCCGCGCCAGCCAGCCCTTCGGCGGGTCGATGACGCCGCCCGCGCTGAACAGCGGTTCGGTGATGACGGCGGCCGGCTGGTCGGTGGCCTGGGCGTCGACGAGCTCGAAGCTCGCGTCCAGGCAGGCGAAGCCGCAGGACGGGAAGGACTTGGCCAGCGGACAGCGGTAGCAGTACGGGGCGAGGAGGGCGTAGGAGTCGCCGGACAGCGGGCCGTGGCCGCGCCGCCAGCCGGCGAAGGTGACCGAGCGGGCGCTCGCGGACAGGCCGTGGTAGCTCACGTGCGGGCTGAAGACCTCATGGCCGCCGGTGTAGATCCGGGCGATCAGCAGGGCCAGCTCGTTGGCGTCGGCGCCGGACTCGCCGAACAGGCTGCGGGTGAGCGGGTCGGGCAGCAACTCCCCGAGTTTCGCCGCCAGTTCGATCTCCTTGACGTTGAAGTGGCTGCTGTGGGCGTGCAGCATCGTGTCGCACGCCTCCTGGATGGCGGCGAGGATGCGCGGGTGGTTGTGGCCCAGCGCGGCGCACATCTGGCCCGAGTTGAAGTCGAGGTAGTCGTTGCCGTGCAGATCGGTGACGACGGAGCCGCGCGCGGACGCGAACACGGGACCGGAGAAGGCGCTCGTGTCGATGCGGCCGCGGAAGCTGTACCGCTGAGCGGTGTCCAGCAGCTCGCGCTCGCGCCGGCCGGGGTCGGCCGCGCCCGCGGGCCGGCCGGGGTGCTCAACTGTGGTCATCACGAGCTCCTTGTTCCATCGGGCGGTCTGTCGGGCGATCCGTCGGGCGCCCGGCCGGGCCGAGGGCGGTCTCGCAGACCGCCGCCAGCTCGGACACGTGCGTGGTGAACAGCGTCCAGTGGTCGCTCGGCACCTGGACGGCGCGGAACCGGCCGCCCACGGCGTAGGGGCCCCACCCGTAGTCCTCCGGGCCGGTGCCGCCACCGCCGCGGGTGCCCTCGCGGGTGTGGACGAGCGTCATGTCCCCGGCGTACGGGGGCGGTTCGTAGCCGGTCATGGCCCGGGCGTTCTCCAGGTAGACGGCGGCGAAGCGGCCCACCTGGCGAGGGGTGAGGCCGGAGCTTTCGCCGCCCGCCCGGTGGCAGATCTCGGCGGCCGCCGCGTCCAGTTCCTCGTAGGGCGCGGTGACCGGTGGGTCCAGGCCCAGGGCGCGGGAGACGAACTCGACGGTCCGGGCGCGGATCGCCGGGATGTCGGGCGGGCGCAGGTCACAGTCCAGGAGGAGCACGTGGGCGACCTGCTCGCCCTCGGCGGTCAGGGCGGCGGCCATCTCCAGGGCGACGGCGCCGCCCATGGAGTAGCCGCCGAGGAGGTACGGGCCGTGCGGCTGGACGCGTCGCATGTGGCGGATGTAGCGGGCGGCCATGGCGGGGACGGTGCGGTCGGCGCGCGCGGCGTCGTTGCGGCCGACGGACTCGAACCCGTACGTCCGGACGCGGTGTTCCAGGCGGCGGGCGAGCTGTCCCAGCACCAGCACGTGGCCGCCCATGCCGTGCACGCAGAACAGCGCGGGATGCTCGCTGCCGGGCGGTGCGAAGCGGACGAGGGTGCGTTCGGCGGCGTCCTCGGGGGTGCGGGTGGTGATCCAGTGGGCCATGCGGCGTACGGTCGCGAACTCGGCGGCGCCGCGCCGGGGCAGCCGCACCCGCAGGTCGCTCTCGACGCTCGCGACGAGTTCCGCGGCGAGCAGGGAGTCGCCGCCGAGGTCGAAGAAGTTGTCGTCCATGCCGACCGGGGTCCCCAGCACGCGCGTCCAGACGTCGCCGAGGGTCTTCTCCAGGCCGGTGCGGGGCTGCCCGGCGAGGTGCTCGCCGGTGGTGGCCGTCATCCGCGGCCCGCCCCGACCGGGGCGGGGACGCGGGCGATCTCGTCGAGCCCGCCGTGCAGATAGGCGTCCTTGGCCGTACCGCGGCGGATCTTGCCCGCGCTGGTCTTGGGCACGGTGCGGCGCCGGATCAGGACGAGTTCGGACAGGCGCAGGCCGCATTCGCGGGCCACGGCCCGGCAGGCGGCGGCGCCGACGGCGGTGGCCCCGTCGGGCGTGCCGTCGTATTCGGCGACCACGACCAGGCGGGTGCCGCCGTCCCCGCCCTCGGTGTCGAAGGCGGCGGCGCAGCCGGGCCGCAGCCGGGGGTCGGCGGACCAGACGGCTTCCTCCATGTCCTG
Source organism: Streptoverticillium olivoreticuli subsp. olivoreticuli (assembly GCF_003391135.1). Lineage (GTDB taxonomy): Bacteria > Actinomycetota > Actinomycetes > Streptomycetales > Streptomycetaceae > Streptomyces > Streptomyces blastmyceticus. The sequence continues at coordinate 7,855,403 of NZ_CP031455.1, read as the reverse complement.
GGGGTAGTGGTTGCGGCCGTGGACGATGATGACGTCCTTGATCCGCCCGGTGACGTACAGCTCGCCGTCGCGCAGCAGGCCGAGGTCTCCGGTGCGCAGGTACGGGCCGGTGCCCGGTGCGTCGGCGGGGCGGGCGGCGAAGGTGGTGGCGGTGGCGTCCGGGCGACCCCAGTAGCCCGCCGCCACCCCGGGGCCGCGGACCCAGATCTCGCCCTCGGTGCCGTCCGGGCGGGAGCGCAGGGTGTCGGGGGCGACGATGCGCACCTCGGTGCCCGCCACGGCGCGGCCGACCCCGACGACGACGCGTGAACCGGTGTGCCCGGGCAGGGGGGTGACGCGGGCTCCGGTGCCGGGGTCGGGGCCGGAGACCATGAGGGTGGCCTCGGCGAGCCCGTATCCGGGGGTGATCCGCTCGGCGGAGAAACCGGACCGGGCGAAGCGCTCGGCGAACCGTTCGACGGTCGCCCGGCGCACCGGCTCGGCGCCGTTGACGGCGAGCCGCCAGGCGGACAGGTCCAGGGCGGCGGCCCGTTCCGGGGTGGCCTTGCGGACGCACAGGTCGTACGCGAAGTTGGGCGCGGCGCTGAAGGTGCCGCCGAAGCGGGTGAGGTTCTCCAGCCAGCTCAGCGGGTCGACCATGAACTCGAACGGCGAGGAGAGGACGGCGTCGATGCCCCGGCAGAGCGGCAGCAGGATGCCGAGGATCAGGCCCATGTCGTGGTAGGGCGGCAGCCATGACACCTGGCGGTCGTCGGGGGTGAGCCGGAAGCGGTCGGCCATCGCGGCCATGTTGTCCAGCAGCCCGGCGTGGGTGACGACCACGCCGCGCGGGTCCCCGGTGGAGCCGGAGGTGTACTGGAGGAACGCGATGTCGCCGGCCCTCGCGGTGCGGCCCGGTGCGGTCGCGGCCTCGTCGCGGACGGTGTCGGTGGCGAGGCCGGGGACGCCGCGCAGGCCGGGGCTGGCGCGGTGGTCCGTCAGGTGTGCGGTGACGGTGGCGAACAGGGCGGGCCGCGCGTCGCGGACGATCGCGGCCACCCGGGCCGCGCCCGCGGGGGTGTCCGGCGGGTTCGCGGGCACGGCCACGACGCCCGCGTAGAGGCAGGCGAGGAACGCCGCGACGTACTCGGGCCCGTGCGGGTGGAGCAGCAGGACGCGGTCGCCGGGCCGCACCCGGGAGCGCAGGGCGGCGGCGAGGGCGCGGGCCCGGGTGTCCAGTGCCGCGCACGTCATCGCCGCGGTGTGGCCGGGGGCGTCCGGGTCGCGGGAGTCGAGGACGAAGCGGAAGGCGAGTGCTTCGGGGGTCCGCTGCGCCCGGTCGCGGAGCAGCGTGTCCAGCCCGGCGGCCAGGGGCCGGGGCATCGAGCCGATCGACATGTCGTGTGCAGTCCGTTCTGTGCGCGCTGGGTGCGGCGAAGGGGTCACGGTCGTGCGGGTCCGGGCCGCGCCTCGGGGGCGAGCCCGGCGAGCGCCGCGTGGAGGACACCGGTCCCGGCTCTCAGTACAGCGTCGCGCCAACCGGGGTCGTCCGGGTAGAACGCCGCGCTCATCCGCCGCCCGATGCCGTCCGCGAGGGCGGGCCGGTGGCCGGGGTGGAGCCACAGCCAGTTGTCGGCCCGCAGGGCGGTGAGCACCTCCAGGCCGGCGGTGGTGCCCATCTCCAGGGTGATCGCGGTCAGCGGCGGGCCGTCGCCGAGGACGTCGGCGACCAGGCCCGCGGTGTTGCCGGTGATCGGGGTGGAGCTGGAGGTGCCGTCCTCGGAGACGGTCAGCGCGGGGCCGTACCAGGCGCGGGCGCGGTCCAGGGCCCCCGGGTCGCGGCCGCCGCGGAAGATCGGTTCGACGTGGGCCCGTTCGCCGAGTCCGGTGTGGAGGTCGACGTAGGCGACGGCCTCGGCGCCGGCCGTGTACGCGGTGACCACGTCCCGCAGCACCCGGTGCGACCAGGTCGGGGCGGTGCCGCCGTAGAACAGCCCGTCCGGGTGGGTCCACTGGCCCTGGGTGACGGTCCGCTGGAGCGCGCGGGTGCCGTGGGCGGCGGCGAAGGCGCCGAGGGAGGTGTCCGCCCGGTGGTGGGCGGGGCCCTCCCAGTCGTCGGGGACGAGGGCCGCGTGCAGTTCGCCGTAGCGCGGGTTGGCCGGGGGGCGGGCGTGGTCGACGAAGTTGCGGTTGAGGTCGACATTGTCCTCGTCGACGCGGCGGCGGTGGGCGAAGCCGAAGGGGTTGAGGGCGTGCACGGCGACGAAGGCGACGTCGCGGACGCCGTACGGGTAGCCGTCGGCGACGAGCGCGGACTGCAGGGCGGAGCCCGCGTACCCCTCGATGCCGTGGGTGCCGCTGACGCACAGGACGACGCGGCGCGCGCCGGGCGGGCCGAAGCGGGCGACGTCGGTGCACAGCGGCTCGCCGCCGGGGCCGGTGGCGCGGTCGTTGCGGTAGGAGCGGGGGGTGGCGCCGCGGGCCCTCGCGCGGGCGAGGAAGGTGCGGCGCGCCGCCGCGTAGCTCTCGCAGAAGTGCTGGGCGGGGTGGTGGGTCATCGGCCCGCTCCCCGGGGCGTCGCCGCGCTCGCGTGGAAGGCGCGCAGCAGGGCGAGCGAGGCGCCCTGGCCTCCCGCGTCGAACACGCACAGGACGCGGTCGCCGGGCCGGGTGGTGCGGGCGAAGTAGGCGTTGACGCCCGCGTCCCGGCACACCGGGCGCCGGGGGTAGAGGTCCGCGGGGACCCCGATGCCGGAGATCACGCCGGTCTTCGGGTCGAAGGGGTGGCCGGGCGACAGCAGCGCGGCGATGCGCTCGGCGCGTTCCATGTGCGCGTGGTCCTGGGGCGCGCCCGAGCAGTCGGGGTAGAGCGAGGTGCCGGGGATCCGGGTGAAGGTCCGCAGGCCGCAGAGGACGACGGGGTTGTAGGTCTTGAGGGCGATCAGGCGCGGCAGGTCGTCGGCGGTGCGGCCCAGCCCGTCGAAGTGCGCGCCCCAGCTGGCGCGGAGGACGCCGGTGTGCCGCAGCCCCTCGGCGACGAACTGGGTGGTGACGTGGAGCAGTTCGGGACCGGCGGGGAGGTGGTCGGCGCGGGAGGCCAGGGCGCCGACCGCGCCGCCGGTCGCGCGGTCGACGGCCACGGTGATCAGGTCGGCGGAGCGGAACATGTCGCGGCGCAGCCTGAACAGTTCGCGCATCCGCAGGGCGGGCAGGGCGGCCGTGAGGCCGTCGACGAGCCACTCCTCGCGTTCCCCGGTCAGCTCTCCGGGTGGCCTGAGGTTCATCAGTTCCACGGCCGGGCGGTCCCCCGTGACCGTCGTCATCGTGTCTCCCCCGTGCTCGCGCGCGTCCTCGTCGGGTCTGCCGGGCCCCGGCCGGCTCATGCCTCGACGGGGGCGGGCAGGTCCAGGCGCCGGGTGGGGTCGACGGTGAGGCGGTAGAGCTCCAGGAAGTACAGCTGCCAGAGCTGGTAGATGTCCTTGAGGTGGGCGAGGGTGCGCCTCTCGTCCGCGGGGGTGCGGACCAGCCCGGCCAGGACGTCCCAGACGAAGTCGTCGTGGTCGTCGTCCAGGTCGGTGCCGACGTGGGCGCGCTGGCCCTTGATCTTGTCCCGGCCGAGGGTCTTCTCCAGGTTGTCGAGCCAGGAGGGCTGGGTGCGGGTGGTGGTGTACTCCACGAAGTAGACGCTGGCGACGAGGGCGAGCGGGCTGTCCTCGTACTCCAGGCCGTACTGCAGGTAGCCGGTCAGGAGCTTGGTCGACAGCAGGGGCTCGGTGGCGTAGATCTCCTCCTTGGTGACGCCGACCTTGGCGAGGTCCGCGGCGAAGAGGACGTCGTGCAGCATCTCGTCCTCGGTGTAGTGCGCCCACTTCTTGGCCGTGGCCGGGTCGGTCTTGGTCCAGTGGCGCAGGGCGAGGGCGTCGATGGTGCGCTTGCGGCGGAGCCGGAGGATGGTCTCGATGTTGTGGCGCTTGTAGTAGGCGAGGTCGATCTCCTTCGACTCCAGCTGGTGGCGGGCGAAGGGGATGTTCTCGTAGAAGTCCTTGATGCACAGGTCGAGATAGGCGTCCACCCGGGTGCGGAATTCCCCGTTCGTCATGCGGTCCTCTCCTTGTCTGTCCAGCACTGATTGACGGTCCGTCAGTGACAGCCGCATCCCGCCCTGTTGGTCCGCCTGAGACGGCGGGTTGTCGCGGGGGCGCCCAGCAGCACCTCGCCGGCGCCGTCGACGACGGCGGATCCGGGGCACAGGAAGGTGAGCGCGAAGCGGGTGAAAGGGGTCAGTCCCAGTCCGAGGTGCACCACGCCGTTCGTGGCTCCGTAGACCTCGTTGAGGCCGCAGTTGGCGGGGACGGTGTCCATCTCCGTGTGGATGCCGAAGCCGAGCTCCCACACCGGCCGGTAGCGCTCGTCGGAGTCCAGGAGCACCTCGAGGGCCTTAGCGGCGGCCGCCGCGGCGGGGTGGCCGGTCCCCGGGCGGCACGCGGTGACGGCCCCGGCGGTGACGGTGATCACGACGGGGTGCCGGTGCAGCAGCAGCAGCTGCCGGAACAGGGCGTCCTGGGCCGGCGCCAGGGCCGGGTCGTAGCCGGCGTGCACGATGGGCCAGCCGCGCAGGGTGAGTTCGCCGTCCAGGGCGAGGCGGCGGTCCGCGTCGAAGCCGGTGATGGGCATGGGCAGCACGCTGATCTCGCCGCTCGGGGCGATCTGCTGCTCGCCCGGCGCGAGGACCCCGGCCTGGAGGTTGATCTCCAGGTCCGGGTCGTCGAGACCCAGGGTGCAGGAGGTGCCCTGCGCGGCGTCGACGATGCGCGGGCCGTCCGCCTGTTCCAGGCCCGCGAAGAACCGGTCGGCGCGGGCGGACTGCGCGTCGGGGTCGGTGCGCTCCAGTACGGACAGGAAGTAGCGCAGGTGCCCCTTCTCCACGGGTGTCGAGCCGCAGGGCATGACGGCGATGCGGCGGGCGCCGACGACGGCCGGGTCGGGCGAGGTGACGAACGTGCCGGGGCGGACGACGAGGAGGTCCGCGGTCTCGGGGATCCGGGTCGCCAGGAGGTCCTGGAGGGTGTCGGCCGGGCGGGCGGCGACGATCAGCGCCCCGTCGTGGGCCCGCGGCTCCTCGATGACGAAGTCACCGGCCATCGCCTCGTCGGTGACCAGGCAGAAGGCGCCCTTGGGCGCGGTGAACTGCCGGTATGCCGCCGGGCGTACGACCAGTGGGGGTTCCACGGTTTCCTCCTGGATGGGCGTCGGGGATGTGCGACGCTGGGGGTTCGGCGGGTGGGCCGGGCATCAGCCGGCCCACCCGCCTCCTGACGCGGCGGGGGCGGCCGCACCGGGCCCGCGCTCGGCCCGTCGCGCGGCCGGGTCCACCGGCCGGGCCGGGTCAGCCCAGAAGGGTGCCCAGGTAGTTGCTGTTCTTCTTGACCTTGATCTTCTTGTCGGTCTGCTGCACGGCGGATCCTCCTTCCGGACAACTCGGTGGCGTTCTCCCATGCGGGAGTTCATGGGGCGGCCGGTTCCGGGGAGCCCGGCGCCGCGGTGGCGAGCCGGTCCTCGGTGTAGCCGCCGTCGACGCCCAGGACACGGGTCCCGGTGTCGGTGTAGACGGTGGTGCCGGGGGCGATGATGTCGAGGTGGTACTGCGTGTACGGGGTGAGGCCGAGGCCCCAGTGCAGGCAGCCCTCCGTGCCGCCGTACACCTCGTTCATCGCGTGGTTGCCCGGGAGCAGGTCCAGGCTGGTGTTGAGGGCGTGGCCGATCTCCCAGACGATGCGGTAGCGCGAGTCGACGGCGAACATCGCCTCCAGCATGTCCACCGCGGGCCGCGCGCCCGGGGTGTCGGCCCGCAGGGCGGTGATGGCGCCGCCCTCGACGCGGGCGACGACGGCGTTCCCGGTCATCGCCGCGAGCCTGCCGTGCACGCGGGCCTGGTCGCGGCGGGTGTAGGAGGGGGTGCCGTTGTGGAGGATCGGGTATCCGCTCAGGACGATCTCGCCTTCGAGGGGCAGCCGCATGTCCTCGTGGAACTCGGTGATCTCCACCGGCAGCACGCTGATCTCGCCGGAGGGCACGATCTGCTGCTCGCCCCAGTCCAGGGGGCCCGCCTGCTGGTTCCACTCCAGGCCGTCGTCGAGGTGGCGCAGGACGGCCCGGGTGCCGCGCCGGTCGTCGCGGTAGACCAGGTGGTCCGCCGCCTCGAGGTGGTCGAAGAACGTGTCGGAGAAGGTGCCCTGTTCGGCCGCGGAGGTGCGCTCCATCACCCGGAGGAAGTGCCGTACGGTCTCCGTCGACGTGGGCGTGGAGTTGCAGGCCATCGCCATCAGCTTGCGCCGGGGACCGAGGTCCTCCGGGCGCGGCGACGCGAAGAACGCGTGCGGCGAGATCGCCAGGACGTGGGCGGGCTCGGGGATCCGCTCGCGCAGGACGTCCTCGAACGCCTCGTCCTGCCCCATCGGCACGATCACGTGATCCTTGTACGCGCCGCTGCGGACGATCTCGATCCGCCCCGCCAGCTCCGGGTTCGTCACCAGGCAGAACACGGCCCCCTGCGGGGCGCCGAACTGCTGGAGCCGATCGGGATCGACCACTATGACCGGGCTCATCGGTGACCTACCTCCTGGCGGAGCGCGCACTGCGGGACTGCGGAAGTGCCACTGCCTGCAACGTAGGCGCAGCCGGGTCTGCGGGGTGTCTACCGGGCGTCAACCGCGCGTACGCCGGGCCGGTGCGGGCCCCGGGGCGTTGCCAACCGCCCCTGGGAGCGGGCATGTTCGGTGCGGGACTTTTCTCTCCGTGGCACGGGATTCGAAGGAGCGCGCGTGGAGCCGACAGAGCCGTCGCATCAGAACACGGGCGTGCTGCGCGGTGCCGCGGCCGAGTGGGCGGCCCTGCCGGTCGCGGAGGGGCTGCGGCTGCTGATGGCGACGCGGCCGCGGATCGTGGCGGTGGCGGAGCGCTGGGTGGCGGAGTCGTGCCGGGCCAAGGGCATCGACCCGGGTGCCCCGGCGGCCGGGGAGGAGTGGCTCACCGGCCCGTATCCGCTGCTGCGTTACGTCGACGCGCTGACCCGCACGCTCACGGCGGTCCGCGACGGGCGCGACCCGCTGCGGGGCGTCCGCTTCACCGCCCGGCCCGGTGGGCGCACGGCGGTCCGGGTCCTGCCCTTCGACCGGGCTGACCGGCTGCTGCTGCACGGGTTCCGGGCCGAGGTGTGGCTGGCGCCCGGGGTGGACGAGGCGGGGGCGCGCGCCGGTGCCGGGCGTGGCGTACGGCCGGAGGGGGGCGGCGTGTGCGTGGTCCTCGGCGCGGGCAACATCAACTCCATCGCGCCCCTCGACGTGCTGCACCAGCTGTACGCCGCCGGGACGGTGGTCCTGCTCAAGCTCAACCCGGTCAACGACTATCTCGCGCCGCTGCTGCGGCAGGTCTTCGCGCCGTTCGTCGCGCGGGGGTTCGTGCGGATCACCACGGGCGGCGCGGCGGCCGGGGCCGCGCTCGTGCGCGACCCCGGTGTCACGGCCGTGCACGTCACGGGCAGCGCCGCCACGCACGACGCGATCGTGTTCGGCCCGGGGCCCGAGGGCGCCGCCCGCAAGGCCGCCGGGCGGCCCGTCCTCGGCAAGCCGGTGACCAGCGAACTCGGCGGAGTGGGGCCCGCGGTCGTGCTGCCCGGGCCGTGGAGCCGGGCGGACCTGCGCTACCAGGCGCGGCACCTGGTGGCGCAGAAGCTCAACAACAACGGCTTCAACTGCGCGGCGGTGCAGGTGGTGGTCCTGCCGGAACACTGGGACGCCCGCGCGGAGTTCCTCGGCGAACTGCGCTCCGCGCTGCGCGCCGCGCCCGCCCGCGTCGCCTACTACCCCGGGGCGGGTGAGCGCCGGGCGCGGGCGGTGGCGGGCCGCGCGGACGTGGAGCTGCTGGACTCGGCGGAGGTGCCGCGCACGCTCCTGCCGGGCATCGCCCCCGACGCGGACGATCCCGCCTTCCGCACCGAGTTCTTCGCCCCCGTCCTCGCCGTCACGGCGCTCCCCGGCCGGACCCCGGCGGAATTCCTCGACCGGGCGGTGGAGTTCTGCAACTCCGCACTGTCCGGCACGCTCGGCGCGAACCTCGTCGCCCACCCCCGGACGCTGCGGAGCCTCGGCCCCCGGTTCGAGGAGGCCGTGGCCCGGCTGCGGTACGGCACGGTGGGGGTCAACTGCTGGACGGCGGTGGGCTACGCGCTGCCGCGCGCGGTGTGGGGGGCGTACCCCGGGCACACGCCCGCCGACGTCGGCAGCGGCATCGGCACGGTGCACAACGCGCTGCTGCTGCCGGGGGCCGAACGGACGGTGATCACCGGTCCGTTCCGGCCCGCGCCGCGTTCGGTGCTGACCGGGCAGTGGGCGCTGTCCCCCGTCCCGCCGTGGTTCGTCGACAACCGCACGTCCGACGGGACGGGGCGGCTGCTGCTCGCGTACACGGCACGGCCGTCGGGGCGGGGGCTGGCGTCGGTGCTCCGGTCGGCGCTGCGGGGATGAGGCGGGGACGGGCCGGCTGCCCGGCCCGTCCCGGTCGTGAAGGTCAGCCGCGCCGGCTCTCGCGTACCAGTGCCGGGACGAAGCGCGCCGCGTCGATCGTGCCGACGCCCGTCGCCATGTCGTAGCCGTCGACGGCCTTGTAGCCGGTGACGCCCTGGTAGCTGTTGTCCGTACCGTCGTTCACGTCGACGATGCCGGTGCCGGGCCGGTGGTCGGCGGCGCGGTCGTAGAGGGTGTACAGCGCGTCGTGGATGTTGCCCAGCCGGTGCCCGGCGGCCTGGTCGGCGAGGGCGACGATGCCGGAGAACAGGGGGCTGGACTCGCTGGTGCCGCCGGAGACGTCCCAGCCGGTGGCGGCGGGGTCGTAGCTGGAGTACACCCAGGCACCGCCGTTGACGGCGGCGGCCATGGAGATGTCCGGGGTGCCGCGGCGGTCGCCGACGACGTTCTGCACGCTGTCCTGGAAGTCCGGGCGGTTGAAGACGTGCGACTGGCCGCCGCCGCCCGCGCCGTTGTCGTTGTAGACGCTCTCCGGGGCGGTGCGCTCGCCCTTGTCGTTCAGGTGCAGCTGGGTGCCGCCGACGGAGGTGACCAGCGGGTCGGAGGAGGGCCAGGAGTTGACGCGCTCCTTGTAGTAGCCCTTGCCGTCCGCGGTGTTGTCGGTGGCGCCGCCGTCGCCGGAGGAGGCGAGGACGGTCACGTTCTTTCTCGCGGCCGCCTTGAAGGCGTACCGCAGGTCCTTGATGCTGGAGAAGTCGCCCTTGTCGAAGCCGGGGAAGGTGTTCTCCGTGGCGCCGAAGCTCTGGGTGATGACGTCGCCGACACCGTGGTCGATCATGAACTTCTCGGCGTCCATCATCTCCGGCAGGCCGGTTGTGCCCTCGGTCTCCGCGACGGCCGTCTCGACGAGCACGATCTTCGCGTCGGGCGCGATGGCGTGCGCCATCTCCACGTCCAGCGTGGTCTCACCGGCCCAGCCGGTCATGTCCGTGTTCTTCGGGTCCCACGCGGGGACGTTGCCCCACTTGACGACCTTCACCGGGGTGCTGGCCATCCCGAACTGCTTGCTGTAGACGTCCAGGTCGTGCTGGATCGTCGGCGAGCCGAAGGAGTCCACGATCACGATCGTGCGGCCCTTGCCCGTGATGCCCGCCTTGTACAGCGGGTCGAGGTTGTACGCCTTGCGGTACTGGAGCGGGTTGTAGCAGGCGATCTTCCACTTGGCCTGGCACTCCGTGGTCGAGACCGGGCTGACCTGGCCGTGGACCAGCTGGTGGCCTGCGACGGCCGGGACCACCTTGGTCCGCGGGACGGCGGCCGCCGTCGTACCGGCCTGCGGGATCGCCGCGGCGGCGAGCGCGGCGGTTCCTGCGGCCACGGCGAGGACGCGCAACCGGGGGCGGGCTATGTGCATGGGGTCTCCCTCTGTGGGGGTGATGCCGCGAGGAGCGGCTGCCGCGATCCCATCGGGCGAGTCATGTGCAGAACAAGAGCGTTTGTCCCTTGATGCCGAATGCTTTACCTGGCGCCGGATCCTTGGGGCTTTCATGGCCCGCCCATGGGGAAAGGGTGCGGCGTGTCGCACGCCTGTCCGACAGAGGGCGCGCTCTCGGGGCCGTACGGGGAGACACTGGGAGTTGAGCCCCAGGGGGGCCGGGGGGCGCACGGGACACCCGACGACCGGACACCCGGAGAAGGCAGGCACCCACCATGGCTTTCCGCAGCAGACACCCTCTCGCCGGGCAGGCGCCCGACTCGTCCGCGACCGCGTTCTCCGCGGGGATCCTGTTGCTGCGCCTCATGCTCGGCCTGATCATGATGGCGCACGGCGCGCAGAAGCTCTTCGGCTGGTTCGGCGGCGCGGGGATCGACGGGACGGGGAAGGGTTTCACCCAACTCGGCTATCCGGCGGGCAAGGTCATGGCCGTCGTCGCCGGTCTGAGCGAGGGCCTCGGCGGCGCCGGGATCTTCCTCGGGCTGCTCACCCCGCTCGCCGCGGCGGCGGTCCTCGGCACGATGATCAACGCGCTCGACGTGACCTGGGACGGCGGGTTCTTCGCTCCGCAGGGCGTGGAGTTCACGCTCCTGATCGCCGTCACCGCCGCCGCCCTCGCGCTCACCGGCCCGGGCCGCCACGCGGTCGACCACTACCTCCCCGTGCTGCGCCACCACCGCGTCTCCTACGGCATCGCGGCGATCGTCCTCGCCGCCGTGGCGTCGTGCGTCGTGCTGCTGATCCGTGACTGACGGTATTCACATCAAACACACACCGTACGCAACGCGGAGTCGCAGCATCGAGGGGAGGCCGGCCGATGGCCGGCCGGCGCAACGGATTCCCCCGCGGGTCGTTGAGGACAGGGGGATCCGAGGCCGAGGGACAGCTCCATGCCAGGAACACCGCATGCCCTGAGCGTGCGCGACGTGCACAAGTCGTACGGAACCCACGAGGTGTTGCGGGGCGTCTCGCTCACCCTCGCGCCGGGCACCCTCGCCGGGCTGGTCGGGGAGAACGGCGCGGGCAAGACGACGCTGCTGCGCATCCTGTGCGGGCAGATCGCCGCCGACGCAGGCGGGGTGGCGCACCTGGGGGCGCTGGGCTACTGCCCCCAGGACACGGTGCTCAACGACTTCCTCACCGTGGAGCAGCACGTGCGCTACTTCCGGTCCGCCTACGGCCTCGACAATGTGGACCGTGCTGAGGAGCTCATCGAGGAGCTCCACTTCACCGAGTACCGCCGCACCCGGGTCGACGCCCTGAGCGGCGGCACCCGGCAGAAGCTCAATCTGACGCTGGCCCTGATGCACGACCCGCAGGTGCTGCTGCTCGACGAGCCCTACCAGGGCTTCGACTGGGAGACGTACCTGCGGTTCTGGGACCTCGCAGCCCGGCTCCGGGACCGGGGGCGCTGTGTCCTCGTCGTCTCCCATCTGGCCTGGGACACCGAGCGGCTGGACGAGCTGCACCGGCTGCGCGAAGGGGTCGCGGCCCGCTGGGAGCCCGGCCGGGGCACGACCGCGGGCTCGGGAGCGGCGCGGTGAGCCGGGCCCGTTCGCGGCTCACCACGGCCATCGGCTTCGCCCTGCTGGAACACGCCCGCAACCGCTTCGCGCTCGTCCTGGTCGTGTTCTACATCCCGCTGTGGCTGACGCTGGAGCACTGGTTCGTCACGTCGGAGCCCGCGACGTTCCTGCTGCGCGCGACCGGGGCGCGGCTGACGGTCAATGGCGGCCACCTCACGATGGTGTCCGGGGCGGTCAACACGGTCACGCTCATCGTCGGCTTCATGATGTTCATGACGACGTTCAAGTCCCTGGCCTTCGACGGCCGGCTGGTGCTCGCGGGCTATCCCCGGCTCCACCTGCTGATCGCCAAGGTCGTCGCGATGACGCTGGCGGCCGCCCTGATCTCGGGCTACGCCACGGCCGTGGTCTGCTGCTACTGGGACCCGGCACAGCCCGACCTGCTGGCGATCGGGCTGTTCACCGCGGCGGTCGCCTACGGCGGGATCGGCATCCTGCTGGGCGCGTTCCTGCGCGGCGAGCTGGCGGGCATGTTCGTCATCATCATGGTCAGCCTGCTGGACACGATGCTCCAGAACCCGATCAGCAACCCGGCGGCGAGCAAGGACGGGGTCTATCTGCTGCCGGAGTACGGGCCGACGCAGGTGAGCATGGCGGCGGGCTTCACGGACTCGGTGCCGTGGCCGCAACTGCTGCTGGGGCCCGCGTGGTTCGCGGGGAGCTGGCTGCTGGGCACGGCGGCCTTCCACGTCCGCACCCGCGACCACCGCCCCCGCGCCCCGCGTCAGCCGCATCGAGTCCGCCCGTCGGCCGAGGACCGGGGTCAGGGGCAGAGCCCCGTCGGACACGGCTAGGGCAGCAACTTCGCCGCGTGCGTCAGCAACTCCTCGTACACCGCGGGCCGGTCCTCGTCGATCACCGGCGAGCCGACGCCGAAGTCACCGTTCACCCACCGCGCGGACACACCGGGGTTCGAGCAATCCGTACCGTCGTACAGGAAGACGTGCGGACTGCACCGCACCCTCCCGTCGCACGCCGCGCGGTACTGCTCGATCACCGCCCGCCGGGCCCGCCCCGTGTCCAGCGCGTCGGCGAGCGCCTCCACGTCCACCACCCCCGTGGCGCGCGCCGTGTCGAGGATGACGTGCCGCATGGAGATGCACCGGCCCTGCGCCCAGAAGGCGCGCCGCAGGGCCAGGTCGAGTTGTTCGCTCGCCTGCCACCCCTGTGCCTTGGCCGCCTCGACCGCCTCCAGCGCGGGCAGTGTGGTGACGGGGTAGGTCCAGTCCGGGCCCTGCCACAGCCGCCAGCCCGCGTCCGGCTCCAGCGCGCCGAGCACCGAGATCTCCGAGTCCACGCCGGGGCGGGCGTTGACCTCCTCGTTGAACAGCTCCAGCGGGAAGGCCCGCAGGTCGAAGTGGATGCGGCCCTCCAGCCCCAGCCGGCGCCGCGTCGTGTGCAGGCGGTGCACGGCGATGTGCGCGAAGGAGCAGTTCAGGTCGGTGAAGACGACGAGGGTGTCCGGGGTGTGCGGCAGCCGGGGGTCTCTGCCGGCGGCCGTGGTGTGCGGTATGTGCTTCACGTCTCTCCTCACGGGGAGTGCCTGGAGCGGGCACCGTCACGGCGTTGCCCGCTCCGGGCACCTTGTCATGGCGTACGACGCGCCGTCACGGCGTTTCCGTCACGCGCAGCAGCCCCCACCAGCCCTCGCAGACGCCCCAGTGCAGATTGCCGGTGCGGTAGGCGTAGTCGCCGGGGTAGTTGGCGCGGAAGCGGACGGTGCGGGTGCTGCCCGCGGCGAGGGCGCCGATGGTCGAGACGTACGGTCCCCGGCCGGTCTCGGAGCCGTCCCACACCTGGCCGTGCACGGTGAAGCACTGGTTGCGGCTGCGGGCCCCGCCGACGGCGAGGTGGATCGCGACCTGGTCGCCGGCCCGGCACTGCAGCAGCGGGGTGGGCGGCGCCGGGTCCGCCAGCACCGGGTGGAGCGGGTGCAGGGCGGCGGTGCGGTAGTTGTACGCCTTCTGGCCGTCGTCGTCCCTGCTGTCCGAGAACAGATCGGCGACGGGCTGGGTGAGGTCGCCGTCGTGGAAGAGCCGCAGCCCGTCCTGGGGGACCAGCACGAGCTCGTGCACCGGCTCCGCGTTGAGCCTGCGGACGACGGCCCGTTCGCCGGTCCAGCGCTCCTCGCCGGAGTCCGGGTCGTAGGGGGTGGCGTCCGCGGCCTCCACCACCAGCGCTCCCACCAGGCCGCGCCGCATGTGGGAGACCACGTCGGCCTGGTCGCGCAGCAGGGCCACACCGGGCTCGGCGGCGTACCAGTGGTAGGTGCGCGAGCCGCCGGGCTTGACGGTGCCGTCCTCGTTGTGGCCGACGTGGGCGCCGTCGTCGGTGAGGACGTCGTAGCGCAGGCGGGTCGGGTGCAGGGACACCCGGCCGGACAGCACCCGGGAGCCGGGGTCGTCCTTGGCCAGCAGCGGGGGGTCGAAGGCGCTCGCGGGCGGCGGCCCGTCCAGCTCGTTGATCAGGGTCACCTCGACCCATTCGCCCTCCCGGCAGCGCAGCACCAGCGGGCCCTGCCGCTCCTCGCCGTCGACCTCGTAGACGAGCCCGTACGGGTCGACGCGCTTGTCGCTGTAGAGGATGTCGCGGGCCTTGGCGCGGACGGTGAAGCGGCGGACGAGCTGCTTGGGCGGCAGGTGGCCGAGGGCCGGGGCGGCGGAGGGCAGGGCGGCGAGGCCCGGCCGGGGGCTGCCGTGCAGGCGCAGGAGTCCCCAGCAGCCCAGCCAGAGGTCGTCGGTCGCGCCGAAGGACCAGAGGTGGTCGCCCGGCCCCTGCCGGGGGTCGAGGTCGAGGTCGGCGGTGTTGGAGATGCCCAGGGTCCGCTGGCCGCGCCAGGGGGTGTCGGGGCGTCCGCGCCACTCGCGCCAGCGCAGCCCGTTGGTGGTGAAGCTGTGCTGGAGGTCGTGCGAGCCCTGGAGGACGTGCAGCCGGATCTGCTCACCGGGGTAGGCGTGGAGCAGGGGGGTGCCCGGGTCGCCGTGGACCCTGCTGGCGAACCAGTCGGCCGGGTCGCCGCCGCGCTCCGACAGGGGTTCGCAGCGGTAGTTGACGGCCATCACGCCCTGGTCGTCGGGGGCGCCGGGGGTCGGGGGCGGGTTGATGGGCCCGCCGTGGCCACCGGTCATCTGCGCGCCGTCCATCTGCATGTGCTCGACGAGGGGCACGAAGTCGGCGACGGCCAGCACGAATTCGCGGAACTGGCCCTCCGGGCGCTTCACGACGGCCTGGGTGCCGCGGCGCAGCGGAGTCGTCCCGTCGGCGGGCTCGAACCACTGCGCGTCCTCGGCCTCGGCGATCATCGCGCCGAAGAGGCCGTGGCGCTGGCGGTAGTTGGCGAGCAGGTGGTCGTGGAAGAAGACGGTGCCGAACTCCTCGTTCACATACCAGCGGTAGGTCCAGGAGTTGTAGCGGCCGAAGTCCTCCGCGCCCTGGTCGACGGTGGTGGTGCCGGAGATGTAGTTCCAGCCGATGCTGGAGCCGTCGGAGATCAGGGGGTCGTATTTGACGAGGTGGGTGTGGAGTCCGCACTCGGGCTGGAAGGGCAGCCGGGGGTCGAAGGCGCTCTCCTTCTGGGGGCCGGTGGGCAGCGCGTTGGTGAGGGTGAGTTCCAGGACCTCGCCCTTGCGGGCCCGGATGACCAGGGGCTCGACCGTGCGCTCGCCCGCCTCGAGCTGCCGCCGGAACTCCTCGAGCCCGCCCGCCTCCTCGAGCTCCTCGGCGAGGACGAAGAAGTGTCCGCGGTGGTCGTGCCAGGTCATGCCGTGCTCGGCGGTGGGGTCGCCGTGGTAGTAGACGGTGCCGGTGGTGGCGACCAGGTGGTAGCGGCGTACGGGCGCGTCCGGTGGGCCGATCTTGGTGAAGGCCTCGCCGGGCTGGGGGTCCGGGCAGAAGGCGGCGGCCTCCAGCGGGCTGGGCTCGCGGCCCATGCCGATGGGCTGGTGCGGGGTGCGCGGCGGCCGGGGCGACTTCTGCGGGTAGGAGGCGACTTCCCGCATGAAGTTCGGGAAGCCGGGCCTCTCGGGCGTGGGCAGCGGCGGCGGGGCGCGGTGCGGGAGCGGGGCGAGGGCCGTGATCGGGGTGCCGTCGGGGTAGGTCCCGGTGCCGTCCTGGAGGGTGTCGAACATCCGGAAGAGGCCCCACATGCCCATGTGGAAGTGGACGTACATGTGGCAGTGCCAGATCGCGTCGCCGACGGCCGCCTGAGCGGAGCCGAGGCCGCCGATCAGCTCCAGGGTCAGGCCCTCCTGGGGGCTGATGCTGACGGAGTCCACGATCGGGGACTGCGGGTCGGCCGGGTCGGTGCGCCACTGGTGGAGGTGGGTGTGGAAGACGTGGGTGTCGCGCATGCCGCCGTGGACCAGCCGGATCACCGCGGGGTCGCCCTGGTAGCCGCGCAGGACCGGGGTCGCGGGGTCGCCGAACATCCACGAGCTGTGGTGCATCTCCTCGCCCGTCTGGGCGTCGCGCACCGGGTCGAGCCGCCCGCTGTCCAGCATCTGCTGGTAGCGGTACATCCGCCATTCCATGGGCTCGATGCGGAGGTTGACCGGGAGCATGGCGAGGTTGGGCGGGGTGAGGTCGGCGAGGGTGTCCGGGCCCCGGCCGCCCGCGGCCCGCAGGCCCGGGGACAGGGGGGCGGCCGGGGCCGCGTGGGCCGGGCCGGCCGGCGTGTCCATGGAGTGCATCCCGCCCATGGGCATCAGGGCGGAGACGTCGGCGGGGTTGTCGTTGCTGGGGTACTCCATCATGAAGATGACGAACTCGCGGAAGCTGCGGTCGGGCAGGTGCACGTCCGCGTAGAGCCCGGACGCGAGGTCGCTGCCGGTCTCCGGGTCGCTCCAGGTGGCGTCCCGCGCCTCCACCACGAGGGCGCCGATGAGGCCGTGGCTCTGGGCGCCCTCACCGCGCGGGTCGGCCATGTCGCCGAAGTGGAAGACCCCTTCGTGCTCGCACGTCCACTCATAGGTGCGGGTGCCGCCGGGCGGGACGCTGGAGTCGGGGTTGAGCCCGACGGCCAGGCCGTCCTGGGTGCGGGCGTCGTACTGCACGCCCTGCATGGTGATGCCCGTGGGGCGGTCGAGCTCGTTGGTCAGGCGCACGCGCAGCCGCTCGCCGCGGCGCACCCGCAGGACGAGGGGCCGGGCCAGCGGGTGCGGCTCCGGCACCCGCTCGGGCTCCTTGAGGTAGTCCGGGAAGGGCGACGGCCAGGTCGCCGCGAGGGACCGCAGCTCCTCCGCGTCGTCGGCGAGCGTGTAGAGGGCGCCGTTGGAGTCGTAGTCGCCGAACGCGTTGTAGGCGATGGGGACGTGCAGGGCGACGACGTCGTACGTGCGAATGGGTGTTGCCATCAGTTGTGCTCCCCCGTGATGTCGTACGTTGCGCTTGCTCTTGTGGGTGATGTGTGGGTGGTGCGGGGTGCGGGGTCAGGCCGGTCGGCACCGGTCACGCGGCAGTGCTGTGCGCGAACCGCGCGACCTCCTTCCCCTCCGAGAGGACCCGCCCCTCCCACCGGTAGCTCTGCCCGAAGGGCCCGTCCGTGCCGCTCCGGCAGAACGTGAGCACGACCCGGTCCCCCCGCCGCACCGGAACCTGGTCCTCGATCGGCAGGAAACAGTGCTTCCAGCTGTCGGAGGCCGTCCGCTCCGCGATCCCGTCACCGGATATGTCCAGGGCCACCGTGTCCGAGAGCGTCGCCACGAAGTACCCCTTGAAGCCGCTCAGCACCCCGTCACGGTGCACGGTGAAGACGAGCGGCACTTCGTACGTCGCGGACGGCTCCCCCTGCTCCAGGTCGTAGATGCGGACGATCCGCGGCGCGGAGAGGTGGCCGTCCAGCGGCAGGACCACGTCGTAGTAGAGGTCGAACGGGCCGCGGGCCCCCCGGTCGCGCAGCAGCTCGGCGAACCGGCCGGCCCCGCCGCCGTCCTGCGGGGTGCCGGCCCGCACCTGGGCGTGGGCGCGGGCGGCGGTCACCGGGACGAGGTAGCTCTCCACCCGCCGCGGGAGCATCGCGCCGCCGGGCGCGAGGAAGCGGCGGCGCGCGTCGGCGAGGATCGTGGCGAACCCCTCGTTGTCGGCGAGGTTGCCCATGATCTCCGAGATGACGACGTCGACCCGCTCGGGCAGGTCCACGTCGAAGGAGAGGCCGTGGACGGGGAGGAACCGGTCGCCGTGGCCCGCTGCCGCCACCCGGTCGCGGGCGGTGCGCAGCACGTCGGCGTTGAGCTCGATGCCGTAGACCCGGCGGGCGCCCGCCTCCAGGGCCCACTGGGCGAGGATGCCGGTGCCGGTGCCCAGGTCGAGGACGGTGGTGCCGGGGCGTACGGCCTCCAGGACGGCGGCGCGGAAGGCCTCCATCCGCAGGTCGTCGCCGAGCATCAGGTCGTGGAAGGCGAAGTCCCAGTCGGTGAGCCGCTCGGAGGCGGGCAGCCAGACCTGTTCGGCGGTGTACGCCGGGCCGTCGGCCGTGGTGGTCACTGTCGCTCTCCTTGCGTTTGCGCCGGGGCGGTGTCCGTGGTGCCGTGCCCGGCGGGGCGGACCGGGAGCGGGCCCGCGCAGGGGCCCGAGACCTGACGGCCGGTGACGAGGTCGAAGGTGGAGCGGTGCAGGGGGCAGGTGATGCGCAGGGTGTGGGCGTTGACGTAGCCGTGGACGAGCCGGCCCTCGCGGTGCGGACAGGCCGCCGCGATCTCGTACGCCCGACCGTCGACGGTGACGCGCACCCACTCCCCCGGCAGCGGTTCGACGGTGGGGCCCTTCTCGCTCACGCCGCCTCCCGGGCCCGCTCGACGGCCGTCTCGAAGGCGGTGCCGATGAGTTCGGACAGCAACAGCGCGCCGACCCACAGCCGGGTGGGGTCCAGGCCGTGGGCGGCCTCGTACTCCCGGATGGCGACCTGCATCTCCTTGCGGTGGAAGGTGTCGATGTGCAGGTGCTCGGTGTAGTACCGGCCGTGGGCGATGCCGAGCCGCTCGCAGGCGCGGGCCTGGACGGTGAAGGCGGACGGGATGCTGGCCTCCAGATAGGCGAGGGCGCCGAGGAAGTACTCCATGTGCGGGGCGCGCTGGGTGAGCCAGTAGAAGACGTCGAGGAACGCGTAGGTCTCGTCGCTGGTGCGGTCCAGATAGGCGTCCAGTTCGAGCGGGAGGCCGAGCTCCGCGAGGAGCTCCCGGTAGAGCTGGGAGTGGGCCTGCTGGAGGTTGCCGCAGCCGAACTCGTCGATGAGCACCCGCATCACGGCCATCTGCGCGCGGATGGGCAGCCGGGGTATGGCGGGGAAGAAGTTCTGCGCCTCGGTGAGGCCGTCCGGGGCGAACTCCGCGACGACCGCCGTCATTTGACCGAGCGTCGCCTTCTCCGCGAGGTAGTGTCCGGCCGGGGTGCCCGCGCTCTCCTGTGCCAGCAGCTCGTCGAGCGCCTCGACCCATTCGGCGCGGGAGGCGAGCGGTGGCGTGGTCTCCTCGAGGCGGGCCACCAGGGGCACGATCCAGTCGCGTTCGATCCGCTCGATCTCGGCGTAGGTCCGGGTGTCGGGCAGGGAGCGGTTGTGGACGAACAGCCGCTTGAGGTCGCTGTCCGCCGGCTCGGTCCTCATGCGCGGCTCCCTTCCGGTGTCGCGGTACGGCCGGTGCCGATCACCCGGCGGCGGTGGAGTTCGGATTTGAGGGCGCGGTACCAGTCGGCCCGGTCCAGCCCGTGCCGCTCGCAGGCTTCGTGTACGGCCGCGTTGTACACCGGCCGGGCGCCGAACGCCGTGGCGCAGAGGGCGGGTTCGACGTTGGCGAGGGCCATGACCCAGCCGTCGACGTCCCCGCACTCGCCCACGAGGTGCTCCAGGCCCTGGAGGACCGGCACCCCGGGGTCGGCGGCGAGCAGGGCGCGGGTGGCCGCCGCGGAGCCCGCCGAGTCCTTGACGGCGGCCACGCCCGGCAGGGCGCAGATCTTCAGCAGGGTGCCGGGCTCGATGGTGTTCCCGGAGATCTCGGACTCGTGGTAGACGACGACGGGCAGCCCGGCGGTCTCCGAGACGGCCGCGTAGTGGTCGTACATCTCCTGCTGGGTGACGTCCGGCCCGTACGGGGTGGTGGTGACGACCGCGGCGGCGCCGAGGCGGGCCGCGGTGCGGGCCCGCGCGGCCACCTCGGCCGTGCTGGGCCGCTGGATGCCGGCCAGCACCGGCAGCCCGTCCGCGCGGTCGAGCGTGTGGGCGACCATGTCCTGCCACTGACGGTCGGTCAGGGCCCAGCCCTCGCCGGTGCTCAACGCCGGGAGCAGGGCGGTGACATGGGGCCGCACCGAGTCGACGAGGCGGGCGACGTCCCGCCGGGACACCTCGTCCCGGTCGGACAGCGGGGTCACCAGGGCGACCGTCACTCCGTGGTACATCAGTCCTCCCCCCACAGCCGCTCGTGCGGGATCCGCAGGGCGAGCGATGCACGGTAGAGCTTCTCCAGGTCCTCGGGGAAGGCGACTTCCGGTCCCGGTTCGGGCGCGAGGACGGGCAGCGCCCGGCGGGCGAGCAGCCGGGGGCTGACCGAGCGGAGGACGCCGTCGCGGCGCAGGACCATGCCGGCCAGCAGCTGCTCGTGCACGGGCAGGCCCGCCGCGGCGGGCGCGCCGAGCCCTGCCCCGATGTCCTCGCGCGTGTAGCCGAGGCGGTCGATGCGCATGTCGGTGTGCAGGTTGTCCATGAAGGGGTAGTAGGCGTCCTGGAGTTCGCGCGGGAAGCGCCACACCAGGTCGTCGCAGCGGCCCACCTGTTCCAGGCTCATCGCGACCCGGCCGTGGAGGCGGGTGGCGAAGAAGGACTTGCAGGCGATCCGGGTCGCCTCGTCGGCGCTGTTCATGCCGAGGAACAGGGTGGCGTCCACATACGTCGTGCGGAGCTCACCGGGCATGGCGGTCCAGCGCGGCGGCGAGGCGGGTCATCGCGGTGGAGAACATCTGCGGGTCGCGGGCGAGGGCGATCCGCAGATAGCTCTCGCCCTTGCCGGGTTCGCTCCAGTAGAAGTAGCGGCCGGGCAGCAGGTAGAGCCCGTCGGCGGTGAGTTCGCGCTGCAGCTCGGTGGCGGTCAGCTCGGGGTGGTCGATCCTGAACCAGGCGACGCTCACGTTGACCACGGGCTCCTGGTACTCCAGGATCGTCCCGTCCAGGGCCTTCCGGGCGGTCTCGCGGTTGCGGGTGAGGACGTCGCGGACCGAGGAGAGGTCGTCCTCGATGGAGTCCTCGATGTACTCGGCGAGCATGTTCAGCACGAACGGCGAGACATTGAGCAGCACACTGGTGTGGAGGTTGTACACCGCCTCGTGGATATCGTCGCTGACGGTGAGCATGGCGCATTTCGCGTCCTGCACCGGCCAGGTCTTCCCGGTGTCCTCGATCGCCAGGTAGCTGACGCCTGAATTCTCCAGGAGCTCGTACATGTCGAACCGGGCGACGTCGGGATCGAATAGCGTGAAGGAGGCGAAGCAGAAATCAATCACCAGCAGCTTGCCGTGGTCCTTGCAGAAGCGGACGACTTCCTCGAATCCCTTCCGGCCGTGTTTCAGCAGGCTGAACCCGGTGGGATTGTTCGGGTCTACCAGAAACAGCGCGTCGGTGCGGACCCGGCGTTTGAGCTCCTGGTAGATCCGGTCGGGGTCGGCGAACGCCGATTCGTCGACGGGGTGGAGCGGCACCCCCATATTGGCGAGCACGTCGTAGAGATTGTCGAAGCACGGCTCGATGAGGGTCACCGCCATCCGCCGGCGTTTGAGGTACATGCCGACGACCATCGTCGATATGGACGCGGCGTAGGAGAGCATGGTCTTCTTCCGCGCCAGTGCGGTCGGCTGCCGGTGCAGGCGGAAGAAGGCGTCGACGAACCGCTGTTCGTAGGTCTCCTGGAGACCTTCTTCCGCTTCGTACCACAGCTGCGGGAGCCGTTCGACGATCTGCCGCTGGCTGGCCGACTGCCGCTGGTGGGTGTGGGCGTCGGCGAGGTTGAACTCGGTCCGCAGCGCCTGGATCTCGTGCTGGGTGAGGTCGACGAGGGCCCCGTCGGTGAGGTTCTCGGGTGAACTGGTGCGGGTGCCGCTGTGGTTCATGGTTCCTCCCGTGCACACGGTCGGTGATCGGGCCGGCCGGGTCCGGCGCGGTCCGTGGCGCTGCTCCGCTCGCCCGGCCGCGCCGCCGAAGGTGCTCGGCTCCGTCGCCGGGATTTCGCCGTGGGAACGCCCCGTATACGGTGCGCGGCGCGACGCCGACGCACCGGCCCGCCGGAGCGTGGAAGAAATTGCGCAGCCGCGTATTGTTCTGCCGCGCGGGGCGCAATTCATCCGGGTGGGTGCCGCCTTGAGGCGTGCGGCCACTCGGTCGTGCCGGGCCGGTGACCGGCTCCGGATTGCCTTGTGGCTCGTCGGCGGCTACGCGCGCCCGGGCAGGGCGAGTCTGTGCCCGTCAACCGTGTGGATGCCCCCCGGAATCCAATGATCTTTTCTGCTACCGCTCGCCGATGCCCCGATCACGGTGATTCTCCCGCGTCGGCCGACACCCTGATGCGAACACGGTCAAATTTCCTTGCCATGTTCCTTCTCCCCCGTAAACGGACCGAAGTCCGACGCGCAGGACTATGCCATACCCGCAACACCACGGGCAAGCGTTTTCATAGCCCCGATTTACTTGTAGGAAATAGATCAAGATCCGTTCATGTGGCCCCGGGCGACGGGGAATTGAGAGAGAGCCGTTCCGGACCGGACGCGCAGTTGAGAGCCCCTTTCCGGCCGCCGCCGGGACGGCACAGCGCCCCGCACGCGGCACCCGGAGGGGCGTCGGCGTGCGGGGCGGTGCGGTGTGCCGTCCGCCGGGGTCAGCCCTCGCGGATCGTCTCGATCTCCAGCGTCAGCTCGATCTCCTTGGAGACGAGGATGCCGCCGGCCTCCAGGGCCATGTTCCAGGTCAGGCCCCAGTCCTCGCGGTTGACCTTGCCGTGCGCCGAGAAGACCGCACGGTCGTTGTTCCACGGGTCCCGGGCGTAGCCGAGGTAGTCGACGTCCAGGGTGACGGCACGCGTCACACCCTTGATGGTCAGGTCCCCGGTCATCTTGCCCTTGCTGCCCTGCCAGGTCACCGACGTCGAGGCGAAGGCGGCCTTGGGGTGCTTCTCCACGTCGAAGAAGTCCCCCGAGCGCAGGTGGTCGTCGCGGGTCTTGTCGCCGCTGTCGACGCTGGCCATGTCGATGACCGCGGTGACCCGGCTGTCCTCGGGCCGCTCGCCGATCTCGACGGACGCCTCGACGCCGGTGAAGCGCCCGCGCACCTTGGTCAGCATGAAGTGGCGGCCCACGAAGCCGACCTCGGCGTGACCCGGGTCGACCTTCCACGTGCCGGCGGACGGCAGTTGGACGCCGTCCACCTGGCGGGTGGGGGAAGCGGAGCTGCTCATGGGGGTTTCGCCTTCCTTTCAGGCGGTCCGGGTGGAGGGCCCGGTCTCGGTCGGCAGACCGGCGTCGATCCAGTCCTGCTTGCCCTCGCCGTACTCGTACACATTGGCGTAGCCGAGCTCGGTCAGGCGCTTGGCGGCGATGCCGGAGTTGCCGCAGGGCTCGTTGGCGCAGTAGACGATGATCTCGGCCTGCTTGTCGGGCAGCAGCCCGGGGGCGAGCTTGTCGACAGCGTCGTGCGGGAGGTTGATCGCGCCGGGCAGGTGCGCCTCCTCGTAGTACGAGGCGGGGAGCGCCTCGACGACCGTCACGGCACCGCTGTCGATCTTCTTCTTGACGTCGTCACGTCCGATGTTGCGGACCATGTCGCCATCCCTTCGAGGTTCGAGTTTTCCGTGCGTCCGCACACACACTATCAAGTGCGTGCGGACGCACACAAGGGCCGATATGCTTTCCCCGTGAGCAAAGGGGATATGGGCATCGAGGCATGGCGAGCACTGCTGCTCGCCCACAACACAGCCGTCCGCGCGATCGAGAGCGACGTGCAGCGCGAGGGCCGCGTCCCCCTGACGTGGTACGACGTGCTCCTGGAGCTCAAGGCCGCCGGCGAGCACGGACTGCGCATGCAGGAGGTCGCCGAACGCGTGGTGCTCAGCCGCACCCGGGTCAGCCGTCTCGTCGACGAGATGGTCCGCGTGGGCCTCGTCCGCAAGGACGCGGACGGCGCGGACAAGCGCGTGGTCTGGGCCGTCATCACGGAGGAGGGCCTGGAGGCGCTGCGGGCGACCGCACCCGCCTACATGCGCGGCATCCGGCGCCACTTCTCCGCGTATCTCACCGACGAGGAGACCGAGGTGGTCGCGGAGGCGCTCACCAAGGTGGCCCGCGGCGAGCGTCTCGACACGGTGGCGAGCCCCGCCCGTCGGCGCGGCTGACGCGGCGACACGGCTTCGCGGACACTTTTCCTTCGCTGTTCGTTCACCGAACACCCCCTCCCGATCAGCGCGCTGACCGACGACGATTACCAGCCGGTAAGTACGGGGCTGGAACGACGGAGTCAGGGGTGCGCGGCATGTCCGCATACAGCAGACGGCAGTTCTTCACCGGAGCGTCGGCCGCGGCCGCCGGGGCGGCGCTCGCTCTGACGGACACCCGGTTCGCGAGCGCGGCGGCGCGCGACCGCGCGGTGGCCGCCTCGGCCGCGCGGGCCGTCCGCATCGGCGGGACCACGCTGGAGCAGGTGGCCACGCCGACGGGCGGCGGCCCCTACAAGCGCCTGCGCTCCGGCCCCGGTTGGCCCCTGGTCGTACGGACCGACCTCGCCCCGGCGGCCTCCGCCCGGGACGGCCGGCGTACGGCGCTGGCGTCCTTCGTGCAGTTCACCGACCTGCACCTGGCCGACACCGAGTCGCCGGTGCGCTTCGAGTTCCTCGCCCCGCACCTCGACAGCGCCCACCGCCCGCAGGAAGTGCTGACCGTGCGCGGTGCCTCGTCGCTGGTGGAGCGGGTGAACGCGCTGTCCGGCGGCCCCTGGACGGGGCAGCCGTTCTCCCTGGTCATGGCGACCGGCGACAACACCGACAACCACGAGCTGATCGAACTCGACTGGTACCTCTCCGTCATGAGCGGGGGCCGCGTCACGCCGAACAGCGGTGACCCGGCGCGCTACGAGGGCGTGCAGAACTCGGGCAACGCGGCCTTCTGGCACCCGGAATCCTCCTTCCGGGACGCCTACAAGGGCCGGGGCTTCCCCGAGATACCCCGCTTCCTCTCCGCCGCGGGCAGCTCCTTCACCGCTCCGGGGCTGCGCACCCCGTGGTACTCCACGGTCGGCAACCACGACGACAGCATCGAGGGCACACTGCCCGACCTCGGCCTCCTCCACTCGCTCTACACCGGCGACCGCAAGCTGGAGGGCTGCGACCAGGCGGAGGCGGCGAAGCTGGCGGATGCCCTGCGCAGGGATCCGGCGCAGGCCTTGCTCAGGCTCGCGCAGCTGCTCAAGAACTCCGGTCCGGTGCGCCGCGTCACCCCGGACGCCCGGCGCGCGCCGTTCACCCCGAAGGAATTCGCCGCGGCGCACCTCGACCCGAAGTACACCGGCCCCGGCCCCGTGGGCCACGGCTTCACCGCCTCGGCCGCCGACAGCGGGAAGCTGTACTACACCTTCCCCGTCACGGACGGCGTGCTCGGCATCAGCCTGGACACCACCAACCCGGCCGGATTCGCCGACGGTTCGGTGGGCACCACGCAGCTGAAGTGGCTGGAGTCCGTGCTGAAGTCCCACAGCGGCCACTGGTACGACACCGACGGCCACGTCGTCAGGGGCGGGTCCGCGGATCAGCTGGTCGTCGTCTTCAGCCACCACACCAGCACGAGCATGGGCAATCTGCTGCCGGACCCGCACCACCCCTTCGAGGCGCGCCACGACGGCAACGCCCTCGTCGCCCTCCTCCAGCGCTTTCCGGGCGTCGTCGCCTGGGTGAACGGCCACACCCACGAGAACCGGATCACGGCCCACGGCCACACCGTGCCGGAACGCGCCTTCTGGGAGATCAACACCGCGTCGCACGTGGACTACCCGCAGCACGCCCGGGTCATCGAGATCGCCGACAACGGCGACGGCACGCTGTCCCTCTTCACCACGCTGGTGGAGTCCACGGCCCCCTACGACACCGACTTCTCCGACACCTCCGAGGCCGGTCTCGCGGCGCTCTACCGCGAGCTGTCCTACAACGACCCCTATGCCACACCGGACAAGAAGATCGGTGCCCCGGCCGACCACAACACCGAGCTGCTGCTGACGAAGCCGCGCGGCTGACGCCCGTCGGCCGCCCCGGGCCGGCCGACGGGCCCGGGGCGGACCACCCGGAACGTCATGTAATATTTCTTCCGCGCCGCTAGCTCAGTTGGTCAGAGCGGCTGACTCTTAATCAGCAGGTCCGGGGTTCGAGTCCCTGGTGGCGCACCGCTCAAGGCCCCCACTCCGGTGGGGGCCTTGCCCGTTCCCGCGCCCGGTTCAGGAAGTGCTGAAGACGAGCACCGCGTTCTGGCCCCCGAAGCCGAAGGAGTTGCTCACCGCCGTCGTCAGGCGGGCGTGGCGGGGCGCCTTGCGCACGACGTCCAGGGGGATGGCCGGGTCCGGGTTGTCGAGGTTCGCGGTGGGCGGGATGAGCTGGTGCTGGAGGGTGAGTACGCAGCACGCCGCCTCGATGCCGCCCGCGCCGCCCGCGGAGTGGCCGAGTACGCCCTTGGGGGCCGTGACGGGCGGCGGGTCGTGGAACACCCGGGCGAGGGCCCGGAATTCGGTGAGGTCGTTGATCCTGGTGGCGGTGCCGTGGGCGTTGACGTGGTCGACGTCGCCGGGCGCCATCCCCGCGTCGGTCAGGGCCACGCGCAGCGCGTCCGCCGCGCCGCGCCCGTCCGGGTGCGGGGCGACGGTGTGGTGGGCGTCGCAGGAGGCGCCGTACCCCCGCAGCAGGGCGCGGGGCCTCGCGCCCCGGGCCCGGGCGTGGGCGGGGCGTTCGAGGACGAGCAGCCCGGCGCCCTCGCCGAGTACGAATCCGTCCCGGTCGGTGTCGAACGGCCGGGACGCGCCCTCGGGGTCGTGGCCGCGTACGGACAGGGCGCGCATCTGGTGGAAGCCGACGGCGGTGCTTCGGGCCCGCAGCGATTCGCTGCCTCCGGCGACGGCGATGTCACAACTGCCCGCGCGCACCAGGTCGCGGGCCACGCCGACGGCGGTGGCACCGGAGGCGCAGGCGGTGGAGACGGCCAGGTTGGGGCCGCGGGCACCCAGGTCGAGGCCGACCTCGCCCGCGGCCATGTTGGGGATGCTCCGCATGATCGCCATGGGCGAGACCCGCTCGGGACGCCCCGCCGCGATCCACGCGAACTCCCGGTCGTAGTGCTCCATGCACGCGGTGCTCGCCCCGATCACCACCGCCACCCGCAGCGGATCCCAGGCGGTGGTGTCCAGGCCCGCGTCGGCGACCGCCTCCCGCGCGGCGGCCACGGCCATCGCGCTGAACCGGTCGAGCCGGGCCGCCGCCCGGCGCCCCAGCGCGGCGCACGCGTCGAAGTCGCTCCGGCAGGAGAAGCCGACCGGCAGCCCGGCCAGCCCCGGGTCGGGCGCGGCGCGGCTCCGGCCGGACAACAGCCCGTTCCAGGTGGCGGCCGTCCCGACGCCGGCGGCGGTGACGAGCCCGAGGCCGGTGACGGCCACCTCGTCCTCGCTCACCGGCCGGTCCCACCGGGCGCGTCCAGCAGGGCCGCCGCCTCGGCGAGGGTCAGGGTGTTCAGGCCCTCGAGCGGCAGCACGGCCTCGGTGTGCTCGTCGAGGGCCACGGCCAGTTCGACCAGGGCCATGGAGTCCAGGGCCAGATCCGCGAACGTACGGTCCGGGGCGAGTCGTTCGGGGTCGATGCCTATCCGGGTGACGAGGGCCTCGGTCAGGGTTTCGTACGCACTGCCCATCGCTGTCCTTTCGCGGTCGGTTCTCACAAGGGGTGCGGTGCGCCGTGCCGGTCCGGTGCGCGAGGCGCGGGGAGCGCGCACCGGGTGCAGGCCGCGTGCGGTACGCGGCAGTGCCGTGCGGAGCAGCGGTGCCCCGCCGGGCTGTGGGCGTCGACCGCGCGCTCGGCGAGCGCGGCGAGCCCGCGGCGGTCGGATGCGGCGCCGGGGGGAATGGGGGGCAGGAGGATCACGTCGACGGTCAGTCCGCGGATCGCGGCGGTGTTGCGCAGGGACTCCGCGGCGGACATGGGTCCCACGTAGGAGGCGGCCGTCGTCGGTCTGCCCGCGACGTGGTAGCGCAGGGCCACCGGGTGTACGGCCGCTCCGGCGTCGAGGGCGGCCTGGAAGGCCGCCGGGCGGTAGCGGCCCCCGGCGGCGCCGCACCAGGTCGTGCCCTCGGCGAAGACGGCGACCGCGTCGCCGTCGCGCAGCGCCGTGGTGATGCGGGCGACGCTGTCCGGCAGCGTGGACAGCCGGTCCCGGTCGACGTAGAGGCTGCGGCCGATGGCCGAGACCCACCCGACGACCGGCCAGCGGCGCAGGTCGGCCCGGCTCACGAGGCGTACGGGCAGCGCGGCGGGGAGCACGCAGGCGTCGAGCCACGACGTGTGGTCGCCGACGACCAGCGGGGCCACGGCGGCGGTGCGGTCGTGCGCCCCGCCGACCGTCCAGCGAACCCCCATCGACCGCAGGACGCCCCGCATGAACCGGCGGTAGGCCGCGTCCGACACCCGGTGCCCGGCGAGTCTCGTCAGGGCGAGCAGCGGCACGTGGGCGAGCAGCAGCAGGAACGCGCCGGTCCGCAGCGTCCGCCGGACGCGTCCGACGGTGGGCGTGCCGGGCGGCAGGCAGTCGCGCCCGCAGGGGGAGACCGGCCGCCAGGGCGCGGCGGCCGTGGAGTGCGGTGGCGTCATCCGCTCATCCTTCGCAGCAGGCGGAGGTAGTCGGGGTGCACCCGGTCCAGGGACAGCAGGACGAAGAGGTCGGCGGCGTTGAAGTCCGCGTCGAAGGCCGGTGGTCCGCACACCCGGGCGCCCAGGCGCAGGTAGCCGCGCAGGAGCGGGGGGAGCTCGCCGTCCGCGTCCTCGGGCGCGGCGGCGGCCCGCCAGGGGACGTGGGGGTGCACCCGCTGCGACGGGGGTGCGTAGTGCCGGTCGCGGGCCGTCCGCCAGGCGGCGGCCGCCCGGCCCCCGCCGTCGTCGAGGGGCACGGAGGCGCAGCCGCACAGCCAGCGCAGCTGACGCTCGGTCAGGTAGCCGAGGATGCCGGCCCACAGGGCGAGCATCACCGTGCCGTTGCGGTGCCCGGGGTGGACGCACGCGCGCCCGGCCTCCACCAGGTCGCCGCGCAGGGGCGCGAGCGCTCCGAGGTCGAACTCCCCGTCCGCGTAGAGCCCTTGAGCGGCGCGTGCGGCTCCCGGGGGCAGCAGCCGGTAGGTGCCGACCAGCTCCCCGGTGGCGACCGCGTGGACGACGAGGTGGTCGCAGAGCTCGTCGAAGGCGTCCACGTCGCGGCCGTCCACCGCGGACACGGCGCCGTCGCCGAACTCGCCGGTGAGGACGGTGTGCCGGAGCCGCTGCGCGGCGTGCACGCCCTCGTCCGTGGCGAGCGTGACCTCGTAGCCGTGCGGGGACGTGGCGCCCGCAGTGCGGGCGAGGACTCGTGGACCGTTCATCGCGGGGCCGTCCTGTCGAAGCCGCGGGAGCCGGCGGGAGCGCCGCGGCCGCGCGGCGCCCCCGGTCAACCTGCCCAGCGCGCCCGGCCCCGTACCCTTCGCCCCTCGACTGTTCACCGGAACCTGCGGAGTTCGTGCCCCGCCCGCCCTGCTCCGGTCATCCGGGGACGTGGTTCAGGAAGTGCTCCACGTCCCGTCCGGCCACCGGCTTCCCCGCCCCCCACGCGCGGCCGGGATCACAAAGCCGCCTCCACCGGGGCGTCGCGCAGGCCGAGCCGCAAGTGCTCCACGTGATAGAGCGCCTGGTCGAGGAGTTCGGCGACGTGGTGGTCGTAGAGGGCGTAGATGATCGAGCGGCCCCGGCGTTCGGCGGTCACCAGGCCGAGGTTGCGCAGCAGGCGGAGCTGGTGGGAGCAGGCGGACTGCTCCATGCCCACCGCCTGGGCGAGGTCGCCCGCGGCGCAGGGGCCCTCCTGGAGGCGGGCGAGGATCAGCAGCCGCGAAGGGGTGGCCAGGGCCTGGAGCGTGGCGGCGACGTCC
This sequence comes from Streptoverticillium olivoreticuli subsp. olivoreticuli, assembly GCF_003391135.1. GTDB lineage: Bacteria > Actinomycetota > Actinomycetes > Streptomycetales > Streptomycetaceae > Streptomyces > Streptomyces blastmyceticus. The sequence continues at coordinate 7,825,668 of NZ_CP031455.1, read as the reverse complement.
GCGGTCCCGACGGTGTCCAGGCGTTCGCGGGTGGTGGCGTTCTTTTCGTTCTTGTCGGCTCCATGACCCATATGGCCATCCTACCGACGATGAATGAAGACCTGTTCATTCGTTCCTGTACGGTGGTCGTGTTGCCGCTCCTCCGTCCGCGAAGGGTTGTCCCCGCCATGCCTTCCACCCTGCTCCGGCGCCCCGAACGCGCGGTACCGACCTCCACGACGCCGGCGCCGCGGCGCCGTACCCGGGTGTTCGCGCTGGCGGAGGCCCGCTGGGCGGCCGCGGCCACGCTCGCGTTCCTGACCGCGCTGCCGCTGCACCTCACCGGGGCGCCGGCCTGGGCCTGGGGTCCGCTGTACGCCGTCGCGTATGTGGCCGGGGGCTGGGAGCCGGGCTGGGCCGGGCTGGTGGCCCTGCGGGAGCGGACCCTCGACGTCGACCTGCTGATGATCGTCGCCGCGCTCGGCGCGGTCGCGATCGGGCAGGTGATGGACGGCGCGCTGCTGATCGTCATCTTCGCCACGTCCGGAGCGCTCGAGGCGCTGGCGACCGCCCGTACCGCCGACTCGGTCCGCGGCCTGCTCGACCTCGCCCCGGACACCGCCACCCTCCTGCTGGACGACGGCGAGGAGCGGACGGTCGCCTCCGGGGACCTCGTGGTCGGCGACACCATCCTGATCCGGCCGGGCGAACGGGTCGGCGCCGACGGGCGCGTCCTGGACGGCGGCAGCGAGGTCGACCAGGCGACCATCACCGGCGAGCCGCTGCCGGTCGCCAAGGAGGCGGGGGACGAGGTCTTCGCCGGGACCGTGAACGGCACCGGCGCGCTGCGCGTGAAGGTCGAGCGGGACGCCTCGGACTCGGTCGTCGCACGGATCGTGGCCATGGTCGAGGAGGCCTCGGAGACCAAGGCGCCGACGCAGCTGTTCATCGAGAAGGTCGAGCAGCGGTACTCCATCGGCATCGTCCTGGCCACGCTCGCCGTCTTCGCCGTGCCGCTCGCCTTCGGCTCGGGCCTGACCGGCTCGCTGCTGCGGGCGATGACCTTCATGATCGTTGCCTCCCCGTGCGCGGTGGTGCTGGCCACCATGCCGCCGCTGCTGTCCGCGATCGCCAACGCCGGGCGCCACGGCGTGCTCGTGAAGTCCGCGGTGGTCATGGAGCGCCTCGGCCGGGTGGACGCGGTCGCGCTGGACAAGACCGGCACGCTGACCGAGGGCACGCCCCGGGTGACCGACGTCCGCCCCCTGGCCGGGAGCGGCCTGGACGCCGACGAGTTGCTCGCGGTGGCCGCGGCGGCCGAGCACCCGAGCGAGCACCCGCTGGCCCGCGCCGTCGTGCGCGCCGCCCGGGAGCGGGGCCTGCTCATCCCGCTCGCGGAGGGCTTCGCCTCCTCCCCCGGCGTCGGAGTGACCGCCTCCGTCGACGGGCACGCGGTCGCCGTCGGCGCTCCGGCCCGGCTGACCGGCGGAGCCGGTGACGGGGCGGCCGCCGACGCCGCGGCCGTCGCCGGGGAGCTGGAGGGCGCGGGCCGCACCGCGGTCCTCGTCCGCCGCGACGGCGTCGCCGTCGGCGTGCTCGGCATCGCCGACCGCCTCCGGCCCGGCGCCGCCGCCACGGTCGCCTCGCTGACGGCGCTGACCGGCACGGCCCCGATGCTGCTGACCGGCGACAACCCCCGCGCCGCCGCCCGCCTCGCCGCCGAGGTCGGCATCGGCGACGTACGCGCCGGTCTGCTGCCGGAGGACAAGGTCGCGGCCGTGCGGGAGCAGGGGGCCGCCGGGCGGCGGGTGCTGATGATCGGTGACGGTGTCAACGACGCGCCCGCGCTGGCCGCCGCCCACACCGGCATCGCCATGGGCCGGGCCGGTTCCGACCTCGCGCTGGAGACGGCGGACGCCGTCGTCGTCCGCGACGAACTCGCCGCCGTCCCCCAGGTGGTGGCCCTGTCCCGGCGGGCCCGCGGCCTGGTGGTGCAGAACCTGGTGATCGCCTCGGTGTTCATCTCCGGCCTGGTGGTCTGGGACCTGGCAGGGCATCTGCCGCTGCCCCTGGGCGTCCTGGGACACGAGGGCTCGACCGTCATCGTCGGCCTCAACGGCCTGCGGATGCTCCGCGAGGCGACGTGGCTGGGGGCGGGCGAGGCAGGCCGGTGACGGCGCGTCAGAGCGCGGGGGTGGAGAGCGCGCGGCGGCCCGGCACCCTGCCGGGCACCGCGCGACGACCGCGCCCGGCGGACCGCGGCTCCCGGCCATGGCACGCAGTGCCGTCACGAATGGCTCAATAGTCCCTCTCCCCATGATCCGTGCGGCCGACTAGCGTGCCTCGGCGCGGGGGCCAGTCGGCCGAGGGGGTCACTGATCGTGTTCTACTTCGCTTTCAAATCCGTGGTGTTGGTGCCGTTGTTGCGCTGGCTGTTCCGGCCGCGCGTGGAGGGGATGGAGCATCTGCCGGGCACCGGCGCGGCGATCATCGCGGGGAACCACCTGTCGTTCTCCGACCACTTCATGATGCCGGTCATGGTCAGGCGCCGGATCTCCTTCCTCGCGAAGATGGAGTACTTCACGGGCGCCGGCCTCAGGGGCCGGCTCACCGCGGCGTTCTTCCGGGGGATCGGGGCGATACCCGTGGACCGGTCGGGCAAGGAGGCGGCGCAGGCCGCGGTCGACACGGCACTGGGTGTCCTGGAGCGGGGCGAGTTGCTGGGCATCTACCCCGAGGGGACCCGCTCGCACGACGGGCGGCTCTACAAAGGGCGGGTCGGCGTGGCGGCCATGGCGCTCAAGTCGGGCGCGCCCGTGATCCCCTGCGCGATGATCGGCACCTTCGAGGCGCAGCCGACGGGGCGGCGCCTGCCGCGCCTCGTGCCGATCACGATCCGCTTCGGGGAGCCGCTGGACTTCTCCCGCTACGACGGGATGCACGACCACCGCGCGGTGCTGCGGGCCGTCACGGACGAGATCATGTACGCGATCCTCAAGCTCTCGGAGCAGGAGTACGTGGACACCTACGCCACGGAGGCCAGGGCGGCCCTCGGGGCGAACCGGCCGCCCACCGGCACCGGTGTCCGCACGTGGGGTCCGCGCCCGGAGCCGACGGGCCGTCTGGCGCAGGGCACCGACCGGCCCGCGGCGGCGTGAGGAGGTGGCGGCGGGTCCCGTGCGCCCCGCCGCCACACGGAACGGCCGGCCGACGACCGGCTCCCGCGAGCGCACGGCCGCCCCGTACTCGGAGCAGCCGGCCCCCGGATGCGCGTATCCGGCCCCCGACCTGCGATTATTTGCGTAATAACGCAACAAACGGCAGACTTCCGGCGTCCCGGCCCTCAAGCCCGCTCGGTGGAATCGCCCCCGCCCGCGCCGTCGGCATGCCCGCCGTGGCCGCGGCGCGGGATGATCTGTGTCCGAGGCGTGGTGGGAGGTTCTGGTGATGTCGTCGTTCCGGAGGAGCTCCGCCGTCGCGCGGACCGCGCTGCCGCCCCGGGTCGCGGGCCGGCTGACCCGCACGACCTGGGTCGACCTGGTGGTCGCCGCCGGTGTGCTCGTCCTCTTCTACATCACCCTGCGGGTGGGGCAGGGCACCACGGTGCGCTTCTCCACCGGCCAGTCGGTGGTGATCGACACCGATCCCTCGCGGCTCCCCTACGACGCGGCGCGCAGCCTGCTGCGCATGTTCGTCGCGCTCGCGGCCTCGATCGTCTTCACCCTCGGCTACGCCACCGCCGCCGCCCGCAGCCGACGGCTGGAGCGGATCCTCATCCCGGCGCTGGACATCCTCCAGTCGGTGCCGGTGCTCGGCTTCCTCACGGTCGCGGTGACGGGCTTCATCGCCCTCTTCCCCGGCTCCCTGCTGGGCCTGGAGTGCGCGTCGATCTTCGCGATCTTCACCTCGCAGGCCTGGAACATGACCTTCGGCTTCTACCACTCCCTCACCTCGCTCCCCCGCGAACTCGACGAGCTGTCCCGCTCGTTCCGCTTCACCCGCTGGATGCGCTTCTGGAAGGTGGAGCTGCCGGCCGGGGCCATCGGCCTGGTCTGGAACGGCATGATGAGCTTCGGCGGCGGCTGGTTCTTCCTGGTCGCCTCGGAGGCCATCAGCGTCAACAACAGGAACTACGCGCTGCCGGGCGTCGGCTCGTACGCGGGCGCCGCGATCGCCGCCGGCGACCTCGGCAAGGTCGGCTGGGCCATCGTCACCATGGCCGTCATGGTCATCGGCGTGAACTTCCTCTTCTGGCGGCCGCTGACCGCCTGGGTGGAGAAGTTCAAGAACGAGCAGTCCGAGGCCGGCGAGATCCAGCGCTCTTACGTCCTCGACCTCCTGCGCCGCTCCTCCTGGCCCCGGCTGCTCGGCCGCCTGCTGCGGCCCGTGGGCCGCGGGCTCGGGCGGGCGGGCCGGGTACTGGGCGTCGACGACCGGCCGCTGACCGTCGACCCGCGGCAGCAGCGCACCGGCGACATCGCCTTCGCCGTGGTGGCGGGCGGGCTGATCCTGTGGGGCCTGCTCGACCTCGTCGGCTATCTGCGCGCGCGGACCGGCCTCGGCGTCTTCGGCGAGCCGCTGCTCCTGGGCCTGGCCACCCTCGCCCGGGTCGTCGTGGTGGTCGTGGGGGCCACCGCGGTGTGGGTGCCCATCGGCGTACGCATCGGGTTCTCGCCCAAGCTGACCCGCATCGCCCAGCCACTCGTCCAGATCCTCGCGAGCTTTCCCGCCAACTTCCTCTTCCCGCTCGCCGTCTGGTTCTTCCTCAAGACCGGGCTGTCGATCAACATCGGCGGTGTCCTGCTGATGGCGCTCGGCGCCCAGTGGTACATCCTCTTCAACACCATCGCCGGCGCCATGTCCATCCCCACCGACCTGCGCGAGGCCATGGACGACCTGGGGGTGCGCGGATGGCAGCGGTGGAAGCGGCTGATCCTGCCCGGGATCTTCCCCTCGTACGTCACCGGCGGGATCACCGCCTCGGGCGGTGCCTGGAACGCCTCGATCGTCTCCGAGATCGTCCCCTTCGGCGCCACCACCCTCACCGCCACCGGCCTCGGCGCGTACATCTCCCACGCCACCGCCGACGGCGACTTCCCGCACCTGATCGCGGGGGTCGCCGTGATGAGCCTCTACGTCGTCGGCCTCAACCGCCTCTTCTGGCGCCGCCTCCACCGCATCGCGGAGACCCGCTGCGCCATCTGACCACCACGCCCGTTCCCGAAAAACGCGATGGAGCCCCCCATGGTCCTCAGCGCCCTCCGCAACCTCCGCGGTGTCCGGACCGCCGCGCCGGTCGTGCGCGCGGCGGACGGTGACGTCCTGCTCGCCGCCGACGGCCTGACCAAGTCCTACGCGGGCGCCGACCGCGAACTGCCCGTCCTCACCGGCATCGACCTGACGGTCCGGGCCGGCGAGGTCGTCGCCCTGCTCGGCAAGTCGGGCTCGGGCAAGTCCACCCTGCTGCGCTGCCTGGCCGGGCTCATCCCGCCCAGCTCGGGCACCGTCTCCTACCGCGGCACGCCCCTCACCGGCGCCAACCCCGGCACCGCCATGGTCTTCCAGACCTTCGCGCTGCTGCCCTGGCTCACCGTCCAGCAGAACGTCGAACTCGGTCTGGAGGCCCGCGGGGTCCCCGCCGACAAGCGCGCCGAGGCCGCCCTCCAGGCCATCGACCTCATCGGCCTCGACGGCTTCGAGTCCGCGTACCCCAAGGAGCTCTCCGGCGGCATGCGCCAGCGTGTCGGCTTCGCCCGCGCCCTCGTCGTCGAACCCGACGTCCTGATGATGGACGAACCCTTCTCCGCCCTCGACGTCCTCACCGCCGAGAACCTGCGCGGCGAGCTGATGGAGCTGTGGGAATCGGGCCAGTTCCCCACCCGCGCGGTCGTCCTGGTCACCCACAACATCGAGGAGGCGGTGCTGATGGCCGACCGCATCGTCGTCCTCGGCTCCCGCCCCGGCACCATCCGCGAGACCTTCGAGGTCGCCCTGGAGCGCCCCCGCGACCGTGACTCCGCCGCCTTCGAGGACCTCATCGACCGTGTCTACCGCACCATGACCGGCCGTACGAAGGAGACCCGGACCCCGGGCCGCGCGGAGGCTGCCGAGCCGGAGCGGCGCACGCACGCGAACACCCCGCTGCCCACCGCGAGCGTCGACGGGCTGTCCGGTCTCGCCGAGATCGTCGACCACCGCGGCGGCCGCTGCGACCTCGCCGACCTCGCCGACGACCTCGGCCTGGAGATCGACGACGTGCTGCCTCTCGTCGACGCCCTCGACCTGCTGGGCCTCGCCTCGATGAGCGAGGACGACCTGGTCCTCACCGGGCGCGGCACCGCCTTCGCCGACGCCGACGTCCAGCGGTCCAAGCAGATCTTCGCCGAGGCCGCGCTGGAGGTGCCGCTCGTCAGGCTGATCACCACCAGCCTCCGCCAGAACCCCGGGCGCACCCTGCGCGCGGGGTTCTTCCGCGATCTGCTCGCCCACCACTACACCAGCGAGCAGGTCGACCAGCAGCTGGAGACCGCCACCGACTGGGGCCGCTACGCCGAGCTGTACGCGTACGACGCCGACCCCCAGGAGTACCGCCTCGACGCCGCGGCCGCCGGAATCGAGGACTGACTAGCGCTCCGTCGCCGGGCGGCGGGCCCGCAGCGGGCGGGCCGCCCGCGCCCGGACCGGCTGCTCCTGCGCGACGGTGGCGGGCCGCTCCCGCGCGGCCTCCGGCGCCGCCCCCGCGGCCGGGGCCGACGCGACCAGCGACGCCTCCTCCAGCAACGCCTTCACATGCGGACCGGCGACGCGGTAGTAGATGCGCGTGCCCTCCCGGCGCGAGAGCACCAGGCCGGCCGTGCGCAGCTTCGCCAAGTGCTGGGAGACCGCGGCCACATGGGCCCCGGTCAGCTCCGCGAGACTGCCCACCGGGAACTCCTGCCGGGACAGCGCCCACAGCAGGCGGTAGCGCGTCGGATCGGCCACCGCCTTCAGCATCGCCACTGCCCGCTCGGCACCGGCCGCATCCCACGCCTCGACTTGCCCACCCATGCAAATACCCTAACCCAGCCCTCCCCCGGCGGCCGGGACGCGCGCGACGGTCCCGCCCGGCACGTGGGAATCCGGGGCCGGGCCCCGCAGGGCGTGCGCGGCGCGGTCGCCCGATCGCGGCCGCCGTGGGAGCCTGGGGCGTCCTGCCGTGCGCGCGGGAGACGCTCCGCCGTCTCCGGGCCGAGCGAAGGGTGTGAGTCGTCGATGGCACACAAGCCGCCCATCGATCCGGTGGTCTGGCGGCCTCCGCCGCGCCCGCGGGCGGGCCGCCGCACCACCATGCCGCCGCCGCGGCTGCTCCCCATCGGCGGGGAGGGGCCGGAGCACCTCGCCGTCGACGCGTCCGGGCACCTGCTCACCGGTGTGGCGGACGGCCGGATCCTGCGGGTGGACCCCGCCGGAGGGCGCGTGGAGGAGGTGGCCCGTACGGGCGGGCGGCCGCTGGGGCTGCACACGCTGCCGGACGGGCGGATCCTGGTCTGCGACGCCTACCGCGGGCTGCTGCGGATCGATCCGTCGAGCGGTGCGGTGGAGAGCGTACTGACCGAGGCCGGGGGTGAACCGCTGCGGGTGTGCAGCAATGTCGCCGTGACCCGGGACGGCACGGTCTTCGTCAGCGACGCCAGCCGCAGGTTTCCCCTCCACCTGTGGAAGGGCGACCTGCTGGAGCACTCCGGCACGGGCCGTGTGGTGCGGTGGGTGCCCGGGAGCGCCGCGGAGGTCGTCCTGGACGGGTTGCAGTTCGCCAACGGCGTCTGTCTGGCGCCCGACGAGTCGTTCCTGGTGGTCGCGGAGACGGGGGCCTACCGGCTGCGGCGCCTGTGGCTCACGGGCCCGCGGGCGGGTACGTCCGATGTGTTCGTCGACGACCTGCCCGGCTTCCCCGACAATCTGACGACCGGTGGGAGCGGTCTGGTCTGGGTGGCGCTGGCCTCGGCGCGCGACGCCATGCTCGACCTGTTGCACCGTCACCACCCGTTCCTGCGCAGGGCGGTCTGGTCCCTGCCGACCGCCCTGCTGCCCGACGCGCGCCGTACGGCCTGGGTGCAGGGCTTCGACGCCCGAGGCCGTACGGTGCACGACCTGCGGCGCCGCGACCGCGATTACCACATGGTCACCTGCGCCCTCGAACACGACGGCCGGCTCCACCTCGGCAGCCTGGTGAAGCACGCGATCGCCACGCTCCCGCTGTCCCACGCCGGCTGATCGCCGGATCCGGGAGCCGGGGCCCGCCCGTCCTCATACTCCGGACGGGCTGAGTTTTCCGTACGCCGGAGCCGGCGCCCCCACCGCGTAGTGGACGTACTCGCGCACGAGCCGGAAGCCCGCCTTGGCCGCGAGGCGGCGGCTGGGCTCGTTGTCGCGGGAGCAGGTCCAGCTCGGGGTGCGGCCCCGGGCGGCGATGTCCGCGCACAGCCCGCCGACGCAGGCGGAGGCGAGGCCCCGGCGGCGTTCGCCGGGGACGGTGACGACGGCGATGTCCTCGTAGGGGTCGCCGAGGAAGTAGGTGCAGGCCAGCGAGAGCGGACGGCCGTCGCGGAAGGCGCCCCAGCAGTGGCCGGACGCGGCGAGGCCGAGGGGCCCGCCCCAGCTGTCGCCGATCCACGCCGCGCCCGGGCCCAACTCCCTTACGGACCGGGCGTCGTCGCGGGTCAGCGGGCGTACGGTCACGGCGGGGTCCGGCGACGGGGCGGGGGCGGGCTCGCCGCCCACCCACACCATGCGTTCCCACGGGACGATGCGGTCGAAGGCCGCCGCGAGGACGGGCAGGAAGCGGTCCGGGGCCGCGACGTAGCTGTGGGCCAGCGGGGCCAGCCCGCCCGGGTCGACGGCGCCCGGGTCGCCGCCCAGCAGGACGTACCCCGCGCAGCCGACGGCGACCGCCCTGGGGCCTTGCGGGCGGTCGGCCCACAGGCGTCCGACGCCGGTCCGCCGGACGTGGTCGGTCAGCGCCCCCGGGCCGGGACGGCCGGACGGGAACCAGGTCGCCCAGGATCCGGCGCCGCGAGGGGTACGACGAGGAAGCTCGATCACGGGATCCGCTCCGGGTGTGCGCGGGGCGGGCGGTGCGGAGCCATCCCCCTGGCTCCGCACCGCCGCCGATCTGTGGTGACCTACCGTCAGACGCAGGCTTTCCTGCCGTGGTTGGCCTTCTTCTTGCGACGGGCCTTCTTCTTGCGGGCGCGCTTGGACACGTACGCCCTCCTTTTCGTTCGCGCGGGTGACGAGGGGTCAGGCGGTCCTGGCGACCAGCTGGTCGGCGAGCTTGCACAGGCGGCGGACCGTGCGCTCCTCCAGGGCCACCGGGGCGGCCGGGGAGAGGGCGGTGCGGTCGTAGTAGGCGCCGGGCACGAGCTCGGTCGCCGGGTCGCACAGGCGCACCACGCGCTCGGCGCCCTCGACGGCGGAGTCGCCCGCGTGCGCGTACAGCGGCAGCAGGGCCGTGTCGCACACGCCGGGGTGCACGCTGACGGAGGTCCAGGGCGCCGTTTCCCTCGCGAAGATGGTCAGCGCGAGCTGGGACTGGGCGTAGGCGGCGAGCCGGGAGTAGCGCTTGGCGCGGTGGGGGTCGCTCCAGGAGATGGAGGCGGTCCGGTGCATGGAGGAGGACACGTTGACGACGCGGCTGCCGGGCCGGGCGGACAGGGCGCCCGCCAGCTCGTGGGTGAGGAGGTAGGCGGCCAGGAAGTTGACCTGGAGGGAGAGTTCGTTGCCGTCGGCGGTCAGGGTGCGGCGCTCGGGGGCGGCCACCGCGGCGTTGTTGACCAGGACGTCCAGCGCGGGGTGCTCGTCGGCGACGCGGGCGGCCATGCCCCGCACCTCGTCCAGCCGGGAGAAGTCCGCGACGGCGAGCCGCAGGCGCGCCGCGTCGGCACCGGCGGCCGTCATCCGGTCGACCGCTTCCCGCCCGGACGCGGCGTCGGGCGCGTGCACGATGACCGTGTGGCCCTGCCCGGCGAGCAATCGGGCGGTCTCCCAGCCGATGCCGGAGGTGGCGCCGGTGACCAGGACGGTCCGGGAGGCTGACGGGACGACAGAAGACATGGTGATCCACTCCGGGATGTCGGCAGCGCTCCGCCGGGTGGCGGTCTGCCGGTGAAAGAGATGGCTTGGCGGCACGGCCTTCGTTCGGTCGAAGGGGCCGCGCCGGGAGACTCCGGTGTGCTTACAGCACCGGGAGCGAACAGCGCGCGGGAATCGACGGCGCCGTATGAGGCGGCCGGTCGTCGTGGCGCAGAGGGCTGTTCACGTCACCTATCCAACGAGCGGGGGCGGCCGGTTTCAACGACCGGGCCGCTTTCCTGACGCGGCCCTGATGGTCCCGGCCGGGCGTTCGGGCGGCGTACGCGGCCGGACACACCACCCCATACGGCGAAACAACCACATAAACGACATACGCTCGCACCGTGATCAACGTGACGGCCCTCCTCAAACGGCTGGCCATCGGCCGCGCCATGCGCAGCGAAGAGCTGCACGAGACACTCCTGCCCAAGCGCCTGGCGCTGCCGATCTTCGCATCGGACCCCCTGTCGTCGGTGGCCTACGCCACGCAGGAGATCCTCCTGGTGCTCACCCTCGGCGGCCTGGCCTATCTGCACTTCACACCGTGGATCGCGGCCGCGGTCGTGGCGCTGATGGCCGTGGTGGTGCTCTCCTACCGGCAGGTGGTGCACGCCTATCCCAGCGGCGGCGGTTCCTACGAGGTCGTCTCGACCAACCTCGGCGCCTCGGCCGGGCTGGTGGTCGCCGCGTCCCTGCTGGTCGACTATGTGATGACGGTGGCGGTCTCGGTCGCCTCGGGCGTGGACAACATCATCTCGGCGGTGCCCGGGCTCGCGGACCACCGGGTGCTGATGGCGGTCTGCTTCGTCGCCCTGCTGACCGGGGTGAACCTGCGGGGCATGCGCGAGTCCGGGCGGGCCTTCGCCGCCCCCACCTACCTCTTCATCACCGGCGTCCTGATCATGGTGGGGACCGGGCTGCTGCGCTATCTGCTCGGGCACGCGCCGCTCTCCGAGAGCGCCTCGTTCGGTGTCGCGGCGAAGCCCGCGGACGCCGGTCTTGCGGGCTTCGCCCTGATCATGCTGTGCCTGCGGGCCTTCTCCAGCGGCTGTACGGCCCTGACGGGCGTGGAGGCGATCTCCAACGGCGTGCCGGCGTTCCGCAAGCCCAAGTCGAAGAACGCCGCGAGCACCATGAGCATCATGGGCACCATCGCGGTGGTGATGTTCGTCGGCGTCACCGCGCTCGCGCTGATCACCAAGGTGCACATCACCGGCGACTCCTGCCGGCTCACCGGGCTGCCGGGCGACTGCGCGTCGTACACCCAACGGACCGTCATCGCGCAGCTGGCGGCCGCCGTCTTCGGCGGCGAGCACAGCGTCGGGTTCTACTTCGTCCAGGCCGCGACGGCCTTGGTGCTGATCCTGGCGGCGAACACCGCGTTCAACGGCTTCCCGCTGCTCGGCTCCATCCTGGCCCAGCACCGCTATCTGCCGCGGCAGCTGCACAGCCGCGGCGACCGGCTGGCCTTCTCCAACGGCATCCTCGCCCTGGCCATCGCCGCGGGCCTGCTGCTGTGGTTCTTCAAGGCCGATGTCACCAGCCTCATCCACCTCTACATCCTGGGCGTCTTCACCTCCTTCACGCTGTCGCAGACCGGCATGGTCCGGCACTGGAACCGGGAGCTGCGCACCGGGACCATGGACGCGGAGGCGCGCCGGCGCGGCCAGGTGGCCCGGGTCATCAACGCGGTCGGCGCCGTGGTCACCGGTCTGGTGCTGGTGATCGTGCTGGCCACCAAGTTCACCCAGGGCGCGTGGCTGGCGGTGGTCGCGGCGATCGTGCTGTGGGTGACGATGCGGGGCATCCGCCGCCACTACGACACGGTCGCCGCCGAGCTGGCGGTCGCCGACCCCAGGAAGGAACTCGTCCGCCCCTCCCGGGTGTTGGCGGTCGTGCTGATCTCCACCCTGCACAAGCCGACGCTCCGCGCCCTGGCCTACGCCCGCGCCTTCCGGCCGGACGAGCTGGAGGCGCTCACGGTCGCCGTCGACCGCGAGGAGACCGCCCTCCTGCAACGGCAGTGGGAGGCCCTCGACACCGACATCCCCCTGAAGGTGATCGACTCCCCCTACCGCGAGATCACCCGGCCGGTCGTGGAGTACGTCCGCTCCATCCGGCGGTCGAGCCCGCGCGAGGTGGTCTGCGTCTACATCCCCGAGTACGTCGTCGGCCACTGGTGGGAGCAGCTGCTCCACAACCAGTCCGCGCTGTGGCTCAAGAGCCGGCTGCTCTTCACCCCCGGTGTCATGGTCACCAGCGTCCCCTGGCAGCTCACCTCGTCGGCCAAGGCCGACCACCCCGCGGCCCGGGCCCCCGGCGCGGTCCGCCGCGGCGAGCCCCAGCCGCACCACGGCCGGCCCGCCGCCCACGACTGAGGCCGAACCGGTTCGTACGGAACGACCGGTGACCGCGCTGCCCCCGCGCTCCCCCGGCTGCTACACCTGTCAGGGCACCCCCTCGTCCCCGACGGGAAGGGCTCCGCCGTGTCCGTACTGACCGCCGACGACCTCGGCGCCACCCGCCGGACGCGGGCGCGGCGCGCCCTCCTCGCAGGCTCGGTGGGCAACTTCGTCGAGTGGTACGAGTTCGGGGCGTACGGCTGTTTCGCCACGGTCATCGCCGCCGAATTCTTCGGCGGCGGCACGGGGAGCGGCACCGAGGGCCTGATCAAGACGTACGCGTCGTTCGCGCTGGCCTTCTTCTTCCGGCCGGTCGGCGCGGCGCTGTTCGGGCGGGTCGGGGACCGGCTCGGCCGGCGGCCCGCGCTCGTCCTGGCGCTGCTGCTGATGACCGTCGCCACCACCGCGATCGGGCTGCTGCCCACCCGCGCCACGCTCGGAGCCGCGGCCCCCTGGGTGCTCACCCTGGTGCGCGTGCTCCAAGGCCTCTCCGCGGGCGGGGAGTTCGGGGGCGCGGTGTCGCTGATGACGGAGTCCGCCCCGCGCGGGAAGCGCGGGCTGTACGGAGCGTGGCAGTCGTTCACGGTCGCGCTCGGGCTGCTCGCCGGGACGGGACTGGCCGCCGGGGCGGCGACGATCCTGGGGGAACGGGCGCTGTACGACTGGGGGTGGCGGGTGCCGTTCCTGCTGGCGCTGCCGCTGGGTCTGGCGGCGCTGTGGCTCCGGCTGAGGCTCGACGAGACGGCGCCGGTGCGCGGCCGCGCGGACCCGGCGCCGGTGGCCGCGCCGGGCGAGGTGCTCCGGGCCGTCGCGCTGGGCATCGGGCGGATCATGGGCTGGTCGGCGGCCGGATACACCTTCCTGGTGGTCCTGCCGGGCTACCTCCAGCACACGCTCGGCACCACGTTCCGGGAGGCGCTGACCGCCACCTTCCTGGCCGACCTCGGGTTCGCCCTGTCCATCCTCCCCGCGGGGGCGCTGAGCGACCGCGTCGGCCGCCGCCCTGTCATGGCCACCGGGGCGGGGCTGGTCGCACTGCTCGCTTTCCCGCTGCTCAGGGCCGTCCAGGGCGGGGGCACACCGCCGGTGGTCAGGGGCCTCGCGGTGCTCCTCGCGGGGGCGGTGGTCGGGCTCATGGCCGGGCCGGGTCCCGCGATGCTGGCGGAGATGTTCCCCGCACGGGTGCGCTGCACGGGCCTGGGGCTGGCCTACTCCCTGGCCAACGCCGTCTTCTCCGGCTGCGCCGGGCTCATCGTCACCGAGCTCGTCGATCGCACCGCCGACGCCGACATCCCCGCGTACTACGCCATGGCGACCTGCGCGGTCAGCGCCGCGACGCTGTTGACGCTGCGCGCCGACGACCACCGGCGCGCGCTGCGCGACTGACGAAGGAGGCGGGTGCGGCCATGCGGGTGATCGGCCTGATGTCGGGCACGTCGTACGACGCCGTCGACGCCGCGGCGGCCGACCTGTGGACCGAGGGTGACACGCTGCGCCTGACGCCGCTGGGCACAGTCGGCCAGGCGTACGACGAGGGGCTGCGCGCGGAGCTCGCCGCCGCGCTGCCCCCGGAGCCCACCACCCTGGAGGCGGTGTGCCGCCTGGACACCGGGATCGGCCGGGCGTTCGCCGAGGTCGCCGCCCGCGCCGACCGCGAACTGTGCGCCGGGCGCGCGGACCTCGTCGCCTCGCACGGCCAGACCGTCTTCCACTGGGCGGAGGACGGCCGCGTCCACGGCACGCTCCAGATCGGCGGGCCGGCGTGGATCGCCGAACGCACCGGGCTGCCGGTCGTCTCGGACTTCCGCTCCCGCGACGTGGCGGCGGGCGGCCAGGGCGCACCGCTGGTCGCCCTCGTCGACACCATGTGGCTGCGCGACCGGCCGGGCCGCCCGATCGCCCTGAACCTCGGCGGCATCGCCAACATCACGGTGGCCGACGGCGGTTGCGCGTACGACACCGGGCCCGGCAACGCGCTGATCGACGCGGCCGTCCGCCATGTCACCGGTGGCCGCCGCGCCTTCGACGCCGACGGCGCTCTGGCGGCGCGCGGCACCGTGCACCGCCCGCTCCTGGACCGGCTGCTCGCCGAGCCGTACTACGCGCGGCCCGCGCCGAAGACCACCGGCAAGGAGCTCTTCCACCTGCCGTATCTGCTCGGTGCCTCGACGGGGCTCGGGCCGCTCCCCGCCGAGGACGTCGTGGCCACCGTCACCACGCTCACGGCGCACACCGTGGCCGACGCGGTCCGGGCCCAAGGGGGCACGGAGGTCGTCGCCTCCGGCGGGGGCACGCGCAATCCGACGCTGATGGGCATGCTGGGGGCGGCGCTGCCCGGGGTCGTGGTGCGCACGTCCGACGAGTTGGGCCTGCCGTCGGCGGCCAAGGAGGCGTACGCGTTCGCGGTGCTGGGCTTCCTGAGCGCGCACGGGCTGCCGGGCTCGGTCCCTACGTGCACGGGGGCCCGGCACGCCCGCGTCCTCGGCTCCCTCACCCCCGGCGCCGCGCCACTGCGCCTCCCCGCGCCCCCGCCCGGACCACCGCCGGTCCGCCTCCGCCTGACGCCGGGCCCCGGGTGACGGCTCGCGGGCGACTCCGTCCGGGATGCGGCGGCCCCGGCGGTCGCCTAGCGTCGGGGCCGGGGGCGAGCGCGAGGAGTGAGGTGGCGTGGAGATCTTTCCACCGGTTCCGCTGGCGGAATGGAAGGCTTCGAAGGAGACGCTGCACCGCTTCGCGCAGGTCGTCGGGAAGATCCGGCTGGCCGGGAGCGTACGGCGCAACCACTGGTGGAACGTCCCGTTCCATGTCACGGGGTCCGGCATCACCACGCGCCCGATGGGGCTCGTGGACGGCAACCCGGTCTTCACGATCGACTTCGATTTCGTCGCCCACCGGCTGATCGTGCGCGCCCTGGACGGCAGCGAGCAGTCGTTCTCCCTGATCGGGCGGTCCGTGGCCGACTTCCACCACCGGACGCAGGAGGCGCTGCGCGCGATCGGGGCCGAGGTGAGCGTCGAGCATCCGCACCCGTTCGACCTGCCCGATGTGCGGCGGCCCTTCACCGAGGACACCGAGCACGCCGCGTACGATCCCTTTTGGGTCAACCGGTACTGGCAGGTGCTGAGCCAAGTGAACCTGGTGCTGGAGGAGTTCTCGTCCCGCTACTCCGGCAAGATCAGCCCGGTGCATCACTTCTGGCACACCTTCGACATCGCGGTCACGCGCTTCTCCGACCGCAGGATCGACCAGCCGCGGGAAGTCGACCCGGTGACCCGGGAGGCGTACTCACGGGAGGTCATCAGCGCGGGCTTCTGGTTCGGCGACGACACCTTCCCCGCTCCCGCCTTCTACTCGTACGCCGCGCCGGAGCCCGCCGGTCTGGCCGACCGGCCGCTGCGGCCGGCGGCGGCACGGTGGAACGAGCAGCGCGGCAGCCATCTCGCCACGCTGGCCTACGACGACGTGCGCGGCGAGCCGGACGCCCGGCAGCAGGTGCTCGACTTCTACGAGTCGGTCTATCGGTCCGCGGCCCGCCTCGCGGGCTGGGACGCCGAACACCTCGCCTGCCCCGGGGGCGTCACCGACCCCGTCGCCTGACGGGGTCGCGACTTCTCCGGGGTCAAGGGCTGGCGACGAGTTCCGTGAGGCGGGTGGCGAGCCACGGTCTGCGGCCGGCGGCCCGTATCCGGCCGCGCGCGATCGCCTTCCACAGCGGTGTGCGCCGGAAGCCGATCAGCAGGAACGCGGTCGGCGCCGCGGTGATCCGGCAGTCGTAGGCGCGCGGCGGAGCGTCACGGGTCACCGTCGCCGTCCCGTCCTCGACGACGACCGCCAGCCGCGGGCCGCCCTTGATCGCGACGTCGAACGCGATCCGGACTCCTTGCGCCTTCGCCGTGTCCAGGGCGAGCGGCATCATCGTCGGGAACGCCTGACCGATCACCAGGCGGGCCTCGTCCGCCCCGATCGCCCATGGGAGCCGGGTGCCGCGGGCGATGTCGAGTCCGTGGACGAGGGTCTCGCTGAGCATCAGCCCGGTCGCGGCCGCGAGCGTGAGCCGGACGCCCTCCCCGTACCAGGGGGTCGCGACGGGAGTGTCCGGGGCGAGCCCCTCGGTGACCCTCAGGAACGTCTCGCCCCGCTCGGCGACGAAGTCACCGGACCCGCCGCACCCGTCCCCGCCGAAGAGGCCGATCGCCTTGGCGTTCACGGCCGTGATCCGCTCGATGAACGCGCCGCCGCCCGTGGGCAGTACGGCGTCCCACCCGTCGAACTCCCCGGTGAAAGCCGAGCAGTACGCCAGATACACGGCCTGGAGGTGCGCGCCGACATCGCTCACCGTCCACACCGGCACACCGGAGGGCGCGCCCCCGTCCGGGACGTCGCGCAGCAGCCGGACCAGGCGCGGGACGGCGGCGCGCAGCGCGGCGCGGGTCTTCTCGTGCTCGGCGACGGGATCGAGGCCGACGGCTGCGCCCACGGGACACCCCTCTGGCGGCGGACGGGCCCGCAGGTTACCGCCGGGGGCCTGGCGGCGGAAGGCGTCGGCGCGTTCCCGTCGACCGCGGCGTGGCCCTGCTGCGCCCGGCGCGGACGCCGGGGATGATGACAGCCGATCCGGTTGTTGAGCCGAGGTGCGGGGCGGATGCCCCGGCTGTGTGCGATGCGACTTGAGACTTCGTCGGACGGGACGGACAGCATGCCTCTTGAGGGAGAGTACGAACCGAGCCCGGATCACCGGGTGAGCGAACAGGTCGAGCTGTACGAGAGCTCGGGCGGCACGCGGGGGACGACGATAAGGGGCATGCCCGTCATCGTCCTCACGACCCGGGGCGCGAAGAGCGGCAAGATCCGCAAGACGCCGCTGATGCGGGTGGAGCACGAGGGCGGGTATGCCGTGGTCGCCTCCCTGGGCGGCGGCCCCAAGCACCCCGTCTGGTACCACAACATCGTCGCCGACCCGCGCGTGGAACTCCAGGACGGGCCCGTGCGCCGGGACATGACGGCCCGTGAGGTCACGGGCGAGGAGAAGGCCCTGTGGTGGGAGCGCGCGGTCGCGGCCTACCCCGACTACGCCGACTACCAGAAGGCGACGGACCGCGAGATCCCGGTCTTCGTCCTGGAGGCGGCACCGGCCGGGCACTGACCGCGAGCTCGCGCCTGCCGGCGTTACAGCGGTCCCCGGGGTCCGGGGCGGCGGCTCGCCTCCGCCCCGGTGACGCCCGCCCGGCCGGCGCTCCGGGCTCAGGAAGCGGGGGCGGTCCGCTTGCGGGCGTCGCGCGCGTCCCGCAGGTGGAGCAGCCCCGCGCAGGCGACGATCCAGACGACCAGGACGGCGATGCCGCGCCCCAGGCCGTCGTTGTGGAAGTACGCGAGCCCCTGGAGGGCGCGCACACCGGCGGCGACGGGCAGGACCTCGGACAGCGGGTGCAGCCATCCCGGGAGGTAGGGAGCGGGCATGACGCCGCCGCTGGTGCTGTTGCCGAGGGTCAGCAGGACGACCGAGGCCAGTCCGGCGCCCGCGGCTCCGGCCCACTTGATGAACACCATGGTCGCGCCGCCCGCCGCCATGGCCATCAGGGCGATCGTGCCCGCGATGCCCACGAAGGAGCCGGGCAGCGCGCCGAAGCCGGTGTCGCCCGCGACGAGGGCGATGATGATGCCTCCGAGGACGCCGAAGAGCGCGAGGCTGGCCATGCGCTGCCGGAAGCGCAGGACGGGCGCGGCCTGGTAGGTCATCATGCCGAACAGATAGCCGGCGAGGACCAGGCCGAAGGCCGCGTAGAAGATCGACAGACCGCGGGTGTCACCGGCGGAGGCGGGGAGGACGTCCTCCTGGGCGAGCCGGTGGCCGCCCGCCGCGGCGACGGGGCCGAAGGCCCCGGTGAGGGTGCCGGTGACCGAGGGCCCGTTGGCGCCCGCGTAGAGCAGCTTCGGGTCGCCGTGGCCGGTTCCGGGGAGGTAGGCGGCGTAGACGTGGCGGTGCTCGACGGCGTCCCGGGCGGCGCGCTCGTCGGCGTAGGGCCGCACGTCGAAGCCGCCGGGCAGGCCGGAGTCCAGACCTTCCCGGAGCCGGTCGGCCTGGTGGGACGTGCCCACGGCGGCGACCGGGAGATCGTGCGGTCTGGGGGCGTGGAAAGCGGCGAGGTAGACGCTGACGAAGATCGTCCCGATGGCCAGCACGACGGCCACCGGGAGGAGGACGCCCTTCAGGCCGCCCTGCGGGTGCCGCGGCGGCGCGGGGTCCGGTATGTCGGAGTGCGGGGCGGCGTGCCGCGCGGAGGTGGCGGGCGGGGAGGCGGGAAGTGACACGAAGACCGTCCAAACTTGTAAGCTGCCTTATAACAGTAACAGCGATCATAAGGTGCCTTACAAGTGGCGGTCCCCATGAACGAACAGACCCCTTACACCGGCTACCTCGCCTGGCAGTTCTCCCAGGCCATGGGCTCCCGTCTGGAGAAGGAGCTGCGCACCCTGGATCTGACCCTGGCGCAGCACCGCGCGCTCCAGCACGCCCTCCAGCGGCCCGGGGTCTCCAGCGCCGACTCCGCCCGCCGCGCCGGCATCACGGCCCAGTCCATGGGAGCCGCCGTGACCGGGCTCGTCGAGCGCGGAATGATGGAGCGCCGCCCGCACCCCACCAACCGCCGAGTGCTCTGCCTCTACCTCACCGAGGACGGCCGACGCCTGAGCGAGCGCGCACAGGCCGTCGTCGGCCGGGTCAACGACGCGGCGCTGGCCGTCCTCTCCCCCGCGGAACGGGCCACCGCGCACGACCTCCTGAGCCGCCTGGTCGCACACCTCAACCCGGACGCCCTGCCGCCGTCCGCGTGACGCCCCAGGGGGCGCCCTCGAGGCGACCGCCGAGAGCAGCGCCCCCGCGCAAGCACAAGGCCCGGACCCTGTTCCCTTTTCCGCACGGCGCGCGATACCCCTGAGGGTGGACGGCCGGCCGGCGGCCGCGGCGCGTGAGGGAGTCGGGCGATGGGCGACGAACGGTTCGAGGGCGGCTGGCGTGTGGACGAGCGGTGTACGAACTGCGACGTCGCCCGGCAGCTCGCCCCCGGCCTCATCGGCGAGGCGGACGGCCGCTCGGTCGTCCTGCGCCAGCCGCGCGGACAGGATGAGGTCCAACGGTTCCACGCCGCGGCGCACGCCTGCCCCACCCGGTCGATCCACCCGCCGGCCGGGCGGCTGGACCCGGCGCTGGACCCCTTCCCGATGGCCCTGGACGACACGGTGCACCTGTGCGGGCACAACTCCACGCAGACCGCGGGCGCCAACTCCTATCTGCTGAGCCGCCCCGACGGCACGACGATGATGATCGACACACCGCGCTGGAGCGCCCCACTGGCCGCGCGCTACGAGGCACTGGGCCCCGTCACCGACGTCCTGCTCACCCACCGCGACCACGCCGCGCACGGCCGCCGCTACGCCGACCGCTTCGGCGCCCGGCTGTGGATCCACGAGGGCGACCTCGACGCCGCCCCCGACGCCGACCGCGTGCTCCGCGGCACCGACCCGGCCCGGATCGCCGAAGGCGTGGTCGCCCACCCCCTTCCCGGGCACACGCGCGGGAGCGTCCTCTACGTCGCGGACGAGCGCTACTGCTTCAGCGGCGACAGCCTCTACTGGTCACGGACGACCCAGGACATCGAAGTGGTCGACAACGTCATCTGGTACTCCATCGAGGAACTGGCCGCCTCCCTGACCCGGACCGCCGCCAGCCTGCGCTTCGAATGGCTCCTACCGGGCCACGGCGACCGCCGCCACCTCCCGGCCGATGACATGGCCCGTCGAATGCGACGACTGACGTCATACGTACAGCAACTACGGCCCCGCCCGGTCGACTTCACGGCGACGCGCTGGTGAAGCAGGGCGGCGATGGCCCCGCCGCGCTCAGGAGGCCCCGTTCACCGTCACCTTCACGATGCGCCCCGACGCCTCGGACACGAACAGCTCGTGCCGGGGGTCGTGTTCGCCGAAGCCGCGGGCGACCCGGACGCTCGTGGGCGTACGCAGGCCGGTCACCAGGGTGCAGGAGCGGCCCGTGGCCGGGTCCACCTGGATGAGTTCGCCGTCGCGGAAGCTCGCGACCACCAACTTGCCCTCGAAGTACGTGAGGTCGTCGAGGAGCTTGGCCTTCAGGGGGTTCGGGCTGAGCTCGGTGACCGTGGTGTGGGCCGCAGGGTCCTTCAGGGGGACGCGTACGACCGGGGACGTGGTGTTGGTGATGACGCTCGCGTAGAGCGTGTCACCGACGATCTCCAGGCCATTGGTGCCGAAGACGTTCGCCGCCCGCGTCCACTCCTCGTCCTTCGTGCCGTCCGGGCGGAACTTGAGGATGCCGGTGGCCAGCTCGCGGCTGACGTAGAAGTTGCCTTCGGCGTCGATGGCCAGGCCGTTGACGCCGGAGATCCCGTCCACGACCTTCTCGGCCTTCGGCGTGGCGGCGGTCGGGTCGAACCGCATGACGCCGCCGCCCGTGGCCCACGACGTCAGCGGGCTCACACCGAAGTTGACGTACATCATCCCGTCCGGACCGCGCCGGATCCCGCCGGGGCCGCCGACGGGGAAGCTGGTCCTGAGCGTGCCGTCGGGGGCGTACCCCTCGACCCGGTTCTTGTTGAGGTGCGAGACCCAGAGCGTGCCGCGCCCGTCGAACTCCAGGTTCTCCCGCCAGTCGACCAGCGGTATGCCGCCCTCCCGGAACACCTCCACGTTCGCCTGCTCCGCACACGACCCGAGGGCCTTGGCGCCCGACGCCTGGGATGCGGCCGCCGGGATCTGCGAACCACCGACCAGTAATGCAGACACCAGACTCGCAGCGAAGACCGCTCTGCGTACGCGCTTCATGACGGGGCAGTTCCCTTCGGTAGCCAACTGAGGACGAATGTGCGCCAGTTGTCGGGAACTATAGAAGCAAACCGGAGGAATTCTCCAGAAAAACTCTCCAGGCGCCTCTCACTCGCAGGCATCCTTGTATCCGACGCCGGGCAGCAGTTCGTTCCATTGCTTGTCCGGCATCGGTGCGCGGCGGACGGAGCACAGGGTGCGGGTGAGCCGGTCGAAGTCGGTGCTCACTACGAGACTCTTGACCCCGAAGGCTTTGAAGGGGCTTCCGCTCATGGTCTCCATGAGGAGGTCACCACCAGGGCTCACTTCGAGGACCCTCACGTTCTGCGTCGCATCGGGCAGCACAAGCTGTTCATCGTCATCACCCGGTCGGGCACCGTCCGGATCGGAGACGCGCCACGCCCCGAGGAAGCCCTCATAGTTCGAGGCCACCAACAGTCGACGCTCCCGGGAGACGTGCAGCTTCTGCATCTTGGAGGCGGGACCCGGCAGGGGGGTGCCGTGTTGCTGCGGCTTCCGCAAGTCCCATAGCATCGGCTGACCGGCTTTGGTAAGGGTGGCCAGGGTGCGGTCGGAGGTCAGGGTGGACACCATCCAACTCTCCTGGCTGATCGACCCGGTGAACCGTGCGGTTCCATCGTCGGCCACGGCCCGTATATGCGCGTTCGGCTCCTGGAGCGAACTCGTCTTCTCCTTGCTCACCAGGAAAGCCCCGCTGGAACTGCCGAACACGGCTGACGGCCGTTCTTTCACCGTATCCGCCAGACGAGGGCGCCGGGCGTCGCGGACATCCCACAGCTGGGTCGCCAGTGGAGTCATCAATACCAACACACGGGGCCTCGCGAAGCCGACCAGTATCCGACCGCCGCTCTCCGGCCACGGCACCTGTCCGACGCGCTCCGGATGATCGATGTCGCGGATATCCCAGATCCCGATCGTCTTTTCGGACGGACCGCGCAAAGCGAGCAGCGTTCCGTCGCGGTCCACGTTGACCTCCACCGGGTCTTCGTCCCCCACTGCGCCGCCACGCACCACGAACTCGTGCCCGGGTCGCAGGTGACCGTCCTCGAAGTGCCATAACTTCAACCGCGTGTAGTCGCCGTTCTGGCTGAGGAGAAACCGGCCTTGCCCGACGAACATGGCCTTGTTCCACGGCTGCGGCAGTTGGGCGACTTGCTTCGGGGCACGCAAGCCGCCGACGTCCCAGATCTGTACGGGGCTCTTGTCGTTGCCCACACCCGCTGTCACGACATAGCGCGCGGATGGGTCGAACGCCTTGCCCGGCGCGTCCCCCGGATCCAGGATCGTCCCTGGAACCGATCGCGGCGGGGGCTCGCGCAAGGTGATGTGCCCAGCCTCGTCGCCGACCACTATGCCGCGCCCGTCGGGCTGGTAGGCGACGGAACGCGCCTTGCCGCCGACCAGCACGTCACTGTCCCTGTCGGGATCGGGTCCGTCGATGAACTCGTAGGTGTGGACCTGCTGGTCCGAACCACCCGCCGCCGCCACGAACCGCCCATCGGGACGGAAGGCGAGGGACGCATAGGCCCCGTTGGCGAGGCCGCTGATGCTGTCGCCCTTGTCCCGGGGATGGGCCGGGTCCGTCGTGTCCCAAGTCCTCAGCTTTTGCTTACCTCCTCCGGCCAGCAGCCGGGTTCCGGGCCGGAAGGCCAGGGAGAAAACCGATACGTCCTTCAGCGTGGCGAGCGGCTTGAGCGTACGGCCCTGGCTGCTGTCCAACAGCCGCAGGCTTTCGTCCTGCACTGACGCGGCGAGTACACGGCCGTCCGGGCTGTAGGCCACCTCCCCGACGATCATGCCCTCCTTGTCCTCGGCGATCTGGACCGAGGTGGGCACGGGGTGGAGGGGGTCACTCATGTCCCACAGCCATACGCGCCCGTTGTGGGCCGGTACCGCGAAGGTGCGACCGTCCGGGCTGAAGGTCACACCACCGCTGGATATCTCGTCGCGCCCGGTGGGCACCTTGGCCACCTGCCGGGGGTGCAGGGCATCGGCCGTGTCCCAGACGAAGAGAGCGTCCCGAGTGGCTCCGACGAGGTAGCGGCCGTCGGGGCGCCAGGCGGCGGCCACCGCGCCGCCGGTCCTCAGCACGGGGCCGGAGGCCGGGCGGTACGGGTCACTGGTGTCCCACAGCCGCACAGTGCCGTCCTTGGACGAACTCGCCAGCACCCTCCCGTCCTTGTGGAACGCCAGTTTCACGACCTTGTCGGTATGCCCCGTCAGGCTGAGCGTCACCGGGGACAGCGCGCTCCGGAGCAGGCTCGTACGCGCCTCGACCGTGTGCGCGGTGCGGTAGGCCGCGAGGCTCAGATCGAGCGCCGCCACGGCATCAGACGAGCGCATGGCCTCCGCCTGCCCGGCGATGAGTTTGGAGTCCAGCATCGCCGCTCGCTGCTGCGACCTCCCCCGCTCGATCACCGCGAACGTACCGACCCCCGTGAGCAGCAGCGCCAGACAGGCCGCCACGACGGCGTACGCCACCCGGCGCCGCCGCCGGATCCGCGCCGCTCGCACCCCGGCCTCGGCGAAGGCCCGTTCCGTCGCGGTGAGCGCGATGCGCGCCCCCGTGCCCTCGGTGGTCAGCCAGGGCCGGATCCGCTCCAGGCGGCTGCCGGTGTAGAGGTAGCCGGGGTCCCGGGCGTGTTCCTCCCAGGCCGTCGCGGCCTCGGAGAGCTGCTGGTGGTCGAGGAGTTCTGCCCTCGCCTCGCGGATCCACGAGCGCAGCCGGGGCCAGGCGCGCAGCAGTGCCTCGTGGGATATCTGGGTGCCGTCCTGGTCGGCGGTGACCAGGCGGGCGGCGGCGAGGCGGTCGCGCACGTCGGTGATGAGCCGGCGGTCGTTCTCCGCGCGGTCGGCGAGCAGGTCGGGAAGGTCGACCCGGCGACGTACGGCCTCGGCGCTCGCGGTCAACTGGATCATGCGCAGGAGGAGTTCCCGCAGGGCTCTGCGGGCGGGTTCGTCCAGTTCCTGGTAGAGGGCTTCGGTGGTGGTGGCGACGGACTCCCGGATGCCGCCGGTCGCCTGGTAGCCGGCCAGGGTGAGGACGGCGCCGGAGCGGCGCAGCCAGGTCTCGCGGAGGGCGTGGGCGAGGAATGGCAGCGCGGTGGCCTCCGGTGCCTCGTCCGCCGGGCCGTCCGGTCCGGCGTCCTGCCGCAGGTCCGCCATGAGCCGGTCGGTGAGGCCGCCCTCCAGCGCGAGTCCGGCGCCGAGTGCGGGCCGTTCGACGGCGGCCCGCAGGGCCTCCTCGCCCATGGGCGGGACGGTGAACTGACCGCGCTCCAGGGCCCGTACGAGCTCCGGGTGGGCCAGGCAGCTGCCGTAGTGGTCGGCGCGCAGCCCGAGGACGACACGGGGGCCCGCGCCGCCGGTGGCACACAGCAGGCGTACGAAACGGGTGCGTTCCTCCGGGTCCGTGCAGCGGGTGAAGGTCTCCTCGAACTGGTCCACGACCAGCAGCCGGCAGGCCGGGAATCCGGGGAGCGGTGCGGGGAGTTCCGCTCCTGCGGAGAGCGCCCGGTGGACCTCGTCCGCCGGGCGCCCGGTGGCCTGGGCCCAGCGTTCGGCGAGTGCCCGCAGCGGGTGCGGGCCGGGGGCGGGCAGCAGCAGGGCGGGCCAGGGCACGCCGGGGCGTCCGGCTCCGTCCCGGCGCTCCAGACCCGCGAGCAGCCCGGCGCGCAGCAGCGAGGACTTCCCCGCGCCGGAGGCGCCGACGAGGACGAGCGGGTGACCGTCGGCGGCCGGGTCGCAGACGGCGTCCAGGAGCCGTTCTGTGGCCTCTTCGCGGCCGAAGAAGTGGGTGTGGTCCTCGGCCCGGAAGGGTTCCATGCCGGGGTACGGGCAGGGCACGTCGGCGGGTGGCAGCGCGGCCGCCGGGAGGTCCGGGCGGTACGCGCGGTTCGGCGCGACGACGAGTGCGCCGAGGGTGCCCTCGCTCCGCCGGTGCGGGCGCACCGGACCGTCCCGGAACTCCCGGTCGAGGAAGGCGTGGACGTGGTCCATCGTCAGCCGGGGCGGGCCGGACGGATCGCCCTCCTCCAGCAGCCTCAGCAGCCGGCCGCCGAACAGGGTGTGCCGCTCCCCCTCCGGCGCGTAGGAGACGGCGAAGTCGGAGGCGGAGGTGAGCAGGAAGCTGCCGTCGGGGAAGGCCGAGTCGTAGACGCCGCGGAGGCCGCCGGGGGCCGCGGCGCGCCCGGAGAAGCAGCAGTCGAGCACCACCACGCTGCCGCCCCCGGCGCCGCCGAGCAGGCCCTTGACGACGCTGTACGGCACGCTGTGGGCGATCCTGTCCTCGGCCGGTGTGGCGCGGGTGGCGAGGTGGAGCTCGTCGCCGGGGCCGAGCAGGCCGTGTCCGGTGTAGCAGAACAGCACGGTGCCGGTGGCTTCGGCGACCGCCTCTTCCACGGCGCCGATCACGTCGTCGGCCGTGGCGTCGGCGGGCACCCGGTGGATGCGTTCCTCGGGCATTCCGCACACATCGCGCAGGGCGCGGGCCAGGTCGTCGAGCGTCGTGTCCACGCCGGGCAGGTCGGGGAGCGTCGATCCGGGCGCGTGCCGGCCGGTTCCGACGAGGACGGCCCGGGTGCCCGGTGCGGCCAGGCCGTTCGCGGTGGTCACGGCCGCGTCGCCGGTCATGGCGCCGACGGTGCGGAGGGCGGCGGCACTTCGGCGCGGCCGCCGCCCTCCACGGTGGCGGCCAGCCGCTCGGCCAGCTCGGCCGCCTGCCGGGCGTCGAGCCCCTTGACCTGGGTGGTGCTGAGGGTGAAGCGGGTGCCGTCGGGTCTGGTGACCGTCACCGTCTGCGTGCCACGGCGCGTCCGCACCCAGGCGACCACGGCCCCGGCGAACGCGGCCGCCACGCCTCCCGGTTCGAGCACCGCCAGCACCACGTCCCCGGCGGCCCCCATGGTCCCCGGCGCGGGCCCGTCCACCTGTCTGTGGACCCTGCCGCGCAGCCCCGGCTGCCCGACGAGCCAGCGCCTCAAGTCATCCGGCCCCGCGGGGCCGTTCACGCTCTCAACGGTGATGGTCACCTGCATGCTGTGATCGTAGTGAAGACCAGCGGCGCGTGAGGGGTTGTTGACGGGAACGGATGTCCGAGCGCGGCAGGCTCTATGCCCGGCCGCCCCCGATCTCCTCGATCTCCGTGAGCGCCTCGTCGAGCCAGGAGATCCAGAAGGACTCCAGGCCGATGCCGCCGCGGAGCACGAGACGGCGGAGCCGGTCCTGTTCGGCGTCCCGCTCGGGCGGGAAGTCGCGCTTCCCGATCGCCTCGTACTCCGCCAGCTGTTCGCGGTGCAGGGCGAGATGGCGGCGCAGCTCGGCATCGAGTCCCCCGGCGCCGACCACGCCCGCGGCGCGCACGCGCAGCAGGAGGGCGTCCCGGACGGGCTTGGGGTCTTCGGCTTCGGCCACCCAAGCGGTCAGTTCGGCGCGGCCCGCGGGCAGGACCTCGTACTCCTTCTTCTGCCCACGGGTCGGCCGCGCGGACGGCAGGGCGCGGATGAGCCCCTTCTCCTCCAGCCTGCCCAGCTCGCGGTAGATCTGCTGGTGCGTGGCAGACCAGAAATAGCCGATCGACTTGTCGAAGCGGCGGGTCAGTTCCAGCCCCGACGACGGTTTTTCGGCCAGCGCGGTGAGGATGGCGTGCGGCAGGGACATGGGCGTCATCCTATGCGGGGGCCTGTGCGGCTCAGACGGCCGAGGCGAGCTCCGTGCCCTGGCGGATGGCGCGCTTGGCGTCGAGTTCGGCGGCGACGTCGGCTCCGCCGATGAGGTGGACGGTGTGCCCGGCGGCGCGCAGCTCCTCGTACAGGTCGCGGCGCGGTTCCTGGCCCGCGCAGAGGACGACGGTGTCGACGGGGAGGGTGGCGGGGGTGCCGTCGACGGTGAAGTGCAGTCCGGCGTCGTCGATGCGGTCGTACGCCGCCCCGGCGATCATGGTGACGCCGCGGTGCTTGAGTTCGGTGCGGTGGATCCAGCCGGTGGTCCTGCCCAGTCCGGCGCCGACCTTGGACGTCTTGCGCTGCAGGAGGTGGACGGTGCGCGGCGGCTTCGGCCGCTCGGGGGCCCGCAGGCCGCCCGGCGTGCGGTAGTCGGTGTCGACGCCCCACGTGCGGAAGTACGTCTGCGGATCCCGGCTCGCCCCGTCGCCGACGTCGGTGAGGAACTCCGCGACGTCGAAGCCGATGCCTCCGGCGCCGATGATCGCGACGCGGTCGCCGACCTGGGCGCCGTCCCGCAGCACGTCGAGGTAGGTGACGACGCTGGGGTGGTCGATGCCGTCGATGAGGGGGAGGCGCGGGGTGACTCCTGTGGCGACGACGATTTCGTCGTACGCGCCCTGCGTGAAGGTGTCGGCCATCACCGGGGTGTTGAGCCTGACGTCGACGCCCCGGAGTTCGAGCTGTACCCGGAAGTACCGCAGGGTCTCGTCGAACTCCTCCTTGCCCGGGACCTTGTCGGCGATGTTGAGCTGTCCGCCGATCCGGTCCGCGGCGTCGTAGAGCGTCACCGCGTGGCCGCGCTCGGCCGCCGACACCGCGAACGCCAGACCCGCGGGCCCGGCCCCGACGACGGCGATGCGCTTGCGCAGCCGGGTGGGCGCGAGGACGAGCTCGGTCTCGTGGCAGGCCCGCGGGTTGACCAGGCAGGAGGTGATCTTTCCGCTGAAGGTGTGGTCGAGGCACGCCTGGTTGCAGCCGATGCAGGTGTTGATCGTCTCGGCGCTCCCCCGCCGCGCCTTGGCGACGAAGTCGGGGTCGGCGAGGAAGGGACGCGCCATGGACACCATGTCCGCGTGGCCGTCGGCGAGCAGCTGCTCGGCCTTCTCGGGGGTGTTGATGCGGTTGGTGGTCACCAGGGGGATCGAGACCGAGCCCATCAGCTTCTTGGTGACCCAGGCGTACGCGCCGCGCGGCACGGACGTCGCGATGGTGGGGATGCGGGCCTCGTGCCAGCCGATGCCCGTGTTGATGATCGTCGCGCCCGCCGCCTCGATCTCCTTGGCGAGGGCGATCACTTCCTCCAGCGAGGACCCGCCGGGCACCAGGTCGAGCATCGAGAGCCGGTAGATCAGGATGAAGTCGGTGCCGACGCGCTCACGGACCCGGCGGACGATCTCGACGGGGAAGCGTATGCGGTTCTCGTACGCCCCGCCCCAGCGGTCGGTGCGGTGGTTGGTGGCGGGGGCGATGAACTCGTTGATCAGGTACCCCTCGGAGCCCATGATCTCGACGCCGTCGTACCCGGCGAGCTTCGCGAGGCCGGCGGCCCGTACGAAGTCCTCGACGGTCCGCTCCACCTCGTCGTCCGTGAGGGCGTGCGGGACGTCGGCGGCGATGGGCGCCTTGAGCGCGCTGGGCGCCACCAGGTCCGGGTGGTGCGCGTAGCGGCCGAAGTGGAGGATCTGCATCGCGATCTTCCCGCCCTCGCGGTGCACGGCGTCCGTCACGACCCGGTGCCGCCCCGCCTCCGCCTCGGTGGTCAGCGAGGCGCCGCCCGCCCAGGGGCGGCCCGCCTCGTTGGGCGCGATGCCACCGGTGACGATCAGCCCCACGCCGCCGCGCGCCCGGGCGGCATAGAACGCGGCCATCCGCTCGAAGCCGTTCTCGGCCTCTTCGAGGCCGACGTGCATCGACCCCATGAGCACCCGGTTGGGCAGCGTGGTGAACCCGAGGTCGAGCGGGCTCAGGAGGTGCGGGTACGGGCTCACGGCGAATCCCTCTGCTTCCTGCCGGGTCTGTCGAGACAGCCCTGTCTCTGGAAGCGAGGTTACGACCGGCCGGACCCTTTTGCAACGAGTTGCATAACCGAGCCCATCGACCGCGCCCGCCTGCCCCTCGCGGCAGCTCAGCCCGCCGCCTCGGCCTCCCGGGTGGTCTTGGTCCAGCCCGTCTGCCCGCGCACCATGCGGAACAGGGCACTCCAGGCGCACAGGAACGACATGTAGTTCATGACGACGAAGGAGTGCCCGAGCATCAGGGCCCGCGGCAGGCCCACGGCCTTGTCCCGGCGCAGATACGTCCAGGAGGTGATGAGCGCGGGCGCGAAGGTGAGCAGGTACCAGGCGGCCAGGTTGGCGGGCCACTTCAGCCAGGTGGCGTTGAGGGCGGTGGCGCGCCGGCCGTGCAGCACCAGGACGTTGGGGCTGCGGATGAACCAGATCAGGCAGTACTGGAAGAGGATCGACCACGGCAGGTCCAGCACCCAGGGCACCAGCAGGTAGGAGAACATCTCCAGGGCGGCCAGGTGCCTCATCCGGGGCGCCCGCCATATCTCGCCCATCCGCCCGATCGACGTCATGTGGCCCTGGTACCAGCGGGTCCGCTGCCGGATGAGCCGCCGCAGATCGCTGACGCCCTGCTGGTCCACGGAGGCGTGGGCGGTGGTCCGCAGCCGCCAGCCGCGCACGGCGAGGCTGATGGCCAGGTCCAGATCCTCGGTCAGCGATCGCGACCAGGGGCGTTCACCCAGGCCGTCCAGAGCGCGGAGCCGGGTGAACTGCCCGTTGCCGCCGAGGCTGACGGTCGAGGTGAGGTTGCGGCCGAACTGGGTGACCGCGGCCATCGCCCAGAACTGGTAGTCCTGGAACCAGGTCAGGAAGTTCCCGCGGCGGTTGCGGATGCGGACACCGAGTTGCACACCGCCGACGCGGGGGTCGTCGAAGAGCGGCAGGACGTGGCTCAGCGCCCGGTCCGAGAGCCTGCCGTCCGCGTCCATCACGCAGACGATCGCCTCGCGGGGGTCCTGGCCGCGCGCCGTGACACTCTCCCGAATCCGCCGTATTCCATGGTTGAGGGCCTCGCCCTTGCCCTGCCGGGCGTTCGGCGGCTCCCGGCGCAGCACGACCACCTCGCCCGGCCGTCCCGCCGCCCGTGCCTCCGCACCCGCCCGTTCGGCCTCCTGCCCCGTGGCGTCGTCCGAGCCGTCGTCGATGACGACGACCGTGGTGCGCGGCCCGAGCAGCCCGGCGACCGTGGCGCCGATCACGGACTCCTCGTTGAGGCAGGGGACGAGGGCGTACAGATGACGACGGTCGCGGCGGCCGAGGTGCGGGCTGCCGTACGCCGTGTCTCCCTGGACGCGCAACGCGGCCTTCTGGCGGCGCAGTTCGAAGAGTCCCGCGCCCATGGCGAGGGCGAGATAGCCCGCGGACATGCCGATGACGGCATAGCCGATCGTGTCAACGGCCTTGAGCAGCTTGCGTCTCACTGGCGGATCTCCCACTTCTGGCGTCTCCATGAGGCCGACCCCACCGGAATGATGGGGTCCGGATATCGACGGGCGGGCACCACCGGTTGGCCGATTCCTCGTTCCGGGGCCGGTTCCACCCATTCCCGTCCGGTCAGGCGACGCTGTATCTCCCGCCCCAGAACGAAACCCACGGGCAGCACCGCCACACCGATCGTCGCCAGCAGGGCCCCGCGACCGGATGCCACACCTCCCCCGACACGGGCCGCCGCCATGCCGCCGACCAGCGGCCAGGTGAATCCCGTGTACATAGCGCGGAGGCACCTCCGGGCAGCAATGAGCGCATCCTGTGCGCGAGGGGAGAGGAGAGCCCGACCACTCTCGCTCAGGAAACGGCCGGTGACCAGACCCCGCTGCGGCTTGAACGGGGCGACGGAAGGCGGTTTCGCGCCGACCCGGATGCATCCGGCTGCCCATCCCTTCAGGCATACCAAGGATTTCCCGCCCAACGATTATGAACGCTGCCCGGATCAGGCCAACCATGCCGAATCGGGCCCGTTGCACGGAGCGCACACCGGGAGTTAGTTTCATCGGCGGGCCGCACTCCAATGCCTGGAGCAGTAGGTACCTATTTCAACTTCCGCGCCTTCACGCGATCTTCCGTACTGCTCAGCGACGGTAGTTCCGTGCGCCACCATTCTTTGCGTTTACGTCATCTTGACGGCGGCCCGATTCCCCGCGCGACGGACGGAGAGCATGGAACGTTGAACGGCAGACAACGCATTGTCATTGTCGTGGGCACTCGCCCCGAGGCCATCAAACTCGCCCCGGTCGTGCGGGAATTGAATCGACGCAGCTGGGCGGAGCCGGTTCTCATCGCCACCGGCCAGCACGGCGAGGTCGTCCGGGACACCCTCTCCTGCTTCGGGCTGCGCGCACAGGTGGAGTTGACGGCACCACCCGGTGCGGATTCGGTCACCGAGCTGACGGCCGGGCTGCTGAGCCGACTGGGCGAAAGGCTGCGCGCGCCCGCGGCCCACGCGGTCGTCGTCCAGGGCGACACCGCCTCCGCCCTGGCCGGGGCCATGGCCGGGTTCTACTCCTCGATCCCCGTGGTGCACGTGGAGGCGGGGCTGCGCTCCGGGGACCTGCGCAACCCGTTCCCCGAGGAGGCGAACCGCCGCATGATCACCGAGGTGAGCGATCTCCATCTGGCGCCCACCCGTGCCGCTCACCGGAATCTGGTCGCCGAAGGGGTCGCGGCCGAGCGGATCCTGGTGACCGGCAACACCGTGATCGACGCGGTCGTCGCCGCGAGCCGGCGCCCGCCCGCCGATGGCGATCCGCTTCTGCGTCGAATCGAGAAATCCGCTCCGCTGGTTCTGGTGACCGCGCACCGCCGGGAGAACTGGGGAGCCCCCATCCGGCGCATCGGCCGGGCAGTGGCGAGTCTCAGCCACCAATACCCGGAAGTCACCTTCGTGGTGGCGGCGCACATGAACCCTTTGGTCCGTACCACGATCGAGGAATCCTTGCACGACCGCCCCAATGTGCAACTGCCGGGCCCCATTCCGTACGACGCCTTCGCACGGCTGCTCGCCCGCTCCGTTCTGGCCATCACGGACTCGGGCGGAATTCAGGAGGAGGCCGCCGCCTTCGGCATTCCGGTTCTGGTGACCCGTGACAACACCGAGCGAACCGAAGGAATCAATTCCGGTCTCGCCCGGCTCGTCGGCACCCAGGAGTCGGAGATCGTGGCGGCGGCGGAAAAGGAATTCGTACGCGAGGGCGCGCTGTCGGGCACGACGAATGGCCCGTACCCGCAGCGCAATCCCTACGGCGACGGAAGGGCGGCCCGGCGCTGCGCGGCCGCCTGCGGCTGGCTTCTCGGCCTGGCGTCCAGGCCGTCCGACATCCCGAGGGAGTGGTGATGACGCCTCGGCAGCGCGGCCCGCGGTGGCGGTCGCGGACAAGGGCGCGGCCGGGAGCGCGGAAGACAGCGCTCCGGCGGCGGCCGACAACCGCACGACCCACAGACCGCCTTCGGCCGTCAGGTCCCACCACCTCTGAGCGCCCCAGTTCTCCGACCAGAGACAGGAGCACCAACTCATGGCAACCACATCCAGCACCGGAATCGGCCCGCAGCCCGCGGGCCTCGCCGAAGGCGCCATCGCCACAGTGGCGGGCACCGGCGCGGCGGGGTACGTCTCCGACGGCGGGCCGGGCGCGCTGACCAATCTCCACTACCCCGAGGGCCTGGCGGTGGACAAGGCGGGGAACCTGTACATCGCCGACCGGCTCAACCACCGGGTCCGCAAGGTATCTCCCAGCGGCATCATCACCACCGTCGCAGGCAACGGCGAGGCCGGGTACATGTCCGACGGCGGACCCGCCGTCGCCACCCGGCTCAACGCGCCCGTGGACGTGGTGATCGACGACGCGGGCAACCTCTACATCGCGGATCTCTACAACCACCGGGTCCGCAAGGTCACACCCAGCGGCATCATCACCACCGTCGCAGGCAACGGACAAGCCGGATACGTATCCGACGGCGGACCCGCCATCGCCACCCCCCTCCACCACCCGCACGGCGTGGGCCTGGACCGCGAGGGCAACCTCTACATCAGCGAGTGGTCCGGTCACCGCGTCCGGAGGGTGAACCGGAGCGGCATCATCACCACTGTGGCAGGCAACGGCACCGCCGGATACATCTCCGACGGCGGACCCGCCATCGCCACCAGGCTCTACTGCCCGGACGGACTGACCTTCGACCGCGAGGGCAACCTCTACATCGCCGACGTGGGCAATCACCGGGTCCGCAAGGTCACACCCAGCGGCATCATCACGACCTTCGCGGGCAACGGCACCGCCGGATACATCTCCGACGGCGGACCCGCGGTCACCACCCGGCTCAGTTCCCCCCGGAGGGTGACGTTGGACGAGGGCGGCAACCTGTACATCTCCGACCAGGACAACCACCGCATCCGGAGGGTCGACCCGGACGGCATCATCACCACCGTCGCGGGCAACGGCACCGCCGGATACGTGGACGACGGCGGACCCGCCGCGACCACCCGGATCTACTTCCCTCAAGGCCTGGCCCTGGACCGGGCCGGGAACCTGTACATCGCCGACTACAACAACCACCGCGTCCGCGGCGTGACACGCGTGGCCAAGATGACCCCACCGCTCCCGCCGGCCGCCGACCTGTACGGGGAGGTCGTCAGCCCGTACCGGGTCCAGCGCGGCCAGGAGTTCGACCTAGGCGCCCGCATCGCCAACCGCGGCCCGAACACAGCCGACGGACAGCACGTGACCGTCGTCCTGACCTTGGCCGACGGGCTGGTCGGCGGCCCCGGCGCCACAGGACGACGACTCACCCGCACCTTCACCGGACAACAACTACTGCCCTACCAAGGCACGTTGGACGGAGTCTTCCGGGTCAGCGCACCCGACAGCACACCGCCGGGCACGTACGAGTCCACGCTGGAGATCCACTACAGCGGCGACCTCAACCTCAAGGACAACACCTTCACCCTCCCCGTCACGGTCGTCGCACCCACCCCCGTAGCGGACGAGACCGCGCTGACGATCTACCAGGACACGGTCCCCGAGGTCGCACCGGGCCAGCGGGCCACCTTCACCGTGCGGTACGCATCGCCCACCGGGCAGCCGGTGAACCCGGGCACGATCACCCAGCGCTTCACCGCCCCGACGGGCTTCGTCTTCACCGGTCAGCCCACGTACGCGTACTACGAGACCGTCCACGGCATCGTCTCCGGAAACCTCGACCACCGGTTCGAGGACAGTGGCCGGACCCTGATCATCACGGCCAATCCGCACGTCAACACCACGACGACCGATGCCGGTTCGGTGATCTACACGATCCCGGTCCAGGTCCTGCCCGACGCCACGCCCGGACGGTACGACAACGGTTCGGCCAGCATCGGCCGCCACACCCCCGTCCAGATCTCCGGCAAGGTCACCGGCACCGCCCAGGACGAAACCGCGCTGCACGTGGTCCAGGTATCGGTTCCCCAGGCCGCACCGGGCCAGACCACCAAGTTCAACCTGGAGATCCGCTCGCTCAACAACCAGCCGGTCAACCCCGGCACCATCGAGCAGCGCATCACCGCCCCGACGGGCTTCGCCTTCACCGGCGCCGCCTCGTACGGCTACTACAACGTCAAGCCGTACGTCACCGGAAACCTCGACGCCTCGCTCGAGGACGGCGGAAAGACACTCGTCATCCGCTCCAACCCGCACCTCAACACCGGAACCACCGACAAAACAGCCCTCATCCACACCCTCGTCATTCGAGCCCTGCCCGACGCGAAGCCCGGCACACAGCCCGGCGACGGCCGCGCCGCGATCGGCCGCCTCGCACCTGTGCCACTGAGCGCCCGAGTCCTCTGACCAGAGACAGGAGCACCAACTCATGGCAACCACATCCAGCACCGGAACCGGCCCGCAGCCCGCGGGCCTCGCCGAAGGCGCCATCGCCACAGTGGCGGGCAACGGCGCGGCCGGATTCGTCTCCGACGGCGGTCCGGGTGCGCTGACCAAGCTCAACAGCCCCATCGGGGTCGCCGTGGACAAGGACGGCAACCTGTACATCGCCGACCGGTTCAACCACCGAGTTCGCAAGGTGGCGCCGAACGGCATCATCACCACGGTCGCGGGCAACGGCACCGCCGGATACATCTCCGACGGCGGACCCGCCACCGCCACCCCGCTCAATGCCCCTGATGGCGTCGCCGTGGACAAGGACGGCAACCTGTACATCGCCGACCGGGCGAACCACCGGGTCCGCAAGGTCACACGTAGCGGCATCATCACCACCATCGCGGGCAACGGCACCGCCGGGTACATCTCCGACGGCGGACCCGCCACCGCCACCCCGCTCAACAGCCCATACGCGGTGGCCTTGGATCCCGGCGGAAACCTGTACATCGCGGACTTCGGCAATCACCGGATCCGCAAGGTCACACCCAGCGGCATCATCACCACCGTCGCAGGCAACGGGCAGGCCGGATACGTCTCCGATGGCGGCCCGGCGATCGCCACCCGACTCTACGGCCCCTTGGGGCTGGCTGTGGACGCCGAAGGAAGTCTGTACATATCGGACAGCAGCAACCACCGGGTCCGCAAGGTCACACCCAGCGGCATCATCACCACCGTCGCAGGCAACGGCACCGCCGGATACATCTCCGACGGCGGACCCGCCGTCGCCACCCGGATCCACTACCCCTGGGGCCTGGCGGTGGACGAGGCAGGCAGCCTGTACATCGGGGAGCACTCGGGCCAACGAATCCGCAAGGTCGCTTCGGACGGCACCATCACCACGGTCGCGGGCAACGGTACCGCCGGATACGTGGACGACGGCGGCCCCGCCGCGGGCACACGCCTCTACACCCCCACTGGGGTGGCGCTTGACCGGGCCGGGAACCTGTACATCGCCGACTACAGCAACCATCGGGTCCGCGGCGTCACGCGCGTGGCCAAGATGACCCCGCCGCTCCCACCGGCCGCCGACCTGTACGGAGAGGTCGTCAGCCCGTACCGGGTCCAGCGCGGCCAGGAGTTCGACCTCGGCGCCCGCATCGCCAACCGCGGACCCAACTCGGCCGACGGACAGCACGTGACCGTCGTCCTCACCCTCGCCGACGGCCTGCTCGGCGGCCCCGGCACCACAGGACGACGACTCACCCGCACCTTCACCGGACAACAACTCCAGCCCTACCAGGCTACGTTGGACGGAGTCTTCCGGGTCAGCGCACCCGACACCACGCCCCCGGGCACGTACGAGTCCACGCTGGAGATCCACTACAGCGGCGACCTCAACCTCAAGGACAACACCTTCACCCTGCCCGTCACGGTCGTCGTACCCGCTCCCGTAGCGGACGAGACGGAGCTGACGATCTACCAGGACACCGTCCCCGAGGTCGCCCCGGGCCAGCGGACCACCTTCAACCTGCGATACACCTCAGCCACCGGACAGCCGGTCAACCCAGGCACCATCACCCAGCGCTTCACCGCCCCGACCGGCTTCGTCTTCGTCGGGCAGCCCACATACGCGTACTACGAGACCATCCACGGCATCGTCTCCGGAAACCTCGACCACCGGATCGAGGACGACGGCCGGACCCTGATCATCAGCGCCAACCCACACGTCAACACCACCACCAGCGACGCCGGCTCGGTGATCTACACGATCCCCGTCCAGGCCCGCCCCGACGCCATCCCCGGACAGTTCGACAACGGCTCGGCCAGCATCGGCCGCCACACCCCCGTCCAGATCTCCGGCAAGGTCACCGACACCGCCCAGGACGAAACCGCCCTGCGTGTGACCCAGGCATCGGTACCCGCGGCGGCCCCCGGCCAGACCACCAAGTTCAACCTGGAACTCCGCTCGCTCAACAACCAGCCCGTCAACCCCGGCACCATCGAGCAACGCATCACCGCCCCGACAGGCTTCGAGTTCACGGGCGCCGCCTCGTACGGCTACTACAGCACCAAGCCGTACGTCACGGGGAATCTCGACACCCGGCTGGAGAACGGCGGAAAGACACTCGTCATCCGCTCCAACCCGCACCTCAACACCGGAACCACCGACAAAACAGCCCTCATCCACACCCTCGTCATCCGCGCCCTGCCCGACGCGAAGCCCGGCACACAGCCCGGCGACGGCCGCGCCACCATCGGCCGCCTCGCACCTGTGCCACTGAGCGCCCGAGTCCTCTGAGCCGTCCGAGCCGCGGGCGCGAACTTCGTGCCCGCGACTCAGCGGCGATCCACGCGGGTCCCGTCCGGCCCACCCGAGCCGGACGGGACCCGCGTGCACGTCAGCCATCCGACGAAGAGGTGTTACATGGACGTGGCAACAACGAACGACGGAATCGCGGAGCCGACAGCGCCACTGTTCGGCGGCACCATCACCACCGTGGCGGGGATCGGGACCGCCGGGTTCGGTGGCGACGGCGGGCCCGCCACCGCGGCCGGTCTTCGGTGTCCCTACGGCGTGGCGCTCGATGCCTCCGGCTCCCTCTACATCGCCGACTATCAGAACCACCGGGTGCGGAGGGTGGGCCCGGACGGCATCATCACCACCGTGGCCGGTGACGGCACCAAGGGATACGGCGGCGACGGCGGACCCGCCACCGCGGCGAGCCTCAAGGATCCCGCCGGTGTGGCAGTGGACCGCAAGGGCAACCTCTACATCGCCGACCGCTCCAATCAGCGGGTGCGGAAGGTGGGACCGGACGGCATCATCGTCACGGTCGCCGGCGACGGCACCGCCGGGTTCGGCGGTGACGGAGGGCCCGCGACCACCGCCTCGCTGAACTTCCCCCACGCCATGGTGGCCGACGGCGCCGGTAACCTCTACATCGCCGACGACTACAACCACCGGGTGCGGAAGGTGGGACCGGACGGCGTCATCGTCACCGTGGCCGGTAACGGCTCCGACGGTTTCAGTGGTGACGGAGGCCCCGCCATCGCCGCCTCACTGCACTTCCCCCACGCCGTGGCGGTGGACGGCATCGGCAACCTCTACATCGCGGACCGGTACAACTACCGGGTACGGAAGGTGGGCCCGGACGGAATCATCACCACGGTCGCCGGCGACGGCACCATCGGGTTCGGCGGTGACGGGGGACCTGCCACCGCGGCCGCCCTCGACCTGCCGCAATGTGTGGTGGTCGACGACGACGGCAACCTCTACCTCACCGATTACGGCAATGAGCGGGTGCGGAAGGTCACCGCGGACGGGATCATCACCACGGTGGCCGGCGGTGGGGCCAAGGGGTACGGCGGCGACGGCGGACCCGCCCTTCTGGCCACGTTCGACCAACCGCTCGGAATCGCGCTCGATGACGTCGGCGGTCTGTACATCGCGGACTTCGGCAACCACCGGGTGCGGAGGACGAGCGGCGGCGCACCGCGGCACGCATGATTCCGCCGCCCTCACCGGGCCGCTAGTCGGACGTCACCTCGGCGGGCTTGACGTTGGCAGTCCATTTTTCCTCGATGCGGGCGAATTTCCAGATCGCCAGGGCGATGATCCACGTGGCGAAGAACAGCCCGACGATGACGAAGCCCACGACGTTGAGGTCGAGCCCGCCGACCCAGTCCCAGAACGCCCCGTGCAGATCGAGCTTGTCGGCGATCAGGCCCAGCAGTTCGACGGTGCCGATGAGGAGGGCGACGGCGACGGACAGGCCGGTGATGGTGAGGTTGTAGTAGACCTTGCGCACCGGCTTGGAGAAGGCCCAGCCGTAGGCGAAGTTCATGAACGAGCCGTCGATGGTGTCCAGCAGGGACATGCCCGCCGCGAAGAGGACGGGCAGGCAGAGGATCGCGTACCAGGGCAGGCCGGACGCGGCGCCGGAGCCGGCCAGGACGAGCAGCGCGACCTCGGTGGCGGTGTCGAAGCCGAGACCGAACAGCAGGCCCAGGGGGTACATCTGCCACGGCTTGGTGATGGACTTCATCACCCGGCCCAGCAGGCGGTTCATGAAGCCGCGGTTGTTGAGCTGCTCCTCCAGCGCCGCCTCGTCGAAGTGACCGGCCCGCATCCCCCGGAAGACCTTCCAGATGCCGGCGAGGATCACGACGTTGACGATCGCGATCGCGTAGAGGAACACACCGGAGACGGTGGTGCCGATCCACCCGGTGATCTGGTGGAGCTGGGAATTGTCGTCCTGCACGGGACCGGCCAGGGCCTTGACGCCGAGCGAGAGCAGGAAGGCCAGCGCGAAGACGACGCTGGAGTGGCCGAGCGAGAACCAGAAGCCCACCGACAGCGGCCGCTTGCCCTCGTGCATCAGCTTGCGGGTGGTGTTGTCGATCGCCGCGATGTGGTCGGCGTCGAAGGCGTGCCGCATGCCGAGGGTGTAGGCGGTGACGCCGATGCCGATGCCGAAGGACTTGGTGCCGACGCTGTAGTGCTCGGGGGCGACGATGGCGATGAGGACGAACCAGCCGATGACATGCAGAGCCAGGATGAAGGCGGCCATACCACCCATGCGGCGCCACTCGGCGGGCGTCATCACTCCCGATATTCGCTGTCGACGAGTGGGACGTACGTCCTGGGTGACGGTGGTGGTGACCATGGCGGCCCCTTCCGAAGGTGCGCAAACAACGGCACACCGTAGGCGCATGGTCTTCGTAGCTGCAACCTGTGTGCACCAGCACCCTGGAGTACGGAAGCCGACACGGGCGCGCGGGCCGCCCCCACGCATCCGGAAGGCGGCCCGCGGGCCTGTCGCCGGGAAGCCCGGCGGGGTTATCGTGCGCCGGCCGTGGGCGGACGGAGCCGAGGCCGCGGGATCGTCGAAGGCCGGGTCCCCTCAAGCGGGGCGCCGCGGGCGGCTTTTGTGTCGGCCGGGTATCAGGGAGCGCTTGGTTGTCCATCGAATCCGTGCGCAGGGCTGTGCGACACAGTCGCCACGACCGATGTCTGCCTTATCGTTCCTTTCAGGCCGGGTCGCAGGACCTGTGCCCTACACCACCGTCCGAACAGGAGTCGTCTGCCCGTGTCCTCGTCCGCCCCGGCTCCGGCCTCTCCGCGACCTGTTCGCGTGCTGCTGGTGGAGGACGACGATCTGATGCGCCGGTCCTTCACCGTCGCCCTCGAGCGCTACGGCTACGAGATGAAGGCCGCGGCCGACGGGCTCGCGGGGCTCGATCTCTTCCGTGACGAGAGCTTCGACCTGCTGATTCTGGACGTGATGCTGCCCGGGCTGGACGGGATCGGCCTGTGCCGCAGGGTCCGGGAGACCAGCCTGGTGCCGGTCCTGATGATGTCCGCCCGCGGCGACGGGCTCGACGTCGTCGCCGGTCTGGAGGCCGGGGCGGACGACTACGTGGTCAAGCCCGTGGACACCTACGTACTCGTGGCACGCATCCGCTCGCTGCTGCGGCGGGCGACCTACGCGCCCGCCCCGGCCCCCGGGCAGGACGCGGGCGACGGGCCGCCGCCGTCCGAGGGCGAGTCGCTGGTCTTCGGGGACCTGACCATCGACACCGGCGGCCTGGAGGTGTTCGTCTCCGGCAGCCCGGTGGCGCTGACCCCGACGGAGCTGAAGCTGCTGCTGGAGTTCGCCGCCCACCCGGGCATCGTGCTGGAGCGGCACACCCTGCTGCGGAACGTGTGGGAGTACGGCTGGGACGGCGACAGCCGGGTCGTGGACCTGTGCGTGCAGCGGCTGCGCAGGAAGCTGGGCCGGGACCGGATCGAGACGGTCCGCGGCTTCGGCTACAAGCTCAGGCGCTGAGGTCGGTGCACCCGTTCCACCGGCCGCGGCCGGCCCGCGTGCCCCTGCGCTGGAAGATCGCCGCGCTGGCCGCGGCCACCGCCTGCCTGGTCGCGGCGGCGGTGGGCGTGCTGGTGCACCTGTGGACCGCGCAGGACATCCGGAGCCGGGCCGAGGCACAGGCCTTCAACAGCGTGTACTCGGCCATGGACGTCTACCGGCACACCGGGACGCTGGCGGACGGTGCCGAGCTCGATCCGGCCGAGCTGCCCGCCGGGCTGCGGCACCCGGCCGACGGCGACCGGCATACGGCCTACGACGGGCGCGTCGAGGGGAATCTGGGCCCGAGCGTCTGGGCGGCCCAGCGGACGGGCGGCCCGGGCAGCCGGGTGCTGGCCATTCGGGTCAACATGGGCCCGGAGCTCCACGGGCTGCGCCGACTCGACATGACCATGACGGTCGCCTCGCTGGTCGCGCTCGCTGCCGCGACGCCCCTCGCGGTGTACGGGGCCGGGCTGCTCGGCCGCCGACTGCGGCGGGTCTCCGAGACCGCGGGCCGGATCTCCGCCGGGGACCTCGATGCCCGGACCGGGCCCACCAAGGGAGGCGACGAGGTGGCCGACATCGCCGCCACCGTCGACCGCATGGCCGACAGTCTCGGCCGACGGCTGCGCACCGAGCGCCAGTTCACCGCGGACGTGGCCCACGAGCTGCGCACCCCCGTCGGCGGTCTGCTGGCCGCCGCCGACCTGCTGCCGCCCGGTGAGACGGAGGATCTGCTCCGGGCCCGGGTGCGCGACCTGCGCGGCCTGGTCGAGGACCTGCTGGAGATCTCCCGGCTGGACGCCGGGGCCGAACAGCCGGTCCGCGTCCGTGTGCCGCTCGACGCGGTCGTCTCCGAGGCCGTGACGCGCACCGGCTACGAGACGGAGGTCACCGTCGCCGACGCGCGGAGCGCGGAACCCTCGCCGACGGTGGAGACCGACCCGCGCCGCCTCGAACGGATCGTCAGCAATCTCGTCATCAACGCCCACCGGCACGGGGCCACCCCGGTGCGGGTCACCGTCGAGGGCCGTACGGTCGTCGTGCGCGACCACGGCCCCGGCTTCCCTCCGGACCTGCTGCGCGACGGCCCGCGCCGCTTCCACACGGGCGCGAAGGAGCGGGGCTCGGGCCACGGCCTGGGCCTGACCATCGCCCTGGGCCAAGCCCGGCTCCTCGGCGCCGAGCTGCGCCTGGACAACGCCCCGGACGGCGGCGCCGTCGCCACCCTGCGCCTGCCGGCCTGACCGCCCGGCCCCCGCAGAACCGATACGAAGCGGAGCGGACGCCGATACACGGCGGCCCGGGCTCCGATACGTTCCCCGGACACCCTTCGACGTGCACCCTTTGGCACCCGAAGAGGAGTCCCCGTGACCGCCGACCCCGTTGACCAGCTCGCCACGCCCGCGCCGTACCCGACGACCGGGATCGCGGCCACCGTCACCGACCTGTCGAAGGCCTACGGCAGCGGCGACACCCGTGTCGTCGCCCTGGACCGTGTCGGCATCTCCTTCCGGGAGGGCGAGTTCACCGCGATCATGGGCCCCTCCGGCTGCGGCAAGTCCACCCTGATGCACTGCGCCGCCGGGCTCGACTCGTTCGACTCCGGCTCCGTCCGCATCGGCACCACCGAACTGGGCACGCTCGACGACCGGCGGCTCACCGCGCTGCGCCGGGACCGGATCGGCTTCATCTTCCAGGCGTTCAACCTGCTGCCGACGCTGACCGCGCTGGAGAACATCACGCTGCCGCTGACCATCGCGGGCCGCCGGCCCGACCGGCAGTGGCTGGACCGCGTGGTCTCCATGGTCGGTCTCTCCCAGCGGCTCGACCACCGGCCCGGGCAGCTGTCCGGCGGGCAGCAGCAGCGCGTCGCGGTGGCCCGGGCCCTGGTCTCCCGCCCCGCGATCATCTTCGGCGACGAGCCCACCGGCAACCTCGACTCCCGCGCCGGGGCCGAGATCCTCGGCTTCCTGCGCGACTCGGTGCGCGGGATGGGCCAGACCGTGGTCATGGTCACCCACGACCCCGTCGCCGCCGGGTACGCCGACCGCGTG
Source organism: Streptoverticillium olivoreticuli subsp. olivoreticuli (assembly GCF_003391135.1). Lineage (GTDB taxonomy): Bacteria > Actinomycetota > Actinomycetes > Streptomycetales > Streptomycetaceae > Streptomyces > Streptomyces blastmyceticus. The sequence continues at coordinate 7,782,759 of NZ_CP031455.1, read as the reverse complement.
GTCTTCCTCGCCGACGGCCGTCTGGTCGACGAGATGGACCGTCCCACCCCGGAGAGGGTCCTGGACCGGATGCTGCGCCTTTCCGGGGGCGATATCACCAGCGGCTCCGCCGCACGGCCCCGGACCCCCGCGTTCGACACCCGCTCACGCACCAGCTGACCCGCACGCACGCCGGCACCGACCCAGCCGCCCGCTCGCATCCGCCGAGCCCGCCTCCCAGGATCCGCACCCCATGTTCCGTACCGCCCTGCGCAATGTGTTCGCGCACAAGGCCCGCCTGCTGATGACCGCGTTCGCGGTCATGCTCGGCGTCACCTTCATCACCGGCAGCCTCGTCTACGGCGACAGCCTGAACCGGGCCGCCGCCGGCCGGGCGACCGACGGCTACGAGCGCATCGCCGTCGACGTCGCCGCCGATGCCGATCCCGCCGACGGCGGCCGGCCGGGCAACCTCGATGCCCGCACCGTGGCCACCCTGGCCGAGCTCCCCGGCGTCGCCGCCGCCGCGGGCCGGGTCGACGGCTTCGCCGCCGTCGCCGGCCGCGACGGCCGGCTGATCGGCCACGGCTCGTCCCACCAGGGCGGCAACTTCGCCCCGGGAGCGGACGGCACGGACCCCGCCTACCGCTTCGTCCGGGGTTCCGGCCCGACCGGCGACGACGCGATCGCCCTCGACGAGACCACCGCCGCGAAGGGCGGCTACCGCGTCGGTGACACCGTGCGCGTCGGCACGGACAAGGGCGCCGCCTCCTACACCCTCAGCGGGGTCTTCCGCACCGACGGGACCAAGCTCCCTTCCGGGGGCAGCCTGACGCTGTTCGCCGGCGCCACCGCCCAGCGGCTCTTCCTCGAACCCGGCCGCTTCCAGAACGTCGAGCTCACGGCCGCACCCGGCACCCACCCGCAGGAGCTCCTCGGCCGCGTCCAGTCGGTGCTGCCCAAGGGCACCACCGCGGTCACCGGGGCCCGGCTCGCCCAGATCAAGGCGAACCTCGCCACCGCCGACAGCGACACCATGAGCCAGATCCTGGTGGGTTTCGCCGCGGTCGCCCTGTTCGTCGCCACCTTCCTCATCTCCAACACCTTCACCATGCTTGTCACCCGACGCACCAGGGAGCTGGCCCTGATGCGAGCCGTCGGCGCCTCGCGCAAGCAGGTGCGCCGCATCCTGCTGACCGAGTCCCTCCTCGTCGGCGCGATCGCCTCCGTGGCCGGCCTCGCCGCCGGCACCGGGGTCGCCGCCCTGCTCCGGACGCTGTTCGCCCCCGCCGACACCCCGGCCGCCCCGCTGGTCCTCACCCCGGGCACCGCGATCGTCTCCATGCTGGTCGGCACCCTCCTGCCCATGGTCGCCGCGTGGCTTCCGATCCGCCGGGCCATGGCCATCCCGCCCGTCGCCGCGCTCAGCGCGGCCGAGCCCGCGGCGCCCGCACGCGCGGGCTCCCTGCGCACCGGCATCGGCGCCGCGCTGGCGCTCGCCGGCACCGCCGCCGTGGTGTACGGGGCCCTCACCACGGGGAAGGACGCCCGGACCGTCATCGGCGTCGGCGCGGCCCTCGCCCTGACCGGGGCGATCGGCCTCATACCCCTGCTGTCCCGGCCGTTCGTCGCCCTGTTCAAGCCGTTGCTGACCCGCCTGCACCCGGTGCACGGTGACCTCGCCGCCCGCAACACCGTGCGCGACCCGCGCCGCACCGGCGCCACCGCCGCCGCGCTCGCCATCGCCCTCACCCTCGCCTCGGGCCTGTCCGTCCTCGGGGCCTCCGCCGCCCGGTACCTCGACCGCGCGACCACCCACGCCTTCACCGCCGACTATCTGGTCAAGCCCGCCGAGGGCGGCCGGCGGTTGACCCCGGCCGCCACCGCGCCCCTGAAGAAGCTGCCGGGCGCCACCCTCAGCCCGCTCGACCAGTCCACCGGATACCGCCTGGCCGGCGTCTCCTCCGTCCTGACCGGCGTCGACCCCGCCACCATCGGCCGGCTGCTGCGGTACGACGTCGTCAAGGGCTCCCTCGACTGCCTCGCCGAGGGCCGGATCGCCGTGGCCGACTTCAAGGCCGAGGAGGCGGGCTGGCACGTCGGTCAGACCCTCCCCCTGCAGCGTCAGGACGGCCAGCGGGGCAGCGTCACCATCGGCGCCATCTACCGGGCGGACGAGCAGAGCGAGCTGATGCCCAGCATCACCGCGCCCGACTCCCTCGTCGCCCGCTACGACTCCGCCCCGCACACCGCCGGGATCCTTCTCGCCACCGACGGCGGACCCGGCCGGGCCGCGCTCGCGGACGTCACCCACGCCCTCGGCGACAACCCCGCCCTGGCCGTCCTCGACCAGGCGGACATCCGGGACCGGGACAGCGGCAGCATCGGCGACCAACTCAACGTCTTCTACGCCCTGCTGAGCATGGCCCTGACGATCGCCGCGCTGGGCATCGCCAACACCCTCGCCATGTCCGTCCTCGAACGCCGCAAGGAGATCGGCACCCTGCGCGCCCTCGGCCTGGACCGCGCCGGAGTGACCCGGATGATCCGCCTGGAGGCCCTGCTCCTCGGCGCGCTCGGCGCGACCGTCGGCACGGTCATGGGCGTCTTCCTCGGCTGGGCACTCGGGCGCACCCTCCAGGAGAGCGTCGTGGGCTACGAGTTGGTCCTGCCCTGGGGACGCCTCGCTCTCGGCGTGCTCATCGCCCTGGCGGGCGCGCTGCTCGCCTCGCTCTGGCCGGCCCGCAGGGCCGCCCGCGTCGACATTCCCGCCGCGACGACGGCGCAGTGACCACGCGCCCGGAACGCCGATCCGATAACCCATGAGACGAAGCAGGCACTCCGGGAGATGATCTCTCCTGTGGTGGTCGGCGGCTGCCGGCATCGTGGGCAGCCGCCGACCACCGTCGTACCAGGCCCCGGAAGGACGCCCGCCGTGCCCTACGCCAAGACCCCCGACGGGGTCGACATCGCCTACCAGCTCCGCGGTGACGGAGCCCCGCTCGTCCTGCTCGCAGGCCAGGCGAACAACCACCACTGGTGGGACGACATCCGCGACGATTTCCACGTCACCCGCAGCACCCTCACGATCGACTACCGCGGCACCGGCGCGAGCGACGCACCCCACACGCCGTACAGCACCGGGCAGTTCGCCCGGGACGTGGTCGCCGTGCTCGACGAACTGGACATCGACCGCGCGGACGTCTACGGCACGTCCATGGGCGGGCGCGTGGCCCAGTGCGTGGCCGTCCACCACCCGCGGCGTGTCCGCTCGTTGGTGCTCGGCTGCACCTCGCCCGGCGGAGGGCACGGCATCGAGCGCGGCGACGACGTCCGCCGGTCACTGGCCGGTACGGACCCGGAGGCGACGCGGCGGGCACTGCTCGACCTGATGTACACCCCGTCCTGGCTCGCGACCCACCCCGGCCCGTACCGCACGCTGGGAGACCCCACCATGTCCGTGCACGCCCGGCGGCAGCATCTGGCCGCGAGCGACGGGCACGACGCGTGGGACGCGCTGCCCGGCATCAAGGCTCCCACCCTGGTGCTGCACGGCGGTGACGACCTTCTCAACCCCACCGCCAACGCGCCCTTGCTCGCGGACCGCATCCCGGACGCCCGGATGGTGATCATCCCAGGGGCCAGGCACGCCTACTTCGAGGAGTTCCGCGACACCGCAGGCCCCCTCGTACTCGACTTCCTCGACCGTGCGGCGCACAGGGCATGACCCGCGCGGGCGCCCCGGGACCGGACGCGGCCAGGATGGGCGGCCTGAGCCATTTCGGCTGAGGCCGAAGTTCTTGGGGCCGCGCGCAGGGGGCCGACATGCTGTTCTCCGGCAGCACACCGAGGAGGGCATCATGAGGAAGCTCCGCAACACAGTCGCCGTACTCGCCGCGGCCACCGCTCTCGGCGGCCTGGGCATCAGCACGGCGGTGGCCGCTCCCCCGGCCGCCCCGGCCCGGATCATGGAGTCGCCGACGCCGGACTGCGCCGACAGGGGCGGCCGCGCGCCCTGTTACGAGTACCGGACGTGGTTCTGGACCTTCGCCAACTGCGAGGAGTACGTGAGGAACCACGAGGTGGACCCCGTGAAGTACAACGGACACGTCTGCGCGGTCTTCACGAACGGCGCGACGGTCGGGCTCTGGTACCACAAGTACCGCGACTGACCGCGGCGTTCGCGCAGGACCGGCGGGTCCCTGGCCGCTCCTCGGACAGGGACCCGCCGCCGTCACTCCGGCGGTCGGTGGATCCCGCCCGTGCCCAGCGTGATCACGGCCCGGGGCCGCATGGGCCCCTCGCCGCGCCGGGAGAGCAGGACCACCTCCCCGACCACGACCGACAGCGCGCCGAGCCGGACGGCGCACTCGGCGGCCAGCCGCCGCGGGTCCCGAGTACGGCCGAGGGACAGATGCGGGGTGAAGCGGCCGCCGCGCCCGCGGCAGAGCGGGAACCGCGATCCCAGCGCCTGATGGAGACGGGCCCACGGCGCCGGGCCCGCCGCGGCCGGATCGAGCCACACCGTCGCGTCGTGCCGGTGCCGGAAGTACCGCACCCCGGCCAGCCGCGCCGTGAACGCCGCGCTCTCCGCCGCCCCGGCGGCCAGCAGCGGCACAGCCCGCGCGAACTCCTCCTCCGGCACGAAGCCGAACAGCAGATTCACATGCGGCGGCCATCGCCGTACCTGCGGATCGTGCTCCCAGCGGATGTCCTGAATCGCGGGCCAGAGCTCCTGCGGCGGCAGCCACGCCACCGCCGTCCGGGCCGTCGGCGCCACCTCGAGCACGTCCATCGGCTCGGCCCCGCCGAAAACCCGGTTCCCGTCCACACTCCCATGATCCGGACCGCGTCCGATTCGCACGAGTCGGCAAGCGGCGAGTCGCGGGACCGCGCCGTCACGGCCTTTGTCCAGGCATCCGGCGCCATGACGACCGCGAGCGCGTCCACATGGGGCACGGCGCATGTGCGACCCCCCGCGCCTGCCGTGGATCAGATGCTGCCTCCGGCCCGGCCTCTGTCGCCGATCACCCGTCGTGGTCCGGGCGGGAACGGGAGGATGCTGCTGCCGTCTGCGGGTGGCCGCAGTCCTGGAGAGGGAATGGGGAGCCATGGGCAAGGAGTTCTCGTGGGGCAGGACCTTGGGGTGCGCGGCAGCGGCCGCGGCCCTGCTGGCGGGACCGGCGGCGCTTCCCGCGGCCGCGCATACGTCGGACGCGATCGTCAGCTGCGTGGGGAACAACACCATCGAGTTCTCACCGGGGTTGTCGTTGCAGGCGCGGCACACCCGGATCAGCGGCAGCGGTGCGTACAGCTGCCTGTCGGCGGATCCGGCTCTGAAATGGGGAAAGTCCGTCATCACCGGTGACGGGTCGAACGGCTGCTTCGCTTCCGACGCGACCACCGTGGAGCACATCACGTGGAACACCGGAGAAACGACCACGGTCGTGTACCGGCTGGGAAATGTGCAGCAAGTGGCGGGGGAAGCCGTTGTGTTGGTCGTGGGCCGGGTGAAGTCGGGGAAGTTCAAGGACAGGACGGTGGCCTCTCCGGGCTTTCACGTCACGGTCGATCCGCTGCGGTGCGCCTCCGAGAAGGGCGTGCAGCTGATCACCGGGCCATCCACACTGGTGATCGTCTGACGGGCGTCGACGTCGTCGCGTCCGCGGTCACAGCCGACGGCCGATGCCGGTGACCAGGTCCAGGACGTGTGCGACGTCGTCGTGGGTGCTGGTGGGGTTGATGGTGCACATTCGCAGCACGGTGGCACCGCGCACGCGGGTGGTCAGGATCAGGGCCTGACCGTCGGCGCACACCTTCCGGCTGATGTGTTCCTGGGCGGAGTCGGCGTCCCAGCCCGGGGGCGCGTCCGCCGGGTGGTAGCGGAAGGTGACGATGGCGAGGCTGGGCGGGGTGACGAGCCTCAGCTCGGGGTGGGCCTCGATGAGCGCCCCGGCGTGCTCGGCAAGGTCCATACCGTGCTCGATGGCCTGCCGGAAGGCGCGGGCGCCGAATGTCTTCAGCGAGAGCCACAGTTTCAGGGCGCGCAGGCCACGGCTCTGCTGTGGCCCGTAGTCGGAGAGGTTGACTTCGTCCCCCTGGGATTCGGCCGGGTCGAGATAGCCGGTGTCCAGGCAATGGCGTGCCATGCCGAAGGTGGCCGGGAGCAGCTCGGGGCGGCGCAGCAGGGCGCAGCCGATCTCGTAGGGCTGGAACAGCCACTTGTGCGGGTCGACGGTGAGGGAGTCGGCTCGGCACAGGGCGCCGCGCAAGTGGTGACCACGGGTGGTGCCTGCGGCGGCCGCGCCGTGGGCACCGTCGATGTGCAGCCACAGCCCTTCCCGTTCGCACAGGTCGGCAAGGTCGTCGAGGGGGTCGACGGCGCCGGTGCCGGTCGTGCCGAGGGTCGCGACGACGCCGAAGGGGCGACGGCCCCGGCTCCGGTCGTGGTCGATCCGCCGGGCGAGGGCGGTGACGTCCAGCCGCAGGCCGTCGACGGCGGGGATGACGGAGAGTTGCTCCCGGGTGAGGCCCAGGAGGTGAACCGCACGGGCGATGGAGGGGTGGGCCTGGGAGGAGCAGTACAGGCGGGCGTGTGCCCGGTCGCCGTCGAGGTGGTGGTCGCGTGCGACGGCCAGGCAGGTGAAGTTGGCCATGGAGCCCCCGCTGACGAACAGGCCGCCGTGGCCGCCGGGGAGGCCCAGGAATGTCTTGAGCCAACCGAGGGTGGTCAGTTCGAGCTGAGTGGGTCCGGCTCCTACGAGCCAGGCTCCGGGGACGGACAGATAGGCGGAGGCGAGCGCGTCGGCGAGTACGGCCGGGAAGTTGCCGGTGGAGGGCACGAAGGCGAAACAGCGCGGGTGGTCCAGGCGGGTCGCCCGGTCGAGCGCGTGACGCGTCACGTGGTCGAGAAGGGCGCACACGTCCTCGGTACCGCGCTCGGGGAGGGGCTCTTCCAGGGCGGTCCTGAGGCTGTCGGGCGAGGGCACGCGGCGGGGCGGCCGGTCGCCGGCCGTGGTGATCCGGTCGATGATCAGGTCGATGGTGTGGCCGCCGGCCTCGCGCATCCGCCGCTCGTCCAGGCGCAGGAAGGGAGGTTCTGCCCCGGGTGGACCCCCGCCGGGAAATCCGGGGCGGCCTTCCGGACGTACCGGCCCGGTCCGGTGCCGCTGGTCGAAGGCGGCGATCCAGTCCCGGGCCGCCGGGCTCGGGCGAGGGCGGGGCTCCAGCGCGGCGACCGGCCGGCGGAACTGGAGGAGGGCCAGCTCCTGGCCCGCGGTGACCGGTCCCGGGTGGGCGACGGCCCACCACAACGCCTCGTCGTCGGCGAGGCGGGCGACGTCGGCCGGCGCGGGGAGAGGGCCGGTCACTCCGTGGCCGTTCTTGCGGTAGCGCCCTGTGGCCGCGAGGCCGTGCACGGTGGTTTCCGTGGGAGCGTGCACGACCAGCTGGCTCTGGCGCGGCCCCGGTGGGAACGCCCTGGCCGCCGGCGGCGGCAGAGCGGGGAGGAGGAAGGCCAGGATGTGCAGGCCCAGGGAGGGCAGCAGTCCCGCGGCACGCTCGGTGGCCTGGACCAGGGAGACCACGGTCTGGAAGCGGGGGTTGACCTCGATGGCCAGCAGCCGGCCCTCGTCCGCCACCAGGTCCAGGCCGAAGACGCCGCGGAAGCCGCGCCCTCGAAGCACCTCGCCCACGCGCCGGGCGGCCTGGCGTGCCTGCTCGTACAGATCCCCTGGCAGGTCGTGCGGGTGTACGAGCTGATTGCCGCAGTGCGTTCCCCAGGACGCGGCCAGTTCCGGGATCCCCACCAGCTGGTGGGACACCGCCGAGACGACGGTCCTGTCCGGTCCGGCGCAGGCGGTGACGGTCAGGGAGATCCCGGGAGAGTAACGGCTCAGCTTGACCGGCTGGTCCGGCCAGGAGTCCAGGCAGGCCCGCAGGCTCGCCGGTGAGTCGACAAGGACGGTCCCCCGGCCGATGAGGTTGTTCTCCCGCCGCTGGGCGACCGCCTGCTGCCATTGGCAGTTCCAGTACGCTTCGGCCGGCCCGCGCCCGGTCGCGGGGATGACCAGGGCCGGCGGGGCGGGCACGCCGGCCGTCGCGAACAGTCCGATGGCGCTGATCTTGTCCGCGGCCCAGGCGGTGACGCCGAGGTCCGGTGCGAGCAGACGGTACCCGTACGTTCTCGCCCAGGTACGGGCGTTGGTGCCGTGCTCGGGGGCGAAGGACACACAGACGCGGCGCGCGTCCGGCGTGCCCGGCCGGTGACCGGGCGGAGGCACGGGCAGTGACCGGAACGCGGAGACCGGCTCATGTCTCAGCCAGGCCGGCATCGGCTGGAACGATGCGCTCAGGAACGGGCAGTGGTCCAGCCACACGACCTCGTCGACCGTGTCGGCCAGGATCCGAAGCCCTGTGTGCGCGTCGACGCCCTCGATGTCTCCGGCAGTCCGGGAGGAGGTGCTCCGGTACTCGGTCATGTGCTGGTGTTCCGCCCCTCTTCCCGGACGAGATGCTGTCGGCGGAGCGAGCCGCCTTCGGGGACGCAACGCTCACAGATCCTCACGTGATTTCTCCGGTTCCGCCGTTGTGCCGCCCGTAAGGAAGCTTCCGCCCGGCGGATCGCGTCGATGGCGCCGGTCTCCGGCGAGAGGTTTTCGAGAGCGCGTCCGAGCGTGTGCAGTCGGTCCGCCATCACTTGGTGTTCCCGGTTGAAGACTCCGGAGAATCCCGGCGCGACGAAGGGGGGTTCCATGGTCGGCCGGATCTCGTTCCGGTACACGGAGGAGGGGAAGTCCGAGGCGTAGGTCATGGCGGCGGTGGCGGCCTCGTACAGCGCCTCCAACCGTTCCATGCCACTGACCAGAGACGGCCACTGGGAATCGCGCGCGGCGGCCACGGTCTCGTCCAAGGTGGTGTTCATGACGGTGAGCAGCAGGTGGAAGAGCTGATGCCCCAGCTTCCAGCGCCGCAGCGCGCCGGCCTGGTCACCGGCCGACGCCACCGTCGACGGCGCGGAGGGCTGTTCCGTGACAGTTCCGGGAGGAGTCTCTCCGGGCCCGGGCGCGGTACGCGTCCAGGACATCAGCGTGGCGTGCGACGCGAGCAGCAGGCCGGTCACAATGCCGACGCGCTGTTCCTCTTCGAGGCCGGCACGGGGGAGGTCGTCGAGGACGGCCGCCTGGAGATCCAGGCAACCACGGGTCCAGGTGGCCAGGTCCGGCGCATCGCGGGAAATGTGGAAGTACCGCTCGTAGTCGGCCACGCCGCCACTCGTCGGTGCTCCGGGGATCCGCGAGTCGTCCGGCAGGCTCAGTGGATTCAACAGCGCGGCACTCGGCAGAGCTTCATGGGATCCCGTACTCATGTGCCCACTCCTCCGGCAGAGTTCATTTCGAAGCCTTCGCGAGGCCCTCCACACGTGGGTGCAAGCGCTCCAGGTAGAGCTCGCTCTCCGGTTTCATCAGCACGCTGCGCAGGATGTGCGCGTGGTCGGTGTCCACGACGACGTCCGTACGACGGGCGGTGAAGTCGGCCGCTCCGATACGGGCGGTGCTGAGGAACACGGGGTCCTCTTCGGCGTTCATGCCCCGGCGCATCACGTCGTTGCTGGCCGCGCCGATACGGGACAAGGTGGCGGGCGTGCAGGACGGGTAATACGTCACGATGTCGAGCTCGGGCGGCTGGTACAACTCCAGGTGCGGGGATCCGTCGATCAGAGCGGCCCAGCGCAGGGCGGCCCGGCGTCCGGCGGCGAGCACTCCGCCCAGCCCTTTGCGGCTGAGGGGCAGCAGTTCGAGGGTCAGCCACAGGGCGGCGGCGGACGCACCGGACCGTGAGCACTCGAGGCTGATCTCCCCCAGGTGCGGCCGGTCGGACGTGAAGTAGGTGTAGGGCGACTCGTGCCGGTAGAACCGGGCAATGGCCGGATCACGGAAAATCACCGCTCCGCAGCCGTACGGCTGCAGGCCGTGCTTGTGCGGGTCGATCACCACGGAATCGCAGTGGGCGATCGCGTGCCAGGCTTCCCTGGTCACCAGCGCGCCAGGAGGTTCCTCATCCGCGAGGAGAGCGAAGAAACCCCCGTAGGCGGCGTCCACATGGACACGCACTCCGTGCCGCCGCGCCAACGGCACGATGCGGTGGAGCGGGTCGACGGCACCCAGCGCCGTGGTCCCGGTGGTGGCCACGACGGTCCCCACGGTTCCGGTGGACAGCAGACGCTCCAGCGCGGCTGTGTCCATCCGCCCGCGATCGTCCGCGGCCACCATGTGCGCCTGTACACCCAGCAGATGGCACATCCGGGTATGGGTGTAATGCCCCTCGACGCCGACCGCGACGCCCTTGCCGGGATGACTCTCCCGGGCGACGAACAACGCCTCCAGATTCGCCTGGGTGCCGCTGCTGGTGAGATGCCCCAGGTGCTCCTCGAAGCCGAACATGGCCGCGAGCCGCTCGACCACCTCCTCTTCCATGGCCGAGGTGGCCGGACCGCCGTCCAGCGCATGGTTGTTGGAATTCACGAGCATGGCCGCGAGATAGCCGGCGACGGCGACCGGGTGCGGCGGTTTGAGCATCTGACCGGCATAGCAGGGGTGGAAGAAGGGGTAACTGCCGCGCAGTCGGGCGGTCAGCTCCTCGAACGCCGCGGCGCAGGCGCCCTCGTCCACCGCCATGGCGGGATGGGCCGCGTAGTCGGCGTACGACTGCGTCCACGCCCGGAAATCCTCCACCCCTCGCTCGAGCCAGTACCTCAGCTCCATCCCCACCCCCGACGCCCGGTTGCCCCCGACCGCGGTAACCGTAGTCACGGCAAATCGCCCAGCTGGTGTGATCATTGAGACAATCACCTGAAAGGCGGCAAACCTGGTCCGGCAGGTTTACCTTCCGACGCCGCTCTCCGGCAGCCGGTGGTCAGCCGCGGGGCAGCCACTCCGGGCGGCAGGCGCCGCGCGGGAGGAGGATCTGCCGGTACGCGCCCGGGGTTTCGGACATCCGCACCTGGTCGGTGACGCCCTGGTAGTGGCCGAGCGGGGTCCGCGCGGTGAAGGTCTCGGGGTCGGGGTAGGCGTGCTCCTCGCCGGTGCCGGCGATCGCGGTGGCGTACGCCTTGTCGAAGACGCCCATGCTCAGGATCCACAGGGCGACCCGGGACAGGGAGACGTGGACGCGGTAGCTGCCGCCTTCGACGGCGCGGCGGCGCAGGGCCTCCACGATGCCGGCTGTCATGAACCACGAGACCAAATAGTCGTTGACCACCGTGATCGGCGGCAGGGCCGGCCTGTCGCCGTCGCCCTCCAGGTGCAGCAGCCCGGTCAGCGCGCCCGCGGTCTGGTCGAAGCCGAGGTAGTCGGCCCAGGGGCCGCTCCTTCCGTTCAGCGAGACGGTCGCGTACACCAGGCCCGGCCGCCGGGCGATCGCCTCGTCCTCCGACAGCCCGATGGACTCCAGGAAGCCGGGACGGCGGTTGGCGAAGAAGACGTCGGCCCCCGCCTGGAGTCCATGGATGCGGGCCAGGCCCTCGGTGGTGTACGGGCTCACCGTCGCCGAGCGGACGCCGACGTTGGCCGTACGGTAGGTGACGTCGTGCTCCAGCTCGTTCGGCCGCCACAGGTTGAGCACGTCGGCCCCGTGCAGGGCCAGCGCCCGGCCGGCGCCGGCGCCCGCGATGATGTGGCCCATGCCCAGCGCCCGCACCCCGTCCAGCGGCGCGGTCGCGCCCTCGGGCAGCGGCTCGGGCGCGCTGTCGCCGACACGCGCGATCTCCACCAGCGGCATGTGCGCGAGGTGGTCGGTGTATTGACGCTCTGTCAGAATTTCGCTCGGCGTACGGACCATGGGCATCACCGCACCGGCTTCGGCCCCGGCCCGCTCCAGCTCGCGGGCGTCCCACTTGGCGACGGCGGCGGCGACGGCCTCGGGTATCTCCGGCGCGCCCAGCAGCTTCTGCGCGGCCTGCTTGATGTTGGGGTAGATGTTGAACGGCATCATCCAGCGCCCGTCGGCCGTCCGGTAGAACGCGTTGGCATAGGCCATGTTGGGGATGGACGGAGTGCCGGCGGGGTAGCCGTTGAGCAGCTCCCACTTCTGATCGTAGAAGGGGCAGAGCCGGTGCGGGCCCACCCGCAGGTCCATCGCGATGTCCTGGCCCGGGCCGCCGCGCTGCCGCCACAGCGCGGCGACGGCGGCGGACTTGGCGACGAGGGCGATGCCGGAGGCGGCGCCGAGCCGCAGGGTGCTGGGCACCACCGGGTCGGCTCCGTAGTACGTGATCGTGCCGCCGGTGTCCTCGGGCTTCAGCCCGATGCCGGCCAGGACGTCGGCCGTTTCGGCATGGACGTCGAACGTGTCGTCCGTCGCGGGGGCGGCGATCGCCTGGGTGATCTTGTCGGTGAGAGACATGGTGCGTCGTTTCCCGGGTGGGTGAGGTTCGGTGAGGGGTCAGTCGCGGGTGGGAGCGGGTGTGCCGGGGGCGTCGCCGAGGACGCGCATCAGGGCGATCTGCGCGCGGTCGCGGCGAGCGGCGAGCTCGCCGACCGGCACATCGCCGAAGGCCTGCCGGGCCTGCTCGGTCAGCCGGGCGACGGTGGTCTCGTCGAAGGCGGGGCTGCCCAGGCCCGGCCACGTGGCCTCCATGGCGCGGCCGAGGTGCTCGATGAAGTGCGGCAGGCCGCCGGGGCCGCCGCCGAGGTGGAAGGTGCGGAAGGGGCCCGCCACGGCCCAGCGCGGACCGATGGAGGCGGTGACGATGTCGTCGAGCTCCTGCTCGGTCACCACTCCTTCGGCCACCAGATGCACGGCCTCGCGGAAGAGAGCGGACTGCAGCCGGTTGGCGACGAAGCCGGGGATCTCCTTGTGCAGGACCTGCGGCCGCTTGCCCAGCGCCGCGTAGAAGTCGCGGGCCCGCTCCACGGTGGCCGGGGAGGTCCGCTCGCCGGGCACGATCTCCACCAGCGGCACCAGGTGCGGCGGATTGAAGGGGTGGCCGACGACCAGACGCTCGGGCTGCCGCATCGCCCGCGCGATGGCGGTGGCCGGGATGCCGGAGGTGGAGGTGGCCAGCAGCGCGTGGGCGGGCGCGGCCCGCTCGACGGTCCGCCAGATCTCCTGCTTGACCTCCAGGCGCTCGGGCCCGTTCTCCTGGACGACGTCGGCGTCCGCGACGGCGGTGGCGAGGTCGGCCTCGAAGCGCAGCCGGCCGGTCAGGCCCTCGGTGGGCAGCCCCAGCGCGGCCAGGCCCGGGACGACCTCCTCCAGACCGTCGAGAACCAGCTTCTCCACGTCGGGGCGCGGGTCGCTGACGACGACGTCCATGCCGTGGGCGAGGAACAGGCCGGCCCAGGAGATGCCGATCACCCCGCCGCCGATGATCGTGGCCCGCCGGTACGCGCCCGGGAGGCGGGCGGCGTCCGCGGCTGCCGGTTCAGTGCTGTTGTCCATCGTCTTCACGCTTCTCCTGATGTCTGTGGTGCCGGCGGGATAGGGAGCCTTCAGCCGGCGAGGTAGTCGTGGACCGCTTCGGCGGGGCTGAGGGTGAGGTCGGCGACGATGTGGCTCGCGCCGACGACCTCCAGGACGGGCAGGTCCGCGAGCGGCGCCAGCGCGTGGGCGAAGAGCTGCAGCCGGGCCGGGCCGCGGAACGCGCTCTTGACCGTGATGTCGTCGATCCGGGTGCGGACCAGCTCGCAGATGCGCGGCGTACCGTCGTAGCCGAGCGCGGTCTTGACCATGAACGTGGGCGTACGGATCTCCGCGCGGGCCTCGTCCGGGTCCATCGGGTCGTGCTTGTAGCCCATGGTGGCGGTGGCCACCCGCAGCGAGCCGTAGTCGAGGGTGCCGACCAGCGTGTCGGAGTCGACGCGGAGCACGGGGGAGCCGAACTTCTTCGGGTAGGCGCTCAGTTCGCGGCCGCTGGTGATCGCCGGCACGCTGTCGACGTACATCGCCAGGTTGAACTCACCGTGCTCGCCGTCGTGTTCGACGGAGATGAGCTGGCCGGCCTCGGTGTAGTCACCCAGGCCCGTCACGTCCGGCATCCGGATGACCTCGAAGCGGACCAGCGGCTCGGTGACGGTCAGCGGCTCGGGGACGATCCGGCGCAGGGCCTCGGGGTCGGTGCGATAGGTGATGTTGAGGTACTCGCGGTCGGTGAACCGGTACCGGGTGGGGGCATAGGCAGGCGCGTTCACCGGGGTGGTGAACAGGCGCGCGACGTCTTGCGAGCGCATCGGAGGACTCCAGGGAGACCGCTGCGGCACCGCGGGCGGAGGCCTGCCGGCTCGGCGCCGCACGGCTCCCGCAGCGTCTCCCGTCTCGGGGATTCTCGGGAGGGAAGGAGCGCCGGGCTCGTCGACCGGAGCTCCCACGACCGAGTGAACGCCCCGGGCGGGATGTCTGTCCAATATATGTTTTCGTAGATCGAGATATGGTTGACCATATGGAACTGACCAGGCGCCTCCTCGAACAATTCCTGGCCGTGGTCGACGAGCAGCACTTCGGCCGGGCCGCGGAACGCCTCTCGATGAGCCAGCCACCCCTCAGCCAGGCCATCCAGCGCCTGGAGCGGGGCATCGGCGCGCCCCTCCTGGAGCGTGGGCCGCGCGGTGTGCGCCCGACCCCCGCAGGTGCGGTCTTCGCCACGGACGCACGGCGGATGCTCCACCTCCAGGACGCCGCCGTCGAACGCGCGCGGCGCGTCGCCCACGGGCTGGAGGGCGATGTGCGGGTGGGGTACGTCAGCATCCTCAGCCACCGCTATCTGCCCCGACTGCTGCGCGCGGCCGCCCGGGAGATGCCCGGCCTGCGGATCAAGCTGCGCCAGGACTCCTCGGCGTCCGTCGCGGAAATGGTCCGGTCCGGCGCCCTCGACCTGGGATTCCTGCGCGACCCCGCACCCGTACCGGCCGACCTGGTCACCCGGGACGTCGCCGTCGAGCGCCTCGCCGCCGCGCTCCCCACCGACCACCGGCTGGCCGGTGAGCAAACGATCGGACTGGCGGACCTGCGCGAGGAGGACTTCGTCCTGCCCGACGCCACGGCGCTGCCGTCGCTCGCGCAGCAGCTCCAACTCGCCTGCCACGAGGTGGGCTTCACCCCCCGGCTCCGGGCCACCGCCGACGACCTCACCGGCCTGTTCGGCTACGTGGCCTCCGGGCTGTGCGTCAGCGCCCTCCCCGAGGAACTGAGCGAGTTCGCCCTCCCCGGAATCACCTTCGTCCCGCTCCGGGGCACATCACCCAACCTGGACACCCACGTCACCGCGGTCCTCCGCCCGGACGCGGACGCGGCCGTCCGACGGCTGCTCGATCTGATTACCCGTCACATGTCTGACTGAGGAGCATCGGCCGATCGGCCGCCCACTCCCCACGGCTCACACCGGCACCGCGACCACAATCCGGCACAACACGGGAAAGGCCGCCCTCGCATCCCTGCGAGAACGGCCTCTGACCTGCGAAAATCGCTGGTCGGGACGGCGGGATTTGAACCCACGACCCCTTGACCCCCAGTCAAGTGCGCTACCAAACTGCGCCACGTCCCGGTGCTTGTCCGGCTCGGGTTTTTCCCCTCGCCGACCGCGCACGAGAACAATACCGCACATCAGCGGGTGGCCGCGCACGGCTTTCGGGCCGGGGTGGATCACCGGTGGGGGTTGACCTCAAGTTTGGTCGAGTACGACCGTGTCCTGCGGGTCTCCCCGGAGCTGCGGGAGGCGCCCGGGCGGGACCGGTTCCTGTTGTCCAAGGGGCACGGGCCCATGGCGTACTACGCGGTGCTCGCCGCCAAGGGCTTCTTCCCTGAGGAGTGGCTGAGCGGCTTCGGGGCGTACGAATCGCCGCTGGGGCACCATCCGGACCGGGTGCTGGTGCCGGGCGTGGAGATCGGCAGCGGCTCGCTGGGGCACGGTCTGCCGCTGGGCGTGGGGACGGCGCTGGGGCTGCGGGCCCAGGGCAGGGACGAGGCCCGGGTGTGGGTGCTGATCGGGGACGCCGAGCTCGACGAGGGCAGCAACCACGAGGCCATCGCCTACGCCGGGGCCGCCGGGCTCGGCGCGCTCCACGCGGTGGTCGTCGACAACGCCTCGGCCACCCACGGATGGCGTGGCGGGATCGCCTCCCGGTTCGAGGCGGCCGGGTGGTCCGCCACCACGGTCGACGGCCATGATCACGAGGCGCTCCACGAGGCCTTCACCGCGCCCCACCCCGGCAGGCCGCACGCCGTGGTCGCCCGCGTCACCCCCAAGAACGCCTGAAGCCCAGGAAGGCACCCCCATGGACACCATGCGTGAGCGTTTCACCTCCATCCTCTCCGGGCTGCTCGACACCGACCCCCGCCTCGCCCTGGTGCTCGCCGACATCGGCGCGGCCGGATTCGAGGAGGCCCGTCTCGCCCACCCCGATCGTGTGATCAACGTCGGCATCCGGGAGCAGCTGCTCATCGGCGCGGGCGCGGGGCTGGCCCTGACCGGGATGCGGCCGGTCGTGCACACCTTCGCGAGCTTCCTCGTGGAGCGCGCCTTCGAGCAGGTCAAGCTGGACTTCGGGCACCAGGGCCTGGGCGGGGTGCTGGTCAGTGCGGGAGGCTCGTACGACTGGCCGGCCGGTGGCCACACCCATATGTCGCCCGGGGACATCGCGCTCCTCGACACCCTCGACGGCTGGACCGTGCACGTCCCGGGCCACCCCGACGAGGCCGAGACCCTGCTGCGGCAGGCGGTCGCGGCGGGGGACGACCGGGTGTACGTACGGCTCTCGGCGCACTCCAACGCGACGGCCCGGCCGGTCGGCCACGGGTTCCGCACCGTGCGCGAAGGGCGCGCCGGGGTGGTCGTGGCGGTCGGGCCGATGCTGGACAACGTGCTGGCGGCGGTCGAGGGGCTGGGCGTGACCGTGCTGTACGCGGCGACGGTACGGCCCTTCGACGGCGCCTCCCTGCGGGCGGCGGTCGGCGAGGTCACCGGGACGGGTGGCGGCGCCGATGTCGTCCTGGTCGAGCCGTACCTCGCAGGCACGTCCGGCGCCGCCGTGAACGACGCCCTCGCCGATCTGCCGCACCGCGTGCTCGGCCTCGGCATCGGCCGGCGGGAGCTGCGCCGCTACGGCTCGATCGAGGAGCACCTCGCGGGGCAGGGTCTGGATCCCCGTTCGCTCGGTGAGCGGATCGTGTCCTTCCTGAAGCGGTGATTCCTGAAGCGGTGAGCGGCGGTCCGACGCGTCGACGATGCGACCGGCGCGGTGTTGACCGACCGGCCACCCCCCGTGCAACCATCGAGCCGCCCCGATTCCAGCTCCCGTATCACGCAACTCCCCCGTCGCAGGAGGACAGTTGGACACCCCCGGCCCGGTCGATGCACCTCCCTTCGCCCTCTCACCGCTCTCCCGGCGCAGATTCCTGCAGGCCGCGGCCGGTACCGCCGCGGCGGCGGGGGTCGCCGCGGCCCTGCCCGCCGATGTCGCGGCCGCGGCCGTCCCCCACGCGCCGCCCGCGGCCCTGTCCTTCACCGCCGCCACCAACGGCTCCGCCTCCCTCTCCCCCGCCGGCGACCGGCTGATCGCCGAGGTGCAGAACACCCTGTGGTCCGTCCCCCGCGAGGGCGGTGACGCCGTCGCGATCACGCCCGCCGACCTCGAACCCACCCGTCCCGTCCACTCCCCCGACGGCAGGACGCTCGCCGTCTGCGCCTACCGCGGCGGCGGCTTCCACCTCTGGACGCTGCGGCCCGACGGCTCCGGGCTGCGGCAGCTCACGGACGGGCCGTGGGACGACCGCGGCCCCGCGTGGTCGCCGGACGGCACGCGGATCGCGTTCGCCTCCGAGCGCGGCGGCGATCCGGTGACCGGGAGCCCGTACCGGGTGTGGGTGGTGGACGTACGGACCCGTGCGCTCACCCGGATCAGCGGCCTGACCGGCCAGGACGGGCCGTTGCAGGACGGCGCCTGGGAGGACTTCGACCCGGTGTGGTCGCCGGACGGCAAGCGTCTGCTGTTCGTCCGCGCGCGCGTCGCGGGGGCCGCGCTGGAGGCGCGTACGGTCGTGTCGGTGGCGTCCGACGGGCGGGGCTCGGTGCGCACGGAGCACACCGAGACGGCCGCCGCGCAGGTGATGACACCGGCCGTGTCGCCGGGCGGCAGGCTGGCGTATCTGCGGACGACGGCCGCGCCCGGCGCGTCCTGCACGCTCGTCGTGGACGGTGCGGCCGTGGCGGTCGAGGGGGACGTGGCGCCCGTGCCGCCGCGGTGGGTGTCGCGCGACGAGCTGCTCCTGACCGTGAGCGGCGAGTTCCGGATCGTCCGGCCCGGAGGGGCGGACGCCAGGGCCGCCGCCGCGGCCGTCGCCATCCCCTTCGCCGCGAAGCTGCCGCTGGACCGGCCCCGCTACCGCGTCAAGCGGTACGACTTCGAGATCGGCGGCGTGCACAAGGCGCGGGCCCTGCACCTGCCCGCGCTGTCGCCCGACGCCCGGCAGGTGGCGTTCGCCGCGCTCAACTCCCTCTGGGTCGCGGACATTTCCGGCGGACGGCCGCGCAAGGTCGTCGGCGCCGAACCGACCCGCTATCTGCTCGGACCGACCTGGACCCGCGACGGGCGGTCGCTGGTCTACGCCGACGACCGCGACGGGCTGCTGGCCGTGCGCCGCCGCGACCTCGCCTCCGGCGAGGAGACGCTGCTGGCCGACGGGGGCCGGGTCCTTCCGGCGCTCTCGCCGGACGGGACGCGGCTGGCGTGCCTGGACATGTCGGGCAATCTTCTGGTGCGCGATCTCGCCGCCGGTACGGACCGGGTGCTCGCGGCGCCCCTGGCCGCGGGCGGCCTGCCCGGCAGACCGAGCTGGTCGCCCGACGGCCGCTATGTCGCGCTGTGCGACCGCAACCGGCTCAACCAGCGGTTCCGCGAGGGCTACAACCTCATCCGGGTGCTCGACACCACCGACGGCGGCAGCCGTCTGCACGCCATCGCGCCGCACGCCTCGATCGCCGACCGCTACGACTCCGGCCCGGTCTGGTCACCGGACGGCCGCCACATGGCGGTGATCCACGAGTCGGCGCTGTGGCTGCTGCCCGTGCGCGCCGACGGGACGCCCGACGGCGAGCCGCGCCGGCTGACGGACGAGGCGGCGGACCACCCGTCCTGGTCCGCGGACTCCCGCCACCTCCTCTATCTGTCGGCGGGGCGGCTGCGACTGCTCGACGTGGCGGACGGCTCGGCCCGTACAGTCCCGGTCTCGCTCGACTACCGGCGCCCGACCCCCGCGGACATGGTCGTGCGCGCCGGGAGGTTCTGGGACGGCACGGGCGAGGCGGTGCGGGAGGACGTCGACCTCGTGGT
Organism: Streptoverticillium olivoreticuli subsp. olivoreticuli; assembly: GCF_003391135.1. Classification (GTDB taxonomy): domain Bacteria; phylum Actinomycetota; class Actinomycetes; order Streptomycetales; family Streptomycetaceae; genus Streptomyces; species Streptomyces blastmyceticus. The sequence continues at coordinate 7,763,458 of NZ_CP031455.1, read as the reverse complement.
GCGCGACGGCCGGATCGCCGCCGTGGAGCCGCACCGGGCGCGGCGGGCGGCCCTGCGCACCGTCGACGCCTCACGGCACACGGTGATCCCCGGGCTGTGGGACGCGCACACGCACCCGTGGCAGAGCACCTACGGCGGCCGGCAGACGGCTCTGCAGCTGGCGTACGGGATCACCACGGCGGTGTCGCTCGGCGGCTTCGCCTATGAGCAGGCCAGGATCCGCGAGGCCGTAGCGGCGGGGGCGCTGGCCGGGCCCCGGCTGCTGGCCACCGGCGAGCTGCTGGACGGGGCGCGAGTGGCGTACAGCATGGGGCGCCCGCACCGCACCCGCGAGGGGCTGCGGAGGTCGCTGGAGCGGGGGGCCGCGCTCGACTGGGACTTCGTCAAGACGTATGTGCGCGCGCCGGGTTGGGTGATGGAGGAGGCCGCGCGGTACGCCCACGACCGGCTCGGGGTGCGGGCGGGCAGCCACCTCTGCTCGCCCGGCATGCAGCTGGGGCAGGATCTGACGACCCATCTCCAGGCGACCCAGCGGCTGGAGTTCGGGCACGCCACGACGGCGTCGGGCCACGCGCACCAGGATCTGGTGGAGATCTACACCCGTGCGGGCTTCCACATGATCGCCACGATCTTCACCTCGGTGCCGCTGCTGGGCGAGGCCCCGGCCCTGGCGGAGGATCCCCGGGTGACGCGGCTGATGCCGCCGTGGGACGCGGCGGTCGTGCGCCAGACGGCGACGGCGGCGCCGACCGCGGAGCAGCTGACCACGCTGGAGCGGGAGATCGACGTCTACCGCAGGATCCTGGCCGGCGGCGGCATCGTCGCCCTCGGTACGGACGCGCCCCTGGTGCCGGTCGGGCTGTCCCTGCACCTGGGGCTGCGGGCCCTGCACCGGTACGGCCTGTCGGCGGCGCAGGCGCTGCGGACGGCGACGGTCCTGCCGGCGCGGGCGTTCGGCGCGGAGCGGGAGCTGGGCACGCTGGAGGCCGGGAAGCTCGCCGATGTGACGATCGTGGACGGCGACCCGTTCACGGACTTCGACGCGCTCGTGCGGACGGTGTCGGTGCTGCGCGGAGGGGTGCCGTTCGAGCAGGCGGAGCTGGTCGGGGCGTACGGCGGCGCGGGGGACCGCGGGACGTACGCGGCGCGCTCGCACAGTCAATGGCTGGAGGTCGGGCGGCAGTTGCGCCGCGACTCCTGCTGCGACATGGAGCTGCCGCACTTCTGACGGCCGCCGCCCCGCGCGCCCGGGTGAGGGCGCGCGGGGCGCCGTCGGCTGTTCGTCGATCTGCCGGAGAAGGAACGCGCCGACTTCCGCACCAGGCGTCAACTCCCCGGCTACGCCCGTACGGTGGCCTCCACGGCGTCGGTCCGCTCCCGCACCGGCGCGGCCGGGACGGTGGCCGGGCGCAGCGCGATCGCCCGCCACCACGGGTCGGACGGCAGCCCGCCCGCGGGCTCGAAGGGCTGTCCCGGCGTGGGTGCGGCGACTCGCGCGCCCAGGCGGCCGGCTGCAGCGACCGTGCCCTCGACCGGCTCCTCCCAGGAGTGCGGCGCGAGGTTGAAGGTGCCCCAGTGAATGGGCAGCATGACGCCCCGCGCGGCCTCGCCCTGGAGGTCGGCGTGGGCCCGCACGCCTTCCTCTGGAGTCATGTGGATGTCCGGCCAGAACTCGCTGAAAGCACCGATTTGCACCATGGTCGCGTCGAACGGCCCGTATTGCTCGCCGATGTCCGTGAAGCCCGGGAAGTAGCCGGTGTCACCGCTGTGGAAGATGCGGTGCTCGGGACCGGCGACCACCCATGAGGCCCACAGGGTGTGCTGGGTGTTGCGCAGCGCCCGGCCGCAGAAGTGCCGCGCGGGGGTGGCGGTGAGGGTGAGGTCGCCCACCACGGTCGACTCGTGCCAGTCGAGTTCGGTGATCCGGTCGGCCCGTACGCCCCAGTGCTCCAGGTGGGCGCCGACGCCGAGCGGTACGGCGAAGCGGGTGCCCGTGCGGGCCAGGGCTCTGACCGTCGCCATGTCCAGGTGGTCGTAGTGGTCGTGGGAGATGACCACCACGTCCGGCCTCCCGACCTCGGCCAGCGGCACCGGCACCGGGTGCAGCCGCCTGGGCCCCGCGAACGCGAACGGCGAACAGCGCTCGGACCACACGGGGTCGAACAGCACCCGGTGGCCGTCGATCTCCGCGAGCACGCTGGAGTGCCCCATCCACGTCAGCCGCAGCCCGGAGGCGGCGGGGACGGCCAGGTCGGCGACGGTCGTGGGGTGGACGGGCACGGTGCCGGCGGGGGTGCGGCGGGCCCGCTCCTCCTTGCGGAAGTAGGTGGGCAGGAACTTCAGCAGCGAACCGGAAGGAGTGCGGTCCGCGGCCACGGGGTTGGTGAACACCCCGTCGACGAAGTTCGGCGACCGCCTGATGCGCTCCATCCGCTCTCCGGACGGATCCGCCCCGAACGCGGCCGGGCGCAGGGCGTCGAGCGGTGAGCTTTTCGGACGGAAGCCGGTCACGGCACCTCCAGGGCGGCAGCGGGCAGGTCATGCCATTATCTGCCCCTCCGGACCGGCACGTGGTGACCCCCTCCCGACGTCCGGGCCGCGCCCGCGCGAAATCCGCGTGCCGCCGCCCGGGCCCACCCCCGATCTCACGGGCCCGGACGGCGGCAGCGGAAGCATGCCCCACTGTGCAGGGTCACGGCCGCCGCCGCACGTGAATTTCCATGAACATGCCCAATGCGCCCCACGCCCGGCCGGGTCCGCTCAGAGCCCGCTCACCCGGAGCGTGATGTTCAGCCGCCCGGACAGCCCGAGCTCGGGCGGCGCGGTGCCCGGCAGGGTGCGGGGCACGCCGTGGAAGGCCCGGCGCGCGGGGCCGCCGAAGACGAAGAGATCACCGCTGCGCAGCTCGACATCCGTCCAGGGCCTGCCCCGGCCGCTCGCGGTGCCGAACCGGAAGACGCAGGCGTCCCCGAGGCTGAGCGAGACCACGGGGGCGTCGGACTCCTCGTCGCGGTCCTGGTGCATGCCCATCTTCGCGTCGGGGCCGTAGAAGTTCACCAGCGCGATGTCGTACGGGGGCGGGGCGGCCGCTTCCGTTCCGTACGCGTCGGCGACGGCCGACCGCGCGAGCTCGCCCAGCCAGGGCGGGAACGGCTTGACGGGCGCGCCGTCGCCGTCCACGACGGTCCGGGCGTAGCCGTAGGGGAACCAGTGCAGGCCGAGGCAGACCGTCCGCACGGACATCTCCCCGCCGCTCGGCATCCGCACGGTCCGCAGTCCGGCGGGGGGCCTCGCCCATTCCCGGCAGGCGGCGAGCGTCCGCGCCTGGGCGGCGGGGGTCAGCCAGTCGGGCACGTGCACGGCGCCCGGGGCGATCTCGGCCCGGGGGCGGGGGAAGAGCGAGTCGTCCATACGACCAGCGTAGATCGGCCTCCGCGCCCGGTCCGGGGACGCCTATTCCGTGAGCAGCCGCTGCCGCAGCCGCTCCCTCGTCGCGGTGGTGACTCCGAGGCCCTCCGCCAGATAGCGGTCGGCCGTGCCCCAGGTCTCCTCGATCACCGCGAACGCGGACGCGAGGTACTCCGCCCGCGCCTCGAACATCGGGGACAGCAGTTCCGTGATCTCCGGCGGCTCCGCCGCTTGCGGCCGCCGCATCCGGTAGCGCCGGTGCGGCGCGTTCGACTCCAGGTAGTCCGCCTCGATGGCCTCGCGCGGGACCCCGAGCGCGAGCAGCGTGACCGCGATCGAAAGCCCCGCCCGGTCCTTGCCCGCGGCGCAGTGCATCAGGGCGGGCACGGCGTCGTCGGCGAGCAGGCGCAGGACGCGGCCGTGCTCGGCGGTGCGGGTGGTGATGATCTCGCGATAGCTCGTACACATCCGGTCCGCGCCCCGGGCGCCCGCCAGCACCTCCCGCAGCCGGTCGAGGTCCCGGGCGCGGACGAGTTTCCAGAACTCGGCACCGTACGCGGGGTCGTTGAGCGGGATGTTCACGTTGCGGACGCCGAGCAGGTCGACGTCGGGGCCGTCGAGTTCGATGTCGGCCGCGTTGCGGAAGTCTAGGACCGTGTGCAGGCCGAGGCTGTCGAGGAAGCGCCGGTCCTCCTCGGTCGCGTGGGCGAGGTGGCCGCTGCGGTAGAGGACGCCGGGCCGTACGCGCCGCCCGCCGACGGCCGGAAGGCCGCCCAGATCACGGAAGTTGCGGACCCCCGCCAGCTCGGGCTCGGTGGACGGGACATGCGGCGTCTGCGTCACGGGCGCTCCCAGGTTCGGCCGTCGACACCGGTCGTCGACGAAGCGACTGACTGACTTTACGACAACGGTTGTACGGGCAATCAGCTCTCGCGGGCACCCGCGTCGACGTATTCCGGTTGGGTCGATTTTGCCGGGGTGGGATACATCACTGCACGTCAACCCCTGGTTACGGTGGCGTAAGTCACTCCCCAAGGTGAAAGATGTGCTGACGTGGCAGACGATTCGCAAGCATTCAGCAAGAGCACAATCGGGTCGTACGCAGCCGTCGGGGACAGCTTCACCGAGGGCGTCGGGGACCCGGGGCCGGACGACGCCTTCATCGGCTGGGCCGACCGACTGGCCGTACTCCTCTCCGACCAGCACCCCGAGCACGCCTTCCGGTACGCCAACCTCGCCGTCCGCGGCCGCCTCCTCGACCAGATCGTGGAGGAGCAGGTGCCGCGGGCGAAGGAGCTCAGACCGGATCTGGTGACGTTCTGCGCCGGGGGCAACGACATCCTGCGGCCGGGCAGCGACCCGGACGACGTGGCCGAGCGCTACGAGGCGGCCGTCGTCGACCTCGCCGGTTCCGTCGGCACGGTGCTGGTGTGCACCGGCTTCGACACCCGTGGCATCCCGGTCCTGCGCCACCTGCGGGGCAGGATCGCGACCTACACCGCCCACGTCCGCGCCATCGCCGACCGGCACGGCTGCCCGGTCCTCGACCTGTGGTCGCTGCGCTCGGTCCAGGACCGGCGGGCCTGGAGCGACGACCGCCTGCACCTCTCGCCGGACGGGCACACGCGCGTCGCGCTGCGCGCCGCCCAGGTGCTGGGCCTTCAGGTGCCGGCCGACCCGGACCAGCCGTGGCCCGAGGAAGGGCAGCGGTCGCCCGCCGAGGTGCGCCGCGACAACATCCACTGGGCGCGCGAGCACCTGGTGCCGTGGATCGGCCGGCGGCTGCGCGGCGAGTCCTCGGGGGACCACGTGGAGCCCAAGCGGCCGGACCTCCTGCCGCTGTAGTCCACCCGGCGGGTCAGTGGGGGAGCCGCCCGTGCGGCAGGTCGGCCCAGACGACGCGGCCACGGCCGCTGTCGTCGGGCCGGACCCCCCAGGCCTTCGACAGCACCCCGACCAGCAGCAGTCCGCGCCCGCTCTCCTCGTCCGTGCCGCTGCACCGCGCCCGCGGCTCCGTCGACGCGTGCCCCTGGTCGGTGACCTCTATCCGCAGGTGTGCGCCGCTCAGGCGCAGTTGACAGCCGACCTTCTCGCTGTCCGTGTGCCGCACCGCGTTGGTGAAGAGTTCAGACACCACCAATTGGGCGTCGTCGCACGCCACTTCGTCGATGCCCCACTCCCGCAGCTGCGCGGCGACTCGTCTGCGCGCCTCCGCCACCGAGGTGTTGAGAGCCGGAAAGTGAAAGGCGTCCTGAAGACGCGCGGCCGTGGAACTGCCGTAGCGTCCGAGCGAAGGTGCGTCATGGGAGGGGACCACTCCGCAACTATGTGCGATGCCGGTCATGTGTGGCAAGGTTCAATCTGTAATTTGCAGAATCGTCAGGGCAGTCTGTGTGCTCCGGGGGGTGCATGGCACACTGCGGGCATATGACAGCGACTGACGGCACGGAGGGGGAACAACAGTGGCGGACGCGCGGCCGACAGGCGCCCCGACCGTCCTTCGGGTCGTGCTCGGCAAACGGCTTCAGGACCTCCGGGAGAAGGCCGGACTGTCCTATGAGGACGCGGGTCGCGCCCTCGATGTGACCCATGCCACGATCCGCAGAATGGAGAAGGCCGAAGTCGGCCTGAAACTCCCCTATGTGGAGAAGTTGCTGTGCGTCTACGGCGTCGCCGGCCAGGAGGAGATCGAGGGTTTTCTCTCCCTCGCCCGCGAGGCCAACCGACCCGGCTGGTGGCACCGTTTCCGCGATGTCCTCCCCGAGTGGTTCAGCGCCTTTGTGAGCCTCGAAGGAGAGGCCAACCTCATTCGTGCCTACGAACCGCACTACGTCCCCGGGCTGTTGCAGACCGAGGATTACGCGCGCGCCGTGCTCCGCGCCGGAATGCCGCACGCGCCCGCCGCCGACATCGACCGCGCGGTCACCGTCCGCAGGCAGCGCCAGTCGCTGCTCACCCGGGACGGGGCGCCCCTGCTGTGGGTGGTGCTGGACGAGACCGTGCTGCGCAGGCCCATCGGCGGGCCCGACATCATGCGCGCGCAGATCGCCCACCTCATGGACGCAACCGACCTGCCGAATGTCAGGCTGCAGGTCATGCCGTTCACCGCCGGGCCGCATCCGGCGATGTACGGGCCTTTCCATATCTTCCGGTTCCCGCTTCCGGAGCTGCCGGACATCGCCTACGCGGAAAACCTGGTCGGAGCCTCCTACTTCGACCAGCGCGACGATGTCTCGGCCTTCCTGGAGGCGCTGGACCGCATGTGCGCGCAGGCCGCGCCGGCACACACCACCAAGGCCGTCCTCGGTGGCATTCGTAAGGAGATCTGAACCATGGATCGCATATACAACGGCATGCCCGCCACCGATCTCGGCACCGAGGGGTGGAGCAAGCCGTGGAGCGGCGGCAACGGGGGGAGTTGCGTCGAGGCCATGCGACTGGGGGACGGCCGGGTCGCCCTGCGCCAGTCCACCGACCCGGAAGGGCCGGCGCTGATCTACACGCACCACGAAATCGAGAGCTTCATCAGAGGCGCGAAGGCCGGCCAGGCCGACTTCCTTCTCGCGGGAACGAGTGTGAGCTGCGAATGAAAGAGCACGGTGTGAGCGAGCGGGGCTTCACGGCCGAGGAAATAGACACCAGCAGGCCGCATCCGGCCCGCATGTACGACTACTACCTCGGCGGCTGGGACAACTACGAGGTCGACCGGCAGGCCGCGGAGCACGTCATCCAGGTGCATCCGCAGGTGCGGCTGTCCGCCCGCGCCAACCGCGCCTTCCTCCAGCGCGCGGTGCGGGAGTGCGTGCGCGACGGCATCCGCCAGATCGTCGACATCGGCACCGGCATCCCCACCTCGCCCAACACCCACGAGGTGGCCCGCGGGATCGCGGAGGACGTACGGGTCGCCTATGTCGACAACGACCCGATCGTGGCGACCCACGCCGGCGCCAAGCTCACCAACACCGGGCGGGCCGCGTTCGTCCTCGGCGACGTGCGCGAGCCCGAGGCCGTCCTGGCCCACCCGGTCGTGCGCGAACTCATCGACTTCACCGAGCCGGTGGCGCTGCTGCTCGTCGCCGTGCTGCACTTCGTCAAGGACGAGGAGGACCCGGCCGGCCTCGTCGCCGCGCTCGGCGCCGCGCTCCCCTCGGGCAGCCGCCTGGTGCTCTCCCACGCCACGGCCGAACCCTACGAGGGGTACGCGGAGGGCTACACCGACGTCAAGGCGCGGGACAGCGTGCTCGGCGCGTACAAGAACGCGACCGCGGCGCTGAACCTCCGGGGCCGGGCGGCGATCGAGCCGCTCTTCGGCGACTTCGCGCTCCAGGACCCGGGCCTGGTGCGGGTGCCGTTGTGGCGCCCGGACGGCCCGGTGCCGAGCGCGCAGGAGCTCAACGACACGATCTTCTACGGCGGGGTGGGCCACAAACCCTGACGCTCCCGCGCGCCGGGCCCCGGCCCGGAAAGGGACGGGGCCGGACGGGGAAAATCCGGGTTGAGCCGCACGACCACGGGGCATCAGCCCTTTACGCGGCCATTTCGGACGCGCGGGGACACGGGGGTGAGCCCATGCGCAACCTCGGCACGGGCATCGGCTGGCGTCCGGAGCTCGCCGACACCCTCGCCCGGCTCCCTCCCCCCGACTGGGTGGAGGTCGTCGCGGAGAACATCGACCCCGCCCATCTTCCCGGCCCCGTAAGGTGGTTGCGCGCCCACGGCACCCCCGTCGTCCCGCACGGCGTCACCCTGGGCCTGGGGGACGCGGCCCGCCCCGGCCTCGCCCGCCTGGCCGCCCTCGCCGAGTGCGCCGAAGCCCTCGGCGCGCCCCTGGTCACCGAGCACCTCGCGACCGTGCGCGCGGGAGGCCTGGAGGCCGGGCATCTGCTGCCCGTGCCCCGCACGCGCGACGCGCTCGACGTCGTCTGCGCGAACATCCGCCTGGCCCAGCAGTTCCTGCCCGTCCCCCTCGCGTTGGAGAACGTCGCCGCCTGCATCCGGTGGCCCGACGAGGAGTTCACGGAGGGTCAGTTCCTCACCGAGGTGGTCGAGCGCACCGGGGTCCGGCTGATCGTCGACGTGGCCAACCTCCACACCAACCACGTCAATCTGGGCCAGGACCCCGTCGGGACACTGGACGCCCTCCCCCTCGAAGCCGTCGCCTACGTCCATGTCGCCGGGGGCGTCGAGGAGCGCGGCGTCTGGTACGACACGCACGCCCACCCCGTGCCCCCGCCCGTGCTGGCCCTGCTCGCCGAGCTGTGCGCCCGCGCCGTGCCGCCCGGCGTCCTGCTGGAGCGTGACGGCGACTTCCCCGGCCCGGACGAGCTCGCGGCGGAACTCGCGGCCGTGCGCGCCGCGGCGGCCCCCGGCGGCCGCCGTGTCTGACCACGGCCTGGAGCGGGCCCGCGCGCGCCTCGCCCGGGACCAGGCCGCCCTGCTGGCCGCGCTCGTCGCGGGCGGCCCGCCGCCGCGGGGCTTCGACCCCGGGCGGCTCGACGTGCAGCGCCGGGTGCTCCTCGCCAAACGGGCGGACACCGTGGCCAAGGTCGCGCCCGAACTCCCCACGATCCTGGGCGAGGAGTTCCACGGCCTGTTCCTCGACTACGCCCGCGCCCGGCCCCTCACCGAGGGGTACCACCGCGACGCGTCGGCCTTCGCCGACCGCCTGCTGGCCACCGGCCGCCCCGGGGACCCGGCGCGCCGCCGTCGCCTGGCCGACTGGCGGACCGCCGCGGCGGAGCCGGCGCCGAACCGGCTCGCCGCGGCCGTACGGGCCCTCCGGCTCAGCGTCGCCCCACGTCCCGTCCGCTCGACACCGCGTTCCGCGAAAGGCACGTGACAGCATGAACACCGCATGGGTAATCGCACTCGCCGTCGCGCTCGTCGCCGTCGCTCTGCCCTCGGCCCTGCTGGTCCGGGCGCGCCACCGGGCGACCGCGCCCGCCCGCACCGGGGACGGCGGGCCGAGCCTGCTGGAGGTCGCCTGTCTGACGGCCGGTCCGCTGCGGGTCGCGGAGACCGTGATCACCATGATGTACGACGACGGGCGGATCAGGGTGACCACCGACGGTCTGATCAAGGTGCTCAGCCCCGTCACGTACGACCCGGTCGAGCGCGCCCTGCTGAAGTGCTGCGGTGACCGCTGGTACTGCACCATGCGCGGCGCGCGGATGGCGCTGCCGCGCGCGCCGGCCGTGCAGGACATCGAGTCGGCGCTGGTGGAAAGGGGCCTGCTCGCGCCCGCCGGACCGGACGCGGCCGGGCGCCGGGCCGAGCGGCTGCACACGGCGGGCCTGACCGGTGCGGGGCTCCTGGCACTGGCCTCGCTCTTCGTCACGCGTACGTATCCGGTGCCGTCCGCCCTCCTCGCGTGCGTCGCGTGCGGTCTCGCGCTACGCCTGGCGGTCCGCGTCCCGTGGTCGAGGGCGACCCGGGCGGGCCGCCGGGCGGTACGGGCCGCGCGCCCGGCGGGGGCCGCGGGCGAGGTCGCCGTCGAGGGCCCGTCCGCCCTGCCGGACGGGGTCCTGCGGGACCAGCTGCTCCGGGCGGCGAAGCCGGAGCGGGCCGGCGGGGCGGCTCCTTCCGGCAGGGGGAACGGGAGCGGGGGATCGGCGTCGGGCTGTGCGGGGTGTCCTACGTTCTCGTGCTCGACGCACGGCGCGTCCTGCGGTTCGTACTCCGGCTGCGGGGGCGGGTGCGGTGGAGGGCACTAGCCCCTACCGGTTCGCCACCGCCTGTTTGACCAGCGTGCGGCCGAAGTCCCACATCAGGGCGCCGCCCCCGTGTGCCTCGTCCATCACCGCCGTGAAGGCGGACACGAAGCGGTCCACCTCCCGCTCGCCGATGATCAGTGGCGGAATCAGCTTGATGACCTCCAGGTGGTCGCCGGAGACCTGGGTGAGGATGCGATGCTTCTGGAGCAGCGGCACGACGACCATCTGCGCGAACAGCCCCTTGCGGGCGGCCTGGAGCATCGCCCAGCGGCTGCGCAGACCGAGCGACTTCGGCTTGCCGAACTCGATGCCGATCATCAGCCCGCGGCCGCGCACATCGTGCAGCAGCTCGTACTTGTCGACCAGCGCCGCCAGTCTCGTCCGCAGCAGATCTCCCGTGTGCCGGGCGTTGGCCACGACCTGGGCGTCCTCCATGACCGAGAGCACGGCGAGGCCCGCGGCCATGGCCTGGGCGTTGGAGCCGAAGCTGGCCGAGTGGACCAGCACCCGGTCCATGGAGGAGTAGACCTTCTTGAAGATCCAGTCCTTGCCGAGGGTCGCGCCGACGGGCACATAGCCGCCGGACAGGGCCTTCGCCACGCACACCAGGTCCGGCTCGACGCCGCCCTCGTGCTGGTAGGCGTAGAAGTCGCCGGTGCGGCCGATCCCGGTCTGCACCTCGTCGGCGATGAGCAGCGCCTTGTGCCGGCGCAGCAGTTCCTGCGCCTGGCGGAGGAAGCCGGGCGGCGGCTCGTGGACGCCCTTGCCCTGGATGGGTTCGACGACGAAGGCGGCCACGTCACCGCGGCGCAGCTCCCGTTCGAGGGCGTCGAGGTCGCCGAGCGGGATCGCGGTGTCGGGCAGCAGCGGGGCGAATCCGTCGCGGAAGCCGTCCTCGCCGTTGACGGACAGCGATCCGGCCGTCAGGCCGTGGAAGGCGTGCGCGCAGTACAGGACTCGTGGCCGCCCGGTGGCGTAGCGGGCGAACTTCAGCGCGGTCTCCACGGCCTCGGTGCCGCTGTTGCCGAAGAACACCCGGTCCAGGTGCGGGGTGTACGACAGCAGCTTCTCGGCGAGGAGGCCGGGCAGCGGCTGGCAGTCGAAGCGGGTGAGGTCGGCGAGCGAGGCGTCGAGGACGTCGTGCAGCGCCTTGCGGACGACGGGGTGGTGGCGGCCGACGCCCATCACCCCGAAGCCGGCGAGCATGTCGAGGTAGTCCTGGCCCTCGGCGTCCCAGAAGTAGGCCCCTTCGGCCCGCTCGTAGACCTTGTCGAAGCCGATGGTGTGCAGCATGCGGGGCAGCTGGTGGTTGAGGTGGCGGGCGTGGAGCTCGTACCGTTCCCCGCCGCGCTCCGCGAGGAGCCGGGTGAGGTCGAATCCCTTGGCGGAGCCGGTGCCGTCGGGTGTCATGCGTCGTTCTCCTTACGGGCCGTGTCCGCCGCCACGGCCTCCTTGCGGGCCAGGGCGGCGCTGATCCGGCCGGCGATCTCGGCGGGTGTGAGCCCCAGGTCGGCCAGGACCTCGCCGCGCTTGGCGTGGGCCAGGAACTGCTCGGGGATGCCGAAGGTGCGTACGGGCACGTCGGAGTCGGCGTCGCGCAGGGCCTGGGCGACGGCCCAGCCGACGCCTCCGGTGCGGCTGTTGTCCTCGACGACGGCGACGAGCCGGTGCCGTTCGGCGAGGGCGGGCAGGGCCTCGTCGACGGGCTTGACCCAGCGCGGGTCGACGACGGTGCAGGCGATGCCGCGCGCGGCGAGCAGGTCGGCCGCCTGGAGGCAGACCTGGGCCATGGCGCCGACGGCGACCAGCAGGACCTGTGGCTCGCCGGTCTCCGGGCGGGCGATCACGTCCATGCCGCCGACCCGGTCGAGGGCCGGGACGGCCTCGCCCACGGTCTCCTTGGGGAAGCGGATGACGGTCGGGGCGTCGGTGACGTCCATGGCCTCGCGCAGCTGGGCGCGGAGCTGGCCGGCGTCGCGCGGGGCGGCGATCCGCAGTCCGGGGACGACCTGGAGGATCGACATGTCCCACATGCCGTTGTGGGAGGCGCCGTCGGTGCCGGTGACCCCGGCCCGGTCCAGGACGAAGGTCACCCCGCACTTGTGCAGCGCCACGTCCATCAGCACCTGGTCGAAGGCGCGGTTGAGGAACGTCGCGTAGACCGCGAAGACCGGGTGCAGGCCGCCCGTCGCCAGCCCCGCCGCCGAGGTCGCCGCGTGCTGCTCGGCGATCCCCACGTCCCAGACGCGGTCGGGGTAGGCCTCGGCGAACCGGGTCAGGCCCACGGGGTGCAGCATCGCGGCGGTGATCGCCACCACGTCCGGCCGCTCGGCGCCGATCCGCACCATCTCGTCGCCGAAGACGGAGGTCCAGGACCGGCCGGTGGAGGGCGTCAGGGGCTCGCCGGTGAGCGAGTTCATCACTCCGACGGTGTGGAAGCGGTCCGCCTCGTCCTGCAGGGCCGGCTGGTAGCCGCGGCCCTTCTCGGTCCGGCAGTGGACGAGGACGGGGCCGTGGAAGCGCTTGGCCCGGCGCAGCGCCGATTCGACGGCCTCGATGTCGTGGCCGTCTATCGGCCCGAGGTACTTCAGCCCGAGGTCCTCGAACATGCCCTGGGGGGCGAAGGCGTCCTTGAAACCCTTCTTCGCGCCGTGCAGCGATTCGTAGAGCGGTTTGCCGACGACGGGCAGTCCCTGGACGGCGTCCTTGCCCCAGGAGAGGAAGCGTTCGTAGCCGTCGGTGGTGCGGAGGGTGGCGAGGTGGTCGGCGAGGCCGCCGATGGTGGGCGCGTAGCTGCGTTCGTTGTCGTTGACGACGATGATCAGCGGCCGGTCCCGGGCGGCAGCTATGTTATTGAGGGCCTCCCAGGCCATGCCTCCGGTGAGGGCTCCGTCGCCGATGACGGCGACGACGTGGCGGTTCCAGCGGCCGAGCACCTGGTTGGCCTTGGCGAGGCCGTCGGCCCAGCCGAGGACGGTGGAGGCGTGGCTGTTCTCGATGACGTCGTGCTCGGACTCCTCGCGCGAGGGGTAGCCGGACAGTCCGCCCTTGCCGCGCAGCTTGGAGAAGTCCTGGCGGCCGGTGAGCAGTTTGTGCACGTACGACTGGTGGCCGGTGTCCCACAGGATGCGGTCGGCCGGGGAGTCGAAGGCGCGGTGCAGTGCGATGGAGAGCTCCACCACGCCGAGGTTGGGTCCGAGGTGTCCTCCGGTCCTGGCCACGGCGTGCACCAGGAAGTGGCGGATCTCCTCGGCCAGTTCGGTCAGGTCCTCGCCGTCCAGCGCCTTCAGGTCGCGTGGACCGCGGATGTTCTCCAGCAACGACACGCGAGCCCCCTCCTCTTCTCTCGGCCTCGGCCGGGCTTGCCGCCACGGCCCTTCTCGCGGTTCCCCTCGCGGTGCGGCGCCGGTGGTCAGCCGACGGTGACGTCGGGCGAGCCCGGGCCGACGCCGTCCGCCGCCATGCCTTCGGCGAGCTTCATCGCCTCGTCGATCAGGGTCTGGACGATCTTCGACTCGGGGACGGTCCTGATGACCTCGCCCTTGACAAAGATCTGCCCCTTGCCGTTGCCGGAGGCCACACCGAGGTCGGCCTCGCGGGCCTCGCCGGGGCCGTTGACCACACAGCCCATGACCGCGACGCGCAGCGGGACCTCCATGCCCTCCAGGCCCGCGGTCACCTCCTCGGCGAGCTTGTAGACGTCGACCTGTGCCCGTCCGCAAGAAGGACAGGAGACGATCTCCAGACGGCGCTCCCGCAACCCCAGCGACTCCAGGATCTGCATGCCGACCTTGATCTCCTCCGCCGGCGGGGCGGAGAGGGAGACGCGGATCGTGTCGCCGATCCCCTGCGAGAGCAACGCCCCGAAGGCCACCGCCGACTTGATCGTGCCCTGGAACGCCGGGCCCGCCTCCGTCACCCCCAGGTGGAGGGGGTAGTCGCACTGCGCGGCCAGCTGCCGGTAGGCGTTGACCATGACGACCGGGTCGTTGTGCTTCACCGAGATCTTGATGTCCCGGAAGCCGTGCTCCTCGAAGAGGGACGCCTCCCACAGCGCCGACTCCACCAGCGCCTCCGGTGTCGCCTTCCCGTACTTCTCCAGCAACCGCCGGTCCAGCGAACCCGCGTTGACTCCGATACGGATCGGCGTACCCGCGTCCGACGCCGCCTTCGCGATCTCCCGTACCTTGTCGTCGAACTGCCGGATGTTCCCCGGATTCACCCGCACCGCCGCACACCCCGCGTCGATCGCGGCGAACACGTACTTCGGCTGGAAGTGGATGTCGGCGATCACCGGGATCTGCGACTTCTTCGCGATCACCGGCAACGCCTCGGCGTCGTCCTGCGAAGGACACGCCACCCGCACGATCTGACAACCCGCCGCCGTCAGCTCCGCGATCTGCTGGAGCGTGGCGCCGATGTCGGCCGTCACGGTCGTGGTCATCGACTGCACCGACACCGGAGCGCCCCCGCCGACGGCGACCGGCCCGACCTGGATGCGCCGCGAGACGCGGCGCGTCGCGAGCGGTCGGGCCGGCACGGCGGGGAGCCCCAGGGACACCGGCCCCGCGGTTCCCATCGCGGTCAGCTCCGGTTCCCGGCGACGCTCTCACGGACCGCGCGCAGCGACTCCTTCAGCGATCCCATGGTGGCGAGGACCGCCGTGGGCTCATAGCCGCAGTGCGCCATGCAGTTGTCGCAGCGGGGGTCCTTGCCGCGCCCGTACTTCTCCCAGTCGGTCTCCTCGATCAGCTCCCGGTACGTCGGCACATAGCCGTCGCTCATCAGGTAGCAGGGGCGCTGCCAGCCGAAGAGGGAGTAGTTGGGGATCGCCCACGCGGTGCACGGGAAGTCGACCTTGCCCTCCAGGAAGTCCAGGAAGAGCGGGCTGTGGTTGAGGCGCCAGCGGGCGCGGTTGCCGCCAGCGAAGGCCTTCTTGAAGAGCTCGCGGGTCTGCTCGACGCCCAGGAAGTGGTCCTGGTCGGGGGCCTTCTCGTAGGCGTAGGCGGGCGAGAGCATCATCTCGTCCACCTGGAGCTCGTCGTTGAGGAAGTCGAGCACGTCGACGATCGTCTGCGGGGTGTCGGTGTTGAAGAAGGTGGAGTTGGTGGTGACCCGGAAGCCGCGCCGCTTGGCCTCCTTGATGGCCTCCACCGCCTCGTCGAAGACGCCTTCCTTCGCAACGGACTCGTCGTGCCGCTCCCGCAGCCCGTCGATGTGCACCGCGAAGGCGAAATACGGCGAGGGGGTGAACTTCTCCATCTTCTTGCGCATCAACAACGCGTTGGTGCACAGGAAGACGTATTTCCGCTTGGCCACCAACTGCCGGACGATCTCATCGATCTGGGGGTGCATCAAGGGCTCGCCGCCGGCGATGGACACCATCGGCGCGCCGGATTCCAGCACGGCGCCCACGGCCTGGGCAACGGGCATGCGCTGCTTGAGCACCCCTGCGGGATGCTGGATCTTCCCGCAGCCCTCGCACTTGAGGTTGCAGGCGAAGAGCGGTTCGAGTTCCACGATCAGGGGGAACTTCTCGCGCTTACGGAGCTTCTGTTCAAAAAGGTAGGTTCCCACCCGGATGGACTGACGGAGCGGCATGGCCATCTGGCTCACCTCCTGGGGAGCAGTAAGGATCGGTGCCATTCGATAAATGCGGGAAGCACGGTGCGGAGCACCCGGAAGGCTGATATTCCACCCCGCAACGTCCCGATTCGTACGAGTTCATGTTCTGGAGCGTCCACGACCACCCGGACGGCCGCAACGGGGCGCGGGCCCCTGCGGACGGCGCTCCGGAGCGTGGCGGCGGACTCCATGTCCACCGCGATCGCGCCCGCGGCGTGCAGGGCCGCGCGCTCCGCGCCGCGCACGACGTGGTCGGAGCCGACGAGCGGTCCGGTGTGGATGACGCGCTTGGGCACGGCCCGTGCGAGCTCCTTGGCGAGCAGCTCGACGCCGGAGCACTCGATGCGGCCCTCGTGGTCGTGGGTCTCGTCGGCGACGACCAGGTCCCCGGGGTGCATCCCGGGGGCCAGGCCGGCGCAGAATCCGGTGGCGATCACGGCCGCGTCGAGCATGGCCGTGCCGTCGCCGAGCGCGCGGGTGACGGCCTGGTCCGCGGCGTGCGGGCCCATGCCGGTGCGCAGGACGGTCACGGGTCCGGCCGCACCGCCGAGGCCGCCCCCGCGCAGGGCGAGGCGCTCGATGCCGAGCGCGCAGGCGATCAGCAGCGGTGCGGACGCGGGACCCGTGCCGGTGGTCATCACGCCTCCCGGCGGTCGGGGGTGAAGGGCTCCCCGTGCACATAGCGGCCGAGGGCCGTGACGGGGAAGACCTGCCGGTAGAGGTGGTAGTTGATGGAGAAGTCCCAGGGGAACCCGGTGCCGGTGAAGTACGGCTCGTCCCAGGTGCCGTCCTCGGTCTGGGTCTCCACCAGATACGCGACGCCGCGCTCGACGGCCTTGCCGCTCCGCTCCCCCGCCGAGAGCAGGGCCATCAGCGCCCACGCCGTCTGGGAGGGGGTGGAGGCGCCGCGGCCGATCCACTCGGGGTCGCGGTAGGAGCGCAGGTCCTCGCCCCAGCCGCCGTCGGCGTTCTGCACGCTCTCCAGCCAGCCCACGGCCCGGCGGACGGCCGGGTGGGAGGCGGGGATGCCGGCGGCGGCCAGGGCGGGCAGCACCGAGCCGGTGCCGTAGACGTAGTTGACGCCCCAGCGGCCGAACCAGGCGCCGCTCTCCTCCTGTTCGGCGAGCAGCCACTCGATGCCGCGCCGGGTGCGCGGGTGGTGCTGCTGCCCGAGGACCGCCAGCATCTCCACCACGTGCGCCGTGACGTCCGCGGACGGCGGGTCGACGACCTCGCCGAAGTCGCAGAAGGGCAGCCGGTTGGGGAAGGGGCTGGTGTTGTCGGCGTCGAAGGCGCCCCAGGCGCCGTTCTTCGACTGCATCCCGAGGTTCCAGCGGGCGGCGCGCTGGATGGCGGCCTCGACGCGTACGGGGTCGGGGTGCGCGACGCGCTTGAGGGCGAGGACCACCTCGGCGGTGTCGTCGATGTCGGGGTAGTTGTCGTTGTGGAACTCGAACGCCCAGCCGCCCGGGGTGAGTTCGGGGCGGCGCACGGCCCAGTCGCCGGGCCGGTGGATCTGCTCGTCCAGCATCCAGTCGACGGCCTTGACGAGCGCCGGGTGGTCGGACGGCACCCCGGCGTCGGCGAGGGCGATGGCCGCGAGGCAGGTGTCCCAGACGGGCGACTGACAAGCCTCGATCATCCGCGAGCCGTCCTCCCGCCAGACGGCGAAACGGTCCAGCGACTCCAGCCCGGCGCGGAGCACGGGGTGGTCGAGGTCGTAGCCGAGAAGGTGGAGGGCGATGACGGAGTAGACGGCCGGGGGCTGGATGCCGCCCCAGCAGCCGTCGTTCTCCTGCCGCTCGACGATCCACCGGGCGGCCGCGGCGAGCGCGGAGCGCCGCAGCCGGCGGAGCGGGAATTTCCGGTACTGGTGGAGCGCCTTGTCCAGGCGCTGGAAGACGCCGTCCCAGCTGGCGACCGGGGCCGGCGGGCGCGGGGGGTTGGGCCGCGCCGGGTCGGTGTGCAGCTCGTCGAGGGCGAACGGCGCGGGCCGTACGGGCCGCTTGGCCGAGACGACGGTCAGCGGCACGATGGTCTGCCGGGCCCAGCAGCCGAAGTCGTAGATGTTGAGCGGGATCCACTTCGGCACGTACATGATCTCGGGCGGCAGCTCGGGGAGGTCGTCCCACTTCCACCAGCCGAAGAGGGCGAGCCAGATCCGGGTGAAGACGCGGGCGGCGGCGACGCCGCCCCGGGCGCGGATCCACTCGGAGGCGGCGGCCATGTGCGGGGCGTCGGGGGTGTCCCCGGCGAGCCGCAGGGCGACATACGCCTCGATGGTGGCGGAGAGCTCCCCCGGCCCGCCGTGGAAGGTAGCCCAGGTGCCGTCCGGGCGTTGCTCGGACCGGATGAAGAGGGCCGCGGCCCTGGTGGTCCTCTCGTCCTGGATCCCCAGGAACTGACGGAGCAGCAGGTCTTCGGCGTCCATGGTGACGTTGGTCTCCAGGTCGCCCTTCCACCACCCCTGTGCGTCCTGACGGGAAAGGAGGTGTTCCACCGCCCGGGCCGTGGCCTGCTCGGCGGCCGTGAGCGGGGGTGCTGCCGTGGCGCTGTCCTTGGCCGCGGCCGCGCCGGGCGCGAGGGCCCCGGCGCTTCCGTCGGTCGTCGCTGTCATGGTTTCCCCTTTTTGCAGTGATCATTACTTCTCTGCCGTGCTGGGGGCTCCGTCGGCCGACGCTCCGTCAGGGCGTCGGCCGGCGACTGCGATCTGTCAGATCGGGTGAATGGTGATCATCTCTTTCGTACGACGACGAAGTCGGCGAGCGCGGTCAGCTGCGCGCGGACTTCGGTGGGCATGTCGACTCCGTTGAGTGCCTCGATCGCGGTGGCGTGCTGGCGGCGGGCTTCCTGGGAGGTCCACTCCCGGCCGCCCGCCTCCTCGATCAACGCCGCGCGGCTGGCGAATTCTTCCTCGTCGAAGTCGGCGGACTGGGCGTCGCTGAGCTTGGCGTCGGCGGCGAGGATGTCGGCGAGCCGGCCCGAGGCGGGGCCGCCCGCCGCGAGGGCGGCGACGACCGGCAGCGACTTCTTGCGCTGGCGCAGGTCGCTCCAGGTCTGCTTGCCGGTGGCCTCCGGGTCGCCCCAGATGCCGAGCAGGTCGTCGACGGCCTGGAAGGCGAGGCCGAGGTGGTAGCCGTAGGCCTCCAGGGTGTCGGCCGTGCGGTCGTCGGCGCCGCCGAGGACCGCACCGATGGAGACGGCGCAGGCGAGCAGGGCGCCCGTCTTGTTGCCCTCCATCTCCAGGCACTCCTCGACGGTGACCCGCTCGCGGTGCTCGTAGGAGATGTCCTGGGCCTGGCCGTCGATCAGCTTGCGGGTGGCGGTGGTCAGCCGCCGGGTGGCCCGGCCCGCCTCTACGGTGCCCAGCTCCAGCAGCACCTCATTCGCGAGTGCGAACAGCGCGTCGCCGACGAGGATGGCCTGCTCGGGGCCGTACACCTTCCACACGGTGTCGCGGTGCCTGCGCTGCTCGTCGCCGTCCATCAGGTCGTCGTGGAGCAGCGAGAAGTTGTGCACGAGCTCCACGGCGACGGCGCCGGGGATGCCCACCTCGGGGCGGGCGCCCGCGGCCTCGGCCGAGAGCAGGGCGAGGGCGGGCCGTACGGCCTTGCCGCTGTCGCCGTGCGCCGGCCGGCCTTCGGCGTCGATCCAGCCGAAGTGGTAGGCGGCGACGGTGTCCATGGGCGGCGCCAGCCGGTTCACGGCAGCACGCAGCACCGGCGTGGCAAGCGTCCGTCCGCGCTCCAGCAGGGCGTTGACGCCTGCGGTGTCGACAGCTGGGATCGCCGAAGTCACGGTCTCTCCTCTGGTGGTCGTGCTCGTGCGCGCCCCGTAGCGGGGCGGCACGCCTTGGTGGCTCGCCTCGTTCATGCCGCCTCCCACGAGGGGTTCCGGCGGGGTAGGCCGAGCTCAAAGAGTGCCGCGCCGGCGGCGTTGACACCGCTGCGCACCGCGCCCTCCATGGTCGCGGGCCAGCCGGTGGCGGTCCACGCACCGGCCAGGTACAGGCCGGGCGCGTTCGTGGGGGCGTGCGGCCGCAGCCGGCCGACGCCCGGAGTGGGGGCGAACGTCGCTGTCCGCTCCCGGGTCACGAAGAAGTCCCGTACGCCGGCGCCGCGTGCCGCGGGCAGCAGGCGCTCCAGCTCGGGAAGATAGCGCTCGCGGAGCTCGGCGACGGGCCGGTCGATGTCGTCGTCCGCGGCCGACTGGGACACGGCCAGGTACTGGCCGCCGTCGGCGCGGCCGCCGAGTCCGGAGGAGTCCGTGCGGTCGAAGACCCACTGCACCGGCGAGCCGAGCGCCGCGAAGAACGGCTGGCGCAGGACTTTGCGGTCGTAAACGACATGGAGGTTGAGGATCGGCGAGGTGCCGATGTCCAGCAGCCGGTCGGGGTCGTCGAGGGCGCCCTCGGGCAGCAGGGCGTGGGTCTCGCGCTGGGGCACGGCGAGCACGACGGTGTCGACGGCGAGCCGCTCGGTGCCGCCGGATCCGGCCTCGATGCCGACGTGCCAGCCGGCGCCTTCGCCCCGGGTGATCGCGGTGGCGCGGGTGCGCAGCTCGGTGCGCACCCCGGCCGCGTCGAGGGCGGCGCGGGCGCGGACGTCGTGCAGTTCGCCGAGCGGGACGCGGGCCCAGCCGATGTCGGCGGCGCCGGGCTCGGACAGCAGCCCGGTCTTGAAGACCATGGCGGCCAGGCCCAGCGAGGAGCGGTCGGCGGGGGCGTTGAGCGTGGCGACGCCGACGAGGTCCCACAGGGCCTCGATCGCACGGTCCGACTGACCGTGGCGGTGCAGCCAGCTCGCGAAGTCCTCGCCGTCCAGGGCGGGGTCGCCGAGGTCGAGGCCGCCGAGCGCCAGCGCGGCGCGCCCGACCTTGGCCCGCTCGGCGAGCGAGAGGTGCGGGTAGGTGGCGAGGCTCGCCGCGAGGTGCAGGGGCACGGGCAGCTGGGCGCGGCGCAGCCGGCCGAGGCGCGGCCGCCCGGAGGGGTGGCCGACGTCCAGCACGGGGACGTCCAGCCGCTGCTGCAGCGGGGCGAGTTCGGCCGCGTCGACGCGGTCGAGGAACCACCGATAGGCGGCGCAGCAGCGCAGGTAGACATGCTGTCCGTTGTCGACCGTCAGTTCGCCGCGACGGAAGGAGAAGGCGAGCCCGCCCAGCCGCGGGCGGCCCTCGACGAGGGTGACCCGCAGCCCGGCGTCGGCGAGCTCGAGGGCTGCGGTGACACCGGCGAGACCGCCGCCGACGACCACCGCGGCCGCGCCGACGGAGCGGCCCTCCCCGTCCGGGCCCCGGCGCTCGGACCGGGTCGTCGTCCCTGGTGTCGTCATGCGCCCACCCCCTCGGCTGCTGTCAGTGACGTGTGCGATCGCCGGAGGGTTGCACACCGCCCACCGGTAGGAGTAGGGCGCATCAAGTGCGCCCCCCGGCGGTCTGCCGGTGGACGCTACGGGCGTCGAATCCGGACAGGCCGCGCACGGCGACATAGACCTTCTCGCGCCCGGGGAGCGAGACCCGGCCGCGCAGCACCGCCTCGGGGTCCTGGGCGATGCGGTCCAGCAGCCTGCGGTAGATGCCGGACATGGCGGCGACGCAGGCGCCGCTGCGCCGGTCGAGCATGGGCAGCAGCTTGGTGCCCTCGGCGAACAGCGCGCGGGCGCGCCGTACTTCGAAGTGGACCAGGCCGGCGAAGTCGGAGCCGGCGGGCGGCCGCACGGAGTGGAAACCCGCGGAGCAGCCGAACTTGGCGAGGTCGTCGGAGGGCAGGTAGGTGCGGCCGTTGGCCGCGTCCTCGCGGACGTCGCGCAGGATATTGGTCAGCTGGAGCGCGAGCCCGAGCGTGTCGGCGTACTCCGCGGCGCGTGCCGCGTCACGTGCGCCGGGCACCGTGCCGAACACGCCCAGCGAGAGCCGTCCGATGGCGCCCGCGACACAGCGGCAGTACGCCGCGAGGTCGTCCCAGGTCTCGTAGGTCTCCCCGCGCACATCCATCTGGACGCCGTCGATGAGCTCGTCGAGCCCGCCGAGCGGGATCGGGAAGCGGCGCGCGGCATGGCTGAGCGCGACGGCCACCGGGTCGGTGTCGTCCTCCTCGACCCTGCCCTCCCTGATCCGGGCGAGCAGGGCGCGGGTCTCCTCGAGCCGGTGCCGCTTGGATTCCGCGTCCAGTGGGCCGTCGCCGATGTCGTCGACCCGCCGCGAGAAGGCGTACAGCGCCGACATGGCGCGTCGCTTGGCGGTCGGCAGAAGCCTGATGCCGTAGCTGAAGTTACCGGCCTGCTGTCCGGTGACTGCCTCGCAGTAGCTGTACGCGGCGAGTACCGGCGCGGACGCGTCTGGCGATCCGTTCACGGTCCCGCTCACCCCTCTCTTCGCAGTGTCGCTCCCACCTCGCGCAGCAGGCTGAGCTTGGTGGGCTTGGGCGGTCCGGGCAGTACGTCGTATCCCGCGGCGGAAACCGCTCTGAGCGCGGCCCTCCCCCCGCCCACGAACCCCGCGAGCAACAGCTTCAACCTGCCGTGGACGCTACCCACCAGGGGGGTGCCTTCATTCAGCAGTTCCCCGGCGCGTTCCGCCTCGTACGCGACCAGGGCGCGCAACGACGCGCCGCTGGTCGGACGGGCGAGGTCGGCCTCGCCGACGTGGAAGCGTTTCATGTCCTCGGCGGGGAGGTAGACGCGGTCGCGCCCGAGGTCCTCGGCGACGTCCTGCAGGTGTTCGACGATCTGCAGAGCTGTGCAGACCGCGTCCGAGCGGCGGATCCGCTCGGGGCTCGCGGTGCCGGTGATGCCCAGGACCAGGCGGCCGACGGGATTGGCGGACAGCTCGCAGTAGGCGAGCAGGTCCTGGTAGGTGGCGTAGCGGCGGACGCGCTGGTCCTGGCGGTTCGCCTCGATCAGGCCGAGGAAGGGCTCCGGGGTCAGGCCGCACCGCTGGACGGTCGGCCGGAGGCGGAGCAGCAGCGGGTGCCGCGGTCCCGTGCCGGAGCGGTCGAAGACGCGGCGCAGGTCGGCCTCGAAGGCGTCGAGCATGGTGAGGCGGTCGTCGCTCTGCTCGCGGTGGAGGCCGAGCAGTTCGGCGTCGCGGCCGCCGGGGGCGAGGTCGCCGTCACCGATGTCGTCGACGAGCCTGGCGAAGCCGTAGACGGCCATGAGATCGTTCCGCCAGGCGCGTGGCACGAAGAAGGGCGCCACGGGGAAGTTCTCGTGCGCGGCCTTGTCGAGCACGGCGCGCTCGTGCGCGTCCGTCCCCGCCGTCACCGCGGGCTGCCCGGACCGGGGACGGCGGATGCGCCTCGGAGCTGGAGAGTTCCCGTAGCCATTGCCGTCACATCTCCCGTTCTACACTGCCGACCCAGAACATCCCATTTCGGACACGCCGCAGGGCAGACCTCCCCCTGCTCCCCCTCGACACCTCCTGCTGGCGACCCGCGGAGCCGCTCTCCACGACGGAGATACACCGGTATCGTCCCGCTTCTCCGCAAATCAGCACGGTACAGCGTACGCCGTACAGGTGTCCGACGCGCGCCCGGGTAGGTGCTTGATCCATACAATGCCACGCGAGGGCCGAATCAACCCTGTCAATAAGTGAGTTGATCGTTACGGATAGGTCAAGGCCCCCACCGAACGCGTCACAGCGGGGGCCCCGGAGGCGCTGTCGTGCTCGCCTGACTAGCGGGCCGTCTCCTTCTCGTAGGCCCGTACGACTTCCTCGGTGGGCCCGTCCATGAGCAGCTGGCCGTGTTCGAGCCAGAGCACGCGGTCGCAGGTGTCGCGGATGGACCGGTTGTTGTGGCTGACGAGGAAGACCGTGCCTGCGCCCTTGCGCAGCTCGCGGACGCGGGCCTCGGAGCGCTTCTGGAAGGACCGGTCGCCGGTGGCCAGCGCCTCGTCGATCATCAGCACGTCGTGGTCCTTGGCCGCGGCGATGGAGAACCGCAGCCGGGCCGCCATGCCGGAGGAGTAGGTGCGCATGGGCAGGGTGATGAAGTCGCCCTTCTCGTTGATGCCCGAGAAGTCGACGATCTCCTGGTAGCGCTCGCGGATCTGCTCCCGGCTCATGCCCATCGCCAGACCGCCGAGCATCACGTTCTTCTCGCCCGTGAGGTCGTTCATCATGGCCGCGTTCACACCCAGCAGCGAGGGCTGGCCGTCGGTGTAGACCTTGCCGCGCTCGGTGGGCAGCAGCCCGGCGATCGCCTTCAGCAGGGTCGACTTGCCCGAGCCGTTGGAGCCGATCAGGCCGATCGCCTCGCCGCGGTAAGCGGTGAAGCTCACACCCTTGACGGCGTGCACCTCGCGCACACCCGCGTTGGGCTTGCGCCGCACCAGCCGGTTCAGGGCCGCGGTGGCACTGCCCCGGCCCGTGTTGCCGCCGTAGACGCGGTAGACGATGTGCACGTCGTCCGCGATCACCGTCGGCACCAGGGAGGTCGACATGGGCGCCTTCGCGGCGCCGTTCTGCTCAGCCACGGCCGTACTGCTCCTCAGCCTTCCAGAAGAACACGAAGCCCCCGGCACCGATCAGCAGCGCCCAGCCGACCGCCAGCGCCCACACGTGCGGCGGCAGGTCGATGTGCTTGTGCGCGGCATGGCCGCTGATCAGGGAGGAACGCATCAGATTGATGAAGACGGCCGCAGGGTTCGCGCTCAGCACGTCGATGAGCCACCCCGGGGCGTGCTGCTTCTTGAGCGCCTCGACCAGGTTGTACATCACGCCGGACGCGTACATCCACGTACGCAGGATGAACGGCAGCAGCTGCGCCAGGTCCGGGGTCTTGCTGCCCGCGCGGGCCAGGATCATCGCCAGGCCGGTGTTGAAGACGAACTGCAGCACCAGCACGGGGACGATCAGCAGCCAGGACGCCTGCGGGGTGTGCCCGAAGCCGAGCAGGAAGAGGAACAGCACCACCATCGAGTACAGCAGCTGCTGGAGCTGCTGGAGCGCGAAGGAGATGGGCAGCGCCGCCCGCGGGAAGTGCAGGGCCCGCACCAGCCCCAGATTGCCCGAGATGGCGCGGACGCCCGACATCGCCGAGCTCTGGGTGAAGGTGAAGACGAAGATGCCCGTCACCAGGAACGGGATGTACGTCTTGATGCCCATGCCCTTGCTCTGGCCCATCAGCAGGCCGAAGATCAGGAAGTAGACCGTGGCGTTCAGCAGCGGGGTCGCCACCTGCCACACCTGACCCAGCTTGGCCTGGCTGTACTGGGCGGTCAGCTTGGCGCGGGAGAAGGCGATGATGAAGTGCCGTCGGTCCCACAGCTGCCGCGCGTACTCCGCCAGCCCCGGCCGGGCACCGCTCACCGCGAGGCCGTACTTCTGGGCCAGCTCGGCGGCGGAGAGTCCGCCGTCGGGCGATGGCGGGGCACTCATGGCGACCGCACTGCCGTGCGTTGTCTCGCTCACAGTTGACACTTTCGTCCTCAAGGTGCGCTCCCGGGGCCGGGCCCCGGTTCGCGCCTGATGCTCATCGACATGCTCATCGACAAGAGCTTGTCAGATCACGGGAGGGCGACCCAGTCGGGTCAGGCGCCACACGGTACGCCACTTCATGGGGCGCCGTGGACCGCACGGCGTCGACCAGCCCTCCCGGAAGCCGCCGAACCAGGCGCGCAGCGCGGGCAGCGACGGCCGCCGCGCCAGGGTCAGCAGCAGCCACACCCCGATGTAGACGGGGACGAGCGGCGCGGGCAGATTGCGGCGGGCCAGCCACACCCGGTTGCGGGCGACCATCCGGTGGTAGACCGCGTGCCGGCTGGGGGCCGTCGTCGGGTGGTGCAGCACCATGTCCGCGCGGTAGTCGATCATCCAGCCCGCGTCGAGGGCCCGCCACGCGAGGTCGGTCTCCTCGTGCGCGTAGAAGAAGTCGTCGGGGAGCCCGCCGACCTCGGCGAAGACCCGGGTGCGGGCGGCGTTGGCGCCCCCGAGGAAGGTCGTCACCCGCGAGGACCGCAAGGGGTCCGAGGCGCGCAGCCGGGGTACGTGGCGGCGCTGGGTGACCCCGGTGTCGGGGTCGGCGATGCGGAAGCTGATGATGCCGAGCCGCGGGTCGGCCGTGAACGCCTGCCGGCACAGCTCGGCGGTGTCCTGGCCGGGCAGCAGCCCGTCGTCGTCCAGGAAGAGCAGCACGTCGACGTCGCGGCCGGCGGGGCCGAACGCCTCGATGCCGACGTTGCGGCCGGCCGGGATGCCGACGTTCTCGGACAGCTCCACCGTCCGTACGGTCAGCCCGGGCACGGACAGCGGGGGCAGCGGGGAGCCGTTGCCGACGACGACGACCTCGATCGGGTCGCCGTCCTGCTTGGCCACGGACTCCAGCAGCGCGCGCAGTTCGGCGGGGCGGTTGCCCATGGTGAGGACGACCGCGCCGACCTTCAGCGGGGGGGCACTCATTTGAGCCTGCTCGAAGCGAGGATGGACACGAGGTGCAGCACAGTCTGCAGCACGGCGACGGCCGCGAGCAGGACGACCGCGATCCGGGTGAACAGCAGGTCGTGATGGACGAAGTCCGCGATTCCCGCCACCAGGATCACCAGCGACGCCTCGACGCCGCCGACGAGCCGGTGGAACTTCAGCGCGGCCGCGGCCTTGCGGGCCAGCGCCATGCCCGAGGAGCGGGGCGTCGCCGCGGAGTCCTCCACGGCCGCCATGCCGCTGCGGGCGCGGGCCACGTCGACCAGGTCGGTCTCGGCCTTGATCAGGATCGCGCCGAGCGCGGCCACCGTGCCGAGGAACGCCCACTGCCACTGGGTGGCGGCGCCGTCCTTGTGGAAGACGTCCGCGGCGCGGATGCCGAATCCCACCAGAAGAGCGGCCTCGGAGAGGTAGTGGCCCACCCGGTCGAGGTAGACGCCGGTCGTCGAGGTGACCTTACGCCAGCGCGCGAGCTCGCCGTCGACGCAGTCCAGCAGCAGGTACAGCTGGATGAGCAGCATGCCCAGGATCGCGCCGGTGAGCCCGGGCACCAGCAGGGCGGCGCCCGCCGCGACCCCGGCGAGGATCATCAGGCCGGTGTACTGGTTGGGCGTGGGCCTGCTGTTCAGCAGCACCCGGGTGCAGCGCAGCGAGACCTCGCGCATGTACAGGCGCCCGGCCCAGTGCTCACCGCTGCGCCGGTCCTTGAGGCCGCCGGGGTGGACGACCGGACGGAGTTCAGCTAGTGACGGTTTTGGCATAGTCGGCGTAAGCGTCCCTGATCTGGTCGGTGGAGAGGTCGAGGTGCTCCAGGATCGTGTAGCGCCCGGGGCGGGTCCGCGGGGCGTACTCGACCGCCTTGACGAACTCCTCGGTGCTGAAGCCGATCTCCTGCGGCAGCACCGGCAGCCCGTGGCGGCGCAGCACCTCGACCATCAGCGCGGACTCCGCGCGGGCACCGCGCAGGTACATCGCGAAGGCGGCGCCGAGGCCGCACTGCTCGCCGTGGCTGGCGGCCCGCTTGGGGTAGAGCAGGTCGAAGGCGTGGTTGATCTCGTGGCAGGCGCCCGAGGCGGGGCGGCTGTCGCCGGCCACCGACATCGAGATGCCGGTGAGGACCAGGCCCTCGGCCAGCACCTGGAGGAAGCCGTCGTCGCCGACGCCGCCGGGGTGGCGCAGCACGGCCTCGCCGGCCTGCCGGGCCATGGCGGCGGCCAGGCCGTCGATGGACTCGCCCGTCTCGCGGTGGGAGAGCTCCCAGTCCGCGACGGAGGAGATGTTGGAGATCGCGTCGCCGATGCCGGACCGGACGAACCGGGCCGGTGCCTCGCGGATGACGTCGAGGTCGATGACGACGGCGATGGGGTTGGGCACCCCGTAGGAGCCGCGGCCCGCGTCGTTGTCGAGGGTGGCGACCGGCGAGCAGAGGCCGTCGTGCGACAGGTTGGTCGCGACGGCCACCAGCGGCAGGCCGACCCGTGCGGCGGCGTACTTCGCACAGTCGATGATCTTGCCGCCGCCGAGGCCCACGACCGCGTCGTAGTGCCCCTTCTTCATGGCGTCGCCGAGCTTGATCGCGTCGTCCAGCGTGCCGCCGCCGACCTCGTACCAGGTGGCGCCGGGCAGCGCCGGGGCGAGCCGCTCGCGCAGCACCGCCCCGGAGCCGCCGCTGATGGCGATGGCCAGCTTGCCGGAGCTGGAGATCCGCTGGTCGGCGAGCACGCCGGCCAGGTCGTCCAGCGCTCCGGCGCGGATGTCGACGACGACCGGCGAGGGGATGAGCCTCGTCAGTACTGGCACGCGATCCCCCGGCCCTTGGCGAGGTCGTCGTGGTTGTCGATCTCGACCCACTTGACGTCGCCGATGGGCGCCACGTCGATCTTGAAGCCGCGGTTGACGAGCTCCTGGTAGCCGTCCTCGTAGTAGAGGTCGGGGTCGCGCTCGAAGGTGACCTTGAGGGCGTCCGCCAGCTCGGCGGCGGCCTCGCCCTCGATCAGGGTGACGCCGATGTACTCACCGGTGGCCTCGGCCGGGTCCATCAGCTTGGTGATGCGCTGGACGCCCTTGTCGGGGTCCACGACGACCTTCATCTCCTCGTCGGCGAGCTGCTTCACCGTGTCGAGGGCGAGGATGATCTTCCGGCCGTTGCCGCGGGCGGCGAGCAGGGTCTTCTCGACGGAGACCGGGTGCACGGTGTCGCCGTTGGCGAGGATCACGTCGTGCTTGAGGGCGTCACGGCCGCACCACAGGGAGTAGGCGTTGTTCCACTCCTCGGCCTTGTCGTTGTCGATCAGGGTGAGCTTGAGGCCGTACTTGGCCTCCAGCGCCTCCTTGCGCGCGTACACGGCCTCCTTGCGGTAACCGACGATGATCGCGACCTCGGTCAGGCCGATCTCGGCGAAGTTGCCCAGGGTGAGGTCGAGGATGGTGGTGTCACCGTCGACCGGCACCAGGGCCTTGGGCAGAGTGTCGGTGTAGGGACGCAGACGCCGTCCGGCGCCGGCGGCCAGCACGAGGCCGATCATGCGGGTTCTCCTGATTCGTCGTGTACTGCGGGCGCCCCGGAGGACACCCAGAAGCGGATGCTCTCGATGAGCACCGTGAGCGCGATGGCGGTCGCGAGGACCGTCAGCGCGATCGTGAAACCTTGGTCGTGCCACAGGGCGGCGGCGATCGAGACCGCCAGGATCCGTCCCTCGTGCCCGCCGATCGCCCGCACCAGCCAGTGCGGGGGCGCCCCGGTGCCACCGCGGATGCGGTACACCGTGTCGTAGTGATGGTAGGCGACTGCGGCCACCAGGCCGAAAGCCGCGGGCAGGGCGCCGGGGACGCCGGAGGTCGCGGCGAGGGCGAGGATCATGCCGTACTCGGCGGCCCGGAAGACGGGCGGCACGAGCCAGTCGAGGGGGCCCTTGAGCGGGTGGGCGACGGCCACCCCGGCGAGGATGGCGTAGACGACGGCCTGCGGCACGGCCCGCCAGGTGCCGACGGTGTCCGCCACGAGCGGCCAGACGAACAGCGCGGCGGTCGCGAGCAGCGCCCAGTAGGGGGCGCTGTAGGTGCCCGCGGCCATCGTGCGGCCCAGCGTCCGGCTCGCGAGCTCCGCGAGGGGTCCGGAGTCGGCGAGGTCGGCCAGCGCCCGGGCGGCGCGGTCGGTCCTCTTCGCCTTGCGGGTGAGGGAGCGCAGGACGCGGCCCGCGGTGGTGTAGCAGGCGGCCAGCGCGCAGCCGACGAGCAGGGCGTAGAAGACGACGCGGGGCGTGGTGAGGGCGGTGAGGACCGCGATCATCGCCCAGCGCTCGCCGATGGGCAGCACGATCATGCGGCGGGCCCAGACCGTCCAGCCGACGCTGTCGAGCCGGTCGGAGAGGGCGGCGGTGGGGCTGGTATTGGCCGCGGCGTCGTGGTTGGCCTCGTTGAACGAGAAGTCGACGACGTGCCGGCAGGTCTGGAGGACCATCGCGCCGAGCGCCAGCGCCCAGACGTCGTCGGTGCCGCCGCCGCGGGCCGCGCCGACGGCGAGGCCCGCGTAGTAGGCGTATTCCTTGGCGCGGTCGAAGGTCGCGTCGAGCCAGGCGCCCAGCGTGGAGTACTGCAGGGAGTAGCGGGCGAGCTGGCCGTCGGTGCAGTCCAGGACGAAGGAGAGGAGCAGCAGCACGCCCGCGGCGACGAAGCCGGGCCGGGTCCCGGTGGCCGCGCAGCCGGCCGCGACGAGGGCGGTGAGCAGCGAGGCGGTGGTGACCTGGTTGGGGGTGAGGCCACGGCGGGCGCACCAGCGCGCGAGGTAGCGGGAGTACGGGCTGATGAAGAAGGTGGTGAAGAAGCCGTCGCGGGACTTCACGGCGGAGCGCAGCCGTACGGCCTCGTCGTCGACGGCCCGGACGTCGGCCTCGGCCTTGGTCCGGATGTCGGCGTCGGCGGGCACGGTGGCGACGAGGACGCCGAGGTCGGGGCGGTGGAGTGCGACGCCGTCGGCTTCCAGCCGGTGGGCGAGGGCGTCGGGCAGGCCGGCCTCGGGGCCGCCTGCCGGCAGGGCCTGACCGACCGCGTGCGCCAGGGCGCCGCGTGCCTCGGGCTGCGCGGTCAGCGCGCCCTCCACGGCGGCGGCGGGGAAGCGTGGGTCGGTGAGCGCCAGGCGCAGCGAGTGGACGTGGCCCACGAAGCGCGCGTCGACGAGCGCGACGCGCTCGCCCGCGGGGACGGCGGCGAGCTCGGTGGTGACGGCGGCGGCGTCAGCGGCCACGCGTACGCCGAAGCCCAGGGACCGCAGGTCGTCCTCGAGGGAGGAGCCGACGGGCGGCGAACCGGTGACGATGGCGGTCGACAGACGAACTCACTCCTTGGAAGCGGATGCGGCCGCCTCGGTCCGCGGGGCGTCCGGGCAGCGGGCGTGGCACGCGCCGGCCCTGCGGGGCGGGCGGCGTGCGGGCACGTCGGCAGAGGCTATCGGATCAACGGAAGACGCCGTTCACCGCACGTGCACCAGGGCTTCCCGACACTGACTGGACGCTCGGGCCGCCCGTGCGGTTCCGGGGGGCGCGAAGAAGGGGGCACGGCGGGGGCGGACGGGGGTGAAGGGAACAGGGCCCTTACGCCGCCTGGATTAGGGTGCCGACATGACATGGCTGATCACAGGTGGAGCCGGGTACATCGGGGCGCACGTCGCACGGGCGATGGTGGACGCCGGGGAGCGCGTCGCCGTGCTGGACGACCTGTCCACGGGCGTGGCCGGGCGGCTGCCCGCGGAGTGCGCGCTGGTGCGGGGTTCGGTCCTGGACCGTGAGCTCCTGGACCGTACGTTCGCCGAGCTGGGTGTGACCGGTGTGGTGCACCTGGCGGCGAAGAAGCAGGTCGGGGAGTCGGTGGAGAAGCCGCTGCTCTACTACCGGGAGAATCTGCACGGCCTGACGGTCCTGCTGGAGGCGGTGGTCGCGGCGGGCGTGGGGAGCTTCGTCTTCTCCTCCTCCGCCGCCGTCTACGGGATGCCGGATGTCGACCTCGTCACGGAGGAGACGCCGTGCCTGCCGATGAACCCCTACGGGGAGACCAAGCTGGCCGGTGAGTGGCTGGTGCGCGCCACCGGGGCGGCGCACGGCGTCTCCACCGCGTGCCTGCGGTATTTCAACGTGGCGGGCGCGGCCGTGCCTGAACTGGCCGACACCGGGGTCTACAACATCATCCCGATGATGTTCGACCGGCTCACGCGGGGCGAGAGCCCGCGCATCTTCGGTGCCGACTACGACACCCCCGACGGCACCTGTGTCCGTGACTACATCCACATCGAGGACCTGGCCACCGCCCACCTGGCGGCGGCCCGGCGGCTCGACGGGCGGCCGGGCACGGGCGACCTCACGCTGAACGTCGGCACGGGTCAGGGGGTGTCCGTGCGGGAGATGGCGGACCTGATCGCCGAGATCACCGGGCGCACCGAGCCCGCGCCCGTCGTCGAGCCGCGCCGTCCGGGTGATCCGGCGCGTGTCGTCGCCTCGAACGAACTGATCGCCAAGGAGCTCGGCTGGAGCCCGGTGCACGGGGTGCGGAGCATGGTCGCCTCGGCCTGGGAGGGCTGGTGCCACCACCATCCGGAGGCCCGCTCCTAGCTGATCGTCCCAGGTCGGCGCGTTATGCATCGCCGCAGGTCAGAGCACATGACAACGGTGTTCAGTGCCGCGTTGCCCGATACCCCCCACCCGTAGTTCACTGGGTGCTCGGCCGGCGTCCGCCGGCCGTTGCGGGCACCTTTCGGAGGCGGCTTTCATGGGCGCAGGGCACGACCACGGCCATTCGCACGGACCCCCGCCGGGGACGAGCGGCACGGCCGCCGCGGCCTACCGGGGCCGGCTGCGGATCGCGCTGGGCATCACCTTGACGGTGCTCGTCGCGGAGATCGTCGGCAGCGCGCTGACCGGTTCGCTGGCGCTGCTCGCGGACGCCGGGCACATGGCGACCGACGCGGTCGGCGTGGGCATGGCGCTGGTGGCGATCCACTTCGCCAACCGGCCGCCCGGCGGCCGCCGTACGTACGGCTACGCCCGGGCGGAGATCCTGGCGGCGCTGCTGAACTGTCTGCTGCTGCTGGGCGTCGGCGGCTTCATCCTCTTCGAGGCGATCAAACGGCTGGCGAACCCCACCGAGGTGCCCGGCAGCACGACGGTGGTTTTCGGTCTGGTCGGCGTGGTGGCCAACCTGATCTCGCTGGCGCTGCTGATGCGCGGCCAGAAGGAGAGCCTCAATGTGCGCGGGGCGTTCCTGGAGGTCCTCTCGGACGCCCTGGGCTCCCTGGCCGTCGTGATCTCCGCCCTGGTCATCATGGCCACGGGCTGGACGCAGGCGGACCCCGTCGCGTCCCTGCTGATCGGCCTGATGATCGTGCCGCGCACGGTCAAGCTGCTGCGGGAGGCGCTGGACGTCCTGCTGGAGGCGGCCCCCAAGGACGTCGACATGGACGAGATCCGGTCGCACATCATGGCGCTGCCGGGTGTGGAGGACCTGCACGACCTGCATGTGTGGACGATCACATCCGGAATGCCGGTGCTCTCGGCGCACGTGGTCGTCGACCACGCCGCGCTGGATTCGGTCGGGCACGAGAAAATGCTTCACGACCTGCAGGGCTGTCTCGGCGAGCACTTCGACGTCGAGCACTGCACCTTCCAGCTGGAGCCCGGCGGCCATGCGGAGCACGAGGCGAGGCTCTGTCATTGACGGCGCGGCGGGTTACGGCAGACTTGAGGGTCGAAGACCGACTACAAGGATGGTCAATGCCGATCACACCTGCCAAGGGCCTGTCCGCCGACGACTCGGCGGTTCCCGCTTCCGACGGCACAGCTGAACCGATCATGCTGGAACTGGTCGACGAGTCCGGCAGAACCATCGGCACGGCCGAGAAGCTCTCCGCGCACATCGCTCCCGGGCGGCTGCACCGCGCCTTCTCGGTCTTCCTCTTCGACGAGCAGGGGCGGCTGCTGCTCCAGCGCCGGGCGCTCGGGAAGTACCACTCCCCCGGCGTCTGGTCGAACACCTGCTGCGGCCACCCCTATCCGGACGAGCCGCCGTTCGTCGCGGCGGCCCGCCGTACGGGCGAGGAGCTGGGGGTGGCCCCGGCGCTGCTGCGCGAGGCGGGCACCGTGCGCTACAACCACCCCGACCCGGCGTCGGGCCTGGTCGAGCAGGAGTTCAACCACCTCTTCGTGGGCACTGTGAGCGCGGGGCTGCGCCCGGACCCCGAGGAGGTCGAGGAGACGGCCTTCGTGACACCGGCCGAGCTCGACGAGCTGCGGGAGAAGTTCACGTTCTCGGCGTGGTTCATGGACGTCCTGGACACCGCGCGCCCCGTGGTGCGCGAGATCACCGGGGACGCAGCGGGCTGGTAGCGGGCGCGCCGAGCGGCAGGGCGGCCCAGACCACCTTGCCGCCGTTCGCGGTGTGCTCCACGTCGCACAGGCCGCCGGCCTCGTCCGAGATGGTCTTGACCAGCAGCAGTCCCCGGCCGCCGATGCGGTCGTCGTCCGCCTCCAGGGGCTTGGGCCGGTACGGGTGGTCGTCCTCGACGGCCACCCTTACCCAGTGGGGGCCGATGGAGACCTCCACGGCGACCTCCGGCGAGAGCAGCGCGGCGTGCTGCACGGCGTTGGTGACCAGCTCGGAGACGATCAGCAGCAGGCCGTGCAGGAGGTCCTCGCGCAGCGGCACCCGCTGGCGTCCCAGCAGGTCGCGGACGGCGTGTCTGGCGCGGGGCACGGAGGAGTCCAGTGCGGGAGCGGTGAACCGCCAGGCGCCGTCGAACTCGATCGGTCTGCGCGGCGGGGCCTGTCCCGGATCGGGCGGGACGCTCCCGAGGATTTCCATGTCCGATACCAACCCCTCACCGTGGTCGACCGCACCTCGAGTGTTGGGAACGTAAGGGTCCGCACCGGCATTCTGAGCAGAAGTCAGCCTCTATCGACGGGATTTGATCGCGCGCGTATGCCAGGGTCACTCACGCGACTGTTCCTGGCCGCCCCGGTCGTTGTCGGCTGAACGATCCGGAGCGACTTCTTCCGAGACCAGGCCGACGACGCGGCGGCCCCCGACCCCGAGAGCGATCAGACCGAGCCCGTCGAAGAGCAGGGCGAGGGAGAAGAAGGTGCCGATCACATAGCGGCTGCTGTGCGGCCAGTCGCCCAGCACCAGGATGCCCAGCAGCAGCCCGAAGGCACCCTGCACGAGCGTCCAGCCGAACTGCGGACCGCGCACGACCAGGCTGCCCACCAGCCGGAAGACACCGCCGGTCAGGAAGAGCAGCGCGGCGAACATCGTCAGTCCCACGGCGGCGACCTCGGGCCGCCGGATCACCACCGCGCCCGCGGCGATGTTCAGCGCGGCGACCACCACGCCCAGCCAGAAGAAGTTGCTGTCCCGCGACTGGACGGCGTGCACCAGGCCGACGACCCCGCCGAGCAGCAGCAGCCAGCCGAAGAGGATCATCGTGGTGAGGGTCGCGAAGCCCGCATAGGCCAGCCCGACCAGCCCGGCGAGCACCAGGATCCCGCCCAGCAGCGCCAGCACGCCGAAACTGCGGCTGAGCCTGTGGCCCGGCGACTGCGCCCGCCTCGTGCCCCTGGACATGAGCGCCTCCTCGTAGCGCCCCCTGTTTTGATCATAGGGCGGATCATGGAAACGCGCCCCGGATAGCATCCGGACCATGGAGCCCGCACTGCATCTGGACATCACCGACGGCACCGCGACCGTCCGCATCGCCAACCCCGCCAAGCGGAACGCCATGACGACCGGCATGTGGCGGGCCCTGCCCGGGCTGCTGGAGCGCTGCGCGGCCGACCCGGCGGTGCGCGTCCTGGTGCTCACCGGCGAGGGCGACACCTTCTGCGCGGGCGCCGACATCTCCTCGCTCACCGACGGCGGCGAGGTCTCGCGCGACCTCGCCGTCGCGGCCGAGGAGGCGCTCGCCGCCTTCCCCAAGCCGACGGTCGCGGCCGTCCGCGGCTACTGCGTGGGCGGCGGCTGCCAGCTCGCGGCCGCCTGCGACCTGCGCTTCGCCGCGGAGGGCGCGTCCTTCGGGGTGACCCCGGCGCGGCTGGGGATCGTCTACGCGGCGTCGTCCACCCGGCGGCTGGTCGACCTGGTCGGCCCGTCGACGGCCAAATACCTGCTGTTCTCCGCCGAGTTGATCGACGCGGAACGGGCGCTGCGCACGGGGCTGGTGGACGAGGTGTGGCCGGCGGACGCGCTCGACAAGCGGGTGGCGGAGTTCGCGCGCGTGCTGGGGTCGCGGTCGCTGCTCACCCAGGTGGCGGCGAAGGAGTTCGCGGCGGCGGAGGGGGCGGCGCGGTGGGAGCACTGGGCGGCGGAGGCCCGGGCGAGCGGTGAGGCGGCGGAGGGGGCGGCGGCGTTCCTGGAGCGGCGGGCCCCGCGGTTCGCCTGGCGGGTTCCGGGTACGGCGTGATGGCGGTACGGCGTGATGGCGGTACGGCGTGATGGCGGTACGGCCTGATGGCGGTACGGCCTGACGGCCGTGGAGGGCCGGACCCCCGTCCCGGTCCTCCACGGCCGCCATGTCGTGCCGGGCAGGTTTTCCCCTACCCGCCCCTTCCCGAACCGGGGGCTTCACTCCCAAGCCCCCCGACAGGCTCGATTCAGCTGATGCCGTCAGACACCCCGCGCCCGCCACTCGGCGACCAGGTCCGCCGGGGCCTTCTCCGGTGAGCCCGCGTCGTACGGAGGCTGCGGGTCGTATTCGATGAGCAGCTGGATCTCCTGGGCCACGCGGTCCCCCGCGATGCGGCCCGCGAGGGTGAGGCCCATGTCGATGCCGGAGGAGACCCCCGCCGCGGTCACGTACTTGCCGTCGGTGACGACCCGTTCACCGGTCGACTCGACGCCGTAGGAGGCCAGTTCGTCCAGGTGCAGCCAGTGCGAGGTGGCCCGACGGCCCGTCAGCAGACCGGCGGCGGCAAGGATCAGGGAGCCGGTGCATACGGACGTCGTCCAGGTGGTGGTGCGGTCGACCGCCGTCAGCCACTCCCGTACGGCGTCGGACTTCGCCGGCCCGCTGGTGTCGGGGGCGCCCGGCACCACGACGATGTCGGGGCGGCCGACCTCGCCGAGCGAGGCGTCGGCGAGCACGGCGAGCCTGCCGCTGTCGTTGCGTATCGTCCCCGGCCGCTCGGCGACGAAGACGGTGTCGGCGCCGGGGAGATTGCTCAGGACCTCGAAGGGGCCGATGGCGTCGAGGGCGGTGAAGCCGGGGTAGAGCAGGATGGCGATCTGCACGGTCGTCCTTTCGTACGGCACGGGCTCAGGCTGCCGGTGCCAGTGGGCGGAAGCGGCGCCGGTATTCGGCCGGTGAGGCGCCCAGGGACCGGACGAAGGCACGGCGCATCGCCTCGGACGTGCCGTAGCCGCAGGCCCGCGCGACCGCCTCGACGCTGCCCGCGGTGTCCTCCAGGCGCCTGCGCGCGGCCTCCAGCCGGACCTTGTCGACATAGCGGCCCGGTGTCATCCCGACCTCGCTGTGGAAGGCGCGGGC
This sequence comes from Streptoverticillium olivoreticuli subsp. olivoreticuli, assembly GCF_003391135.1. Lineage (GTDB taxonomy): Bacteria > Actinomycetota > Actinomycetes > Streptomycetales > Streptomycetaceae > Streptomyces > Streptomyces blastmyceticus. The sequence continues at coordinate 7,726,774 of NZ_CP031455.1, read as the reverse complement.
GAAGTGACGGGGCGACAGGCCCGCGCGGGCGGCGAGCGCGTCGACGGAGAGGTCGGCCCCCAGGTTCTCGACGACCCAGTGCTGGATGTCGCGCAGCGGTGGCCGCGTGGCGGTCTGGACGGCCAACTGGGCGCTGAACTGCGTCTGGTTGCCCGGGCGGCGCAGGAAGACGACGAGCGCGCGGGCGACGGCGAGCGCCGCCTCCCGGCCCAGGTCCTCCTCCACGAGGGCCAGCGCGAGGTCGATGCCCGCGGTGATGCCGGCCGTGGTGGCGATGTTCCCGTCGCGCACGTAGATGGGGTCGGGTTCCACCCGGATCGCGGGATAGTGCTCGGCGAGGCTGCGGCAGCGCGCCCAGTGGGTCGTCGCGCGGCGGCCGTCGAGCAGCCCGGCCGCGGCGAGCAGGAACGCGCCCGTGCACACCGACACGATGCGCTCGGCGTGCGGGGCGTTCTCGCGCAGCCAGGCGACGAGCCGGGGGCCGGGGGCACGGGTGCCGTCGCCGCCGGGGACGACGAGGGTGTGCGGGACCTCCGCCTCGTGGAGGGCCATGTCCGGGACGAGCCGCAGGCCGCTGGTGGTGCGTACGGGCCCGCCGTCGACAGTGGCGGTGCGGACCTCGTAGAGGTCCGGGTCACCGGTGAGGGCGCCCCCGTAGGCGAACACTTCGAGGGGGCCCGTGACATCGAGGCTCTGCACCTCCTCGAAGAGGAGGAAGAGCACGGTGCGGCGAGGCGTCATGGACACCATGCTCGGCGGGGCCGGACGTGTCCGCAATGACGAAGATCCCACCTTTACTGCCATCGGCCACCACCTTCCCGCCGTACCGACCAGTCGGTAACGTTCAGGCATGACCACTTCACAGCGTCTGCCCGAGCGCGCCGCGCGCCACTGTCACAACGTCGTGAACCCCCTCCACTCCGTGGTGTATTTCTCCCCGGACCTCCACCGGGAGTTCGCGGAGCTGGGCATCGAGGACCGCCCCGCCGTCAACCTGGCCTCGCGCAGCGCCGCGTTCGGGCGGGTGGGCGCCGGACCGGTGGCCGCGGCGTTCTACAACTACAAGTACGAGCTGGTGGCCCGGCACATCCCCGCCGTCTGGGACATCGCCTCGCCCGAGGACGCGATCGCCGCCCGGCTGCGCGCCTGCGACACCACCCTGCGCCGCCTCCTCGGCGACGACGCCCTCGCCTCCCCGGAGATGGCCGAGGCCGCCCGCCTCGCCCTGCGCGCCACCGAGGGCTGCACCCGCGGCGGCCGCCCGCTGTACTCCGCCCACGCGGACCTGGCCGTGCCGGACGCCCCGCACCTCGCCTTCTGGTACGCCGCGACGCTGCTGCGCGAACACCGCGGCGACGGCCATGTGATGGCGCTCGTCCAGGCCGGGCTCGACCCGGTGGAGGCGCTCGTCAGCCACGGCGCGACCGGCCGCGGCATGACCCAGAAGTGGCTGCTCGCCACGCGCGGCTGGAACGAGGAGGAGCTGGAAGCCGGCCGGGACCGGCTGCGGGAGCGCGGACTGCTCGACGCGGAGGGCGAGTTGACGGAGGCCGGCATCGCGCTGCGCGAGGAGCTGGAGGACGCGACCGACCGCCTGGACGCGGCCCCGTACGAGCACCTGGGCGCGGCGGGCGTCGAGCGCCTCACCGAGCTGGCGACGGCCTTCACCACGGCGGCGGCCGCCGCGGGCGCCTTCCCCGCGGACCTGCTCGGCAAGGGCTGAGCGCCGGGGCCGCGAGGCTCGCGCGGGCGTTGTCGGCGGTACCTGCCACAATGCAGATCGCAGCTCGAAGAGAAAGCGGAGCGTGATCGTGACGGCAGCGGGTGCGTCGACCGAGGGCAGGATCGCAGGCAGGATCGCCGAGGAGCTCGGCGTGCGGGAGCGGCAGGTGAAGGCGGCCGTCGACTTGCTCGACGGCGGTTCGACCGTGCCGTTCATCGCCCGCTACCGCAAGGAAGCGACCGAGATGCTCGACGACGCGCAGCTGCGCGCCCTCGAGGAGCGGCTGCGCTATCTGCGGGAGCTGGAGGACCGCCGCACGGCGGTCCTCGACTCCGTGCGCGCGCAGGGCAAGCTGGACGCCGCGCTGGAGGCGCAGATCCTCGCGGCCGACTCCAAGGCCCGGCTGGAGGACATCTACCTGCCCTTCAAGCCCAAGCGGCGCACCAAGGCGCAGATCGCCCGGGAGGCCGGTCTCGAGCCGCTGGCGGACGGGCTGCTGGGCGACCCCGGCGTCGATCCGCTCGCCGCGGCCGCGGCCTTCGTCTCCGCCGAGCGCGGTGTCGCGGACGCCGCGGCCGCGCTGGAGGGCGCCCGCGCCATCCTGACCGAGCGGTTCAGCGAGGACGCCGACCTGATCGGCGAGCTGCGCGAGCGCATGTGGACGCGCGGTCGCGTCGCGGCGAAGGTGCGGGCGGGCAAGGAGGAGGCGGGCGCGAAGTTCGCCGACTACTTCGACTTCGCCGAGCCCTTCACGGCGCTGCCCTCGCACCGGGTGCTGGCCATGCTGCGGGGCGAGAAGGAGGAGATCCTCGATCTCGCCCTGGAGCCGGAGGAGCCGTCGGCCGCGGAGGGCCCGACCGCGTACGAGCAGGCCATCGCCCAGCGGTTCGGCATCGCCCGGCGCGGCCGCCCGGGCGACAAGTGGCTGGCCGACACCGTGCGCTGGGCCTGGCGCACCCGCGTCCTCGTCCACCTCGGCATCGACCTTCGGCTGCGGCTGCGCCAGGCCGCCGAGGACGAGGCGGTCCGGGTCTTCGCCGCGAACCTCCGCGACCTGCTGCTCGCCGCCCCGGCGGGCACGCGCGCCACGATGGGCCTCGACCCCGGTTTCCGTACGGGCGTGAAGGTCGCCGTCGTGGACGCGACCGGCAAGGTCGCCGCGACGGAGACGATCTACCCGCACGTGCCGCAGCAGAAGTGGGACGCGTCGCTGGCGACGCTGGCCCGCCTCGCGCGCGAGCACGGCGTGGAGCTCGTCGCGATCGGCAACGGCACGGCGTCGCGCGAGACCGACAAGCTCGCGGCGGACCTGATCGCCCGCCACCCGGAGCTGGGGCTGACCAAGGTGATGGTCTCGGAGGCGGGCGCCTCGGTGTACTCCGCGTCCGCGTTCGCCTCGCAGGAGCTGCCCGGGCTGGATGTGTCCCTGCGCGGCGCGGTCTCCATCGCCCGACGGCTCCAGGACCCGCTCGCCGAGCTGGTGAAGATCGACCCCAAGTCCATCGGCGTCGGCCAGTACCAGCACGACCTGTCCGAGGTGAAGCTCTCCCGCTCGCTCGACGCGGTCGTGGAGGACTGTGTGAACGGCGTCGGCGTCGACGTGAACACCGCGTCCGCGCCGCTGCTCTCCCGGGTCTCCGGCATCAGCTCGGGCCTCGCGGAGAACATCGTCGCCCACCGCGACGCCAACGGCCCCTTCCGCTCCCGCAAGGGGCTCAAGGACGTGGCCCGGCTCGGCCCGAAGGCGTACGAGCAGTGCGCGGGCTTCCTGCGGATCCGCGGCGGCGACGACCCGCTGGACGCCTCCAGCGTGCACCCCGAGGCCTACCCCGTGGTGCGGGCGATGGTGAAGTCCACGGGCGGCGAGGTCGCCGCGCTCATCGGCAACACGGGCGTGCTGCGCTCGCTGCGCCCGGAGAGCTTCGTCAACGACTCCTTCGGCCTGCCGACGGTCACCGACATCCTGCGGGAGCTGGAGAAGCCGGGGCGCGACCCGCGCCCGGCGTTCCGGACGGCGACGTTCAAGGAGGGCGTCGAGAAGCTCGGCGACCTGGTGCCGGGGATGCTGCTGGAAGGCGTCGTCACCAACGTGGCGGCCTTCGGCGCCTTCGTGGACATCGGTGTGCACCAGGACGGTCTGGTGCATGTGTCGGCGATGTCGAAGAACTTCGTGAAGGACCCGCGGGATGTCGTGAAGCCCGGTGACATCGTGCGGGTGAAGGTCATGGAGGTCGACATCCCGCGCAAGCGGGTGTCGCTGACGCTGCGGCTGGACGATGCGGCTCCCGCCGAGGGGACGGCGCCCGGTAAGGGAACGCGCAGTGGCTCCGGCCGGACCGGTGCGCCGAAGCCGCGGCGCGGCGACGGTGGGGGTGGCGGTTCTCGCGCGGTGGCGCCGTCGAATGACGCGATGGCGGATGCGCTGAGGCGAGCGGGGCTCTTGGACCCGAAGCGCCGCTAGCCGAGCGGGGTTTGTTCCCCAGCCCCGCCCCTTCCCGAAACTGGGGGCTTCGCCCCCAGACCCCCAAGGGTGCGCGAATTCAGCCCGTGGGGGCACCTCCCAGCGGTAGCTGGGGGAGATTGAGGACAGCGCGCGAAGCGTGCTTCGGGGTCTGGGGCGGAGCCCCAGTTTCGGGAAGGGGCGGGATAGGGGAACAAGCCCGCCGCAGGCGCCACGCACCCGCGCCCTCCCCCGCCGTTCAGCAACCCGACAGGAATATCGTTGCCCCACATACCCGCCGACCTCAAAGCCGACTGCGCCAACTGCTTCGCCCTGTGCTGCACCGTGCCCGCGTTCTCGGCCTCGTCGGACTTCGCGGTCGACAAGCCCGCCCGGACGCCCTGTCCCAATCTGCGGACGGACTTCCGGTGCGGCATTCACACCGAGCTGCGTCCGCGCGGCTTCCGGGGCTGCACGGTCTACGACTGTTTCGGTGCCGGGCAGAAGGTGTCGCAGGTGACGTTCGGCGGGCGGGACTGGCGGTCGGCGCCGGACGGCGGGCAGCGGATGTTCGACGTGTTCCCGGTCATGCGGGACCTCCACGAGCTGCTGTGGTATCTGACGGAGGCGCGGGCGCTGCCCGCGGCCCGGCCGGTGCACGGTGAGCTCACTCGCGCGCTGGAGGAGACCGAGCGCCTGACCGCCCGGGATCCCGAGGCCCTCGCTGCCGTCGACGTCCCGGCGGTCCGGCAGCAGGTCAACCCCCTGCTGCTGCGGGCGAGCGAGCTCGCGCGCGCCGGGTTCGGCGGCAGGAAGAAGGAGCGCCGGGGAGCGGACCTCATCGGGGCGAAGCTCAAGGGCGCGGACCTGCGGGGCGCCAATCTGCGGGGGGCGTATCTCATCGGGGCCGACCTCAGGGGCGCCGACCTGCGGCTGGCCGATCTCATAGGGGCCGATCTGCGCGGGGCGGACCTCAGGGGCGCCGACCTGACGGACAGCATCTTCCTCATCCAGTCCCAGCTCGACGCCGCGAAGGGCGACGGCAGCACCGTACTGCCACCGGCGTTGAACCGCCCGGCGCACTGGTAGGCGCGCCGGGCGGTCGGCTTGACGGTCACACCGCGGTGGACCGCTCCGGGAAGTCCGGCAGTGTCTTGTCGAACAGCCAGGGGTGGATCAGGTCCGCCAGCGGCCGCCCCGCCGTCCGTTCCGCGTGGGCGACGAACGCGTCGGTGTCCGCGCTGCCGCCGCGGTGCGCGGCGTGCCAGGTGCGCAGCACCGTGAAGAACCGCTCGTCGCCCAGGGCCAGCCGGAGCGCGTGCAGGGTGCACGCGCCCCGGACGTAGATCCGGTCGTCGAAGAGGCGGCTGCGCCCGGGGTCGCCGATGCGCAGGTTCTGCCGGCGCCCGGACAGCTCCCGCCATGCCTGGACGGCGAGGGTGTGGGCGTCGTCCTCCTCGAGGTGTTCGGACCACAGCCATTCCGCGTAGGTGGCGAACCCCTCGTTGAGCCAGATGTGCCGCCAGTCGGCGAGGCTCACGCTGTTCCCGTACCACTGGTGGGCGATCTCGTGGGCCACGAGCGTCTCCCAGCCGCGCTTGCCGTCCATGTGGTTGCTGCCGAAGACGGAGAGCGTCTGGTTCTCGACGGGCGCCGCCAGTTCGGCGTCGACGACGACCGCGCCGTACGTCTCGAAGGGGTACGGGCCGAAGAGCTCCGTGAAGGCGCGCAGCATCTGCGGCTGGCGGGCCAGGTCGTGCCGGGCCCGGTCGGCGAGGTGGGCGGGGTAGGCGTTGCGCAGCGGGACCGGTGAGCCGCTGCTTTCCGTGTCGTGCGTCTCGTGCGTGAACCGGCCGGTGTAGACGGCCGCGAGGTAGGACGCCATCGGGCCGGGGTGGTGGTAGGTCCAGCTCACCGACCCGTCGTCGAGGTCCCGGCGCTCGCGGAGGGTGCCGTTGGCGAGCGCGTGGTGGCCGCCGGGCACCCGTACGGTGACGGTGTAGGCGGCCTTGTCGTCCGGCCGGTCGTTGCACGGGAACCACGAGGGCGCGCCGAGCGGCTGGGAGGCGACGAGGGTGCCGTCGTGACCGTCACCGGTGCGGTCCCAGCCGATCGCGCCGAACGGGGTGCGCACGGGCGCCGGGCTGCCGCTGTAGCGGATGTCCGCGGTGAAGGGCCGGCCGGCCACGAGCGGCCGCTCGGCGGTGAGCACGGCCTTGCCGTCCCGCCGCTGCACGGTCGCCGGCCTGCCGTCGATCTCCGCGGAGTGCACGGTCAGCCGGGCCAGGTCGAGTTCGACCCGGCGGGTGCCCTGGTTGGCGACCGCGTCGATGCGGGCGTGGCCGTCGAGCCAGGCGGTCTCGGGATCGTAGGAGAGCCGCAGGTCGTAGGCGAGGGTGCGGTGGCCGTACGAGCCGTGGCGCGGGAAGTAGCGCGCCGTCCCGCCGCCCACGCGCTCGGCGGGGTCGCCGGTGCTCGCCGCGGCCGCGGCGAGCGGGAGGGCCGCCGCGGCCGTCAGGACGGCGCGGCGGCTGCACGGGAATCGGGCCAGGAGGGTCATGCGCCGTCGCCCCTCATGCCACGCGCTCCCCTGCGATCGGGTTGCCCGCCCAGCGGGTCCCGGCGGGCACGGACTCGCCGCGCATGACCAGCGAGGAGGGCGCGATGGCGGCGTGCTCCCCGATGCTGGTGCCGGGCAGGACGATGCCGTGCGGGCCCAGCGAGGCGCCCGCGGCGAGGTGGACGGTGTCCATCCGCATGATCCGGTCGTGGAAGAGGTGGGTCTGCAGGACGCACCCGCGGTTGACGCTGGCGCCGTCGCCGATGGTGATCAGGTCGGTCTCGGGCAGCCAGTGCGTGTCGCACCACACGCCGCGGCCGATCCGGGCACCGAGGCTGCGCAGCCACCAGTTGAGGACCGGGGTGCCGGTGAAGGGACCGGCCATCCACGGCACGGCGAGGGACTCCACGAAGGTGTCGTACAGCTCGTTGCGCCAGACGAAGGAGCTCCACAGCGGCTTCTCCCCCACCTTGAAGCGGCCCATGAGCAGCCACTTCGCGGCGGTGGCGGTCAGTCCGGCGGCGGCCGCGGCGGCCAGCAGCAGGGGGGCGCCGACGGCCGCGGCGAGACCGGGGCCTCCGGTGTCGAGCGCGTCCTGCTCGCCCAGCAGGACCAGTTCGGCGAACGCGAAGCCGATGATCAGCGGCAGGACGCGGCACATCTCGACGGCCGCGCGGGCGAACACGAGGCGGCGCGGCGGGTCGAAGGTGCGGCCCGCCTCGGCGACGGTCGCGACGCGGGGCAGCGGCATCGCGGGGCGGCCCAGCCAGGAGGAGCCCGGCTCGCTGTGCTCGGGGGTGTCGGAGAGGACGCCGATCAGACCGTGGTCGGGCACGCTGCGGCCGGGGCCCACGATGCCGGAGTTGCCGACGAAGGCGCGCCGCCCGATGCGCGCGGTGCCCAGCCGCATCCGGCCGCCGTGCAGTTCGTAGGGGGCGACCAGGGTGTCGTCGGCGAGGAACGCGCCGTCGTCGACCGTGAGCAGCGACGGGAGCGGGAGCACCGTGGAGATCTCGGCGTTCTTGCCGACGCGGGCGCCCAGCAGGCGCATCCAGACGGGGGTGGCGAGGCCCGCGTAGAGCGGGAAGAGGCTGGAGCGCGTGGAGTCGAGCAGCCGGGTGACCAGCCAGGCGCGCCAGGCGACCCCGCCGGTGGCGGGGTGGTCGCCGGGGGTGATGCGGCGCCCGAGGAGCCGGACGACCCCGGCGACGACCAGCGCCCAGCACAGGGTGGTGGCGACGGTGAGCACGGGCGCGGCGGCGAGCAGCAGCAGCGACACGGAGATCAGCGTGGAGCAGCCCTTGACGAGGTAGTACGTGCCGACCAGCGCGGGCAGCGCGGAGAGGAGCGGCAGCAGGGGCAGGGCCCCGAGGGACAGCCCGTAGGCGAGGCGCCAGCGCAGCGCCATCCGCGGGGTGGTGGGCGGGGCGGGGCGGGCGCGCCGCGCGGTGCGGCCGCCGCCGGAGCGGAGCGGGCCCTTGGCCCGGCCCGCGTACGGCTCGGGCCGCCCGGTGGGCTGCGGCCGGACGGACGCGGAGGCGCCGCGCGCGGCACGGCGGTTGCGGGTGAACGGCCGGGAGGAGACGGCCGTGCCGCCGCGTCCGGAGCCGTCCGTGTCATGGGCGAGGGCGTCGGCGTTGCCGGTGCCGTGCGCGACGGCGTCGTGCCGTACGGCGCAGGCGCCGTCCGTGGGGCGCGGGACCGTCGGCGGGAGGTCGGGGGCGGGCGCGTGGAGCACCTGCCCGGCGCGGTCCGCGGCGGCCTCGTCCAGGGGGCGCGGGACCGCGCCGTCGACGCCTGCGGTCGCGGTGCGGCCCGCGGCGGCGTTGCGGAGTGCGGCGGTGCGCGCGCCCGCGTCGGCCCGTGCGGCCGCGGTGCGTGGTGCGGCCGCGCGGGCACGCGGGCGCGCCGGGGAGCCCTCCCAGGTCTCGCCGGCCGGGATGTGGCCGTCCAGGCAGGCGCCGGAGGTGAGTTCGGCGTTCGCGCCGAGCGAGGCGCCCGGCATCATCATGCTGCGGTGCGCCACCCGGGCGCCCGCGCCGACCTTCACGGCGCCGACGTGCAGGAGTCCGCCGTCGAGCCACCAGCCGGAGATGTCGGCCTCGGGTTCGATGCCGCAGCCGTCGCCGAATTCGGCGAGGCCGGTGACCGGTGGCATCGCGTGCAGGGCCACGCCGCGGCCGGCCTTGCAGCCGAGGGCGCGGGCGTACCAGGCGGCCCAGGGGGTGCCCAGGAGTGCGGGGACGCCGAAGGAGGCCACGGTGCGTTCGGCGGCCCACAGCCGCAGGTGGACGCGGCCGCCGCGGGGGTAGGCGCCCGGCTTGACGCCGCGGGTCAGGGTGCGGGCCGCCGCGGCGCCGATCGCGAACCGGGCGGGTGCGCTGAAGAGCACCACCCAGCCGGCCAGCACCAGCCACCAGGAGGTGTGCGGCGCCCAGGCCTCGGGGGCCAGCAGTCCGAGGACGTTGTCGGCGGCGGCGAGGCCGACCAGCCCGCGCAGCCCGGCGACGCCGAACAGCGCGCACTGCACGAGGACCTGGGCCACGCCGGTGCGGCGCCGCAAGGGGCGCACGGGGCGCACCTCGGGCGCGGGGCCCGTGGTGCGCGCGGGGGCGAGGGAGTCGATGTGGTCGGCCATGTCGCGCAGGACGGGGTGCCGGTAGAGGCCCGCGACGGAGACGCCGGGGTGGTGCTCGCGCAGCGAGGACGCCATGCGGGCGGCGGTGAGGCTGGTGCCGCCCAGGGAGACGAAGTCGGATTCGGCGGTGGGCCGGGTGCCGAGCAGCTGTTCCCACAGGTGGGCCAGGCGGGCGGCGGTGCCGTGCAGTTCCTCGCCGTCCTCGGCGGTCTGCGGCAGCGGCCACGGCAGGGCGTCGCGGTCGACCTTGCCGGAGGTGCGGGTGGGCAGTTCCCCGACCTCGGCGAGGACGGGGACCAGGGCGGCGGGCAGCCGCTCGGCCAGCAGAGCTCTCGCCTTGTGCCGTTCGTAGCCGCCGTCCGGCAGCACATAGCCGACGAGGAGTTTGCCGCCCGCCGGGGTGGTGCGTACGGCCGCGGCGGCGCCCTGGACGCCGGGCAGGGCGCTGAGCGCGGCGTCGATCTCGCCCAGTTCGAGGCGGCGTCCGCCGATCTTGATCTGGTCGTCGGCGCGGCCCGCGAAGACCAGGCCCTCGGGGTCGGCGCGGACGAGGTCGCCGGTGCGGTAGGCGCGGTCGGTGTCCAGGGCGGCGGAGGGACTGTAGCGGTCGGCGTCCTTGACCGGGTCGAGGTAGCGGGCGTTGCCCGCGCCCGCGATGACGAGCTCGCCCTCGGCGCCGAAGGGCACGGGCGCCCCGGTCTCGTCCACGACGGCCAGTTCCCAGCCGTTGAGCGGAAGGCCGATGCGGACGGGCTCGCCGGGGTGCATCCGGGCGGCGCAGGCGACGACGGTGGTCTCGGTCGGGCCGTAGGTGTTCCACATCTCGCGGCCGGGCACGGCGAAGCGGTCGACGAGCGCGGCGGGGCAGGCCTCGCCGCCGACGATCAGCAGCCGCACCCGGTCCAGGCACTCCGGGGGCCACAGTGCCGCGAGGGTGGGCACGGTGGACACCACGGTGATGCCCCGCTCGACCAGCCAGGGGCCGAGTTCGTGACCGGCGCGGACCAGGGCGCGGGGAGCGGGAACGAGGCAGGCGCCGTACCGCCAGGCCAGCCACATCTCCTCGCAGGAGGCGTCGAAGGCCACGGACAGTCCGGCCAGCACCCGGTCGCCGGGGCCCAGCGGGCTGCCCTGGAGGAACAGCGCGGCCTCGGCGTCGACGAACGCGGCGGCGCTGCGGTGGGTGACGGCGACGCCCTTGGGGGCGCCGGTGGAGCCGGAGGTGAAGATGATCCAGGCGTCGTCCTGCGGGAGCGGCTCCGGCCGCTGCGTCCGCGAGGGGGGGACGGGTCCGGCCGTGTGGAGGCCGTCGGCGCCGAGGACGACGCAGACGCCCGCCTCGCCGAAGACGGTGGTGGCGCGCTCCTCGGGGTCGTCCGCGTCGACCGGCACATAGGCGGCGCCGCAGGCCAGCACGGAGAGGATGGCCAGATACAGCTCGGCGGTGCCCGAGGGGATGCGGATGCCGACGCGGTCGCCGGGGCCGATGCCGGCGCGGCGCAGCCGGTCGGCGCGGGCGGTGATCTCGTCCCTCAGGGCTCGGTAGGTGAGGGCCTCGGTGCCGGTGTCGAGGGCGAGGGCCTCGGGATGTGCGGCGATCGTGGTGCCGAGTACGTCGAGCAGGGTGCGCGGGTGCGGTGCCGGGGCACTGCGGTAGCGGGCCTGCCCCACAGGGGGGTCCTGTGTGCCGGGTTGTGGGCCGGAAAGGGACGGGGACATCGGTACGCCTCTATTCGCCTTAATTCGACGGCGGGTGGAACGGACGCCCTCGGGACGTCCGCCACCACAGACGCCGCCCCCCGGCGCAGGGTTCGCATGACGAAGCCAACATTCCGCAAATCGAACACCTGCTGGAGCATCCCCATCAGCAGTTCAAATCCGCCACCGGGCGGGGCCTGGGGACGACCGAGCACGGCGCGTCGCCCCGTCCGCCATGGTCATCGCTTGGCCAAACATTGGCCTGTACCTGGGTTTGTTTTCGGACACCGCTTCACCCGGACGGGCTGTTGCGGTTTCCGACCCTGTCAGTTCTCTGTGAGACGGCCGTCCGCGACCTCGATGCGGCGGGTGGTGTGGACGGCATCGAGCATCCGGCGGTCGTGGGTGACGAGCAGCAGCGTCCCCTCGTACGACGCGAGCGCGGACTCCAACTGCTCGATGGCCGGCAGGTCGAGGTGGTTGGTGGGCTCGTCCAGGACCAGCAGATTGACGCCACGGGCCTGGAGCAGCGCGAGGGCGGCGCGGGTCCGCTCGCCCGGGGAGAGGGTGGCGGCCGGGCGCAGCACATGGGCGGCCTTCAGCCCGAACTTCGCGAGCAGCGTCCGGACGTCGGCGGGCTCCAGCTCGGGCACGGCCGCCTCGAAGGCGTCCAGCAGCGCCTCGGTCCCGAAGAAGAGGGCGCGCGCCTGGTCGACCTCGCCGACGACGACGCCGGGGCCGAGCGCCGCGGCTCCCGCGTCGAGCGGCAGGCGGCCCAGGAGCGCGGCGAGGAGCGTGGACTTGCCGGAGCCGTTGGCGCCCGTGATCGCGACCCGGTCGGCCCAGTCGATCTGGAGGTCGGCGGGGCCGAAGGTGAAGGCGCCGCGGCGGACCTCGGCGCCGCGCAGGGTGGCCACGACCGCGCCGGAGCGGGGCGCGGCGGCGATCTCCATGCGCAGCTCCCACTCCTTGCGGGGCTCCTCGACCACGTCCAGGCGCTCGATGAGCCGCTCGGTCTGCCGGGCCTTGGCGGCCTGCTTCTCGGTGGACTCGGTGCGGAACTTGCGGCCGATCTTGTCGTTGTCGGTGGCCTTGCGGCGGGCGTTCTTGACGCCCTTCTCCATCCAGTTCCGCTGGGTGCGGGCGCGGGCCTCCAGGCCGGCGCGGGTGTCGGCGTACTCCTCGTAGGCCTCGCGGGCGTGCCGGCGGGCGGTCTCGCGCTCCTCCAGATAGGCGGTGTAGCCACCGCCGTAGAGGGTGATCTGCTGCTGGGCGAGGTCGAGCTCGAGCACCTTGTCGACCGTGCGGGCGAGGAACTCGCGGTCGTGGCTGACGAGGACGGTGCCCGCGCGCAGCCCGGTGACGAAGGACTCCAGACGGGCCAGGCCGTCCAGGTCGAGGTCGTTGGTGGGCTCGTCGAGGAGGAAGACGTCGTAGCGGCTGAGCAGCAGCGAGGCGAGGCCGGCGCGGGCGGCCTGGCCGCCGGAGAGCGCGGTCATGGGCCGGTCGAGGCCGACGGTGAGGCCGAGGGAGCCGGTGACCTCCTCGGCGCGCTCCTCCAGGTCGGCGCCGCCGAGGTCGAGCCAGCGGTCGAGGCTGTGGGCGTAGGCGTCGTCGGCGCCCGGGGCGCCGTCCACCAGTGCCTGGGTGGCGGCGTCGAGGGCGGCCTGCGCCTCGGCGACGCCGGTGCGGCGGGCGAGGAAGGCCCGCACGGTCTCCCCGGGGCGGCGCTCGGGCTCCTGGGGCAGGTGGCCGACGGTCGCGGTGGGCGGGCTGAGCCGGACGGCGCCCTCCTCCGGGGTGGCCAGGCCCGCGAGCAGCCTCAGCAGGGTCGACTTGCCCGCGCCGTTGGCGCCGACCAGTCCGATGACGTCGCCGGGGGCGACGACGAGGTCGAGCCCGGCGAAGAGGGTGCGGTCGCCGTGTCCGGCTGCGAGGTCCTTGGCGACGAGGGTGGCGCTCATGATGCGCCGACTCTAACCGCTCGAGGGCCCGGTCCCATAACAGTTTTTTCTATGGGCGACCTGTGACACCCGCGCGATCCCGCCACCGGGGCGGGACCGCGCGGTCGTTCAGGAGGCCGGCACGTGGGACGGCGCCGACGGGCGGAAGCCGTACGGCGGGGTGCCCGGGTGCGGCACGGGGCGGTGGCCGCCGGCCGTCGCGCGGGCGAAGGCCGCGCGTCCCCCGACGAACGGCAGCTCGGCGGAGGTGCGGCCGAGGTCCACCGTCAGCCGCGGGCTGGTGGCGGCGGGCTCGATGAGCCCTGCGTCGGTGCCCGCGACGATCAGGGCGAGGCGGTGGCCCGCCGGGACGACGTGGTCGGTGGCGGCCAGGTCCAGGGTGAGGGTGTACGGCTTGCCGGGGGTCAGCGGGCGCGCCTTGCCTCCGGCGTAGTGGCCGAGATCGGCCCAGCCGCGGCTGAAGACGGTGTACCCGACCTGCTCGGTGTCGGCCGCGGTGTTCTTGAAGCAGCCGGTGTCACCGGGGGTGCCGCTCCCCCAGCAGCTGCTGTCGGTCAGGGTGCGGATGCCCTCGCCGTCGGCCGCGTAGTTGCGGATGGTGGCCGGGCCGAGGTCCACCAGGACGGCGGAGAGGTGGGCGGAGGCGGTGGACGGGGTGACGGTGAGGCGGACGGTGGAGGAGCCGGACAGCCGCAGGTCGCGGACGAGCGGTCCGGTGGTGAACCCGGCCTTGCCGGGGGTGGATTCGTCGATGTGGGCGGACCAGTCGCCCTCGTTCAGCTTCGGGTCGTCGGTGAAGGAAGCGGTGGTGCCGGACGGTGCGGGCGCGAGACCCAGGGTGCCGACGCCGGCGACGGGGCCCGCGGCCGGGCGGAGCGCGGTGGTCCGGGTGCCGCTCGGCGGCCAGACGCGGTCGGTGGACCACTGGTCGGGGGCGCGCTCGATGTCGGCCATGGGCTCGCGCTCGATGCCGTTGGCGTAGCCGAGGAGGTAGTGGTCGAACCAGCGGTGCAGGGTGGGCACCCAGGCGTCGCGGCGGAAGTCGAAGGGGTCGACGTGCCCGGTCTGCGACAGCCAGATCTTGCGCTCCACGCCCTGCTGCGCGAGCGCGTCCCACCACTGGCCGAAGTGCTTGGTGCGGACGTTGAGGTCCTGCGCGCCGTGGACGACGAAGACGCTGGCGCGCACCTTGTCGGCGTCCTTGACGTAGTCGCGCTCGCTCCACAGCGGGGTCCGGTCGCCGTTGCGCGGTGCGCCCTCGGCGAGCTTGCGCTGGACGGCCTGGCAGCGGGTGCGCGCCTCGGGGCTCTCGATGCGGTCCGAGAGCCCGTCGGGGCCGCCGTCGTAGAGGGCGGCGCCCTTGGCGAAGTAGTAGTCGTACCAGGAACTGATCGCCCCGATCGGGACGATGGTCTTCAGGCCCTCGACACCGGTGGCGGCGACGCCGTTGGCGACGGTGCCGTCATAGCTCTTGCCGATCATCCCGACGGCGCCGGTGGTCCAGTCGGCCGTGACGGCCGTCCGCCCGGTGCGGCTGCTGTAGCCGCGGGCGCGGCCGTTCAGCCAGTCGACGACCGCCTTCGCGGAGCGGATGTCGGAGCGGCCGCCGATGTCGACACAGCCGTCGGAGCGATTGGTTCCGGCCAGGTCGACCAGGGCGACGGCATAGCCGCGCGGGACGAAGTAGTTGTCGTAATACAGCGGGAACTGCACGGGGTTGCCCTGTGCGTCATAGGTCTTCTTCTGGCTTTCGTTGCCCCGGCCGCAGCAGGAGTAGTACGGGCTGGCATCCATGATCACCGGCACCCGGCGGCCCTGTTCGGCGGGCTCTCGGGGGCGGATGATGTCGACGGCGACCCGGTCGGACCGTCCGTCACCGTCACCGTCGACCTTGATGTCCACCCATACGGACTCGCGCACGGCACGGTCGTACGAGTAGACGGGTCTGCTCTCCTTCGGCTTCGCTCCGCCGGGGGTCGCGGTCGCCGCGCCCGCCGGTGCGACGAGCACGGCCAACAGGGCGGCGACGGCCGCCAGTACGGTTGCGGTCCAGGGTATGCGGGCGGTGTCCCGCGGACGTGTGCGCATCGCCGGACCGTAGCGCGGCCGACGGCCGTGCAGAAGGGGATGCGAGCAGTCTCACGAGGTGGCCGGAAACACAACTGATGACAGGCGTATGACGTTCGCATGTCGACCGCCCCATGGACATACCCTCCTCCACAGTGAGTACATAGGCTCCGAGTGATCGTTCTCCTCTACGAGTTGGAGTGACTCGTGCGTCACAGACTCATCGTTCCGGGCGCGGCCGCCGTCTGCCTGCTGCTGGCGATCCCCGCGTCGGCCGCCGAGCCCACGCCGGGTGCCCCAGGCGTCGGGGACTCCTACTACCCCGACTCCGGGAACGGCGGATACCACGTCTCCCACTACGACCTGAGGCTGAAGTACCAGCCGAAGTCGGACAAGCTGGAGGGCACGGCGACCCTGCTCGCCACCACCACCCAGGACCTGTCCCGCTTCAACCTGGACTTCCTGCTCGACGTCAACGAGGTCCTGGTCAACGGCAAGAAGGCCACGTTCGCCAAGTCGGGCGTCCACGAGCTGGAGATCACCCCGTCCGCCGCCCTCCCCAAGGGCAAGGACATCAGCGTGGTCGTCCGCTACAGCGGCACCCCCTCCGAGGTCAAGGTCGCGGGCTTCACCGCCTGGAACCGCACCCCGGACGGCGCGGTCGTGGCGCAGGAACCGGAGGGCGCGGCCTGGTGGTTCCCCAGCAACGACCACCCGACGGACAAGGCCACGTTCGACATCTCGGTGTCGGTGCCGGACGGCTATCAGACCGTCAGCAACGGCATCCTCACCTCGCAGAGCTCCAAGCTCGGCTGGACGCGCTACAACTGGCGCTCCTCCAAGCCGCAGGCGACGTACCTCACCACGCTCGCGGTGGGCAAGTTCGACATCACGCAGGACACCACCGCCAACGGGCTGCCGGTCCTCAACGCCTACAGCAAGGACCTCGGCGAGAACGCCCCGGCCGTGCGGGCGAGCGTCGAGCGCACCCCCGAGATCATCGACTGGGAGAGCTCGCTCTTCGGGCCGTACCCCTTCACCGCGGTCGGCGGCTATGTGCCCAACGTCAAGACGGGCTACGCGCTGGAGACCCAGACCCGGCCATACTACAGCCCCTCCAGCTTCCGCAACGGCGCCAACACCTCCCTGATCGTGCACGAGCTCGCCCACCAGTGGTTCGGCGACAGCGTCTCGGTGAAGGACTGGAAGAACATCTGGATCAACGAGGGCTTCGCCACCTACGCCCAGTGGCTGTGGTCGGAGAAGGAGGGCGAGGGCACCACCCAGGAACTCGCCGACTACATCTACAACGGGGTGCCCGCCGACAACGCCTTCTGGACGGTGAAGCCGGGCGACCCGGGCGCGGACAAGCAGTTCGACCGCGCCGTCTACGACCGGGGCGCCCTCGCGCTCCAGGCGCTGCGCACCAAGGTCGGGGACAAGACGTTCTTCGAGATCCTCCAGGGGTGGACGGCCGCGAACAAGTACGGCAACGCCTCGGTGCAGGACTTCGCGACGTTCGCCGAGAAGGTCTCCGGCAAGCCGCTGGCGCAGCTCTTCGACACCTGGCTGTTCTCCACGTCGAAGCCGGCCGTGTCGCCGAACGCCACGGCGGGCAAGGCGGGGAAGTCCGCCAAGTCGCTCAAGGCCCCGGCCCGGCCCAAGTCCTGGCAGAAGATCCAGGAGGCGCAGGCCGCCCACCCGCACCACTGATCCCGCTGATCCCGCACGCCCGGCAGGGCCCGTCGCACCCCACGGTGGTGCGACGGGCCCTGCCCCTGTGTCATGGGCGGTGAAACAGCAATACTGTTGAACCCCAAGGTGCGGAACAGAGAGCGAGGCGCCGCCGATGGCCACGGACACCGAGGAACCGGACCTCACCGTCGACGAGTTGGCCGCCCGCGCCGGCGTGACCGTGCGCACCGTGCGCTTCTACAGCAGCCGCGGGCTGCTGCCACCGCCCGAGATCGGCCCCCGCCGGGTCGGGCGCTACGGCCCCGGCCACCTCTCGCGGCTGGCCCTGATCGAGGAGCTCCAGCACCAGGGCCTCACCCTCGCCGCCATCGAACGCTACCTGCGCCGGCTCCCCGACGGGATCGGCCCGCACGACCTCGCCATCCACCGCGCCCTGGTGGCCTCCTGGACACCGGACGAGCCCGAGGAGACGACCCACGCGCAACTGGAGCGGCGGGCCGGGCGCGCGCTCACGGAGGAGGACGTCGACCGGCTCGTCGCGATGGGCGCGGTGGAGCGGCTCTCCCCCGACGGCCCCCTCCGCGTCGACCCGGGCCTGCTCCCCCTCGGCGTACGGCTGCTGGACGTCCCCCTCGCCCCGGAGACGCTGCTGGCGGCGCGCACGGTTCTGCTGGAGCATGCGCGCGCCACGGCCGGGGAGTTGACGCGGCTCTTCCGCGACGAGGTCGACGCGCCGGATGTGGCGGCCATGAAGTCGCTCTCGGCGCATATGCAGCCGCTGGTGGTGCAGGCGTTGGTGACGGCGTTTCAGCGGTCGCTGCGGTGTGAACTGCGTTCGCTGTACGCGGAGGAGGAGGCGGAGGCGTCCCGCTAGGCCGCCTGCGGCGGGCCTTTCCCCACCCCGCCCCTTCCCGGCTGTGTCGATTTGCGGCTCCGCCGCGTGGGGGCTCCGCCCCGGACCCCGGTCCTCAAACGCCGGACGGGCTGAAATCAGCCCGTGGGGGCACCTCCCAGCGGTAGCTGGGGGAGTTTGAGGACGCGCCCGCAGGGCGCTGGGGGTCCGGGGTCTCCCCGGTTTCGGGAAGGGGCGGGACTGGGGAAAAAATCCCTCCTACTCGAAGCGTTCGCCCCGTTCCGCCTTTTCCAGAAGCAGGCGCGGCGGCGCGAATCGATCACCGTATGCCGCCTGCAAAGCGCGCGCCCGCGTCACAAACCCGGCGAGCCCGCCCTCATACCCGTTGATGTACTGAATCGCGCCCCCCGTCCACCCCGGGAACCCGATCCCCAGGATCGACCCGATGTTCGCGTCGGCCACCGACGTCAGGACGCCCTCCTCAAGGCACCGCACCGTGTCCAGCGCCTCGGAGAAGAGCATCCGCTCCTTCATGTCCTCGAACGGAATCGCCGCATCCGCCCGGGTGAAGTGCTCCCGCAGCCCCGGCCACAGGCCGGCCCGCTTGCCGTCGACGTAGTCGTAGAAGCCCGCGCCGCCGCTGCGCCCGGTGCGGCCGAACTCGTCCAGCATGCGGTCGAGCACCGCGTCCGCCGGGTGCGGGGTCCAGACGCCGCCCGCCTCCTCGACCGCGCGCCGGGTCTCGTCCCGGATCCTGCGCGGCAGCGTGAAGGTGAGCTCGTCCATCAGGGAGAGCACCTTGGCCGGGTAGCCGGCCTGGGCCGCGGCCTGTTCGACGGAGGCGGGGTCGAGGCCCTCGCCGACCATCGCCACGCCCTCGTTGATGAACCGGCCGATCACCCGTGAGGTGAAGAAGCCGCGCGAGTCATTGACGACGATCGGCGTCTTGCGGATCTGCCGGACGAGGTCGAAGGCGCGGGCCAGCGCCTCGTCCCCGGTCCGCTCCCCCTTGATGATCTCCACCAGCGGCATCTTGTCGACGGGCGAGAAGAAGTGCAGGCCGACGAAGCCGTCGGGCCGCTCGACGCCCTCGGCCAGCAAGGTGATCGGCAGGGTGGAGGTGTTGGAGCACAGCAGCGCGTCGGGGGCGACGATGTGCTGGATCTCCTGGAAGACCTTGTGCTTGAGGGACGGGTCCTCGAAGACCGCCTCGATGACGGCGTCGCAGCCAGCGAGGTCCCTCGGGTCGGCCGTGGGCGTGATCCGGGCGAGCAGCGCGTCCCGCTCGGCCTCGGTCGTACGGCCCTTGGCCACTGCCTTCGCGAGCAGGCCCGCGGAGTAGGACTTGCCCTTCTCGGCCGCTTCCCGGGAGACGTCCTTGAGCACGACCTCGATGCCCGCCTTGGCACAGGCGTAGGCGATGCCCGCGCCCATCATGCCCGCGCCGAGGACGGCGGCCTTCGTGACCGTGCGGGGCGCGACGTCCGCGGGCCGGCTGGCACCGGAGTTGACGGCCTGGAGGTCGAAGAAGAACGCCTGGATCATGTTCTTGGCAGTCTGTCCTGTGACCAGCTCCGTGAAGTAGCGGGCCTCGATGACCTGCGCGTTCTCGAAGTCGACCTGCGAGCCCTCGACGGCCGCCGCCAGGATGTTGCGCGGCGCGGGGTAGGGGGCGCCGCCCAGCTGCTTCCTGAGGGTGGCGGGGAAGGCCGGAAGGTTCGCCGCGAAGCGCGGGCTGGCCGGGGTGCCGCCGGGGATCCGGTAGCCCTTCTCGTCCCAGGGCTGCCGGGACTCGGGGTGGGCGTCGATGAAGGCACGGGCCTTGGCCAGCAGTTCCTCGCCGGTGGCGGCGGTCTCGTGGACGAGGCCCGCCTCGAGGGCGCGCGGCGCGCTGTAACGGGTGCCCTGGAGCAGCACCTTGAGGAGCGCGTCGGTGATGCCGAGGAGCCGTACGGTGCGGGTGACGCCGCCGGCCGCCGGGAGGAGGCCGAGGGTGACCTCGGGCAGGCCGATCCTCACGTGCGGGGCGTCGAGGGCGACGCGGTGGTGGCAGGCGAGGGCGATCTCGTAACCGCCGCCGAGGGCCGCTCCGCCCACGGCGGCGACGACGGGCACGCCGAGGGTCTCGATGCGGCGCAGGTCGCGCTTGATGGCCATGCCGGTCTCGAAGACCTGCTGCGCGTCCTCGGGCCCGACCTTGATCATGTCCTTGAGGTCGCCGCCCGCGAAGAACGTCTTCTTCGCGGAGGTGATGACGACGCCCCGTACGGACTCCTTCTCGGCCTCCAGCCGGTCGGCGACCGCGGCGAGGGACGCCTTGAAGGCGGCGTTCATGGTGTTGGCGGACTGGCCGGGGTCGTCCATGACGAGGGTGACGACCCCGTCGTCGCTCCGCTCCCAGCGAATGGTGTCGGGCAGGCTCATGTGGATGCTCTCCGTTGAAGATCAAGAGGCGGGCAGGGGCGGGGAATTCCCCGGAGGGCTACAGGCGCTCGACGACGGTGGCGATCCCCATACCGCCTCCCACGCAGAGCGTGACCAGCCCGTACCGCTTGCCCTGGCGTTCGAGCTCGTCGATGACCGTCCCGAGCAGCATCGCCCCGGTCGCCCCCAGCGGGTGTCCGAGCGCGATCGCCCCGCCATTGACGTTGATCTTGTCCAGGCTGATGTCCATGTCGCGGGCGAAGCGCAGCACCACCGCGGCGAACGCCTCGTTCATCTCCACCAGGTCGATGTCGTCCACGGTCAGCCCGGCCTTGGCGAGGGCCTTGCGGCAGGCGGGCGCGGGGCCGGTGAGCATGATGGTGGGGTCGTCGCCGGAGACGGCCGCGGAGACGATACGGGCGCGGGGCACGAGCCCGTACCGCTCGCCGGTCTCGCGGTTGCCGATGGCGACGAGCGCGGCGCCGTCGACAATGCCGGAGGAGTTGCCCGCGTGGTGGACGTGGTCGATCTTCTCCACCCAGTGGTACTTCTGGAGCGCCACGGCGTCGAAGCCGCCCTGCTCGCCGATCGCGGCGAAGGAGGGCTTCAGCCCCGCGAGGGTCTCGGGGGTGGTGCCGGGGCGGATGTGCTCGTCGCGGTCGAGGACGACGAGGCCGTTGCGGTCGCGCACGGGCACCACGGAGCGGTCGAAGCGGCCCTCCTTCCACGCCTGGGCGGCGCGCTCCTGCGAGCGGGAGGCGAAGGTGTCGACGTCGTGGCGGGAGAAGCCGCCGATGGTCGCGATGAGGTCGGCGCCGATGCCCTGCGGCACGAAGTTCACCTGGAAGTTGGTCATGGGGTCGGCGAACCAGGCGCCGCCGTCGGAGCCCATGGGCACCCGGGACATCGATTCGACGCCACCGGCGAGCACGAGGTCCTCCCAGCCGGAGCGGACCTTGGCGGCGGCGAGGTTGACGGCTTCCAGGCCCGAGGCACAGAAGCGGTTCTCCTGGACGCCCGCGACGGTGTCGGGCAGCCCGGCGGCGATGGCGGAGATCCGGGCGATGTCGGAGCCCTGGTCGCCGAGGGGGCTGACGACGCCGAGCACGATGTCGTCGACGGCGGCCGGGTCGAGGTCCGGGAAGCGCCGCCGGAGCTCGTGGATGAGGCCGACGACGAGGTCGACGGGCTTGGTGCCGTGCAGCGCGCCGTTGGCCTTGCCGCGGCCGCGCGGGGTGCGGATCGCGTCGTACACGTACGCTTCGGTGGTCACGGTCGTATGCCTTTCAAAGGTGGCGGCTCGGAAACAGCGGCGGGGTCAGGCGAGCAGGGAGCGGCCGATGATCTCCTTCATGATCTCGGTGGTCCCACCGTAGATCGTCTGGATCCGGCCGTCGGTGAACGCCTTGGCGACGCGGTACTCGGTCATATAGCCGTATCCGCCGTGCAGTTGCAGGCAGCGGTCGGCGACGCGCTTCTGGAGCTCGGTCGCCCACCATTTGGCCATGGAGGCGTGGACGGCGTCGAGCTCGCCCGCCGCGTGGTCGGTGATGCAGCGGTCCAGGAACGCGCGGGTGACGGCGCACTCGGTGGCCATCTCGGCGATCTCGAAGCGGATGTGCTGAAGTCTGGCGAGCGGACGGCCGAACGCCTCGCGTTCCTTGACGTAGCGGGTGGTGATCTCCAGGAGGTGCTCGGCGGCCGCGATCCCGGCGACGGCGATGCTCATGCGCTCCTGGGCGAGGTTGGTCATCAGGTGGCCGAACGCGCCGTGGAGCTCGCCCAGGAGGTTCTCCTTGGGGATCCGCACGTCCTGGAAGAAGAGCTCCGCGGTGTCCTGGGCCTTCTGGCCGATCTTGTCGAGGTTGCGGCCGCGTTCGAAGCCGGGCATGCCGCGCTCGGCCACGAACAGGCTGAGGCCCTTCGCCCCGCCCTCCGGGGTCGTCCTCGCGACGACGATGACGAGGTCGGCGAGGATCCCGTTGGAGATGAAGGTCTTGGAGCCGTTGAGCAGCCAGTGGTCGCCGCGGTCCTCGGCCGTGGTGCGGATGCCCTGGAGGTCGGAGCCCGCGCCCGGTTCGGTCATGGCGACGGCCGTGATGATCTCGCCGGTGCAGAAGCCGGGCAGCCAGCGCCGCTTCTGCTCGTCGGTGGTGAGCGAGGTGAGATACGGCCCGATGACGTCGTTGTGCAGCCCGACCGCGAGCCCGGCGGCGCCGGCGCGGGTGAACTCCTCGGTGAGCACGGCGCTGTAGCGGAAGTCGGCGGTGCCCCCTCCGCCGTACTCCTCGGGCACGGCCAGGCCGAGCAGCCCCTGCCGACCGGCCGCCAGCCACGCCTCGCGCGGGACGATGCCGTCCTTCTCCCACTGTCCGTGGTGCGGCTCGACCTCCTTGGCCAGGAAGGTCCGCACGGCCTTGCGGAACGCCTCGTGGTCGGCGGTGAAGATCTGACGCTTCATCGGTGCGGGCCCTTCCGGTGGGGGGCGAGGCCGCGGACGTCCCAGTCGCGTGCCACCTCGGCGGTGTCCGCGCCCGGCCGGGCGGGCGGCCGGCGCACGGAGCCGGGGGTGGCGGAGAAGCGCGGGGCGGGTGCGGGCTGGGTGAGGCCGCCGTGCTCGACGAAGGTGCCGCGGGCGGCGAGGTGCGGGTGGCCGGGGGCCTCCCGCAGGGACAGGACCGGTGCGACGCAGGCGTCCGAGTGCGCGAAGACCGCCGTCCACTCGGCGCGGGTGCGCTGCTTGAAGCGTACGGCGACGGCGGTGCGCAGCGCGTCCCACCGGGCGGGGTCGTCGCGGTCGGGCACCTCGCCCGTGAGGCCGAGGCGGTCCAGGAACTCCGCGTAGAAGCGCTTCTCCAGCGCGCCCACCGCCATGTGGAGGCCGTCGGCCGTCTCGTACGTCCCGTAGAAGGGCGCTCCTCCGTCGAGGAGGTTGGCGCCGCGCCGGTCCTGCCAGGCGCCCGCGGCGAGCATGCCGTGGACGAGGGCGGTCAGGTGGGCGGTGCCGTCGACGATGGCGGCGTCGACGACCTGGCCGGTGCCGGTGGCGCGGGCGTGCTGGAGGGCGGCGAGGACGCCGACGACGAGATAGAGGGAGCCGCCGGCGAAGTCGCCGAGGAGGTTGGCGGGGGCGTACGGCGGGCCGTCGGCGGGCCCGGCCAGTGCGAGGGCGCCGGTGACGGCGATGTACGCGATGTCGTGCCCGGCGGTGTCGGCCAGCGGGCCCTCCTGGCCCCAGCCGGTCATCCGGCCGTAGACGAGGCGGGGGTTGCGGGCGAGGCACGCCTCGGGGCCGATGCCCAGGCGCTCGGTCACGCCGGGCCGGAAGCCCTCCAGGAGGATGTCGGCGCGCTCGGCGAGGTCCAGGACGGCCGGGGGGCCGTCCGCGGACTTCAGGTCGACGATCACCGAGCGCTTGTTGCGGTTGGTGAGGTCGTGGCGGGGGTCGATGTGCAGCCCGGGGCCGTCGGGACGGTCGACGCGGACGACGTCGGCGCCGAGGTCGGCGAGGAGCATGGCGGCGAACGGGGCGGGCCCTATCCCCGCGAGCTCGACCACGCGCACACCGGTGAGCGGACCGTTCGCCGTCTCCGTCATCCAGACCCCAGTCCTATGACACAAGTGCTGTAACACTCGTGATGTTAAGAACGGGTTCCAGTTTCCACAAGCCCCGGCCGCGGCCCGCGGCCGGCAAAATCCCGCCGGACCGGCGGCACTTGGGCGCCTGCCCCCTCTCAGCCCGCGTCGAGCTGGGCGACGAGCTTCTTGGGGGCGATCGTCCGGTAGCTCTCCTCGACCCAGTCGCAGAGCAGCTCGACGGGGACGTCCCCGCCGGTCAGCGGGATCGACACCCAGCCCGACCGCCCCAGCCCGTAGCCCGTGGGCGCGGCGCCGGGCACGGCGAGGGCGTGGCCGTGCGCCTCCTCGTCCTTGAGCTTGACGCTGATGCCGGGCGTCTCGGTGTTCCCCTCGGACCCCAGGAAGACGAAGATCTTCTTGTTGACCTTGATCACGGCGTCCTCCTCCCAGGGGAATTCCTCGCCCGCCCCCGGGAGCCCGAGCGCGAACGCACGGACCTTCGCCCGTGCCTTGAGTGGTGCTGAAGCCGTGGCCATGGGTGCCTCCGGGAAGGGTGGGGCGGGTGATGCCCCACGCTAACCCGCGGGCCGGCTCACAGCAGGCCCGCCTCTTCGAGGAGTCGGCGCACCGTGCGCACGGATGCCTCCGGCAGGGGGTCCGGGTGCGCGGCGGTCGCCGGGCAGTCGATGACGCCGAGCAGGCGCAGGGCGGTCTTGAAGCCGAGGAGCGCGGAGGACCCGGCGCTCATCACCGCCGGGTCGCCCGTCTCCGTGAGCGCGAACAGCGCCGTCAGCCGGTCCTGTTCGGCGGCGGCCTCGCGCCGGCGGCCCGCGCGGGCGTACCCGTACAGCCGTACGTATCCCGCGGGGTCCACGTTGCCCAGCCCCGGCACGACGCCGTGGGCCCCCGCCAGCAGGGCGGCGTCGGCGGCCCGTTCGGAGCCGGTCAGCACGCTGAACGTCCGGTCGAGGCCGCGCTCGCGCAGCCCGGCGAGCAGCACGCGCAGCGCGCCGAGGTCGCCGCTGCTGTCCTTCAGCCCGGCGAGGGTGCCGTCCTGTGCGAGCGGCAGGAGGACGGCGGCGGTGAGCTTGCTGTGGACGGCGGACGGGATGTCGTACGCGATCAGCGGCAGCCCCGTGCCCGCCCGGACGCGGCGGAAGTGCTCGGCGGTCTCGACGGGGTGCGCGCACGCGTAGAAGGGGGCGGTGACGACGAGCGCGTCCGCGCCGAGCGCCTCCGCGGCGCGGGCGTGCGCCTGCACCCGGGCCGTCGTCATGTCGATGGCGCCCGCCAGCACGGGCACCCGCCCGCCGACCGCCTCGACGACGGCCCGGAGCGCGGCGCCGCGCCGGTCGTCGGTCAGGAAGGCGGCCTCCCCGCTGGATCCCAGCGCGAACACGGCCTCCGCGCCCGCCGCCAGCACATGCTCCACGAGCGCCCCGAGCGAGCGGACGTCCACGTCCCCGGCGGACGTGAGCGGCGTGCAGACCGGCGGCACGACCCCGCACAGGGGCACGGGCAGCGGCATTCGGATCCCCTTTCGCCGTCTTCGCGGCAGGCTGGGATTTCTGTACCCGGCATCGGTCGAATCAAGCCCGCCCTGCCCGTCCCCCGGCAAGGCGGACACCTTCCCGCCTGCGGCGGGCGGCCCCGGACTCCCCTGGCCCCCCGCGGACCCCGTCCGAGGGGGCCCCAGAGGTGCCCTCACGGGGCTGGATGTGCAGCACGCAATCACCGACCTGCAGCCCGCCCAAGCCCGTCCGGCGATTGAGGACACCGCGCGGCAGCGCGGTCCGGGGCCCGTGCCCCGGCAGAACGGATACCTTCCCGCCGCACCCGCGCCGCGCCACCATGGAGGCAGCCGACCGCCAACGGAAGGGCACCCGTGGACTTCGACGTCGTCGTGGAGATCCCGCAAGGCAGCCGCAACAAATACGAGATGGATCACGAGCGCGGCCGGATCCGTCTGGACCGGCTGCTGTTCACCTCCACCCGCTATCCCGCGGACTACGGCTTCGTCGAGGAGACCCTCGGCGCGGACGGCGAGCCCCTCGACGCCCTCGTGCTCGCCGGGGAGCCGACCTTCCCCGGGGTGGTCATCCGGTGCCGCGCGATCGGGATGTACCGGATGAGGGACGAGCAGGGCGAGGACGACAAGGTCCTGTGCGTGCCCGCGAACGACCCCCGCCATGAACACATGAGAGATCTGCGCCACTTGCCCGAGTACGACCGGCTGGAGATCCAGCATTTCTTCGAGGTCTACAAGGAGCTCGAACCCGGCAAATCCGTCGACAGCGGCGCATGCTGGGCCGACCGCGCGGCGGCCGAGGCGGAGATCACGGCGTCGGTCGAGCGGGCGGCGGCCGCGAAGCGGGGGCAACAGCGGGCGTAAGTACGGTAGATAGGGGGCATGGCCCCCACGGAACGGCACTCCGACCTCACGCCGACGGCGCCCCACCGGGGTGCCGGGCCGCTCCCACCCGCCCGGCAGGCGCCCGAGGGCCGGGCACCGGTGCGGCCGCGGATACCGCCGCTCGCCGGCGTCGCACTCCTCTACGCCCTCGCGCAACTCTGCTACGCCGTCGCCCATATGAACCTCGGCTGGGACGAGACGGTCTATCTCTCCCAGGTCGATCCCCGGCACCCCGCCGCGTTCTTCAGCGCTCCCCGTTCCCGCGGCGTCTCCTTCCTCGTCGCTCCCGTCGTGGCCGCGACCTCCTCGACGCCCGCCGTGCGCGTGGTGCTCGTGCTGCTGTCGTCGGCGGCGCTGTACGCGGCGTTCAAGGTGTGGGAGCCGCTGCTCGGGCGGCTGCGGCCGGCGCTCGCGGCCGCGCTCTTCGGCAGTCTGTGGATCACGGTGCTCAGCGGGCCGCAGGTCATGCCGAACCTCTGGGTCGCACTGACGTCGGTCGCCGCCGTCGGCTGGTTCCTGCGCGCCCGCGAGGAACGCGAAAGGCCGCGCCGCGCCCTCGCCGGCCTCGCCCTCTCGCTCGCCGCCGCCACGCTCTTCCGCGCGCCGGACGGCGTCTGGCTCGCCCTGCCCCTGCTCGCGGTCTGCGCGACCGTACGCGCCTGGCGGCGCCCGGGCACCGTGGCCGCCGTGCTCGGCGGGCTCGCGCTGGGCGGGGTGCAGTGGGCGGTCGAGGCGTACGTCCGCTTCGGCGGGATCACCCGGCGGCTCGACATCTCCAGCGACACCGAGGGCGGCATGGGCGCCCACCTCGGCGGCGGGCTGTCCGCGACGTTCCGGGCGCTCGACGGGCCGCTGCTCTGCCGCCCCTGCCGCATCGCCGGGCCGCCGCTCACCCACTCGCTGTGGTGGCTGCTGCTGCCCCTCCTCGCCGCCACTGCCTGCGCGCTGGCACTGAGGGCACGCCGTCGCACGGCGGCGACCCTGCTGCCCGTCGCCTGTGCGCTGTCCGTCGCGGCGCCCTACCTGCTCCTGCTGGACTACTCCGCGCCGCGCTTCCTGCTTCCCGCGTACGCGCTGGCGGCCCTGCCGGTGGCCGGGCTCGCGGCCCACGCGCTCCGGGCCGTGCGCGACGGCCGGGCCCGTACCGGCGTGGCCGCGCTGCTGTGCGCCGTACTGGCCGCGCACCTCGCCGTACAGATCAAGGAGCTGCGGGTGAACGCGGCGGACGCGCGGGACACCACGGTGCGCTACCGGCGCGCCGCGGACGGCCTGGAGCGGCTGGGCCTGCGGGCGCCATGTCTGGTCAGCGGGCCGCGGGCACAGCCGATCGCGTACGAGGCGGGGTGCGCGTCCGCGCAGACCATGGGGAACAACCGGTCGACGACGACGGCGGCCCTGGTGCGCGCCGCGGCGCGGGAGCCGATGGCCGTGCTGTACGACCCGGGTGACGGGTATCTGCCGCCGTATGCCCGCGGCTGGCGGGCGCATCCGCTGCGCGGCACGGACTGGGTGGCGTACGTCGCCCCGTGACGGTCGATGCGGGGCGCTCTCAGGGGCTGGAGTCCAGCAGTGCCGTCAGGTCCGTGTCCAGGTCGAGGTGCGCGATCTCCGTGCCGGCGGGGACGAGCGCGTAGGAGCGGGCCAGGAAGCGGCGGAGTTCGGCGGTGTCGATCTGGACCATGGCGATGCCCTCGGGCGCGTGGAACTCCAGCACGGTGCGGTCCGGGCCGCACGGCCAGACGTGGACGTCGCCGCCGCCCGCCGGGGAGAGCAGCCCGCACGCCAGCAGTTCGCGCGCGAACGCCCACGCCACGTCCGCCCCGTCGAGGGACGCCACTGGAGGGAACGCGATGTGCACCGCGAAGGGGTCTGAGGGCACATAGCGGAGCTGCGCGGGAACGGCGCGGTCCTTCGGGGCCGATGCGATCAGCCGTGCCTGGACAGCCTGGTCGATGACGGTGGACAACGCGCGCTCCCTTGCGGTCGGTATGGGGTGGTACGGGTCCTTGCCTCTCTCTGCTTCTCCTGGAGAGACGGCGGATCGAATACCTCAGCCACATGAATCCGATGTGACCTGCGTCACTCTCATGCCGCCGTCAGTGCTGGACCGGCAGCACGGCGAGCACTTCCCAGCCCCCGCCCGGCACCGGCCCCGCGGTCAGGGAGCCGCCGATCGCGTCGGCCCGCTCGGTGAGGCCCACCAGCCCCAGCCCGCCGCTGTCCTCGGGGGTGCGGCGGGCGTGCGGCGGAGTGCGGCCGTTGTCGCGCACGGAGACGAACAGGCGCGGGCCCGCGTCCCGGAGCGCCACGTCCACGGCCGACGCGCCGGGGCTGTGCTTGGCCACGTTGGCCAGGGCCTCGGTGACGATGCGGTGGACGGAGGCGGCCAGTTCGGGGGCCAGTCCGGCGTCGAAGCGGGGGTCGACGTGCAGGGAGACGCGCGGGGCGCCGGGGCTCGTGCGGGAGAAGTCGTCGACCAGCTCCGCGATCCGGTCCAGGCCGGGCAGCGGCTCGCGGTGGGCCTCGTCCTGCTGGAGCACGCGCAGCAGCCGCCGGGCCGTGGTCATCGCCTCGCCGCCCGCCTCCTCGATGTCCCGCAGCGAGGCCGCGATCCGCTCGTCCCGGGCCAGCGAGCCGGTGGCCTTCGCCAGCAGGGTCATCGCGGCGACGTGGTGCGAGACGAAGTCGTGCAACTCGCCCGCCAGCTCCAGCCGTTCGGCCTCCCGCGCGGCGGCCACCGCCCTGGCCCGTTCGGCGTCGCGGTAGCGCAGGCACAGCCCCAGCGCGGCGACCCCGGCCACGACGAGGGAGTAGGCGACCACGGTGGTGCTCAGCGCGTCGGCGTCCCGGACCGGCGCGGCGAGCACGCCCGCGGACAGCGCGATCCCCAGCGGCACGGCGGCCCGTACGGGCGTCCGCCAGGCGACGAGCGCCAGCAGGACGAGCAGCGCCGCGCTCTCGGTCAGGCCCCAGACGGGCACGTGCGCGCCGACGGCCAGCAGATAGCCGGTCGCCGACCAGGAGACGACGACGGCCGCCACCGCGCGGACGGCGAGCTGGGCCCACGGCAGCACGCACACGGCGACCAGCAGGCCCGCGCACCACACCACGAGGTGCGCGTGGTGCCCGCCGCCGTGACCCGGGTACACGGCCCGGCTCAGCAGCCGCCCTTCGACCATCCACAGCCCGCAGAGCCCGGCCAGCAGCCACCCGTAGCGGCGCCTCGACCGGGCGGGCGGAGGGCGGTCGAGGGTCGAAGGCAGGGTTATGGGGGTCATGCATTCACGTTATGGGCGCCCCCGGGGCCGGGGGATCGCCCTTACAGCCACCCGCCATGGGCCGAAAGGATGAATCTTTGACCTTTCAGGACGGCAGCTCCTGGCGGTACGGCTCCAGCGGCGGCGCCGTCTTCGTCGCGACGAACTCGGTGATCGAGTATTCGCACACCCCCGCCACGCTGAACGGGTCGCTCTTGGTGATCTCCTCGATCTTCGCCCGGTCGTCGCCGATGGCGATGATGATCCCGCCGTCGCGCGGGACCTTGCGGCCCGAGGCGATGAAGACGCCCGAGGCGTAGTGCGCGTCGAGCCAGGCGACGTGCTCGGCGAGGGCGGCGTCGATGCGCTCGATCGGCGCGATGTAGGTCAGCTCAAGTACGAACATGATCCACAGGCTACGCGCGCCGGGCCCGCCCACGGGACCCCCGGCCGCCCCGGCGCGCCCGGCCGGTAGCGTGAGGCCCACCATGAGCGACACACCTGACGAGCTGCCCGCGGGCTGGCCCACGACCGAGGCGGAAGCGACCGCCGTCCAGGACGAGTTGCGGGGCCGGGTGGTGCGGGGCGAGCCGGGGCCGTCCCCCGACGTACCCCTGATCGCCGTCGGCGTGGACGTCGCCTA
Organism: Streptoverticillium olivoreticuli subsp. olivoreticuli; assembly: GCF_003391135.1. Classification (GTDB taxonomy): domain Bacteria; phylum Actinomycetota; class Actinomycetes; order Streptomycetales; family Streptomycetaceae; genus Streptomyces; species Streptomyces blastmyceticus. The sequence goes on along the minus strand of NZ_CP031455.1, from coordinate 7,696,820 downwards.
CGACGACGAGCACGACCTCGTCGCGGCGGCGGCCGTCGCCCTCGACAGCGGCACCCTGGAGGTCGTGGCGGAGGCGACGGCGGTCGGCCGGGTCGCCTTCCCGTACGTGCCCGGGCTGCTCGCCTTCCGCGAGATACCCACCGTCCTGGCCGCGCTGGACCGGCTGCCGGTCGCCCCCGGCCTGGTGGTCTGCGACGGCTACGGGCTCGCGCACCCGCGCCGCTTCGGCCTGGCCAGCCACCTCGGGGTGCTGACGGGCCTGCCGACGATCGGCGTCGCCAAGAACCCCTTCACCTTCCGCCACGCCGACCCGGGCCCGCTCCGCGGCGACACCTCGCCCCTGCTGGACGGCGCGGAGGAGGTCGGCCGGGCCGTCCGCACCCGGGCCGGTGTGAAACCGGTCTTCGTCTCGGTCGGCCATCGGGTGAGCCTGGACGGCGCCTGCGCGTTCACCCTGCGGCTGGCCCGCGAGTTCCGCCTGCCGGAGACGACGCGCAGAGCGGACGCGCTGTGCCGCGCCGCTCTGCGAGCGGCGTCCGCGGACGTGTGAGGGCGGGGGCTGTGCCCCCGCCGCCCCCGGACCGGACTCCCCCGGCTACCGCTGGGAGGTGCCCCCGACGGGCTTGATGCCGCAGGCCGGCGGTCGAGCACCCGCACACGGGGCCCTCAGATGTCCGACGAGCTCGAATGTGCCGCGGCTCGGCGGTCGCAGGTGGCGAGTCCGGCCCGGCCGGCACTTGAGGCCGCCCGCCGCAGGCGCAGCGGAGTCGCGCCCGACATGCGGCGGTCCGCCGGTCCTGGACCATCAGGGGCGAAGCCCCGGGGCGCGGGAAGAGCGGCCGGCTCGGGCGGCGCGCGCTCCGCGTCGCGCGCGGTCAGCGTGATCACACCGCTCGTGGCCACCGCGCCGGCCGCCGCGGCCAGCACACCGCCGAGCAGTCCATGGCGGAAGCCCTCGCCGAGCACCGTTATCCCGATGGCGGCGGCCACCGCGGGATTGACGACGGTGAGCGTGGCGAGCGGGGCGGCGAGGCCCGCGCCGCGGTAGGAGGACTGGGAGAGCAGCAGTCCGGCCGAGGCGAAGAACACCACGCAGGCCAGCACCAGCGGCAGGGAGCCGGTCTCGTGCGAGGTCCAGTCCTCGGCGGCGGCCTTGGTGAAGACGGAGGCCAGGCCGAAGGCGACACCGGCCGCCGAGGCCAGCACCACGCCCCGGAGGACCGGGCGGTACACCCAGCGCGCGGCGAGCGTGAGGGCGACGACGGCGCCCAGCCCGGCCGCGGCGAGCACGGGTCTCGCGGCGCGGTCGAGGGTCTCGGTGCGCGGCGGCCCCGTGAGCGTCAGCAGCGCCGCCAGCCCTCCGGTGGCGAGCAGCGCGCCGCGCCAGCCGACGGCGCCGACGGGTCTGCGGACGAACACCGCCGCCATCGGCAGGGCGAAGACGATCGTGAGCGCGCCCAGCGGCTGCACCAGGCTCAGCGGGCCGTAGGCCAGGGCCAGCACGTGCAGCGCGGCGCCCACTCCGGTCAGCCCGACCGCGCCCCACCAGCTCGCGTGCCGCAGCGGACCGCAGGCTCCGCCACCGCTGGTGGTGGCGACACGCTCCTGCACGATGGCCGCGCCCGCGTAGCAGACGGCGGACACCAGACACAGCAGCACCGACATCGCCAGCGAACTCACGTCGCCCCTCGCCGGTCCGTCCCGAAGCCCTTCATACCTCCACCTTGCCTCGGTGCGCCGGGCACGTCGTCGTACCTGAGAACGGACTGTCGGGTACTACGGATGGAGTACGGGGCCACGGAGGTACGTAGAGGGCCACCCCGAGGCGCCACCCGTCCCGAGAAATGCTATTTACATTTCTTTCCGTGCGGAATTGGCGGCCGGGAATCCCCATTGCCATTCCGCGCGGCCGACTGAAATCCTCGATCGCGGAAACAATTCCCGATTCCGTATTCGAGGGTTGTCCGAGGGGCCGACGACACCGGGAGGAGGAACGGTGACCCGGCTGCTCCACGAGACCGACGTGCTGATCGTGGGCGGCGGTCCGGTCGGACTGGCGCTGGCGCTGGACCTGCGGTACCGAGGCGTGCGGTTCCTCGTGCTCGACGCCTCCGACGGCTGCGTTCCGCACCCGGGGGCGAGCACGGTCGGGGCCCGGCCGATGGAGCTGTTCCGGCGCTGGGGCGTCGCCGACGCGATCCGGGCGTCCGGCTGGCCCGGTGACCACCCGCTGGACGTCGCCTGGGTGACGGCCGTCGGCGGACACGAGATCCACCGCGTGCGCCGCGGCACCGTCGACAGCCGACCGCCCCTGCCGCACACCCCCGAGCCCGAACAGATCTGCCCGCAGCACCGGCTCACCCCCCTGCTCGCGCGGGAAGTGGGGGCGCATCCCGAGGGACCGCTGCGGCTCCGCTGCCGGTTCGACGGCTTCACCCAGGACGCCGGCCTCGTCACCGCCTCGGCGACCGACCTGCGCGACGGGGCGCGCCTGACGTTCCGGGCGCGCTATCTGGTCGGCTGCGACGGCGCGGGGTCGGCCGTGCGCGCGGCGGCGGGCATCGCCGCCCCGGCGCGGCACGGCACGCGGATCCTCCGCGACATCCTCTTCCGCGCCCCCCGGCTGCGCGGCCGGCTCGGCTCGCGCGGCGCCCTGGTCCACCTCCTGGTCCGGCCGCCGGCACCGCGCTTCCCCGTGCGGGCGGTCGACGGACGGGAGTTGTACCGGCTGACGGTGGGGGCGGAGTGCGGGCAGCAGGGGCGCGCCGCCTTCGGGCAGGACGCGATGAGCCTGGTCCGTACGGCGGTGGGGCTCGACACTCCGCTGGAGCTCGTCTCCGAGAGGGTCTGGCATCTGACCCACCGCGTCGCCGACCGCTTCCGGCAGGGCCGCGTCCTGCTCGCGGGGGACGCCGCCCGCTGTCTGCCGCCGCCCGGTGGCGCGGGCCTGGAGACCGGCATCTGCGACGCCGCCGACCTCGGCTGGAAACTCACCGCGGAGCTGACGGGCTGGGCGGGCCCCGGCCTGCTCGACACCTACGACACCGAACGGCGCCCGGTGGCCGGACACGGCGGCCCCTGGCGGGGCATGCGCCGCGAGGTGTCCGAGGCGGTCCTGTCGGACTCCCCGGAGGGTGTGCGGGCCAGGGCCGAGCTGGCGGGGCGACTGGAACGCGGCGAGGCTCAGGGCGAGTTCATTTCACCGGATACGGCCTTCGGCGTCCGATATGACTCGCCTGTCGTCGTCCCCGACGGGCCCGGCGACTTCGACTGGCGTACGGACGCCGTGCCCGGGGCCCGGGCCCCGCACGCGTGGCTGGGCGCGGGGATCTCCACCCTCGATCTCTACGGCCTGTCCTACCGTCTGCTGCTGCTCGCCGGTTCCGAACGCCGACACGACTACGCGCAGTTGAACGGCTTCGAGCGCGCGTTCACCGATCGGGGCGTGCCCTTGCGGATGACCCACTGCTACGCACCGCGGGTGGCCGCGTGCCATCGTCTGCCGTACGTCCTGGTACGTCCCGACGGCCATGTCGCTTGGCGCGGGTCCCGGCTGCCGCCGGATCCGGGGGCACTGGCGGACACGGTGCGGGGCGCGGGGCGGTGAGGTCCGGTACGGCCGGCGTCCGTGTGCGTGTCGATCGCCGGGCGGTTCAGACCGGCCGCGCCCGCCGGACGAACCATCGGCCCAGGTAGGCCGACAGCGCCCGCTCGTCCCCCGGCCGCGCCCGCAGGCCCACATGCCCGTCCGGCCGGACGAGGAGCATGCCCCCGGGCCATCCCCTCTCGTCCGACACCGGCCGCACGTGGAACACCTCCGTCGGCACCGCGTAGTCCGCCAGTACCCGCCGCATCCCCATCGCGTCGCCGACGTCGCTCCCCAGCCGGCCCGGGACGACCAGCAGCGTCCACCGCCCGTACGAGAGCAGGTCGTGCAGCCCGCGCCGCCGCCCGCCCTGGACGACGGGGAGGTCCGGCAGGCGATCGCCCGCGCGGAGCGGGCCGTGGCCGCCGCCGTCGGCCGACAGGGCGCTGGTGCGGTGGTCGGCGGCGAAGTGGCTGAGGACGGCCCGGCCCCGTCGGTCCATCCGGCCGTCCGCCCGCACGGCGGGGCCGACGATCCCCAGCGCGGCGAGAACGGGCGGGGCGGCGGGCAGTTCCGGGAGGGTGCGGCTCAGCCACCGCGTGAGCTGCCGCGCGGTCCTGTGCTGCTCGGTGGCGTAGGTGTCGAGGAGGGCCGGTGCCGCCCAGCCGTGGTGGACGGCCGCCAGCTTCCAGCCGAGGTTGTGCGCGCCGCGCAGCCCGGCGTCCAGGCCATGGCCGCCGACCGGGGCCCACACATGGGCGCTGTCGCCCACCAGCAGGGCGCGGCCCACCCGCAGCGAGGCCGCGGCGCGGTCGTGGAAGCGGGCACGGCCGGCCCACGGCGGGTCGGCCGGCATGAGATGCAGGCCGGGGTCGTGGGTGCCGTGGGCCAGCAGGTCGCGCACCTCGTCGGGGCTGGGCGCCGCGGTGATCCGGGGGTCGGGGTCCCGCAGGAAGCACAGGAGCCGGTAGCCGCCGCCCGGCCTGGGGGTCGCGACGGCGCACAGCCTGCGTTCGAAGAAGACACGGACGGTGTCGCGGGCGTCGCCGTACTTCCAGTCGACCTCGGCGTTGATCTGCAGGGCCTGGAGACCGGGGCGGGGCCCGCCCTCGCAGGGGACGCCGAGCGTCGTGCGGACGAGGCCGTGGGCGCCGTCGCAGCCCACGACCCAGCGACAGCCGAGCGTCCGGGCCCGGCCGTCGGGGCCGCGGACGTCCACCTCGGCGCCGTCGCCCCGCAGGCGCACGGCCAGCGCCTCGGTGCCCCGGCGGACGTCGCCGCCGAGCGCCCGGAGGCGGCGTTCCAACAGGGGCCGCACGGCGCCCTGTTCGACGGACAGCGGGCGGGGGAAGGCCGTGCCGGGCACGTCCGTCGCGTGCCGGCCGATGTGCCGCCCCCGGACGTACACCTCGGCCCGGCTCAGCAGCAGGCCGTCGGCCAGGAGTCCCTCCGCGCAGCCGAGGTCGCGCAGCACTTCCAGGGCTCGCTGCCGCAGCACACCGACACGGGGCTCCCGCCCGGGGCGGCCCTCCTTCTCGACGACGGTCACGCCCACCCCGTACAGCCGCAGCGCGACGGCCAGCGCGAGGCCCGCGGGCCCGCCGCCGACGACCACGACATCCTGGAAGTCGCTCATGGTCATCTCCCTCCCCCTTGTCCTGATTGTCAGGGTGCGTCAGGCGCCGCTCAATGGGGCCGCACGGCCTCGGCCCAGGGCGGATGGAGGGGCCGGGCGAGCCGGCCGGGCGGGAAGGAGTGGATTCGGCGGACCGGAGGATTTCGCCCCGGACGGTCCCGGAGGGCCTCTTGACCGGCCTTGCGAATAAATGCGTCCGGTGTGCGATGCGACGCGAACTCCGGGAAATCAAAGGAAAGTTCATGATAACCCCTGCACACGGCGCGATGCCAGCACTTTTCCGCGACCGTGACGCCTTTCACCCCGGGGCGGCCGGCGCTCCGAGCGGCCTCCGGAGGATCGGCCCGAATGGGGAGGGATACCGCAACTGGAGGACGTTCACCGCGATTTGCCGCTTGATCACGGAAGTCCGGACTCCCCCTGCGCGTACACCCGGAAGAACGCCGCCGGACCGGTCCGCCACACCCCGGTGCGGCAGGAATTTCACATTCCGCGGTTCGCGCAGTTTACCGCGGTCCTCGTCGCATTGGATTCAACTCCCCGAATCCAGAAAGCAGTTGACGACGACATTGGCGTGAGCAAGTATCGGTTCGGCCGATGGTCGGCGTTCCCTGTTCACCCAACCGGCACTCACAGCGAGGACATCGGATGTCCACCATCGAGTTATCGCGCGGGCCCGTCGAATACACGGTGCTCGGCGGCGACCCCGAAGCGGCACCTCTGGTTCTCCTTCACGAAGGACTCGGCTGCATCGCCATGTGGCGGCGCTTTCCCGCACGCCTGGCGGCGGCCACCGGGCGGCGCGCCCTGGTCTTCTCCCGCCACGGTTACGGAAGTTCGGGCCCGGCCCGGCTGCCGAGGTCACCCCGTTATATGCACGAGGAGGCGTACGAGGTCCTGCCCGAGCTCCTCGACCGGCTCGGCCTGCACCGGCCCGTGCTCGTCGGCCACAGCGACGGCGCCTCGATCGCGCTGCTGCACGCGGCCGCGCACCCCGTCGAAGCGGCCGTGGCGATGGCCCCGCACCTCTTCGTCGAGGACCGCACCCTGCAGGGCATCGAAGCGGCCCGCGCCGCCTTCGCGTCCGGGCCGCTGGCCCGGGAGCTGGCCTTCTACCACCAGGACCCGGGGGCCGTCTTCCACGGCTGGAGCCGGGTGTGGCTCTCCCCGGAGTTCCGCGACTGGGACATCGGGCCCGACCTCGCCGGGGTCACCGCCCCCGTCCTCCTCGTCCAGGGCGACCGCGACCAGTACGGCACCGCGGCCCACCTCGACGCGGCACAGCACGCCCTGCCCGGCCCCGTACGGCGGCTGGAGCTGTCCGACTGCGGCCACACCCCGCACCTGGAACGGACCGACGACGTGATCGAAGCCGTTCACACCTTCCTTGTCGACCCAGCGTTGCGCCAGGAGACACGACCATGAGCGACACCGACGACACCCGCCTGGACGCCCTGCTCACCGCCGCGGCCCACCGCCATCCCGGCCGACCGGCCCTGACCGCCGAGGGACGCACCTGGACGTACGCCGAACTGGACGACGCCGTCGAGGTGTTGGCGGGCCGGCTGGCCGCCGTCGGGGTGGCGCCCGGCGACCGGGTGGGCGTCCACGCCCCCAAGGGGACGGCCGCGGTCCTCGGCATCTACGCGGGCCTGCGGGCCGGGGCGGTCGTGGCCCCGCTCGACGTGGCGGACCCGCCGGTACGGACCGCGCACATGGTGCGCGGCGCGGGCATCTCCGTGTTGCTCACCTCGGACCGGGCGCCGGCGGCGAGCCGCAGGGCCGCGGCGGAGGCGCTGACGCCCGGGAGCCCCGCGGCAACGGAAGGCGCACTGGACCACGGCCTGCATTGGATCCGCACCCTCCCCACCACAGACCGGCCCGCACCACTTCCCGCCCCAACAGACCACGGCGGCTACGTCCTGTTCACTTCCGGAAGCACCGGCCGCCCCAAGGGCGTCCTCCTCTCCCACGCCAACGTCGCCCACTTCGCCCTCTGGGCCGCCGAGGAGCTCGGCCTGACCGAGGCGGACCGGGTCGGCTCGCAGGCCGCGCTCACCTTCGACCTCACGACTTTCGACCTGTTCAGCACGGCAGCGGCGGGCGCCTGCGCCGTCCTGATGCCCGACGTGCTGCGGGCCTTCCCGCGCGACGTCGTCGGCTGGCTCACGGAGCAGCGGATCACCGCGTTCTACGCGGTGCCCTCGCTCTATCAGGGCATGCTCGAACAGGGCGGCATCGAGGGGCACTTCCCGGCCTCGCTGCGGGTCGCGGCCTTCGCGGGCGAGCCCTTCGCGCCGCGCCCGCTGGAGCGGTATCTCGGCCTCCTGGGCGAGGTGCCCTTCTACAACCTCTACGGGCCCACCGAGACCAATGTGTGCACCTACAGCCGGGTGCCCGCCGACTGGACCGCCGACCAGGAGATCACCATCGGCCGGGCCGTCGACGGCGACACCGTCGACGTCTTCGACGAGGACGGCCGGCCCACCGACGGCCAGGGCGAGATCCTCGTCGCCGGGGCCACCGTCTTCCAGGGCTATCTCCAGGACGGCACCCTGGTCGACCCCACCCGCACCGTCGTCTTCCGCGACGGCGTCCCGCGCCGCGCGTACGCCACCGGCGACATCGGCCGGATCACCGGGGACGGCCGCATCTTCCTGCGCGGCCGCGGCGACTCGCAGGTCAAGCGGCGCGGCCACCGCATCGACCTGCTCGACGTCGAGAGCGCCGTGCTCGGCCTGCCGCAGGTCACCGCCGCCGCGGTCGTCGCCAAGGACGGCCCGCACCGGGGCGAGATCTGGGCGTACGTCCGGACCGCCGCGAGTGCCGAGGACGTCCTGGCCGGACTGCGCGGCGTCCTGCCCCTGCGCATGCTGCCCGACCGGGTGGTCACCACCGACTCGCTGCCCGTCAACGCCCGCGGCAAGGTCGACCGCCGCGCGCTCGCCATCTCCACCGTCACCGCCTGAACCCTCCCACCGAAGGAGCCCGACCGTGCACACCGTGGAAGACCTCTGCGCCCTCATCAGCAGCAAGATCACCTGGGGTCGTGGGGAGGAGCCGCAGCGGCTCCTCCCCGACACCCCGCTGCTCGAACTGGGCCTGCTGGACTCGCTCACCATCATGCAGATCGTCACCGCCCTCGACGCCGAGGCCGGTCTCACCCTGCCGGACACCGAGATCGTCGCGGCCAACTTCCGCAACCCCGGGGCCCTGTGGGCCGTCCTGGAGAACATCGGGGCGGGGGCCGCGCGATGACCGCCACGGACCGTCTGCTGCGCACCGGCCCCACCGCGACCGAGGCCGTGGTGAGCGAATACCGCGACCGGGCCCGGCCGCTGGCCGAGCAGCTGACAGGCAAGGGCTTCCGCGACCAGTGGGAGGCCCTGGCCGGGCTCGGGGTGCTGCGGCTGGATCCGCCGGAGCCGGACCGGGCGGGTGCCGCCCCCGGGGCCGTCACCCGCTCCCTGGCCATGATCGAGGGCATCGGCCTGGCGGGCGTCGACCCGGGTGTCGTCTACGCCCTGGCGTCCCAGGTGTTCGGCATGCAGTACCCCCTGCGCGCGGTGCTCCCCGAGGAGGCGTGGCGGTCCCTCGCCCACCTCCAGGAGGGCCGCGTCCTGCTGTGTCACGCGCTGACCGAGCGCCGGGGCGGCAGCGACCCGCTGTCGATGGACACCCGGGCCCGCCGTGACGGCGACGGCTATGTGCTGGACGGTGCCAAGACCTTCATCACGGCCGCGCCGGTGGCCGACCTGGCCCTGGTCTTCGCCCGGACCGAGGAGAACCGTTCGCCGTTCGCCCTGTCCGCCTTCCTCTTCCCCGTCGACACACCGGGGGTGACCCGCGCCGACGCGTTCGCCAAGACCGCGCTGCCGGGTGTGCCCATGGGGGAGCTGGCCTTCGAGGGTGTGCGCCTGGCCGCGGACCGCCGGATCGGCGCGGAGGGCTCGGGACTCGCGATCCTCTCCTCCACCACCACGTGGGAGCGGGCCCTGCTGCTCGGTTACGCCCTCGGCCCGATGCGCCGGACGCTCCAGCGGATCACCGCCTGGGCGTCCGAGCGCGACCACTTCGGGCGCAGGATGGGCGCGAGTCACCAAGTGGCCGCGCGGGTCAGCGACATGGCGCTGGCCCTGCACAGGTCGCGCAGCCTGCTGTACGCCATGGCGGCGCGGCTCGACGCGGGCACGCCCACGCGCCGGCTGTCCGCCGAGGCGGCGCTCACCAAGATCTCCGTGTCGGAGGACTACGTACGGCTGACCGGGCACGCCACCGCGCTCTCCGGCGTACGGGCCTTCATCGCCGACTCCGAACTCCCCGCCGACCTGCACAGCCCGATGGCGGCCCTCACCTATGCGGGCCCGAACGACCTGCTGCGCGTCGGCGTCGCCCGAGAATTCGGCCTTCCCGTAGAGAACTGATTCCCGAAAGGCCCCTCATGGCCCTGTCCATGCCCACCGAGTCCCTGCCCACCGACATCGAAGAACTCCTCAAACTCGCCGAGAAGACGGGCGCTGCCCTCGCGCCGCTGGCCGCCGACGTGGACGCCGGCCGTGCCGACGGACACGAGACGTACCGCATCCTGCGGGACGCGGGCCTGCTGGGGCTGCTCGTGCCGCGGGAGGCGGGCGGCGCCGGGCTCGGCTTCGCCGGGTACTCCCGGGTGCTGGCCGTGCTGGGCGCCCACAACGGCGCCGCCGCCCTCGGCTTCAACATGCACAACGTCGCCATCGGCTCGCTGTGCGAGTCGGCCGCCACGCCGCTGCCGCCCGCGGCGGACGCCTTCCGGTCCTGGCTGTACGACGAGGTGGTCCACGGGCGGAAGATGTTCGCGTCCGCCACCTCCGAGGCCGGGAGCGGCGCGAAGCTGCGGGGGGTGCGCACGACGTACCGCCCCTCCGCCGACGGCCGGGGCTACGTCCTCACCGGGGAGAAGTCGTTCGTCTCGCTGGCGGGCGTGGCCGACTACTACGTGGTCGCGGCCCGTGCCGAGGGGACGGAGGGCAGCGGCGAGGTCTCGCACTTCGTGGTGGCCGCCGACGACCCGGGCGTCCGCTTCGGCGAGGTGCACAGCCTGTCCGCGATGTACGGCACCAGCACCGCGGGCATGGTCCTCGACGCCGTGCCCGTACCGCGCTCCCGGCTCTTCCTCGGGGTCGAGGGGATGTCGATGTACAAGCTGGTGCGCGAGCCGCACTGGATGATCTCCGGCTACACCGGCGCGTATCTGGGCATCGCCGAGGCGGTGCTCCGCTTCACCACCGACCATGTCGCGGCCTCGCCCCGCCGGGCCGCCTCGCCGGTGCTGCAACGGGAGCTCGGCCGGATGGCCGCGCGGCTCAGCGCGGCGCGGGCGCTGGTCCACGAGGCGGGCGCGCGGATCGACAGCGGACGGGGCACGGTCGGCGCCAACGCCGCGGTGCACGCGGCGAAGTACATCGTCGGCGAGGTCGGCCCGGAGCTCGCCCAGGACGCCGTCCGCATCTGCGGGTCGGCCGCCGTCAACCGCTCGCAGCCGCTGGAACGGCTGCTGCGGGAGGCGTCGTTCGCCTCCGTCATGCCCGCCAAGCCGGAGGAGTGCCTGGAGTACCTCGGCAAGGCTGCCCTCGGCGTCAACCTCCACGACGCGACGGCCTTCGACTGGTGAGCGCCATCCGACCCCGGCAGGCCGCCCCCGCGGGCGCGCCCGCCACCGCCGCGCCGGCGCCCGCCAGGGCGTCGCGCGCCGCCGTGCCCACCGTCACCTACGTGCTGTTGGTGGTGATGGCGGGCGGCACCGTTCCCACACCCGTCTACTCCGTGTACGCGCAGCGGCTGCACCTGTCCCCGCCGGTCGTGGCCCTGGTCTTCGCGGCGTACGCGGGCGGCATCCTGGTCTCCCTGCTGCTGTTCGGGGGGCTGTCGGACCAGATCGGGCGGCGGGCCACGCTCGCCCCGGCGCTGCTGGTCGCCGCGGTCAGCGGCGTCGTCTTCATCGTCTTCCCCACGCTGCCCGGGCTGTTCGCCGGGCGCGTGCTGTCCGGTGTCTCCGTGGGGCTGACCACGGGCGCCGCCACCGCCTATCTGGGGGAGCTGCACCCGGACCGGCCCCGTGCGGCGCTGATCGCGTCGGTCACCAACATGGCCGGTCTGGGCGCCGGTTCCCTGCTGTCGGGGCTGCTGGTGGAGTACGCCCCCTCCCCCACCGTCCTGCCGTACGCCGTCCTGACCGCGCTGCTGCTGCCGGGGCTCGCCCTGGCGGTGCTGCCCGAGCCCGTCGCGCCGCGCGGCGGCGGGATCCGGCCGCAGCGGCTGAGCGTGCCCGCCGCGGCCCGCCGTACGTTCGCCGCCGCGGCGGTCGCGGTCTTCGCGTCCTTCGCGCTGCTGGGTCTGCTGGCCTCGCTCGCGGGGAACTTCCTGGTCGAGGGGTTGCACGACCACAGCCATCTCGCGGTCGGGCTGGTGGCGTTCAGCGCCTTCGGCTCCGCCGGGGCGGCCCAGCTGTTCGCGGTGCGGCTGCCGCCGCGCACCGGTCTGGCGGTGGGCATGGCCGGTGTGCCGCTGGGGCTCGGGCTGATCGTGGCGGGGCTGTCCGCCGCCTCGCTGCCGCTCTTCCTGTGCGGCTCGGTGCTCGGCGGCGCGGGCGCGGGCACCTCCTTCAAGTCCGGTCTGGCGCTGGTGGCATCACAGGCGCGGCCCGACCGGGTCTCGGAGCTGGTCTCCAGCTATTTCGTCGCCGCGTATCTGGGCCTGACCCTGCCGGTCGTCGGTGTGGCCGTGCTGTTGTCGCACGGCACGCTGATGGCGGCGGCGGGCATTTTCGCCGGGGTGGTCACGGTGCTGTGCGTGGCGAGCATCGCGGTCACGGCGGCGGTCGGTTCCGGCCGCCGCACCCGACGTGAGGACGTCATGATCACCACCCATGGGAGGACCCCGCCATGACCACCGCATCCGGCAGGAGCGGCGCCGTCGACGACGGCACCGCCATGCTCACCCTCGTCGATCCCGACGGCTTCCGCGCCCTGATGGCCTCCCATCCCGGCGGGGTGGCCGTGGTGACCACCCAGGACGGGCTCGGCAACCCCTACGGCTTCGCGTGCACCGCCTGGTGCGGTGTCTCGCTGGCGCCGCCGCTGCTGCTGTTGTGCGCCTCCAACTCCGGCAGCACGCTCCCGGTGCTCGCGGAGCACGGCTGGTTCGCCCTGAACCTGCTGCACGGGGCGGGGCGCCGCGCAGCGGAGGCGTTCGCCACCCGGGACGCGGGCCGCTTCGCGAAGATCCCCTGGCGGCTGTCCCCGGACCTCGGGCTCCCCGTCCTCCCGGAGGACGCGCACACCTGGGCCGAATGCCGCGTGATACGCCTCACCCGGGCGGGCGACCACACGATCGTCCTGGGCGAGGTCGCCCGCACGGACAAGGCGCCGGAGCCCCGCCCGGCGCCGTTGCTGTACGGCATGCGCAGGTACGCCACATGGCCCGCGACATGACCGTGCGGGGGCTGCCACGGGGGCAGCCCCCGCACGGGGGTCCGGGAAGCGTCAGGCGTGCGCTTCGGCCGCCACCGGCTTCGGGATGAGGAAGGACGTCGCGATGGCCGCGGCCAGGATGACCACTCCGGCGATCATGCCGGAGGTGTAGCCGGTGGACGACGCCGGGTCCGAGGGCGCGGTCGCGGTCTTGACCGCGTACAGGAGGGCGAAGCTGAGACCGGCGCCGAGGTTGAAGGCGCCCGCGTTGAGCCCGGGCAGGAAGCCCGGGTTCTCGCTCGGGGACAGCACGATGCCGAGCCCGTTGAGGACGATGTTCGCCACGCCCGCGTAGGTGATGCCCACGAGGACCGAGGCCACCAGCAGCAGCACGCGGGAGTGGGCGGGCATCGTCAGGATCATCAGGACGACGGACGCCGCGGCCCCGACGAGCCCGATGCGCAGGATCCGCCCGTAGCCGAAGGTGGCGGCGAGCCGGCCCGCGACCGGGCCCATGGCCAGTCCGGCCAGCGCGTACGGCGTGAGGGTCCACCACGCGGACTGCTCGGCGGTCATGCCGAGGCCCGCCTTGGCGTCCTGGGCGAAGGCGGGGATCAGCCCGTTCATGACGGCGAACACACCGGTCATGGTGAGCACGGTGGTCAGCAGGGTGGCCCAGGTCGAGCGCTGGCGCAGGTGCCGGGTGGCGACCAGGGGGTGGGTGCTGCGGTCCTCGGTCCGCCAGAACAGGGCGAAGGCGACGGCGGAGACGACCGTGAGGACGCCGACGAAGGTCCAGTTCGCGGCGCCGAGCTTGCCCGCCTCGTTGAGGGCGATGAGCAGCGAGCCGACCGAGACGACCAGCAGGCCGACGCCGGGCCAGTCCATGCGGCTCGCGTCCGGGACCTTGGTCTCGGGGGTGAGGGTGGCGACGAGGACCGTGGCGATCACGGCGACGACGGCCATGGCCCAGAAGACGGACCCGAAGCCGTGGTTGTCGGCGAGGTAGCCGCCCGCGAGGGAGTCGACACCGGCGATGCCGCCGTTGACCGCGGTGATCACGCCGAGGAGGGTGCCGTACTTCTTGGGCTCGGTCACCTCCTGCCGCAGCATGATCAGGCACAGCGGGACGACCGGGCCGGAGGCGCCCTGGATGACACGGCCGACGAAGAGCATGGGCACGCTGGTCGCCAGCGCGGCCACGACGCATCCGACGGCCATCAGGGCCAGCATCCCGGCCAGGACCTTGCGGCGGCCGACGACGTCGCCGAGGCGCGGCAGGAAGAGCGAGAACAGGGCGGCCGAGGTGAAGAAGGCGGTCTGGGTGAGACCGATCTCGGCGGAGCTGGCGCCGAGGCTGTCCTCGATGCTCTTCAGCGCGGGGCTGAGCATGCTCGCGTTGAGCTGGAAGGCGATGCAGGCCGTGAGGAGAGCGGTGACGAGCACGCCCACGCGGACGGGGCGGTGGCCGGTCACGTCGGGCCGGTCACCGTGGATGCGGTCGGTACGGGAAACGTTCATGCCTCGTGGATCTCTGGGAACGCAGCGAACGGCTGCTACCGGAGGACAAAGTTACCGTCTCCGGTCAAAAGGGGCTGTATCTCTCGGGTTGCTGGTCACACTGTCGGCGCGCCGCCTCCCGAACACAGAAAAACCCCAGCAAATACTGGGGTTCTTCGTGGTGTCCGTGTCCGAGAGGGGACTTGAACTCTCGCCTCAGACACCAGCTCGCAGGGCATCTGACCTGCGGAAACACCAACTTTAGGGGCTTTGCTGCCACCCCATGGTACCCGGCTTTTCCTGCGGGTTTCGGACCGTTCCTGCCCTCTGTCGGTCACGCGTCGGTCATGTGACCAACCGGCATCCGATCAGGTCAAGGTCAACACGGCGGGCCGGCCGCGATGGTCCGGACGGACACCTTCTCCCGCAGCCGGTCGGCGATGTGGATGCGCCCGGACTCCCGCAGACAGCGGCCGGGGCCTGCCGAAGACGGCTCCCGGTGAACCGGGGAGACGCGCCTTCGACAAGCCCTGTGGGCGCGGCGGCCGTTGCGCCACACCTTGCCGGTCCGCGGGTTGATACCCACGATCCGGCACACCTCTTTGTTGCTGTAGCCCTGCCGCATGAGCTGGAAGCATGCCGCCCGCTCAGCGGTCAGCTTCTTCCGTCCCTACGGCCTCCGGTCCTCCCGGATCTGGTGGTCCATCGCATCCCCTGAGCCGGAGTATTGCAACGAACTGCACGCTTTCACCAGCACTGAGTATGGGGGCCGCAGGCGACCCGGCTTTTCATGAGGAGAAGATCGGCATGAACCGCTGGTTGAGGCCCCCGTTGCCCTGCCACAGGCCCAGATACTCGGGGGTGTCGCCCATGGCGTCCACAGTCAGGTTGGTGTATTTGTTCACGATCTGCCAGGACCCCGGTTCAGCAGTCGAGGAATAGATGGTGAACACCTGGTTCGGTATGTCCATGCAGTCGTATTCGTCGATGAAGTCGCCCTGCTGGGAGTAAATTCCCTTGCTCACGTCCATGCACTTGCCAGTGGTAGTGTTGATGAACTTGAAATCCCATTGGCCACCGTTTGCCGCGTGCTGGAGCCTCCAGGTGCTTCCCTTTCCGCCGTATTCGCCTGTGACAATGCGAGTGCCATTCGCGCTGCTTCCCTTTTCGGGCTGTGCGAATCGTTCACGCTTATCGTTGGACAGGCTGACCGTGGCGCCGTTCGCGGCCAGGTGAGTGCGGAAATAGATCGGATAGTGATCCGAGAGACCGTCGCCGTGCACCTCTCCACGATAATTCTGCATGGAGCGGGACGAGATCATGTAGTCGAGCTCGTTCTGGGAATGCTGCGTCACAGACCCGCTGTGGTAGACGTACGCACCCAGGCTTGTGGCCCAGTCGTGCACCTGCTGATTCGGCTCCCGGTTGAAGTCCCCCAGGGCGGTCCACTGGCGCCCTGCCGAGACGCCGTGGATGCTGTTCAGCAATGCCCCTACTTCGTTGCGCTCGCCACTGGCCTGCGCGTGCACATTGTAGTAAATATCGTCGCCGAAACGCAGCCCCAATGCCGGGCGGGTCCTGTCCGCTCCGGACGGGGCAACGATTACCTGGTCCGCCCGCTCATGCGTGACAAAAGCCAGATTCATCTGTGCGCTGTCGGTCGTCGGCGACGTCCGCATCCAGTACACAAACCGGTTTCCCCATGCGTAGCGGTTCACGTAATAGCCGTTGACGTAAAACTGCCCTTCGAAACGCATGTCGACCATGTGTTCCGGGTCCTGCCCGGCTTCTTGAATGGCGACGAGATCGTTTTGGTTACTGAGATCCCTCACCGTGTTCCATTTATTCCCTCCCTGCGAGTTCCAGGTCGCAATCCCGCGCTCGTTGGGCTGGAAAGCGTTGGCCGAGGTGGGCACAGTGATCATGATCCCGATGATTCCGATCAGTGCCAGCCACATGGCGGTCACCGATCGGCGTGCGCGGAAAAATCTGGTGGGCGGCAAGTTCCGGCCTTCCGTCTCATTGGTGATGGGAGGCAGCCCGGCTTGCAACCTTCAGCGTCCACATCGTGTATCAGAGCCCGCCTACCAGGGGCGAACCGGCAGAAGCCGGAGCCCACCGGAAGCGGAATGCCAGGTTCTCAGCCTGCGCTCACGCTTCGCTCACGTTTCGCTCACGTCACCAACTGCACCTCCTGCCTCGCCCAGGGTCTTCCTGTCCTCGATCCACCGCACCCCCTCACCGGCACCGGGCACAGCGACCGCGAGGGCGTAGATCAGGGCATCGGGCAGGTCCGGCACATAGTGGACGACGAGGGCCAGGGCCACGGAGATCACTGCCGGCAGCCGGGCCGAATGAGCCTTGATGAAGGGTGGAGCTGCCCACGTAGCCCATGGCCGTACGCCACGCGCCCTGGATGCGAGCGGCCGACGACTCGAAGACCTGCCGCTGCGAGCCGGATGCGTCTCGCACGGGCTACCGAGATGCACCTCACCGAGCCCGCGCCGGTGGCCTGAGCACGATCCCCTGGACGGCTGGTCTCGTGGTTGGTCACGCCGTCGGTCTGGGAAGCCGCCGATTCCGTGGGTCACGCGGTGGGTCACGCTGGATGCGACAAGGCGCCGAAAAACAGAAAAACCCCAGGTGAACTGGGGTTTCTGCTGGTGTCCGAGGGGGGACTTGAACCCCCACGCCCGATAAAGGGCACTAGCACCTCAAGCTAGCGCGTCTGCCATTCCGCCACCCGGACAAGGTGTCTGTCTCTGCGAGGTGTTCCCCGCGGCGACATGGATAACAATACCAAGGTTTCGGAGTGCCTTTCACCTGGGTATCCATGCGGGCCATAAGCTCCATTTATGGGCAATGCTGGACAAACCGTGACACCGAACGGCGTCGCGCGGCGCAGACCCCGGCCGCTGTCGCCGTTGCGGGAGCACCTGCGGGACACCTTCTGGTTCGCCCCGGCCGTGGGGCTGGTGGGGGCCGCGGTGACGGCGGTGGTGGCCCTGGAGCTCGACGGGCTGCTGATCGAGACCCTGCAGCGGGAGGGGGACTACGACACCGTCTCCTCCCTGATCGACCTCGCCGACGACACGAAGTCGATCATCACCACCGTGGGGTCCGCGATGCTGACCTTCATCGGTGTGGTGTTCTCCATCAGCCTGGTCGCGCTCCAGATGGCCAGCGGGCAGTTCTCGCCGCGCGTGGTGCGGCTCTACGTCCGCAGCCGGATCACCAAGTGCACGTTCGCGGTCTTCCTCGCGACGTTCCTGTTCGCGCTGCTGGTGCAGGCCTCGTACCAGGGGGACACCGATCCCCGCACGGTGCGGACGGTGCCGTTCCTCTCCAGCATCGCCTGCGTGGTGATGGTCATGGTGAGCCTGGTGCTGTTCATCGCCTATGTGAACTCCACGATCCGGCTGATGCGGGTCAGCCATGTCATCGACCGGATCGCCTGGGAGTCCTTCCGGGTGCTGGACAAGCACGGCGCGGCGGGCGCCGGGGCCCCCGCGCTCGGCCCCGCCTCGGCCGAGGTCGCGCACCGGGGGCGGGCCGGGGTGCTGCGGGACGTGAACATCGCGCGGCTGGTGCGGGTGGCCCGGCGGTACGGGGTCGTGCTGCGGCTGATCCCGCGGATCGGGGACTTCGTGGTGCCGGGCACGCCGGTGCTCGCGGTGCACGGCGGTACGGGGCCGCCGCCGCGGGCGCTGCGCTACACCGTGTCGGTGGGCGTGGAGCGGACCTTTCACCAGGACCTGGGGTTCGGGCTGCGGCAGTTGTCCGACATCGCGCAGCGGGCCCTGTCCCCCGCCGTCAACGACCCCACGACCGCTGTGCAGTGCCTGGACCGGATCGTGCAGATCCTGGCCGCCGTCGCCGGCCGCCCGCTGGGCGCGCTGCGGCACTGCGACCGCCGGGGGACGGTGCGGCTGGTGCAGGACCTGCCCGGCTGGACGAACCTCGTCGACCTGGGCTTCGCGGAGATCCGGGGCTGCGCGACGGGTGCGCCGCAGGTGACTCGGCGGTTGATGGCCGCGCTGGAGGATTTGTCGGCGCTGGCGCCGGAGGGGCGGCGCTCGCCGTTGCTGCGCCACCGCGAGCTGCTGCGGCAGGCGGTGGAGCGTCACGTGCGCGAGCCGGCGGACCGCGACTTCGCCCTCCGCCCGGACCGCCAGGGCATCGGCTAGCCCGGGCTTGCTCTTCCCCGGCCCCGCGGCCCGGGCGGTCGGCGCCGCCGGGGAGAATGAGGCGTCCACCGCCACCACCAGCACCGGGACTGATCGACATGGGACGGGTCACCGCACGACGCCGCGTCATCCGCATCCGGGACGGGGCCGTCGGCGCCCGCCCCGACACCTTGGTGGCCGAGGAGCCGATGGAGATCCGGCTGAACGGCAAGCCGCTCGCGATCACCATGCGCACCCCCGGCGACGACTTCGCGCTCGCGGCGGGGTTCCTGGTCAGCGAGGGCGTGCTGGCCGGCGCGGAGGAGCTGGCCAGCATCGTCTACTGCGCCGGGGCGACAGAGGACGGCTCCAATACGTACAACGTCGTGGACGTGCGGCTCGCGCCCGGGGTGCCGCTGCCCGACATCGCGCTGGAGCGCAACGTCTACACCACCTCGTCGTGCGGCCTGTGCGGCAAGGCGAGCCTGGACGCCGTACGGACGACCGCGCGGCACCCGATCTCCGACGGTCCGTCACCGATGCGGCTGGAACCGGCACTTCTGGCCGCCCTGCCCGACCGGCTGCGGGCGGCGCAGCAGGTCTTCGAGCGGACGGGCGGCCTGCACGGCGCGGCGCTGTTCTCCGCGGAGGGCGAACTGCTGGACGTGCGCGAGGACGTGGGCCGGCACAACGCGGTCGACAAGATCGTCGGGCGGGCGCTCCAGCAGGGGCTGCTGCCGCTGTCGGGCACGGTGCTGCTGGTGTCGGGGCGCGCCTCGTTCGAGCTGGCGCAGAAGGCGGTCATGGCGGGGATCCCGGTGCTCGCCGCGGTGTCGGCGCCGTCGTCGCTGGCGGTGGACCTGGCCGCGGAGACCGGGCTGACGCTGGTGGGCTTCCTGCGCGGGTCGTCGATGAACGTGTACGCGGGCGAGCAGCGGGTGGTGCTGGACTGACGACTCCGGACGCCCTCAGTCGCCCACCTCCGCGACCCGGGTCAGGAGCGCCAGGAACTGTTCGCGCTCGGCGGGCGAGAGGACTGCGAGCAGCGTCTCGTTGGCCTCCTCGCCCAGGATCGCGAGGCGGGCCAGGAGCCGGTGGCCCTCGGGGGTGAGGGAGATCGCGTTCTTGCGGCGGTCGGTGGGGTCGGGGGCGCGGGTGACGAGCCCGGCGGCCTGGAGGTCGTTGAGGATGCCGACCATGTCCTTGGGGTCGAAGCCGGTGGTGCGGCCGAGCTCCGCCTGGGCGACGGGGCCGAGGTCGGCGACGGCGGACAGCACGGCGTGGTGCGGCATGCGCATGCCCTCTCGGGCGAGGGCCTCGCCGACGAGGCGGCGGCCGCGCGCGGAGGCGCGGTTGAGCAGCCAGCTGGGGAGGGCGCGGATCCGGGTGAGCGCGGGCTCGTTCTCTGCCATGGCACGAGCCTACCGAAGAAACCATTGGACTCCCCAACGAAATGAGATACCGTTGGGATCACCAACGACTCCTGTGAGGTGAGGTGCCCATGCGTCGCGTCCGGTATCACGAGAACGGCGGCCCCGAGGTCCTGCGCGTCGAGACGGCGGACGTCCCCCGTCCCGGCCCCGGCGAACTCCTGCTGCGCACCGAGGCCATCGGCGTCACCCTCCCGGTCGTACGGAAGGTGCGCGGGGGCGGCATCCCGCTGCCCGCGAGCCTGGGCGGCGAGGTCGCCGGGGAGATCGTCGCCGTCGGCCCGGAGGTGACCGGCTTCGCCGTCGGCGACCGCGTCACGGGCCTGTGCTTCGCCGACGGCTACGCCGAACGCTCCCTCATCCACTCCTCCATGGCCTCCCCCGTGCCCGCCTCCGCGAGCGCCGTGGACGCCGTCGCGCTCGTGCGCTGCGGCCTGGTCGCCCTCGGCGCCTACGAGGCCGCCCGCCCGGCCGAGGGCGAGTCGGTGCTGGTGACGGCCGCGGCGAGCGGCGTCGGCCACCTCGCCGTGCAGCTCGCCAAGGCGCGCGGCGCGAAGCGGGTGGTGGGCGCGGTGAGCTCGGCCGCGAAGGCCGGCTTCGTGCGGTCCCTGGGCGCGGACGAGGTCGTGACGTACGACGCGCTCGCGGACGTCGCCCCGGTCGACATCGTCCTGGACGCGGTCGGCGGCGCGCTCCTGACCCCCGCGCTCGCGGCGCTCGCGCCCGGCGGGCGGCTGGTGGCGTACAGCTCGGGCGGCGGCACGATCGAGGCGTACGACCTGCTGGTCGGCGCGAAGTCCGCCATCGGTTTCCAGATGGCGCTCATCGCCCGGCACCGGCCCGCGCTGATGGAGCAGTGGCGCCTTGAGCTGTGGGAACTCTTCGCCGCCGGGCGGCTGCGCCCCCGGATCCACGCCGAACTGCCGCTGGAGGAAGCCGCCGAGGCGCACCGGATCATCGAGTCGCGCGTCAACCTCGGCAAGGTGGTGCTGCTCCCCGTGTGAGCTCATTGGCGCAACCGGCCTTGTGGGACCACGGCCCGCCCCGTACGTTCGGCCTCACCGGGCAGGCGTACGCGCCGCCCGGTTTCCGCGTGTCACGACAGCTCCCGCACTGCCTCGACGCGAAAGGGCCGGGCCATGGCGCCGCTCCCCCGCACAGGTCCCCGACACACCGTCACCGCTGCTCCCTGCGCACCTTCCTGGCCCTCCCGCACCCGCCGCGCCGCCGGACGCACGGCGGCGGCCGCGCTGTCGGTCGCGCTGCTCACGCTCGCGCTCCAGCCGGTGCCGGCCGGGGCGTCCGGTCCGGGCGGGTTCGAGGAGCGCGTGCTGTTCAAGGCGGGACAGGGGGAAGGGGACACGGAAAGGGACTACGCCTGCTTCCGCATCCCCGCGCTCGTGACCACGGCCCGCGGCGCCCTGCTCGCCTTCGCCGAGGGCCGAAGACACAACTGCGGCGACGCCACCGACATCGACCTCGTCCTCAAGCGCTCCACCGACGGGGGCCGCACATGGGGTCCGCTGCGGGTCGTCGACGAGGGCGGGGGCGACACCCACGGCAACCCGGCGCCCGTCGTCGACCGGCGCACCGGCCGGATCGTGCTCGCCACGACCCACAACGCGGGCCGCCCGGACGCGGGCAACTGCGACGTACCCTGCGACCGCACCCCGCACGTCCAGTACAGCGACGACGACGGCACGACCTGGTCGCGGCCGCACGACATCACCCGGGAGATCCGGCCGCGTGGCTGGAACTCCTGGTACGCCACCGGCCCCGGCCACGGCATCCAGCTCGCCCACGGGCCGCACCGCGGCCGCCTCGTCGTCGGGGTCAACGCCGAGAGCCACAACGGCACCCGGGTCACCTCCGACCACGCCGCGCTCGCCCTCAGCGACGACGGGGGCGCGCACTGGCGGCTGGGCGCCGTGGACACCCAACGCATCGCACGCGACGGCACGTACCGCCAGATGCCCTCCGAACTCACCCTCGCCGAGCGGAGCGACGGAGCGATCCACGTCAACGGCCGCGAGCAGGGCGGCACCGACCTCGGCAACCGCACCGTCGCGGTCAGCCGCGACGGAGGGGACACCTTCGACGGCCCCTTCCAGGCGGTCCCCGACCTCTACGCCCCCATGGTCCAGGGGTCCGTCGTGCCGCTGCGCGACGGCCGCTGGCTGCTGTCCGCACCCGCGGACCCCGACCGCCGCCGCACGATGACCATCCGCTCCTCGTACGACCAGGGGCGCACCTGGGAGAGCGTGGGGCGCGGCAGGCGTGTCACCGCCGACTGGTCCGGCTACTCCGACATGGCCGTCCTCTCCCCCGGGACGGCCGGGCTGCTCTACGAGGCGGGCAAGGCCGACGCGCACGACGAGATCCGCTTCGCCCGCTTCACCGAGGGCTGGCTGGGCCCGCGCCGCGGCCCCGACCCGACGACACCGGACCGGGCGCCGGGCGCGTGGGGCGCCACCGTGCTCGGCGGGGCGCGCCCGGTCGTGGGCCGCTTCGGCGGAGCGCTGTCGTTCGACGGTACGGACGACGCGGTGCGACTCCCCTACCGACGGGAACTCCCGCTGGGTGAACGGGACTTCACCGCCACACTGTGGTTCCGTGCGCCGGCCACTGCGCGCGGGGAGCAGCCGCTGCTGTGGATGGGCGGCGTCGGCGGCGCGCCCCAGGTGTCCCTGCGGAGCGACGCCCGGGGCGTCACCGGCTCCCTCACCGCCATCACCGGCCCGGGCCCGGCACGGTCGGTCACGGCACGGGCGGTGGGCGCGTACGAGGACGGGACCTGGCACTTCGTGGCACTGCGGCGCGGAGCCGGACGGCTCACGCTCACGGTGGACGGCGCGTCCACGGAGGTGGCGGGCGTGCGGGGGTCGGTGAGCCGGACGTCGACGTTCGGCGTGCACGTGGGGCAACGGCCGGACGGTCGCGGGTTCTTCAGCGGTGATCTGGACGAAGTGCGGGTGTACGGGCGGGGGTTGTCGGATGCGGAGCTGACGCGGTTGCATGGATCGAACGACGGGGTGTCGCCACGCGCGCTGCGCTTGTGGCTGCCCCTGGACGGGGTTTCTCCCCCACCCCGCCCCTTCCCGTAACTGGGGCGCGTGCCCCAGACCCCCGGCTGCGGGTCCGTTGTCGCCTGCGGCGGGAGCTCCCTGCGGGAGCGTCCTCAATCGCCGGACGGGCTGGATCTCGCGGACCGTAACCGGCGAAATCAGCCCGTCCGGCGTTTGAGGACAGCGCGCGAAGCGTGCTTCGGGGTCCGGGGCGGAGTCCCGGTTTCGGGAAGGGGCGGGGCTGGGGAGAAGCCCGCCGCAGGCGTCCTCGCGTACCGCTTCGCCAACACCGCACACACCATCAACTGCATCTGATGGAAAAGCATCAACGGCAACACCGCCAGACTCGCCTGCGCCCCAAAAAGCACGCCGGCCATCGGCAGCCCCCCGGCCAGACTCTTCTTCGAGCCGCAGAAGATGATCGCGATGCGGTCCTCGCGGCTGAAGCCGAGCCGTCGCGAACCGTAGGTCGTGATCGAGAGCATGACCGCGAGGAGCACCGCCTCGACTCCGAGCAGCGCCAGCAGCCGTACGGGGGTGACCTGGTGCCAGATGCCGCGGATGACGCCCTCGCTGAACGCGGCGTAGACGACGAGGAGGATCGAACCCCGGTCGACGTACCCCAGCACCTTCTTGTGCCGGACGAGGAAGCCGCTCACCCAGCGGCGCAGCAGCTGGCCGGCCAGGAAAGGGATCAGCAGCTGGGTGACGATCGCGAGCAGGGAGTGCGCGGAGAAGCCGCCGCCGCTGTTGCCCAGGAGCAGGGCGGCGAGGAGCGGGGTGAGGACGATGCCGACGATGCTGGAGAAGGAGCCCGCGCAGACCGCCGCCGCCACGTTGCCGCGCGCGATGGAGGTGAAGGCGATGGACGACTGGATGGTCGAGGGCACCAGGCACAGGAAGAGCAGCCCGGAGTGGAGCTGCGGGGTCAGGACGTAAGGGACGAGGCCGCGGGCTGCCAGCCCGAGCAGCGGGAAGAGCACGAACGTGCAGGCCAGGACGGTCAGGTGCAGCCGCCAGTGGCGCAGCCCGTCCATCGCCTCGCGGGTGGAGAGCCGGGCGCCGTAGAGGAAGAACAGGAGCGCGACCGCCGCCGTGGCGGTGCCTCCGGCGACCGGCGCGGCGGCGCCGCGGGCGGGCAGCAGGGCGGCGAGGAGGACCGTGCCGAGCAGGGCGGCTATATAGGGGTCCACGGGGACACGGGAGAGGAGGGCAGGCCGTCGCATGCCCCTCAGCCTGCCTCTGACCTGCGATATCGGGAACCCCGCTCACCGCACTGACTGTTATCACGCAGGGCGATAACCTGGTGGGGTGTTCGATCCCGTGCAGCTTCGTACGTTCCTCACCGTCGCGCAGACCCTGAGCTTCACGCAGGCCGCCGGGCGGCTGGGGCTGCGGCAGTCGACGGTGAGCCAGCAGGTGCGCAGGCTGGAGGCGGCGGCCGGGCGGCAGCTGTTCGTCCGGGACACCCACGGCGTGGAGCTGACCGAGGACGGCGAGGCGATGCTCGGCTTCGCCCGCACGATCCTGGAGGCGAACGAGCGCGCCACGGGCTGGTTCGCGGGGACGCGGCTGCGCGGCCGGCTGCGGTTCGGGGCGTCGGAGGACTTCGTGCTGACCCGGCTGCCCGAGATCCTGGAGGGCTTCCGGCGCGACCACCCGGAGGTCGACCTGGAGCTGACCGTCGACCTCTCCGGGACGCTGCACCAGCGGCTGGCGGCGGGGCGCTTCGACCTGGTGCTGGTCAAGCGGCACCCCGACGAGCCGCACGGGCGGCTGGTCTGGCGGGACCGGCTGGTGTGGATCGGCAGCGAGCGGCTGCGCCTGGACCCGCACCGGCCGCTGCCCCTGGTCGTCTTCCCGCCGCCCGCGGTGACCCGGGCCCGCGCCCTTGAGGTGCTGGAGCGGCACGGGCGCGCCTGGCGGGTGACGTGTACGAGCGGCAGCCTCAACGGCCTGGTGGCGGCGGCCCGTGCGGGGCTGGGGGTGATGGCCCACACGCAGGGCATGATCCCGCCGGGCCTGTCGCGGATCCCGGCCCGGGCCGGGCTGCCGGAGCTGGGCGGGATCGACGTGGTGCTCCTGTACGGGGCCGCGCCCGCCGCCCGGGGGCCCGCGGAGGCGCTGGCGGAGGCGATCCTGGCGTCCGGCGACCGCCTCCAGACCCCCGGGCTCCGGCAGGCCTGAACGCGCGGGTCCGACGCACCGCGCTTTGTGCCTCTGAGGTACACAACAAGCGCGGACCCGGTGAGGGATCGGCGCAGGGCCGTACGGAAAAGGGTTCGGGACCCACCCGGATCGGGTACGGTCACCGCGCTGTGCGGAGCGTCACGAGAGACAAGCAGGAGCTGGCCAGTTGCGCGAGTTCACCGTTCCACCCCTGGTGACGGCGCCCCACGTCGGAGGACTGGCGGACGTCGTCTTCGAGCGCGCGGCCACGCATCCGCAGGACGTCGCGTTCGGCCGCAAGGGCCCGGACGGCCGGTGGCGGGACGTGACCGCCGCGACCTTCCGGGACGAGGTGCTGGCGCTGGCGAAGGGCCTGCTCGCGGAGGGGATCCGGTTCGGCGACCGGGTCGCCGTCATGTCCCGTACGCGCTACGAGTGGACGCTCTTCGACTTCGCCCTGTGGACGGTCGGCGCGCAGTCCGTGCCGCTGTACCCCACCTCCTCGCCCGAGCAGGTCCGCTGGATCCTGCACGACGCGGGCGTCACCGCCTGCGTCGTCGAGCACGAGGACCACGCGATGACGGTGGGTTCCGTCGTCGACGGGCTGCCGCGGCTGGCCCGGCTGTGGCAGCTGGACGACGGCGCCGTCGAGGCGCTGAGCGCCGCGGGCGAGCGGATCGCGGACGAGGTCGTGCACCGGCACCGGCTGGCGCTCACCGCCTCGACCCCGGCGACCGTCATCTACACCTCCGGCACCACGGGCCGCCCCAAGGGCTGTGTGCTCACCCACGCCAATTTCATGGCGGAGGCCGACAACGTGATCGAGCGCTACGGATGCGTCTTCCGCTCCCGGCCCGGCGAGGCGGCGGCCACCCTGCTCTTCCTGCCGCTGGCGCATGTCTTCGGGCGGATGGTGCAGGTCGCGGCGGTGCGGGGCAGGGTCAAGCTGGGCCACCAGCCTCAGCTGACGGCCGCCGCGCTGCTGCCCGACCTGCGGGACTTCCGGCCGACGTTCGTGCTCGCCGTGCCCTACGTCTTCGAGAAGATCTTCGCGACGGCCCGCCGCGCGGCGGAGTCCGAGGGGCGGGGCGGCCCCTTCGACAAGGCCGTCGAGGTCGCGGTGCGGTACGCGGAGGCGCTGGAGCGGCGGGCGTTCGGCACCGGGCCGGGGCCGGGCGCCGCGCTGCGCGTGCGGCACCAGGTCTTCGACCGGCTCGTATACGCCCGGGTGCGCGCGGCCCTGGGCGGTCGGGTCCGGTACGCGATGTCGGGCGGCTCGGCGATGGACCGGCGGCTGGGGCTGTTCCTCGCGGGCGCGGGCGTCACCGTCCTGGAGGGGTACGGCCTGACGGAGACGACCGGCGCCGCGACCGCCAACCCGCCCGAGCGGACCCGCTTCGGGACGGTGGGGCAGCCCGTGCCGGGCACGACCGTGCGCATCGCCGACGACGGCGAGATCTGGCTGCGCGGCGGTCAGGTCTTCTCCGGCTATCTGGGCGACCCGAAGGGGACGGACGCGGTGCTGCGCGACGGCTGGTTCGCCACCGGGGACCTGGGCGCGCTGGACGCGGACGGCTATCTGACCATCACCGGGCGGAAGAAGGAGATCCTGGTGACGTCGGGCGGCAAGAGCGTGTCACCGCTGCCGCTGGAGGAGCGGGTGCGGTCGCACCCGCTGGTCGCGCACTGCCTCGTCGTCGGCAACGACCGCCCGTACGTGGCCGCGCTGGTCACCCTCGACATGGAGGCGGTGGCGCACTGGCTGAGGCTGCGGGGCGAGCCGCGGCCGGACCCGGGCGAGCTGGTGCGCGACCCGGATCTGGAGGCCGCGGTGCGGCGGGCGGTGGTCGCGGCCAACACCCAGGTCTCCCAGGCGGAGTCGATCCGTACGTTCCGGATACTGGCCGCCCAGTTCACCGAGGAGCACGGGCTGCTGACACCGTCGCTGAAGCTCAGGCGGCGGGCGATCGAGCAGGCGTACGCCCGGGAGGTGGAGGCGCTGTACCGGACGTGACCTCCGGCGGCACGGGCGAACCGGGAATGCGGTGATGGGGATTCCGGTTGACGATGGACGTCACTGAACGACCGACGTAAGGACGCGTACGCGTGAGCAAGGTCCCCTCCCTCACCCTGAACAACGGCGTCGAGATGCCCCAGCTGGGCTACGGCGTCTGGCAGGTGCCGGACGATCAGGCGTTCGACGCCGTCACCACCGCCCTGGAGACCGGGTACCGCAGCATCGACACCGCCGCCGTCTACGGCAACGAGGAGGGCGTGGGCAAGGCCCTCGCCGCGACCGGCGTCCCGCGCGGCGAGATCTTCGTGACCACCAAGGTGTGGAACTCCGACCACGGCCACGACGCCACCCTCCGCGCCTTCGACGCGTCCATGGACCGGCTCGGCCTGGACTACGCGGACCTCTATCTCATCCACTGGCCCGTGCCCTCGCGCGACACCTTCGTGGACACCTACAAGGCCCTGGAGAAGCTCCTGGCCGACGGCCGCGCCAGGGCCGTCGGCGTCTGCAACTTCCAGCCCGCCCACCTGGAGCGGCTGCTCGCCGAGACGTCCGTGGTCCCCGCCGTCAACCAGATCGAGCTGCACCCGAACCTGGCGCAGGCCGAGCTGCGCGCCCTGCACGCGCGGCACGGCATCGCCACGGAGGCGTGGTCGCCGCTCGGCCAGGGCAAGGGGCTGCTCGCCGACCCGACGATCGCCCGGCTCGCGGGCAAGCACGGCCGGACCCCGGCCCAGATCGTGCTGCGCTGGCACCTCCAGCTCGGCAACGTGGTCATCCCCAAGTCCGTGACCCCGTCCCGCATCCGGGAGAACCTCGACGTCTTCGGCTTCGAGCTGGACGCCGACGACCTCCGGGCCGTCGCGGCGCTCGACAACGGCAACCGACTGGGTCCGGATCCGGACGAGTTCGACCTCTGACACCCGGGCAGGGATGAGCTCGGCGGGTACGGACAGAAGTCCGGTCAGGAAGACCGGCCGTACCACCGAGTCGAGGAGCGACGGTCATGACGACGAGCCCGTCCATTGCCACGTCCGGCGAACCGGGCACGACGGTCCAGCCCAGCACGCCCGGCGCGGACGCGCCGGCGGCCACCCGCGGCCGGACCACGATCGCCGACGGCGTCGTGGAGAAGATCGCGGGGCTGGCCGCCCGCGAGGTGCCGGGCGTGCACACCCTCGGCGGCGGGTTCGCCCGCACGCTGGGCGCGGTGCGCGAGCGGGTGCCCGGCGCGCGCTCCAGCGTCACCCGAGGGGTGAAGGTCGAGGTCGGCGAGCGCCAGACGGCGGTCGACCTCGACATCGTGGTCGAGTACGGCGTCCCGATCACGGCGGTCGCGGGCGAGGTGCGCGAGAACGTGATCGCCGCGGTGGAGCGGATGACCGGGCTGGAGGTGGTGGAGGTCAACATCGCGGTGGTGGACGTACGCCTGCCGGACGACGACGACCTGGTGGAGTCGGAGGTCCGCGTCCACTGACGCGCGGGCGGGCCGGACGGTCGCGCCCGCGAGGATCAAACGCTAAGGCCGCGCGCCGTGCAGGGGCGCGATCGCCTCCACCCGCCGCGCCAGCTCCACGTCGAGACCCGTCACCTTCCCCCCGGCGCTGTGCGTGTTCACGCTCAGACCCACCGTGTTGTAACCCAGTGTCAGATCCGAGTGGTGCCCCAACTCCTCCTGGATCTGGGCGATGTGAATCACCATCGCCGCAGCCGGGAAGTGCCCCTCGAAGGAGTACGTGCGGCTGATCCGATCGCCGTCCGTCGTCCAGCCGGGCAGCTCCTGGAGGCGCTCCTCGACGTCCTTCTGCGAGAGCGGTTCGACGGCCATGAGGAATCCCCTTCGTCGTGGGTGCCGGTGACTCAAGCGTCCCACGTGACGGGGGCGGTTTCGCGTCAATGTGCGGGGCGGCGCACGGCGAGTTCACGGATCCCTTCCGGGGTGAGGGTGGTCCTCCTATGCTCCGCCGCCGGACGTGACGGGTCATCGGCGGCAGGGGACTGGACTCATGGACGGTACGGGCAGCACCCGCAGGGGCTTCATCGGCGGCGCGGCGGCGGTCGCCGCGGCGGCCGGGACGAGCGCGCTCACGGCCGGCGGGGCGGCCGCGGCGCCGCGCCGGAGATCCGGCGGACGGAGCGTCGCCGTGCTCGGCGGCGGCGTCGCCGGGCTGACCGCGGCCCATGAACTCGCCGAGCGCGGCTTCCAGGTGACGGTGTACGAGAAGAAGGCGCCCGGCGGCAAGGCCCGCAGCATGGACGTGCCGGGCAGCGCGCGGGGCAACCGCAGGCCCCTGCCCGCCGAGCACGGCTTCCGCTTCTTCCCCGGCTTCTACCGCAACCTCCCCGACACCATGCGCCGGATCCCCTTCCCCGGCAACGCGGGCGGCTGCCACGACAACCTCGTGCCGTCCTCCGAGGAGCTGTTCGCCCGCACAGGTCACGAGGACATCCGGCTGCCCTTCCGCACCATCGGCGAACCGCCCGCCGTGCTCACCCCGGACGCCCTGCGCCGCGCGATCATCGGCTTCTTCGACGCGTTCGGGAACATCCCCGCCACCGAGATGGCGTACTTCGTGAGCCGCCTGCTCGTCTGGTTCACCAGCTGTGAGCAGCGCCGGCTCGACGCCTGGGAGCGGCTGCCCTGGTGGGAGTTCATCCGCGCCGCGCGGATGTCGCCGAACTACCAGCGGCTGCTGGCGATCGGCATCACCCGCAACATCGTGGCGACGAAGGCGGAGGTCGCCAGCACCCGGACCGTCTGCACCTGCGTGGAGGCGTTCTTCCTCAATGTGCTGGGGCGGGGCGCGGACGGCGAGCCCGACCGGGTGCTCAACGCGCCCACCGACGAGGCGTGGATCGGCCCTTGGGTGACGTATCTGCGCTCGCTCGGCGTCACGTTCCGCGTCGGCTGGACCGTACGGGACCTCCGCCTGGACGGCGGCCGGATCGCCGAGGCCGTCGTCCAGGACCCGGCCGGGGCCCGGCAGTCGGTGACCGCCGACCACTTCGTCTCGGCCATGCCGGTCGAGCACGCGCGGACCACCTGGAACGCCCGGGTGCGGGCCGCCGACCCGCAGTTGGGGCGCTGCGACGAGCTGCGGACGGACTGGATGACGGGCATTCAGTTCTATCTGACGGAGCCGACGCCCATCGTCCACGGTCACGTCAACCACATCGACTCCCCCTGGTCGATCACCTCCGTGGGCCAGGCCCAGTTCTGGTCCGGCCGCGACTTCCCCGCCGACTACGGTGACGGCCTGGCCGTCGACTGCCTGTCGGCGGACGTCTCGGAGTGGGACAGGCCCGGCATCCTCTACGGCAAGACCGCCAAGCAGTGCACCCGCGAGGAGGTCGCCCGCGAGGTGTGGGCGCAGATGAAGGCGGGGCTCAACGACACCGGGCGCACGGTGCTGAGCGACGCGACGCTGCACTCGTGGTTCCTCGACCCGGCCGTGGAGATCGGCGGCCCGCGCCCGGCCAACGACGAGCAGCTCCTCATCCACCCCGTGGGCACCTGGTTCAACCGCCCCCAGGCGCGCACCGCGATCCCCAACCTCTTCCTGTGCGGGGACTACGTGGCGACCGACATCGACCTGGCCACGATGGAGGGGGCGAACGCCTCCGCCCGAGCCGCGGTGAACGCGCTGCTGGACGAGGTGGATTCGGCGGCGGAGCGGTGTGCGGTCATTCCGCTGTACCGCGCGCCGGAGCTCGAACTCTTCCGCGCGACGGACGAGCTGCGCCATCGGCTGGGCCTGCCGAACGCGCTCGACCTGGGGTAGCCCGCCGCGGCCGGACGGCGGCGGGTTACGGTCGGTCCATGACGACTGTCGTGGATGCCCCCGGGGTGGGCGCGCTCCTGCGCGAGTGGCGGGAGCGGCGCCGGATCAGCCAGCTGGAGCTGGCGCTGCGCGCCGACTCCTCCGCCCGGCACATCAGCTTCGTGGAGACGGGGCGTGCCCGGCCGAGCCGGGAGATGGTGCTGCGCCTCGCGGACCACCTCGACGTGCCCGTGCGGGAGCGGAACGCGCTCCTCGTCGCGGCCGGCTACGCCCCGCACTTCCCCGAACGACCCCTGGACGACCCGGCGCTGGCCGGGGTGCGGAAGGGTCTGGAGAGGCTGCTGCGGGCGTACGAGCCGTACCCGGCGCTGGTCGTCGACGGAGCGTACGACGTGGTCGCCGCCAACCGCGGCATCGCCCTGCTGCTGGAGGGTGTCGCCGAGCCGCTGCTCGCGGCCCCGTTGAACGCGATGCGCGTCACCATGCACCCCCGTGGCCTGGCGCCGCGCATCCGCAACTACCTCGAATGGCGCGAGCATCTGCTGCACCAGATGGAGCGTCAGCTCGCCCTGATGCGGTCCGCTCCCCTGCGCGCCCTGTACGAGGAGGTCAGCGGCTATCCGCTGCCGGAGGGCGGCGAGGAGCGGGTGGCGACCGGTGACGTGGTGCCGTTCGCGCTGCCGATGGTGATCGAGCACGGGGGCCACGTCCTGTCGTTCGTCTCGTCCATCGCGACGTTCAACACCCCGATGGACGTGACCGTCTCCGAACTGGCGGTGGAGACCTTCCTCCCCGCCGACCCGGAGACGGCCGCCCGTCTTCAGGAGCTCCACGCGCTCATGCCGTAGGCACCCGGTCCAGGAAGCCGAGGACGGACCGGATCCGCCCGTCCTCGGCCAGGGTGAGGACGTCGGATCCGGCGACGGGCGCGGACCCGTCGGCGAGCGAGACCAGCTCCCAGCGGAAGCGGGCGACGCCGTGGTGCCCGTCGACCCGTCCGAGGGGCCGGAACTCGAAGCCCGGGAACTGCTCGTGCGCCCCGGCTATGACGGCGGCGACCCGGTCGTGCCCGCTCGCCTCGGCGAGAGGGTCGGTGTAGGACCCGTCCTCTGCCCAGGCGGCGGCGACGGCCTTGGCGAGCGCGTCCGCGCCGGTGGTGTTCCAGGCCTCGAAGTAGCGGGCGACGGCGGTCTCGTACTGCGTCATGGTGAATCTCCTCGATGCGGAAGCGGTCCGGGTGTGCGCGGTCCCCGGGCCGGAGTGCGCCGGCCCGGGTTCCGCTGCGCCCACTCTGCCGGGGCGGGGCGGGCGGGGCGATTACCCGCGAGGTAGTCGGGCAGCCGGGGGGTCTCGGGGGAACGGGATCGCCGCGAGGTCCCTGAGTGAAGGTGCTCGCCTACGGGAGCGGCCCCCGCTGCACCGATGGGAGCGGGGGCCGCGGGGGAACGTTCGGCGTCAGCCGCGCAGCGGGCCTTCGCAGGTGAAGGGGGCCGTGCCGGCCCGGCCGTCGGACCAGACGTCCACCGTGCCGAAGTAGCAGTTCATGTCGGCGAGGTTGTTCGCGGCGCCCCCGGCCCGGCCGAGGACGAAGTAGTCGACCGTGTCGGACATGTCGCGGAAGACCCGGTCCGGGTCGCCGGACGCCGACAGGTTGGCCGTGACCCGCCCCGAGCACACGAAGCGCGGCAGGCCCGCCGTGTCGCCGTTGCCCACGCAGTCGGGGGTGATCCACGTGGCGCGGGAGAAGGCCGACCGCACGTCGGACGGCTGCGCCAATGCCAGCGACCCCACGGGAGTGAAGTGCGTGTCGGGGACGTACAGCTTGTCCACCTGGGCGATCTGCTCGTCGAGGAAGGCGTCGTACTCCCGCTGCTGCGCCGCGTCCGCGCCCATCCGGGTGCGCCAGGCGTCGAAGCCCTTGGGGTCGTCGGCGCGCTGGTAGCCGTACATCTCGCGGATCAGTGACGGGTGGTGCAGCCAGAGGAACTCGAAGTACGTGCCGGCGTAGGAGTAGAAGCGGAAGCCGTCGCCGTCGTAGGTGGCGTGCAGCAGCCGGTTGACGGACATCCGCGGGCCGCCGCCCGCCGTGTCCGCGATCACGCTCTTGACCAGGGACTTGCGGACCTTGATGCCCTCGTCGCGGGTGGCGCCGTCGAAGAACTCGGCGGTGCCCTCGTCCATGGCGGTGGTCAGGTCGGCGGTGTACCAGCGGGGGTCGCCGAAGGTGCCGGGCACGGCCCAGCGGCCGTTGAGGTAGTGGGTGTACTCGTGGCGGAAGAGCTCTTCGAGGGTGAGCGAGGAGTCCTGCGGGACGCGGCGCTGGTAGGTGTAGAAGGTCGCGCCCTGCTCGATGTAGACGCCGCCGTTGTTGGTGCCCATGCCGGTGAGCAGCGGGTGGAAGACCTCGTAGTCGGCGCGCGAGGCGTAGAGGTGGATGTGGAGGGTGGTGTTGGTGTCGTCGGGCAGCGGGGCGTCGGTGCCGAGCACCCGGAAGAACTGGGTCTTGACCTGCTTGCTCGCGTAGTAGAGCTGGTCGACGGTGGCGCGGTCGAGGGCGGTGCGCACCTGGATGGCGCCGTTGTCGTAGGTGTACGTCTGCGGGAAGAGGTCGTTCTCGATCTGCTGCTTGCAGACGTGGTGGCGCTCGCAGTCCCCGAAGGTGTTCAGCCAGGAGACGACACTGGCCCAAGGGGCGCTGAATTTGCCGAAGTTGGTCTCGGTGACGGGCAGCAGGGCGCCGAGGTCGGTGACGATGCCGGTCTTGAGGCTGTCGATCTGGCCGAAGCGGCCGTATTCGCCGAGGGCGTCGCGTACGGCCCAGGCGTTGGCCGTTCCCTTGAGGTGGGTGTGGCCGGAGAAGGCGCGGAAGGCGGCGCGGTAGCCGGGGTCGGCGGCGGCCGCCTGCCGGAAGGCGGTGTCGTTGTTGCCGGGGTAGACGCCGAGGTAGTTGACGGTGAGGGCGGCGAGGGCGGCGCCGCCCCAGGCGGTGTCACCGGCGGTGGGGGCGCCGGGTCCCATGGCGGCCAGCACCCTTTCGACCAGGGGCAGTTGGTACTGGCGCAGGCCGGGCGCGCTCGCGGCGTCGAGGGCCTCGCGCAGGGTATCGGCGTTGGTCCGGGTGGGGTCGAAGGCGTGGGCGCTGCCGCCGAAGGCGTCGACCGCGCGGCGCATGGCCTCAGCGGTGGGGGCGTCGGCGATGTCGATCTCGTGGTGCGAGAAGGCCTGGTAGGCCACGGCGTGCAGGTAGGTGAACAGCTCGTACAGATGGGCCGCGTCGGTGCCGTCGTGGCCGGGGGCGAGAGCGGTGGCGCGCCGGGCGACGGCCTGGATGTGGGTCCGGGACATCACCGGTGCGAGGCGGGGGTCCCAGGTCCATATCAGTCCGCGCAGGCAGGTGTCCGCCGTGACGGCGGGGTCGGTGAGGAAGTCCGCGAGCTGTTCGGGGCCGAGGGCGGTGATGCCGTCGAGGGTGCAGGGGGTGGTGCCGCGCAGGGCCCTGGTGATGGAGCGGTGGTGGGGCAGGGCGCCCCGGGCGGTGTCGCCGGGTATGCGGCCGGCGGATATCAGGCCGCCGCCGGGCGCGGTCCCCTGGTCCTTCGCGGGCGGTACGGCGAGCCGGTCGACGTCGTCGGCCGGGCCGGTGCGGGTGGGGGCCGCGGAGGAGGCGGCCGGGGCGGGGGCGGCTTGTGCTGCCTGGGCCGCGGGGAGGGCCAGGCAGGTGGTGAGGGCGGCGGCGAGCAGCCCCCTTCGGATGTGGCGTAAGGCGTGCATGGTTTCTCCTGGCTGGGAGTTGACACTGCATCAGCTGAGAGAGTGCGCCCGTACATTAGTAATGTGACATTGCACTGACAACTCAGTGGCCACACCTTTGCCAGGGCTTGCCTTTTCCGCACGGGGCCCGGGGCGAAGCCCCTCGCGCGGCCTTACGAAAATAATTGACCGACCGTTCTCGATAGGTCTACGGTCGGAGCGTGGCCAGGACCAAGGAATTCGACCCGGACGCCGCCCTGCAGTCAGCCCTGGAGCTGTTCTGGGAGCGCGGCTACGAAGCGACGTCGCTGACGGATCTCGTCGAGCACCTCGACATCGCCCGAGCGAGCCTCTACGCGACCTTCGGGAGCAAGCGCGAGCTGTATCTCAGGGCCCTGGAGCGCTACGGGGAGCAGTGCGACCCGCGCATCGTGGAGGAGCTGTCCCGGCCCGGCCCGGCGCTGCCCGTCGTGCGGGCCGTCGTGCACCGCTTCGCGGAGGAGGCCACCCGCGACGACCTGCGGCGCGGCTGTTTCGTCACCAACACCGCCGTGGAGCTGGCCCCGCACGACGCGGACGCGGCCCGCGGGGTCGAGCGGAGCTGGCACTGCCTGGAGACCGCGCTCACCTCCGCGCTGATGCGGGCCAGGGCGCAGGGCGAACTGCCCGCCGGCCGGGACCCGGTCGCGCTCGCCCGGATGCTGGTGGTGCTGCTGCAGGGCATCCGCGTGGTGGGCAAGGCGGCGCCGGACCGGGCCCGGCTGCGGGACGCGGCCGAGCAGGCGCTGGCCCTGCTGGACTGAGGCCGACGGGGTGGGTGCCCCGGTGAAGACCTGACCTTTTTCAAGACCGATCGTTCTTGTCTCATGCACTGAGGAGTTGTTCGTCATGACCGCACGCTTCACCGGCAGGACCGTTCTCGTCACCGGCGGTGGTACGGGAATCGGCCGGGCCGTCGCCCTCGCCTTCGCCCGCGAGGGCGCGAAGGTCGTGGTGGCGGGCCGCAGGGCGGAGCCGCTGGCGGAGACCGTCGCGTTGGTGGGGAAGGAGGGCGGCGAGGCCCTCGCGGTCACCGCGGACGTGACGGTGTCCGCCGACGTACGGGCGCTGGTGGAACGGACGGTGGAGCACTTCGGCGGCCTCGACGTGGCCGTCAACAACGTCGGTCTGCTCGTACCGCCCGCCAAGGTCGCCGACATCCCCGAGGACGACTGGGACCGGGTGATGGCCACCAACCTCAAGGGGGTCTGGCTGTCGATGAAGCACGAGATCGGCCACATGCGGGCCCATGGCGGCGGCGCCATCGTGAACATCTCGTCCAACATCGGCGCCCACATGCGCCTGGAGGGCTTCGGCGCGTACACCGCCAGCAAGGCGGCCGTCTCGGCGCTCACCCGCAACGCCGCCCGGGACCACATCGGCGACGGGATCCGGATCAACGCGGTCAGCCCCGGGCCCGTGGAGACCCCGACGTCCTCCCGCCCCGGCGAGTCCGCGGGCGACAAGGCGGAGCGGATGCGGCAGACCGTCCCGGCGGGGCGCGCGGGCGCCCCCGACGAGATCGCGGCCGCGGTCCTCCACCTCGCCTCGGACGAGGCCGGCTTCACCGTGGGTGCCGACCTCGTCCTCGACGGTGGCATCACTGCCTGACGGCCTCGGCGACCGGCTCGGCGGCTTCCGGCGCGTCCTCCTGGGGCGTGCCGGGGACCGGGCGGCGGGCCGCCATCCACGCGTAGACGAGGATGCCGACGAAGAGGAAGAGCACGCCCTGGTAGATCGCGGCGTAACCGGCGCCCGCCACCAGCCAGAAGGAGAAGGCGAACGCGCCGAGCGCCAGCACCATGTCCCGCACCAGCCGGTCCATCCGGACCTTGTCACGCCGGTCCGTCAGCAGGAAGTACACCTGGGCGGCCGCGGCCAGCAGATACGGCACGGTCGCCGAGAAGGTGGTGATCAGGACCAGGATCTCGAAGACGCCGCCCTCGCCGAGGGTGTAGTTCACGAGGGTCAGCAGCGAGGCGAGGACCGCGGCGGCCAGCACGCCCACGGTGGGCACCCCGCGCCGCTTCCTGCCGAAGGACGTCGGGAAGAGGCCGTCCTTGGCCGCCGCGTACGGCGCCTGCGCGCTCATCAGGGTCCAGCCGTTGAGCGCGCCCATGATGGAGATCACCGCGGCGGCCGCGATCAGCGTGCCGCCCCAGTGGCCGCCGAACATCGTGTCGACCGCGTCCGAGAACGGCGCGGTGGACTTCACGAGCTTGTCGTGCGGGACGGAGCCGAAGACGGACAGCGTGCCGAGGAGGTAGACCACGGCCGCGCCGATGGTGCCGAACACGCTCGCGCGCCCGACGTTGCGCTCCGGGTCGCGGACCTCGCCCGCGCTCATGGCCGCGGACTCCACGCCCACGTAGCTGTAGAGGAGGATCGCGGCCGACGCGGTCAGGCCACCGGTCCAGTTGCCGCCGCCCTCGGTGAAGGAGCCGAGGTTGGCCGGGTCGAAGTAGAAGAGGCCGACGATCGCGACGAACAGCAGGGGCAGGAACTTCAGCACGGTCGATATCAGCTGGATCGCGCCGACCCAGCGCGTACCGGCGAGGTTCGCCAGCGCCGGGAGCCAGAGCGCGGCCAGCGCCACGACCAGGTCCGTGCCCTTGGAGGAGGTGCCCCCGGTGACCACGTGGAAATAGCCGACGCCGGCGACGGCGAGGGCGGCGTTGCTGACCCAGGTCATCGTCCAGTACGACCACGCC
Source organism: Streptoverticillium olivoreticuli subsp. olivoreticuli (assembly GCF_003391135.1). Lineage (GTDB taxonomy): Bacteria > Actinomycetota > Actinomycetes > Streptomycetales > Streptomycetaceae > Streptomyces > Streptomyces blastmyceticus. Next base: position 7,659,521 of record NZ_CP031455.1, on the reverse strand, counting down.
GACAGGAACCCGGCGAAGTCGCCGAAGGCCTCACGGGCGTAGACGTACGGTCCCCCGGTCCGCGGATGGCGTTCGGCGAGCCGTCCGAAGACCAGCGCCAGCGCGATCGCGCCGATCGTGAGAACGCCGAACGCGAGCAGGCTGACCGTGCCGAACGGCGCGACCGACGCGGGCAGCAGGAAGATGCCGCCGCCGATGATGTTTCCCATCACCAGGGCGACAGCAGTTGGTAGGCCGAAACGGCGGCTGTTCGTGCCGTCGGTGTCGTGCATGAGGTGGTGCGCCTCTCGTCCTGCGGGCAGGTCGCGGATCTGTGCGACAGGACATGGTGACCGGACGGGTGACCTCCGCAAAATCCTTGATTTTTGTCCCGCGGAGCGGCCCCGCCGACCGCAAAAGGTGCTGCGAGTCACCCCGCCCGCCGTCATTCGTCCGCCGCGCCCGCCCGGCGACGACGCGGGGGCGGCCACCGGCACCCCTGTGACCTGCGACACCATGGCGGGAGCGCCGTCCCACGAAGCGAGGCAGACGATGAACGAAACCGCCGCCGTCCACGGCATCGCCGACCCCCGCGGGTTCGGCTGGGGAGTCTTCCACGAACGCCATCCCGCCCTGATCCGGAAGCTGTGCGACAGCAATCCCTACGGCCCGGCGCAGCGGTCCCGGCTCGAGGCCCTGGTGGAGGAGTCGCGCTCCGGCGCCGTCCGGCCGCCGGAGGCCGCGACCGCCGGGCACGCGCGGTGGCTCTCCGGGGGCAGCGGCTACTTCGGGCGGCCGTGGAGCGAGGTGCCGTTCCTGTGGGCCGAGAACTATTTCTATCTGCGTCTGCTGGAGTGCGTCGGCTACTTCGCCCCCGGCCCCTGGCAGGGAGTGGACCCCTTCGCCCCGATGAAGTCGGCCGAACTGGCCGATCCCGGGCTGGAGTCCGACACGGCGTGGCTGGACGGGCTGGACGGCGCGGCACCGGCGGAGACCTTCCACGCCCTGCTGCTGGCGTCCCTGTACGGCAACCGGGCCGACCTCGGTTTCCGGCTGGTCCACGACGCCGCGGCCACGGACGGCACCGATGTCCCCCCGCTCCTCGCCGACGACAGCGCCGCGGTGTGGCGCCACGTCTCCGGGCGGCCGCCGGGCGAGATCCACGTGATCCTGGACAACGCGGGGCGCGAGCTCCTCGCCGACCTGCTGCTGGCCGATCACCTGCTGACAACGGGGCGGGCGACCGGTGTGGTGCTGCACGTCAAACCACGCCCCTATTTCGTCTCCGACGCCGTCACCTCCGATGTGCGGGACTGCCTGGTGCGGCTCGCCGCCTTCCCCGAAGAGGCGGGCAGGGCGGGCGGCCGCCTGCTGGACGCCGCGGCCGCGGGCCGGCTCCGCCTGCTCGGCCACGACTTCTTCTGCTCACCGCTCGGCTTCGACAGCATGCCCGGCGACCTGCGGGCGGCGCTCGCCCCGGGCACCCTGTGCGTCGTCAAGGGCGACCTCAACTACCGCCGCCTGGTGGGCGATCGGGCCTGGCCCGCGACGCTGCCCTTCGCCACCGCCGTGGCCGGGGTGCCGGGCGCCCTCGTCGCACTGCGCACGCTGAAGTCGGAGGTGGTCGTGGGGATGCGGGCGGAGACCGTGGAGCGGCTGGACACGGCCCTGCCGACGTGGCGCACCGACGGCTCGCAGGCGCTCGTGCAGGCACGGCTCCAGGACTGAACCCGGGGGCGGGCGAACGATGTGAAGACACCGCGGTCGTCCGGCTTCCGGCGCGGGGCCCCTGGGCAGGATGGCGGCATGACCTCGCTTCGAACGCCCCGACTGACGCTGCGCCGCTGGCGCGAGGACGACCTGGAGCCGATGGCGGCGATCAACGCCGATCCGGAGGTGATGCGGTGGATCGCCGACGGTGCCGTGCGGGACCGGGAGCAGACCGCGACGGGGATCGCGGAGTGGGAGCGGGAGTGGGACGAGCTGGGCGTGGGGCTGTTCGCGGTGGAGGTGCGGGAGACGGGGCGGCTGGCCGGGTTCGCCGGGCTGTCCGTGCCGGGGTACCTCCCCGAGATCCTGCCCGCCGTGGAGATCGGCTGGCGGCTGGGGCAGCCGTTCTGGGGCCGGGGCATCGCGACCGAGGCGGCGCGGGCCGTGCTGCACTTCGCGCTGCGTGACCGGGGGCTCGCCCGGTTGGTGAGCGTGCACAAGGTCGGCAACGACGCCTCGGAGGCGGTCATGCGGAAGCTGGGGATGCGGCGCGAGCGCCGGACGGTCGACCCGGCGAACGGGCTGCCGGTCTGCGTGCACGTGCTGGAGGCCTGACGGCGGGCCCGGCCGCCCCGCACCACCGCTGCGCGGCGGTGTCCTCAATCGCCGGACAGGCTTGAGTCGGCTGATGTGAGTGCGCATCCCAGCCCGTGGGGGCACCCCCGGACGGAGTCCGGGGGAGGTAGCGGGGGGGAAGCGCCGCAGGCGACAGACGGCCTGCGGAGAGCAGGGGTCCGCCGAGCTCGGCCTAGAGCACCCGGCTCCCCCCGATCGGCAGGTCCCACAGGTCCTCGCGGGGGCGGCCGGTCGCCTCCCATGCCGCGCGGACGCGGTGCAGGGGTTCGAGCGGGGGTTCCGCGGAGAGGACGAACGTCGACCAGTGCATGGGGGCCATGGCCCGTGCGCCCAGGTCGCCGCAGGCGCGTACGGCCTCCTCGGGGTCGGTGTGGACAGGGCCGAGCATCCAGCGCGGGTCGTACGCGCCGATGGGCAGCAGGGCCAGGTCGATGCCGTCGTAGCGGCGGCCGATGGCCTCGAACCAGTGGCCGTAGCCGGTGTCGCCCGCGAAGTAGACGCGCCGCCCGCCGGGGGCGGTGAGCACCCAGCCGCCCCACAGGGAGCGGCATGTGTCGGTGAGGGTGCGCTTGCTCCAGTGGTGGGCGGGGACGAAGTCGCAGCGGACCGGGCCGGCCGGGCCGGGCAGTTCGACGGACTCCCACCAGTCGAGCTCGGTGACCTGGGTGAAGCGGCGGCGGCGCGCCCAGCGGCCGAGGCCCGCGGGCAGCAGGAGCGGGGTGCCGCGGGGCAGCCGCTTGAGGGTGGGGGCGTCGAGGTGGTCGTAGTGGTTGTGGCTGATGAGGACGGCGTCGACGGCCGGGAGGTCCTCCCAGGGGATGCCCACGGGGGTGAGCCGGGCGGGCGTGCCGAGGATCTTCCGGGACCAGACGGGGTCGGTGAGGACCGTGAGGCCGCCGAGGCGCAGGACCCAGCTGGCGTGCCCGGCCCAGGTGACGGCGGTGGTGGTGATGTCGACGGCGGGCAGCGGGCCGGGCGCGACGGGCAGCGCGGGGATCTGGCGGAGCGCGACGGGGTCCGGGCGCAGTCTGCGCTCGCGGGCGAGCCGGGCGAGGGCGCGGACGCCGGGCAGCGGGGTGGTGAGGCGGTCGGCGAACGACCGTGGCCAGAGGCGGTTCTCGCCGAGGGGGCGGGGCCGGGGCCGGGTGAGGGAGTCGGGGGGCTCGGTGAGGGAGCGCTCGGTCTGTTCGGTCATCGAGAGGGCTCCATTCCATGGGGAACCGGGGTGGTGCGGCGCGCGCCCGCCCGTGCGGCGGCGGGCCTCGGGGGCGGGGGCCCGGTGGGCGCGTGAGGCTCGGTACGCACGGTCGGCATCGACGGTAGGTCAGCTGTCGGCGAGTTCGCTGAAGACCGAGCCGAAATCGGTCAGCGCCGCGCGGACCCCGGGCAGGGCCAGCGGGTCCGGCGCGTCCAGGGCGCGCTGCCGTTCGGCGTCGGTGGCGCCCAGCAGCGGCGGGGTCGACAGCCGGACCCGGAGGTCGTCGGGGGCGTCCCCGAAGCGGTGGCCGCCGGGGACGGGCCGGCCGAGCGCGGCGCTGAGGTGGGCCTCCAGTTCGACGGAGTCGGTGATGGAGCGGGCGGCGAGGGCGGTGCGGAGCTCGCCGAGGTCGGCGTAGAGGTACGGGCCGGTCTGCGGCGGCCGGCTGAGCACCCCGGCGGTGGCGAGCCGCTCGCGGGCGGCGGCGCCCAGGGTGCCGTAGAGCCGGGCGGCGGCGGCCGTCCGGGCGCGTACGGGCCCGGGCTCGGCGAGGGCGTAGGCCGCGGCCGCGGCGATGGGGGGTGCCAGCTCGGCGCGTACGGCGGCGAGCGCCGAGGTGACCCGGGCCCGCAGGACCTCCCCGCGGCCGGCGGCGGGGAAGCGGGCCACGGCGGCGGGCCAGGCGGTGGGGGTGAGCGCGCCCGCGAGGTCGGTGAGGACGACGACGTGCTCGGGCCACATCTCGGCGGGGCCGAGGAAGACGGTCCCGCCGGAGTGGTGGCGCGTGTCGCGCCAGGTCTCGTCGCTGATGACGGTCATCCGCTCGGCGACGGCCGCCTCGCAGACCTCGTGCAGGATCTCGGGCGGTGCGACGGTGCCGGTCGGGTCGTCGGCGGTGGACAGGATCAGCAGGCGCGGCCTGCCGCCCTCGTCCCGGATCCGGCGCACGGTCTCCAGCAGCGCGAACGGGTCGGGGACGCCGCCGCACTCGGCCGGTACGGGCACGTGGAAGGCGGGGCGCCGGGCGAGCCGGGCGAGCGGCAGGTACCAGGCGGCGCAGGGGCGGGTGAGGAGGACGTCGCCGCCCGCCGCGGCGAGCAGGGCGAGGAGCAGCAGGGGGGCGCCGGGGGCGGCGAGGACCTGGTCGGGTTCGGTGGGCAGGCCGCGCCGAGACCAGTAGCCGCAGGCGGCGGCGCGCAGTTCGGGGCCCCCGCCGAGGGGTTGGGACGCGCTGTCGGCGGCGGCCGCGGCGAGGCGGTCGGCGAGCTCGGGCAGTACGGGGAGTCCGCGTTCGGGTGCGGTGACGGCCGGGAGCGCGGGAAGGCTCGCCTGCATCCGTACCTCCGCCCGCCGTGACTCTGCGACCACCTTGGCAGATCGCGGGCCCCGCGGCGGCCCGACACGGGCTGCGCGGGTGAGCCGGAAACCCGGGCCGGGCGCCGGGCGGGCGCGGGGCCGCCCGCGGGGTTTCGATGGAGGGTGACCGGTTACCCGTCCGGCCACGCACCGCCGCACCCGCGAGGAGGCAGCAGCCCGTCGACCGGCCGTCCCCCGCCCTTCCCGTACGGCCGGCCACCCGGACGGCGTAACGGACGCCGAGAACAGGTGAGAGACATGAGTCAGAAAGTGTCCGACTTCCTTCTGGCGAGGCTGCGCGCGTGGGACGTGGAACAGGTCTTCGGCTACCCCGGCGACGGGATCAACGGGCTGCTGGCGGCCTGGGAACGGGCGGACAACCGGCCCCGGTTCATCCAGTCCCGCCACGAGGAGATGTCGGCGCTCGAGGCGGTCGGCTACGCCAAGTTCAGCGGCCGGCTGGGGGTGTGCGCGGCCACGTCCGGGCCGGGCGCGATCCATCTGCTCAACGGTCTCTACGACGCGAAGCTCGACCATGTGCCGGTGGTGGCCATCGTCGGGCAGACGCACCGCTCGGCGATGGGCGGCGCGTACCAGCAGGAGGTGGACCTGCACTCGCTCTTCAAGGACGTCGCCTCCGACTTCCTGGAGACGGTGAACGTCCCCGAGCAGCTGCCGAACGTCCTGGACCGGGCCGTCCGCATCGCGTACGCGCGGCGCGCCCCCACGGCCGTCATCATCCCCGGCGACGTCCAGGACCTCGACTACTCGCCGCCCACGCACGCCTTCAAGATGGTGCCCTCCAGCCTGGACCGCAGCGGCTGGCAGGCGGTGCCGTCGGAGGAGGCGCTGCACCGGGCGGCGGAGGTGCTCAACTCCGGTGAGAAGGTGGCGATCCTGATCGGGCAGGGCGCGGCGGGCGCCCGTGCCGAGACCGAGGAGGTCGCGGACGTGCTGGGCGCCGGGGTGGCGAAGGCCCTCCTGGGCAAGGATGCGCTGAGCGATGAACTCCCTTATGTGACGGGCGCGGTGGGGCTGCTCGGCACGGACCCCTCGTACGAGTTGATGCGTGACTGCGACACGCTGCTGACGGTCGGTTCCAACTTCCCCTACGCGCAGTTCCTGCCGGAGTACGGCCAGGCGCGTGCCGTCCAGATCGACATCGACCCGCACATGATCGGCCTGCGCTATCCGTACGAGGTCAATCTGACCGGCGACGCCCGGACCACCCTTCAACGGCTGCTGCCGCTGCTGCGCCGGAAGGAGGGGCGCGACTGGCAGGAGGGGGTCGCCGCCGGGGTGCGGCAGTGGGAGGAGGTGATGGCGCGGCGCGCCGACGCGGCGGCGCAGCCGGTGAACCCGGAGTACGTGGCGCGGGCGCTGTCGCCGCTGCTGCCGGACAACGCGATCCTGACCTCCGACTCCGGTTCGGTCGCCGGCTGGTACGCGCGGCACATCAGGATGCGCGGCACGATGCGGGGCTCGCTGTCCGGGACGCTCGCCACGATGGGGTGCGGTGTGCCGTACGCGATCGGCGCCAAGTTCGCGCACCCCGACCGGCCGGTGGTGGGGCTGGTCGGGGACGGCGCGATGCAGATGAACGGCATGGCCGAGCTGATCACCGCCGCGAAGTACCACACGCGGTGGGACGATCCGCGGCTGGTCATCGGCGTGTGGAACAACCACGACCTCAATCAGGTGACGTGGGAGATGCGGGCGATGAGCGGCTCCCCCCAGTTCCTGCCGTCGCACGAGCTGCCGGACGTGTCGTACGCGGCGTTCGCGCGCTCGATCGGGTTGACCGGGATCCGGGTGGAGCGGCCCGAGCACGTCGAGGGGGCGTGGCGGCAGGCGCTGGCGGCGGAGGGTCCCGCGGTCGTGGAGTTCGTGACGGATCCGACGGTGCCGCCGGTCCCGCCGCACGAGGCGGGCGCCGGCTGATCAGGCCTTCCGGCCCAGTCGCGCGAGCAGCCGGGTCTGGGCGTCGGCCCCCGTGGGCGGCTCGACCGCCTCGGCGAACAGGCCCGTGCCGGAGAGGGATCCGGCGTACGGCTCGACCTCGCGCCGCGTGAAGTCCACGAGCGCCCTGGGGAGTTGCTCTTCGGCGCCGATCGCGCGGGCGAGGTCCCAGGCGTGCACGACGGCGTCCGCCGTCATCTGCGCGGCGTACGCGTCGGCGGACGTGGGGCCGTAGGAGAGCCGCACGGTCCGCTTCAGGGCGCCCGGCGCGGCGAACGCCTCGCGCGCCGCGCCGGCGGCGGCGTCCCAGGCGGCGGCCGGGTCGTCGCCGAGCACATCGCCGTCCAGGGAGTCGCCGAGGTCCTCGACGGCCGCGCCGTCCAACAGGGGCGGCACCCACAGCTGTTCGGCGGTGAGGTGGTTGACCAGGTCGCGTACGGTCCACTCGGTGCAGGGCGTCGCGTCGGCCCACCGGCCGGGGCCGACGGCGTGCACGTGCTCCGTGAAGAGACCGAGGGCCTCGCCGTGCCGCTTGAGCAGCGTGTCGGAACTCATGGCACCCATTGTCGGCGGGAATCCGGGCGGCGGCGAGGCGAGCGGACACCCCTTGCGCGGGCGGGTGGGGTGAACGCGCCATTGTGGGCGGGCCGGGCGGGGCGGGCCGCTCCCCCGTCAACCGGAATGCGACGAGCCCGTGGGCTCGCAGGCCGCCCGGAGGCGGACGCCCGGAGGAATCAAGGCTGTTGGGGCGCTCGGCTCAAAAGCATCGCGACAAACTCTTCTTTACTCGACCAACATTGCCGCATGACCATTCCTTGACTAATGTCCGAATGGCAGACCCCGAACACGAACCACATGAACGAAGGCCGGGACCCTCGCCCGCCGGCGTGGGTCCCGGCCCTGTCCGTGATGTGTTTCCCCGATGTGTCCCGTGACGCGCGCGCACCGGCCGGAGCTTCGCAGGCAGTTGGCCGGAGCGTCGCATCGACGCAACCCAATGTTTCGGAGGGTACCGTGAACCACCCCGATCGGCTACGTGCGGCCATCGCCGAGAACGGAACGACACCCCTCATCGGTGTCTTCGACATGTTCTCCGCCTCCGCCGCGGCCCAGCACTACGACGGCATGTTCGTCTCCGGTTTCGGCTTCGCCGCGTCCCACTACGGCCTGCCCGACATCGGCTTCATCGCCTGGCCCGACCTCGTCTCCTTCGTCCAGCGGCTGCGGCTCGCCTTCCCCGCCCAGCACCTGCTCGTGGACATCGACGACGGCTACGTCGACCCGGAGACCGCCTGCCACGTCGTCCAGCACCTGGAGGCCATCGGCGCCTCCGGGGTGATCCTGGAGGACCAGAAACGGCCGCGGCGCTGCGGACACGTGGAAGGCAAACAGGTGCTGCCGCTGGAGGAGTACCTGGACAAGCTCACCATGGTCCTCGAATCCCGCCGCGACCTCGTCGTCGTCGCCCGCACCGACGCCACGGAAGAGGCGGAGATCCTGCGCCGCGCGAAGGCCCTCGCCGCGACGGACGCGGACGTGATCCTGGTCGACGGCGTCCGCAGCGTGGACTGGATACGCAAGGTCCGCGAGGTCATCGGCGACAAACCGCTGCTCTTCAACCAGATAGCGGGCGGCAAATCGCCCCGGCTCTCCCTTCCGGAGCTCGGGGCGCTCGGCGTCGACGTGGCGATCTACAGCACGCCGTGCCTCTTCGCCGCGCAGACCGCGATGGACGACGCGCTGACCGGCCTGAAGGCGGCGGACGGCCGGCTGCCGGAGTTCACGGCGGACAGCGTGGGCGTGGCGGAATGCCTGGCCCTGCTGGAGAAGAACATCAGCCGCCACCATGACCACAACGGCGCCCCGAAAGTCCCGGTGACGTCGTAGCCCGAGGTGTCCTCGGGCGCCGGACGGCATACGAGGCCGTCCGGCGTCCGAGGGTCGGCGCCCGGGGTCCGCGAGGGGCGACCGGAGGCGTCGACCGCCCGACGGCTGCCCGGAATATGAGACGGCTTTCTCGGAATGTGGGAGCGCTGCGTACGGTGAGGGCACCCGCCCGTACCGAAGCGGGCGCACGCCGAGGGGGCTCCCATGCCGGAACCGTCCGCCGTCTACACCCACGGACACCATGAATCCGTCCTGCGCTCGCACGCCTGGCGCACCGCCGCCAATTCCGCGGCCCATCTGCTTCCCGAACTGACGCCGCACATGGAGATCCTGGACATCGGCTGCGGCCCGGGCACCATCACCGCCGACCTCGCCGCGCTCGTGCCGAAGGGCCGGGTCGTGGGCCTCGACACCACGCAGGAGATCCTGGACCGGGCGCGCGCGACCGCCCGTGAACGCGGCCTGGAGAACGCGGACTTCACGGTCGGCGACGTCCACGGCCTGCGCTTCCCCGACGACTCCTTCGACGTCGTCCACGCGCACCAGGTGCTCCAGCACCTCGGCGATCCGGTGGCCGCGCTGCGCGAGATGCGGCGGGTGTGCCGGCCCGGCGGGGTCATCGCGGTGCGCGACGCGGACTACGCGGCCATGACCTGGTATCCCCGGGTGCCGGGGCTGGACGACTGGCAGGACCTCTACCAGCGGGTCGCCCGCGCGGGCGGCGGCGAACCCGACGCCGGCCGCCACCTCCTCTCCTGGGCCCGCCGCGCCGGATTCACCGACGTCACCGCCACCGCGTCCGCGTGGTGCTTCGCCTCCCCGGAGGAGCGGGCGTGGTGGAGCGGGCTGTGGGCGGACCGCACGGTCGCGTCGTCGTACGCGCGTCTGGCGGTGGACGGCTCGTTCACGGACGAGGCGGGTCTGCACCGGATCGCCGGGGCGTGGCGGGACTGGGGCCGGTCGCAGGACGCGTGGTTCGCGGTCCTGAACGCGGAGCTGCTGTGCCGGGCGTGAAAGGAGGGCCGGCCCACGGGTGATCAAGTGTCCAATGAGCGCCCATGAGTTGTTGATCGGCCCTTCCTAGCCTCATCGAGACCACGACGCCGGGGCCCGGCCCCACGATCGATGAGGACACACCCATGCCCAAGACCTTCCGCATAGCCGGCGCCACCGCCCTCGCCGCCGCGGCCCTGGCCCTCGTGCCGACCGCCGCGCACGCCGCCGACAGCGGCCCCGGCGCGGTCCGGGGGCTCGCGGGCAAGTGTCTCGATGTCCGCGCGGGCGGCTCCGCCAACGGCACGCCCGTGCAGCTGTACACCTGCAACGGCTCGGGCGCCCAGCAGTGGACGTACGGCGAGACCCCCGGCGTCGTCGGCGGCACGGTGAAGGCGCTCGGCAAGTGCCTGGACGTGGCGTCGAGCGGCACCGCCGACCGGACCGCGGTCCAGCTGTGGGACTGCAACGACTCCGGTGCCCAGAAGTGGGTCTACGCCGAGGGCGGCGTCCTGGTCAACCCGCAGTCGAGCAAGTGCCTGGACGTCCCGGGCGGCAACGCGGCCGACGGCACCCAGCTGCAGATCTACACCTGCAACTACACGGACGCCCAGAAGTGGTCGCGCCCCTCGGGCGGCGGCTCCACGACGCCGCCCGCCGGCACGCTCCAGCAGCAGGTGCTGGACCTGGTGAACAACTACCGCGCGCAGAACGGCAAGCCGGCCCTCCAGTACGACCCGGCTCTCACCCACACCGCCCAGGACGAGGCCGACGAGGAGGCCCGCCGCGGGCAGCAGGGCCACTGGGCGTTCGGGCACATCTACGAATCGCTCAAGGCGTACGGCTACACCCACGGCGGCGGTGCCGCCGAGAACGCCGCGGGCTATCCCGGCTTCTGGAAGGACGCGCGTTCGGTCGTCCAGGCCTGGATCGACGAGCCCGGCCACCGCCAGATCATGCTCGGCGACTACAAGTACACCGGTGTCGGCGTCACGGTCGTCGACGGCAACTACTGGTGGGCGCAGGACTTCGCGGGCTAGTACCGGCTTGTTCCGGTTGCCGCGCCCGCGGGGGCGTCGCCTCCAACTAGCCTTGTTCCCATGAACATTCTGGGGACTTCGCTGAGGGTGTGTGTCAACGATCTGGAAGCAGCCGTCGCCGTCTACGAACGCCTCACCGGCGCGGAAGCTCTCCGCTTTCAGCGCGGTGGCGTCTCCGTCGCCGCCGTCGGCTGCTTCTTCCTGATGAGCGGCCCGGAGCGGGAGCTGTCGATCCTGCGGAAGATCACGGCCACCATCGCCGTCTCGGACGTCGACGAGTCGCTGGCCGATCTCCGGGCGGTCGGCGCGGAGATCATCGCGGGGCCGGTGCCGACGCCGATCGGCCGCAATCTGGTGGCCCGGCACCCGGACGGCCTGGTCTTCGAATACGTCGACCGCAAACCCGGCTGAGCGCACACGCTCCACGAGGACCCTCGAAGCCCCGGCACGGAAGCCACCGTGCCGGGGCTTCGCGCGTCCCGTGGATCTTCGGTTGACCTCGGCACACCCTCTCCATCATGCTTTCACTAAGTGATTAGTGAAAGCATGATGGAGGGAGGCCAGGGAACCTTGGCAACACTGGCTCCACCCCGGCCGTCCACCACCGGCCGCGCCCCCGCCGCGATCCCCGCGGCACGGCGGCCGCGGCTGCGGACCCGCGCCCTCGTCCCGGGCATCCCGGCGGCCGTGACGCTCGCCCTCGGGCTGTGGGGGATCACCCGCCGGCACAGCATGTGGCGCGACGAGGCCGCGACCTGGCAGGTCACCCATCGCTCGCTCGGCGGGATATGGCACCTGCTGGACGAGGTCGACCTCGTCCACGGCCTCTACTACGTGATCACGCACGGCCTCTTCGCCCTCTTCGGGGACAGCCTCTACACCCTGCGGGTGCCCTCCGCGCTGGCCATGGCCGCGGCCGCCGCCCTCACCGCGTCCCTCGGCGCGCGGCTGGCCGGCCCCTGGGCGGGGCTGAGCGCGGGGCTCGCGTTCGCACTGTTCCCTGCGGTGCAGCAGTACGCGCAGGAAGGCCGGGCGTACGCCCTGGTCACGGCCGGGGCGGCGCTGGCCACCCGGCTCCTGGTCGCCGCGCTGGAACGCCCGGCGCCGAGGTGGCGGTGGGTCGCGTACGCCCTGACGGTGCTGGCCGGCGCGCTGCTCAACTGGTTCTCGCTGCTGGTCCTGCCCGCCCACGCCCTGTCGGTCGCGCTCGTACGGCCCGGCCGTACACCGGTGCGGCGGTGGGCCGTGTCCGCGGCGGCGGCCGTCGGCGGGGCGCTGCCCCTGATCGCGGCGAGCCGCGCCCAGTCCTTCCAGGTCTCGTGGATACGCCCGCTCACCTGGCCCACGGTCCTGGCCATCGGGCTCCTGATCGCCGTGGGCTGCCTGTGCGCCAGGGTCTCGCACCGGCGCGCGGGGCGGATATCGCCCGTGTCGATAGCGCTGCCGCTGCTCGCGGTGCCGCAGCTCGCGCTCGTCCTGGCCTCGCTGGTCCAGCCCGTCTACCTCGTGCGCTACGTCCTCTACACCCAGATCGGGCTGGCACTGCTGCTCGGCCTCGCGGCCTGCCGGGCGATCCGGGCGGTGACCTCCCGGCGGCGGACGGCACGGCCCCGGCTCCTGCTCACCACCGCCACCGGGCTCGCCTTCACCGCGCTCCTCCCCGTGGAACTCCACCTCCGCACACCGCACAGCCGCGTCGACGACGTCCTCGCGGCGGCGGACCAGGTGGCACGGGTCGCCCGCCCGAGCGACGCGGTGCTCTTCATCCCGGCGGCCCGGCGGGACACGGCGCTGGTGTCACCGTCGAAGTTCACCGGACTGAGGGATGTGGCCCTGATCGAAAGCCCTGGCCGTTCGGGGACGTTGAAGGGCGAGGAGGGATCGCCCCGGGAGATCCGCGCTTCGCTTCGCGCTGTGCGGCGGGTGGTGGTGGTCAGTGACGCGGCGCGGATCGCGGGGCGGTCGCTGGATCCTGTCCGCGAGCGTACGAAATTGAGCGTGCTGCGGGAGGAATTCCGGATCGTCTCGGACGTGACGGTGAACGGCCGTCGGGTGGCAGTGTACGAACGCGCGGACGCGCGCTGATTTTTTCCCCCACCCCGCCCCTTCCCACAGCGTCTGATGCGCGGCTCCGCCGCGGCCGGGGCTCCGGCCCCGGACCCCCGCTCGGGTGCGGCCCGGCGGGCTTTGTTCCCCTACCCCACCCCTTCCCGCAACTGGGGCGCGTGCCCCAGACCCCCGGCTGCGGGCCGGTTGCCGCCTGCGGCGGGAGCGGCCTTCGGCCGCGTCCTCAATCGCCGGACGGGCTGATTCAGCCCGTCCGGCGATTGAGGACAGCGCGCGAAGCGTGCTCCGGGGTCTGGGGCGAAGCCCCAGTTCGGGAAGGGGCGGGGCTGGGGAACAAGCCCGCCGCAGGCGCAACGTACGCAACGGACCCGCACCCACAGCCGCTTACTCAGGTCGCATGCGGAACTCATACCCCTCAGGCAACCGCGCCTCCGACCCCAACCGCTCCGCGATCGCGTACCACGTATCCGTCAACACCTCGTCCCCCTCCCGCAGATCATCAACCTCGAACCCCCGGTCGAAGATCTCGCGAGCCCCCACCGCATCCCCCTGAGCAAGAAGCACACGCGCGTGCAAAAGCCGGAAACGGCCGCGTTCGCGGATGCCGGGGCGCAGGCCCGCCAGGACCGTCGCGGCGTCGTCGGCGCGGTCCACGGCGAGCAGGGCCTCGATCGTCTCGCGGCCGAGCGCGGCCGTCGCGGCCGTCCACGAGGCGCCTTCGTGGGCCTGCGCGCGGGCGCTGTCGAAGGATTTCAGGAAGCGGTCCGCGGCCCGCTCCGGGTGGCCGTCCTCCTGGTCGGCGACGGCGAGGCAGCGCATCGCGGGCCAGTCGCCGTCGGCGATCTGTTCCCAGCTGCGGACGGCCTGCGAGCGGTCCCCTGCGTGCCAGCGGGCGACGCCGAGGTGGTAGGCGAGGTAGCGGTCGTAGTGGGGGTTGCCGGTCTCGGCGGTCTCCAACTGGTCGCGCCAGTAGGGCGACACCAGGGTCGGCACCGGTGGCAGCACCTGCCGCGGCGGGGTCAGGGAGCCGGAGCGCAGCAGCTCCAGCCAGGGCGCCTGCTCCTCGCCCAGGGTCGAGGGGTCGAAGGGCGTGCCGGGCAGGGTGAAGCGGCCGCGCTCGACTTCGAGGGCGCCCCAGCCGGATCCCGTCGCGAGGCTCTCCTTGGGGTCGAGGTCGGCGTAGGGCCGCCACGCGGCGTACGCCTGCTCGACGTCGGCGCGCGGCAGCGCCGCTTCCAGCCGGGTCCCGACCTCGCCGCACGCGGCGCCCCAGTCGGCGCCGTGCACGGTGGCGGGGTCGGCGGCCAGCGGCCCGTACGCCTCCAGCCAGGCGAACTCCCCTTCCGCTTCGAGCCGGACGTGCTCCAGCTGTGTGCGGGCGAGGCCGGCCTGGATCTCGGCGTAGCCGGGCGTGCCGGGCTCGGTGAGCCACTGCTGCCAGCGGCGGCCGCCGCGCCCGGCGCCCCAGACGAAGAGCTTGCGGCCGCGCAGCAGGTCGGTCGAGGTCTGCACCAGGCCCCGGCCGTCCGCGTCCAGGGAGGCGATCCAGCGGCGCGCGCCGTCGGGCACCTCGTAGAAGAAGTCGGCGGCGTGCTCGCTGTTGAGGGGGTATGTGCGATCGGCGCCCTCCCAGTGCGGCACGGGGACGCGGCGCAGGCTGCGTTCGTAGCCGAAGCGCCAGGCCTCGTCGGCGGGGGCGAGCACCCGGCTCGTCGCGCTCTCCGGCACGGCGATGTTGGACCACCAGTAGACGGGGGCGGGCCGGTCGTGGGGGTTGCGGATGCGTACGCCCACGTAGAGGAAGTCGGAGTCGTCGGGCAGCCACAGGTCGACCTGGAACGGCAGGTCGCGCATCCGCTCCCACTCCCACAGCCGCAACATCTCGCCGCCGTCGGGGGCGGGGACCCGGGCGGCGTGCAGGGGTGCCATGGAGAGCGGGGTGTGGCCGGTGGCGCCGATGTTCCACTCGATGCCGCCGGAGAACCAGGCGCCGTTCAGCGCGAACTCGGCGGGCTGGACGACGGGGTTGCGGTAGAGCAGCTGGGTGCCCGTCGGCTTGTGCTCCAGGGAGTGGACGCGGCCGCCGAGGCCGGGCAGGACCGTCGCGCGCAGCCGGTCGTTCTCGATGACGACGGCCTCGACGTCGGTGGGGGTGCGCTCACGGGAGTAGCCGTCGCGGCGGCGGACGGGCAGGACGGAGCGGAGCGGGCCGTAGCCCACCTGCCGGGCCATGGCCGTGGGGAGCCGCGCGCGTTGCGCGGCGTCGAGGTGGTGCGGCTTGAGGGGGGACAGCAGCGCGGGCAGCGGATTCTCCGGGCCCAGCGGGGCGGCGGGAAGCGACAGCACGGCTCGTCTGATGGTCGTGGGCACGGCAACCTCGTTCTCTCAGCCCTGGTGGTCCGGGATCATTTCGGCGGTGATCGCCCAGCGTTTGTGGTCGCGCCACGCCCCGTCGATGAAGAGGAACCCCGGCGAGAACCCCTCCAGCCGGAACCCGTGCCGCTTGACCAGCCCCAGGGACGCTGCGTTGCCCGGCTGGATGTTCGCCTCCAGCCGGTGCAGGCCCAACGGGCCGAAGGCGTGGCGGAGTACGAGCCCGAGGCCCTCGCTCAGGTGCCCGCGCCCGGCGCTGGGCGCGAAGGCGCCGTAGCCGAGGGCCCCGCTCTGGAAGCCGCCGCGCACGATGTTGTTGATGTTGACGAATCCCGCTATCGCCCCTCCGGAGTCGGGCAGGCAGACCAGCAGGGACACCGACTGCCGCTCGGCGATGCGGTCGACGTACGCCGTGAACGCCGCGTACGCCGTGGGCATCGCCAGCCACGGGTGGTGCAGTTGCGTGCTGGCGCGCGCGAGGGCGGTGAACTCGGCCGCGTCGTCGTGGGTGAGGGGGCGGAGGGCCACGTGCGGGCCCCGGGCGAGGTAGGAACCGTGCTGGTGATCGGGATCGGGCACGTTTTCATCGTAAGGGCCGGTACGGACATCGCCCGGTCCCCGGCAGGGGTCTTGACGCGACGGCTCCGCCGCGCCGCGCCCCGCCGCTGCCTGAACCGTCAGTTCCACTTCGGCTCGTCCGTCCCCCATCGCCCCGGCGTACGCGACCAGTCGGCCGGTCCGCCGGCGAACCGCACCGGTGACCCCGCGAATCGCACGCGCCCCAGGGGGCCGTCCGCCTCCCGCAGCCACTCCCCCGGCTCGTACGTACCGCTGGGTTCTCCCGTGTCCCGCCCGCCCGTTCCGCCGCCGGTCAGCCATGCCGCCGTCTGCGCGAGTGCGAACCGCGCGAGGTGGGTGCCGCCGCCCGCGCACTGGTCGGTGAGCGCCCGCAGCACGGCCGCCGCCAGCAGGTATCCCGTGCCGTGGTCCAGCGCCTGCGCGGGCAGGGCGCCCGGCGTCCCGTCCGGCGCCGCCTCGGTGACCGCGATGCCGCAGGCCGCCTGGACCAGGCTGTCGAAGCCCCGCCGGCCGCCCCACGGCCCGTACGTCCCCCACGCGCTCAACTGGCCGATGACCAGCCCCGGGCGGCGCTCGGCGAGCGCCTCGGCCGACAGCCCGTGGCGGTCCAGCGCTCCGGGGCGGTAGCCGGTCACGACGACGTCCGCGGCCGCGAGCAGTTCTTCGAACGTGGCCCGGTCTGCGGCCCGTCCGAGGTCGAGCAGGGCGGAGCGCTTGCCGAATCCCGTGTCGTCGTGGGCGTCCTGGCTCTCGGGCAGCTCCGGCGTGTCGATCCGCAGCACGTCCGCGCCGAGCAGCGCGAGCGTGCGGGTGGCCACGGGGCCTGCGATGACCCGGGTGAGGTCGAGCACGCGCAGCCCGTGCGCGGCCGGACCCCTCTCCGGCCTGCGTACGGGTCCGCCCGCGATCCGGTCCAGGGAGAGCAGGGGCCGCCGCGCGACGGCCGCGCCCTGGGGGTGGCGGGCCCAGTCGCCGGGGGTGCGGACGGCGACGGCGAGCGCACCGGCCGCGTACGCCGCCTCCTCCACGTCCTCGGCGCGCCGTTCCGCGAGTGCGGCGGTGACACGGGCGACGAGGGCGTCTTCATCGGCGGCGTCGGCGATGCCGAGCGCGGCGAGGAGACGGGCGCGGTGGTGGGGGTAGTTGGCGTGTGTGCGCACCCAGCCGTCCGCGCTCCGCCAGAACCGGGACAGCGGCGCGAAGGTGCCGACCGCGCGCCCGTCGACCCGCAGAAGGCGCTCGCTGACGAACGCGGTTGCCACGGCCCCGTCGTCCACCGTCACCCTCGGCAGCGTGCCGCCGCCGCGTCGTACGGTGCTCAACTCGGCCGCGGCGAGCGCGCACACCGCGACGGTCGCCCGCGCGAACTCCCCGACGGGCAGCGGGGACGGCAGCGTCCGGGCGTCGGGCCCGCCGTACCCGACGGCGGCGGTGAGCGCCGGATCCCCGCCGAGCAGGGCCCAGGCCCGGTCGGTGGCGTCCGCGGATCGCTTGATCATCAACGCAGTCTGGCACTGGTGACCCCCGAGCCGCCAGCCTCAATATCTCTGCCCCGCGGCCGAGGTGGGCCCTTCCGGCCGGTCGGGGACGGCCGGGAGGCATGTCAGGAGGGGCTGCCCGGATCGAGGAGGTCGGCGATGCGGAGCAGGGCGGGGAGGGCCGCGCGGACGGCCGACCGGTCGTCCGCGTCCAGCGATTCGAGGGCCTCGCTCAAGCGGCGTTCGTGGGCCTGCGCCCACGCCGCGAGTTGTCCGCGGCCGGCGTCGGTGAGGGTGACCGCGGAGGCGCGGCGGTCCCGGGGGTCGACGGCGCGGGCCACGAGACCGGCGCCGATCATCTGGCCGATCAGGCCGCTGACGGTGCTGACGGCCAGGCGTTGCCGCGCCGCGATGTCGCCGACCCTGGCGGGTGAGTGCTCGGCCAGCACCTGGAGCAGCTCGACCTGGGCCATGGGCAGCGTCTCCCACGGGTATTCGGTGCGGATCGAGGCGCGCAGGGCCCGGCGGAGGTGGGTGACGGCCTCCGTCAGGAGCCGGGCGTCCGGTGCGCCCGCGGCGGTGGGCCGGGCCGTCGGCGGGTGGTGCCTGGACTGCGGGGACATGGCATCACTGTAATCGGCGCGGGGAGACGGCCGGTCCCCGGAAGGGTGCCAGGGGCCGCGTTCCGCCGCGCGACGGCGAGCGCGGCCAAGGCAGCGGCCAGCAGGGTGAGTACGGCACGCTGCGGGCCGTCCGGCCAGTGTGTGCCGCCGGGGAGTTGGAGGGCGAGGGAGACGAGGGCGACGCCCAGGGCCGTACCCAAGCCGCGGGCCATGTTGACCAGACCGCCGCCGGTGCCCGAGGAGCGCGCGGGGATCGCGGTCATGACGAGGGTGTTGTTGGCGGGGACGTGGACACCGAGCCCGAGACCGAGGAGGGCGAGGAGCGGTGCGAGCGACGAGGCGTGCCAGGGCAGGACGAGCATGAGGGCGAGCGCGCCCGCGGACAGGGCGGCGCCGAGCGTGCAGCGGGACCGCTCGTCCCATGCGTACGGCAGGACCCTGTCGGCGGTGGCGGCGGCGAGCGCGAAGCCCGCCGGGAGCGCGCTGAGCACCAGCCCGGCGCTCAGGGCCGAGGATCCGTGGGCGGTGAGCGCGAGGGGCACGAGCACGAGCGGGCCGAAGAGCACCAGGTAACCGCACAGGGCTCCGGCCAGGCCGAGGGGGACGGCGCGCACGCGCAGCAGTCCGGGGCTGAGCAGGGGTGACACGGCCCGGCGCTGGCGTACGGCGAAGCCGCCCGCCGCGCCCGCCGCGAGGACGAACAGCCCGGCGGTCCACCCCGCGGGGACGGCCGGTTGGGGCAGGAGGGAGAGGGCGAGCAGCAGGCCGGTGGTGGCGACGGCCAGGAGCGCGAGCCCGGGCCAGTCGAAGCCCTGGGCGCGGTGGCGGGTGCGCGTGCGCGGCAGCAGATAGTGCCCGGCGACCAGGGCGGCCAGTCCCACGGGCACGTTGAGGGCGAAGATCGACCGCCAGCCGAGGGTGGAGACCAGCAGGCCGCCCGTCAGGGGCCCCAGCGCGAGCCCGAGCGCCTGGGCCGCCGCCTGTACGCCCAGGGCGAGGCGCAGGCGGCCCGGGGGCGTGCTGGTGGTGACCAGGGCGACGCTGTTGGCCTGCATCATCGCCGCGCCCGCGGCCTGCACGACGCGCAGGGCGATCAGGGCGGAGAGGCTCGGCGCCAGCGCGCAGGCCGCGGAGCCGGCGGTGAAGACGACGAAGCCGTGGAGGTAGAGCAGCTTGCGGCCGTGGGCGTCGGAGAGCCGCCCCACGGGCAGCAGCAGGGCGACGAGGGTGAGGAGGTAGGCGAGGGACACCCAGGTGACGGCGGCGAGCGAGGCGTGGAACTCCGCGCGGAGGCTGCCGTAGGCGAGGGTGACGATGCTGGCGTCGAGCTGGCCCATGAAGGCCCCGGCGCACACGGTCGCGACGGCCGGCCGCCAGGCGCCCGGGCGGTTGCGTATGCGTTCCGGCCGCGCGCGCTCGCGCATCAGGACGCCGGGCACGCGGGGTCCGGGTGTGCGTGGACGTCTCAGGTCGCTTGCCATGCCACCTCCCGCGACTGAGATTACATCGGTCACCGAACTATTCGGCAACCGACGAGTCAAGGGCGCGGAGGGGTGCGGGCGGCGCCCGGGGGCGCGCGGACGGGCGGGCGCCCCCGGGAAATCTCCGTGGCCGGGGCACGGGAAATGCCGTGCAATTCCCCCTCTGTCTTGTTTTCGATGCACCTTCCAGGGAGTTCCCCGAACGCGGTTTCCCTCTTGCGTCGACGCCGTCGGAAATGCCAGCGTGCAACAAACGACGTACAGCGCACACGGAACCCCGGGTGCCGCGCTCACCCCTGTCCACCTGCTGCGATTCCTCAGGAGCCACGACCGTCCGACGCCCTCCTATTCCCCCCGCACCGGATTTCGGCAATGCGAAAAAATTCCAGATGATAAACACAGGAGACGTCATGTCGCACACGCAGACCGCCGTCCGGTATCTGTCGCGTGCAACGGCCCGGGTCCGCGGATACCTGCCCACGCATCTACCCACGTATCTGCCCACGCGGGACGACCTCGCCGTGATGTGCGCGTCGCCGCGCGAGGACGCCGTGGCCGGGCTGTCCGTGGCCGTGGCCGCGCTGCCCCTGTCCCTCGGTTTCGGCGTGGCCTCCGGACTGGGGGCGCAGGCGGGGCTGGTCAGCGCGGTGGTCGCCGGAGGGCTGGCGACGGTGCTCGGCGGCTCGAAGCTGCAGATCACCGGGCCGACCGGGATCCTGGCCGTGGCCCTGCTGCCGGTGGCCCGGGCCTATGGGGCCGCGGGCGCGCTGACGACCGGTCTGCTGGCCGGTCTCGTGCTCATGGCCGCGGCCCGCTTCGGGATCGGCCGGTACGTGCGCCTGGTGCCCGCACCCGTCGTCACGGGCTTCGTCACCGGCGGCGCCGCGGTGATCGTGTGCCAGCAGATGCCCGCGGCGCTCGGCACCCACGGCGCGGACGGCGAGGGCGTCGCCGTCTCGGCGGTCCGGGCCCTCGGCGACTTCTCGCCCGACCGGAACGGGGCAGCGGCGGCGATGACGATCGGCGTGCTCGCGCTGTGCCTGGCGGGCCGGCACCTGCGCCCCGTCCTGCCCGTACCGCTCCTGGCCGTGGGCATCGCGACCGCGCTCACCCACTTCCTGCACCTGCCGCTCGCCACCGTCGGGCGGCTGCCCGCGGGACTCCCGGCCCCCTCCCTCGACTTCGTCTCGCCGATGCTGGTGCCGCACCTGCTGCCCTCGGTGCTCGCCGTCGCGGCCCTGGGCGCGCTCGAAGCCCTGATGACGGCAGCGGCGGCGGACGCGCTGAGCGATGGCGAGCGCCACGACGGCGACCGCGTGCTCCTCGGGCTGGGCGTCGCCAACGTGGTCGCTCCCCTGTTCGGCGGGGTGGCCGCGACGGGCACCGTCTGCCGCACCGGCATCAACATCCGCTCCGGAGCCGTCTCCCGGCTGGCCGCCCTCGTCAACGTGGCCGCCATCGCGCTCGTCGCCCTCACCGCGGGTCCGCTGGTGTCCGCCGTCCCCCTGGCCGCGCTGGCGGGCTTCCTCATCGCCACCGCCGCGCGCATGGTCGACCTCACCGCGCTGCGGGCCCTGCGCGGCTCCGGCCACGGGCAGTTGGCCGTGGCCGCGGTCACCGCGACGTCCACCCTGCTGTTCGGTCTCGCCACCGGTGTCACCGTCGGCGTCGCGCTCACCGCGGCGCTGTCCCTGCACGCGGTGACGAGGACCGCCGCGGTCCACCGCATGCTGCCCCGGCAGAACCCGGCCCGCGAGGGCGACGCACCGCCACCCGTACCCGACGACGCGTCCGTCGCCGTCTACCGCATCGACGGGCCGCTCCTCTTCACCACAGCCGAACGGCTCCTCAAACCCGTCAGCGGCTCCCAGGCCACCGTGACCATCCTGCACATGGCCCGCGTCACCATCATCGACGCCACCGGTGTGCTCGCCCTCGGGGAGGCCATCGACATCCACTACCGGCGCCGCGCCCACATCCTCCTCAGCGGCATCCGCCCGAACCACCGCCCCCACCTGGATTCCCTGGGCGTTCTGCGCAGGCTGCGCTCCCACGAGCACCACGCCTTCGCGGCGCCCGCCGACGCGGTCCGCTACGCGCAGCATGCCCTGCTCAACCCGCTCGCCCTGCCGGCGCCGGCGCCGGATGCGTCGTGGCTGGAGACGGATGACACGATGTCGGGATGAGACCGGCCGCATCCATATCCGCAGCACGGCTCCTCCGGCTCGGCGTGCTGCTCGCCGCGGCGGGGCTGCTCTCGGGCTGCGTCGTGCCGGCACCGAGGCCGGCGGGCCCGCTGTCCGCTGATCCGACGCCCCATCCGGCCGACGAGTTCGCCCCACTTGCCTGCCCCGCGTCGGGGCTCCTCGTCCGGACCGGCCCGTCCGACGCGGCGATGGGACTGCGGGTGCTGACGATCGAGGTGTCCAACTGCGGCAAGGAAGAGCAGGTCGTGAACGGCTATCCGGACGTACGGATCCTCGACCGCGACCGGAGGCCGGTGGAGGTGGAACTCGAGCGCGGGGCGAAGTCCATCCTCGCCCAGGAGGACTTCGACGCGGGGCCCGTGCGGTTGACGTTGCCGCCGGGACAGAAGGCGGTGGCGGCGCTGGCGTGGCGGAACACGGTGGATATGGCCGGGTCGCCTGTGAACGGGGCGTATGTGTCCGTCGCCCCCGTGCCGGGTTCTGCTCGACAGGACGTGCCGGAGACGATCGACCTGGGCACGACGGGGAAGTTGGGCCTGAGCGCTTGGGCGGCGCCGAGGCGGTAGTCGGCCGGGCTGGGTTTTGGGCCGAGCGTCTACCTGTCCCGCCTCTC
The DNA here is from genome assembly GCF_003391135.1 of Streptoverticillium olivoreticuli subsp. olivoreticuli. GTDB lineage: Bacteria > Actinomycetota > Actinomycetes > Streptomycetales > Streptomycetaceae > Streptomyces > Streptomyces blastmyceticus. Next base: position 7,637,342 of record NZ_CP031455.1, on the reverse strand, counting down.
CTTCGCGGCGCACCCCTATGGCGCGGTGCGGCCGATCGAATCGAGGAGTTCGAGTTCCTCCGCCGTCAGCCGGAGTGCGCCCGCCGCCACGTTGTCGACGAGGTGATCCGGGGCGCCCGTACCGGGGATGGCCAGCACGTGCGCGCCTTGGTGCAGGATCCATGCCAGGCGTACCTGCGCCGGTGATACGCCATGTGCGCGGGCGACGGCACGGACCTCGTCGTGCTCGGTAAGTACGGCTCCTGCCTCGCGCCCTTGCCCGGCGATGGAGAAGAAGGGCACGAACGCGATACCGCGTGTCGCGCATTCACGGATCATCTCCTCGCCGATGGGCGCGTCGATGCCGTAGCGGTTCTGGACGCACACCACCGGTGCGATCGCCTGGGCTTGCGCCAGGTGCTCCGGGCGGGCGTTGGAGATGCCGAGGTGGCGGACGAGGCCGGCGTCGCGCAGCTCGGCGAGGACCCCGAAGTGCTCGCTGATGGAGCGCTGACCCATGATGCGCAGGTTGACCACGTCCAGGTAGTCGCGGCCGAGTTGGCGCAGATTCTCCTCGACCTGGCCGCGCAGCTGGTCGGGCCGCGCCGAATCGGTCCACTCGCCGGATGTGTCCCTGGCCGGGCCGACCTTGGTGGCGATGACGAGATCGTCCGGGTACGGCGCCAGCGCCGAGTTGATCAGCTCGTTGGCGGAGCGCAGCCGGGAGAAGTAGAACGCGGCGGTGTCGATGTGGTTGACGCCGAGTTCGACCGCGCTACGGAGTACGGCGATCGCCTGACCGCGGTCGCTGGGGGCGCCCTGGTGAAAAGCGGCGCTGCCGGTCAGGCGCATGGCGCCGAAGCCGATCCTGTTGACCTTGAGGTCACCGAGCAGCCAGGTGCCAGAGGCTGCCGCGTTGACCGTGCCCGACGTCATCTTCTCCATCAACTCCATCCGATCAGCCGTCGCCCTCGACGGTTCAAGGCGCGGCGGTCCTGGAGTATGCGCAGGTGAGAGGCGTGGCGGGAAGGCGCGGAGCGTCGGGGGAATGTCACAGTGCGACCGGGGAACCCCCGCAGGACCCCCCGAGTTGTCACTACTGACGCTTCCCCTCACCCCTTCCGGAGGGTCAGCAGGAACTCCGTCCAGGACGCGGCGGGAAAGAGCAGCGGGGGAAGGTCGGGGGTCTTACTGTCCCGGACGGGGACGAGGTCGGGTATGTTGTCGGCGATTTCGACGCATTGACCTTCATTGCCGCCGCTGTACGAGGATTTACGCCAGCTCGCGCGCGAAGCGAAGTTTCGGGCGACCTCCACGCAGTTGCCTTCGTTGCCGCCGCTGTAGCTGGACTTGATCCACTCCGCACCGGAAAGGTCGAGCGTCTTCATCTGGTCCATTCCTCCATCACCTCACGAATCAGGTCAAGCGAATCCGATGGGGACAGCGCATCAGCGCGCAGCCGTTCGTAGGTTACGTTCGCATTCGCCACGATCGCAGGAGAGTCGATCACCTGGCCGGAGATCGGGTTCTCAACGTAGAGAACGTCCGGTTCCTCATCGCCGAACCGGAGAACGATGAACGGCAGCTGCGATGCCGGGGCACCCGACCTGAACGGAAGCACCTGAAGCGTGACGTGAGGCGACTCCGCCTCCTTCAACAGGTGTGCCATCTCCTCGCGCATGACTTCCGGGCTACCGATCATGCGACGGAGGCACGACTCATCGATGATCACCCAAAGCAGCGGCGGATTCTCGCGCTCCATCACTTGACGTCGCTTGAGTCGCCGCGTCACCTTCTCGGCGGTCACGTCCAGTTCGTCGCGCGGATGTGCTTTGCGGAACACGGCGTTCGCGTACCGCTCCGTCTGCAATACGCCCATGATGAGGTTCGAGCTGTAGTCCAGGATCACTGTCGCCCGCTGCTCCAAGCGCAGATACGGCTCGAACCACTCCGGATATCCACGCTGAGCGACCTGCCTACGCAGGCGCGCGAACGTGCCCGGCGTGCCGAAGATCCTGTCACATGCGGCCGCGAACTCCGGGCTCGCGAGCCGCTCCCCCGCCTCCACCTTGGCCACGTACTGCTGACCATACGTCGCCTTCTCGCCCAACTCGCGCTGGCTCAGCCCACGGTCCGTACGCCACGCGCGCACCTCGGTGCCGAAGTACGCCGCGCCGGTCAGGTGCGCCCCATCGCTCCAGTCGTCTGCCATGGCAAACCCCCTTCACCCCAGTCCCGTTGGGGTGACTTCAGATCTGTTCACCGTACGAGCGGAGGGCGAGCCTGGAACCACACACAGTGAACAACGCCCCATGTGGGCGAACCGGTTACGTGAGGTTGCCCTATGGCCCATACCCCTCAGCCCGCCCCCTACGCCGCCCGCAAGGGCGAACTCGTATGGGACAGCGCACTCGACCGCGTAGGCGAGGTCACGGACGACCGCTACCGGCTCCGTCCGCCCGGCGGCGGAGCCGAGTGGCACGCGGAGCCCCGCTCCATCCGCCCGGCCACCCGCGCGGAAGCGCTGCGCGCCCGCGTGGCCGTCGCGAACGCGGAGAGCCGGAAGGGGCAGAAGTGACCACTCCGGACGCCGCCGCGCAGGCGCCCGTACCACCGGCCCGCTGCGAGGAATGCCGACGGATCAAGGCCGGGCACTACGAGGCCAGTCGGGGTGGCGACCTCCAGAAGGCCAAGGCGTGGACGGCGGAAATGGGGCGCCACGTATGGGCGGCGCACGCGTGACCATGACCTGGCTGGGGCGCCTCGTCCGGCACTGCGCGCACGCGGCGGGCTGGCGCAGCAGCGGTGGGGTCGCGCGGTGCGCCGCCGGTTGCGGGACGGAGCGCTTCACGGGGTACGAGGCGCTGCTGCCCGCAGCAGGAATGGCCCCGGAACCGCCGCCTCCTACAGACACTTGGCGGGGACTCGGGGACACCCGGGACCAGCGCTGGACCTCCCCCCTCTACGCCGCGCGCGCCCTTGAGTGATGATGGCCCGATGAATCGTCTCGGCCTGGTGGCCCTCGTCGTGCGCGACTACGACGAGGCCATCGACTTCTACGTCAACTCCGTCGGCTTCGAGCTAGTCGAGGACACGCGCATCGACGAGCACAAGCGGTGGGTGGTCGTGTCCCCTCCCGGCGCGAGGGAGGCGGGCGTGCTCCTCGCGCGGGCCGTCACCCCGGAGCAGGAGGCCCGGATCGGCGATCAGACGGGCGGGCGCGTGGGGCTGTTCCTTCATACGGACGATTTCGCAAGGGATCACGACAGGATGCGCGCGGCCGGGGTCGCCTTCGAGGAGCAGCCGCGCGAGGAGCCGTACGGCACGGTGGCGGTCTTCCGGGACCTGTACGGCAACCGCTGGGACCTGCTCCAGCCCGCCCACGGCTAGTTCGTACGTCTACGGCCGACCCGACATCAGTGGCACAGGGCCTTGTCCACGAGGCTCTCCACGCGTTTCATCGTCGCCCCGTCGCTCGGCTGGGTGGTCACCGCGATATTGGCGGCGCGGCCCTTGGCGGTGACTCCGCCCCGGGTCTCGTATCCGGTGGTGCTGCCGCCGTGGCCCCAGTAGACGCCGCCGCACGACAGTGGCGTGCTCACGAGCCCCAGTCCGTAGCGGGCACCGTCGGCGAAGGGGGCTCCGGCGGGGACGGTGGTGTGCATCTGGGCGAGCTGGGCCGGCGGGAGGAGGCGGCCGGCCAGGAGCGCGGTGAAGAACTGGTTGAGGTCGGAGTTGGTGGAGATCATCTGGCCTGCCGCCCAGCCCCAGGAGGGGTCGAATTCCGTGACGTCGAGCGGGGCGCCCGCCACATCCCGGTCGTAGCCCTTGGGATGGGCTTCCCGGATGGTCGCGTCACCGGGGGCGGGGAAGTAGGTGTGGCGCAGCCCGATGCGCTTGATGATACGCCGGTCCATCTCCTTGGCGACGGAGTGGCCGGTGACCTTCTCGACGATCAGGCCGGCCAGCACGTAGTTCGTGTTGCTGTACTCCCATTTCTTCCCGGGGTCGAACTCCGCCTTGTGCCGGAGGGCGAGGTCGAGGAGCTCTCGGGGGACGTAGTACCGGGGTTCGTCGGCGAGGTACTTGACGTAGTTGGGAAGTCCGCTGGTGTGCTGGAGGAGCTGGCGGACCTTGATGTGGCGTCCGTCGATCCCCTCCCCGCGGACGAGGCCCGGCAGATAGGTCTCGACAGAGGCATCGAGACCGATCTTCCCCTCACCGACCAGTTGCAGCACGACCACCGCGGTGAACGTCTTGGTGTTGCTGCCGATCCGCACCTGCCCGTCGACCGGCACCTTCGAGCCGGTGGCCAGGTCGCCCGCCCCCGCGGTGTAGGTACGGGTGCGGCCCTCACGGTCCTTCACACTCGCCAGCGCGGCGGGCACGCCATCGGTGCGTACCAGCGAGGTCAGCCCCTGCTGGACGGTGTCCGGCCCGGCGGCGGCGAACGCGGCGGGCGGCGCCAGGACACCCACCGCCATGACGCCCGCGGCCACTGCGACCGGCACCGCTCTGCGCCGACCACTCCGCCGCCCGGAAGAACGGAACCTCTGCCATGTCTGCTCGCGCACGAGTCAACTCCTACGGAATCGTTGGGAAACCAGTGGTATGTACCGGGCCCAGCATTTCCGCATGCGACCGCCCGGGACGATCCCGCTACCCGCACGGCCGCAAGTAGGGCTAACCCCCGGTAGGGCCCTGGGGCAGCCGCGCGGACAGTGTGTGCCGGAAGACGTTCCCCGGGTCCTATTCCGGGGCGAGGCGGTCCGCGAGGCGGCCCAGGCCGCCCTTGATCATTTTTCCGTAGCCGTCGTCACCGAGCTCGTCCGCCGCGGCCTGCCCTCGGGCGAGGTGATCGCGCGCACGGTCGAGATCACCGAGCTTGCGGTACGCCTCTCCGAGGTTGAGGTGCAGCGAGGGGTAGAAGGCGGCCACCGGGCTCGGCACACCGGCCTGCCGCGCCCGCTCGTCCGTGATCAGATCGGCCGCTTCGAGCGCGCGCAGGTCCCAGAGAAGCTCCTCCCGGACGTCGTCCTGGACATCGGCCATCGAGTGCGCGAGCGCGCAGCGGTGCAGCGCGTCACCAGCGGGGCCGATCGCCTCCCACAGGTCGGTGAACAGGCGGCGGGCGCGCTCCCGTTCGCCGCTCTGGCCCAGCTCGATGCCGCGGCCGATCTCGGTCATCGTCGGGTCGGGTGCGCTCATGCTGACTCCTCGTCGGGGCGGACAACCAGTGATCGCCGAGCGTAGGGCCGACCACTGACAACCGGCCCCGGCTACCCCCCGGCGGTCGCCACCGCGATCGCCGCCGCGTATCCCCCGTCCACTTCAACGTCCGTCAGCGTCCAGCCTCGCGGTGACGTCGGGGTGCGGCCCGTGCCGACGTACTGCTTGGCGGGGTTCTCGGAAAGACCTGTTCCGATGCCCTTGAGGTACGCCTCCTTGCGCGTCCAGCAGCGCGCGAACGCCGTCGGGAGTTCCGCCGCCGGGAGCGCCGCCAGCTCGGCGGTCTCGTCGGGGTGGAGCATGCGCGCCACCCCGGTGACGACATCGGCCGGGTGCTCCTGCTCCACGTCCGCCCCGACCGGAGTGTCGGCGAAGGCAAAGAGCGCAAGGTCACCGGCGTGCGAAAGGTTGAAGTGGAAGGGTGCGCCGACCGCGGCGGGGCGGCCGTGCGGGCCGCCGCAGCCGGGGCACGGCTCGCGCGTCAGCGCGACGGCGGCCGGGTCGGTACCGAGGTAGGCGCCGAGCAGTTGGCGCAGCGCTCCGTGGCTCGCGACATAGCGCTGCCGGAGCGGTTCGCGCGCGAACGCGGCCGCTCTGGTCCGCTCCTGGGCGTCCAGTGTCTGCTCGTCCGCTTCTGCGGTGGTGTCGATGCGCAGCAGCCATACGTGGGGTGGGGTGGGGGTCCAGACGGCGGGGAGGGGGTCGTTGCCGAGGATGCGGGGCGTGATGGTCACCCGGTGGATCTTCCCCTACCCCGCCCCTTCCCGCAGCGTCTGTTGCACGGCTCCGCCGCGGCCGGGGCTCCGCCCCAGACCCCGAAGCACGCTTCGCGCGCTGTCCTCAAACGCCGGACGGGCTGGAAAAAGCCGGCCCCAGCGGCGGCATCCGCTGGGGCCGGGGTCATTACCGCAGTGGGCCTACGCGGTCGACACTGCCGTCGTCCCGCCACCGCGCAAGCACACCCGCGCGGTACATCCGAGCGCCCGGCGGCCCGTACGGATCAGGCTCCGTGTCCGCCGTCGCGAGCCGCTCACCCGCCACGTACAGCTCTCCCGCCACACCGGGCGGGCAGAGTCGGCCAGCCGGGTCGAGGACGTAGAGCCTGGTGTTCCAGGTGGGGCGGCCGATCGGGAGGGGGCCGGTCGTGCCCGGCTCGCACGTGTGGTGCGCCACGGCCTGCCCGTACAGCTGGTGCAGCCGGGTGCCGGGCAGCGCCCGGTGGAACGCGTCGGCCGTGGCGCGCGGCAGCGCGTCGCCACCGCTGAGCACGTCCCGCAGCTCCGTGCACGCTGCCGCGCCGGGCTCCGCGAGGAACGCCGCGAGCGCGGAGGGCGTGAAGTGCGCGACGGTGACGCGGTGTTGACGGATCGTACGGGCGACGCCCTCGGCGCCGGGTTCCGCGAGAACCAGCGTCGCGCCCTCGCGCAGCGGCCAGAACAGCTCCGGTACGGAGGAGCCGGTGCACAGGACCCGGTCCCCGGGGGCGAGGCGGTAGCGCGACTGCGTCCAGCGCAGCCGGTTGTCGACCGTGGCGTGCGGTACGGGCGCGGCCCCGGGGAGCGCGTACGCGGGGTGCTGCGGGGTCAGCGCGCGGCCCGGGTCGGTGGGGAGGTACGCGGCGAGCCCGGCGGTCAAATCAGGGTCGTCGAGGGCGAGCACGGGGACGCGGGCATCCGGCAGCGCGGCGCGCCCCGCGCGGTCGGTGAGGACGCACACAAGGCCCTCGCCCGACTCCGGCCGGTCGAGCGGCACATACGCGCCCCCGGCCTTAAGCACGGCGAGCAGGGCCACGACGAGCTCCGGGGAGTGCGGCAGCGCGACGGCGACGAGCGCACCGGGCCGTACGCCCAGCGTGCGGAGGTGGCGGGCGAGGCGGTTGGCCCGGGTGCCCAGTTCGGCGTAGGTGAGGGTCCCGGCGGCGGAGATCAGCGCGGGCGCGCCCGGGGTGCGGGCGGCGCGGGCCTCGAAGGGGCCGATGAGCGTGGTGGGCGGCACGGCGACTGCGGTGTCGTTGAACTCTGCGCGGATCCGGTCGCGTTCGGCGTCCGTGGCGAGGTCGAGGCCGGCGAGGGGGCGGTGCGGGTCGCTGTCGGCGAGGCGGGTCAGCAGGTCGAGGAAGCGGGTGTGGTGGGCGTCGAGCGCGTCCTGGCCGTAGAGGGCGGGGTTGGCCTCGTAGTCGATGCGCAGGCCGGTGCCGTCGGCGCGGTCGTGGAGGTGGACGGTGAGGTCGTCGACGGGCCCGGAGGCGAGGGTGTGCAGGTCGGAGCGGGCTCCGGCGAAGGCCGGTCCGTCGCTGAGGGGCACAATGTTGACGCGTGGCCCGGCGAGGGCCCGGTCCCGCCCGGTCAGGCCGAGGTCGCGGCGGATGTCCTCGTGGCGCAGGCGCTGGTGGCGGCGTGCGACGCGGATGCCGGTGACGACCTGGTGGGTGAGCTCGGCGAACGTGGTGTCGGGGGTGACGGTCAGCCGCAGCGGGAGCACGTTGACGGCCATGCCGGGGACGCGCAGGGCGACGGAGCCCGTACGGCCCATCACCGGCAGGCCCAGCACGACGACGTCGCTGCGGGTGGCGCGCGCGAGGTAGAGCGCCTGGGCGGCGAAGGCGGCGTCCTTCCAGGTGGCGCGCACGGACGTGGCGAGGTGGCGCAGCCGCTCGGCGGTGCCGGGCGCGAGGCGGGCGGTGCGGCGCAGCGGGGTGCGGGAGGGCGGGGCCGTGCGTCCGGCGAGGGTCGGGACCTCGGGGCGGTCGGCGAACTCGCCGAGCCAGTGGGCGCGGTCGCGGGCGCGGAGGCCGGAGGCGCGGTACGCGGCGTCCTCCTCGACCAGCGCGGCCAGCGGCCCGAAGGGGCCGGGGCCGGGCTCGGCGCCGGTGGCGAGCGCGGAGTACACCTCGGCGACGCGGCGGGCGACGAGCAGGTGTCCGTAGCCGTCGAGGACGGCGTGGTGCGCGCGTTGGTACCACAGCCACCGCCGCTCCCCGACGCGCAGGAGCGCGTGCCGGAACAGCGGTCCTTCGACGAGGTCGAGGGGCTCTTCGAGGTCGCCCCGCATCCAGGCCAGCGCGGAGGCGTCGGGGGCGCGCCGGTCGCGGAGGTCGGCGACGCGGAAGGGGAGGCGCAGCGGCCGGTGGACACCGGAGGGCGGAAGGGCGCGCAGGGATGCCCCTGAAGCGTCGGTCGCCTTGCGGTCGGTCGCCTTCTGGGAGGCGGGGGCGGGGTACGGGGCCGACGTCCCGCGGACCGGGGCCGTGCGCGGGGCGGTCGCGGCGCGCGGCGGCTCGGCCGGGCGGTGGGCGCCGGCCGCGGTCCCGTCCAGCGGTTCGAGTGCGACCGGCAGTTGGCGGAGGCCGTCGGCCGTCGGCACGATGCGGACGCGCAGGGCCTCGGCCTCGGTGACGGTGCGGTGCAGTGCGGTGACGAACAGGCCGGGGTCGACCGGGCCGTGGATCTCCAGGAAGCCGGCGGTGTCCGCGGGCCGGGCGGACCACATGGCCGCCTGTGCCGCGGTCAGCGGCAGCGGCGGGCCCGCCGACGCGGGCGGCTGCGGCCGCGCGTCGGCGGGTGACACCCGGTCCAGGGTGCGGAGGTTCATCCCCGGGCCCCCAGCAGGGGAACCCACTGCTCGATCGCCGGCTGTTCGGCCAGTTCGACGAAGGTGACCTCGGTGCCGTGCGCACGGCGCCAGCGCTCGGCGAGGGTCATGATGCGGACGGAGTCGAGTCCGTAGTCGACGAGGTTCTCGTCGTCGGGGATGTCGGCGGGGTCCTCGCCGAGTACGTCGGCGACGTCGGCCCGGATCTGTTCGAGGGTGAGTGCCATGGGTGTCACGCTCCTTCGAAGAGCCGGTCGGTGGTGGTGACGACGGCGCACTTGGCGGCCGCCCAGCGCAGGGCCATCGCGTGGTCCTCCGGGGAGAAGTCCGCGACGGCGTCGGCGACGACGAAGGGCTGGATGTCGCGCATCCAGGCGTCACCGGCGGTCATCAGCACGCCGATGTGCGCGTACACGCCGACGATGACGAGCTGGTCGCGGCCCTGCGCGGCCATCCGCTCGGCGAGGTCGGTGCGGACGAAGGCGCTGTACTTCCACTTCGTCAGGACGGTGTCGCCCCCGGTGGGCGCGACGGCGGCGGGGATCGCCTTCGCCTGCTCGTCGTCCGGCAGGCCCGGTCCCCAGAAGTCCTGCTGGAGGCCGCGCTCGGCGGGGCTCTGGCCGCCGGGCTGGGCGGAGTAGACGACCGGGACGCCGAGCCGCTCGCAGTGCTTCTTGAGCGTGGCGACGTTGGCGAGGAGCTCGGTGACGGGCGAGGCGCCCTCGGTGAAGGCACCGAGGAAGTAGTTCTGGAGGTCGTGCACGAGCAGGACGGCGCGGTCCGGGTCCACGGTCCAGCCGACCTTGTTCGCGGGCAGCGCGTCGGCGGCCGGCATGGGGTAGGGGGCGATGGCTGGCAGTGCCATGAAGGGGCCTTTCGGGTACGGGAGAGCTACGGGGCGGGCGGCGCGGCTCAGCCCGCGGCGGCGAGCGACGCGGAGATCGCGGCGCGGAGGTCCTTCTTGCTGACCTTGCCGATGCCGGTCTGCGGGAACTCCTCGACGAACTCGACCCGGTCGGGGACCTTGTAGGCCGCGAGTCCGCGCTCGCGCACGAACTTCTTGATGGCGAGGGACTTCACCGGCGCGGCGCCCGCCCGCAGGACGACGTAGGCGCAGGTGCGCTCGCCGAGGTAGGCGTCGGGCATGGAGACGACGGCGACGTCGTGGACGGCGGGGTGGGCGAGGATGTGGTTCTCGATCTCCTCGGCGGCGACCTTCTCGCCGCCGCGGTTGATCTGGTCCTTGGCCCGTCCCTCGACGACGAGGTGGCCGGTCTCCGTGAGCCGGACGATGTCGCCGGTGCGGTAGAAGCCGTCCTGCGTGAAGGCCGTGGCGTTGTGCTCGAGGGCCCGCCAGTAGCCGCGGATGGTGTAGGGGCCGCGGGTGAGGAGGTGGCCGGTCTCCCCCACGGGCAGGTCGTTGTCGTGGTCGTCGACGACGCGGATCTCGTCGTCCGGGGAGATCGGGCGGCCCTGGGTGGTGACGATCGTCTCGAAGGGGTCGTCGAGCCGGGTGTAGTTGACGAGGCCCTCGGCCATGCCGAAGACCTGCTGGAGCGTGCAGCCGAGCGCGGGCGTCACGCGCCGGGCGGCCTCCTCGCTGAACTTCGCGCCGCCGACTAGCAGCACCTGAAGGCTGCTCAGGTCGTACCGGGTCGTCGCGGCGGCCTCGGTCCACACCAGGGCCAGCGGCGGTACGAGCCCGGTCAGGGTGACGCCCTCGGCCTCGATGACGGGGAAGGCCACGTCGGGGCTGGGGTTCGGGGTGAGGACGACACGGGCGCCGGCGTGGAGGGCGCCGAGGGTGCCGGGCGAGCTGAGGGGGAAGTTGTGGGCGGCGGGCAGCGCGCAGAGGTAGACGCTGTGCTCGTCCACCGCGCAGATCTCGTTGGAGCCGCGCAGCGAGTAGATGTAGTCGTCGTGGGTGCGCGGGATGAGCTTGGGCACGCCGGTGGAGCCGCCGGAGAGCTGGAGGAAGGCGAGGTCCTCGGGGCGCGGGGCGTCCGGGGCCGGCACGGGGTCGCGGGGCACGTCGGTGAGCGCGGTGTGCTCCCCGGGGTCGCCGACGACGAAGACGTGGCGCAGGGTGTCCACCTCGGCCCGTACCTTCGAGGCCAGCTCGCGGTGGTCGAACCCGGCCTCGGTGTCGGGGACGACATAGGCGACGGCCTCGGTGAAGGCGCAGAAGTGCCGGATCTCGCTCTCGCGGTGCGCGGGCAGCGCGAAGACGGGCAGGGCGCCGATGCGGAAGAGGGCGAAGACGACCTCGAAGAACTCGGCGACGTTGGGCAGTTGGAGGACGACGCGGTCGCCCTTGCCGATGCCCTTGGCGAGGAAGCCGGCGGCGAGCCGGTCGGCGCGCTCGTCCAGTTCGCCGTAGGTCCAGGCCCGTCGCTCCTTGCCGCGCGCCGCGTCCGCGGGGTCGACGATCGCGATCCGGTCGGGGTGGGCGAGCGCGCGGTCGCGCAGCATCCCGCCGAAGGTCTCGCCGCGCCAGTGGCCGGCGGCGCGGTAGCGCTCGGCGTACTCGGCCGGGTACGCGGGGGCGTCGTGGGTGATCGGCTGGGCGCTCATCGGCCGGCCTCCTGGTGGTCGGCGCCGACGGCGTCGAGGAACGTACGGAACTTGGCGCCGGTCTCGGCGGTCTCGGCCTCCGGCGACGACCGGTCGACGATGCCCGCGCCGGCGTAGAGCCGCAGGGTGCGCTCCTCGGCCTCCGCGCAGCGGATGGTGACGACCCATTCGCCGTCGCCGCTCGCGTCGCCCCAGCCGACCATGCCGGTGAAGTAGCCGCGGTCGAAGGGCTCCAGCTCGCCGATGACGTCGCGGGCGGTACGGGTGGGGGTGCCGCACACGGCCGGGGTGGGGTGCAGGGCCGAGGCCAGTTCCAGCGCGGAGACGGCGGGTTCGGCGAGCTCGCCGCCGATGGTCGTGGAGAGGTGCCACATGGCGGCGGTGCGCACGAGCGTGGGGCGCTCGGGCACGTCGAGGCCGCGGCAGTAGGGGGTGAGCGCCTCGCGGACGGCGTCGACGACGACGGCGTGCTCGTGCAGGTCCTTCTCCGACTGCAGGAGGGCCGCGGCCCGCCGGACGTCCTCGGCGAGGTCGGCGCTGCGGGGGGTGGAGCCGGCGAGCGGGTTGGCGGTCAGGGTGGTGCCGCGCCGGGAGACGAGGAGTTCGGGGCTGGCGCCGAGCAGGGTGCGGCCGGGGCCGGAGGGCACGGCGAAGGTGTATCCGGCGGGGTCGCGGCGGGCGAGCCGCTGGAGGAGCGCGGGGAGGTCGAGTTCGCGGTCGGAGGTCAGCTCCAGGGTGCGGGCGAGGACGACCTTGGCGAAGTCGCCGCGCTTCATGCGGCGTACGGCTTCGGCGACGGCGGCGCCGTAGGCGGCGGGCTCAGGGACGGGGCGGATGTCCCAGCGGGCCGCGGTGGGCGCGGCGGCGGGCAGGGCGATCAGCGGGTCGTCGGCGAGCGGCGGCGCCCAGCGGACGGCCAGGGGCACGGCGAGCTCGGCGGGTGCGGTGGGGTCGAAGGGCACGGTGCCGACGACGATGGGTGCCTCGTGGCCTGCGAGCAGCTGGGCGTCGAGGGTCTCGGTGACGCGCCGGGCGAGGGGGGTGTCGCCGTGCGGCACCTCGGCCCGTACGCCGTGGGCCAGCAGGGTGCGGGTCGGGGAGGCGAAGAAGCGGGCGCGGCCGGGTTCGTAGGCGTCGAGGAGCGAGGTCGCGGCGCCGACGGTGTCGACGGCCCCGCCGGTTCCGCGCCCGGGGTCGCCGGGTATCGCGGTGAGGCGGCCGGCGGGGCGGGCGGCGGGTCCGCTCGTCCGGTCGGCGACATGGTGGACCGTGGTCACCTGTTGCTCCGTTTCCTCCGGTGGGTCTCACCGGCGTGGTGTGAAGGGGGTGCGGCGGGCCGGTGGGCGCGTCGGCCCCGGGTGCTGCCGGGTGTGGCGTGCCGTCAGGCGCGCAGCGTGGCGCCGCCATCGACGTAGAGGTCGTGCATGGTGATGTGCCGGGCGCGGTCGGAGACCAGGAAGGTGACGGCCTCGGCGATGTCGGAGGGCTCGGCGATGCGGCCGAGGGGGATGCCGACGCGGTAGCTCGCGGGGTCGCCGTCGATGACGCGCCGGGGCGCCTCGTCGTCGGTCCACAGGTCGCGCTGCATGGCGGTGTCGGTGGAGCCGGGCGAGACGACGTTGCAGCGGACGCCGCTGCGGGCCAGCTCCAGGCCGAGGCACTTGGTGAACATGGTGGCGGCGGCCTTGGAGGCGGCGTACGCGGCCATGCCGGTGCGGGGCACCCCGGCGGCGTTGGAGCCGACCGTGACGATGCATCCGCCGCGGCGTTCGGTCATCCGGCGGGCGACGGCCCGTGAGGCGACGAAGACGCCGGTGGAGTTGACGGCGAAGGTCCGCTCCCAGATCTCGTCGGTGATCTCGACGACGGGGGAGGCGCGGAGCACCCCGGCGACGTTGACGAGGATGTCGAGCGGGCCCATGGTGCGCTCGACCAGGTCGACGACGGCTTCGACGGCGGTGCTGTCGGCGACGTCGGCGGTGTGGGCGGTGACGGTGGCGGTGCCGAATTCGGCTTCGAGGCGCTTGATGCCGTCCGGGGTCCGGTCGAGGGCCGCGACGCGCGCTCCCTGTGTGACGAGGGCGCGGGTCACGGCCTCGCCTATGCCCTGGCCCGCGCCGGTCACCAGCGCGACGCGGCCGGAGAGTTCTGACTGCTGCACGGCGGTTCCCCCGATTCCCATACGAACGATTCCCATACGAAGTAAGGTAAGGCTTACCTTACATGACGGATTCGGTCGAAGCGCACCGGTCGGCACCTCCGCGACAGCGGCGCACCCAAGGGCTTAGGTTAGGCTAACCTCAGGCTCTTGCCTATAGGGGGAGCCCCCTGGGGTGACGGTTCGTCACCCCGCTCACCGCCTGAGCTCCAGGACGGGTGTGCCGGGCACCTCGACGCCGAAGGTCTGCGCGTAGAGGGACAGTTCCGCCTGCAGCGCGCGGACGATGGTCTCGGCGCGCCGGAAGCCGTGCCCCTCCCCCTCGAAGGCGATGTACGCGTGCGGCACCCCCCGCCCGGCCATCGCCGCGGCGAAGCGCTCGCTCTCCACCGCCGGGCAGACCGGGTCCTCCAGCCCCTGGAGCAGCACGAAGGCCGCCGAGATCCGGTCCACCCCGTACAGCGGCGAGCGCTCGCGGTAGCGGTCCTCGGACAGCGGGCCCACCAGCGTCTCCAGATAGCGGGACTCCATGTCGTGCGTACCGCCCCGGGCCCAGCTCAGCAGGTCCAGCACGGGGTACGCGATGGTCGCGCAGGCGTAGAGGCCGGTGGAGACGAGCGACGCCGCCGCCGTCCAGCCGCCCGCGCTGCCGCCGCGGATCGCCAGCCGGGCGCGGTCGGCGGTGCCCTCGGCGGCCAGCGCCTCGGCGACCGCCGCGCAGTCCTCCACGTCGACCGTGCCCCACGCCTCGCGCAGCCGGTCGCGGTAGGCCCGGCCGTAGCCCGTCGAACCGCCGTAGTTCACCTCGGCGACACCGATGCCGCGCGAGGTGAAATAGGCGATCTCCAGGTCGAGTACGAGCGGGGCGCGGCTGGTGGGCCCGCCGTGCGCCCACACCACGAACGGCGGCAGCTCCCCGTCGGGCGCCGTGTGGTCGGGGCTGTGCGGCGGGAAGACATGGGCGTGGATCTCCCGGCCGTCCGGGCCGGTGAAGGTGCGGATCCGCGGCCGGGGGTAGTAGGCGGGGTCCACGGCGTCGGTGTGGCGGGCGCCGATCGCGCGGGCCCGGCCGGTGCGGGTGTCGAGCTCCACCACTTCGTACGAGGTGCGGTCGCTCGCGGCCACCCCGACGACGCGGGTGCCGCTCACCGCCAGGGTCGGGGCCCACTCCGTCCAGGGCCCGGCCGCGTCGGCGATCTCGCCGGTGGCGGGGTCGAGTATGCCGAGGACCGCGGCGCCCCTGCCGTGCAGCACCGCGACGAGACCGCTGGCCAGCGGCGCGAACCAGCGCTGGTGCGTGCGCCACAGCGGCCCCGCGAACTCCTCCTCGCGGGCACAGAGATTGACGCTCCGTCCGGTGTCCGCGTCCACGCGGTGCAGATTCCACCAGCCGCTGCGGTCGGTCGCCGCGATCAGGGAGCCGTCCGGGGCCCACTCCGCCTGGGCGACGGACTCCCGCGGCCCGCCCAGGACCGTACGGACCTCCGTGAAGCCGCCGCCCTCGGCGACCCGGGCGGTCTTCAGCTCGCTGCCGTCCCAGGGCATCCGCGGGTGGTCCCAGGCGATCCAGGCCGCCCGCCGGCCGTCCGGGGAGAGCCGCGGTCCGGTCACGAAGCGGTGCGCGTCGTCCGTCAGCTCGCGGACGGCGGAGCGGTCCTCGGCCGCCGAACCGTCCAGCGGCACCGCGGCGATCAGCCTGCGCACGTCGGTGGGGCCCTCGCCGGTGAACTCCTCCAGCACGCACCACACTTCGCCGCGCCCGGGCAGGAGCACGGGATCCGCCCAGCGCAGCCCGCCGCCGACCGGGGAGCGCGGGGTCAGCGGCCGGGGCTCCCCGCCGCCCGGAGCGTCGGGCTCGACCGCGTACAGCCGCTGGTCGGCGAAGTGCGTGAACACCGCCAGCGGGCCGCCCTCGTCCCGGGGCACCGCCGCCCAGGGACCGCCGCCGTACTCGATGACCCTGCTCCGCACGTTCCACGGCGCGGCCGGCAGCGAGGACTCGGAGCCGTCGGCCCGCCGCCGCACCAGGGTGTGGCGGCCGCCCTCGGCCGGGCGTGGCTCCACCCACCACACCTCGTCGCCGACCACGCCCACGGCGTCCGGCCTGCCGCCGGAGTGCGCCGCGTGCCCGGCCTCGATCGGGGACTGCCAGGCTCCGTAGGGCGCCGTGGACACCATGTCCGTCACATCTCCTGTCCGTTGAAGTCGAATCTCAGAGGTCCATCAGGAAGTGGTCGAGCACCCGGACGCCGAAGTGCAGCCCGTCGACCGGTACGCGCTCGTCGACGCCGTGGAAGAGCGACTGGTAGTCGAAGCCGGGCGGCAGCCGGACCGGGGAGAAGCCGTAGCCGACGATGCCCAGGGAGGCGAACTGCTTGGCGTCCGTACCGCCCGACATACAGAAGGGCACCACGTGCCCGTCCGGGTCGAAGTGCTCGACGGCCGAGCGCATCCGCGCGAACAGCGGCACGTCGACGGGGGCCTGCAGGGCGTCTTGGCGGTGATAGAAGTCCCAGCCCACCTGCGGCCCGGTGAGCCGGTCCATGGTCGCCGCGAACTCCTCCTCACCGCCCGGCACCGTCCGCCCGTCCACGTGCCCGACGGCCGTCCCGGGGATGACGTTGACCTTGTACCCCGCCTGCAGCATCGTCGGGTTGGCGCTGTTGCGGAGCGTCGGGGCGAGCAGCGCGGCGGCCGGGCCGAGCTTGCCGAGCAGGTCCTCCACATCGAAGTCGGGGGCGTCGGGGTCGGCGTCGATGCCGTGCAGCGCGGCGATCTCCATCAGCGCCGCCCGCACGGTCGGGGTGAGCCGCAGCGGCCACCGGTGGTCGCCGATGCGGGCGACGGCGGCGGCGAGGGCGCTGACCGCGTTCTCCGTGTTGACCTTCGAGCCGTGGCCCGCCCGGCCCCGCGCGGTCAGTCCGATCCAGGCCGTGCCCCGCTCCCCCGCCGCCACCGGATAGAGCCTCAGCCGCGGGCCCGCGTGGAAGGTGTACGCGCCGGACTCCCCGATGCCCTCGGTGCAGCCCTCGAACAGCCCGGGGTGCTCGGCGGCGAGGAAGGCCGACCCGAAGACGCCGGTGTCCTCCTCGTCGGCGGTGAAGGCCAGCACGATGTCCCGGCGCGGCCGGACCCCGGCCCGCGCCCACGCCCGGACGACCGCCAGGATCATCGCGTCCGTGTTCTTCATGTCGATCGCGCCGCGGCCCCACACCACTCCGTCGCGCACCTCGCCCGAGAAGGGGTCGACGGACCACTCGGCGGACTCGGCGGGCACCACGTCCAGGTGGCCGTGGACGAGCAGGGCGTCCGCGTCCGGGTCGGTGCCGGCGATCCGGGCGACGACGTTCGTGCGGCCCGGCGCCTTCTCCAGCAGCACGGGGTCGAGACCCGCCTCGCCCAGCCGCTCGGCGACGTACTCGGCCGCCGGGCGCTCCTCGCAGTCGCCGCCGCCGCGGTTGGTGGTGTCGATGCGGATCAGCTCGGAGGTGAAGCGCACCGCCTCGTCCAGCGCCCGTCCGTCGACCCGCTCCGCCTGGGTGTCAGCCATATTCTTCCTCCACGGCGGCCGACACGACGGTCGTGACCGCTTTGAAGCAGCGAATGCCCTCGTACATGGTCGGCGTGGTGTAGGCGACCCGGCGCTCACCGCTCCGCTCGACGCCCGGCACGCACGTGGCGGCCCCGGCGAGGTGCTCGGCGTCGAACTCCAGCTCCATGGTGAGCGGCCCCCTGCGGACCGGCTCGTGGCGCACCGCGAGCGGCACCGCCTCCCGCGCCGCGGCCCGGATCTCCGCCGCCGTGCGCGCCGGGGTGCGGCACACCGCCGCGTACCGCGACACATAGTCCTTGACGGCGACCGAACGGGCCGCGGGGGCATAGCCCTTGGCGTCCTCGCAGGTCCGGTCGTCACCCGTCACCAGCACCACGGGCACACCGTATTCCGCGACGACCAGAGAGTTGAGCAACCCCTCGCTGGCTCGCGCGCCGTCCACCCATACGCCGGTGAGCGAATTGGCCAGATAGGTGTGCGCGAGGACGCCCTCGGCGCCGGCGGCCGCGTGATAGCCGACGAAGGCGACGCCGTCCACGTCGCCGTGCTGCACGCCCTCGACCATGCTCAGCGTCTTGTGCTTGCCGGTGAGCATCTCGGCGCGCTCGTCCAGCTTCTCCAGCAGGAGGTTGCGCATGCTCCAGTGCGCTTCGTTGACGAGGACCTCGTCGGCGCCGCCGTCGAAGAACCCGGCGATCGCGGCGCTGACGTCGGAGGTGAACAGATGGCGGCAGCGCTCCCACTGCGGGGCGCCCGGCAGCACGTCGCCCGGCCAGGTGACGCCGGTGGCGCCTTCCATGTCCGCGGAGATCAGGATCTTCACCATGCGACAGTCTTATCGCAGGGGGTGGCGGTGCGCACGGGTATCGGCGGGGTTTCTCTCCTCGCCCCGCCGAAGGGCGCTCGCGCGGGCACGAGGAGAGCGGCCGCCATCCGGCGATCGGCTCCGCCCCTCCTGGAGGCCAAGGGCCCCTTGGGGAGCGGCTGTTCGGCGCGCTCGGCGCGCAGCGCCCACCGACGAGTGAATCCCCGCGCGCGGGCGGGGTGCCGTGGGTAGCTGGGGGCACCAGACCGTCACCTTGCGAGGGGATTCCCGATGCGTATCCGCCGTGCCCTGGGCGCCGTTGTGCCCGTCCTGCTGCTCGTCGCCGCGCTCTGCCCGGACGCGCGCGCCGCGAACGGCGCGCTGACCGTGGAGTACGACCGGTGCTCACCGGGCACCGGCGCGGCGGACACGGTCTGCCTGCACGAGACCGTGCGGCGGCGCACCGAGAACCCGCCGGCCGGCAAGTGCGTCCAGCTGCTCTCCGGCGGGCACACCACGATCCTCCAGATCAGCAACGGGACGAACAGCCACGCCTTCTACTACTCCGACAACCGCTGCACCCGGCGGCTGGGAACGCTGGCACCGCGCGCAGCGGTCGGGAACGTCGCCGCGCGCAGCGTGAAGTTCACCCGCTGACCGGCCGGCGCGCCGCCTCCGGCACCGGTGTCCGTCCCCGGAGGCGGCGCAGCATCCGCGCGTCCTGGAAGCCGACCGCGCGGGCCGCCGCCTCCACGGTCGAGCCCTGGGCGATGAGGTGCTCGGCGCGCTCGACGCGCAGATCCTGCTGGTACCGCAGCGGGGTCAGGCCGGTGGCGGCGGTGAAGCGGCGGGTCAGGGTGCGCTCGCTGAGGCCGCAGGCCGCCGACAGGTCGGCGAGGCCCAGCCGTTCGGTGAAGCGGGCGTCGATCAGGTCCTGCGCCTGGTGGACGGCGTCGATCAGGTGGTCGCGGTGCCGCAGCATCACGCTCGCCTGCTGCTCGTCGCCGTTGCGGCGGGCGTGGACGACCATGGCGCGCGCCACGCGGGCGGCCACGGCCGGGCCGTGCCGGGCGGCCACGAGGTGCAGCGCGAGGTCGATGCCGCTCGCGATGCCCGCGGAGGTGACGACGCGGTCGTCCAGGACGTAGAGCACGTCGCGGACGACCCGCGCCCGGGGGTGGCGCCGGGCGAGCTCGTCCTGGAGGTCGTGGTGGGTGGTGCAGCGGCGGCCGTCGAGCAGGCCCGCCCGGCCGAGGGCGTCCGCGCCTGCGCAGACGCTGGCGACGGTGCCGCCCGCGGCGTGGTGCGCGGCCAGCCGCTCCAGCGTCGCGGCCGACAGGTCCCCGTTCTCGCGGAAGGTGCGGGAGCACCAGCCCGGGACGACGACAAGGTCGTCGGCGGTCAGCTCGGGCCAGTCGACGGCGGCCCGCAGCAGCACACCCTGGGCGGTGGGGACGTCCTCCTGCTCGGCCACGTATCCGATGGTGTAGTCGTGGCCGAGGCCGGCCGCCGTGGAGAAGACCTGGGCGGGCCCGGCGAGATCCAGCAGATGCAGCTGCGGGACGAGCAGGAAGACGACCTGTGTCACGATCCGGTCAGCTCCTCGACGGTGGCGATCCTGGCGAAGCGGCCCGCGAGCGCGTACTCGGTACGGGCGACGATCGCGTCCGTGGTCAGGGTACGGGGGTCGGCCAGGATCTCGTCGAGGCTCCGGCCGGCCGGGGCGTCCCAGTGCTCGATGGGATGGGTCGCGGTCGCGTCGGTGACGAAGGTGACGCCGTAGCCGAGGTCGGAGGCGACGCGCGCGGTGGTCTCGCAGCACTGCTCGGTGCGGATGCCGCTGACGACCACGTCACGGATGCCGCGTTCGGTGAGGAGCTGCTGGAGGTTGGTCGTCGTGAAGGCGTTGTGCGAGGTCTTGGTGATGACGGGCTCCCCCTTCAGCGGGGTCAGGCCGTCGATGAGGCGGGTGAAGCCGAGGGCGGGGTCGAAGACGTTGCCGGTGCCCGGCTCGTGGTGGAGCACCCAGACGACGAGGTCGCCCTTGGCCCGGGCGGCGGCGACCAGGCGGTCGACCTTGCCGACGATCCCGGGGTTGGACACGGCCGCCCAGTTGGGCCGCTGACGGAAGGACTCCTGGACGTCGATGACGACGAGTGCGCTGTTCATGGCCTCATCCTCGCCGCCGCGCGGGCCCTCGCCCAAGGCATGATCGGGGCCCGGTGCGGAACGATCCGGTCAAGCACCCGGGCCCCGGCGCGGTCCGCTCAGGAGTCCTGGGAGGGGAAGGAGTAGTCGTCCCACAGGGCGCGCTCGCTCTCCAGCGGGGCGCGCTCGACGCGGGGCGTGAGATCCCAGATCAGCGTGGCCCGGTCCGTGGTCCGGTACGGGCGCCAGCCGGGGGTGCCGAGGCGGGCGAACGTCGTCCAGGCGTCCTCCATCGCGTGCGACAGGCGCGTCAGGGCGGGCCGCTGGGCGCGCACGGTCTCCGTGCCGCGCGGCACCCACCCGAGGTCGAGGTTGCCGAAGACGAACGGCATCTCCAACTGGTGCATGGCGCCCAGGTTCCGGGCGTCGGGCACCCCCTTCGCGTACGGGACGTGCCAGTCGAATTGGTACACGTACGAGGGGCGCCAGCGGGACTGGGCCTGGGCGAGGCGGAGCGTGGGCATCCGCTCGACCTGGTCGGTGAGCATGGCGTTCACCACCCGGCCCTCGCTCAGCCCGGGGCGGTCCGCGGCGTAGACGTCGTACATGTGCTGCTTGCGGGCCGCGAGCACGGGCGGGAAGGAAGGGTAGGCGCTGAGCGGCAGCTTCAGCAGGTCGGGGGTGAACAGCGCCCAGAAATCGGTCTCGTTGGTGTTGGTGCCGGCCATGACGTCGACGTTGCGGGCGCTGCCCGCGGCGATCCGGTCGACGACCGGCCCGGGTACGAGCGAACCGTCGATGTACGGCCCGAAGAACACGGCGCCGGAGAGCCCCGGAAGACCGGCGCGGGCCTTCTTCTGGAGCTCCAGGATCTGCCGCGTGGAGAGGGCGTCGAGGTCGCCGACGCCTCGGATGCCGCCGAGTCGGAAGACGCGGGCGGCGGCCGTCCGCGCCGAGTGCGCGGTGTGCACGGCGTTCCCGGGACCGCTCTCCGCGATGGCCCGGTGGAAGAGCCGCTCCGGGCGGTCCCCGGCGAGCAGCGCGTCGACGGAGACGGCGCCCGCCGACTGGCCGAAGACGGTGACGTTGCCGGGGTCGCCGCCGAAGTCGCGGACGTGGTCGTGCACCCAGGAGAGCGCGGCGACCTCGTCCCGGAGGCCGTTGTTGCCCGATCCGGCGTACGAGCGGTCCAGGCCGCCGAGTTCCGTCCAGCCGAGGATGCCCAGGCGGTAGTCGGCCGAGACGACGACCGCGTCGCCGCGCGCGGCAAGCGCGGCGCCGTCGTCCAGAGCGTCGCTCGCGGATTCGTAGATGTCCTCCCCGCCGTGCAGGAAGACCATGACGGGCTTGCGGGCGCCGGGCGCGCGGGAGGACCACACATTGACGTGCAGGCAGTCCTCGACGCCGCTGCCGTCACCGTCGGAGAGGTCCTGGGGGCACGGCGGTTTCGCCTTGTCGGCCGGGAGGGTGTCCTGCCAGGCGGCGGGCGGCTCGGGCGGCCGGAACCGCCGCGGGCCGGTGGGCGGCGCGGCGTACGGCACGCCGAGATAGGCGCACACACTGCTCCTCGGCGCGCCCTGCACCGCGCCCAGCGACGTACGCGCCCGGCAGCCGGCCGGGTCCGCGCCCTCGGCGCCCGCGGGCGCGCCCATCGCTCCGGTGAGCACCAGGGCCGTGACGGCCGCGGCCACGGCACGGCGGCGACCACGCCGCGAACTGCTCCTCGGGAACACCAGCTCTTCTCCCTCGACCGTTTTGCGATCTCATTGCGGACCCCGTGCCGGACTTCCGCCCCGCCTCGTCCAGAATCGGTTGACGCACCGCCCCGGACCATCACCTGTCCGGGGGAATCCGGGGTACAGATCGCCTCGGAGGCGCGTACGGAGCCGACGCGCCCTCACCCATAAGGAGTCGAACATGGACAACACCCCGGTGGCGCCCCGCCGTACGCTGTTGCGGATGATCACGTTCGGCGGGCTGGTGACCGCGGCCGGAGCCATGACGACCGCCTGCGGCAAGGGCGAGGGCAAGGCTTCGGCGGCGTCCGACTCCCCCGCCAGTGCGGCCAATTCCGCTTCAGGAGCCGACATGATCATGATCATCCGGCATGGCGAGAAGCCGAAGGAGAACGGCAAGAAGCCGCCCTTCGGCATCACCGAGGACGGCGAGCGGAGCGACCACGCCCTGATCGTGCGCGGCTGGCAGCGGGCGGGTGCGCTGGTGACGCTGTTCGCCCCCGAGGGCGGAACCCCGCGCAAGGGGCTGCGGCGCCCGACCGCCGTCTACGCCGCGGGCCCGCACCCCGGCGCGAAGGGGCTGCGGCCGAGCGAGACGGTGGCGCCGGTGGCCGCGAAGCTGAAGGTACGGACGAACCTCACGTACCGCACCGGTGACGAGGCCGCGCTGGCGAAGGAGCTTGCCGGGCGGCACGGTTGCACGCTGGTGTCGTGGGAGCACCACGCGATTCCGGAGATCGTCAAGGGGCTGGGCGGGGAGGTGCGGCCCTCCCCGCCGTCGGCTTGGCCGGATTCGCGCTTCGATCTGGTGTGGGTGCTGGTGCGCTCGGGTGGAGGGTGGACGTTCACGCAGGTGCCGCAGCTTCTGCTGGACGGCGACAGCCCGGATCCGGCGTAAGGAATGGCTGCCGCGCGCCGTCGGATCAGCCCGCGCGGCCCGTGACGAACCACCGTGCCGGCAACACGATTCGCTCGCCGTCCGCCCGGAACTCCGTCATCGCGAGCGTGACGGCCCCCTCGGAGAGAATCGTGAGACCCGCCTCCCGGAGCAGTGACGGGACCTCGTCCTCGGCCACCTCCGCGGGGCGCAGGCCGTGCTTCATGACGAGACTGCCCTTGGGTGACGGACCATCAGGCCGGAGGATCGCCTCCGCCAGCACGTCCTTCGCCGCCCCGGTGAGCTCGGCCACGAACGCGCGGCCCCGCGCGCCGGTCAGTTCGGCGACCGCCCGCGCGACCGCCGGGCGGTCCTCGGGGCGGCTCTGGTGGATCACGGCCCGCATATAGACGTTGGCGTCGCCGATCCGCGCGTGGAGCGCGCGCACCGCCTCGGTGTCCGTCAGGTCGAGCCGCTCGAACTCCGCCACGCCGTCGGTGTCCGCGCGGCGCGCGTGCTCGACGGCCGCCGCCGAGATGTCCACGCCGACCGCGCGCGGGAAGCGGGTGGCGAGATAGCGGGTCTGGGTGCCGTTGCCGCAGCCGAGGTCGACGACCGGCAGGGCGGGGTCCGCGTGCGGGGCGAACAGCTCCAGATGGGGGGCCGCGGTCAGCGAGGGGTCCGCGTCCCAGATCGCGTCGCCCGGGGTGCCGGAGGCCTCCCGCCAGAAGCCTTCCCACGCCTCGGCGTACTGCTGCGATGTGCTCATACACGCTCCCGGGTAGCCGGTATGACTGATCGTCATGATCTTGACTACCGTCGCCCGGCGCCCCGCGGCAAGATCTCCGCGGCTACCGTGCCCGTACCTTCACCGGGTGTTCGACCCGGGGCGCGCGGCGCTGACCAGCGACTGCTCGAACCACACCGTCTTGCCCCGGCCCGTGTGGCTCGCGCCCCACTCGCGCGCGAGTGCGCTCACCACCCTGAGCCCGCGCCCGGACTCCTCGCCGAGGTCGGAGCCCATCAGCGCGGGAAGCGCGTGGTCCTCGTCGGTGACCTCGCACAGCAGCGCATCCGTGCGGACCAGGCGGAGCCCCAGCCGCCGTGACTCCGTGTGCCGTACGGCGTTGGTGACGATCTCGCTGACCAGGATCTCGGCGGTCGCGGCCGCCGCGGCGAGCCCCCACTCGGCCAGTTGGTCCCGCACGAGCCGGCGGGCCCGGCGGACCTCGGCCGGGGTGCGCTCCAGCTGCCACGCGGCCGCGTGCTCGGGAGGGATGCCGTTGAGCCGGGCCATCAGCAGTGCGACGTCGTCCTTGCGGCCGTCGCCAGTGTTGAGCGCGCGGATGATGGTGTCGCAGGCGTCGTCCATGGACGCCGCGGGGTGGGCGGCGGACTCGCACAGCGCGGCGAGCCCCGCGCCGATGTCCTGGCCGCGGACCTCCACCAGCCCGTCCGTGCACAGCACCAGCCGGTCGCCGGGCGCGACCGGGACGGTCGCCGCCTCGAAGGCCACCCCGCCCACGCCTATGGGGGCGCCGGTGGGCAGGTCGAGCAGCACGCTGCGGCCGTCCGCCGCCCGGACGAGCACGGGCGGGATGTGTCCGGCGTTGGCGATGCGCAGCTCGGAGCGGATCGGGTCGTAGACGGCGTAGAGGCAGGTGGCGAGGTAGTGCTCGCCGAGCCGCTGGGCGAGGTCGTCGAGGTTGCGCAGCAGCTGCTCGGGCGGCAGGTCGAGGGCCGCCATCGTCTGCACGGCGGTGCGCAGTTGACCCATCATGGCCGCGGAGTTCAGGCCGTGGCCCATCACGTCGCCGACGACGAGGGCGGTGCGCGAGCCGGGCAGCTTGATGCTGTCGAACCAGTCGCCGCCCACCCTGCCGAGGCGGGTGCCCGGCAGGTAGCGGGTGGCGGTGTCGCACCCGGCCATGCGCGGGGCGAGCTGCGGGAGCATGCTGTCCTGGAGGGTGTCGGCGACGTTCTCCTGGTAGGTGTACATGCGGGCGTTGTCGAGCACGAGCCCGGCGCGCGCGGCGAGTTCGGCGCCGGTCGTGCGGTCCATGTCGTCGAAGGGCGTGCGTCCGTCGCGGCGCATCAGGACCATGAAGCCGAGCACCACGTCGCGCGCCTTGAGGGGCACGACCAGCATCGACCTGCCGTTGATGAGCGGTCGCAGGTCCCGCTTCTCGAACTGGCCGGAGATGCGGTTGGCCAGTTCCTCGCCGATGCGCGGGATGAGCACCGGCTCGCCGGTGACCATGCACTGGAAGAACGGGGTGTGCTCGGGGAAGGCGATGGCCTCGCCGACCGGCACGGTGTCGTCCCAGCGGCCCGGTTCGTCGTTGTGCTCGACCCAGACGCGGTGCCAGACGGTGGTGACGTCGGGCGGGCCGTCGGGGAAGCCCTCGCCCGCGAGGACGGCGGCGCGCAGGTGCGTGCCCGCGAAGTCCGTGAAGCGGGGCACGGCGGCGCTGGTGACCTCGCGGATGGTGCGGGCCAGGTCGAGGGAGGTGCCGATGCCGCCGCTGACCTCGTTGAGGAACTCCAGCCGCTCCCGTACGGCCGCGTATTCGAGGTCCGGCGCGTCGGCGGGGTCCGCGGGGGCGTCGGGGGACGTCCGCTGCCGCGGCGGGGCGGTGGCGGTACGGGCGCGCCGCGCCGCGCGCTCCGTGTACTTCGGGGTGCCCCAGTCGGGGGTGACCGGGATCCGCTGCCGGTGGCTGATCTCCAGGACGGGATAGCCCAGTTCGAGGACCTGGGAGACGATCCGGCCGCTGAGGGCGGGGCCCATGCCGGGCAGGATGTCGGGCAGCCGCCCGGCGAGGGCGTCGCCGTCGGGCAGCGCGGTGTGCGGGGCGAAGCCGGGGAAGATCTGGTCCCGCGGGGCCTCTTCGACGGGCCCGCACCGCGCGGCGTCGGCGGCGAGGACCAGCAGCCGCTCCTCGCCGGGCCCGGCGAGCGGATAGGCCCACCACAGCACGTCGACGGGCCCGCGCCCGGGGGAGCCGGAGCGGGCCCGTCCGGCGCTGGGGTAGCCGGTGGCGCCGTCGGCGGAGGGGCGGCCGAGCCGGGTGCCGAGGCCGGTGCCGCGGTGGCCGTCGTCGGTGTCGTGGGGCAGGGCGCCGCCGATGGGCATCAGGTCGGCGGCGGGGGCGCCGACGGCCTCGTCGCGCCCGTACCCGAAGAGTCTGCGGGCACCCGTGCTCCAGTGGGTCACCAGGCCGGCCGACCCCACGACGACCACCGCGAGCGGGATCCGTCCGGGGACGGGCGTGCCATGGTGCATGGGCGGATGCTCCTTATGGTTTGCGCCACCGTTACTACGGTAGGGGGCGGGGAAGGGCGTACGGGCGGATTCCCCGGAACCGGCGTCCACGATCGCCCGGCAGGCCCGGGGCCGGCCGGGCTCGGCCGGCCCCGGGCGCGCCCCCGGTGCTCAATCCGCGTGGCCCAGTTGGAGGTCGCGTTCCGTGCGGCCGCCGCCCGCGACCTGGAGGACCGTGGCCACCGGGGGGTATCCCGCCGCGATGACCGTGTATTCGCCCGCCGACAGGTCCACGAAGCGGAACGCCCCGTCCGCCCCCGTGGCCGCCGAGTCGACCACGTTGCCCGCCGCGTCCAGCAGGGTCACGCGCGCGTCCTCGACGGCCCGGCCCCCGCCCGCCCTGACGACGCCGCGCAGCACCGCGCCGCCCGCCAGCTCGATGTCCTGGCGGGTCTCGCGGCAGGACTGCACGGTCACGGGCAGCGCCGCGGGCCGGAAGGCGGGGGCGCTGGAGGCGAGGGTGTACTCGCCGGCGACCAACTCCGAGATCACATAGCCGCCTTCGCGCCCGGTGCGGGTGGTGGAGACGACCTCGCCGTGCACATTGGTCAGGGTGACGAGCGCGTCGCGCACGGGGTTGCCGTCGGGGGTGAGCACGGTGCCCGCGAGGCGTCCGGCGCCGCCGAGGACCACGTCGAGCTCGATGGGCCGCTCGCCGATGGTGACGGTGACCGCCTGCGGCTGGTGCCCGCCCGCCGCGGCGATGAGGACGTACGAGCCCGTGCCGGGTGTGCTGAGCGCGTACCGCCCGTCCTCCCCGCTCGCGCCGCGCCCGATCTGCTGGCCGCGGACGTCGATGAGGGTGAGGGCGGCGCGCGGCACGGTGGTTCCGTCGGGGTGCTGGACGGTGCCGGTGACGGGGATGCCCGCGACGAAGGGCGCCGGACCGTCCTGGGGTTCGGCGCGCGCGTGCGGGATGACGGGGGCTTCGGGGGCGTTGTGGGACACCAGGGGTTTCTCTTTCAGCAGGAAGGCGAGCAGAAAACCGAGGATGAGCACCGGTACGAGATAGAGGAAGATCCGCGGCATGGCGTCGGCGTAGGCCCGGACGTAGCCGTCGCGGACGGCGGCCGGCAGGGCGTGCACCAGCTGCGGGGTGATCGAGTCGGGCGAGGGCAGTCCGGCGCGGTGGGGCAGTTCGGCGTGCAGCCGGTCGGCGAGGCGGCGGGCGAAGAGCGTGCCGAAGACGGCGGCGCCGACCGAACCGCCGATCTGCCGGAAGTAGTTGTTGGCGCTGGTGGCGGTGCCGAGGTCGGCGGGGTGGACGGAGTTCTGCACGGCGAGGACGAGGACGGGCAGGGCGAGCCCGATGCCGACGCCGAGGATGCCCATCCAGAGGCTGTAGACGGCCCGCGGGGTGTGGGTGCCGAGGTGGGAGAGGAAGTACATGCCGACGGCGGAGAAGGCGCCGCCGACGATGGGGAAGGGCTTGCAGCGGCCCGTGCGGCTGATGAGCTGGCCGGTGACGAGGGAGGCCAGTACGACCCCGCCCATCATGGGGAGCATCAGCAGCCCGGACTCCGTGGCGTCCGCCCCGTCGACCATCTGGAGGAACGTCGGCAGGTAGCTGGCGGCGCCGAAGAGGCCGACGCCCATGGCCGCGCCGACGAGACCGCAGACGTTGAAGACCCGGTCGTGGAAGAGGTGCGGCGGAATGATCGGTTCTGTCGCGATGTGCTCGACCACGACGAAGAGCAGGGCGGTGCCGAGGGCGCCCGCGGCGAGCCCGAGGATGACGCGCGACCGCCACTCGTACTCGGTGCCGCCCCAGGTGGTCAGCAGCACCAGGCACGTCGAGAAGGCCATGAGCAGCAGCGCGCCGAGGACGTCGAAGCGCCCCCTGCGGAAGCGTGCCGGGAGCCTGAGGCCCAGCGCGACGACGAGGAAGGTGAGGAGGCCGAAGGGGATGTTGACGTAGAAGCACCAGCGCCAGGAGGCGTGGTCGGTGAAGTAGCCGCCGAGCAGGGGACCGGCGACGGAGGCGAGCCCGAAGGCGGCGCCGATGACGCCCATGAAGCGGCCGCGCTCCCGCGGCGGGACGATGTCGGCGATGATCGCCTGGACGCCGATCAGCAGTCCGCCGCCGCCGACGCCCTGGAGGACGCGGAAGGCGATGAGCTCGTTCATGGTGGCGGCGTGCCCGGCGAGCGCGGAGCCCGCGACGAAGACGACGATCGAGAAGAGGAAGACCCCCTTGCGCCCGCAGAGGTCGCCCAGCTTCCCGTAGAC
Organism: Streptoverticillium olivoreticuli subsp. olivoreticuli; assembly: GCF_003391135.1. Taxonomy (GTDB): domain Bacteria; phylum Actinomycetota; class Actinomycetes; order Streptomycetales; family Streptomycetaceae; genus Streptomyces; species Streptomyces blastmyceticus. Next base: position 7,609,138 of record NZ_CP031455.1, on the reverse strand, counting down.
CGGGAGGACCGCCGTGGAGCTCAGCAGATAGGCGGTGACGGCCCAGGACATCCGGTCGAGGCCGTGCAGCTCCCCCACGATCTTGGGCAGGGCGGTGGCGACGATGGTCTGGTCGAGCGCGGCGAGGAGCAGCGCGAGCATCAGGCCGACGAAGACGACGCGGACGCGGGCCGGGCCGTGGCGGGGCACCGGGCGCTGGGAAGACGGCCCGGGCCCGGGGAGGACGGGCGGTGGACCGTCGCCGTGCGCGAGGGCCGCGCCCTGGTCCCGCAGGGCCGGGGACGGTGGTCCCTCGCTCTGCACCAAGGTGGTCCCGAATGTGGTCCCGCCCACGTACGACTCCCCTCATCGCGCCTGCATCGCCGCCCTTTTCTCGCATTTGGCAATAACGGCTAGCAAGCGCGGTGATTGACCGGAGAGTGCACCCTGTGCGGCTTTCGCGCCGGTCGGAGGCATACGGGGCATGGTGGGAGGGTTGGGGAAACCACCCGAAACGGTGAAGCCCGGACCGCCTGCGGTCCGGGCTTCCACCGATCTGTTCTCACGTTGTTCCAGGGCTGGTTCGCGACCGGCCCCGGTGGCCCGCCGCCGTTCGGCGGCCGCTTCGCGCCCTACTTCTCGACCTCGGCGGCCAGCTTGACGAGCACGGCGTCATAGATGCGGCCGAGGCCCTTGGGGGCGAAGGTGCGCTCGAAGAAGCCGCCGATGCCGCCCGCGCCGTTCCACACGGTGGAGACGACGACCTTGGCCTTGCCCTCGCCCGCCGGGGTGACGGTCCAGGTGGTGACCATCGAGGAGTTGAGGTCCTTCTCGACCAGCTGCCCGGTGGTCGGCTCGGTGACGTCCAGCAGGCAGTCGCGGACGCGCTTGCTGGTGGCCTGGAGCTTCCAGTGCACCTGGGTGCCCTCGCCGTCGCCGCCCTTGCGCACCTCGTACTCGCTGAAGTGCTCGGGCAGCAGCTTGGCGCGGGTGCCGCTGTAGTCGGCGAGCGCGTCGAACACCTCCTCCGGGTCCGCCGCGATGATCCGCTCCGTGGTGGCCTCGACCTGGCCCATGGCTGTCCTCCCGGACGTCGTGCGTTGTCCCTGCGAAGCTCAGCCAACCACCAACGTGACGGGTGCCCAAATCCGGGGCGGCGCGGCGGGGGCCCGGAAGCGGGCACGCTCCGCCCCGGCCCCCGGGCGGGCCCGGCGCGCCGTCACGCCAGGCGGGCGAGGGCCTCGTGGGCCGCCGCGCTGAGGCGGTCGTGACCGCGGGCCGCCACCAGGGCGTCCTCCGCGCGGCGGTCGCCCAGGATGCCGAGGCCCTCGACGCAGGCGCGGGCGACGGGCCAGCAGTGGTCCCGGGCGGCGAGCAGCCGCTCCAGGGTGGCGAGCAGGGCCGGCACGGACTCCGGCGCGCGGAGCTCGGTGAGCAGCCGGACGGGGTGCAGGGCGTAGGCGGTGCGCAAGGGGTTGGTGGCGAGGGCGGCGGCCGCGCGGGCCGTCCTGGGGTCGCGCAGCCGGGCGAGGACGAACGCGGCGGTGGCGCACCGCACGGGCTCGCGGTAGTTCAGGAGGAGCACCAGGGTCTCGAAGGCCCGCCGGTCGCCTTCGGCGCCCAGCGCGAAGGCGGCTATCTCCCGGGCCCACAGCGGGCGTTCGGGGGCCACCAGGATGGCCGCGAGCTCGTCGCGGCGCCCGTCGCGGGAGGTGCGGACGAGCGCGAGCAGCCGCTCGTAGGCCGCGAACTCGGCGGGGGTGACCAATTCGGCGCGTACCCGCTTCAGCAGGGCGCGAAATTCCTCTTCCATTGCCCGCTCTCCTCCCCGAGTGGCCTGAACCACATCGTAAGTCGCGCGCGCTTCCCCTGGTGCTCTTGGTTACCCGTGAGTTAATCTCCCGGCAAGAGCAGCACCCCTGCTCGGGCGGCCTGGTGACGCAGCCGCCGCGCATGTGATGTCGGTTCGTCGGTTCGGCACGTTTCAGTACGGCTCGGCCCCGGGACAGGGCCGGCCGGTGAGCTCAACTCCCTTTCCGTGGGCGCTCCTTACCCGTACCCGGAAATCCCACGGCCGTCGCGGGCCGACACGGTCCGCGCACCCGACCGGCACCCAACCGACGTATCCCCCGCGCATGGGGAACACTTTCTGGAGTCTCGCGATGGACCGTACGTCCACCCCTGAGCCTGTCCCCTCCCAGCCGGGTCCATCCGGCCCGGCCCTTCGCACCGTCGCCGTCGTCGGCCTCGGCACCATGGGCACCGGCATCGCCGAAGTACTGGCCCGGGCCGGCCGCGAGGTCATCGGCATCGACGTCTCCGAGACCGCGGCGGCGCACGCGCACCGCGCCCTGGAGGCCGCGACCGCCCGCGCGGTGCGGCGCGAGCGGATCACCGAGGAGGAGCGGCGGGCCGTGCTGGCCCGCTTCCGCACCTCCCACGAGCTCGAAGCCGCCGCGGACGCCGATCTGGTGATCGAGGTGGTGCCGGAGAACTACGCGCTCAAGCACGAGGTCTTCACCGCCCTGGACGCGATCGTGCGGCCCGCCGCCATCCTGGCGACGGGCACCAACGCCCTGTCCGTGACCCGGCTCGCCGCCGACTCCGCGCGCCCCGAGCGGGTCCTCGGCCTGCACTTCTTCAACCCGGCCCCGGCGATGAGGCTGGTCGAGGTCGTCTCCTCGGTGCTCACCGCGCCCGCCGCCGTCACGGCCGTCACCGAGCTCGCCCGCGAGCTGGGCAAGGAGCCGGTCGCGGTCGGCGACCGGCCCGGATTCGTGGCCGACGGGCTGCTGTTCGGCTATCTCAACCAGGCGGCCGCGATGTACGAGTCGCGCTACGCCACCCGCGAGGACATCGACGCGGCGATGCGGCTGGGCTGCGGTCTGCCGATGGGCCCGCTGGCCCTGCTCGACCTGATCGGCGTCGACACCGCCCGTACGGTCCTCGAGGCGATGTACACCGCCTCCCGCGACCGGCTGCACGCGCCCGCGCCGATCCTCGGCCAGCTCGCCGAGGCGGGCCTGACCGGCCGCAAGTCCGGCCGCGGGTTCTACACGTACGAGGCGCCGGACTCGGCGGTCGTCGTGCCGGACGAGCGGACGCCGGACGCCGGCGCGCGCGGCGGCGGCGAGGCGCGCGAGGTGCGTGCCGTGGGCGTCGCGGGCTCGGGGACGATGGCGAGCGGCATCGCGGAGGTCTTCGCGAAGGCGGGCTACGCGGTCGTCCTCGCGGCCCGGTCGGCGGAGAAGGCGGAGGCGGCGAAGGCCCGGATCGCGAAGTCCCTGACCCGCTCGGTGGAGAAGGGCAGGCTGACGCCGGCGGAGCGGGAGGCGGCGCTGGCCGCGATCACCCCGGCGGGCTCGCTGGACGCCTTCGCGGAGGTGGACCTGGCCGTCGAGGCGGTGGCCGAGGACCTGGCCGTCAAGCAGCAGCTCTTCGCCGCGCTGGACAAGGTCTGCAAGCCGGGCGCGGTGCTGGCCACCACCACCTCGTCGCTGCCGGTGGTCGCCTGTGCCCGCGCCACCTCGCGCCCGCGGGACGTGATCGGGATGCACTTCTTCAACCCGGCGCCCGCGATGAAGCTGGTCGAGGTGGTGCGTACGGTCCTCACCGGTGACGACGTGCACGCCACGGTCAGGGCGGTGTGCGCCCGCGTCCGCAAGCACCCGGTGGACTGCGGGGACCGGGCGGGCTTCATCGTCAACGCGCTGCTCTTCCCGTACCTCAACAACGCGATCAAGATGGTGCAGGAGCACTACGCGACGCTCGACGACATCGACGCCGCGATGAAGCTGGGCGGCGGCTATCCGATGGGGCCCTTCGAGCTCCTGGACGTGGTCGGCCTCGATGTGTCGCTGGCCATCGAGAAGGTCCTGCACCGCGAGTTCCGCGATCCGGGGCTCGCGCCGGCACCGCTGCTGGAGCACCTCGTCGCGGCGGGGTGCCTGGGCCGCAAGACGGGGCGCGGCTTCCGTGAGTACGCCCGGCGCTGACCGCTCCGTGCTCGCCGACGGCGTGGGGTGGGGCGGGCTGCTCGAACCTGCGGGAAGTCCGCCCCGGCACGCCCACACGGACGCGTGTTACGTTCCCCACATGCCCCAGCCCGCCAAGGCCGCCCGCACCCCGCGCCCGTCCGTCGAAGCATCCCGAGAGCCGCACGGCACCACCGAGAGCGCCGGCAGCCGCCGCGCCGCCGCCCAACGGCTCACCATGCGCCGCAAACTCGCCGCGGCCGCGATGGAGTTGTTCGCGACCAAGGGCTACGAGGCGACGACCGTCGACGAGATCGCGGCCACGGCCGGCGTGGCCCGGCGGACCTTCTTCCGCCACTTCCGCTCCAAGGAAGAGGCGATCTTCCCCGACCACGACGACACCCTCGTCCGCGCGGAGGGCGTGCTCGACGCCGCCCCGCCGCACGAGAACCCGCTCGACACCGTCTGCCGGGGGATCAAGGAGGTCATGCGGATGTACGCGGCCTCCCCCGCGGTCTCCGTCGAGCGCTACCGCCTGACCCGCGAGGTGCCCGCGCTGCGGGAGCGCGAGATCGCCTCGGTGGCCCGCTACGAGCGGCTGTTCACCCGCTATCTCCTGGGTCACTTCGACGAGAGCGCCCACCACGTGGGCGACGACGACCCGTTGCTCGCCGAGGTCGCCGCGTCGGCGGTGGTCACGGCGCACAACCACGTGCTGCGGCGCTGGCTGCGCGGCGGCGGCGAGGGCGATGTCGAGACCCAGCTCGACCACGCGTTCGCCATCGTGCGGGAGACCTTCGGCACCGGCATAGGAGCCGGCCGCTCCGACCGGAGCACGCCCGCCGCCACGGCGCGGACCGAGGGCGAGGTGCTGGTGACGGTGGCCCGTACGGACGCGCCGCTCGGCGAGGTCATGCGCGCCATCGAGAAGGCGCTCAAGAAGAGCTGAACAAAAAACCCACACAGCAGATCCCGAAATAGCCGACGACATCGGGACATCCACGGCGGCCACCCTGGACGGGGTGGCCGCCTTTCCTTGCTCATACGTGCCGTCCGGATGACATCTGAGAGAAATTGTTGGCACTCGGTGTCTTGTCCCATGGCACGCGGTGCCACTACCTTGTGGGTGTCCGGGCGGCCGGCGCGCAGACTCAAACCGTCGTGCGCCGGCTGTCCCCACAACTAACCCTGTGCGCCCGGACGCCTGCGTCACAGGCCCCCGCGCCACCCGCGCCGCCAGCACCACCCGCCGGACCGACGGCACCGCCTCTGCACCACCCCCGACGTTCCCTCGAGCCCGTTCCACGACGCGCTTCGCCGGAGGCACTACAGATGAACCACATATTGGACGCGATACTCGCGCCGGACAGCTCGGCCGAGGACTTCGCCGCACTGCCCCTCCCCGAGTCCTACCGCGCGGTGACCGTGCACAAGGACGAGGCCGAGATGTTCGCCGGCCTCAGCAGCCGGGAGAAGGACCCCCGCAAGTCGTTGCACGTCGAGGACGTCGCGGTGCCCGAACTGGGGCCCGGCGAGGCCCTGGTGGCCGTGATGGCCAGTTCGGTGAACTACAACTCGGTGTGGACCTCGATCTTCGAGCCGGTGTCGACGTTCGCCTTCCTCGAGCGGTACGGGAAGCTGTCGCCGCTGGGGAAGCGGCACGACCTGCCGTACCACGTCATCGGCTCCGACCTCGCGGGTGTGGTGCTGCGCACCGGGCCGGGGGTCAACGCCTGGAAGCCGGGCGACGAGGTGGTCGCGCACTGTCTGTCCGTGGAGCTGGAGTCCGCCGACGGGCACAACGACACGATGCTCGACCCCGAGCAGCGGATCTGGGGTTTCGAGACCAACTTCGGCGGTCTGGCGGAGATCGCGCTGGTGAAGTCCAACCAGCTGATGCCCAAGGCGAAGCACCTGACGTGGGAGGAGGCGGCGGCGCCGGGGCTGGTGAACTCCACCGCCTACCGGCAGCTGGTCTCCCGCAACGGCGCGGGGATGAAGCAGGGCGACAACGTCCTGATCTGGGGCGCCAGCGGCGGGCTCGGCTCCTACGCCACCCAGTTCGCCCTGGCCGGCGGGGCCAATCCGATCTGTGTGGTCTCCAGCGAGGAGAAGGCGGAGATCTGCCGGCGGATGGGCGCCAAGGCGGTCATCAACCGCAGCGCCGAGGACTACCGGTTCTGGAAGGACGAGCACACCCAGGACCCGCGCGAGTGGAAGCGGCTGGGCAAGCGCATCCGCGAGCTGACCGGCGGCGAGGACGTCGACATCGTCTTCGAGCACCCGGGCCGCGAGACCTTCGGCGCCAGCGTCTACGTCACCCGCAAGGGCGGCACGATCGTCACCTGCGCCTCGACCTCGGGCTACCGCCACGAGTACGACAACCGGTACCTGTGGATGTCGCTGAAGTCCATCGTGGGCTCGCACTTCGCGAACTACCGCGAGGCGTGGGAGGCCAACCGCCTCATCGCCAAGGGGAAGATCCACCCGACCCTGTCGAAGACCTACACTCTCGCCGAGACCGGGCAGGCGGCGTACGACGTCCACCGCAACCTCCACCAGGGCAAGGTCGGCGTCCTCGCCCTCGCCCCCGAGGCGGGCATGGGCGTGCGCGACCACGAACTGCGCGAACAGCACATCGACGCGATCAACCGGTTCAGGAACGTGTAATGACCGAACGTCAGAAAGACCGTCCGTGGCTGATGCGGACGTACGCCGGGCACTCCACGGCCGAGGCGTCCAACGAGCTCTACCGGCGCAACCTCGCCAAGGGCCAGACCGGCCTGTCGGTCGCGTTCGACCTCCCGACGCAGACCGGCTACGACTCCGACCACATCCTCGCCCGCGGCGAGGTCGGCCGGGTCGGGGTCCCGGTGGCCCATCTCGGCGACATGCGGCGGCTGTTCCAGGACATCCCGCTGGACCGGATGAACACCTCCATGACCATCAACGCCACCGCCATGTGGCTGCTGGCGATGTATCAGGTGGTCGCGGAGGAGCAGGGCGCCGACATCACCCGGCTGGCCGGGACGACGCAGAACGACATCGTCAAGGAGTACCTCTCGCGCGGGACGCACGTCTTCCCGCCGGGGCCCAGCCTGCGGCTGACCACGGACATGATCACGTACACCGTGGCCCACATCCCCAAGTGGAACCCGATCAACATCTGCAGCTACCACCTCCAGGAGGCGGGAGCCACCCCGGTCCAGGAGATCGCCTACGCGATGTCCACCGCGATCGCCGTGCTGGACGCGGTGCGCGCCTCCGGGCAGGTGCCGGAGGAGAAGTTCGGCGACGTCGTCGCCCGGATCTCCTTCTTCGTGAACGCGGGCGTCCGCTTCATCGAGGAGATGTGCAAGATGCGCGCCTTCGGCCGCATCTGGGAGAAGATCACCCGCGAGCGCTACGGCATCGAGGACCCCAAGCAGCGCCGTTTCCGCTACGGCGTCCAGGTCAACTCGCTGGGCCTGACCGAGGCGCAGCCGGAGAACAACGTCCAGCGCATCGTGCTGGAGATGCTGGCCGTCACCCTCTCCAAGGACGCCCGCGCCCGCGCCGTCCAGCTGCCCGCCTGGAACGAGGCCCTGGGTCTGCCCCGGCCCTGGGACCAGCAGTGGTCGCTGCGCATCCAGCAGGTCCTGGCCCACGAGAGCGACCTGCTGGAGTACGAGGACATCTTCGCCGGGTCGCACGTCGTCGAGGCCAAGGTGGCGTCCCTGGTCACCGAGTGCCTCGCCGAGATCGACCGGATCCAGGAGATGGGCGGCGCGATGGCGGCCGTCGAGTCCGGCTACCTCAAGTCCCGGCTGGTGTCCTCGCACGCCGAGCGGCGGGCCCGGATCGAGGCCGGCGAGGAGAAGATCGTCGGCGTCAACTGCTTCGAGTCCACCGAGCCCAACCCGCTGACGGCCGATCTCGACACCGCGATCATGACGGTCGACCCGGCCAACGAGGCCCGCGTGGTGGCGGCCCTGCACTCCTGGCGCGACAACCGCGACGAGACCCGCGCCCAGGAGTCCCTGTCGGCGCTGAAGAAGACGGCCGCGGGCACGGACAACCTGATGGCGGCCACGCTGGAGTGTGTGCGCGCGGGCGTGACGACCGGCGAGTGGGCCTGGGCGCTGCGCGACGTGTTCGGCGAGTTCCGCGCCCCCACGGGCGTGAGCAGCGCCCCGGTGGCGGTCACCGCCGAGGCGGGCACCCCGCTCGCGGCGGTGCGCGCGAAGGTCGCCAGGACCGCCGAGGAGCTGCGCAGCGGCAAGCTGCGCCTGCTGGTCGGCAAGCCCGGCCTGGACGGCCACTCCAACGGTGCCGAGCAGATCGCCGTACGGGCCCGTGACGCGGGCTTCGAGGTGGTCTACCAGGGGATCCGGCTGACCCCTGAGCAGATCGTCTCGGCGGCCGTCGCCGAGGACGTGCACTGCGTCGGGCTGTCGATCCTCTCCGGGTCGCACGCCGAGCTGGTGCCCGACGTGCTGACCCGGCTGCGGAGCACGGGGGCGGACGACGTCCCCGTGATCGTCGGTGGCATCATCCCGTCCGCGGACGCCGTCGCCCTGCGGGCGGCGGGTGTGGCGGCCGTCTTCACCCCCAAGGACTTCGGTATCACGGAGATCATCGGCCGTATCGTCGACGAGATCCGGAAAGCGAACCACCTCGACCCTCTGGAGGTCCCCGCATGACCACGCCCGTCAACCGTCTGCGGCCGCGCCGCTCCTGCCTCGCCGTCCCCGGCAGCAATCCCCGCTTCCTGGAGAAGGCCCAGGGCCTCCCGGCCGACCAGGTCTTCCTGGACCTGGAGGACGCGTGCGCGCCGCTCGCCAAGGAGGGCGCCCGGCACACCGTCGTCGACGCGCTCAACAACGGCGACTGGACGGGCAAGACCAGGGTCGTACGGGTCAACGACTGGACGACGCACTGGACGTACCGGGACGTCATCACGGTCGTTGAGGGCGCCGGCCCCAACCTCGACTGCATCATGCTGCCGAAGGTGCAGGACGCCGAGCAGATCGTGGCGCTGGACCTGCTGCTGACGCAGATCGAGAAGACGATGGGCTTCGAGGTCGGGCGCATCGGCATCGAGGCGCAGATCGAGAACGCCAAGGGCCTGGTCAACGTGGACGCGATCGCCGCCGCGTCGCCGCGCGTGGAGACGATCATCTTCGGCCCGGCGGACTTCATGGCCTCGATCAACATGAAGTCGCTCGTCGTCGGCCACCAGCCGCCCGGCTACGGCGCGGACGCCTATCACTACATCCTGATGCGCATCCTGATGGCGGCCCGCGCCAACGACCTCCAGGCCATCGACGGCCCCTACCTCCAGATCCGCAACTCCGACGGCTACCGCGAGGTGGCGGGGCGGGCGGCGGCGCTGGGCTTCGACGGCAAGTGGGTGCTGCACCCGGACCAGGTCGGGCTCGCCAACGAGATCTTCTCGCCGTCGCAGGAGGACTACGACCACGCCGAGCTGATCCTGGACGCGTACGACTACTGCACCTCGGAGGCGGGCGGCAAGAAGGGCTCGGCGATGCTCGGCGACGAGATGATCGACGAGGCCAGCCGGAAGATGGCGCTGGTCATCTCGGGCAAGGGCCGCGCGGCGGGCATGACCCGTACCTCCAAGTTCGAGATCCCGGAGGCCTGAGCACGATGCAGTTCGGCCGCACTTTTGAAGAGTTCACTGTCGGCGATGTCTACAAGCACTGGCCGGGGAAGACCGTCACCGAATACGACGACCACCTCTTCTGTCTGCTCACCATGAATCACCACCCGCTGCACATGGACAGCAACTACGCGGGGAAGACGACCGATTTCGGCAAGAACGTCGTGGTCGGCAATTACATCTACTCATTGCTGCTGGGCATGTCCGTGCCGGATGTCTCGGGCAAGGCGATCGCCAATCTGGAGGTCGAGTCGCTCAAGCACATCGCGCCGACCTTCCACGGCGACACGATCTACGGCGAGACGACCGTGCTCGACAAGACGCCGTCGAGGTCGAAGAGCGACCGCGGGATCGTCCACGTCGAGACCAAGGGCTACAAGCAGGACGGCACCGTCGTCTGCGTCTTCCGGCGCAAGGTGATGGTCCCGACCGCCACATACATCGAGGAGCGCGGCGGAGAGCAGCCCGGCCGCCCCGAGCCGATCATCCGGGAGAAGTGAGATGGGACGCCTCGCGCAGACCGACGGCCTGACGGACATCCAGCGGGAAATCCTCGCCACCGTCCGGGAATTCGTCGACAAAGAGATCATCCCGGTCGCGACCGGACTGGAGCACCGCGACGAGTACCCGACGGACATAGTCGAGGGCCTCAAGGAACTCGGGCTGTTCGGCCTGATGATCCCGGAGGAGTACGGCGGGCTCGGTGAGTCGCTTCTCACATACGCGCTGTGCGTCGAGGAGATCGCCCGCGGCTGGATGAGCGTGTCGGGCATCGTCAATACGCATTTCATCGTCGCCTACATGCTGAAGCAGCACGGCACACAGGAGCAGAAGGACCATTTCCTGCCACGGATGGCGACCGGCGAGGTCCGGGGCGCGTTCTCGATGTCCGAGCCGGGGCTCGGTTCGGATGTGTCGGCCATCACATCCAAGGGCGTCCGGGACGGCGAGGACTACGTCCTCAACGGCCAGAAGATGTGGCTGACCAACGGCGGCTCCTCCACGCTGGTGGCGGTGCTCTGCCGGACCGACGAGGGGCATCCCGAGGGCACCGCGCCGCACAAGTCGATGACCACCTTCCTCATCGAGAAGGAGCCCGGCTTCGGGCAGGTCAAGCCGGGACTGACCATCCCCGGCAAGATCGACAAAATGGGCTACAAGGGCGTCGACACCACCGAATTGATCATGGATGGGCTGCGCATCCCGGGCAACCGGGTGCTCGGCGGCGTCACCGGCCGGGGTTTTTACCAAATGATGGACGGCGTGGAGGTCGGCCGGGTCAATGTCGCAGCGCGTGGCTGCGGCGTCGCTCAGCGCGCCTTCGAACTGGGCGTCTCCTACGCGCAGCAGCGGCATACCTTCGGAAAACCCATCGCCCAACATCAGGCCATTCAATTCAAACTGGCCGAAATGGGGACAAAGGTCGAAGCGGCGCATGCGATGATGGTCAATGCGGCACGCAAGAAGGACTCGGGGCACCGCAACGACCTCGAGGCCGGAATGGCCAAGTACCTGGCTTCCGAGTACTGCAAGGAAGTGGTCGAGGACGCGTTCCGCATCCATGGCGGCTACGGTTTCTCCAAGGAGTACGAGATCGAGCGCCTCTACCGTGAGGCCCCGATGCTGCTCATCGGAGAGGGTACGGCCGAGATCCAGAAAATGATCATTGGCCGTCGGCTACTCGAGGAGTACCGGCTCCAGGGATAATTGTCCCGATTGGGAGTGGTTTCACCGAGAAGAAGATCACACCGAGTCATCGGTGTTCGGCCATCGACTGGCCCTGGCGCTTAGCCAGTTGCCGCCCGCAACCGATAGCATCCCCGGAAAGCCGCCGTCCCCCAATCGTTACGCGGCACCCTCCGCTACGAAGGTCACCCATGCCCCACAGCTCTTCCTCTGCACCACGCGGCCGCGTCCGCCTTGCGCGCGGAGCATCGCCGTGGCTCCTCCCGACCGTCGCCACGGCCGCGGTCAGTCTCTCCCGCGCCCGGCGCTCCGGCCGCTGGGCGGCGCTGGCCGTGCCCACCACCGCGCTCGCGGCGGGCATGCTGTGGTTCTTCCGCGACCCCGATCGCGAGATCGCCCAGGGCCGGGTCATCTCCCCGGCCGACGGCGTGGTCCAGAGCATCATGCCCTGGAAGGACGGACGCACCCGCGTCGCGATCTTCATGAGCCCGCTGAACGTCCACGTCAACCGGGCGCCGCTGGCCGGCACGGTGACGTCGGTCGAGCACATCCCGGGTGGATTCGTTCCCGCTTTCAACAAGGAGAGCGAGAACAACGAGCGCGTCGTCTGGCACTTCGACACCGAGCTCGGTGACATCGAGATGGTGCAGATCGCCGGCGCCGTCGCCCGGCGTATCGTTCCTTATGTACCGCAGGACACAAAGGTGGAGCAGGGTGAGCGGATCGGCCTGATCCGCTTCGGCTCTCGCGTCGACGTCTATCTCCCGGAGGGGATCGAGGTCGCGGTCGAGGTCGGCCAGCCCACCACGGCAGGGGTGACACGCCTTGACCGTGATTGATCCGGACACACAGGCCGCCTGGGTGCCGGAAGCGGAGCCGGAGGACGAGGTCGACATGCCGCTGTCCACGCGGCTGTCGATAGCGGACACGCTGACCCTCGGCAATGCGATCTGTGGCTTCATGGCGGTGTACTTCACCACCACCGGCGTCCTCATGCCGCACCTCACGGGCAACGAGGACGGCGGCATGGCCCGCCACAGCGCGGCGACCGCCGTGATACTGATGCTGCTCGCGTCGGTCTTCGACCTCTTCGACGGGCTCGTCGCGCGGAAGCTGCGCAGCTCGGCGATGGGTGCGGAGCTGGACAACCTGTCCGACCTGATCAGCTTCGGTCTGGCGCCCGCGTATTTCGTGGTCGTCTGGGGCGTCGTCGCCCAGGACGCCCATCAGCGGGTGTCGGCGGTGGCGGCGATCGTGGTGCTGCTCGCCGTGGTGCTGCGGCTCGCGCGCTTCTCGTGCGTCCAGCTGCGGGACGGCATCTTCCAGGGGATGCCGAGCCCCTTCGGGGCGCTGACCGTCGTGTCGATCGTGCTGCTGGAGCTGCCGTTCGTCCCGACGCTGCTGGCGATCGTGGGCGTGGCGTGGCTGATGGTGAGCCGCGTCGAGTACCCCAAGCCGCGGGGCCGGCTCGCGGTGGCGATGCTGAGCTGGATCGTGCTGAGCATGGGCCTGCTGGCGGCCTGGGCGTTCGACGCGCCCGGCGGTGAGCTGCTCCTGCAGACCGGGTGCGCCCTCCAGGTCGTCCTGGGCGCGGTCATCCCGCTCTTCGCGACGGCGCGCCGTGTGAACACGTTCCGCGACAACCGTCGCGAGGCACGCGAGGCGGCGCAGCTGCCGTAGCGCTTGCGCTTGCTCTTCGGGGCGGGTCAGGGGTTTTTCTCCCCTGACCCGCCCTTTGCCGTTACCGGGGATTCAGCCCGTCCGCCGCAGGCGGGCCCGCGCGCGTCACGTCAGGAAGTCCGCCGCCACCCGCTCCGCGAGCCGTTCCAGCAGGGGCCCGGCCTCGGCCATGCACCGCTCCCGGTCCCGCTCCAGCGAAGCGAGCGCGTACGCCTTCGAGATCCCCGCCCCCCGCAGCGCGCCCTCGTCGAGCGAGAGCACGCCGCAGACCGCCACCACGGGCACGCCCCGGCGGCGCGCGGCCGCCGCCACCCCCACCGGCGCCTTGCCGTGGAGCGTCTGGGCGTCGAGGGACCCCTCCCCCGTGATCACCAGGTCCGCCCGTTCCAGCGCCGCGGCGAAGCCCAGCACGTCGAGCATGACGTCGATGCCCGGCCGGAACACCGCGTCCAGGCCGATCAGCGCCCCGTACCCCATACCGCCCGCCGCGCCGGCGCCCGGCGCCCGCGCGTACTCGGCGGCCCGCGGCCCGACGGCCGCTTCCAGCACGCGGGCGTAGTGGTCGAGAGCGGCGTCCAGCGCGGTCACGTCGTCCGGTGAGGCGCCCTTCTGCGGCCCGTAGACGGCCGCCGCGCCCTTCGGCCCCGTCAGCGGGTTGTCGACGTCACCGGCGAGCACGACCCGGGTCCGTGCGAGCCGGGGGTCCAGTCCGGTCAGGTCCGCCGCCGCGAGCCGCGCCAGGGCCCCTCCGCCGGGGGCGAGCGGCGCGCCGTGCTCGTCCGTGAAGCGCGCGCCCAGGGCGGTCAGCATGCCCGCGCCGCCGTCCGTGGTGGCGCTGCCGCCGACGCCGAGGACGACCGTGCGGGCGCCCGCGTCGAGCGCGGCCCGCAGCAGCTCGCCGGTGCCGTGCGTCCCGGCCGTGAGCGGGGCGTACGTCCCGCGCGGCAGGTGCCGCAGGCCCGAGGCCTCGGCCATCTCCACCACGGCGGTGTCGCCGCGCAGCGCGTACGCGGCCGTGACGGGCTCCCCCAGCGGCCCGGTCACCCGCTCCGTGCGGCGCTCGAAGCCCGCGGCGACGGCCGCGTCCACCGTGCCGTCGCCGCCGTCCGCGACGGGCAGTGCCCGGGCGTCCACGCCGGGCGCCGCGCGCCGCAGCCCGGCGGCCACGTGCCCGGCGACCTCGACCGCCGTGAGCGAGCCCTTGAACTTGTCCGCGGCGATCAGCACCCGGCGGCCGGACGCGCCGGAGCCCCCCGCCGTCGCCCCCGCGGCCGTCGCGTCTGTCATCTCGCCGTCCCCTCGCCGTCCGGGCCCGCGCCGCACAACGAGCGCGGGCCTCCGCGCCGCAGCGACCCTACCCGGGGGAATGCGCGTTGCCCATGCCTGCGGACGGCGTGCCAGGGCGCCCAATTCAGTGCATCCCGGCCATAGTGGGGCGGCATGAGCACCGACGCGCACGAGTCGCCCGACCCGGCTCCCCCCTCCTCGGCCGCCTCCGGCCCGCCGCAGGACGGCTCACCGGACCTGACCCTCGTCGCGACCGGCGCCGCCGCCGTCCTCGCGGTGGTGGCGTGGGCGGCGCTGGCCAAGCGCTCGTTCGACCGGGTCTCGTCGGCCGCGTTGAACTGGGTGCTGTCCAACTTCGCCTGGCTGTTCGTCATCGCGGCCGATGTGTTCCTCGCCCTGTGCGTGGTGATCGCGTTCAGCCGCTTCGGGCGGATCCGGCTGGGCCGGGACGACGACCGGCCGGAGTTCGGCAACCTCGCGTGGATCGCCATGATGTTCAGCGCCGGCATGGGCATCGGCCTGATGTTCTACGGCGTCGGGGAACCGCTGCTGCACTTCGTGTCCCCGCCCCCCGGCAGCGGTGTCACCGCGAACTCGCCCGCCGCGGCCCGCACCGCGCTGGAGTACTCCTTCTTCCACTGGACCCTGCACCCCTGGGCGATCTACGGCATGGCCGGTCTCGCCCTCGCCTACGCGGGGTTCCGCAAGGGCCGCGGCAACCGCCTGAGTTCCGCCTTCGTCCCGTTGCTCGGCGAGAAGCGGGCGGCGGGCTGGCCGGGGCGGTGCATCGATCTGCTCGCGCTCTTCGCGACCGTGTTCGGCACCGCGACCAGCCTCGGACTGGGCGCTCTCCAGGTGTCGAAGGGCCTCAACATCACCACCGGTGTCAAGGACACCACCACCCTCGAACTGATCATCATCGGCTCGCTGTCCGCGGCCTTCGTGCTGTCGGCCTTCTCCGGCCTGCACAACGGCGTCAAGTGGCTGAGCACCCTCAACATCGCGCTCGCCGCGTGCCTGATGCTCTTCGTGTTCGTCCTCGGCCCGACCGTCTTCGTCCTCAACACCATCCCGGCGGCCACCGGTGGTTATCTGCACGACCTGGTGAACCTCGCGACGCGCACCGGGGCGTTCACGGACTCGGCCTGGCTGGGGGCGTGGACGATCTTCTACTGGGCGTGGTGGCTGTCCTGGGCGCCCTTCGTGGGGACGTTCATCGCCCGGATCTCGCACGGCCGGACCATCCGTGAGTTCCTGATCGGGGTCCTGCTGGTGCCCAGCGGGGCGACGGTGGTGTGGTTCTGCGTGATGGGCGGGAGCGCGCTGCGCCTGGACATGACGGGTGCGGCGGACATGGCCGGGACGGTCAAGGAGGGCGCGGAGGCATCGCTGTTCGCGCTGCTGGACACCCTGCCGCTGGAGACGCTCACCTCGTGGATCGCGATGGCCCTGGTGATGACGTACTTCATCACGAGCGCGGATTCCGCGTCCCTGGTGATGGGTTCGCTCTCCAGCCGGGGTTCGCCGCACCCGCGCACCTGGCTGGTGGTGACCTGGGGCGTGCTGATGGCCGCGGTCGCGGCGGTCCTGCTGGTGGCGGGCGGCCTGAAGTCGCTGCAGTCGGCGACGATCCTGGTCGCCCTGCCGTTCGTGCTGGTGATGCTGGCGCTGTGCTGGTCCCTCGTACGGGAGTTGCGCGAGGACCCGGGCGCGGGCCCGGCCCGGCACCACGCGCTGCACGGGCTGCGCGACGCGATGAGCACGATGATCGGCGAGGCGATCACGGAAGCGGGCCCGGTCCGCCACGCCCGGCTGCGCCGCGTCGCGGAGAGCGCCCGCGACCGCGAGGACGGCGGCAAGGGCGGCGGGCCCGGGGCCGATTAGGCCGCGGTCAGGCCACGCCCTGCGGCTTCGTCTCCTGGCGCGCCAGCGCCTTCTTGTGACCGGCGTCGAGGACGGCGACCGCACCGAAGGTGACGGCCATGACCGCGACGGCGCCGATGTAGCACCAGGGAGAGGGAAGGTAGTCGACCGCGATCATCACCGACGGCTCCTTGCCGGTGAACAGACGGAAGAAGAGGGCGGCCGCCCCTTCCCAGAACCCCGCAATGAACACCAGGAGCATTCCCAGCCGGTACCAGGCCTCGTCCATGGCAGCCTCCGGATCGTGTCGCGCTTTCATGTGGACTTACGTTACGAACGTATCAGCCGCCCAAGCCATAATCATGCCCTTTTCCAAGGCAATGTCCATTTTCGTCACACTTTTCAGCTGGCGTACGCTACAACCATGCGTGACGAAAAGAAGTCTGCGGCCTGCCGGGTGTGCGGTACGGCGCTGCCCGGGACGACCCGGGGGCGCCCGCCGGTGTACTGCTCGCGCGGCTGCCAGGCCAAGGCGTACCGGCGGCGGAAGAGTCCGCCGGTCCCGGCGGCGCCCGCGCCCGCCGCGGAACCGGGCGCGCGGGCCCGCAGACGCCGCGAGATCGCCGGGGCCGTCTGGCGGATCGCCGCCGAGCGGGGGCTGCACGAGGCGAGCATGCGGGAGATCGCCGTCGAGGCGGGCGTGTCGCTGCGGGTCGTGCAGTACCACTTCGACAGCAAGCACGACCTGCTCGTCTCCGCGCTGCGGATGCTGCACGAGGAGAACGACCGCCGCGCCCGGGCCCGCGTCGAGGCGCTTCGGAGGCCGGACGACCCCCGCGCGCTGCTGCGGACGATCCTGGAGGAGTTCCTGCCGCTGGACGAGCAACGCCGCACGGCCCTGCGGGTGTTCGCCGCCTATTACGCGCGCAGCCTCACCGACCCGGATCTCGCCGCGGTCTTCCTGCACGACGAGCAGCCCCTGGAGGAGCTCGTCGCCGCGATCCTGCGCGGGGCCCAGGACGCGGGCAAGGCCGCCCCCGGCATCGACCCCGCCCCGGAGGCGGACCTCCTGCTCTCCGGTGTCACGAGCCTGGGCATGGACTCCGTCCACGCCCGCCGCACCCTGGCCTCGGTGAGCGAGGTCGTGGACTACCACCTCGACCGGCTCCTCCCCCTGGCGTGAGGCCCCGTCCCCGCCATGGGCGGGGCGCCGGGGCTACCAGTGGCGGCCTTCGGGGAGTTCGGACAGGTGCGGGGCGGACAGGTGCAGCACTTCGTACCGCTCGGTGGCGTCCTCGGTCTCGGGGACGGCGTGCTCCCACAGGACGAAGCGCATCAGCTGCCAGTGCCGGGGGTCGACCGCCAGCGCGGCGGTGTGGACGCCGTCGCGCCGGGCCAGGGCGCGCAGTTCGTCGATCTCGCGCTGAACGAGCTCGGTGACGCCCATGCCGGTGGGGTCGGGGTCGACGGGGATCGGGGTCAGGCGGCGGGAGGCCGCCTTCGGTACGGCGTTCCGGGCCGGGCCCGACTCGCCGGCGACGCCCGCCCAGTGCTGGACGACCGGCCGCCCGAAGTCCCGGATGATCCCCTGGAAACCGCCCCCGCCGACGAGGAAGGCGCTCATCGCGGCGGTGTCGTTCCAGAGGTAGAACGGGGCGTACTGGTTGACGGGAGAGCCGTTCACTCCACGCTCGCGGATGACGTACGCCTTCAGGCCGAGCCCGGCGCGGTCGTCGAGGATGTGGCCGAAATCGGCCACCCGCTTGCGGATGACGCGCATGTCGTAGTCGGCGGGCAGGGTGATCTCGTACTGCTGGGCGTGCATGCGGATCGGTGTCTTCCTGATGGTGGCCGGGTGTCTCACCGGGCGGTGGCATGCCCGGCCAGCAGGCCGAGCACACCGGCGACGGCCTGTTGGAACGGCTCCGTCGAATTCGCCGCGCGGGCCAGGACGTAGCCGCCCTGGAGCACCGCGACCACGGTCGAGGCGGTGGCGGCGGGGTCCAGGTCACCGGCCAGTTCACCGCGGTCGCGGCCTTCCGCGAGGACCTCGGCGAGGCGGCCGCGCAGCCACACGAAGGTGTCGTCGACCGGCGCGCGGAGCGCCTCGTCGGCCATCACCTCCGGATCCTGCGTCAGCCGGCCGACCGGGCAGCCCTTGAGGACGTCGCGTTCGCGCAGCAGATACGCGCGGATCCGCTCCAGCGCCGTGCCCGGTGCGGAGAACTGCTCCTCCGCCCTGGCCCGCATCTCCTCCGCGGTGCGGCGGATCGCGGCGAGCGCCAGGTCGGGCTTGCCCGCGAAGTGGTGGTACATGCTCCCCTGCCCGGCGCCCGCCCGCTGCTGGATGGCCTTGGGGCTGGTGCCGACGTATCCGCGCTCCCACAGGAGCTCACGGGTGCTCTCGATCAGGCGTTCCGAGGTGCTCATGAGGCGAGTGTACATACTCGTAGGTACAGACCTTCGGGCACCGCGGGCCTGCCCGCCCGTCGTCGGCGGGCGGGCAGGCCCGCGGTGCCGTCGGTCAGGACGGCTGGCACACGCCGAAGACCTTGAGGGTGACCGCGGTGGGGCTGACGCTGTTCACGCCGACCAGATAGCGGTTCTCCTCGGCCACCGGATGCTCGGCGATCTTCTCCATGACGCCCGACCAGTTGCCGACCTGGGCGTATCCGCCGCCGATGATCCGCGTGCCCGAGGGGCACACCGGGCTCTTCAGCACCTGCTCGCGTGCCATGGAGGCGACGGCGAACTCCTGCTGGACGATCTGCGGGCTCGCGGCGGTCCCGGGATCGCCCTTGGGACCGGCGGGACCCTGCGGCCCGGCGGGACCCGTGGCACCGACGTCTCCCTTGTTGCCCTTCGGGCCCGCGGGGCCGGTGGGTCCTGCCGGGCCCGACGCGCCGACCGGACCGACGGGGCCTTGGGTGCCGGAGGGTCCGGCCGGGCCGGTGGGCCCCGCCGGGCCCGCGGGGCCCGTGGGGCCGTTGGCGCCCGTAGCGCCCGTGTCCCCCGTGTCCCCCGTCTCTCCTCGTTCCCCCTTGGGTCCGGGAGGGCCCCCGGGCCCCGCAGGGCCCGCGGATCCGGCAGGCCCGGCGGGACCCGCGGGCCCGGGTCTGCCGGTCGAGCCGGACGGCCCGGCGGGTCCTACGGGTCCCACCGGCCCCGCGGGCCCGGCAGGACCGGTGTCACCGGGCTCGCCCCGGTCGCCCCTGGGCCCGGCGGGACCGACGGGCCCCCCGGGATCGCCCGGGTCACCCTTGGGCCCGGCCGGGCCGACGGCACCCTCGTCACCCTTCGGCCCGGCGGGACCGGTCGAACCGGCGGGCCCGACTGGACCGGCCGGGCCCGTGGGACCGGTCGAACCCGTGGGGCCTGCGGGACCGGCCGGACCCACCCGGCCGGGGTTGCCCTGGGGACCTTGCGGTCCCACCGCCCCGGCAGGGCCGGCCGGACCACCCGCCCCAGCGGGCCCCACCCGACCGGGGTCACCCTTCGGGCCGGTAGGGCCCATGGGCCCGGTGGCACCGTCCGCGCCCGCCGGACCCACCGCACCGGGGGCTCCCTTGGGTCCGGCCGGGCCCGTATTGCCCTTGTCGCCCTTGGGCCCGGCCGGACCCGCGTCCCCTGCCGGACCGGCGACTCCCTGGTCGCCCTGCGGCCCCGCGGGGCCCACGTCCCCCGGGTCGCCCTTCGGGCCGGCGGGGCCCGGTCCCGCCACGCCGGGTCTGCCCTGAGGCCCCACGGGCCCTGCCGGGCCCACGCGCCCCGGATCACCCTTGGGACCCTTGGGCCCGGCCGGGCCCGTCGACCCCTTGGGTCCCTTCGGACCCACAGGTCCAGCGGGGCCGCGATCCCCCCTGTCGCCTTTCGGCCCCCTGGGCCCCTTGGGGCCCTGATCACCGTGGTGATCGTGACGGTCGTGATGCCCCCCGCCACCGCACAGCGGCACCGAGCCGAACGCGCGGATGTAGCGCGCGCTCATCCAGCCGCCCCCGGCGAGCCTGTACCAGTACTTGTCCCCCCGGATGTCCTCACCGACGGCCCTGCAGTCGATGCGCACGCGTTCCCCGGGACCGTAGTCGCCGACGACCGGCGTGGAGGTCGACGGCCCTTTGCGTACGTGCTGCCCCACCCCGGAGACCACCTCGCCGGGGACCTCGGCGTACCGACTCCGCGCGACCGCGGACAGCACCCCGCCCGCCGACGCGCAGAGCGCGAACATCACCCCCAATGTGACGGCGCCGCCCCCCGCCACAAAGGTGCCGACCCGCCTCCTCATTAGCGACATATCGCTCCCATCACCCTCGAAAACCTGGAGTCGCACAGGACCACAGCCGTGGGAACGCACCGCTGAGACGGGCCCGCGCCTTGACCCGGATGCGGGTAGCGCGCCACCCGCGGGAGGGAAGGGCGGGCATACAAAACGACCCCGGAAGGGTGATGCGGCAAAATATCGACAAATCGCCAATAACCGGGCAGCCTTTCGCCGACTCCGGAAACCGTGGCGCGAATGTCGACACATCCACACTCCGCCGATCGCCGGCAGCAGGCGGACCGCCCGGCCCGCGACGGAAATCCCGTCGCCGGGCCGGAGGTCCCTGCGTACCCTCGCGCCATGAGCAGCAGCGGTGCGGAGCGGGGCCGGCGGCGCCCGCTGGTGGTGATCATGAGTGGCGCGGGGATCTCCACGGACTCCGGGATCCCCGACTACCGCGGCCCCAACGGGCTGTGGCGGCGCGACCCGGAGGCGGAGAAGCTCGTCACGTACGAGTACTACATGTCCGACCCCGAGATCCGCAGGCGTGCCTGGCGGATGCGGCGCGACGGCCCCGCGCTGCGGGCGCGGCCGAACGCGGCGCACGAGGCCGTGGTGCGCCTGGAGCGGTCCGGCACGCCGGTGCGCGTGATCACGCAGAACGTGGACGGGCTGCACCAGCTGGCGGGGATGCCCGACCGCAAGGTGCTCGAACTGCACGGTTCCGCGCGGTCGGCGCAGTGCACGCGCTGCAAGGCGCGGTCGAGCATGGCGGCCGCGCTGGAGCGGGTCGACGGAGGTGATCCCGATCCGGCGTGCGAGGTGTGCGGCGGCATCCTCAAGTCGGCGACGGTGATGTTCGGCGAGGGGCTGGATCCGGCGGTGCTGGGCGAGGCGGTGGCGCTGACCAAGGCGTGCGAGGTGTTCATCGCGGTGGGGACGAGCCTGCAGGTGCACCCCGCCGCCGCGCTCGCGGGCCTGGCCGCCGACCACGGCGCCCGGCTGATCATCGTCAACGCGGAGCCGACGCCGTACGACGACCGGGCGGACGAGCTGGTGCGCGAGCCGATCGGGACCGCGTTGCCCGCACTGCTGGACCGGATCGCGGCACCCTGAGCCCACCGTCAAGGAAAGATTGACAAATGATCAGCGTCAAGGAAACCTTGACGCCATGATCGCCACAGCGCAGCAGATCGTCGACCGCAGGACCGCGCTCCGCGCCGCGGGCTTCGGCATGATCCCCGTCTCGATCTCCTTGATCTTCATGGCGACGCGGATGTCCGACGACTCCGGCGTCGTCTCGTACCTCACCCTGGGCAGCGCCGCCTTCGTCCTTCTCGCGGCCATCACCCTGCTCACCGCGGCGGCGTGGTCCGGCAGGGCCGAGGCCGCGCGGCGCGAGCTCGACCGCGCGGCGCTGGACGCGCTGGAGCCCCTGCGTACGGCCGACGACCGATGAGCGACGAGCAGTTGATCGGCCCGGAAGAGGCCGTGAGCATCCGTGAGGGGATCGCGGCCGCCGTGCTCGGCACGCCGGACGGACTGGCCGAATCGCTGGAGCACGACCCCGCGGGCTACCTCCGCCTGGTGGCCGCCACCCGCGTCGGCGCCGAGGAGACCAGCCGCCTGCTGCGCGAGGCGGTGCAGGGAGCGCGGGCCGCGGGCCACAGCTGGGACACCATCGGCCGCATCCTGGGGGTGAGCCGGCAGGCCGCGCAGCAGCGGTTCGCCGCGAAGGCGACGGCGGCCGCGCCCGGCGCGACGGCCGGGGGGCCGGGGGCGCCGGAGCGGCGGGTGCTGACTCCGCTGACCGCCTTCGACGAGATGGCCGCGCTCGCGGAAGCGGGCCTGGAGGGCTGGCACGTCGTCGACTACGGCCCGTTCTTCCACGTGGTCGAGGCGTCGGACCGGCCGTGGGAGCACCGCCGCGTGCCGTTCGCCGTCGGCAACCGGCGCCGGCGGATGGAGGCGGAGGGGTGGGTGTCGGTGGGGGCGGGCTCCTTTCCCTGGGCGTACTACAAGCGCCCGCTGACACCCGAGGACTAGAACAGCCGGGGCTGTCCGTCGGCCGCGTCCGCGCCGCGCTCCAGGGCCAGGAGCGCGCGCTTGCGGTCCAGACCGCCGCCGTAGCCCGTGAGTCCGCCCGTCGAGCCGACGACCCGGTGACAGGGAACGATGATCCCGACGGGGTTCTTGCCGTTCGCCAGACCGACCGCGCGGGAGGCGCCCGGCGCGCCGATCCGCTCGGCGAGTTCGCCGTACGAGAGCGTCTCGCCGTACGGGATCTCCTGAAGCCCCGCCCAGACGCGCTGCTGGAACGGCGTACCGTCCAGCCGCAGCGGGAGCTCGAAGCGGGTCGACTCGCCCGCGAAGTACGCCGTCAGCTGGCGCAGGGCCTCGGTGAACGGCCGCTCGTCCCGCCCGCCGAACGTCTCCTCGGGCGGCCGGTGCCGCTGGTCGGTCATGTAGAGGCCGGACAGGGTGCCGTCGGTGGCGACGAGGGTCAGGGGACCCATGGGGCTGTCGGCGACGGTGTGTACGCGTTGCATGGTGCTCAGTCCTCGGGCATGTCGTTGATGGGGTGGTCATGGGCCGCCCACAGGTGCTGGACGGCGTACGCCCGCCACGGCCGCCACGCGGCGGCGTGCCGGGTCAGTGCCCCGGGCGTCGCGGGGAGGCCGCAGGCCGCGGCGCCGCGGCGGACGCCGAGGTCCGTCGGCACGAAGGCGTCGGGGTCGCCGAGCGCCCGCATCCCGATGATCCCGGTGGTCCACGGGCCCATGCCGGGGAGCTCGGCGAGCCGCGCGTACGCCTGCGACCGGTCGCTGCCGACGCCGAGGGAGAGCTCACCGGACGCGAGGGCCCGGACGAGTGTCACGATGGTGGTGCGGCGCCCCCCGGGCATGGCGAGCGCCGTGGGGTCGAGCCCGGACAGAGCCTCGGCGGAGGGGAACAGGTGGGTCAGGCCGCCGCCCGTGGGGTCGTCGACGCGCTCGCCGTGGGCGGTGACGAGACGGGCGGCGAGCGTACGGGCCGCGGCCGTCGACACCTGCTGGCCGAGCACGGCCCGCACGGCGAACTCCTCGGGGTCCACGGTGCGCGGCACCCGCCGCCCGGGGGCCTTGGCGACCAGGGGCGCCAACCGCTCGTCGGCGCCCAGCAGTTCGTCCACCGCCTCCGGGTCCGCGTCGAGGTCGAGGAGGCTCCGGCAGCGGCTGATGGCTCCGGCCAGGTCGCGCAGGTCGGAGAGGGCGAGGCGGCAGTCGATGTGGTCGGGTCGCGGGGCGAGGGCGACGGTCCCGTGGCCGTACGGGAGGCGCAGGGTGCGGCGGTACGCGCCGTCGCGCCACTCCTCCACGCCCGGCACGGCGGTCGCCACGAGGTGGCCGAAGAGGTTGTCGGGGCACAGGGGCGCCCGGAAGGGCAGACGGAGCGTCAGCACGCCGGGGGTGGTGGGGTGCCGGCCGCGCGCCGCGCGGGCGCGGAGTTCGCTGGGCGAGAGTGCGAAGACCTCGCGGACGGTCTCGTTGAAGGTGCGGATGGAGGAGAAGCCGGCGGCGAACGCGGCGTCCGCCATGGACAGTTCGCTGGTCTCGATGAGGATGCGGGCGGTCTGGGCACGCTGGGCGCGGGCCAGGGCGAGCGGCCCGGCGCCGAGCTCGGCGAGCAGCTGGCGCTCGATCTGGCGGGTGCTGTAGCCGAGGCGGGCGGCGAGGCCGGGGACGCCCTCGCGGTCGACCGTGCCGTCGCCGATGAGCCGCATGGCCCGGGCGACGAGGTCGGCGCGCTCGTTCCACTGCGGCGAGCCGGGGCTGGCGTCGGGCCGGCAGCGCTTGCAGGCCCGGAACCCGGCCTGCTGGGCGGCGGCCGCGCTGGGGTAGAAGGTCATGTTCCGGTCCTTCGGCGGCACGGCCGGGCAGCTCGGACGGCAGTAGATGCGTGTGGTGAGCACGGCGGTGTAGAACCACCCGTCGAAGCGGGCGTCCTTGGAGCGGACGGCCCTGACACAGCGGTCGAAGTCGGTGTACATGCCTCCAGGATCGTCCGCGCGGGCCGCCTTGGCTCGCGGAAATCCGACATGGACGTGGAGGGACCGGGCACCCGGCGGATCGGGTCGGAGTGCCCCGGGCCGAGGCGACGGGGAGGCGTGTCCGGCAGGCCTCTGCCCGGCCGCGGGCCCACGGGCCGCCTGCGGCGGGGCGCCCTGCCGGGCCCCGGACGGGCCGGCCCGCGCGGGCCGAATGCGCACCGACATCAGCCGCATCCGGCCCGTCCGGCGTCCGAGGACACCGCCGCGCAGCGGCGGTGCGGACGGCGCGGCCCGCAGCCGGCCACAGGACCCGGCGGCTCCCGTCAGGCGAGCAGCTTCAGGATGTTCTCCGTCGTGTCCGTCTCTGCCAGGCGCGGGAAGACCTTCTCGACGGCGACGCGGTGGGTCTCCGGGTCGAGGTCGGTGACGGCGTCGGTCGCGACCGTCACGTGGTAGCCGTGCTCGTGGGCCGCGCGGGCGGTGGACTCGACGCCCGCGCCCGTCGCGATGCCCGCGAGGACGATCTGGGTGACGCCGCGGCGGCGCAGCTGGAGGTCGAGGTCGGTGGCGTGGAAGGCGCCCCAGGTGTGCTTGGTGACCACGATGTCGCTGTCCTGGCGGTCGAGTTCGGGGGCCAGGTCGGCGAAGTCGGCCGGGAACCGGCCGCCGCGCAGGGGCGCCTCGGAGCGGCCGGGCGCGGCGCCCACGACCCGTACCAGGACGACCGGCAGGCCGCGCTCGCGGAAGGCGGCGGCCAGTTGGGCACCGCGGCCCAGGATCTCGGCGGACGGGTGGACGGTGGGGAGGGCGAGGATGCCCTTCTGGAGGTCGACGAGGACGAGCGCGGTGTTGGGGTCGAGCGTGGTGGCGGGCATGGGGATCTCCTCAGGTGCGGGTGCGCAGGGCGCGGTCGGTGACGGTCAGGACGACGAGGGACAGGCTCAGCACACCGGTGACGGTGGCGAGGTGGTGCAGGCCGGTGTCGGTGGCCCGCGCTCCGTAGCAGAGGCCGAGCAGGGCGGTGGCGGCGATGGCGCCGAGGTACTGGGCGGTGCGCTGGAGTCCGGCCGCGGCGCCCACGCCCCCGGGCGGGGCCTGGGCGTAGACGGCCGCCTGGTTGCCGGTGGAGGCGAGGCCCTGCGGTACGCCGAAGAGCACGGAGGTCAGCAGCAGCGCGGCGAGCGGGGAGCCGCCGTGCGCGAGGAGCAGTCCTCCGCTGCCGAGGGCGAGCAGGGCGGCCGCCGTGGTGAGGGGCGCGCGGATGCCCTTCGTACGGGCGCCGAGCAGTGAACAGACCGCCGCCGCACCGGACATGGGGAGCATGACGAGGCCGGTGGCGAGGGAGGAGTAGCCGTGCGCCTCCTCCAGCCACTGGGTGAAGCCGTAGAGCGTGCAGTAGATGGTGAGGTAGGCGAGCCCGTGCCGCAGATAGGTGACGGCGAGGGGGCGGTTGCGCAGGAGCGCGGGCAGCGGGGTGCGCTCGGCGGGGCGTCCGGCCCCGCGGGACGGGAGGGCGCCGTCGCGCGGCAGCCACCACAGCCCGAGGACCAGCGGGATCAGGGCGAGCGGCACGTTGACGGCGAAGATGCCGCGCCAGCCGGTGGTGGCGGTGAGCAGCCCGCCGAGCGCGGGACCGACTGCGGCGCTGCCGAGCGCCGCGAGGGAGAGCCGCCCGAGGACGGTGCGCGGAGGTTCGCGGCCGACGCGCAGGGACTCGGCCCGGAGCATGGCCATGGCCGCGGGGTACGCGGCGGAGGTGCCGATGCCCAGCAGCACGCGGGCGGCGATCAGCCACCCGAGGCCGGGGGCGAGCGCCCCGGTCAGGCCCGCGGCGCACACCACCACGAGGCCGGCGAGGAAGACGCGGCGCGGGCCGAGGAGATCGGCGAGGCGGCCCATGAGCGGCTGGCCGACGGCGCTGGCGAGGTAGAGGGAGGAGATCAGCCAGGCGGTGCCGGCCGGGCCGGTCCCGAAGTCGCGGCCGATGGCGACGAGGCCGGTGGCGATCGCGGTGGTGTTGACGGGGTTGAGGACCGAGCCCAGCAGGAGGGGCGCCATGAGGCGGCCGCCGAAGCCGGGCGCGTGGGTCGCGGCGGGCGCGTCGTCCCCCCGCGCCGTCCCGCCGTTGTCGTGCGCCGCCCCGGTGGCGGGGGTCCGGGGCGCACCTCTGAGGCTCACTCCTCGACCAGACGTTTGAGCAGCCGGGTGGCCTCGGTCAGGGTGCGCTGTTCGTCGGGGTCGAGGCGGCGCTCGATGGCGGAGGCGAGCCAGCTGTTCTTGGAGTCCCGCACGGACGCGAGGGCCTCCTCTCCCTCGGGGGTGAGGGAGAAGACGACCTGCCGGCCGTCCGTGGGGTGCGGGGAGCGGGCGACGATCTCCATGTCCTCCAGGACACCGAGGATCACGCGCATGGACTGGGGGCGGACGAGCTCCGCGCGGGCCAGGGCGGCGGTCGTGGCGGGGCCGTCGGTGCCGAGCCGGCCGATCACGGTGCGCTGGGACGGGGTGAGAGCACCCTGCGGCGAGGCCGTGCGCAGGCGTCTCATGAGCTGGGAGACGGTGGCGGCCAGGTCGGCCGCGACGCGTTCCTGTTCCTTGTCACTCATGGTTCCACCGTAAATAACAACAGACAAACTTGCAAGTTTGCCTGTCTGGTTATCCACAGGCGGCGTGCTGGTCTTGCCACCGAGCGTGACGGGTCATACGGTCGCAGGCACACGCGGATCTACGCGTGTCAGCCTGGCTGACGCCCCGGCAAAGGAGCAGCTCATGGCCAATGTTGTGCGCGCCGCTCTGGTTCAGGCGACCTGGACCGGCGACACCGAGTCGATGATCGCCAAGCACGAGGAGCACGCCCGCGCCGCCGCCGCGCAGGGCGCGCAGGTGATCGGCTTCCAAGAGGTCTTCAACGCCCCGTATTTCTGTCAAGTGCAGGAGAGCGAGCACTACCGCTGGGCCGAGGAGGTGCCCGACGGGCCCACCGTGCGACGGATGCAGGAGCTCGCGCGGGAGACCGGCATGGTGATCGTCGTGCCCGTCTTCGAGATCGAGCAGTCCGGTTTCTACTACAACACGGCGGCCGTCATCGACGCCGACGGCCGCTATCTGGGGAAGTACCGCAAGCACCACATCCCCCAGGTCAAGGGCTTCTGGGAGAAGTACTACTTCAAACCGGGCAACCTCGGCTGGCCCGTCTTCGACACGGCCGTCGGCAAGGTCGGCGTCTATATCTGCTACGACCGCCACTTCCCCGAGGGCTGGCGCTCGCTCGGCCTGGCCGGCGCCCAGCTGGTCTACAACCCCTCGGCGACCTCGCGCGGACTCTCCGCCTACCTCTGGCAGTTGGAGCAGCCCGCGGCCGCCGTCGCCAACGAGTACTTCATCGCCGCGATCAACCGCGTGGGCCGCGAGGAGTACGGCGACAACGACTTCTACGGCACCTCGTATTTCGTGGACCCGCGCGGTCAGTTCGTCGGTGACGTCGCCAGCGACACCAAGGAGGAACTGGTCGTCCGCGACCTGGACTTCGGCCTCATCGACGAGGTGCGGCAGCAGTGGGCCTTCTACCGCGACCGCAGGCCCGACGCCTACGAAGGGCTGGTCCGGCCGTGAGCGCCGCGCCCCCGGGGGCCGCTCCCGCCGCTCCCGCGCCGTCCGCCGCCGCCTCGCTGCACGTCCGGCACCGGGCCGTGATGCCCGAGTGGCTCGCGCTCTACTACCGCGAGCCGCTGGAGCTCACCCACGGCGAGGGCCGCCATGTGTGGGACGTCCAGGGCCGCCGCTACCTCGACTTCTTCGGCGGCATCCTCACCACCATGACCGCCCACGCCCTCCCCGAGGTCACCAAGGCGGTCGCCGAGCAGGCCGGCCGGATCCTGCACACCTCCACGCTCTATCTCGACCGGCACATGGTGGAGCTGGCCGAGCGGATCGCCTCCCTCTCCGGGATCCCCGACGCCCGGGTCTTCTTCACCACCTCCGGCACCGAGGCCAACGACGCGGCCCTGCTGCTGGCCACCACCCACCGCCGCTCCAATCAGATCCTGGCGATGCGCAACAGCTACCACGGCCGTTCCTTCTCCTCGGTCGCCGTCACCGGCAACGCCTCCTGGTCCCCCACCAGCCTCTCCCCCCTGCAGACGCTCTATCTGCACGGCGGCGTGCGCGGCAGCGGGCCGTACGCGGCGCTGTCCGACGGGGAGTTCATCGCGGCGTGCGTCGCCGACCTGGAGGACATGCTCGGCCAGGCGCACGGCAACGTCGCCGCCCTGATCGCCGAACCGGTGCAGGGCGTCGGCGGGTTCACCGCACCGCCCGACGGGCTGTACGCCGCGTTCCGCGAAGTCCTCGCGCGCCACGGCATCCTGTGGATCTCCGACGAGGTGCAGACCGGCTGGGGCCGCACCGGCGACCACTTCTGGGGCTGGCAGGCGCACGCGGCGAGCGGCCCGCCCGACGTCCTCACCTTCGCCAAGGGCATCGGCAACGGCATGTCCATCGGCGGGGTCGTCGCCCGCGCCGAGGTCATGAACTGCCTGTCCGCCAACTCCATCTCGACCTTCGGGGGCAGCCCCGTCACCATGGCCGCGGGCCTGGCCAACCTCACCTATCTGCTGGAGCACGACCTCCAGGGCAACGCCCGCCGCGTCGGCGGCCTGCTCATCGAGCGGCTCCGCGCCATCGCCGCGGGGCTCCCCGTCGTCCGCGAGGTGCGCGGCCGGGGCCTGATGGCCGGCGTCGAGCTCGTACGGCCCGACGGGTCGCCCGCGCCGGAGGCCGCCTCGCTCGCCCTGGAGCACGCCCGCGAGCGCGGCCTGCTGATCGGCAAGGGCGGCCGCGAGGCGAACGTGCTGCGCATCGCCCCGCCGCTGAGCCTCACCGTCGCCGAGGCCGAGGAAGGCGCCGCGATCATCGAGGAGACCCTGCGTCAGGTGCAGCGCGCCGAAGGAGAGGAACGCCCATGACCAGAACGGCCATTCGCGGCGGGCTCGTCATCACCGCCGCCGAGGAGACGCGGGCGGACGTCCTGATCGAGGACGGCAAGGTCGCCGCCCTGGCCACGCCCGACAGTGCCTTCGCCCAGGGCTGGACCGCGGACCGCACGCTGGACGCCACCGGGAAGTACGTCGTCCCCGGCGGGGTCGACGCCCATACGCACTTCGACCTCCCCTTCGGCGGCACCGCCTCCTCCGACACCTTCGAGACGGGCACCCGCGCCGCGGCGTGGGGCGGCACCACGACCGTCGTCGACTTCGCCGTCCAGCCGCGCGGCGGGGCGCTGCGCGAGGGGCTCGACACCTGGCACGCCAAGGCCGAGGGCACCTGCGCGATCGACTACGCCTTCCACATGATCCTCTCCGATGTGAACGAGGGTTCGCTCAAGGAGATGGACCTCCTGGTGGGCGAGGGCGTCACGTCGTACAAGCTCTTCATGGCCTACCCGGGGGTGTTCTACAGCGACGACGGGCAGATCCTGCGGGCCATGCAGCGCGCCGCGGGCAACGGCGGGCTGATCATGATGCACGCCGAGAACGGCATCGCCATCGACGTCCTGGTGGAGCAGGCCCTCGCCGCGGGCCACACGGATCCGCGCTATCACGGCGAGGTC
The DNA here is from genome assembly GCF_003391135.1 of Streptoverticillium olivoreticuli subsp. olivoreticuli. Classification (GTDB taxonomy): domain Bacteria; phylum Actinomycetota; class Actinomycetes; order Streptomycetales; family Streptomycetaceae; genus Streptomyces; species Streptomyces blastmyceticus. The sequence continues at coordinate 7,579,111 of NZ_CP031455.1, read as the reverse complement.
CGCAGGGCCCTGCTGGAGGCCGAGGCCACCCACCGGGCCATCCAGCTCGCCCGGGTGGCGGGCAGCCCCCTCTACGTCGTGCACGTCTCCGCCGAGGAGGCGCTCGCCGAGCTGGTCCAGGCGCGGGATGCAGGCCTGCCGGTCTTCGGCGAGACCTGCCCGCAGTATCTCTTCCTGTCCACCGACAATCTCGCCGAGCCGGGCTTCGAGGGCGCCAAATACGTCTGCTCGACGCCCCTGCGGCCCCGCGAGCACCAGGACGCGCTCTGGCGCGGGCTGCGCACGGACGACCTCCAGGTGGTCTCCACCGACCACTGCCCGTTCTGCTTCTCCGGCCAGAAGGAGCTCGGCCGCGGGGACTTCTCGAAGATCCCCAACGGCCTGCCCGGCGTGGAGAACCGCATGGACCTCCTCCACCAGGCGGTCGTCGAGGGCCGGATCACCCGCCGCCGCTGGATCGAGATCGCCTGCGCCGCCCCCGCCCGGATGTTCGGCCTCGCCCCGCACAAGGGCGGCATCGCCCCCGGCGGCGACGCCGACATCGTCATCTACGACCCGCACGCGGAGCAGACCCTCTCCGCCGCGACCCACCACATGAACGTCGACTATTGCGCGTACGAGGGGAAGCGGATCACCGGGCGGGTCGAGACCGTCCTGTCACGCGGCGAGACCGTCATCGAGCAGCGGCGGTTCACGGGGCGGGCCGGGCACGGCCGCTATGTACCTCGCACCACCTGTCAGTACCTCGCGTAAGGAGCACCGCCGTGGACTTCGGAATCGTCCTGCAGACCGACCCGCCCGCCTCCGCCGTGGTGGACCTGATGCGCCGCGCCGAGGGCGCCGGCTTCCGCTACGGCTGGACCTTCGACTCCGCCGTGCTGTGGCAGGAGCCGTTCGTCATCCACAGCCGCATCCTCGACCACACCGAGCGGCTGATCGTCGGGCCCATGGTCACCAATCCCTCCACCCGCACCCCCGAGGTCACGGCCTCCACCTTCGCCACGCTCAACGACATGTACGGCAACCGCACCGTGTGCGGCATCGGCCGCGGCGACTCCGCGATGCGGGTGGCCGGCCGCAAGCCGAACACCCTCGCCACCCTGAGCGAGGCGATGCGCGTCATCCGCGACCTCGCCGAGGGGCGCGAGACGGACGTGGGCGGCACGGCGATCCGGCTGCCCTGGGTGCGCGACGGCAGGCTGCCGGTCTGGATGGGGGCGTACGGCCCCAAGGCGCTCGCCCTCGCCGGGCGGGAGGCCGACGGCTTCATCCTCCAGCTCGCCGACCCCTTCCTCACCGAGTGGATGGTCAAGGCCGTGCGGACCGCGGCCTCCGACGCCGGGCGCGACCCGGACTCCATCACCGTCTGCGTCGCCGCGCCCGCCTATGTGGGCGACGACCTGGCCCACGCGCGCGAGCAGTGCCGCTGGTTCGGCGGCATGGTGGGCAACCACGTCGCCGACCTCGTCGAGCGGTACGGCGAGCACTCCGGCCTGGTGCCGGAGACCCTCACCGAATACATCAAGCAGCGCCGGGGCTACGACTACAGCCACCACGGCCGCGCGGGGAACCCCTCCACGGACTTCGTGCCCGACACGATCGTGGACCGCTTCTGCCTGCTCGGCCCCGTGGAGGCGCACCGCGAACGGCTGGAGGAGCTGCGGGAGTTGGGGGTCGACCAGTTCGCGATCTACGCGATGCACGACGCGAAGGAGTCGACCATCGACGCGTACGGTCAGCACATCATTCCCGCACTGACCGGCTCATAGGCCGTTCCCCGGTCACCGGACGGGCCGCGTGGAGCGGGCCCGCCCGGTGATCGGGGAGCTCGAGGGCCGCCGGAACCCCCGCACCCCGCCTTCACCTGGCCGTCTCCTGCCTTTCGCCTTCCCGTCCCCCGACCGGGGACTATCCGGACGCACACTGGCCACACCCGGCGCACGCGACGCACGCACCGGGCGCTCACCGTCCCCCCGCTGAAGGAGGCAAGGCCCATGCCCGTCCCCGTCTTCCTCCACGGCCGCAGCGCGCGGCTGGAGCCGCTCGGCGAGCGGCACGTCGAGGCCCTGGCCGCGGCGGCGGCCGAGGACCGCGGCTCCTACGTCTTCACGCCCGTGCCCCATGGGGTGGCGGCCGCGGAGCGCTATGTCGCCGACGCGCTGGCCGCCCGGGCGGCGGGGCGGGCGCTGCCGTTCGCCGTGGTGCGCGCGGCGGACGGCCTGGTGGTGGGCTCGACCCGGTTCTGCGAGCTGGACTACTGGCAGGGCCCGGTGCCCTGGCCGCCGGCTCCGCGCGAGCCGCTGGGCGACCCGCTCACCGCGGTGCCCGACGCGACGGAGATCGGCGGCACCTGGCTCTCCGCGCGCGCCCAGGGCACCGGGATCAACACCGAGGCCAAGCTGCTCATGCTGCGCCACGCCTTCGAGACGTGGGGCGTGCGGCGCGTGTCCCTGCGCGCCGACGCCCGCAATCTGCGCTCGCGCGCCGCGATCGAGCGGCTCGGCGCGGCCCTCGAAGGGGTGCGCCGGGCCCACACCCGCGGCCTGGACGGCATGGTCCGGGGCACGGCGTTCTACTCGATCCTCGACGAGGAGTGGCCCCACGTACGGGACCGGCTCGAACAGCGGGTCGCGGCGGGGCCCACGGCGGAGCGGATACGTCCGCTGATGTCGGCGTAGCCGCGCCCTCCTACGGGACGCGCGCCGTCCACTCCTGCGAGCTGAACTTCGTCGCGGCCAGTTCCTCGGCGCGGGCCAGCTCCTCGGGGGTGACCGAGCCCTCCGTCAGGCCGTAGCGGCCGCGGAAGGAGGCGACCATGCGCTCGATGACGGCGTCCCGCGGCAGGCCCGTCTGGCGGCGCAGCGGGTCCACCCGCTTCTTGGCGCTCTTGGTGCCCTTGTCGGAGAGCTTCTCCTTGCCGATCCGGAGCACGTCGAGCATCTTGTCGGCGTCGATGTCGTACGCCATGGTCACGTGGTGGAGCACCGCGCCGTCGCCGGAGACCACCCGCTTCTGCGCGGCGCCCGCGATCTTGCCGGCCTCGGTGGCGATGTCGTTGAGCGGCTGGTACCACGCCTTGACACCCATGCCCTCCAGCGCGCCGAGGACCCAGTCGTCGAGGTAGGCGTAGCTATCCGCGAATGAGAGCCCTTGAACGAGCGAGTCAGGGACGCACAGCGAATAGGTGATGGTGCTCTGGGGCTCAACAAACATGGCTCCACCACCACTGATCCGGCGCACAACGGTCATGCCATAGCGCTCGGCAGCCTCGGAGTCGACCTCGTTGCGCAGTGATTGGAAGCTGCCGATGACTACAGCGGGAGATTCCCATTCCCATACCCGCAGCGTCGGCGGGCGGCGCCCGGCCGCGACCTCGGCCGTCAGCACCTCGTCCAGCGCCATGTGCAGGGCCGGGGACTGCGGGCCGTCGTGGATCAGCTGCCAGTCGTAGTGGTGCCAGTCGGTGGCCTGCGCCAGCGCGCGGCGGACGGCGATGCCCACGGCCTCGGCGGAGAAGCCGAACATCACCGTGCCCTCGGGCAGGGCCGCGTCGATGCGCGCGGCGAGCTGCGGGGCGGGGGTGTCGGCGGGCGCGCCCTCCAGGGCCCGGTTGATGTCGAGGAGCGCCTCGTCCGGTTCGAGGAAGAAGTCACCGGCCACCCGGACGTGACGCAGCGCCCCGTCCTCGACCTCCAGGTCCACGACGACGAGCTTTCCGCCCGGAACCTTGTATTCGCCGTGCACGGCGCGTCCTCCCGCTCGTTCTCCGTCGGCCGGCCACCCGGCCGACAACGGGATCAACCGTAACTCTCGGGCGCGGTCGCGGGCGCACGCGGTATTGCGCGGTGATCGAAGCATCTGCCTTTCTAGGGGCCATGTTCACCACGCGGCCCACCCTTCAAGGCACCTTCGGCATGGTCTCGTCCACGCACTGGCTCGCCTCGCAGTCCGCGATGGCCGTGCTGGAGAACGGGGGCAACGCCTTCGACGCGGCCGTGGCGGCCGGTTTCGTGCTCCAGGTGGTCGAGCCGCACATGAACGGGCCCGCCGGAGAGGTGCCCGCGATCATCGCCCCCGCGGGCGGCGCCGTGCGGGTGCTCTGCGGCCAGGGGCCGGCACCGGCGGGGGCGAGCATCGCGCACTACACCTCGCTGGGGCTGTCCCTCGTCCCCGGCACCGGGCCCCTGGCGGCCGCGGTGCCGGGCGCGTTCGACGCCTGGATGCTGCTGCTGCGCGACCACGGCACCAAGCCGCTCGCCGACGTCCTGTCGTACGCCATCGGGTACGCGGAGACCGGGCACGCCCCGGTCGAGGCGGTCGGCCGGACCGTGGGGGCGGTGCGCGAGCTGTTCACCGCCGAGTGGCCGGACTCCGCCGCGCTGTACCTGCCCGGCGGCCGCCCGCCCGCCCCCGGCCGGCTTTTGCGGAACCCGGCCCTCGCCGCCACCTGGCGCCGCCTCCTCGCCGAGGCCGACGCGGCGGGCGGCGGCCGGGAGCGACGCATCGACGCCGCCCGCCGGGTCTGGCGCGAGGGCTTCGTCGCCGAGGCCCTCGTCCGGGCCGCGGCCCGCCCCACCCTGGACTCCTCCGGCGCCCGGCACGCGGCCCCGCTCACCGGCGACGACCTCGCCGGGTACCGGGCCGGATACGAGGACCCGGTCACCCACGACTGGAACGGCTGGACCGTCTGCAAGGCCGGCCCCTGGTCCCAGGGCCCGGTCCTCCTCCAGCAGCTCGCCCTGCTGGGCGACCTCCCGGAGTACGGGACCGGCACTTATGTCCACACGCTCGTCGAGGGCGGCAAGCTCGCCATGGCGGACCGCGAGGCGTGGTACGGCGACGCCACCGGCGACGTCCCCCTGCGCGAGCTCCTCTCGGACGGCTACAACGCCGCCCGCCGTTCCCTGATCGGCGACTTCGCCTCGTACGCCCTGCGCCCCGGCAGCCCCGGCGGCCGCACCCCGCGCCTCCCCCGGCACGCGCTCACGGCCGCCGAGGTGCCGGAGGTGCCGCTGATGTCGGGCGCGGGCGAACCGACGCTCACGTACGGCACCGATCCGGCCGTCGCGCCGGACGGGGTGACGCGCGGGGACACCTGTCACCTCGACGTCGTCGACCGCTGGGGCAACATGATCTCCGCGACGCCCAGCGGTGGCTGGCTCCAGTCCAACCCCGTCGTCCCCGAGCTCGGGTTCCCCCTCGGCACCCGGCTCCAGATGGCCTGGCTCGAACCCGGGCTGCCCAACTCCCTCACCCCCGGACGGCGTCCGCGGACGACGCTGACGCCGTCCCTCGCGTTGCGCGGCGGCGAGCCGGTGCTGGCCTTCGGCACGCCCGGCGGCGACCAGCAGGACCAGTGGCAGCTGCACTTCTTCCTCGCGGCCGCGCTGCGCCCGCCGGTGCGCGGCGGGCTCGACCTCCAGGGCGCGATCGACGCGCCCAACTGGCACCAGGAGTCCTTCCCCAGCTCCTTCCATCCGCGCGCGACGCGGCCCGGCTCGGTCACGGTGGAGTCCCGGATCGGGGAACCGGTCGTCAAGGAGCTGCGGCGCCGCGGCCATGACGTGACCGTCGCCGCGTCCTGGTCGCAGGGGCGGCTGTGCGCGGTGGCGCGCGACCCGGAGACGGGCCTGCTGTCGGCGGCCGCCAATCCGCGGGGGATGCAGGGCTACGCGGTGGGCCGCTGATCACCGGGGCGGTCGTTCACCTCGAGGACACCGTGCGGCCATGGCCACGCCCCCGGATGTCAGTGGGGCGTGATTCGATGGACATATGATCGATGACTTTCTCGCAGGTGATCTGAACGACGTCGAGGAGGCGGTCCGCAAGGCGGCCGCCGCCGAGATCGTGCCGCGTTTCCGGCAGCTCGCCGCGCACGAGATCGTCGAGAAGAACGGCCCGCACGACCTGGTGACGGTCGCCGACCGGCTCGCCGAGGAACACCTGACCGCCTCGCTCACGGCCCTGCTGCCCGGCTCCGTCGTCGTCGGGGAGGAGGCCGTGCACGCCGACCCGGGCATCCTCGACGCCCTGCGCGGCGACGCCCCCGTATGGATCGTGGACCCGGTCGACGGCACCCGGCAGTTCGTCCACGGCGACCCCGGGTTCACCACCCTGGTCTGCCTGGCCCACCGCGGCGAGCTGCTCGCCTCCTGGACGTACGCGCCCGCCCTGGAGCTGATGGCGATCGCCCGCCGCGGCGGCGGCGCGGTGCTCAACGGCACCCCGCTGTGCTCCGGCTCGCCCGGGCCCGGCAAGGTCCTCGAAGTGGCGACCTCGCACTACGACTTCACCGACGACGAGCAGAAGCGGGTCCTGGCGGCCCTGCGCACGGAAGGCGTCGCGCCGCGCCCGTGCGGCTCGGCCGGGCTCGAATACCTCAACGTGGCGCGGGGTCACATCGACGGCGTCGCCTTCTCCTGGGAGAACGCCTGGGACCACGCCGCCGGGCTGCTGCTGGTCGCCGAGGCGGGCGGCGCGAGCGGCACGGTCGCGGGCGAGCCCTTCCGGATAGCCGGCGGCAACGCCCTGCCCTTCGCCGCCGCGCGGGACGAGGTGACGGTCCGGCATATCCTGGGCCTGCTGGCGTCCGCCGGCTGATCCACGGGGACGAGGGGAGTTGCGTCCGGTGCCCACCATGCTCGACGCGGTCGTCGTAGGTGCCGGGCCCAACGGGCTCACGGCCGCGGCCGAACTGGCCCGCCGGGGCCTGGCCGTGGAGGTGTTCGAGGCCGCGGGGGCGATCGGCGGCGGCACCCGCACGGAGGAGCTCACGCTGCCCGGCTTCCGCCACGACCCGTGCTCCGCCGTGCACCCGCTGGCCGCGGGCTCGCCCGCCTTCACCAGGATGCCGCTGCACCGGCACGGCCTGGAGTGGATCCACCCCGAGCTGCCCATGGCGCACCCCTTCCCCGACGGCAGCGCCGCCGTCCTGTCCCACAGCGTCGGGGAGACGGCGCTCTCGCTCGGGCCGCGCGACGCCGGCACGTACCGGCGGCTGGTCGCGCCCTTCCGCGGCCGGTGGGACACGGTGGCCGCCGACTTCCTGCGCACCGCGTGGGACGGCCTGCCGCGCGACCCCCTGCTGTACGCGCGCTTCGGCCTGCTCGCCGCGCAGCCCGCGGCCCTGCTGACGCGCCGTTTCCACGACGCGAAGGCCCGCGCGCTCTTCGCCGGGCTCGCGGCGCACGGCATCGCGCCGCTCACCGGCTTCGGCACCGGCGGCATGGCCCTGGTCTTCGCGCTCGCCGCGCACGCGGGCGGCTGGCCGGTGCCGCGCGGCGGCTCGCAGTCGATCGCCGACGCCCTCGGCTCCTACGTCAGGGAGCAGGGCGGCGCCCTCCACACGGACTTCGAGGTCAAGCGCCTCGACGACCTCCCGCCCGCCCGCGCGTACGTCTTCGACACCTCGCCGACCGCCCTCGCCCGGATCGCGGGGCTCGGCGACGCGTACGAGCACTTCCGCTACGGCCCGTCCGTCTTCAAGATCGACTATGCGCTGAGCGGTCCCGTGCCGTGGACGTCGGAGGCCGCGCGCCGGGCGGGCACGGTCCATGTCGGCCCGACGTACGGGGAGATCGATTCCGCCCTCGGTGCCGCGCTCCACGGCGACGACCCCTCGGTGCCCTTCCTCATCACCTCGCAGCCCAGCATCATCGACCCCACGCGGGCACCGGAGGGCAAGCACACGTTCTGGGTGTACGGGCATGTGCCCAACGGCTGGCGGGGGGACGCCACGGAGGTGATCGAGCGCCAGATCGAGCGGTTCGCACCGGGCTTCCGCGATCTGGTGCTGGCCCGTGCGACGGCCGGACCGCCGGAGCTGGCCGCCCGCAACGCGAACTATGTGGGGGGTGACATCGCCACCGGCTCGGTCGCGGGGCTGCGGCTGCTGATCCGCCCCAAGCTGGCGCGGGTCCCCTACGCGACGGCGCGGCCGAACGTCTTCATCTGCTCGTCGGCCACGCCGCCGGGGCCCGGGGTGCACGGCATGTGCGGGCACCACGCGGCGCGGGCGGTCTGGCGGCGGCTCCGGGAGCGCTAGGGCCGGGCCGCCGCCACGGGTTACGCGGCGTACGGCGCGAGGTCGGCCAGGGCCTCCGCCCGTACGGTCTCCAGGTCCGTGCCCAGGTGGCGGAGCATGCGGACGATCACCTCGTCCTCGGGGTCGAGGATGCCGTACAGCACGTGCTCGGGCGTGATGCGGCTGTCCCGCTGCGGCACGGGCATCTCGCCCGCGTTCTCCAGCGCCTTCTTGCCGCTGAGCGTGAACAGCAGGTGCTGCTGCATCTGCCGGGCCCGCACCACCGCCGGGTCCTCCTGCGGTTCCGCCTTGCGGCGGCCGAAGAACGACCGCCGCTGCCTGGGCTCGGGGGCGGCGTCCGCGGGCAGCAGGATGCCGGCCTCGCGCAGGTTCGCCGCGTCCTTCGCGGACAGGCCCTCGCCGCCGCGCACCGCGGCGACGAGCGCCGCCCGGCAGGCGTCGGCGGTGATGCCGGAGCGGGTCAGCGCGGACGGGGTGCTGTCCTCGCGGAAGAGCCCGAGCAGCAGGTGTTCGCTGCCGATCCACGGGTGTTCCAGCTCCCGGGCGACCTCCTGGGCGCGTACGACCGACATCCGCGCGTGCATCGTCATCCGCTCGAACATGCCTTGCCTATCTCCTGGGGTGCTCATCGTGGGCCCGGCCCGACGGCACGGACCCGCAGTCAACCTACCGTGACGGGCGGGGCGCCCAGCCCGGCGGTCACAGGGTGGGGACGAGGTCGAAGTAGCGGTCGAGCACGCCCCGGTCGCCCGCCACGTCGAGCCGGTCCGCCGGGACCCGGTGCCAGAGGAACAGCGCCAGGTCCGACGCCGTACCGGCCAACTCGACGTCGGCGCCGGACCCTTCGCCCTCGGCGAGCCGGACCTCGGCGCCGTCGAAGTGGGCGGTCCAGTCGCCGTCGCCGTCCGTCTGCCGGAACCGGAACCGCTCGCCCGCGGCCGGGGGGAGCTGCCGCCGGGCCCGCCGGGCGGGTGCCATCACCTCGAAGTTGTGGACGACGGCGTCCGCCGCGAGTTCGGTCGCGAGCGGCCGGGCGGCGCCGAGCGCGTTCTCGGCGTCCCAGCGGTGCACGGCCGTCTCGACGGTCTGTATGCGCGTCCAGAAGGCGACGGTCCCGTCCGTCCCCCATGACCAGACGGTCTTCGCCGGGTCGGTCGTCCGCAGCGTCTCCTCCAGGGCGGCGGCCCCGGCGGCGAACCAGTCGGCCATGGCCGCGGGCACCGGCCCGGCGTTCGGCGCCCGCCCCGGGTCGGGCCAGTCCCGGTGCTCCGCCGGGATCCCGAGGCCCGGGTGGTCCAGGGAGAGGGACGCGTCGGCCGGGGGCGCGCCGATGCCGTGGGCGACGACGGCGGTGACGAAGCGGTGGACGGCGCCGAGGTGCAGGGCGAGGTCGGAGAGCGACCACTCGGGACAGGTGGGCACCACGGGCGCCGGCGCGTCGGCCGCCCCGCGCAGGGCGGTCTCGAAGGCCGCCGCCTCGTGGTGGAAGTGCCGGAGGAAATCCATGGCCCTTTTCTCCCCCGCCCCGCCCTGTCCCGAACGGGGTTCCGGTCCCTCGGTGGCGGTCAGTGCCTCGGCAGTGGGCCGTCCGGGTGGACGACCAGGGCGGAACCGCCGCCGCGGCGGACGCGCTCGGCGGCGGCCACCCACCGTCCGTCGGGCAGCCGCTGGACGCCGGTCGCCGCCCCGATCTCCGGGTTCTCCTTGAAGGCGTGCCCGAGGGCTTCGAGGCGGCCGCGCAACGGGCTGTTCCAGAGGGCCGGTTCGAGTTCGGTCGTCGCGGCGTTGCGCTGGCTGGCGCGGGGCGCCGCGATCGCGTCGACGAGCGGCATGCCGCGGTCGACGTGGTTGAGCAGGGTCTGGAGGGCCGTCGTGATGATCGTCGCGCCACCGGGCGAGCCGAGCGCGAAGGCGGGCCGGCCGTGGTCGAGGACGATCGTCGGCGAGATGGAGGAGCGCGGCCGCTTGCCGGGGCCCGGCAGGTTCGGGTCGTGGACGCCCGGGGTGACGGGCACGAAGGAGAAGTCGGTCAGCTCGTTGTTGAGCAGGAACCCACGGCCGGGGACGGTGATGCCGCTGCCGCCGGTCTGCTCGATGGTGAGGGTGTACGCGACGACGTTGCCCCACTTGTCGGCGACGGTCAGATGGGTGGTGTTGTCGCCCTCGTACGGGGTGGCCGCCGCCTTGCCGCGCGTGCCGCAGGGCACCGGGTGGCGGGGGTCGCCGGGCGCGAGCGGGCTGGTCAGGGTGCGGTGGTCCGACATCAGGCAGGCCCTGGCGCCGGCGAACGCCTTCGAGGTGAGCGCCTTCGTGGGCACGCTCTCCTGGGCGGGGTCGCCGACCCAGCGGTTGCGGTCGGCGAAGGCGATCCGGCTGGCCTCGATATAGCGGTGCAGATAGGCCTTCTCGCTCAGATCGGAGAGGTCGCCGTGCTCCAGGATGTTGAGGGCCTCCGCGACCGTGGTGCCGCCGGAGGAGGAGGGGGCGATGCCGTAGACGTCCAGGCCGCGGTAGGTCGTGCGGGTCGGGGCCTGCTCCTTCGCCGCGTACGCGGCGAGGTCCCGTTCCGTCAGGCCGCCGGGGCGCGCGACCCGTCGGGACTTCGGGTCGACGGGGGGTTTGCGTACGGTCCGTACGAGGTCACGGCCCAGGTCGCCGCGGTAGAGCGCCCCGATGCCCTGGCGGCCCAGCTGCTCGTACGTCCGCGCGAGGTCCGGGTTCTTCAGCGTGCTGCCGACGGCCGGGAGCCGACCACCGGGCAGGAAGAGCGCGGCCGTGGCCGGGAAGTCCTTGAACCGGGACTCGTTGTCCGCGGTCTGCCGGCGGAAGGTGGCGTCGACGGTGAAGCCGTCGCGCGCGATGCGTTCGGCGGGCTTCAGCACCTGGCCGAGCGAACGGCTGCCCCAGGAGCGCAGGGCGGTGTCCCAGGTGGCGGGCGTGCCGGGGGTGCCGACGGAGAGGCCGCTGGTGACGGCGTCGGCGAACGGGATCGGCCGCCCCTTCTCCAGGAACAGGTCCGCGCCCGCGCCGAGCGGGGCGCGCTCGCGGCCGTCGATGGTGGAGACGCGGTGGCTCTTCGCGTCGTAATGGACGAAGTAGCCGCCACCGCCTATCCCAGCGGAGTACGGCTCGGTCACGCCGAGGGCCGCGGCGGTGGCCACCGCGGCGTCCACGGCGTTGCCGCCCTTGCGCAGCACCTCGATGCCCGCGGCCGAGGCGTCCGCGTCGACGCTGGCTACGGCGCCGCCGTAGCCGACGGCGACGGGTGTCTTGGCGGGCGGACGGGCGGCTGCGGGCGCGGCGACCGCGGGCGCGATGCCGAGGCCGGCGATCAGGCCGGCGGTGGCGGCGAGCACGGGCAGGCGCCGATGAGTGGTCGTTCTCGCGCGGACCATCCCTACCTCCTTGCGGGGCGAGCGGGCCCCGGAGCCTACCCGTGGCTCGCTGGGCGCGCCACGGGTTCCGGTGCGCTGCCGGGTGCGGGCCTGTTGCCGCCTGCGGCGGGAGCGCCCTGCGGGCGCGGCCTCAAACGCCGGCCGGGCTGGTTTTCGCGGACCGTAGCCCGGAATTCAGCCCGTCCGGCGTTTGAGGACAGCGCGCGAAGCGTGCTTCGGGGTCTGGGGCGGAGCCCCCCACGCGGCGGAGCCGCATATTGGATGCAGCCGGGAAGGGGCGGGGCGGGGAACAAAGCCCGCCGCAGGCGGAACCCCCACTCAGTGGTCGCGGCCAACCACATTCAGGACCGCCCCCGCCATCGCCGCCTCCCCCTTCGCGTTGGGGTGGAACGGCGCCGCCGGGCTCTGCGGGCTCACGCCCTCGATCCACCGGTCCGCCGCGGGGGCGCACGTGTCGTGACCGACCGTCGGGCCGTACGTGTCGACGTAGCGGACGTGCGCCTTGCCCGCTTCCTTCTTCAGCATCGCGTTGAGGCTCTTCTCGACGCCCCGGAGGTAGGGGACGTCGCCCGCCGCGATCGGCACCGTCGGGAAGCAGCCGGTGCCGCTGTCCGGCATGATCGAGGGGTAGCCGACGAGCGCGACGCGGGCGCGCGGCGCCCGGTCGTGGACGGCCTTCAGCACGCCCGCGATCTTGGGCGCGGCGCCCGTGATCCGTGCGGCGAGCTGGTCGCTGCCGTCGGCGGCGGTGTACTGCTTCTTGCAGGGCGTGCCGGCCGGGTCGGATACGGACAGCTTGGCGCAGGTTCCGATGATGTCGCCGAAGCCGATGTCGTTGCCGCCGATACCGACAGTGACGAGCGTGGTGCGCTTGTCGAGGGCGTTGAGCTGGGCCGGGTTGGCACCCTGCGCGCGCCACATGTCGTCGGTCTTCGCCCCGCTGCAGCTGACGTCCTTGAAGGTCGCGACCTTCAGCTTCGCGGCGGTCAGGGACGGGTAGTTGACGCTGGAGCGGAGGCAGTCGCCGCCGGTCTGCTCGGGTATGCCCGGGCCGGAGGTGTAGGAGTCGCCGAGGGCGACGTAGCGCTCGCCGCCGCGGCCGTCCGACGCCGGCTGGGCGGCCGTCGCGGGAGTGGCGGCCGCGGCCGCCAGGGCCGCGGCCGCGCCGAACGCCGCCAGAGTCTTCCCGTACTGCCCGCCGCGTCCGTGCACCTGTGTCACCACTGCCTCCGAAGTTGTTCCACGGTCCTGACGACCGTCAATGCGTCGCAAGACTCGCCCCGTCGTGACTGTCTGTCAATGTGGCTCGATGAAGTCGTCGTGACGCGAGTGCCGTAACGGGGTGGGCGAAACGGGCGATGACGGCCCATGTGATGACTCGAATAGCGACATCCTGTGTGGCGGCCGCACTCGCCACGATCGCTCTGGTCACGGCGCCCTCCGCGTCCGCCGCCGACCCCGTCCAGGGGCCCGACGTGTCCGTGGGACAGGCCGGCAACTACCCGACGGGACCCGGCTCCGACGGCAGCTTCTCGGTGTCCTGGAAGTCCGAGGGCACGGAGGACGTCACCGGGGTGACCCACCTCACCGTGGACCTCCCGCCCGGCGTGACGACCAGCGGCGCCCTGATGTATTCGATGCCCTACGACTACACCTTCACCGAGACGGTCTCGCCGGACGGCCGTCACCTGGACGCCACCTACGTGGGGACGATGGTGCCCGGCCGGAGCCACTTCATGAAGGTGAAGGTGGCCTCCGGGGCGCGGACGCCGTCCGGGGTGATCACGGCGACCGTCGCCAACGCCGAGGACGTCAACACGCAGAACAACGTCTCCACGTACACCCTCAACGGCTCCTCGGAGCCGCCCGCGGCTCCCCCGGAGCCGGTGGTCGGTGCCGTCGACACGGTGACCGGTCCGGGGGTGGGCGGGACGAAGGTCACGGTCACGGGCTTCGGTCTGGACTCCGGGGTGGTGCTGTTCGGGGACGACGCGGCGCGGACCTCGTGCACGAGCACCTCGTGCACCGCGGTCGCACCGGGCGGCACGGGCGGCGTTCCCCTGGACGTCCTCACTCCGGGCGGGGCCGCGGAGGCCGGGCAGTTCACATACACGGGCCCGGGGCCCGCAGCGCCGCCCGCGCCCGTCGTCCAGCACCTGTCGGTCCGGAGCGGACCGGCGGCCGGCGGCACGGCGGTCGCCGTCTTCGGCACGGACCTGACGCACGGCACCGTGCGCTTCGGGGGACGGCCCTCGGCACACGCCTCGTGCGGGCGGGACTACTGCAGCGCGGTCTCCCCGGCCGGCACGGGCACGGTCGACGTCACCGTGGAGACGCCGGGCGGTACGAGCGCCGTGGGCACGGCGGGGCGTTTCACGTACGCGGCGGGCTGACGCGGGGACGCCCTGACGCGGCGCGTGACCGTCCGAGCCGCACAGCCGGAGCCCGTACGGACGTGAACGGGCCGGTCCTGCCGACGAGTTGTCCGCGGGCAGGACCGGCCGGGCGGCCCGGGTCCCGGTCAGGTCGCTTCGTGCGGCCGGGCCCTCGATCGGTCACGCAGTGCCTCGACGGCCAGCACAGCAGCCAGCACGGCCCCGATGGAAACCGTGATCCAGGGCAGGGTCCGCAGGCCGGACAGGCTCACGACGGCACTGCCCGCGAGGCCGCCGAGGGCGATGCCGGCGTTCGCGGCGCCGGGGCCGACGACGGCGGCGATGCCGCCACCGGCACCGACCGCCTGATGAGTGACGATCGGGACGATCGCCTGAACTCCCGCGCCCCAGAAGACGATCAGGACGTAGGCGAGCGGCGCACAGTCGCCCATGACACCGAACAGCGCCACGGCCAGCATCATCAGACACACGGCGGCGATGGAGCCCGCGCGCGGCGCGCGGTCGGCGAACCACGATCCCACCGTGTTGCCCCCCAGGGCGGCAAGGCCGAACACCCCGAGGCCGAGCGCCACTCCGTCGCCGCCCATCCCGGTCACATCGGTCAGATAGGCGCCCAGGTAGGTGAACAACAAGCCGTTGGCCATCATGATCGCGAGAGTGACCAGCAGCGGCTTGGCGACCTGCGGACGCCACAGCACCTGCAACGCCCGCCGGTCGGTGGTCTGCTGACCCGGCAGGTCGGGCAGCGTGCGCACCACGGCGAACAGGACCAGCACCGCCACCGCGCCCTCGATGGCGAAGCTGGTGCGCCAGCCGACAAGGTCACCGAGGGCCGTACCGAGCGGAGCGCCGAGGAACATCGCCCCGGACACCCCTCCCAGGACCAGGCCCACCGCGGCGCCGCGGCGCTCCGGTGCCACGACGGCCGACGCGGCGCTGAGGGCGACCCCCAGCGCGAGGCTGTGCACGGCAGCCGCCATGATCCGGCCGAGGATGAGGACGGCCAGCGTCGGCGCCAGCGCCATCACGGCGTGGGCGGCGATGAACAGGGCCAGCCCCATGGGGAGCAGCACCCTCGGCCGGTGGTGCATCAAGGTCATGGCAACCGGCAGTGTGGACACCGCGACACCGGTGGCGTACAGCGACGAGACGAGACCCGCGGCACCGGTCGCGGTGTGCAGGTCGTCGGCGATCTGCGGGACGACGCCGACCGCCATGAACTCGGTCGTGCTGATGACGAAGGAGAGGGCCAGCATGGTCAGGACCGGGGGCGACCACAGGCCACGTGCCGGCCGTGGGTCGAGGCGGGGAACCGTCGCCGCGGTCTCGTTCATACTGCGGGGCCCACCGTCACGCGCAGCCCGCCGTCCCGGTCCGGACCGTGGACGGTGACGTGCCGGAAGTCTCCGGCCCTGACCAGTCCTCGCGTCGCCGGGCCCGCGTGGGCACCCACGACAACCGTCGTCGCACCGGCGGCGGCCGCGGCGAGGAGCCCTGCCTCGGCGTCCTCGAAGATGATGGTGGCGGCCGGTGACACCCCCAACTCGGCGGCGGCCGCAAGGTATCCCTCGGGGCTGGGCTTGCCTTCACCGACGTCGTCCGCCGTGACGACCACGGGCGGCAGCACCAGCCCGGCGGCGGCCATCCTGCGCTCGGCGAGCTCGCGTCCGGCGGAGGTGACGAGGGCCCAACGCTCCGGCGGCAGGGCGGCCAGGAGCTCCCGGGCGCCGGGCACGGCGACGACCCCTTCGACATCCTCGACCTCCTCGGCCACCAGACGGGCCGTTTCGGCGGCCACGTCCGCTCCGGGGGGCGCGTACCGGGCGACGGTCTCGCCGGTGCGGCGGCCGTGCGACGTCGCCAGGATCTCCTCGCCGTCGAGGCCGTGGCGGGCCGCGAAGCGCCGCCAGGTGCGTTCGACGACCACGGTCGAGTCGACGAGGGTGCCGTCCATGTCGAACAGCAGGGCCTCGGCGCTCAGCGCCGTCCGGTTGGTCATTCGTCAACCTCGTTCAGTCGTGCGGTGAGTGTCTTCGCCTGCCGCCGGGCCCAGGCGATGTCGGTGGCGAGCCGGACGGTGTCCCCGTCGCGGTAGTCGTTCTCCAGCACGAGCGTGCGCACGCCGACCCGGTGCCGGGCCGTCGCGGCCAGGACGGCTTCGACGTTCCCGTCGCCCGCGCCCAGCGGCACCGTGCCGTCGGCGCCACCGAGGCCGTCCTTCACATGGACCTGGTCGGCGAAGTGGCGCCCGGCCCCGGCGATCAGACCCACCGTGTCGATACCGGCCGCGTGCGGGTTGTACGTGTCCAGGAGCAGCCGGAAGGCCGGGGACCCGACGCCTTCGACGAGCTCGACCGCCCGCGCCGCGTCCAGCACGTTCTCGTTGGCCAGGACGAGGCCTCGGGAAGTGGCCTCCGCAGCTGCCCAGGCGAGCACCTCGGCCGTCCGCCGCAGCGCCTCGGACCCGTCGATCGCGCTGCGCCGGAAGCTGGGGACGAAGGCCAGCGGCGCGCCCAGGGCGTGGGCGGTGTCGAGCAGGCGCACCACGGTGTCGCGTACCCGCCGCGCGTCGACACCGCCTGCCGGCGCCGTCAGACCTATGTCGTTGAGGGTGTTCGCCGCCACGCCCAGCAGTACGACACCGGTCGCGGCGGAACGCTCCCGCAGGGCTTCCACCGTGCCGGGGGCGTCGAGCGGCTCTCCCCGGCCGGGTCCGCCGAGGTCGAGCTGGACGCCGTCGGCCCCGAGGCCGGCGGCCAGTTCCAGCACCGCGGTCCCGGCCACCGGCAGCCGCCACCCGGTGAGACCCACGGCGACGGCCTGCCGGGCCGGTGCCGTGGGTGTCATGCGCGGACCGCTCGGCTCTGGGAGGCGGGAATCTCCTCCCGTACGGACCGCCACTGCCCGTCGCCGTCCACGACGAGGCTGTCGCCGTGGTGCTCCGCTCCCCCGGTCACCGCCAGCAGGCGGGCCAGCTCTCCGAAGTGGCCCGGCTGCATGTACGAGTCGTAGTCGAAGTCCGCGGGCCTCCGACGGCGGATTCCCGGAGTGTCGACCATCCCCGCGGGCAGGACCTGGACGATGCGGACCCGGTCCGCGTCCTCCTCCTGTGCCACGGAGTTCAGCAGAGCGGAGGCGGCCGCCTTGGTCGCCGCGTAACCCGACCGGCCCGGCCCCGCGTTGTACACCACTTCGGAGGAGACTCCGACGAACAGTCCGGGAGCCGCCCGGCGGAGTGCGGGCAGGGAGGACTGGAGGGTGAGCCACAGCCCGTGCAGGTTCACATCCACCTGACGGCGCCATTCCGACTCTGTCACTTCGCCGAACAGAGCTCGCCGGTCGCCGTAGTGGATGGCCGAGAAGCAGACCAGGTCCAGGGTGCCCGCGGTGGCCTCGGACAGGCGCTCACGCGCCGCGTCGGCGTCGGTGAGATCCAGCGGGGCCCAGCGCAGCGCCTCGCTGCCGCTGCCGGCCGGGGTGCTGCGGCTGAGCACGAGGACGTCGGCTCCGGCGGCGGCCCAGGCCTCGGCGATGCCGCGCCCGATGCCGGTGGACCCTCCGACGACCAGCGCCTTACGGCCGGCGAGGGGGCGCTCGTGGGGTTCGGACATCATGCCTCCAGGTTCGAGGGCGGGGCGGGTGCGATGCGCACCGCGAGTTTGACAAGCCGTCGGCCGCCGATGGAGCGGTCGCGGGTGGTGGCCAGCCGGGCCATGATCCGGGCGGCCTCGTCGAGGCCGGCCGTGTGCGTCACCAGGTCGCGGTAGAGCTCCGGGGCACGCGTCAACTCGGCTGCGGCGGCGCGCAGATGGGCGTTGCCGACGCCCCTGTGCCCCAGGAGCCGTACGCGTGTGCCGGTGTCCGTGGTGAGTGTGGCGACGTGGGGCGGTTCGGGCTGCCCGGCACAGTTCGCGGCCCGGATCGCCGCGAGGTCGGCACCCGGGAGGGCAGGGGTGCGCGCACCCGGGGGAAGGCCGCCGAGCAGGTCGACCGTCATGTCGTCGGCTGCGGTGCGCAGTGCCGACTCGAGGGCGGTGAGTGTGGCGTCGCGGGGGGTGGCGAGCAGCACGGCCAACGGTCCGCCGTGGGCCACGGTGCGGATCGTCGCAGTGTTGTCCTCGTCCGCCGACAACAGGTGGTCGGCGGAGCCGGGCCGGCCGGCGCTCCACGCGCGCCCTTGTCCGGTGTGGTGGACCAGGATCGTACGGACTCCGTCCCCGAGCCAGCGCCGGGCGGCCCGGACCGCGAGGTGTCCGATGGTGCCGTCGCCGTGGACGAGGAGGGTGCGGGGGCCGGTGGCACCGAGAGCGGCCAGGGCGTAGCGCACGGCCGCGAGGGGCTCCAGCAGCGCGGCCAGATCGGGCTCGGGCGCCTCGGGCAGCGGTATCACCAGACCGCTGTCGACGGCGGTGGCGGGGATGAGCGTGCGTTCCTGGAGCAGTCCGTCGAGGTTGTGACCGAGCAGGAAGGACGGGTCGGCGGGGTGGGTGGGGTTGACCACGACGCGGGTTCCCGGTGCCAGGTCCAGGTCCACGCCGGGTCCCGCGGCGACCACCCGTGCGATGCCTTCGTGGCCGATGACCGGCGCCTTGTCGTCCTCGCGCAGTCCGCGCAGCATCTGGAGGTCGGTGCCGCAGAGCCCGGCGACCTCAGTGGCGATGCTCAGTTCCCCGGGGCCGGGTTGTGCGGTGGGGCGCCTCAGGACCCGGACGTCGCGCCCGTCGCGGACGATGGCACGGTGTGTCTCCGCGGGCGTCCGGTCCCGGGTGCCGCTCACTGTCCTTCCCCGGACTGTGCGTCGAGCGGAACGGAGGGGAGGGCGGCTTCGGCGGCGAGGGCCGCGATGCCCGCCCCGATGAGACCGTCGGCCTCGCCGGGTTTGCAGACGGTGATCCGCTGCTCGACCCACTGCGGGGTGATCTCGCCGGTCAGATACAGCCCTTGCCGCGTCAGATGGTCCATCAGGGCCCGCCGGTAGTGGCCCGCGAGTCCGAAGACGACCCCGCCGGTCAGTGCGGCTTCATCGATCTCGGGGTCCAGGCACAGTGCGGTGCGCAGGGTGTCGGCGACGGGGCGGGTGACGGCGGTGAGCAGTTCGCCCGCGAGGGGGTCGTCCATGTCGAGCGCGGTGCGGAACGCGTCCTCGAAGGCGGCGCCGCCGTCGAGTTCGGTGCTCAGGCGCGATCGCGACCACTGCCGGCCGGCTCGATCGCGCAGTTCCGTGGCCATGTTCCGGATGCCCGGGCCCGAGGCGTACGCCGCGAGGTGGCCCGCGGCACCGCAGTCGCAGAGAAGCTCGACGGGCTCGCCCAGGAGCGTGGCGGTGGCGGGCAGATGACCGATCTCGCCCTGAAGTCCGGCCCCGTCCACGGGGATCGCACCGGTGCGTACGTCGAGGGTGCGGCAGGCGATTCCGGTACTGACGGTCGCCAGCAGGACCTTGCGGTGGGTCTTGCGCCGGGGCGCGGACGCGAGGTGCAGCAGCGCGGCAGTGACGTCGTTGACCACGTGCCAGCCGACGTCGGGGCGCCGTGCGCGGAGCGCGGCGAGCAGGTCGAACGGTTCGCTGTGGGCTCCCCACAGCGGTGCCGACGCGTAGACGGTCCCACTGCGGGCGTCCAGGGCCGCGCCGAAGGAAACTCCTGCGGTTCCGCCGTCGGCCGGGACCGCGGCGCACAGGGCGTCGACCATCCGGGCCCGCAGTTCGCCGGCAGTCGCGCCGGGATGCCGGCGGAAACTCGGGGAGGGCTCCTGGCCCCGGCCGGTCAGCCCCTCGGTGGGCTCCCAGCGGGCCCGGCGCAGGTGCGAGCCGCCGACATCGATGACCGTTACGGCCCGGCTCCCGGTCCCCGGCGAACTGCCGCCGACCGTAGTGGTGATGACGGTGGACATGTCTCTTCCTCAGCGTATGTGGGGGTGTGACGGGCATGGGGCGGGTGCTGTGTGCCGGCGTCGGACCGTACGGCCCGGGGCCTTCCCGCGCGCATCGTCGCGCGGGCGGAAGTACCGGGATCCGGGTCACGTACTGCCGGACCCGGCCGGTGCCGGGCTAGCGGCGTCGCTTTTCCGAAGTGCCGCGAAAACGCCACCGGAGCATGCTCATCGTCCCCCCTGGACCCCTTTGATCAATTGCGCGCGGAATCCTGGGCCGACAGGTGCGCAGTCGATCCTGACAGGGGCACCCGGGCGCGGAATCCTGAAGAATGCGACGGACAACCCCCCGGCCGTCCATGCCGCTTTCCACACTCAACGATCAGCGACCCCCATCAGAGATCAACTCGCCGCCGCGTGTCAATGCGGATCCGCGATCGGTGACTGGTGTCACATGCAAGTATTCGGGTCGGCACATCGATTGACATCCGCGCGCCACGAGGACAAGGGCACGGCAGGGAATCAACTCGGGAATGCGGACGTTGTCGTCGACCCCACCGCCGGCACGGCGGTGGACAGTGCGCGGAAGCGAATACCCCCATCGACAACGACGAGGCCGACCGGCACGGGGGCGCGGCGCGGAACACCCGGCCGGTCGGCACCGAGGAGCCCGAAGTGGATCTGCATGTCATCCTGCCCGACGAATCGGCCACGATGCCGGCGTCGCAACTGGTGGAACTGAGCCGGGAGGCGGAGTCCTTGGGGTTCGCCGGGGTCTGGCTTCCCGACCACCTCCTGCCGCCCGCGGAGTACGGACCCCGTTACGGCGGGGTGTACGAACCACTGGTGACGCTCGCCCACCTGGCGGCGGTCACCACCCGGGTCACCTTGGGCACGTCGGTCCTGGTGCTGCCCCTGCGGGACCCCTTGGTGGTGGCCAAGCAGGCAGCCACGCTGGCACATCTGAGCGATGGCCGGTTCGTACTGGGGGCCGGCGCCGGCTGGGAGCCGTACGAGTTCGCCGCGGCACACTCGGACTTCACCGACCGCGGCTCCCGCACCACCGCCGCCCTGCGCCTCATCCGCCACCTGCACACCCATGGCGGCGGGCCCTACCGGGACGAGCACCACTCCTTCGACGAACGCGCGGTCTTCCGGCCCGTCCCCGAGAAGCCGGTGCCGTTCCTGATCGGCGGCAATTCCGATGCCGCCCTGCGCCGGGCCGCACAGGTCGGTGACATGTGGCAGGCAGTGCACCTGTCCCACGAGGAGTTCGCCATCCGGCGGGACCGGCTGCGCGAACTGGCCGGGGACCGGGTCTCCGCAGGCGCCAGGGACTCCTGGACCGACGACGGCCTCCCCGTCGAGGAGGTGGTGCGGCGCGTTCACGCCTGGGAGCGGTCCGGCGCCGAGCACTTGGGCCTGTTCTTCGGGCCGGCCGAGGGGTTCGGCCGTCGGCTGCGGGCGCTGGCGGCCCGGGTGCCCGGCCTGCTGACACACGACTGACACAGGATTGACTCCTTCCTGACGGGCGGCACGGCCGGACGGAGCGGGCACCCAATGGGATCTGATATCCCGTCAACCATGGCTCACCTGGGCCTTCTTGACGGAGGGCCGGAATCCACTTATCCCGTCCCGGCAGGCTGTGACGAAGGCCATAGCCCCAAGAGGTGCTACGGAGAGCGACATCCGCCTCGCCGTGATCACATAGAGCGAGGAGAATATCCGAGCATTCCGGACAGAGTGCCCGCACATTGTTGAATGTTTACATTACTGATCAAGTGCGACGTTCGCGTTCACTTCGACCGCTCGCAGCCCACGATCTCTTTTTGCCATGCCAATCGATGTTGATAGGTTTTTGAATGTCGCTGCATAGCAGCCGAGTTCGAACCGGGGGGACGAACCGATGACTTCTCAGCATGCCGCTGTCCGGACTGCCGACACCACGCACCGCTCCTGTAGCGCCTCGCGTTGTCGGCGAATCCCGTAACGCGAGACCGAAGCGCGCGATCGCGCCACTTCTGCGAATACCTCGGACCGACGGCCGTCCGCGCCATGCGCCGACGACGGCTCCGTCCGGGACGTTACGCGCCTTCCCGTACAGCGCCTCCGGGCATACGACTGAGCATGAGTGCGCGCCGACTCGGTGTGTGTATACGCCATCGAGCCTTGCGCGAGAGATCGGAGAGAATTGCCGAATTACAGCGATGTACCCAACGGCAGCACAGGTTTGTTCACGTCCGGACAGCCCACGAGGCAGTGGACGGTCAAGGCGAGCGAGCCCGTCGGCTACGAGGTGCGGATAGCCGATGGCCTCTTCGAGCCGGACAGCACGGTCCTCCTCGAGGACGCCCGACCCGGCACCGGTCCGGTCCGACGCGTCGTCGTGACGGACACCGTGGTGAACGACCTCTACGGGAAGACGATCCGCGACTACTTCGACCACCACGGCGTCGAGTACGAGATCTGCGTACTCCCCGACGGCGAGACCGCCAAAACGTGGGACAACGTGCTGACCGTCGTGGAAACGCTCGACAGGTTCGGCATCGACAGGCGCCGTGAGCCTGTCATCGGGATCGGCGGTGGCGTCCTGCTCGACATCGTCGGCTTCGTCGCCAGCACCTACCGCCGCGGGACGCCCTACATCCGGGTCCCCACCACTCTGATCGGCCTTGTCGACGCCGGGGTCGGCGTCAAGACCGGCTTCAACTTCAACGGGCACAAGAACCGGCTGGGCACCTACTTCGCGGCCGAACGCAACCTGCTGGACCGCACCTTCCTCAAGACCCTCGGGGAACGGCACATCAGCAACGGGCTGGCCGAGATTCTCAAGATCGCCCTGATCAAGGACTACCGGCTCTTCACCCTGCTCGAGAGCTACGGTGCGGACCTGGTCGGCACCCGGATGCAGGGCCCGTACGACGGGCCGCACCCCGACCCCGCCCTGGAGGCGATGGAGCGGGCCATCCACGGAATGCTCGAGGAGCTCCAGCCCAATCTCCGGGAGAAGAACCTCGAACGCGTCGTGGACTACGGTCACACCTTCAGCCCGACGGTGGAGATGCAGGCCCTGCCCGAGCTGCTGCACGGCGAGGCCGTCGCCGTCGACATGGCGCTGACCACCGTGCTCGCCGAACGCCGGGGACTCGTCGACGCCTCGCAGCGAGAGCGGATCTTCCGCGTCATGGTCGATCTGAACCTGCCGACCTGGCACGAGCTGTGCGTACCCGACGTGCTGCAGCCCGCGCTCGCCGACACCGTGCGGCACCGCAACGGACAACAGCGGCTCCCCCTGCCCATGGGCATCGGGTCCGCTGTCTTCGTCAACGACGTGACGCCCTCCGAACTCGCCGAGGCCGCGGAGCACT
Source organism: Streptoverticillium olivoreticuli subsp. olivoreticuli (assembly GCF_003391135.1). Taxonomy (GTDB): domain Bacteria; phylum Actinomycetota; class Actinomycetes; order Streptomycetales; family Streptomycetaceae; genus Streptomyces; species Streptomyces blastmyceticus. The sequence goes on along the minus strand of NZ_CP031455.1, from coordinate 7,556,037 downwards.
TGGCCCAGGCCGCGCTGGCGGTCGCCCGATGACGAACACGGCCCCGGCCGCCACGCTCACCGTGACGACCGCACCGGACCGCGCCGCCCTGTCCCACGTCCACCGGGCGGCGGGGACGACCCGCTGGCACTCCTTCACCGGCCGCCGCCAGCTGCGTTCGGCGACGGAGGCCGTCGGGCGGCTGTCCCTCGCACCCGGCGCGGCCGGCGGCGGGCACCTCCAGACCCGCACCGAGGTGGCCTGCCTGGTCCTGGCCGGCGAGGGCGAGTTCCTGGTCAACGGCGCGCCCGCGCCCGTGCGGGCGGGCTCTCTCGTGCTGGCCGGGGCGGGCAGCGCGCGCGAGCTGCGCAACACCGCGGACGCCGACCTCGACCTGCTCGTCGTCGAGACCGTCTCGCCCCCGACCCACGCCACGCTGTCCGGATCCCTTCCCCCGTACGGAGGAACAGCCGTGAGTTCCATCTCGGTCCTCGATCTCTTCGAGGCCAGGAGCATCGACACCACCGGTACCTTCACCGGCCCGCTGCGACAGATCGAGATCGTCGACATCCCCGCGGGGGACATCCGCACGCTCGGAGCGCCGGACGCCGAGCTCGCCTGCTATGTGATCAGCGGCGGCGGTACGGTCACCAGCTCGGTCACCGACGCACCGCTGGTCGTCTCCGCCGACACCTGCGTCACCACACCGGCGGGCTCCGAGAACTCCTTCGCCGCCATCAAGACGCTGCGGCTCGCCGTGGTCACCCTGCGGCTTCCGGTCCACGAGGCCGCCCAGTGATCGTCACCTCGGCCGGCACGGGGGCCACGAGCCGGCTGATCGCCCCGGGGCACGAGGACGCCCGGTGGCAGAGCCTCGCCCGCCGCGCCATGCTGCACAGCGAATGCGAGGCGGTCGAACACTGGCGTCTCCCCGCGGGCTACCCCCTGCAGGTCAGCGCGGACCACGGCGTGGAAGAGGCCCTGATCGTCCTGGAGGGCTCGATCAGCGTCGACGTGCCCGGAGAGGCCGTGCCCGAAGCCCGGGCCGGTCAGTGCGCCCTGGTGCCGCACGGCGTGGAGGCGACCATACGGGCCGGTGCGGACGGGGCCGTGCTGGTGAGCGTCCGCGCCCTGCCCAGTGAGATCACCCGCGCTCTGCCGCCCCGGCGGCCCGGGCTGCCGGCATGACCGCCGCTCGTACGCGGCGGGCGGCCACGCGCCTGTCCTCAACCACCTTCTGAACCACCCGGACCGCATTCATGCTTTGGAACGACATCTACATCACGGCGACAGCCTCCTGGCTCCCCGAGCGGGTCAGCGTCGAGGACGCGCTCAGCGCGGGCCAGTACGCCTCCGAGGACGCCGAGCGGCACGACCACCTCTCGGTCACCGTCACCGACCCCTCCGACAACGTGGCGGACCTGTGGACCCGGGCCGGGCAGGCGGCAATCGCCCGGTCCGGGTCCACCCGGGACGGCATCGATCTGCTGCTGTGCACCGCGACGTTCGGAGCCGGTATCGACGGCTGGAACGCCGCCGCCTATGTGCAGCGTCAGATCGCCGCCGACGGCTGCCTCGCGACCGAGCTGCGCGGCGCCTCCAACGGCTCCCTCCTCGCGATGGAGCTGGCAGCCGCCTACCTGACGGCCCATACCGCACCCACCACCGCGGTGATCACCGCCGGTGACCTCTTCCCCATGCCGTACTTCGACCGCTGGCGGGCCGACCGGATCCTGTTCGGCGACGGGGCCGCGGCGGCGGTGCTGTCGAACCGGGACGGGTTCGCCCGCATCGTGGCGATGGCGACCCACTCCGACGCCACGCTCGAAGGACTGCACCGGGCCGACGAGCCGATCGGGCCGTTCAATCCCGAGGTGAAGTACCCCATCGACCTGCGTTCCAGGAGCCGCTGGTTCCAGGAGACGACCATGGCCAAGGAGGAGATCCGCCGCCGCATGGACATCGGCCTCGTGACGGCGGCCCGGCAGGCCGTCGAGGAGTCCGGGATCCCCCTGGACCGGATCGACCACGTGGTCGTGCCGCACCTCGGCAAGCGCCTGATCCACAGTCAGGTGCTGGCACCTCTCGGCATCACCACCCTCGACCGCAGCACGTGGGAGTTCTCCCGCCGGATCGGTCACCTGGGTCCGGCGGACCAGCTGGCCGGCCTCGACCATCTGGCCGACAGCGGTGCGCTGCGGCCCGGACAGCACGTGCTTCTGATCGGGCTCGGTGCGGGCTACACCTGGTCCTGCGCCGTGCTCGAGATCACGAGCGACCCGGCCTGGCCGACCACCCACCACGGCCACGCCGGATCATGAGAGACAAGGAACGACTGATGACTTCCCTGAGCCGCAGAAGGCTGTTCGCGGGTGCGGCCGCACTCGGCACCGCGGCGGCCGCCCCCCAGCTCCTCGGCGCCGCACCGGCCGGCGCCGCACCGCGGAGCGCCGCGCCGACGGCGGCGGCCGGCACCTTCCCGGTGTCCACGGTCAAGCCTGGTGACAGGCGCTACGCCACTCTCAGCAGGGGCAACAACCACCGTTTCGTCGGCGCTCCGGAGTACGTCCGACTCGTCGGATCGACGGCCGACGTCGTCCAGGCGGTCCAGGAGGCGGTGGATTCCGGCAAACGCGTCGCCGTCCGCAGCGGCGGGCACTGCTACGAGGGCTTCGTCGACGACCCCGCGGTGCAGGTGATCATCGACCTGTCGGAGATGAACGAGATCTCCTTCGACGCCAAGCGCGGCGCCTTCGCGGTCGAGGGCGGGGCGATGCTGGGCGAGGTGTACGAGCGGCTCTACAAGGGCTGGGGCGTCACCGTGCCCGGCGGCAACTGCCCGACCGTGGCCGCGGGCGGGCATGTCGCCGGCGGTGGTTACGGCTCGCTCTCCCGGCAGCACGGCCTTGTTGTCGACCACCTCCACGCGGTGGAGGTCGTCGTCGTCGACAGCGCCGGCAAGGCCCGCGCGGTCGTGGCCACCAACGCCAAGTCCGACCCCAACCGCGATCTGTGGTGGGCGCACACCGGCGCCGGAGGCGGCAACTTCGGCGTGGTGACCAAGTACTGGTTCCGCTCGCCGGGCGCGACGGGAACCGACCCGGCCAAGCTGCTCCCGCAACCGCCCTCCGAGGTCTGGATCAGCAATGTCGTCTGGCCCTGGGGCAAGCTCGACGAGCAGTCGTTCAGCCGCCTGGTGCAGAACTTCGGCGCGTGGCACGAGCGCAACAGCGCGCCCGACTCGCCGTACCGGGCGCTGTTCTCCCAGCTCAAGCTGATCCACCCGGACAACGGCGTGGTGATCCTGAGCACCCAGATCGACGCCGGCGCCGAGGACGCGGAGAAGCTGCTCGACGCCTACCACGCCGCGATCGCGGAGGGCGTCGGAGTGCCGCACACCGTGACCGAGCGCCACAAGCTGCCCTGGCTGCAGGCCACTCGGTGGGCGGGCTTCACCGGCCCCGATCCCACCCAGCGGTTCAAGGGCAAGCCCGCCTACTTCCGCAAGAACTTCAGCGCGGACCAGGCCCGCACGATGTACCGGCAGCTGACCCGGGACGACTACCACGCCTCGGGCGCCTTCATGACGCTGGCGGGCATCGGCGGCCAGGGGAACGCCGTCGCGCCGACGGCGACCGCGGTCGCCCAGCGCGACTCCGTGGTCAAGTTCCAGTGCGGCGTGCTGTGGACCGACGCGAACGAGGACGACAAGCACCTCACCTGGGTGCGCGGCCTGTACAAGGAACTGTTCTCCGCCACCGGCGGCGTACCGGTCCCGAACGAGCAGACCGACGGTCTCTTCATCAACTACGCCGACGTGGACGCCCGCGACCCGAACCTGAACACCTCCGGCGTGTCCTGGAGCGCCCTGTACTTCAAGGGCAACTACCCCAAGCTCCAGCAGGTCAAGGCAGCGTGGGACCCCAAGAACCTCTTCCGTCACGGGCTCTCCATAGAACCGTCGCGCTAGCGGCCCGCCTGCGCCTCGCGCCGGCCCTCCCCACCCCATCCGATCCGAAAGGCACCCCCATGACCGCCACCCCCGCCCGCCCGCTCGCCGGCAAGTCCGCCGTCGTCACCGGCTCCTCCCGCGGCATCGGCCGCGCCATCGCCCTGCGCCTCGGCCAGGACGGCGCGGACGTCGTCGTGAACTACCACAGCAACGCCGCGGCCGCCGAGGAGCTGGTCGCCGAGATCGCCGCCGCGGGCGGCAAGGCCATCGCCGTCCGCGGTGACATCGCGGTCCGCGGCGACGTCGAGCGGCTCTTCGACGAGGCCGAGTCCTCCTTCGGCGGCATCGACATCCTGGTCCACAACGCCGGGAACGACGCCGAGGGCGCCATCGCCGACCTCGACGACGACCTCATCGACCGGACCGTGGACCTCAACTTCAAGGGCGCGCTGTACACCCTTCAGGAGGCGTCCCGCCGGCTCCGTGACGGCGGCCGCGTCATCAACATCTCGACGGGTTACACCCGCGCGGTCTTCCCCAACTTCGGCATCTACGCCGCCACGAAGGTCGCGGTCGAGCAGCTGGTGCTCGTCCTCTCCAAGGAGCTCGGCGGCCGCGGCATCACCGCCAACTCCGTGCTCCCGGGTGTGGTCGCCACCGACCGCACCGAGCGGCTGCGCGAGCAGTTCGACGCCTTCGCCTCGATGACCCCGCTCGGCCGCGTCGGCGAGCCGGAGGACATCTCCGACGTCGTGGCCTTCCTCGCCGGTGAGCAGGCCCGCTGGGTCACCGGCCAGTCGATCGCCGCCGCCGGCGGTCTTGTCTGACAACTGACGCCCCGTGCCGCCGCTGAGCCGCCGGCGGCACGGGGCGGGCGGGCACCACATCACAGCACTCACCCACCGGGGGCATCATGAGAGAAGTCAGCGTCAGCTCGGCCGCGGCCGTACACCGATGGGCACGGATCGCGGGTGACTCCACGGCGATCGTCTACGAGGGCAGCACGACGACCTACGCCCAACTGGGCACGCGCGTACGCTCCTTGGCCGCGACCCTGGCCGACGGTGGACTGCGGGCCGGGGACCGGGTCGCCTACCTCGGCCTCAACAGTGTGCTGCTGCTGGAGACGGCGCTGGCCGCGGCCCACCTCGGCGCGATCTTCCTGCCGGTGAACTTCCGGCTCGCCGCCGAGGAGGTCTGCTACCTCCTCAACGATTCCGGTGTACACACCGTGGTGGCCGAGGACGGGCACCGGGCCGTCGTCGACGCCGTGGCCGACGCCACGCCGGTGCGCCGCTTCCTCCTCGGGGACCGCGACCCGCTCGTACCGGCCTCGGCGGCCCACCCGCGCTGGCAGCCGCTGTCCACGGCGCCGACCGGCAGCGGCTGGGGGGAGCCCGTCGCCGTCCATGCCACGGACACAGCGGTCCTGATGTACACCTCGGGCACCACCGGCCGCCCCAAGGGCGTCATCCTCACCCACGGCAACCTGTGGTGGAACCAGCTGAACGTGGCGGCGGCGATCGACACCCGCCCCCGCGAGACGACCCTCGCCGTCGCGCCGATGTTCCACATCGGGGGGCTCAACGCCTTTACGCTCGGCGCGCTCGGCCGGGGCGGCACGGTCGTGGTCCGGCGCGCCTTCGACCCCGACCAGTGTGTGGACGACCTGGTGGCCCACCGGGTGTCGCACATGTTCGCGGTCCCGGTGATGTTCGACGCTCTGGCCCGTTCGGACCGCTGGCAGCAGGCCGACCTGAGCGCGCTGACCGCCGCCGTGGTCGCGGGTGCGCCGGTCCCGGGCCTGCTCGTCCGCGAATACGCGGCGCGCGGCATCCGGCTGCAGCAGGCCTGGGGGCTGACCGAGACCGCCCCGTTCGCCACCTACCTCCCCCCGGAACTGGTCGAGACCGCCCCCGAGTCCGCGGGCTTCCCCATGCCGTACACCGAGATCCAGCTGACGGATCCCGAGACCGGCGCTGTGATCGCCGAGCCGAGGGTGCCCGGAGAGATCTGTGTACGGGGACCCCACGTCACACCGGGCTACTGGAACAACCCCGAGGCCACCGCGCAGGCCATCGACAGCTTCGGCTGGTTCCACTCCGGCGATGTCGGCTATCTCGACGACAAGGGCCTGCTCTACATCATCGACCGGCTCAAGGACATGATCATCAGCGGCGGTGAGAACGTCTACCCCGCCGAGATCGAGCGTGTGCTCATCGAACTCCCCGGCATTCGCGACGCCGCGGTGGTGGGGGTGCCGCACCCCAAGTGGGGCGAGACCCCCGTCGCGGTCCTGGTGCAGGACCACGGCAACACCATCGGCATCGAGGAACTCCGCGCGTTCACCGGAGAACGGCTCGCCCGTTACAAGCTCCCGACCGCTGTCTGTCACGTCGACGCGCTGCCCCGCAACGGCAGCGGAAAGCTCGACAAGACCGCCCTGCGCGCCTGGGTGCTCAGCGAGCGCGAGCCCGTCGGTGCCACGCGGCACTGACCGGCCTGTCCGTCTCCACCCCGCCCCCACGGAAGGAATTACGCACATCATGCATGGCTCCACGGCAGCAGACGCCCGTTCCAAGGCCGAACTCGCCATCGACGGACACACTCTGACGGTGAACGATGTCGTCGCCGCCGCGCGGGGGAAGGACGATGCGCCCCGCGTCACCCTCGCCGAGGAAACGGTGCGCCGCATGCTCAAGTCGATCGAGCTGAAGGGCCAGGTCATCGAGGCCGGTATCCCGGTCTACGGGGTGACCTCGGGCTTCGGCGACAGCAACACCCGGCAGATATCCGGGAAGAAGGCGGAGGACCTCCAGAAGAACCTCATCCGCTTCCTGTCCTGCGGCATCGGCCCCGTCGCGGCCGAGGACGTCATCCGCGCCACGATGGTCATCCGCGCCAACTGCCTGGCCCGCGGCTATTCGGCGGTCCGCCCCGAGGTCGTCGAGCTGCTCCTCGAGTGCCTCAACCACGATGTCCTGGCGCCCATCCCCGAGCGGGGCTCGGTCGGCGCGAGCGGTGACCTCGTCCCGCTCAGCTACATCGCGGCGCTCGTCACCGGCCAGGGCCAGGCCCTGCACGAGGGCGAGGAGAAGAGCTCGGCGGACGCCCTGGCCGCGGCCGGCCTCACCCCGGCGGTGCTGGAGGCCAAGGAGGGGCTGGCGCTCGTCAACGGCACGTCCTTCATGTCCGGGTTCGCCGCCCTGGCCCTCCACGACGCCGCGGAGCTGGCCTTCGCCGCCGACCTGTCGACCGCGCTGACCTCCCAGGTGCTCCAGGGCAACCCCGGCCACTTCGCGCCGTTCGTCTTCGACCAGAAGCCGCACACGGGTACGCGCCGCAGCGCGCGCACCATCCGTGACCTGCTCGGCAACCCCGAGGACCGCGACCCGGGCGTCGCGCAGCGCGACGCTTCGCTGTCGGAGGCGGGCTTCCGCGAGCTGGAGGAGCCGATCCAGGACCGCTACTCCATCCGCTGCGCCCCGCATGTGATCGGTGTGCTCCGCGACACCCTGGACTGGGCCACCAACTGGGTGGACATCGAGATCAACTCCACCAACGACAACCCGCTGTTCGACATCGACGCCGGTGTCGTCCGCAACGGCGGCAACTTCTACGGCGGCCACGTCGGCCAGGCCATGGACTCCCTGAAGACCGCGGTCGCCAGCGTCGCCGACCTGCTCGACCGCCAGCTGGAGCTGGTCGTGGACGAGAAGTTCAACAACGGCCTGACCCCCAACCTGATCCCGCGCTTCGAGGCGGAGAGCTGGGACGCGGGCATGCACCACGGCTTCAAGGGCATGCAGATCGCCGCCTCCGGGCTCACCGCCGAGGCGCTGAAGAACACCATGCCCGCGACCTCGTTCTCCCGGTCGACCGAGGCGCACAACCAGGACAAGGTCAGCATGGCGACCATCGCCGCGCGGGACGCCCGTACGGCCGTGGAGCTGGTCCGCCAGGTCACCGCCATCCACCTGCTCGCCCTGGCCCAGGCCGCCGACCTGCGCGGCACCGAGGTCCTCAGCGGCCCGACGAAGGCCGCGTACGACCTGATCCGCTCGGTCTCCCCGACGCTGGAGGGCGACCGTCCGCTGGCGGGCGACATCCAGCGGGTCACCGCGCTCATCGCCTCCGGCGAGCTGCGCGAGGCCGCCGAGGCGGCGCTGACCGACTGACGGGCCGCTCGACCGGGGCCCACGGCGGGCCCCGGTTAATTGGACTCCCAGAAGCCAATTAATTACAGTCGAACCGTGCGACTCACCAAGGGCACCGACATCGCGCTGCGCATCGCCATGCGCCTCGCGGTGGCGGGCGACGAGGAGGCGCCGACCACCCGGGAGGTGGCCGGCGCGGTCGGCGTGCCGTACACGCACGCCGCCAAGGTCGTCAGCAGACTCCAGCACCTGGGGGTCGTCGAGGCCCGCCGGGGCCGGGGCGGCGGGCTCACGCTCACCGCCGCCGGCCGGGCGGCCTCGATCGGCCGCCTGGTGCGCGAGCTGGAGGGCGCGGGCGACGTCGTCGGCTGCGAGGACGACCCGCCGTGCCCGCTGCGTGCCGCGTGCAGGCTGCGCGGCGCGCTGCGCGAGGCCCAGGAGGCGTTCTTCGCCGCCCTGGACCCGATCACCGTCGAAGAGCTGACGGCTCCGCCGACGGGCCCCCTCCTGCTGAGCCTGGGCACCGGCCCCGGGGACTGACCGCGAAACCCCCACCCCTCCACCGAGGCCGCAGCGCACCGTTAAATGCGAATCTCAGATACCAATTCCAGTCGAGCGTCAGGAGCCCCGATGCTGTCCACCAGGTCGACCGAGATCGTCCGCGCCACCCTCCCCGCCGTCGGCGGCGCCATCGGCGAGATCACCCCGCTCTTCTACGACAAGCTCTTCACCGACCGGCCCGACCTGCTGCGCGACCTCTTCAACCGGGGCAACCAGGCCAACGGCACCCAGCGCCAGGCCCTCGCGGGCGCCATCGCCGCCTTCGCCACCGCGCTGGTCGAGCACCCGGAGGTCCGCCCCGACGCGATGCTCTCGCGCATCGCCCACAAGCACGCCTCGCTCGGCATCACCCCCGCGCAGTACCCGCTGGTGCAGCGGCACCTCTTCGCCGCGATCGCCGAGGTGCTGGGCGACGCCGTCACCCCCGAGGTCGCCGCCGCCTGGGACGAGGTCTACTGGCTGATGGCCAATGCCCTCATCGCGATCGAGGCCCGGCTCCACGAGGAGGCCGGCGCCCCGGACGGCGACACCCTCGCCCCGTACCGCGTCGTCGGCCGGCTCCGGGAGACCGCCGAGGTCACCACCTTCCTCGTCCGGCCCCTGGACGGGCGGCCGCTGCCCGCCTCCCGCCCCGGCCAGTACGTCTCCGTCCAGGTGGAACTCCCCGACGGCGCCCGGCAGATCCGCCAGTACAGCCTCTCCGGCCACCCCGACGACGCGCTCCAGTTCTCCGTCAAGCGGCTCGCGGGCGACCCGGACGGCGAGGTCTCGCACCACCTCCACGAGCGGCTCGGCGTGGGCGACACCCTGCTGGTCAGCGCCCCCTTCGGGGATGTGGTGCTGGCCGGCGGCGACGCGCCCGTGCTCCTCGCCTCCGCGGGCATCGGCTGCACCCCGATGATCGGGATGCTCTCCCACCTGGCGGCCACCGGCGCCACCCGCCGGGTGATCGCCGTCCACGCCGACCGCAGCGAGTCCACGCACGCCTTCCGCACCGACCTCCGCCAGCTGACGGGCAAGCTCCCGGACGCGGTCGCGCATGTCTGGTACGAGGAGCCGGAGGCCGGCCACCCCGCCGACCGCACGGGCCGCGCCGACCTCGCCGCCATCGACATCCCCGCGGGCACCACGGCCTACCTCTGCGGACCGCTGCCCTTCCTCCGCTCGGTCCGTACGCAACTCCTGGCGGCGGGCGTGGCGGCGGCCGACATCCACTACGAGGTGTTCGGCCCGGATCTGTGGCTGGGCGAGGGCGCCTGACGGACCGTCGGCTGAGTACGGGGAGCGGCACCCGGGGCAGATCGTTACCCACGCGTAACTCACGTGACCATTACCCTTGGTAAGTCACCGAGGTTACCGTCGAGTCACTTCGCTTCGGAGTGCCGCACCCCCCGTACCACCAGCGCGGCACCGACCTCAGGAGTGTGACCGTGCGACACCCTCGCAAGGCCCTGCGCGCCACGGCGGTCGGCGCCGCCTCCGCCGCGCTGCTGGCCGGCACCGCCCTCGGATTCGCCCCCGCGGCACAGGCCGCGCCGGACCGCCCGGCCGCGGTGGGCCACGCCGCCGCGTCCGTCCGGTTCACCGACCTCCCCGGCTCCGGCGGCATCACCCTGAAGGGCAACGTCTTCGCCCCCGGCGACACCGGCGGCGGGCGCCGCCACCCCCTGATCGTGCTGCCCACCAGCTGGGCCATGCCGCAGCTGGAGTACATCGCCCAGGCCAAGCAGCTCGCCGAGTCCGGCTATGTCGTGGTCAGTTACACCGCCCGCGGCTTCTGGCTCTCCGGCGGGAAGATCGAGACGGCCGGGCCGCAGGACATCGCCGACGCCTCCAAGGTCATCGACTGGGCGCTCGCCAACACCCCCGCCGACCCCGAACGGGTCGGCATGGGCGGGGTCTCGTACGGGGCGGGCATCAGCCTGATGGCCGCGGCGTTCGACAAGCGCGTCAAGGCGGTCACCGCGCTGAGCGGCTGGGCCGACCTCATCGAGTCGATCTACGGCGACCGCACCCAGCACCGGCAGGCCGCCGAGCTGCTCGGCGGCCTGGGCAACCTCACCGGCAGACCCGGCGACGAACTCCAGCGGATCCTGCGGGACTTCCTCGGCAACGACCTGTCGAAGGAGAAGGACATGCTGGCCTGGGGCGCGAAGCGCTCCCCCGCCACCTACCTCGACCGCATCAACGCCCAGGGCACCGCCGTCATGCTGGGCAACGCCTGGGGCGACTCGCTCTTCACCCCCAATCAGTACGCGAAGTTCTACGAGCGGCTGACCGGCCCCAAGCGCCTGGAGTTCCGGCCCGGCGACCACGCCACCGCCGAGGCCACGGGGCTGCTCGGACTGCCCAACGACACCTGGACCCACGCCCACCGCTGGTTCGACCGCTACCTCAAGGGCGAGGACAACGGCATCGACCGCGAGGCGCCCGTACAGCTCTCCTCCCGCTCCGGCGGCGGCTACGAGTCGTACGCGACCTGGGCGGACGTCGAGCGGAACCGGCGCGCGGTGCCGATGGACGGCGCGCGGGAGATCCGCACCGGCGTCGACTCGGGCGCGAACGGCGGCACCGTCATCCTCTCGGGCGCGCTCGACCAGTTCCTGAAGATCCCGCCGATGGTGTCCGTCCCGTTCCTCTCCCGGACGTACGCCGCCGTGTGGCAGACCGGGCCGTACGGGGCCGGGCAGCGGATCCGGGGCAGCGTGCAGGTGCGGACGACGATGACGAGCACCAAGGACACGGGGACGGCCGTCGCCTATCTCTACGACGTGGGCCCGCTGGGCGTGGGCAAGTTGATCAGCCACGCGCCGTACACCTTCCGGGACGAGGTGCCGGGGCGGGGGTTCGGGGTGGATCTGTCGCTCTACGCCACGGCGTACGACGTCCCTGCGGGGCATCGGCTGGCGCTGGTGGTGGACTCGGTGGACCCGCTCTACATCTCCCACAACCCGGCGGGGGCACGCTTGTCCTTCACGGCACCGACACTCTCGGTCCCGGTGCGCGACTAGGTTGCCCTGCGGGGCTTGTTCCCCAGCGCCGGACAGGCTGGATTTTCCAGCCCGTCCGGCGTTTGAGGACGCTCCCGCAGGGAGCTCCCGCCGCAGGCGGCAACGGCGGGACAGCCGGGGGCCTGGGGCACGAGCCCCTCACGCGGCGGAGCCGCATATCGGATGCAGCCGGGAAGGGGCGGGGCTGGGGAAACAAACCCCCTACACCTCCCGGTAGACCCCCGGCGCGAGGTAAACCGAGAAGCGCGGTGAGTCACCGCCCCGGTAGGAGATGAAGTTCTGTGTGCGCGACCCCGGCAGCGGGCGGTCGGAGATCGCGTCGAGCACCGACACATACGACGACGGGTCGACGCCCTCCGAGCGCAGAAACGCCGCCACCCGCTCCCGCGCCGCCGCGTCGCTCTCGTGCACAGGGATCATCGGAACGTACAGCGTCGCACCGGGCACGGCCTTCCCCGGGCCGAAGGAGAAGGCCGTCACCGGCGGCTTCCGCTTCCATTCGGGGGTGCCGTCAGCGCCGTTGATGCTGCGCAGCGCGTGGGCGAAGGAGCCCGGTACGTGGTCCGCGGCGACGGCCGACTTCGCGTCGATCGCGTCGGCGGACACCCCGGAGTGCGCGAGGTAGACCTGGACCCGGAAGTCGTCGCCGGGCACGAGGTCCATGGCCAGGGCGGCGGGTTCGTGCTCCGGGCCGTACGCGCCGCCGAGGTGTTCGGTGAGGGCGCGCCAGGGCCGCTCCAGGCCGAGGCGGACCATGGCCTCTTCCGTACGGGCGGCGGCCTGTTCCCGGCCACGGACCGCCGGGTTGAGGAAGATCTTGTAGCGGGGGTGGCCGCCGGGGACCCAGGCCACCGCGTGGGCGATGGTGAAGTATCCCTGCGGGTCGTCGTCGGTGAAGAGGTCCTCGACCCGGAGGCAGGGGTCGACGGAGACGCCGGGGCGGCCGGCCAGCCGCCGGGTGAGGGCCATGCCGTCCTCCATCCGGCGCTTCGCGGGGCCCCTGGGGGACTCCAGGGAGAGCCGGACCCCGGCCTTGCGCCCGGCCCAGGCGACCGAGGTCTCCAGGGGCATGCCGTCGATGGAGACCCAGCAGGCGTCCTCGGGGGGTATGCCGACGGGGAGTTCGCCCCAGGGATCGGTGAGGTCGCGCAGGAACGCGAGGAGCGGCTCCCGGTCCCCGCCGTCGGTCCCGAGGCCCTCGTAGGCGCGGAGCACCTTGTCGCAGGCCACCTCCGCGTAGGTGTCGGTGGGCCGGTAGCGGTCGGAGTCGAAGCGCGTCGGGCGGCCGGTCATCTCGGCTATGACGCCCGTGTCCGGGGTGAAATCGCCTGACGGGCGGGGCGGTTGGGGGCCGGTGCCGGGACCTGCGGACTCCATCGTGACTCCCTGTGCGTGGTGACGGCAAAAACGAGCGCGATCTTCCCACCGTGCGGCGGGCGCTGTCAGAGCTTTGCCCGACAATTGCCCGGGATCCCGTTATCGGGCCTATGTTCCGGCCAACTTGCCGCCCTTCGCGCGTACGGTCGACCCGCCTCAGCCGGGACCGGAGCCCGACCGGGGATCCGTCCGGTCCGCGGCGGCGGAATGCCCGGGACCGCCATCCACACCTGCGCATTACCGCTGGTTACGGTCAGGGTCGGGCATCCGCTTCGCAAGAACGGCCGGATCATGCACGGCGGTGGTCCGCATCACGACGTTCCGCGACACGATCGCCACACATCGTTCGCTGGTGCATGGCCCCGGCGAATGGGTGTGCCCTGTCCACATGCGGCCAACCGGAGAGAGTCGGCGCCGCCGTGCTCCGGGAAGCCTGTGCAGAGGAGTTGTTGACGCGTGTCCGCACAGCACCACTCCGCCCCGCTCCGGCCCACCGCCGGTGCTCCGCGTTCCGTATCCCCCACCGACCCCGCCACCCCACCCGACGGGGACGTCCTCCCCGCGACGCTTCCGGAGGCGTTCGCCCGGCAGGCGGCGCTCACCCCCGACGCGACAGCACTCGTGAGCGGCGCCGCGGGGGCGGGAACCGCCGAGATCTCCCTGACCTACCGGGAGCTCGACGCACGCGCGGACCGGCTGGCCCGGCGGCTGACGGCGGCGGGCGTGGAGCCGGGCGGCACCGTGGCGGTGCTGATGGACCGTTCGGCCGAGCTCGTCATATCCCTGCTCGCGGTCGTCAAGTCCGGTGGCGCCTACGTCCCGTTGGACCCGCGGCAGCCCGTCTCCCGGCTGCGGTGGATCCTGGAGCAGACCGGCGCGGAGCTCGTCCTGACGGCCGATGGTTCCCCGGACGCACAGCTCCCGGCGGGGCGCGAGGTGCTGGCCGTGTCCATGGCCGACGCGGACGGCACGGACGAAGGGGCGCCGGCCACCCGCGTACACCCTTGCGAACCACGCCAGTTGGCGTATGTGATGTTCACCTCCGGCTCGACCGGCACGCCCAAGGGCGTCGCGGTGACCCATGAGAACGTGGTCGGCCTCGCCCGCGACCAGGCGTGGCGCGGCGGCGCCCACGGCCGGGTGCTGCTGCACTCGCCGCACGCGTTCGACGCCTCGACGTACGAGCTGTGGGTGCCGCTGCTGTGCGGGGGGACGGTGGTGGTCGCGCCGCCCGGGGACCTGGACGCGCGGGGCGTCGCCGCCGCCGTCACGGACGCGGGGATCACCGGGCTGTGGGTGACCGCGGGCCTGTTCTCGGTGCTGGCCGAGGAGGCGCCGCGGTGCTTCCTCGGGGTGCGGGAGGTGTGGACGGGCGGGGACGCGGTCTCCCCGGCGGCCGTCCGGCGGGTGCTGCGGGCGTGCCCGGAGACCGCGGTCGTCAACGGCTACGGGCCGACCGAGACGACCACGTTCGCCACCTGTCACCGAGTGGCCGACCCCGGCGTCCTGGGCACGGTCGTGCCCATCGGCGCGGCGATGGCCGGGATGCGCGCGGAGGTGCTCGGCCCACGGCTGGCGCCGGTGCCGCCCGGGGAGGTCGGCGAGCTCTATCTCGGCGGCTCGGGGCTGGCGCGCGGCTACTGGAACCGCCCGGCGCTCACCGCCGAGCGCTTCGTCGCCGACCCGCTGGGCGAGCCCGGTGCCCGGCTGTTCCGCACCGGTGACCTGGTGCGGCGCGGCCCGGACGGGCTCCTGGAGTTCGTCGGCCGCAGCGACGACCAGGTGAAGATCCGCGGCTTCCGGGTCGAGCCGGGCGAGGTCGAGGCCGTACTCGCCGGGCACCCCGGGGTCGCCCAGGCGGCCGTGGCGGTCCGGGAGGACAGGCCGGGCCACAAGCGGCTCGTCGGCTATGTCGTACCGGCGGAGGAGAGCGCCGCCGAGGCGCCCGCGGACGGCACGGACCGGGTCGGGGAGTGGCAGGAGATCTACGACTCGCTGTACAGCGACGTGGCGCGGGCGCGCTTCGGCGAGGACTTCTCCGGCTGGAACAGCAGCTACGACGGCGGGCCGATCCCGGCGGCGCAGATGCGGGAGTGGCGCGACGCCACCGTGGCCCGGATCCGTGAGCTCCGGCCGCGCCGGGTGCTGGAGATCGGCGTCGGCACCGGGCTGCTGATGTCCCGGCTGGCCCCGCACTGCGACGCCTATTGGGGAACGGACCTCTCCGGCCGGGTCATCGAGGCGCTGCGCCACCTGGTGCGGCAGGACCCCGGGCTGGCGGACCGGGTCGAGCTGCGGGCCGGTGCCGCCGACGACACGGCGGAGCTGCCCACCGGCTTCTTCGACACCGTCGTCGTCAACTCCGTGACGCAGTACTTCCCCGACGCCCACTACCTCGCGGACGTCCTGGCCAAGGCCGTGGGGCTGCTCGCCCCCGGCGGGTCGGTGTTCATCGGCGACGTCCGCAATCTGCGGCTGCTGCGCTGCTTCCACACCGATGTCCGGCTCCGGCAGGACGGGTTGCCGGCGGACCCCGCCGCCGTCCGGGCGGCCGTCGAGCACGGCATGGTGCGGGAGAAGGAGCTGCTGGTCGACCCGGCGTTCTTCGCCGAGCTGGCGGCCGGCCTGCCGGGCGCGGTCGGCAGCGAGGTGCGGGTCAAGCGCGGGCGGTCCGTCAACGAGCTGACGCGCTACCGCTACGACGCCGTGCTGCGCAAGCTGTCCCCCGGCGAGCAGGCGTCTGTGCCCGTACGGGAGTTGTCGTGGGGGCGGGAGGTCCGCTCGCCCGACGGCCTGGCCGCGCTGCTGCGCGCGGAGCCGCCGGCGGGCGACGTACGGCTGACGGGGGTGCCCGACAGCAGGCTCGCGCCGGTGGCCGAGGCTCTGCGGGAGCTGGACGGGGGTACGGGCCGGGTCCGTACCCTGAGCGCTCGCGACGACGCCGGCACCGACGCGCTGGAGCGCCTCCATGAGCTGGCGGACGGGCTGGGCCTGCGCGCCTCGGCCACCTGGTCGGCCGCCGACGACGGCACGCTGGACGTATTCCTGACGCTGCGTCAGCCCGGTTCGGCGGTCGGCGGTCCGGCGCCGGGGGTGCCGCTCACCTCGCTGGTCAACGCCCCGGCGGCCGCGCGGGACACCGGCGCGCTGGTGTCCTCGGTCCGGGCGTTCCTGCGCGAGCGGTTGCCCGAGTACCTGGTGCCCACCGCGACGGTGGTGCTGGACAGCCTGCCGCTGACCGCGAACGGCAAGGTCGACCGGCGCCGCCTGCCGGAGCCCGGCACCGGATCCGCCGAGGGCGGCCGGGCGCCGCGCAATCCGCTCGAAGAGCTGCTGTGCGGGCTGTTCGCCGACATCCTGGGGGTGTCCGGGGTCACCGTCGACGACAGCTTCTTCACGCTGGGCGGGCACTCGCTGTCGGCAACCCGGCTCAGCGCCCGGCTGCGGTCCGTCCTGGGCCTGGAGCTGCCGGTGCGCGCCGTCTTCGAGACGCCGACCGTCGCCGGTCTCGCCGAGGCGGTGCGCGAGGCGTCGGCCGGGGACCGGCCGCCGCTGGTGCCCGCGGAGCGGCCCGAGGAGGTGCCGCTGTCGTTCGCCCAGCGGCGGCTGTGGTTCCTCGACCACCTCCAGGGGCCGGGCGCCGCGTACAACGTCCCGCTCGTGCTCGACCTGGACGGCGAGCTGGACCGCGCGGCCCTCGAAGCGGCACTGGGCGATGTGCTGGCCCGGCACGAGAGTCTGCGGACGGTCTTCCCGGAGACGGCCGGGGTACCCAGGCAGCTGGTCCTGGACGGTGCCGCCGTCCGGCCGCGCCTGGAGGTGAGCGCGGTCGCGCCGGAGGAGCTGGACGCGGCGGTGGCCGCCGCGGTCCGCCGGCCCTTCGACCTCGCGGCCGAGATACCGGTCCGGGCGCGGCTGTTCACCGCGGGCCCCGGCCGGCACGTCCTGGCACTGGCCGTCCACCACATCGCGTGCGACGGCTGGTCGCTGGCACCGCTGTGGCGCGACCTCGCCACCGCCTACGCCGCCCGCCGCGACGGCGCCGCGCCCGACGTCGCGCCATTGCCGGTGCAGTACGCCGACTACGCGCTGTGGCAGCACCGGATGCTGGGCGACGAGGCCGACCCGGCCAGCCTGGCGTCCCGTCAGATCGCCTATTGGACCGAGGCGTTGTCCGGGCTGCCCGAGTGCGCCGAGCTTCCCGTGGACCGGCCCCGGCCGCAGGTGGCCTCGCACCGCGGCGACACCCTGCACTTCACGGTCGACGCCGATCTGCACCGGCGGATCACGGAGCTGGCCGGGCGGTGCGGGGCCAGCCCGTTCATGGTCGTGCACGCCGCGCTGGTGACGCTGCTGACGAAGCTGGGCGCGGGCCCGGACATCGCGGTCGGCACCCCGGTCGCGGGCCGCACCGACCACGCGCTGGACGGCCTGGTCGGGTTCTTCGTCAACACGCTGGTGCTGCGCACGGACGCCTCAGGCAACCCCGCGTTCCGCGACCTGCTGGCCCGGGTCCGGGAGACCGACCTGGCCGCGTACGCCCATCAGGACGTGCCCTTCGAGCGGCTGGTCGACGCCCTCGCCCCGGCGCGCGGGCTCGCCCACCACCCGCTGTTCCAGGTGCTGCTGGCGCTGCAGAACGCCCCGCAGGGCGAGGCGGAGCTGCCGGGTCTGACCGTCGCGGAGCGGGCGGTGAACACCGGGGCGTGCCGGTTCGACCTGTCGCTGAGCCTGCGGGAGCGGCACGGCGCGGACCAGCGGCCGCAGGGCATGGACGGGGTCGCGGAGTACAGCACCGACCTGTTCGACCGGTCCACCGTCGAGCGCCTCGTCCGCCGATTCCTGCGGCTGCTCGACGCGGTCACCGCCGACCCCGGCCGCCGGCTCGGCTCGCTGGAGGTGCTGCTCCCCGACGAGCGGGAGCGGCTGCTGGCACGGAGCGGCGACGACACCCCCGGCACTGACCCCGGCCACCTGCCGCAGCTGTTCGAGGCGCAGGTGAAGCGGACGCCGGACGCGACCGCACTGATCCACGACGACGGCGCCGGGCCCGTACGGACTCTGACGTTCCGTGAGCTGAACGCGCGGGCGAACCAGCTGGCCCGGTATCTGATCGGCTGCGGTGCCGGGCCGGAGCGGTTCGTGGCGATCGCCCTGCCGCGCGACGCCGACTCGGTCGTCGCGACGCTCGCGGTGCTGAAAGCGGGAGCCGCCTATCTGCCGCTGGACGCGGGCTACCCGGCGACCCGCCTCGCCTACATGGCCGAGGACGCCCGGCCCGCGATCCTGCTCACCGACTCCCGCACCTGTCCGCCGCTGCCGGACGGCACGGGGACGCGCACGGTCGTGCTGGACCGGGACGAGACCCGGCGGGCCGTGGCCCTGTGCTGGGAGACGGACGTCGCCGACGGCGAGCGGCTCGCGCCGCTGAGCTGCGGGGCGCCCGCCTATGTCATCTACACCTCCGGGTCCACCGGCCGGCCCAAGGGCGTCGTCGTCACCCACGCGGGGGTCTCCGGCGTGGTCGAGGCGCAGGTGCGGCGGTTCGGGGTGACGGCGTCGAGCCGGATCCTGCAGTTCGCCTCGCACAGCTTCGACGGCGCGGTGTGGGAGCTGTGCGGCGGGCTGCTGACCGGGGCCACGCTGGTGATGGCGCCCGCGGAGCTGACCGCGCCCGGCCCTGAGCTGGCCGCGCTGGTCGAGCGGCACCGGGTCACGCACGCGACGCTGCCCCCGGCCGCGCTGTCGGTGATGGAGCCGGGCGAACTGCCGTCGCTGCGCTGGCTGATCACCTCGGGCGAGGCGCCGTCGGCGGAGACGGTGCGCCGCTGGTCGGCGGGGCGCAGGTTCCTCAACGGCTACGGCCCGACCGAGACGACGGTGTGCGCGACGCTCAGCGCCCCGCTGTCCGGCGACGGGACGCCCCCGATCGGCCGGCCCACCGTGGGGGCCCGCGCCTATGTCCTGGACCGTGACCTGTGTCTGGTGCCGCCGGGGGTGCCCGGGGAGCTCCATGTGTCGGGCGCCGGGCTGGCCCGCGGCTATCTGCACCGGGCGGGGCTGACGGCGGAGCGGTTCGTGGCCGACCCGTTCGGGGCGCCGGGCGGCCGGATGTACAGGACCGGCGACACGGTCCGCTGGAACGCCGACGGCGAGCTGGAGTTCATCGGCCGCACCGACGGGCAGATCAAGATCCGCGGCTTCCGGATCGAGCCCGGCGAGGTCGAGGCGGTGCTGGGCGGCCACCCGGGCGTGGCCCAGGCGGTCGTCGTCCCCCGCAAGGACGCCCGCGGCGGTACGTACCTGGCGGCGTACGCGGTGCCCGCCGGTGACGCGCCGGGCCTGGACGGGGCCGGGCTGCGCGACCGGCTGGCCGGTCTGCTGCCCGGCTATATGGTGCCGTCCGCGGTCGTGGTCCTGGACTCGCTGCCGGTGACGGCCACGGGCAAGGTGGACCGGTCGGCGCTCCCCGAGCCCGACTTCGGGGCGCTGTCCACGGGCCGCGAGCCCCGCAACCCGCGCGAGCGGATCCTGTGCGAGCTGTTCGCCGAGGTGCTGGGCGTGCCCCGGGTGACCATCGACGACGGCTTCTTCGACCTGGGCGGGCACTCCCTGCTGGTGACCCGGGTGATCAGCGGGCTGCGCCGCCGCCTCGGCGTGGAGCTGCCCGTGCGCACCCTCTTCGAGCGGCAGTCGGTGGCCGCGCTGCTGGAGGCCGTCGACGGCCCGGCCGCGCCCGGCGGGACGTACGCGCCGGCGCGGGCCGACCTCGCCGCGGAGGCCGTGCTGGACCCGGCGATCACCGTGGGCCGGGCGGCGGACGGCACCCGGGCGGAGGGGCGGGAGACCATCCTGCTGACCGGTGCGACCGGCTTCCTCGGGGCGTTCCTGCTGCGCGAGCTCCTCGACCGCACGAGCGCCGACATCCACTGCCTGGTGCGCGCCGACGACGCCGCGCAGGCGGACCGCCGGATCCGGCGGAACATGGCGGAGTACGGGCTGTGGAACGAGTTCTCCCGCAGCCGGATCGTGGCCGTCCCCGGCGACCTGGAGAAGCCGCTGCTCGGACTCTCCCCCGAGCGCTTCGACGCCCTCGCGGCCCGGCTCGACGCGGTCTACCACAACGGCGCGCGGGTCAGCGCCGTCGACCCGTACGACCGGCTGCGGGCGGCGAACGTCGCGGGCACCCGGGAAGTGCTGCGGCTGGCGGCCGGGTTCGCGACGCCGGTGCACCACATCTCCACGGCCGCCGTGTCGGTGGGGACCGACGAGCACCCCGGTCCGGTGCCCGAGTCGCACCGGGTGCGGCCGGAGGCGGTCCTGCCGGGCGGCTACACCGAGACCAAGTGGGTGGCCGAGCAGCTCGTCTGGGAAGCGGCCGCGCGCGGGCTGCCGGTGACCGTCCACCGGTGCGGGCGCATCAGCGGACACACCGTCAGCGGCGCGGGGTCGAGCCGGGACGTGTTCTGGCAGCTCGTCCGCGCCATGCTCGTCCTCGGCGCGGCGCCCCGCCCGGCGGACGACGGCACGGCTCCGGTCGTCGACCTGATCCCCGCCGACTGGGCCGCGGCCGCCATCGTCCACCTCTCCCGCACCCCGGGCACCGAGGGCCTCGCACATCACCTCACCTGCCCGTCCCCCGTCCCGTTCGAGACCGTCCTCGGCCATCTGCGGGCGTACGGCTACCGGCTGGACACCCTGGACCTCGACGACTGGACGGCCACCCTGCGGCAGCGGGCCGACGCGGCGGCGGACGGCGGGCCGGGGGCGGGCGAGGGGCTGCTGGACGCGGCCGTGCTCCTCACCGACACCCTGCCCGCGCTCGCCCGCGTGGGCCGGATCCACCTCGACCGCGCCAACACCCTCGCGGGGCTCGCCGGTTCGGGTCCGGCGTTCCCGCCGCTGGACGGCGAGCTGATCCGCAACTACGCCGACTTCTTCGTCTCGTCGGGCTTCTTCCCGCCGCCCGCCGCGCACTGAGCGGCGGGCCGACCGTGCCGGAGCCCCGGCACGTCTTCGCACCCTTCACGGAAAGGTCGAGCATCGTGAACAACCCCTGGGACGACACCGAGGGCACCTTCCTCGTGCTGGTCAACGACGAGGGACAGCACTCCTTATGGCCGTCCTTCACCACCGTCCCCGCCGGGTGGGCGGCCGTCCGCGGCCCCGCCACCCGGCAGGAGTGCCTCGCCTACGTCGAGGAGAACTGGACCGACATGCGGCCCAAGAGCCTCGTCGAGCACCAGTCGCGGCTCTCGGAGGTGCGGTCCGCATGAAGGACGAACGCGCCCCCTTGAGCTACCCGTTCAACGAAGCGGTCGCCCTGGACGTCGACCCGCTCTACGCGAAGCTGCGCGCCGAGGAACCCGTCGTACGGGTCAGCTGCCCTTTCGGCGAGGACGCCTGGCTGGTCACCTCGCACGCGGACATGAAGACGATCCTCGGGGACCCCCGGTTCAGCCGGGCGCTGGCCGCCGAGCACGACGAGTCCCGCCTGACCCCGCTGCCCATCCACACCAGCATCCTGGGCATGGACTCCCCCGACCACACCCGGCTGCGCCGGCTCCTGGCCAAGGTCTTCACCATGCGCCGGGTCGAGCTGCTGCGCCCGCGCATCGAGCAGGAGGCCGACCGGCTGATCGACGCGCTGATCGCCGAGGGCCCACCGGGCGACCTCATGGAGGGCTTCGCTGTGCCCTTCGCGGGCACCGTCGTCTGCGACCTTCTCGGCGTGCCCTTCGAGGACCGGGAGCAGTTCCGCGGCTGGCTGGACGCCTTCTCCGCCACGACGGTGATGACGGAGGAGGAGATCGAGGCGGACACCGAGCGGCTGCACGGCTATATCGCGCGGCTGATGGTGCGCAGGCGCGCGGAGCCGCAGGACGACCTCATCAGCGCCATGGTCAAGGCCAGCGACGAGGAGGAGAAGCTCTCCGAGAAGGAGCTCGTGGAGCTGGCGAGCGTGCTGCTGATCGCCGGGCACGAGACGGTCTCCTCCCAGCTGATCGACTCCCTGCACGTGCTGTTCACCCACCCCGAACAGCTTCGGCAGCTCAAAGACAGGCCCGAGCTGATGCCCGGGACGGTCGAGGAGCTGATGCGCTTCGTACCGCTCATTTCCCATGTGACCTTCGCGCGCTATGCCACGGAGGACGTCGAACTGAGCGGGACGCTGGTGCGCGCGGGCGAATCCGTACTGCCCGCGATTCCGTCGGCGAACCGCGATGAATCGGTCTTCGAGAATGCCGACCGGTTCGACCTCACGCGGGAGCACAATCCGCATCTGGGATTCGGTTACGGAATCCACCGCTGCCTGGGTGCGCCGCTCGCCCGGCTGGAATTGCGGGTGGCGCTGGATTCGCTGCTGCGGCGGCTTCCCGGACTGCGGTGCGCGGTTCCGCCGGAATCGCTGGAATGGAAGGACGGCATGCAGGTGCGGAGCCTGCTGGAGCTGCCGGTCGTCTGGTGACGCCAGGGTAGGAGCAGGAGAAGTAAGGGGGCCTCCTCGCCGGCGCGAGGAGGCCCCCTTCGTTCATGTGCCTCAGGCGAGGCGCCAGTCGGGGGCCGTGGGGCTGCTGTCCCGGGTGGCGCCCGGGTCGCGGCTGACCACCGGGGCGAGGGCCGCGTCGATCGCGGCCAGGACGTCGGCCTCCAGGCGGACCCCGGCCGCCTTGGCGTTGTCGGCGATCTGCTCGGGGCGGGAGGCGCCGATCACCGCGGAGGCGACGTTCGGGTGCTGGAGCACCCAGGCGAGGGAGAGTTGAGCGATCGTCAGCCCTAGGCCGTCGGCGATGGGCCGCAACTGCTGGACGCGGGCGAGGACATCGTCCTTGAGCCAGGGCGCCAGCACCGGCGAGCCGTCGTTGGAGTCCCGGGCCCGGGACTCCTGCGGCCACTGCAGCCCCGGCAGGTACTTCCCGGTCAGGACGCCCTGGGCCAGCGGCGACCAGACGATCTGCCCGACGCCCAGCTCCTCGCAGACGGGCATCACCTCGCCTTCGGGCACCCGCCACAGCGCGGAGTACTGCGGCTGGCTGGAGATCAGCGAGATCCGCAGCTCCCGGGCCAGGGCGTGCCCGCGCCTGAGCTGGTCGGCGGTCCACTCGGAGACCCCGATGTAGTGCGCCTTGCCCGCGTGGACCACGTCGGCGAACGCCTCCATGGTCTCCTCCAGCGGGGTGGAGGGGTCGAAGCGGTGGGCCTGATAGACGTCGACGTGGTCCGTGTCCAGCCGGCGCAGGGAGTTGTCGATGGACTCACGGATGTGTTTGCGGGAGAGGCCGAGGTCGTTGCGGCCCGGGCCGGTGGGCGCGAAGACCTTGGTGAGGATCTCCAGCCCTTCCCGGCGCTCGCCTTTCAGCGCCCTGCCCAGGGATTCCTCGGCGAGGCCGTCCGCATAGACGTCCGCGGTGTCGAAGGTGGTGATTCCGGCGTCGAGCGCGGCCCGCACACAGGCGAGTTCCGTCTCCTCACTTCTCGAAGAACTCCGGGTCAGCCAGTTGCCGTAGGCGACCCGGCTGACTATCAGTCCGCTGCGTCCCAGGTGACGGAAATCCATGAACCCACATTAGCAACGGAGTTGGGCCCGTCCGGCGGGAACGGGAATTCACGGATGGTGCGCTCCGGCACCCGGCAGCAGCGTGCCCGGCTCGGCGTCGGCGACCTCGACGGCCTCGGTCTTGGGGCTGCGGCGCTGCCGCCTGGCGGCCCAGTGGGCGAGCCAGGAGAGGATCATGCACATCCCGATGTAGATCGGCGAGATGATCATGACGACCGGGATGAACGGGAGCCCGTAGTCGAGATTGCTGGCGATCAGCTTGCCCGCGTGCAGGAACTCCTCGTAGGTGATGAGGAAGCCCAGCGAGGTGTCCTTCAGGGCCACGACCAGCTGGCTGATGATCGTCGGCAGCATCGCCCGGAGGGCCTGCGGGACCAGCACGAAGGTCATCACCTGGGTCTTGTGCATGCCCAGGGAGTACGCCGCCTCCCGCTGGCCGCGCTCGACGGAGTTGACGCCCGTACGGAAGACCTCCGCGAGCACCGAGCCGTTGTAGAGCGTCAGTCCGGTGACGAGGGCGGGCAGGGGCTGCACCTTGAGGGCGACGAAGACGAAGAAGATCATGACCAGCACCGGCATCGCGCGGAAGAACTCCACGAGCAGGGTGGCGAGCCAGCGCACCGGCCGGTGCTCGGAGAGCCGGGCCGTGGCGAGCACCCCGCCGAGGGCCAGGGAGAGCACGGCGGCGTAGGCGAAGGCCTTCAGAGTGTTGCCGAGGCCGCGCAGCAGCAGTTCCTGGATGCCCTTGTAGGTGAAGGGATCCCACTTCTGCGCCGTGAACTGGTGGGTGTCGAAGAGGAGATACACGAACCAGGCGAAGAGGCCGAGGATCACGGCGGTCGCCGCGACGCCGTAGATCAGGTGCCGCCGCAGGGCCTGCGGCCCGGGGACGTCGTAGAGCGCGGTCGTGGTCATCGGGCGACTCCCCAGCGCTTCTCCAGCACGTTGAAGACCGCGCTGATGGTCAGGGTCACGATCAGATAGCCGACGGCGATCCAGACGAAGGACCAGATGATGCTGTAGCCCAGCTCGTTGAGGGTCTTGTAGGCGCCGAGCAGCTCGGTGACGCTGAACGACCCGGCGATCGCGGAGTTCTTGGCGAGCGCGATGAGCGTCGAGCCGACCGGCGGGATGACGGAGCGGAACGCCTGCGGGAGCACGATGGCGCCGAGCGTCTGGGTGAAGGTCATCCCGAGGCTGCGGGCGGCCTCGCCCTGGCCGGTCGGCACGGTGTTGATGCCGGAGCGCACGGCCTCGCAGATGAAGGCCGAGGTGTAGCAGCCGAGGGCGAGGACCGCGAAGAGCTGGAAGGGCAGGACGACGCCGAACCGCGGCAGGCCGAGCAGCACCGCGAAGAACAGCAGGGTGAGCGGGGTGTTGCGCAGCACCGCCACCCACACCGTGCCGAGTACGCGCAGCGAGCCCACGGGGGCGACGCGGAAGGAGGCCATCACGAAGCCGAGGACGAGCGCGAGCAGGGAGGCGTAGACGGTGAGTTCGACGGTGCCGAGCAGCCCCTTGCCGTAGAGGGACCAGTTGTCGGTCAGGACGTTCATGACGTGCTCCCGTAGCGGTCGACGGCCGGGGGCTTCGGGGCCGGCACCCCGGACAGGCCGAGGGTCGCGTCGTAGGCCTTCTTCCAGTCGCCGTTCTTCTCGTGCGCCTCGATGGCGTCGTCGAGGGCGAAGCGCAGGGCGTTGTCCCCGCGGGGCACGCCGATGCCGTAGGGCTCCTTGGAGAACGGCTTCCCGGCGATCCTCAGCTCGTCGGGCGCCTTGGCGGCGAAGCCCATGAGGATGGTGTCGTCGGTGGTGACGGCGTCCACCTGGAGGCTGAGGAGGTTGTCCACACAGATCGAGTAGGTGTCGTAGGCGACGGCGATGGCCTTGGGGTAGTCGCGCTCGATGCGCTGGAGCGGTGTGGAACCGGCCGCGGAGCAGACCTTCTTGCCCGCCAGGTCCTGCGGCCCCTCGATGCCCTTCTCGTCCTTGCGCACCAGCAGCGACTGCCCGGCGATGTAATAGGGCCCGGCGAAGCCGACCTGTCGTTTGCGCAGGTCGTTGATGGTGTAGGTGCCGACGTAGTAGTCGATCTGACCGTTCTGGAGGGCGGTTTCGCGGTTGGCGGAGGCGATGGTGCGGAAGCGAAGGGTCTTGGGGTCGAAGCCCAGGGAGGCGGACATCATCCTGGCGATCTCGATGTCGTAGCCGGAGTAGACACCGGTCGCGGGGTCCTTCTCGCCGAGGTAGGGCTGGTCCTCCTTGGCGCCGACGACGAGGTGGCCGCGGCTCTTCGCGGCCCGCCAGGTGGCGGAGTCGGGCAGCTGGAAGCCGGTGTCCACGTGGTAGACGGGCAGCTGGTCGGGCTTGGGCCCCTTGACAGGCGGGCTGCCCTCCTTGCCGCAGGCGGCGGCGAGCAGGGCGAGGGAGGCGAGGGCCAGGGCCGCGGTCGTGCGGCGCGTACGGCTCGGCATCGGCGCGTTCACCAGCCCTCTCAGTGCTTGAGGATCTTGGAGAGGAAGTCCTTGGCCCGGTCGCTCTCGGGGGCGGTGAAGAACTCCTCCGGGGTGCGGTCCTCGACGATGCGGCCGTCCGCCATGAAGACGACGCGGTTGGCGGCCGAGCGGGCGAAGCCCATCTCGTGGGTGACGACGACCATCGTCATGCCGTCCCGGGCGAGCTGCTGCATGACCTCCAGCACCTCATTGATCATCTCCGGGTCGAGCGCCGACGTCGGCTCGTCGAAGAGGAGGGCCTTGGGGTCCATCGCGAGGGCGCGGGCGATGGCCACGCGCTGCTGCTGGCCGCCGGAGAGCTGGGCGGGGTACTTGTCGGCGTGGGCGAGCAGGCCGACGCGCTCCAGCAGTTCACGCGAGCGCTTGTCCGCCTCCTCCTTGCCGCGCTTGCGGACCTTGATCTGGGCCAGGGAGACATTGGCGAGCACGGTCTTGTGGGCGAAGAGGTTGAAGGACTGGAAGACCATGCCGACCTCGGCGCGCAGCCGGGCCAGCTCCCGGCCCTCGTCGGGCAGCGGGTGGCCGTCGAGGGTGATGGTGCCGGACTCCACGGGTTCGAGGCGGTTGATGGTCCGGCAGAGGGTGGACTTCCCGGAGCCGGAGGGGCCGATGACCACGACCACCTCGCCCCGGCCGACGGTCAGGTCGATGTCCTTGAGGACGTGCAGCTTCCCGTAGTGCTTGTTGACGTTCCGCAGTTCGATCAGAGGATCGACGGCCATACCCAGCCCTCTCGCTGTCCCGCGGTGGACACACGCTGTCGGCGCACGTTACCGCCCTCGCGGGCGGTTTGCCGGAATAGCACCCGCATGTGGGTGTTTCACCCGGGACCGCACCCCGGACCTCGCCGGGTCGCCCACCGCCGTGGCCTAGGTACGCAGACCGGCCTGGGTACCTAGCCTGTACAGCGTCGGAGGGCACCAGGGGGAAGGAGCCGAACGGTGGGCGACAGCAGGCCCGTCTACCAGCGCATCGCGGACGATCTGCGCCGCCGCATCGACGAGGGCGGGCTCGCCGTGGGGGACCGCATCCCCTCGCGGTCCGAGCTCAAGCGCGCGTACGCGGCCAGCGACCAGACCGTGGACCGCGCGGTGCGCGTCCTGAAGGCCGCGGGGTATGCGGAGGGCCAGTTCGGGCGGGGGGTCTTCGTCACCGACCGGGTGCCGCTGGGCAGCCTGCTGCGCTCGACCGGCGCGGTCGACTCCCCGTTCGCCGCCCGGATGACGGCCCGGGACACGGCCCTGACCTGGGAGGCGTCGTCCAGCGAGGCGGCCGCCTCGGACCGGGTCGCCGAGCGGCTGCGGATCGGGCCCGGCGAGCGGGTGCTGTGCACGCAGTACGAGTACCTCGCCAACCGCCACCCCGTGCAGCTCGCCACCAGCTGGGAGCCGCTCGCCATCACCGAGGGCACCGACGTGGTGCTGCCCGAGCGCGGGCCCTACGCCCGGCGCGGCGTGCGCGGCAGGCTGGCGGCCATCGGCATCCGGGTCGTGCGCGCGCAGGAGCTGGTCGGCTCGCGCCCGGCGACGACGCCGGAGGCGGAGGCGCTCGGCTGCTCGGCCGGACAGTGCGTCACCGTCATCGAGCGCACCCACTTCGACGGCGACGGCCGGGCGGTGGAGACCTCCGACATCGTCGTCCGCGCCGACCGCTGGCGGCTGGAGTACGACATCCCCTTCGTCAACTGAAAGCCCGTGGCGGGGCCGTCAGTTCTCCGCGAGCTCCCCGTAGAGCTGGGACAGTTCGGGCGCGCCGTCGGCCGCCCAGCCCTGGCCCGCCTCGACCACGTCGATCTCCCGCCCGTTGGCGAGCCGGACGACCGGCTGGCCGTCGGAGCGGATCCACCAGCCCGCCCCCTCGACCGTGCGCACGACGACCGTGCCCAGATACAGCCCCGCGTCGTTGCCCAGCCACGGCAGCAGCTCGGGGTCCTCGCGCCAGCGCGGCTGGAGCTGGTCCAGCGCCTCCAGGGACGTCGGCGAGTCGTCGAGGGCGACCCCCGCCGACTGCGCGTGCGCGCGCAGCAGTTCGCATTCCGACAGCAGCTCGGCCAGGCCCTCCGGGTCCCTGTCGACCGCGTCCGCCAGCGCCACCCCGTGCGCCGGGGCGTGCCGCTTGCGCCAACTGTCCAAGAAGGGAATGTTCATACCGGCAAGGATCGCACTCGCGCGGATGGCCTCACCACAGGCGCGCGGCGCCCGACGTGGCCGGTTGGCCTCCTTGACGTTCCCCAGGTGTCTCCTTAGCTTCATCCCGCCACATTCAGAGCGGGGAACGCTGGGAGGCATGACTCACATGCTCCGGACATCGAGGCTCGGCGGGGTACGGCACAGACGGTGGACGGCGGCCGGGGTCGTCGCGGCGGGCGCCGTCTGCGCCATTGCCGCAGCGAACACCCCGGCGCTCGCCGACACCGCGCAACGCGGGCAGGAGCCGCTCCCCCTGGAGCGGCTCTTCGACAACACGGCGGTCGGCGGGAACACCCGGCCGGGCGACGCCGACTTCGACGGCGCGGGCAACGCCCTGTCGGCCCAGGACCTTTCCGCCGCCGGCTGGAGTCCGGGCCGCACCCTCACCATCGACCGCTCCGTGCTCCGCTGGCCGCGCTCCGTCGCAGGTCAGCCGGACAACGTGCGGGCCGCGGGCCAGAGCGTGCGGCTGCGCGGCAGCGGGGAGGCGCTCTCCTTCCTCGTCGCGGGCACCGCCAAGGGCGCACCGGGCGGGGACGTCACCGGCACGGGGACCGTCCGCTACCGCGACGGCTCCCGCGGCACCTACCGGCTGACCGCGCCCGACTGGCGGCGCGGTCCCCTGACGACGAAGGCCGTCGGACTCCCCCACCTGAACACCCCCACGGGCCAACGGGCGGAGACCGCGCGGCTGTACGCGGTGACGGTGCCGGTCGCGCGCGGCCGCGAGGTCGAGTCGGTCGTGCTGCCGGAGGAGGCGGGGCGGGACTCCGCCCTGCATGTGTTCTCGATGGCGTTGCGGGGTCCCACGAACGGGTGGACCGGCAGTTGGGCGGCTTCACCTTCGGGTTACGCCGCGGTGGGGCCGTGGACCGACCGGACGCTGCGGCTGGTCGTGCACGGCAGCGCGGGCGGGCCGCGGACCAGGATCCGGCTGGAGAACACCTTCGCGCCGCGCCCGGTCCGCATCGGACACGCCACCGTGGCCCTCCAGGGGCGCGGCGCGGCGACGGCCGGCCCGCCCCGGGCGCTGACCTTCGACGGGCGGCCCGGGGCGGAACTGCCCGCGGGCGCCCAGCAGTTCAGCGACCCGCTGGGGTTCAGGGTGCCCGAGGGCGCCGACCTGCTGGTGAGCATCCACCTGCCGGGCACGGTCCGGGCGCTGCCCGTGCACAGCTACACCAACTCGATGTCCTATCTGACGGCCGACGGCGCCGGTGACCGCACGGGCGAGCGCGGCGCGGGCGCGTACTCCGCGAAGCTCGACTCCTGGCCGCTGCTGACGGGCGTGGACGTCGGTGACGGGGCGGGGTCCGTGGTGGCGCTCGGGGACTCGATCACCGACGGCGAGCGGTCGACGCCGGGTGCCAACGGGCGCTGGCCGGACCTGCTGGGGCGGCGGCTGCGCGGTCAGCACTCGGTGCCGAAGTTCGGGGTGCTGAACGAGGGCATCTCCGGCAACCGCGTGGTGACCGACCGCTATCCGGGCGACAACACGAGCACGATCCTGAGCGGGGTCAGCGCCGACCACCGGCTGGAGCGCGACGTCCTGGCACAGACCTCGGCCCGTACCGTCGTCGTCTTCGAGGGGGTCAACGACATCCGGGCGGGCACCACGGCCGCGCAGGTGATCCCGGCGCTGCGGGCGATGGCGGCGCGGGCGCACGAGCGCGGCATGCGGTTCGTCGCCGCGACCATCGCGCCCTGCGGCGGCTTCTACGACTGCACCGCGGACGCGGAGGCGCAGCGCACCGCCATCAACCGGCACATCCGGGCGAACGGCGGGGCGTACGACGCGGTGCTCGACTTCGACGCCGCCATCCGCGACCCCCGGCAGCCCGACCGGATGCGGCCGGCCTTCGACGGCGGGGACCACCTGCACCCCAACGACGCCGGGATGCGGGCCTTCGCCGACTCGATCGACCTGCGCAAGCTGATCTGACGCGCGGGGCGGGGCGCCCGGACCTCAGATCTCCAGGTCGACGACGACCGGGGCGTGGTCCGAGGCGCCCTTGCCCTTGCGCTCCTCACGGTCGACATAGGCGTCCTTGAACGCCTCGCCGAAGGGGGCGTTGCCGTAGACGAGGTCGATGCGCATGCCCTTGTTCTTGGGGAAGGAGAGCTGGCGGTAGTCCCAGTACGTGTACGGGCGGTCGTACTTCAGGGGGCGGGGCACGACGTCGGACAGGCCGAGGTCGCGCAGGGCGGCGAGGGCGGCGCGCTCGGCGGGGGTGACGTGCGTGGCCCCCTCGAAGACCGCGGGGTCGAAGACGTCCTCGTCGGTCGGCGCGATGTTGAAGTCGCCGAGCACCGCGAACGGCCGCTCGGCCCCGGCGTCCGCGGCGACGGCGTCGCGCAGCGCCTCCAGCCAGCGCAGCTTGTAGGCGTAGTGGTCGTGACCCACCTCGCGGCCGTTGGGCACATAGACCGACCAGAGGCGGGCGCCCCCGCAGGTCGCGGAGATCGCCCGGGGCTCCTGCGCCCCGTCGTAGTCGGGGCCGCCCGGCAGGCCGCTGACCACGTCCTCCAGGCCGACGCGGGAGAGCAGGGCCACGCCGTTCCACCGGCCGGTGGCGTTGACCGCGGCCTCATAGCCGAGCTCGCGGAGCTCGTCGAAGGGGAAGGCGTCCTGCGCGCACTTCGTCTCCTGTATGCACAGCACGTCCGTGCCGCTGCTCTCCAGCCAGGCCAGCAGCCGCGGGAGACGGGCGGTGATCGAGTTCACGTTCCAGGTGGCGATGCGCATGGGCCAACCCTAACGGCCGGGTACGACAGTGTCAGAGCGCGACGGTCTCGCCGGGTGCCAGCCGGGTGTGGTCCGTGCCCACGCCGGGCCCGTCGGGGCCGAGCATCCGGTCGTAGACCGGCCGGGCCAGGTCGGTGAGCAGCGCGTCGTGGATGTCGATGGCGCGCCGCGGGCCGACCTCGCGCAGGTAGTCGATGACTTCGGAGACCTTGTTCCACGGGGCCATGACCGGGACCATCAGGGTGTCCACGGGCCGGCCGGGCACGGTCAGCGCGTCCCCGGGGTGGAAGACCGAACCGTCCACGAGGTAGCCCACGTTGGTGATGCGCGCGATGTCCGGGTGGATCACGGCGTGCAGCTGCCCGTGCACCTCCACCTCGAATCCGGCCGCGGTGAAGGTGTCCCCCTCGCCGACGGTGTGCACCCGGCCGGGGAAGGCCGCCGAGACCTGCTCGGCGACGCTGCGCAGCGTCCACAGCTCGGCGGCCGGGTTGACGTCCAGGGCGGCCCGCAGCCGGTCCTCGTGGAAGTGGTCGGGGTGCTCGTGGGTGATGAGGATCGCGTCCGCGCCGACGGCCGCGTCCTCCTCGCTGAAGGCGCCGGGATCGATGACGAGCGTGCGGCCGTCCTTCTCCAGACGGACGCACGCGTGGCTCTTCTTGGTCAGCTTCATGATCCCCATACTGCTACGCCGCGCTACGCGGGAGGAGCCGATTCCTCCGCGATGACGCGTCGCGCGACCTGGAAGGCGGCGCCCGCAGCGGGGACACCGCAGTAGACAGCGGTGTGCAGAAGCGCTTCCTTGATGTCGTCCGGGGTGAGGCCGCAGCGCAGCGCGGCGCGCGTGTGCAGGGCGAGGTCGTCGAGGTGGCCGCCCGCGGTGAGGGCGGTCAGGGTGATCAGGGCGCGGGTCCGGCGGTCGAGCCCGGGGCGGTCCCAGGCCCCGCCCCAGGCGTAGCGGGTGACGAAGTCCTCGTAGTCGCCGGTGAGGTCGTCCTTGGCCGCTTCCGCGGCATCCACATGGGCGTCGCCCAGGACCTCGCGCCGGATCCGCATGCCGCGCCCGTACGGGTCCGGGTCCGGGGCGGTCGCAGCGGCGGCTTCCGGCTCCAGGGTGGGCGGCGGCCCGAAACCGCCGGTCATGGGCGGTACGGGGGCGCCGCCGCCGGGCGCGGGGGTGGGCTGCTGGGCGGGCGGGAACCCGTACCCCGAGGCGGGGCCCGGCAGGTGGCCGGGTGCCGCGCCCGCGACGTGCCCCGGGCCCGGGGCGCGGCCCACGGCATGATCGGCCGTCGCACCCGGCATCTGCCCGGCGGTCCGCCCCTCTGCCCGCCCGGGCACCGCGAAGCCCGGGGCCTGACCGGACCCCGGGGCCTGGCCCGGCGCCACGCCCGGGTCGTTTGCGGGAAAGCCCGGCGCGCGACCGGCCGGCTGTCCCGGCTGCGGGGCCGGGGCGGGACCCGGCGGCAGGCCCCCGGGGCCGGTGGTCCGGCCCGGCATGTGGCCGAAGGCCTCGCTCGCGACGCCCGCGTCCGGGCCGTGCCCCGGGAAGCCGGGCGCGTGACCGGTCGGCTGTCCCGTCTCCGAGCCCGGCGCGGGGCCGAACGCCTGCCCCGGCGTGGGGCCCTGCGCGGGCGTTGCGGTCCGGCTCGGCGGCGTCGGTGAGGTGACCGGGGTCAGGCCCTGCTGCGTGGACAGCTGCCAGGCCGTCGTGAAGTGGCGGACCAGCAGGTCCGTGACGGCCGCGGGTGCCTCGACCGGTGCGAGGTGGGACGCGCCGGGGACGACCGCGAGCCGCGCGTCGTGGATGCCCGCGACCAGGACCCGGGCGTCGGCGGGCGGCGTCACCTGGTCCTCCGCGCCGACGAGCACCAGCGCGGGCACGCCGATCCGGCCCAGCTCGGCACGTACGTCGAAGGCGGCCAGCGCGTCGCAGGCGGCGACGTAGCAGCCGGGGTCGGTGGTGCTGACCATCTGCACGGCCCAGTCCACGATGGCGGGCTGGGCGCCCGCGAAGTTCGGGGTGAACCAGCTCTCCGGCGCCGACCGGGCGATGGGGTCCATGCCGCTCGTACGGACAGTGTTGCCGCGCTGATGCCAGGAGTCGGCCGTGCCGGAGCGGGCGGAGGCGGCGATCAGGGCGAGCGCGACGAGCCGGTGCGGGTGGCGCAGG
The DNA here is from genome assembly GCF_003391135.1 of Streptoverticillium olivoreticuli subsp. olivoreticuli. Lineage (GTDB taxonomy): Bacteria > Actinomycetota > Actinomycetes > Streptomycetales > Streptomycetaceae > Streptomyces > Streptomyces blastmyceticus. The sequence continues at coordinate 7,522,819 of NZ_CP031455.1, read as the reverse complement.
GCGAGGTCGGCGCCCATCGCGCCGCCGATGGAGCAGCCCGCGTACCCGAAGCGGTCGACACCGAGGCCGTCGAGCGTGGCGAGAAGCCGGTCGGTGAGCTCCCCGACGGCCGGAGCGGGCTCGGCGGGCGCGCCGCCGTGACCAGGCAGATCGAAGCGGAGGACGCGCCAGTGGCGGGTCAGCTCAGGTATCTGCCGGTCCCACATATGCCATGTGGTACCCAGCGCGGGCCCCAGGACCAGGACCGGAGCGTCTTCTGGCCCGTCAGAGCGGTATTGCAGGGTGTTCGCCGGTGTCTCACTCACCCGCCAGACCCTCTCACGTATCACGGCTGCCCCTGTAGCGGGGGCTGTGAGGATGTGGGCTGGACCAGGTGAAAGACCTCTCGGGCAACGTAGCGTTTGAGGCACAGGACAACTTCGTTGCGGGTCTTCCCCTCCTTGATACGGCGTTCGTAGTAGTCCTGAGTACGCGGATCGAAGCGCAGTCGGGTCTGCACGATCCGGTACAGGGCGGCGTTCGCCTGCCGGTCCCCACCGCGTGCCGACTCCCCGGAGGAGCGCTCGACAGGGTTGGCTCCGCACAGCGCGGCCGGCGGCCTCGTGGGTGCGGACGGAGCGGACGCCTTTCAGGTGATCGATTGCCTGGTGCCAGGGCGCGCGGATGCTCGATGCGGACGCGCTTCACGGCGACGATGGTCGCGCCGGCGCATTCGTCTGATTCATTTCGCCGATCATCTGCCACAGCCGCAGCGCCCGGCTTCGGTGTTGGCGCGCCATGTGGTGGAGGCCGGCGGCGGCGTCCAGGTCGCCGATCAGTTGCCAGCATGTGGCCTCGTCCTGGCGGTCGCCGTGCCGGTGGAACAGGCCCGCCGCGCGCTCCAACGCCGGGCTCGCCCGGTCCCGGTCGTTTTGACCGGCGTGCACGCGGCCGACTTCCAGCAGCGTGTACGCGGCGCACCGCTCGTCAGCCAGTCTCTCGAAGGTGGCCAGCGCCTGCCCCAGGCAGCGCAGCGCCTCGTCCGGATCACCGCGCCGGTCGTGCAACCGGCTGAACCGCCGCAGCACGACGGCCACGCGGTGCTCGTCATCAAGCTCCCCGGCCAGGCGCAGGGCTCCGGTGAACCAGGACTCCGCCTCTTCGAGTTGACCCTGCATGAGTCGCATCACGGCCATGGAGCAGGACAGCTGCGCTTCGATGTGCCGGTCGCCTTCACCGACCGCGATGGCCAGCGCCTGCTCCACACGTTCGAGTGCTTCGTCGTCACGGCCCTGTACCCGGCTGACCGTGCTGAGCGTCGCCACCGACAACGCCTCGCCGAGCTTGTCCCCACCGTCCCGGCACAGCTCGATGGAGGACTCCAGGGCCCGGGTGGCCCGGTCGAATTCGTCCTGGTAGATGTGCAGCTGGCCAAGTCCGCGCAGCAGCACCGATGCCCCGCGCGCGTTGCCGGCGGCCTCGGCCGCGTCCAACGCGAGTCGGTGCCCGTGCTGCCAGTCCTGATACAGACACCGGTGGTCGTAGTAGGTCGCCGTGCCGGCCGCCAGCTCCCAGGCCGACTCGTCCAGGCCCCAGTCCACGGCCAGTTTCACGGCGCCGAGCAGGTTGTCGCGTTCCGCGTCGAACCAGCCGAACGGATCGGCCATGAGGCGGTCCACGACCGCGTCGGGCAGCGATCGGCGCGGTGCCGAACCGGGCGCAGCGGCCAGCAGCCCGCCCGGCAGCCGGTCGGTGCCGCGCCTGACCAGATCGAGCCAGACGGAGAGCACCCGGACGATCGCATCCCGCTTGTCCGCCGTCGGCAGCGGTGCGGCGATCTCCATGGCACAGGTCCTGATCAGGTCGTGCAGTCGGTAGCGCGGCTCGCCGAGGGCGTCGGTGGCGGTCAGCCGCACCAGGCTGGCGTCGACGAGGGTGTCCAGCACCTCTTCGCCGTCCGAGCGGTCCAGCAGCGGGCCGACCACCCAGCCGGGCAGGGTGTGGGCGCCGAGCAGACCCAGCAGACTCAGCGCGCGCACCGCGTCGGCCGGCAGCAGCCGCAGGCTCAGATCGACGCTGGCGCGCACGCTGAGATCCCCGATCCTCAGCTCGGCCAGCCGCCGGGACTCGTCCTCGATCCGTTCCCGCAGCACCCGCAGCGACCAGGCCGGGCGGCCGGTGAGCTTGGCGCTGGCGATCCGGATCGCCAGCGGCAGGTTGCCGCAGCATTCGAGGATCGCGTCGGCCTCCGCCGGTTCCCGCTCGACCCGCCGTCGCCCGATGATCCCCGTGAACAACGCCCGCGCCTCTGCCGGGCTCAGCACGTCCAGGTCGATGGGCCGGGCGCCGGGAAGTTGCGTCAGCAGAGTGCGGCTGGTGATCAACACGGCACAACCGTCGGCCCCGGGCAGCAACGGCAGCACTTGATCGGCACGACCGGCATCGTCCAGCACCACCAGCATCCGGCGGTCCGCCAGCAACGACCGATAGAGCGCGGCCCGTTCGGGCAGGCCGTTCGGAATCGCGCTGCCGGCGATCGACAGTGCGCGCAGCGCCTCGGCCAGCATCAGGGCCGGGTCCCGCGGCTCGTCCGACGTCCCGGCGAGGTCGAGGTAGAGCTGGCCGTCGGGGAAGAGTGTGCTCGCCAGCCGCGCGGCGTGCGTCACCAGACAGGACTTGCCGACGCCCGGACCGCCCACGATGACGGCCACCGGAGCCCGGTTCGACGCCGACACGTCGAGCGATCGGGCGACCTCGGCCAGCGCGTCGACTCGGCCCACGAAGTCGGGGACATCGAGGGGAAGTTGACGCACCGGCATCGCCATTGCCGGCCCGGGGGCCGCCGGGGCAGGGCTCTCCGGTGGCGTGGCCGAGGGGCCAGTTGCCGGGATCGTGGCCGCCAGGGCGGGATCCGCGGTCAGGATGCGCTGATGCAGCGCCTGCAGCGGCGGGGTGGGATCGACGCCGAGTTCGTCGGCCAGTGTCCGGCGCAGCCGCTCGTACACCTGCAGCGCCTCGCCTTGTCTTCGGCACCGGTAGAGGGCGACCATCAGGTGTTCGGCGACCTGCTCGTCGTAAGGGTGCTCATGGAGCAGAGCGGTCAGTTCATCGACGACCTCTCGATGACGCCCCAGGTCGAGTTCGATGGCCAGGCACTGTTTGCGCGTGGCCGCGCGTCTCTCGTTCAGCCGTGCCGCATCGATCTCCAGGGCTTGGCCGGGAATGTCGACCAGGGCGTTTCCGCGCCAGCAAGCGAGCGCCCGCCGCAGCGCGACCGCTGTCTCGAACGGGGTCGTGTGCTGTTCGGCGAGGTGTCGCTGGTGGTCGAACTCCAGCAGATCGAGCTGATCTTGAGCCAGGTGGATCTCGTAGCCGCCGCGCCGCGTGCTGATCAAGGAGCCGGGTGCTCCGCAGGCGACGAGGTTGCGGCGCAGCCCGGAGACGGCGTCCTGGACCTGGCGGACCGCGGTGGCGGGCGCGTTCGTGTCCCACATCACGGCCACGAGCCGGTCCATGGCGACGATGTTGTTGGCGTCGATCAGAAGTGCTGCCAGCATCTTGGCCTGCCGCGGCCCGTTCAACGGGACCGCGCGTCCGGCGATCTGGGCTTGCAACGGCCCCAGTAAGCCGAATCTCATGCTCCCCCTGGTACGTGACGATGAGCGCCGATCCCCCTGGCCTGCCTCGCGCTAGGACGAACCTAGGACGGCCGACGGATGGGTGTCCATAGCCTCTGCAGCACGGCTCACCGAAGACGAACTCCGCCCGCGGCCGCACACGCACCGCCGCACCACTGCCGATCGGCAGAACGACAGAAGGAGCACTCATCAACCATGGCTCGCAACTGGAAGACCTTCGGCGCACTGGCAGTCGCAGGTTGCTGCGCCGCGATCGGCCTCACCACGGGCACCGCTGAGGCGCAGATACAAATAAAGACCGGCGACGTCACGGAACACAAGGCGTACAACGACTCCGGCAGAACCGGCGAATACCAGTTCGTGGCGAACAATTGGGACAGCCGCTACCAGCGCTACCAGCAGTCGTTCGTCTGGGTATCCGGGCAGGACGGCGGCAAGGACATGGTCCACTGCCTCCGGGGCAACGGCGGAGCGAACTGGTACGAGTCCTCGATCGTCGCGCGCAACGGTACGAACTCCTCGCACTACGACTGCACCAGCAACGGCACCTACAACCGGGGTTTCGACCAGGTGGGCGTCGACCTGAGCAACTGGTGACAGTTGCCTGAGCAGGCAGCGGAAGCCCTGGTGCGCCCCGGTTCGGAGCGCACCAGGGCACACCGGCCGAAGGAGGAGGCCCGGACGATGCTGGGCAGACACAAGACCCTCGCGGTCGCGCTGGCCGCGATCATTGCCGCGATGGTCGCGGCGGGGTTCGCGTATTTCCCGTCCGACGACGGCCAGACGGCCCGGGCGGCGGCCAACACCCGCCGTTTCGTGCTGATCCTGGCAGGTGCTTCCGGCCAGTCGGAGTCGGGAGAATTCGACCTTGAGGTTGCCGCTCGCACGGAGGCCCTGACATCCACCTGCATGAAGTCGCGCGGCTTCCAGTACCTGCCCAAGAACCCGCACAGCGTGGTCGACGTCGAGGACGCATCGGACTTTTCGAGCCTCGGCTACGCGCGCGAGCACGGGTTCGGAATATCGGTGTTCCCCCACTTCGCCCCTGAGACCACGGCGGCCAAGAGCTACCTGAAGACCCTTTCAGCCGCTTCCCTCAAGGCCTACGATGCGGCCCTTCCCGGATGCGTGGACAGCTCACAGCGTACGACCGAGAAGGAATATGGAATCCCGGAGGCGAACTCCGAGTGGGCTCGGGTGGACGGCGAGGTGCAACACGACGGACGTTACCGATCGGCACTTGAGACGTGGAGATCCTGTGCGGCGGCGGCCGGTCATCCGGCGCGATCCCGTCTCGCGCTCATCACGGACCTGCGCAAGGAATACACGTCCATGATGGCCGGCATTCAGGGTGGGGACCGAGTGCTGCCCCAGGACCAACTGGCGGCGCTGGCCGCCCAGAATCCCAAGTGGCGGAAGTTCCATCAATCGGAACTCGATGCCGCCGTGGCGACATTTCCCTGCTCGCAAGCCGCCGATCGGACATATGTGTCCGTATTCCTCCAGTACCTGAACCGGGACAGTTGAGGGCGGCGCACCGGCCTCGCTGCCGGTGTTCCATAACGCCCGTCCCGGCTCATGGGACGCGGCCGCTATGGCCGACCGCTCCTCGCGGACCGGCGGGCGTCCAATGATCCGCGTGCTGCCCGTGCGAGGTCTCGGGCCGCCGTATCCACGCGGCCAGTAGCCGAAGCGCCTCTTCGGAGCTGGAGCCTGCCTCGGCGGTGTAGACGCTCAGCCGCTGGTCCGGGTCGGCGGGCAGGGTGAGGGACTCGTAATTGAGGGTGAGCGGGCCGACGACCGGGTGGTGGAAGTGTTTGCTGCCATGCGTGTGCCGATACACGTTCTGGTCGGCCCACCAGCGGCGGAAGTCCTCATCCGTGATCGAGAGTTCGCCGACGAGTTCGGCCAGCAGTGGATCGTGGGGATGGCGGCCGGCGTCGCGCCGGAGCGAGGCGACGATGTCCTGGGCGTGGGTGCCACGGCAGCAAGTTCGCGGTGGAGGGCATCCTCGAAACGCTCGGCAAGGAGGTCGCCGATTTCGGCATCCATGTCACCGCCGTCGAGCCGGGCAGTTTCCGGACCGACTGGTCCGGCCGCTCGATGATCCGCGCACCCCGTGTGATCGCCGACTACGACGAGCTGTTCGAGCCGCTGCGCGCCCGGCGCATCCACGGCGGCGGGCACCAGCCGGGCGACCCGGACAAGGCCACGGCCGCGGTGCTGCGAATCGTGGCGGCCGACCGGCCGCCGACGCGCCTGCTGCTCGGCACCGACGCGCTTCGGCTCGTCCAGGCCGGACGCGACGCCTTCGAGCGCGACATGCCGGCATGGGCCGAGCTGTCGGCCTCCACCGACTTCGACGACGTCGGCCGGTCCGCCTGAGTCACTCGCCCGGCGACCGCGCGCTCCCACCACTCGGCCGCCCCTATGACAAGGGCACGGTAGTGAGGGCCGGTTACTGCGGCCAGGGCAGTTCCGCGAGGGCGGTCGCCGACGCCGTCCGGCACGCGACCGGCGTACGTCACCGGGACCTGCCGGTCCGGCCCGGCGAGGTCGCCCGGGGGCACAGCTCCGCCCCCGGGCGGCCGATGGCTACGGAAGCGTGACCACGTCGCCCGGGGTGATCGTGTCGGGGTCCTCGATCTGCGGGTTCGCCGCCGCCAGTTCGGACAGCGGGACGTCGTTCGCCGCCGCGATGGACGAGAGCGTGTCGCCCTCCCGCACCGTGACGGTGCGGGCCCGGCCGTACTCCGCCGTCAGCCGCGCCAGCTGCCGGGGGCCCGGGATGCCGTCCGCGTCGGCGCCCGTGTCGCCGATCTTCTCCTGGTACCGGCGCATCGACTCGGTGTCGGCCTCCGTCCATTCGGGGCCGGGGCCCTCCTTGTAGGCGCCGCAGCCGGCCCGCACCAGCGTCTCTCCCAGGCGGGTGATGTGCTCGCCGCTGCTCCCGGGGCCGTAGGCCAGACCGTCGATCACGACCTGGCGGGAGGAGTCACCGCCCTGCGGCGTCCCCCCGTCCCGGTCCTCCTTCCGGTCCTCCTCCCGGTCGGCGGGCCGGGAGGAGGTGTCGCCGCCGGCCGGGATGTCGGACTCGTCGGCCTGCTCGCCGAAGTGGACGACGCCGGGGCGCCCCCGCCAGTCGGGGTCGGCCACGACGGCGCCCTCCGGGAAGTCCGGGACGCCGTACCCGTAGACGTAGGAGGACTTGCGCGGCCGGGTCTTGAGGTAGACGCCGTCGCCCTCGGCAGAGCCCGAGTCGTTGGTGTTGCCCTCGATGGTGGTGATCTCGTCGTCCGTGTAGGCGATGCAGATGCCCGTGTGCGAGCCGCCGCCGGGGCCGAAGAAGACCACGCTGCCGACGGCCGGGTAGGCGCTCCAGCGGCCGCGGTCCTGGAACCACTCCACGCCCGCAGGGCACCACGCGTAGCGCGGCACGATGTCGCCGTTCCCGCTGCGGTCCGCGGCCCAGCTCACGAACATGCCGCACCACGCCTCTTCGTTCATGCCGTACCAGCGGCCGAACTTGTTGTCGTTGTCCCAGTGCCCGTCGGAAAAGCCCTCCTGGTATCCGATCTCCTCCCGGGCGACGCTGATGAATTCCCTGGCTCCGGACATGGTTTACCCCTCCTGAATTTTGAGCATGAACATTCCCGTGGCAACGGTGACCGCAATGGAATGAAAGCTCGCGCGATGGCGCGCAGCGGGCACGGCATGGGCGTGCACCGCCTCCGACGTGGGACGCGAGCTGTCGATCACCATGCCACATCGAGACCGGACATGCCCTGCCGGACTCCCGTTGAACGCTTTTCCGGGAGGCGTTGATCGGCGCGTTGATCCGCATTGATCGAAATTCATTTCGCGTTGATCCGCCGTAGATCAAGGCTCGACAGCATGGTGGATGTCGAAAGAGTTCGGCTACTCCCAGAGCAATTCACACGACGCCGCGCCGAAGAAATGCGCAGCGCTCCAGAACGGTTGGCAGAGAGAAATGTCCCCGCAGAACGGCCAGATGTACGTCCTTCGCTCGGCGACCGGTGTGGTCGCCGACGTCGACCACAGCAACACGGCACCGGGCACGAAGATCCAGGGCTGGTCGCCCAACGGCTCCAAGGCGCAGAGTTGGGTCTTCTGGGCCAAGGACAACGGCTCGTGGCTGCTGGAGACGGGGCTGACCCACGGCACCCACGGCCCCGGTCAGGCCATGGTCCTCGACTACGACTTCACCAACTTCCGGGCCCACCTGGTCAAGGAGCACGGGCAGGCCAATCAGCTGTGGCGGCTGGAGGACGCCGGTGACGGCTACGTGCGCCTCAAGAGTCTGCGCACGGAAGGCGGCGACGCCTATCTGACCGCCGACGGCGGTGGCAGCTTCCTGGGCGTGTGGCAGTCCGCCCCGGGCAACGACGCCCAGCGGTGGCGGCTGGAGGGTGCCTCCTCCTCCGGCCAGGGCCAGCAGCCCGGCCGTCAGCCGCAGCCCCAGCCCCAGCCGGGCGGTGGCGGCTCCGCGGTCGAGCAGATGCTGAACCTGGTCAACCAGGAGCGGGCGAAGGTCGGCCTGCCGGGCCTGGTGCTCGACGGCGCGCTGTGCGCGGCGGCCCAGCGCCAGTCCGACGACATGGCGCGCAACAACTTCCTGGGCCACGTCGGCTCGGACGGCAGCGACTTCTCGCGGCGCTTCAAGGACGCGGGCGTCCAGAGCTCATCCGGGGCCGAGAACGCCGCCACCGGCTCCGACGTGCGCGGAACCATGGACATGTGGATGCGCAGCGAGGGGCACCGCAACAACATCCTCGGGCGTGACTTCCGGCGCTTCGGGGCGGCCTTCGCCCCCGGCAGCGGCGGCCGCTGGACGCAGACCTTCGCGAACTGACGGCACCGAGACGGACACCCGAGAGGACACCCCCCATGGGCATTACCTGGATACCCGGTGCCGAACGCCTGGGCAGCGGCGACATCGGCGGCGACATGGACACCCCCGACGAGCCGCCCCGCATCGTCTGGCACACCACCGAGAGCGGGGCCGGTGACGCGGAGTTCGACTCCACCGGCGACTACCTGATCGAGATCGGCGCCGAGCCGCACGTGCTCTACGACCCCACGACCGACCGCATCGGCCAGTTCGGTCCGCTGGACGAGAGCGCCCGCGCCCTGCGCAACGACGGCGACGACCGCACCAATCGCACCGGCAGGGTCTGCATCCAGGTCGAGGTGCTGGCCCGGGCGAGCGAGCCCTTCACCGACTACTGGCAGCCGGGGCCGAACTTCGCCGCGCTGCTCGACGCCGCCCGTTCCTGGGGCGTCCCGGACGCCTGGCCGGCGGGCGACCTCGCCGCCGACGGCTCCGACTCCACCAGCCGGGACAGCGACACCTGGCACTCCGAGGGCGGCCACTACGGGCACGCCAACGTCCCCGGCAACGACCACTGGGACCCGGGTGCCGTCGACCGCTCGGCGATTCTCGCCGCGGGCTCGGGCGACGCCCCGGCCGCCGCGGACGACGAGCCCCGTACCTCGTCCGGGACCGGAGCCGCCGAGGTCAGCCTGGCGAACGTCGTGGCCGCGGCCGGCAGCGACCCGGACGCCCCGCAGGGCGCGACCACCCACCGCGACGACGTGCTCGTCGTGGAGCGGGCCCTCCAGGCCGAGGGCCTGCTGTCCGCCGACTGGGTCGACGGCTCCTTCGGCACCAGGACCCAGGACGCCTATGCCGAGTGGCAGAGCCGCTGCGGCTACGAGGGCGACGACGCCGACGGCGTCCCGGGCCGTACCAGCCTCGAGAAGCTGGGCGCGGAGCACGGCTTCCGCGTCGCCGGCTGAACCCCTGTCTCTTCCACACCTCTACGAAAGGTGCCGCAGCATGTCTGTCGCCCCACAGAACGGCCAGTTGTTCACCCTCCGGTCCGCCAACGGCCTGACCGTCGACGTCAATTCCAGCCAGGCGACGGCGGGTAACCGGATCCAGGGCTGGAAGCCCAACGGGTCGCAGGCGCAGAGCTGGGTCTTCTGGGCCAAGGACAACGGCTCGTGGCTGCTGGAGACGGGGCTGACCCACGGCACCCACGGCCCCGGCCAGGCCATGGTCCTCGACTACAACTTCAGCGCCGGGGTCACCCACCTGTTCACCGAGCACGGTGACGCCAACCAGCGCTGGCTGTTCGAGGACGCGGGCAGCGGCTGGTACCGGATCAAGTCGGTGCGCGGGAACGAGGGCGACCGCTATCTGACGGCCGTCGGCGAGGGCGTCGCGCTGGCACTGCGGAGCCCGAGCTGGGGCGACCCCGGCCAGCGGTGGGAGCTGCTGCCCGTCGGCTCCCGCCCGCAGCCGCAGCAGCCGGGCGGCCAGGGTGTGCGGATCACGCTGGACGCCGGGCAGGCCCCCGACCTGGCCGGCTGGCTCGAGGCGCAGAAGCCGGTGCTGGAGACCTGGTTCCCCAAGACGGTCGCGCTGATCATAGGCGACGCCTACGCGGCGCCCGCCGAGTACCGGATCGTGCTCGACCGGTCCAACACCGGCGTCGCCTACGCCTCCGGCGGCATGGTGAGCGTCAACCCCGACTACGTGCGCCGCAACCCCGGTGACGCGGGCTTCCTCATCCACGAGCAGGTTCACATCATCCAGCAGAACCGCGTCGTGCCCGGGCACTTCGTGGAGGGCGTGGCCGACTGGGTGCGCAACTACCACTTCGAGAGCGGCGGGCTCCCCTTCGTCCGGTCCTCCGACAAGTACACCGACGCCTACAAGACGACGGCGTACTTCCTCAACCACGTGGCCACGCACTACGACGGCGACATCGTCCGCAAGCTGAACGTGGCCGGTCACGACGGCTCGTACGACGGCGACGACCAGTGGTGGCGCGCCCGCACGGGCAAGACCGCTCAGCAGCTGTGGGACGAGATCCCCAAGCGCTGAGTCCCCTCGGCGGGATGACTTCCCCCGTCCCGCCGAGGCACCGTGTCCCCCGGTTCCCCCCAGCCGGGGGACGCGGCCTTTTTCCTCGATCGCCGTGCGTCAGAGCTCTTGGAGGTGCCGCGCGATGTCGTCCGCGTCCGGCAGGCCGAGCTCGCGGAAGACGCTCTCCGCACGGCGGTAGTGGTCCCGGGCCCGGTCGGCGTCGCCCTGTGCCCGGTGGGCGTGGCCGAGCTGCGCGAGGGCGCGGGCGAGGATGCCCGCGTCGCCGCGCGCCTCGGCGATGTCCCGTGCCCGCGCGGCGTGTTCGGCGGCCTCCGTGGGCCGTCCCAAGACGTTGTGGGCCTCGGCGATCGCGCCGAGCAGGAGGCCCTCGCGGTAGCGGGAGCCCGTCTCACGCCACAGGCGCAGGCTCTCGTGCAGGCTGTCGAAGGTCTCGGACGTCCGCCCGGTCCGCAGGCAGACCTGGGCGAGGTTGTGCAGCGCGTTGGCCTGGCCCGCGACGTCCCCGGTCGCCCGGGTGACGGCGACGGCCTCGCGGCAGTGCGCCAGCCCTTGCTCGGCCCGGCCGGTGGCCAGCAGGGCCAGGCCGAGGAAGCCGAGCGCGTACGCCTCGATGCCGCGGCTGGCCAGGGCCCTGCCGTGGGTCAGCGCCTCGGTCAGCATGGCGTGCGCGGCGGTGAAGTCGCGCAGGGCCAGCGCGCCGCCGCCCCGTGTGATCAGGACGTGGGCGAGCAGCGTCCGGTCCCCGGCCGCCCGGCACAGCTCGACGGCCCGGTCCAGGGAGGGGGCGCCGAGCCGCATGGCGAAGCGGTGCTGCACGGAGCTGCCCAGCATGTACAGGGCACGTGCTTCCGCGGTGCGGTGGCCGGCGGCGCGCGCGGCCTCTGCCAGGATCCGGGCGGCGCGCTCGATGCCGTAGGGCTGCGCGCCGAGGCGGCCGAGCGGGTCCGCGGCCAGCAGCAGGTCCGCGCAGACGGTCAGCGACAGGGAGGCGTCGCCCGCCGCCTGCTCGACGAGCCCCAGGAGCGACGTCTGCTCGTCGATCAGCCAGGCGGTGGCCTCCTGCGGGCCGGTGAAGACCAGGCCCTCGGAACGCGGCGGGGCCGCGTTCCCTGGGAACACGTCGTCGGGCAACGATGCCCGGTGGGCGTCGAGGGCGGTGGCGAGGCAGAACCCCAGCAGGCGGGTGAGGGCGGCGGTCCGCTCGTGGTCCGGCACTTCGGCGACCGCGGTCTGCCGGGCGAAGAGCCGGAGCAGGTCGTGGTAGCGGTAGCGGCCGGGGGCGACCGACTCCAGCAGGCTCAGGTCGACCAGCGACTCGCACAGCTCCTCCGCCTCCCGCTCCGGCCGGGCGAGCAGCGCCGCGGCGGCGGGCACGCCCAGTTCGGGCACCTCGGGCAGGGCCAGCAGCCGGAAGGCGCGGACGTGCTCGGCGTCCAGCAGTTCCATGCCGAGCCGGAAGGTCGTCTCCACGGCGGCGTCCTCCGCCCTGAACGCGCCGAGGCGGCGCCGCTCGTCCGCAAGCAGCGCGGCGGTCTCCGCGAGCGTGTGGTCCGGCCGGGCGACCAGCCGGGAGGCCACGATGCGGAGGGCGAGCGGCAGATGGCCGCAGGCGTCGAGCACCTCGGCGGCGGCCTCCGGCTCGGCGGACACGCGCCGTCCGCCGACGATCCGGGTCAGCAGCTCCAGGGCCTCCGTCCGCGTCATGGGCCGCAGGTCCACCAGGGCGGCCCCGGTCAGGCCGGCGAGCCGGGAGCGGCTGGTGAGCAGCACCGCGCTGCCGGGCGCGCCGGGCAGCAGGTCGCGCACCTGGGCCAGGTCGCGGGCGTTGTCCAGCAGCACGAGCACCTGCCGGGTGGCGAGCAGGGAGCGGTAGAGGGCGGCCCGCTCCCCGGGCAGTACCGGGAGGTGACCGGCGCGGACGCCGAGGACGCGCAGGAAGCGGCCCAGCACCTCCATGGGCTCCGCGGGCCGGGGGTCGGTTCCCCTCAGGTCCGCGTAGAGCTGCCCGTCCGGGAAGCGGTGGCGCATCCGGTGGGCCACGTGGACGGCGAGGGCGGTCTTGCCGATGCCGCCCATCCCGCTGATGGCGCTGAGGGCGACGATCCGGCCGCTCTCCAGCGCGGTGCACAGCCGGTCGGCCTCGTCGCTCCGGCCCGTGAAGTCGGCGGTGTCCTGGGGCAGTTGGGCCGGTCCGCCGGACCGGGCCTGAGCCCGGGGCCCGGTCGCGTCGCCCGCCTGCCGCCCGGGTCCGGCGGTGAGGATCTTCTGCTGGAGCCGCTCCAGGCCGGGACCCGGGCGGGTGCCCAGCTCCTCGGCGAGCGCGCGGCGGACGTGCGCGTGGACGTCGAGTGCGTCCGCCTGCCGTCCGGCGTGGTGCAGCGCCGTCATCAGCAGCTCGTGGACCCGCTCGCGCCACGGGTGTTCGGCGGCCAGCGCGCGCAGCGGACCGAGCGCGTTGTCGTGCCCGCCCAGCGCGATCTCGGCCTCCCAGCGGGCCTCGACGGCCGACAGGCGCAGCTCCTCCAGCCGGACGCGCTGGGCCTCGGCGTACGGGCCGGGCACGCCGGCGAGCGGCCTGCCGCGCCACAGGTCCAGCGCGGAGACGAGCAGCGAGCGAGCCCGTTCGGGCCGGCCGGCGGCCCGGGCCCGCCGTGCCTCGGCCGTACGGAGCTCGAAGACCGTCAGGTCGACGTCCTCCGGGGCGACGCGCAGGGTGTAGCCGTCGCCCGTCGTCAGCAGCGTGCGCGCGGAGGCGCGGGGTGCCCGGCCGGGCTCCAGCAGCCGGCGCAGGGTGAAGACGTGGGTGCGCAACGACCCCAGCACGCCGGGCGGGGCCTCGTCGCCCCAGACCGCGGCGATCAGTTCCCTGGCGGACACGGGGGTGCGCGCCCGCAGCAGCAGGACCGCGAGCACCGCCTGCGGCCGGGGCGCGCCGACGGAGACCTCGGCCGACCCGTCGTGCACGCGAAGGGGACCGAGAACGGTGAACCGGCAGGCGGCGGTTCGCCCGGATCCGCCGCCGGAGGAGTGGCCGGGAGAGACAGTGGGGTGCATGGGATGTCTCCGGATGACGTGAGGACCGTTTGGCGTGAGGGCCTCTTGACGAGAGGTCACAGGAGGGCGGATCGCCCGTGACACCGGTTCCGCCGTGACGGGTTCGGCACACGAGGAGAGCGGGCCGCTCCCGTCAGGGGACCGGTGCCGGTTCGGGCCCGCCCCGGCGCCCGGGCTCGTCGCCGAGCAGGGCGAGGAGGTCGTCGGCCTCCGGCATGCCCAGGCGGGCGCAGATCTCGTGCGCGGTGCGCCGGTGCGCGCGGGCGCCGTCGTGGTCCCCGATGCGGCCGAGCGCGGAGCCGAGCGCGGCCAGGGCGTGGGCGCGGCCGCGGTCGTTCCTGACCTCCTCCAGCGTCGCGGCCGCGGTCCTGGCCAGCTGGGCGGCCTCCTCGGCGCGGCCGGTGGCGAGCCGGTTCTCCGCGAGCCGGGAGAGGGTGAGCCCTTCCCACAGCCGGTTGCGGCGGTCGCCGAAGAAGGCCAGCGCCTCGGTGAGGCGTGCGGCGGACTCGGCGGTCCGTCCGGCGGCGCCGAGGACGACGCCCAGTTCGTACAGGGCGAACCCCACCCGGCGGCCGTTGCCCAGACCTTGATGGAGCACCAGGGCCTCTTCCGCGTCCGCGACCGCCGGGGCCGTCTCGCCCGCCGCCTGGCGCACCCGGCAGCGCGCGCCGAGGGCGTTCGCCTCGCCGAGCCGGTCGGCGTGCGCCCGGAAGACCGCCAAGGCCTCGGTGAGGAGGGCGCGGGTCTCGTCGTGGTGGCGCAGGTGGTACAAGCAGCGGGCCAGCAGCACCAGGGCGTCGGCCATGACGAGCGCGTCGCCGGCCGCACGGCTCGCCGCCACCGCCTGGCGGTAGACCACGACCAGTTCGCGGAGGCGGGCCGCGTAGTAGTGGCCGTGGCCGAGGGCCAGGTAGGCACGGCCCGCGCTGCGCCGGTCGCCCAGGCGGAGCGCCGCGGCGACCACTTCCTCGGCCGCCTGCTCGAACTCCGGCCCGGGGCGCCCGCGTTCCAGCAGCTCCTCCGTCATGAGCAGCAGGTCGGCCGCCGGGGCGAGGGCGCCGTCGGGGGCCTTGGCCGCCTGGCGCACCGCCGCGAACAGGCATGGCGCCTCCTCGGCCAGCCAGGCGCCGGCGTCCTCGGCCGTTGCGAACGACAGCCCGGGGACCGTCGCGGTCATCCCCAGGCGTTCGGCCCTGTCGAGGGCGCCGGGGTACGAGGCCCGCACCGTGGACACCAGGAACTTCAGCAGGCGGCGCAGGCCGGCGGCCCGTCCCTCCGGGGACTCCTCCGCGCTCGCGCGTCCACGCGCGTAGAGGCGCAGCAGGTCGTGGTAGCGGTAGCGGCCGGGGGTGGGGGACTCCAGCAGGCTGACGTCGACCAGGGACTCGCACAGCGCCTCGGCCTCCGGCTCCGGCAGACCGAGGACAGCGGCCGCGGCGGCGGCCGAGATGTGCGGGCCGTCGGGCAGGGCGAGCAGCCGGAAGGCGCGCTGCTGGGCCGGCCGGAGCTGGGCGTGGCCGAGCGCGAAGGCGGCCTCGACGGTCAGGTCGGCGACGCGCAGTTCCGCCAGGCGGTGCTGCTCGTCGGCGAGCCGGCCGTGCAGCGCGCCGAGCGGCCACGCGGGGCGCGTGGCCAGCCGGGCCGCCACGATCCGTACGGCCAGCGGCAGGTGGCCGCAGGCCGACACCAGCCGGGCGGCGTCGTCCGCCTCGGCGGCGACGCGGGCCCGGCCCATGACCTTGCCCAGGAGTTCGAGTGCCTCGCCCGGGGTCATGACGTCGAGGTCGACCAGGCGCGCGGACGCCAGCACCGCGGGCTTGGCGCGGCTGGTGACCAGGACGGCGCACGAGGGCGGCCCGGACAGGAAGGGCCGCACCTGCTCGGGGCCGTGGGCGTTGTCGAGGAGGATGAGCACGCGGCGCCCGTCCAGCCGGGTGCGGAAGAGCGCGGAGCGTTCCGCCAGGCCCTCGGGTATCGCGGCGTCGTCCACGCCCAGCGCCCGCAGGAACGAGCCCAGTACGGTGGCCGGGTCGGCCGGATGGCCGCCGACGCCCTGGAGGTCCGTGTAGAGCTGTCCGTGCGGGAAGGACTCCCGCACCCGGTGCGCGACGTGCACGGCGAGGGCGCTCTTGCCCACCCCGCCGGCTCCGGAGACCGCGACCATGGCGGCGGCCCCGGGGCGGTCGGACGTCAGCAGCGCGCACAGGTCCGCCACGAGCGTGGCGCGGCCGGTGAAGTCGGCGAGGTCGCCCGGGAGCTGGGCGGGCAGCGGCGGCGCGGCCGGGTCCGGGAGCCCGGTGCCGCCGGTGGCGTCCGGCGCCGTGAGCAGATCCCGTGCCTCGGCGAGGTCGCGGCCGGGTTCGAGCCCGAGCTCCTCGCTCAGCTGCAGGCGGGCCTCGTCGTAGACGGCGAGCGCTTCGGCGGACCGGCCGTCACGGTGCAGCGCCCGCATCTGGAGGGCGCGCAGCCGTTCACGCAGGGGATGGTGCGCGGCCAGGCCGGCGAGCTCCGCGAGGACCGGCTGCGGGCCGTCCAGTTCCAGGTCGAGCTCCAGACGGGCTTCGAGGGCCGTCAGGCGCTGGTCGGCGAGCCGGGCGCGGTGCGCGTCCATGGCCGCGCCGGGGACGCCCGGCAGGGGGTCGTCCTGCCAGGGCTCCAGCGCGAGGCGCAGCCGGGCGCGGGCCTCCGCGAGCTGTCCGGCCGCCCGGGCCCGGCCCGCCGAGACGACGTGGTCCTCGAACCGGGCGAGGTCCACGGCCTCGCGCGGCACGTGCAGCGCGTAGCCGTCGGGGACGGACACCAGGACCCGGGGGGACTCGCCCGCGGCCCGCTCCGGCTCCAGCAGCTTGCGCAGCCGCGAGGCGTACGTCCGCAGGGCCCCCACGGCGCGGGGTGGCGGGTTCTCGCCCCACAGGGCCTCCACGACGTCGGCCACCGAGGCGGCCCGCTCCTGGCGCAGCAACAGCACCGCGAGGAACGCCTGCTGCTGCGGGGAGCCGAGCTCCAGCTCCCTGTCGCCGCGCCACGCGCGCAGCCGGCCGAGCAGCGCGAACCGCAGCCCGGCGTCCCCGGTGACCATCTTCCGCCCCACCCCATTGACGCCTTCAGACGCGCATGCCGTACGGCGGGCCGGCCCCGTCTTCCCGCCGGGTGCTCGGCACGTTGTCCCCGGCGTGCGCTTGGCCTGGATATTACCTTTGGGCAATCCGTCTTTTAACGTCGCCGGGCTGCCATCGGGGCTGGCTCCCGTGCGCTGCGCACCGTCGTGGTCCGCGGTGCGGCGAACCCCCGCCGGAACCTCCGGCAGGGGTTCGCCGCCTCACGAGCCGTCACACGGGGTCAAGGGGTGGTCGTCGAGACGACGAAGACCTGTGGGTAGTCCGGGTTGTCCAGGTTCGCGGTGATGGAGAGCGTCGGCTTGGGCTTGTCCTGCTCCCGGACCGTACCCACCCAGTGGTGTCCTGAGCCGAACTTCCAGCCGACCTCCGCCGCCTGGTCGTCGTCGATCGTGACCTCGCCGTTCTTGAGCGCGGAGGCGCTCGTGCCGACGTCCGTCAGCCACTTCGCGAACTTGGCGCGGGTGGTGGTGAACTGGAGGTACAGCGAGCTGGCCTTCCACGAGTTGGTCTCGTAGTTGGCCACGTCCTCGGCGTAGGACGGCACCGTCACCTCGTAGACGCGGCGCTGGAGCCGGGACGGCCAGCCCTCCTCCAGGCCGGTCGAGGCGGCCTGCTCCTTCTTGGAGTCGCTGCCGCCGCGGCTCTGCATCGCGGAGATGTAGAGGTAGCCCGCGGGGATCGCGATCAGCAGGAAGACGATCACGGCCTTGAGCCAGCGGCGCCGGGGGCGGCCGCCGTCCGGCTCGTCCGGCGTCGCGGTGCGCTCGGGGAGTTCCATGGTGGCCGTCACCCGCGGCCGGCCTGTGCGTAGCGCTCGTAGCGCTCGACCCGGCGCCGGTTGGCGCGGCGGAAGCGGCGGGCGACGAGCCGGGCCAGGTCGGCGGCGCCGACCATGCCGGCCTCGGGACCCAGCTGCGCCTTGACGATCCGGGCCTCGGGGCGGTAGCCGCGGCCGGTCAGGTGGCGGCGGAAGGCGTCCCGGGCGGGGCCGATGAGCAGGTCGTCGGCGGCGCTGACGCCACCGCCGATGACGAAGCAGGACGGGTCGAGGGCGGCGGCGAGGTTGGCGATGCCCACGCCCAGCCACTGGCCGATGTCCTGGAGCAGCTCGACGCACATGGCGTCGCCGGAGCGGGCCAGCTCGGTGATGAGCGGTCCGGTGATCTCGGAGATGTTGCCGCCGACGCGGTCGATGATGCCGTACGCGACCGGGGACTCGGCGGCGGCCAGCTCGCGGGCCTCGCGCACCAGCGCGTTGCCGGAGCTGTACTGCTCCCAGCAGCCGCGGTTGCCGCAGGGGCAGCGGTGGCCGCCGGGCACGACCTGCATATGGCCGAACTCGCCCGCGACCCCGTACTTGCCCCGCTTGACCTGGCCGTCCTCCAGGATGGCGCCGCCGATGCCGGTGCCCAGGGTGATCATCACCAGGTGGTCCTCGCCGCGGCCCGCGCCGAAGCGCCACTCCGCCCAGGCGGCGGTGTTGGCGTCGTTGTCGACCATGACGGGGACGGCGAGGCGGCCGGCGAGGCGGTCGCGCAGCGGCTCGTTGCGCCAGGACAGGTGCGGGGCGAAGAGCACGCGGTTGCGGTCGGCGTCGACCCAGCCGGCCGCGCCGATGCCCACCGCGTGCACGTCGTGCCGGTCGGAGAGGTCCAGGACCAGCTCGGTGATGGTGTCCTCGACGACCTTGGGGCTCTTGGACTTGTCCGGCGTCTCGGTGCGGATCTTCTCCAGGATGGTGCCGTCGGCATCGACGACGCCCGCCATCACCTTGGTGCCGCCGATGTCGATGCCGACCGTGGGGACGCGCGGGGCGGTCAGGTGCGACCGGCGCTCACGGGTGCCCACCGTACGGAGCACGGTCGCTCTCGCCGCACCCCGGTGGAGCTCGCGGTACATGCTCATCGTGCCTCCACTGCGTGGGGCCTGGCGGTACGGGGGCGTGCTCGCACGAGTCGGTGTCCCTGCGCTGGTCTCTGGAGGCTGCGCCTCACGTATACGGTCGGTGCGATTGTGCCTCACGGAGCCGTTCGGTACCGCATCGCGCGGTCCAGGAGGGAGCCCCGGGCGGGGGGCCGGAGGTCACTCCTCGCCGGAGGTGGCCCGTGCCAGCTCATGGCTGAGCTGGTCGAGCTCGCTGCCGCCCGCCATCTGGCGCGTCAACTCGTCGAGCGCGATCTCCGACTTCGCGTGGCTGCCGGCCATCGCCCCCCGCTTGAGCAGGACGAACCGGTCACCGACCAGATACGCGTGGTGCGGGTTGTGCGTGATCAGCACCACGCCAAGCCCGGCGTCGCGCGCCGCGGCCACGTACTTCAGCACCACACCCGACTGCTTGACGCCGAGCGCGGCGGTCGGCTCGTCCAGGACCAGGACCTTCGCCCCGAAATAGACCGCCCGCGCGATGGCGACGCACTGCCGCTCACCACCGGAGAGGGTGCCGATGGGCTGGTCGACGTCGCGCAGGTCGATGCCCATGCGCAGCAGCTCCGCGCGGGTGGTCTCGCGCATCTTGGCGACGTCCAGCCGCTTGAAGGGGCCCGCGCCCTTCGTCGGCTCGGAGCCGAGGAAGAAGTTCCGCCAGACCGGCATCAGCGGGACCACGGCGAGGTCCTGGTAGACGGTGGCGATGCCACGGTCCAGGGCCTCGCGGGGCGAGCCCAGCCGGATCTCCTCGCCGTCGATCGCGAAGGTGCCGGCGTCGTGCTGGTGCAGCCCCGCGATGATCTTGATGAGGGTGGACTTGCCCGCGCCGTTGTCACCGAGGACACAGGTGATCTCGCCCGCGTGGACCTCCAGGGAGACCCCTTCGAGGGCGCGGATGTTCCCGTAGAACTTGCTGACGTCCGTCAGCTCCACCAGAGCGGTCATTTGCTCGCCTCCGCACGCTTACGGACCCACGCGTTCAGCAGCGTCGCCAGCAGCAGCATCGCGCCCAGGAAGAACTTGAACCAGTCCGGGTTCCACTGGGCGTAGACGATGCCCTTGCTGGTCATGCCGAAGATGAACGCGCCGACCGCGGACCCGATGGCCGAGCCGTAGCCGCCGGTCATCAGGCAGCCGCCGATGACGGCCGCGATGATGTAGAGGAACTCGTTGCCCACGCCCTCGCCGGACTGCACCACGTCGTACGACATCAGCAGGTGCTGGCCGGAGATCCAGGCGCAGAACGCGACGCCCATGTACAGACCGATCTTGGTCTTGTTGACGGGGACGCCGACCGCGCGGGCCGCGTCGGAGCCGCCGCCGACCGCGAAGATCCAGTTGCCGACGCGGGTGCGCAGCAGCACCCAGGTGGCCAGGGCGACCAGGCCGAACCACCACAGGATGGTGACCTGGAGGTCGACGTCACCGATCGACAGGTGCGAGGCGAAGACCGCGCGGGCCGAGTCGAAGCCCTCCATGTCGCCGATGGTCTTGGTGGAGACGGTGCCGCTGATGAGCTTGGTGAAGCCCAGATTGAGGCCCGTGAGCATCAGGAAGGTGCCGAGCGTGATGATGAAGCTGGGCAGCTTGGTGCGGGTCAGCATGAACCCGTTGAAGAAGCCGATGGCCAGGGTGATCAGCAGGGACACCCCGATGCCGACCCAGACGTTGGCCGTCATCTGGTAGCTGAACATCGAGGAGACCAGCGCGGAGCTGGTCACCATCACGCCGGTCGACAGGTCGAACTCGCCGCCGATCATCAGCAGCGCCACCGGCACCGCCATGATCCCGATCGTCGAGGACGCGTAGAGCACGGTGGACAGGCTGGACGGCTGGAGGAAGCTGTCGGCGACGAACGAGAAGAAGAGGAAGACCGCCGCCGCGCCCACGACCGAGCCCAGCTCGGGGCGGCCCATCAGGCGGCGCAGATAGCCCTGGCGCAGCAGGCGTTCGTCGGCCTGCGCGGTGGTGGCTGTACTCATCGGGTGCCCCGCTTCGTGTACTCGGCGAGGGTCTTGGCGTCGTCCTTGGTGATGATCTGCGGGCCGGTGAGGACCGGCCGGCCACCGCCCAGCATGTCGCGGTTGTACCTGTAGAGCCAGAGCAGGTCGACCGCCTCGTAGCCCTGGAGGTACGGGTCCTGGTCGACGGCGAAGCCGAGCGAACCGTCCTGGAGGGCGTCGGCGACCTTGGCGTTGAGGTCGAAGGTGTCGACCTCGGCCTTGCTGCCGGCCTGCTGGGCGGCCTTGACGGCGGTGGGCGCGAAGGGCGCACCGAGCGTGACGACGGCGTCGATGTCCTTGTCGGACTGGAGCTTCGCCTCGATGGAGGACTGCACGTTGGGCATGTTGGTGCCCTCGACGTAGAGGTTCTGCAGATCGCCCTTGAAGGACTTCTTCACGCCCGCGCAGCGCTGCTCGTGGCCGACGTTGCCCTGCTCGTGCAGGACGCAGACCGCCTTCTTCCTGCCGCGCTTGTTGAGCTCCTCGCCGACGGCCTCGCCCGCGATGGTCTCGTCCTGGCCGATGTGGGTGAGCGCCCCGAACTCCATGGACTTGTCGGAGCCCGAGTTCACGGTGATCACCGGGATGCCGGCCTTCTTCGCCTTGGCGACGACGTCCTTCATCGCGTCGGGCTTGGCGAGGGTGACGATCAGGCCGTCGACCTTCTGGTCGATCATGGCCTGCACGTTCTGGGCCTGCTTGTTCCCCTCGACGTCGTGCGCGTAGAGGAACTTGATGTTGTCCTTGGCCGCTGCCTGCTTGGCACCGTTCTGGACGATGTCCCAGAAGGTGTCGCCATCGCCCGAGTGGGTGACCATCGCGAAGGTCCAGCGGGGCGTGTCGACATTGGCGCGCCCCTGGGAGGCCTTGGCCGCCCGCTCCTCCGCGCGCTTTCCGCCCGTACTGCTGCACCCCGCCAGGGTGGCGCCGAGCACCGCTGCCAGCACGGCGCTCACCGCGCGTACGCCTGTCCGAACCCTTGCCACGAGGAGTTGCCCTTCTCACTGTCTTTCACGGTGCGGCCGGACCCCGGTCCTGCGGGCCCAACCGCCCAAGTATCCGTCACCATCCGTCACCGCCGTCCGCCGGGGCTTCGGCGGGCCCGCGCGGGGCTGCCGCATGTGGGTGGAGTTCTAGTGGCGGACGCCACACCGCGTCAAGACTTTGTCCGAACATTCTGACGGACTGACCTGCCCGCCGCCCTAGGGGCGCACCAGCAGCTGGAAGTCGAAGGAGTAGCGCGACGCCCGGTATATGTGCGAGCCGAACTCCACCGAACGTCCGGTGTCGTCGTACGTCGTCCGCTCCATCGTCAGCAGCGGCGCGCCTTCCGGCTCGGCGAGCCGTGTCCCCTCCTCGGCGGTCGCCGCGCGGGCGCCGACCGTCTGCCGGGCGCTGTGCAGGGTGATGCCCGCCGCGCGGATCAGCCGGTAGAGGCCGGTCTCCGCCAGCTTCCCGCCGTCGAGGTCGAGCAGCCCGACGGGAAGGTGATTGCGCAGGTGCGCCATGGGCTCGCCGTGCGCGAGGCGCAGCCGCTCGATCAGGACGACGTCGGCGCCCTCGGCGACCCCGAGCGCGGCGGCCACCCGCGCCGTGGCGGGCTCTACCAGATGGCGCAGCACCTGTGTGGCGGGCTGCTGACCGGCGGCCTCCAGATCGTCGTAGAGGCTGCTCAGCTCCAGCGGGCGCTTGACCTGGCTGTGCAGGACCTGGGTACCGACGCCCCTACGCCGTACGAGCAGGCCCTTGTCCACCAGCGACTGGATGGCCTGCCGGACGGTCGGCCGGGACAGCCCCAGCCGGCCGGCGAGGTCGATCTCGTTGCCGAGGAGGCTGCCGGGGGCGAGCGCGCCCTGCTCGATCGCCGCTTCGAGCTGCTGCGACAGCTGGTAGTAGAGCGGTACGGGACTGCTGCGGTCCAGGCTGAACTGGAGGGATCGATGGGTCGCCACGAAGGGAGCGTAACCGGGGGACCGGATGACGGGAAGTTCGGAGGTCAGGTTGTCCTGACATTTCCCCGCCATCAATGGAACCCGGCTCTTCCCTTACCGGTACGGGTGACCCGGCCGTCAACTCCGCGCCGACGACTCGCGTCTTGTGCAATGCAGATACAACGTAGATATCGGTGAATATGCACCGATTTTGGATGTGCTCCTGTCCTGCCCGGCCGAGGGGAAGGCGAGGTCATGGAAGAGCTGGCTCTGGGGGTGGCGCTGGGCTTCAGCGCCGGCATCAGCCCGGGCCCCCTGCTCGCCCTGGTGCTGTCGGGGACGCTGCGCGGCGGGCTCGGCGTGGGGCTGCGGGTGGCGGCGGTGCCGCTGATCACCGACCTGCCGGTGATCGTCCTTTCGGTGACGGTGCTGTCCGTGCTGCCGGGGCGGGCGGTCTCGGCGGGAGGGGTGATCGGCGGGCTGTTCCTGGCCTGGCTGGCCGCGTCGACGATCCGTGAGTCCCGTACCGCCGAGATCCCGGCGGTACGGGAGGCCGCCGTGATCCGGGCCGAAGGCCGGCGGACGTTGCGTCAGGGGGTGCTGATCAATCTGCTGAGCCCGCACCCGTGGGTCTTCTGGCTGACGACCGGGGCGCCGCTGCTGGTGGCGGCCTGGCGGGACAGCCCGCCGGGCGCGGGCGGCTTCCTCCTCGGCTTCTACGCGCTGCTCGTCGGCAGCAAGGCGGCGCTCGCCCTGATCGTGGCCCGCGCCCGCCACCGGATCGGCACCCGCGGCTACCGGCTGCTGCTGGGCGGCTCCGGCGTACTGCTGCTGACGGCGTCCGCCCTACTGCTGGTCGAGTTCGGCTCCGCCCTGGCGGCGTAGGCGCCGTGGTCACGATGGAGGTGCGCCACCGACCATGACCGTGCGACTTCGGACACCGACGCTCAACCTCGCTCCCGGTCCGCCTCGTTTCTGTCTTCAAAGGCGCCATGACAACGGGGGGACCGCACCATGAGCCACGGATACGCCTTCGACGACTCTTCGAACAGCGGCCGCGCGAGGCCCTCGCGCCTCCGGCTGTACGACCAGCTGGAGGCCGCCGCGCACGACCTGCTCCTACCCGTGGCCGACTGGGTCTCCACCCACGTCGCCCGACCGCATCCGGACCTCGGCCGCCGCGGCGCGGTCTGCCCCTTCGTACCGCTCTCCCAACGACTGGGCCTGCTCCGCTTCGCCCTCGCCGACCCGCCCGTCTCCGACGAACCGGACCTGCTGACGGCCGCCACCGCCCTCAAGACGCACTGGCAGGCGATGGAGCCGCACAGCGGCCCGCACACCATCGACAAGACAATCGTCCTCGTACTGCCGGGAGTGGACGCGACCACCGTGGTCCGCGCCCACGACCGCCTCAAACCGGAGTTCGTCGCGAACGGCATGATGCTCGGCGAATTCTTCCCCGACCACCCGGGCCCGGGCCTGCACAACCCCGCCTTCCGCCCACTGCACAGCGACACTCCCCTGCTGGTCGTCCGCAGCATGGTCGCCAACGACCTGCCGTTCCTGACGGAGAAGCGCTATCCGCCGGAGCGACGGGCGGGGTTCGTGGCGGCTTTTCTCGAGCATCAGGGGTCGGCGAGCGCGACGACGCGGGAACGGGCGCGGGAGGAATTGGAGTTGGCGCGGGGGGAGGTGGGGCGGTGCCCGTTCCTCCAATAACGAGCTCGTGCGTGACCGGCACCGATCAGGTCGGCATCACCGCCCTGACCGGTGCGTCGAGAACCCGCCAACTGTCTGGATCAAACCCATGGATCAAGGTGCGCGTGGCCCATACAGTCAATCGACCCGACCAAATCTGAGATATGAAGGGCGATTGCCGTCTTGAAGCTGTCCCGAATGGCCGCGCTGATCACCGCCACCGCCATTGCCCCGGCCGTCCTGCTCGCCTCACCGGCCTTCGCGAACGCCGCCGCTCCGGCCCCGTCCACGCCGCCGGCCCAGAGCGCCCCCGGCCAGGCCCCGGCGGAGAAGCCCGCCGAGAACGACCGTATCGAGATCCTGCGCATCGTCAGTGCCGCGAAGCCGGGCTCCGTCCTGGCCGACGACGGCAACGCGGCCATCGCCAACGGCCCGGCGGCCATGCGCGCCTTCCTGGAGAGCGGCCAGTACTTGGCACGCGAAACCGACGACGCGATCCTCGCCTCCCAGATCATCAACGCCGGCGGCCCCTCGGTGCAGGCGGCAGGCAAGGCGGCGATGAGGGGAACCGCCGCCGATGTGAGGAAGTTCCTGGAGACCGGCCAGTACGAGGCGCGGGACACAGACAACAGCGTCCTTATCTCGCGGATCTTCAACGAAGGCGGCTACGGAGTCAGGGAGGCAGCCAAGGCTGCACTCAAGGGCACCCCCGAAGACCGCGTCGCATTCCTCAAGACCGGCCAGTACATCGCCCGGGACGACGACAACAACGTCCTCATCTCCCGCATCTTCAACGAAGGCGGCCCCGAGGTCAGGAAGGCGGCCAAGGCCGCGCTCAAGGGCACACCTGAGGACCGCGTCGCCTTTATCAAGACCGGGCAGTACATAGCCCGCGCCAAGGACAAGGGACCCCGGAGCTGACGCTCCAGCCGCTCAACTCTTGCTCCCCTGTTCACCGGAGCCTGCAAAGAGGGGACACAGAAGCCCTGCCCGAGGATAACTTCGGCAGGGCTTCTGCAATCGTCTGCTGGGCACCAGGGGTCAGGGTGCGCAGTGCCACCATGACGGTGAGCGGTGATGCGTTTCCCAGTGCCGGTGGAACGCGCGCGCCGCGTGGGCTCCGGCGAAATGGTCGGCGGTTGCCCATGCCCAGCGCTGGGCGTTCTTCAAACCGACGCAGGTGGGACACCGGTCGGCTATGCCGCCGACCACGACGCCGGGGCCGGATGTGTGCGGCAAGGAGATGACTCCCATCAGTGCACGCTCCGGGGGCCGATCCCGAGCTTCGCGCGCTCCTCCGTTGTGGCGATGCGCAGGCGCGTCGAGTGCGCCGTCCACAAGGAACCGTCCTGTACCGACTTGACGGTGTGGATCCGCCCCGCCACACCCTGCGTCACGCCCACAGCGCCGGTCTCCTTGTCGACCACCAGCGCACCGGAGCGGTAGCCCGTCCCCCATGGCGTCATGTTCGTCATCCGTTCGAACCTCCGTGTGCCGCTCATGCGGAGCGGGCAACTCCCTGTTGTGATCCGAGAGTTGCGTCACATCGCTTACGGTGGCTAGACCAAAACTCATGACACCGGCACCGTCATGGAAAGGGTCAAACATATGGCCGAAGAGACCGGCCCGGCACCGGACCCGACGCGCTCGCTCCTCGCCTTCTTCGGCTCCGAGACCTCCCGGCTCCGAGGAGAGGCGGGCATGTCCCAGGAGGCACTGGCCGAGAAGACGCACACCACGCAGTCGATGATCAGCAAGGTTGAGTCGGCAAAGCGGGTTCCGTCCAAAGAGCTCGCTCGGGACCTGGATGCGGCGCTGAAGACCGGCGGGCACTTCGGGAGACTGCATCCGCTCATGCTCACGTTCGCGTACCCGCCGTGGTTCCTGCCGTATGTAGAGCTGGAGCAGGACGCCACGTCGATCCGCGCGTTTCAGGGGCAGGTCGTCCCCGGACTTCTCCAAACAGAGGAGTACGCACGGGCGATGCTCGAAGCGGTCCGAGCAGTCAATCTTGACGACACAGTCGCCGTGCGCATGAGCAGGCAAGCGATCTTCGAGCGCGAAGTGCCGCCCGCCTGCTGGTTCGTGATCGACGAACCCGTGCTCCTCCGGCCCATCGGAGGAACGGAGGTGATGCGCGCCCAGCTTGAAAAACTTCTTGAGATCGGTGCGGACCCCCGCAATGTCATTCAGGTAATCCCGCGGCAAGCCGGCGCACACCCGGGCCTGGCCGGACCGTTCACCCTCATGGGCTTCGATGAAGGTGCGGATGTCCTGTACATCGACGGCTTCTCCCAGGGCCGGATGGCGTTGGAACCGCGCGAGATCGCCGAGGCGGTCCACGCCTATGATCTTCTGCGCGCGGTGGCTCTGCCGCCAAAAGAATCCGCCGACTTGATCCGCGAACACTTGAAGGAGCCAGGCTCATGACCGCAAGTGAACTGCCCGTCATATGGCGTAAGAGCAGCTACAGCACCAATGGTGGACCGGACTGCATAGAGATAGGCGAGGGCCTGGCCGATGTCGTCCCTGTGCGTGACAGTAAGGACACCAACGGCCCGGCCCTCGTCTTCGAGCGCGCCTCGTGGGCGGCCTTCATCTATCACGTCAAGGCCGTTGCATAGGCCGCGTTCGAGACGGCTCCCTTAGGGGAGCCGTCTCGAAGGTCAGGGTTGACCGGGATCACCGGATCCGGCCACCAGCTCTTAAGTCAGCCGCCTAAGAGTCCCTTTTGAAGGCAAACCTCTGCGCAGTGTCCACGGAGACAGGGATGGCCAGACCGTCCCGGGCCCCCTTCCCCTTGACCTGCAGGTAAATACCTATTTTGGATCCGAATACCTCACCGAGCGACACATCGATCTCCTGGTCGTCGAAGTCCGACTTCGCCTTCAGCTCCCATGTCCCCTTGCCCGTAAACGGCTTGATGGGATCCCCGGAGTCGGAGAAGTCAGTGGGAACCTTCACCGCGCTGAGCGACCCGTCCTTGCGCAGGGTCAGCTCCGCGCCCTGACTCCCGTGCCAGGAACCGACAAGTTCACTCGGCTCCGCCGAGCCGTATGGTTCGGCGGTGGAGAGGAAGACCGCAGCGCCCACTGCCAGCGCAGCTCCGCAGAGTACGGCGATCGGGATGACTATTTTCTTCATCGAGCATCCATCGTCTCGATCCAGCTTGCCTTCTGTGTCTTCGTCCTGAAGGGGCCACCGACCCGATTTGCCAATTTATCGAGCGGTCCGCCCACGTGATTCTCCATCCATGATTGAATGCCCGGCAGGTGCGTAAAGGAAGAGATGGTGGTATTGTTCGTGACGGTGATTTTCACCTCTATCTTGCCTGCTCGGGCATCTTGCGATACGACTTCGTAATCGTAATCGTACGAGCCGACGAAGACGGACGTCTGGGTGCCATACTTCCCGTCGGTCCACCAGTTTTGAACGGCACCCGTCTGGCCGAACGATTCCAGGTACAAATAATCGGTCGCAAATCGAGTATATTTCTCCTTCTTGAATACCCCGTAACCACCCTTACCGACATCCTTGCCCTTGGCGATTTTCTCCAGGATTTCCTTGCGCACCGTGTCCATCGAGTGATCCCCGCGCAGCTGCTGAGTAAACTTGTCGCCCGGCCCGTACGTGTCGACCTTCTTGCCTGTTCCGGTCGCCCACTGGATCGCAAGCCAGAACGCGTCCGGGGAACCCGTCTTGGCATCCCCGGAAAGTGCCATCCGCATATTCTGCAGCTGCCACCGCTCAATGTTCGAGAGCATCTTCTCGGACTGCCGGGCTATCTCCGCCTGCGCGCGGCGAATCTCCTCTTCCTGGCGGTACTTTTGCTCGTAGGCAGCGAAAGAATCCCGGAAGGCGGCGTCAGCCGCTGCGGCGTCCTTGCCCGCCGCGTCGGCCGAAGCGCGGGCTGCGCCCGCGGAAGCGTAGGCCGACTGAGCGGAGGCGCTTGCCTGTTCGGCGGAGACCAAAGCGCGTGATGCGGAGTATTCGGCCTCGTTGGCGTCGTTCTCCGCTGCCGTCGCCGCCGCGTCAGCGGCTCGCGCGGACTTCGCGGCGTCGGCTGCCGATGCCTCGGCCTGCTTCGCATAGCCGCCGGCCTGGGAGGCATATTCCTTGGCCTGGCCAGCTGCCTTCGCGGCTTCGTCGGCGTAGACCTTGGCCTGATCAGCAGCCTGGTTGGCCTTGACCGCGACGATGGCCGCTTCCGCCGCGTCCTTGTGTGCGATGGCTGCGGCACCGGCGGCTTCGGCGATCAGCTGCTGGACGGCTGCGACATGGGTGGCGGTGAGGTGGTCCATGCGGGCCGTCGAGTGCTGCTCGACCTGAATGAATTGGTGCAGGGCATCGTCGGTTCCCTCAAGAGCGATCCTGGCCGCTGCCTTCGTCTCCGCGCCACCGCTGTCCGACAGCTGAGCGGCACGGACGCGATCATCGGTGACCTGGGCGGCGTACTGGCCGTTCCGAAGGAATTCGATGAGCTTGCCGACCGAGCCGTCTCTCAATGCCGCCTGGGCGGCGTTCTTGAGCTCCGGCCCACCACTGCCCATGATCTGGGTGACACGGATACGGTAATCGGTCAGCGCTACGTCGTGCCGACCCGTGCGCAGGAACTCGCCGACCGCCTTCGCATCCCCCTTGAGTGCCTCACCGGCGGCCTTCCGGACACTCTCGTAGTTGCTGTCGACCGCAAGGGCCTGGACCGTTGCGCGTTCGTCCTGCGCCACGGCCTCCTGCCACCCGGTGCGCACATACGCGAGGACAGCGTCGTCGGAGCCCGTCAGTGCGGTCTTGGCGGCCATCTGGCTCCAGGGGCCGCGGGTCTTCATCGCCAGGACGGCAGCCCTGCGTCCCTTGGCCACCGCGTCCTTGGTGTCCGTGCCGGGCTTGGCGGCTTCAGTGGTAAGGCGTACGGCTTCGTCGGCGAGGTCCTTGGCCTCTTTGTCCGCCCGCTCCGCTTCCGCCTTGCCCAGAGCCTGGGCCTTCTTCTCGGCCCTGGCCTGCTCGATCCCGGCCGCGGTCCTGGACTGAAGCCCCTCGGCCTCGATCTTCGTCGCCACGTCGTGAATCTTCTTGGCGGTGGCGACCGCGTCGGACGCCTTGTCGGCGGCTTCCTTCGCCGCCTTGGCGTGCTCCGATGATTCCTTGGCAGCCGTTGCCGCCTCACCGGCGTGCTCGGCGGCCCGTCTGGCGGCGGCAGCTGCCCGCTGGGCGTGTCCGGCAGCCGAGTTGGCAGCCTCTCGCGCTTCTGCCGCAGCGTCAGCGGCCTCGTAGGCGAGGTCCCGTGCCGCGGTGGCGGCCCGTCGGGACTCCCGTGCCTGGCTGCGCGCCGTCGCCGCCCATGCCTTGGCCCGAGCCGCTTCGGAACTCGATTGCCCCGCGTAACCGCTGGCCTCCTCAGCGGCGTCGGCCGCCGCATCGGCGTTGGAGCCCGCACTCGCGGCCGCGTCCGCTGCCGCACCGGCCGCGCGTGCCGCGACCTCAACTTCCTTGGCGGCGTCCGCCGACCGCTCGGCCGCGCGTGCAGCAGCGTCCGCGTCCTCAGCGGCCTGGCGTGCGGCTGCGGCCATGCCTGCATCCGTCGCCGCGCCGGCCGCCGCGTCGCGGGCCCTCGACGCCGCTGCCGCGGCGGCCGAGGCGGCGGCAGCGGCATTCGCGGCAGCGCTCGCGGCCATCCGGGCAGCGTAGTTCGCCGCCTGTGCCGCGTCGATGGCTTCCTGCGCGGCATTGGCAGCGCCCTGTGCCGCGTCGGCGGCCCGGCCCGCCGCGTTCGCGGCCCGGCCCGCGTCCTTGCCCGCCGCCTTCGTCTCGGCGGCCGCGTTCTTCGCTTCCATTTTCGCCAACTCGGATGCCTTCACCGCGCGTTGCGAGGCTTCCTTGGCGGCATTGGTCTGCTGCTTGGCGACCTTGCCGTCCTCCTTGGCCTGGTCGGCGAGTTGGGCGACGCTGGCCCGTTCCTGATCGCGGGAACGGGCGATGTTCTGACCCACCGCCAGGAACTCGCGGATGTCCTGAATGGAACCGCGCAGTGCGACTTTCGCCGCTTCCTTCGTCGCCGGGCCGCCCGCGCTCATGATCTGGGTGGCCCGCAGCCGGTCGTCGTTGTCCCGGGTCGTGTACTGACCCTCGTCGAGGAACTTGCGGACATCATCGATCGATCCCCGCAATGCGGCCTGGGCGGCTTCCTTGGCCGCGGGACCGCCCGCATCCATGATCTGTGTGGTACGGATGCGCATGTCCGTCTCGAACGGCGCCTTCCAGCCGTCCTTCAGGAAGGCACGTAGGTCTTCCTGTGAACCGGACAACGCCTTGTAGGCCGCCTCACGGACGTTCACTCCACCCGCGGTGAAGACACGGGTCGCGTTGATGCGGTCATCGGTGAGCTCGGCGAAGTCCTTCTCACTGCCGAGGAACTTGCGGATGTCCTCGTCCGTGCCCATGAGCGCGGCCTCGGCCGCGGCCTTGACCGACGGGCCACCTGTCGTCCACAACTCCACCACACGGCCGCGGTCCAGGGCAGTCGCATCCGGCGTCCCCGCCGCGACAGCAGGACTTGTTCCGAGTAATCCCATCAGGAGCGCAGACGGCAGAATCCCCAGGCACAATAAGCGGGCGCCAATCTTCCGCTTTCTCCGTGGTCTCGTCAAGAGAGTATTTCGTCTCACTGCTCAACATCTCCTTGCCGGTTGTCCTTGGCCGCACTGCGGCGCCGTGAGCATAACCGTGTCGACCCCTTACAACCAGGAGAGTTGAGTCACCGTCAACTCGGACCGCAAGCGCTTCACCTCTGGCAAAGCAGAAGCATATTCGACATGGACACGTCAATTTCAGACGCCCATAAAACATCCTTTCACCTGGGCTTTAAAGCCTGACGTTAAATCAAGTCCAGGCAAAGTCAGGAGAGATGATAGGTTCCACCGCAGCTGTCTTCATCTCGTCATTTCGCGCGGCCCTCTATCGCTGCATAAATCCTGGAAGGCTTTTCCTGGTGATACATCGTGTGCGCAGAACACTGACCGTCGGCGCTATCGGGTCCGCTTCACTCGTCTTCGGTATCTGGGCCATAGGCACCGCAGTCGCATCACCGGCGCCCGCGCCGACGGAGGAGCCCACACCTCCGTCCGCCGTGGAGACTTTTGACTACCCCAACGCGGCGAAGATCCTCAAGGAAAAGGGCATCGCTCTCCGCAAGGGAGACGGCCACATCCTGCTGGCCGACTGCAAGGTCTCCAGGGACATCCAGATCATGACGTCGATGGACCACCCCGGACAGAGCGAGCGGGGCCTGTACTGCTTCAAGGTCACCGGAACCGGCAGAACCGGCCAACTCACGTTGGAAATCCCCAAGGTCTACAACATCATGACCGGTGACGTCGCCGTCCAGGCCGGTCTCACCGCCGAGGGGCAGACCCAGACCGTCACCGTGCCCAAGAACGACGCCAAGGGCGTCGGCACAGCGGGCACCCCGCCGACCGCCCCCACTGTCCTGGTCGAGCTCCGCGTCACCAGCTGATCAACGGGACGTCGTCCCGGCGCCCGCCATCGGGTCCGACAACTCTCCGATGGCCCGACTCACCAATCCAGAATCAGACAGGAAAAAGCACATGCCCGTCAGACGTCCGCGCGCAGCCCTGGTCGCCGGGCTCCTCGCCTCCACCACAGCGGCCAGCCTGCTGACCGCCATCCCCGCCGACGCTGTCGTCGGTCCGGCCACCAAGGACGGCTCGTACGCGTTCACAGCGAAGCTCGACATCGGCGGCGAGCGAAGCTGTTCCGGCGCACTCGTCGAGAGCCAGTGGCTGTTGACCGCCGCGAGCTGCTTCCCTGCCAACCCGGGGAGCTCGGACGGCGCTTCCGGTGCGCCGAAGCTGAAGACCGTCGCCACCATCGGTCGCACCGACCTCACTCGCGATGGCGGCAGTGTCGTGAAGGTCGTGGACCTCGTCCCCGCCATGGGCAGTGACCTGCTCATGGCCAAGCTCGAATATCCCGTCACCGGCATCACCCCCGTGGAACTCGGCTTCAAGACCCCCCTGCCGGGCGAGGACGTCTTCGTGAGCGGCTACGGCCGTACCAAGGACGAGTGGGTACCCGACCGATTGCACTACGCGAAGTTCTCCGTGGACGCCGTGCAGAACACCACGGTCAACATCAGTGGCAAGGCCAACGACGCCGCGGTCTGCGAAGGCGATACCGGAGCTCCCACGTTCCGCGACATCGGCGGTCGTTACGAGCTTGTCGGTATCAACACCCGCTCCTGGCAGGGCGGATGCTTCGGTCACGAGGACGAGACCCGTAAGGGTGCCGTCAATGCCCGCGTCGACAACCTCGCCGGGTGGGTCCAGAGCGTTGCCTCAGCGAGCATCCTGCCCCGGGACGACTGGAAGAACGCCGCCTACATGACGTCCGGATACTTCACGGACCACTCCGTGGCCGCCAAGGACCGGACGGACTTGTTCGTCGCCTGGAAGGACGGCTCAGCCAGTATCTTCCAGGGCGCCGATCACGATCTGCCGCAGTATCCCTTCTCCGCTGAATACAAGGTTGCCCCTGCGGGCAGCTACTGGAAGGACGCCCGCGCCGTCGCCGCCGGCAGCTTCACCGGCAGCGGATCGGACGGCATCACCGTGCGCTGGGCCAACGGCAAGCTCTCGACGTACACCCACGTCGACCAGAACGGCTTCCACGAGGAGAAGACCCTGGGCGCCGTCGGCAGTTACTGGAAGGGTGCCCGCCTCATCGCGGTCGGCCGTTACACGGACAACCCTCTGCGCGACGACATGTTCGTTGTGTGGGACGACGACTCGACCACCCTGTATTCCGACCTCGGCACCAACGGCATCGGGAAGCAGTCCCAGCTGGAGAAGGGCTGGGCCGGCGCCATGCAGATCAGCTCCGGTGAGTTCAACGGAGACAGAACCGCTGACCTGCTGGTCCGCTGGAGCGACGGCTCGGCGACCTTGTTCTCCGCCTTGAGCCCCACCGGCTACCGCGACAGGACCCGCATTCGTCCCCTCAACTCGGCCTGGAACAACGTCCAGAACCTCACCGTGGGCTCGTTCTCCGGCCACGGCAAACCCTCCTATGACGTTCTCATCCGCTGGGCCGCCGGACCGCTCAGCTACTACCCCGATGTGAGCACGGCGGGCACGACGCGCCCCGAGATCCAGCTCGTCGGCTGATCCCGTCACTCACGGCGCAGCCTGCATTCCACTTTGTGATGCAGGCTGCGCCGTGTCTCGGTTCGTCCTCATACCTCAGATCCGGATTCTGCTTCCTGGGGCGGCGGCAGAGGAGACCGGGCCGATCCCGGGCCATTCGTCATGGCCGTCTCCCCCGTTGTTCACCCAAGCGCGGATCACGCCGATGTCGTCGACCGTGAGGTAATCCGCCTTGCCATCGCCGTTGATGTCGGCGAAGCGCACCTGATCCATGGGTGCCCCGGTGCCAGTGGCAATGACGCCCGCCTTGGTCCACTTGTCCTGGCCTGTGGTGCTGTCGTTGAGCCAGGCATGAACGGCACCACTGTCATCGACCACCAGGTAATCAGCCCGCCGGTCGCCGTTGACATCGGCGAAGCGCACCTTGTCACCCGGCACGCCGACACCGGTGGCGATGACGCCCGCATCGGTCCACCCGTCGTGGCCGCCGATCCCGTTGTTGACCCAGGCGTGTACGGCACCGTGCTCGTCGACAACCAGGTAGTCGGCTCGGCCGTCACCGTTGATGTCGGCGAAGCGCACCTGGTCACGGGGTACACGGCCACCGGGAGCGAAGGTACCCGTGTCGGTCCACTTGTCCTGGCCTGTGGTGCTGTCGTTGAGCCAGGCATGAACGGCACCACTGTCATCGACCACCAGGTAATCGGCTCGGCCATCACCGTTGATGTCGGCGAAGCGCACCTGGTCGCCCGACGCACCGACACCGGTGGCGATCCGGCCGTTCCGGCCCGCTTTGGTCCAGGCGACATGGTTTTTGTCACCGTTGTTGAGCCAGGCGCTGACGGCGCCGTATTCGTCGACCACGAGGTAGTCCGCCCGGCCGTCACCGTTGATGTCAACCTGGTAATCGCCCAAGGGCAGTTTGTGAGGCGAGACGGGCCTGACATCGACGCGCTCGCGGATCCAGCCGTCTGCGGCCGCCCGGGCGATGCCGTTGTAGAACGCGTTGGCCATCTTGACATATCCACCGTCATTGGGGTGGAGCCAGTCACCGAGGTCCTGGATGGTGACTTCGGCCATGCTGACGTACCCGACGTCCAATCCCCTCTTCCGCCGCTCGTCGACGACTCTTGGCACCGCGGTGTTGAACTTCTCGATACGTGCCCGGGTTTCAGGATTGGTTGAGGGAACCAGTGATGAGACCAGTACCGTCACCCCAGGCGCGGCTGCCGTTATTTGGTCGATCAGGCTGCCGAGTCGGTCGGGGGCGGTGTCCGCGTGATAGTTCTGATCCACATCGTTGGCGCCGATATGCAGCAGCACCGCGTTGGGGCGCGCCGCCGCCAGCCACTTTTCGATATTGACGGACAACTCGTCGATCCGCCAGCCCGAATGCCCTTCGTGGTCCCGGTCGGCCAATTGTCGGCCGTGCTGCTGCGAACCCACAAAGTCCAGGCTGTCGGCGTGCGGGGTCAACCGGTTCCACAGTTCGCCGCGGTATCCGGAGTTCGTGGTGCTGCGGGCGCCCTCGGTGATCGAGTCACCCAGAGGCATCACCGCGAGCCGCGGCACCTTCCAGTCGGCGGGGGATGCGTGCGCGGACTGCGTACGGGCGGCGCCGAAACCGGCGGTCAGCAGCGCCACGACCATTGCGTACACGGCCAGCCCAGCCGGCACACGGGAGTTCGGTGAGCGACGCCCAGCGGAAGGCGCTGAACGACTTCTTGAAGTATGTATGGGAATCAAGTCCGTGAATCAGGGCCGCCCATGGAGCGGCCTGGTCGAGCCTTGCGGCACGATGACGCCGCAGAGCCCGGTCATTGTCGCAAATTCCCACTCACCAAATGATCATGTTTCCGTGCTCAGAACCCCCGGCTCATGAACAGCGCCGTCTCCCCCTCCGACTCCGTCCCCACGTACAGCGACGTGTCCAGACCGCACAGCGCAAACCCCATGCGGCGATAAGCCCGCACCGCAGGGGCGTTCACGTTGGTGACCTCCAGCCAGGCCGTCCTTGCGGAGAGTTCACGACCGTGGGCCAGAGCTCGCTCCATCAGAGCAGTGCCGATGCCCCGGCCTCGGTGAGTCGGGGACACCCTGAAGTCGGTGATGTGGAGGCGGCGGTTCCAGGGGGCGTATGCGAGGGTGATCGCGCCGCGCACCCGGCCCTCGGTGTCGACGGCGACGATGACATGGTCCTCGCCTTCGCTCTCCTCGTCATCCGGATACACCTTGCGCACCGGAGGGTCCACGGGGACGGAGCGGATGCGGATTTCCCCGTCGGTGGCCGTCACTTCGAGGACCGTGTCGGTGGTGAAGGAGTTGTCGATCGCTTCGGCGTGCTTCCGGTCCTCCAGGGACGCGACGTGGTAGATCACCATGGCCTCACCGTACAGCGAGGCGTACAGCGAGCGTCTCCCAGAACATCAGCTCGTAGGACTGGATCAGGCGGCCGTAGCGGTGGGCCGTCGGTTCCGAGAGCAGGCCGGTGGTCAGGCCGGAGGCGACCGCTGCCAGGGAGAGTTCCTCCGCCTCGGGGGACGGTTCGGCGAAGAAGTCGAAGAAGGCGCACGCGCGGTCGTCGAAGCCGTAGTGGTCGCGCATGGCGCGGCCGACGGTCCCGCAGTAGCCGGACCAGGCGGCGAAGTTGGCGGTGAGCGCGACCACCGCGTCGACGGGCTCGGCGCCGAGTGCGAGCCAGGCCGCGTACGCGGGGTAGGCCTGGCAGCCGGCCTGTGGCTCGTACGCCCGCACCGCGTCCTCGTCCAGGCCGCAGGCGGTCGCGAGGGCCGACAAGCGGTGCAGGGCCTCGGTCTCGCCCTCCGCGAGGAAGCGGAAGAAGGCGGCCACGGCGGGCTGTGGCGCCGCCCGGCCGGCCAGGTGCAGGAAGCTGCGGCGGTCGCCGGGGATGATGTGGTGCTGCTCCAGGGCGAGGGCCGCGAAGACCTCGCGGGGTGCCTCGCCCGTCGCGATCAGTGGCACCAGCGGGTTCGCCCCGTCGTCGGGCGCGAGCCCGCCCACCGCGTCCGCCAGCACTTCCCGGGCCGTACGAGCCATCTTGACGCCTTCCTGTCCCGAGCGGTGAGGAGCCCCGGGAACAGGTTGTCAGAAGATCGCGGCCCGGCGCCGGGGCGCCGCGCTCACTTGGCCCCGGCCAGGTAGAAGAGGAGGAAGAGGAAGGCCGCGAAGAAGTGGACGGCGACGAGGTAGATGAAGATCCGGATCGTCACCGACATCGGGGCCCGGTCCTGCTCGTTCACCTTCTTCACCACCGGTTCGGCAGCCGGTGCGGCAGTGGTGACGTCGGCGGTGTTCAGGTCCTGCGAGGCGTTGCTCAAGGCATTCCCCTCCGGGTCGGTGCGGCGCCGCCGAGGCAGAGCTCGGTCGCGCCGCTCTGCATCAGCGTGTGCATGAACAGCAGGTCCACTCCGCCGCCCGACGCGGCGGCGATGCGGTGCGGGGTGAGCGAGTCGAAGTGCGCGGCGTCGCCGGGGTCCAGCACGTGGACGGACTCGCCGAGGGTCAGCCGCAGCCGCCCACCGGTGACATAGAGCCACTCCTCGCCGGGGTGCACCCGCACCAGCTCGGCCTGGTCGCCCGCGCCCGGGGGCACGTGCAGCCGCAGCGCCTGCATGGCCCGCCCGGAGCCGCCGGCCCGCCAGTACGTCCAGCCGCCGGACTCCTGGGCTTCCATGCGGTCCGCGCGCACAATGGGATCGCGCTCGGGGATCGCCTCGCCCAGGAGGTCCGATACCGTCGTCCCGTACGTACGTGCCAGCGTCAGCAGCATCGGCAGGGACGGGGTGCGGCGGCCGGTCTCCAGGCGGGACAGGTGCGCGGGTGACAGGCCTACGCGCGCGGCGGCGGCCTCCAGGGTCAGGCCACTGCGTCTGCGCAGGTCGCGCAGGCGTGGGGCGACGGACGGCAGGTCTGCGAGGTCGGCCGGGCCGGGTGGCGCGGCCAGGTCGGGCGACGGGCTCATGTGTCCGGTATAGCCCCGCCCATGCCTCAGAGGCAAAGTTTTTGCCTGCAAGGCAAATCATCCGGCCCGAGAGCCTGAGGCAAAGATTCCGCCGGGCCCTCCACCAGGGCTCTTCATGGGTTTCTCTTGATCACTTCATCTCTCGCACCACCCCGGTGAACAGCCGGGAAACTCTTCTTTTTGGCATTGACATGTCATGAGCTACGCGCGTCATGCTGGGCGTCATGACCAACCCCCCTCGTTTCACGCGTACCGCGGCGCTCGCCGCCCTGACCTCGGTGCTGCTGCTCGGCGGCCCCGCCGTCGCCGCCACTCCCACCGCCGCCCACCCGGCCTCCGTCAGCGCCACCGCCTCCGTGAAGATCGTCGGCGACATCTGTTACGGGGACCTGCCGTCCCAGGCGCACGACACCATCACCCTCATCGACAACGGCGGCCCCTTCCCCTATCCGAGGGACGGAATCGTCTTCTCCAACCGCGAAGGCGTGCTGCCGCAGCAGGCCGGCGGCTACTACCACGAGTACACCGTCAAGACCCCCGGTGCCCCGGACCGCGGCGCCCGCCGCATCATCACCGGCCGGCAGCAGCACGAGGACTACTACACCGCCGACCACTACGCGACGTTCGACCTGGTCGACTTCACCTGCTGAGCCCGCTGACCCATCCGGGCCCGCACGGGCCCGGCACCCACCGCGAGTTGCGTCCCGCCGTCACCTCCGACGGCGGGACCTCCGCTGTAATGGCCGGGTGAGATCCCGGTCCGTACGCGTCCTGATCACCGCGTTGGCAGGCGCCGCCTGCCTCGCCCTCTCCCAGGCCCCTTCCGCGGCCCCGCCGGCCGTACCCGACCTCGGCCCGAACGTCACCGTCTTCGACCCCGGCATGCCCAGGGCCGCGATCCAGCGGAAGGTGGACGAGGTCTTCCGGCGGCAGGAGCGCAACCAGTTCGGGCCCGCCCGGCAGGCGCTGCTGTTCAAACCGGGCACCTACGACGTCGACGTCAACGTCGGGTTCTCCACCCAGGTCGCGGGCCTGGGGATGTCGCCCGACGACGTCACGATCCGGGGAGCCGTGCACGCGGAGGCCGACTGGTTCCAGGGCAACGCCACCCAGAACTTCTGGCGCGAGGCCGAGAACCTCTCCGTCACCCCCGCCTCCGGCGCCGACCGCTGGGCGGTGTCCCAGGCCGCCCCGTACCGCCGGATGCACCTGCGCGGGGACCTGCGGCTCGACGACGGGGGCTGGGCCAGCGGCGGCTTCCTCGCCGACTCGCGGATCGACGGACAGGTGCGCTCGGGCACCCAGCAGCAATGGCTGTCCCGGGACAGCCACTTCGGCGGCTGGACCGGTGGCACCTGGAACATGGTGTTCGTCGGCGTACGGAACGCCCCCGCGGGCACCTTCCCCCGCCCTCCCTACACCCGGGTCGACCGGACACCCCGCGTACGCGAGAAGCCGTTCCTCTACGTCGACCGCGCGGGCGCCTGCCGCGTCTTCGTACCCGCGCTGCGCACCGCCACCTCGGGCACCACCTGGGAACGCGGCGCCCGGCAGCCGGGCTCCTCGCGTCCGCTCGACCGGTTCCTCGTCGTGCGGCCCGGGACGCCCGCCGGGCGGATCCAGGCGGCACTCGCACACGGCAAGGACCTGCTGCTCACCCCCGGCGTCCACCACCTCGACCGGACGCTGCGGATCACCCGTCCCGGCACGGTCGTCCTCGGCCTGGGACTCGCGACCCTCGTCCCCGAACACGGCGCGACCGCCCTGTCCGTCGCCGACGTCGACGGCGTCCGCATCGCCGGCCTCCTCGTCGACGCCGGTCCCGTCGCCTCGCCCGCCCTGATGGAGATCGGGCCGCCCGGCGCCCGCCGGCGGCACGAGCGCGACCCCGTCTCGCTCCACGACGTGTTCTTCCGCGTCGGCGGCGCGGGCGTCGGCAAGGCGGTCCGTACCCTCGTCGTCAACAGCTCGGACGTCATCGGCGACGACCTGTGGCTGTGGCGCGCCGACCACGGCACCGGCGTCGGCTGGACCGCCAACACCGCCGCCGAGGGCCTGGTCGTGAACGGTGACCGCGTCACGATGTACGGGCTGTTCGTCGAGCACTACCAGCGCCGGCAGACCGTCTGGAACGGCGAGGACGGCCGTACGTACTTCTTCCAGAACGAGCTGCCCTACGACCCGCCCTCCCAGGCCGCCTGGAGCCGGGGTGCCACCAAGGGGTACCCCGCCTACGAGGTCGGCGGCCGGGTGACGCGGCACGAGGGCTGGGGGATGGGCAGTTACGGCCACTTCACCGCCGATCCGCGCGTGGTGGCCGACCGGGCCTTCGCGGCGCCCCGGCGGCCCGGGGTGCGCTTCCACGACCTGGTCACGGTCTCGCTCGGCGGCACGGGCACCATCCGGCACATCGTCAACGACACCGGAGGGCCGTCCGACGCGACCACGAATGCGGCGTATCTGCGTTCCTATCCCTGACCGGCCGCAGGGCCAACCCGCCGACAGCGCCGCCCTGTTCGACCATCGACCGCCCGGAGTACTGTGGTGATCTTGGTCAACGTGAGGGGGCAACCATGAGTACGGACACCGGCGAGCTGGTCGACCTGGCGGCGATGGGGCAGGAGTTCGCCAGAGACCCGTACCGCGTCTACGCCGAACTGCGCGCGATCGGCCCCGTGCACCGGGTGCGGATGCCCGAGGGCGCGGAGGCCTGGCTCGTCGTCGGCTATGACGAGGTGCGCGCGACGCTCAACGACCCACGGCTGTCGAAGGACTGGCTGACGGCCGCCGACGACGTCGGGCTCATACCCGTGGCCTCGGGCCCGCACATGCTGATCCAGGACGCCCCGCACCACACCCGGCTGCGCAAGCTCGTCACCAAGGAGTTCACCCCCAGGCGCGTCGAGGCGATGGCCCCTCAGGTACAGCGGATGACCGACGAGCTGCTCGACGCGATGGCCGCGGCCCCCGACCGCCGCACCGACCTCGTCGACGCCCTGTCGTTCCCGCTGCCCATGGGCGTCATCTGCGAGCTGCTGGGCGTGCCCTCCCTCGACCGGGAGGCCTTTCGCGCCTGGTCCGACATCGCGGTGGGGTCCGCGCCGCTGGAGGAGAAGGCCGTCGCCTCGAGCGCGGGCCGCGCCTACCTCACCGAGCTCGTCGCAGCCAAGCGCGAGGAGCCCGGCGACGACCTGCTGAGCGCGCTGATCCGCACCACCGACGAGGACGGCGACCGGCTCTCGCCCGACGAACTCCTCGGCATGGCCTGGCTCCTGCTCGTCGCCGGGCACGAGACGACCGTGAACCTGATCTCCAACGGCGTCCTGGCCCTCCTCCAACACCCCGACCAGCTGGCGGAGCTGCGCGCCGACCCCGGCCTGCTGGAGAACGCCGTCGAGGAAATGCTGCGCTACGACGGGCCGGTGGAGACGCCGACCTACCGGTTCACCACCGAGCCGGTGGAGATCGGCGGCGTGAGCATCCCGGGCGGCGGCGCGCTCGTCCTGCCCGTCCTCGCCGACGCGGACCGCGACCCCGCCCGCTTCCCGGAGCCGCACCGCTTCGACATCCGCCGCGACGCCCGCGGACACGTCGCCTTCGGGCACGGCATCCACTACTGCCTGGGCGCGCCACTGGCCCGCCTGGAGGCGCGGATCGCGATCCGGTCGCTGCTGGAGCGCTTCCCGGAACTGGCGCTGGATGTCCATCCGGGGGCTCTGGCCTGGCGGGAGGGCCTGCTTATTCGGGGGCCGCGGTGGGTTCCCGTGCGGTTCTGATCGACGGCCTTGAGGTGCAGGTCTGTTGCGCCTGCGGCGGGCTTTGTTCCCCACCCCGCCCCTTCCCGAAACTGGGGCTCCGCCCCAGACCCCGAAAGCGGCTTCGCCGCTCGTCCTCAAACGCCGGACGGGCTGATTCCAGCCCGTCCGGCGTTTGAGGACGCGCCCGCAGGGCGCTCTCCGCCGCAGGCGGCAACGGACCCGCAGCCGGGGGCCTGGGGCACGAGCCCCGGTTTCGGGAAGGGGCGGGGCTGGGGAAAATCAAGACACCAGCGAACCGTGCACCCGTAGCCGCGCCACACCCCCGTCAGGGTGGATGTCCAGACGGACATGCGTCGCCACCACAGGCCCCGGCAGCACAAACCGATGCACCGCATCAGGCTGAAGCCGCGTCCGAGGCACGACTTCCGTCCACCCGGAGGAGTTCGCGGCATCGAGCACCGAAACCGTCGCCCACCCCGCCGAATTCCCCTTGTAGCACCCCGTGTCGATCTCGATCGCCCGCAGCTCGGCGCGACCGGTGAGGCGGTAGCGCACCCAGTCGTGTCCGTTGTCCCGACGGCGTCGCGTCTCCCAGCCGTCGTCCATGCGGCGCGACCGGCCGGGGTGGATGGTGTGGAAGGGGGAGGAGTAGAAGCGGTCGGAGGCGTCCTCGACGTGGCCGCCGTTCTCCAGCGCGGCGAGGTCGAAGGTGCCGAGGGCCGCGAGCCAGGCGAGGTCGGGTACGGATTCGCCGTGGACGCGGAGGCGGGCGATGCCGCCGTCGGGGTACTGGCTGAGCCTGAGGTGGGTGAAGCGCTCCGGGCAGTCGACGGCGAAGCCGTTCGCGGCGTGGCCGCCGACGGACGTGCGGGGGACGAGGACCGTCCACTTCACGCCGTCGGCGAGCAGTTCCTCCGGTGAGGGCGTGCCCGGCAGGGCGGTGGCCTCGACGCCGACGGCCTGTGGGTGATTGCCGCGGAAGTGGGCGGTGTCGACGACGATGCCGTGGATGACGCCGGGTGCCCCGAGGCGGACGAGTGCCCAGTCGAGGTCGTCGTCGGCCGGGTGCGGGGTGGCGGCGGAGGCGCCGCGGCGGCGGCGGGTCTCCCAGCCGTCCATGATCTTGCCTTTGTGGCCGAAGTGTTCGGGGTCGAAGTGCGCGGCGCCGGGCTTGAGGAGGTTCTCGCGCTCGGCGAAGAACTCGTCGTTGGCGGCGATCACCCCGGCGCCCAGCCGCCGGTCGGCGAGGTCGGGGAACCGGTCGAAGGGGAAGGCCGCGGTGCGGTAGTCGGCGTACGGGTCGCCGCCCGCGTAGGGATTCGCGTCGCCGGTGAACGAGGGTATGTCCGCGGGGGTGCCGTTCATGCGCTGCGCTGCCTTTCGAGGAGGAGGCCGGTGGGCTCGGTGGGGCCGCCGTGGCCGGTGATCCGGCGGCCGCGCAGCCAGGCCGCCCGTACGACGCCGTGCAGGGTCTTCCCGGCGTAGGCGGTGACGTGGTTGCGGTGATGGAGCGCGGCCGGGTCGACCGTGAAGGTCTCGTCGGGGGCGAGGACGGCGAAGTCGGCGTCGCGGCCCGCCTCGACGGCGCCCTTGGCGCTCAGGCCGGCGAGGGCGGCGGGGCCGCCGGACATCCAGCGGGCGAGGTCGTGGAGGGTGTGGCCGCGCCGCCGGGCCTCGGTCCAGACGGCGGGCAGGCCCAGTTGGAGGGAGGAGATGCCGCCCCACGCGCGGCCGAAGTCGGGGACCTTCAGGTCGGTGGTGCAGGGCGAGTGGTCGGAGACGACGCAGTCGATGGTGCCGTCGGCGAGCCCGGCCCACAGGGCGTCCCGGTTGGCGGCCTCGCGTATCGGCGGGCAGCACTTGAACTCGGTGGCGCCGTCGGGGACTTCCTCGGCGGTGAGGGTGAGGAAGTGCGGGCAGGTCTCGACGGTGAGCCGCACCCCGTCGGCCTTGGCGGCGGC
The DNA here is from genome assembly GCF_003391135.1 of Streptoverticillium olivoreticuli subsp. olivoreticuli. Lineage (GTDB taxonomy): Bacteria > Actinomycetota > Actinomycetes > Streptomycetales > Streptomycetaceae > Streptomyces > Streptomyces blastmyceticus. The sequence continues at coordinate 7,479,693 of NZ_CP031455.1, read as the reverse complement.
GATCATCGGCAGGGCGTCGGACGAGGACAGGTGCAGGATGTGGACGCGGGTGCCCAGTCGGCGGGCGACGGATATCAGCCGGGCTATCGCCTCGTTCTCGGCGGCGCGGGGGCGTGAGGCGAGGAAGCCGGAGTAGCGCGGTCCGTCCGGTCGCGGGGCGCGTCGCAGGTGGCCGGGGTCCTCGGCGTGGACGATCAGCAGTCCGTCGAGGGCGGCGATCCGGGCCGCGACCGCCTCCAGGTCGCCGGGGCCGAGCGAGGGGAACTCCTCGACGCCGGAGGGCGAGAGGAACGCCTTGAAGCCGAAGACCCCGGCGTCGTGCAGGGGCCGCAGCTCCGCGAGGTTGCCGGGCAGGGCGCCGCCCCAGAAGCCGAGGTCGACGTGGGCCTTGTCGCACGCGACGCCCTGTTTGGTCCGCAGGTGTTCGAGGGTGGTGGTGGGCGGGAGGCTGTTGAGGGGCATGTCGACGAGGGTGGTGATGCCACCGGCGGCGGCTGCCCTGGTGGCGGTCGCGAACCCCTCCCACTCGGTGCGGCCGGGGTCGTTGATGTGCACATGGGTGTCGACGAGGCCGGGGAGCAGGACGTCGTCACCGAGGTCCTCGACGACGGCCCCGGTCCCGTACGGCCCGCCGACCGCGCCTGGGCCGGGTCCGGGCCCGGTCGCGTACGGGAGGACGGCCGCGATCCGGCCGCCGGCGACGGTGACGGAGGCGGGCCGGACGCCTTCCGGGGTGACGACGCGCGTGGAGCGCAGCACCAGCTCCACCGGTGGCACCGGGACCCTCGTATCGGTTGCGGCCACGAGCACGCACCCTCCTCCGGCGGGCCCTTCGGGCCCTTGGAGCCGGAATTTCAACGTTCTGTTGAACCGCGGTGCACGCAGTCTTCAGCCGTGTCCCGTACCCGTCAAGACCCCCCGACCCCTTGCGCATTTCATGCACCAGAAGTCGGTTTTCAAATTGTGGAAGGTGGGGCGTAAAGCCCTCGATGTCCCGGTAGGCTGCTGCCACCCCTGTACCGGAAGGACCCAGACGTGCCCTCGCCCGCCGACCCCCGAACCGTCCCGACCAGTGGCGGTGTCCAGTCACTGGAGCGCGCCTTCGATCTGCTGGAGCGCATGGCCGACGCCGGTGGCGAGGTCGGGCTGAGCGAGCTGTCGACGACCAGCGGGCTGCCGCTGCCGACCATCCACCGGCTGATGCGCACGCTGGTGGCCTGCGGTTATGTACGTCAGCAGCCCAATCGGCGGTACTCGCTCGGCCCGCGGCTGATCCGGCTCGGCGAGAGCGCGTCCCGACTGCTCGGCACCTGGGCCCGCCCGCACCTGGCCCGGCTGGTCGAGGAGACCGGCGAGACGGCGAACATGGCGCTGCTCGACGGCGACGAGGTCGTCTATGTGGCGCAGGTGCCGTCCCGGCACTCGGTGCGGATGTTCACCGAGGTGGGCCGCCGGGTGCTGCCGCACACCACGGGCGTCGGCAAGGCGCTGCTCGCGCAGAGCCCGGACGACGAGGTGCGGGCGCTGCTGGCCCGTACGGGCATGCCCGCCGCGACCGAGAAGACGATCACCACGCCGGACGTCTTCCTGGAGGCGCTGGCCCGGGTGCGCGAGTCGGGCTACGCGGTGGACGACAACGAGCAGGAGATCGGCGTCCGCTGCCTGGCGGTGCCGGTGCCCGATTCCCCCACGTCCGCCGCCATCTCCATCTCGGGTCCCGCGGGCCGGGTGACGGACGCGGCCACGGAGAAGATCGTGCCGCTGCTCCAGGAGGTCGCCGCGGAGCTGTCGCTGGCGCTGGCGGCCACCGCCTGACCCCGGCCGGCGATGCCCTCAGTCCTCTCCGGGGGCTTCCCGGGGGCTCGGGACGCGGTGCGCGCCCTCTTCCGGGGCACCGCGCGCGGCCTCGTCCAGGGGCCTTCCCGAGCCCTGCTCCGGCACCCGTGTGCCGCCGAACCGGTCGACCGCGGCGCGGAGTTCGGCGAGGGCCGCCGCCAGGGCGCTGACGGAGCCGACGGCGCCCGCGACCAGCAGCAGGGAGCGGCGCAGCCGGGGCACTTCGGGTTCGCCCTCGCGCGCCATGGCGTCCAGCGCGGCCAGTTCGTCCTCGGCGGCGTCCCGGTCGGGTAACCGGGCCGGGTGTGCCGCGAGCGCCCGGCGCAGCCGGGACACCGCGTCCCTCAACGCGTCCACCCTAGGGTCCTGACCGACGCGGTCCACTCGCTCCTCTTCCACCACAACGGCGCCTTCCGCCACGACACTCCCCCTCCCACGCGCTCGCGCCGATCAGTTAACGCACTTTCCGTACAGCGCGCTATACGCACAGCGAAATTAAGTCCGTACTCCGCACGCACGGGTGACGAACCGGCCTCCGCCCGGCAGGGCGAACGGATGCGGTATGCAGGGGTCATGACGCGGACCACGGACACGACAGACACCCCCGGGGCGGTGCCCGTCGCCGGGCTGCTGCTGGCCGCGGGCGGCGGGCGCCGGCTGGGTGGCCGGCCCAAGGCGCTGCTCGGCCACGGGGGCAGGCCGCTGGTGGAGTTCGCGGCCCGGGTGCTGCGGGACGGCGGCTGCGTACCACGGTACGTAGTGCTGGGCGCGGCCGCGGCGGATGTGCGCGGCCGGGCCGAACTGCCGGACTGCGTCCTGGTGGACAACCCCGACTGGGCCGACGGCATGGGGTCATCGCTGCGGGCCGGGCTCGCGGCGCTGGCCTCGACGGACGTCTCGGCGGTGCTGGTGACGCTCGTGGACCAGCCGCGCGTGGGGGCCGAGGCGGTGGCCCGGCTGGTGGCCGCGCACCGGGCGGGCGCGGGGCTGGCCGCGGCCGCGTACGGGGGTGAGCGCGGCCATCCGGTGCTGTTCGCGCGCGAGCACTGGGCGGGCGTGGCGCGTTCGGCCGTCGGCGACCGGGGCGCCCGCGCGTATCTGCGCGAGCACGCCGCGGAGGTGACGCTGGTGGAGTGCGCGGACATCGCGGCGCCGGACGACGTCGACACCCCGGACGATCTGCGGCTCCTGGACTGAGGGTTGGCGGGCAGGGGGCGCGGAGTTCGGGCTTCCGCGGGGGCGCGGGGCCTGGCACCGGGCGCCACCACGCCCCATTGAACTTCCACCATGAGAAAACTATTCTCCATTGATCAGGATTCGCGCGGCACTGCGTGCCGTCCTCGCTGAAGGAGTGACAGTCCATGTCCGCACCAGCGCCGTCCTCGCCGGTCATCGTCGACGCCCCTCCCGTGGAGCAGCAGGCAGAGGTACTGACGGAGGAGGCGCTCGCCTTCGTCGGCGCGCTGCACCACCGGTTCACGCCGCGCCGCGACGAACTGCTCGCCCGCCGCGCCGCACGCCGCGCGGAGATCGCGCGGAGCGCCGCCCTGGACTTCCTCCCCGAGACCGCCGGGATCCGGGAGGACGACAGCTGGCGCGTGGCGCCCGCCCCGGCGGCGCTCCAGGACCGGCGGGTCGAGATCACCGGCCCGACCGACCGCAAGATGGCCGTCAACGCGCTCAACTCCGGTGCGCGGATCTGGCTCGCCGACTTCGAGGACGCCTCGGCGCCCACCTGGGAGAACGTCGTACGGGGCCAGCTCAACCTGACCGACGCCTTCGAGCGCCGCATCGACTTCACCGACGACCGCGGCAAGGCGTACGCGCTCCGGCCGGCCGAGGAGCTCGCCACCGTCGTGGTCCGCCCGCGCGGCTGGCACCTGGACGAGCGCCACCTCACCGTCGACGGCCGCCCCGTCCCCGGCGCCCTGGTCGATTTCGGCCTCTACTTCTTCCACAACGCCCGGCGCCTGATCGACCTCGGCAAGGGCCCGTACTTCTACCTCCCCAAGACCGAGTCGCACCTGGAGGCCCGCCTCTGGAACGACGTCTTCGTCTTCGCCCAGGACCACGTCGGCATCCCCCGGGGCACGGTCCGCGCCACCGTCCTGATCGAGACGATCACCGCCGCGTACGAGATGGAGGAGATCCTCTTCGAACTGCGCGAGCACGCCTCGGGGCTGAACGCGGGCCGCTGGGACTACCTGTTCTCGATCGTCAAGAACTTCCGCGACGCCGGGCCGCGCTTCGTCCTGCCCGACCGCAACGCCGTGACGATGACGGCGCCGTTCATGCGCGCGTACACCGAGCTGCTGGTGCGCACATGTCACCGGCGCGGGGCGCACGCCGTCGGCGGGATGGCGGCCTTCATCCCCTCCCGCAAGGACCCCGAGGTCAACGAGGCCGCGTTCGAGAAGGTCCGCGCCGACAAGGACCGTGAGGCCCGCGACGGCTTCGACGGCTCGTGGGTCGCCCACCCCGACCTGGTGCCGGTCGCGCGGGCCTCGTTCGACGCGGTACTCGGCGACCGGCCGCACCAGAAGGACCGGCTGCGCGAGGACGTACGGGTCACGGCCGCCGAGCTGATCGCGGTCGACTCGCTGGAGGAGAAGCCGACGTACGAGGGGCTGCGCAACGCGGTGGCGGTCGGCATCCGCTACATCGAGGCGTGGCTGCGCGGCTCGGGCGCCGTCGCCATCTTCCACCTCATGGAGGACGCGGCCACCGCCGAGATCTCCCGCTCGCAGATCTGGCAGTGGATCAACGCCGGGGTGGTGTTCGGCAACGGTGAGAAGGCCACCGCGGAACTGGCCCGCCGGGTGGCCGCCGAGGAGCTCGCCGCGATCCGCGCCGAGGCCGGGGAGGAGGCCTTCGCCGCGGGCCGGTGGCAGCAGGCCCACGACCTGCTGCTGAAGGTCGCCCTGGACGAGGACTACACGGAGTTCCTCACCCTGCCCGCGTACGAGCTGCTCGACCGGCCGGCCTGAGGGCGGGAATGCCCTGACCGGAGGGGCGAAACAGCCCTATGTGACGGGTGATTGGATGATTGTTCACCCGATTCAGTGATTGTGGCTCATGTGTGCCCTGGCTCACCCTGGAAGGGAGCAGGGCACACCCGCCGGTCGCCCTGCACTCGCGGACGACGGGGGAGCCACCATGGCCGAAGCGGCAACGACCAGCAGTCCCCGGCCCGTCGCGCGATCGTCGGGCCCGGGCCCGGGCCCCGGTTCGACGACGGCGGTCCCGCGCACCGGCACGGCGCGGCAGGGCCGTCCCGCACACCGCGAGAGCCCCGGCGGGCCCGCGCTCCGGCCCTGGCTGCCGCCCGCCTTCGCGGACATCGAGCTCGGTCAAGAGGTCACGGCCTACGCCGGGCGATGGTGATGACCACCGCCTGGAGCACGGAGGAATTCACGACCGCGCTGCGCGCCCACTCCGACCGCTACTGGCACAAGCACCCGCTGCACCTGCGCCTCCACCGCGGCGAGCTGAGCCGCCAGGAGCTGCGGCAGTGGATCGCCAACCGCTGGTACTACCAGAAGTGCCTGCCGCAGAAGGACGCGGCCGTCCTCGCCAACTGTCCGGACGCCGAGGTGCGCCGCCGCTGGGTGCAGCGGGTCCTCTATCAGGACGGCACCGACGACCGGCACGGCGGGCACGCCCAGTGGCTGGACCTCGCCGAGGCCGCGGGCCTGAGCCGCTCGGAGGTGCTGGACGAGCGCCATGTGCTCCCCGGCGTCCGCTTCGCCACCGACGCCTATGTGACCTTCGCCCGCACCCGCCCCTGGACCGAGGCCGTCGCCTCCTCGCTCACCGAGCTGTTCTCACCCGACCTGATGCGCGAGCGCCTCGCCGCGCTGCGCACGCACTACCCCTGGGTCAGCGCGTCCGGCCACGCCTATTTCGCCGAGCGCCCCGCCGCGGCCACCTGCGACGCCCGGCATGCCCTGGAGCTCGTCCTCGCCCACTGCACGACCCGGGAGCGACAGCAGGCGGCCCTGGCCGCGCTGGCGTTCAAGTGCGATGTGCTGTGGAGCATCCTCGACGCCCTCGAACACGCGGGCCGGGCCCGGTGAGGCCGGGCGGTGCCGGGCCGGCGGGGCCCACGGCGGACGCCGGGGTCCGGTGGCGGCTGCGCGGTGGCGTGCGGCTCGGCCACGACACCGTCCGGGACACCGGCGTGCTGCTGCACCCGGAGGGTGTCCTGTTGCTCAACGAGACGGGCGCGGCCGTGCTCGCGCTGTGCGACGGCGCCACCGACGAGCACGCCCTCACCGGCGCCCTGGCGCGGACCTATGCGTCGGTGCCCGCCGGGGAGGTCCGGGCCTTCCTTGCGGAGCTGGCGCGGCGGCGGCTGATCGAGCCCTCCCCCGGTCCCCCGGAGCACACCGGTGGATAGGCCGCTGGGGTTGCTCGCCGAGCTGACGTACCGCTGCCCGCTGCGCTGCGCGTACTGCTCCAATCCGGTGGAACTCGACGCCTACGCCGAGGAGTTGACGCTGTCCCAGTGGCGGCGGGTGCTGGCCGAGGCCCGTGAGCTCGGGGTGCTCCAGGTGCATCTGTCCGGCGGCGAGCCCCTGGTGCGACGGGATCTGGCCGGGATCGTCGCGCACGCGCACGGCCTCGGTCTCTACACCGGCCTGATCACCGGCGGCCAGGCCCTCACCGCGGCCCGGCTGTCGGCCCTGACCGCCGCGGGGCTCGACCATGTGCAGATCAGCGTGCAGAGCTCCGACGCCCCGGAGGCGGACGCCCTCGCGGGCCGTCCGGCGCACCGGCGGAAGCTCGCCGCGGCCACGCTCGTCAAGGACGCGGGCCTGCCGCTGACGCTCAACGCCGTGCTGCACCGCGCCAATATCGGGCAGGCCGGGGCGCTGGTCGAGCTGGCCGTGCGGCTGCGGGCCGACCGGCTGGAGCTGGCCAACGCGCAGTATTACGGCTGGGCGCTGCTCAACCGCCGGGCCCTGCTGCCCACGCGCGAGCAGCTCACCGCCGCCGAGTCCGTGATCCGGGCCGCACGGGAGCGGCACGCGGGGCGGCTGGAGATCGTCTATGTGGTGTCCGACCTGCACGACGGCGTGCCCAAGCCCTGTATGCACGGCTGGGGCAGCCGCCAGCTGACCGTCGCGCCCAACGGCGATGTGCTGCCGTGCGCGGCGGCGGGGCGGATCCCGGGGCTCGTCGTGCCGACCGTCCGGCGAGCGGGCCTCGCCGACATCTGGTTCCGCTCCGAGGCGTTCAACCTGTTCCGCGGCACGGACTGGATGCGGGAGCCGTGCCGCAGCTGTCCGCGCAAGGAGATCGATCACGGCGGCTGCCGCTGCCAGGCGTTCCAGCTGACCGGTGACGCCGCGGCCACCGACCCCGCCTGCGCGCTCTCCCCGCACCACGCGCTGGTGCAGGGCATCGTCCGCGACGCCGAGGCCATACCCGGCGCCGCGCTCCCCCGCGGCTGATCCCGCCCGCTCGACGCCGTCCCCGCCCACGTACGCCCGCACCCACCACCACCCGGCCCCCGCAGGAGGCGACGCCATGAACCCGCTGCCACCGGCCGGGCTGTCGGTCACGACCCAGCACAACGACAACCGCCGCACCGGCGCGAATCTGCTGGAGACGACCCTCCACCCGGGAAACGTCCGCCCGGACACCTTCGGCAAGCTCTTCAGCCGCCCGGTGGACGGTCAGATCTACGCCCAGCCGCTCTATCTCGCCCAGTGCCCCGTCGAGGGCCACGGGCTGCGCAACGTCGTCTTCACGGCGACGATGCACAACAGCGTCTACGCCTTCGACGCCGACGACCCGACGGCCTCCGCACCGCTGTGGCACGCCTCCCTCGGGCCCTCCGTCACCCTGCCCGACGCGAATGTGGGGCCGCCGGTGTACCACGACATCGCGGTCGAGGTGGGGGTGGTCAGCACACCGGTCATCGACGTGGAGCGGCACGTCCTCCATGTCGTCGCCTTCACCAAGGAGCAGGGCGCGTACCACCACACCCTGCACGCGCTGGACCTGTCCACCGGCCGGGAGGCCCTGGGCGGGCCGGTGCGGATCACCGCCACGGTGCCCGGCACGGGTGACGGCAGCGCCCAGGGGAAGCTGACCTTCACCAGCAACCGGCAGATCCAGCGCGCCGCGCTGACCTTGGCGGGCGGCCGGGTGTACGTCGCGTTCGCCGCCTACGGCGACCAGGATCCGTACCACGGCTGGGTGTTCGGCTTCGACGCCGGCGATCTCCGGTGCGCGGGGGTGTACGTGACCACGCCCGGCACCCAGCGGGGCGGCATCTGGCAGGCGGGCCAGGGCCTGGGCGTCGACGACCACGGGAACCTCTACTTCATGACCGGCAACGGCGGCTTCCGTCCGGACGGTTCGGAGCTCGGGGACGCCGTCGTCAAGCTGGCCCCCGGCCTCACGCTCGCGGACTGGTTCTCCCCCTTCAACAACGCGGCCCTGGACGCCGCCGACGCCGACCTGGGATCGGCCGGGCCGCTGCTGATCCCGGACACCCGGCTGTTGCTGGGCGGCGGCAAGGAAGGCAAGTTCTATCTGCTGGACACCGGCAACATGGGCCATTTCCACGCCGGTTCGGACAGCCAGATCGTGCAGAGCTTCTTCGTGGTGACACCGGACAGGAACAGCCATCACATCCACGGCGGGGCGGTGCACTGGAACTTCCGGGGCGGCGGCGGGCCCTGGGTGTACGTCTGGCCGGAGAACGCCTTCCTGCGGGCCTACCGCTTCACCGGTGGCACGTTCCAGACGGCCCCCGTGTCGACGAGCACCACCACCGACCCCAGGGGCGTGCCCGGCGGGTCGCCCGGGATGCCCGGCGGCTTCCTGTCCGTCTCCGCCCACGGCGACGACCCGGCGACCGGCCTCGTCTGGGCGACCCACCCCTACCGCGACAACGCCAACCAGGCCGTGGTGGAGGGTGTCTTCCGCGCCTACCAGGCCACCGACCTGACCCGGGAGGTGTGGAACAGCAAGATGAACGCCACCCGCGACGACGTGGGGATGTTCGCGAAGTTCGCGCCGCCGACGGTCGCCGCCGGCAAGGTGTACGTGCCGACGTTCTCCGGCGCGCTCCACGCGTACGGGCTGCTGGGCTGACGGGAGGGCGGGCCGGCGATGAGGCTGCGCGTCCTGGGCACCGCGGCGGGCGGCGGGCTGCCCCAGTGGAACTGCGCCTGCCCCGGCTGCTCCCGGGCGCGGGCCGCGGGCCCGGCGGTGTGGCGGAGCCAGGAGTGCCTGGCGGTCAGCGCCTCACCCGACGCCTGGTATCTCGTCAACGCCTCCCCGGACGTCCGTACGCAGATCCTCGCCACCCCCGGGCTCGCCCCGCCCGGCGGCACCCGGCACTCCCCGCTGCGCGGCGTGCTGCTCACCGACGGCGAGCTCGACCACACGGCGGGGCTGCTGGCGCTGCGCGAGGGCGCGGCGCTCGACCTCTTCGCCCCGGCGGCCGTGACGACGGCCCTCACGGAGGACTTCCCGCTGCGCAGCCTGCTCGCCCCGTACGGCGCGGCGCGCTGGCGGCCGATTGCGGGTGAACTGCGGCTGGACGACGGGCGGCTGCGCGTCACCGCGATCCCCGTGAGCGACAAGCGGCCGCGCTACGCGGCGGGCTCCACCCGGCCCGGCCCGTGGGTGGTGGCCTATCGCTTCGACGACGCCGTGACGGGCGCGGCGGCCGTCTACGCCCCCTCCCTCGCCCGCTGGCCCGAGGAGCTGGACGCCGCCCTGGCCGGGGTGGGGTGCGCGATCCTCGACGGCACCTTCTGGAGCGAGGACGAGATGGAGCGGGCGACGGGGCACGGCCCGGGGGCCCGCGCGATGGGCCATCTCCCCATCGGCGGCACCGGCGGGACGCTGGCCAGGCTGCGGGGCCGTACGGGCGTCCGGTGCCTCTACACCCACCTGAACAACACCAATCCGGCCGCGGACCCCGCCTCCCGTGAGCGTTCCGTGCTGTCGGCGGCGCTGGTGGAAGTGGCCTCGGACGGGCAGGAGATCCGGCTGTGAGTTCCCTGAGTCAACCTCTATGCCGCCAGAGCCGCCTCGGGATCCTGATTGATCTTGTTGTTGGCCCGATGGGTATCGGGGTCGTAGCAGGTGCCGGTGCGCCAGCAGGCCCACATCACCCGCAGCCAGGCGCGGGCGAGGATGCGGGCGGCGTGTGGATGGCGTTTCTTGTTCGCCCGCGCGTCGTTGTAGATCTTCGCAGCCCAGTCGCTTGCGTGCCTGCTGTTGTCGGCGTAGCCGACGACGGCCAGGCGGGCGCGACGGTTGGCCGCGTAACGGAAGGTCACCACGCGGGACTTGCCGGACGCCCGGGTGACCGGGACGACGCCGGTTTCGGCGATGAACTGTTCGCTGGTCTTGGAGCGTTCCAGGATCGGACCGATCTCGCCGACGATCTGCCCGAGGTTGACCGTCCCAATGCGGGGCATGGTCGCGAACAGCTGTGCGTAGGGGTGGGCGGCGACCGCGTCGGCGATGGCCTCGTCCAGCGAGCGGATCGTGGCCCGGATGCCCTTGACCAGCTGGACCTGGACACGGACCAGCTGTGCGATCACGCTGTCGCTGAGCCGGGAGGCCGGCTTCGGCGAGGACCGGAGGCGTTCGATGAGGACGCTTCCGGGCTTCTTGCCGGAGTAGCCGCGGCGCTTGCACCATGCTTCCAGGCGCCCGGCGGTGAGCTTGGCGGCCGCGGCTGGGGTGGGGTATCGCTCCAGGAACGCCAGGGCGATGTCGCTGTCGAGGCTGGAGAAGACGGCCTTGCCTCCGGGCCAGTGCGTATCCAGCAGCGCGGCGAGCTGGTTGATCGCGGCGATGCGGGCCGCGACGTGGTCGGCCCGCTGCCGGGTGAGGGCCTGCAGTTCCATCGTGACCTGCTCGGTCGGCTCCAGCCGGGGCAGGAAGTGCCCGTCGGTGCGCAGGTAGTCGGCGAGCTTGAGACTGTCCCCGGCGTCCGTCTTGGCCTTGGAGGCGCCCCAGCGCGGACGCATCGCGTGGAAGGCGTTGGGGTGCACCGGCACCACCGGGTGCCCGGCGGCCAGCAGCCGGTCCACCACCAGGCCGCGGGTGGTCTCGATGGCGACCGGAAGATCCGCCGGACTGCCGTGCTTCGCCAGTTTGGCCAGGGTTCGGGCGATGCCCTCCTCGGTGTGCGCGAGCTCCCAACGGGCAACTCGGGCACCGGAGTTGTCCATGACAGTCACGTCGTGGGTCTCGGTCGCCCAGTCCCATCCGATGAACACGAAAGAAGTACTCCTGTGTCGTGCGCGGAGCACCTGCCCGGTGGTGAGGACGTCTGCCGGAAGCTCATTAATCGGCCCTCTGCGGGGCGTGTCCCTGATGCCGATCAGACGGCCTCGGCCCGGCGGGGCTGGCACAACTCACAGTGGCCATCGAATGGCTCGCGCCACAAGCCATGCACCCACCGGGACCGAGAGGTCACAACCCTACCGAAGAGGGCTGCAGAAGGGATGGTCCCCTAATGAGCGCCGGTTGAGCGCGCTCAGCCGGCGACCGCGCCCAGGGCCACGAAGCCGCAGACGAGGACGGACAGCAGGAGCAGCAGCGGCCAGACGAAGCGCAGGTATTTGTCGTAGCCGACCTTCGCCAGCGCGACGCCGCCCATGATGACGGCGGTGGTCGGCACCCAGAGGTTCATCACGCCGCTCGCCGCTTCCCAGGCCGTGACCACCACCGAGCGGGCGACCCCCGCGAAGTCGGCGAGCGGCGCGAGGATGGGCATCGCGAGGGTGGCGTGGCCGGACGTCGAGGGGATGAGGAACGCGAGCGGCAGGTTGACGATGTAGACCATGACCCCGAAGAGCGCCGCCGGGGTCCCCGAGACGGCGCCTTCGATGGAGTGGAGAACCGTGTCCGTGATGCGCGCGTTGTTCATGATCACGGTGACGCCCCGGGCGAGCACGATGGTCAGCGCGGGGGCGATGAAGTCGCCCGCGCCCTGGACGATCCTCGCGCTGAGCTGTTGCTCGCCGAGCCGGGCCACCACACCGACGATCACGGCCGCGACGAGGAAGAGGGCGGCCAACTGCGCGAAGGACCAGCCGAGTTCCCAGCCGTACGGGGTCGCGTCGGCCTTTCCGGTGAGCGCGCTCGACCAGGGGATCACCGAGAAGATCATGAAGGCGAAGACCAGTGCGACCGCGCCGAGCACGGCCTTCTGCAGGCTCGTCAGCTCGGGCGGCTCCTCCGCCGCCGCTGCCAGCTCCCGGTCGCCGGGCAGGAAGCCGACCAGGGAACGGCCCGGGTCGGCACGCACCTTGTGCGCGTACCGGATGACGTAGCCGATGGTCACGGCGGTGAGGACGATCCACATCGTGAAGCGCAGCGCGATGCCGTCGCCGAGCGAGATCTCGGCGGCCGAGGAGGCGACGCCGGTGGCGAAGGGGTTGACGGTCGAGGCCAGCACGCCGACGCCCGCGCCGAGGATGATGGTGCCGGTGGCGACCATGCGGTCGTAGCCGAGGGCCAGCATCAGCGGGACGATCAGGCCGTAGAAGCCGAGGGTCTCCTCCGCGAAGCCCTCGACCGTGCCCAGCAGCGAGAAGACGGCCATCACCCCGGCGATCAGCAGGGCGCCGCGCTCGCGCAGCCGGTGGGCGAGCCGTTCGATGCCGCGGTCCAGGGCGCCGGTGGCGAAGACGACCGTGATGAACGCGCCGATGGCCAGGACGAAGAGGAAGACCCCGGCGCTGCCGTAGAGCGCGCCGACCGCGTCCGGGGCGACCTGGCCGGTTTTGCTGTCGCGAATGCCGTAGAGGCCGTTGACGGGTGACAGGAAGAGGTCACCGAGGCGGTGGACGAAGTTCCCGGGCGCGGCCTCGCGGTGGTAGGTGCCCTGGAGGGGCTTGCCGGTGTCGTTGCGCCGGTAGGTGCCGGAGGGGATGACGAAGGTGAGGGCCCAGACGGCGAGCGTGACGATGGCGAGGACGGTGAGGGCGCTGGGGAAGGTGAATTTCCCGCGGCCCGGGGACTCGGCCGTGGGGGCAGGGCCTTGGGGTGGCTGGTCCACGGCGAAACCTCTTCCTTTGCAGGGGTTTCACCTATTTTGCTCCGAGGGTGGGGTGAGGGGGTGGCTGACGGCGGGTGTGTCCGGGGGGTTCTTCTCCCCGGTCCCGCCGAAGAGCAGGTTGAGGGCCACCGCCGTCACACAGCCCGCGCTGACCCCCGAGTCCAGGATGATCTTCAGGGTCGAGGGGATCGCCGTGTTGTCGTAGAACGTCCGGGAGACCACGGGGATCAGGCCGAGGCCCAGCGACGTCGCCGCGACCAGCAGGTTGTCACCCCGGTCCAGGCCCGCCTTGAGCAGGACGTTCACCCCGCTCGCCGCCACGCTGCCGAAGAGCACGATGCCCGCGCCGCCGAGCACCGGCCGGGGCACGACCGCGATGAGCGAGGCGAAGACCGGGCTCAGCCCGAGGAGGACGAACATCAGCCCGCACGTCGCGACGACGAAGCGGCTGCGCACCCGGGTGATCGCGACCAGGCCGATGTTCTGGGCGAAGGCGCTGTTGGCGAAGCCGTTGAAGAGGGGGCTGACGGCGGTGCCGAGGGTGTCGGCGCGCAGGCCGCGCGCGATGACCTTCTCGTCGGCCGCACGCCCGACGACCTCGCCGAGCGCGAGCATGTCGGCGGTGCTCTCGGTCATGCAGACCAGCATGAGCACGCACATGCTCACGATCGCGGAGATCGCGAAGTGCGGGGCGCCGAAGTGGAAGGGGCTGGGGAAGCCGACGAGCCGGGCGTGCTCGGCGGGCGAGAAGTCGACGGCGCCGACGGGGATCGCGATCAGGGTGCCGACGACCAGGCCGAGCAGGATCGCGATCTGCTGGAGGAAGCCCTTGAGCAGTCTGCGCAGCCCGAGGACGACGGCCAGCGTCGCCCCGGCCAGGCCGAGGTCGGTGAGCGAGGCGGGCCGTTCCGGATGCCCGCCCTGGATCCAGCCGAAGGCGACCGGCAGCAGGGTGATGCCTATCAGGGTGATGACGGTGCCGCTGACGACGGGCGGGAAGAAGCGGATGAGTTTGCAGAAGTAGGGGGCCAGGACGAAGCCGAGGACCCCGGCCACGATCACGGCCCCGTAGATGACCGGGAGGGCGTCCCGCTTGTGCGGCTGGGCGTCCGCGACGGCCAGCATGGGGGCGACGCCCGCGAAGGAGACGCCGTTGACGAACGGCAGCCGGGCCCCGACCTTCCAGAACCCGATCGTCTGGAGCAGGGTCGCGATGCCCGCCGTGAAGAGCGCGGCGCCCACCAGGAAGGTGATCTCCAGCGGGGAGAGCCCGATGTACGCGCCCAGGACGAGGGGCGGCGCGACGACGCCTGCGTAACTGGCGGCGACGTGCTGGAATCCGCCGGCTATCAGCTTCCCCGGCGGCAGCAGACGGTCCACCGGGTGGATGTCGTCACCGTCGGGTGCGGTGCTTCGCTCGGTGAACCTGGGCGCTGTGGCCACGGCGGTTCCTCCTGTCGGTTTTCGTGTCGCCGATGATGTGACACGGCTTCAGGGAGGCGGCGTTGCGAAGGTGGTGGGCAGTGGGCGGGCACCGGAAGGAAGGCGGACCGGGGCGCCGTCGCGCGGGCGCCCCGGTCCGCCGCCCGCGGGCCCGGCGGGTCCACGGGCCCGGCCGAGGGCCGTCCCCCTCGGCCGAGTCTCGAAAGCGGTCGGGCCGGGCCGGAAGGCACCGGCCCGGAGGTCAGTCCCCTGCCGCGATGCGCGCCAGGCGGCGGGAGGCGGCGCGGGCGTCGCGCGCGACGGCGTCCTCGTCGACGGTCACGAGCCGCCCGTCCTCGACCACCGCCCGCCCGTCGACCAGGCACAGGGTCACGGGCGCGGCGGCGCCGAGCACGAGGGCCGCGACCGGGTCGGCGATGGTCGAGTGGCCGAGTCCGTCGAGCTTCCAGAGCACGAGGTCGGCGAGCTTTCCCGGCTCCAGGGAGCCGATCTCCGCTGCCCGGCCGAGGACTTGTGCCCCGCCGTACGTGCCCAGGCGCAGCACCTGGCGCACATTCAGGGCGGCCGCGCCGCCCGCGAGCCGGTGGATGAGCAGGGCGTTGCGCAGTTCGGTGTGCAGCTCGCCCGACTCGTTGGAGGCGGTGCCGTCGACGCCGAGGCCGACGGGGACGCCCGCCCGCAGCAGGTCGGGGACGCGGGCCGTGCCGGCCGCGATCCGGGCGTTGGAGGAGGGGCAGTGGCCGACGCCCGTGCCGGTGCGGGCGAAGGCGGCGATGTCGGTGTCGTCCATGTGGATGCAGTGGGCCATCCAGACGTCGTCGCCGAGCCAGCCGGTGGACTCGAAGTAGTCGGTGGGCCCCATGCCGAACAGCTCCTTGCAGAACTGTTCCTCCTCGACGGTCTCCGAGCCGTGGGTGTGCAGGCGCACGCCCTTGCGGCGGGCCAGCACGGCCGCCTCGCGCAGCAGTTCGGTGGAGACGGAGAAGGGTGAGCAGGGGGCGACGCCGATCCGCAGCATCGAGTCGAAGGACGGGTCGTGGTGGGTGTCGATGGCCTCCTCGGTGGCGATCAGCGCGGCCTCGGTGGTCTCGACCGCGAAGTCCGGGGGCAGGCCGCCGTCCGACTGCCCGCGGTCCATCGAGCCGCGGGTGGGGCTGAAGCGCACGCCCATCTCGCGGGCGGCCCGGATCTCGGCGCCGAGGAGGTCGCCGGAGCCGCGGGGGAAGACGTAGTGGTGGTCCATGGCGGTGGTGACGCCGCCGCGGGCCATCATCGCGAGGGAGCCCCGCGCGGCGGCGTACACCATCTCCTCGTCGATCCGCGCCCAGATGGGGTAGAGGGCGACGAGCCAGTCGAAGAGGGGGGAGTTCTGGGCGAGGCCGCGGGTGAGCCACTGGTAGAAGTGGTGGTGGGTGTTGACGAGGCCGGGGGTGAGCAGGTGACCGGTGCCGTCGACGCGGCGGACGACGCCGGTGAGCCCCTCGGGCGCCGGCCCCGCGCCCACGGACTCGATCCTGTTCCCGGCGACGACGACGTGGCCGCTCGGGTGCTCGGTGTCCTGGGCGTCGACGGTGGCGACGGCGCAGTTCTCGATGACGATCCGGTCGGGGGTGCGTGGTGCCGGCGGGGGTGCGGCCACGGTGATTCCTCGCTGTCGGTTCACGGGAGGTTCGTCAGGTCCACCGGTACGGCGGGCTCGGCGCCCTCGCGCAGGACGGTGGCCTCGATGAGGCCGTACGGACGGTCGGCCGCGAAGTAGACCTCGTTGTCGTTCGTGAGGCCGAACGGTTCGAGATCCGCCAGGAAGTGGTGCTTGTTGGGGAGCGAGAGGCGGATCTCGTCGATCTCGGGGCGGTGGTCGATGACCCGTGAGCCCATCTGGAAGAGCGTCTGCTGCAGGGAGTAGGAGTACGTGTCGGCGAACGCGGTCAGCAGGTGGCCCCGGGCGGCCCGGTAACTGCCGTTCCAGTCCGGGGATCTGACCGTGTCGTCGAACCGGGCGTGCCGCCAGCGGGCGTGGACCTGGGTCGCGAGGATCCGGTCATGGGTCTCCCGGAGCGTGGTGTAGCGGTCCTTGACGTAGCCGTGGAACTCGGAGTCGGTGGTGTTGAGCACGACGAGGTCCTTGAGCCCGGAGATCACCTGCCACGCGTGGCCGTCGAAGGTGACCTGCGCGGTGCGTGTCTCCTGGTTCGTACGGACGAAGGAGTGCCTGCCCTCCCCCGGGGTCTCCATGCGCTCCCAGGTGTATTCCTCCAGCCTGATGCGCGCGGTCCTGACGGACTGCTGGCTGACGACGAAGTGCCGGGCCAGGTGGACCCCGAACGCCTCGGCCGAGGCGATGCCGCGTTCCTTGGCGAAGGCGAACACGGTGTTCTTGGTGGCGTCCGTCGTCAGGACACGGGAGTTGGAGCCCGAGAGGTGGACCTCTTCCATGTCTCCGGAGAGCGCCACCGAGACGTTGAGGTCCTTGAGGTGGTGGGTGGACCCGTCGCGGGTGACCTTCAGGACGCGGCACTCGGCTTTGCCGTACTGGTTCTGGCCAAGGATGGGCATGGCGGTCGCTAGCTCCCTCGGTATACGGAGTAGCCGAACGGATTGAGCAGCAGCGGTACGTGATAGTGCTCGCCCGGCGCGACCGCGAAGGCGATCGCCACTTCCGGGAAGAAGGCTGCGCCCTCGGCTCGCTCACGGGAAAGGTAGGGCTCGACGGCGAAGAGCAGCCGTGCCTGGGTGGTGCCGGCGGGCAGCGCCGGGAAGTCCTTGCAGCGGCCGTCCGCGTCGGTCGTCGAGGTGCCGGCCGGCTCCCACGGGGCGTCGCTCTTCGCGCGGGCGGACAGCTCGACGGCGACGCCCCGGGCGGGGCGGCCGGCGGTGGTGTCCAGGATGTGGGTGGACACGGTCACGGTGGTCGTGCCGCCGCTCATGGTGGTGCTCCTCCGTCGTCGGGCACGGGCGTCGCGACCGCCTCCGGCGGCCCTTCGGCGAGCCGCGTCAGCCGGATGCGGTTGATCTTGCCGAGCTCTGTGCGCACGATCTCGCGCTCGCGTTCCGGCGTGTTGTCGATCCGGTTACGGATCGCGTCGTACAGCTGTTCTGCAGTGAGTCCGGTGGCGCAGATCAGGAAGACGTGCCCGAACTTCTCCTGGTAGGCGAGGTTGTGCGCGAGCATGCGGGCCTTGAGGTCGGCGGGCGCGCCCGCCATGCCCCGCTGTTCGCGGGCGGAGGCCGGGTCGCCCGGGGCGGGGCGCCCGATGGGCGGGTGGCCGGCCATGGCCTCGGCGAGGTCCGCCGCCGTCAGAGCCGCGACGGCGGCGTCACCGGCGGCGCACAGAGCCGCGGTGTCGGGGAAGGGACGGCGGGCGAGCAGCGCGCTCGCCCATGTCCGGCTGGTGCAGATCTCGCGGAGCGCGGCGCGGGCCGCGCTGTCCGCCACCGCGTTGAGCCGGGTGAGCCCCGGCGTCGGACTCGAAGTCACGGGTGCCTCCGTGGCCGCTTGTCGATGGGCGTGGAAGGGCTGCGCATAGCTAACGCCTCGAAGAACACGGCGTCAACAGTTTGTTGAATTCCACCACCCGCTAATCCACGCGGCGTTCCCCGCCCCGGGCGGAGTTCTCCCGGTTGAGGTAGTTGTAGACGGTGAAGCGGCTGACACCCAGCGCCGAGGCGACGGTCTCCACCCCGTGCCGTACGGAGAAGGCGCCGCGCGCCTCCAGGCCCCGCACGACCGACTGCTTGGTCCTGCGGTCCAGTTCGGACAGCGGCATCCCGTGCCGTCGCTCCAGGTCGGCCAGGATGTGGTCGAGCGAGTCGGACAGGTGGGGCAGGCGTACGGCGACGACCGCGCGCCCCTCCCACGACAGCAGCACGTCGTCGCCCCGCGCGTGTTCCGGCTCGACCATCTCGCCGCCCATGGCGTCGACGAGCGGGCGGACCGCGGCGCGGAAGGTCTCGTCGGCGGCGCCGGTCACGAGCCGTCCTCCCCGACCACGTTGAGCTGCAGGGACACCCGGGTCGCACCGGCGCGCAGCGACGTGCGCAGCACCTCGTCCACCGCCGCGAGGACCACCTCGGCGCGGCCCTCGGCGGTGGTGCCGAACGGGCCGACGTCGACGGCGTCCAGGTCGGCGCCCTGGACGGCCTCGCGCGCCGCCACGGCGTGGGGCGGGGCCTCGTCGAGGTCGAAGGGCTCGGTCGTGAACTCCACTCGCAATCGCAGCATGCGCACACGGTAGCTCCGCCCCTCCCCTTGACAGCCTTCTCGGAGCGCGGGCACGCTTCCGTTGAGCAGAATTCAAATTCCGTAATACGGAAATGGGTGAGACCCTCATGGGCCTTCCGGAGCTGCGCTTCGATGTGAATCTGTCGATCCTCTTCACCGAGCTCCCCCTTCTGGAGCGACCCGCGGCGGCTGCCGCGGCGGGGTTCACGGCGGTCGAGCTGTGGTGGCCCTGGCCCGGCGACCCCACGCCGGAGCAGCGTGAACTCGACGCTCTGCGGCGGGCGTTGACCGACGCGGGCACCCGGCTCGTCGGCCTGAACCTCTACGCCGGGCGGCTGCCGGGCCCCGACCGGGGCGCCCTCTCGCTCCCCGGCGCGGAGTCCGACCGCTTCCGCGCCAACCTCGACGTCGCCGCCGGCTTCGCGGCCTCGGTGGGGTGTACGGCGCTCAACGCCCTCTACGGCAACCGCGTCCAGGGGGCCGACGCGCGGACGCAGGACGCGCTGGCGCTGGAGAACCTCGTGCGCGCGGCGCACGCGGCGGACCGGGTGGGGGCGGTGCTGCTGATCGAGGCGCTCAACGCGGTGGAGTCGCCGCTGTACCCCGTCACGGGCGCGGCGAGGGCGGTCGAGCTGGTCGGGGCCGTGAACGCGGCGAGCGGGCTGGGCAACGCGCGCTTCCTGATGGACCTCTACCACCTGGCGATGGGGGGTGAGGACCTGCACGCCGTCATCGACGACTGCGCCGCCGTGACGGGCCACGTCCAGATCGCGGACGCTCCGGGGCGCGGGGCGCCGGGGTCCGGGGCGCTCGACTTCCCCGACCTGCTCGGGCACTTGGGGAAGGCGGGTTACGGGGGCTGGGTGGGGCTGGAGTATGCCGCGCCGGGCGCCGACGCCTTCGGCTGGCTGCAGGACTTCCACCGCGCCGCAGGGTGAACGCGGCCGCACACCCACAACGAAAGGAACCCTCATGTCCACTCCCCGGATCGCCTGGATAGGGCTCGGGGTCATGGGATCCCCCATGGCCGAGAATCTGCTCAAGGCCGGGTATCACGTCACAGGCCACACCCTCGAGAAGCACAAGCTCGACCGGCTCGCCGCGGCCGGCGGGGTGCCCGCCGGTTCCGTCGCGGAAGCGGTGCGGGGCGCCGACATCGTCGTCACCATGCTCCCCGCCGACCCGCACCTCGAAGCCGTCGCCCACGGCGACCAGGGCATCCTCGCCCACGCGAGCCCCGGCACGCTGCTGATCGACATGTCGACCGTCGCGCCCGGAACCTCCGTCGCCCTGGCCGGGGCCGCCGCCGCCCGGGGCCTTCGCATGCTCGACGCGCCCGTGTCCGGCGGTGAGGCCGGTGCCGTGGAAGGGGTCCTCTCGGTCATGGTCGGCGGGGAGCGCGCCGACTTCGAGCGGGCCGAGCCGCTGTTCCATGTGCTCGGCACCACGGTCGTGCACTGCGGGGCGCACGGCTCCGGGCAGACCGTGAAGGCCGCGAACCAGCTGGTCGTCGCCGTCAACATCCAGGTCTGCGCGGAGGCGGTCGTCTTCCTGGAGAAGTCCGGCGTGGATCTCACCGCGGCGCTGGACGTACTGGCGGGCGGGCTCGCCGGTTCGGCCGTGCTGGAGCGCAAGCGGCACAACTTCCTCTCCCACGACTTCGCGCCCGGCTTCCGCATCGACCTGCACCACAAGGACATGGGCATCGTCACCGACGCGGCCCGCGCCGTCGGGGCCGCCCTCCCGCTCGGCGCCGTGGCCGCGACCCTCGTCGCCGCGGCGCGCGCGCAGGGCGACGGCGGGCTGGACCACTCCGCGCTCCTGCGCGGCGTCGAGCGGCTGTCGGGGGTGGCCTCGTGAAAGGGGCCGCACGCGTGCCCGCCATGGAGGCGGCGGTACGGATCATGAAGGACGAGGGCGTCGACATCGCGTTCGGCTGCCCGGGGGCCGCGGTCCTGCCGCTGTACAAGGCGATGGAAACGGTGGGCGGCATCGAGCATCTGATCGTCCGTCATGAGGAGGGCGCGACGCACATGGCCGACGGCTGGGCCCGTACGAACGGCCGCGTCGGCGTCGCCCTCGCCACCTCGGGGCCGGGCGCCACCAACCTCGTCACCGGGCTCTACACCGCGCACGCCGACTCCGTGCCCATGGTGTGCGTCACCGGGCAGGCCGTGTCGGCCAAGCTGCACCAAGAGGCGTTCCAGGCGGTCGACATCGTGGAGATCGTCCGGCCGGTCACCAAGTGGGCCGTGCAGATCAAGGAGGCCGCGCAGATCCCCTGGGCGTTCCGGGAGGCGTTCCGCGTCGCGCGCGCGGGCCGCCCCGGGCCGGTGCTGATCGACATCCCGCTCGACATCGCGCGGCGGGAGATCCGTTACGACCCCGCGCTCGACGCCCGGCTGCCGGTCCCCGCCGTCCCCCCGCACCCGCCCCGCGTCGAGGCCGCCCTCGACCTGCTGCTGGCCGCCGAGCGGCCGCTGGTGCTGGCGGGCGGCGGGGTGATCCTCGCCGAGGCGTCGGCCGCGCTGCGGGAGCTGGTGGAATACCTGCGGGTGCCGTTCCAGGTCACCCTGATGGGCAAGGGCGCCGTCGAGGACGACCACGAGCTGCACATGGGCACGACCGGCATCCAGACCTCGCAGCGGTACGCCAACGCCTCTTTCCTGGAAGCGGACTTCGTGCTCGCCGTCGGCGCCCGCTTCGGCGACCGGCACACCGGCGCGGACCTCGGCGTCTACCGCGGCGACCGGACGTTCGTCCATGTGGACATCGAACCCACCCAGCTGGGCAAGGTCTTCGAGCCGGACCTGGGCATCGTCTCCGACGCCGGGCTGTTCCTCGCCGCCCTGCTGGACGCGGCGCGGGCGCGCGGCGCGCGGCCCGCCATCCGGCCGTGGGTGGAGCGCTGCCGGGAGCTCAAGCGGACGCTGGTGCGCCGGGAGGACTTCGCCAGCACACCGGTCAAGGCGCCCCGGGTCTACAAGGAGATCAACGAGATCTTCGGGCCCGACACCTATTTCGTCACCGCCATCGGCCTCTACCAGATCTGGGGCGGCCAGCACCAGAAGTCCCATCTGCCGCGCCGCTACCAGGTGTGCGGCCAGGCGGGCCCGCTGGGCTGGGAGATCCCGGCGGCGATCGGCGTCAAGAAGGCGCTCCAGGGCCTGGGCAGGGGCGGCACCGAGGTCGTCGGCATCGTGGGCGACTACGGCTTCCAGTACATGGCCGAGGAGCTGGCGGTCGCCGCGCAGTACGACGTCCCGTTCGTGCTGATCATGCTGAACAACGAGTACCTGGGCCTGATCCGGCAGGCGTCGCTCGGCTACGGCATGAACTACCAGGTCGACATCCACTACGACGAGACGGGCACGGACAACGTCAAGCTGATGGAGGCATACGGCTGTTCCGGCCGCCGCGTCGTGGACCCCGGCGACATCCGCGCGGCCGTCGAGTGGGCCCGCAAGGAGGCGGTGTCGACGTCGCGTCCGGTGCTGGTGGAGATCTTCATCGAGCGCGAGGCGAACACGCCGCACGGTCCGGACATCGACTCCGTCCGGGAGTTCGAGGCCCCTTGCTGAGCACGGCCCGCGCACCGGCGCACGGGCAACGACGGCAATCGCGCCCCCAACGCCCGCACATCGGGGACGATGGGCCCGTACTCACACCTACGGACCCGTTGCTGGAGCCGAGAAAATGGCCAAGAGCGTGCCGGTTCACTGCCCGACGTGCCGTCGGGAGCACTCCTTCACCCCGCCCACCTTCCCCTGCGCGTGCGGCGCCCCGCTCACCCTGCCCGTACTCGCCGACGCCACACCCGAGTTACTGGTGCACCGCACCTGGCGCGACTCCTGGGTGGCGGTCCGCTGCCCCGCCTGCGACCGTCAGGACCAGTGGCCACGACCGGAGTTCGGCTGCTCCTGCGGCACGGTGGTGCGGCTGCCCGTCGAGCCCGCGCGCGGCCCGGCCGAGGGGAGGCCGCAGACGCTGCGCCCCGCGTTCCGCCCGGTGGCCATCCGCACCGCCGAGGACGCGGTCGTGGCGGCCGAGCGGTATCTGACATGGCTGGGGTTCACGGCCGTGACCCGGCCAGGGGACCCCGCCGAGTCGGGGGTCGACCTGCGGGCCGAGGGCCTGGTCGCCCGGGTCGACCCCACCACCCTGCCCACGTCGCTGCGGGCGGTGGAGTGCCTGTGGCTGCACGGCCTGACGGACTGCGCCACCGGCGCGTTCTTCTCCCTCGCGGGGTACGAGCGGGACGCCCGTTCGCGCGCCGACGAGCTGAGACTGCCCCTGTTCGTCATGGATCTGACGGGCACTCCGCAACCCCTGAACGGCCCCGCCGACGAGCTGGTCGAGCAGGGGCCGGCCTGACCACGCGGGCCCGGACCCACACCCCCAACCTCAATTCTTCCTCTGAACCGGAGCCCCGGCATGGCACATCGGCCGCCTCCGGGCACAGACTTGGCTCGGGCCCGCGACGCGGACGGGGGATCGCGGGCCCCTCCAGCCGTCCTCAGCTCGCGCGGGCGGCGGTCAGCAGGCTCGTCGTGGCCCGCTCCCTCAGCTCCACCTTGCGGACCTTGCCGCTGACCGTCATGGGGAAGGACTCCAGGATCCACAGATGGCGCGGGATCTTGTAGTGCGCGAGACGGCCCCGGCAGAAGCGGGCGAGCTCGTCGCGACTGAGGGTCGCGGCGGGGTCGCGGAGGACGACACAGGCCATGACCTCCTCGCCGTACTTCTCGTCCGGGACCCCGATGACCTGTACGTCGGAGATCTTGGGGTGGGAGTAGAGGAACTCCTCGATCTCCCTCGGGTAGACGTTCTCCCCGCCCCTGATGATCATGTCCTTGATGCGGCCGACGATGCGTACGTACCCGTCCTCGTCCATCACCGCGAGGTCACCGGTGTGCATCCAGCCGTCGGCGTCGACGGCCTCGGCGGAGCGCTCGGGCTCCTCCCAGTAGCCGAGCATCACGGAATAGCCGCGGGTGCACAGCTCGCCGGCCTCGCCACGCGCGAGCGTGGCGCCGCCGGCCTGGTCGACGATCTTCACCTGGAGGTGCGGCAGGACCCGGCCCACGGTCCCGGTGCGGCGCTCCACCTCGTCGTCCGCCCGGGTCTGGGTGGACACCGGTGAGGTCTCCGTCATGCCGTAGCAGATGGCCACCTCGGACATGTGCATCTCCGTCATGACCCGCTTCATCACCTCCTCCGGGCACGGCGAACCGGCCATGATGCCGGTGCGCAGCGAGGAGAGGTCGTAGGTGGCGAAATCGGGGAGGTTCAGCTCGGCGATGAACATGGTGGGGACGCCGTAGAGCGAGGTGCAGCGTTCCCGTTCGACCGCGTGCAGGGTGGCGACGGGGTCGAAGGAGGGGGCCGGGATGACGATGCAGGAGCCGTGGGTGGTGACGGCGAGATTGCCCATGACCATGCCGAAGCAGTGGTAGAAGGGCACCGGCAGGGCGACCCGGTCGGTCTCGGTGTAGCCGAGCAGCTCCCCCACGAAATAGCCGTTGTTGAGGATGCTGTGGTGGGAGAGCGTGGCGCCCTTGGGGAAGCCCGTGGTGCCGGAGGTGTACTGGATGTTCACCGGGTCGTAGCAGCTGAGCTGCGCCTCGCGCTCGGCGAGCAGCTCGGGCCGCACCCGCTCGCCGAGCCCCAGGAGCCCGTCCCAGGTGGAGTCGCCGATGTAGACGACGTCGCGCAGCGCCGGACACTCGGCGCGGACCTGCTCGACCATGCGGCGGTAGTCGCTGGTCTTGTGCTCGACGGAGGCGACGAGCACGCCGATGCCGGCCTGCCGCAGCACGAAGCCCAGTTCGTGGACGCGGTAGGCGGGGTTGATGTTGACCATGATGGCGCCGACCCGGGCGGCGGCGTACTGCACCATCACCCACTCCGGGCAGTTGACCGCCCAGATCCCGACCCGGTCGCCCTTCGCCACCCCCTTGGCCAGCAGCCCGAGCGCGACCTCCTCGACGGCCCGGCCGAACTCCGCGTAGGTCCAGCGACGGCCGCTGGGGACGTCGACGAGCGCCTCGCGGTCTCCGAAGCGTTCGATGGTGAAGGCCAGATCGGCGCCGATGGTGTCGTCGATCATCGGGATGGACGTGCTGCCGGCCGCGTACGCGGGTGTGGTCACCGGTGGTCTTCCTCTCGGTATTCGTCTCCGCCGCCCCGCTCGGTGCGCTCGCGCAGCTCGATGCGGCGGATCTTGCCGGACACGGTCTTCGGCAGCTCGGCGAACTCCAGCCGCCGGATGCGCTTGTACGGGGCGAGGGTCGCCCGCGAGTGCGCGAAGAGGGCCTTCGCGGTGCCGGGGCCGGGCTCCCAGCCCTCGGCGAGCACGACGTAGGCCTTGGGCACGGCGAGCCGCAGCGGGTCGGGGGCGGGGACGACGGCCGCCTCCGCGACGGCCTCGTGCTCGAGGAGCGCGCTCTCCAGCTCGAAGGGGGACACCTTGTAGTCGCTCGACTTGAACACGTCGTCGCTGCGGCCCACATAGGTGATGTACCCGTCGGCGTCGCGGGCGCCGATGTCCCCGGTGCGGTAGTAGCCGCCCTCCATCGCCTCGGCCGTGCGCTCCGGGTCGCCCGCGTATCCGGTCATCAGGCCGACGGGCCGCTCGCTCAGATCGAGGGCGATCTCGCCCTCGTCGGCCGGGCGGCCGGTGACGGGGTCGAGGAGGACGACCGCGAAGCCGGGGCTGGGACGGCCCATGGAGCCGGTCTTGAGCGCCTGCCCGGGCGGGTTGGCGACCTGGACGGAGGTCTCCGTCTGCCCGAAACCGTCCCGGATGGTGACGCCCCACGCCCGCCGTACGGTCTCGATCACCTCGGGGTTGAGCGGCTCCCCCGCCGCGACCACCTCGCGCGGCGGCGTGCGCAGCACGCTCAGGTCGGCCTGGATGAGCATCCGCCAGACCGTGGGCGGGGCGCAGAAGCTGGTGACCGCGCAGCGGTCCATCTCCGCCATCAGCCGGGCCGGGTCGAAGCGGGTGTAGTTGTGCACGAAGACGGTGGCCTCGGCGTTCCACGGGGCGAAGAGGTTGGACCAGGCGTGCTTGGCCCAGCCGGGCGAGGAGATGTTGAGGTGGACGTCGCCGGGGCGCAGCCCGATCCAGTACATGGTCGTCAGATGGCCGATGGGGTACGACACATGGCTGTGCTCGACGAGCTTGGGGCGTGCGGTGGTGCCGGAGGTGAAGTAGAGCAGCAGCGTGTCGTCCGCGCGGGTCGGGCCGTCGGGGGTGAAGGTCTCGGAGGCGACCGCGGAGTCCTCGTAGGCGAGCCATCCGGCGGGCGCGCCGCCGACCGCGATCCGGGTGTAGCCGCCGGGCACGCCGGCGAACTTGGCGGTGTCCTCGGCCCGTACGAGCACATGGGCCGCCCGGCCGCGGTCGATGCGGTCGGCGAGGTCGGCCGGGCCGAGCAGCGGGGTGGCGGGGATGACGACGGCCCGCAGCTTCATCGCGGCCAGCGCGGTCTCCCACAGCTCGGTCTGGTTGCCGAGCATGACCACGACGCGGTCACCGGCCCGTACGCCGTTCTCCCGCAGCCAGTTCGCGACCTGGTCGGAGCGGCGGCGCATGGTGTCGAACGACAGCCGTGCCTCGCCGCCGTCCTCCTCGACGATCCACAGCGCGGTGCGGTCGTTGCCCCGGGCGATGGCGTCGAACCAGTCCAGCGCCCAGTTGAACTCCGCCGGGCGCGGCCAGCGGAACCCCTCGCGGGCGGCCGTGTAGTCCGTGCGCCGCGCGAGCAGGAAGTCCCGCGCCGCGCGGAACTCGCCCGCCGGGCCCTCCACCGCGTCCGTCAGCTGCATGGGCGTCATATGTCCTCCAGTTCACGGGTCACGTCACCGGCCCGCTGGTTAGCATCGTGCGACGGTGATCTGAGTCTCACCACCCCCGGACGGGGGTAGGCGCATTTCGCGGATACGGAGATTCCGACTTCGTGCCCAGGATGGGGAGGCTGTGATGGGAGATGCGGACGGGGCGGCCGAGGTACGGGCCGCGCTGCTGCGGATGCGCAGGAGTACGGGACTGTCGGTCGCCTTCGGGGGCCTGTTGTCGGGTTCGCGGCAGTTCCGAATATCGGACATGACCGGCACGACGACGTCCGCGCTGCGCGGGCTGGCCATCCGGACGGGCAGCGGGCTGGGCGGCAAGGCGGCCGCCCTGACCCGGCCGCTGTCCGTCACCGACTATCAGTCCTCGCACGTCATCAGCCATGAGTACGACGCGGCGGTGGCCGCGGAGGGGCTGCGTTCGGTGATGGCCGTGCCCGTGGTCGTACGGGGCCGGGTGCGCGGTGTCCTCTACGGCGCGCTCCGGCGGCCGCTCGCGCTCGGCGACCGGTCGCTGACCGCCGCGGTGGACGCGGCGCGGGAGCTGGAGCAGACGCTCGCCGTGCGCGACGAGATGCACCGGCTGCTCTCCGTCGCCCACCGGCCGACGAGCGACGGCCCCGCGATGTGGGAGGAGGTCCGCGAGGCCCACGGGTCGCTGCGCGCGCTGGCCCAGCGGGTCCAGGACCCCGAGCTGCGGCAGGAGCTCCTCGCCGCGTGCGGACGGCTGGCGCGGGCCTCCGCCGCGCACCCGCTGCCCGTGGAAGGCGTCCGCGTCGAGCTGTCACCGCGCGAGGTGGACGTGCTGGCGTGCGTGGCGTCGGGCGCGACGAACGCGGCGGCCGCGGAGCGGCTGGGGCTCCGGCCGGAGACGGTGAAGAGCTATCTGCGCTCCGGCATGCGCAAGTTGGGTGTGCACACGAGGCTGGAGGCGGTGGTGGCGGCCCGGCGGGCGGGGGTCCTGCCCTAGCCGGCACGGGTCGTGGTGACGGCGCGGGCCCCTGAAGACACCCCGTGCCGCAAGCGTGTCAACAGGTCGTCAAAGGAGCGGCACGGAGGGTCAACAGGCTGTCAATGAGCGGCTCCCCCGCCCGCGCCCCGGGCATAGCGTGAACGAGCGGCGGCACCACCCCGCCGTACCGACACCTTTTCCGAGGACCGTCATGCACCTGAGCCGTACCCCCTCCGAAGCAGCCGCCGTCGCGGCCGTCGAGCACCCGCAGGCCGACGACGGGGAGCCCTCCGAACCACCCCGGCCCGTCGGCGCGAGCGCCAGGGCGCTGCCGCTGTACGTCCCCGTACGGCGCTGCCCCAGCGGCTTCGCCCTCCGGGTCTTCCGATCGCCGCTGGGCGCTCGCACTGCCGTCGCTTTCACCACGGAGCGGCGGCTTTCGGACGTTCTGGGGACCGATCAGGCCTCCATCCGGCTGGCGCTGCCCGCCGTGCGGGCCCTGGCCGCGCCCCTCGGGGTGGGCCTCGTCTCCGTGGACCCGCAGCTCACGGCCCCGTCGGCGCACCCCACGGACCCCGCCGCGCTCCCGGACACAGGCCCGGGCCCGTCCGGAGACTGAGGTCGTCCCGCCCACACCGCACCGAAGAAGGCTCCCGTGTCCCTCCCTCTCACCACATGCGCCCCTCCCCACCCCTACGCGGGCACGCCCCTGTGGCCCGCCTCCACCCGGCCCCTGCGCACCGGCGACCTGGCCGTCGGCGGCGTGTCGCTCGCCGAGCTCGCCGACCGCTTCGGCACCCCCTCGTACGTCATCGACGAGGCCGAGGTGCGGGGCCGGGCCCGCGCCTGGCGCACCGCGCTCCCGGACGCGGACATCGCGTACGCGGGCAAGGCGTTCCTCTCCCGCGCGATGATCCGCTGGGTCGAGGAGGAGGGGCTGAGCCTGGACGTCTGCTCCGCCGGTGAGCTGGAGCTCGCCGCGCTCTCCGGCTTCCCCGCCGAGCGGATCGTGCTGCACGGCAACGCCAAGAGCCCGGCCGACCTGCGGGACGCGCTGCGCCTGGGCGTGGGACGGATCGTCATCGACAGCACCGGCGAGATCGCCTCGCTCGCCGCGCAGATGCCCCCCGGCGCCCGCCAGCGGGTGCTGCTGCGGGTCGTGCCGGGCATCGCGGCGGGGGCGCACTCGGCCGTGCGCACGGGGGTGGAGGGGCAGAAGTTCGGGCTGCCGATCGCGGGCGGGGAGGCCGAGGACGCGGTGGCGCGGATCCTGGGGCAGCCGCGGCTCGAACTCGTCGGGCTGCACTGTCACCTGGGCTCCCAGATCGCCGGTCTCGGGCCGTACGTCACCGCGGTCCGCAAGCTCGTCGCGCTGCTCGCGGAGCTCCGCGACCGGCACGCGGTGACGTTCCCGGAGCTGGACCTCGGCGGCGGCTTCGCCATCGCCTACCGGGAGGGCGACCCGGTCCTCGACCCGAGCCTGTACGCGACCCGGGTGACCGGCGAACTGGCCCTGCAGTGCGCCCGGTTCGGCCTGCCGGTGCCCAGACTGACGGTGGAGCCGGGGCGCTGGATAGCGGGGCCCGCGGGCGTGGCGCTGTACCGCGTCCTGGCGGTCAAGTCGACCGGCGGGCGCACGTTCGTCGCCGTGGACGGCGGGATGAGCGACAACCCTCGGCCCGCGCTGTACGGCGTGCGGTACACGGTGCGGCTGGTGGGCCGGGCGTCGGCCGCGCCCGCACGGTCCGCGACCGTGGTGGGGCGGCACTGCGAGGCCGGTGACGTCCTCGCGGAGGACGTGGCGCTGCCCGGTGACATCCGGCCCGGCGACGTGCTGGCCGTGCCGGCGGCCGGGGCGTACCAGGTGTCGATGGCCTCGGCGTACAACCTCGTCGGCAGGCCGCCCGTCGTGGCCGTGTCCGAGGGGCGCGCGCGGCTGCTCGTACGCCGGGAGACGCTGGAGGATCTGCGCAGCCGCGACGTGGGGGAATGACATGGGGGAATGACGAGCGGGGCGGTACGCACGAGGGAGCGCGCCCCATCGGCCCCACCTGCCCCGAACGTTTCTTTTGGCCCGTATATCCTGTTGCGCGGTCCAGAACGAGCGAGAGGGAGAGCGCCCCATGCCCGAGAACCCTCCGCGCCGCGAACGGCCCACGCCGAAGAAACACTCCTGGCTGCGGCCGACGGCGACGCGCACGAACGGCTCCGGGCGCCCGGCCCCCGCGGATGCTCCCGGCAGCGGCTCCGGCACCGCCGACACGAGCGTCGTCCACGCCGCCGTCTACCGCGACGGCCACCGCGTCGCCACGCCCGCCTCGCTGGCCGACACCTACCGGCGGCTGCGGGAGCAGCCGCAGGGGATGGCCTGGATCGGCCTCGACCGGCCCTCGGAGAGCGAACTCCTCTCGCTGGCCGACGAGTTCGACCTCCACCAACTGGCCGTCGAGGACGCGCTGGAGGCCCATCAGCGCCCCAAGCTGGAGCGCTACGGCGACACCCTCTTCGTGGTGCTGCGGGCCGCCCGCTACCTGGACGCCCCCGAGGAGGTCGACTTCGGCGAGCTGCACATCTTCGTCGGCCCCGACTTCGTGATCACGGTCGGGCACGGCGCGGCCCCCGACCTCTCCGCGGTGCGCAACCGCATGGAGGCCGCCCCCGAGCTGCTGGCCCTGGGCCCCGAGGCCGTCCTCTACGCGATCCTCGACGCGGTCGTCGACGGCTACGCCCCCGTGGTCTCGGGCGTGCAGAACGACATCGACGAGATCGAGACCGAGGTCTTCAGCGGCGACCCCGAGGTCTCCCGGCGCATCTACGAACTCGCCCGCGAGATGGTGGAGTTCCAGCGCGCCACCCGCCCCCTGGTGGGCATGCTGCACAACCTCATGGCGGGCTTCGCGAAATACGGCACCGACGACGAGCTCCAGCGCTACCTCCGCGACGTGGCCGACCACGTCACCCACACCAGCGAACGCGTCGACGGCTTCCGCTCCGCCCTCGCCGACATCCTCGCCGTCAACGCGACCCTCGTCACCCAGCAGCAGAACGCGGAGATGCGCGCCCTGGCCGAGGCGGGCTTCGAGCAGAACGAGGAGATCAAGAAGATCTCGTCTTGGGCGGCGATCCTCTTCGCCCCTACGCTGGTCGGCACCATCTACGGCATGAACTTCCAGGCGATGCCCGAACTGCACTGGGCGTTCGGCTACCCGTTCGCGATCGCCCTGATGGCCGTGGTGTGTGTGAGTCTGTACTTCATCTTCAAGCGGCGGGACTGGCTGTGACACCAGGCTCGTCAGCGCCCGTACCGAGGAGGAGCAGTGGCGGACGAGCCGGAGACGGTGCATGCACCCGGTGTGCGGCGGCGGAAGCGGAAGCTTTGGTACGAGCTGATCGAGTGCGGGCTGCACGGGCATCGTCTGGTGGGCACCGACGCCGCGCGGGTGCGGCCCGGCGACGCGCTGTTCGTGCGGGAGGCCGACGGGGTGCGCTGGCACCGCTGTCTGCGCTGCGACGCCTGGCTGCCGCTCCCGCCGCCGGAGAGCCCCGGCAGCGAGACGCCTCCGGACCGTGAGGCGATCGAACTGCCGCTGCGGGGCAGGCCGTTGCGGGACCGGTACGTCCTGCAGCTGATCGCCGTCGACCGGATGGTGCACTTCGTGGTGCTCGCCGTGCTGGCCGTCGCCGTGTTCGTCTTCGCCGGGGAGCGCGCCCGGCTCAAGGATCCGTTCTACCGCGTCGTGGACGCCCTGCAGAACGGTGTGGGCGGCCCCAGCGGCCGGTCCGGGCACGGTCTGCTCGGCGAGCTCGACAAGGCGTTCAAGGCGCACACCTCCACGCTGTGGCTCATCGGGCTGGTGATCGCGGTCTATGCCGTCCTCGAAGGCGTCGAGGCGGTCGGGCTGTGGCGGGCCCGGCGGTGGGCGGAGTACCTCACCTTCGTCGCGACCACGGTGCTGCTCGTGCCCGAGGTCTACGAACTCACCGGGCACATCAGCGCGACCAAGATCCTCACCCTGGTGATCAACCTCGCGGTCGTGGTCTACCTCCTCTTCGCCAAGCGGCTGTTCGGCCTGCGGGGCGGCGGCCGCGCTGAGGAGGCCGTGCGCGCGCACGACACCGGCTGGCACGCGCTTGAACGCGTCTACCCCGGCCCGCGCCCCGCCCGGCCGCACGCCCGCTGAGCGGACCGTTCTGAGAAGTGCTCCAACTCACAAGTCAAAGCGAGTGTTGTTGCCACTCGATGTACTGGTGGACGGCGGTGAGTGGAGCGTCGCCGCAGGACCCTGCGAAGTAGGAGACCAACCAGAAGCGGCCGTCCCACAAGCGCTGGCGGACGTGACTGTCGTACTCCTGGCACAGTCGTCGGGATGAGACTCCCTTGAGGGAGTTGAGCAGCCGGGGCAGGGCGACTTTGGGCGGGTAGTGCACGAGCAGGTGGACGTGGTCCTACTCGCCGTTGAACTCACGCAGCTGCGCTCGAAGCCTGCGCAGACCTCGCGCTGGGTATCTTCGCGACGCATCAGTGCCGTGCAGTGATGCGGTGCGTCGAAGCTCGATGTCGAATGCCAAGTGAATGCGCGGATTATAGACGACGTGATGGTCGGCCGGTAGCCGGGATCGGGTTTTCGCTGTGACGCCGCAGGCTAACAGTAGGATTGCTTTCGTGATTGAACTCGGTTTGGAGAAGCGGCAGTTCGGGCACCGTGCCCGGCTGGCGCTGCGCCCTGCCGAGGCGTGCAAGGCTGATGAGCAGGCGCATGCTGCTCGTACGCTGTGGAATCTTCTGCACGCGTGGTGGCGGATGATGCCGAAGGAGAAGCGGACTCTAGCGAACGCGGATGCCGCGATCCGCCAGGCCCGCAAGGACATCGGTTTCCTTGCCGCGCTTCCCGCACAAGCGGCCCAGGCGGTACTGAAGACGTACTACCGGGCGTGGGTCAACTGCTGGGAAGGCCGGGCGGAGGCACCCGGCTTCAAGTCCCGTGTCCGGTCGGTGATGTCGGTGGACATTCCGCAGGGCCGTGATCTGAACATCGTCCGCGTGCACCGCAGATGGGGCATGGCCAATATTCCCAAGGTGGGCCGTGCCCGCTTCCGCTGGACCAAAGATCTGCCGGTGGGCAAGCGGGCCGATGCGGACACTCGGATCACCGGTGCGCGGCTGGTCAAGGACGCGCTTGGCTGGCACATCGCCTTCCGCGTCCAGACCGTGGAACCCCAACCGGGGCCGCACAGCGGTCCCGAGGTCGGCATCGATGTGGGTGTCGCTGTGCCCATCGCCCTCTCGGACGGCAGCACCAGGACTCACGGCGAGTGGCTGACCGCAAGGGAACAGGAAAAACTCCTGCGCTTGGAACAGCGGGCTGCCCGGCGCAAACAGCACCGCAAACCCGGCGAACGCACGAGCCGCCGCCTGCACCGCACCTATGACCAGATCCAGGCGCTTCGCGCGAAAGCCAAGCGCAGGCACCTGGACTGGCAGCACAAGACCACCACCCGTATCGCCGACACCTACAGCACCGTGGTGGTGGAAGCATTGCGGGTCACGAACATGGTCAGATCCTCCAGAGGAACGGTGGACCGGCCAGGGAAGAACGTCGCCCAGAAGTCCGGCCTCAACCGGTCCATCCACGCTGAAGCGTGGGGCCGCATGGTCGTGATGCTCGGCTACAAGCTTGCCCGGCGCGGCGGCACCCTGGTCAAGGTCCCCGCTCCCGGTACCTCCCAGCGCTGCTCGGTGTGCGGTGTCATCACGCCGGGCAGCCGGGAGAGCCAGGCCGTGTTCGTGTGCAAGAACCCGGACTGCGGCTGGTCGGGCAACGCCGACCACAACGCTGCCCGGAACGTCCTGCACCTGTACCGGATGGGCCTCGCGCTCATCCCGGCTGCCGGAAGGGCAGTCGCAAGGCGCGCACGCCGCGTCAAGCCCGCCATCGCAAGGTAGGCAGGAATCTCCCGGATTCATCCGAGAGAGCACTTCAATGGTCGGCCATCCTCTTCACCTTCGCCCTGGGCACCGCGGCGGGTGATCTCACAGGGGAGCAACTGAACCCCGGCTATCCGGTGTCGGCGCCCCTCTTCGGTGCGGTGATCGCCGCCGCGGCCGTCGCGCACTTCAAGTTCCGGCTCGACACGGTCGTGGCCTTCTGGATCACCTACGTCGCGCCCCGGCCGCTCGGCGCGTCGCTCGACGACTTGTCTGTCCCAGTCCCGCTCCGACGGCGGGCTGGGCAAGGTTGCGGCCGGCGCGATCATCCTCGTCACGACCCTCAGCCCTCGCGGACGAGGAGTACGCCCTGACGGCCGGTGCCTCACCGGCGGTCGCCGGGCTGATCGTCAGCCGCCCTGGGGCACCGCTTCCGCCTTGCGCCGGGCCCGGTGGGCGGCGGCGTGGGCGCGGTTGCCGCAGATGAGGGGGGAGCAGTAGCGGCGGGACTGGTTGCGGGAGGTGTCGACGAAGACCTCGGCGCAGCGGTTGCCGACGCAGACGTGGAGGCGGTCCATCCCGCCGGTGGTGATGACGCCCAGCAGGGCCATGGCGGCGTCGGCGGCGTAGCGGTCGACGGGTGAGGCGTCGGGGGCCGCGACGTGGAGGTGCCAGGTGCCGTCGTGGTCGGTGTAGTGCGGGACGGCGCGGTGGTCGGCGAGCACGCGGTTGAGCAGGGCGACCGCGGTGGCCTCGTCGGGGGCGCCGAAGACCTCGCGCAGTACGGGGCGCAGCCGGTGGGCGGCGGCGAGGTCGGCCTCGGAGAGCTCGGCGGCGAGGGGCATGCCGTGCTGGGCGAAGAGAGCGGACAGCCCGTCAACTTCCGGCATTTTTTCGATATTTCGCACGATGTTGTAGGTGTTGACCAGGTCTTCAGCCAGCGTCACCGAAGGCTCCGAGTAACTAGTAAACCTCACCATGACTCCGTACTATGGCTGTCTGTCGGCGGCGCGCACGCGGCTGTCGCGCACCGCACCCTGTTTGCCCGCTCCGAAGCAGAGGGCTCGATGGATTCACAAAAGGAATTACCCAACCCGGCCACCTCCGGCTCTCCTGTTTCCGACGCGGTCCCTGACGGGGGAACACATTCTCCCTCGGTGGGATTCCGGGAGGAAGCGGTGCAGGGGCTGCGGGCCGCGGTGCCGCTGGCCGTGGCGGTCTTCGGGTTCGCCGTGTCGTTCGGCGTGGTCGCCCGCGCCGCGGGCATGGGGGTGCTGGCGCCGCTGGTGATGTCGGTGACGACCTTCGCGGGCTCCGCGCAGTTCGCGGCCGCTTCGGTGCTGGGCACGGGCGGTGGCATCGCGGCGGCGATCGTGGCGGCCGTCCTGCTGAACTCGCGCTATCTGCCCATCGGCATCAGCGTGGCCCCGGCGATGACGGGCGGGGTGCTCAAGCGGTTCCTGTCGGCCCAGTTGGTGGTCGACGAGTCGTGGGCCGTGGGCCACATCGGAGGCGGCCGTTACTCCCGGGGGCGGCTGCTCGGCGCGGGTGTCCTGGTCTACTGCGCCTGGGTCGGCGGCACCGCGGTCGGGCTGCTGGGCGCGCACTATCTCGGCGACCCGGAGCGCTTCGGCCTCGACGTGGTCTCCCCCGTGCTCTTCATGGCCCTGCTCAAGGGGCAGATCACCAGCAGGAAGGCGCTGGTGGCCGCCGTCCTGGGGGTCGCGATCGCCCTGACCCTGGTGCCCTTCGCGTCGCCCGGCGTCCCATTGATCGCGGCCACCGCCGCCTGTCTGCTGGGGTTGAGGAAGCGATGAGCGGACTGTGGCTCGCGGTGCTGCTGGTGGGCGCCGTCTCGATGGCGTTGAAGGCGACGGGCCCGGTGCTGCTGGGCGGCGAGGAGCTGCCCGCCGCCATGCAGCGGGTGGTGACCCTGATGGCCCCGACCCTGCTGGCCGCCCTGATCGCCACTCAGATGTTCGGCGACGGCAAGGCGTTGGTCCTCGACGCCCGCGTGGCCGGGCTCCTGGTGGGCGCCTTCGGCATCTGGCGGAAGTGGCCGACCCTGCTCGTCGTCGTGCTCGGAGCCGCGGCGACCGCCCTGACCCGCCTGGCCGTCGGCTGACGGCCCTCTCACCCCCCAGGAGAATCCCATGGTCAGCAGCACCGACGAGCACCCGATGTGGCCCACGGCGGCGCTGTGGGACGCCGCCGCCCGCCTGGAGGCGCCCCTCGGCCTCCCGCCCCGCCCCCTGTCCCCCGCCGTCGCCGGCATGCGCTGCTCCGGCCCGCTGCGCCGGATCGCGCACACGGACGGGGTGGCGTCGATCCTCGAAGGGCTGGACCGCACCGTGCCGGGCGAGGTGCTGCTGATCGACAACGGCGGCCGTACGGACGAGGCGTGCGCGGGTGACCTCGTCGCGATCGAGTCCCGGCTGGCCGGTGCCGCGGGCCTGATCCTGTGGGGCTGCCACCGCGACACCGACGAACTCGCCGCCATCGGCCTGCCGGTGTTCAGCCTCGGGCCGTGCCCGGCCTCGCCCCATCCCCGCCCCGAGGGCTCGGGCGCGGGCACGTCCCTCTTCGAGGGGCGGGACGGCGACACCGTGGTGGCCGACGCGGACGGCGTCGTGGCCGTGCCCGCGGCCCTGCGGGAGGATGTGCTGGCCGTCGCCGAGAAGATCGTCCGCGCCGAGCGGATCCAGGCCGACATGGCACTGGGCGGCGTCGGCCTGCGGGAGCAGCTCCAGTGGAGCCGCTTCCTCGACCGGCGCCGCACGGATCCGGGTTATACGTTCCGCTCCCATCTGGCCCAGGTGAACGGGGCGTTGGAGTAGGAGCCGCCCCCTCCCCTGAGCGGCGGCGTCCGGCGCCCGCGCCGGGGAGGGCACAGCACGGTCTCGTCCCGCGGGCACAACCCGCTCCCGCCGGGACCCGACAGCACGGAGATCAGCACAGGAACGTCCTTTCCTTGGTTCTTCCGGGGAGGGGCCGTTCCGGGAAGGGGCCGTGGGCCCCGGCCCGGCCTTCGGTGGACCCCCGCCGCCGGAGGTCGGCCCAGGACCCACGGCCCGGGACCGCCCGTACCCGCCGAAGGCCTCAGCAGGAGGGAGGATCCGTCAGATGGTCGCGTACGAAGGCGAGTTGGCGCCGGAAGAGCGCCACCCGCTCCGCGACGTCGGTGACGCTGTGCCCGGCGTCGTAGCAGTGGAACTGATGGGGCACCCCTCGCTCGGCGAGCCGCTCGGCGTAGGCGCGGGCCTGGTCGACGGGGCAGCGGGCGTCGTTGGTCCCGGCGCAGATGAGCACCGGGGCGCGGACGGCGTCGACGTAGGTGACGGGCGAGGCCTCGCGGTAGCGCTCGGGCACCTCCTCGGGCGAGCCCCCGAAGAGGCTGCGGTCCAGCGCCTTGATCTCCTCCATCGCCTGCCGGTGGGCGTCGGCGCAGTCGGCCACCGGCGCCCCGGCGAGCCCCAGCGCCCAGTCGTCCGGCTGTGTGCCCAGGGCCAGCAGCGTCAGATAGCCGCCCCAGGACCAGCCGGACAACACCAGCCGGCGCGGGTCGGCGATGCCGTGCTCCACGGTCCAGCGCCGCACGGCGGCGACGTCCTCCAGCTCGGTCAGCCCCACCCGGGCGCGCAGCGCCTCGGTCCAGGCCTGCCCGTAGCCGGTCGAGCCGCGGTAGTTGACCCGGACGACCGCGAAGCCGTGGTCGACCCAGGCGGCCACCGTCGGGTCGAAGGCGTCCTGGTCCTGGTCGTCGGGCCCGCCGTGCAGCAGGAAGACCGTCGGGTACGGCCCCTCGCCGGTGCCCGGGGTGCTGAGCAGGGCGTGGATCCGGCCGCCGGGGCCGTCCACCCACAGGTCGCGCGCCTCGGCGGTCAGCGGCGGCACCTGCCGCGAGGCGGGGAACTTCGGGTCGTCGAGCAGCCCGCGGAAGGCCGGTGGCCGGGAGGAGCTCGACCACAGCAGCCAGGCGTCGCCGTCGGGGCGGGTGCGGGCGTGCTCGATCGTCCCCGGCGGGGTGTCGAGGCGGGTGAGCTCACCGCCCCGCAGGTCGTAGCGGTAGGCCGTGGACCGGGCCTCGTGGTCGTGGACCACCAGCAGGGAGCGGGCGTCCTGGAACCACTCGACGGTCACGTCGCCTGGCAGCCCGAGGCCGATCTCCGTGCGCTCGCCGGTGCGCGGGTCGAAGACCACCGGTTCCCAGCGGTCGTCCCGCTGGTGCTGGAGCAGCAGCCGGGCGTCGCCGCGGACCGGCGAGAAGCCCACGGCCTCCAGCCCGCCCTCGTCGTCGGCGAGGTCGGCGACCGTGGAGCCGTCGGTGCCAAGGACGCGGACGCCCAGGTCCCACAGGTCGCCGCGCTCGCTGTGGGCGATCACCGCGAGGTCCAGCGACCGGGACAGGTCGACGGCGTAGGCGGGTTCCTCGTGC
The DNA here is from genome assembly GCF_003391135.1 of Streptoverticillium olivoreticuli subsp. olivoreticuli. Lineage (GTDB taxonomy): Bacteria > Actinomycetota > Actinomycetes > Streptomycetales > Streptomycetaceae > Streptomyces > Streptomyces blastmyceticus. The sequence continues at coordinate 7,441,975 of NZ_CP031455.1, read as the reverse complement.
CGGTAGAGCAGGCGGGTGGCGCCGCCGGGCAGCACCAGGTGGACGGTGGCGCCGTCCTCGGTCGAGCAGCCGAGCAGGGCGTGGTCCTCCAGCCCGACGGCCAGGCCGGACGGCCAGTAGAGGCCGGTGGAGGGGGCCGCCGGGGTGTCGGGGCCGCCTTCGAAGGGCTGCCGCATCCACTGTCCGTACTCGTCGCCGCCGGCGTCGGCGAACCACCACACCGCCCGCCCGGACGCCTCGATGGCGCAACTCTGGGTGCCCGAGGGCCGGTCGGTGACCTGCCGGATGCTCCCGGCCGTACGGTCCCAGCAGTACACCTGGGCGATGCCGGACAGGTCGCTGACGAAGGCGCAGCGCTGCGGCGCGCTCTTGGCCCACGCGGGCAGGGTGTAGCGGGGCGCGCGGAAGCGCTGCTCCCAGCGGGGGGTGTCCGCGGTGTGCGGCACGGGCGCGGTCATCGCTGTGGTTCTCCTACGGCTCCGTCGGGTGCCGGCGCGCTCCCGCGGGCGGAGAACGGCGGGCCGGTTACGGGATCGGGCGTCCGGCGGCCGGGGCCGCCGGACGGGCCGGGGTCCCGCACCGCCCGGAGTCGGTCAGTGGCAGCCGCAACTGGACGCGGTGACACGGTTCATGCGGCGCCGGGGACGCTCGCCCCCGCCGTCCTCCGTGCCGGTGCCGGCCAGTGCCCCGGCGGCGCCCTCGGCGGTGACGGTGCTGGTCGCACAGGCCAGGGTCAGCTGGTACGGGGTCTGCGGCAGCGCGCCCAGGACCAGGTGGACGGAGGCCTTCGCGCGGCCCGTGGCGGCCGAGTTGGCCTCGGTGTTGAAGGGCAGCGGCTGGGTGCCCCGGCTCAGGCCGAACTCCACGCCGGAGACGACGGAGTGGTCGGAGTGCTCGGCGAAGAGGCTCTCCAGCGCGGCCGCGGCGGCACCCGAGCCGGACGCGGCGGCCTTCAGGTCGGTCACCGTACCGTCGTCGACGGTGAGGACGAGCGGGTAGTGGGACAGGCCCGTCAGCTGCTCGTAGAGCTCGTGGCGGCGGTCGTCGCCGCCGGTGCGGCTTCGGACGACCGGCCAGCCCTTGACGGCGATCTGGCCGGAGAATGTCGTGCCCGTGACGTCGGTGGCGAGGCGCAGCCGTCCCGTGGGCGCCAGTTGGACCGCGCCGGGCTTGAAGGCGCCGACGTCCGACCGCGACCAGGTCGGCCGGGTGAAGCGGGCCTGCGCGACGGAGCCGGTGAGCGGGTCCTCGATCCGGAGCCCGCCGGCCGTGGCCAGCGTGCCGGCCAGCGCGTCGGCGTGGCGCTGCACGTCGTCGGGGTCGGTCCGCTCCAGGGCCTCCAGCAGGGAGCGCGTCTGGTCGAGGGCGAGCGGTCCGGTGCCCATCCGGACGGCGGCGACGGTGCGCCCGGGGCCGATCTCGACGGTCGGGGCGGTCAGCAGGGAGTCGGCGGCGGCCACCACGAGGACGTCGGAGTTCTCGGGCACGTCGGAGCGCAGCACGTCGGCGAGGGTGCGGCCGGGCTCCGCGAGGACGGTGGCGTGGTGTTCGTGGCGGGTGCCGTGCTCGATCCGGAAGAAGTCGGCGAGGGCCTTTTCCACGACCAGCACGAACCGGTTACGGCCCGCCATGTACTGGCGATAGGCCTCAGGACGGACGACAATCATCTCGGCACTCCCAGATGTATGCGGTGCAGTGCGGCGAGGCGGGTCGAGTCAGCACCTCGACCCGCCTCGCACTGGGCCGGTCCCGAAGGCCGGCCGTCACTCGGTTCAGCCCAGGAGGGTGCCGAGGTAGTTGCTGTTCTTACGCACCTTGATGGTCTTCTTCATGGCGGACACCTCCCCTCACGATCGAATCCGACGGCCACCCGGGGCTCAGCCCAGGAGGGTCCCGAGGTAGTTGCTGTTCTTGCGGACCTTGATGGTCTTCTTCACGGAGAACACCCCCTCTCGCCATCGAATTCGAAAGGCCACCGGGGCTCAGCCCAGGAGCGTCCCGAGGTAGTTGCTGTTCTTGCGCACCTTGATGGTCTTCTTCATGGTCGTCACCTCCCCCCTGGTCTTTATTCGCGCTCCCCCGCGCCGGGGCCCGGCCGGTCAGTGACCGGCGGCCATCCGGACGCCGGGAGCGCCGCCCTTGTTGCCCAGCACCACTTCACCGCTCTCGGTGTAGACGGTGGTGTCGGGCGAGATGATGTCGAGGTGGTACTGGGTGAAGGGGGTGAGCCCCAGTCCCCAGTGGAGGCAGCCCCGGTCGCCTCCGTACACCTCGTTCATGGCGTGGTTGCCCGGCAGGATGTCCAGGCTGGTGTTGAGGGCGTGTCCGATCTCCCAGACCAGGGTGTAGCGGGAGTCGATCTCGAACATCGCCTCGAAGGTCCTGGCGACCGCGGCACCGGAGGGCCGGTGCGGGCGCAGTGCGGCGATGCTGCCCTTGCGCACCTCGGCGATCACCGCCTCGTGCTCCAGGCCGGCGAGCTTCCCCTGCAGCCGGGCCTGGTCCTTGCGGGTGAAGGACGGCGTCCCGTTGTGCAGGATGGGGAATCCGCGCAGGGCGATCTCGCCTTCCAGCGGCAGGTGCAGGCTCTCGTCGAATTCGACGATCTGCATCGGCAGAACGCTGATCTCGCCCGACGGCACGATCTGCTGCTCGCCCCAGTCGAGGGGGCCGGCCTGCTGATTCCACACGAGGTCGTCGGCGAGGTGGTCGAGGACGGCGCGGGTGCCGTGGCGCTCGTCCACGTAGACGAGGTGGTCGGTGGACTCCGCCAGCTCGAAGAAACGGTCGCTGAATTCGGCCTGTTCCTGGGCCGAGGTGCGCTCGATCACCCCGATGAAATGCCGGATGATCTCCAGGTCGGTGGGCGTGGAGTTGCACGCCATGCCCATGAGTTTCCGGCGCGGCCCGAGCGCTTCCTCGGACGGGGACTCAAAGAATCGGTAGGGGGAGATGACCAGCGAGTGCGACTGCTGCGGAATCGTTTCATCGGCGAGCATCGCCTCGAAGTCGTCCCCGGGGCGCAGGATTATCGTCCGGTACTCCTCGTAGGGGGCATCCCTGACGATTTCGAGTTCCTTTTCCATCTCCTGATTGGTGATCAAGCAGAAGACGCTTCCTTCGGCCGGCCCGAACTGACTGAACCGGGCAGGATTGATCTTGATTGCCATAACCGGCATACCCCCAGGTGGCTGCTTACCTGACCGCAAGAAAACAGCACTCCCTGAAGGCCGCGCAATATCGACAACCACAACGGCCGGAATGCGCGCGGGTTTAATCCGCCACTTGTCCGTATTGCCGCCTGGGCGGCCTTGATCCGGATTGGCAGAGATCTCGCAGCAGTTAGGCACCCGCCGGTTCCGGCCGACACCGAACCGGATGTCCGGAGTTGCCCTGCGGCGCCGCTTCCGTCCCGGACCCGAAGGATCAATTCCGGCAAGGGGGCGAGGGCGGGGATGTGACTCCGAGGCAAATCGGCACCGCACCGCCCCATGAGCTTTCGGCCATGATCCAACGCGGTCGACACGCGTCATCGAGCGGGGATGCCGGGAAACCAAGGATGACACGCGCGTGTGATGTGAATCACAAATAGCATGTATTTGCCATATGCCTGAGGCACTCGCGCGAACCTGATACGACGTCAATTCCCTGCTCGGAGCGGGTTTTACGGGCCCGGGCCCGCTGCCGAGGTGTTCGGCGCCGGCGGCGGGCCCCACCGTTCACCGCCCCGTGAAGAAGTCCCGCACCCGCCGCCGGCCCCGCGGCTCGGCCGGGTAGTCGTCGTCGTCCGTGTCGTCCGGGCCGTGCAGGACGGTCCACCGCACGGCCGAGACCGCGGGCTCCAACGAGAGCCTGCTGACGGCCTCTTCGAGCAGGCTGTCGTTGCGCCGCTCGGTGGTGAGGTCGGCCGCCACCATGACCTTGCCCCCGGCCTCCACGTCGCTGCTGTACACCGAGCGCAGCCGGAAGCCCGGCCGGGTGACGGCCTGCACCACGAGGGTGCGGATGTGGGCCTCCTCCGGCTCGGTGCAGACGACCTCGAAGTGGTAGTCGGTGGCCACTTCGGCGCCGCCGTGCGGCCCCCGGTCCAGGCCCCTGGCCAGCGGGCGCAGCAGGGTGTTCGCGCCGACCACGCCCACGGTGCCCAGGGCCGCGACCACATAGAGCCCGGTCCCGGCGAGGGCGCCGACCGCGGCCGAACACCACAGCGTGGCCGCGGTGTTGAGGCCGCGGACGCTCAGCCCGTCGCGCATGATGACGCCCGCGCCCAGGAAGCCGATGCCGGAGACGATCTGGGCGGCGACCCGGGAGCCGTCGTAGCCCGTGGTGCTCGTCGCCGCCGCGAAGCCGTACTGCGACAGCAGGACGAAGAGGGCGGAGCCCGCCGCGACGAGCGCGTTCGTCCGCAGTCCGGCCATGCGCGCCCGCCACTGGCGCTCCAGCCCGATGATCGCACCGAAGCCCAGGCCGGCCGCGATATTGGCCGCCATGTGCCACTCATTGACGATGACCATGCCCCACGCTCCTCCTCGTCCTCGTTCCGTATCCCTATCGGCCGGTCACAGCCAGGTGCTGAACCGCCGGATGTACCAGGTCTTCACCACCTGGGTGAGCGCGCAGTAGGTGAGCAGGACCCCGATCAGCCACGGGAAGTAGCTCATCGGCAGCGGCTCCATCGACAGCGCCGACGCCAGCGGCGAGAACGGCAGGACGATGCCGAACGCCATCACCAGGCCGGTCATGACCAGCACCGGCAGCGAGGCCCGGGACTGGATGAAGGGGATCTTGCGGGTGCGGATCATGTGGACGACGAGGGTCTGGGAGAGCAGGCCCTCGACGAACCAGCCGGACTGGAAGAGCGTCTGGTGCGCCTCGCTGTTCGCGCCGAAGACGTTCCACATCACCAGGAACATGGTGATGTCGAAGATCGAGCTGATCGGGCCGATGCACAGCATGAACCGGGCGATGCCCTTGGCGTCCCAGGTGCGCGGCTTGCGCAGGTACTCGGGGTCCATCCGGTCCCACGGAGTGGCCAGCTGCGAGATGTCGTACGCGAGGTTCTGCACCAGCAGGTGGATCGCGAGCATCGGCTGGAAGGGGATGAACGCGCTGGCCACCAGCACCGAGAAGACGTTGCCGAAGTTCGAGCTGGCCGTCATCTTGATGTACTTGATGGTGTTGCCGAAGGTCGTCCGGCCCTGCTCCACGCCCTGCTCCAGGACCATCAGGTCCTTCTCCAGCAGGATGATGTCCGCGGACTCCTTGGCGATGTCGACCGCGGTGTCCACGGAGATGCCGACGTCGGCGTCGCGCAGCGCGGCGGCGTCGTTGATGCCGTCGCCGAGGAAGCCGACGGTGTGCCCCTCGGCCTGGAGCGCCCGTACGATCCGGGCCTTCTGCACCGGGTTGGTCTTGGCGAAGAGCGTGGTCGTGCGCACCAGGGCGCGCAGCTCGGCGTCGTCGAGGCGGTCGATCCGGGCGCCGGTGACGACCTCGCCCACGTCGATGCCGACGTCGGCGCAGACCCGGGCCGCGACCAGCTCGTTGTCGCCGGTGACGACCTTGACGGCGACTCCCTTGTCGGCGAGGGCCATCAGGGCCCGCGCCGCGTCGGCCTTCGGCGGGTCGAGGAAGGCGAGGAAGCCGATCAGGGTCAGCTCCGCCTCGTCGGCGACGGAGTAGGCGGTGCGCTCCGCGGGGAGCGTACGGGTGGCCACCGCGAGGACGCGCAGGCCCTGCCGGTTGTGGTCCTCCGCCGTGCGGGTGACCTTCCGGCGCAGCTCGGCGGTGAGCGGCACCCGCTGTCCGCGGTCCGTCATGTGGGTGCACAGGGCGAGGACTTCCTCGACCGCGCCCTTGGTGATCAGACAGTGTTCATTAAAAGCGTGCTCGCCGGCCTCGGCTGTGGCGGCGAGGCTGTTGCGGTTCAGGACCACCGACATCCGGCGGCGGGCGAAGTCGAAGGGGATCTCGTCGACCATCGTGAAACGTGCGTCGACGACAACCTCCTCGGCCTCAAGCACGCGGTCGATGACGGCCTGGTCCATGAGGTTGCGCAGCCCGGTCTGGAAGTGGCTGTTGAGGTAGGCGTGTTCGAGGACCTCGGTGTCGTCCCGGCCGTGCACGTCGAGGTAGCGGTCGAGGACGATCCGGTCCTCGGTGAGCGTGCCCGTCTTGTCCGTGCAGAGCACGTCCATCGCGCCGAGGTTCTGGATGGCGTTGAGGCGCTTGACGACGACCTTGCGGCGGGACATGGCGACCGCGCCCCGCGCCAGGTTGGTGGTGACCACCATCGGCAGCATCTCGGGGGTGAGGCCGACCGCGACGGCGAGGGCGAACATGAACGCCTCGTTCCAGTCGCCCTTGGTGAAGCCGTTGATCGCGAAGACGACGGGGACCATGACCAGCATGAAGCGGATCAGCAGGAAGCTGACCTTGCGGACGCCGGTGTCGAAGCTGGTCTGCGGCCGCTCGCCGACCAGGGAGCCGGCCATCGACCCGAAGTAGGTGTCGGAGCCGGTGGCAACGACCACGCCGGTGGCCGTGCCGGAGGTGACGGTGGTGCCCATGAGGCAGAGGTTGTCGGCCTCTACGGGGTCGGTCGTGACGCTCTGCCCGTAGTCGTGGGTACGGGTGTCCGCCTTGGCGACCGGCAGCGACTCCCCGGACAGCGCGGCCTGGGCGACCATGAGGTCCTTGGCGGTGAGCAGCCGCAGATCGGCCGGTACGAGGTCACCGGCGGCCAGGCGCACGATGTCGCCGGGGACGACCTGGTCCATGGGGAGCTCGACCGTGGCCGGCCGGTCGCCCCGGCCGTCCCGGCGCTGCACGGCGGTGGTCGTGGTGACCAAGGCCCTCAGCGCGGCGGCCGAACGTCCCGAGCGGTACTCCTGCCAGAACCGCAGCGCACCGCTGATCAGCACCATGGCGCCGAGGATGGCGATGCCCGGGTCGAAGGGCTCGTCCTCGGCGGCCTGGGTCCACTGCCAGAGCATGACGATGTCCAGCAGGACGAGAATGGCGATGAAGGGGTTGACGTAGGCCTTGGCGAGCTGTGTGTACCAGCGGGGCGCGCGCTCGTGGGCGACGACGTTGGCGCCGTGCTGCTCCAGGCGGTGGGCCGCCTCGTCGTGCCGCAGCCCCTGCGGGGTGGCGCGTACGTCCTGGAGGACCTGGCTGCCGGGCAGGGAGCTGTAGCGGGCGAGCCGGTCACCGGCCGCGCGGGTGCGGGCCTCGAGCTCCGCGGCCTTGCGGTCCCGGCGGCCGCGGCCCGGCGGTGCGAGCTTCTGGGGGGTGAGCGTGGTGTTGGTCATGGCGGAAACCTCTCTCCGGGCACGACGGCGCGACGGCATCGCGGCATGGCGGCATCACGACATGGCGCGGCCGCGCCGGGGCACGGGAAATGGGGAATTCGACAGCCAGGAAGGCCGGAAACACCGAAAGGGGAAAGGGCCCGCGACAGCGGCGCGGCCGGCACGCCGGAAAAAGGCGCGAACCGCAGGTCGGCTCAGGGAAATACGAGCGGAACGCCTGCGCTCAACAGGAAAGAAGCGGAGCGCCTACGCTCAGCGAGGAGAAGCCGACCGACTGTAGCGAGGACTTCCCTCGGGACTCCGACTGGTCATCCCGATCACCTCCTCGCTCGCATACGGACAGCACAGGCGCCGCGCGGCAGAAAACGCGTCAATGCGGCCGGAGCGGCACCTTCAGCGTCTAGCTTGCCATAGGACGTCAAGTGGTTCCGCCCCGGGCGGGTGAATACGAAGGTCGGACGATGCGGAAAGACCCCGGAACCGGAAAGCGGCCGCCGGGCGGCCGGCGGCGCTCGGCACGCTGGTGCGCGGGGTTGCTGCTGGCCCCCGTGAGCGCGGTGCTGGTGTGCCGGGCCTGCGGCACCGACGGCATCACACCGGTGCCCCAACTCCTGGCGTTCCTCCCGTGGTTGCTGGTGCCCGCCGCCGTTGCGCTGCTGCTGGCCGCGGGCGCGCGCTGGGTCGTCGGCTGCGCCTGGGGGCTGCTCACCGTCGCGGCCGTCGGCCTCTTCCTCCGCCCGTACGGCGCCGCACCCCCATCCGCACCGGGCCCGGTGCGGGCCCAACTGCGCATTCTCACCGCGAACTTGGAGTTCGGCGGCGCGACGCAGGAGCTGCTCCGGGCGCTGCGCCGGGAGAAGCCGGACCTGGTGTCGGTGCAGGAGTGCGCGCCGGAGGTGTGCGCGGTCGCCCTCGACGGCGCGGAGGTGCGCGCGGCCTACCCGTACCGCCGGATCGTGGGGGGGGGCGGCCGGGCGGAGGGCTCGGCGATCCTCAGCAGGTTCCCGCTGGAGCCGGACGGCGAGGTGCGCGGCACGCTGGCGATGCCCCGGGCGGTCGTGCGCGTGGCGGGGGTGGCGCTGCGGTTCCAGGTGGCGCACCCGATGCCGCCGGTGCCCGGGCAGGTGGCGCTGTGGCGTACGGAGCTGGGGCGGCTGCGGGCCGTGACCGCCGGGCGGGACGCGGCGGAGACCGTCATCGCGGGCGACTTCAACGCGACGCAGGACCACGCGGCGTTCCGCGCCCTGCTGGACACCGGGGTGCGGGACAGCGCCGCGCTGGTGGGCCGGGCGCGGACGCCGACGTGGCCCGCGCTGACCGCGCCGCCGCTGGGCGCGCAGATCGACCATGTGCTGGTCGGTGCGGCGGTCGAGCCGCGCGCGGCGCGTTTCCTCGACCTGGCGGGCACCGACCACCGGGCGCTGGTGGTCGATGCCGTCCTGCATGACTGACGCTACGTCAGCCGGTGTTGACCAGAGGGTTCCAGGTGCCGAGGGTGTCGGCGGCGGTGCCGTCGTAGAGCGAGGTCTCGCCGTCGGCCCAGCGGACGAGGAGGCCGTCGGCCCGGCCCGCGCCGCCGAAGTCGCCCGCGGTCATCGCGGGTGACGCCCAGGAGGGGTTGGGGGCCTGGAGCCGGGTGCCGGTAAGTCCGCTCCCGGAGAGGGCGAAGCTGCCCAGCGAGCCGTCGGCCCAGCGCACGACGACCTGCGAGCGGTCCCGGCCCGCGGGGAAGGTGGCGGCCAGGGCCGTGGAGTTGCGCCAGAAGGAGCCGGAGTCCGCGAGGCGGCGCTCGGTGCCGGTGCCGGCGGGGCTCACGTCGCTGTGCAGCGTGACCTTGCCGTCGGCCCAGCGCACGATCATGTCGTTCGCCCTGTCGGTGGAGTTGAAGCGGCCCACCGTGATCTGCGCGGCGTCCTTCCACGCGGAGCCGCCGGCCGCGAGGGTGTACTCCTTCTTGTTGTCGAACCCGGCCGGGTCGACGTCCTCGTAGTAGCTGACCTTGCCGGTGTCCCAGCGGACCAGGACGTCGGGCCGGCCGGTGCCGCTGAAGTCGCCGCTGGTCACGGCCTGGGCGCGCTGCCAGTAGCTCTTCGGCTTCGCCAGCTGCTTCTCCGCGCCGAAGCCGCCCTTGCCGTCGCCGGGGTAGAGGGTGACCTCGCCGTCGCTCCAGACCGTCAGCAGGTCGTCGCGGCCGTCGCCGTCGTAGTCGCCCGGGGCGAGGAACTTCGCGTGGCTCCAGGTCGACGCCGCGCCGGGCAGCCGGGCCGTGTCGGCGGGCGACTGGTAAGGGGCGCGCACGGGCGTGCGGTCGGCGATCGCGTCCTGGTAGAGGTCCTGGATCTCGTGGTCGTAGACCGGCGAGTAGCTGATCCAGTCGTCGCCGGTGGCGTTGCCGCCGCCGTTCCAGCCGCCGAGGTTGCCGATGACGTCGCCGGTGCGGCTCTTGGCGTCGTAGTTGGTGATCCAGGGGCTGCCGGAGGTGCCGCCGTAGAAGCCGCCGCACTTCATCTGGAGCTGGCGGTAGCCGGCGAGCCGCGAGGTCGGCACGGTGCAGCTGACGGCCTTCTGGTCCGGGTTGTGCGAGCCGGGGTAGCCGGTGACCGTGACGGTGCTGGTCCAGCGCGGCGTGGGGGTCAGCCGGAGGGCGCCGGTGCGGTCCTCCACGGCGGCGCCCTGGGTGTTGGGCAGGACCCGGGCGAAGCCGAAGTCCAGGCTGGAGTCCGGGCCCTTGCTGTTCTTGGTGTAGCGCGGGTCGGTGAAGACCCGGTCCACGGGGAAGACGCCGTACGGCTGATGGGTCGCGTCCAGGCCCTTGCGGTACTGCGGTACGAAGATGCGCTGGCCGCCGCCCGCCAGGGACTTGGCGCAGTGCCCGGCGGTGAGCACGAGGTTGCGGCCCGCGCTGTGCACCACACTGGCGGTGCAGTAGGTGGGCCCGTCGGGGCCGGTGCTGCTGAAGAACGTGCCGACCATGGGTATGCCGTCGCCGTACGCGCCCTGGGGCGTGCCGGTGGGGGCGGCGCCGACGAGGGCGCGGGCCCGGGCGGCGGAGGCGGGCGCGGCGGCGCGGCCCGCGTCGGCCGGCTTGGCGGCGGCCATGCGCTCGGCCGTCCAGTACTTCTCCGCGGCGCGGCCGCCGGGCGTGGCCGGGGTGGTAGCGACGGCCGCGGTGGCGGTGGCGGTCGTGCCGCACGCGGCCATGCAGAGGGCGACGGCGACGGTGCGGGACCATCTGAAGGGTGACAAGGTAACTCTCTGGGGTGGGAGAACAGACAGTGCGGGGCATCGTGCCACAGGTCGTGGACACGGCCGACGCCGGTCTCCGGAACCCCATCCTCCGAGGTCAGGCCGCCCGCGCGTCCCGGTGGATGGGGGTGTGCGCCCCGGTGAGGGGAACCCCCGTGCCGCCGCGCCGGGTGGCGACGATCTCGGCCGCGATGGACAGCGCGGTCTCCTCCGGCGTACGGGCCCCGAGGTCCAGGCCGATGGGCGAGCGCAGCCGGTCCAGCTCCGCTTCGCCCACCCCCGCCTCCCGCAGCCGCCCGAGCCGGTCCTCGTGGGTGCGGCGGGACCCCATCGCGCCGACGTAGGCGACCGGCAGCCGCAACGCCCGCTCCAGCAGCGGGATGTCGAACTTCGCGTCGTGGGTGAGGACGCACAGCACCGTACGGCCGTCGAGCTCCTGGGAGTCGAGGTAGCGGTGCGGCCAGTCCACCACGACCTCGTCCGCCGCGGGGAAGCGGCCGGGGGTGGCGAAGACGGGGCGGGCGTCGCAGACGGTGACGTGGTAGCCGAGGAATTTGCCGGCGCCGGCGAGGGCGGCGGCGAAGTCCACGGCCCCGAAGACGATCATCCGGGGCGGCGGCAGGCTGGACTCGACGAGCAGCACGACCTGTTCACCGCAGCGCGAACCGCTCTCCCCCGCCCCGTCGTCGCCGTACGCCACCCGCACCGTGCCCGTGTGCCCGAGGTCCAGCAGCGCCGCCGTCTCCCGCGCGGCGGCGGCGTCGAGCGCCTCGGTGCCGCCGAGGGTACCGGCGGCGGTGCCGTCGGGCCCGACGAGCAGGGGGCGGCCCAGGAGTCCGGCCGGGCCGTGCACGACGCGGGCGAGGGCCGCGGTCCCGCCGCGCGCGGCGGTCGCCAGCGCGGCCGCGTGCACGCCCCGGTCCGGGGCGTCGGCACGGACCGGGGTGACGAGGATGTCGATCACGCCGCCGCAGGTCAGGCCGACGGCGAAGGCGTCCTCGTCGGAGTAGCCGAAGCGCTCGCGCACGCTCTCACCGTCCGCGAGGGCCGCCAGGCACAGGTCGTAGACGGCGCCCTCCACGCACCCGCCGGACACGGAGCCTATGACGGTGCCGTCCGCGTCGACGGCCAGCGCGGCGCCGACCGGCCGGGGGGCGCTGCCGCGCACGGCGACGACGGTGGCGACGGCGAAGTCACGGCCTTCTTCGCACCAACGGTGCAGTTCCTCTGCGAGGTCGAGCATGGGTCTGTCTCCTCGGGGTGTGCGATTCCAGTGTGCGGCGGGTGGGTGACGGCGGGCGTCTCTTTCCGGCTGCGGGCCGGTCCGCCGCCTGCGGCGGGCTCGTTCCTCAGCCCCGCCCCTTCCCACAGCGTCTGATGCGCGTGAGGGGGCTCCGCCCCCAGACCCCCGGGGTACGCAAAATTCAGCCCGTCCGGCGATTGAGGACGCGGCCGCAGGCCGCCCCCGCCGCAGGCGGCGAACCGGCCCGCAGCCGGGGGCCCGGGGCACGAGCCCCGGTTCGGGAAGGGGCGGGGTGGGGAACAAGCCCGCCGCAGGCGAAGATCCGTCGTCGCCCGTCCGGCGTGAGGACTACGCACCCAGCCAGCCCTCGATCGGGTGCAGCGCGAAATACACCCCGAAGACCGCCGTCAGCAGCCACATGAAGACACCCGGTTCGCGCCACTTGCCCTCCGCCGTCCTGATCGCCGTGTACGCGATGATCCCCGCCCCCACGCCCGCGGTGATCGAGTACGTGAACGGCATCAGCACCACGGTCAGGAAGGCCGGGACCGCCACCGCCCGGTCGTTCCAGTCGATGTGCCGGGCGTTGCTCATCATCATCGCGCCGATGACCACGAGCGCCGCGGCGGCCACCTCGCCGGGCACGATCCGGGTGAGCGGGGTGAAGAACAGGCAGGCGGCGAAGAAGAGGCCGGTCACCACCGAGGACAGGCCCGTACGGGCGCCCTCGCCGACCCCGGTCGCCGACTCGATGAAGACGGTCTGGCCCGAGGCGCCCGCGACCCCGCCGATCGCGCCGCCCGCGCCGTCGATGAAGAGGGCCTTGCTCAGGCCCGGCATCCGGCCCCGGGCGTCGGCGAGCCGCGCCTCGGTGCCGACGCCGATGATGGTGGCCATCGCGTCGAAGAAGCCGGCCAGCACCAGGGTGAAGACGATCATCCCCACGCTCATGGCGCCGAGCGAGCCCCAGCCGCCGAACTCGACATGCCCGAAGAGGGAGAAGTCCGGCATGGAGACCGCGCCGCCCTTGAGCTCGGGCGCGCCGTTCTGCCAGGTGCCGGGGCCGAGGTGGCCGACGGCGTTGACGACGACGGCGAGGACCGTGCCGGCGACGATGCCGATGAGGATCGCGCCGGGGACCTCGCGGGCCTGGAGCATCAGGACGATCAGCAGGGTGACGCAGAAGATCAGCACCGGCCAGCCCGCGAGCTCGCCGGCCGGGCCGAGGGTGACGGGTCCGCCGCCCGTGGAGGCGTGCACGAAGCCCGCCTTGACCAGGCCGATCAGGGCGATGAACATCCCGATGCCCATGGTGATGGCGTGCTTGAGGGCGAGCGGTATCGCGTTCATGATCAGTTCCCGCAGGCCGGTGACGGCCAGCAGCACGATCACCGCGCCGTAGAGCACGCACATGCCCATGGCCTGCGGCCAGGTCATGTGGGGCGCCACCTGGGTGGCGAGCACGCCGGAGACGCCAAGCCCGGCGGCGAGGGCGAGCGGCACCTTGCCGACGAGGCCCATGAGCAGGGTGCAGACCGCGGCCGCGAGCGCGGTGGCGGTGATCAGCCCGGCGTGGCCGAGCGTGTGCCGCGCGGAGTCCGGCCCGGAGAGGATCAGCGGGTTGAGGAGCAGGATGTAGCACATCGCCATGAAGGTGGTGATGCCGCCGCGCACCTCGCGGCCGACGGTGGAGCCTCGCTCGCTGATGTGGAAGTACCGGTCGAGCCGGGAGCACCCGGCGGGTGGACACGGGCCCGCGCCCGTGCCCTCCGCCGTGGCCCCGGTCTCCACGGATGAGTGGGTCATGATGCCTTCCCAAGGTTCAGAGGGGCACCCGTGGCGGCCGGTGGGGCCGCCCACGGGATTTGGGATGTGGATCGGCTGCACGACCCGGGGGACGGCCCGAGACGAAGGGATTGCACCACACACCACCGGCCGGGGGGCGTGCGGGTGGTGTGATGTGACGTGTTGTCAGGTGCCGGTGAGGTGCTCCGGCCGCACCGGCACCCGCTTCAACGGCAGGCCGGTGGCGGCCCGGATCGCGGCGACGACGGCCGGGGTGGAGGACAGGGTGGGCGCCTCGCCGACGCCGCGCAGCCCGTACGGGGCGTGGTCGTCGGCGAGTTCGAGCATGTCGACCGGTATGGCGGGGGTGTCCAGGATGGTGGGGATGAGGTAGTCGGTGAAGGAGGGGTTGCGCACCCTGCCGTCCGCCGCGACGACGATCTCCTCCATGACGGCAAGACCGAGGCCCTGGGTGGTACCGCCCTGGATCTGGCCCACCACCGAGAGCGGGTTGAGGGCCTTGCCGACGTCCTGGGCACAGGCGAGCTCGACGACCTTGACCAGGCCGAGCTCGGTGTCGACCTCGACGACGGCGCGGTGGGCGGCGAAGGAGTACTGCACATGGCCGTTGCCCTGTCCGGTCCTCGGATCGAAGGCCTCGGTGGGGCGGTGGCGCCACTCCAGCTCGACGTCGACGGCCTCGCCCTCCAGCACGTCGGCCAGGTCGGCGAGCACCTCGCCCGCGTCGGTGACGACCTTGCCGCCCTCCAGGAGGAGTTCGGCGTGGTTCCAGGCCGGGTGGTACGCGGCGAACCGGGCGCGGCCGAGCTCCAGGACCTTCTCCCGTACGGCCTCGCAGGCGTGCCGGACGGCGCCGCCGGTGACGTAGGTCTGGCGGGAGGCGGAGGTGGAGCCCGCCGAGCCCACGCGGGTGTCGGCGGGCCGGATGGTGACCTGGGCGACGCCGAGCTCGGTGCGGGCGATCTGGGCGTGGACGGTGACCCCGCCCTGGCCGACCTCCGCCATGGCCGTGTGCACCGTGGCCACGGGCTGTCCGCCGACGGTCTCCAGCCGCACCCGGGCGGTGGAGTAGTCGTCGAAGCCCTCGGAGAAGCCGACGTTCTTTATGCCGACCGCGTAGCCGACGCCCCGCACGACGCCCTCGCCGTGGGTGGTGTTCGACAGGCCGCCGGGCAGGGCCCGGACGTCGGGCGGGCCGCCCGCGCTCTCCCACTCCCGCTCGGGCGGCAGGGGCAGCGCCTTGACCCGGCGCAGGAGTTCGGCGACCGGTGCCGGGGAGTCCACGATCTGTCCGGTGGGCATGACGGCTCCCTGCGCCATGGCGTTGCGCTGCCGCAGCTCGACGGGGTCCATCTCCAGCGCGGCGGCCAGCTTGTCCATCTGCGCCTCGTAGGCGAAGCACGCCTGGACCGCGCCGAAGCCGCGCATCGCCCCACAGGGCGGGTTGTTGGTGTAGAGGGCGAGGGCCTCGCTGTCGACGTTGTCGACGACGTACGGGCCGACGGCGAGCGAGGCCGCGTTGCCGACGACCGCCGGGGAGGACGAGGCGTACGCGCCGCCGTCGAGGACGATGCGGCAACTCACGTACAGCAGCGTGCCGTCGCGGGTCGCGCCGTGCTCGTAGTGCAGCTTGGCGGGGTGGCGGTGGACGTGGCCGAAGAACGACTCGAAGCGGTTGTAGACCATCTTGACGGGCCGTCCGGTGCGCAGCGCGAGCAGGCAGGCGTGGGCCTGCATGGAGAGGTCCTCGCGGCCGCCGAAGGCCCCGCCGACGCCGGAGAGCGTCATGCGGACCTTGTCCTCGGGCAGGCCGAGCACCGGGGCGATCTGGCGGAGGTCGGCGTGCAGCCACTGGGTGGCGATGTAGAGGTCGACGCCGCCGTCCTCGGCGGGCACGGCGAGGCCGGACTCGGGGCCGAGGAACGCCTGGTCCTGCATGCCCACTTCGTAGTCGCCGGTGACGACCACCTCGGCGCGGGCGCGAGCCGCGACGACGTCGCCGCGGCGCACGGGCTGGCGGTGGACGATGTTGGGGTGGGGGACGTGACCGGCGTGGTGGTCGTCGCGGCCGGGGTGCAGCAGGGGCGCGCCGGGCGCGGTGGCCGACTCCTCGTCGGTGACGGTGGGCAGTTGCTCGTACGCCACCTTGATCTTCGCGGCGGCGCGGCGGGCGGTCTCGGGGTGGTCGGCGGCGACGAGCGCGACGGGCTCGCCGTGGTAGCGGACCACGCCGTCGGCGAGGACGGGGGTGTCCTTGATCTCCAGGCCGTAGCGGGTCTCGGCGGGGAGGTCGTCGTGGGTCAGGACGGCGTACACACCCGGGGTGGCGTACGCCTCGGAGAGGTCGACGGACAGGATCCGGGCGTGGGTGTGCGGGCTGCGGAGCGTGAAGCCCCAGAGCATGTCCTCGTGCCACAGGTCGGAGGCGTAGGCGAAATCGCCGGTGACCTTCAGGGTGCCGTCGGGCCGCTGGGTGGACTCGCCTATGCCGCCGCGGGTCCGGCTGCCCTGGGTGAGCGCGGTGGGGGTGCGTACGGTGCCCGCGCCTCGCCCGGCGTGGGAGGCACCGGCTCGTGACGCGAGGGCTTGCGGTGCGACGGCTTGCGACTCGATGGTGAGGGCGTCGTTCGCCCGCGGCGCCGTGCGGCGACACGGCGCGTCGCGGTCCTGCTCCCGGGCGGCGGCCGGGGGCCGGGAGCCGTGCGGCTCGGTGGTGCCGGGCAGGAAGCCGCTCCGTGCGGGGGCCGGAGACATCACGTCAGCTCCCCTCTCCGGCGCGGGCGGCCGCCAGGCGCACCGCGTCGAGGATCTTCTCGTAGCCGGTGCAGCGGCAGAGGTTGCCCGAGAGCGCCTCGCGGATGTCGGCGTCGGTGGGGTCGGCGTTGCGCTCCAGGAGCTCGTCGGCGGCGACGAGCAGGCCGGGGGTGCAGAAGCCGCACTGCACGGCGCCCGCGTCGATGAACGCCTGCTGCACCGGGGAGAGTTGGAAACCTGACGCGTCGTCGTGCGGGCGCGGCTGCCAGCGCCGGGCCTCGTCCAGGCCCGCGCCTCCGGCGGGGCGCGACGGGGAGTCGGCCGGGCCCGTACCCGCGGGGCGGGGCGCGGCGTCGCCGAGCAGGCCCTCGCCCTCGGTCCGGCCCACAGGGCGCTCCGCCCGCCGCCGCGCGTAGTCCGCGAGCCCTTCCACGGTGTCGACCTCGCGGCCCTCCACCTGGCCCGCGGCCACCAGGCAGGCGCAGACCGGGACCCCGTCGAGGCGGACCGTGCAGGAGCCGCACTCGCCCTGCTCGCAGGCGTTCTTCGAGCCGGGCAGGCCCAGCCGCTCGCGCAGGACGTACAGGAGGCTCTCGCCCTCCCAGACGTCGTCGGCCTGCTGAGGCCGCCCGTTGACCTTGAAGTTCACGCGCATCGGGTGTTCCTCTCCCTGCCACGGTACGCGTCCCAGGTCCAGCCGAGCGTCCGGCGGGCCATGACGCCCACCGCGTGCCGGCGGTACCGGGCGCTGCCCCGCACGTCGTCGATCGGGTTGCAGGCACCGGCGGCCAGCTCGGCGAACTGCCGGGCCAGCGACGGTGCCAGGTCCGCGCCCGACTCCCAGAAGCCGCCCTCCTCCAGCGCGGCCGCCAGGAAGTCCTCGGCCGCCCGGGCCCGCACCGGCGTGGGCGCGGCCGAGCCGATGCCGGTGCGCACGGTGCGGGTCTGCGGGTGCAGGGCGAGGCCGAAGGCGCAGACCGCGATCACCATGGCGTTGCGGGTGCCGACCTTGGAGAACTGCTGCGGCCCGTCGGCCTTCCTGATGCGTACGGCCCGGATGAGCTCGTCCGGCGCCAGGGCGTTGCGCTTCACGCCGGTGTAGAACTCCTCCACCGGGATCAGCCGGGTGCCGCGCACCGACTCCGCCTCCACGTCGGCGCCCGCCGCGAGCAGCGCCGGGTGGGCGTCCCCGGCCGGGGACGCCGCGCCGAGGTTGCCGCCCACGCTGCCGCGGTTGCGGATCTGCGGGGAGCCGACGGTGTGCGAGGCGAGCGCGAGGCCGGGCAGCGGGTCCCGGAGCTCCGCCATGATCCGGGTGTACGGCACGGACGCGCCGAGGCGGACGTCCCGGTCGCCGATCTCCCATTCGTACAAATCGCCGATGCGGTTCAGGTCGAGCAGATACTCCGGCCGGCGGTGGTCGAAGTTGATCTCGACCATCACGTCCGTGCCGCCCGCGATGGGCACAGCCGTGGGGTGCTCGGCCTTCGCGGCGAGCGCCTCCTCCCAGCTGCCGGGGCGCAGGAAGTCCATGGATCTTCTCTTCTCGATCGGGTCCCGCGGGGTGGTGCGAGGGGGTGTCCGTCCGGGCGGTTCATGTCCTGTTCACGCGGCGTGGAGCCAGTACAAGGCCGGGCGGGCACCCGGGTGCAGTCACCGAAACCATGAAGCGGTTCGCTGGCCGAGGGCCCCGTCTTGTAGATTCGAACGAAAGACGGGGTTCAGAAACCTCACTGCATTCCACTGGTTACAACAAGACAGATCGGCGGCGACCACGATGCGGCTGCGCGCACTCCTGGAGACCGAAACCCTGGGCCTTCGGCTGCTCGGCGGCGAGGACGAGCTGGACCGCTCCGTGCGCGGCGTGATGACCACCGACCTGCGCGACCCGAGCCGGTATCTCTCGGGCGGCGAGCTGGTGCTCACGGGCCTCGCGTGGCGGCGGGAGCCGGAGGACTCCGAGCGGTTCGTCCGGATCCTCTCGGCGGCCGGGGTGGCCGGGCTCGCGGCGGGCGAGGCCGAGATGCGGTCGATCCCCGACGACCTGGTGCAGGCGTGCGCGCGGCACCGGCTGCCG
The DNA here is from genome assembly GCF_003391135.1 of Streptoverticillium olivoreticuli subsp. olivoreticuli. GTDB lineage: Bacteria > Actinomycetota > Actinomycetes > Streptomycetales > Streptomycetaceae > Streptomyces > Streptomyces blastmyceticus. The sequence goes on along the minus strand of NZ_CP031455.1, from coordinate 7,423,536 downwards.
CTGTTCTCGGTGGTCGAGGACGTGTCGTTCGCGTCCATCACCGAGCACGTGGTGCGGCAGGTCTCCAGCGAGCGGGCCGGTGACCTGGCGGCGGTCGTGGAGCGGCACCGGCGGCTGATGACCTCCGGCCCGGCTGGCGGCGGCCCCGAGGTCGTCCTCGACCTCCTGGGCTCCGACCTGGACCTGCGGGCCTGGGTCCTCTCCCCCACCGGCCGCCCCATCGCCGGGTCCTCGCTGGCCGGGGCCGGGCCCGAGCTGCCCGCCGCCGTCTGCGCCGCGCTCGCGGGCGAGCACCTGGCCGCCTCGCGCACCGGCCGCCGCGGCCCGCACCGGGTCAGCGCCGGGGGCAACACGTACTCCCTCTTCCCCATCAGCGGTGTCGGGCGCGGCGCCGCCCGCGACGTCCGGGAGAGCGTCCTGTCGGACTGGCTGCTGGCCGTCGAGGCGGACGCCGGCGACTGGCCCGCCGAGCGCCTCGACCTGCTCGACGGTGTCACCCAGCTGATCGCGGTGGAGCGCGACCGGCGGGACGCCGCCCGCACGGTGCGCCGCCGGCTCGCCCAGGAGGTCCTGGAACTGGTCCAGACCGGGGCGGCCCCGGCCGAGATCGCCGCCCGGCTGCGGGTGGCGGCACCCGTGCTGCTGCCGGGCCTCGGCACGGCCCCGCACTGGCAGGTCGTCGTGGCCCGGGTCGAGTGGGACGGCGGCGACATCCCCGGCGGCCCGGTGGCCCAGGCCCTGCTGGAGGAGGTCCTGGTCGACCCGGAGGCATCCGGCACCGAACCGTCCGACCGGATCGCGGTCGCCCACCTCGGCGACGAGGCGGTGGCGCTGGTGCCGCTGCCCGCGCTGCCCACCCGGCCGGAGGGCCTGGAGCCCGAGGACGCCGCTCCGGCCGCCGCCCCCGGGCTGCACGCGGACACCCTCCTCGCGGCCGTCCGCGAGCCCCTCGCCCGGGGGCTCGACGACGACGGCCGCCTCACGCTCGGCGTGAGCGCCGCCGTCCACTCGGCGGAGGGCCTGCGCGGCGCGCTGGAGGAGGCCCGGCACGCCCGCCGCGTCGCCGCCGCCCGGCCGGGCCGGGTCTGCGCCGCGGGCCACCAGGAGCTGGCCTCGCACGTACTGCTGCTCCCCTTCGTGCCCGACGACGTGCGCCGCGCCTTCACCGCCCGCCTCCTGGACCCTCTGCGCGACTACGACAACCGCCACCGCGCCGAGCTGATCCCGACCCTGGAGGCGTTCCTCGACTGCGACGGCTCCTGGACCCGCTGCGCCACGCGCCTGCACCTGCATGTGAACACCCTGCGCTACCGGGTGGGCAGGATCGAGCAACTGACGGGCCGCGACCTGTCGCGCCTGGAGGACAAGCTGGACTTCTTCCTGGCCCTGCGCATGAGCTGACCGCGGGTAGCCTGGGCCCCATGGGGGTAGTGATCAAGGACGGCCGCACCCGGATCTGGGTCGAGCGGCACGAAGTACGGGTGCGGCGGGGCCGCGTGACCACGGTGATGCCGGGCGCCCAGGTGCGGTCGGCGAGCGTCTCCGGATCGGAGCTGACGCTACATCTGGTCGAGCAGCCACTGGAGCTGACGATCCATCACCGCAATCCGGCGGCTCTGGCCGCGCTCCGCGCGGAGATCGACGGGGCCCGCCGCGCGGACCGCACCGGCTCGCCCGTACGGCAGGAGACGGCCGAGCCCTGGCCGGTGTCGTACGCGCGCGCCGGGTGGGCGTGGCTGGACCGGGTGACGCGGGGCAACGCGATCGTGCCGGCCGCGGTGGCGTACGTCCTGGTGAGCGTGCCGCTCACCCTCCTCCTGGCGGACAGCCCGAAGGAGCTCCTCGCCTGGCCGCTCGGCACGCTCGGCGTCGCCCTGCTGTACTGGTGGGCCGCCGTCGCCAACCTGCGCACCCGCTGGCTCGTGCGGCGTCGCGGGGTGACCGTGCGCCCCGGCCCACCGCAGGTCCGGACCGATGCCGAGGGCAGCAAGCAGTACACGTACCGCTTCCGCGCCCTCGACGGGATGGACTACCGACACGTCTCGGGCCACGCCTCACACAACGGCGAGATCCGCTACGACCCCGCGGACCCGTCACGGGTCGTCGTCCCGACCCGCGTCATGTGGCTCGCCGGCGACGTACTCCTCTTCTGGATGGCAGGCGCGCCGGGGCTGGCACTGACGGGCAATTATGGGTTGTGGCTGGTGGGGGCGGATCCTTTTGTGATCGCTTGAAGGGTGCGACCCGCAGGGCGCTCCCGCCACAGGCGTCACGCGTCACGCCCCCGTCAGATGCCTCATGTACTCCGCCCGATTCAGCGGGTTCCCGTCCGTACGAGCCCGCACCGGCGGTGAGCCCACGTAGCGGCGGTCCTCGCCCGGCGTCGACCACCACACCGCCTCGCCATGAGCCAGCGCGGGCAGGCGCCGTTCCAGCTCCGCGGTCCGGCCCGCCGGGATCAGCCCCTTGAGAACACAAGCCGCGCCCCCCACCTCCGTGTCGCAGAGCTGAGCACCCACCGAAGCGAGCGCACCGCTCACCCCGCTCAACGCCCCCAAGGGAACCTCCAGTTCAAACGAATGGCACGGCTCGTACACCCCCGTCCCCGCCTCCGCCAGCGCCCGCATCAGCACCAGCGGAGTCACCTGGCGGAAGTCCGCCGCCGTGCTCACCGGTCCCACGAACCCCGACCGGGTCAGGGTGACGACGCAGTCGGTGACCGGCCAGCCGTACAGGCCCTGGGCGAGCGTGCGGTGGACGGTCTCCTCGATCGCGCGGTCGAAGGCGAGCGGCAGGGCGCCGAGTTCGGTGTCGCGGCGGAAGACCGTGCCCGACCCCGGGGGGCCGGGTTCGACGCGCAGGCCGACCGTCGCCCAGAAGTCGTGGCCGCCGTGCCGCTCGATCTGCTCGTACGCCTCGCCACTGCCGGCCGGCCGCTCCCGGTGGACCGTGCTGCTCGGCTCGAAGAGCGCGTCGACGCCGAACTCCTCGCCGAGCGTCGCCGCGATGATCTCCTTCTGCACCTCGCCGTAGAGGAGGACGGACGTACCGCCCCCGGCGGGCAGGGCGCGGGTGCCGATGAGCGGGTCCTGGTCGGCGAGGGCGGTGAGCGCGGAGTGCAGCCGGGCCGCGTCGGCGGGGCGCACGGGCCGTACGACCGTCTCCAGGCCGGGCGGCGCGAAGTGGGGTTCGGACCGCGCGCCGCCCTCCGCCGTCCCCAGCCGGTCGCCCACCCTGACCCGCGGCAGGCCGCGGACCTTGGCGATGTCGCCCGCGGTGAGACGGCGCCGCTCGCCCGGATCCGCGCCGATCACGTCGAGGCCGGTGATCCTGCCGGAGTGTTCGGTCCGGATGCCGTCCGCCTCGCGCCGGTGCAGCGTAATGTGCTGACGCTCCGTCAATTCTCCTGAGAACAGCCGCAGATACGCGGTCTTCTCACCCGACGCGCCCCGCTCCACGGCGAAGACCGTGCCGGCCGGCCCGGCGCCCTCGGCCGGGCGCTCCGGCAGGTAGGTGACGATGCCGTCGACGAGTGCCGCGACGCCGTCCCCGGACAGCGCCGAGCCGAAGTACACGGGGTGGACCAGGCCGCGCGCCGTGCGGTCGGCGAGCAGGGCCCGCAGTTCCCCGGCGCCGGGCGGCGCGCCGTCGACGAGCCGGGCGAGCAGCGCTTCGTCGGCCTCGGCCAGGGCCTCTGCCACCGTGTCACGGAAGGCCGGGTCGGCGAAGGAGCCCGGGGCCGTGCGGGCGCCGGGCGTGCCGATGCCGCGGACCGCGCCCATCGGTACGACGCCGGGCGTCAGCCGACGGCGGATGTCGGCCAGCGTCCCGGCGTGGCGGGCCCCGGCGCGGTCGGTCTTGTTGACGAAGATCAGCGTCGGCAGCCGCAGCCGTCGCAGGGTCTTCATCAGGACGCGCGTCTGCGCCTGCACGCCCTCGACGGCGGACAGGACGAGCACGGCACCGTCGAGCACGCCGAGGGCCCGCTCCACCTCGGCGATGAAGTCGCCGTGGCCGGGGGTGTCGATGAGGTTGACGCGGCGGTCGCCGACGCGGAAGGGGGCGACGGCGGTGCGGATGGTGATGCCGCGGCGGCGCTCCAGCTCGCCGCTGTCGGTCAGCGTGCTGCCCTCGTCGACGCTGCCGAGCCGGTCGATGGCGCCGGCGTCGAAGAGGAGGCGCTCGGTGAGGCTGGTCTTGCCGGCGTCGACATGGGCGACGATGCCGATGTTGAGGTTGCGGCGGGTGTCACTCCCGGTGTTCCGGGTGCGCCGGGTGCTGCTGGTGGTGTGCATACGCGAAGAAGTCCTCGGGAACGGTCGTCCGGTCAGGGCGCTGGTGGTTTCCGAGGCTTCGGCGCATTCCCGTGTCTCCTGAGGCTCTTGAGGTTCTCCGCGCCCGCAGTGGCGCACGCGTCGGCCATCCTGCCAGCCAACCCCCCTCCGGATCGAGGCATTTATCGCGCCGGGAGAGGCACCGGCCGGGCGGTGCGGGCAGCGCGTCCGGACGCCGGGGAGCGCCGGAACCGGCACCCCTCGCCCGCACCACATGAGCACCCTGCCGCTCATAGGGCCGTTCACTCTCCGGTAATCTTCGGCTACCGCTGGAAGTCGGTCGTCCTTTGTGAATTGCTTCACACCTGACCCTTGGCCGCGTCAGGGTCTTCGTGCTGAGATTCGGGTCACGGCTTCCAGCTCGACGGCGCGCTTGGGGAGGGCACTGTGGCGGATACCGCCATGCGGAATTCTGGGTTGTCGGAGGAGCCACGAGGACCACAGGGGCCGGACCCGCAAGGGGACGATCCTCTCGAACGAGCCGTATGGCGACTGCGGTCGCGCGCCTGCTGGGACGACGCCGCCGCGCTCCTCGCCCCGCGCGCCGCCGAGGAGCCGGACGCGGCACTGCGGCGGACGGCGGTGCTGATCGAGCGGTGCGTGTTCACGGCGCAGGGCTGGGGGGCCGCCGAGGACGCGCTGCGCTCCGCGGAGGCGCTCGCCACGGACGACGAGGAGCGCGGCGCGGCGGCCTGCGAGCGGGGGCATCTCGCTTACGCGTCCACCCTTTTGGGCGTACGGGACCGGGCGGACGAGGCCCGTTCCGCACTGGGCCGGGCGGCCGCGCTGCTGGCTCCCGGCTCGCCGACGCGGCCGTTGCTGAACTTCCGGCGGGGGCTCATCGCCCAGCACCTGTCCGAGAACCCCTCCGACGCCACGGCCGCCTTCCAGCGCGCCCACGCGGGGGCGACCGCGCACGGTCAGCGGCTCCTGCTGTCCTTCACCTGGCGGCACGTGGCCGCCATGGCCGAGCACGACGGCAAGCTCGCCGAGGCCCGGTACGGGTTCGCGGAGTCGCTTCGCATAAGGGAAGAGCTGGGCTATCTGGTCGGCATCGCCCCGGCGCTGGCGTCGCTGGCCGCCGTCCTGCCCGACGCGGACGAGGCGGCCCGCCTCCGCGAGGAGGCCCGCCGGCTCGTGCGGCTCCTGGGCGGCGTCCCGGCGTGGCTGGCGGACCGGCTGTCCCCGACGGCGGCACCGGACTGACGCACGCGGCCGTACGGGACCGGGCCGGGCCCTTCGCTCAGCGCGCGCCCGTGAAGTGCCCGGTCACCAGCGCCTCGACCCTCGGCAGGTCGCCCGCCGCCAAGGCGTCGAGCAGGGCCAGGTGTTCGGCCGCGTCCGCGACGAGGCAGGAGGTGCGGACGGCGAGGCCGTGGGCGGCGGGCCACTGCGCGCGGCGGTGGAGCTCCTCGGCGACCGTGACCAGTTGGCGGTTGCCGGAGAGGTCGAGGAGCGCGCGGTGGAAGGCGCGGTCGGCCTCGGCGTAGTGGGCCCGGTCGCCGGTCGCCGCCACGGCGGCGGCCGTCTCGGCGAGCGGCCGCAGGCCGGCCCAGCGCGCCGCCGGAGCGGTGCGGGCCAGGCGGAGCACGGCCGGGACCTCCAGGAGGGCGCGCACCTCGGCGAGTTCGGCGATGTCGCGGGCGGTGCGGCGGGTGACGCGGAAACCGCGGTTGGGGACGACCTCGACGGCGCCTTCGAGGACCAGCTGCTGCATCGCTTCCCTGACGGGCGTCGCGGAGACGCCGAAGCGCTCACCGAGCGCGGGTCCGGAGTAGACCTCGCCGGGTATCAGCTCGCCGCTCAGCAGGGCCCTGCGCAGGGCGTCGAGGATCTGGCCGCGCACGGAGTAGCGCTGCGGCATGCGGCGTGCGGGAGCGGGCCGCGGCGCGGGGACGGCGGCGGGGGCGCCGTACGCGTCCTCGCCGTACGCCTCCTGGCTGTGGACGTGTTCGCCCCTGACGTGGCCGGTCGGCGCGGTGTGCGTGGCGGACGCGATGGCCTGTCCGGGCGCGCCGGTACCGGGCCGCGGCGGCGCGCCGTGGGGTCTGCCCTGCTCCATTGGGGTCCTCCTGTGTCCATCCGAACCATAGGCGGCCGTTCTGACAGTTCAAACCCCGATCCATCCGGGTAAGGTAAGGCTTGCCTGTAAACGATCGCGATTCGGTGGTCCTCGCATGCCTTCCGCCCCGGCTGCCCCGTTCTCGCACGTGCCCCCTCCGTCACCCGCCCGGGAGTGTCCCGTCGGCGACGCGTACGCCCGGCTCGCCGAGGTGTTCCCCCGGCTGACCGTCACCGTGGAGCCGCCCCGGCAGGGGGACGGCTGGGTGACGGCGGCGGGGCTCGCGGCGGGCGGCGACGAGCTCGACGCGTTCCTCGCGTGGGACGACGAGCAGATCCTGCGCGACCACGGGGAGCGGGCCCGCCCGGACGTCGTCGCGAGCTTCGGGCTGCACCGCTACGCCTGGCCGCTCTGCCTGCTCGTGACGGTCCCCTGGTTCCTGTGCCGCCGGGTGGTGCGGCTGCCCGTCGAGGCCGTCTCCTACCACCGGGTCCACGGCCGGATGACGGCCCGGATCACCGAGTTCGCCTGCCTGGCCGACGATCCGGCGGCGGCGCGGCCGGGCGCCCGGGTCGTCGCGGACGAGGAGGCGCTGCGGGCCCGGGTGCGGGAGGCGGTGGCCGAACACCTCGCACCGGTGCTGGCCGCCTTCCGGCCGCGGATGCGGCGCGGCTCGCGCGCCCTGTGGGGCATGGCGACGGACGAACTCGCCGAGGGCCTCTGGCGAATGGGCGGGCTGCTGGGCGAGGAGGGGCGCGCGGAACGGGAGTTGGAGCTGCTGCTGCCGGGGTCCACCCCTCCGTACGCGGGCGGGGCGGCCTTCCGTGCGCTGACCGGACCCACGGGCGAATCCCTGCGGACCCGCGACCGGGCGAGCTGCTGCCTCTTCTACACGCTGCGCCCCGATGACACCTGTCTCACCTGCCCCCGTACCGGGGATGACGTACGAGTAGCACGTATGACCACAAGCTGATTACCTTCACACCACTCGATCGGGTGGAGTGAAGCGAACGCAATTCCCTTTTCGCTGGGCGGCGTTCGAATACTCCCACACCTATCTGTATGCCCTCGGCGTCCATTGGACGGCAGTTGCTCGGAAACCCTTTGGCGAACGGTCCGATTCCGTCAGGATGGCGCGCGAAAGGCCGTACAGCTATGCAAGGGACGCAAGATGAGAGTGACCGATATACCGCTGAATTGGATGCTCCCCAGTGTTGTGGCGCTCGCCGGGGCCGTGGTGGCGGTGACGGTGCTCGCACGCGGCGGCCGCAACGGCGGCGCGGACGACACGGGGGCTCCCACGGATTCCTGGGAGCGCACCGAGGAGCGCAGGCGCCGCAAGGAAGCCATCTACGGCAGCGCCTCGTACGTACTGCTCTTCTGCTGTGCCGCCGTGGCCGCCGCCCTCTCCTTCCACGGGCTGGTGGGCTTCGGCGTGCAGAACCTGGGCCTGACGGGCGGCTGGGAGTATCTGGTGCCCTTCGGTCTCGACGGTGCCGCCATGTTCTGCTCGGTGCTCGCCGTGCGCGAGGCGAGCCACGGTGACGCGGCGCTCGGCTCCCGGCTGCTGGTGTGGACCTTCGCGGGCGCGGCGGCCTGGTTCAACTGGGTGCACGCGCCACGGGGGATGGACCACGCGGGAGCGCCGCAGTTCTTCGCCGGCATGTCCCTCTCGGCCGCGGTGCTCTTCGACCGCGCGCTCAAGCAGACCCGCCGGGCGGCGCTCCGCGAGCAGGGACTCGTGCCCCGCCCACTCCCCCAGATCCGCATAGTCCGGTGGCTGCGCGCCCCCCGCGAGACCTTCGGCGCCTGGTCGCTGATGCTCCTGGAGGGCGTGCGGACGCTGGACGAGGCGGTCGAGGAGGTCCGCGAGGACAAGCGGCAGATGGAGCGGGACCGGGTCAGGCGGCGCGAGGCGGGCAAGCTGGAGCGGGCCCGCATCAAGGCCTACAACCGCCAGCACCGGGGCTGGGGCCGCGCCCGCACCGGACGCCAGGTGGAGGTGACCGGGCCTGCCGTGCCCGCCGCCGCGCAGCCGCCGCAACTCGGCGCGGAGCCTTCCATAGCGGCCGAGGGGCAGCTCCCCGTACGCGCGCGTCCGCTCCAGGCGGTGAGCGGCCCTGATCCGATCGACCTCACCGCCGAGGACGACACCCAGGCCATTCCACGACTCGACTCCCTGGAGGCCAAACTCGCCCAGATCGAGCGACAGTTCGGCTGATCCCCCAAGAGCCCTGGGTCGCCACGCGGCGGTTCAGGGCTCTTGGGCGTCCAGCTCGAACCAGACCGCCTTTCCCACGCCGTGCGGGCGGACGCCCCAGCCGTCCGCGAGGGAGTGCACGAGCAGCAGGCCGCGCCCCGAGGTCGCGGTCTTCTCGATGTCGTACGCCCCGTCCTCCGCACCGCTCTCCCGGCCGTCGCCCGGCCCGCCGCCGGAACGCGCCCCGGGGACGCGCAGGGCCGGGTGCCTCGCGACGAAGTCCCGCACCTCGACCCGCAGTCGGCCCTTGGACCGGGCCTCCGCGTCACCGGTGAGCGTGGCCGTCACCACCGCCGCCCCGTCGGTGTGCACCAGTGCGTTGGTGACCAGCTCGCTCGTCAGCAGCTCGGCCGTGTCCGCGCGCCCCGGTGCGCCCCAGTGCGCCAGCAGCGCGCGCAGCTGTGCCCGCACCTCGCCGACCGCGGTGAGGTCCCGGCGCCCGAGCCGTCTTTCGAAACGCGGCACCGAGGGCGCCCGCGCGTCCTCCCTCTCCGGCCGCCCGTTCCCCGCCCCGCTCGCCGCCATGCCCTCCGCGGCCCTTCCCCGGCCCGCGTGGCCGTCCGCGCCCGCCAAGCTCGCAGTCCGCCGTTTCATCCTTCCCTGTCCCCGACCCCTCCCCGGCGCCCCGGCATCGAACACGCTCACGCACACTCATGACAATGCATGCCCCGGCCCACTGGTGACGACTCCTGTTGACCCATCAACATGGCGATACGACTGGAATGCCGAGTCGTCTCGTGCTGCGCGCGAATATGCCGTCGGCCTGTAGCGGATTAACGTTTTCCGCGCGGCATTCCGTGGTCAGGGGCGCGGTACGTCGCGAAGGCCGGCGCGCGCCATTCGGAGCATCCGGCCGACGCCGCCCAGCCCGATCGCGTGCTGGACGGCTCCTTCTCCTATGAACCCGCGGGACACATGGCTACGCCTCCCAGAGCGCGCACGCGGTCCGGTCGTCGGCGTACCCCGTCACGCGCAGCTGGGCGTCCCCGAGGAAGGCCGCCAGGCCCGGCGGCTCGCCCCCGGACCAGCGGCGGGCGAGCTCCTTGCCCAGCTCGGGCTCGCCACGCAGCGGCTCGGCCAGGCCCGTGCTGCACAGCAGCAGGCTGTCGCCCGGCCGGGCGACGGACGCCCGGAAGCGGAACGGCTCGCCCGGCACCTCGGCCGGTTCGACGGCCGGGGTGATGCCGGGCGTGGGGATGCCCAGGTCGATGGTCATCCGCTCGTCGGGCGTCGTGCCCTGGCCCACGGCGGGTTCGAGGCCCGGGCAGAGCTCCGCGGGATCCGGGTCGAGGTCCTGCCAGGCGCCCTCCCGCAGCCGGAAGAGGCCGCCGGTGCCGACGCCGAAGAAGACGCGCGTACGGCACGCGGGGTCGGCGGTCAGCAGCAGGCAGCGCACAGCGGCGGTGTACTCCTCGGGGCGCAGGCCGAGTTCGGCGGCGCGGGCGCGCAGCCGCCCGTAACTGCGGTCGGTGAGCCGGTGCAGCCCGGACCGCAGCTCGCCGCGGCGCCCGCCGCGGATGTCGTCGGCAAGCCGGGCGTGGCTGCGCCCCACGGCGCCGCCCAGCCAGGCGCAGATGTCCCGTGCCGCGCGGTGCGCCTCACCGGCGGCGCGGGTGCCGCTGGCCATCGCGACGAACAGCAGCGCGCCGTCACCGTCACCGAACCGGGTGGTCAGCAGGGCGTCGCGGCGCGGCTCGCCGCGATAGCGCGCCGAGTCGCCGCGCAGCGAGGTCGCGCGCAGGGTCACCGCGCCGTAGCACGCGCCGTCCAGCACGGTGTCCGGCACGACCTCCGCCAGCTCCCGGGGGTCGCCGGCGGGCCAGGCGGTCGGCTCGGCGTCGTACGTGGGCGGGCGCTCCCCCACGAACTCGGCCGCGCGGGCCGGTTTCCGCCCCTGTCGGGGGACCAGCGGCAGCCGGGGCGCCCGCTCCTCGGGAGGCGCGGGCTGGGGGGAGAAGAGGGTCTCCCAGGGCTGCATGGTCTGCGGGTGCGGGGTGTCGCGGGGCTGGGGCGACTTGGCGGGCGAGAGGGGTTCGCGCGTCCGGCGGGGACCGGAGGACAAGGGGTCGCCGGGCTGCCGGGGGTCGGGGGGCGCGAGGGGGTCGTGCGGCTGCCGGGAGGCGGAGGGGAACAGGGCGTCGCGGGGCGGACGGGAGTCGGAGGACGGGAAGGCCTCGCGGGACGGGCGTGACCCGTTGGACGGGAAGGATCCGCGCGACCGGCGGGGGTCGGAGGGCGGCTCGGGGTCGCGCGAGCGACGTGACGCGGGCGGCGTCTCGTCGGACCGGGACGGCAGCGGCTTCCGCGGGGTTGCCGTCCCGCGCGGCTGCGCGTCACGCGGCCGTTCGCTCCGCGGCGCCGGAAGCGTCGCCCGGCGCTCCGGGCGCGCGGGCCGCGGCTCCTCCGGCTGCTCGGCGTCCGGGGCCGGATCCCCGTGCGGCCCGGTCTCCGGGGCCGGGTCCTGCTCCCGCGGCCGATCGGCTTCCTGGGACGGGGGCGTGTCACGTCCCTGGGGGCTTGCCGGGGACGAGGAGTTCTCGCGGGACTTCGGGGACCACAGGGGCTCCCGCGACTGCGGGGGGCGGGGCGGAAGCGGCCCCTCCCACAGCTCCCGGGGCTCCGGGGCCGGCGGCGGGAGCGGCTCGTCCGGCTGCGGCAGACCGGGGGACGGGAGCGCGTCCCGTACGGGGAGCGGTTCGAGCGGCTCCTCCTGGCGGGGGGACTCCGCGGGGGGAAGCGCCTCGCGTGACGGCGGCACGGACTGCTCCGGCTTGCGGAGCGGTGTTCTGGGCCGCGGGGTGTTCATGGGCCGGGGCGACGGCCGCCGTACGTTCACGGGCCTCGGCGCGCTCGCGGGCCGGGCGACATTGGCCGGCCGCAGGGACTCCGGGAGCTTCACCGGCTTCTCGGTCGGGCCGCTGGGGTCCGCGGGCTCGGGGAGCCGGGGCGGCGGGGCGGGGGCGCGGGGCGGTGGGACCTGCCCCCTGGTATCGGGCGGGGGCACGTCCCTGGTGATCCGCTGCGCGCGGTCCGGCGAGGGGAGCGGGGGCGGGCCCACGGGATCGGGTGGCGGCTGGAGTTCGGGAGGGCCGGGCAGGCCCCGGGTGTGCGGTGCTCCGTAGCCCAGGGACAGCGAGGGGAGCCCTCCCGAGGGGGGAGCCGACCGGCCGGGCGGTTCGGCGCCGCCGAGGTCCCGCGCCGCTCGCGCGGCCCGTCCGGCCTGCTCCGCCTCGGGCACGGCGCCCGTCGCTCTCACGACCGAGGCGACGGAGGTGAAGCGTTCGTCGAGGCTGTCGTCCGCGGCGGCGGAGCCGGTGTCGGGTTGATTCTTGTCGTACAACTCGCCCCACCAGGCGTCCTCTTGGCCGGAGCGTTGATCCCCCTGCTGACTCATGCCCTTATTGTCCACACCTCGGGGCATACGGGAAGAGTGCACGAAGGAACCGCCCACAGGGATGATGGCCGCAGTCGAAACGCGGTTGTGGGGAGGGATGTCGCTTGCTCAGTGCCATAGGTCTGGACGCCGTCCGGGAGACAGGGCGGTGCGGGCAGCCGACGCAACGGCTCGCCGGGAACAGCGCGGTGGAACTGGTGACCGGTTCCCACGCCATTGCCGAACGTCTGTTGCGACTGCGGCTCGCCGCCACCCGCGAGATCTGCACACTGATGGCGGACAGATCGTGGCCCATCGCGGGTGACGCGGTCAACGGCGTGCCCCAGCGCGTAGTTGTCGACCGCAGTGCTCCGGCGCGCGCCGTCGTTCTCGCGCCGGGGTCCGGCCACGGCGGGTCCGCCGCGCGGGTCCGGGCCGTCGGCCGGGTGCCCGCGGAGTTCGTCGTCGCCGACCGCGCGGTCGCGCTGGTGCCGCTGTCCCGGCACGCCGCCGGGCCCGCCGCCCCGGCCGCCCTGGTGGTCCGCCCGGGCGCGCTGCTCACGTCGCTGGCCGACCTCTTCGAGGACGTGTGGCACCAGGCGCTTCCCCTGCGGACAGGCGTGGACGGCGCCCTGTACGAGATCCCGGGGGCGGGGCCGGACACCGTCGATCTGGAGGTGCTCTCCCTGCTGCTCGCCGGCCTGACGGACGCCAGCGTCGCCAAGCAGCTCGGGCTGGGGCTGCGCACGGTGCAGCGGCGGGTCAAGCGGATGATGGAGCTGGCCGGGGTCACCACCCGGCTCCAGCTGGGCTGGCACGCCGCCGAGCGGGGCTGGACGGCGCGGCGCTGACCTGCGCGGGCCCGCTCGTGGACCGCCCCGCGCCGCCGGTGGGGGATTACCGGCCACGCTGGCCACAATCGTCCGGAAGCGGTGCCGCGCGCCTTCCGGCAACCTTGGTCCATGGGGACGTGGCAGCTGGTCCTGGTCGGCCTGGTGATGCTGCTCGGCCTGCTCGGCGTGGTGACCCCGGGGGTGCCGGGGCCGCCGATCGTCTGGGCCGGAGTGCTGTGGTGGTCGATGACCGCGCGGACCGCCCTGGCCTGGGCCGTGCTGGCCGGTGCCACGGGGGTGCTGCTGCTGAACCAGGCCGTGATCTGGCTGCTGCCGCCCCGGCGGCTGAGGGGCGCGGGCATCACCCGCCGCGCCTTTCTGGTGGCCGGTTCGGCCGGGATCGCCGGGTTCTTCCTCGTGCCGCTGCTGGGCGCGGCACTGGGCTTCGTCGCCGGGATCTACGGGGTGGAGCGGCAGCGGCTCGGCGGGCACGGCGAGGCGTGGGCGTCGACGCGGAATGTGATGCGGGCGCTCGGGACGAGCGTCCTGGTCGAACTGTTCGCCTGTCTGCTGGTCGTGGGGGCGTGGATCGGATCGGTACTGCGGGGGTGACCTCCCGCGCCGTCGATTGACAACGCGTCCAGTCCGGTTGACCGGGGTGGTCAAGCGCGTGGTGTCTCCAGAGCGAGCAGCAGCCGCTTGCGCTCCAGCCCGCCCGCGTACCCGGTGAGCGAGCCGTCCGCGCCGATCACCCGGTGACAGGGGCGCAGCACCAGCAGCGGGTTGGCGCCGATCGCGCCGCCCACGGCGCGGACGGCGGCGCGCGGGGCGCCGATGCGGGCGGCCAGTTCGCCGTATGTGGTGGTGGAGCCGTACGGGACGGTGTCGAGCGCGTCCCAGACCCGCTGCCGGAACTCCGTTCCCTGTACGGCGAATTCGAGGTCGAAGTCCTTGGCATCCCCCGCGAAATAGGCCGCGAGCTGTCGTCCGGCCTCCGCGAAGGCGCCGGGGTCGCGCTGCCAGTCCGGCTGCACGGTGGCACCGTTGTGCTGTCCCGGTACGGACAGGGAGACGAGGGCGGTGCCGCCGGGCGCGGTCGCGGAGGGCCTGCCGGTGAGCAGCAGCGGGCCGAGGGGGCTGTCGATCTCGGTGTAGAGCATGGTCAGGCGTCCTTCGGTGCGTCGGTGCGGGGCTCGGCGGTGCGGAGCCGGAGGTGGTGCAGGGCGTACGAGCGCCAGGGGCGCCAGGCCGCGGTGTCCTCGACGGGTATGCCGGTTTCTTCCGTCAGGAAGACGTCGGGGTCGGCGAGCGCCCGCATCCGGATGTGACCGGCGATCCGGGCGTCGACGCCGGGCAGGGCGAGCAGGGCGCGTTCGGCGTCGGCACGGTCCGCGCCCGGGTCGAGCCGGACCGTGCCGTCCGCGAGGGCGGTGGTGAGCGCGCGCAGCGTGCGGCGGGGCGCCGCGGGGATGTCGTCGAGTGCGGCACCGGCGAGGGTGTCGGCGTCGGGGAAGACATGGGTGAGGGCGCCGTCCGGTGCGGCGAGGGGCTTGCCGTACACGGTCACGAGCCCGCCCGCGAGCTCGGCCGCGGCTTCCGCGCTCCTCCCCCGGGCCAGCACGGCGCGCACGGCGAGCTCGTCGCCGTCGGCCGCTCCGGGCGAGCGCAGGCCCGGCCGGGCGTCGACGAGCGGCCGCAGCAGGGGGTCGGCGCGGAGGCGGTCGGCGACGGCGTACGGGTCGGCGTCGAGATCGAAGAGGCGGCGCATCCGCTGGACGGCGGTGGACAGGTCGCGCGGGTCGGACAGGTGCAGGCGGCAGTCGAGCCAGTGGCCGCGGTGCGCCGGGGCGGGTTCGCGGACCTCGGCGACGGCGGTGCCGTACGGGAGCCGCAGGGTGCGGCGGTAGCGGCGGGCACCGGGGGCGCCGCGCGTCTCCTCGACGCCGGGGACGGCGTGCCGCTGGAGGTGGTCGAAGATCTCCCGCGCGGCGTACGGGCCCCGGTGGGTGAGCCGGAGCGGTATGCCGGCCGCGGTGGGCGCGGGGCGGCCCCGGTGGCCCGGGGCACGGCCGCGCAGGGCGGTCGGCGTGCAGGCGTAGATCTCCCGGACGGTGTCGTTGAACTGCCGGACGCTTCCGAACCCCGCCGCGAACGCGATCTCCGTGACCGGCAGGGACGTCGTCGTCAGCAGGATCCGCGCGGTGTGGGCGCGCTGGGCCCGCGCGAGGGCGACCGGGCCCGCGCCGAGCTCCTCGGTGAGCTGGCGGTGGACCTGCCGCGCGCTGTACCCCAGTCGGTCCGCGAGGCCCCCGACGCCCTCGCGGTCCACGACCCCGTCCCCGATCAGGCGCATCGCCCGGCCGACGAGATCGGCCCGTACGTTCCACTCCGCGGACCCGGGCACGGCGTCCGGCCGGCACCTGCGGCAGGCCCGGAACCCGGCGCCCTGCGCGGCGGCGGCCGACGGATGAAAACTCACGTTGACCCGCTTCGGGGTCACCGCGGGACAGCTCGGCCGGCAGTAGATCCCCGTGCTCGCCACGCCGAAGAAGAACTCTCCGTCGAAGCGGGCGTCCCTGCTGCTCACCGCTTGATAACGGGAGTCGTCGAGGGAGGCGGGGGTGTCGTCCATGCGTTCCAGTCTGCGGCATCCGCTGGGTGCGGTCCGGCGGAAATCGGACGCGAGGTTTCGGGCTTGCAGTGCCCCGCCGTTGCCGCCTACGGCGGGAGCGGCCTGCGGCCGCGTCCTCAATTGCCGGACAGGCTGAACTCAGCCCGTCCGGCAATTGAGGACAGTGCGCGAAGCGTGCTTCGGGGTCTGGGGCGGGGCTGGGGAACAAGCGCCCGCCGGGCCGCACCCGAGCACGGTCCCGGGCGGAGCCCGAGCCGCGGAGCCCCGGTCAGCGGCCTCGTTTGCGGGCGGACATCTCGCGGCCTTCGGCCTGCCTCCGCTTCCATTCCCGCCGCATCTCCGCACGGAGCCTCGCATCCGTCCGCGCAGCGATCCGCTCGTTCTCGCGGAGCAGCTTGCGGTAGCTGTCGAGGCGTCGCTGCGGCAGTTCGCCGGAGGTCACGGCCCGAAGGACCGCGCACCCCGGTTCGCCCTGGTGGCCGCAGTCGTGGAAGCGGCAGCCCGCCGCGAGGGCCTCGATCTCGGAGAAGGTCTGCGCGACCCCGCTGTCCGCGTCGTACAGTCCCACCCCGCGCAGGCCCGGGGTGTCGATGAGGACGCCCCCGCCCGGCAGCGGCAGCAGGTTGCGCGTGGTGGTGGTGTGGCGGCCCTTGCCGTCGCTGTCCCGTGTGGCGTGGACGTCCTGGACATCCGCGCCGACCAGGGCGTTGGCGAGCGTGGACTTCCCGGCGCCGGACTGTCCCAGGAGCACGGACGTGCCGCCGGCGAGCGTCGCGGCGAGGGCGTCGACGCCCTCGCCCGTCGCCGCGCTCACCGCCAGGACCCGCGCGCCCGGCGAGACGGTCGCGGTGTCGTCGAGGAGGTGGCCGAGGACGACGGGGTCGGTGACGAGGTCGGCCTTGGTGAGGACGACCACGGGCGCGGCCCCGCTCTCCCAGGCGAGGGTGAGGAACCGCTCGATCCGGCCGAGGTCCAGCTCGACGGCCAGGGAGGAGGCGATCACGGCGTGGTCGACGTTGGCGGCGAGGATCTGACCCTCGGACCGCTGGGAGGAGGTGGAGCGTACGAAGGCGGTACGGCGCGGCAGCAGCGCCCGTACGAACCCCCGGGCGAGGTCGACGGCCGCCCAGTCGCCGGTGCACATGATGCGCAGCGGGTCGCCCGTGGTGACGAGCGCGGTGTCGGCCTGCACGGTCCGTACGCCGTCGTCGTCGGGGACGACGAGGTCGCAGCGGCCGCGGTCGACGCGGACGATCCGGCCGGGCGTCAGACCTTCGGCGGCGTGGGGGGCGAAGCTTTCAGCGAACCCTTCGTCCCAGCCGTAGCGGGCGAGGGGGTGCGGAGCGGTGAGCTCGGACAAGGTGATGGTCCTTCAGGAGGGAGTTGATCAATACCTGCTTCCGTGTGCGGGCAGCGCCCGTGGCCGTGACAGTCATCGGTCCTCACCTCCTGTTTCTGCACCTTGTGTGCGACGCGATCGTATGCACCGCGGGGCGACGCCCGCCATTGGTTTTCCGCCCGGAGGGACGGACCGGAGAGACAGAGGTGCAAGGGCGGGGCTAGTGGCCGCCGTTCGGCCTGGCGTGTTTGCCCGGAGAGTCCGTCTTGGCGTGTTTCGGGCGGTGTTCCGGGCGCTGGATGCGCGAGCGCACGTCCTCCGGCGGCAGGAACTGCGCCCAGCGCTCGGGGAATTCCGACGGCGGTTCCCGGTCCTGGCCCACGACGCCTTCCTCCACCTCGTCGTCGAGGTCCTCCTCCAGCCCCGCCTCCAGCGCCCGGGCGGCCCGCTCCGCGGCCTCGCGGGCCAGCGCGGCCGCGCGCAGCCGGTCGACCTCCGCGCGGGCACCGGCCGTCGCGACGGACGGCCAGACCCGGTCTATCGCGGCGTTCACCGCGGCACCGACGAGGACGGCGAAGGCCGAGACGCCGATCCACAGCAGGACGGCCACGGGCGCGGCGAGCGACCCGTAGATGGTGAGGCCCTCCACGGTGTGGGTGAGGTAGATGCGCAGCAGGAGGCTGCCGATCACCCACATGGTGAGGGCGACCAGCGCGCCCGGGATGTCCTCCCGCCAGGGCGAACGGACCGGCACGGACACGTGGTAGAGCGTGGTGAGGAAGGCGATGGAGAGCAGGATCAGGACGGGCCAGTAGAGGAAGCGGACGAGGTCCGCGCTCCAGGGCACGACGTTCACCACCTCGTCGGGACCGGCCACCATCAGCGGCAGGACCACCGCCCCGATGAGCAGGGCGACCACGTAGAGGAGGAAGGCCAGCAGCCGCGTCCGGACGATGCCGCGCTTGCCCTCCAGCCCGTACATGATGGTGATCGTCTCGACGAAGACGTTCACGGCCCGGGAGCCGGACCACAGGGCGATGGCGAAGCCGAGCGAGATGACGTCGGGGCGGCCCTTGGTGACGTCCTGGAGCAGGGGTTTGGCGATCTCGGTGACGCCCTTGTCGCTGAGGACGGTCGCCGACGCCTTGAGGATGTTCTCCTGGATGGAACCGATGGTGTTGGTGCCGGTCCAGTCGTCGAGATAGCCGAGCAGGCCGAGGAGTCCGAGCAGCAGGGGCGGCAGGGACAGCAGACTGAAGAAGGCCGCCTCGGCGGCCAGTCCGGTGACGCGGTACTCGACGCAGGAGTTGACGGTGTCCTTGAGGAGCAGCCACGCCATCCTGCGTTTCGAGACATTTCGGTACAGGACCCTGGCCCTGTGGAGTCGGCCGTTCCGCCGACCCGATCGTTCGTTTGCTGCCTGCACCCTCTAACCGTATCGGCCCTGGCCAGGTTGGTTCGCACCGTGGCCGGGCGGCGCCCCCGAGGGGCGCGGCGGCGGTGGGGACCCGGGCGGAGGGTGATGCTGCGCCGACTCGGCACCACCCTCCGGCCGCTCGTCGCAAGCTTCCGCCCGCGCGCCGCCGGACCGCAACGGTTGCATGGAGTTGCAATCCTGCGGATGCCCCGACATGCGGGGCCCCGCGGCGGCACCATGGCAACGTGAACCGCGGAACCATCGATGCGCGTCTGCTGCCGGCCGTCCGCGAGGCATGCCTCGGTGACGGTGAACCTCCCGCTCCGCCCCGCCCGGTGATCGGGGACTCCTGGCGCCGGGCGCTGCTCCACGGCCTCGATCCGGACCACGGCGCCGCGATCCCTCCCCCGCTGCCGGTGGAGGAGGTCGAGCACCGGCGGCACACCTCGCAGTTGGGCGGGTTGCTGCCGCAGCTCCGCGAGGGGCTGGGCACGTTCGTGGACGTGGAGCGGCAGCTGCTGGTCGTCACGGACGGCGAGGGCCGGGTGCTGTGGCGCGAGGGGAGCCGGGGGACGCTCCGCAGCGCCGACCGGCTGGAGTTCGCCGTGGGCGCCGCGTGGACCGAGGAGCGGGTGGGCACCAACGGCATCGGCACGGCGCTGGTGGAGCGCCGGCCGGTGCAGGTGCACTCCGCGGAGCACTTCGTACGGACCCACCACTCCTGGACGTGCGCGGCGGCTCCCCTGCACGACCCGCGCGACGGGCGGCTGCTGGGCGTCGTGAACGTCAGCGGTCCGGCACCCGCCTTCAACCCGGCGACGCTTCCGCTGGTGACCGCCGTCGCCAAGGTCGCCGAGGGGGAACTGCGCGCCCGGCACTGGGAGTCCGTGGAGCGGCTGCGTTCGGTGGCCGCGCCGATGCTCTCGCGCCTCGGCGGGCGGGCACTGGCCATCGATCGGGAGGGCTGGATCGCGGCGGTGACCGGGGCGGTGCCGGTGGGCCGGGTCGCGCTGCCCAAGTCCGTGCAGCCGGGGCTGGTGTGGCTGCCGTCGCTCGGGCTGTGCTCCCTCGAACCGCTGCCGGACGGCTGGCTGGTGCGGGTGGCGGAGACCCCGCACCCGGACGACCGGCCGAATCGCGTGGTGCTCGACCTGCGGCGCGCCCGCGACTGGACGGTGACGGTCTCGGGCGCGGCGGGCCAGTGGTCGCAGGAGCTGAGCCCGCGCCACGCGGAGCTGTTGTACGTCCTGGCGCTGCACCCTGCGGGGCGGACGGCCGCGGAGCTGGCGGCGGACCTGTTCGGCGACCCGACGCGCACGGTGACCGTACGGGCGGAGATGTCGCGGATGCGGCGCACGCTGGGCGGGGTGCTGGGGCATCGCCCGTACCGGTTCGCGGACGGCGTCGACGTGCGGCTGCTGTCGCCGGGGCGCCCGGGCGAGCTGCTCCCGGGGTCGACGGCACCGGCTGTCCTCGCCGCGCGCGGGCAGGCGCCGCCGCGCTGACCGCGGGCGTGTGATGGGGTGAGCGGCATGAGCCATCGCACCCTCGCCGTGACCACCTGGTCCCTGGAGCAGACCGCGCCGGGCGATCTCGTGTCCGCGCCCGCACCCGACACGTCCGCCGGGGTCCGGATCGCCCGGGCCGAAGTGCCCTCGCCCGAGTTCAGCCGCTTCCTCTACACCGCCGTGGGCGGGGACAACACCTGGACCGACCGGCTGGGCTGGACGTACGGGCAGTGGCGGGCGTTCCTGGAGCGGCCCGGGGTGGAGACGTGGGTGGCGTACGACCACGGGACCCCGGCCGGCTACATCGAGCTGGACGCGCAGGACGACGGCGCGGTGGAGATCAGCTACTTCGGTCTGCTCCCGGCGTTCCGGGGCCGCCGGATCGGCGGGCACCTGCTGTCGTACGGGACGGCGCGGGCGTGGGATCTCGCCGAGCGGTGGCCGGGGGTGGCGCGCACGAAGCGGGTGTGGGTGCACACGTGCTCTTTGGACGGCGCTCATGCGCTGGCCAACTATTCGCGGCGTGGGTTCCGGTTGTTCGACACGACGGTGGCCGACGAGCCGGTCGCCGACGACCCGGGCCCCTGGCCGGGGGCGCACGGCTGACCCGCCGCGGTTTCTTTTCCCCAGCCCCGCTCCTTCCCGGCTGCATCCGATATGCGGCTCCGCCGCGTGAGGGGGCTCCGCCCCCAGACCCCCGGGGTGCGCAAATCCAGCCCGTCCGGCGATTGAGGACGCTCCCGCAGGGAGCTCCCGCCGCAGGCGGCAACCAATCCGCACCCATCCCACATACCGAGACCCAAACTTCCGCCATACGGACAACGGTGGACTCGCCCGAGAAGGCCGTGCCACGCTTCCGTCATGTCCCGCGCCGGAGTTGCCTTGGTGAGTCGACGTCACGTCGACCTCGGCCGCATGTCCAGCGCCATCTGTCCGGCGCGCTGACAGCCTCAGCACCGCCGCACCCCGCCAGCTCCCGCACCCCGCGCCGCTCCCCGGCGCGCTGGGCCTTTTCGGCATACGCGCAGGTCAGCAGGGCCCGTCTCAGGATCTTGGGCCGTCGGCCGCCGTCGCGCCCCCGAGCGCCACCCCCAGAAGGACAGATCGCCATGGCTGCCACCTCGGAACCGCCCGCCGCCGCCACGTCCCGCCGCAAGGCCGGCCGCCACCGCGGCGAGGGACAGTGGGCCGTCGGCCACTTCACTCCGCTCAACGCCAATGAGCAGTTCAAGAAGGACGACGACGGTCTCAATGTACGGACACGCATCGAGACGATCTACTCCAAGTCCGGCTTCGACTCGATCGACCCCGGCGACCTGCGCGGACGGATGCGCTGGTGGGGGCTCTACACCCAGCGCAAGCCCGGGATCGACGGGGGGAAGACCGCGATCCTGGAGCCGGAGGAGCTGGACGACAAGCACTTCATGATGCGGGTCCGCATCGACGGCGGGCGGCTCACCGTCGCCCAGCTGCGGGCCATCGGCGAGGTGTCGGAGCGGTACGCGCGGGGCACGGCCGACATCACCGACCGGCAGAACATCCAGCTGCACTGGGTCCGTATCGAGGACGTGCCCGCCATCTGGGACACGCTGGAAGCGGTCGGGCTGTCCACCACCGAGGCGTGCGGGGACTGCCCCCGCGTGATCATCGGCTCGCCGGTGGCGGGGATAGCCGCCGACGAGATCATCGACGGCACGCCCGCGGTGGACGAGATCCACGACCGCTACATCGGCAGCAAGGAATTCTCCAACCTGCCGCGGAAGTTCAAGACCGCGGTGTCCGGCTCGCCCGTGCAGGACGTCGTGCACGAGATCAACGACATCGCGTTCGTCGGTGTGGACCACCCCGAGCACGGGCCCGGCTTCGACGTCTGGGTGGGCGGCGGGCTGTCGACCAACCCCCGGCTCGCCGAACGGCTCGGCGCCTGGGTGCCGCTGGACGAGGTGGCCGACGTCTGGGCCGGTGTCGTGGGCATCTTCCGCGACTACGGCTACCGCAGGCTCCGCACCCGCGCCCGGCTGAAGTTCCTGATGGCGGACTGGGGGCCGGAGAGGTTCCGCCGGGTGCTGGAGGAGGAGTACCTGGAGCGCAAGCTGCTCGACGGACCCCCGCCCGGGCAGCCCGCCTCGCGCTGGCGCGACCACGTGGGCGTGCACCGGCAGCGGGACGGCCGCTTCTACGTGGGCTTCGCACCGCGCGTCGGCCGGGTGGACGGCGCCACCCTCACCAAGATCGCCGAACTCGCCGCCGCCCACGGCAGCGACCGGCTGCGGACCACCGTCGAGCAGAAGATGCTGATCCTCGACGTGGCGGCCGACCGGGTCGACTCCCTCGTCGCCGGGCTGGAGGCGCTGGACTTCCAGGTGCGGCCGTCGCCGTTCCGGCGCGGGACGATGGCCTGCACCGGCATCGAGTTCTGCAAGCTGGCCATCGTGGAGACCAAGGCGCGCGGCGCCTCGCTCATCGACGAGCTGGAGCGCAGGATGCCGGACTTCGAGGAGCCGGTCACGATCAACATCAACGGCTGCCCCAACGCGTGCGCCCGCATCCAGACCGCGGACATCGGTCTCAAGGGCCAGCTGGTGCTGGACGCGGACGGCAAGCAGGTCGAGGGCTTCCAGGTCCATCTCGGCGGCGCGCTGGGCCTGGAGGCCGGTTTCGGCCGCAAGGTCCGCGGGCTCAAGGTGACCTCCGCCGAACTGCCGGACTACGTCGAGCGCGTCCTCACCCGGTTCGCGGAACAGCGCGAGGAGGGCGAGCGGTTCGCGTCCTGGGTCGGACGCGCCGGGGAGGCGGACCTGTCATGAGCGAGCGGGCCGCCCCCTTCTACTGCCCCTACTGCGGTGACGAGGACCTGCGCCCCTCCGAGGAGGGCCACGGCGCCTGGGAATGCGGAATGTGCAACCGTGCGTTCCGACTCTCGTTCCTCGGGCTGCTGGCCAAGGGCCTGGCACCCGGACACCGTGAAGGGGACAGCACATGACCGACACGACAGATCTGCGCGGGCTCGCCGAACGGGCGGGCCGCGAACTGGAGGACGCCTCGGCGTCCGACATCCTGAGCTGGGCGGCCGACACCTTCGGCGCGCGGTTCTGCGTCACCTCCTCCATGGAGGACGCGGTCGTCGCCCATCTCGCCTCGCGCGTACGGCCGGGCGTCGACGTCCTCTTCCTCGACACCGGCTACCACTTCCCCGAGACCATCGGCACCCGGGACGCGGTGGCGGCGGTCATGGACGTCAACGTCGTCACGCTCACGCCGGACCGCAGCGTCGCGGAGCAGGACGCCGAGTACGGTCCCGCGCTGCACGACCGCGACCCCGACCTGTGCTGCGCGCTGCGGAAGGTCGCCCCACTGGCGAACGGCCTGGTCAACTATGACGCCTGGGCTACCGGCCTGCGCCGCGACGAGTCGCCGACCCGCGCGAATACGCCGGTCGTCGGCTGGGACGAACGGCGCGGTAAGGTGAAGATCGCTCCGGTGGCCCGCTGGACGCAGGACGATGTGGACCGGTATGTCGCCGAACACGGCGTGCTCACCAACCCGTTGTTGATGGACGGCTATGCCTCCGTCGGCTGCGCGCCCTGCACCAGCCGGGTCGCCGCCGGAGAGAACGCGCGCGTCGGCCGCTGGGCGGGCCGCGCCAAGACGGAGTGCGGGCTGCACGGATGACCGGACACGGGGAGCACGTTATGAACGGGGCCACGATCTGGCTCACCGGCCTGCCGAGCGCGGGCAAGACGACCATCGCCCACGCGCTCGCCGGGCGGCTGCGCGGCGAGGGCCACCGGGTGGAGGTGCTCGACGGCGACGAGATCCGTGAATTCCTCTCCGCGGAGCTGGGCTTCTCCCGGGCGGACCGGGACACCAATGTGCAGCGGATCGGCTTCGTCGCCCAACTGCTCGCGGCGCACGGTGTGAAGGTCCTGGTGCCGGTCATCGCCCCGTACGCGGACTCGCGCGAGGCGGTCCGCAAGCGTCACCTGGAACAGGGCACCGGCTACGTGGAGGTGCACGTGGCGACGCCGGTGGAGGTGTGCTCCGTAAGGGACGTGAAGGGCCTGTACGCGAAGCAGGCCGCCGGGGAGATAGCCGGGCTGACCGGCGTGGACGACCCCTACGAGGAGCCGGCCGACCCGGACCTCCGCATCCGGGCGCACGAGCAGAGCGTCGAGGAGTCGGCAGCGGCTCTGCACGCCCTGCTGAGCGAGAGGGGACTGGCATGACCGGGATACCCGATGACAGCCTCTACGCGCTGTCGCACCTGGACGTCCTGGAATCCGAAGCGGTGCATATATTCCGTGAGGTGGCGGGCGAGTTCGAGCGGCCGGTGATCCTGTTCTCCGGCGGCAAGGACTCCATCGTGATGCTGCACCTGGCGCTGAAGGCATTCGCGCCCGCGCCGGTGCCGTTCGCCCTGCTGCACGTGGACACCGGGCACAACTTCCCCGAGGTGCTGGAGTACCGCGACCGCACGGTGGCCGAGCACGGACTGCGGCTGCACGTGGCGTCGGTACAGGACTTCATCGACGACGGCCGGCTGCGGGAGCGCCCGGACGGCACCCGCAATCCCCTCCAGACCGCGCCGCTGCTCGACGCGATCGAACGGAACCGCTTCGACGCGGTGTTCGGCGGCGGGCGGCGCGACGAGGAGAAGGCCCGCGCCAAGGAACGCGTCTTCTCCCTGCGCGACGAATTCGGCGGCTGGGACCCGCGGCGCCAGCGGCCCGAGCTGTGGAACCTCTACAACGGGAGGCACGCTCCCGGCGAGCACGTCCGCGTCTTCCCGCTGTCCAACTGGACCGAGCTGGACGTGTGGCAGTACATCGCCCGCGAGAAGATCGAACTCCCCGAGATCTACTTCGCCCATGAGCGCGAGGTCTTCTCACGCAACGGCATGTGGCTGACCGCGGGCGAGTGGGGCGGCCCCAAGGACACCGAGCCGGTGGAGACGCGCCGGGTGCGCTACCGCACGGTGGGCGACATGTCCTGCACCGGCGCGGTCGACTCCGACGCCGTGACCATCGAGGACGTCATCACCGAGATCGCCGTGTCCCGGCTGACCGAGCGGGGCGCGACGCGTGCCGACGACAAGCTGTCGGAAGCCGCGATGGAAGACCGTAAGCGCGAGGGGTACTTCTAGCCATGACAGTGATCGACTCCATGACCGACACGGCCATGGCCGCCACCTCACTGCTGCGTTTCGCGACGGCGGGTTCCGTGGACGACGGCAAGTCGACTCTGGTCGGCCGGCTGCTGCACGACTCCAAGTCCGTCCTGGCCGACCAGCTCGAGGCCGTCGAGGACGCCTCCCGCCGGCGCGGCCAGGACACACCCGACCTCGCCCTCCTCACCGACGGGCTGCGGGCGGAGCGCGAGCAGGGCATCACGATCGACGTCGCGTACCGCTACTTCGCCACCTCCCGGCGCCGGTTCATCCTCGCCGACACCCCCGGCCACGTGCAGTACACCCGCAACATGGTCACCGGCGCCTCCACCGCCGAGCTCGCCGTGGTCCTGGTCGACGCCCGCAACGGCGTCGTCGAGCAGACCCGCCGCCACGCCGCCGTCGCCGCCCTCCTGCGCGTCCCCCACGTGGTACTGGCCGTCAACAAGATGGACCTCGCCGACTACGCCGAGCCCGTCTTCGCCGCCATCGCCGCCGAGTTCACCTCCTACGCCGCCTCCCTCGGCATCCCCGACGTCACCGCCATTCCCATCTCCGCACTCGCCGGCGACAACGTCGTCGAACCCTCCGCACACATGGACTGGTACGGCGGCCCCACCGTCCTCGAACACCTCGAGACCGTCCCCACCGGCCACGACCCCTCCACCGACCCCGCACGCCTCCCCGTCCAGTACGTGATCCGCCCGCAGTCCCCCGAACACCCCGACTACCGCGGCTACGCCGGCCAGATCGCCTCCGGCGTGCTCCGCGTCGGCGAACCCGTGACCGTGCTGCCCTCGGGCCGCACCAGCACCATCGCCGGGATCGACGCCCTGGGCCGCGCCACCGACACCGCCTGGGCACCCCAGTCCGTGACCGTCACCCTCACCGACGACATCGACGTCTCCCGCGGCGACACCATCGCCCCCACCACCGGCGCCCCCACAGTCACCCAGGACGTCCAGGCCACCGTCTGCCACGTCGCCGACCGCCCCCTGACCCCCGGCCAGCGCGTCCTGCTCAAACACACCACCCGCACCGTCAAAGCAGTCGTCAAGGCCATCCCCTCCCGCCTGACCCTCGACGACCTCTCCCAGCACCCCGACCCCGGACAGCTCACCACCAACGACATCGGCCGCATCACCCTCCGCACCGCCGAACCCCTCGCCCTCGACACCTACACCGACTCCCGCCACACCGGCTCCTTCCTCCTCATCGACCCCGCCGACGGCACCACCCTCGCCGCCGGCATGGCCGGGGAGGCGTTCGGCGGCAGCCGGGGCGGCATCGGCCGATGTGCCGGCCGATGACCGTGTTTCCGCCGTTTCCCCGTCCCCGAAGACCCGCAGCACCGCCGGGCGTGTCCTAGCCGTACGCCCGGTCCGTCGAGAGGAACCGCCCCGTGCCTGCCGCCGCTCGTCCCGCCGCCCGCCGCCTCGCCGCGGCAGCTGCCGCCGTCCCCCTGCTGATCGGCGCACTCGGCGCCTGTGGTTACGGCTCGCAGAAGGACTCCGGGAGCTCCCCGGGCAACGCCGACAAGAGCACCACGGCCCGGGGCAAGGCGCTCTCGGCCGACACCGTCAGGATCGGCTACTTCCCCAACATCACCCATGCCACGCCGCTGGTGGGCGACCACGAGGGGATCATCCAGAAGGAGCTCGGCGGCACCAAGGTCCGCACGACGACCTTCAACGCGGGCCCGTCCGAGATCGAGGCGCTCAACGCGGGCTCGATCGACATCGGCTGGATCGGCCCGTCCCCGGCCATCAACGGGTATGTGAAGTCCAAGGGCAAGAGCCTGCGGATCGTCTCCGGCTCCGCGTCCGGCGGGGTGAAGCTGGTCGTCGACCCCAAGAAGATCTCTTCCCTGGACGACGTCCGGGGCAAGCGGATCGCGACGCCGCAGAAGGGCAACACCCAGGACGTGGCGTTCCTCAACTGGATCGCCGAGCAGGGCTGGAAGGTCGACCCGCAGACCGGCAAGGGTGACGTCTCCGTGGTCCGCACCGACAACAAGGTGACCCCGGACGCCTTCAAGTCCGGTTCCGTCGACGGCGCGTGGGTGCCCGAGCCGACGGCCTCGAAGCTGGTCTCCGAGGGCGGGAAGGTGCTGCTGGACGAGTCCTCGCTGTGGCCGGACAAGAAGTTCGTGATCACCAATGTGGTCGTGTCGCAGAAGTTCCTCGACCAGCACCCCGACGTGGTCGAGGCCGTGCTGCGCGGCTCGGTGAAGACCAACGCCTGGATCACGGCGAATCCGGACAAGGCCGAGGCGTCCGCGAACGCGGCGCTCAAGCAGCTCTCCGGCAAGGCACTGCCCCCGGAGGTGCTCGACCCCGCCTGGAAGAGCATCGAGGTCACCGACGACCCGCTGGCCGCGACCCTGGACGCGGAGGCGGCGCACGCCGTCAAGGCCGGACTGCTGGACAAGCCGGACCTGTCCGGCATCTACGACCTGACCATCCTCAACAAGGTCCTCAAGGCCGAGGGCAGGCCCGCGGTCGACGCCGCGAAGCTCGGCAAGCAGTAGCAGTCGTTCACCACCGCCCAGACCCAGGAGGTGACCGGATGGCCCCGGCACTCACCACCGACCCGTCCGGTACGGCCGTCGTCGACGACGACATACCGGCGGCCGTCCGGATCGACCACGTGCACAAGAGCTTCGGCCGCGCGGGCGCGGCCCAGCCCGTGCTGGACGACATCACCCTCGACGTGCGCCCCGGCGAGTTCGTCTGCCTGCTGGGGGCGTCCGGCTGCGGCAAGTCGACGCTGCTGAACCTGGTCGCCGGTCTTGACCGGCCCACCGCGGGCACCATCGAGGTGCCCGGCGGCCGCCCCGCCCTGATGTTCCAGGAGCACGCCCTCTTCCCCTGGCTGACCGCCGGCCGGAACATCGAACTCGCCCTGCGGCTGCGCGGGGTGGCAAGGGCCGAGCGGCGCCCGGAGGCGGAGCGGCTGCTGGAGCTCGTACGGCTCGACGGCGCGTACGGCAAGCGGGTGCACGAGCTGTCGGGCGGGATGCGGCAGCGCGTCGCGCTCGCCCGGGCGCTCGCGCAGGACAGCCGGCTGCTGCTGATGGACGAGCCGTTCGCCGCGCTCGACGCGATCACCCGGGACGTGCTCCACCACGAGCTGACCCGCATCTGGTCCGAGACACAGCTTTCGGTCCTCTTCGTCACCCACAACGTCCGTGAGGCGGTGCGCCTCGCGCAGCGGGTGGTGCTGCTGTCCTCCCGGCCCGGCCGGGTGGCGCGGGAGTGGACCGTCGGCATCCCGCAGCCGCGCCGGATCGAGGACGCGGCCGTCGCGGACCTGTCCGTGGAGATCACCGAAGAACTGCGTGGGGAGATCCGCCGCCATGGCAAGCACTGACACCTCGCCGCAGGCGGAGTCGCAGGACCTCGCCGGTCTGGAGGCGGGGCTCGACGCCCTGGACTCCGTCCGGGTCGAGCGCACGCCCTTCACCCAGGTCCTGCTGCACAAGGTGCTGCCGCCGGCCGTCGCCGTCGTGCTCGTGCTGGCCGTCTGGAAGGTCCTGGTCCTCGCGCACGTCACCGACGACTACAAGCTGCCCGACCCGTCGGCGGTCTGGCACAGCCTCCATGAGCTGTGGCTGCGCGGCACGCTCCTCGACATCGTCTGGACGAGCGTCTCGCGCGGGCTGCTCGGCTTCCTCGCCGCGCTCGTGCTCGGCACCCCGCTCGGGCTGCTGGTCGCGCGGGTGCGGTTCGTCCGCGCGGCCCTCGGCCCGATCCTGTCCGGGCTGCAGTCGCTGCCGTCCGTGGCCTGGGTGCCCGCAGCGGTGATCTGGCTGGGCATCACGGACTCGGCGATGTACGCGGTGATCCTGCTGGGCGCCGTGCCGTCCATCGCCAACGGCCTGGTCTCCGGCATCGACCAGGTGCCACCGCTGTATCTGCGGGCGGGGCGCACCCTCGGTGCCACCGGTGCCCGCGGCGCCTGGCACATCCTGCTGCCCGCCGCCCTGCCCGGCTACATCGCCGGGCTCAAGCAGGGCTGGGCCTTCTCCTGGCGTTCCCTGATGGCCGCCGAACTCATCGCCTCGTCGCCCGACCTGGGCCTCGGCCTCGGGCAGTACCTGGAGAACGCCCGTACCGACTCCGACATGCCCGGCGTCCTGCTCGGCATCCTCCTCATCCTCTTCGTCGGCATCGCGATCGACCTGATCGTCTTCAGCCCGCTGGAGCGCAGGGTGCTGCGCAGCCGCGGCCTGGCGGCGGCGGCCCGGTAGGGACCGGGCCATGGTCCTGCTCCTCGTCGCCCACGGCAGCCGCGACCCCCGCCACGCGGCGACGGTCTCCGCGCTCCGGGGGCGGCTGGCGGCCGCCCGGCCGGAGCTGCGGGTCGAGGTGGGCTATCTGGACTTCTGCGTGCCGAGCGTGCCGCGGGTGCTGGAGCGGCTCGCGGCGGAGGGCGTGCGGGAGGTGGTCGCACTCCCTCTGCTGCTGACGCGCGCCTTCCATGCCCGGACCGACATCCCGGGTGTCCTGCGCGAGGCGACGGCCGCGCTGCCCGGGCTGCGCGTGTGCCAGGCCGGGGTGCTCGGCCCGTCACCGCTGCTGACCGCGACGCTCGAACGGCGGCTGTACGAAGCCGGGGTGCGCCCCGGCGACCGGCGCTCGACCGGGGTGGTCCTGGCGGCCGCCGGCTCCTCCGACCCGGAGGCGGGCGCGGTGATCGCGGGTGTCGCGCGGGAATGGGAGCGCGCGGCGGGCTGGTTCGCGGTGCGCCCGGCCTTCGCGTCCGCGGTCCCCCCGAGCGTGGAGGACGCGGTACGGGCCCTGCGCGCGGCGGGCGCCCACCGGGTGGCCGTGGCCCCGTACGTCATCGCTCCGGGCCGCCTGCCGGACCGCATCGCGCGGGAGGCGCGCCTGGCCGACGCCTTGGGTGACGTGCTGGGGGCGGCGGACGAGCTGGTGTCGCTGGCGCTGCGCCGCTACGACGAGGCGGTGGCCGCGCGGCTGATGGGCACGGGCAGCGCCGGGGCTCCGCCCCGGATCCGACATGACAAACCGCAACCGGCCGTCGCGCCCCGTGGGGGTGGGGAACGACGGCCGGCGTGAAGCAGGGAACGGCGAGCCTTACTGAACGATCTTCAGCAGCTTGTTCGGCGTGCCCGCGCCCGGGTTGGAGATCTTGTCCGGGGTGGCACCCTGCACGAGCGCTGTGGAGACCTGCTCGGGCGTGGCGTCCTGGTGACCGCTCAGGTAGACCGCGGCGGCACCCGCGACATGCGGGGTGGCCATGGACGTACCGGAGATGGTCTTCGTGCCGGAGTCGCTGTCGTTCCAGTCGGAGGTGATGTCCGAGCCGGGGGCGTAGAGGTCGACGACACTGCCGAAGTTGGAGAAGTCGGACTGCTCGTCGTCCTTGGTCGAGGAGGCCACGGTGATGGCCTCCTTCACCCGGGCCGGGGAGCCCTGGCCGGCGTCCGTGGACTCGTTGCCCGCCGCGACGGCGAAGGTGATGCCGGAGGCGATCGCCTTCTGCACGGCCGCGTCCAGAGCCTCGTCCGCGCCGCCGCCGAGGCTCATGTTGGCCACCGAGGGGCCCTTGTGGTTCTTGGTGACCCAGTCGATGCCCGCGACGACCTGCTCGGTGGAGCCGGAGCCCTGGCCGTCCAGGACCTTGACGGCCACGACCTTGGCCTTCTTGGCGACGCCGTGCTCAGTTCCGGCGATGGTGCCCGCGACGTGGGTGCCGTGGCCGTTGTCGTCCTCGGCCTTGTCGCTCTTGTCGACGGCGTTGAAGCCGTAGGAGGCGCGCCCGCCGAAGTCCTTGTGGCTGATGCGCACGCCGGTGTCGATGACGTACGCGGTGACGCCCTCGCCCGCGCTGTCCGGGTAGGTGTACTTGCCGTCGCCCTTGGTCTCGGTCTGGTCGATCCGGTCCAGGCCCCAGGAGGGCGGGTTCTCCTGGGTGGCGTTGACGGTGAAGCGGTGGTTCTGGACGACCTTGTCGACGGCCGGGTCGGCGGCGAGCCGCTTCGCCTCGGTCTCGTCGAGGCCGCTGGCGGAGAAGCCGTGGACGGCCGAGTCGTACGTACGGTTGAGCTTGCCGCCGTAGCGTGCGGCGAGGTCCTTGCCCTTCGCCGAGACGGACTTGGCTCCGGCGCCCTGGGCGCTCGCGCCGTCCTTCAGCAGGACGATGTAGCTGCCGTCCACGGAGCCCTTGGCGCCGGCGCCGTAGACGGTGCCCTCTGCGGGGGCGGGAGCGGCACCGGCGGGCAGGGCCAGCAGCGTGATTCCGGCCGTGACGGCCGTCGCGGCGGATATCGCCAGAACGAGCCGCCGCTTGCCGGCGCGCTTGTGAGTTGCCATGACGAGGTTTCCTCCTCGTGCGGATGTGGGGGGATTGCGCGTGGGGCGCAATCGCCCGAAGTGACGGAAGCCATCGCTCCGGGCGCTTCGAAACCCTGTCAGGATTGACGCGCTCAATTCAACATCCGAAGGAAGGTGTGACATACGCAACGTCTTTGCGAAAATTCAAACCCCGCTGAACGACGGCAAATTGGACAGCACGCTGGCAATCGCTGCCACTATTTACTTGAAGGACATACGAGTGTCGGGCTCACAACTGGCTTTATGTGCAAGGTGTTTCACAGATGAGCCGATGGCGTCTGCGGTAACACCTGGACAAGGCCGGGGCGTTCGGCACATAGGGAGCCTTCCTGGGTGGCGCACTCCACGACCGGGCCGCCACGGCCTCCGGTCGGCACGGCCGGCCCGTTCCGCGCCACGCGCGCCCCGGTCCCGCCGAGCGCCGGGCGACAGGGGAGACTGTCAGTCGATCGGCTCGACAGCAGGTGAGGTACGACGTGGTGGAAGCGGCGGACACGGCATTCGGGGAACAGAGGGCGCGCGAGCTCCTCGCGGCGGCGGTGCCGGAGGTGACCGTGGCGGACGCGACGCTGCTCGCCCTCGGCGAGAACGCGGTCTTCGCCGCCGGGGACCTCGTGGCCAAGGTGGGGCGCGACGCCTCGCTGCTGGACCGCGCCCGCCACGAGCTGCGCGTCGCCGCGTGGCTCGCGGACAGCGGCGTCCCGGCCGTACGGGCCGCCGAACCCGCGCCCCGGGTGGCCGACGGCCACCCCGTGACGCTCTGGCACCGGCTGCCCGAGACCCTGCGCCCGGCCACCACCTCCGACCTCGCCGAGCTGCTGCGCGTGGTGCACGCCCTGCCCGAGCCGGACTTCGCGCTGCCCAGGCGTGAACTGCTCGGCGGGGTCGAGCGGTGGCTGCGGCTCGCCGGGGACGCCGTCGACCCCGCCGACGCCGCGTATCTGCGCGAGCGGCGGGACGGCTTCGCGGCGGCGGCCGCCGCGCTGACCCCCCATCTGCCGCCGGGGCCGATCCACGGCGACGCCCTCCCCCGCAACGTGCACATCGGGCCGGACGGGCCGGTCCTGGTCGACCTCGAGACCTTCTCCGGCGACCTGCGCGAGCACGACCTGGTCGTGCTCGCGCTCAGCCGGGACCGCTACGGCCTGCCTCTGCCCGCGTACGAGGCGTTCGTGCGGGTCTACGGATGGGATGTGCGCGAGTGGGAGGGGTGCGAGGTGCTGCGGGGTGCGCGGGAGACGGCGAGCTGTGCGTGGGTGGCGCAGCATGCGCCTGCGCATACGGGTGCTCTCGCGGAGTTCCGGCGGCGGGTGGCGTCGTTGCGGGCGGGTGATGCGGCGGTGCGGTGGCACGCGTTTTAGTCGACCGGGTGTGGGTGCGGGTTTGTTGCCGCCTGCGGCGGGCTTCTCCCCCACCCCGCCCCTTCCCGAACCGGGGCTCGTGCCCCAGCCCCCCGGCTGCGGGTCCGTTGCGCCTGCGGCGGAGCGCCCTGCGGGAGCGTCCTCAAACGCCGGACGGGCTGAAATTTGCGCACCCGGAGGTCTGGGGAATCAAACCGCCCGCTACCCCACGCGCAACGGCCAGTGGGGGTCGACGACCGCTTCCGGGTTGCCCTGGCGGCGGAGCCACTTCTCGAAGCTCGTGGCCCACTCCGCGTACCACCGCACCTGATCGCCGTGGAGGGACCACGGCGACGCCTCCGCTATGTGCGGATACCGCTCGGCCAGCGCGCAGGCGACCCGCACCGCCGCGAGCGCGTCCGCGCCCGCCTCGTGCGCGCCGTCGAGCACAACGCCGTACTCCCCGCAGACCGCTTCGAGGGTGCGCTTGCCCTTGCGGTAGCGGTCGACGGCGCGGTCCATCGTGTACGGATCGACGACCGGACCGGTCTCCCGGCCCGCCGCCGCCTCCCCCAGTCGCTCGCCCAGCGAGGGCAGGCCGTACCGCCGCAACTCGGCGGCCAGCAGGGAGAGGTCGAAGCAGGCGTTGTAGGCGACGACCGGGGCCCCGGCCGACCAGTGCGCGGCCAGGGTGGCCGCTATCTCCTCGACCACCTCGCGCGCCGGCCTGCCCAGCGCCGCGCGCTCGGTCGTGATGCCGTGCACGGCCGCGGCCTCGGCCGGGACGGGCACGCCGGGATCGGCCAGCCATTCCCGGCGGCCGATCGGCTCACCGCCCTTGGTCTCGACGACGGCCGCCGTGACGATCCTCGCCTCGGCCGGATCCGTGCCCGTGGTCTCCAGGTCGAAACCGATCAGCAGCTCCTGGTGCCACCCCATCGCGGTCCCCCTTCGTGGTGCTTCCCCCGACTGGTCCCCAGCGTCGCACGCACCACTGACAACGCCCCACCGGGCCCGCGCGCCCCACGGGGCATCAGTTCCCTTACCGGCATTCAGGACACAGGGCGCGAATCCACCCAAATGCTGTCGAATTCCTCGCGGTAGGTCTCGAAGAGCCCGTGCTCGGGTTCCCGCCCCTCCCGCACCACGTTGCCGCCGCCGCGCAGCACCAGCACCGGCGCCTCCATGCCGCGCGCCTTGCGCAGGTACGACTGGACCACGGCGAGCCCGTCGGAGCCGTCGCCGTTGACGAGGTAGGCGGTGAAGCGCGGGGTCTCGTCGAAGACCCGGATCTCGAAGGCCGCGGTGTCCCGGAGCCGGTCCCGGACCCGCCGCATGTGCATGATGTTCATCTCGACGGACCGGCTCATCTCGCCCTTTTTGATGCCCAGTTCCCGCTCCCTGCGGCGCACGGCGCTGCTGGCGGGGTTGAGGAAGAGCAGCCGGGCCCGGCAGCCCGCCTCGGCGAGCCGGACCAGTCGCCTCCCCGAGTAGTTCTGCACGAGGAGGTTCAGGCCTATGCCCACCGCGTCGAGGCGGCGGGCGCTGCCGAAGAGGTCCTCCACGGGCAGCTGGCGCTGGAGCCGCACCCGGTCGGGGTGGACGCCCACCACATCGGCGTAGCGATCGCCCACGAGATCCTCGACGGCGTCGATGGGCAGCCGGTCGGCCGACGGGCTGCCCGCGCCGCTGCCGCCGCCGAGGATGTTCAGCAGCCGCGCGGAGGCCCGCTCGGCCTGGGCGAGGACCGTCTCGGAGAGCGCGCGGTTGCGGGAGACGACGTTGCGCGTCACCTCGAGCTCGTCCAGTGCCAGTTCGAGCTCGCGCCGGTCGTCCAGGTACGGCTCGAAGCACGGCCAGTGCTGGACGAGCAGTTCGCGCAGCTGCGGGAGGGTGAGGAAGCTCAGGACGTTGTCGTCGGCCGGGTCCAGCAGATAGCCCTTGCGGCGGCTCACCTCCCGGACCGCCACGGCCCGCTGGACCCACTCCTGCCCGGCCGGGCCGGCCGCGGCGACGACCCACTCGTCCTCGCCGTGCACCGGCTCGTAGACGGGCCGCAGCACGGCGGCGACGACGGCGCGCAGCCGCTGCTCCACCAGGTTCAGCCAGATGTAGGCCCGGCCGGCCCGCCGGGCGCGGGTGCGGACCTCGCTCCACGCCTCCGCGTCCCAGTCCAGGGCCGCCCCGATCTCCACAGGACGCGCCAAGGACACCGCGCCGGGTGGTGTGTCGGCCGAACCGTCAACCCCGGGACAGCCGTCTCCAGGGGGCAGCTCCAGCCCGCCCGAGCTCACCAGTGCACCGCCTTCCGCCCCCGTCCAACGATCAAGGCAGACTACTGCGCGGGCGGGAGGCGCTGCACCCGGACACGGCTGGCCTTCCGTCAACTCTCCCGCTCCGGGTAGGTGTTGTGAGCGGCCCGCGCGGGAGGAGTGAGCCGTTTCATAGCGGCAGGGGGCGCGCGGTCGCCCCGACGCGTCCCGAAACGCCCCGGATGCCCCCGGGAGGCGGGCCGCGCACCGGAACCGGCCAATACGGGTCCGATACCGGCCGGTCACCCGGTTGGACGAGCCGAAGAGAGCCGTGGTTGCGCTCCTTTTGGGGAAGATCTGGCGAAAGGGCGGCTCGGCGGCCACGGTTGGGCGAGGATGCCGGTTCGGCTCCGTACCGGAGCCCACGGCGGTGTCGTGGCAGGAGCTCGTGGCGCCCGCGCAGAGCCCAGAAGAGCAGAGCCCGAAGAACCGTCAGAAAAGTGGAAGAGTCGACTCATGCAGGTCTGGCCGGGACAGGCGTACCCCCTCGGCGCCACGTACGACGGCGCCGGCACCAACTTCGCGGTCTTCTCCGAGGCCGCCGAGCGGATCGAGCTGTGCCTGCTGCACGACGACGGCTCGGAGACGGCGGTGGAGCTCCGTGAGAGCGACGCGTTCGTGCGCCACGCCTATCTGCCGGGCGTCATGCCGGGCCAGCGGTACGGCTTCCGGGCGCACGGCCCGTACGAGCCGGACCGGGGCCTGCGGTGCAACTCCGCCAAGCTGCTGCTCGACCCCTACGCACGGGCGGTGAGCGGCGCCGTCGACTGGGGCGAGGCGGTCTACGGCTATCCGTTCGGACGGCCGGAGAAGCGCAACGACATGGACTCCGCCCCGCACATGATGACCTCGGTCGTGGTCAATCCGTACTTCGACTGGGGCGACGACCGGCCGCCGCGCACCGACTACCACCGGACGGTCATCTACGAGGCCCACGTCAAGGGCCTGACGATGCGCCACCCCGCGCTGCCGGAGGAGGTGCGCGGGACCTACGCGGCGCTGGCCCACCCGGCCGTCATCGAGCACCTGACGGAGCTGGGGGTCACCGCCATCGAACTGATGCCGGTCCATCAGTTCGTCGACGACCACCGGCTGTCGGACGCGGGACTGGCCAACTACTGGGGCTACAACACCATCGGATTCTTCGCCCCGCACAACGCCTACGCCTCCTGGGGCGACCGGGGGCAGCAGGTCCTGGAGTTCAAGTCGGCGGTGCGGGCGCTGCACGCGGCGGGCATCGAGGTCATCCTCGACGTGGTCTACAACCACACGGCCGAGGGCAACCACCTGGGGCCCACGCTCTCCTTCCGGGGTCTTGACAACGCCTCGTACTACCGGCTGGCGGACGATCCGCGCTACTACACGGACACCACCGGCACCGGCAATTCCCTGCTGATGCGCAGCCCGCACGTGCTCCAGCTCATCATGGACAGCCTGCGCTACTGGGTGACCGAGATGCGGGTGGACGGTTTCCGGTTCGACCTGGCGGCCACGCTGGCCCGGCAGTTCCACGAGGTGGACCGGCTGTCGTCCTTCTTCGACCTGGTGCAGCAGGATCCGGTCGTCAGCCAGGTGAAGCTGATCGCCGAGCCGTGGGACGTCGGGGAGGGCGGCTACCAGGTCGGGAACTTCCCGCCCCTGTGGGCCGAATGGAACGGGAAGTTCCGGGATACGTCCCGGGACCTGTGGCGCGGCGAGCCCGCCACCCTGGCGGAGTTCGGCTCCCGGCTGACCGGCTCGTCCGACCTCTACCAGGGCGACGGCAGGCGGCCGCTGGCCTCCATCAACTTCGTCACCTGTCACGACGGCTTCACCCTGCACGACCTGGTGGCGTACAACGACAAGCACAACGAGGCCAACGGCGAGCAGAACCGGGACGGCGAGAGCCACAACCGGTCCTGGAACTGCGGGGCCGAGGGCGACACCGACGACCCCGGGGTGCTGGCCCTGCGCGAGCGGCAGATGCGGAACTTCATCGCCACGCTCCTCGTCTCGCAAGGAGTGCCGATGCTCAGCCACGGGGACGAGTTCGCGCGCACCCAGCACGGCAACAACAACGCGTACTGCCAGGACAACGAGACCTCCTGGGTGCGCTGGCCGCGCCCGGCCGACGGCTCCTGCGAGCGGGCGCGCCGGATGCTGGCCTTCACCCGCGCGATGGTCTGGCTCCGCCGCGACCATCCCGTCTTCCGGCGCCGCCGCTTCTTCCACGGCCGTCCGGTGCAGGGCACGCACGACGAGCTCTCCGACATCGCCTGGTTCACCCACGAGGGTGAGGAGATGCGGGACGAGGACTGGCACGCGTCCCACGCGAAGTCGCTGACCGTCTTCCTCAACGGCAGCGCGATCTCCGAGCCCGGGCCCCGGGGGGAGCCGGTCACCGACGACTCCTTCCTGCTGATGTTCAACGCGCACGACGAGCCGCTGGATTTCGTCGTGCCGGTGAATCACGGCCGGCAGTGGCAGATCGTGGTCGACACGGCCCGCCCGGAGGGCGTCGCGACGGACGGCCCGAAGGTCCGCGCGGGTGACAGCCTGACGCTGACGGACCGCAGCCTTGCCGTGCTGCAACGCCCGGCGTAGACCGAGGCCGGGGCTCGTCGGATCACGGCCCTGCAGCATGACCCGCCGTTGTGGGTACGTACGTTCCCATGAGGCAAGAGAGCGCACCCCCGACCGCCACCTACCGGCTCCAGCTCCAGCCGGGCTTCCCCTTCCGCGCCGCCGAGCGGGCGGTGCCGCGTCTCGCCTCCCTCGGGGTGTCCCATCTGCATCTGTCGCCCGTGCTGGAGGCCGTGCCCGGCTCCGGCCACGGCTACGACGTCGTCGACCACTCGGCCGTACGGGCGGAACTCGGCGGCGAGGAGGGGCTGCGCGCCCTGGCCCGCACCGCCCGGTCGCACGGGCTCGGCCTGATCCTCGACATCGTCCCCAACCACATGGCCGTGCCCGCGCCCGTCCGGCTCAACGGCCCGCTGTGGGAGGTTCTGCGGGACGGGCCGGCCTCCCCGTACGCGCGCTGGTTCGACATCGACTGGTCCGAGCACGGCGGGAAGGTGCTGCTGCCCGTGCTGGCCGGGCGGCTCGGTGACGAGCTGGAGCGCCTCACGGTGGCGGACGGGACGCTGCGGTACGGCGACCACGCCTTCCCGCTGCGGCCCGGCTCCGAGCGGCTGCCGCTGCCCGAGCTGCTGGACGCCCAGTGGTACCGGCCCGCCTGGTGGCGGCTGGCCCGCACCGAGCTGAACTACCGCCGCTTCTTCACGGTCTCCGAGCTGATCGCGGTCCGGGTGGAGGATCCGGAGGTGTTCGCCGCCACCCACGCCAAGGTGCTGGAACTGCTGCGCGACGGGGTGATCGACGGGCTCCGCGTGGACCACCCCGACGGGCTGGCCGACCCGGCCGGCTACCTCCGCCGGCTCGCCGCGGGCACCGGCGGCCGGTGGACGGTGGTCGAGAAGATCCTCAGCGGTGACGAACGGCTGCCCGGGGACTGGCCCGTCGCCGGGACGACCGGCTACGACGCCCTGCGCCACCTCGACGGGCTGTTCGTCGACCCGGAGGGCGCCGCGGAGCTCGGCGCGCTCTACCGCGCGTTCACCGGGCTGCCGCCCGACCGCGGGGGCGACTGGCCCGCGACCGTGCGCCGCGCCGCCTACCGGGTGATCACCCATGAGCTCGCGGCGGAGGTCGAGCGGCTGGTGCGCGGCGCCGTGCGGGTCTGCGAGAGCGCGCACCGGCTGCGCGACCACGCCCCCTGGGCCCTGCGCACCGCCCTGCGCGAGATCCTCGTCAGGCTGCCCGTCTACCGCCCCTACGCCGTCCCCGGAGCCCCCGCCGCACCCGTGGACGCGGTGCTGCTCGACGAGGCCGCCCAGGGGGCGCGTACGGCCTTCGCCCTGCCGGAGGAGGCCCAGGTGGTCGAGGTCGTGCGGGACGCGGCGCTCGGCCGCCTCGGCGACGGGCCCGACCAGCGGGACTTCTGCGCGCGGTTCGCGCAGACGGCGTCCGCGCTGCGGGCCAAGTCCGTCGAGGACACCGCCTTCTACCGCTACGCGCCCCTGCTGTCGGCCACGGAGGTCGGCGGCACGCCCGACCGGCCCGCGGTCGGCCCGGCGGACTTCCACGCCCACTGCGCCCGGGTCCAGCGCGACTGGCCCGCCACGGGCACCGTCCTGTCCACCCACGACACCAAGCGCAGCGCCGACGTGCGGGCCCGGATCGCCGCGCTGACCGAACACCCGCGCCGGTGGGCCGAGCTGATGGACCGGCTGGCGGGCGATCGGGCCGATGTCCCGGCGCCCGACCCGCATGTGGCGTGGGTGGCCTGGCAGAGCGCGTTCGGGCTGGGCGCGCCCGATGCCGGGCGGCTGGCCCCGGCGGTGCTCAAGAGCGTGCGGGAGGCCGCGCTGCGCACGACCTGGACCGAGCCCGACGCCGCGTACGAGGAGGCCGTGCGCGCCTATGTCGCGGCGGGCCCCGGCGGGCCGCCGCACGCCGCGCTCGCGCCGCTGGAGGAGGCCGTCGGGGCGTCCGTGCGGGCCAACACCCTCGGCGCGGCGCTGCTGCACCTGACGATGCCGGGCGTGCCGGACCTCTACATGGGCACCGAGCGGACGTACGCCGCGCTGGTCGACCCGGACAACCGGCGCCCGCCGTCCTTCCCCGTCGAGGAGCCCACCGGGCTGTCGGCCGAGAAGCTGCGCCTGACGCGCACGGCGCTGCGGCTGCGGCGCGCGCACCCCGGCTGGTTCGGCGCCGCCGCGACGTACGAGCCGCTGCCGGCGCTCGGTCCGGCCGCCGCGCACTGCACGGCCTTCGTCCGCTCGGGCGAGGTGATCACCGCGGTCACCCGGCTCCCCGGCAGGCTGGCCGGTGCGGGCGGCTGGCGCGGAACGGCCCTGGAACTGCCGGGGGGCGGCCGGTGGCGCGAGCTGCTGACGGACCGGGTGCACGAGGGGCGGGTGGCGCTGGCGGAGCTGCTGGACGGCCTGCCGGTGGCGCTTCTCGTACGGGGCTGACGGGCGCGCGTCAGGTGTCCGGAAGGCCGATTCGCCTTCCGTCACCGG
Organism: Streptoverticillium olivoreticuli subsp. olivoreticuli; assembly: GCF_003391135.1. Lineage (GTDB taxonomy): Bacteria > Actinomycetota > Actinomycetes > Streptomycetales > Streptomycetaceae > Streptomyces > Streptomyces blastmyceticus. The sequence continues at coordinate 7,383,528 of NZ_CP031455.1, read as the reverse complement.
CCGACCGCGGGCTGCACCAGCAGTAAGCACTGCGGGCGGGAAAAGCGTTGGACGCGGTCGCGGTGGTCGCTCTACCTTTCCCGTGCTGTCCACCGAAAGGGCATTTATGACCGAGCTGGTCGTCCGCGCGCTCACCGAGCACGACACCGCACTCTTCACCACCCTGGCCGACCCCGGCCTCGTCGGCCGTGCCGCCTTCGGCCACGCCTATGTGCCCGTGCACGAGGGCGGCGAGTACCGCCCGGAGTGGACCTGGGTCGCCCTGCGCGACGGCAAGGTCGTCGCCCGCGCCGCCTGGTGGGGCGGGCCGGGCGACGAGGCTCCCATGCGCCTGGACTGGTTCGACTTCGCCGACGGGGAGGCCGCGGCGGCCACCGAGTTGCTGCGCACGGCCCCGCTGTCCGCGGAGTACAGCATGATGGTGCCGCCGGGCTGGCGTGAGCGCCCGGGGATACGGGCCGCCGCCGAGGCCCGTGTCGCGGCGGCGGAGGCGGCGGGCATGCGGCGGCTGGTCGAGCGCTACCGCTATGTGTGGACGACCGAGTGCGGGCTGCCGGAGCGCCCGGGGCGGCTGGAGTTCCGGCCGGAGCCCGACGACGCCGTCGTACGGGACGTGCTGCTGCGGGTCTTCGAGGGCTCGCTCGACGCGCACGACGGCAAGATCCTCGCGGAGTCCGGCCCGCAGGCCGCGCTGGAGGACCTGTGGGGCTTCCTGACGTGGCTGCCCTCGCCCCGCGCGTGGTGGAAGATCGCCCGTACGCCCGAGGGGGAGGTCGTCGGCATCCAGGTGCCCGCCCACAACCCCAGCGGGCCGTGCGTGGGTTACATCGGTGTCGTCCCGGAGCAGCGCGGTCACGGCTACGCGTACGACCTGTTGGCCGAGTGCACCCACGACCTGGCGGCCGAGGGCGCGACCCGGGTCGTCGGCGCGACCGACCAGGGCAACTTCCCCATGGCGGCCCAGTTCGCGAGGGCGGGTTACCCGATCGCCCAGGAGCAGATCGACCTCGTTCCCTAGCCGGGTTCGGCCGTCTTCGGCGCCCGCGGCGGGGGAGATCGAGGACACCGCCGCACAGCGGTGGTGCGGGACACACGGCCCGCGCCGATACCGCCCGGCCACTGCCTGACGGCACCATGGGCAGCACCGCCGTCGAGGGGAGCCGTCAGTGCTGTTCGAGGTATGGGCGCCGGAAGCCGGGCAGGTCGTGCTGTGCGCGGACGGGCTGACGCGCGCGATGGAGCGCGATCCCGGCCGCGCCGGCTGGTGGCGGTGCGAGGCCCCGGCCGCCGAGGGCACGCGGTACGGCTTCGCCCTGGACGGCGGGCCGGTGCTGCCCGACCCCCGTTCGCGGCGCCAGCCGGACGGGCCGGACGGGCTCAGTGCGGTCGTCGGCCTCTCCGTCCCGCCGGGCCGGCAGGAGTGGCCGGGCGTGCCGTTGCCGGGCGCGGTCCTCTACGAGCTGCACATCGGCACGTTCACCCGGGAGGGCACCTTCGACGCGGCCGTCGAGCGGCTGCCGCATCTGGTGGACCTGGGGGTCACGCATGTGGAGCTGATGCCGGTGTGCCCGTTCCCGGGCACGCACGGCTGGGGGTACGAGGGCGTGTCGCCGTGGGCGGTGCACGAGCCCTACGGCGGCCCGGCGGGCCTGCGGCGCTTCGTGGCCGCGGCGCACGGGCTGGGGCTCGGCGTGGTCCTCGACGTGGTGCACAACCACCTGGGGCCGTCCGGCAACCACCTGCCCGCGTTCGGCCCGTATTTCACCGACACCCACCACACGCCGTGGGGCGCGGCCGTCAACCTCGACGCGCCCGGCTCCGACGAGGTCCGCGCGTATCTGACGGGCAGTGCGCTGGCGTGGCTGCGGGACCACGGGCTGGACGGGCTGCGGCTGGACGCGGTGCACGCGCTGGCCGACACCCGGACCCCGCACTTCCTCGCCGAGCTGTCCGCCGCCGTGGACGGGCTGGGCGCGCGGCTGGGGCGGCCGCTGTTCCTGATCGCCGAGTCCGACCGGAACGACCCGGCCACGGTGACGCCGCGTCAGGCGGGCGGCCTGGGCCTGCACGCCCAGTGGAACGACGATTTCCACCACGCCCTGCACACCGTCCTGACGGATGAGTCCCAGGGCTATTACGCCGACTTCGCCGCCGATCCGGCCGCGGCGCTCGCCAAGACGCTGCGCGGCGGTTTCTTCCACGACGGCACGTACTCCTCGTTCCGCGGCCGCCACCACGGCCGGCCGCTCGACGCGGGCGCGGTGCCCGCGTACCGCCTCCTCGGCTACGCCCAGAACCACGACCAGATCGGCAACCGGGCACTGGGCGACCGGCTGTCGGCCCGCCTCTCCCCCGGGCTGCTGGCCTGCGCCGCCGCGCTCGTGCTGTGCGGGCCCTTCACCCCGATGCTCTTCATGGGCGAGGAGTGGGGGGCCCGTACGCCGTGGCAGTTCTTCACCGACCACACGGATCCGCAGCTGGCCGAGGCGGTACGCACCGGACGGCGGCGCGAGTTCGCCGCGCACGGCTGGACCGCCGAGGAGATCCCCGACCCCCAGGACCCGGCCACCCGCGCCCGCTCCTGCCTGGACTGGACGGAACCGGGGCGCGAGCCGCACGCGGCGCTGCTCGCCTGGCACCGGCGGCTGATCGCGCTGCGGCGCGGCGAGCGGGACCTGGCGCGGGCGCCGCTCGCCGCGACGGACGTCACCGTCGCCGGTGACCTCACCACCGTGCTGCGGCGGGGACCGCTGTGCGTCGCCGTCAACCCGACCGGCGCCCCGGCCGCGATCCCGCTCGGCACGGCCGCGCGCCCCACCGAGGTCCTGGCGGCGTGGCACCCGGTGGACCTGCCGGGCGCGGACGGGGTGCTCACGCTTCCCGCGGAGTCCGCCGCCGTGCTGCGCTGTGCCGGCTGAGGCGCTCAGTCGGACGCCGACTCCAGCCTCAGCGAGATGGAGTTGATGCAGTAGCGCTGGTCGGTGGGTGTGGGGTAGCCCTCGCCCTCGAATACGTGGCCGAGGTGGGAGCCGCAGCGTGCGCAGCGCACCTCCGTGCGGAGCATGCCGTGCGAGCGGTCCTCGATCAGCTCGACCGCGGCGGAGTCCTTCGGGTCGTAGAAGCTCGGCCACCCGCAGTGGCTCGCGAACTTCTCCGTGGAGCGGAACAGCTCCGCCCCGCAGGCCCGGCAGGAGTAGACCCCGGCCGTCGTGGTGTCGGTGTACTCACCGCGGAAGGCGGGTTCCGTGCCGGCCCGGCGGAGCACCTGGTACTCCGCAGGGGTCAGCTCCGCGCGCCACTGCTCGTCCGGCTTCTCGACCTCGTACGACATCTCGCCCCTCTCGGGCAGTTCGGTCAGCTCTCCAGGCGGGCCAGGATGCGCGGACCGAGGTCGGTCACATCGCCGGCGCCCATGGTGAGAACGAGATCACCGGGCCGGGCCATTCCCGCGATCACGTCGGGCACGGCGGCCATGTCGTGCTCGGGGCGGACGTCGGCGCCCGCGGTGCGGGCCGCGTCGATGATCAGGGTGCTGGTGATGCCGGGGATCGGGTCCTCGCGGGCGGGGTAGATGTCCAGGACGACGGAGGAGTCGGCCAGGGCCAGCGCCTGCCCCATCTCGGTACCCAGCTCCTGGGTGCGGCTGAAGAGGTGCGGCTGGAAGACGACGAGGATGCGCGAGCCGGCGTCGACCGCGCCCCGGATGGCCTCCAGGTCGGCGGTCATCTCGGTCGGGTGGTGGGCGTAGGAGTCGATGACCTGGACGCCGTTCGCCTCGCCCTTGAGCTGGAGGCGGCGCTTGACGCCGGTGTACTTCCCGAGCGCGGAGGCCAGGTTGTGCAGCGGGAGGCCGAGGGCCACGCCCGCGGCGAGGGCGGCGACGGCGTTGTGCGCGTAGTGGCTGCCGGGGACGGAGACCGTGAAGGTGAGCATCTTGCCGCCCAGGAGGACGGTGACCTCGCTGGTCAGGCCGCGGGGGTTGACCTTCAGGACCCGGACGTCGGCGTCCTCGGCCGCGCCGTAGGTGACGACCTCGATGTCGTGGCGGCCGGAGATGCGCTCCGTCAGCTCGCGCGCGCCCGCCTGGTCGGCGGAGACGACGAGGGTGCCGCCGGGGCGGATCCGGCCGACGAAGGTCTCGAACGACTCGTAGATCTCGTCCATCGACGCGTAGTTCGCGTGGTGGTCCAGCTCCACGTTGAGGATGATGGCGACCTCGGGCGCGTACTTGTGGAAGCTGCGGTCGCTCTCGTCCGCCTCCGCCACGAAGATCTCGCCCGCGCCGTGCCGGGCGTTGGAGCCGGGGGCGTCGAGGTCGCCGCCGATGGCGTACGACGGGGCGAGGCCGAGGGCGTCGAGGGAGACCGCGAGCATCGAGGTCGTGGTCGTCTTGCCGTGCGTGCCGGCGACGGCGATCGGGCGCAGGCCGTCCATCAGGCGGGCGAGGGCGTCGGAGCGGTGCACGACGGGGATGCCGCGCTCGGCGGCGGCCGCCAGCTCGGGGTTGTCGGCGCGGATGGCGCTGGAGACGACGACACAGGTGGCGTCCTCGGCGAGGTGGTCCGCGGCGTGCCCGATGTGCACGGTGGCGCCGAGGGCGCGCAGGGCGTCGGCGGTCGCGGACTCCTTGGCGTCGCTGCCCGCGACGCGCGCGCCGCGCTGCGCGAGGATCTTCGCGATGCCCGACATTCCGGCGCCGCCGATGCCGATGAAGTGCGGTCGGTCCATCGTCGTGGGGACGGCCGGTGCCATGTGCGGTGCTCCCTGAGGTCTGGATAGCAGGATCTAACCAGGAGTGATTCTTGCACCCGCCGCCGACAGCGCGTCCCCCGGTTGCCTCATATCCGTCATACCGGGCGGATCAGGCCCTGTGTCAGGCCGGCCGCGATGGCCGCGGTGCGGCTGTCCACCCCGAGCTTGCCGTAGATGTGCACGAGGTGGGTCTTGACCGTGGCCTCGCTGATGAACAGCCGCCGGGAGATCTGCTTGTTGGCCAGGCCCTCGGCGAGGAGCCCGAGGATCTCGGTCTCCCTCGGCGAGAGGGCGGGCCGTCCCGCCCGCACCCGGCCGAGCAGGCGGGCGGCGACGGGCGGGGCCAGCACCGTCTCGCCGCGGGCGGCGGCGTGGACGGCGGCCGCGACGTCCTCCGGCGGCGCGTCCTTGAGGAGGTAGCCGGTCGCCCCGGCCTCGACGGCGGCGAGGATGTCGGCGTCGGTGCTGTAGGTGGTCAGGATCAGCACGGCGGGCGGATCGGGCAGGGCAGTGATGCGGCGGGTGGCCTCGACGCCGTGCATCCCGGCGCCCATCTGGAGGTCCATCAGCACCACGTCGGGCCGGGCCCCGCCGTCGAGGAGGCGCAGCGCCTCGGCGCCGTCGGCGGCCTCGCCGACGGCGCTCACCCCGGGCAGCTCGTCGACCATGGCGCGCAGCCCGCGCCGTACGACGGGGTGGTCGTCGACCAGGAGTACGCGGATCACCGGGCACCCGCGTTCGCCGGGGCGTCGGGAACGGGCCGGCCGGCCGCCGGCCGGGGAGCCGGTACGGGGGCCCGTACCGGCAGTGCCGCGGCGACGGCGGTGCCCTCCCCCGGCGCGGACTCGACGGTGAGCGTGCCGCCGAGCTCGGCGATGCGTTCGCGCATGCCGTGCAGGCCGAACGTCCGGCGCCCGTCGGCGGGCCCGTCGCCGGGGGCGAAGCCGACGCCGTCGTCGTAGATGTCGAGGGTGACCTGACCGTCGAGGTAGGCGAGGGTCACGGCGGCGCGGTCGGCGCGCGCGTGCCGGGCCACGTTGGCGAGCGCCTCCTGGGTGAGGCGCAGCAGGGCCACCTCGCTCTCGACGGGCAGCGCGCAGGGCTCGCCGTCGAGGTGGAAGGCGGCCGTGGGGACGGTCCGCGCGGTGACCCGGCGCAGGGCCTCGGGCAGGGGCGCGTCCTCGAGGGCGGGCGGGGTGAGCGCCTGGACGAAGCGCCGGGCCTCGGCGAGGTTGTCGGACGCCGTCCGGGCGACCTCGCGCATCCGCGCGCGTGCCGCGTCGGGGTCCGCGGTCTCGGCGGCGCGGGCGAGCAGGACGATGCTGGACAGGCCCTGCGCGAGGGTGTCGTGGATCTCGCGGGCCAGCCGCTGCCGTTCGGCGAGCCGCCCGGCCTCCCGCTGGGCGGCGGCCAGCTCGTCCCTGGTCCGCACGAGGTCGTCGATCAGGCGCTGCCGGCGACGGGTCTCGCGGTAGAGCGCGGCATAGCCGTACGCGGTCAGGACGGCGACGGCGGCACCGGCGACCGGGCCGATCACCTTGGCGGCGGTGAGCCCGCCGGGGGCGGCCGCCTGGGCGGCGACGACCGCGCCGGTGGCGGCGGCGACCGCGGTCAGGGACCAGCGCGCGGGCAGGGCGTGCAGGAACAGGAAGAAGAGCGGGAAGGCGACATAGCTGAAGCCGTGGTCCATACACAGGAGCACGAGCCACAGCGCGGTGACGGCGGCGAGCCACAGCCGCCCCGCGCGGGCGGAGAACCCCGCCACGCCGGCCGGCGCGCCCCCGTCGGCGCCTGCCGCGCGCCCGGGCCCGCGGACGACGGCGAGGCCGTAGACGGCGGCCAGCGCGAGGCCGGGCGCGAGCAGGGTCAAGGGCTTCGCCCCGACGGCGACCGGCCCGAGGGCGACGCCGAGCAGCGCGTAGAACGCCCCGTGCAGCGCGAGCCGCACCAGCCGCAGCGAGGGGGCTTCCGCGGCGGGGTGGGGGCGGCCGTCGCCCTCCGCAGGGGCTCCGGGCGGGGGCGCGGCAACGTCGGAGCGGCTGTTCGGGGTCACCCCATCGAGCGTACGGCTCCGCGCGCGGCCCCCCGTTCCGCGGGCCCTCAACCGTTCGATTGATTTCGGGGTGCACCGGACGGGCGGGGCAAGGAGCAGTCCTTGCCCTGATGGCGGCGGGCGCCCGGTGCGGGAGCGTGGTGGGGTCCTGATCAGGTCCCTGGAGGGTTCCCTTGTTCGTCGCGCTCCGTGACATCCGTTTCGCCCGGGGGCGGTTCGCCCTCATGGGTTCGGTCGTCGCGCTCATCACCACACTGGTGGTCTTTCTCTACGGCCTGACCGACGGGCTGGCCCGCGAGGCCACCTCGGCCGTCGCGGGCCTGCCGGCGGACCGGATCGTCTTCGGGGCGCCGAAGGGGGCCGAGCCGGAGGTGTCGTTCTCCGGCAGCAGCGTCGACGACGGGCAGCTCGCCGCGTGGCGCGCGGCGCCGGGGGTGACCTCCGCCGAGCCGTTCGGCGTCGCGATGACCCGGCTGACCGCGGCCGGGAAGGCGTCGTCGGTGAGCGCGTTCGGGGCGTCCGGGCGGCTGCTGCCGCCGCTGCTCTCCGGCTCGGCCCCCGGGGACGGCGGAGTGGCGGTCGGCGAGCGGCTGGCCCGCGAGAGCGGCGTCCGGGTGGGTGACCGCGTCACCCTCGGCGCCGAGGAACTGACCGTCTCGGCCATCACCGCCGACCGGAGCCACGGGCACGCCCCGAGCGTGTGGACGACGCTCGCGGCCTGGCAGCGGGCGGCCCACCAGCAGCAGCCGACCGCGCTCGCCGTGACCGGCACCGGCGGCCCGGACGGGCCCGCCGCCGAGGCCACTGAGGCCGTCGGGGCCGACGCGGCGCTGGAGGGGATCGACGGCTACGCGGCGGAGCACGGCACGCTCCAGCTCCTCCAGGGCTTCCTGTTCGTGGTGAGCGCGCTGGTGGTGGGGGCCTTCTTCACGGTGTGGACCGTGCAGCGGCGCCCCGATGTCGCCGTGCTCAAGGCGGTGGGCGCGAGCAGCGGGTATCTGGTGCGGGACGCACTCGGGCAGGCGGCCGCCGTGCTGCTCGCCGGGGCGGCCCTGGGCGCGGCGGCGGGCGCGGGCGGCGGGGCGCTGGCCGCGGCCGCGGTCCCGTTCGAGCTGAGCGCGGCCACCGTGGCCGTACCGGTGGGGGCGATGGTCCTGCTGGGGCTGGCCGGTTCCGCGCTCGCCGTCCGTCGCATCACCTCCGTCGATCCGCTGACCGCACTGGGAGCGTCCCGTTGAGCACCTCTTCCGTTCTGTCGCTGGAAGCCGTGAAACTCACCTATCCGGATGGTGATCGCAGGCTCACGGCCCTGGACGACGTCTGTCTGGACGTGGCCCCCGGAGAGCTGGTGGCGGTCGCCGGGCCGTCCGGCTCGGGGAAGTCGAGCCTGCTGGCGGTGGCGGCGACCCTGCTGCGCCCGGACGCGGGCCGGGTGGTCCTGGCCGGGCGGGACACGGCCGGGATGAGCGGCAGGGAGCGTACGGCGCTGCGGCGCGAGCGGATCGGCATCGTGTTCCAGCAGGCGAACCTGCTGCCGTCCCTGACGGCCGAGGAGCAGCTGCTGGCGGTCGCGCACCTGCGGGGCGAAAGCGTACGGGCCGCCCGGTCACGCGCGGCGGAGCTGCTAGAGTCGGTCGGTCTGGACGCGGCGAAGCGGCGCCGCCGCCCGCACCAGCTGTCCGGGGGCGAGCGGCAGCGCGTGAACATCGCCCGCGCGCTGTCCGGCGGTCCTTCCGTCCTGCTGGTGGACGAGCCGACCTCCGCGCTGGATCACGAGCGGGGCGAGCGGGTCGTGGAGCTGCTGGCCGAGGTGACCCGCCGGCACCGCACGGCGACGGTGCTGGTCACCCACGACCGGGCACTGCTCGGAGTTGCGGACCGGGTGCTGTCGATGGCCGACGGGCGGCTGGGCGAGGGTTGAGCGCGGGGCCGGGGGCGGGGGCGGGGGCGGTCAGTCCTTGCCCTCGGCGCCGGTGTCGTCCTCGTCGTTGTGGGCGTAGAGCTTGAGCACGGGCACGCCGACCTTGTGGCGGGCTCGGGAGGCCCAGTCGCGGTGGAAGAACTCCTCGACCAGGTGCGGGGCCGTCAGCACGATCACCTCGTCGGCGTGCGTCTGGTCGACGACGGACCGCAGCAGGTCGAGCGGGTGCCCGTCGACGAGCTGGCCGACGGCTTCGCTCCCCGCGGCGCGGAGCGACTGGAGCGAGTGTTCGAGTGCGAGTGCCGCGGGCCGGCGGGCCTCCTCCCCCTCGGGCTCGTCGGCCTCGTGGACCGCCTGTTCCAGCTCGCCGAGCGCGACGTCGTCGATGGCGCGCAGCAGCCGGTCCTCGGCGCCTCTGGGCTGCATCAGGACGACGAAGGACATCTGGTCGTCGTGAAGGGTGGTGACGAAATCGACGTCTGCGGCGGACAGCGGTTGCTCGATCATCAATACGCTCGTGAACACGGTGGGAGCCCTTCTCCTTCGTGGGCCACCGGGCCCAACAGAAACCATCCTGCGCGTGCCCCCCTGGGCCCGCCTGTTCTGATCACGTTCCCCTGAGGGGGCGTCCGACTCAATTCTGCCCACCGAGAGGTAACCGGAGTGGAAAATTCCGCCGATTGTCAGACCCTTCGGTACCTCGTGAAGAGAAATCCCGCCTCTTCGAGGACCGAGGCCAGGACGAATCGTTCCGGCACCGCCATCGACGGTCCGTTCACAATGCGCGGCGAGGTGCCGGAGGCGACCAGAGGGGCCAGTGAGAGACACATCTCGTCCAGTACCCCGGCGGACGCGAACTGACCCAGCAGCACGGGACCGCCCTCCGTCAGCAGCCTTGTCAGCCCCCGTCCGGCCAGCACCCCGGGCACCCGCGCCGGGTCCACCCGGCGCCCCTCACCGGCCACGATCACCTCGGCGCCCGCGGACCGCGCCGCCGCGACCCGGTCCGCGGGCGCGTCCTCGCCGGTCAGCACGAGGGTGGGCACCAGCGGCCGGGTGAACAGCGGAAGCGAGAAGTCCAGGTCGAGACCGGCGCTCACGATCGCGATCACCGGCGCGGGCCCCTGGCCGAGCGCGGCGCGGCGCGCCGCGAACGCCTCCCGCGCCCGCGCGGGCCGGTACCCCTCCTGCCGTACGGTCTCCGCGCCCACCACCACGGCGTCCGCGAGACCCCGCAGCGTGCCGAAGATCCGCATGTCGGCGTCGGAGGACAGCGGCTGCGAGCGCCCCTCGTGGTGGGCCGCCCCGTCGAGGGACGAGACCATGTTGGCCCGCAGCCAGGCGCCGCCCGTGGTTTCCGGGTAGGCGTAGGCATCGGCCAGCTCGTCCAGGTCCCAGGTGCGTTCCTCGGTGTCGGACGGGGTGAGCGGAGAGGGGAACAGGCGTCGCATAGGCCGCAGTGTGACATGCCTCGCCTCTCCCGTGGCCGGTGCGGGGCGGACAGCGACTAGGCTGGACGGTTGTGTCAGCCTCCACTGCATCCGCTTCCGGCGCGGCAGCCCCGGCAGCCTCCTCAGCCCCGGCCCCGGCCGACCCCTCGGGTCCGATAGCCGGGCAGGGCGCCGGTTCGCCGATCGCCCTGACCTCGCGCGCCCCGCACGTGCCGGCCGATCGCCTGGTCGCCGAGATGGTGCCGCCGCCGCGCTTCGACGCGGTGCGCTTCGACACCTACATACCCGACGCCAAGCAGCCCAGCCAGGCCGAGGCCGTGCGCGTGCTCGACGCCTTCGCGGCCGGACTGGGCGGCGCGAGCGCGACCGGCACCGGTCGCAGGCGCTGGTTCCGGCGCGAGGCGAAGCCCGCCGCCGACGGGCCGCGCGGCGTCTATCTCGACGGCGGCTACGGCGTCGGCAAGACCCACCTGCTGGCCTCCCTCTGGCACGCCACACCCGCCGCGCCGGAGCAGAAGGCGTTCGGCACGTTCGTGGAGCTGACCAACCTGGTCGGCGCGCTCGGCTTCCAGCAGACCGTGCAGACCCTCAGCGGGCACCGGCTGCTGTGCATCGACGAGTTCGAGCTGGACGACCCGGGCGACACGGTGCTCGTCTCGACCCTCCTGGGCAAGCTCGTGGACGCGGGCGTGGCGCTCGCCGCGACCTCCAACACACTGCCGGGCAAGCTCGGCGAGGGCCGGTTCGCCGCCGCGGACTTCCTGCGCGAGATCCAGGGCCTGTCCGCGCGCTTCCGGCCGCTGCGCATCGACGGCGAGGACTACCGCCACCGGGGGCTGCCGCAGGCACCCGACCCGTACAGCGACGACATCGTCACCCGTACGGCGTACGCGACGCCGGGCGCCTCGCTCGACGACTTCCCCTCGCTGCTCGACCACCTCTCCAAGGTCCACCCGAGCCGTTACGGCGCCATGTGCGACTCGGTCCGCGCGGTGTGCCTGACCGGCGTCGAGCCGGTGCCGGACCAGTCGACGGCGCTGCGGCTCGTGGTCCTGGCGGACCGGCTCTACGACCGCGAGATACCCGTGCTGGCCTCCGGGCGCCCGTTCGACGAGCTCTTCGGCGAGGACATGCTGAACGGCGGCTACCGCAAGAAGTACTTCCGCGCCATATCCCGGCTGACCGCCCTGGCCCGCGACGCGAAGCCGCTGGCCGCGAACGGCTGACCCCCTGCGGCCCGGGCCGCAGGCACGCACAGCGACCGCATCCGGCCCGCCCCGCGAGCGAGGGCACGGGCGCGGCCGCAGCCGGGCGGCACCGACGCATCCGGGCAGCCGGATCGAGCCCGTCCGGCGATCGAGGACAACGGTTCGCCCGGTCCGGGGTGCGCCGCGGTCCGCCGCCCCGTCCGGCTGAGAGGATCTGGCGTGCCTTCGCCTCGACGTTTCGCCCAGTCCATAGCCGTCGCCGCCCTCATCGGCACGGTCGCCGCGTGCGGCGGCGGTGCCGGGAAGACCCCGGCTCCCCCGTCCGGCTCCCCCTCCACCGCCGCGGACCGTACGGCCCCTTCCCCCTCGCCCTCCGCCGCGCCCACCCTGCCCGCCGGGGCGGGTGGCCTCACCCCCGTCTTCGCGCACGGCAAGCGCGACGGTGGCAAGCGCGTCGCGCTGACCTTCGACGCCGACATGACCGCCGATCAGGACAAGCGGGCGGCCCGCGGGGAGCGGTTCGACAACCCCGGGCTGATCGCGACGCTGCGCGGGCTGGACGTGCCGGCCACCGTCTTCATGACCGGCAAGTGGGCGGACCAGTATCCGGACGAGGCCAGGTCCATCGGGGGCGATCCGCTCTTCGAGGTCGCCAACCACTCGTACACCCACCACGCGTTCGCCTCGCCGTGCTACGGCCTGCCGGCCGTCGCCCCCGGTTCCGCGCGTGACGACGTGGAGCGTGCGTTCGCCGCGTTCAAGCGCGCCGGGGTCGCGCACACGGTCCCGTACTTCCGCTTCCCGGGCGGGTGTTACGACGACGCCGTCCTGCGGGCCATCGCTCCCGCCAAGGTGACGGCCGTGCAGTGGGACGTGATAAGCGGCGACGCGTTCGCCAAGAAGTCGGCTCCGGTGGTGGAACAGGTGCTGTCCCAGGTGAAGCCCGGTTCCGTCGTGGTGATGCACTGCACGCGCAGCGCGGCGCCGGTCACGGAGGAGGCGATACGGAAGATCGTCCCGGAGCTGCGGGCCCGCGGCTACACGTTCGTACGCGTCTCCGACATGATCGCGGGCCGCTGAGCCCGGTCAGCCGGAACAGGCCGTCCGCTGTGCCTCCTGCCACTCGCAGACCGGGCACAGCGTGATGCCGGGCCGCTGGGCCGGGTGCTCGGTGGGCCTGCCGCAGTGCACGCAGTCGGCGAAGCCGTCGTGCCGCTCGTCCTGGTGTGCGTCCATGCCTCCCATGGTCGCCCATGCCCGCCCGGCGGCGTGCGTCACCTCCGCCGGGAGCTGAGCGCGCACGCCACGGCGACGGCCCCTGCCGTGAGCACGGCGGCCCCGGCGAGGGGCAGCACCGACACGTCCACCGTGCCGTCGCGCGAGCCCGAGACCAGCCCCGTCACGGCGGCGTTGGCGGGCGACACCCCCACGAGGAGCACCAGGAACGCGGCGAGCACGGTGGACGGCACGGCCCACGCGGTGCTGCGCAGCAACGGCCTGTTGCACAGGGCCCCGACGCCCGTGCCGAGCAGGGCGCACGCGACCGCGGCGATCAGCCCCTCCGCGGTCGCGGGCCACAGCGGGACGTCCACCTGGTGGTCGGCGCTGCGGGGGTCGCCGATCCCGGCGACGACCGCGGTGGCGGCGACGGCGAGCACCGTGGAGGCGGCCAGCGCGGTGAGCACGGCGGCGAGGTGCACCCGCCACGGCCCGGCCGCGGCGGCCGCGCAGTCCCGGGCGGCCGCGGGCTCGTTGGTCACGCACACCCGCACCAGCCACGCGGCCACCGGCAGCAGGGCGGCCGACGCGTAGCCGAAGGAGTCCAGGACCGGCTGCCCGGACTGCACGCCGACGGCCATGAAGGCGCCGTAGAGCAGCAGCGGCGGGAGCCAGCGGTGCGAGCGCAGCAGCAGGGCGGCCTGATAGCGGAGCAGTGCGGTCATCGGCCGGGCTCTCCTCGGTCGTTCGCGTGCGGGCGTACGGGGTGCGCCGGTGTCACGGTGCGGATGTGCCAGGCGGGGCGGGCGGCGAGCAGGGCCCGCAGGAGGGCGTCCGAGTGCGCGGCGGCGACGGTCAGCCGGAGGCCGATGGGTGCGGCGGGTGCCACGTCCGGCTCGCCGGGCAGTGCCTCCGGCAGCCGAGCGCCGGGCGGGCCCTCCACCTCGATCCGGACGCGCGGGCCGCTGTCGGCAACCGGCTGCCCCACGGCGGCCAGTCGCGCCGACTCCACCCGGTGGACCGCGTCCGGCTTCCCGGCCAGCCGCCGTGGGTCGTGGTCGACGAAGACGACCGTGCTCCCGGCGGCGACGCGCTCCGCGACCGCGCCGTCGAGCACGATGCGCGAGGCGCGGTCGAGCCCGGTCCACGCCTCGTCGAGGACGAGGAGGCCGGGTGCGGCGAGGAGGCCCTGGGCGACGGCGACCTTCTGGCTGGTGCCCTTGGAGAGTTCGGACAGCGGGGTGCGCGCGTGCTCGCCCGCCCCGAAGCGCTCCAGCCACACCCGCGCGCCGTGCGCGGCGGCGGAGCGGCTCAGGCCGTGGACGCGGCCGATGTCGGTGAGATAGCCGAGGGCGGTGAACGGCAGGGCCGCCGGGAACCGCTCGGGGACGTACGCGGTGCGCGGGCGGCCCGTGATCCGCCCCGCCGTGGGCGCGTCGAGGCCGGCGAGCAGGCGCAGGAGCGTCGACTTGCCGCTGCCGTTGCCGCCCTCGACGCGCAGCAGCGCGCCCGCCGGCACCTCCAGGTCGATGTCGCGCAGCACCCACGGCCCGCGCCGTCCGTAGCGGCGGCCGACCCCCCTGAGTCTCATGCGCTCACGGTAGCGGGCCCTGCCATGCACCCATCAGGCTGCTGGCAGACTGTGGGGGTGACCAGTTCTGACACCGCTTCCGACACCGCGACCGACGTCCCCGGGCAGCTCCCGGACGAGGCGCCGGAGTTCGTCCTGCCGCTCGTCGTACGGATCGAGAAGGACGAGCCCCCGGCCCGTACGGACGCCCTGGAGACCGCGGCGCGGGCGGTGCTTACGCTGCTGTCGGACGAGCGGGCCCGGACCGTCGACGGGAGCGAGGGCGAGTGGGCGCGGGCCGTGCGGGACTGGCAGGACTCCCGCATCCGCAAGGTGGTGCGGCGGGCGCGGGGCAAGGAGTGGCGCAAGGCGACGGCGCTGCCGGGCATCACGGTGACCGGTGAGCGGGCCGAGGTGCGGGTCTTCCCGCCCGTGCCGCTGGACGGCTGGCCCAAGGAGCTGGCGAAGCTCCAGGTGTCGGGCACGGAGCTGGACGAGCCCTCGCCCCCGGCCGCGCCGGAGCCGCGGACGCCGGTGCTGTGGCTGAACCCGGGCCTCGCGATGTCGGCGGGCAAGGCGATGGCGCAGGTCGGGCACGGCGCGCAGCTCGCGTGGTGGATGCTGTCCGACGAGGAGCGCGAGGTCTGGCGGAAGAGCGGCTTCGCCCTCACGGTGCGGACGGCCGACCGGGAGCGCTGGGCGGAACTGACCACCGGCGGGCTGCCGGTGGTCCACGACGCCGGGTACACCGAGATCGCGCCCGGTTCCTGCACGGTGGTCGGGGACCACCCGGCGCTGCGGGGCCGCAGGAGCGACCTGTGATACTTGGCGCCAGAACATCTGTTTACGGCGCCAGGGGGTAAGTACCTTGTCGAAAAGGACCTTGCGGGGCGGGACGGCTCTGGTCACCGCGGGTGCTGTGGCCGCCCTCGCACTGGGGCTGTCGGGCTGCGACTCCGGCAAGAGCGACGACGCCAAGGGCTCCTCCGCATCCGCTTCCGCCCCCTCGAAGGACAAGGCGAAGAACGTCCCGGAGGGCGAGTCCGAGAGCAGCAAGAAGCCCGAGGAGAAGTGGGACGGCAAGATCCGTGTCCTCGGGGACGGTTCGACGTCGGACACCGGTCCGCAGCCGGACCAGCCGAAGCCGGAGAAGCTGAAGCCGGGCGAGAAGCCGCCGCAGTTCGTGGTGTTCTCCTGGGACGGCGCGCTGGAGGGCGACGACCACCAGCTCTCGCACTTCCGCGAGGTCGCCAAGGACAACAACGCGAAGATGACGTTCTTCCTGAGCGGCATGTACCTGCTGCCGAAGTCGAAGTCCTCGCTGTACAAGCCCCCGCAGCACAAGCCGGGCGACGCGGCGATCGACTTCGCCACGGACCCGCACATCAAGGACACCATCGAGCAGATCCGCGGCGCCTGGCTGGACGGCAACGAGATAGGCACGCACTTCAACGGCCACTTCTGCGGCGCCAAGGGCGGCGGCGACTGGAGCCCGGCGGAGTGGAAGAGCGAGATCGAGCAGTCCTACTCCTTCGTGGAGAACTGGAAGACGAACACCGGCCTGACGGACCTCCCGCCGCTGCCCTTCGACTACAAGAAGGAGCTGGTGGGCGGCCGTGCCCCGTGTCTGGAGGGGCAGAAGACGCTGATACCGGCGGCGAAGCAGTTCGGCTGGCGGTACGACGCGAGCTCGCCCGGCGACTTCCAGATCTGGCCCTCGCAGATCCAGGGCATCTGGAATTTCCCGCTGCAGCTGCTTCCGTATCCGAAGAGCGAGAAGCAGGTCCTGTCGATGGACTTCAACTTCCTCTACAACCAGTCCGGTGACAACACCAAGGGCGATCCCGCGAAGTACGAGGAGTGGCGGAAGCTGACGCGGGACGGCTATCTGAACGGCTTCCAGCGCGTCTACAACGGCAGCCGGGCGCCGATGTTCGTGGGCAACCACTTCGAGGACTGGAACGGCGGCATCTACATGAAGGCCGTCGAGGACGTCGTGAAGTCGGTCTGCAAGCGGGACGGCGTGCGCTGCGTGTCCTTCAAGCAGCTCGCCGACTGGCTGGACGCGCAGGACCCGAAGGTGCTGACGAAGCTGCGCGGGCTGGACCCGGCGCAGTCCCCGGACTGGGCGACGTTCGTCAAGTAGGCGTTCTTCCGGGCGGCCCCGGGTGGCACCGGACCTTGAAGGTCCGGCGCCACCCGGGGCCTTCAGTTCTTCTGCCCCTTCATGTACGCCGACCAGATGTCGATCGGGTACGGGCTGCCGACCGCGGACTTCGCGGCGCCGCCGAGGCCGTCCAGCGGGAGCAGTTCCTGCGTCTTCGGGTCGATGCGGCAGAGCGAGACGGCGGTCGAGAGCTTGCCCTGGTAACCGACGTACCAGGCCGACTTGTTCTTCGCCTCCGTGCCGGTCTTGCCCGCCGAGCCCGGTGCGGCCGCCCCGGCGGTGGTGGCGCTGCCCTTCTTGACGGCGTCGTGCAGCGCGTCGTCCACGGCCGCCGCGACGCGCTGCGGCAGGGCCCGCTCGGCCGTCGGCTTCTCCACGGCCACGGCGTTGCCGTTGCGGCTCAGCTTGTCCACGGAGTAGGGCTCGCTGTGCATGCCCTGGGCGGCGAACGTCCCGTACGCCCCGGCCATCCGGATGGCGCTGGGCGTGGTGTTGCCCAGGGAGAAGGCGGGCACCTTGGTGCCGAGGCTGTCCGCGAGCAGGCCCGTCCGCACCGCGGTGCTGCCGATGCGGTCCAGGCCGACGTCCATGCCGAGCTGCAGCATCGGGGTGTTGACCGACTGGGCGACGGCGTCCCGCAGGCTGATCTTCCCCCAGGACCTGCCCCCGTCGTTCGTGCCCTTCACGATCTTCCCCGCGCGGTCCCAGTAGGGCCCTTCGGGGGTGAGCAGGGACACCTGGTTGTCGCCGTCGTAGACGGTGGAGGGGGAGACGGGGGTACGGGGCTTGTCGCGTTCGCGCTGGATGCCGTCGCCGAGGGCGGCGGCGTAGACGAAGGGCGTGAAGGCCGTGCCGGCGGGGACGACCGCGGAATTCGCGTCGTTGAACCCCTGCTTGAGGTAGCCCGGGCCGCCCTGCAGGGCCACGATCCGCCCGTCCGTGGTGACGGAGGCCGCGCCGATGCGCACGTCCTTGTCGGACTCCCGCTTCTCGGGGTCGAGCTTGCCCCGCACCTCCTGGACGGCCTTGTCGAGGGCGTCGACCTTCGGCTTCTCGAAGGTGGTGCGGATCTGGTAGCCGCCGAGGTCGAAGTCGTGGTCGGTGACCTCGGTGTGGGCGCTGACGTAGGCCCGCGCCGTCTCCACCAGATAGCCGGTCTGCCCGGTCAGCCCGGCGGGCTTCGGCGGGGCCTGCGGCTCGGGGAACGTGGTGTAGCGGGCCCGCTCCTCCTTGGAGAGCTTGCCGATGGTGACCATCCGGTCGAGGATCCACTCCCAGCGCTCCACGGCGCGCGCGTGGTTCTTGGCGCCGAGCGACGGGTCGTAGAGCCCGGCGCCCTTGAGCAGCGAGGCGAGGAAGGCGCCCTCGCTCGCGTTGAGCTGGGAGACGTCCTTGCCGTAGTAGGCGTGCGCGGCACGCTGGATGCCGTAGGTGCCGCGCCCGAACCAGCTGGTGTTGAGATAGCCCTCCAGGATGTCGTCCTTGGACATCCGGTTGTCCAGCTTGATGGCGATGAACATCTCGGTGAACTTGCGGGAGAAGGTCTGCCGCTGGTTGAGATAGGCGTTCTTGACGTACTGCTGGGTGATCGTGGACCCGCCCTGGGTGGAGCCGCCCGTCACCATCCTGGAGACCGCGCGCGTCATCCCGCTCACCGAGATGCCGCTGTCGGAGTAGAAGGTCTCGTTCTCGGCCGCGAGCGCGGCCCACCGCACCTTCTCGGGGATCTTCTCCAGGGCGGTGTCCTGCCGGTTGATCTCGCCGGTACGGGCCATCTCGGTTCCGTCGGCCCAGTAGTAGACGTTGTCCTGCTGGGTGGCGAAGGCGTTGAGGTCGGCGGGTATGTCGGTACGGGCGTACATGATCGCCACGAGGGCGGTGAGCAGCCCTCCGGCGGAGAGGAAGAGCCCCAGTGTCTGGCGCCACGACGGCACCCAGCGCCGGAAGCCCTGCCGCCCCGGCCGCGGGTAGGCGGGGCGCAGCCTTCGCTTGCGGGGAGCGGCGCGTCTCCGGCGGGAGGGCGCGGCGTGGTTCCGGGCGTGCGCCCCTTTTCGTCGTTCGAACACTGCTCGACCCTACGACCTGTGGGGCGGTGCGGGCACCCAAGATGTCCGTGGATTCCGAATCAGGCGGCCTGTTCGGGTACCGTAACGTTTCTACACCCCTGTAAAAGCAGTGGATCTTGGGCAGAAGGAACACCCTCCGCATGGACACAGCCACACCGACCGCCGTCGTGCGCCACGGCCGACGCCGCGCGAACGGAGCGCTGGAGGGCGAGGTGCTCGCCGCGCTGCAGCGTGCCGAGGGGCCGCTGACCCCCCGCGAGGTCCAGGGCCGACTGGCGGGCGAGCTGACGTACAGCACGGTGGTGACGATCCTGTCCCGGCTGCACGGCAAGGAGGTGCTCTCCCGCACCCCGCGGGGGCGCGCCTACGCCTATGCGCCGGTGGCCGACGAGGCGGGGCTGGCGGCGCGGCGCATGCGCAAGATCCTGGACGGGCTCGCGGACCGCGAGGTCGTCCTGACACGCTTCGTCGCGGAGCTGCCGCCCTCCGACGAGGCGCTGCTGCGCTCGCTCTTCACCAGCGCGTTCCCGACCGCGCGCTGACGGGCCGCCTCAGCGGCGGCCGCGGCGCAGCAGCAGTGTCGCCGCCACCCCCGTCGCGGCGACGGCCGCCCCCACCACGTAACCCACCGGCACCCCGGACCCCGTCCCGGAGGGCGCGGGGCCTGACATCGCCTGCGGTCCGGCGTTCCCCTCCGTCACCCTCGCCGTCGCCGCTCCCCCGTCCCGCACCGATCCGTCCTTGTTCAGCAGCACCCGCTCCTCGTGCGGATGGTCGAAGTCGAAGAGGTTCAGCAGCGACCCGGCCCGCTGGTCGAAGGACGAGCCGCCGATCGGGGCGGTGTGCCAGTTCCACTCCACGAACTTCAGGACGGAGGTCTGCTCGGTCGGCGTGTGGTCGACCGTGCCGGCCTTGCTGTACGGCGAGACCACCAGCAGCGGCTGCCGCGGGCCGGGGCCGCAGCGGTCGGCGAGGCCCCCGGCCGGGGCGGGTCCCGTGCGGCAGGCCGGGCTGTCGACCGCCCGCCCCTGGGGGCCCTTGCCGCGGTCGCCGGAGCCGTTGAGCGGCTTCGCGTACGCGTGGTCGTACCAGCCGTCGGAGTCGTCGTAGGCGATCACGACGGCGGTGTTCCGCCACTCCGGCGCGCTCTGGATCTTGTTGATCCACTCCACCAGGAAGTGCTGTTCGTCGAGGGGGTCGGAGTATCCGGCGTGGCCGTCCTGGAAGGCCGGGGCCTTCAGGAAGCTCACCGCGGGCAGCCGTCCGGCGCGCAGGGCCGCGTCGAAGTCGGCCAGGTCGTACTGGTGGTTGGCCGGCCCGTCGTGGCCGATCTCGGCGACGGAGCGCGGCGGCAGGTGGTGGGGGTTCGCGGTCGAGGCGTAGTACTGGAACGGCGCGTGGTGCGGGCTGTAGTCGACCACGCGCTCGCCGCCGACGTTGGCGTGGGTGCTGCCGGAGCACTTCGCGTAGTGGCCGTGGCGGCCGTCCCAGGGGGTGCTCGGCCGGAAGCCGCCCTGGAACCAGCCCCAGGAGACGCCCTCCTCTCCGAGCCGGTCCCCGATGTTGGCCCCCTTGAGGGCGGCCAGGGGGCTCCGGGCGGTGTGGTCCTTGTCCGAGCAGTCGTCGTAGGCCGGTTCCGGGTCGCGGATGATCGTGCCCACACCGTCGGCGCCGGGCGAGGCCACGGCGTACGGGTCCGGTTTCGGCGTCTGCCGCGGGTGTTCCGTGCCGGACGCGGGGTCGGTGGAGATCGCCCCGTGGGTCTGGCCGGAGACGAGGTTGATCGCGCCGGGCGTGGACGGGCCGTAGGTGGTGCCGAAGGAGCGGTCGCTCATGCTGAAGTGCTGGGCGTAGTTCCACAGCGCGGTGACGGTGTTCCCGTCGTAGTAGTCCATGACGAGCCCGGGCTCGCCGAACAGCTTGCCCGAGCACTTCCCGGAGTCGGTGTTCTGGACGTAGCGGTCGGCCCGGCCGCCGTCGGCCGCGTACTGCTCGGGGCTGTAGGAGTGGTTCTGGTCGCAGGTCATCGCCTGCCGCGGGCCGAGCCGCTTCGGCGCGTACCGGTTCGGGTTCTTCGCGAGCAGGCCCGCGGTGCGCAGGTTGTCCACGCGGGCGGGGGTGTCGCGGGCGGGGGTGAAGCGGGTGCCGTCGGTGTCGGCGGCCCTGGGGTAGGTGGCGAAGTAGTGGTCGAAGGAGACGTTCTCGTCGAAGACGACCACCAGGTGCTCGATGGGCGACGCGGTGTCCGCGGCCCGCGCGGGGACGGCCGGTGCCACGGCCAGCGCGGCGGCGCCGAGCGCGGCGACGACGGCGGGGCACCGGGTGACGGTGCCGTTGCGGACGACACGGGCGATACGGGTGTTACGGGGCATGCGCGGTCCCACTCTCGTCCATCAAGGCGCGGCCGTACCAGTCGGCGCCGTCCCGCACCCCGGGCAGCGCGAAGAAGTAGCCGCCGCCGAACGGGGTGACGTAGTCGGTCAGCGGCTCGCCCGCCAGGCTCCGCTGCACGGCGGTGAACTGACGGTCCGGGTCCTGCTGGTAGCAGCAGAAGAGCAGCCCCATGTCGAGGTTGCCGTTGCGGTCGGTTCCCCGGTCGTAGTTGTACGAGCGGCGCAGCAGCCGCCGGTGCTCCGCTTCGGGGGTCCGCGGACCGGCCACCCGGATGTGGCTGTCCAGCGGGGTCACCTCGCCCTTGGGGTCGAGGGCGTAGCGCGGGGCGTCGGACTCCCGGTCGCCGTCCAGCGGTGCGCCGGTGTCGCGGTCGCGGCCGAGGATCCGCTCCTGCTCGGTGCGGGGGACCCGGTCCCAGAACTCGACCAGCATCCGGATCAGGCGCACCACCTGATAGCTGCCGCCGGTGGCCCAGCGGGGCTCGCCGGAGCGGGCGCCGGTCCACACGAGCCGGTCCATCAGGCGGGTGTCGCGGGGGTCGGGGTTGGCGGTGCCGTCCTTGAAGCCGAAGAGGTTGCGGGGGGCGCCGGAGGGGCGGGGCGGTGCGGTGAAGCCGTCGAGCCGCCAGCGGATCTGGAGGCCGCCGCGGGTGTGCCGGGTCAGGTCGCGCAGGGCGTGCAGGACGGTGTCGGTGCTGTCGGCGCACAGCTGGACGCCGAGGTCGCCGTGGCACCAGGCGGGGTCGAGGTCGTCGTCCGGGAAGGGCGGCATGGTCCGCAGCCGGCGCGGGGCGTGGCCGGACAGCCCGAAGCGGCCGTCGAAGAGCGAGGAGCCGACTGCCACGGTCACCCGGAGTCCGCCGTCGGCGGGGACGCCGGGGCCGAGGAGCCCGGAGTCGGAGGGCGGGCCGGTGATACCGACCGGGGGCGGTGTGCCGCCGGCCGTGAGGAAGCGGGCCCGCGCGGTGAGCGCGCGCAGCAGGTCGGCGAGCTCGCCCCGGTTGTCGGCGGTGACGTCGAGGGCCACGAAGGCGGTGCTCCGGGCGGGCGGCGTGAGCAGGGCGGCCTGGTGGGTCCCGTGGAAGGGGGCGGCGGGGGCGTACGGGCCGGGGGGCGCGGCACCGGCGGTGGCACCGGCCGGGCGCCGCCTGCCGCCGGGCCCGCCGCCCTGTTCGAGCAGGCCCCCGGCCATGGCCCCGCCGAGGCTCATGGCGGCTCCCCGCAGCAGACCGCGCCGCCGGGGCCACGTCATGGTGCCCTCCGGGGTTCGCAGAGGGCCGCGACGGGGGCCAGGCGTTCCACGAGGTCGGCGACGGCGGCGTCGAGGCGCTCGCGGTCGGCGCGGGTGAGGCGGTCGAGCGGGGTCCAGCGGGGGTGGCCGGGGCGGGGGCCCTGGCGGTCCAGCAGGGCGCCGGCGCGGGCGATGCGCCGGTCCAGTGCGTCGAGGTCGGGGTAGCGGCCGCGCAGGAGCGGGCGGAGGCGGTCGAGGACGGCGCGGGTGCCGTCGAGGTTGGCGCGGGCGGTGGCGAGATTGCTTCCGCTGCCGTGGTCGGTGCGGCCGGTCAGCTCGTGCTCCAGGGTGTCCTCCAGGATCTCGTGGGCGCGCAGCCCGAGTTGGGCGGGGTCCATGCGGGACTGCTCCCAAGTGGCGCGCAGCGCGCGGACGTCGGTGGCGAGGCGGTGCGCGGCCCGGCGCAGGGCGGGCCCGCGCTCGCCGTGCCACAGGCCGTGCTCGACGCGGTGGAAGCCGGTGAAGCCGGGGTCGCGCACTCCGCCGGGGAGACCGGCGGCGGTGCCGTCGACGGCCCGGCCGGCGTCCCCGAAGGCGCCGTAGGCGGCGCCCATCCGCTCGTAGTCGAGGTGGGCGGGCAGCCAGGCCGCGCGGGCGGCGGCCGCGTCGCCGCTGTCGACGGCCGTCCGCAGGGCGTCCGTCGCCGACACGAGCCCGTCCATCCGCGCGCCGATCCACCGCTGGTAGTCCAGGGCCGGCGGGATCAGGTCGGCGAGCCGGACGGGGACGGCGGCGGGCCCGCCGCCGCTCCCCCGGGCGGCGGCGGTGATCCGTACGACGGGGCCGGTGACGGCGTCCGCGTCGTCGGGCAGGCAGACGAAGGCGTACGAGCCGGGGCCGAGCCGGGCGCGCAGCTGCCGGTGGGTGCCGGGGGCGAGGGCTTCCGCTTCGGCGTGGACGGCGCCGGCGCGGTCCACGAGGCGGGCCTCGGTCGCGGTGGCGGAGGTGTTGTGCAGGATGAAGGTCTGGGTGCCGGGGTGGGGGTGGGGCCAGGGGGTGCCGCAGGTGCCGGGGGAGATCTCGATGGTGGTGGCGGGCTGCGGGGGGCGGGCGGTCGTCGGCGCGGCGGCGGCGAGCACGGCGGCCAGGGCGAGGGCGGCCCTGGGCACCGGGCCGCCGTACCGTCTCCCGGCCGGGCCCCCCGTCCTCAAGTGCCGGACCGGCCGGGGTCGTCGGCCGGACGCCCCTACCGCGTCAAGCCCACCCGGGGTTCGAGGACGACCGGGGCCCGGTTCTGGCACTGCGACGGCTCCCTACGGCAGGCGGACGGATCGACGCACACGTCCCGTCCATGCTGGCAGCGGCCCGCGCGCCCGCACCGGGTCACCGCACCGCGCCCCCCGAAAGAGGCCGAGGATTCACCCGGGTGATGACTCGTCACGCCCACAGCCAGACGCGGCGGTTGCGGGCCACGGTGTGGATGCGGTCGGCGCGGTGCGGGTGCAGCACCCCGCCGGCCGCACCGAGCGTGGCCGCCTGCGCCTCCTCCAGCACCTGGACGTCCTCCAGCGACGGTGACACCTCCACACTCCCGGCCCCCACGAACACCAGGACCGGCCGCACCTGGACGAGGAAGCCGCACCCGCGCGAGAGGACGAGCGAGGCCCGCGCGCAGTCGTGCCGGATCTCGCGGACGTACGGGCGCGGGTGCCGTTCGCGGGAGACGCGGACCAGGGTCTCGCCGACCTGGACCCGGGCCTTGTGGGCGGGCTTGGCGGCGACGCCGAAGACCCCGCCGGGGCCGATGAGGAGGTGGGCGATGACGGCGTCGCCGGGCAGGACGATCGAGTGGACCACGTCCCAGCCGCCCGCCGTCAGCTCCTCCAGGGCCGCGCCGACGGCCTGTTCGGCCGCGAGCACGCGGCGCCAGGCGTCCTCGACGGGGCGCCGGCCGAGGCAGCGGGCGAGCGCCAGCGCCACACGGCCGGTGCCGGAGGCGTCGAGCCGGGCGCGGAGCGTCTCGCCGGGCCGGTTGGGGGCGAGGTCGTCGTCGGGTGGCAGGAACAGCCGCTCCGGGTCGTACGCCTTCCCGTTGGCGCTCGTCTTCCTGACTGCTTTCCCGCTGTTTCCGCCGTTCGCGTCGTTCGCGTCGTTTCCGTCCGGCCGCTCGCGCACGCCCACCACCCCCCACCCGCCATAGTGCCGCAGAAGCGGGGGAACCAACCCGCCCGGCCGCCCGTTGAACCGGTGAGGCCCCGCGACATCCCCCCGATCGCGGGGCCTCACCAGTGCCCGGGGCCTTGTGGGAGCGGCGCGCGGAACCGGCCAACGTACCAACCGCCCCACCCGGCAGGGGCGGCCTTCCGCCCACAGTGACGCAGCCCACATCCGCGCACCGGATCCCGGGAAGCGGGTAAAGGTCCAGGCCAGACCCCGGTTCGGGGGCGGCCCCCGGCGGGCGGCCTCGCCGAACCCGCTTGTGGATCAGCGCGAAGGGCCTACGGTGCGATGCCGCACGAGGAGGCATCATGCGATCGTTCACCGGCACCGGCCTGGTCGTCACCGCGCTCACGGCGACCGTCGCCGCGCTGCTCTTCCCCCTCTGGTCCTACCGCGACCGCACCGGCACCGGAGCCGTCGACCTCACCGCCGGGTCCGTGGCCACGCCGTACGGACCGCTGTCCGCGCTCGACCGCGACTTCGTCGACCGCGTGCGGCTGGCCGGGCTCTGGGAGCTGCCCGCCGGGCAGCAGGCCGAACAGCGCGGCACCACGGCCGGGGTGCGGCGGGCGGGCGAGCATCTCGTCGAGGGCCACACCGCGCTCGACCGGCACGTCCGCGAGGTCGCGGACCGGCTGGGCATCGACCTGCCCAGCCGGCCGGGCGCCCAGCAGCGGCAGTGGCTGACCCGGCTCGGGGCGGCGCACGGCGACGCGTACGACCGGGAGTTCACCAACATCCTGCGGCTCGCGCACGGCACGGTCTTCACGGTCGTCGCCCAGGTGCGGGCCACCACCCGCAATTCCGCGGTGCGGGAGCTCGCCGACGACGCGAACACCACCGTCCTGGATCACATCAAGGTGCTGGAGGACACCGGCCTGGTCGACTTCGACGGCATCGCGGCGCACACGAAGCTCCAGCAGCCGCCCGTCCCGACCGCGGTTCCTCCGGGCATCCGGCCGCCCGCCGGCTTTCCGCTCCCCCCGGCCGCGACCCGGCCCGCGCCGTCGCCATCGGCCTCGTCCGACACCTCCGCCTCCCCCGGAACCCCCACCCCCGAATCACCGGAGAAGTGAGCCCTCATGGCGACCGCCGCGCGCCGCGTCAACACCGGCCGTCGCCGCGGCCGACCGTCCCCATCCGGACCGAATAATCGTCCGCATGTTGGAACAACCGATGGCGGGATCACGGGACGGTCGAGTACACATCCTGTATGTGGGTCATTCTGCTGCTCGTCGCCTGGGCCGCGGCGTTCCTCACCTGCGGCCGTCTCTGTCTGGCCGCGGCGGCCGCCGGGCAGGCCCCGGAGCGCGCCCCGGACGGCGTCCGGCCACAGACGCTGACGCTCTACGAGGCGGCGTTCCTGGCCGGCGGCCCGCACCGGGTCACCGACCTCGCGCTGGTCACGATGGGCCGGCAGCACCGGCTGCTGCTGGCCCACACCGGCTGGGCGACGGTCGTCGACCCGGTGGGCCGCGACGAGCTGGAGCGCTCGGTGATCACCGCCATAGGGCCGGAGGGCCAGTCCCCGGTGCCCGCGGTGCGCACCGCGCACGCCGCCGCCGACGCCGTACGGGCGCTGGCCGACCGGCTGACCGCGGCGGGGCTCGCGGTGCCCGCCCCGGCCCGTACGCACATGTCCACCGCGGTCCAGCAGGTGCGGGCGGCCTGTCTGCTGATCCTGGTGACCGGTGCCACGGCCGTGCTGATGGCGCCGCCGGAGTCGCACCAGGGGCAGGTGGCGGCCTGGTTCTCGCTGCCGCTGCTGCTGACCGGCGCCTGCCTGGCGATCGCCCGGATCGAGATCCACCCCTATACGAGCTGGGCCTCGCCCGCGGGACAGGAGCTGTTGGGCCGGATCTCCACCGGGCTGCCCGGCCGGAGGCTGCGCGCGCCCCGCGGCGGCGCCGGTGACCCGGGCGACGACGCGGGCCTGCTGACCGCGCTCGCCATAAAGGGCCGCAGGGCCCTGGCCGACCCGGAGCTGCGCTCCGCCCTCTCGGCGACCCTGCGCGACCACCGCTACTGACCCTCCGCCGGACCGGCCGCTCCCTCCCGCCCCGCTGAGCCCATCGTGCCCAATGCGCCCGACACCGGGCGTGGGTGCTGTACTTCACCCACCACCGAACCAATTATCCCTTTTGTCGGATTAGTACCGCGAAGGGATGCCCAGTGAGATCAGCAGCCTTGTACGGAGCCCTCGGATCCCTGGTCCTCACCGCGCTCACGGCGGCCCCCGCACCGGCCGACGGCCTCGACCGGGCGAAGCCGCCCGGAGGCGGCGCCGAGGCCCGCGGGGTCGCCCTCGCCGCCCGGGACGCCGCCGCCAGGGGAATCCGCTTCGGCGCGTGCCCGGCCTCCGAGCAACTGCCGGCACCCGTGCAGTGCGGCACCGTCTCCGTCCCGCTGGACTACGCCCGCCCCGAGGGCAAGCACATCGGCCTCACCGTCAGCCGCGTCCGGTCCACCGGCACCCGCGCCGAGCGCCAGGGCTCGCTCGTCTACAACCCCGGCGGGCCGGGCGGCTCCGGCATGTTCTTCCCGCTGCTCAGCGCGGTCAGGCAGTGGCAGACGACGGCCAGGTCGTACGACTTCGTGGGCTACGCGCCCCGTGGCGTCGGCCGCTCCGCTCCGCTGTCCTGCGCCGACCCTGCACGCTTCACCAAGGCCCCCTCCCAGGCCCAGGAGCACCCCACGGCCGCGTACAAGAAGCAGCGGATCGCCGAGGCGAGGGCGTACGCGCAGGGCTGCGCGCGCCGGGCCGGGCGCGACCTGCCCCACTTCACCAGCCTCAACAACGCCCGCGACCTGGACGTCCTGCGCGCGGCGCTCGGCGACCGGAAGCTCAACTACATGGGGGCGTCGTACGGCACGTACTTCGGCGCGCTCTACGCCACGCTGTTCCCCGGACACGTGCGCCGGATGGTCTTCGACAGCGTGGTCGACCCGGACGGGCAGAAGATCTGGTACGAGAGCAACCTCGTCCAGTCCGCGGCCTTCGAGCGGCGCTGGAGTGACTGGCGGCGCTGGGTGGCCAGGCATGACGCGGTCTATCACCTGGGGCGCAGCCCGCAGCAGGTGGCCGCCGCCTACGAGCGGGCCCGGCAGCGGCTCGCCCGACGGGCCGCCGGCGGCAGGGTCGGCCCCGGGGAACTGCACTCGGCCTTCCTCCAGGTCGGCTACAGCGACAGCCACTGGGCCCGGAGCGCGGACGCGCTGGCCGCGTATCTGCGCGGTGACGACAGGGCGTTGCGCACCCTCGCGGCGCCCGACCCGGCGGCCGCGTGGGCGAGCGAGAACTCCAACGCCGTCTACACCGCGGTCGAGTGCAACGACTCCCCGTGGCCGCGCTCCTGGTCGGTGTGGGACCGGGACAACACCCGGCTCGCCCGCCGGGCGCCGTTCGAGACCTGGCAGAACGCCTGGATGAACCTGCCGTGCGCCTTCTGGACCGCGCACCAGCAGCGCCCGCTCGACGTCGGGGCGGAACGGCACGCGCTGCCACCGACGCTGCTGCTGGCCGCGGAACGGGACGCGGCGACGCCGTACGAGGGGGCGGTGGAGCTCCACCGGAGGCTGCCGGGCTCGTCGTTGGTCACCGAGCGGGGTTCGGGCACGCACGGGATCGCGTACGGGCCGAACGCGTGCGTCAACCGGCATGTGGAGACGTACCTGCTGACCGGCGCGGTGCCGTGGCGCGACGCGTTCTGCGCACCGCGCCAGGAGCCTGCGGCGACGGCAGGTGCGAAGACGGCGGGCGGCGCGGCGGGCTGAGGTCCGTTGCCGCCCCGAGTGCCGGGCGGGCGCGGATTCCTCCGGCCCGCCCGGCGATCGGGAAGCGTGAGCCCTACGCCAGGTCCGCCACGAGCTCGGCCACGGCCTTGCGGCGGCCCGTGTAGAACGGGACCTCCTCGCGGACGTGCATGCGGGCCTCGGACGCCCGCAGGTGGCGCATGAGGTCCACGATGCGGTAGAGGTCGTTCGCCTCGAAGGCGAGGATCCACTCGTAGTCGCCCAGCGAGAAGGACGCCACCGTGTTGGCCCGCACGTCGGGGTAGCCGCGCGCCATCTTGCCGTGGTCCGCGAGCATCCGGCGGCGGTCCTCGTCGGGCAGCAGGTACCAGTCGTAGCTGCGGACGAAGGGGTAGACGCTGACGTAGTCGCGCGGCGTCTCGTCGGCGAGGAACGCCGGGATGTGCGACTTGTTGAACTCCGCGGGGCGGTGCAGGGCCATGTTGGACCACACCGGCTCCAGCGCACGGCCGAACCGGGTGCGGCGGAAGCGGTTGTACGCGTCCTGGAGGGCGTCCGAGGTCTCGGAGTGCCACCAGATCATCACGTCGGCGTCGGCCCGCAGACCCGAGAGGTCGTAGGTGCCACGCACGGTGACGTCCTTCTCGGCGAGCTGCGCGAACAGCTCCTCCACCTCGTCGGCGTAGCCGGAGCGGTCCTGGGGCAGGACGTCGCGGAGCTTGAACACCGACCAGAGGGTGTAGCGGATGACCTCGTTGAGGTCCTTGGCCTTCTTGCCGGCGTTCGGGATCTTCTCGGGGGCGTCAGTCATGTCCCTATTGTCACTCGCCGCTCCCGGGGCCCGGAGCCAGGGGGGTCAAGGCCGCCAGGATCTCGTCGGCCGCCCGGTGCGCGCCGGCGATACAGGCCGGGATGCCCACGCCGTCGTAGGCGGCACCGCACACCCGCAGGCCCGGGAGGGCCGCGACGTGCTCGCGGATCCGGGCGACGCGGGCGAGGTGGCCGACCGGGTACTGCGGCAGACCGCCGTCCCACCGGTCGACCCTGGACTCCAGCGGGGCCGCGGACAGGCCGACGGCGTCACCGAGGTCCTTCAGCGACATGGCCACCAGCTCGGAGTCGTCGCGCTCCAGATCGGCCTCCTCCTCGAACCGGCCGATCGAGGTGCGCAGCACGAACGTCCCGGGACCGGCGTCCGCGACCCAGCCCCACTTGTTGCTCGCGAAGGTGGACGCCTTGATCTTCCGGCCGTCGACCGGCGGCACGAGGAAGCCGCTGCCGGCCGGCAGCCCCTCGGCGTCGGAGCGGCGGAAGGCCATGGTGACCAGGGCCATGGAGGCGTAACCCACGGTCGCGAGCTCCCCGGCCGCGGCGGGCGCCAGGGGGTCCAGGAGGCGGGTCGCGGCGGGCGCCGGGGTGGCGACGACGACCGCGTCGGCCGCGAGCCGTTCCGTGCCGAGGCCGACCCACCAGCCGTCGGCGTCGCGGCCGATCGCGCTCACCGGGGTGTCCGTGCGGATCTCGCCGCCCGCCGCGCGCACCGCGTCGGCGACCGCGAGCGGCAGCCGCCCGATCCCTCCGGCGATGCCCATGAAGACCGGCCCGGGCTGCTGCCGTCCGGCGGCCCGCCGCTGGGTCTCGCGCACGCCGTCGAGCAACGACCGGTGCGTACGGGCGAGTTCGAAGAGCTGCGGCACGGCGGCGCGCATCGAGATGCGGTACGGGTCGCCCGCGTAGACGCCGCCGAGCAGGGGCTCCACCAGCCGGTCCACGAGCTCGCGGCCCATGCGGTCCGCGACGTAGGCGCCGATGGCGACGTCGTCGCCGACCTCGGTGGGCGGCAGTTCGGCGTCCCGGGCCACCCGGGCGAGGCCCTCGTCCGAGAGCACTCCGGAGGCGGCCAGCGGGGCGAGGTCGCCGGGCACGCCCATCATGTGTCCCTTGGGCATCGGGCGCAGGCTGCCGCGCGTCCAGATGCCCGCCGTTGCGGTGGCCGGTGGCTGGAGGCGGTCCGCGAGGCCGACCGCGCGGGCCAGTTCGACCGCCTCGGGCCGCCGGGCCAGCATCGATTCGGCGCCCAGGTCGACGGGGACTCCGGCGATCGAGCCCGCGCGGAGCTTGCCGCCGAGCCGTCCGGACGCCTCCAGGAGCGTGACCCGAGCACCGCCCGTCACCAGCCGGTGGGCCGCCGCCAGACCGGAGATCCCGCCGCCGATGACCACCACGTGACGGCCCGGTCGCCGCCTGGGAATGTCGCTCATGCCCCCACTCTCTCAAACGCTCCGCCGGCGCCGGGGGCCCGGTCAGCCGATGGGCAGAGCGCGGTGCGCCGAGGCCGTGCGCAGGTCCGCCTCGATGCGGGCCGCGGTGTCGCGGAGCGCGGGCAGGGCGTCCCGGCGCAGGCCCTCGGCGGTTCCGCGGGAGGCGTGGGCGGCGACGTTGAGCGCGGCGACGACGCTCCCGCGGCCGTCCCTGACGGGCACCGCGATCGAGCACAGCCCTTCCTCCAGCTCCTGGTCGACGAGCGCGTACCCCTCCCGCGCCACCTCGGCGAGGAGGGCGGTGAGCTCGGCGGGGGACGTCACGGTGTACGGGGTCAGGGCCCGGGGCACGGGCCGCGCCCCGCCCCTGCCGGCCCCGGCGAGCAGCACCCGGCCCATGGAGGTGGCGTGTGCGGGGAAGCACGTGCCGATGGTGATGTCGACGCTCATGATGCGCACGGTGGGGACGCGCGCGACGTAGCGGATGTCGTCGCCGTCGAGCACCGCCATGGACGCCGACTCGCCGACGCGCCGGACGAGTTCACGCAGATGGGGCCGGACGAGGTCGGTGAACGTGAGCTCGCCGAGCGGGGCGTGGCCGAGGGCCAGGACGCTCGGGAGCGGCCGGAAGCGGCCGCCCTCCGCCGTGACGTGGCCCAGCGCGGTGAGGGTGAGGAGCGCGCGGCGGGCGGTGGCCCGTGCGAGCCCGGTGGCGGCGGCGAGCTCGGCGAGGGTGGCGCCCCGGTGGGGTGCCTCGCCCGCGACGCCGAAGGCCCGCAGGACGGCGAGCCCGCGGGCGAGCGACTGGAGGTAGGCGCTGCCGAGTTCGAGCTTGGCCGCGGGCGAGGGGTCCTCGGCGGGCGCGGCCCGGTGCCGGGTGCCGGGCGGTGCGGCCAGCGCCGCCTCCAGCGCGGGGAGCGCGGCCCGCAGCCGGGGCAGCGCCGTCTCCCGCAGCGAGTCCGCGGAGTGCCTGCCGGCGTGGCTGGTGACGGTGACGGCGCAGGCCGGGTGTCCGTCGGGGCCGCGCACGGGCACGGCCACGGCGACCAGGCCGGGTTCGGCGCCCTGGTCGTCGACGGCCCAGTCGACGGCCCGGCCGGCCGGGCCCGGCGGGGCGGCGGCGAGGACGGCACCGGCCGCGCAGCGGTCGCCGGGGAGGAGGTCGCCGATCCGGACGGTGAGGGAGACGGCCCGGGGCCGTCCGCAGCGGGCGACGACGCGGACGCCCCCGGCGTCGGCCACCCCGACCGAGACGGGCTCGTCCAGCCCGGCGGCCAGCCGTTCGATGTGCGGGCCGAGTGCGGCGGGCACCCCGCTCGCCGTGAGATAGGCGTTGCCGAGCTCCATCAGCCCCACGGCGAGGCCGACGTCACGGCCCTCGAACCGTACGTGGCCGAGGTGTTCGAGCGTGGCGAGGACGCGGTCGACGACGGAGCGGGAGAGGCCGGTGGTGCGGGCGAGGTCGGCGGGGCGCACCCGGGATGTGGCGTCGTGCTCGGCGAGGGCGCGCAGCACCGCGAGTCCGCGCACGAGCGGGCCCGTGCCGGGAGGGCCGGCGGTGATCGGTGCGGGGCCGTTGACAGCGGATGGCGGCGGCCCGAGACTCGGCATGAGTTCGATTATGAACGAAAGTTCACTGGGCGAACGCCCCTGGGAGCGCCGAGGAGCAGCCATGAACGACCGGGTCCGGGATGTGTTCGTCGTGGATGCCGTGCGCACCCCGGTCGGCAAGTACGGCGGCGCTCTCGCCTCCGTGCGCCCCGACGACCTCGCGGCGCACGTCGTGCGGGCCGTGGTCGGCCGCTCGCCCGGCCTTGACCCGGCCCGCGTCGACGACGTGGTGCTCGGCAACGCCAACGGCGCCGGTGAGGAGAACCGCGACGTGGCCCGCATGGCGGTGCTGCTGGCCGGGCTGCCGGTGTCCGTGCCGGGGGTGACGGTCAACCGGCTGTGCGCCTCCGGTCTCGAGGCGGTGGTGCAGGCGTACCGCGCCATCGCGCTCGGGGACGCGTCGGTGGTGGTCGCGGGCGGCGTGGAGTCGATGAGCCGGGCCCCGTTCGTGCTGCCCAAGCCCGAACGGGCCTTTCCTGTCGGCCACCAGGAGCTGTTCTCCACGACCCTGGGCTGGCGGATGACCAATCCGGCCATGCCCCGGCGGTGGACGACCCCGCTGGGCGAGGGCGCCGAGCTGATCGCCGACAAGCACGGCATCTCCCGGGAGCGGCAGGACGCCTTCGCGCTCGCCAGCCACCGGAAGGCGGCGCGGGCGTGGAAGGAAGGCGCGTACGACGCCGAGGTCGTGCCGCTGCCGGATGTGGTGCTGCCGCGTGACGAGACCATCCGGGACAACACCTCCGCCGAGGCGCTCGCCCGGCTCGCGCCCGCCTTCCGCAAGGAGAACGGCACGGTCACCGCGGGCAACTCCTCGCCGCTGAACGACGGCGCGGCGGCCCTGCTGCTGTGCGACGAGCAGGGCTTGCGGGAGACGGGCCGGGAGCCGCTGGCGCGCGTGCGGGCCTCGGCCGTCACGGGCATCGAGCCGGATCTGTACGGGCTCGGGCCGGTCGAGGCGGTGCGGCGGGTCCTCGCCAAGGCGGGCCGCGCGTTCGCCGACGTGACGCACTTCGAGCTCAACGAGGCGTACGCGGCGCAGGTGCTGGGGTGCTTCGCGGAGTGGCCGGAGCTCGATCCCGGTGTGGTCAACCCGCGCGGCGGGGCGATCGCGATCGGCCATCCTCTGGGGTGCTCCGGCGCCCGGCTGGTGGGGTCGGTCGCCCATCAGCTGGCGGCCGCGGGCACGGGCGTGGGACTGGCGGCGCTGTGCATCGGGGTGGGCCAGGGGCAGGCGCTGGTCCTCGAACGCTGAGCCCGCCCCTGGCCGGGAATCACCCACGGGCGGAACCGGTCCGACCGGGCGGCCGACAGGCAGGGATCACCCGTGATCCCGCGGGGTAGGGGTTGCCCATGGCATCAGAACCCCTCCAGGAACAACTGAGCCGCCCGATACCCGACTTCACCGACCCGCCGGCCGCAGCCCCCGCGAACGGCGCGCCCGCGTACGACCTCGCCCCCTACCGGGGCCTGCCGCTGCGGCAGCCCGCCCGGCCTCCCGTCCCCGTCCTCGGACCCGGCGCCGTCGAGCTGACCGGCCCCGTCTTCGGACCGGCCGACGTCGGCCCGCTGGACTCCGACCTGACCCGGCAGCACCGCGGCGAGCCACTGGGCGAGCGCATCACCGTCTCCGGCCGGGTCCTGGACCGCCACGGCCGTCCGGTGCGCGGCCAGCTCGTGGAGGTGTGGCAGGCCAACGCGGCCGGCCGCTACACGCACCGCGCCGACCGGCACGCCGCGCCCCTGGACCCGAACTTCACCGGTACGGGCCGCTGCCTCACCGACGGCGAGGGCCGCTACCACTTCACCACCGTCCGCCCCGGCGCCTACCCCTGGAACCACCACCGCAACGCCTGGCGCCCGCCGCACCTGCACTTCTCCCTCTTCGGGACGGCGTTCGCCCAGCGCCTCGTCACGCAGATGTACTTCCCGGGCGACCCGCTGGTGCCGTACGACGCGCTGTGGCGCGCCATCGGCGACCCCGTCGCGAGGGCCCGGGTGATCGCCGCCTACGACCCCGCTCGCAACGTCCCGGAGTGGTCGCTCGGCTACCGCTGGGACATCGTCCTGGACGGCCCCGCCGCCACCCCGGCCGAGGGGGGCCGCTGATGTCGCTGCCCGTCACGCCCTCGCAGACCATCGGCCCGTTCTACGGCGAGGCGCTGCCGGTGCCGGGCGGCGGCGAACCCGCGCCCGCCGGGCACCCGGACACCGTCACCTTGCACGGGCGGGTGTACGACGGCGGGGGCACGCCCGTGCCCGACGCGCTGCTGGAGTTCTGGCAGGCGGCCCCGGACGGCTCGCTCGCGGGCGCGCCCGGCAGTCTGGCCCGCGACGGCGTCACCTTCACGGGCTTCGCCCGTGTGCCCACCGGCAGGGACGGCCGTTACGTCCTGCGGACGCTGCCGCCCGGCGGTGCGCCGTTCCTGTCCCTGTGCGTTTTCGCGCCCGGCCTGAGCCGGCATCTGTTCACCCGGGTCTACTTCGCCCTCCCGGAGGACGACCCCCTGCTCCCGGCCCTCCCGGCCGGGCGCCGGGCGACGCTCCTGGCGACGGAGGATCCGGGGACGCACCGGGGGTACCGCTTCGACGTACACCTGAGCGGCGAACGGGAAACGGTCTTCCTGGAGTTCCCCTGCGCCGGGCGTACGGAAGAATCGCGCCCGTCCGGGAGTTGAGGACACGAGGGCAGGCGAGAGGGGACACAGTGGCCGCGAACACGCGCATGGTGGTCATCGGAGGCGACGCCGCCGGCATGTCGGCCGCCTCACGGGCCCGGCGGTACCGGCACCCCGACGACCTGGAGATCACCGCCTTCGAGCGCGGCCACTTCACCTCCTTCTCCGCCTGCGGCATCCCCTACTGGGCGGGCGGGGAGGTCGACGGCCCGGACGCCCTGATCGCCCGTACGGCCGAGGAGCACCGCGGACGCGGCATCGACCTGCGGATGCGCACCGAGGTGACCGAGATCGACCTGGCGGGGCAGCGCGTGCGGGCCCGCGGCCTGGAGAGCGGCACGGACCGCTGGCACGGCTTCGACCACCTGGTCGTGGCGACGGGCGCCCGGCCGGTGCGGCCGCCCCTGGACGGCATCGACGCCCCCGGCGTGTACGGCGTGCAGACCCTGGACGACGGGCAGGCCCTCATCGACGGACTCGCCGGGACGGACGGCCGCCGGGCCGTGGTCATCGGCGCCGGGTACATCGGCGTGGAGATGGCGGAAGCGCTCGTACGCCGCGGCTTCCAGGTGACCGTGGTCGACCGTTCCGCGCAGCCGATGACGACGCTCGACCCGGACATGGGCGCGCTGGTGCACGAGGCGATGTGCGGGATGGGCATCGAGGTGGTGACGGGGGCCGAGGTCACCGGGATCGTCACCGGCCCGGACGGCCGGGTGGCCGCGGTCGCGACCACGGCGAAGGAGTTCCCGGCGGACGTGGTCGTGCTGGGCCTGGGCGTACGCCCCGGGACGGCGCTCGCCGAGGCGGCCGGGCTCCCCCTCGGCGAGTCGGGCGGGCTGCTGACGGACCTCGCGATGCGGGTGCGCGGCCACGGGAACGTCTGGGCGGGCGGCGACTGCGTGGAGGTGCTGGACCTCGTCTCCGGCCGCACCCGGCACATCGCCCTCGGCACGCACGCGAACAAGCACGGCCAGGTCATCGGCACCAATATCGGCGGCGGCTACGCCACGTTCCCCGGGGTGGTGGGCACGGCCGTCAGCAAGGTGTGCGACCTGGAGATCGCCCGCACGGGCCTGCTGGAGGCGCAGGCGACGGCGGTGGGCCTGCGCTTCGTGACGGCCACGATCGAGTCGACCAGCCGCGCGGGCTACTACCCCGGCGCGCGCCCCATGCGTGTGAAGATGCTGGCCGAGCGCGGTACGGGGCGGCTGCTCGGGGTGCAGATCGTCGGCCGGGAGGGCGCGGCGAAGCGGGTGGACGTGGCGGCGGTCGCCCTGACCGCCCGGATGACGGTGGATCAGATGACGGCGCTGGACCTGGGGTACGCGCCGCCGTTCTCGCCGGTGTGGGATCCGGTGCTCGTCGCCGCGCGCAAGGCCGCTTCCGCGGTGCGGGACGCGGGGGCGTAGCTCCTCCGCGTCCCGGGCCCCGGGGCTAGCGGGCCGTCTGCTCGTGGACGAATTCCACGAGGCGGGTCAGGGCGTCCGGGTCCGTCGTCGGCAGGACTCCGTGGCCCAGGTTGAAGACGTGGCCCTCCAGGTCGCGGGCCGCGGTGAGGACCTCGCGGGTCTTGGTCTCGACCGCCTCGCGGCCGGCGAAGAGGACCGCCGGGTCCAGGTTGCCCTGGAGCGCCTTGCCGGGGCCGACGCGGCGCGCGGCCTCGTCCATGGGGATCCGCCAGTCGACGCCGACGACGTCCGCGCCGGCCTCGCCCATGAGGCCGAGCAGCTCGCCCGTGCCGACACCGAAGTGGATGCGCGGCACGCCGAGGCCGGCGACGGCGTCGAAGACCTTGACGGAGGAGGGCATGACCGAGCGGCGGTAGTCCGCGGGGGCGAGCGCGCCGACCCAGGAGTCGAAGAGCTGCACGGCCGAGGCGCCCGCGGCGATCTGCACCTTCAGGAAGGAGGCGGTGATGTCCGCGAGCCGGTCGAGGAGGTCGGCCCACAGCTCGGGGTCGCCGTACATGAGCGCCTTGGTGTGCTCGTGGTTGCGCGAGGGCCCGCCCTCGACCAGATAGCTGGCCAGGGTGAAGGGCGCCCCGGCGAAGCCGATGAGCGGGGTGGCGCCGAGCTCGGCGGTGAGCATGCCGATGGCCTCGGTGACGTAGGGCACGTCGGAGGCGTCGAGCGGGCGCAGCCGCTCCAGGTCGGCGCGGGTGCGGATCGGCTCGGCGACGACCGGGCCGACGCCGGGCTTGATGTCCAGGTCGATCCCGATGGCCTTCAGCGGGACGACGATGTCGCTGAAGAAGATCGCGGCGTCGACGTTGTGGCGCCGGACCGGCTGGAGGGTGATCTCGGTGACGAGGTCGGGCCGCATGCAGGAATCGAGCATGGGGATGCCCTCACGGAGCTTGCGGTACTCCGGCAGCGAGCGCCCCGCCTGGCGCATGAACCAGACCGGTGTATGCGGCACCGGCTCGCGTCGGCACGCCCTCAGGAAGGCCGAGTCGTACGCCGCGGTGCGGCCGGTCTGCTGCTGGCTGGCGGGCTGGCTGGGCTCCCTGCGCTCACTCATGCCCCAAATCTTCGCACGGGCCGAACGAGTGACCCGCCCATGTGGGTGTCCTACCCGGAACAGGGCCACCTTCCGCCTAGTCTTCCGGGCATGGCTGCGGCGCAGGGACACCTCTCGGACGGTCCGGACGACGCGGATGGGGAGGGCTCCCCGTCCGTCTTCCGGCAAGCGGTCGCGGGACTGCAAGGAGTGCGCCTGCGGCCGGAGATCGAGCTGGACGCGACCCCGCCGCCCCAGCGGCTCGCCCCCTTCTCGTACGCGCTGGAGGCCGCGGTCGTCGTGGACGACGAGGAGCTGGCGGACGGCCGGCTGATCCTGCTGCACGACCCGGCGGGCCACGAGGCCTGGGGGGGGACGTTCCGGCTGGTCACGCTGGTGCACGCCGATCTGGAGCCGGAGATGGCGGCGGACCCGCTGCTGCCGGAGGTGTGCTGGTCCTGGCTGACGGGCGCGCTGGAGGCCCGGCGGGTGCCGTACGGGGCGCCGAGCGGGACGGTGACCCGGGCGGGTTCGCACTACTTCGGGGGGCTGCGGGACCGGGAGCCGTCGACCCGCATCGAGATCCGGGCGTCGTGGTCGCCGGCGGAGCCGCCCGCGGGCCCGGCGGGGCAGGCCGCGGCGGGGTCCGGCGGCGGGGTGCCGGACACTGCGGCGCACCTCGCCGCCTGGTGCGACCTGCTGTGTCAGATCGCGGGACTGCCGCCGGGCGGGGGCCCGGAGGCCGGGGTGGTGACGCTTCCCCAGCGGCGCGACCCGCAGAGCCGTTGATCGACCAACCGTCCGAATTGCCCGAATTGTTACTCATCAATTCGTGATCATTCCCTAAAGCCGGGACGCTTCGCTGCCGAAGAGGCTTGTGACCCTTCCCATACGGATCGCCCCGGCTTACCCCCCACGCCGGCACCCGTCCCCCGCCACTCCCCCATGGAGGCTTGGTGTCCGTTCTCCTCGAGCAACCTGCGAGCCTCGCCTACCGCCCCAACAAACCGACGGCCATGGTCGTCGTCGCCGACCCCCGTGTCCGCTCCACCGTCACCCGCCACCTGTGGGCGCTCGGCGTGCGAGATGTGATCGAGGCGTCGTCCATCGCGGAGGCCCGCCCCCGCGTCGGCAACCCGCGCGACATCTGCGTGGCCGACGTCCACCTTCCCGACGGCTCGGGGCTCACCCTGCTGTCCGAGACCCGCGCCGCCGGCTGGCCCAACGGCCTGGCCCTGTCCGCCGCCGATGACATCGGCGCCGTGCGCAACGCCCTCGCAGGAGGCGTCAAGGGCTATGTCGTCACCGGTACCCGCACCAACCTGGGCCTCCCCGGCCGCCCCGGCGCGGCACCCATCGGCTCCGCCGCCGCGGCCCGGATGCACCGCCGCCCGCCCGGCGCCCCCGGCCACCCCGGCGGCTACCGCGAGCTCTCCGGCCGGGAGGTCGAGGTGCTGCGGCTGGTCGCGGAGGGTCAGTCCAACAAGGCCATCGGCGTCTCGATGGGCCTGTCCGCGCTCACCGTCAAGAGCCACCTCGCCCGGATCGCCCGCAAGCTCGGCACCGGCGACCGCGCCGGAATGGTCGCCGTCGCACTGCGCACGGGCATCATCCACTGACCGCTCCCAGCGGGCGCCGCACGCCCCTGGAAACGGCACCACGCCCGTCGAGGGGACATACCGTCGGCGGGCGCTTGCCATACACAGATACCCTTGACCGGTGACCGACGCCCAAGAGACCGCAGAAGACACGACACTGCGAACCACCGGGGGCGCTCCCCCGGACGACGTCGATTCGGCGCCGATCCCCCTGCTGGAACCACGCGAAGGCATCCCGCCGGTCGTCGCTGACAACGATGCCCTGGCCGAGATCGTCGCGGCGTTCGCAGCGGGTACGGGCCCCGTCGCCGTCGACGCGGAGCGCGCCTCCGGCTACCGCTACGGCCAGCGCGCCTACCTCGTGCAGCTCCGCCGCGAAGGCGCGGGCTCCACGCTGATCGACCCCGTCGGCTGCCCCGACCTGTCCACGCTCGACGCGGCCATCGGCGACGCCGAGTGGGTGCTGCACGCCGCCACGCAGGACCTGCCGTGCCTGCGCGAGATAGGGATGACGCCGTCGCGGCTCTTCGACACGGAGCTGGCGGGACGGCTCGCCGGATTCGCCCGGGTCGGGCTCGGCGCCATGGTCGAGAACGTGCTCGGCTACGCCCTGGAGAAGGGCCACTCCGCCGTCGACTGGTCCACCCGCCCGCTGCCCGACCCCTGGCTGCGCTACGCCGCGCTCGACGTGGAACTGCTCGTCGACCTGCGGGACGCCCTGGAGGCGGAGCTGGACCGGCAGGGCAAGCTGGAGTGGGCCCGCGAGGAGTTCGCGGCGATCGCCGCCGCGCCGCCCGCGCCGCCGCGCAAGGATCCGTGGCGCCGCACGTCCGGCATGCACAAGGTCAGGCGGCGCCGGCAGATGGCCGTGGTCCGCGAGCTGTGGACCGCGCGCGACCTGATCGCGCAGCGGCGCGACGTCTCGCCCGGCAAGGTGCTCGGCGACGCCGCGATCATCGAGGCCGCCCTGAACACGCCGGCGAACGCGCACGCCCTCGCGGCCCTCCCCGGCTTCGGGCACCGCATGAGCCGCAAGCAGCTCGAACAGTGGCAGGCCGCGGTCGACCGCGCCCGCGCGATCCCCGACGCCGAACTGCCGCAGCCCGGCCAGCCGCTGACGGGCCCGCCGCCGCCCCGCGCGTGGGCCGACAAGGACCCCGCGGCCGCGGCCCGCCTCTCGGCGGCGCGCACGGCGGTCTCCGCGCTGGCGGAGAGCCTCAACATGCCGCAGGAGAACCTGATCGCCCCGGACACGGTGCGGCGCCTGTGCTGGGAGCCGCCGCGGGTCGCGACGCCGGAGTCGGTGGCGGAGGTCCTCACCGCGCACGGCGCGCGCCGCTGGCAGATCGAGCAGGTCGCTTCGCTCCTGGTGGAGGCCCTCAACGCCCCGGCGGCCTGAGGTCTCCTTTCCCCAACCCCGCCCCTTCCCGCAACTGGGGGCTACGCCCCCGGACCTACGGGCTGGATTCTCGGACAACGGTCCGCGAATCCAGCCCGTCCGGCGTTTGAGGACAGCCCGCCGCTGGGGGCACCTCCCAGCGGTAGCTGGGGGAGCAACGGACCCGCAGACGACAACGCACCCGCAGATGTGACCTTCGCCGCCATACGAAGGGGCTGGGCAGCATGGTTACCCGCAAGTAGCATGACGGTATGAGTCCGCGCCGCGGCGGAGCCGTATCGGCATGCCCGCGCGGCAGCGATCCGCACCTGGAGGAGAGCCAACGTGCCTCGTACCGCTAGGGACGTCGTGTTTGTCGACGGCGTCCGCACCCCGTTCGGCAAGGCGGGCCCGAAGGGCATCTACCACGAGACCCGCGCCGACGATCTCGTCATCAAGTGCATCCGGGAGCTGCTGCGCCGCAACCCGAACCTCGATCCCGCCAGGATCGACGAGGTCGCCATCGCCGCGACCACGCAGATCGGTGACCAGGGTCTGACCCTGGGCCGCACGGCCGGCATGCTCGCGGGCCTGCCGCAGACGGTGCCCGGCATGTCCATCGACCGCATGTGCGCCGGCGCGATGACCGCCGTGACGACCGTCGCCGGTGGCGTCTCCTTCGGCGCGTACGACATCGCCCTCGCGGGCGGCGTCGAGCACATGGGCCGCCACCCCATGGGCGAGGGCGTGGACCCGAACCCGCGCTTCCTCTCGGAGCGGCTGGTCGACGACTCCGCGCTCGTCATGGGTATGACGGCGGAGAACCTGCACGACCGCTTCCCGCAGCTCACCAAGGAGCGCGCGGACGCCTACGCGGTCCGCAGCCAGGAGAAGGCCGCCAAGGCGTACGCCGACGGCAAGATCCAGGCCGACCTGGTGCCGATCTCCATCCGCCGGACCTCGCCCGAGGGCGGCGAGCTCGGCTGGGGCCTGGCCACGGCCGACGAGCCGATGCGCCCGGGCACCACCATGGAGGGCCTGGCGGGTCTCAAGACCCCCTTCCGCCCGCACGGCCGGGTCACCCCGGGCAACGCCTCCGGCCTCAACGACGGCGCCACCGCCTCGCTGATCGCCGCCGAGGACGTGGCGCGCGAGCTGGGCCTGCCGGTCAGGATGCGCCTGGTGTCGTACGCCTTCGTGGGCGTCGAGCCCGAGGTGATGGGCTACGGCCCGATCCCGGCGACGGAGAAGGCGCTGGCCAAGGCGGGCCTGTCCATCGAGGACATCGGCCTGTTCGAGCTGAACGAGGCGTACGCGGTGCAGGTGCTCGCGCTCCTGGACCACTACGGCATCGCGGACGACGACCCGCGCGTCAACCAGTACGGCGGCGCGATCGCCTTCGGCCACCCCCTCGCCTCCTCCGGCGTGCGTCTGATGACGCAGCTGGCCCGGCAGTTCGAGGAGCAGCCGCACGTCCGCTACGGCCTCACCTCGATGTGTGTCGGCCTCGGCATGGGCGGAACGGTCATCTGGGAGAACCCGCACTTCGAGGGGGACAAGTGAGCACCACCACCGAGCTTTTGAAGGGTGCGGCCGAGCTGTTCCCGGACGAGGTCGTCACCCAGGCGCACGTGCGCCACTTCGACCTCCCCCTGGGCGCGGGCGTCTTCGCGCTCATCACGCTGGACAACGGCCTGGACCACACCAAGCCGACCACCTTCGGCCCGCAGTCGCTGGCGAACCTCGACGCCGCCCTCGACCAGGTCGAGGCGGAGGCCGCGGCCGGGAAGATCGTCGGTGTCGGTGTCACCGGCAAGCCGTTCATCTTCGCCGTGGGCGCGGACCTCAAGGGCGTGGAGCTGCTGGGGCGCCACGAGGACGCGGTGGCCATCGGCAAGGGCGGCCACGACGTCTTCAAGCGCCTGTCGGCGCTGGCCGTCCCGACGTTCGCGTACTACAACGGCGCGGCGATGGGCGGTGGCGTCGAGGTCGGTCTGCACTGCTCCTACCGCACGGTGTCCAAGGCGATCCCCGCCTTCTCGCTGCCCGAGGTCTTCCTCGGTCTGGTCCCGGGCTGGGGCGGCTGCGCGCTGCTGCCGAACCTGATCGGCGCGGACCGCGCGGTCTCGGTCATCATCGAGAACTCGCTCAGCCAGAACCGGCAGTTGAAGGGCAAGCAGGTCTTCGAGCTCGGCATCGCCGACGCGATCTTCGAGGGCGCGGACTTCCTGGAGCAGTCGCTGCTGTGGACGGCCTCCGTCCTCAAGGGCGAGACCGAGGTCGTGCGCCAGGAGATCGACCGCGGCGAGGCCTGGGACCAGGCCGTCGAGCGCGGCCGGGCGATCGCGGACTCCAAGGTGCACGGCGCGGCCCCGGCCGCCTACCGCGCGCTGGACATCATCGCCGCGGCCAAGAACGGCGACCTGCGCCAGGGCTTCGACGCCGAGACCCAGGCCCTCGCGGACCTGATCATGGGCGGCGAGCTGCGCAGCGGCATCTACTCCTTCAACCTGGTGCAGAAGCGCGCCAAGCGCCCGGCCGGTGCGCCGGACCGCTCGCTGGCCCGCCCGGTCACCAAGGTGGGCGTCGTCGGCGCCGGCCTGATGGCCTCTCAGCTCGCGCTGCTGTTCGCGCGCCGCCTCGAGGTGCCGGTCGTGCTGACCGACATCGACCA
This sequence comes from Streptoverticillium olivoreticuli subsp. olivoreticuli, assembly GCF_003391135.1. GTDB lineage: Bacteria > Actinomycetota > Actinomycetes > Streptomycetales > Streptomycetaceae > Streptomyces > Streptomyces blastmyceticus. The sequence continues at coordinate 7,340,823 of NZ_CP031455.1, read as the reverse complement.
GGAGCGGATCGACAAGGGCGTGGGCTACGTCCACGGCGAGATCGACAAGCTGCTCGCCAAGCGCCGGATCGGCCAGGACAAGGCGAACCGTCTGAAGGCCGCGGTCACCGGCTCCCTCGACAAGGCCGCCGCCTTCGGCGACGCGGACTTCGTCATCGAGGCCGTGTTCGAGGAGATGGGCGTCAAGCAGCAGGTGTTCGCCGAGGTCGAGGCGGTCGTACCGGCCCACACGATCCTGGCGACCAACACCTCCTCGCTGTCGGTCAGCGAGATGGCGTCGAAGCTGAAGCACCCCGAGCGGGTCGTCGGCTTCCACTTCTTCAACCCGGTCGCGATCCTGCCGCTGCTGGAGATCGTGCGCGGCGAGCAGACCGACGACGCGGCGCTGGCCACGGCCTTCGGCGTGGCGAAGAAGCTGAAGAAGACCGCGGTCCTGGTGAAGGACGCCCCGGCGTTCGTCGTCAACCGCATCCTCACCCGCTTCATGGGCGAGATCCAGAACGTCATCGACGAGGGCACCCCGGTCGCGACGGCCGAGAAGGCCGTCGAGCCGCTCGGCCTGCCGATGTCCCCGCTGGTGCTCCTGGAGCTGGTGGGCCCGGCGATCGGGCTGCACGTCTCCGAGACCCTCAACCGCGCCTTCCCTGACCGCTTCACGGTCTCGGCGAACCTGGCCGCGGTGGTCAAGGCGGGCAAGCGCGGCTTCTACGTCTACGACTCCGGCAAGCCGGAGCTGGACCCCGAGGTGGCGGCCCTTCTGGTGCAGGGCGACTCCGTCCTCACCGAGGAGCAGGTGCGCGACCGGGTCCTGGACGCCGTCGCGCAGGAGATCGGCCTGATGCTGGACGAGGGCGTCGTCGCCGAGGCGCAGGACATCGACCTGTGCCTCATCACCGGCGCGGGCTGGCCGTTCCACCTGGGCGGGATCACGCCGTACCTGGACCGGTCGGGTGTGTCCGAGCGGGTCCTCGGAAGGAAGTTCCTCGCCGAGGGGATCGCCAGCGTTCCGGCGTAGCACGGTCCGTACGCCAAGGGCCGCACGGGTGGGGAAACCCCACCCGTGCGGCCCTCCGGCGTTGCCTGCCGGCCCTACGGCATGGCCTGGCCCGCTTCCAGGCGGCGGAGCGCCGCGCGGGTGGCCCCGGTGAAGTCCCAGAACTCCTGCGTGGTGCTGGTCCTGCGGCCGGCCCGGGTGTTGACCGTGAACATCGCCGTGCGCAGCGCGGTGGTCATCTCCAGCTGCGCGCCCATGCCGAGCAGGGTGCGGTTGACGATGTTGTCCGGCTGGACGCCGCCGAGGGAGGCGTGGTCGGAGGCATCGACCGCCCGGATGCCCGCCGCCTTGTACTCGGCGAGCAGATGCTGCCGCAGAGCCGCGTTGCGCCCGCCGACGAGCACTGCCTTGGCCTTGTCCTCCAGGCCTGCCTGGGAGGGCGTGCACCCGTGCAGGCTCAAGGCGTTGAGGCTGCCCGCGCACAGCGCACGGGCGACTCCGTCGTCGCAGTGGGCCGAGGTGACGTGGAGATCCCCGTTGTCCGCCGCGCGCAGCCCCTCGAACATCCAGTAGTCGTGGAGTGGACCGTCGGCCGGGGCAGGAGTGAGATCGGCGGGGTGGTATCCGGCGATGGCCAGGCACAGCTCGGAGGTGCCGACCTCGATCCCGCCACCGTGCGGGGCGAGGATCGTCGTGGCAGCGTAGTCGGACCGTGCGGCGAGGTCGTCGTCGAACCTGGCGTGGCGCCGGTAGCGGCGCCCGTAGTCCTTGCCCTCCACGAGGGAGGGATCGGCGTAGAGGGCGCTGTTGGAGGGGTACGTGTCGGACGCCCCGGCGGACGTCTTCGCGCTCGCTCCGGCGGCGCTGCCGAATCCGAGCAGGACCGGGGAGGCCACGGCGGTGGTGGCCAGGAAGGCCCTTCTGCTGAAACGGGACATGGTGGTGTCCTTCACTGGGACGCGTCGGCCGGCGACCGCTCGGACGACAGCTCCGTGGCGGCGAATTCACGGAGCCAGGCACGGAACTCCGGTCCGAGGTCGTGGCGTTCGCAGGCCAGCCGGACCGTGGCGCGCAGGTACTCGCCCCGGTCACCGGTGTCGTAGCGGCGGCCGCGGAAGACGACTCCGTGCACCGGACCACCGGCTCCCGTGGTCGCCAACGTGTGCAGCGCATCGGTGAGTTGGATCTCTCCGCCCCGGCCCGGTGCGGTGCGCCGCAGGACGTCGAAGACGGCGGGGTCGAGCACATAGCGGCCGATGATCGCGTAGTTGCTCGGGGCCGTGCCGGGCGCGGGTTTCTCCACCAGCCCGGTGACCCGCAGCGCCTCCTCGTCCCCCGTCGACGGCTCCACCACGGCGCAGCCGTAGAGGTGGATACGGTCGGCGGGTACCTCGGTGAGAGCGATCACGCTGCCACCCAGCTGCTCCCGCACTGCGATCATCTGCGACAAGAGCGGGTCGCGGGGGTCGATGAGGTCGTCGCCCAGCAGGACCGCGAAGGGGCTCTGCCCGACGTGGGCCTCGGCGGCCAGCACCGCGTGCCCCAGGCCCAGCGGGTCGCCCTGGCGGGCGTAGTGCAGGGTGGCCAGGGTGCTGGACTCGCGTACGAGCGAGAGGCGTTCGCGGTCGCCCTTGGCCTCGAGCACGGTCTCCAGCTCGTGGGCCCGGTCGAAGTGGTCCTCCAGAGCGCGCTTGTTGCGCCCGGTGATCATGAGGACGTCCGTGAGTCCCGCCGTCGCCGCTTCCTCCACGACGTACTGAATGGCCGGCTTGTCGACGACGGGCAGCATCTCCTTGGGAGTGGCCTTGGTGGCCGGCAGGAAACGTGTGCCCATGCCCGCGGCGGGGATGACGGCCTTGACCACGGGGGTGGTGGGTGTCTGCATGACGGGGCGTGGCCGAGGCCACTCCTCTCTCGTGTGGAATCTGCGCGGGGTCAGGCTTGCGAAGGCGGGTGCCGGAGCGGGTCCGGCCGACGGCTGCGGGTCCGCGGCACCCTTCACGGGGCGGTCTTGAACGCGCCGGAGGCGCGGCCCAGGGAGTGGAAGTCCCAGCCGGCGTCGGTCCAGGCGGCGGCGTCCAGGGCGCCGCGGCCGTCCACGATCCGCGGGTGGCGTGCCAGCGGTGCCAGCGCCGCGGGATCCAGTTCCCGGAACTCCCGCCACTCGGTCAGGTGCAGGACGACTTCCGCTCCGCGCACGGCGTCCTCGGCCGATATCGCGTAGCTCAGCAGCGGGTGGGTCTTGCGGGCGTTGTCCATGGCCTTCGGGTCGTACACGCTCACATCCGCGCCGTCGAGCCGCAGGCGGTCGGCGACGTTCAGGGACGGCGAGTCGCGGATGTCGTCGGACTCCGGCTTGAACGCGGCACCGAGCACCCCGACGCGCTTGCCGAGGAGCGAGCCGCCGCACAGCTCACGGGCCAGCTCGACCACGCGGTCGCGCCGGCGCAGGTTGATCGCGTCGACCTCGCGGAGGAAGGCCAGCGAACGGCCGGTGCCCAGCTCCTCCGCGCGCGCCACGAAGGCCCGGATGTCCTTGGGCAGGCAGCCTCCGCCGAAGCCGACCCCGGCGCGCAGGAACCGGGCGCCGATGCGCTCGTCGTGTCCGATGGCCCGCGCCAGCACGGACACGTCCGCGTCCGCCGCCTCGCACACCTCCGCCATGGCGTTGATGAAGGAGATCTTGGTGGCGAGGAAGGCGTTGGCGGCGGTCTTGACCAGTTCGGCCGTGGGGAAGTCGGTGGTGACCACTGGAGTCCCGGCGGCGATGACCGGTGCGTAGACCTCGCGCAGCAGCGCTTCGGCGGCGGCGGAGCGCACCCCGAGGACCAGCCGGTCGGGCCGGAGCGTGTCCTGCACGGCGAATCCCTCCCGCAGGAACTCGGGATTCCACGCCAGCTCCGCGCGGGAGCCGGCCGGGGCCAGGTCCGCGAGCCGCTGGGCCAGCCGGGCCGCGGTGCCCACCGGCACAGTGGACTTTCCGGCCACCAGCGCGGGCCGGGTCAGGTGCGGGCCGAGCGCCTCGACGACCGCGTCCACGTATGTGAGGTCGGCGGCGTCGGAGTCCTTGCGCTGCGGGGTGCCGACGCACAGGAAGTGCACCTGCCCGAACGCCGCCGCTTCCTCGTAGGAAGTGGTGAAGCGCAGCCGGCCGGACGCGGTGTGCTTGGCCAGCAGCTGCTCCAGCTCCGGCTCGTAGAAGGGGACCCGCCCCGCGCGCAGCGCGCCGATCTTGTCCGGATCGACGTCGACCCCGAGCACCTCGTGCCCGAGCTCCGCCATGCAGACGGCATGGGTGGCACCGAGATAGCCGGTACCGATGACAGTGAGCCGCAATGACACGGCTTCTCCTTGTGACGATTCCTTGGGAGCGGACAGCCCCCTGAACGCGGACAGATCGCTAGCGCTTGACCCACACGCGGTAGGCCCCGCTGCCGGACGAGTTCTCGAAGGGGACGGTGGCCAGCAGCCGGTAGCGCGCGTTCGCCTTGAGGTTGTCGGCGATGAGGGCATCGGTGCCGCCGGTGGCGAGCCCGTCGAGCACGACGAGGTCGAACCACCCGTCGTCGAGCGCCCGCTTGTACCCGTCCTCGCCGGTGTGCGTGGCGCCGCGGGAGTCCTGGTAGCTGATGTTGTCGGTCGGGGTCCACTGCCGCTGGCTGGTCTGCCCGCGGAGGTAGTACACGGCCACTTCGTGCGTGCCGCCGAGGTAGCGTCCCTTGTCGTTCACGTACGGGCGGAGTACGTCGACCAGCTGCGTGGAGTTCGGCCAGACCCCGAAGCGCCAGGTCGACTGGGCCAGACCCACGCAGAGCATCACGACCCAGAGCAGGATGCCCAGTTGTGGATACCGGAAGTGCGCACCGACCAGGCGGCTCACGCCGATTCCCGCCATGGGAGCCGCGAAGAGCAGTCCGAACCCCACGTGCTTGAACAGCGACACCCCGGTGCCCAGGTACATCTGATAGGCGGGAGCCAGCAGGGCCGTGGCGCAGAGCACGATGCCGATCATGACCCGTCGGCGCCGACCGGGCCCGCTCATGCTCAGGGACCGGGGCGACTCGTTCATGCGGCCGCGGCGTGCGTAGGAGATCGCCCCGACGCATGCGGTGGCGAACAGCAGCCCGCCCCACCCGGCCGACCTCTGCAGGAGGGCGAAGGCGCTCTCCGTGCCGTGCTCACGGCCGGTCGTGGTCTTCTGGATGCCGGTGAGCACGTCGGAGGCGAGCAGCGCGATGCCGAGCAGCGCGGCGATGCCCGCGGCCAGTGCCACGCCCCGCCACAGGGACCGCTTGCCCCGGTGCGGCCAGGCGGTGAGCACGGCGAGCACGAGGATCGTCGGCAGATAGAGGGCGGCGGCGTATTTCACTCCGACGGCCAGGGACGCGACGGGGGCCGCGAGCAGCACGGCGGCGGCAGACGCCCGGTCCGTCCTCACGACGATCCAGGTGGCCAGCGTGAGGAGGAAGAGCGCCGCGGCGTCGTACGTCGCGAAATTGCCCAGCACGATCGTGGACTGGGTGACGGCGAACAGGGCTGCCGCTGCGAGCGCCACCCGTTCGTTGAACATCCGCCGGGTGAAGGAGTAGAGCAGCGCCGTGGTGCCCAGCATGCAGGCGAGGCTGAGGGCGCGCGCTCCGGCCAGCCCGAACGCGGAGTCGGCGAGTGCCGCCAGCACGGGGTACAGCGACGACGAGCCGGAGAAGTACGCGTTGTAGTCGATCGGGAGCTCGGCGCCGTGGAGCAGGTGGTCGAGCTCCATGTGGCCCGCGTAGAGGTAGAGCGCCTCGTCCTGGAAGGCGGTGTTGCTCAGCCGCAGGGAGAGCACCGCCTGGATGGCCAGGATGCACAGCAGCACGGCCCGGCTGACCCACCCGCGGCGCTTGCTGTGGGCCATGTCCCAGCCGGCGTCGGGAGTCTGCGGGATGCGGTACGCCGGCTCGAGGTCGGCGGTGCGCTGTCCGTGCTCGGTGGGCGAGGCGTCCTGCCGCGGCTGCTGCTGCGGAACCTGCGCCACCTGGTGGGCCTGCTGCTCCTCGTACGGCGCGTGGTACTGCGCGTACGGCGCGGCGTACTGCGCCGCTTGGTACGGCTCCGCGGTCGAGGTGGTGTACGGGTCGTACGTCTGCTGCTCGGGCACGGTGACCTGCCCGCCGGCCCAGCCCATGTCGTAGTACGGGTCGTTGTGGTCGGGCGTGTGGCCGTCCTGCTGCTCCGGCACTCGGTACCCGCGTCCCCAGGGGTCGTCGATCGAAGGTTCCATCACGGTTTCCGCACGTCGAAGCCGAAGGAATCATCGGCTGCCAGTCGTTTGAACTCGGCCAGCGCCAACGGGCTGACCTCCAGCCGCCAGTCGGCGCGCTTGTTGTGGTCGAACCAGATGAAGCCGATGATGTCGTCCCGGTCGGTGACGCCCTTGAAGAGGTTCTGCACGTCGGCCCGACGGCGTGCGCCCGGCTCCGCCGCGGTCTCGAGGATGAGCAAGGGCTTGTTGCTGAACGTGCGGACCTTTTTGATGGTCGGGCCGAAGACGTAGTCGAAGGCGTTGCTCTCGTACGAGGTGAAGTAGCCGACCAGACCCACCCAGTCGACGTAGGCGTCACCGGGGTAGTACTGCTCGATGTCGATGCTCTTGACCGAGTTGACGATGTTCGGCGACCAGGCCCAGATGACGTTGGTGGCACCGGCCTCGTCGAAGACCTCGTGGAGGTGTTTCCAGGCCCGGACGTAGTCGGCGGGCTTGACGTGCTTGGTTCCCCACGTCTCCCAGTGGCCGTTCATCTCGTCCGCGAAGCTGATGGCCATGGGCAGGCCGAGCTTCCGTACGGACCCCGCGTACTTCTTGAGGTAGTCGTCGGACTTGCCGTCGGCGATGTCGGCGATCGTGGTGTCGGCAGGCTCCCAGGACACCACCGTCAGGGCACCGGCCTCCCAGGCGTTACGCACGCCTACGGCGTTGAAGTCGTCGCCCCAGGCAGCGTAGTACTCCAGCAGGTTCGGCTTCTTGCCCACCATGTCGGTGTATTTGTCCACCGCGGCCATGGAGGTCGGCGCCTTCTCCACCGCGGCACCGAAGTACTTCTTGCGGGGCTGGATCAGGGGGCGGAGGTCATAGGGCTTGACGAACTCCTCGGCCGCCTTGGCCGCGGGCCGCGCCCCGGCACCGGATTCCGCGGAGGAACAGCCTGCCAGGGGGGCCACCACGGCGGCGAACAGCGCCGCAGCGGTGGCGGTACGGGATATACGAGGTCTCATGCGGCGTTCTCCGCTCGGGGCTGGACCAGGACCCGGCCGACGACCAGGGCATAGAACAGACCGGAGGACAGAATCAGGGCGAAGTCGGGGGCGTACATGGTGAACATGCGCCAGACGGCGGCGCCCACCCAGATGAGCGCGGTGCCACCGCTCCACACCCACATCCCGATCCAAAATCGCCGGGTCTTGTTCTTCTTCGCACCGGAGGAGCCGGTCGGCTGCCATCCCATGCGGTTCTTGCGGAGGATGTCCCAGATGGCGAAGACGTGCGCCCAGCCGTACATCATGCGGGCCGACCAAGCCTCCAGCCGGTAGGGCGCCTTGTGCCAGAGCGGGAAGATGATGGTGGTGTACACGATGCTGGGCAGGACGAGCAGCAGATGCTCGACCTTCAGCTTGTCCGGCATGGTCAGCAGCAGCACGACGGGGATGACCGGTGCCGCGAAGGTGAACAGTGCCGTGTGGATGTAGTAGAAGAAACCGGACAGGTAACAGAGCCGGCTGGAGAGCCGGATCTTCGCCTTCCAGAATTTCCGGCTGGACATCAGGCTCATCGACCCGGAACACCAGCGGTACTGCTGGTTGAAAAACGCTCCGGCGGTGTCCGGGCACACCCCGGTCGACACCGCGATCGGCACATAGCGGAGGTCCCAGCCCAGGCCCCGGAGATCGAAGCCGGTGTGCACGTCCTCGGAGTGCTCGATCAGCGTGGTGCCGCCGTTGGTGTCGAGGGCCGCCCGCCGGTAGACCGCGCAACTGCCCACGCAGATGGCGCCGTCGCTGCCCTGCCGCGAGACCTGGACCGATCGGTAGAACAGCTCCTGAACGGCTCCCGCACCTCGTTCGATCCAGTTCTGCGAGTCGAGCACCCGGAAGTACTGAGGCGACTGGACGATCCCGATCCGCTCGTCGTCCTCCATATACGGAAGCAATTCTTCCAGGAGGTCGGCACGAGGCGCGAAGTCGGCATCGAGAATAAGGATGTACTTTCCGTCGGACTGCCCATAGCCGAAGTGCATGTTTCCGGCCTTCTTGAACCAGCCACGGTTCGGCCGGGTGCCGTAGCGAAACCCGAAGTCGGCTGCCATGGCGGCCAGTTCGGGGCTGGCGGCGTCATCCATGACGAACGGCACACAGACGCCCGGATACCGGTCGGCCAGGGCACGCACATGAGTCCACGTGTTGTGGAGCACCTCGATGGGCTCACCGCACACGGGGAGAAAGACGTCGACCGAGGGGTACTCGGCAGGCCGCCAGTTCCGGACCAGGCGCTTATGGTTCTCGATGTCGAAATCACGGGTGACAGCGTTCACCCGAAGTGAAATCAAGTAGTAGACAACGGTAAAGAACAGCAGCGGGACATAGACCCACAGAAGCGGCGTGGAGAGCGCCAGCTTGAACTGGCTGAGCACGAGACAGATGAAGCTGACCAACGAACTCAGAGTCAACACCCACAGGTGCCGCTTCACATACGCGTATTTCTCGCGATCCGTGGGCGGCTGCGGCAACAACCCGCCGTGCGCGACCCTGCCGTGCGCGGCGCGCCGCCGGCCCCCACCGGAACGCGCCCGATGCCCGCCCGTACGGGCGGGCCGAACTGAACTCATCTGAACCCCTCCGGGCCGACCGGCCCGACTCATCCCCACCCCGACACCTAACGCCCACTGGTCTGAACCAATGCACGATGAAAGTATATAACTCGTAAAGGGGTGTCAAAGTTGCAGCATCGGAGCAACCGATTCCTCTTACTCGGAATCCACGATCGCCGCCCATGACAGACATGGCAGCTTTGTCGGGTTCATGGATCGGCAAGGGGAGGCGGCTCGCCGGCAACCGCGTCCAGTCCGGCGAGCGCAAGGCGACGTACGACGCGCGCAACCGGCTGCAGACGGACGGCGATTCGACGTACACGTACAGTCCGCGTGGTACCCCGAAGTCCTCGTCGTCCTCCGGCCTCGCGGAGGAGAGCCGCTTCGACGCCTTCGGCCGGCTGGCCAAGCAGGGGGACATCTCCTACGAGTACGACGCGTTCGGCCGCCTGGTCGACCGGGACGGCACCGAGCACACGTACTCGGGTCTGAGCGACGATGTCGTCGCGGACGGGCGCGGTGTCTACAGCCGTGGTCTGACGGGCGAACTGATCTCCGTCACGCAGGGCGGCACGACGCGCCTCGCGATGGACGACCGCCACGGTGACGTCGTCGGCACGGTGGACGCGAAGGAGTCCGACCCGAAGCAGCTCGCTTCGTCGGTGGGCTTCGACCCGTTCGGCAAGGTGACGGACACGGCCGGCGAGCAGATCTCCATCGGCTACCAGGGCGACTGGACGGACCCGTCGTCCAAGCAGGTCGACATGGCTGCGCGGTGGCACGAATCGGGGACCGGGGCATTCACGTCGCGCGACTCGATGACGCTCGACCCCAACCCGTCCGTACAGGCGAACCGCTACACGTACGCGAACGCGGATCCGATGGAACCAGTCCACTCGGGTCTACAAATCCGCGGCACAGATCTACCGCGAGAGCAAGAGGTACATCAGCGACAAGGCCCGCGCCGCGAAGAAGTACATCGCGGCGCACAACCCGCTGCCGGTCCTGGCCAAGGCGCTTCGTCCGGTCTATGCCGGCATGAAGACGGCGGTGTCCGCGGCGGTCAATCTGCCGGCGATGATCGTCCAGGAGACCAAGCAGGTCGTCCAGGACGTGGCCAAGGTGGCCACCGAGGTCACGAAGATCGTGTCCGACGTGAGCGCCAAGATGGTCTCCGCGGTCGACACCGCGATCACGGCGGTATCCGAGTTCGCCCAGACCGCCGCGCCGTATCTGAAGGCGGCGTGGGACTTCACGGCTGAAGTCACCGGCATCAACGACGCCGTCGCATGCGCCACGAAGGGCGACGTCGAGGCGTGCCTGTGGACGGCGGTGACGGTCGCGAGCATCTTCGTCCCGGGTTCCACCGGGGCGGTGCGCGGGGCGAAGGCCGTGCGGATGGCCGGCAAGCTCGAGCATGCTGCCGCCGGAGGGACGTGCCCCGTCCCGAACAGCTTCACCCCGGAAACCCTGGTGGTGATGGCCGACGGATCCACAAAGCCGATCAAGGACATCCAGATCGGCGAAAAGGTCCTCGCGACCGACCCGACCACGGGCAGGACCGAAGCCCGCCCTATGTGCAGGCGGGAGCCGCGCTGGCTTGAGGTCCTCGGCGAGAACATCGAACAGTTCGGCGCCAAGTCGCTGCCGTCAGACCACTTGCACATCGAATACTTTCCGGACCATTACTATCTGGCTCCCGATTCGACGTCTCTCGTAGTCTGCCTCCTGGGCTGACTACCGGTTGACACTGAATGACTGCAGCCCCGGTGTTCGGAACCATTGGTCCCGAACACCGGGGCTGCACGTATTCGGCCATCAGGCCATCAGTTTCGCCGGCGCAACATGTCGTGCGCGCTCATAGAGTTCACCAGCGGCACGGTCACCCCGTGCGACCGGATGAGCTGAAACCTGGTTCGCAGAGTCGCTCTCATCGGTTTCGGGAAAGGGCGGGGCTGGGGAACGAGCCCCGCTGCAGACGCCGGCCGAACCCTCAGCCGGGAAGTAGGCGAGGCTGGGGAAGAAAGCCCGCCACAGGCGCGACGCACCAGCAGCCGGGCAAAGTCCCGGCCACAGCCAGGCCCTGGCTACACCCGCACCCAATCCCCCAGCGCGAGCCCCGGCTCGGACATGTTCTGCCGGGCCACCCGCAGATGCCCGTCCGCCCCGAGAACAGCCACCGTCACCCGACCCTCCGCGTCCAGCGCCAGCGCCGGCGCCCCCGCGAAGTCCTCGCCCGTCTCCGACCACTGGCCGCCCACCGTCTCGTCCCCGCTGGGGAAGACGGCGACAGCCGGCAGGCCGGACAGCGCGCGCTGTGCGAGGACCGTGCAGTCGTGGCCGTCGAGGGCCGTGCGGAGCGCGGCGACCGGACCGGTGCCGACGGTGCCCAGGGAAGCGCCGGCCGGCTCGTCGTCGGTCGCGTCGGCCGCGGGCAGCGCCGTGTGGAGGGCCGAATCCGCCGCCTCCCGCCAGAAGTGGGTGATCCGGTCGTCGGCGGTCGCGACGGACGCGGCCGTCGCGGGCGCCGGCTTCGCGGGGATGTTGCGCAGGCGCCGGAACGCGCCACCGGGCTCGTCCTGCTGCCAGCGCAGCACGAACTCGGCCGCGGGGGCGAGGAGTTCGGCCCGGCCGGTGGAGGTCACGGCCGCGGACATGCCGTCGAGGACGTGGCTGCCCTTCATGTCGGTCCAGGGGCCCCAGATGCCGCGGGCGTCCATGTGGCGGCCGCACACTCCGCCACCGGCGTTGCGTACGAAGACGTGGAGGCCCACGGAGTCCACGACCACCGTCGGGGCGCCGATCTGCGCCGCGCGGTCCCAGTCCTGGCCGTGGGGCGTGCCGATCGACCGCCAGTTCGTGGCCGGGCGGCCCGACTGGAGCTGTGTGGCATAGACCACCTCGGTCGCGGTCCAGTCGCCCTCGTCACCGGGGACGGTGCGGCGGCGCACGCCGACCAGATACACATAGCCCTGGTCGTTCCGCGCTATGGACAGGTGCGGGTCCAGGCCGGGTGCGGGCAGCAGCTCCGGGCCGGTCCACCCGGGCCCGCCGGGCCGGGTCTCGGTCCAGCGCGCGACACCGCCCTCGGCCGGCGCATAGGCGGTGAGACGGCCGTCCCTGCCTCGCAGTAGCCAGCCGGTTACCGGGGTGGCGGTACGCACTGCCATGTCTCGCTGCCAGCCTTTCTCGCACTCGGGCATTTCCGCACTCGGGCTCGATTGCGCGCTGCGCGGACCCCTTTTGTAGACCCTCGACAATAACATCGTGCGCGCCGCCGAATTCCGCCCGGAATTGGCGTGGGAGGCTGTCGGCATGACCCCTCTCCTCGTCGTGGACGGCGCGAATGTCGTCGGTTCGGTTCCCGACGGCTGGTGGCGCGACCGCCGCGGTGCGGCCGAGCGGCTGCGGGACCGGCTCGTCGCCCACGCGGCGGAGGGCGGCGGCGCGGGCCTGCCGCCGGGAGCCGTCGAACCAGCGCTGACGTCCCCGCCGGAGATCGTACTGGTGGTGGAGGGCGCGGCCCGCGGCGTGGCCCCGGTGCCGGGTGTCCGGGTGGCGGAGGCGGCGGGCAGCGGCGACGACCGGATCGTCCAGCTGGTGGCGGACCGGGCGCCGGGGCGGCGCTGCGTGGTCGTCACCGCGGACCGCGAACTGCGCGAGCGCGTCAAGGCCCTGGGCGCCGAGGTCACGGGGCCGCGCGCGGTGCGTCCGTAAGCCCCGCCGCCAGGGCGTAGAGGACCGCGCCGTCGGCCGTGCCCACCCGCTCGTACCCCCGGTCCAGGACCGCCCGCAGCGACGGCAGCCGGGCGGGCCCGTACGGCTTGCCGCGTGAGTCGTCGACGATGAGCGCGGGTGGGCGGCGGGCCAGTTCGTGCCGGAAGACGGGCCAGGAGCCCGGCACGCCGTACGCCTCGCCGACGTGTGAAGGGCCGCGCCCGCCGCTGTAGTTGGTGAGCAGCCCGGCGGTCAGGAAGCGCCCGGCGGGCGGGCGGTCGGCGAGCCAGTACGTCTCGGGGTGCATGCCCCAGCACAGCACGCGGGCGGTGGGCGCGGTGCGCTCGCGGACCGCGCGGGCCACCTTCAGGGTGTGCGGCAGGTCGGGCGGCTGGTCGGCGAGCCCCCAGCCCAGGAAGAACGCGCAGGAGAGGGCGGAGAGCGCGAGCGAGGTGCCCAGCGGCCGCCCGTCCAGGGCGGCCAGCGCCGAGGTGCCCAGCAGGGTGAGCGGCGGGATCAGCTGGAGGTAGTAGTGGCCGAAGAAGTGGAAACCGGTGGCGACGGCCACGGCCGAGGCGGCGAGCCACAGCCACAGCTCGGGCGGCGCGGCGCGGCGGCCCTGGAGCAGCCGGCGGCCGACCGGCAGGAGCAGCCCGGCGCAGCCCACGGCGAGGGTGCTCGTGTTGGACACCGCCTGGCCGACGGCGAGCGCGACGGCGCCTGCCGCGGAGGCGTACGTCCCGGAGCCGGTCACGGACCAGAACAGCAGCCGGGCGGGCCCGGTGGCGCAGGCGACGGCGGCGGTGGGGAGCAGCACGCCGAGGGCCAGGGCGGCGGCTCCCACGGCCCTGCGGCGCGCGGTCCACAGCAGCAGCAGGACGGGGGCGAGGACCGCTCCCCCGGTCTGTTTGGTGAGCACGGCGGCGGCGACGGCGAGTCCGGCGGCGCCCCAACGGCGGCGGTCCGCACACCACATGGCGGCCACCGTCCACGGCACCATGAACACCTCGAAGGCGGCGGCCTGGGTGTCCTCGGGGGCGAGTGCGATGGACACCAGGAGGTAGAGCGCGCCCGCCGCGCGCCCGGCCCGCTCGCCCCAGCGGCGGCGGGCGAGCGAGGCGAGCAGGACGGCGGTGAGCAGCTGGGCGAGGACCGCGAGGGCCTTCAGCGGCAGCAGCGAGCGGTCGCCGAAGAGCGCGAAGCACAGTTCGTAGAGCCAGGGCAGCACGGGTGGCTTGCGGTCGACGACGGTGCGGTAGAGGACGGCGCCGTGGGCGAGCATGCGGGCCTCGGTGGCGAGGAAGCCCTCGTCGGGGTTCCACAGGGGGCGCAGGAAGGACGGCAGCCGGGTGACGACGGCGAGGGCCGCCAGGACGGGCAGCAGGCGCGGCCAGAAGGTGTCACGGTTCCCCGGCGGGGCCACGGGCCCGCGCGGGGTCCGGGCGTGCGGTACGGGGGCGGCGGCCGGGGCGGCCGCGCGCTGCGCGACGGGCATGCGGGTCAACCTAGGGGTACGTCCTCGGGGCGGCGCGGTCCGTGGGCACCGGGCGGGCGCGTGGTCCGTGCCCGCCCGGCGGGCGCCCTCAGGGCACGCGGCTGTGCCGGCGCCCGTAGACGAAGTAGATCACGAAGCCCAGCGCCATCCAGACCGCGAACCTCAGCCAGGTCTCGGCGGTCAGGTTGAGCATCAGCCAGAGCGAGGCCAGGACGGACAGCACGGGCACCAGGGGGACGAGCGGGGTGCGGAAGGCCCGGTGCAGGTCGGGGCGGTTGCGGCGGAGGAGGATCACGCCGAGGGCGACGACGACGAAGGCGAAGAGCGTGCCGATGTTGACGAGTTCGGCGAGGACGTCGATCGAGGTGAAGCCCGCGAGCACGGAGACGACGACGCCCAGCAGGATCGTGGAGCGGTAGGGCGTGCCGTAGCGGGGGTGGACCCGGGAGAAGATCCTGGGCAGCAGCCCGTCCCGGCTCATCGCGAAGAAGACCCGGCTCTGGCCGAGCAGCAGGATCATGCAGACGGTGGTGAGGCCGACGGCCGCGCCGAAGCTGATCAGTCCGGCCCAGAAGGGGTGCCCGGTGGCCTTGAAGGCGTCGGCGAGGGGGGCGTCGGTGGAGAGCTGGTCGTAGCGCTGCATGCCGGTGACGACGACGGAGACGGCCACGTAGAGGACCGTGCAGATGGCGAGCGAGCCGAGGATGCCGCGGGGCACGTCGCGCTGCGGGTTGCGGGTCTCCTCGGCGGTGGTGGCGACGATGTCGAAGCCGATGAACGCGAAGAAGACCACGGCGGCGGCCGAGAAGATGCCCATGACGCCGAAGTTCGACGGCGCGAAGCCGAACATCAGCTGCACCAGCGGGGCCTTGATGTCGCCGCCGGCCTTGGTGCCGACGGACTGGGGGATGAACGGGTGGTAGTTGGCGCCGGTGATGAAGAAGGCCCCGACGACGATCACGATCAGGACGACGGTGACCTTGATGGCGACGACGACGGTCGTCACCCGGGAGGACAGTTTCATCCCGAGGACCAGGATCGCGGTGAGCACGAGGACGAGCGCGCAGGCGAGGACGTCGAAGCCGAAGCGGCCCGCGTGGGTGCCCTGGAGGCTCGTCGGCAGGTGCCAGCCCGCGTTGTCCAGCAGCGAGCGGATGTAGCCGGACCAGCCGACGGCGACGACCGCGCAGCCCAGGGCCAGCTCCAGGATGAGGTCCCAGCCGATGATCCAGGCGGGCAGCTCGCCGAGGGAGGCGTACGAGAAGGTGTACGCGGACCCGGCGACCGGCACGGTGGAGGCGAACTCCGCGTAGCAGAGCGCGGCGAGCCCGCAGACGACGCCCGCGAGGACGAACGCGAGGGCCACCGAGGGGCCCGCGTTCTCCTTGGCGACCTTGCCGGTGAGCACGAAGATGCCCGTGCCGATGACGACGCCGACGCCGAACACGGTGAGGTCGAGGGCGGTCAGGGACTTCCGGAGCACGTGCTCGGGCTCCTCGGTGTCCTGGATGCACCGCTCCACCGTCTTGGTCCGGAAGACGCCGCGCCTTCCGGGGCTGTTCCTGAGGGGTTGTTCCGTACTCATCGGCCCACCTCCTGCTCGACCCGTCGCTCATCCGTGAACTGAGCGAGTGTCCGCGATGTTCGGGCCCACGCGGGGTCGGGCCCGGCCACCGTCGTCAGGATTCACCCGATGGGACGCGCCCCGCGGTATGCGGACGGGGCGCGTTTCCACTCGGATAGGTGGGTAGTGCGTTCGAGGACCGAGGTCCGGGGAGGGTGCCTAAGCGCTCCGCTGGAAGTCCGGTGCGTCATCTGCGGGCGCGTCGTGGCTGGTCGCGCAGTTCCCCGCGCCCCTTTGGGGCGGCACCGAACCGCATCGGACTTCGCCAGGCCCGCTCAGTCGCGCACCGGCTCCGCGGCCGGCTCCGCCTCCTCGTAACGGCCGTCGATCTTCGACACCAGCCCCGTCACCTGGCGCGCGATGTCCGGCGCGGTCAGCCCGATCTCCGCCATGACCTCCTTGCGCGACGCGTGGTCCAGGAAGCGCGGCGGGATGCCGAAGTCGCGCAGCGGCAGGTCGACGTCCGCGTCGCGCAGCGCCTGGGCGACGGCCGAACCGACGCCGCCCACACGGCTGTTGTCCTCGACGGTGACCACGACCCGGTGCCGCGCGGCGAGCCCCGGCAGGGCCTCGTCGACGGGCTTGACCCAGCGCGGGTCGACGACGGTCGAGGAGATGCCCTGCTGGTCGAGCAGGGCGGCGATCTCCAGGCACATGGGGGCGAGGGCGCCCACGGAGACGATCAGGACGTCGGGAGTGGGGGTACCTCCCATGCCGTTCAGGCTATGGGGGACGGTGCCGGCGGCGGGCTCGCGCAGGACGTCCATGCCGCCGATCCGGCCGACGGCCTCGACGGCGGGGCCGACCGCGCCCTTGGAGTAGCGCACGACGGTCGGCGCGTCCTTGACCTCGACGGCCTCGCGCAGCTGGGCGCGGACCTGGTCGGCGTCGCGCGGGGCGGCGATGCGCAGGGTCGGGACGACCTGGAGGATGGACATGTCCCACATGCCGTTGTGGGAGGCGCCGTCGGTGCCGGTGACCCCGGCCCGGTCCAGGACGAAGGTGACGCCGCACTTGTGCAGGGCCACGTCCATCAGCACCTGGTCGAAGGCGCGGTTGAGGAACGTCGCGTAGACCGCGAAGACCGGGTGCAGGCCGCCCGTCGCCAGCCCGGCCGCCGAGGTCGCCGCGTGCTGCTCGGCGATCCCCACGTCGTAGACGCGGTCGGGGAACGCCTTGGCGAACTTCTCCAGGCCGACCGGCTGGAGCATCGCCGCGGTGATCGCGACGATGTCCTCGCGCTCGCGGCCGAGCTCGACCATCTCGTCGCCGAAGACGGAGGTCCAGTCGGCGCCGCCCGAGGAGACCGGGAGGCCGGTGTCGGGGTGGATGACGCCGATGCCGTGGAAGCGGTCGCCCTCGTGCTGCTCGGCGGGCTTGTAGCCGCGGCCCTTCTGGGTGAGGCAGTGCACGATGACGGGGCCGCCGAAGCGCTTGGCGCGCTGGAGGGCGGACTCGAGGGCCTCGATGTCGTGGCCGTCGATCGGGCCGATGTACTTCAGGCCCAGGTCCTCGAACATGCCCTGCGGGGCGATGAAGTCCTTGAGGCCCTTCTTGGCGCCGTGCAGCGTCTCGTAGAGCGGCTTGCCGAGGACCGGGGTGCGCTCCAGCAGGTCCTTGCCGCGGGCCAGGAAGCGCTCGTAGCCGTCGGTGGTGCGGAGCGTGGCCAGGTGGTTGGCGAGGCCGCCGATGGTCGGGGCGTAGGAGCGCTCGTTGTCGTTGACGACGATGACCAGCGGGCGGTCCTTGGCCACGGCGATGTTGTTGAGCGCCTCCCAGGCCATGCCGCCGGTCAGCGCGCCGTCACCGATGACGGCGACGACGTGGTCGCCGGACCGGCGGACCTGGTTGGCCTTGGCGAGGCCGTCGGCCCAGCCGAGGACGGTGGAGGCGTGGCTGTTCTCGATGACGTCGTGCTCGGACTCGGCGCGCGAGGGGTAGCCGGACAGGCCGTCCTTGGCGCGCAGCCTGGAGAAGTCCTGGCGGCCGGTGAGCAGCTTGTGCACGTAGCTCTGGTGCCCGGTGTCGAAGAGGACCTTGTCCTTCGGCGACTCGAAGACCCGGTGCAGGGCGATGGTGAGCTCGACCACGCCGAGGTTGGGGCCGAGGTGGCCGCCGGTCCTGGCCACGGCGTCGACGAGGAAGGAGCGGATCTCCGCGGCCAGCCGGTCGAGCTGCTCCGGGCTCAGCCGGTCCAGATCGCGCGGTCCCCTGATGCGGGTCAGCAGCGCCACCCGTGCCTCCTTCATCGAGCTGTACGAGCCTGTCGAGCTTGCCGGTCTGTCGAGTCTAATGTTCCGCCCGCGATGGCGGTGAACGGGTGGTGCGAGCTAAGTCACGCGATCGGCGTAGCAAGGTCACAAACCGCCCGAAAAGACGGCCGGGGACAAGCGACCGGATCAAGGGATTCCGCCCTATCGGCCCCTTTCCGCCCCGTGGCGGCACGGCGGCGGGCCGATACCGCCGATAGGAAGCCTTTGCTGTTCGCTCGGTTGTTCCTTGGGAACGGGCGTCGCTACGTTCGACGCGTGCCACCACCCACCGGGGTGGCGTTTTTCCGAGGGGGGATTTGTCATGCACTCGACATTTCCCATGGAATCGGCGACCTCGTCGGCACCTCCTCGGCCTCTTCCGTTCACGGGCGACATCCGACCCCCCATGGAGGGCTGTTCCGTGCAAGCCAAGAGACGGCAGACGAAGAGATCCTTCCGCTCCAGACGGCCGGCGGGCCGTGCCACCACCGCGCTGCTCTCGCTCGCGGCACTCGTCACCGGCGGCCTGATAGCCGCCTCCCCGGCCGCCACCGCGGCCCCGCACACCGCCACCGCCGCCCACACCAAGCGGCTCTGTTCCCAGGCCACCGCGCCCGGCAGGATGGCCTGCCTCGCCCTGGCCCGTACGGACGTCCGGCAGCACCGGGGCATCGCGGCGGACATCACGCCCTCCGGCTACGGCCCGGGCGACCTCCGCAGCGCGTACGCCCTGCCGGCCGGCGCGGGCTCCGGCACCACCGTGGCCGTCGTCGACGCCTACGACGACCCCAACGCGGAAGCGGACCTGGCCACCTACCGCTCGCAGTACGGCCTGCCCGCGTGCACCACCGCCAACGGCTGCTTCAAGAAGGCCGACCAGAACGGCGGAACCTCCTACCCGACGGCCGACTCCGGCTGGGCCGGGGAGATCTCGCTCGACGTCGACATGGTCAGCGCCGTCTGCCCGCAGTGCCACATCCTGCTGGTCGAGGCGAACAGCGCGAGCATGGACGACCTCGGCGCCGCGGTGAACCGCGCCGTGACCATGGGCGCCAAATACGTCTCCAACAGCTACGGCGGCAACGAGGACGCGACCGACCCGACATCCGACTCCTCCTACTTCGACCACCCCGGCGTCGCGATCACCGTCAGCTCCGGCGACAGCGGCTACGGCGTCGAGTACCCCGCGGCCTCGCGGTTCGTGACCGCGGTGGGCGGCACCTCGCTCAGCCGGTCGGGCACCGCGCGCGGCTGGACCGAATCGGTGTGGGGATCGAGCGCGGGCGGCCAGGGCGCCGGTTCCGGCTGCTCCGCCTACGACGACAAGCCCGCCTGGCAGCACGACACCGGCTGCGCGAAGCGGACCGTCGCGGACGTCTCGGCCGTCGCCGACCCCGCCACCGGGCTCGCGGTCTACGACACGTACCAGGCGGGCGGCTGGAACATCTACGGCGGCACCAGCGCCTCCTCGCCCATCATCGCCGCGGTCTACGCCCTCGCGGGCACGCCCGCCGCGGGCAGCTACCCGGCCTCGTACCCCTACGCGCACGCCTCCGCGCTCAACGACGTCACCAGCGGCGCCAACGGCAGCTGCAGCCCGTCCTACCTGTGCACCGCGGGCACCGGCTACGACGGCCCGACCGGACTCGGCACCCCCAACGGCACCGGCGCCTTCGTCTCCTCCTCGACCGGTGGCAACACCGTCTCGGTGAGCAGCCCCGGCGACCAGACCGGCACGGTCGGCACGGCCGTCTCCCTGCCGGTCAGGGCCACCGACTCCGACGCCGCCCAGTCCCTCGCCTACAGCGCCACCGGGCTGCCCGCCGGGCTGTCGATCGACGCGAGGACCGGCGTCATCAGCGGCACGCCGACCACCCCCGGCACGTCGAACGTCACGGTGACCGCCCAGGACAGCACCAAGGCCACCGGGAGCGCGTCCTTCGCCTGGACCGTCAACGCGACGGGCGGCGGCTGCACAGCGGCCCAGCTGCTGGGCAACGCGGGCTTCGAGACCGGTACGGCCGCGCCGTGGAGCGCCACCTCGGGCGTGATCGACAACAGCGCGTCACAGCCCGCGCACTCCGGCTCCTGGAAGGCCTGGCTCGACGGCTACGGCAGCGCCCACACCGACACGCTCGCGCAGACCGTGACCATCCCGGCGGGCTGCCACGCCAAGCTCAGCTTCTGGCTGCACGTCGACACGAAGGAGACGGGGAGCACGGCCTACGACACGCTGACGCTGCAGGCGGGGACGGCGAAGCTGGGCAGCTGGTCGAACCTCGACAGCGGCAGTGGCTATGCGCAGAAGTCCTTCGACGTCTCCGCGTACGCGGGCAAGACGGTGACGTTCACCTTCACCGGCACGGAGGACTCGTCGCTCGCGACGGATTTCGTCATCGATGACACGGCGGTGAATGTGAGCTGAGGAGGGTGGGGCGGGATCTTTCCCCGATCCCGCCCCTTCCCGAAACCAGGGCTCCGCCCCGGACCCCGGTCCTCAATCGCCGGACGGGCTGAATTCAGCCCGTCCGGCGATTGAGGACAGAAGCCGCACCCCACTTCGGGGCACCCATCGCGCTACGCGCGCCCCGCGCTGCGCTGCGTGCGGCGCGACACCGAGTCGATCACGACCGCGGCCAGCAGCACCGCACCGGTGATCATGTACTGGACCGCCGACGCGATCCCCAGCAGCGCCATCCCCGACGCGATGGACTGGATGACGAGGACGCCCAACAGGGCGGACCACGTCTTGCCCCGGCCGCCGAAGAGGCTCGTGCCGCCGATGACGGCCGCCGCGATGGCGTTCATCAGCAGGCTGCCCGCCCCGGAGGACTGGTTCGCGGCATTGATCTGCGAGGCCAGGAACATCCCGCCGAGCGCCGCCATCGTCCCGGAGAGCGCGAAGACCGAGATGCGGATCGCCGAGACATTGATGCCCGCCCGGCGGGCCGCCTCGACGCTGCCGCCGAGCGCGAAGATCTTGCGCCCGTACGAGGTGCGGCGCAGCACGAAGTCGAGGGCGACCACGACCCCGAGGAAGATCACCACGGCCAGCGGCAGGCCCTTGTACTGGTTGAACAGCCAGGCCACCACATAGGCGGGCACCGCCAGCGCCACCGTGCGCAGGACGATCTCGCTGAGCGGCCTGCTGGGGACGCCCGCCGCCTCGCGGCGCCTGCTGTCGCGGAAGGACAGCAGGAAGAACGCGGCCACGCTCAGGGTCGCCAGGCCGTAGGCCGCGGAGATGTCGGTGAAGTAGTGGTTGGTGAGGTCGGCGACGAGCCCGGTGTCGTCGAGGTTGATGGTGCCGTTGGAGCCGAGCACCTGGAGCATCAGGCCGTTCCAGCCGAGCAGGCCGGCCAGGGTCACCACGAACGCGGGCACGCCGATCCGGGCGAAGAAGAAGCCGTGCAGCGCGCCGATCACCGCGCCCGAGAGGATCGCGAGCACCAACGCGAGCCATTCGGGCATGCCGTGGTTCACGTTGAGCACGGCGAACACGGCGGCGGCCAGACCGCTCACGGAGCCCACGGACAGGTCGATCTCGCCGAGGATCAGGACGAAGACGATGCCGACCGCGATCAGACCCGTACCGGCCGCGGTGACGAAGAGGTTGGAGAGGTTCTCCGCGCCCAGGAAGGCCGAGTCCCGGAGCTGGAAGACGATGGCGATGATGATCAGCCCGACCACCACGGGCAGCGAGCCCAGCTCACCGCTGCGCAGCTTGCGGCCGAACTCGCTCCAGTAGCCGGCGAAACCTTCCTGCCTGACCAGCAGGCGGGGGTCGACGGCGGTGACGGCGCCCTCGGCGGGTGCCTGGCCGTTGCCGTCGGCGGGCTCGGTGCCCCGGGACTCGGACGGATTCGTGCTCACTGGTTCCCCTCCGCGGTCTCGCTGTCGCCCTCGCCCTGCCGACGTGCCTCACGGCGGGTGACAGCGTTGTCGTTGGCACCGGTGATGGCGGAGATGATCTCTTCCTGGGAGGTGGCGCGCACCTCGAAGGTGCCGTTGTTGCAGCCGAGGCGGAGCACCGCGACCCGGTCGGCGACGGCTCGCACGTCGGCCATGTTGTGGCTGATGAGGATGACGCCGAGGCCGCGCTCCCGCAGCCGTTCGACGAGGTCGAGGACCTGCGCGGTCTGCTCGACGCCCAGCGCCGCGGTGGGCTCGTCGAGGATGACGACCTTGGGCTCGCCCAGCAGCGAGCGGGCGATGGCGACGGTCTGCCGCTGCCCGCCGGAGAGCGAGGCGACAGGGATACGGACACTGGGGATCCGGATGGACAGGGTGGCGAGCAGCTCGCGGGCGCGGCGCTCCATCTCGACCTCGTCGAGCACCCCGGCGCGGACAATCTCCCGGCCGAGGAAGAGGTTGCCGACGACATCGAGGTTGTCGCACAGCGCGAGATCCTGGTAGACCGTCGCGATACCCAGCTCCTGGGCGGTGTGCGGCCGGTCGACGGTGACCGGCCGCCCTTCCCACTCGATCACACCGTCGTCGGCGGGACCGACCCCGGCAATGGCCTTGACCAGAGTCGACTTACCGGCACCGTTGTCACCGACCAGGGCGACCACCTCACCGCAACGGATCTCCAGCTCCACATCGGTGAGCGCCTGGACGGCACCGAACCGCTTGGAGATCCCGCGCAACGCCAGCACGGGCGTAGCGGACACGTTCATCATCTCCTTCACCGCCTTCAACGGCGGGACGCTGGGGCTTACTTCAGTCCGGCCTTGTCGCACTGCGCCTTGTACTTCGCGGTGCAGATCTCGTCCAGGTTGAAGAAGCCCTCCTTGCCGACGTACTGGGCGATGTCGGGCTTGGTGAGGGCGAAGGGGGTGACGATGACGGAGGGGATCTTCTTCTCGGAGCCGCTGTCCACGGTGGACTTGGCGATGCCGTCGAGCTTCTTGCCCTGGGCGAGGGCGACGGCCATCTCGGCGGCGGCGTCGGCCTCGGGCTTGTACGGCTTGTAGACGCTCATGAACTGCTCGTCCGCCAGGATGCGCTGGACCGCGGAGAGCTCGGCGTCCTGGCCGGTCACCGGCGGCAGCTTGTCGAAGCCCGCGCTCTTGAGGGCGGTGATGATGCCGCCCGCCATGCCGTCGTTGGCGGAGTAGATGCCGACGATCTTGTCCTTGCCGAGCGAGGAGATGGCGCCCTTCATGTTCTCGTTGGCGTTCTCCGGCTTCCACTCCTTGGTGTCGTACTCCTTGCCGATCGTGACCTTCCCGTCGAGCACGGAGTGGGCGCCGTCCTTGTACATCTTGGCGTTGGGGTCGGTGACGGAACCGTTCATCATGACGATGTCGCCCTTGGAGGCGTTGTCGCCCAGCTCCTTCAGCAGCGATTCGCCCTGGATCTTCCCGACACGCTCGTTGTCCACGGAGGTGTACGCCTTGATGGGGCCCTCGGCCAGCCGGTCGTAGGCGACGACGGGAATTCCCTTGTCGTTCGCCTTCTTCACCGAGCTCGCTATCGACTTCGCGTCCACCGGGTCCACGATCAGCGCGTCGACCTTTTTGGTGATCATTGTGTCGACCTGCTGCTGCTGGACCGACGCGTCCTGCTTGGCGTTCTCGTAGAGGACCGTCGTCTGCGTGCCCGCGAGTTCCTTGATCTTCTTCTCGATCAGCGGCTTGTCGAACCGCTCGTAGCGGGCGGTCTGGTTCTCCGGCAGAAGGAGGCCGATGGTCAGCGAGCCCTTCGATTCCTTCTTGTTCCCGCCACCGGCTTGCTTGGCGCTGCCACAGGCGGCGAGACCCGCTGCCATCGAGACGGCCGCCACGGCCACGGCAGCACGCCGCAGATGCGTGTTCACTTGCAGATACCTCCCTGACGAGGCCGCGTCGTTGCGGCCGAGGTGGCTGGAAGTCAACTCGGCCCCCAAGGGGGCGTCAAGAAGTAAATCCTTAACGAGATGGCAACGATGCCATTCGTTATCTGCGTGAACTCAAGATACGTGCGCGGCGTGCCGTCTGAAAACGCTGACGGCCGTCAGGACGGCACCGGGGCGTCCGCCGGCCGGGAATCGTCCAGCAGCGTCGAATCGCCCATCTCGCTCAGGACGAGCGCCAGCGCGCCCAGCACCTCGGCCCGGCCGCCCAGCGCGCCGGGCACGACCTCCAACTGCCGTGCGGCGCTGGGGATCGCGTACCGCGAGACGGATTCCCGGATCGGTGCGAGCACCAGCTCGCCGGAGTCCGCGAGATCGCCGCCGAGCACGACACGGCTGGGGTTGAGGAGGTTGCAGAGGTTGGCCACGCCGCTGCCGATGTGCCGGCCGACGTCCCCGATCACCCGTCGGCAGCCCGGGTCGCCCGCGCGCGAGCTCCACCATGCGGGCGACGGTCAGATCGGTGCCGTGGGCCGAATGGAGCAGGGGCAGCACATAGCGGGCCGCGGTGAAGGTCTCCAGGCAGCCGCGGTTGCCGCACCGGCAGACCGGGCCCGCCTCGTCCAGCGTGATGTGCCCGATCTCGCCGGCGGTGCCGCCCGGGCCCCGGTAGATCTGCCCGTTGATCACCAGGCCGGCGCCCACGCCGCTGGCGACCTTGATGTACGCGAGGTCGGTCGCGCCCCGGCCCGCGCCCCAGACCAGCTCGCCGAGGGCGCCGAGGTTGGCGTCGTTGTCGACGTAGACGGGCACGCCGATCCGGGCCGCGAGGTCGTCGCGGGGGTTGGTGCCCGCCCAGCCCGGCAGGATCGCGGTCGAGCCCAGGGTGCCGGAGGCGACGTCGATCGGGCCCGGCACGCCCAGGCCCACCCCGACGATCTTGGCGGGGTTGATGCCCGCCTCCTTGATCAGCCGCTTGACCAGGTGCTCGGCCCGGTCCAGGCCCTGCGCGGCGGAGGCGTCCACATCCAGCGGCTCGGCGTCCTCGGCCAGCACCCGGTGCGCGAGGTTGCCGACGGCCACCCTCAGGTGGGTGTGCCCGAAGTCGACCCCCACGACGATCCCGGCGTCACCGGACAGGGAGACGCTGCGGGCCCGGCGCCCGCCGGAGGAGGTGGGGGTGACCTCGACCGTGCCGCCGTCCTTCAGCTCCCGCACGATGTTGGAGACCGTGGCCGCCGACAGGCCCGTGGCGCGGGCGATCTCCGCCTGGGTGAGCGAGCCCGCCATGCGCACGGCACGCACGACCCGCTCCAGGTTGGCCCGGTGCAGCGACGACTGCGACCCCGGAGTCTCCACGCCCATTCACTCCCGCCTCGCCGGGTACGGCACGACCGCCGCCCCGCGGCCGGGCCACAGCACTGGAGCCCAGCCATCCGTACAACATATGAACTCTAAGCTGAGCTGTCCGGGGTAACTCCCGTCAAGGCCTCGAACCCTATCGAGCTCCCGGGCCCGGAGGCCGGGCGGGCCGGTGCCCGTCCAGGGCGCCGGACTTCACGGCCCGCAGCAGGGCCGCCCAGGCGCCGGGTGCGGGCGTCAGCACGGTACGCGGCCGGTCACTCTCCCGGAAGCGCGGCCCGCCGGGTCCGGCGGCCGCCTCCAGGCACTCCTGGCCGCCGCCGCTGCCGGAGAACCGGGACCGCTGCCACCGGAGCGGGGTGGCGGGCGCCGCGGGGCGCCGGGCGGTCACGCCCGTACCGCCAACTTCTTGATCATGACCAGTGAGGGGGCCGGGTCGAGCGCGAGGGAGCGCAGCGAGTCGAAGAGCGCCCGGTAGCGCCGGACGTCCTCCTCGCGGTCCAGATAGGCGGCCGCGGCGAGGCTGTCCGTCATCACCACGTCCATCCCGGACGCGAGCAGTCCGTAGACGACGAACGGCCCGTCCAGTCCGCCGTGCACGCCCGCGTCGAACGGCAGCACCTGGATCCGCGCCCGCTTGCCCTCCACGAGGCCGACGAGGTGTCCCAGCTGGCCCCGCATCACCTCCGGCCCGCCGACGCTGCCGCGCAGCGCCGCCTCGTAGACCACCGCGGTGAGCTCGGGGGCGTCCGGCTTGTCGAGCACCGCCTGCCGGGTGGTACGGGCCGCCACGCACCGCTCGGTCCCGGCGTCGTCGTAACCGTGCCTGCCGCCCTTGAACAGCGCGCGCATATAGCCGGGGGTCTGCAGGAGGCCGGGCACGAGCACGGTCTGCCAGACCTGGACGGAGACGGCCTTGGACTCCAGGTGCGCAAGGTCGGCGATGCCGGGGAAGGCGCTCACGTAGTGGTTCCACCAGCCCTGGCGGCGGCCCTCGCGGGCCAGGTCCACCAGCGACTCGACCAGCGCCCGATCGGTCACCCCGTAGGCCTTCAGCAGACCACGTAGCTCGAACGGGCGAATCCCGTTGGTGCCGGTCTCGATGCGGCTGATCTTGGCTTGTCCGCACTCCAGCGCCTCTGCGGCATCTTCACCTGACATACCCGCCGCTTCACGGAGCTTACGGAGCTCCGCACCGAGGCGCTTCTGGCGGATAGTTGGGGGCTTCTGCGGCATGACAATCCTCCCTTCCTTTGGGCAGAGAGTCTGCCTGCACACACCCGGTGAGCACAGTCACTCACAGGGACGAAAGCCCACCGAATTTATGCACTCGCGGTCGATCCCATCCCACTCTTGAAGCCACCCCCCGAACGGAGCCCGCAATGTGCGAGGACCCTCAACTGGCCACCGCCGACTGGTGGTACACACTCCGGATCCCTGCCCAGCCCTGGATGATCGGCATCGTGCGCAGCTCTCTCCGGCTCGCGCTGCAACAGCACGGGCGCCTCGACCTCGCCGACACCGCCTGTCTGTTGGTCACGGAACTGGTCACCAATGGCGTGGTGCACACCAAATCCCCGGTGACCGTGGACCTCAGCTGCCGCTCGCGCATCCTGCGCGTCGATGTGCACGACACCAGCCCCGAGGTCCCGGCCCGCGTCAACGCGGGCTGGGACGACGAGTCGGGCCGCGGGCTCACCCTCATCGACAGCTGCGCGAGGGCCTGGGGCGTCCGCCCGGCCGCGCAGGGCCCCGGCAAGGCGGTCTGGTTCACGCTCCACTGACCGTCCGGCCCGGTGGCGGCACCCCGCGCCCGTCCGTACGCCCGCGCGCGCCGTCGGCGGCTATTTCAGCGCGCCCGCCGTCAGGCCCGCCTGCACCTGCCGCTGGAAGAGGAAATAGACGACGAGGACCGGCAGCATGGCGATCACCATGCCCGCCATCAGACCGCCCCAGTCCCCGTCGTAGCCCTGCTGGAGGGCGATCTGGGCGAGGCCCTGCGTCAGGACGTAATGGTGCTCGTTCTGATTGAGGACCATGGGCAGGAGGTACTGGTTCCACTGGCCCAGGAAATTGAAGATGCCGATGCTGATCAGGCCCGGCTTGGCCATCGGGAGCATGACCTGGAAGAACGTCCGGGTGTGCGAGGCCCCGTCGATCATCGCGGCCTCGGCGACCGAGGTCGGCAACGTACGGAAGAAGGCCGTCATGAAGAAGACGGTGAAGGGCAGCGAGAAGGCGATGTAGACCAGGATCAGCCCGGGGTATGTCGCCAGCAGGGTCACTCCGGGAAAGTCGCGCAGCACGAAGAACAGCGGAATGACCAGCATGAAGACCGGGAAGGACATCCCGGCCACGAAAAGGTAGTAGATGAAGCGGTTGCCGGGGAAGGAGAAGCGGGCCAGCACATAGCCCGCCATCGAGCCGAGCACCATCGTCCCGATGACCGAACAGCCCACGACGATGATGGTGTTGCCGAAATACCGGCCGATGTTGGCCCGTTCCCAGGCGTGCGCCCAGTTCTCGAAGTGGAACGAGCGCGGCAGCGACCAGGGCGAGCCGAGGATGTCACCGCTGCTCTTGAAGGAACTCCACAGCACCCAGATCAGTGGCAGACCCACCATGAGCGCCCAGACGATGAGAATGCCGTGCGAGAAGACGTTGAGCACCGCGCCCTCCGGGCGGCGGCGCCACCTCTCCCGGCCGCCCCGCCGCTCGGCCGCGGCCGTTTCCTTCGCGGGTACCGCGCCTGCTTCCGTCGTCATTCGTCGTACCCCTAGAACTCGATCCGCTCACGACGCGCGAAGCGCATGGTGAGCACGGCGAACAGCAGAGTCACGATGAGCATGGCGATGCCCATGGCCGACGCATAGCCGAATTGGCTGTCGCGGAAGGCGGTTTGATAGAGCCGCAGCGGGACGACGTCCGTCGCGCCGTCCGGTCCTCCCATGTTCACCGACATGATCTGCACCAGCGCGAAGGCGTCCATCGCGATGATGCCCATGTAGACCCAGCCGGTCTGCACGGTGTCCCACAGCAGCGGCAGGGTGATCCGGAAGAAGGTGTGGGCGCGGCCGGCGCCGTCCAGCAGCGCCGCCTCGTAGATGTCCCGCGGGATGGAGGCCATGGCCGCCGAGAAGAGGACCACGTAGAAGCCGACGTTCGCCCAGATCATCACGAGCATGATGCAGGCCAGGGCGATGCTCTTCTCCCCCAGCCAGGCGCTCTGCAGGGAGTCCAGGCCCACCGCCCCCAGCAGGGAGTTGAGCATGCCGTCCGAGGGATCCGGGTTGTAGATGTTGAACCAGATCACCGAGATGATGGTGATGGAGATGACCTGGGGGAAGAAGAAGACGAATTTATAGAACTTCGACCCCCGCACCCCGGTGACCACCGCGCCCCGCCGGGACCTGCCGCCGACATTGAGCATGAAGGCGAAGAACAGCCCGAGCGCCAGCGTCACGACCGGCACGAGCACCAGCATGATGACGTTGTGCTTGAGCGCGTTCCAGAACTCGTCGCTGTGCACGAGCTTGTCGTAGTTGTCGAACCCGATGTATTTCGCCGCGCCCTTGAGACCGCTCCAGTCGGTCATCGCGATCTGGAACGCCTGGACGAACGGCGAGATCACAAAGATCGCGTAGACGGCCAGCGGCAGGGCCAGGAACCCCGCGATGAACCGGTACTTGCCGTGCTGCATGCTGCCTCCCGGCCCTTCCTCGTCGGCCGCCGGACGCGTCAGGCCGACCGGTGGAACTTGGTGACGGAGCTGTCCTTGGCGGTCTCGTCCGCGTACTGCTGCGTCTTTTTGATCCACTCGGCGGCCTTGAGGTCACCGGTGAGCAGCTGGCTGGTCAGGCCGCCCATCTTCTCGTCCGTCAGCTTGGGGTACCACTCCTGCAACTGGATCATCAGCAGGTTCTGGTTGCCGCCCGCGTCCTTGACGGCCTTCGCCGCGGAGGCCAGGCCCGGGGAGAGTGAAGCACCCTCCGCGCCCTGCATGTTGCTGGTGAGGGAATGGACCTTCTGCGCGAAGTTCTGCGCGTGCTTCTTGGAGAGCATGATGCGCAGCAGCTCCATGCCGCCCACGGGGTTCTTGCCCGCTTTCGCCACGATGAACGGCTCGCTGGGCTCGGCGCGCACCGTGCCGTGCGGCATCTTGTCGCCGGAGCCGCCGTCGAAGAGCGCGCCGACGGCCATGCCGAAGTCCTTGGGGGTGGTCGGGGTCGCCTCGTTCTCCACCCAGGAGCCGTTGGGGATGAAGACGGCCTTGCCCTTGGTCCAGGAGGTCTGCGCCTGAATGTGGGTCAGACCCTGGCTGCCCTCGAGGAAATACCCCTTGGCGGCGAGCTCCTCGTAGTGCCCGATGACCTGCTTGACCGCGTCGTTGGAGGTCCAGGCGTTGGGCTCCAGGTTGTCGATCGCGATCCACTTCTCCAGGCCGCCGATCTTGGCGATCTGCGGGAAGATATTGAAGTGGACGTAGTACGGGTACTTGCCCGGATAGGTCCAGGGCGCGACGCCCGCCTTCTTGATCTCCTCGCAGAGCTTGATCATGTCATCGAAGGACTTCGGATAGGCCCAGCCCTTGTCACTCAGCAGCTTCTGGGAATACCAGGTGCCGTAGACGGTGAAGGCGTAATAGAGGACGTCGAAGGCGTCCTTGTGCTTGCCCTTCTCGATGGCGCTCGGATAGAGGATGTCCCGGACCTTCTTCTTGGGGTCGTCCGGCGACGCGGCGTCGAGCAGCGGGGTGAGGTCGAGCAACTGCCCTTGCGAGGACAGCTTGTTCATGTCCAGGTGGTCGGCACCGGAGTTGTCGATGACATCCGGCGGATTGCCACCGGCGAAGCGGGGCTGGAGCTTGGGGCCGATCTGCTGGGTGCCGGTGTGCTTGACCTCGGCGCCGTACGTGGTCTTGTAGTCGGCCTCGGCGTCCTTGGCGTACTGATCGCCGAGGCCGCCCTTGAAGATGAACGCGTCGAGCGGGGCGCCGTTCTTGACGCCGAGCGGATTCTTCTCCGACTTCTTGCCCTGATCGCCCTTGTCGGCACTGCTGTTGTCGTCGCTGCCGCCCCCGGTGGCGCATGCGGTGAGCACACTCATCGACGGCACTGCGATCAGGCCGAGTGCCGCGGTCCGCTTGACCAGATCACGCCGACTGAATGCTGAGGTGGATCCCATGCTCAAGTCCTCGCCTTCTCCAGGACTCAGGCGGTGTGGCGGTCTCCCCTTGCGAACCGTGCGAACCGGTCATGGACGAAGGGCCCGACACCGCGGGTCAGTTGAAGCTTGGTGTGCTGGGTGTTCCCCGGGATCGGTGCCGCTCCCACGGCGCCCCCGGCCGCCGTTCTCCCCCGGATCCGCCGCGACGGCCTGCGGCCGCCCCGGACGCCGACAGGTATAGTCCACTTCACATCAACTGGGCAAGATCGAAAGCGGCTTTGACCGTCAGTCTTTCCCGAGTTGAGACCTCCCCAACCCATGCCGCCCCACGGCGACACCAACATCCGAACCCTTGACACCACTGGCGTCTCACGCCCTACTTGTCTCTGCGCTACTCGGTTGACAACGTTGTCGGTTTCGTGGAGAGGCAAGGGATGCGGCAGAGTCGGCGACAGGGATCCCGCCACCGGTGGCGTACAATCACCCGCCCCCTGGCCCTCCTCGCGGCCGCCCTGGTGGTGACGGCCACTCAGACCCCGCAGGGCGCGGCGGCCATGGCCTCGGCGGCCGCCGCACGGGCCGAGGCCGCGTCCCAGCGCTTCGGCTCCTCCTTCGAGCCGGGTGAGCCGCAGCCCGATTGGCGCAACGCGGTCGAGACCGGCCCCGACGGACGGCGGCGGGCCGCCGGGATAGACGGCAGCGACGCCGCGGGCATCCCGGGCAATGTCACCGACAAGGTCACCGCCGTCCGGGCTAGCGGGGAGAACGCCGGGGCCGGGGAGGTCAAGGAGAACCTGATCGACGGCGAGCCCACGACCAAGTGGCTCGTCTTCGACCGGACCCCCTGGCTGGAATTCGAGCTGTCCGAGCCGGTGACGACCGTGCGCTACGCGCTGACCTCCGCCAACGACGCCCCCGGCCGGGACCCCAGGGACTGGACGCTCCAGGGCTCCGACGACGGACACAGCTGGACGGTGCTGGACAGCCGCAAGGACGTCTCCTTCGAAAAGCGCCTCCAGACCAAGGAGTTCTCCTTCGCCAACCGCGCCTCCTACCGGCAGTACCGGCTGGACATAACCCGCAACGGCGGGGACGGCATCACCCAGCTGGCAGAGCTCCAGCTCGCGACCGCGGACACCGGCGGCCCCCCGCCCCCGGACATGCGCAGCTACGTCGACAGCGGACCCACCGGCTCGCCGACGGCCAAGCCACGCGCCGGCTTCACCGGCACCCACGCCCTGCGCTACGGAGGCAGACACCGGGCCACCGGCCATGCCTACGCCTACAACAAGATCTTCGCCGTGAAGGTGAAGGTCACCCCGGAGACCCTGCTCTCCTACAAGATCTTCCCCTCGATGCCCGAGGCCGACCCGCGCTATCCGGCCACCCATGCCGCGCTCGACCTCGCCTTCACCGACGGCACCTATCTGAGCGGACTGGGCGCGGTCGACCAGCACGGCGCGCCCCTCACACCGCAGGGACAGGCCGAGTCCAAGACCCTCTATGTCAATCAGTGGAACGCCAAGGAGTCGCGGATCGGCGCGGTCGCCGCGGGCAAGACGGTCGCCCGGGTGCTGATCGCCTACGACTCCCCCGTCGGCCCGGCGAAATTCCGCGGGTGGGTGGACGACATCTCGCTCGCGCCCGCCCCCGCGGAGAAGCCCGCGGCGCACCCGGCGGACTACGCCGTCACCACGCGCGGCACGCATTCCAGCTCGACCTTCTCCCGCGGCAACACCTTCCCCGCCACGGCCGTGCCCCATGGTTTCAATTTCTGGACCCCCGTCACCAACGCCGGCTCGACGGACTGGCTCTACCAGTACGCCGCCGCCAACAACGCCGACAACCTCCCGACCATCCAGGCGTTCAGCGCCGGCCATGAGCCGAGCCCCTGGATGGGCGACCGGCAGACCTTCCAGGTCATGCCGTCGGCCGCCACCGGCACCCCGGATGCCGGGCGGACGGCCCGCGCCCTCCCCTTCCACCACTCCCGTGAGATCGCGAAGCCGCACTACTACGGCGTCACCTTCGACAACGGGCTGAAGTCGGAGATCGTCCCCAGCGACCATGCCGCGCTGATGCGTTTCACCTTTCCGGGTGAGAACGCCAGCGTCATCCTTGACAACGTCCGGGATCAGGGGGGCCTGACCCTCGACCCCGACCACGGCGTGATCACCGGCTACTCGGATGTGCGCAGCGGGCTGTCCACCGGCGCCGGGCGGCTCTTCGTCTACGGCGTCTTCGACGCGCCCGTCACCGCCGGCGGCAAGCTGGGCGGCCCTCCGGACCTCCCGGGCAGCGCGATCAGCTCGGCCGACCCGGACGGCGTGCAGCGCACGGGCGGCGAGGGCACCCGGGGCGACGGCGTCACCGGCTATCTGCGCTTCAAGCCCGGCCAGGACCGTACGGTCACGCTGCGCATCGCGACCTCCCTCATCGGTGTCGACCAGGCGAAGGCCAACCTCGACCAGGAGATCCCGGCCGGCACCTCCTTCGCGGACGTACACGACCGCGCCCGCGACGCGTGGGACGCCGTCCTCGGCCGGATCGAGGTCGAGGGCGCGAGCCGGGACCAGCTCACCACGCTCTACTCCAACCTCTACCGCCTCTACCTCTATCCCAACTCGGGCTTCGAGAACACCGGCTCGGCCGCACACCCGCGCAGCCGGTACGCCAGCCCCTTCGCCCCGCCCGCCGGCGAGTCCACCCCGACCCGTACCGGCGCGAAGATCGTCGACGGCGAGGTCTACGTCAACAACGGCTTCTGGGACACCTACCGCACCACCTGGCCCGCCTACGCGCTCCTGACCCCGAAGCGGGCGGGGAAGCTCGTGGACGGCTTCGTCCAGCAGTACAAGGACGGCGGCTGGATCTCCCGCTGGTCCTCCCCCGGCTACGCCGACCTGATGACCGGCACCAGTTCGGACGTCGCCTTCGCCGACGCCTACGCCAAGGGCGTCGACTTCGACGCCGAGGCGGCGTACGCGGCGGCGCTCAAGAACGCCACGGTGGCGCCGCCCAACCCCGGCGTGGGCCGCAAGGGCATGGAGACCTCCACCTTCCTCGGCTACACCAGCACCACGACGCGCGAGGGCATGTCCTGGGCGATGGACGGCTACATCAACGACTTCGGCCTCGGGCGGATGGGCCAGGCCCTCTACGAGAAGACCCACAAGGTCCGCTACCGGGAGGAGTCCCACTACTTCCTGAACCGCGCCCGGAACTACGTCAAGCTCTTCGACCCGGCCGTCGGCTTCTTCCAGGGCAAGGACCCCTCCGGCGCTTGGCGGCTGACGCCCAAGCAGTACGACCCGCGCGTCTGGGGCCACGACTACACCGAGACCAACGGCTGGAACTTCGCTTTCACGGTCCCGCAGGACAGCAGGGGTCTGGCCAACCTCTACGGCGGCCGCGACGGCCTGGCGCGCAAGCTCGACACCTTCTTCCGCACGCCCGAGACCGGATCGCCCGAGTTCGCCGGTTCGTACGGCGGCGTCATCCACGAGATGACCGAGGCCCGGGACGTCCGGATGGGCATGTACGGCCACAGCAACCAGCCCTCGCACCACATCGCCTACATGTACGACGCGGCGGGGCAGCCCTGGCAGACGCAGGAGAAGGTCCGCGAGGTGATGTCCCGCCTCTACCTCGGCAGCGAGATCGGCCAGGGGTACCCGGGCGACGAGGACAACGGCGAGATGTCGGCGTGGTACGTCTTCAGCGCCCTCGGGTTCTATCCGCTGGTGATGGGCAGCGGGGAGTACGCGATCGGGTCCCCGCTGTTCACCCGGGCCACCGTCCACCTGGAGAACGGCCGCGACCTGGTCGTGAAGGCGCCGGGCAACAGCGCCCGGAACGTCTATGTGCAGGGGCTGCGGGTCAACGGCAAGAAGTGGGCCTCCACGGCGCTCCCGCACTCCGTGGTGGCGAACGGCGGGACGCTGGAGTTCACCATGGGCCCCCGGCCCTCCGCGTGGGGCAGCGGCCGGGACGCGGGCCCCACCTCCCTGACCCACGACGACGCGGTGCCGGAGCCGGAGGGCGATCTGACGGCACCGGGCACCTCGCCCCTGACGGACAACACCTCGGCCACGGAGGCGTCCTTCACCGTGGCTCCCCTGGAGGTGCCGTCCGGCTCGCGCGTGACCTCGTACACCCTCACGTCGGCCGACCGCGCCAAGGCTCCGGGCGGCTGGGTCCTCAAGGGCTCGGCGGACGGCGAGAGCTGGACGGAGGTCGACCGGCGCACGGGCGAGTCCTTCGCCTGGGACCGGCAGACCCGGGTCTTCACGGTGCACACTCCGGGCTCCTTCCACCACTACCGCCTGGAGACACTGGCCGGTGAGGGCACACTCGCAGAGATCGAGCTGATCGGTCCGAGATCCACACACAGTGATTGACAGGTAAAGAAAATGTGAAAGATCATGGGGTTCGGCGGCGGTCCCGGATTGGGGCCGCCGCTCTCACCTGAGACTTTCTGGAGACCCACGTGGCTCATCTCCCCGGCCGTACGCGCGGCGTCGCCGCACGCCGCATCGCGACCGCGGCCATAGCCGCCGCCCTGCTCGGCACCACCGCCGGCACGGCCATGGCCGACAGCCCCTCCGCCTCTCCCGCCTCGGGCGCGGCCAAGTCCGCGGCCAAGCTCTCCGCCGACACCTCCGCCGCGCACCGCCTCGCGGCGCTGCGCGGCGAGGCGAAGTCCGGCGACTACCCCAAGTCGGGCGCCCAGGCCCCCAAGGCCATTGCCTCGCGCCTGGCGGCCCCGCGCGGCAAGGTCAAGGCCGACGGCCCGTCCGCCGAGGCCCCGTTCTTCCCGCTGAGCGCCGTCAACTCCGACGACCTCTACTTCTACTGGCCCGACGGCAAGGGCGGCATCACGCCCAAGGAGTACGTCACCAACGGCTGGAGCAAGATCAACGCCGCGGCGCGGGTCGACCACGACCGGGACGGCCTGAGCGAGGCGCTCTACGTCCGCGACAACGCCCAGAACATCATCTACGCCACCGCCGACAGCTCGAAGATCGTGGCGGACGACTGGGGCCAGTACGACCAGTTCATCTCCCCCGGCAACCTGGGCGGCGGGGGCGAGTCCGACATCCTGGTCCGCGACCGCGAGGGTGTCCTGTGGCTCTACCTGGCCTACCCCGACGGCACCCTGACGGGCCGCAAGAAGGTCGGTCCGGGCTGGAACCAGTACACCGAGATCCAGGGCCGCGGCGACCTCACCGGTGACGGCAAGACCGACATCGTCGCCCGCGACAAGGACGGCGTGCTGTGGCTCTACAAGGGCACCGGCGACTACACCAAGCCGTTCGAGACCAAGCAGCGCATCGGCGGCGGCTGGAACCAGTTCAACAAGCTGGTGGCCACCGGTGACGTGGACCAGGACGGCAAGGCCGACCTGATCGCCCGTGACAAGGACGGTGCTCTGTGGCTCTACCGCGGCACGGGCAAGGCGTCCCAGCCGTTCGAGTACAGGGTCAAGATCGGCAACTCCGGCTGGAACCAGTACGGGATGCTGTTCTGACGTAACGTCACTGCACGAGATCGCCATTACGGGCCGGAACTTCCGGACTACCGTGGGTAGGTGACCCAGCCCAGGAATACCGACCCGTACAGCGACCCCCGTACGTTCTACGGGTCCGAGCTGCGACGCCTGCGTGAGGCGGCCGGCTTCACGCAGGAGCAGCTCGGACGTCGCGTCTTCTGCTCCGGTGCGTACATCGGCCAATTCGAAGCGGCCGTCCGAAGGCCGCAGTTGGAAATCTCCGAGCTCCTCGACGATGTGCTTGACAGCGGCGAGCATCTGCAGCGGCTCTGCCGCCTGGCCCGGACGTCGAGAGTTCCGGAATACGCGGCCGACGCGGCGGAACTGGAGCAGCAGGCAAAGACAATCAGCCTCTACGCGCCCATGGTTGTACCGGGTGTGCTGCAGACGGAGGCATACGCACGTGCGCTCATCCGGGGCTCGCAGCGCTTCGCCCCACAACAGGTGGTGGAGGAGTACGTCAGCGACCGCATGGAGCGTGCGAAGCTGCTCGATGGGCCTGATGCTCCGATCCTCTGGGGCATCCTCCATGAGGCCGCCCTTCGCGTGCCCGTCGGTGGCCCCAAGGCCATGGGGGAACAGCTAACCCATGTTGTGCAAACGCTTCAAGCCCATCCCAATGTCCTGCTCCAGGTGATGCCGTTCGCCGCCGGACCGCATCCGTTCCTGGACATGTGCGTCTGGCTGATGGATTTCAGTGACGCGCCTCCTGTTGTCTACACCGAGGGTGCATACACAGGCCAACTCATCGAGGAACCGGCCCTGGTCGCGCGATTCCGATCAGCCTACGATCTGGCCAGGGCCACCGCGCTGTCGCCAGAGGCATCACAGGCCCTGATCGATTCAACGGCCAAGGACTGGATGGCACATGGGCACCACCAATGATTTAGCCGACGCGAACTGGCGCAAGTCGTCCTACAGCAACGGAGATGGCGGCCTGTGCGTCGAAGTCGCCGCCAACCTCCCCGGCACCGTCCCCGTCCGCGACAGCAAGTCCCCCGACGGCCCCGTCCTCTTCTTCCCGCCCACGGCGTGGACGACCTTCATCCACGCCGTCCGGTAACGGGCATGGCTCAAATGTCGCGGAAGATCTCGATCTGCGCGCCGATCGAGTTGAGCCGCTCCGCGAGGTCCTCGTAACCGCGGTTGATCACATAGACGTTGCGCAGCACCGACGTGCCCTCCGCCGCCATCATCGCCAGCAGGACGACCACGGCGGGGCGCAGGGCGGGCGGGCACATCATCTCCGCCGAGCGCCAGCGGGTCGGTCCCTCGACGAGGACGCGGTGGGGGTCGAGGAGCTTGACGTCGGCGCCGAGACGGTTGAGGTCGGTGAGGTAGATGGCGCGGTTGTCGTAGACCCAGTCGTGGATGAGGGTCTGGCCCTGCGCGGCCGCGGCGATGGCCGCGAAGAACGGCACGTTGTCGATGTTGAGGCCGGGGAACG
This sequence comes from Streptoverticillium olivoreticuli subsp. olivoreticuli, assembly GCF_003391135.1. GTDB lineage: Bacteria > Actinomycetota > Actinomycetes > Streptomycetales > Streptomycetaceae > Streptomyces > Streptomyces blastmyceticus. The sequence continues at coordinate 7,303,535 of NZ_CP031455.1, read as the reverse complement.
GCATCGGGTGGATCTTGTCGATCGGCGCCCGCAGCTTGGAGGGGCGCACGGTCAGGTCGAGCAGGCGCGTACGGCCGTTGTCCGCCGCGTACTCGGGGCTGCGCTCGTGGTCGAGGCCCATCTCCTCCAGGACGGCGAGCTCGATCTCCATGAACTCCACGGGGACGCGGCGGATCGTCAGCTCGGACTCCGTGACGACGGCGGCGGCCAGCAGGCTCATGGCCTCCACCGGGTCCTCGGAGGGCGCGTAGTCGACGTCCCGGTCGATGGTGGCCACGCCGTGCACGGTGAGGGTGGTCGTGCCGATGCCCTCGACCTTGACGCCCAGCTCCTCCAGGAAGAAGCAGAGGTCCTGGACCATGTAGTTGGAGCTGGCGTTGCGGATGACGGTGACGCCGTCGTGGCGGGCGGCCGCCAGGAGCGCGTTCTCGGTGACGGTGTCGCCGCGCTCGGTCAGCACGATCGCCCGGGTGGGTGCGACCGAACGGTCGACCTGTGCGTGGTAGGTGCCGTCGGTGGCGGTGACCTCCAGGCCGAAGTGCCGCAGGGCCGTCATGTGCGGCTGCACGGTCCGGGTGCCGAGGTCGCAGCCGCCGGCGTACGGGATCTTGAAGTGGTCCATCCGGTGCAGCAGCGGGCCGAGGAACATGATCACGCTGCGGGTGCGGCGGGCGGCCTCGGTGTCCATCGCGGCGAGGTCCAGCTCGGCGGGCGGGACGATCTCCAGGTCGTTGCCGTCGTTGATCCAGCGGGCCCGGACGCCGATGCTGCCGAGGACCTCCAGGATCCGGTAGACCTCCTCGATCCGGGCGACCCGGCGCAGCGTCGTGCGGCCCGCGTTCAGGAGGGTCGCGCACAGCAGCGCCACACAGGCGTTCTTGCTGGTCTTGACGTCGATGGCGCCGGAGAGGCGGCGGCCGCCGACGACCCTCAGATGCATCGGGCCCGCGTATCCGAGGGAGACGATCTCGCTGTCCAGCGCCTCGCCGATCCTGGCGATCATATCAAGGCTGATGTTCTGATTTCCCCGCTCGATGCGATTGACGGCGCTCTGGCTGGTGCCGAGCGCCTCTGCGAGCTGGGACTGCGTCCAGCCGCGGTGCTGCCGCGCGTCACGGATGAGCTTGCCGATGCGGGCGAGGTAGGCGTCTGTCATGAGTCAGACGGTATCTCAGATATGAGATTACTTCCTGCGGGGGCCGGTTCCCGTGCCCGGCCGGCCGTGTTGTGTCGTATTCCTGACGGTCTTTGCTTTCCCCGTGTGACCTGCGGCCAGACGCGGCCGTCACCCCTTTCCCGCCCGTCGGGCGCACCGGGCACCTCCGCGAGCGGGGGCCCGCTGCCGTGCGCCGGGGGCGGCCGGCCCGCGAGGCGCGGGATCGCCCGAAATGCGCACCCGAAGGCCCCCGTGCCACGCTGATCCGGGGCGGAGCCCGCCCCACCTGATCCACCCCGCCGAGGAGAGGCCGAGGAGAGCAGGCATGGCCGACAGGGAACGCGACCCGCGCTACGTGGACGACATGACGGAGGAGACGCTCGGCGCCCAGGAGCAGGAGCGTCAGGAACGTCAGCACCGGCAGGAGCGGCAGCGCGGCAGAGAGGCGGGCGACGAGGGCTCGCGCGCCGACCGGGACGACTCCGACGACAGCCGGTGACGGCCCGCCGGGGCCTTTCGGCACCTGCCGGGACATGACCGCCCCTCGGCGATGTACTAGAGTTATCTCGACATCGAGATATCTGCCGAGAGGCGTACCGCTGTCGCGCCAGTAAGGCATGCCTAACTAAGGCACACCTTATCGGATTGGCGCGAACCCGTGACGGCAGGATTGCCGCAGTACGCGAATTCATGCATGAAGGAGACTGTCGTGTCGGCGAACAGCTTCGACGCCCGCAGCACGCTGCACGTGGGCGACGAGTCGTACGAGATCTTCCGGTTGGACAAGGTCGAGGGCGCCGCGCGCCTTCCCTACAGCCTGAAGGTGCTGCTGGAGAACCTGCTCCGCACGGAGGACGGCGCGAACATCACCGCCGACCACATCCGCGCGATCGGCGGCTGGGACTCCCAGGCCCAGCCCAGCCAGGAGATCCAGTTCACGCCGGCCCGCGTGATCATGCAGGACTTCACCGGCGTGCCCTGTGTCGTGGACCTCGCCACCATGCGTGAGGCCGTCAAGGAGCTCGGCGGCGACCCGGCGAAGATCAACCCGCTGGCCCCGGCCGAGCTGGTCATCGACCACTCCGTCATCGCCGACAAGTTCGGCACGAAGGACGCCTTCGGCCAGAACGTCGAGCTGGAGTACGGCCGCAACAAGGAGCGCTACCAGTTCCTGCGCTGGGGCCAGACCGCCTTCGACGAGTTCAAGGTCGTCCCCCCGGGCACCGGCATCGTCCACCAGGTGAACATCGAGCACCTGGCCCGCACGGTCATGGTCCGAAACGGCCAGGCGTACCCCGACACCCTCGTCGGCACCGACTCGCACACCACGATGGTCAACGGTCTCGGCGTGCTGGGCTGGGGCGTCGGCGGCATCGAGGCCGAGGCCGCGATGCTCGGCCAGCCGGTCTCCATGCTGATCCCGCGCGTCGTCGGCTTCAAGCTGACCGGCGAGCTGCCGGCCGGCACCACCGCCACCGACCTGGTGCTGACCATCACCGAGATGCTGCGCAAGCACGGTGTCGTCGGCAAGTTCGTCGAGTTCTACGGCGAGGGCGTCGCCGCCACCTCGCTGGCCAACCGCGCCACCATCGGCAACATGTCGCCGGAGTTCGGCTCCACCGCCGCGATCTTCCCGATCGACGGCGAGACGCTGAAGTACCTGAAGCTCACCGGCCGCTCCGAGCAGCAGGTCGCGCTGGTCGAGGCGTACGCCAAGGAGCAGGGCCTGTGGCTGGACCCGGCCGCCGAGCCGGACTTCTCCGAGAAGCTCGAGCTGGACCTCTCGACGGTCGTCCCGTCGATCGCCGGCCCGAAGCGCCCGCAGGACCGCATCATCCTGGCCAACGCCGCCCAGCAGTTCGCGCTGGACGTCCGCAACTACGTCGAGGACGACGACGAGGCGGGCAAGGAGTCCTTCCCGGCCTCCGACTCCCCGGCCGCCGCCAACGGTGTCCCGTCCCGCCCGACCACGGTCACGGCCCCCGACGGCACCACCTATGAGATCGACCACGGCGCCGTCACCGTCGCCGCGATCACCTCCTGCACCAACACCTCGAACCCCTACGTCATGGTCGCCGCGGCGCTCGTGGCCAAGAAGGCGGTCGAGAAGGGCCTGACCCGCAAGCCGTGGGTCAAGACCACGCTCGCCCCGGGCTCCAAGGTCGTCACCGACTACTTCGACAAGGCGGGCCTGACCCCCTACCTCGACAAGGTCGGCTTCAACCTCGTCGGCTACGGCTGCACCACCTGCATCGGCAACTCCGGCCCGCTGCCGGAGGAGGTCTCCAAGGCCGTCAACGAGCACGACCTCGCGGTCACGTCCGTCCTCTCGGGCAACCGCAACTTCGAGGGTCGCATCAACCCCGACGTCAAGATGAACTACCTGGCCTCCCCGCCGCTGGTCGTCGCGTACGCCCTCGCGGGTTCCATGAAGGTGGACATCACCAAGGACGCCCTGGGCACCGACACCGACGGCAACCCGGTCTTCCTCAAGGACATCTGGCCCTCCGAGGCCGAGGTCAACGACGTCGTGGCCAACGCCATCGGCGAGGACATGTTCAACAAGTCCTACCAGGACGTCTTCGCGGGCGACGCCCAGTGGCAGGCGCTGCCGATCCCGACCGGCAACACCTTCGAGTGGGACACCGAGTCCACCTACGTCCGCAAGCCCCCGTACTTCGAGGGCATGACGATGGAGACCACCCCGGTCACCGACATCGCCGGTGCCCGCGTCCTGGCCAAGCTGGGCGACTCGGTCACCACCGACCACATCTCCCCGGCCGGTGCCATCAAGGCCGACACCCCGGCCGGCAAGTACCTCACCGAGCACGGTGTCGAGCGTCGTGACTTCAACAGCTACGGCTCCCGCCGCGGCAACCACGAGGTCATGATCCGCGGTACGTTCGCCAACATCCGCCTGCGCAACCAGATCGCGCCGGGCACGGAGGGCGGCTTCACCCGCGACTTCACCAAGGATGGCGCGCCGGTCTCGTTCATCTACGACGCCTCGCGCAACTACATCGAGCAGGGCATCCCGCTGGTCGTCCTGGCCGGCAAGGAGTACGGCTCCGGCTCGTCCCGCGACTGGGCCGCCAAGGGCACCGCGCTGCTCGGCGTCAAGGCCGTCATCGCCGAGTCCTACGAGCGCATCCACCGCTCGAACCTCATCGGCATGGGCGTCCTGCCCCTGCAGTTCCCCGAGGGCGCCACGGCGGAGTCCCTGGGCCTGACCGGCGAGGAGACCTTCACCTTCACCGGTGTGACCGAGCTGAACAACGGCATCACCCCGCGCACGGTCAAGGTCACCACCGACACGGGCGTCGAGTTCGACGCGGTCGTCCGCATCGACACCCCCGGCGAGGCGGACTACTACCGCAACGGCGGCATCATGCAGTACGTGCTGCGCTCGCTGATCCGCAAGTAAGCAGTTCCGTATACACGGTTGAGGGCCGCACCCCGTTTCGCACGGGGTGCGGCCCTCGTCGCGTTCGGCAACCTCGCGAGGCGCCCCAACTCGTAAGGGTGATCGGGGCGTTGGGGAAGTGTCGGGCATTCCACTCCTGGTTAGTCTCCGGCAGGGGTCGATGCCGGGAGACATCGCTCCCCAGGGAGGGAAATATTCATGGGAACCGCCGTCACTTTCGGGGAGCTCGCACGCCTTTCGGGCGAGGAGCTTCCCCCGCGGCTCGTGCTGTCGAGGGTGATGTCGGCGGGATCCGACCAGCCGGTGTATCCGGCCATGGTGAAGTCCGACCACGGAACGACGGTCGCCTACGCCTGCCAGTACCGGCAGCACGCGGGAAATCCTCCGCTCCTCGTCTTCCTGGGACTCGCCTCAAGGGACCCCGGCTATACGGCGACGTGCGTTCCCGCGGCCATCTCCAGTCATTGAGCCATTCAGGCACTTACGGAAGGGGAATGGAATGGACAACCCCATCAGCTTCGAGGAACTCGACAATGTGACGGGCGAAGTGCTGCCCGAGCGGACCGTCATGGGCATCATGGCCACCCCGCTCGGCTTCGGCGACGGCGACGGCGGCTCCGGATCGGGCGCCGGCAGCGCCAGCAGCAGCTCCGCGTCGGCCGGGGGCGGAGTCGTGAACGCCCCCGCCCCGAGCGACCACGGCACCACGATCCTCTCGGCCTGCCAGTCCATCGACCGGCAGGGCACCCCGGGTCTGCTGGGCTCGCTCGGCCTGGGCTCCGAGAACCCCGCCTCCGGCGTGACCTGCACCCCGGCGGCCATCTCCAGCCACTGATCGCACAGCGGTCCGTCGTACGCACGTCACCCGCACGTCGTACGCGCGGGGGAGGGCCGGGCGCGTCCGGCCCTCCCCCGCACTCTGTCCCCCTACGGAGAGCACCCATGTCACTGCCCGCGCTGGTGCCCGGCACGGAACTGGTCGGCGAGTTCGAGGACTCCGGTTACCGCGAGCCGCCCCACCTGGTCTGCCGCCCGGACGGGCAGGTCGTGCGTCTGCCGTCCCTGCTCTACCAAGTCGCCCGCGCGCTCGACGGGCAGCCCTTGGAACGCGTCGCCGAGCGGCTCAGCCGGGAGACGGGGCGGGGTTTCACCGCGGAACACATCGTCTTCCTCATCGACGAGAAGCTCGTCCCGCTCGGCCTGACGACCTACAGCGACGGCTCACCGCCCCCGCCCATGCGGAAGAACGACCCCTTCCTGGCCTTCCGCTTCCGGCTGGCGGTACTGCCGCAGCGCGCCACGTGGTTTCTCTCCGGCCTGTTCGCCTGGCTGTTCCACCCGGTGCCGGTGCTCGGCGCTCTCGGTACGTTCGTCGGCGGCGAGGTATGGCTGTGGATGTCCCAGGACACCGGGGCCGCCCTGCGGGCGGTCCTCTCCTCCCCGGCCGACGTGCTGCTCGTCGTCCTCCTGGCCATCGCCTCCTGCGTGTTCCACGAGATGGGCCACGGCGCGGCATGCCGCTACGGAGGCGCGCGGCCGGGTGCGATGGGCTGCGGCATCTATCTGGTGTGGCCCGCCTTCTACACGGACATCACCGATTCGTACCGGCTGGGGCGCGCCGGGCGGATCCGGGCCGACCTGGGCGGCGTCTACTTCAACGCGCTCTTCGTCCTCGGCCTGCTCGCGCTGTACACAACGAGCGGCAGCCCGCTCCTCCTCGTGGCGATCATCTCCGTCCACCTGGAGATGATCCAGCAGCTCCTGCCCACACTGCGGTTCGACGGCTACTACATCGTCGCGGACCTGGTCGGCATTCCCGACCTCTTCAAATACATCGCGCCCATCCTGAAGCGGCTGGTGCTCCGCCGCCCGCAGGACGACCGGCTGCGGGCGCTCAAGCGATGGCCGCAGATCGTCGTCGCGGTGTGGGTCGTCTTCCTGGTGCCGGTGCTCGTCCTCCAGCTGGGCATGATGATCGTCAATCTGCCCCAGCTGCTCCGGGCGGACTGGCGGACCGTCAACCTGCTGGCGGAGAAGGCCGGTACGGCCGGCTACCCCACCCTCGGGCTGGTCTCGGCATGCCTCCAGATCGTGCTGCTCACGCTTCCCGTCGCCGGGCTCGCGCTGGCACTGGGGCGGCCCGCGCGGTCGCTTCTCCGCCTGGCCGTGCGCCTGGTCGCGAGCCGCCGCCCGGGCGTCTGAGATCATGAGGTCATCAAGGTCGGCCGAAGAACTCCGCGGCATCTGACGCGAACAGCGCGAACGCGGCGGATTTGGAAGGGAGTGACCGGTATGGCGACGCGTGCCGAGTTGGTGGTGGCGCCCAAGGAGGGGCGGCTGGCCTTCGAGCTCGGGGAGGGGACGGGCGACTGTCCGTACAGCCCCGGGGATCCGCTGCGGGCCGCGTGGCTGCGCGGGTTCGCCGCGGCACGCGAGGAGCGCGCGGCGGCGGACGGCGAGGGCTGACCCACCCGGGGCCCGGGCTAGGGCAGGACCGCGATCCCGTCCAGTTCGACCAGCGCCGCCTCGTCCCAGAGCCGGGTCACGCCGATGAGCGCCATGGCCGGGTAGTCCCGGCCCGCGGACCGGCGCCAGATGCGGCCGAGTTCGGCGGCGTGGGCGCGGTAGGCCGCGACGTCGGTGGTGTGGACGGTGACGCGGGCGAGGTCGCGCGGGGTGCCGCCGGCGGCGCGGAGCGCGGTGAGGAGGTTGGCCAGCGCCCGCGCGAACTGCTCCGGCAGCCCGCCCGCCACGATCGCGCCGTCACCGTCGAGCGCGGTCTGCCCCGCGAGGAACACCAGCCGCCCGCCGGTGGCCGTCACCGCGTGGGAGAAGCCGGAAGGGGGCGAGAGCTCCCCCGGGTTGACCCGGCACAGGGCCGGTTCCTCCGCGGGCCGTGCGGTCATCGGTACAGCTCCTTCGCGATGATGGTGCGCTGGACCTCCGTGGCGCCCTCGTAGATGCGGGGGGCGCGGACCTCGCGGTAGAGGTGTTCGAGGAGGTGGCCGCGCTCCAGGGCACGGGCGCCGTGGATCTGGACGGCCGCGTCCACCACGTACTGCGCGGTCTCGGTGGCGAACAGCTTGGCCATCGCCGCACGGGCCGCGATGCCGGGCTCCCCCGCGTCGTGGGCCGCGGCCGCCGCGTACACCAGCAGGGCCGCGGCCTCGGTCCGGGTGGCCATCTCGGCGAGCCGGTGGGAGACGGCCTGGAGGTTCCTCAACGGGCCGCCGAACGCGTGGCGTTCGCCCGCGTGGGCCACGGCGGCGGCGAGCGCGGCCCGCGCCATGCCCACCGCGAACGCGCCGACGCTCGGCCGGAACAGGTCGAGCGTGCCCATGGCGACGCGGAAGCCGCCGCCCACTTCGCCGATGACGTCGTCCGGCTCCACGCGGACACCGTCGAAGGTGAGCGTGCCGACCGGGTGCGGGCTCAGCATGTCGAGCGGACGGCCGCCGAGGCCCGGCCGGCTGCCGGAGACGAGGAAGGCGGTGACGCCGTGGGCCCGGGCGCCGGGGCCGGTGCGGGCGAAGACGGTGTACAGGTCGGCCTCGGGGGCGTTGGAGATCCAGCACTTCTCCCCGGTGAGCCGCCAGCCGCGGCCGTCGGGCTCGGCCCGCAGCTCCAGGGCGGCGGCGTCCGATCCGGCGCCCGGCTCGCTCAGCGCGAACGCGGCGACGGCGCGGCCCGCCACGACCTCCGGCAGCCACCGCGCGCGCTGCGCCCCGGTGCCATACCGGGCGACCGGCACCGCGCCCAGGCCCTGGAGGGCGAGGGCCGTCTCGGCCTCCGTGCACTCACGGGCGAGGGATTCGCGCAACAGGCAGAGGTCCATCGCGCGTACGGGCCGCTCCTGGGGGAAAAGGCGTGCCAGGAGCCCGAGTTCGCCGAGGGCGGCGACGAGCGGACGGTTGACGCGGCCGGGCCCGCCCGCGGCGGCGAGGGGCCGCAGCCGTTCCGCGGCGAGGGACCGGAGCTCGGCGCACCAGGCGCGCTGTTCCGCATCGAGGGCGAACGGAGGGGTCACCGGCCGTTCCCCTTCCCGATCGCTTATCGCGATCTGTTGACTGCCGTCACCAACTCGCTACGCTGACAGCGGATCCGTACGGCTGGCAAGACCCCGTTCACCTCCATTCCCCGGCACGAGGGGGCGCATCCGCGATGGAGCTCGAACCGTCGGCCCATGTCGACACCTTCCCGCGCGACCACCTCCCGCCCGCCGACCAGTGGCCCGTGCTCCGCTTCGACCTGGCGGACCGGCCCCCGCTGCGCTACCCCGCCCGGCTCAACTGCGGTGCGGAGCTGCTGGACGCGACGGTGGCCCGGCTGGGCGCGGACCGGCCCGCCGTACGGGACGGGGCGGGCGGCGTCTGGTCGTACGGAGAGCTGAAGGGGCACGTCGACCGGATCGCGCACACGCTCACCGGCGACCTGGGCGTGGTGCCGGGCAACCGGGTGCTGCTGCGCGGCCCCACCACGCCCTGGCTCGCGGCCTGCTGGCTGGCGGTGATGAAGGCGGGGGCCGTGGCGGTGACCGTCCTGGCCGCGCAGCGCCCGCAGGAGCTGGCGACGATCTGCGAACTGGCCCGGATCCGGCACGCGTTGTGCGACACCCGGTCGGTGGACGACCTGGCGCGGGCGTCCGTGACCTCCTTACGGGTCACACCGTACGGCGGGGAGAGCCCGGGCGACCTTCTGCGGCTGGCCGCGGACAAACCCTCATCGTACGCACCGGTTCCGACCTCCGCCGACGACGTCGCGCTGATCGCGTTCACCTCCGGCACCACCGGACGGCCCAAGGGGTGCGTCCACTTCCACCGGGACGTGCTCGCGGTCGCCGACACGTTCTCCGCGCGGGTGCTGCGGCCGCGCCCCGACGACGTCTTCGCGGGCAGCCCGCCGCTCGGCTTCACCTTCGGGCTCGGCGGTCTGGTGATCTTCCCGCTGCGGGCGGGCGCCTCGGCGCTGCTGTCCGACTGGGGCGGCCCCGAACGGCTGCTGGAGGACATCGAACGGCACCGCGTCACCGTGCTGTTCACCGCGCCGACCGCCTACCGCGCGATGCTCGCCCGGCTCGGCGCGTACGACACCTCGTCCCTGCGCTGGTGCGTCTCCGCGGGCGAGCACCTCCCGGCCGCGCTCTGGCACGCCTGGCAGGAGGCCACCGGGCTGCGGCTCATCAACGGCATCGGCGCCACCGAGATGCTGCACATCTTCATCTCCGCCGCCGACGAGGCCGTCCGCCCCGGCACCACCGGCCTGCCGGTGCCCGGTTACGAGGCGCGCGTCGTCGGCGCGGACGGACTGCCCGTGCCGGACGGCGAACCGGGGCTGCTGGCCGTGCGCGGGCCCACCGGCTGCCGCTACCTCGCCGACGCCCGGCAGCGCTCGTATGTGCGGGACGGCTGGAACCTCACCGGGGACACCTATGTCCGCGAGGGCGACGGCTACTTCCGCTACGTCGCCCGCGCCGACGACATGATCATCTCGGCCGGCCACAACATCGCGGGCCCCGAGGTCGAGGAGGCGCTGCTGCGCCATCCCCAGGTGCTGGAGGCGGCCGTCGTGGGGCGGCCGGACGAGTGGCGGGGCGAGGTCGTCGTCGCCCACGTGGTGCTGCGGCCGGGCGTGCCGCGCACCGCGGAGACCGTCGCGGAGCTGCGGGAGTTCACCAAAAAGGAGATCGCCCCGTACAAGTGCCCTCGCGAGATCGAGTTCCACGACGCCCTCCCCCGCACGCCCACGGGCAAACTCCAGCGCTTCCGGCTCCGCAACGGAGCTTTACAGTTTCCCCGTGACTGACCAGCAACCACTGCATACTCCTCGGTCCCTCATCGTCACTTTCTACGGCGCGTACGGTCGCACCCGCGCCGAACAGCCGGCCGGCCGCACGGTGCCGATCGCGGCACTGATCCGGTTGCTGGCCGCCGTGGGCGTGGACTCGCCCTCGGTACGGTCCGCCGTCTCACGGCTCAAACGCCGCGGGCTGCTCGTCTCGGACCGCGCCCCCGGGGGCGCCGCGGGGTACGGGCTGTCGGACGCGGCCCGGCAGCTGCTGGACGACGGCGACCGGCGCATCTACGGCCGGATGTCGACGCGTTCGGCCGACGGGTGGCTGCTGGCCGTCTTCTCGGTGCCCGAGGAGGAGCGGCACAAGCGCCATCTGCTGCGCTCGCGGCTGGCCCGGCTGGGCTTCGGCGCGGCCGCGCCCGGGGTGTGGATCGCGCCGGCGCACGTGCACGAGGAGACCCGGCACACCCTGGAGCGCCTGGAACTGGCCTCCTACGTCGACCTGTTCCGGGGCAGCCACCTCGGGTTCGAGCCGACGGCGGAGGCGGTGGGCCGGTGGTGGGACCTGGACTCGCTGGCGGACCGGCACCGCGTCTTCCTCGCCGCGCACGAGCCCGTGCTGCACCGGTGGGCGCGGCGGCGGACCGTCCCCGCACAGGACGCCTACCGCGACTACCTCCTCGCGCTGGACTCCTGGCGGCACCTGCCCTACGCGGACCCCGGCCTGCCGGTGGCCCTGCTGCCCGCGGACTGGCCGGGGGTGCGCTCGGCGCGCGTCTTCGCGGGGCTGCACGCGCGGCTGCGCGGCGCGGGGGAACGCTTCGTGGACGCGGCGCTGGCGTGACTCCCCCGCGGGCGCGGCCGGTCAGGCCCCCCGGCCCGTCGGCGGTCTGCGGCTGCCCGCGCGGTACGGCGCGGGCCAGGGCGCGGGCGTGCCCTCGTAGCCCTGCTCCGCGGCCGCGTGCAGCGTCCAGTGCGGGTCGTAGAGGTGGGGGCGCGCGAGGGCGCAGAGGTCGGCGCGGCCCGCGAGGATCAGGGAGTTGACGTCGTCCCAGGAGGAGATGGCGCCCACCGCGATCACCGGGACGCCCGCCTCGTGGCGGATCCGGTCGGCGAAGGGCGTCTGGTAGGAGCGGCCGTACGCGGGCTGTTCATGGGGGACGACCTGGCCGGTGGAGACGTCGAGCGCGTCGGCGCCGTGAGCGGCGAAGGCGCGGGCGACGGCGACGGCGTCCTCGGCCGTGGTGCCGCCGTCCGCCCAGTCGGTGGCGGAGATCCGTACGGTCATGGGCCGGTCGGCGGGCCAGACGGCCCGTACCGCGTCGAAGACCTCCAGGGGATAGCGCAACCGGGCGGCGAGGGTGCCGCCGTAGGCGTCGGTGCGCCGGTTGGTGAGGGGGGAGAGGAAGCCGGAGAGCAGATAGCCGTGCGCGCAGTGGAGTTCGAGGAGGTCGAAGCCCGCGCGGGCGGCCGCGGCGGCGGAGAGCGCGAACTGTTCGCGTATGCCGGTCATTTCGGCGGTGGTCAGGGCGTGCGGGACCTGGTTGACGCCGGGCCGGTAGGGCAGCGCGGAGGGGGCGACGACGGGCCAGTTGCCGTGCGGCAGCGGCTGGTCGATGCCTTCCCACTGGCGCCGGGTGGAGCCCTTGCGGCCGGAGTGGCCGAGCTGGACCCCGATGGCCGTGCCGGGTGCCTGGGTGTGGACGAAGTCGGTGACGCGGCGCCAGGCGGTCTCGTGCTCCGGTGCGTACAGCCCGGCGCAGCCGGGGGTGATGCGCCCCCGGGGGCTGACGCAGACCATCTCGGTCATCACCAGGGCGGCGCCGCCGAGGGCGCGGGCGCCGAGGTGGACGAGGTGGAAGTCGCCGGGGGTGCCGTCGACGGCGGAGTACATGTCCATGGGCGAGACGACGACGCGGTTGCGCAGGGTCAGCCCGCGCAGCCGGAAGGGGGTGAACATCGGCGGGGTGCCGGGCGGTATGCCCGCCTCGTCCTCGACGGAGGCGACGAAGTCCGGGTCGCGCAGCCGGAGGTTGTCGTGGGTGACGCGGCGGCTGCGGGTGAGAAGGTCGAACGCGAATCCGTGGGGCGGCCGGCCGGTGTGGACGGCGAGGTTCTCGAACCATTCGAGGCTGGCGCGGGCGGCGCGCTGGGTGGACTCCACGACCGGACGGCGCTCGGCCTCGTACGCCGTGAGGGCCTCGGTGACCGAGGCGCTGTCCTGGAGGCGGGCCGCGAGGGCGACCGCGTCCTCGACGGCGAGTTTGGTGCCGGAGCCGATGGAGAAGTGGGCGGTGTGGGCGGCGTCGCCGAGGAGCACGGTGTTGCCGTGCGACCAGCGGGCGTTGACGACCGTGCGGAACGCGGTCCAGGCGGAGCGGTTGGCGCGCAGGGTGCGGCCCTTGAGGAGGCCGGCGAAGTACGTGCCGCACCGCTCGACGGAGGCGGCCTCGTCGCAGCGGTCGAGCCCGGCACGCCGCCAGACCTCCTCGCGCATCTCGACGATGACGGTGCTCGCGCCCCCGGCCGGGTGCGGCCCGCCCGCCGAGGGGCCGGCGTAGGGGTAGGCGTGGAGCTGCATCAGCCCGTGCTCGGTCTCGGCGATCTCGAAGCGGAAGGCGTCGAGCGCGAAGTCGGCGGAGAGCCAGATGTAGCGGCACCGGTGCGTGGTGAGGGTGGGGCGGAAGTGGTCCCGGTGAGCGGCGCGGGTGGTGCTGTGCACGCCGTCGGCGGCGATGACGAGGTCGTGGGTGCGGGCCAGTTCGGCGGCGGGCGGCGCCTCGGTGCGAAAGCGGAGGTCGACGCCGAGCCCGCGGCAGCGCGCGTGGAGGATCTCCAGGAGCCGGTGGCGGCCGAGGGCGGCGAAGCCGTGGCCGCCGGAGGTCAGGGTGCGGCCGCGGTGCACGATGTCGATGGCGTCCCAGTGGACGGACTCGCGGCCCAGGGCGGCGTGGACGTCCGGGTCGGCGGTCTCGATGCCGCCGAGGGTCTCGTCGGAGAGGACGACGCCGAAGCCGAAGGTGTCGTCGGGGGCGTTGCGCTCCCAGAGGGTGACCGCGCGGTCGGGGGCGAGACGTTTCAGCAGGGCGGCGGCGCAGAGGCCGCCGGGGCCGCCGCCGATGACCGCGACCCGCATGCTCACCGCCCTTGCCAGACCGGCGGCCGCTTCTCGGTGAACGCGGCGTGGAATTCGGCGTAGTCCGCGCTGTTCATCAGCAGTGCCTGAGTGGCGGCGTCGAGCTCGACGGCCGCCGCGAGGGGCATGTCGAGTTCGGCGGTGAGCAGGGCCTTGGTCTGGGCGTGGGCGAGGGCGGGCCCGGCGGCGAGGCGGCGCGCGAGGGACTGCGCCGCCGCGGCCGCACCGCCCTCCTCCGTCAACTGGCTGACGAGTCCGATGCGCTCGGCCTCGTCGGCGCGTACGGGCTCGCCGAGCATCAGCAGCCGGGTGGCGTGGCCGAGGCCGACGACGCGGGGCAGGAGGTAGGCGGCGCCCATGTCGCCGCCGGAGAGGCCGACCCTGGTGAAGAGGAAGGCGAAGCGTGCGGTGGGGTCGGCGACGCGGAAGTCGGCGGCGAGCGCGAGGACGGCGCCGGCGCCCGCCGCGACGCCGTGCACGGCGGCTATCACGGGGAACGGGCACTCGCGCAGGGCGCGGACGACCTGTCCGGTCATCCGGTTGAAGTCGAGGAGGCGCCCGGTGTCCATGGCCAGGGTGGCCCCGATGATCTCGTCGACGTCACCGCCGGAGCAGAACCCGCGGCCCTCGCCGCCGAGGACGAGGGCCCGTACGCAGCCGTCCCGGGCGAGCTCGGGCAGCAGGTCGCGCAGGTCGGCGTAGGCGCCGAAGGTGAGCGCGTTGAGCTTGCCGGGGCGGGAGAGGGTGACGGTGGCGACACCGGAGTCGACCGTCAGACGCAGGTGCTGCCATTTCTCGGTGCGGGGTGCGGAGCCGGTGAACGGGGCCATGGTGCGCACTCCTTCAGCCTGGGGGCTGGTGCATGCTCCGTGAAGTTATCACCGCACTGTGACTGTCGTCACGGGGTCGCGATAGAGATCCGGGGCTCCGGCATCAGTCGGCCAGCGTCGCCACCAGCACCGCCTTGATCGTGTGCATGCGGTTCTCCGCCTGGTCGAAGACCACCGAGTGCGAGGACTCGAAGACCTCGTCGGTCACCTCCAGCGAGGTCAGGCCGTGGCGTTCGTGGATCTCGCGGGCGACCGTCGTGCCGAGGTCGTGGAAGGCGGGCAGGCAGTGCAGGAACTTCACCGCGGGGTTGCCGGTCGCGTGCAGCACGTCCATGGTGACGGCGTACGGCGCCAGCAGCGCGATCCGCGCGTCCCACACCTCCTTGGGCTCGCCCATCGACACCCATACGTCGGTGGCGACGAAGTCCGCGCCGCGCACGCCCTCGGCGACGTCCGCGGTGAGCGTGATGCGCGCGCCGCTCGCCTCGGCCAGGCGCCGGGCCTCGGCGACGATCTCCGGGGCGGGCCAGAGCTCCTCCGGCGCCACGATGCGGACGTCCATGCCGAGGAGCGCGCCGGTGATCAGGTAGGAGTTGCCCATGTTGTAGCGGGCGTCGCCGAGGTAGGCGTAGGCGACATGCTCCAGCTGCTTGGCCGTGTGCTCGGACATGGTGAGCACGTCGGCGAGCATCTGGGTGGGGTGCCACTCGTCGGTGAGCCCGTTGAAGACCGGCACCCCGGCGTTGGCCGCCAGCTCCTCCACCACTTCCTGGCCGTGGCCGCGGTACTCGATCGCGTCGAACATCCGGCCGAGGACCCGGGCGGTGTCCCGGACGGACTCCTTGTGGCCCATCTGCGAGCCCGCGGGGTCGAGGTAGGTCGTGCGGGCGCCCTGGTCGGCGGCGGCGACCTCGAAGGCGCAGCGGGTGCGGGTGGAGGTCTTCTCGAAGATGAGCGCGATGTTGCGGCCCTGGAGGCGCTGCCGCTCGACGGCCGTCCGCTTCGCCGCCTTGAGCTCGGCGGAGAGCTCGACCAGACTGCGGAACTCCTCGGCGGTGAAGTCCGTTTCCTTGAGGAAGTGGCGGCCCTTGAGGTCTGTCGCCATGGGGATGGGCTCCTAGCTCACGACTGCGGGAAAACGGAAGCATATACGATTAACCGCATTGCTATGCGGAGGGGTGGGCTCAGCTTCGGGGGACCGCGTCCCGTTCGATGGGACAGCTCATGCAGCGCGGCCCGCCCCGGCCGCGGCCGAGCTCGCTGCCCGGGATGGTGATGACCTCGATGCCGTGCTTGCGCAGGTAGGTGTTGGTCGTCACGTTGCGCTCGTAGGCGACCACGACGCCCGGCTCGATCGCCAGCACGTTGCAGCCGTCGTCCCACTGCTCCCGCTCGGCCGCGTGCACGTCCTGCGTCGCGGTCAGCACACGGATCGAGTCGAGGCCGAGCGCGGCGGCGATCGCGCGGTGCATGTGCTCCGGCGGGTGGTCGGTGACCTTCAGCTCGCGCTCGCCCGCCCCCGGTTCGATGGTGTACGAGCGGAGGCCGCCCAGCCCGGCGTACTGCGTGAAGGTGTCGCCGTCCACCATCGTCATCACGGTGTCCAGGTGCATGAACGCGCGCCGCTTCGGCATGTCCAGCGCCACGATCGTGCGGGCCGAGCCGGTGGCGAAGAGCCGGTGGGCGAGCATCTCCACGGCCTGCGGCGTGGTCCGCTCGCTCATCCCGATCAGCACGGCGCCCTCGCCGATGACGAGCACGTCGCCGCCCTCGATCGTGGACGGGTAGGCGGCCTGCCCCTCGGACCAGACGTGGAAGCCGCCCTCCTCCGTTCCCCGGTCGAAGCCCGCCGCGAACAGCGGGTGGTGGCGGTAGACCGCCTCGTAGTGCACGGTCTCGTGCCAACGGGCGGGCCAGCGCATCGCGTTGACGCACACCCCGTCGTAGACCCAGGCGGAGGTGTCCCGGGTGAAGAGGTGGTTGGGCAGCGGGTTGAGCAGGAAGTCGTCCAGGTCCATCGCGTGGAAGCGGACCGAGACCGGCTCCGGGTAGCGCTCCAGGAACTCCCGCTTGGTCATCCCGCCGACCAGCCAGGAGCCCAGCTCGGGCGCCCGCATCCCGTCGAACGCAGCCCGCAGCCGGCCCGTGGCGAGCGGCCCGTACTCCTTCTCGTCGAAGATCCGGTCCAGCACGTGCGAGCGCGCGCCCGGCACCGCCAGGCTCTCCTCCAGCAGGTCCTGGAAGAAGTGCACCGCCACCCCGCGCTCGCGCAGCACGTCGGCGAACCCGTCGTGCTCGGCGCGCGCCCGCCGCACCCAGAGCACGTCGTCGAAGAGGAGCGCGTCCTTGTTGGACGGCGTCAGCCGCTTGAGCTCCAGTCCCGGGCGGTGCAGTATGACGCGGCGCAGCCGCCCGGCCTCGGAGTCGACATGGAATCCCATCCTTCCATCCTGGCCTGGATCACCCGAGATCACGCGGTGCACCACGGCGGAACATCACCGCGGCGAGCAGGGCGAGGGCGGCCGCGACCGCGGCGAAGACCCAGCCGGCCCGCAGCGCCCCCGCTCCCGCGTGCGGCTCCCCGCCGCCCAGGGCGACGAGGACCGCCACGCCGAGGGCGGTGCCGCACTGGCGCGAGAGCATCAGGACGCCCGAGCCGAGGGACATCCGGTGCGCGGGCAGGGCACCGGTCGCGGCGAACATCACCGGCTGATAGAGGCCGGTGCCGATGCCGCAGAGCACCAGGCCGGGCAGGAAGCGCGTGACGTAGTGCGGGTCCTGCGCGGCGGTCAGCAGCCACCACAGCGGGGCGGCCACGAAGCACAGGGCACCGAGGGCGGCGCCGCCGCGCTCCCCCAGCAGCCGCACGATCCTGCCGGAGAGGGCCGAGACGACGAGGACGGTGCAGGGCCAGGGCGCGAGGGCCAGGCCCGCGTGCTGCACCGAGTAGCCCCAGACATCGGTGAACAGCACGGAGGTGGCGAGCAGCAGCGTCTGATAGGCGAGGAAGTAGGTGAAGAGCCCGGCCACCGCCGTGGTGAAGCCCCGGGTCCGGAAGAGGGCGGGGTCGATCACGGCGTCGGGGGTCCGGCGCACATGGACGGCGCACAGCGCGGCCGCGGCGACCCCGGCGGCGAACGCGCCGAGGGTGAGCGGTGAGCCGTAGCCCCACTCGCCCGCCTGCGCCAGCGCCGTCGTCGGACCGCCGATGGCGACGAGCACCAGGGCGGTGCCGAGCAGGTCGGGGCGGTGCCGTGCGCCCGGCTCGGAGCGCGGCAGCAGGCGGACGCCCGCGACCACGGCGGCCACGACGACGGGCACGTTGATCAGGAAGATCCAGCGCCAGCTGGAGGCGGCGAGCAGGCCGCCGATCACCGGCCCCGAGCCTGCCGCGAGCGCGCTGACCGCGGTCCAGACGCCGACCGCGGTGGCGCGCTCACCGGCCGGGAAGGCGGGCAGGGCGAGGGAGAGCGAGGTGGGCACCAGGACGGCGGCGCCGACGCCCTGCACGACCCGGGCCGCGATCAGCCAGCCCAGGCCGGGGGCGAGGCCGCAGGCGGTGGAGGCGAGACCGAAGAGGGACAGGCCGAGGAGGAACGACCGCCGGCGGCCCGTCCCGTCGGCCAACCGGCCGGCCGGGATCAGCAGCGCGGCGAGCGTGATCGTGTAGGCGTTGAGCACCCAGGACAGCGCGCCGGGCGAGGCCGCGCGGAAGTCCTCGCCGATCAGGGGGAAGGCGATGTTGACGGCCACCACGTCGAGCACGGCGAGGAATTGGGCGGTGGACGCCACCGCCAGGATCAGCCAGCGGCGCGGGTCGGGCGAGGGTGTGGGGGCGGGTGCCGCGGACACACCGCTCCCCGGGGAGGTCGTGCGAGGGATCGTCATGTCGATCCAGCATCGGGGCAGCGGCGGACGATCACGAGTGGCAGGACCGACAACACCCGCTACATTACTGCCATGCCCACGATCGCGGTGGCGGTGACCGACGGCCTGCCCTTCTTCGAAGTGGCCATCCCCTGCCACATCTTCGGCACGGACCGGCCCGAGACCCCGGAGGGGTGGTACGACCTGCGCGTCTGCGCCATCGGGACGGACGGCGACGCGTCCGCCCGGTCGTGGTTCCACACCCGGACGCCGTACGGCGCGAAGGAGTTGATCGCCGCCGACACCGTGCTGGTGCCCGCCTCGGCGGACGTGGGCGGCGACCCGCCGCCGGAGCTGGTCAACGCCCTGCGCGCGGCGCACCGGCGGGGCGCGCGACTGGTGTCGCTCTGTTCCGGCGCGTTCACGCTGGCGGCCACCGGGCTGCTCGACGGCCGCACGGCCACCACCCACTGGATGTACGCCCCGCTGCTCGCCGAGCGGTTCCCGGCCGTCCGCGTCGATCCGGCGGTGCTCTACGTCGATCACGGGGACATCGTCACCGGGGCGGGATCGACCGCGAGCATCGATGTCTGCCTGCACCTGGTGCGCGAGGACTACGGCAGCGAGGCGGCCAACACCCTGGCCCGGCAGCTCGTCGCCCCCGCGCACCGGCCCGGCGGCCAGGCCCAGTACATCGACGCCCCGCTGCCGGAGCGCCGGGACGACTCCCTCGCCCCGCTGCTGCACTGGGCGGTGGAGCGGCTCGACCGGCCGCTGACGGTGACCGACCTGGCGCGGCAGGCGCACACCAGCCCGCGCACCTTCGCCCGCCGCTTCCTTGCGGCCACGGGAACGACCCCGATGCGGTGGCTGCAGACGCAGCGGATCGGCCGGGCGCGGGAGTTGCTGGAGAGCGGCGACCATTCCGTCGACCACGTGGCGCGGCTGTGCGGGCTGGGCACGGCCGCGAACCTGCGGCGGCATTTCGCCAAGGCGATGGGGGTGCCGCCGCAGGACTACCGCCGGGCCTTCCGCGCCCGGCGGTAGTCCTGCGGCGGGCCGCCCCTACAGCCGCGGGTCCACCGGCTCCGACTCCAGCGCGAGGACGGCGAAGACCGCCTCGTGGACGCGCCACAGGGGCTCGCCGTCGGCCAGCCGGTCCAGTGCCTCCAGGCCGAGGGCGTACTCGCGCAGCGCCAGGGAGCGCTTGTGGCCGAGGTGGCGCACGCGCAGGCGGGCGAGGTTCTCCGGGCGAGTTGACAGCAGTTCCTTGGTTGATGGGTCATGCTTGGCCATTTCGGGATGACTTGCCGGGATGGATCAAAGGGTGGTTTCGGCGACGCGCGCGGATTCTGGGTGTGTCGACGCGGATACTGCGCAGGTATACGGCCTCCGGGGTGCTGGCGGACCGTAGGTCGCCGGGAGGGAAACGCATCTTCTCCGTGGTGGAGCCGGAAGGCTCTGCGGGCCGAGGTTGGGCAGCTGCCAGACGCTAAGGGCGTAGTGCTGTGCAGGCGTGTTCCGTCGCAGCGGCAGCGGGCCGAGAGGGATCTTGACCGGCGGATGGCCCGGTTGCGAAAAGCCGCAGCCGATGCCGGTGGTGGGCGAGTTCTTCGATGTCGTCTCCGGGCCGTCGGACCAACGTCGAGGGCTGCGCAGGGCGCCAAAGGCTGGAGGTGTCGGGCTGCCGGTCGGGCATGAGGAGCGCCTTGCCTGGTTCGGAACTGGGGTTATACGGGATGTGATGCTGCCGCCCTTCAGTCCCGGGCTGGAAATCGCCGGTACGGATGAAGTCCTGGACGTTTCACGGGAGTCGGAGCTGACGTGGGACATTCTGGCGGTGGTCACCTCGTTCTCCAGTCTGCTGTACGGCAGCGGCCAGCGAAGCCAAGACGTTGACGAAGGCGGTCAAGTCCACTGTCCGCCACCGCGACTTATGGGGCATGTTTGGCCGCAACTTATGGACTGATCCTGTCGATCGGGGAGGAGGCCACCCAGTGCCCCGGAAGAGGCGAGGTAAGCGACTTCGCATACTGGCTGCCCCTTTCACCGTCGCCGCACCGTCCGGTGCCCGCATACGGGACCGTGTGCACACCACCGCCCAGGACGATCAGGTATTGACGCTGGTCGGCCGACACCTCGGACACCATCAGCGTGCTGACCTGGCCCGGCGCATCGAGATCGGTAAGGTGCGCGTCAAGGACAACCAGCGCACCGAGCGCAAACACAGCCTGACGAAGCAGTCGTCCTCGCGTCTGGCCGGGGCGATGACCAGGGCGAGCGAGGACCAGTACCAACTCTCTCTCCGCTGCCTGTACGACGAGGCATCGTCTCTGCGGCGTGCGATCCGCACGATCACCCAGCGCCTGGCCGCGCCGTGCGGAGGCAAGAAGGGCAAGGCGAGCGGCTACCGGGACCAGGGCGAGCGGTTCGGCAAGCAGCGCCGCTTGCAGGTCCTCACAGCACGCCTCGCCCGCGTTGAGCAGCGGATCGCCTCTGGAAAGCCGAGCATCGCAATCGGCGGACGCCGCTTGGCGAAGGCCCGGCACAACCTGGAGAAGGCCCAGCTCACCGAGGCCCAGTGGCGTGAGCAGTGGGATGCCGCCCGGCTGTTCCTCACCGCTGACGGGGAGTCCGGCGCGCCGTTCGGGAACTACACGATCTGCGTCAACCCGAACGACGGCTCGGTCACCATCGTCCTCCCGGAGCCGCTACGGCATCTGGCGAACGCGCCTCGGGGCCGGTACCAGCTGAGCTGCACCGTGCAGTTCTCCCACCGCCGTGACGAATGGCTCGACCGCGTGACCGTCAACAGAGCGGTCCGGTACGACTTCGTGTACGACCCGGTACGTGGACGCTGGTACCTCGATGCGTCCTGGTGCGCCGACAAGGCCGTGCTGCCCACCCCGGAGGAGATCCGAGACTTCGATGAACGCACCATCGGCATCGACCTCAACGCCGACCACCTTGCCGCTTACGTGCTCGACCCGCACGGCAACCCGATCGGCCAACCGCACACCATCCCGCTCGACCTGATCGGCCCCGCATTGCAGCGCGACGGCCGCCTGCGGGACGCGATCAGCCAACTCATCAAGCTTGCCCGGCAACACGGCTGCGCGGGGATCGTGGTGGAGAACCTCAACTTCGACGACGCCCGCTCGACGGGCCGGGAGCGGATGGGACGCGGCGGCCGGGGAAAGAAGTTCCGGAAAACAGTGGCTGGCATCCCGACCGCACGGTTCCGGGAACGGCTGCGCGGCATGGCGTTCCATGCCGGGCTTGTCGTCATCGCGGTCGATCCGGCGTACACCAGCAACTGGGGCGAGCGGTACTGGAAGACCCCACTCCAGCAGATCAGCAAGAAGACCACCGTCACACGCCACCACTCGGCGGCTGTGGCTATTGGCAGGCGTGGCCTGGGACACGGAATCCGGCGTCGGCCAGGTGTGACCGCCAGCGACCAGAGGATCGCTGCGCGGAGAGCTACCGGCCAGACCGCATTCGTCCCCAGGCCACGCGGGACCGCGAGCCCACCCAGGACAGCGAGCACGCCCGTACGAGGCGGTAAGACCCGACTGGACCAAGGTGACCAGCTCGCGCTGTTCCCCGACCCCCGAAGACCGTTCGCGGGGTCACCGGATCACAAATCCGGTTTGCCGTGATCAGGCCAACGTCGGCCAATTACGATAGGAACGGTGTACTCCGGGCCGTAGATGACGCGCAGGTACTACCCCGCCGCAGCACTTCATGCCCGGCTGAACGAGGCGGCCGTCGCCGACCTTGACGTACGCCTGGAGGGGCTTGACGACTATGCCCTCGCCGTCGGCGGCGGTGAGGTACAGCCACCACTGGACGCCCGCGGCGACCAACGCCTCGTCTCCAGTGTCGACGACCAGTCGGCGGATGGGGGACGAGCAAGCAGTTCATGTACTACAGGAAAAAGCGCGCGGACGCCGTTGTGGTGGCCGCTCGTGAACCCCTCCTCCGCGATCAGCCAGTCGATCAGGGCCAGTTGCCCATCGTGCGGGAGCGCGGCCAGACTTCGGACCTCCACGGCGAGGAGCTGGAACGGCGCCAGGCGGATGCCATCCAGGCCGTCGGTGTCCGTCACGCCGTCCGGGCTCGGCGTGTCGCCCGGCCAGCCCCGCGCAGGGTCGCCGACCGGCCAGCAGAAACGGCGGTACGACTTGGCCAAGGCTTCCGCGTCACCGGCCCGCTCGCGCTGCCTGCCGAGCAGAAGCGCCACGTCCACACCGCGCTCGGCGGCGGCTGCGGGCGAGATAGCGGCTGGTGATCAGCCGCTGCTCGGGGTGGTCCGCCAGCCAGCCGGCACCGGACCGCAGCAGCTTCTCCACCTCGTCGGGCGCCACCCAGTAGTGCTTGGAGTCGTCGAGCACGGGGAGGAGGACGTACAGGTGCCGCAGGGCGTCGGAGAGCGTCTGCTCGCCTTCCAGGACGAGCCGTACGTACCGCGAGTCGCCCCACTCCGGGAACCGCTCGTCCAGCGCCACCGGCTCCGCCGTGACCGTCCAGCCCAGGGGCGCGAAGAGGCGTTCCACCAGGGCCGGACCGCCCCGCGCGGGCAGGGCGGGCACCTCGACGCGCAGGGGCCTCGGCCGTCCGGGCAGTTCGGGGCGGGCCTCGCACCGGCCCTTGAGCGCGGTGGAGAAGACGGCGGCGAGCGCGACGGCCAGCAGTGAGGACGCCGCGTACGGGCGGTCGTTGACGTACTGCGCGAGCGCCGAATCGGGCGCGCCGCCGCGCCCCTTGGCCCGGCGCACCAGCGCCACGGGATCGACCTCGAGCAGCAGCGCGGCCGTGCAGCGCTCGGCGGTCGCCTCGGGGTAGAGGACGTGCGCGACGCCGTGCGAGGTCGAGAACCGCTGTGCCTTGTCGGGGTGCTTGTGGAGCAGGAACCCCAGGTCGGTGGCGGGCTCGTCCGCGGTGCCGGTGGTGCTTATCGTCAGGAACACGCGGTCGAGTATCGTCCCATTCGTACGGTGTCCCCTAATTGTTTTCCCCACCGGTATCCGCTTCCCCACCGGGCGGGTCAGACGGTGGCGTCGCCCAACAGCCCCCGCAGCCGCGCGCGGGTCAGTGCCGCGATCGTGAACGCGCACGTGATGGCCCCGTCGGCGATCATCTGCGCCACCTCCGGCCACGGCAGCGTGACCGTCCGCCGGATGCCCTCGGCGGCATCGAGCGCCCCGATCCGCTCGATGCGGGCCGCGTACAACTCGACGTGATCACCGAGGAGTCCGCTGTCCGGATGCACCCGCCCCAGCGGGATCAGCTCCGTGGGCCGCGTGCCGAGCTCCTCGGCGAGCTCGCGCGCGGCGGTCTGCGCGCCACTGGCCCCGGCCAGGCCCATGCCGCGCGGCACCTCCCAGTGCCAGGCGCGGGTGGCGTGCCGGTAGTGCTCCACGAGGACGACGCCGTCGGCGCCCACCAGGGGGAGGATCACGGCCCCGGGCCCGGTCGCGGTGGCCAGCATCCGTACATACAGCCCCAGCGCGCCGCCGGGGAAGCGGACCGCGTCGCGCACGAGGGTGACGAACCGGTCGGCGTAGACGACGCCGACCCGCTCGTCCTCGCCGCAGCCGGTGCTGCGCCGCGCCTCCTCGACGGCGTCCGGGTCGAGGAGGATGTCGATCCCGCCCGGGTCGTTGCCGAACAGCTCGGGGCGGGCGGCGCGCAGACGGTCGTACGCGGACGCGGCTTCTTCTCGCACTGCGATCAGTACTCCGGGATGTCGTCCTGGACGGTGGCGGAGCTGGTGGCCGCACGGGAACCGCTCTGCTCCCGGTATCCGGGCAGCCGACGCACCATGCTGTGGAACTGTTCCCACTCCCGCGCGCTGTCGAACCGGACCGCCGCGATCTCCCGGGCGAACTTCTGCTCGCGCCGCCCCTCCCGCCTGTTGCGCAGCACCAGTTGCACGGAGCCGCCCGCCTTGGCCGACACCGCCCCGACGTCCCCGACGACACCCCAGGTGTCGTCCCCGGTGATCGCGCTGAACACGGCGCCGCCGACGATGACGACCACTTCGATGACGGGGGCCCACTTGCCGGCCTTCGCCCGGCTCGCGCGGCGGCCCGCGGCGACGCGGACGATCTCGGAGTTGAGGCGGACGTACCGTTCGAAGACGCGCCCCACCCGGTCGTGGAAGGCGGCCGGGTCGGCGGTCAGCGCGTCGAACGCCCGCATGTACTCGTGCCAGGGCTCGCTCTGGCGCAGGGTCCAGATGTCCTCCAGGGTCAGGGCGTCGACCGCGGACGGCGTCAGCCGGTCCTGGACGGTGGAGAACGCCTGCCGGCGCAGGAACAGCAGCAGTTGTTCGGGGTCGGTGACCACGCCGCTGGGGGCCGTCCGTACATCCCGCCACTCCTGGAGCGCGACTCTCCGGAGGCCGCCGGACGGTGTCAGCGGGTACATGCCGAGCGCGTCGGCGAGGTTGACGTTGTAGATGAGGTCGAGCAGCTGCTTGACCTCCCCGGCGAACGGCTTGTTCCTGTCGTAGCGCACGTCGGAGACGGGCAGACCGGGCACGGACACGAACTCGTCGTAGAGCACCCTGCGGGAGACGAGCTCGCCGCGGGTGCGCCGGTCGCTGCTGAACCCGACGAGCTCGTGGAGCCGCGCGCCGAACTGCGCGGTCCGCTCCGGCGGGACGCCGACCTGGGCGGCGAGCAGGGGGATGTCCGTCGCGGTCAGTCGCTGCACCTGGCCGGCGAAGGGATTGAAGAGTCCGTTCCTGGTGGCGTCGCGGTTCTCCTGGTCCTCCCAGGACATCCGGACGCAGGTGATGCGCGAGCTCGCCGGCATCCCCTCCACGGTCTCCTGCCAGGCAGTGAACGCCCGCTCGTCGACGGTCAAGTTCGCCGGGCGCTCGGCCGGTTCGTGCTCATTGACGAGATACGGCACCAGCGAGCCGTCCGCCAGCAGCTTCTGGTGGGCGCGCCGGGCGGTGCCACCCTCCACGAGGTCGCAGCTCACGGCCCGGTTGTTGTAGAAGAACACCCGGTTGATCACCACCTGCCGGGTGTTGAGGAGACTGCGGAAGTATTCGGCGCGCGCCTCCTTGCTCCGGATCTCCTCGACGTCCCGGAGCGACGTTCCCTTCTCGATCATTTCCTTGGTCAATTGCGCATTGACCCACTCGTTGTCCAAGGACTGCGCGACCACCGCCCCCGGTGACAGCTCCGTCGGACGCTTCCTGGCTATCGCGTCCTCGGTGTCCTGAGTAGTCATGTTCACCACCCGATCGTCCGGACTCCTGGGTCGAAGGGGACCCAGACCCCCCGTTCCGCACACGGTTTCCCGCGCCTTCCACGCTATCGGTGAACCCGTGGCCCCGGGCTGTGGTTGACGTAACCCGTAGACGCATGAGGCGAGTTACGAGGTGCGATCCGGCGGGGCCGGTTCCGTCGGTGACGGCTCCAGGACGCGGGCCAGCCTCGCGATGTCCGCGGGGCCCACGCGGCAACAGCCGCCGATGAGGCGGGCGCCCGCCGCCCGCCATGCCGCGACCCGGCCGGGGTCGAAGGTGGGGCGGCCCCGCCAGGCCCGCGCCTGCGCATCCCACAGCTCACCGCTGTTCGGATAGACCACGACAGGCTTTCGAGTGACCTCCGCGGCGAGCCGGACGGCCGGGTAGGCGTCATCGGGCTCACAGCAGTTGACGCCGACCGCGATGACCTGGTCGTTGCCGTCGGCCAGCGCGAACGCTTCGCGCAGGGGCTGCCCCGCCCGCGTACGCTCTCCGGCCACGCTGTACGAGAGCCACACGGGCACCCCGCACCCCTCGGCCGCCCGCAGCAGCGCTTCGGCCTCGTCCACGTCCGGCACGGTCTCCAGGGCGAGGACATCCGGCCCGGCCCCGGCCAACACCTCGATACGCGGCCGGTGGAAACGCTCCAACTGCGCCACGCTCAGCCCGTACCGGCCGCGGTACTCGCTGCCGTCGGCGAGCATCGCGCCATAGGGCCCGACGGAGGCGGCGACCCATGGGGGCCCTCCCCCCTCCCCTCCCTCCCCCTCCCCCTCCCCCGCCCTTCTCGCCAGTGCCACGCTGCCGCGCAGCAGTTCCGCCGCCTTCGCCCGGCCGATGCCACGGGCGGCGAATCCCTCGAACGTCGCTTGATAGCTGGCCGTGATGAGCACCCGCGCGCCTGCCCGCACATAGGCCACGTGTGCCCGCTCGATCTGTTCCGGCCCGTCGGCGAGCAGCCGGGCCGACCACAGGGCGTCGGACAGGTCGCAGCCCTGCGCCGCCAGTTGGTTGGACAGGCCTCCGTCCAGGACGAGCGTTCCACTCGCGAGGGCGTCGGCGAGCGGGACAGCGGGGGCAGGCGTCACGGGTCCTCCTCCGTCTCCGGTGACGTGTCGGGGCGTCAGCTCAGCTGGGACTGGACCTGTGAGGAGATCAGTTCCAGGTGGTCGAGGTCGTCGAGGTCCAGGATCTGGAAGTAGATCCGGGACGAGCCGATCGCCGCATACCGGCCGATCTTGTCGACGACCTCGGCGGGCGAACCCGCCAGCCCGTTGGCCTTCAGCTCGGCCACGTCACGGCCGATGACCGCCGCCCGTCGCGCCACCTCGGCGTCGTCCTTGCCCACACAGGCGACCAGGGCGTTGGAGTACACCAGGTCGCCGCCCTTGCGGCCGGCCTCATCGGCGGCCGCGCGGACCCGGCCGAACTGCCGCTCGCTGTCCTCGATGGAGGCGAAGGGGATGTTGAACTCGTCCGCGAACTTCGCGGCGAGCCTGGGGGTCCGCTTGGCACCGTGGCCGCCGATGAGCACCGGCAGCTTGTCCTGGGCGGGCTTGGGCAGGGCCGGGGAGTCGGTGAGCTGATAGTGCGTGCCGTGGAAGCTGAAGGTCTTGCCGACCTCGGTCCCCCACAGTCCCGTGACGATCTCCAGCTGTTCTTCCAGGCGTCCGAATTTCTCCTTGGGGAAGGGGATGCCGTAGGCCCGGTGCTCCTCCTCGAACCAGCCCGCCCCCAGCCCCAGCTCGATCCGCCCACCCGACATCTGGTCGACCTGCGCCACCTGGATGGCGAGGACGCCGGGCAGCCGGAACGTGCCGGCGGTCATCAGGGTGCCGAGGCGGATGCGGCGGGTCTCCCGGGCGAGCCCGGCCAGGGTGATCCAGGCGTCGGTCGGGCCCGGCAGACCGTCGGCGGAGCCCATGGCCAGATAGTGGTCGGACCGGAAGAAGGCGTCGAAGCCGAGGTCCTCGGTGGCCTTGGCGACGGTGAGCAAGGTGTCATAGCCCGCCCCTTGCTGGGGCTCGGTGAAGATACGCAGATCCATGCCCCCATCCTGCACTGCCGCACGTGCGTCAACCGTCCGTACCCTCCTTCGCACCACCCACCCCGGTCGGGTGAAATTCGGTCGTCGGCGCCGGGTGGGAAGTGTCCGCCGGGCCCGGTGGTCGTTGGCTCGGGCGGAGCCGGACCGCCCGGCCCGCGCACCGGTGTCCGCTGCCGGAGGCGACGACCGCAACGCCGCCCGCCCGCACCGGGAGGGCCAGGGCCGAGGAGGCCGCGATGACCCAGGAAGCCGTGCCCGACGGATCGGTGCCCGCACAGTCCGCTCCCCCGCAGCAGGGCGCGCCCAAGGGGCTGCTTCAGCAGATGGAGGAGCTGATGGCCGCGCTGAACGCCGATCTGTCGCAGCTCGACGCCGATTTGCAGTCGCCCGCGCAGTCGCCCGGCGAGCGGCCCTCGTCCGGCGGAGGCGGTACCGGCTGATCGTCGGCGCTTCACGCGGCGCCTCCTTCACGCTCGCGGAGCGCGAGCCGTCTTTGTAACCAGCGCACCCGGTCGCTCGTCTCGTCGGCGGCGTCGATCGCTTCGATGCACTGCCAGTAGAGGGCGTCCTCGTCGGAGGAGCAGGCGACGCCCACCAGGGCTATGCCAACCTCTCCGAGGAGGACGCAGAGCCCGGTCAATGTGCTCCAGTGGTCGCGCACTTCGGTCAGCTGCGCGGCCCTGGTCGGGCCGGTGCGCAGGGTCTGCCGCAGCGCGCCGGAGGCGCGGGCGCCCGCTTCGCTGAGGCCGTCCGCCGCGGCCCGGGCCTCGAAGGGCCCGTGGACGGCGAGGTGGCTGCCGATCGCGCCCGCCAGCGCCTGGCTCTGCCAGGCCTCGGTGACGATGTCCTGAACGGCCCTGGCCTGCGCCAGGGCCGTTCGCGTGGCCCCGATGAGCCGCATTGCGTCCATGTCCGGTCCCCCACTTTTCCGACTGCTGCTTTGCCGTCTGTGCGTCCGCCACTTCGTCACTACCCAGAGTGATGACTAACCGCCGGAAAAGCCAGGGGAATTCAGAAATCTGTGGATACCAGATGCGGTGTGGATAACTCAATCACTCCGGAGAGTGACGGACGGGCGAATCCGGAGTGGATTCTTCCGGTACCGGGAAGCGGTGTTCGTTGCGGTCGATCTTCGCCGCGAGCGCCGCGGCGGCGTCGATCCCCAGGACCTGGCAGAACTGGAGCAGGTACGCCAGGACGTCCGCGACCTCGTCCTCCACCCGCCCCGCCGTGCCGGGGCTGTCCATCACCCGCGCCGACTCCTCCGGCGTCAGCCACTGGAAGATCTCCACCAGTTCGGACGCCTCGACGCTCAGGGCCACGGCGAGGTTCTTGGGCGTGTGGAAGGGCTGCCACCGGCGGGCGGCGGCGAAGTCCGCCAGCCGCCGCTGGAGCGCGTCGAGCTCGCCGCCCGGCCGCGCCGCGCGCGGGGACTCCTCGCGTCGCTCTCGCAGCGGCTCGTCGGTCCGTCCTGGTTCCTGATGATGTTCTCCGGTCACGCGCCCAGGTCTACCATCGACGCCGCCACCGTCTCCTCTTCCGCCCCCTGCGGCTCTTGACCCACGTCGCCCCGCACGGTGCCCACCAGGCGGACGTGCCCGCGCTCGCACATCCTCGCCGCCAGGGCCAGCAGGGCGCGGGCCTGCCGTGGGTCCAGGCAGCGGTCGAAGCCGTCGGCCAGCACGGTGAGGGCCTGCCGGGCGGGCAGCACCTCGGCGACCGGGTCCATGTCCAGCACCCCGGGGCCGGTCAGCAGCACCAGGCTCAGGGCCAGATAGCGCAGTTCGCCGTCGCCCAGCCGCTCCAGCGGCGTGGCCGCGCCCGTGTCCCGGGCCAGCACGCCCCGTACGAAGCCACCGGTCAGACCCTCGACGGACAGGCCCTCCACCGGGCCCCGGCAGCCCGCGCCCGCGGCGGCGACCAGGGCCGCGTGGCGGGTGACGCATTCGTTGCGGGTGCGGCCGAGCACGGCGGCCACGTTGTCGCAGGCGCCCCGCAGGAGGCCGTCGCGCGCGGCCACCGGGGTGCGCATCAGCTCGGGCCGGGGGTCGCAGGCGAAGACGGAGCGCAGGGCGACCACGACCTGTTCCGCGGCGTCGAGGACCAGGCGCTGGCCCGCGGTCTTGCCCGCGACGCGGAGCGGCAGCAGGGCGGTGCCCAGTCTGTCGTCCGGCAGGGGTGCCCGGGTGACCGGCACGGTGCCGGCGGTGTGCCAGGCGGCCTCGACCGTGCGGAGCCCGGGGTCGCGCAGGGCGGTGGACAGCAGGGTCCGGCCGGAGCCGGTCAGCCGTTCGCCGACGACGCGGAGTTCGGGCTCGGCCTGCACGGCCACGTCGAGCCGGACGGTGCCCGCGGGCCCGTCGACGGTGCAGCCGATCCGGAATCCGCGCCGCCCTTGGGCGTCGGGTCTCGCCCGGTGGGGTACGCAGGCGGGGGCGCCGCCGGCGACGGGGGTCAGGGCCTCGTCGAGGCTGTCGCCGCCCGCGAGCCGGGCCAGCGCCTCGTACGCCTGGAGGGCGCTGGACTTGCCGCTGCCGCTCGCGCCGCGGAAGAGGGTCAGCGGGCCGAGGGGGAAGACGGCGTTGCGGTGGGACTTGAAGGCGGAGAGCCGGAGTTCGGTCACCGCGGGGCGCTGGGAGTGGGGGGCGGCGGCCGGTCGGGCACGGTGTGTGTCCATGCCCGGACCGTATGCGGCGGCCGCTCAGCCAAACCGTTTCAGCTGATCACTCTTCCTACGATCGGGGTACCCCGAGGCCACCTCGGTGCCTTCGGGTGCGAGGAGGAAGACATTGGTGTCGACCCGGTGCATGCCGCTGCCCAGGCCGAAGACGACGCCGCTGGAGAAGTCGAGGATCCGCTTCGCGACGTCGGTGTCGGCGCTGGTGAGGTCGAGCAGCACCGGGATGCGGGCCATCAGGTGCTCCGCGACCTCGCGGGCGTCCGCGAAGATCTGGACGCGCAGGACGACGAGCTGACGACGGTTCGGCTCCGGCTCCTCCTCGGGCAGCGCCCGGTGGTTGGGCCAGGACGGCCAGGAATGGTGACCGCGCAAGGGGACGACCTCCGCAAGGCCCTCCCATTGCTCGTCGGTGGCCTCGGACCTGTTCACCGGATCACCCCTCCGGGGAACGTGCTGGCTATGTACATCCCGCAATCCTAGGGACAAGGACTCGGCGTTACTCCGAATGACACGCGTGGGGGCCTCGGTCATGCCGGCACGGGCCCGTGGGTCGCCGCGCCTGCGCGCGTTGCGCAGCCGGGAAGGGGTCGGATGTACATCCCTTCAGAATACCAGCAGGTCAGATGCGGTGACGGTGGATTCGCAACAGTCGCCGCCCGGCCGGGCGCCCCCGACGGCCGGTCAGGCGGCGCGCTGGTGCCAGGCGTCCTGGAAGTTCCGCCGGGCACGGTGCAGCCGCGACCGTACGGTGCCGACCGGCAGGGAGAGGGTCGCCGCCATCTCCTGCTCGTTCATGCCGTAGACGGCGCGGAGGGTGAGGATCTGGCGGTGCTGGTCGGGCAGCCGGTCCATGACGTCGGAGATGTGGACGGTGTCCAGCGGGTCGGCGTCCTGGGCGAGGTCGGGCAGGCCGTCGGCCGAGCCCTGGCTGAGCCGCTTGGAGGTGCGTATCGCCTCCCGCACGGTCACGGCCCGGACCCAGCCGTAGAAGGCCGCGGGTTCGCGCAGGCCCCGGATGCCGCGGTAGATCGCGAGCATCGCCTCCTGCGCGGCGTCGGAGCTGTGCCCCTGGGCGATCGGCAGGCAGAGCCGCCCCACATAGGGGGCGATGTGCAGGAGGAGGTCGTTCATGGCCTGGCGGTCACCGGCCTGCGCGCGGCGCAGCAGGGGTGTGACGGGATGGGCACACGGGTCGTTCAGTGTTCTCACTTCAGGCGCGCTCCTGGACTCAGCCTGATGATGGGGGTGTTGTGCGTGCGGACGGCGTCGCGTCAGCCCGCGACGGCCGCTTCGCCGTGCGCGGCGAAGGCGAGCAGGGCGGTGTGCACGCCGTCGCGGATCTCGCGGATCTGGTCGTGGCCGAAGCACTCGGTGCTGTAGGGCAGTTCGATGGCGAGGCGGCCGTCGAAGGAGACGACGCATCCCATCACGGGCCCTCGGCCCGCCTGGGGGTAGTAGTTGTCGCGGACCGGGATGAGGCGTACGTCGGTGAGTTCCAGGCCGCGCGGGGCGGGCGGGGCGGGGACGCGGCCCATGTTGGTCACGATGACGCTGGTGGCCAGCAGGGCGGGGTTGCGGATCACCTGCGCGAGGATGCGCGTCTCGTGGATGAACTCGCGTCGTTCGATGGCTCCGTGCAGGTTGGCGGTGACCTGGCGGCCGAGCTCCAGCGGGTCGGTGTCGTCGGCCACGTCCACGACGTCCAGGCAGGAGGTGACGGCGGGCACCATGACCTCCCGCCGCAGGGGCGGGGTCACGCGGGAGCGGAGGTCGACGGGTGACATGCAGCCGAGCGCCTTGGCGCCGTCGCCGCCGATTCCGTGGCGGACGGCCTTGAGCAGGGCCGCGCTGACGAGTCCGTGCACGGAGACGCCGGTGGCCTTGGAGTGGCAGAGGAGGGCGGTGGTCTCCTCCGGCCGGAGCAGGACGCGCTGGACGGCGACCTTGTGCTCCCCTTGCGGGCGTCGCGTGCCCGCGGCCGCGTAGGGCAGGGCGGTGATGGGGAGGCGCTGGGTCCGCTCGATCCTGCGGGCGAGGTAGCGCTCGGTCTCCTCGGGGTCGGCGGGGGGCAGCAGGTCGGTGGCGGGTGCCGGCCAGTCGTACGTCCCGGTCGCGGGGGCGGCGGCTTCGCCGTCGGCGAGTGCCGCGTAGGTGCGCCACAGCGCGTCGTAGAGGGCTATCGCGCTGTGGCCGTCGGTGATGGTGTGGTCGACGCTCAGGACGACGGTGTGCTCGCTGTCGCCGCGGAGCAGGGCGGCCCGTACGAGTGGGCCGCCGTCCGGCAGCGGGGTGTTGTGCTCGTCCATGAGGGCGGTGGGGCCGCCGGGCCGCACGACGAGGCGGGGCAGGTCGGCCTCGTCCAGCGGCTGGAGGGCGTACGCGTCGCCCTCCCGGCCGATCCGGGAGCGCAGGGAGGGGTGTTCGGCGATCTTGGCGGCGAAGGCGGCGGCGAGGAGTCTCTCGTCGAGGTCGCCGCGAACGGTGCACGAGAGCACGGCGCGGCTCCGCTGGGCGACGTAGAGCGTCTCCGCCGGGCACAACTTGCGGTGCATACCACTTGCCTTTCATGTTTCAGTCTTCAACGGGCCGGAAACACCGGTCCGACGAGGGGATCCGGCCAGATGCTGGCCGAAAATCGATGCTGCGGTGGGGCTTGCACCCGGATCGCCTCGCCCGCTGAAGCGGAATCGCGGTTTCAGTGAAGCGGGATTCCCGCTGTCTTTCAAGAGGCGTCGTACGGGCCCGCGGCGTGGCTTACCTCTCATGACGGTCCGACAGGGTTTCGCTATTCTTTCCCGGACGGAGCCGCTAGGTTGAGGCATTCATCTGATGCCGCGTCAACCAGCTCTTGATGCCTTCCGTACGCGTTCCGAACACCGGAAGTTCGCTCTTTATGCATGCGCCCACGGCAGACCGGAAGCCCTGGTTCAAGGTGATATCAAAGCGGGTTGACCCCTCGTCGGAAAGTCAAACGGAACTTGGAACGATCTTCCCTTGACTGCCCGAGTTCCCCTCATGCAGGGTTAATGACGGTGGAAGGGCCGCCTCGTCGTGGCGCTCTCAAGGCCTACCCAATGCGCCGCGTCCTGCCGTGTTTTTGCGATTCCTTGAGCGCCCGCACACATACCGTTTCCCGGTCGTGGAGCCGATCGCGAGCGCCCGTCCGACGTCGCCCCGCGCGGTGGTCCCGCGGGGCCTTTCTCCGGCAGAAAATTCCATACACCTACTGAGGGTTGGTGCCATGTCTGTTCACGAGGACGCCGGTCGCCCGCTGTCGGGCGCCCAAGAGGGCATCTGGTTCGCCCAGCGACTCGACCCCGCGAACGCGGCCTACAACACCGGTGAGTACGTGGAGATCCACGGACCGGTCGACGCGGAGCTCTTCGAGGCCGCGCTGCGCCGCACGGTCGCCGAGGCGGAGATCTTCGGCCTGCGGATCACCGAGACCGCCGACGGCCCCCGTGGCACCCTGGCCCCCTCCGACGACTGGCCCCTGCACCTCCTGGACGTCAGCACCGAGCCCGACCCGCGCGCGGCGGCCGAGGCGTGGATCGCGGCGGACCTCGCGAAGGCCGTCGAGCTCACCGAGGGCCCGCTGTTCACCCAGGCCCTCTTCAAGGCGGCACCCGACCGCTGGCTGTGGTTCCTGCGGGCGCACCACATCCTCCTGGACGGATACGGCTTCAAGCTCGTCGCCCGGCGGCTGGCCGAGACCTACAGCGCGCTCGTGGCCGGGGAAGAGGTGTCCGCCGCCCCGTTCGCGCCCGCGGGCGCGCTCCTCGACGACGACGTCTCGTACCGCGCCTCGGAGCGCTTCGCGCGCGACCGCGCCCACTGGACCGGGCGCTTCGCCGACGCCCCCGTGGCCGTCGGGCTCACCGAGGCCACCGCGGCGCCGTCCGCGCCCTTCCTGCGCCGCACCACGCTCCTGTCCGCCGCCGAGGCCGACCGGCTTTCGCAGGCCGCGGCGCGGCTCGGCGGCGCCCGGGGCGACCTGCTCCTCGCCGCCACCGCCGCCTACCTCCACCGGGTCACCGGCAGCCCCGACGTGATCCTGGGGCTGGCCACCTGGAGCCGGCTCGGCTCCACCGCCATGCGGATACCCGGCACGGTGTCGAACATCCTGCCGCTGCGCCTGTCCGTGCGGCCCGGCACCACCGTCTCCGAGCTCGTCCGCGCGGTGGCCGAGGAGCAGCGCGCCGTCCGCAGGCACCAGCAGTACCGCGGTGAGGACCTGCGCCGTGACCTGAAGCTGCTGGGCGGCGGGCGGCGGCTGTACGGGCCGGTCGTCAACCTCATTCCGTTCACCAACGAGCTCGCCTTCGGCACTCACCCGACCACCTCGCACCACCTGACGGGCGGTCCGGTCGAGGATCTGCAGATCAATGTGCGGCCGGGTGCCGACGACACCGGCCTGTGGCTCTCCTTCGACGCCAACCCGGCGCTCTACACCGAGGCCGAACTGGCCGACCACCAGGAGCGGTTCCTGCTCCTGCTGGACCGGCTCGCCGACGCCGGCCCGGAGCTGCCGCTCGCGCGCACGACGCTGCTGCGCGACGGTGAGCACCCGGCGTACGTATCCGCCGGTGCCGCCGCCACGGCCGTGACCGCCCCGGCCGACGCGACCCTGCCGGCGCGGTTCGAGGCCCAGGCGGCCCGTACGCCCGGGGCGACGGCCGTCACCCATGAGGGCACCGCACTGAGTTATGCGGAGCTGAACGCGCGCGCCAACCGGCTGGCCCGGTTCCTCGTCGAGCGGGGTGCCGGTCCGGGCCGGATCGTGGCCCTGGCGCTGCCCCGTTCCGTGGAGCTGACGGTCGGCCTGCTGGCGGTGCTGAAGTCCGGTGCCGCGTATCTGCCGCTGGACCCCGACTATCCGGCCGAGCGCATCCGCGCCGTGGCCGAGGACGCCGCTCCGGCGCTGCTGGTGACGGACGCGCGGGTGGCGGCGGGGCTGCCGGGGACCGGGGCCGTCGCCGTGGTCCTCGGTGACGAGGCCACCGACCGTGAGCTGGCCGCGCGTTCGGCCGCCGACCTCACGGACGCCGACCGGTCGGCGCCGCTCACCCCGGCGGACGCCGCGTACATCATCCACACCTCCGGTTCGACCGGGCGTCCCAAGGGTGTGGTGATCCCGCACTCCAATGTCATCCGGCTGTTCGAGACGTCCGCCGCGCACTTCGCGTTCGGACCGGACGACGTGTGGACGCTGTTCCACAGTTACGCCTTCGACTTCTCCGTCTGGGAGATCTGGGGCCCGTTGCTGCACGGCGGCCGGCTCGTCGTCGTGCCGCACACGACGTCCCGTTCGCCCGGGGAGTTCCTGGAGCTGCTGCGCCGCGAGGGTGTCACCGTCCTCAGCCAGACGCCGTCCGCGTTCCAGCAGTTGATCCAGGCGGACCGGGCGGCCGGCGACGGTGGCGGTCCGCTCGCGCTGCGCTATGTGGTCTTCGGCGGCGAGGTGCTGGAGCCCGCGCACCTGCGCCCGTGGCTGGAGCGGCACGGCGACGAGTCGCCGCGGCTGATCAACATGTACGGGATCACCGAGACGACCGTGCACGTCACGTACCAGCGGGTGACGCGCGCGCTCATCGAGGACGGCCGGGCGCGGAGCGTCATCGGCAGCGCGCTGCCGGACCTGCGGGTGTACGTCCTGGACCACTGCCTCCAGCCGGTGCCGCCGGGCTGGGTGGGTGAGATGTACGTCGCGGGTCCCGGTCTGGCGCGCGGCTATCTCGGCCGTCCCGCGCTGACCGCGGAGCGGTTCGTCGCGGACCCCTTCGGGCAAGCGGGCGAGCGGATGTACCGCACGGGCGACCTGGCCCGCCGGTCCGTGGACGGCACTTTGGAGTACGCGGGGCGCGCCGACCAGCAGGTGAAGATCCGCGGGTTCCGGATCGAGCCCGGGGAGATCGAGGCGGCGCTCGTCGCGCACCCCTCGGTCGCGCTGGCCGCGGTCGTCGCCCGGGAGACGGCCGGCGCGGCCGGCCGGATGCTCGTGGGCTACGCCGTGCCCGCGCCGGGGCACGCCCCGGACCCGGCGCAGCTGCGGGCCCATCTGGCCCGGCTGCTGCCCGAGCACATGGTGCCCGGCGCGTGCGTCGTCCTGGACGCGCTGCCGCTGACCGCCAACGGCAAGCTGGACGCGAAGGCGCTGCCCGCGCCGGACTTCGCGGCTGCGGCCGGTGGCCGCGCCCCGGCGACCGCGGCGCAGGCGCTGGTGTGCCGGCTGTACGAGGAGCTGCTGCACCTGCCGCAGGGCACGGTCGGCGCGGACGCCAACTTCTTCGACCTGGGCGGCCAGTCGCTGCTGGCGACCCGGCTGCTGACGCGGCTGCGCGCGGCGACGGGTGCCGAGGTGCCGATGGCCGCGGTGTTCACCACGCCCACCCCGGCGGGGATCGCCGCGCACGTCCCCGAGGACGCCGCGGCGGCCCCGGCCCGGCCGGGGCTGGTGGCCGCCGAGCGGCCCGCGGTGATCCCGCTGTCCTCGGCGCAGCAGAGCATGTGGTTCCTGAACCAGCTGGACACGTCGGCGGCGACGTACAACATCCCGCTGGTCGTGCGGCTGGAGCAGGAGGTCGACCACGAGGCGCTGCGGGCGGCCCTGGCGGACGTCACCGACCGGCACGAGAGCCTGCGCACGCTGCTGCCGCAGACCGACGGGGCACCGCGTCAGGAGGTGTGCGCGGCGGGAAGCGTGCGGCCGGTGCTCCAGGTCGTCGACTGTCCCGAGGAGGAGGTCGGGGCTCATGTGGCGGGTGCCTTGCGGCACGCGTTCGACCTGACGCGGGACATTCCGCTGTGGGCGGGCCTGTACGGCGCGGGGGCGTCCCGGACGCTGGTGCTCGTGCTGCACCACAGTGCTGCGGACGGCTGGTCGCTGCGGCCGCTGGCGGAGGACCTGTCCGCCGCGTACGCGGCCCGCCTCGGGGGCACGGCGCCGCAGTGGGAGGCGTTGCCGGTCCAGTACGTCGACTACGCGCTGTGGCAGCGTGATCTGCTCGCGGCGGCGCCGGATCCGCAGAGCCCGGTGGGGCGTCAGGCGGCGTTCTGGAAGGAGGCCCTCGCGGGGCTGCCGGAGGAGCTGGCGCTGCCGGTCGACCGGGAGCGTCCGCAGGTGCCCAGCCGGCGCGGCGGCGGTCTGGCGGTCGAGGTGGACGCCGGGCTGCACCGGGATCTGCTGCGGCTCGCCGACGACAGCGGCGCGAGCCTGTTCATGGTGCTCCAGAGCGCCCTGGCGGCGCTGCTGACGCGGTGCGGTGCCGGGACGGACATCGCTGTCGGCACGCCGGTGGCCGGGCGCGTGGACGAGGCACTCAACGATGTGGTGGGGCTGCTCGCCAACACGCTGGTGCTGCGCGCGGACACCTCCGGGGACCCGGAGTTCCGTGAGCTGCTGGCGCGGGTGCGGGCGTTCGACCTGGCCGCGTACGACCATCAGGACCTGCCGTTCGACCGGCTGGTGGACGAGCTGAACCCGGCCCGTACCCCGGCCCGGCACCCGCTGTTCCAGGTGATGCTGGCGCTTCAGAACAACACGGAGGCGGTGCTGCGGCTGGGCGGCAACCGGGCGCCGCTGGAGCCGCGTTCGACGGGGACGGCCAAGTTCGACCTGTTCTTCGACGTGGTGGAGCGGCGTGACGCCGAGGGCGCGCCGGAGGGTCTGGCGTGTCATGTCGAGTACAGCGAGGACCTGTTCGACCGGGACACGGCACAGCGGCTGGGCGGTGCGCTGCGCGCGCTGCTGGCGGCCGTGGCCGCGGACCCGGGGCTGCGGATCGGTGCGCTGCCGTCCGTCGAGGCGCGGCCCGCGCCGGGCGGCGCGGTGGTGGCCGGCGGGCCGTTCGACCCGGCGGCGCTGCTGACGGGCGGCGGGATCCGGGACGCGGTGACGCTGCCGTCGGACGGCGGTCGTCCGGTGGTCCTCGCCGTGCCCACCCGCGCGGGGGCGGCCGAGCAGGCGGCGAAGGAGCTGCTGCGCACGGCCGCGGACCCGGCGCGGGCGCCGCGGGTGGCCGCCGTGTCGGACCTGCCCAGGAACGCGGACGGCACGCTGGACACCGCCGCCCTGAACGGGCTGCCGGTGATCGACGCGGAGGCGGCCGGCGTCTGGGAGCGCGCTCTGGCCGCGCTGCCCGGTGTGCGCTCGGCGGCGGTGGAGCTGGAGGACGTGCCGCAGGAGACCGGCCGGCTGTACGTCGGCAGGGGTTCCGCGCGGCAGGCAGCCGCGTCGGACGCCCCGGCCGCGAACGGGGCCGTGGAGGCCGTGCCCGCGCTCAGCGAGGGCCCGCCGCTGCCCGAACTCGCCGTGCACACCTGGGCGGAGGCGCTGCGGCGGGCCGCCGGGGGCGGGGAGCACGCCGAGGTGGTCCATGTGCGCGCCGACGGCACCGAGGCCCGGCGCAGTTACGCCTCGCTGATCGAGGAGGCGTCACGGGTGCTGGGGGGCCTGCGCGCGCTGGGGCTGCGGCCGGGCGACCAGGTGATCCTGCAGTGCGAGGACACCGAGGACTTCCTGGCCGCCCTGTGGGGCTGCGTCCTCGGTGGTTTCGTGACGGTGCCGCTGACCGTGCCGCCGTCGTACGTGGCCGAGTCCGCGCCGCTGGCGAAGCTGGAGGGCGTGTGGCAGATGCTGCACCGCCCGTGGATCGTGACGTCCGCCTCGGGCGAGGCGGGGCTGCGCGACCTGGCGGAGCGGCGGGACTGGCCGGGGCTGCGGCTGACGACGGTGGACACGCTGCGCGAGGGCCCCTCGGACGCCGACTGGCATCCGGCCCGGCCGGAGGACGTGATCCTGATGCTGCTGACGTCCGGCAGCACGGGTCTGCCGAAGGCGGTGCGGCTCACCCACCGCAATGTACTGACGCGGGCGGCGGCCACGGCGGCGATGAACTCGCTGTCGGAGCGGGACGTGTCGTTCAACTGGATTCCGCTGGACCATGTCACCGGTGTGGTGATGTTCCACCTGCGGGACGTCTATCTGGGTTGCCGTCAGGTCCACGCGCCGACCTCGTGGGTCCTTGAGGACCCGCTGCGCTGGATGGACGTCGCCGACCGGCACCGGGCCAGCGTCATCTGGGCGCCCAACTTCGCGTTCGGCCTCGTGACCGAGCAGGCGCACCGGATGGGTGACCGCCGGTGGGACCTCTCGCCGGTGCGGCTGGTGATGAACGCGGGCGAGGTGGTCGTCGCGGCGACGGCGCGGGGCTTCTTGAAGACCCTCAAGCCGTTCGGGATGCCGCAGGACGTCATGCACCCGTGCTGGGGCATGTCGGAGACCTCGTCGGTGGTGACGGACACCGTGCTGCCCGCCGAGGCGCCGGACGGGGAGGAGCTGTTCGTCAGCTGCGGGCTGCCCTACCCGGGCTTCTCGATGCGGATCGTGGACGACGGGGACCAGGTCGTGGCGGAGGGCACCGTGGGGCGCCTCCAGGTGCGCGGCACGACGGTGACCGGCGGCTACCACGACAACGACAAGGCGAACGCCGAGTCCTTCACCCCGGAGGGCTGGTTCGAGACCGGTGACCTTGCGTTCCTGCGCGCCGGGGAGATGTACATCACCGGCCGCGCCAAGGACGTCATCATCGTCAACGGCGTCAACCACTACAGCCATGAGATAGAGACCTGTGTCGAGGAACTGCCCTACGTCGTGCGGAGCTTCACCGCCGCCGTGGCGGTGCGCAGCGACCCGACGGCGAGCACGGACGAGCTCGCACTGTTCTTCCACCTGGAGCCCGGTCAGGACGTGGCGCGGGCGCTGCGGGCGATCCGCGGCAAGGTGACCCGGGAGATCGGGGTCAGCCCGGCCCATCTGGTGCCGGTCGAGGCGGTGACGATCCCCAAGACGGAGATCGGCAAGATCCAGCGGACGCAGCTGCGGAAGCGGTTCGAGGCGGGCGAGTTCGACCGGCCGGCGCAGGCGTCGGAGATCCTGCTGGGCACCTCGGCGACCGTGCCGGACTGGTTCCTGCGCCCGGTGTGGCAGCGGGCTGGGCATCTGCACCGGCCGTCCGGTGCGGCGGGGCACACGCTGGTGCTCGCGGGGCGGCACGCCGCGGCCGCCGGGGTGGCGGAGGCGGTGGCCGCGGGGCTGCGCGCGGCGGGTTCGCTGTGCACGGTCGTCACCGGGGGCGGGGAGTTCGCCCGGGTGGACGCCGCGCGGTACCGGGTCCGCATCGACTCCGCGGAGGACCACGGGCTGCTGCTCGACGCCCTGGCGGCGGACGGGCGGCCGGTGGACACGGTCGTCCACCTGGGTGTCTTCGGTGCCCCGCCGGGCGAGCCCGGCAGCGTCGAGGAGCTCCTCGACGCGCAGCGGGACGGCGCCGACAGCCTGCTGTGCCTGGCGCAGGCGCTGACGGCCCGGCACACCGGCGACCGGCAGGTCGCCCTGTACCTCGTCGGCGCGGGCGGCCACCGGGTGGTGGACGGCGACGGCGTCCCGTACGCGCACGCCGCGGCCGGCGGTCTGCTCAAGAGCCTGCGCGAGGAGCTGCCCTGGTTGCGGACGGCTCGGCTGGACCTGCCCGCCGGGGACGCGCGGGAGACGGCCGCTCTGCTGCTCGCCGAGATCGCGGTGCCGCCGGCCGATGCCGAGGTGGCCTACCGTGACGGCGACCGCTGGGTGCGCCGGCTGGCTCCGCTGCCCGACCCGCTGCCGCGTGCCGCACGGCCGGTCGCCGAAGGGTTCCAGCTGATCAGCGGTGGGCTCGGCGGGGTGGCGGTGCGCCTCGCGGAGCACCTGCTGAAGAC
Organism: Streptoverticillium olivoreticuli subsp. olivoreticuli; assembly: GCF_003391135.1. GTDB lineage: Bacteria > Actinomycetota > Actinomycetes > Streptomycetales > Streptomycetaceae > Streptomyces > Streptomyces blastmyceticus. The sequence continues at coordinate 7,262,580 of NZ_CP031455.1, read as the reverse complement.
GACGCCCGGCACCCGGCTGCTGCTCCTCGGGCGCACCGGGCTGCCCGACGAGCACACCTGGGACGCGCGGGTCGCCGAGGGCGGTGGCCTCGCCCGCCGCATCGCGGCGTTCCGGAGCCTGCGGGAGCTGGGTGAGGTCCGCTACGAGGCGGCCGACATCACCGATCCGGGCCAGGTGCGCGCGGCGGTGGACAAGGCGTCCGGCGAGTGGTCGGTGCCGCTGGCCGGGGTGCTGCACCTCGCGGGCGACTTCGACCAGCGGGCCGTGACCGATTACGGCACCGCGCAGTGGCGGGCCGCGCTGGCCGCGAAGGTCACCGGCGGCTGGGTCCTGCACCGGCTGGCTCTGGAGCTCGGGGCGACGTCGTTCGATTCGTTCTCCTCGGTCAACGGGTTCTTCGGCGGGTCCATGAGCGGTGCCTACTCCGCGGCGAACGCCTTCCTCGACGCCCTGGCCGCGCATCAGCGGCACGCCGGTCTCGACGCGCACAGCCTGGCCTGGAGCATGTGGGACGAGCTGGGCATGAGCGAGGGCTACGGTCTCAAGGCCCTGACGGAGGCGCGGGGTTACCGCGTGCTGGACGCGGCCGGGGCCCTGCGCTCCTTCGACCTGGTGCGGACGCTCGACGAGCCGCACGTGCTGATCGGCGCCGACCGGGGCGCGCCCTGGGTGCGCGGCCACGTGGTGGCCCCGGCGCGTGGTGTGCACCGGCTCGCGGGCCGGGTGGCGCTGGAGGACAGTGCCGATCTCGGTGCCCTGTACCGGGCCGCGGAGGCCGCGGCGCGTGCCTGCGGCGCGGACGGCGCGTGGGTGCTGCGGGCGGCCGGTGCGTCGGCCGTGTCCGCCGGGGGCCCTGCGGACACGGGCTCCGACGGGGTGCGCCGCCTGGAGGAGTCGCTGGCCGCGATCTGGTGCCGGGTCCTGGGCCGTGACCACGTGGGGGTGGAGGAGAACTTCTTCGACCTCGGTGGCCATTCGCTGCTGCTGGTGCGGGCCCAGACGACGGTCAACCAGGAGCTGGGCTGCGACCTGACGGTCGTGGACCTCTTCGGCCACCCCACCGTCAGGGCGCTGGCGAAGCACCTCGCCCGGGCGGGTGTCGGGGCGACGGCGGCCGGCCCGGCCGAGGACGCACCGGCGGCGGCCGCGCCCGCGACCGGTCTGGACCGGGCCCGTCAGCAGGCGGAGCGGCAGCGGGCCGCGCGGGCCCGCCGTACCACCAAGAACACCAAGAACAAGGGGCCCCGCAACGATGGATGAGACAGCAGAGACCGAGTACGGGGCCGATCCGGCCATCGCGGTCATCGGCATGGCGGGGCGCTTCCCCGGAGCCGACTCGGTCGAGGAGTTCTGGGAGAACCTGGCCGCCGGGCGGGAGTCGGTCCGGCCCGTCGGTGACGAGGAGTTCCTGGCGGCGGGCGGCGACCCGGCGGACCTGGACGACCCGGACCTGGTGCGGATGGCGTCCGTCATCGAGGGCATCGACCGCTTCGACTCCGCGTTCTTCGGCTACAGCCCCGCCGAGGCCGAACTCGTCGACCCCCAGCAGCGGCTGCTGCTGGAGAGCGCCTACCACGCGATGGAGGACGCGGGTTACGCGGGCGGCCACGGCGAGCAGCAGGTCGGGGTGTACGCGGGTGCCGGTGACAGCCGGTACTACCCGGGACACGTCCATCCGCGGTTCGCGGGGCAGAGCGCGTCGGTGGCCCTGGTGCACGCGGCGACGAGCAACTCGCTGGGCGCGCTGGCCACCCGGATCTCCTACGAGCTGGGGCTGACGGGGCCGAGCCTGTCGTTGCAGACGGCGTGTTCCACGGCCCTGGTCGCCATCCACACGGCCTGCCAGGACCTCATCGACTACAAGTGCGACGTGGCGCTGGCGGGGGCCGTGTCGCTCAATCCGTCGGCGATGCTCGGCTACCGGCACGTGCCGGGCGGGCCGTTCTCGCCGGACGGGCGCTGCCGCGCCTTCGCGGCGGACGCCGCGGGCACGTCGTCGGGTGACGGTGTGGGCGCGGTGGTGCTCAAGCGGCTGGAGGACGCGCTGGCCGACGGTGACCGGATCCGGGCCGTCGTCAAGGGTTCGGCGATCAACAACGACGGCCGCCGGAAGGTGGGTTTCACCGCGCCGAGCCCCGAGGGGCAGGCCGAGGCGATCCTGGCCGCGCAGGCGGCGGCCGGGGTCGGCGCGGACTCGATCGGGTTCGTGGAGGCGCACGGCACGGCCACCCGGATCGGCGACCCGATCGAGGTGACCGCGCTGACCCGGGCGTTCCGGGAGAGCACGGACGAGCGGCAGTTCTGCGCGCTGGGGTCGGTGAAGACGAACATCGGTCACCTCGGCGCGGCCGCCGGGATCGCCGGGTTCATCAAGTCCGTGCTGGCCCTGGAGCACCGGCAGATCCCGCCGAGCCTGCACTTCGACGCGCCGAACCCGCTGATCGACTTCGCTTCGGGCCCCTTCCGGGTGCCGACGGAGCTGGAGGACTGGGAGGCCGGCGCACAGCCGCGCCGGGCCGCGGTCAGCGCCTTCGGCGTCGGCGGCACCAACGCCCACGTCATCCTGGAGGAGGCGCCGCCCACGGACTCAGGGACGCCCCGCGAGGACGAGGAGCCGCGCTGGCGGGTGCTGCCGCTGTCGGCCCGTACACCGGCCGCCCTCCAGGGGCAGGCGGGCAATCTCGGGCGGCACCTGGCGGCCCGCCCGGACCTCGCTCTGGCCGAAGTCGCCCACTCGCTGCGGACGTTCCTGCCCGCGATGCCCCACCGGGCCGCGGTGGTCGCCCGGACCACCGCGGACGCGGTACGGGTCCTGGGTCACCCGGTGCCCGTGCGACCGGAGGTGCGGGACGGCAGCGCCCCGGCCGTCGCGTTCCTGCTGCCGGGCGGCGGCACACAGTACGTGGGGATGGGCGCGGAGCTCTACCGCGACCACCCGGTCTACCGGGACGCCGTCGACCGCTGTGCCGCGATCCTGCGGCCCGTCCTGGGCCGCGATCTGCGGACGGCGCTGTACGAGCACGCCGACCCCGGCAGCGTCGACGCGTTCCTGGCACTGGTCGTCACCGAGTACGCCCTCGCCGTGACCCTCATGGAGCAGGGGGTGCGCCCGGACGCGCTGATCGGGCACTCGCTGGGCGAGTACACGGCGGCCACGCTGGCGGGGGTGATGTCCCTGGAGGAGATGCTGCCGCTGGTCGCCGAGCGGATCCGGCTGATCGCCTCGGCGGGCGGTGCCACCGTCGGGGTGGCGCTGGGCGAGGAGGAGCTGCGCGGCTATCTGACCGCCGACCTGTCGCTGGCCGCCGTCAACGGTCCGGCGGCGTGCACGGTCGCCGGGCGGGAGGAGGCGGTGGCGGAGCTGGAACGGCGGCTGCTGGCCGACGAGGTGACGTTCCGCCGGCTGCGGATGCCGGCCGCCGCGCACTCCCATGTGCTCGACCCCGTGCTGGGCGCTTTCGAGGACGCGCTGGCCACGGTCACGCTCCGGCCGCCGCGGATCCCGTTCGTCACCAATGTGACGGGCACGTGGATCACCGACGAGCAGGCGACGAGCCGTGGGCACTGGGTCGACCACACCCGGCGGACCGTGCGGTTCGCCGACGGGATCGCGTCGGTGTGGGAGCGCGGCAACCCGCTGCTCGTGGAGATCGGTCCGGGCGACGTGCTGGCCAAGCTGGCCGCGGCCCGGCTCGGCGACGAGCCGCCGGTGACGGTGGCGACGATGCGGCACGCCAAGGCGGAGCGCCCGGACGGCCAGGTGCTGGCGGAGGCGCTCGGCCTGCTGTGGACGGCCGGTGCCGAGGTGGATCTCACCGCGGCCGGTGACCCGGTGGAGGCGCGGCGTGTGCCGCTGCCGGGCTATGCCTTCGACCGGCGGCGGCACTGGATCGACGCGCCCACGGCCCGGCCCCGTACGCGCACGGAGGACGACGCGGCCCCGGCTCCGGGCGCTGCGCGGGTTTCCGGGCGTGCGCCGCGGCCGCCGCACCTGGCGGCCGAGTACGTCGCCCCCCGCACCCCGCTGGAGCGGACCGTGGCCGGGCACTGGGAGGAGGCCCTGGGCATCGACGGGATCGGCGTCCACGACAACTTCTTCGACCTCGGCGGCGATTCCATGCGGGCCGTGATGCTGGCGGGCCGCATGCGCACCGCCTCCCGGCTGGACATCGCGGCCGCCGCCCTGCTGTCGTCCCCCACCATCGCGGGGGTTCTCGACGGGGTGGGGCGCGCGGGGGCCGGGAAGGACGCGTTCGCCCCGCTGCTGCCGCTGCGCGCCGACGGCGATCAGCGCCCGCTGTTCTGCGTGCACCCCGGCGGCGGCATCGGCTGGCGCTACTCCGGGCTGCTGACGCACCTGGGCGGGCGGCAGCCGGTGTACGGCATCCAGGCGCACGGCCTGGACGGTGCCGGTGCCCCGGCGGCCGACGCGAAGGAGATGGTCGACTCCTATGTCGGGCATCTGCGCGAGGTGCAGCCCGAGGGCCCGTACCGGCTGCTGGGCTGGTCCTACGGCGGCGCCGTGGCCCATGCGATGGCCACCGCGCTCCGGCGGGAGGGCGAGCGGGTGGAGCTGCTGGCGATGATGGACGCCCCGCTGATGCACGTCGAGCCCCTCACCGAGGAGCAGGCGGAGCACCAGGTGGCGGCCCTGCTGCTGCGCGTCGCGGGGCTCCGGCCGCCGGAGGGCGGAACCCTGGACGTCTCCCGGGCGCTCGCCCTGCTCGGCGAGGCCGGCACGGCCGCCGTCTCCCTGGAGGAGGCCACCCTGCTCGCCGGGGTCATGCGCAACAACCTGCGGATCGCGCCCGGTTTCGAGCCGGAGGTCTTCGACGGCGACGTGCTGTTCTTCACGGCCGCCGGTGACCCCGAGGCCCCGGCCGGGGCCTCGGACGCCATGGCGAAGGCCGAGGAGTGGCGCGCGTACGTCAGCGGCACGGTCGAGGACCACCCGGTGGCGTGCGGCCACTACGAGATGACCGAGCCGGAGCCGCTCGCGCGGATCGGCGCGGTCCTCGCGGACGCGCTCCGGCCGTCCGCGGGCTGACGCCCCTCCACGCACCACAGCACCGACGCACAGCGAGGAAAGGTAGAACCGTGCGCAGTCCGTTCGAGGACCCCGGCCAGGGTGAGGAGTCGCACCTGGTGCTCACGAACGCGGCCGGGGAGCACTCCCTGTGGCCCGCTTTCGCCGACGTACCGGAAGGCTGGACGGTCGCCCTGCCGGCGACCGGTCACCGTGCCTGTCTCGACCACCTGGAGCGGGCCGCCGCCTGCTCGCCCTCCACCAGCACGACCGAGCACACCGCCGGTCTCCGTCCCGAACCGTCAGGAGCCCCCCAGTGACCGAGGACCTCTACGAGCTCGGCGACGCGCCCCCGTTGGGGCAGGCGCCCAAGCGGATGTACGCGTCGCTCATCCGGCCCGAGCGTTACGGCATGCCCATCGACGCCTTCCGCACGGAGGTCGTCGACGTGCCGGAGGTCGGGCGCGGCCAGGTGCTCATCAAGGTGATGGCCGCCGGTGTGAACTACAACAACGTCTGGGCCGCGCTCGGTGACCCGGTCGACGTCGTCGCCACCCGTCAGCGGCGCGGTGCGACGGAGGACTTCCACATCGGTGGTTCGGACGCGTCGGGCATCGTGTGGGCCGTCGGCGAGGACGTGCGCCACGTCTCCCTCGGCGACGAGGTGGTGATCCTGGCCAATCAGTGGGACGAGAGCGCCGAGGACATCCGGCTGGGTGCCGACCCCTCCACCTCCTCCTCGCAGAGCGTGTACGGCTACGAGGAGAACTACGGCTCCTTCGCCCAGTTCACGGTCGTGGACGAGTACATGTGCCACCCGAAGCCGAAGCGGCTGTCCTGGGCGGAGGCCGCGTGCTACATGGCGACCGCCGCGACCGCGTACCGCCAGCTGTTCGGCTGGGACCCGCACACCGTGCGGCCCGGTGACCCGGTGCTGATCTGGGGCGGTGCGGGCGGCCTGGGCTGCATGGCCATCCAGCTGGTCCGGCGGGCGGGCGGCATACCCGTCGCGGTCGTCTCCAGCGACGAGCGCGGTGAGTACTGCGTCGAGCTGGGCGCCAAGGGCTATATCAACCGGCGGGACTTCGACCACTGGGGCCGGTTGCCGGACACGTCCGACGACGCGGCCATGGAGGTGTGGCTCAAGGGGGCGCGCGCGTTCGGCCGCCGCTTCTGGGAGGTGCTCGGCGAGCGCAGGGCGCCCCGGATCGTCCTGGAGCACTCCGGTGCGGACACCATCCCCACGTCCATGTACCTGTGCGACAACGCGGGCATGGTCGTCATCTGCGGTGGCACCACGGGCTACAACGGCGATGTGGACCTGCGGTTCCTGTGGATGCGGCAGAAGCGGCTCCAGGGGTCGCACGTCTCCAACGCCCGTGAGGCGCGCGAGGTCACCGAACTCATCGGTCAGGGCCTCATCGACCCCTGCCTGTCGCTGACGCTCGGCTTCGACGAGATCGGCAAGGCGCATCAGTTGATCCACGACAATGAGCACCCTGCGGGCAACATGGCGGTGTTGGTGAACGCGACCGCCTGACCCCTCCGGGGCTCCGCCCCGGACCCGTGCCCGGGTGCGGGGCGGTGGGCGATTGTTCCCCACCCCGCCCCTTCCCGAACTGGGGCTTCGCCCCAGACCCCGAAGCACGCTTCGCGCGCTGTCCTCAAACGCCGGACGGGCTGAAATCAGCCCGTCCGGCGTTTGAGGACAAGCGGCGCAGCCGCTTCAGGGGGGCCGGGGTCTCCCCGGTTTCGGGAAGGGGCGGGGCTGGGGAACAAGCCCACGTGAACGCGGCGCCTGCCACATCGTGGGCCCGTACCTCCACCACCCGCTCCGGGACGTCGCGCGGCCACGCGCGGAAGCCGTCGCGCCCCGGCCGCAGGCCGATGTCCAGCAAACGGGACGGCGCGTCGCCCCCGAGCGCCTTGAACGCCGTCTCCTTCGCGGAGAACGCGAACAGCAACTGCCGCACCGACCCCGCCATCCACACACGCTCGTCCTCCGACAGGACCAAGCGCGCCGCCTCCACGGGCAGTCCGCGCAGTTCCAGGTCGCACCCCAGGGCACGGAAGCGGGAGGCCGGAGCGGCCAGGGCCACGGCCAGGCCGCCGGAGTGGCTGATCGAGCCGACGCAGCCTTCCGGGAAGACCGGGCGACGCCCGTCGTGGAGGATCTCCCCCACCGGAAGGCCGGCGGCGCGCAGCGCGCGCCGTGCGGCGCGGCGTCCGGCGAGGAAGTCCCGCCGCCGGAGCGGCGGCATCGCGGACGCCGACTGTGTCTCCCCCGGCCCGAAGGGCCGCCCCGGGCCGTCGGCGACGCCGAGCGCGACGCCGGAAGCGGCGAGGACCGGCCGCAGGGAGAGCAACGCGCGCTCCACCCCGGACCGGTCCCCGGGCCCCGGCGCCGCCGCGTCACCCACGCAGCAGCTTCTTGACGATCTTTCCGGCCGGGTTCCTGGGGACCTGGTCGATGAATTCGATGCGCCGGGGCCGCTTGTACGGGGCGAGCTGCTCCGCGACGTGGCGCAGCAGCTCGGCGGTGCCGGTGCCCTCGTCGGCGACGACGTAGGCGAGGGGGACCTCGCCGTAGTCGGGGTCCGGTGTGCCGATGACGGCGGCGTCGTGGACGGCCGGGTGAGTGCGCAGGGCTCGTTCGATCTCGGTCGGGTAGACGTTCTGCCCGGCGCGGATGATGAGGTCCTTGCTGCGGTCGACGAGGTGGATCAGGCCGCCGCGGTCGATGTAGCCGAGGTCCCCGGTGCGGATCCAGCCGTCGACGGTGATCTCGGCGGTGGCCTCGTCGTCGTCCCAGTAGCCGCGCATGACGCCGGGGCCGCGGACGACGATCTCGCCGATGGTGCCGGGCGCCGCCTCCTCGCCCTTGTCGTCGAGGGCGCGGGCGGACATGCCGGGGACGACCCGGCCGGCGGGGATCAGGTCGGGCACGGCGTCCGGTGCGGGGTGCTCCTCGGGGCCGAGGGTGACGAACGGGCCGCCGACCTCGGTCATTCCGTAGACCTGGCGGAAGCCGCAGCCGAGACGTGCGGCGGCCTCGGTGTAGATGTCGACGGGCATGGGCGAGGCGCCGTAGAGCACTTCGCGCAGGGTCGACAGGTCGGTGCTCTCCATGGCCTTCGCCTGGAGCAGGAAGCGGAGCATCTGCGGGACGAGCCAGATGTGGGTGGCGCGATGCTTCTCGATCGCGGCGAGCGCGGTCTGCGGCTTGAAGCCCGGCATGAGGACGACGGTGGCGCCCGCGGCCATGTAGGTCAGGGAGACGACCATGCTGCCGTGGTAGAGCGGGCAGCAGTTGACGAGGACCATGTCGTCGGCGGGCCGGGCCACGGCGAGCCAGCCGAGCGCGATGGCCCGGAAGGACGCGTGGTCGACGGTGACGCCCTTGGCCTGGCCGGTGGTGGCCGAGGTGTGCAGGATCGCGACGGGGGTGTCGTCGGGGAGGTCGGGCAGCTCCGGGAGGGCGATGCCGTCGGCGCCCAGGGCGGCGAACTCCTCGCTCTCCATGGCGATCCGCAGCCGGACCGGCAGGTCGGGGTGGCGGTCGAGCAGCGCGGCCTCGCCGATGACGGCGACGGCTCCGGTGCGCTGGGCGATGCCGGTCACCTCGGCGGGGGTCAGGCTGTGGTTGAGGGGGACGAAGAGCGCGCCGAGGCGGGCGAGCGCGAAGTACGTCTCCATGACCTCGACGCGGTCCAGGGAGAGCACCGCGACGCGGTCACCTCGCCGGATGCCGAGACCGGCCAGCCCGCGGGCGAGCCGGCCGGTCCGGTCGTCGAACTCGGCCCAGGTGACGGAGCGGTGCTCGTCCACCAGGGCCGTCCGGTCGGGGAAGCACTGGCGGTTGCGCTCCGCCAGCTGGGTCAGCCACATCACGAGCCGTTCGGCTGCGCGGCGGCCCCGCCGCGGGTGGCGACGAAGCGCTCGTAGTCCGCGATGGTGGTGAGCTGGTCCATGTCCTCGGCGGTGACCTCGGCGCCGGTGCGCTGCTCGATGAGGAGGACCAGGCGCACCAGGTCGCCGGAGTCGATGCCGCTGGCGCTGAGGTCGGCGTCGTCGCTGATGCCGTCGGCGAACTCCGGCGTGCCGGTCAGCTCGACGAGCATCTCCCGTACGGTGCTCATGCGTTTCCCTTTCGTCGCGGTGCCGCCGCTGTTCGGTGAGCGGTGTGCCCGCTGATAGAAGAGTCGGCCTCGCCGCTCCGCTCTCCCTGCCGCTTTCGTGATCTTCGTCACGGCTCCGGGTCGGGCCCGCGGGGATGGAACTCCCCTGTCCCGTACTCCTTATGTCTGGAGGCACCGTCGCCTCCGGCAGTCGAGGACGAAGGAGTGAGCGAGGTGCTCTCAGGGTGACGACCACCGACGCGAGCGGCGAAGAGGGCTTCACCGAGCACTTCGAGGCGCTGCTGGCCGCCGACGAGCGGATCGAGCCTCGGGACTGGATGCCGGACGGCTACCGGCGGATGGTGCTGCGGCAGGTCGCCCAGCACGCGCACTCCGAGATCATCGGCATGCAGCCGGAGGGCGCCTGGCTGACCCGCGCGCCGTCGCTGCACCGCAAGGCGAGCCTGCTGGCCAAGGTGCAGGACGAGGCGGGTCACGGGCTCTATCTGTACTCGGCGGCGGAGACCCTGGGGGTGTCGCGCGCCGAGCTGCTGGACGCCCTGCACGGCGGGACCCAGCGCTATGCGGCGACGTTCAACCACCCGGCGCTGACGTGGGCGGACACCGGGGCGATCGCCTGGCTGACGGACGGTGCGGCCGTGGTCAACCAGGTGCCGTTGTGCCACACGTCGTACGGGCCGTACGCGCGGGCCATGCGGCGGGTGTGCCAGGAGGAGGCGTTCCACGTCCGGCAGGGCTACGACGTGCTGTGGTCGCTGTGCCGGGGGACGCCGGAGCAGCAGGAGATGGCGCAGGACGCGGTGAACCGCTGGTGGCTGCCCGCGGTGGCGCTGATGTTCGGCCCGCCGGACACGACGGCGGGCGGCGCGGACGACCGTACGGCGGCGATGGGTGCCGCGGTCAGCAGGCGTTCGATGGCGTGGGGCATCAAGCGGCACACCAATGACGAGCTGCGGCAGCGGTTCGTCGACAACTGCGTGCCGCAGGCCGAGCGGCTGGGTGTGACCCTGCCGGACCCGGCGATCCGGTGGAACGAGGAGCGCGGGCACTACGACTTCGGCCCGATCGACTGGCGGCTGTTCCGGGAGGCGCTCGCGGACAACTCGCAGTGCGCCCGGCAGCGGCTGGCGCACCGGGTGGCGGCGCACGAGGACGGTGCCTGGGTGCGGGAGGCCGTCGACGCCTACGCGGCGGGCCGGTACGAGGAAGGGCAGAGCGCATGAGTGAGCGGACCGCGCGGGTGCAGACTCCGTGGGAGGTGTTCATCCGGCCGCGCCGCGGCCTGTCCCACCAGCATGTGGGGTCGGTGCACGGTGCCGATGCCGACATGGCGCTGGCCAACGCCCGGGACCTGTACACCCGGCGGGGCGAGTCGGTGTCGATCTGGGTGGTGCGGTCCGACGCGGTGCGTGCGTCCTCGCCGAGCGAGAAGGACCCGCTGTTCAGCAACGCCGCCGACAAGCCGTACCGGTACCCGGAGCACTACGTGGCCCTGAACGAGGGGGGCAGCCATGACGGTTAGCCGTACGGGGGAGCGGACGCGGGACGTCGCCGCGTACGCGCTGCGGCTCGGTGACGACGCGCTGGTCCTCAGCCAGCGGCTGTGCGCGTGGGTGACGAACGCGCCCACCATCGAGGAGGACCTGGCGATCTCGAACATCGCCCTGGACCTGCTCGGGCACGCCCGGACCCTGCTCGCGTACAGCGGTGAGCTGGACGGGACCGGGCGCAGTGACGACGACCTGGCCTACGGCAGGACCGAGCGCCAGTTCCGCAACGCGCTGCTGGTGGAGCTGGACAACGGCGACTTCGCGGTGACCATCGCCCGGCAGCTGGTGTACGCGCAGTACGGGCTGCTGCTGTGCACGGCGCTGGCGGGGGCGGGGGACGCGGGTCTGGCGGGCTTCGGCGCGCGGGCGGCCAAGGAGCTGGAGTACCACCGGATGCACGCCGCGCAGTGGACCGTGCGGCTGGGCCGGGGCACGGCCGAGAGCCACCGCCGGATGCAGGCGGGGCTGGACCGTGTCTGGCCTTACGCGGGTGAGCTGTTCGAGGCCGACGAGCTGGTGGAGCGGCTGGACGCCGACGGCACGGCGGTGGCTCCGGCACGGCTGCGGGCCGACTGGGAGCGGGAGGTGGCCGGTGTCCTGGCGGACGCGGGGCTGACCGTGCCCGCGCCTTCGTGGCATGCGACGGGCGGGCGCTCCGGGCTGCACACGGAGGCGTTCGGCCCGCTGCTGGCCGAGTTCCAGTCGGTGCGCCGGCAGTATCCGGGGGGCAACTGGTGAGCGCCGCGATTCGGTTGGCGGCCGACGAGGTACGGGCGCGGGTGAACACCGTGCCGGACCCGGAGCTCCCCATGATCACCCTGGCCGACCTGGGGGTGATCCGCGCGGTGGAGGCGGCGGGGGACGGCACGCTGGAGGTCGTCATCACGCCGACCTACATGGGCTGCCCCGCGATGCCCGAGATCGAGGCCGGGATCCGCCGGGTGCTGGCGGACTGCGGGCATCCCGACGGGCGCGTGCGGCAGGTGCTCTCGCCCGCGTGGACGACCGACTGGATCAGCGCCGAGGGCCGCCGCAAGCTCTCCGAGAGCGGGATCGTGCCGCCGGGTGCCGCCGGGGCGCCGCTGCCGGTCCGGCTCGGTCTTGGGCTGCCGTGCCCCAACTGCGGCTCCGTGGCGACCCGTCCGCAGAGCGTGTTCGGGGCGACCCGCTGCCAAGCCGTCCTGGTGTGCACCGCGTGCCAGGAGACCTTCGCGCATCTGAAGGCGATGTGACGACCGTCATGACGACATCGGTGACGACCGCGACGACCGCGACGGCGCCGCACGCGGCCGGGTGGTACCGGCTGCGGGTGACGGAGGTGGAGCGGCTGTCCGGCGAGGCGGTGGCGATCCGCCTGGGCGTACCGGACCAGCTGGCCGATGTCTTCGCCCACCGTGCCGGGCAGCACGTGGCCGTCCGGCACCTCCCGGACGGCGACGGCGGGCCGGAGCTGCGCCGCAGCTACTCCGTCTGTCTGCCGCACGGGGAGCGCTCCGGGCTGCGCCTGGTCGTCAAGCGCCTGGGGCCCGGTGGCTTCGCGGAGTACGCCACGACCCGGCTGGCGGTCGGCGACAGTCTCGAAATCGCGCCTCCGACGGGGGGTTTCGGGCTGGTGGACCACCCGGGCGCGCACCATGTGCTGGTCGCGGGCGGCAGCGGCATCACGCCGCTGCTGAGCATGGCGGCGGCCGCGCTGCGGGACGACCCCCGGTGCCGGGTCTCGCTGGTCCACGCGAACCGGACGGCGGCGTCGGTGCTGCTGGCGGACGAGCTCGCCGACCTCAAGGACGCCTACGTCGACCGGTTCTTCGTGCTGCACGTGCTCTCCCAGGAGACCCGGGAGGCGGAGCTGCTCTCCGGCCGGATCGACAGGGTGCGGCTGACCAAGCTGCTGGCCCTGCTCGGCGCCGAACCGGACGACGACGGGTTCTTCTATCTGTGCGGCCCCTGGGGGCTGGTCGAGTCGGTGCGCGAGGCGCTCACCTGCTGGGGGGCCGACCCCGCGCGGGTGCGCTTCGAGCTGTTCTCGGCCGGCGACGGGCCCGCGGAGGCCGCCGGCGGTGACGTCGAGGGGCGGCAGGGGCGGATCACCGCGCGGCTCGCCGGGCGGACCACCGTGGCCACCATGGGCCCGGACGACCGGGTGGTGCTGGACGCCGTGCTCCGGGCCCGGCCGGAGACCCCGTACTCCTGCCGCGACGGGCTGTGCGGCACCTGCCGGGCCAAGGTGGTCTCCGGCTCGGTGCGGATGGACCGGCAGTACGCCCTCGGCGAGGCCGAGCTGGCGGGCGGCTACACCCTCGCCTGCCGGGCCCGGCCGGAGTCGGACGAGGTCGGGCTCGACTTCGACGCCTGAACGGCCGCGCGGGCATCTCCGCACCACCACGCATCGACGACTACACCGACATCGACACTCAGAGACACGTGAGGACAGCGAACCATGGGCAGGCTTTCGGACAGGACCGCACTGGTGACCGGCGGCAGCCGGGGCATCGGCAGGAGCATCTCGCTGCGGCTGGCCCGGGACGGCGCCCTGGTGGCCGTCCACTACGGGCACGACGCGGCGGCCGCCGCGGAGACCGTCGCGCGGATCGAGACGGCGGGCGGCAAGGCGTTCGCGTTCCAGGCCCGGCTGGGTGTGAGCGGGGACGCCGTCGCGCTCTGGGAGGCGTTCGACGCGGGCCTGGCGCGGTACGGCGCCGCGCCCGGCCTGGACATCCTGGTCAACAACGCCGGCATCACCCTCCCCAAGCCGATAGCCGCCGTGAGTGAGGAGGAGTACGACCGGGTCTTCGCCGTCAACGTCAAGGCCCCGTTCTTCGTGATCCAGCAGGGGCTGGGCCGGCTGCGCGACGGCGGCCGGATCATCAACATCTCCTCCGGCGTCACGCGGATCGCCGTCCCGCACATCGCCGCCTATTCGATGACCAAGGGCGCGATCAACACCCTCACCCTCACCCTGGCCCAGGAGCTGGGCGCGCGCGGGATCACGGTGAACGCGGTGGCGCCCGGCTTCGTCGACACGGACATCAATCCGACGCTCAAGGACCCCGAGGTGCGGGCGCGGTACGCGGCCGTCTCCGCCTTCGACCGGGTCGGTGAGCCCTCCGACATCGCCGACGTGGTGGCCTTCGTCGCGAGCGACGACGCCCGCTGGGTCACCGGGCAGTACCTGGACGCGACCGGCGGTGGCCACCTGGGCGTGTGACCCACCGGTCACCGAAGCACGGGCCGGGGCGCGGCGCCGGGACGCGACCGCCGCCGCCTGCCCGGGAGACCCCGCGGCGAGCGGACCGCACCGCCCGCCGCGGCCCGAGCACCTTCCCTCAGCCCTCCGCCCTCCGCCACCGGCCGGCGGGGCCCCTGTTCGAGGAGACCCCCATGACTGACAGCACGCTCACGCCCTCCGCCGAGGACGAGGACTCCCTTCTGGAGTTCGACGGGACGACCCCGTACGAGGACTACGTCCACGCGTCGGTGCTGACCTCTCTCCAGCAGCCGCTCTCCGACGACCCCGGGGAGATGGCCTTCCTGGTCACGACCCAGGTGATGGAGCTGTGGTTCACGCTGATAGTCCACGAGTGGCGCACCGCCCGTGACTCCCTGATGAAGGACGACCTGGAGCGGGCCATGGAGGCCCTGCGCCGGAGCCTCGGCTCGCTCCAGGCGCTCAACGACGCGTGGCGGCCGATCGCGTCGCTGACCCCGGCCCAGTTCAACGGCTTCCGGTCGGCGTTCGGCGAGGCGTCCGGGTTCCAGTCGGCGATGTACCGGCACATGGAGTTCCTGCTGGGCGACAAGTCCCGCTCGATGGTGCAGCCGCACCGCGGTCACCCCCGGGTGCACGCGGAGCTGGAGGACGCCCTGACGCAGCCGTCGCTCTACGACGAGGCGCTGGGCTATCTGCACCGGCGGGGGCTGCCCGTACCGGAGCAGGTGCTGGAACGGGACCGCACCGTGGCCTACCAGGCGGACGCCGGGGTCGAGGAGGCCTGGCGGCAGGTCTACGCGGGCCCGCAGAGCGACCCGCTGGTGGCGCTGGGCGAGGCGCTCACCGACATCGCCGAGCTGGTGCTGCGCTGGCGCAGCGACCATCTGCTGGCCACCCGCCGGGCGATGGGCGCGAAGACGGGCAGTGGCGGCTCCCCGGGCGTGGCGTTCCTGGAGAAGCGCGCCGCCCGTTCCGTTTTCCCCGAGGTTTGGACGGCTCGCAGCTATGTCTAGGACGATTTCCGATTTCGCGGCCGAGGAGGAGCGCCGGGTGCTTGGCCTGCGGCCGGTCCTCGCGCCTTCGCACCACAAGTACGGTGAGCACCCCAACCAGGTGTACGACCTGTGGCCCGCGGAGGATCCGGACGCGCCGCTGGTGATCCTGCTGCACGGTGGCTACTGGCGGTACGACCGGATGCATCTGACGCCGTTCGCCGCGCACTTGGCGAGGAACGGCTTCACGACGGTGCTGCCGGGGTTCCGCCGGATGGGCGGCGCGGGCGGCTATCCGGCCACGTTCGACGACATCGCGCTGCTGGTGGACACGATCCCGGCGGGGCGGCCGTACGTGCTGGCCGGGCACTGCTCGGGCGGTCACCTGGCGCTGTGGGCCGCCGCGCGCGGGCTGCTGCCCGAGGACTCGCCGTGGTTCACCGAGGAGCTGCCGACGGCGGTGCTGGCGCTCGCACCGATCACCGATCTGGCCGCGACGATCCGCGAGGGCCTGAGCAACGACGCGGGCCTCGAACTGATCGGCCCCGCGGAGCGGGTGGAGTCGCTGCTGCCGCTGGTGGACCCGCTGACGATGCTCCGCGGGCCGGGCACGACCGGTGTGCCGACGGTGGTGCTGCACGGCGAGGTGGACGAGGAGCTGCCGCACGAGCAGTTCACCGGCTATGTGGCCGTGCACTCGGACGCGGAGCTCGTGACCCTGCCGGGGACCGGGCACTACACGCTCATCGAGCCGGGTTCGCAGGCGAGCCGGTCGGTGGTCGACACACTGCACCGCATGTCGCGTCCCTGGCGCTCGTAACCGCACCGTCCCACAACTCCCGGAGAACAAGGATCACTTGGTGAGCACCACCTCCCCCGCCCCCGATGCCCTGGCGGCCCGCGCGGCCTCGCTCGACGCCGCCGACCCGCTGGCCGCCGTGCGGGAGCGGTTCCTGCTGCCGGAGGGGGTCGTCTATCTGGACGGCAACTCCCTCGGCGCGCTGCCCGCCGCGGTGCCTCCCGCCATGGCGGACGCCGTGCACCGGCAGTGGGGCACGGACCTGATCCGGTCGTGGAACGACAACTCCTGGTGGGACGCGCCCCTGCGGGTCGGGGACGCGGTCGGGCGGCTGGTGGGCGCGGCGCCGGGGCAGACGCTGGCCGGTGACTCCACGAGCGTCCAGCTGTTCAACGCCCTTTCCGCGGCGGTCCGGTTGCGGCCCGGCCGTCCGCTGCTGCTGACGGACCCGGGGCACTTCCCCACCGACCAGTACATCGCCGACTCGGTGGCCCGCCTGTTCGGCCTGGAGGTACGCCGGGTGCCGCCGGCCGGACTGCCGCGCTTCCTCGCGGAGGAGGGCGAGCGGGTCGCGGTCGCCGGCTATTCGCCGGTGGACTACCGCACGGGCGAGCTGTACGACATGGCCGCGACGACCCGGGCCGTGCAGCGGGCCGGTGGGCTGATGCTGTGGGACCTGTGTCACGCGGCGGGCGCGCTCCCGGTCGGGCTGGACGAGCTGGGCGTCGACCTGGCCGTGGGCTGCGGCTACAAGTACCTGTCCGGCGGCCCGGGCGCCCCGGCGTTCCTCTATGTCGCCGAGCGCCACCAGGCGGCGTTCGACCAGCCGATCACGGGCTGGAACGGGCACGTCGAACCGTTCGGGCTGAGCGGCGACTACGCCCCGGCCGAGGGCGTCGGCCGGGGCCGCATCGGCACCCCGCCGATCCTTTCCATGCTGGCCCTGGAGGCGGCGCTCACGGCCTTCGACGGCGTGTCCATGGAGCAGGTCCGCGCCAAGAGCCTGTCCCTGACGGGCTTCTTCCTGGACTGCGCGGACGCCCTCCTGGACGGCCTCGGCTTCACCGCGGTCACCCCGCGCGCGCCGGAGCGCCGCGGCAGTCAGGTCACCCTGCGCCACCCCGACGCGTACGCGCTGGTGCGGGCCCTCGCCGCCCGTGGCGTCATCGGCGACATGCGCGCTCCGGACATGTTGCGCTTCGGCGTCAACGCGCTCTACATCACCCATGAGGACGTCCTTTCCGCGACACGGAAGTTGGCCGAGGTCATCACGTCCGCAGAGCACCGTGACGAACGGTTCCAGCGCCGGACGACGGTGACCTGACGTCATTTCCCTTGCCGGGACCGAACGCGTGGTGTGCGTTTCGGCGCCAGCGGTTGCCGGGCAGGCCGGGGCGCAACCATGCGAATGAGCTGCAGTATTTGGTGAAGACGGCCGGTCGGATGCCGTACGCGTGCAGCAGTCGGTCGGCTTCGGTGAGGTGTCCTGTCGTCTTGGTTTCGACCAGGACAAGTTCTGTGTCGCAGTGGGCTGTTCGGTGCGTGTGGAGGTCGTTGCAGGTCAGGCCTGCGTCGCAGGTGATGCGTTCGCCGTCGGCGACGAGGGTGGCGCGGAGGTAGTCGGTGCTGAGGGAGGGGTGCAGTGCGGTGGGTGGGTCGATGCCGTAGGCGTGGTGGAGGGTCTGGGTGAGGAAGGTGTGGCAGGGGGTGTCGAGTGGGGTGGTGGTGCCGGTGAGGGGGCGGCGGTGTTTGACGGTGTCGCCGCGGGCGCCTTTGAGTTTGATCTCGAACTGTCGCTCTCCGGTGTCCTGGTAGACGCGTTCGCGGATCTTGAAGCGGAGCCGTCGGCCCTGGCGGTGGTCGTGGAAGGAGCGCAGCCGGGGGGTGTCGTAGTAGACGGAGTGGTAGCGGAAGGCGCGTCTGCCGTCGATGGTCAGTGCCCGGAAGGGGCCGCCGGGCCGGTGCGGGTCGGTCAGCCGTCCGGCCATCCGCAGGAACACCGCAGCGGGGACGAGATAGCTGCGGTCGAAGCGCGCGAGCAGCTCGGCCCGCGCGTTGACCTCGGCGAGCGAGACGGGTTGCGCTGCGTGGGCGGCCTCGGTGACGGCCCGTACGGCCCCCGGGCTCACACCGACTCCCAGACGGGTGCCGCCAGACGCGCGGGCTCGCGGTAGCGGACGTCGACGACCGTCAGGTCACGGACGTAGTCGACCTCCATGACGGTCCAGTGCAGCGGCTCGCCCAGGCGCCGGGCGAGGTCGGCCCGCAGGGCCGCGGGGTCGCTGTGCACGGCGTCGAGCGTGACGACGGAACGCCGTGAACCGGCCAGGAGCCGCGGGCTGTCGGCGGCCCAGACGACGAGGAGCAACACGGCACTCAGCCCCGCCTTCAAGGAGAACGCCAGATGCGGCAGCCCGCAGACGAGACCGAGCACGAGCGTCGTGAAGTAGTACGCGACCTCTTCCTGCTGCACCGCGTCGGACCGGAGCCTGACGATCGACAGCACCCCGAACATCCCGAACCCGAGCGCGGCCCCGCCCTTGCCGCTCACCGCGGCCAAGGCCGCGACGACGGTGAACAACCCGGCGTTCAGGGCGAGATAGGCCGGTACGAGGTCGCGGCGCCGGTGGCGCGGATAGTAGATCGCGAAGGTCAGCAGGCACATGGCGACGAGGTCGAGGACGAGTTGGGCGGCGATGCGCGATGAGGTGTCCATGGGATCCGCTCTCTGTGCGTAACGGAGGGAGCACAGACGATAAGCGCATCGCGATCGAACATGCGTATGCCTGTGGAGAAACGGTCCACCTCCCCGCCGCCGGACTGCCGAACTGCTGCAGGGCCTGCATGCCGCCGTGCGCGGGCCCTGCGGCCGATCGCTACATCCCCTGGCCCGCCAGGGCCTCGGTGCCGGCGGTACAGGACTCGCGCAGCGCGTCGAGCTCCGCAGGAGGCAGCGTGAGCGCGGAGCCGCGGCGGCCGTCGCCGTTCAGCAGGGCGGTCGCGGCGTCCAGCCAGTCCGGGCGGGCCTCGACGCCGATGAACTCCGCCAGCCGGGTCAGCTCCTTCCGCGGCTCCTCCAGGAGCCGCTCGTACGACAGCGCGGTGCGGATGCCGGCCGGGAGTTCCTCCAGCTGCCGCACCCCGTCGACGATCCACTGCGACCACATCGCGCCGAACGCGGCGAGCGGGATGGGCCGGTCCAGGACGAGGGCCGGGTCGTAGTGCTCGGTCAGCAGCGGAGCCAGGTCCGGCGGCAGTTGGGCGGCATGCTCCGGGGTCAGCTCGTACGGGGACTCCAGGCCGCAGCGCTGGGCCATCTCCCACAGCATCGGGAGCATCCGGAAGGCGATGTGGCGGCTCATGGAGAGCGCGCAGTCGGGGCCGTTGCGGAACAGGTGCACGAAGCGCGCCTGCGGGAAGAGGGCACGCAGCTGAGGCACACGGCCGAGGGACAGCCCGGAGCGCTCGACGACGGCGCCCGGCCCGCCGAAGCGCGCGGCCAGGGTGGCGAACAGCGCCTGCCACTGGAGCGGCGCGGGACGCGAAGGCCAGGAGTTGACCTCGGGCTCCAGCTCGTCGAGCAGCCCGTCGGGGTCGTCGGTCAGGTGCGGGAGAACCATCATGCTGATGGCGGGTATGCCGGTGGTCCCGGCGGAGTAGCGCCACTCCGGGTGGCGGTTGTAGAGGAACTCCGACGGCGGGGCACCGTTGCGGATCATGTTGTCGCTGACCCGGTTCGGCCGGGTCAGGAAGCCCCAGAACTCCGGCCCGCTCAGCGACTCTTCGGTAAGCACCGCGGGGTCGGAGACACTGGCGAACAACTCATTGAGGCTGAGCACGTCCGGGTGCAGATTCACCACCGCGGACAGCGCCGTCGACCCGCAGCGCCCGGTGCCGACGACAAAGGTCAACTTATCGGTGTGCACGCTGACTTCCTTCCTTTTGTATGCGAGGCCAAAGGTCCGCGGCGACGGTGCTGCCGCGGCCCATTCGGCATTGACACCACGGTAATAGAAGACGTGAAGCCCCGGGTAAGGTTTGATCAAACTCATGCATGGCGCAGCCAATGACGTGGCCGACATCTCCCGGCCGGAGTGCAACCTTTTCGCTCGCGGCCGATGCGGGAAAGATTTGAGGTCATCAAGGAATAGCCGCCGTCCGGCCCGGGTGACCCGGCACACGTTCCGGCGACCGCCTTCGCCGTTACTTCAGACCTCGGCGTTACGTCAAGATCCCCGGACACTGCTACAGTTGCACTCACTCCTCGGGACAACGGGCCCAATGACACGGAGCGCCCCATGTCCTGCTGGAGGCCGACACTCTGACCCAGAGTGTCCTTACTGTCGCACACAGCTCAAGAATGGGCAGGAGCCGGGGGGCTCCCGCGCGGGGGAATTTTTCTGTACGGGGAGCACCGCATTCTTCGGCCCCGGTTTCCGTGGACGTATGGATTGCGTAAAGCGTGCGAGGTGCTTTCACCACCCCGGAAAGTCCTATCGGGGTAAGGAGTTCATACAGGTGTTGGTGGAGCGCGACGAGGAGATAACCAGGCTCACGCAGCTCTTCGCCGGAGGAGTCGGCGAAAGCGGCGGGGTCGGCGTCATCAGCGGCGTCGTGGCCTCGGGAAAGACCGAGCTGCTCAACAAGGTGTCGGACATCGCCGTCGCGAAGGGCATCCGGCTGCTGAGCGCCGTGGCGAGCTCCTCGGAGCAGGAGTTCCCGTACGCGGTGCTCGAGCAGCTGCTGCGCGGAGTGCCCCCGCGGCTGCTCGGGCCGGAGCTCGACCCGCGGGCCGGGCTCGGAGGGCCGGGGCAGGTGGGGCCCGATGTGCTCCAGGGCTTCCAGCGCGCTCTCGCCGAGCTGACCGCCGCCGGCCCGTTGCTGATCGTCGTCGACGACGCGCAGTACGCCGACCCGCAGTCGCTGCAGTGCCTGGAGTACGCCGTCCGCCACTGCCGCGACACCGCGCTGTCCACGATCGTCACGTGCTGCCCGCGGACCGGCTCCGCCGACTCCACCACCTCTTCCGCGCTGCTCGAGCTGCTCCAGCGGCCGGACACCTGCCAGGTGCGGGTGGGCCCGCTCAGCGTCGCGGGTGTCGCCCGGCTGCTGACCGAGGAGTTGGGCGCGCGCGACGCGCAGCGG
Source organism: Streptoverticillium olivoreticuli subsp. olivoreticuli (assembly GCF_003391135.1). Classification (GTDB taxonomy): domain Bacteria; phylum Actinomycetota; class Actinomycetes; order Streptomycetales; family Streptomycetaceae; genus Streptomyces; species Streptomyces blastmyceticus. The sequence goes on along the minus strand of NZ_CP031455.1, from coordinate 7,241,717 downwards.
CACGCCGCCGCCTTCCACGCCGCCACCGGCGGCAACCCGCTCCTGCTGCGCGGCCTGCTGGAGGACCGCCTCGCCCTGCCCGCTCGCGGGCAGGATGCGGGCGAGCAGCAGGACGCCGCCGACACCCCGGTGGTCGGGGAGTTCTTCCACCAAGCGGTGCTGTCCTGGGTGCACCGCTACGGCGACACGGACCACCTGCGGACCGCCCGTGGCATCGCGCTCCTGGGCGACGCCGACTCCCTCCCCTTGCTGAGCGGTCTGGTCGGGATCGAGGAGGGCGTCGTGGCGCAGTCCGTCGCCGCGCTCGGCGAGGTGGGCCTCCTCCAGGACACCCGGTTCCGGCGTGACGAGGTCCGGGCGATGCTGCTGGACGACCTGCCCCACGAGGAGCTCGGCCTGCTGCGCCGCCGGGCGGCCCGGCTGTTGCACGAGCAGGACGCCGGGCCCACCGAGGTGGCGCGGCAGCTGCTCAGCCACGAGGCGGCGGCGCCGGACGAGGACTGGGTGCCGCGGGTGCTGCGGGACGCGGCCCTGTTGGCGCTCGCCGAGGACCGTGCCGAGTTCGCCGTGCGCTGTCTGCAACTGGCCAGGAGTCACTGCGCCGACGAGCGGGAGTCGCTCATCATCCAGGCGACGCTGGCCGACGCGCTGTGGCGGGTCAAGCCACTGACCCAGGTCCAGCGGCTGCAGCCGCTGGCGGCGCCGGCCCGCGAGGGGCTGCTGCCGCCCCGGCACGCCCTGCGGGTGGCCCTCGGGCTCATGCGGATCGGCTCGCTGGACGACGCGGCCGCCGCCATCGGGCGGGTCAGCAGCACGCTGGCGGAGACCCCGGGCTCCGAGCTCGACGGGGAACTGCGCGCCATCGGCCTCGCGTTGTCCTGCGCCTACCCCGACTCCCCCGAGCTGCGGAGGTTCCAGGAGGCGTGGGGCGCCGCCCGCCGCCCGGACCGGGCCGCCGGGACACCGGACGGCACCACCGCCGAAGGCCCCGGCATCGCCGCGCTCACCGCCCTGCGGGGCGTGCTGAAGGACAGCGCCGACGACGAGGCCGTACAGGACTCCGTACGGGACGCCGAGCAGGTGCTGGGCAGCACTCGGCTGAGTGAGGGGACCGCGTACGCGCTGCGCGCCGCGCTGCGGACGCTGATCTACGCGGACCGTCTCGGCACGGCCGCCACGTGGTGCGACCGGGTGCTGGTGGAGGCGGCGCGCTGCTCCACCCAGGCGTGGTCGGCCGGCTTCAGTGCCATCCGTGGTCAGATCGCGCTGCGCGGCGGCCGGTTGACCGACGCGGTGCGGCACGGGGAGTGCGCCCTGGAGCAGCTGCCGATGCGCGGCTGGGGCGTGGTCGTCGGCATGCCCGTGGCGGTGCTGGTCAACGCGCACACCGCGATGGGCGACCACGACGCGGCCGGCGAGCTGCTGGCCCGCCCGGTGCCGGAGGCACTGTTCCGGACCCGGTTCGGGCTGCACTACCTCTACGCCCGTGGCATGCACCAGCTGGCCACCGGCCGCCACCAGGCCGCCCTCGCCGACCTGCGCGGCTGCGGGGAGAAGATGGCCGCCTGGGACCTGGACTCCCCCTCCGTGCTGCCCTGGCGGCTGGGCATGGCCGAGACCTGGCTGGCGCTCGGCAACCGTGAGGAGGCCGCGCGCCTGGCACAGGAGCAGCTCGACCTGGCGCCCTCCTCGCTGCCCCGCACGCGCGGCTCGGCGCTGCGCGTGCTGGCCGCGACCCGGCCGGTCGCCGAGCAGCCCGCGCTGCTGCAGCAGTCCCTGGACCTGCTGCGGCGCAGCGACAGCTGGTACGGGATGGCGCGGGCGATGGCCCAGTTGGCCCGGGCGCACAAGCAGCTCGGCGACCCGGACAAGAGCTGGCTGATGACCCGCCGGGCCTGGCGACTGGCGGACGGCTGCGGTGCGAAGGAGCTCTCCCGCTCGTTGCAGCGCCCTCCGGGCCGTGCGACGACGGCGGGCGCGGCGGCCGGGCCCGCGGACGGCGAGGCCGCGGCCGCGTTCGCGGCACTCTCCGACGCCGAGCGGCGGGTGGCGGCGCTGGCCGCCTCCGGATACACCAACCGCGAGATCGCGGCCAAGCTGTTCATCACGGTCAGCACCGTGGAACAGCACCTCACCCGCGTCTACCGGAAGATCAATATCAGTCACCGGCAGGATCTCCCGACCAGTCTCGGCTGGGATGTGGCACATACCGCGTGACCCCGCAACGGGGCGTCAACAAGGGTGAATAGGGGTTGTCGCACCAACCACCGCGTGAATAGCGTCGGGTTGCCGTCGGCACGCCCTTGAGAGGTTTCCCTATGACGTCAGCCACTACGGCTCCGACGACAATGCTCGTGCCGGACTTTCCGTTCTCCTACGACAATTGGCTGCGCCATCCCGCCGGTCTCGGTGAACTTCCGTCCGGTACTGCGGGCACCGAAGTCGCCGTGGTCGGCGGCGGCATGGCCGGATTGACCGCCGCATATGAACTCATGCGGCTGGGACTGCGCCCGGTTCTCTACGAGGCCGAGCAATTGGGCGGGCGGATGCGTTCGGTTCCGTTTCCCGGTCACCCGGAATACGTGGCGGAGATGGGCGCCATGCGGTTTCCCGCCTCCGCGCGGTCGCTGTTCCACTACATCGACCTGCTGGGGCTGCGCACCCGCCCCTTTCCCAACCCGTTGGCGCCGTCGACCCCGAGCACGCTGATCGACCTGAACGGTGTCCGGCACCGGGCAGGCACCCCGGCCGAGCTGCCGGCCGTCTACCAGGAGGTCGCCGATGCCTGGGAGAAGGCGCTGCAGGAGCGCGCCGAGCTCTCCACGGTGCGCGACGCCATCCGGCTGCGGGACGTGGTGACGCTGAAAGCGGTGTGGAACAGGCTGGTCCGGGAGTTCGACGACCAGTCCTTCTACGGCTTTCTCGCCACCTCCGGCGCTTTCCAGTCCTTCCGCCATCGGGAGATATTCGGGCAGGTCGGCTTCGGCACCGGGGGCTGGGACACCGACTTCCCCAACTCGGTGCTGGAGATCCTGCGCGTCGTCTTCACCGGGGCGGACGACGACCAGCTCATCATCGAAGGCGGCTCCCAGCAGGTGCCGGGCGGGCTGTGGACGCACCGGCCGCGCGAGCTCGCGCACTGGCCGCGCGGGACCTCGCTGGCCTCGCTGCACGCCCAGGGCCGCGCGCGGCCCGCGGTCACCCGGCTGCGCCGCATCCCGGAGGGCATACGCGTCGAGGACGAGAGCGGTACGGTCCGCGACTTCCCCGCGGTCGTCTTCAGTCCGCATGTGTGGGCGCTGCTCAACCGTGTCGACTGCGATCCCGCGTTGCTGTCCACCGGCCGCTGGACCGCGGTGGAGCGCACCCATTACATGGGGGCGTCCAAGCTGTTCGTGCTCGTCGACCGGCCGTTCTGGCGGGACCGGGCACCGGGCACCGGCGCGGACGTGATGAGCATGACGCTCACCGACCGGATGCCGCGCGGGGTCTACCTCTTCGACCACGGCCCGGACCGGCCGGGCGTGATGTGCCTGTCGTACACCTGGAACGACGACTCGCTGAAGATCGCGACCCTCTCCGCCCGGGAGCGGCTCGAGGTGCTGCTGGCCCGGCTGGCCGAGATCTACCCGGACGTCTGCATCCGCTCGCACATCATCGCCGAGCCGCTGACCGTCACCTGGGAGACCGAGCCGCGCTTCATGGGCGCGTTCAAGTCCAACCTGCCGGGTCAGTATCGTTATCAGCAGCGGCTGTTCACCCAGTTCATACAGGAGGGCATGGACGAGGCGCAGCGCGGTTTCTTCCTGTGCGGCGACGATGTCTCCTGGACCGCGGGCTTCGCGGAGGGCGCGGTGACCACGGCCCTCAACGCGGTGTGGGGCGTGCTGAACCATCTGGGCGGTGCGACGCATCCGGACAACCCGGGGCCCGGTGACCTGTTCCATGAGCTGGCGCCGGTGGAGCTGCCGTACGGCTGAGGCGCCGGGGCGCAAAAAGGGGAGCCTCGACGGTGCGATCCGCCGTCGGCTCCCCTTTGATCGCTACTCCTGGGCGAGCTTCTCCAGTTGCTTCTTGTCCGGCTTGCCGTTCCGGTTGAGCGGGAACGACTCCAGGACGACGACCCGGTTGGGCTGTTCGTAGGCCGGCAGCACCTCGCACAGCCGCTCGCGCCAGTGCTGCGCCTCCCGCATCTGCTCGTCCTCGACGAAGAACACCAGCTGCGTGCCGCGGCGTTCGTCGGGCAGCGGCACGATGCGGGTGGAGATGTGCGAGTCGGCGGCCTTGCGCTCGATGAGCTCCGGGTAGAGCGTGTAGCCCATGCGGTGCACGGCGAACTTCCGGCCCAGGACGTAGAGGTTGTCCTCGGCGTCGAGGTAGCCGAGGTCGCCGGTGGGCTGCCAGCCGGTCGGGAAGGGGGCGATGCCGCCGTCCTCGGCCAGGTGGCCCTCCAGCGCGTCCGGGGTGTCGACCTCGATCTCACCGGCCTCGCCGGCGGCCATCGGCACGCCGTCCTCGTCCACGATCCGCAGCTTGATGCCGTCCATGGCGCGCCCGCAGGAGACCGGGTTGTCCAGAGTGGCGAAGGCGATGTTGCCGAGCTCGGTGGAGCCGTAGCTGTCCAGCAGCGGCAGTTCGAACTCGGCGACGTAGCGGTCGGAGAGCGCGCCGTCCAGCGGCGCCGCGCCGGAGCAGAACATCCGCACCGGCTCCAGGTGGGCGCGGAGCGTGGGCTTGCGAGTGATCAGGTTGAGGATGGAGCGGTAGCTGGAGGGGGTGGCGTCGATGACGGTGGCGCCGGTGCGCCCGGCCATCTGCACGGCGCGGTCGAGCCGCTTGTAGGGGGCGATGACCAGCGAGCACTGCCGTATCCAGGCGATCAGCACCATGGACAGCCCGTACTGATGGGCGAAGGGCAGCAGCGGCAGCAGCACGTCGTCCGCGCGGTGCCCCACCTGGTCCGCGTTGCGCTCCAGGTTCTTCAGGAACTTGCGGCCCGACTTCACCGCGCCCTTGGGCTGGCCGGTGGAGCCGGAGGTCCACATGATCAGGCCGTCGGGCCGGTCGGCCCAGGCGTCGAAGTCCAGCCGCTGCCCGGCGGGGAGCGGACGGCCGGCGGCGGGGGCGATCAGTTCGTAGAGGTTGACGGCGCGGGTGTCGTCGTCGATCGGGGCGTCGTCGTCGACGAACGCCAGCCCGGCGCCGGTGCGCAGCGCGATGCGCCGGGTCTCGTCGGCCTGCTCCTGCTGGTCGACCAGCACGACGGAGGTGCCCACGTGCATCAGGGCGAACAGCACACTGACATAGGCGGCGGAGTTGCCGGCCTTGAGGATGACGCGGTCGCCTTCGGCGACCCCGTGCTCACGGATCACATCGGCGACACGCAGCGCGTCCTGCTCGAAATCTGCGAGGGTCTGCACCGAGTCGACTGCAAAGATCTTCGCGGTCATCGATCGTACTCTTTCTCTTCTTCTGTGCGGAGTACGGGCGGCCGCGGGACCTTGCCGGCCCCCTAGACGCCCTTGTCCTCGGCGCCGATTTCGCATTCGACGTCGAGGGTGGACAGTGAGAGCAGCTGGTCATGGACCAGGTTGACGACTTCTCTTCTGCTCGAATCGAGATAGCCGCGCGATCCGGGGAAGACCTCCAGATCGAACCGCCCGCTCGTACGCCGCCGCCAGGCGCGTACGCCACGCAGCGGGGTCTTGGGGTCCTGTTCGCCGGCGAGGGCGACGATGCGGCAGCCGAGGGCCGGCGGGCCCAGCGACAGGCCCCCGCGCGCGGTCCGGCCGGAGACGAACAGGGTCAGCAGCCGGGTCGCGGTCTCCCGTTCCAGGCGTTCGGCGACGCGGTAGGCGAGGTCGGCGCCGGCGCGGTGGCCGAACAGCGCGACCGGGCGGTCGATCCACTCCCGCAGCGCCTCGAAGATCCGGTCCGCCAGATCCGGGGAATCGGCGAGCTTCTCCTCGTCGTCGGCATCGAGCGGGTACTGGATCGCGAGCACCTCGACGGTGGGCAACAGCAGTTCCGACAGGGAGAGGTAGTACGCGCTGGAGAGCGCGGACTCCGGAAAGCAGATCAGCCGGAAGCTGCTGGGTGTCTCCGGCTGCACTATCCGGATGAGATGGACTTCATCGGACTCGATCTGGCTCAAGGAGTGCAAGCCCCCTGCGCGCGGCGACCCGCGGTGGATCCCACCGCGTCCGGGCGGCGTACGGCACCGGGTCTCGGCGCCACTTCCGCAAGGCGATTGCCGGCGGGGCCGGTTGCCCGACCGGCAATGCCGGTGCCGATGCCATTGGCGTCGGCCGCCCCGGTGGTCGATGTCATGAAATGCCTCGATGCGCTTGCGCCGTGCCCAAGTCCCCTACGGACGCCCCACTGTTATTCGTGGGCTCACGTCGCGAGGCTACGAGTACATCACGCGGGGTCACAACCCCTATCAACCGCTATCCATGATGCGATGCATACCGGCCCCTAACTCCCCCTAACCGCACACCCGGCCCCCTAACGTCGAGGTGTGCCACGGACGCCGGTTGGCGGTACGTGTTAGACATGGCGGGCAGGGTCCACGCTCTCCGTAATCCTCATTAAAACAGGACTGAATTCCGAGCGGACCGCGCAGGACTGAAAGGCTTACACAGACACCATGACGGCATCCGAGCAGCCGACCACCGCCATCGTCTTCCCCGGGATGGGGCCGTCCAGCTTCTCCGAGGTGGGCAAGTTCCTGGTGCTCGACCCCTTCGCCCGCAAGCGGCTGGCGGAGGCCGACGAGGCGCTGGGCTACTCCGTCTTCGACCGCTTCCGCGAGTCCGAGGACAGCTATTCCGAGGCCACCCAGATCGCCTTCCTGGTCAACTCGATGGCCTCGGCCGACCGGGCCGTGGAGGAGCTGGGCATCGCCCCGGACATCTGCGTGGGCCCCAGCTTCGGCCAGAAGGCGGCCACCGCGTTCGTCGGCTCGCTGCCCTTCCCCGAACTGGTCCGGCTCACCGCCGAGATGGCCCGTTACGAGATCGCGTACTTCACCGAGGAATACCAGGACGCGGTCACCCACACCTTCTTCCGCACCCCGCAGGACAAACTCGCGGAGATCCTGGCCGAGTTCGACGAGCGCGGCGAGTGGTACGACTACTCCGGCTATCTCGACGAGGGTTTCTGCATGATCTCCCTGCGCGAGAAGGAGCTGGAGGGCCTCAAACAGCGGGTCAGCCGGATCGGCGGCTACTCGATGTACACCATGGTCCCGGCCGTGCACGCGCCCGCCTTCAAGGAGCTGCGACGCCGTGTGGAGGAGGACGTCCTCCCGAAGTACGAGCTCGCCGACCCGCGGCTGCCCGTCGTCACCGACCAGGACGGCACGGTCGTCCGCACCGCCGACGAGCTGCGCACCATGCTGCTCGACACCTTCGACCGGCCGATCCACTGGCCCAAGGTGGTCGCCACGCTGAAGGAGGCCGGGGTGGCCAAGGTCTGCATCAGCGGCCCCGACAACCTCTTCCACCGGCTCGAATGCACCAAGTCCAACTTCGAGGTGGTCACGGTGGGACCGGGCAAGCGCCCCCGCGACCGCGCCCCGCGCAAGCGCTGAGGCGCGACCGCGCCTCGCCGAAGGGCCGGCCCCCGCACTCCTCGGAGAGTGCGGGGGCCGGCCCTTCGGCGTTGCGCCGCGCCACGGACGAGGCCGCCGGCCCCGTACCGGATTCGGTACGGGGCCGGCGGCCTGTGCGCGGAGGTGTCCCGGGCCGTCAGGCCGACAGCCAGTCGGCCACCGCCCTCGCCGTCGTCCCCGCGTGCTGCTCCATCATCGTGAAGTGGTTGCCGGGCACATCGAGCGCGGTGTGCTCCAGATCCCAGTAGGAGCGCCAGTCGCCGCCCTCGCCGCGGGTCCAGTCGAACAGCCGCTCCTCGGCCCGTACCAGCAGCGTCGGGGTCTTGATCTCGCGCGGGCGCCACTCGCCGAAGAGGCGGAAGTAGGCGCCCATGGCCAGCAGCCGCGCGTCGTCGACCGGCACATGGCTCTCGCTCCGCTCGCCCACGCTCGCGCTCAGACCGGGCTGGATGCCGGTGGCCGCGTCCGTGTCGTGGGAGTAGATGTCGAGGAGGACGACCGCCTGCGGGAAGACGCCCGTGGCCTCCAGCCGCGCCGCGACCTCGTGCGCGAGCATGCCGCCCGAGGAATGGCCCAGCAGGACGAAGGGTGAGCCGTCCGTCCGCCGCAGCACCGCCTCGGCCTGCGCCTCGATCACCGCCTCCGGGGTCGCCGGGAGCTGCTCCCCCGCCACGAAGCCGGGGTTGGCCATCGCCCATACGTCCCGGTGGCCGCGGAAGTCGGCGGCGAACCGGGCGTACTGGTGCGGGCCCGAGATGGGCAGGATGGAGGAGAAGCAGACCAGCGCGGGGGGCGTCGTGTCGTCCCCGGCGCCCGAGAGCCTCACCAGGGCGGGTGCCTTGGCCAGGTCCGCGGTGCCGCTGAAGGACGGGCGGAACCGTGAGACGTCCATCAGCATGCGGGTGAACTCCTCCTGCCTGCCCGTCTCCCCGGCCTCCCGCATCATCGCGCCGAAGACGGCCGTCGGCTGCGCGCCGCCGGCCGGCTCGTCCCGTACGGCGGAACCGGCCACCGCGTCCACCAGCTGCGTCAGCATGTGACCCGCGACGAGCGCGGGCGTGCCGTGGTCGAACAGCAGCGTCGGGGACAGCCGCAGGCCGCTGGCCGCGTTGAGCCGGTTGCGCAGCTCGACGGCGGTGAGCGAGTCGAAGCCCATCTCCAGGAAGCCGCGGCCGACCCCGATGGCGTCGGCGTCCGCGAAGCCGAGGACGACCGCCGCCTGGGTGCGGACCAGTTCCAGGAGTACGGCCTCCCGCTCGGCCTCGGTCGCGAGCCCGGCGAGCCGCTGCGCCAGCGAGGGTCCGGCGAGGTCCACCGGGGCGGCCTCGACGGTGCGCCGCCGGGAGCCGCGCACCAGGCCGCGGAAGACGGCGGGCAGCGCGCCCGCGTCGGCCTGGGCGCGCAGCGGGGCGGTGTCCAGGTGCAGGGGGATCAGGAGCGACTCGCCGGGGACCGTCCAGGCCACGTCGAAGAGCTCCAGGCCGTCCCGCGAGGTCAGCGGGGCCATGCCGGAGCGCGCCATCCGCTGCACGTCCACGTCGGCCATGCCGCCGGTCATCGCCGAGCGCTGCTCCCACAGGCCCCAGGCCAGCGAGAGCCCGGGCAGGCCCGAGGCCCGCCGGTGCTGCGCGAGCGCGTCCAGGAAGACGTTGGCGGCCGCGTAGTTGCCCTGGCCCGGCGCGCCGAGGGTGCCGGCCGCGGACGAGAACAGCACGAACGCGGTCAGGCCGAGGCCCCGCGTCAGCTCGTGCAGATTCCGCGCCGCGTCCACCTTCGGGCGGAAGACGGTGTCGATGCGGGCGGGGGTGAGGGCCGGGACCGGTCCGTCGTCCAGCACACCCGCGGTGTGGACGACCGCCCGCAGCGGGCGCTCCTCCGGCACCTCGGCGAGCAGCCGCGCCAGCGCCTCGCGGTCGGCGGCGTCGCAGGCCGCGACGGTCACCTCGGCGCCCAGCGCGGTGAGTTCGGCGACCAGCTCGGGCACGCCCTCCGCCCGCCCGCCGCGGCGGCTGGTGAGCAGCAGGTGCCGCACCCCCCGCTCGGCGACCAGGTGGCGGGCCAGCAGCCCGCCGAGCACCCCGGTGGCGCCCGTGATCAGGACCGTGCCCTCCGGGTCGAACTCGGGCACCTGCTCCGGCTCCGTGTCCTCCACCCCGGCGAGCCTGGGGGCGAGGAAGCCTCCCGTACGGACGGCCAGTTGCGGCTCGGCCGAGGCCACCGCCGCCGGGAGCGCCCGTACGGACGCCTCGTCGCCGTCCACGTCCAGCAGCAGGAACCGGTCCGGGTTCTCCGTCTGGGCGGAGCGCACCAGACCCCATACCGGGGCGTGGGCCAGGCCGGGCACCTCCGCGTCCGGCCCGGTCGCCACCGATCCCCGGGTGACGAAGGCCAGCCGCGCCCCGGCGAATGCCTCTTCCGCGAGCCACGACTGGATGTCCGCCAGCGCGGCATGCGTGGCCCGCCTGGCGTCCTCGGCCACGTCCCCGGTGGTGCCGGAGCCGTACGGGAGGAGGACGAGCTCCGGCGCGGGCCTGCCGGAGGCCGCCACGGCGGCGAGCTCCACCAGGTCCGCGTACGTCTCGCAGCCGATCCCCGCCGCCGCCAGCGCCGCGCCCAGGCCGAGGGCGTCGGGGCCGACCAGCGCCCAGGTTCCGGCGGGGGTCGCCGCCGGAACGGGAAGCGCGGTCCAGCGCAGCCGGAACAGCGAGTCGTGGTAGGCGACACGGGCCGCGCGCAGCTGCTCGGGCGCGACGCGACGCAGGACCAGGGAGTCCACTGTCGCGACCGGGCCGCCGGCCTCGTCGGCCACCGTCAGGGCGATCGCGTCCGGCCCGGCCGGGGCGATGCGCACCCGCAGCGCCGGAGCGCCCGCAGCGTGCAGGGTGACGCCGCTCCAGGAGAACGGGAGCCGGATGCCGTCTTCCGTACCGAGGAAGTCGCCGAGCGCCACGCCGTGCAGAGCGGCGTCCAGCAGCGCCGGATGCAGCCCGAACAGGGCGGCGTCCGAGCGCTGCTTCTCGGGCAGCCGCAGCTCGGCGAAGACCTCGTCGCCGCGCCGCCAGGCGGCCCGCAGCCCCTGGAACGCCGGGCCGTAGCCGAACCCGCCGGCCGTGAACCGCTCGTACAGATCCGATACGTCGACCGGCACGGCGTCCGCCGGGGGCCAGACCGACAGCTCCTCGGCCGCCGCCCGGCCTGCCGCGAGCACGCCGGAGGCGTTGCGGCTCCACGGCTGGTCCGGCCGGTCCTCGCCCGCCGGCCGCTCCGGCCGGGAGTGGATCTCCAGCGTCCGGCGGCCGTTGCTGTCGGCCTCGCCGACGGTCAGCCGCAGCTGCACCCCGCCCCGCTCGGGCAGGATCAGCGGCTCCTCCAGGGTCAGCTCCTCCAGCAGGTCGCAGCCGACCTGGTCGCCGGAGCGCACCGCCAGCTCGACGAAGGCCGTGCCCGGCACCAGCACGGTGCCCGCGACGGCGTGGTCGGCCAGCCAGGGGTGGGTCTGGAGGGAGAGCCGCCCGGTGAGCAGGACGCCGTCCGAGTCCGGCAGTTCGATCGCCGCGCCCAGCAGCGGGTGCCCGGCGGCGCCGAGTCCCGCGGAGGCGACGTCGCCCACCGAGGCCGGGACCTCGATCCAGAAGCGCTCGTGCTGGAAGGCGTAGGTCGGCAGCTCGACGCGCCGGGCACCGGTCCCGGCGTACACCGCGTCCCAGTCGACGCTCACGCCGCGCGTCCACGCATCGCCCAGCGAGGTGAAGAAGCGGTCAAGGCCGCCCTCGTCACGGCGCAGCGATCCGATGGCGATGGCCTCACGGCCGACGTTCTCGGCGGTCTCCTGCACGCCCATGGCGAGCACAGGGTGCGCGCTGGACTCGATGAAGGCCGCGAAGCCCTCGTCGAGGAGGCGGCGGACAGCGCCTTCGAGTTCGACGGTCTGGCGGAGGTTGGTGAACCAGTACTCCGCGTCCAGCTCCGGACCCTTGACCCATTCACCGGTCACGGTGGACAGGAACGGCACCTCGGCCGCCTTCGGCTGTACGGGGGCCAGCAGCTCCAGGAGTTCGTCGCGGAGCAGCTCGACCTGGGCGGAGTGCGAGGCGTAGTCCACCGGGACCTTACGCGCCCGCACCTCATCCGCCTCACAGGAGGCGATCAGCTCATCGAGCGCCTCGGGCTCACCGGAAACCACGACGGAGGAGGGGCCGTTGACGGCCGCCACCGAAATGCGGGACTCGCCCCACGCGGCGATCCGCTCACGGACATCACTGACCGGCAGCGCCACGGACACCATGCCGCCCTTGCCCGCCAGCACCCGGCCAATCGCCTGACTCCGCAACGCGACCACACGGGCAGCGTCCTGAAGGGAGAGAATCCCCGCCACACACGCGGCCGCGATCTCACCCTGCGAATGACCGACCACAGCCGACGGCTCAACACCCATCGAACGCCACAACTCCGCAAGCGACACCATCACCGCGAACAACACCGGCTGGACGACATCCACCCGCTCCAGCGAAGGGGCGCCTTCCACACCACGCAGGACATCCACCAACGACCAGTCGGCGAACTCCGCCAGCGCGGCGGCGCACTCGGCGATGCGGGCGGCGAACACCGGGGAGGCGTCCAGCAGTCCGACCGCCATGCCCACCCACTGCGAGCCCTGGCCGGGGAAGACGAAGGCGGTCTTGCCCGCCGTGCCGGTCCCCTGGACGAGGTTCGGCAGGGCCTGGCCGGCGGCCAGGGCGGACAGGGCGCGTACGAAGCCGTCCCGGTCCTCCCCCACCAGCAGCGCGCGCTCGTCGTGCACCGCGCGGGTGGTGGCCAGGGAGTAGCCGACGTCCACCGGGCGCAGCTCCGGGTCGGTCTCCAGCGCCGCGAGCAGCTTCTGTGCCGTCGCCCGCAGCGCGGCCTCGGTCCTGCCCGAGAGCACCCAGGGCAGCACGCCCGGCTTCGCCGCCCGTTCCTCGGCGACGGCCGGCTTCTCGGCCGGGGCCTGCTCCAGGATGGTGTGGGCGTTGGTGCCGCTGATGCCGAAGGAGGACACCGCGGCGCGGCGCGGCCGGCCGCTCTCCGGCCAGGCCGTCTCCTCGGTCAGCAGCGAGACCGCGCCGGCCGACCAGTCGACGTGCGGCGAGGGCTCGTCGACGTGGAGGGTCCTGGGCAGCACGCCGTGCTCAAGGGCCTTGACCATCTTGATGATGCCCGCGACACCGGCGGCGGCCTGGGTGTGGCCGAAGTTGGACTTCACCGAACCCAGCCAGAGCGGGGTTTCCTCGGGGCGGTCCTGGCCGTAGGTGGCCAGCAGGGCCTGCGCCTCGATCGGGTCGCCCAGCGTCGTACCGGTGCCGTGCGCCTCGACGACGTCGACATCGGCCGTGGTCAGCCGGGCATTGGCCAGGGCCTGCCGGATGACGCGCTGCTGGGACGGGCCGTTCGGCGCCGTCAGACCGTTGCTCGCGCCGTCCTGGTTGATCGCGCTGCCCCGGACGATGGCGAGGACCGGGTGGCCGTTCCTACGCGCGTCGGAGAGCCGCTCCACGAGCAGCATGCCGACGCCCTCGCCCCAGGCGGTGCCGTCGGCGGCCGCCGCGAAGGGCTTGCAGCGGCCGTCGGTGGCCAGGCCGCGCTGCTTGCTGAAGGCCACGAAGGTGCCGGGGGTGGCCATCACGGTCACACCGCCGGCCAGGGCGAGGGAGCACTCGCCGCTTCGCAGTGCCTGCACGGCCATGTGCAGGGTCACCAGCGAGGACGAGCAGGCCGTGTCGACGGTGACCGCCGGGCCCTCCAGACCGAAGGTGTACGAGACGCGGCCGGAGGCGACGGAGCCGGAGCTGGCGGTGCCCATGTAGCCCTCGAGGCCGTCGGGCGCACGGTGCAGCAGCGTGCCGTAGTCGTTGTACATGACGCCGGTGTAGACGCCGGTCCGGCTGCCGCGCACCGTGGCCGGGTCGATCCCGGCCCGCTCGAACGCCTCCCAGGAGGTCTCCAGCAGCAGTCGCTGCTGGGGGTCCATGGCGAGGGCCTCGCGCGGCGAGATGCCGAAGAACGCCGGGTCGAAGTGGTGGGCGTCGTGCAGGAAGCCGCCGTTGCGGGCGTAGCTCGCGCCGGGCTGGTCGGGGTCGTCGGCGTACAGCCCCTCGATGTCCCAGCCGCGGTCGGCGGGCATGTCGGAGATGGCGTCACGGCCCTCGGTGACCAGCGTCCACAGGTCCTCGGGGGTCCGCACGTCGCCGGGGTAGCGGCAGCTCATCGCGACGATGGCGATGGGCTCGTCGTCGGCCGCCGTGGAGGCGGCGGGTGCGGCGGACGCGGCGGCCCGGCCGCCCTGGGCCTCGCCGCGCAGGAACTCCGCGAGCGCGACGGGCGTCGGGTAGTCGAAGATCAGCGTCGCGGGGAGCCGTACGCCGGTGGCCGCACCGAGCTGGTTGCGCAGCTCGACCGCGGTGAGCGAGTCGAAGCCGACCTCGCTGAACGAGCGTGCCGGGTCGACCGACTCGGGCCCGGAGTGGCCGAGCACGGCCGCTATATGGGTGCGGACCAGCTCCAGCACGACGCGTTCCGCCTCGGCCTCGGCGAGGCCGGCCAGCCGCTGCCCCAGCGTGCCGGAGGCGTTGGCCGCCGCGGCCTGGGCCGCGCGTCGCGGGGGCACCCGGACCAGGCCGCGGAAGAGCGGCGGCAGCATGCCGACGCTCGCCTGGGCGCGCAGCGCGGCCAGGTCCAGTGGCATGGGCACCAGCAGCGCCTCGTCCGTGCGGGCGGACGCGTCGAGGAGCTCCAGGCCGTGCGCGGCGGTGATGGCCACGATGCCACCGCGCCGCAGTCGGCCGGCCTCCGCCTCGTCCAGTCCCCCGCCCATGCCGCCGGACTCGGCCCACAGCCCCCACGCGAGGGAGGAGGCGGCCAGGCCCAGTGCCTTGCGGTGCTGGGCGAGGGCGTCCAGGAAGGCGTTGGCGGCGGCGTAGTTGCCCTGCCCGGCGCCGCCGAAGACACCGGCGGCCGACGAGAAGAGCACGAAGTCGGACAGGTCCAGCTCGCGCGTCAGCTCGTGCAGGTTCCAGGCCGCGTCCACCTTCGGGCGCAGCACGCGTGCGAGGCGCTCCGGGGTGAGCGAGCCGAGGACGCCGTCGTCCAGCACACCTGCGGTGTGCACGACGCCGGTCAGCGGACGCTCCGCCGGTACCGCGGAGATCACGGCGGCCAGCGCGTCCCGGTCGGCCACGTCGCACGCCGCCCACGTCACTCCCGCACCCAACTCGCCGAGTTCATCGGCCAGTTCGGCGGCGCCGGGGGCGTCTCCGCCCCTGCGGCTCACCAGCAGCAGGTGGCGTACGCCGTGCTCGGTCACCAGGTGCCGGGCCACCAGCCCGCCCAGCGAGCCGCTCGCACCGGTGACCAGCACCGTACCGGCCGGGTCCCGGACGGCGTCCGCCGCGCCGACGGCGGCCCGGCCGAGGCGCGGTGCCTTCAGGACGCCCTCGCGTACGGCGATCTCCTGCTCGTCGCAGTGCAGCACGGCGGGCAGGGCGCGCAGCGAGTCGGGGTGGCCGTCGACGTCCACGAGCACGAGGCGCCCCGGGTTCTCCGACTGCGCGGAGCGCGCCAGACCCCGGACCGTGGCGCCGACCAGGTCGGACACCGGCTCGCCCGGGGCGGCCGCCACCGCACCCGATGTCAGCACCACCAGCCGGGAGTCGGCGAACCGCTCGTCGCCCAGCCATTCCTGGAGCAGTGCCAGGAATGCGGCCGTGGCCCGGTGTGCCGCGCCGGCGACGTCCTCGACGTCGGTGGCGATCGACGGGACGAGGACGAACTCCGGGGCCTCGCCGGACGCCGGCGACTTCGCCAGCGCCGCCAGGTTCTCGTACGCGGTGGTCTCGGCGACGGTTCCCAGGCCGAGGACGTCCGTCCCGAGCAGCGCCCATCGGCCCGCCTCGGCCGTACCGGCCGGGACGTCCGTCCAGTCCACCCGGAACAGCGCGTCCTTGACCCCGCCGCCCGTACCACCGGCGGTCAGCTGCTCCGGGGCGACCGAGCGGAGCGCCAGGCGCGCCACCGAGGCCACCGGGGCGCCCGTCACATCGGCGAGCTCCAGCGCCACCGTGCCGTTCCCGGCGGCGGAGAGCCGGACGCGCACGGCGTCCGCGCCGACCGAGTGGACGGACACGCCGCTCCAGGAGAAGGGCAGTTGGCCCTGGCCGGTGCTCTCGACCAGGTCGCCGAGCCCGATGCCGTGCAGCACGGCGTCCAGCAGTGCCGGGTGCACGCCGAAGAGACCGGCGCCCGGCTCGACGCCCTCCGGCAGCGCCACCTCGGCGAAGATCTCTCCGGCCCGCCGCCAGGCGGCCCGCAGCCCCTGGAAGGCCGGGCCGTAGCCGAAGCCGGCTCCGGCCAGGCCCTCGTACAGGCCCGCGACCTCGATCGGCTCGGCGCCCGCGGGCGGCCACGCGCTCAGGTCGAACGCCGCCGGGTGGCCGTCGCCCGCCGCCAGGGTGCCGGTGGCGTGCCGCAGCCACGGCTCGTCGTCGGGGGCGCTGTCGGCGCGGGAGTGGAAGGCCACCGGGCGGCGCCCGGTGGTGTCCTCCGCGCCCACGGCGATCTGCAGGGCCACCCCGCCCTGCTCGGGCAGGATCAGCGGGGCCTCGAGGGTGAGTTCCTCGACCAGGTCGCAGCCGGCCCGCTCGCCGGCCCGGACGGCCAGCTCCACGAAGGCGGTGCCGGGCAGCAGCACCGAGCCCATGACGGCGTGGTCGGCCAGCCACGGGTGGGTCTCCAGCGACAGCCGCCCGGTGAACAGGAAGCCGTCGGCGTCGGCCAGCGACACGGCGGCGCCGAGCAGCGGGTGGTCGGCGCCGCCGAGCCCGGCCGAGCTGATGTCCGCGTAGGCCGTGCCGGCGTCCAGCCAGTAGTGCTCGCGCTGGAAGGCGTAGGTGGGCAGCTCCACGAGCTCCGCGCCCGTGCCGGCGTAGTACGCCTCCCAGTCCACCACCACACCGCCGACGTGCAGGGTGGCGAGGGCGGTGGTCACGGCCTCGGCCTCGGGGCGGTCGGCGCGCAGGGCGGAGACGAAGGACAGCCCGTCGCCGGTGACGCAGTCCTGCGCCATCGCGGTGAGCACACCGTCCGGGCCCAGCTCCACGAAGGTGGTGACGCCCTGCGCCTCCAACGTCCGCACGGCGTCCAGGAAACGGACCGACTCCCGGACGTGCCGCACCCAGAAGTCCGGGCTCGTGATCTCGGCCGAGGGCACGACGGCGCCGGTGAGGCCGGAGACGACGGGGATCTTGGGGGTCTCGTACGTCAGCCGCTCCGCGACCTTGCGGAAGGCGTCCAGCATCGCGTCCATGCGGGGCGAGTGGAAGGCGTGGCTGACGGTGAGGCGCTTGGTCTTGCGGCCCTGCGCCTCGAAAGCGGCGGCGATCGTGAGCGCCGCGTCCTCGTCGCCCGCGATCACCACCGACTGCGGGCCGTTGAGGGCGGCGATGCTCACGCCCTCGGTCAGCAGCGGCAGCACCTCGTCCTCGGACGCCTGGACGGCGATCATGGCGCCGCCGGCCGGGAGCCGCTGCATCAGCCGGCCGCGCGCGGCCACGAGCAGGGCCGCGTCGTCGAGCGAGAGCACGCCAGCGGCGTGCGCGGCGGCCAGTTCGCCGATGGAGTGACCGGAGAGGAAGTCGGCCTTCAGGCCCCAGGACTCCACGAGGCGGAAGAGCGCCACCTCGACCGCGAAGAGGGCGGGCTGGGTGAAACCGGTCCGGTCCAGCTCGTCCTTGTCGGCACCGAACAGCACGTCCTTCAACGGCCGTTCCAGGCGCGGGTCCAGCGCGGCGCAGACCTCGTCCAGCGCCGCCGCGAAGACCGGGTACGTCCCGTACAGCTCACGGCCCATGCCCAGCCGCTGGCTGCCCTGGCCGGTGAACAGGAACGCCGTCTTGCCCCGGCCTCCGGTGCCCTGGACCAGTCCGGCGGCGGGCTCGCCGGCGGCCAGTGCGGCCAGCCGGTCCAGGAACTCCCGGCGGTCCGTGGCGATCACCGCCGCCCGGTTCTCCAGCGCGCTGCGGGTGGTGGCCAGGGAGCGGCCGACGGAGGGCGCGTCCAGCTCGGGGCGGTCGGTGACATGGGCGTGCAGCCGGGCGGCCTGGGCGCGCAGCGCGTCCTCGCCCTTGCCCGACAGCACCCAGGGCAGCAGCGGCAGGACCGTGTTCGCCACGGCCTCCGCGGTCTCCGGGACGTCGTCGCCCTCGTCCGTCACCGCCTCCGCCACCGGGGCCTGCTCGATGATCAGGTGGGCGTTGGTGCCGCTGATGCCGAAGGAGGACACGGCGGCGCGGCGCGGCCGGCCGGTCTCCGGCCACGGCCGGGACTCGGTCAGCAGCGAGACGGCGCCCGCGGCCCAGTCGATGTGCGGGCTGGGCTCGTCGATGTGCAGGGACTTGGGCACCGTGCCGTGCTCGATGGCCTTGACCAGCTTGATGATGCCGGCGACGCCGGCGGCGGCCTGGGTGTGGCCGATGTTGGACTTGACGGAGCCCAGCAGCAGCGGCTGCCCCTCCCCGCGCTCCTGGCCGTAGGTGGCCAGCAGCGCCTGCGCCTCGATCGGGTCGCCCAGCTTCGTACCCGTGCCGTGCGCCTCGACGACGTCGATCTGGTCGGACGTCAGCCGCGCGCTGGCCAGCGCCTGGCGGATGACGCGCTGCTGCGACGGGCCGTTGGGGGCCGTCAGGCCGTTGCTCGCGCCGTCCTGGTTGATCGCCGAGCCGCGGACGACGGCCAGCACCTTGTGGCCGTTCCTGCGGGCGTCCGAGAGCTTCTCCACCAGCAGCATGCCGGCGCCCTCGGACCAGCCGGTGCCGTCGGCGGCCGCCGCGAACGACTTGCAGCGGCCGTCGAAGGACAGTCCCCGCTGCTTGCTGAACTCGGTGAAGGTGCCGGGGGTGGACATCACCGTGACACCGCCGGCCAGTGCCAGGGTGCACTCGCCGTTGCGCAGCGCCTGCATGGCCATGTGCAGGGTCACCAGCGAGGACGAGCAGGCCGTGTCGACGGTGACCGCCGGGCCCTCAAGGCCGAAGGTGTACGCCACGCGGCCGGAGGCGATGGAGCTGGATCCGCCGGTCCCGAGGTAGCCCTCGACACCCGGCGGCACCGCGCGCAGCCGCGAGGCGTAGTCGTGGTACATCACGCCGGCGAAGACACCGGTCCGGCTGCCGCGGACCGTCGTCGCGTCGATCCCGGCCCGCTCGAAGACCTCCCAGGTGGTCTCCAGCAGCAGTCGCTGCTGGGGGTCCATGGCGAGGGCCTCACGCGGGTTGATCCCGAAGAAAGCCGGGTCGAAATAGTTGGCGTCGTGGAGGAATCCGCCCTCCCGGACGTAGCTGGTGCCCGCACCGTCCGGGTCGGCGTCGAAGAGCCGCTCGATGTCCCAGCCGCGGTCGGTGGGGAATTCGGAGATCCCGTCCCCGCCCTCGGACACCAGCCGCCACAGGTCCTCGGGCGACTGGATGCCGCCCGGATAGCGGCAGCTCATGCCGACGATCGCGATCGGCTCCTGGTTCTCCGACTCCACCTCCTGCAGGCGGCGGCGGGTCTCGTGCAGGTCGGCCGTCACCCGCTTCAGGAAGTAACGGAGCTTTTCCTCATTCATTTCGTGCGTTCCCCTTCGAGGAATCCAGAAGGTCGGGGCCGGTCAGGCCGTTCGCGGTCGCCGTATCGGTCACGGTCACAGTCAGGAGATCCCGAATTCCTTGCCGATGAACTCGAAGAGGTCGTCGTCCGTCGCCGATTCGATCTCGTCTGTGGCGTCGGCGCCGTCCTCCGGTGCTCTGTCGTCGCTCCACTTGGCCAGCAGGGCCTGGAGCCGGGCGGTGATCCTGGTCCGGCCCTCGTCGTCCGGGGCGGCCCCGCTGAGGGACGCGTCCAGCCGGTCGAGCTCGGCGAGCAGCGGGGTCACCGCGTTCGCGTCGTCCGGCACGAGCTCGCCGCTCAGGAACCGGACCAGGGCTTCGGGTGTCGGGTAGTCGAAGATCAGCGTGGCCGGGAGCCGTACGCCGGTGGCCGAGCCGAGCCGGTTGCGCAGCTCGACCGCGGTGAGCGAGTCGAAGCCGACCTCGCTGAACGAGCGTGCCGGGTCGACCGCCTCGGGGCCCGGGTAGCCGAGCACGGCCGCCACCTGCGCGCAGACCAGCTCGACCAGCGCCTCCTCCCGCTCCGGCACGGTCAGCGCGGCGAGCCGCTGCAGCAGCGCCTCGGCCCCGGAGGCCGTGGCCGCCGCGGACTCGGCGGCGCGCCGCACCGGCGTCCGGACCAGGCCGCGGAAGAGCGGCGGCAGCATTCCGGCGCCCGCCTGGGCGCGCAGCGCGGCCAGGTCCAGCGGCATCGGTACCAGCGACGCCTCGTCCGTACGGACGGACGCGTCGAAGAGCTCCAGGCCCCGTTCGGCGGTGATGGCCACGACGCCACCGCGCCGGATCCGGGCGATCTCCGTCTCGTCCAGCTCGCCGCCCATGCCGCCCTCGGCCCACAGGCCCCAGGCGAGCGAGGTGGCGGGCAGGCCGTTCTCCCTGCGCCACTGTGCCAGCGCGTCCAGGAAGGAGTTGGCCGCGGCGTAGTTGCCCTGGCCCGCGCCGCCGAAGACACCGGCGGCGGAGGAGAAGAGCACGAACGCCGAGAGGTCGAGACCGCGCGTCAGCTCGTGCAGGTTCCACGCCGCGTCCACCTTCGGACGGAAGACGTGCGCCAGGCGCTCCGGCGTCAGCGAACCGATCACGCCGTCGTCGAGCACACCGGCGGTGTGCACGACGCCGGTCAGCGGGCGGTCGGCCGGCACCGTGGCGAGCACGGCGGCCAGTGCCTCCCGGTCGGCCACATCGCAGGCCGCCCAGGTGACGGTCGCGCCCGACCGGGCCAGTTCGTCGCCGAGTTCGAGCGCGCCCGGGGCGTCCTGACCGCGGCGGCCGACCAGCAGCAGGTGCCGTACGCCGTGTTCGGCCACCAGATGCCTGGCCACCAGGCCGCCCAGCATGCCGGTGGCGCCGGTGACGAGCACCGTGCCGTCGGCGTCCCAGGACGCGGCCCCTGTCTCGGATGCCGCAGGCGCCGTACGCGCCAGGCGCGGCGCCAGGACCGCACCGTCGCGGACGGCCACCTGCGGCTCGCCCGCGGCCAGCGCGGCGGCCACGTTCGTCTGCAACTCGCCGCGCCCGTCGATGTCCACGAGGACGATGCGGTCCGGGTTCTCCTGCTGGGCGGTGCGCACCAGGCCCAGGGCCGCGGCGCTCGACACGTGCGTCATCTGATCGCCGTCGGCGGCGATCACCGAGCGGGAGGTCAGGACGACCAGCCGGGCGGCGGCGAACCGCTCGTCGGCCAGCCAGCCCTGCACCACGTCCAGCACATCGGCGGAGACCCGGTGCACCGAGGTGACGACGTCCGTGCCCTGCTCCGAGGGACGTGCGCCCGGCACGAAGAACACGTACTCCGGCGCCTCGTCGCCCGACTCGATCGCGGCCGCCAGCGCGGCCAGGTCCGGATGGGCGGTGAGCCCGAGCGCGTCGGAGCCCACGGCAGCCCACCGGCCGGCGGGGACCGCTCCGGCCGACGCGGCGTGGACGGGCGCCCACTCCACCCGGAACAGCGCGTCCTTGACCGCGCCGCCCGCGCCGTCGGCGCCGAGCTGCTCCGGCGCCACCGTACGCAGCGCCAGGCCCTCCACCGAGGCCACCGGGGCGCCCGTCACATCGGCGAGCTCCAGGGAGACGGAGCCGTTGCCTGCCGGGGAGATCCGCACCCGCAGCGCGGAGGCGCCCACGGCGTGCAGCGAGACGCCGGTCCAGGAGAACGGCACCCTGCCCTGACCGCCGCCGGACTCGGCGGCGGCCAGCCCGAGGGCGTGCAGCGCGGCGTCGAGCAGGGCGGGGTGCAGCCCGAATGCCTTGGCGTCGGCGCCTGCCTCCTCGGGCAGCCGCACCTCCGCGAAGACCTCGTCGCCGCGCTTCCAGGCGGCCGTGAGGCCCTGGAACACCGGGCCGTAGCCGAAGCCGGAGTCCGCCATGCCCTCGTAGAGACCGTCGGTCGCGACCGGCTCCGCGTCGGCCGGCGGCCAGGCGCTCGGCTCGGACGCGGGCGGGTGTTCGCCGCCCGTCGCCAGCGTGCCGGTGGCGTGCCGCAGCCACGGCTCGTCGGAGGCGGCGCTCTCCGCGCGGGAGTGCAGCGTCAGCGCGCGCCGTCCCGCCTCGTCGGGCGCGGCGAGCGACAACCGGAGCTGTACGCCGCCCTGTTCGGGCAGGATCAGCGGGGCCTCGAGGGTGAGCTCGTCGAGCAGGTCGCAGCCGACGTGTTCGCCCGCGCGGAGCGCCAGCTCCACGAAGGCGGTGCCGGGCAGCAGCACCGCGCCCATGACGGCGTGGTCGGCCAGCCAGCCGTGCGTCGCCAGCGACAGTCGCCCGGTGAAGGCGACGCCGTCCGAGTCGGGCAGCTCCAGGGCCGCGCCGAGCAGCGGGTGGCCGGCCGCGTGCAGGCCGATCGAGGAGGCGTCGCCGCCGGCCGAACCGGCCTGCAGCCAGAAGGGCTGCCGCTGGAAGGCGTAGGTCGGCAGCTCGACCCGCCGGCCCGCGCCCGGGTAGACCACGGCCCAGTCCAGGTCCGAGCCCCGGGCGTGGGAGCCGCCCAGTGCGGCGACGAAGGTCTCGGGCTCGGGGCGGCCGGAGCGCAGGACCGGGAGGAAGGACAGCCCGTCGCCGGTGACGCAGTCCTGCGCCATCGCGGTGAGCACACCGTCCGGGCCCAGCTCCACGAAGGTGGTGACGCCCTGCGCCTCCAACGTCCGCACGCCGTCGAGGAAGCGGACCGCCTCGCGGACGTGGCGGACCCAGAAGCCGGGGTCGGTGATCTCCTCTGCGGAGACCACCGCGCCCGTCAGGTTCGACACGACCGGGATGCGCGGGGCCGCGTACGACAGCGACTTCGCCACCTCGCCGAACGCGTCCAGCATGGCGTCCATGTGCGGCGAGTGGAAGGCGTGGCTGACGGTGAGGCGCTTGGTCTTGCGGCCCTGCGCCTCGAAGGCGGCGGCGATCTCCAGTGCCGCGTCCTCGTCGCCCGCGATCACCACCGACGTCGGCCCGTTGACGGCGGCGATGCCGACCCGCTTGCCGGTCAGCGGCGCCACCTCGTCCTCGGACGCCTGGACGGCGATCATGACGCCGCCCGCCGGGAGTTCCTGCATCAGCCGGCCGCGCGCGGCGACCAGCTTCGCCGCGCCCGTCAGGGACAGCACCCCGGCGGCGTGCGCGGCGGCCAGCTCGCCGATGGAGTGACCGGAGAGGAAGTCGGCCTTCAGACCCCAGGACTCCACGAGGCGGAAGAGCGCCACCTCGACCGCGAAGAGGGCGGGCTGGGTGAAGCCGGTCCGGTCCAGCTCGTCCTTGTCCGTACCGAACAGCACGTCCTTCAACGGCCGTTCCAGGCGCGGGTCCAGCGCGGCGCAGACCTCGTCCAGCGCCGCCGCGAAGACCGGGTACGTCCCGTACAGCTCACGGCCCATGCCCAGCCGCTGGCTGCCCTGGCCGGTGAACAGGAACGCCGTCCTGCTGTCGGCGGCCTGACCGAGCGTCACCGAGGCGGCGGTGCGGCCCTCGGCGAGGGCGTCCAGCCCGGCCAGGAAGCCGTCCCGGTCGCCCGCCACGAGCACCGCGCGGTGCTCGAAGGAGGCCCGGCCGGTGGCCAGCGCGTGCCCGATGTCGGCGACGGGGACCGCGGGTTCGACGGTGTCCAGGTGTGCCCGCAGCCGGGCTCCCTGGGCGCGCAGCGCCTCGGGGGTCCTGGCGGACAGCACCCACGGCAGCGCGGCGGGCTTCGCCGCCGGCTCCTCGGCGGGGGCGGGCGCCTCCACCGGTGCCTGCTCGATGATGGCGTGCGCGTTGGTGCCGCTCATGCCGAAGGAGGACACACCGGCCCGGCGGGCCCGCCCGGTCTCCGGCCACGGCCGGGACTCGGCGAGCAGTTCCACCGCGCCCGCCTCCCAGTCGACGTGCGGCGAGGGCTCGTCGATGTGCAGCGACTTCGGCAGCAGACCGTGCCGCATCGCCAGCACCATCTTGATGATGCCCGCGACACCGGCGGCGGCCTGGGTGTGGCCGAAGTTGGACTTGATGGAGCCCAGCCACAGCGGCTGTCCCTCGGGCCGCTCCTGGCCGTAGGTGGCCAGCAGCGCCTGCGCCTCGATCGGGTCGCCCAGCGTCGTGCCGGTGCCGTGCGCCTCGACCGCGTCGACCTCGGCGGCAGACAGACCGGCGTTTGCCAGAGCCTGCCGGATGACGCGCTGCTGCGACGGGCCGTTGGGCGCCGTCAGGCCGTTGCTCGCACCGTCCTGGTTGACGGCGGTGCCGCGGACGACCGCCAGCACCTGGTGGCCGTTCTTCCGGGCGTCGGAGAGCCGCTCCACGAGCAGCATGCCGACGCCCTCGCCCCAGGCGGTGCCGTCCGCGGCCGCCGCGAACGGCTTGCAGCGGCCGTTGGCGGCGAGCCCGCGCTGGCGGCTGAACTCGGTGAACACGGTCGGCGTGGTGATGATCGTGACACCGCCGGCCAGCGCCAGCGAGCACTCGCCGTTGCGCAGCGCCTGCGCCGCAAGGTGCAGGGCGACCAGCGACGACGAGCACGCCGTGTCGATGGTGACCGCCGGGCCCTCCAGGCCGAAGGCGTAGCTGACCCGGCCGGAGGCGATGGAGCTGGAACCGCCGGTGCCCAGGTAGCCCTCGACGCCCTCGGGGAAGGTCTGCAGCCGTGAGACGTAGTCGTTGTGCATCTGGCCGACGAACACGCCGACCTGCTTGCCGCGCAGCCCCACCGGGTCGATGCCGGCCCGCTCGAACGCCTCCCAGCCGGTCTCCAGCAGCAGCCGCTGCTGCGGGTCCATGGCGAGGGCCTCGCGCGGGTTGATCCCGAAGAACGACGGGTCGAAGTGGTGGGCGTCGTAGACGAAGCCGCCTTCGCGGGCGTACGAGGTGCCGGGCCGGTCCGGGTCCGGGTCGTAGAGCCCCTCGATGTCCCAGCCGCGCTCGGCCGGGAGGTGCGCGATGCCGTCCCGGCCCTCGGCCAGCAGCTCCCACAGGTCCTCGGGCGTACGGACGTCGCCGGGGAAGCGGCAGCTCATGGCGACGATCGCGATCGGGTCGTCGTCCGCGGCGGTCCCGGCGGCGGTCTGTGCCGACAGGGCGACGGCCGCCTCGGAGCCGAGCAGCTCGTCGCGCAGATAGCCGACCAGGGCGGTCGGTGACGGGTAGTCGAAGACCAGGGTGGCCGGAAGCCGCAGGCCGGCGGCCGAGCCGAGCCGGTTGCGGAACTCGACCGCGGTCAGCGAGTCGAAGCCGAGGTCCTTGAACGCCCGGCCCGCCTCGACGGCGTCGGGCGAGTCATGGCCGAGGACGACCGCCACCTGGGTGCGCACCAGCTCCAGCAGGGCCGCGTCGCGCTCCGCCGCGTCCAGCCGGACCAGGCGCTCCACCAGCGAGGTGCCGTCGGAGACGGCGCCCGTACCGGCGGTGCGGCGGGCGGTGCTGCCGCGCACCAGGCCGCGCAGCAGCGCGGGCACCATGTCGACGGGCGCGCCCGCCAGCGGTGCCAGGTCGAGCTGCATGGGCACCAGGAACGCCTCGCCCACCTCGTGGGCGGTGTCGAAGAGCGCCAGGCCCTCGGCGGAGGACAGCCCCAGCACCCCGGAGCGGCTCATCCGGGACTTGTCGGTCTCGTCGAGCTCGCCGGTCATGCCGCTGGTCTCGGCCCACAGGCCCCACGCCAGCGAGGTGGCGGCCAGACCCCGGCCGCGCCGGTGCCGGGCCAGGGCGTCCAGGAAGGAGTTGGCGGCCGCGTAGTTGGCCTGGCCGGCGCCGCCGAAAGTGCCGGCGGAGGAGGAGAACAGTACGAAGTCGGCGAGGTCCAGGTCCTGGCTCAGCTCGTGCAGGTTCCACGCCGCGTCCACCTTCGGGCGCAGCACCTTCGTCAGCCGCTCGGGGGTGAGCGAGCCGAGGACGCCGTCGTCCAGCACACCGGCGGTGTGCACCACGGCGGTCAGCGGATGTGCGGCCGGGACGGCGGCCAGCGTCGCGGCCAGCGCCTCGCGGTCGGCGGCGTCGCAGGCCGCGATGGTCACCTCGGCGCCCAGCGCGCGCAGTTCGGCGGCGAGTTCGGCCGCACCCGCGGCCTGCTCGCCGCGGCGGCTGGTGAGCAGCAGGTGCCGGGCGCCGCGCTCGGTCACCGCGTGCCGGGCGACCAGGCCGCCCAGGGTGCCGGTGCCGCCGGTGATCAGCACCGTGCCGTCCGGGTTCCAGGCGGCGGGCACGGTCAGCACGACCTTGCCGATGTGCCGGGCCTGGCTGAGGTGACGGAACGCGTCGGGAGCCTGCCGTACGTCCCACGAGGTGATCGGCAGCGCCCGCAGCGCGCCGCTCTCGAACAGCTCCAGCAGCTCGCGGAGCATCTCCTGGATGCGGTCCAGGCCCGCCTCGGTCAGGTCGAAGGACTGGTAGGAGACGCCCGCGTACTCGGCGGCGACCTCCTCCGGCACCCGGACGTCGGTCTTGCCCATCTCGACGAACCGGCCGCCGCGCGGCAGCAGCCGCAGCGAGGCGTCCACGAACTCGCGTGCCAGCGAGTCCAGTACGACGTCGACGCCGCGTCCCTCGCTGACCTCGCGGAACTTCTCCTCGAAGGCCAGGTCGCGGGAGGAGGCGATGCGGTCGTCGGCGAGCCCGAGCGAGCGCAGCGTGTCCCACTTGCCGGGGCTGGCGGTGGCGAAGACGTCCACGCCCCAGTGCCGGGCCAGCTGCACCGCGGCCATGCCGACGCCGCCGGCCGCCGCGTGCACCAGCAGCGACTCGCCGCGCTGGAGGCCGGCCAGGTCGCGCAGCGCGTAGTAGGCCGTCATGAAGACGATCGGCACGGACGCGGCCTCGGCGAAGCTCCAGCCGGCCGGCATCGGGGCGATCATCCGGCGGTCGGCGACCACCAGCGGGCCGAACCCGCCGGGCAGCATGCCCATCACCCGGTCGCCGGGGGCCAGGTCCGTCACGCCGGGGCCGGTCTCCAGGACCACGCCGGCGCCTTCACTGCCCATCAGTCCGGCGTCGCCGGGGTACATGCCCAGCGCGTTGAGCACGTCGCGGAAGTTCAGGCCGGCGGCCCGGACCGCGA
Source organism: Streptoverticillium olivoreticuli subsp. olivoreticuli (assembly GCF_003391135.1). Taxonomy (GTDB): domain Bacteria; phylum Actinomycetota; class Actinomycetes; order Streptomycetales; family Streptomycetaceae; genus Streptomyces; species Streptomyces blastmyceticus. The sequence continues at coordinate 7,214,923 of NZ_CP031455.1, read as the reverse complement.
CCCGCACCTGTCCGGCCTCCAGCGGCGCGGCGGCCTCCGGGGCGGGCAGCAGGGTCAGGTTCTCCAGCGTGCCCTTGTCCAGGATGTCCAGGCGCCAGGCCGGCTCGTCGACCGGCGGCACCATGGCGCCCGTCGCGGGGACGCGCGCCAGACGCGGCGCGTGCACGGTGCCGTGGCGCAGCGCGAACTGCGGCTCGCCGGAGGCGAGGGCGGCGGCCAGCGTCCCGTACGAGGCGGTGTCGCCGTCGAGGTCGGCCAGCACCAGCCGGTCCGGGTTCTCCGACTGCGCCGAGCGCACCAGGCCCCATACCGGCGCGTGCGCCAGGTCGTGCACCCCGGTGTCGCCCTGGGTGGCGACCGCGCCCTGGGTGACCAGGACCAGTCGGGAGTCGGCGAAACGCTCGTCCTCCAGCCACTCCTGCACCAGGGCGAGCGCGTCGCGCACGGCGGTGTGGGCGGCCGTCGCCGGATCACCGGTGATCTGCGGGGCGCGGTACGCGAGGACGTACGCGGGGGCCTCGGCCCCCGCCTCGACGGCCGCGCCGAGGGCGGCCAGGTCGGCGTGGACGGCCGCGCCGGACGTGAGCCCGGCCGGCGCGTCGCCGAGTACCGCCCACGGCGTGGTGCCGGCGGCGGCGCTCGTCGGCACGGTGGCCCAGTCGAGCCGGAACAGCGCCTCGTGATACGCGGCGGAGCGTCCGCCGCCGAGCGTGCCGGATCCGACCGGGCGCAGCGCCAGGTGCTCGACGGCGGCGACCGGCGCACCGGTGCCGTCGGCCAGCTCCAGGGTCATCCCGTCGTCGCCGACCGGGCTCAGCCGCACCCGCAGCGCGCCGGCGCCGACCGCGTACAGCGACACCCCGCTCCAGGAGAACGGCAGCCTGCCCTGCTCGTCGCCGTCGGGGCGGGCGAAGGTGGAGTGCAGCGCGGCGTCCAGCAGCGCCGGGTGCAGCCCGAACGCCGCGGCCTCCGCGCGCCGTTCCTCCGCCAGCTCGACCTCGGCGAACACCTCCTCACCGCGCAGCCAGGCGGCCTTGAGCCCCTGGAAGACCGGCCCGTAGGCGAACCCGCCCTGCGCCAGGTGCTCGTAGAGGCCCTCGACCGGGACGGCCTCCGCGCCCGGCGGCGGCCACTCGGCCAGGTCGAAGGAAGGCTGCGGGGCACCCGTGGTCAGCACGCCGCTGGCGTGCCGGATCCACGGCTCCTCCAGGGCGGCGTCCTGCGCCCGCGAGTACAGCTCGACCGTGCGGTGGTTCGCGTCGAGCGCGGCGCCGACCACGATCTGCAGCTGGAGCGCGCCCCGCTCGGGGAGGATCAGCGGCGCCTCGATGGTGAGCTCGTCCAGCCGGTCGCAGCCGACCTGGTCACCGGCCCGGATCGCCAGCTCCACGAAGGCGGTGCCGGGCAGCAGCACCGAGCCCATGACGGCGTGGTCGGCCAGCCACGGGTGGGTCTCCAGCGACAGCCGCCCGGTGAACAGGAAGCCGTCGGAGTCGGCCAGTTCCACGGCCGCGCCGAGCAGCGGGTGGTCGGCGCGGCCCAGGCCCGCCGATTCCACGTCGCCCACCGCGCCGGCGGGCGAGCGCAGCCAGAAGCGGCGGCGCTGGAAGGCGTACGTGGGCAGCGTGATCGGCTCGACGCGTGTGGCGCCGGTGCCGGCGAAGTACGCCTCCCAGTCCACCATCAGGCCACGGGCGTACGCCCGGGCCACGGTGTGCGTCAGCGACTCGGCCTCGGGCCGGCCCTTGCGCAGCGTGGCGAAGAGCACCGCGTCCTCGCCGGTGACGCAGTCCTGCGCCATCGCGGTGAGGATGCCGTCCGGGCCCAGCTCGACGAAGGTGGTGACGCCCTGCGCCTCCAGAGCGCGGATGCCGTCGACGAAACGCACGGCCTCACGAACGTGACGGACCCAGAACTCCGGGTTGGTGATCTCCTCGGCGGAGACCACAGCGCCCGTCAGGTTGGAGACGATCGGAATGCGAGGGGCCTCGTACGAGAGCTCCTCGGCGACGGCACGGAAGGCGTCCAGCATGCCGTCCATGCGCGGCGAGTGGAAAGCGTGCGAGACCGTCAGCCGCTTCGTCTTGCGGCCCTGTGCCTCGAAGTGCTCGGCGATGACGACGGCCGCGTCCTCGTCACCGGCGACGACCACCGACGACGGACCGTTCAGGGCGGCGATGCTCACGCGCTCGGTCAGCAGCGGGAGGACCTCGTCCTCCGATGCCTGCACGGCGATCATCGCGCCGCCGGCCGGAAGCTCCTGCATCAGGCGGCCACGTGCGGCCACCAGCTTGGAGGCATCGGCAAGGGACAGCACGCCGGCCACATGGGCGGCGGCCAGCTCGCCGATCGAGTGACCGGACAGGAAGTCCGGCGTGATGCCCCACGCCTCGACGAGGCGGAACAGCGCCACCTCGACCGCGAACAGCGCGGGCTGGGTGAAGCCCGTCCGGTCCAGCGCCGAAGCGTCGTCCCCGAACAGCACGCTCTTCAGCGGCAGTTCGAGATGCGCGTCCAGCTCCGCGCAGACCGCGTCCAGCGCGCCCGCGAACACCGGGAAGGCGTCGTACAGCTCACGCCCCATGCCCAGCCGCTGGCTCCCCTGGCCCGTGAACAGGAACGCCGTCCTGCCACCGGCCACCGAACCCTCGACCACACTCGCCGCGGACTCACCGCGCGCCAGCGCGTCCAGGCCGGCCATCAAGCTCGCGCGGTCCGCGCCCACGACCACCGCGCGGTGGTCCAGCGCCGCCCGCGTCATGGCCAGCGAGTAGCCGAGGTCGGCCGGGCTGGTCCCCGTGGCGTCGTCCAGGTGGGCGCGGAGCCGCGCGGCCTGGTCGCGCAGCGCGGGGGCGCTCTTCGCCGACAGCATCCAGGGCACCGCACCGGCGGCGCGCGGGGGCGCGGCGGGGGTGGGCTCGGGTACGGCCTCCGGTTCCGGGGCCTGTTCGATGATGGTGTGCGCGTTGGTGCCGGACACGCCGAACGAGGAGATACCCGCACGGCGCGGGCGGCCGGTCTCGGGCCACTCCACCGATTCGGTCAGCAGCGAGACCGCGCCCGCCGCCCAGTCGACGTGCGGGGACGGCTCGTCGACGTGCAGGGTCTGCGGCAGCACGCCGTGGCGCATCGCCATGACCATCTTGATGATGCCCGCGACACCGGCCGCCGCCTGCGTGTGGCCGATGTTGGACTTGATGGAGCCCAGCAGCAGCGGCCGGCCCTCCCCGCGCTCCTGGCCGTAGGTGGCCAGCAGCGCCTGCGCCTCGATCGGGTCACCAAGGGTGGTGCCCGTGCCGTGCGCCTCGACGACGTCCACCTCGGCCGCGGACACGCCCGCGCTGGCCAGCGCCGCGCGGATGACGCGCTGCTGCGACGGGCCGTTGGGGGCCGTCAGGCCGTTGCTGGCGCCGTCCTGGTTGACCGCCGTACCGCGTACGACGGCGAGGACCGGGTGGCCGTTGCGCCGGGCGTCGGAGAGCCGCTCGACGAGCAGCATGCCCACGCCCTCGGACCAGCCGGTGCCGTCGGCCGCGGCCGCGAAGGACTTGCAGCGGCCGCTGGTGGACAGACCGCCCTGGCGGCTGAAGTCCACGAAGGTGTCCGGGGTGGCCATGACGGTCACACCACCGGCGAGCGCCATGGTGCATTCGCCGTTGCGCAGCGCCTGCGCCGCGAGATGCAGAGCGACCAGCGACGACGAGCACGCCGTGTCGATGGTGACCGCCGGGCCCTCCAGGCCGAAGGTGTAGGCGATACGGCCGGAGGCGACGCTGCCCGCCGTGCCGGTGCCGAGGTAGCCCTCGAGGCCCTCGGGCAGCGCGGTCAGCCGGGACAGGTAGTCGTGGTACATCACGCCGGCGAAGACACCGGTCCGGCTGCCGCGCACCGTGGCCGGGTCGATGCCCGCGCGCTCGAAGACCTCCCAGGACGTCTCCAGCAGCAGTCGCTGGTGCGGGTCCATGGCGAGGGCCTCGCGCGGGTTGATCCCGAAGAAGTCGGGGTCGAACTCGCCCGCGTCGTAGAGGAAGCCGCCCTCGATGGTGGCGCTGGTGCCGGCCTCGCTCTGGTTGTCGCTCTGCAGTCCGTCCAGCTGCCAGCCTCGGTCGGTGGGGAAGCCGGAGATGGCGTCCCCGGCGCCCAGGACGAGCTGCCACAGCTCCTCGGGGCTGCCGACGCCGCCCGGGTAGCGGCAGCTCATGCCGACGATGGCGATCGGCTCGTCGTCGGCGACGGCGACGGTGGTCGCCTTGGTGGCGGCGCCGTCCGCGTCGGCGCCGAGGATCTCGGTGCGCAGGAAGCGGGCCAGCAGGGTGGGCGTCGGGTAGTCGAAGACCAGGGTGGCCGGGAGCCGGACGGAGGCCACGGCGCCTATGCGGTTGCGCAGCTCGACGGCGGTGAGCGAGTCGAAGCCCAGCTCCTTGAACGCCCGTGTGGCGTCGACGGCCTCCGGTCCCGCGTAGCCGAGCACCGCGGCGACCTGGGTGCGGACCAGCTCCAGGAGCAGCTTGTCGCGCTCGGGCACGGACAGGCCGAGCAGCCGCTCGGCGAGCCCGCCGACGGGGGCGGCGCCGCCCGCCTCCACGACCCGGCGGCCGGGCAGCCGCACCAGGCCGCGCAGCAGCGCGGGCACCTGGCTCGCGTCGGTGGCCCGGCGCAGCGGCGCCAGGTCCAGGTGCATCGGCACGAGGGCGGGGGCGCCGACGGCCAGCGCGGTGTCCAGCAGGTTCAGGCCGTCCTCGGAGGACAGCGCGGCGACGCCGGCGCGGGTGATGCGCTGGATGTCGGTGTCGTCCAGGTCGCCGGTCATGCCGCTGCGCTCGGCCCACAGGCCCCAGGCCAGGGCGGTGGCGGGCAGGCCCTGGGCGCGGCGGCGCTGGGCGAGGGCGTCCAGGAAGGTGTTGGCGGCGGCGTAGTTGGCCTGGCCGGGGCCGCCGAGGGTACCGGCGGCGGCGGAGAACAGGACGAACGCGGCCAGGTCCAGGCCCTGGGTCAGCTCGTGCAGGTGCAGCGCGGCGTCGACCTTGGCGGGCAGCACCCGGTCGACGCGCTCGGGGGTGAGCGAGCCGAGGATGCCGTCGTCGAGCACACCGGCGGTGTGCACCACGGCGGTCAGCGGGTGCGCGGCCGGGACGGCCGCCAGGACGGCGGCCAGCGCGTCCCGGTCGGCCACGTCGCAGGCGGCGAGGGTGACCTCGGCGCCGGCCGCGCGCAGTTCGGCGGCCAGCTCGTCGGCGCCCCGCGCCGCGGCGCCGCGGCGGCTGAGCAGCAGCAGGTTCCGCACGCCGTGCTCGGCGACCAGGTGCCGGGCGACCAGCCCGCCCAGGGTGCCGGTGGCGCCGGTGACCAGGGCGGTGCCCTCGGGGTCGAGGGCGGGGACGGTGTGCCCGGCGTCGGTGGCGACGCGGGCCAGCCGGGGTACGACCACGGTCCCGGCGCGGACGGCCAGTTGCGGTTCGTCCGAGGCGAGCGCGGTCGGCAGCGCGCGGTAGGACTCGTCCCGGCCGTCCACGTCCAGCAGGACGAAGCGGTCCGGGTTCTCCGACTGCGCGGAGCGCAGCAGGCCCCACAGTGGCGCGTGCGCCAGGTCGGCGACGTCCGCGTCGGCGGCCGTGGCGACGGCGCCACGGGTGGTGATCACCAGGCGCGAGTCGGCGAACCGGTCGTCGGCGAGCCAGTCCTGGGCCAGTTCGAGCGTGCGGTGCAGCGCGGACCGGACGTCGGTGGTGAGCCGCTCGGCGTCGGGCTCGGCGGAGCCGAAGACCGGTACCACGACCGCCTGCGGCACGGGGACGCCGGCCGCGACGGCCTCGGCGAGGGCCGCCAGATCGGAGTACGCGGCGGCGGTGGGCAGGGCGGTGGTGAGCTCGGGGGCGGGGGCGTCCGCCAGCAGTGCCCACTGTCCGGCGGCGACGGTGGTGGCGGCCGGGACGGCCGCCGGGGTCCACTCGACGCGGAACAGGGCGTCGTAGAAGGTGGAGCGGGCGGCGTGCACCTGCTCCGGGGCGACGGGGCGCAGCAGCAGCGCGTCGACGGACGCGACCGGCACCCCGCTCTCGTCGGTCACCAGGACGGCCACGGTGTCCTGGCCCTTGGGCGACAGCCGTACCCGCAGCGCGGCGGCGCCGACCGCGTGCAGGGCGACGCCGCTCCAGGAGAACGGCAGTCGGCCGTGCTCGGTCGGCTCCAGCAGGGAGCCCATGCCGACGCCGTGCAGGGCCGCGTCCAGCAACGCCGGGTGCAGGCCGAACAGGCCGGCCTCCTCGACGGCGCTCTCCGGGAGGCGGACCTCGGCGTAGACGTCGTCGCCGTGCTGCCAGGCGGCCTTGAGGCCCTGGAAGACCGGGCCGTAGGCGAAGCCGTTCCCGGTGAGCCACTCGTAGAGGCCGTCGACGGGGACCTCGGTGGCGCCGGCCGGCGGCCAGGCGGCGAGGTCGGCGGTGGGAGTGGTGGCGCCGGTGGCGAGCACACCGGTGGCGTGCCGGGTCCACTCGCCCTCGCCCCAGCCGGTGCCGTCGGCGGACTCCTCCAGGCGCGAGTGGAGGGTCAGCGAGCGGCGGCCGGAGCCGTCCGGCGCGCCGACGGCCACCTGGAGCTGTACCCCGCCCTGCGCGGGCAGCGCCAGCGGCGCCTCCAGGGTGAGCTCTTCGAGCACGTCGCAGCCCGCGTGGTCGCCCGCGCGGATGGCCAGTTCGACGAAGGCGGTGCCGGGCAGCAGCACCGTGTCCATCACGGTGTGGTCGGCGAGCCAGGGGTGGGTCTGCAGGGAGAGGCGGCCGGTGAACAGGAAGCCCGCGGCGTCGGCCAGCGACACCGCGGCGCCCAGCAGCGGGTGTTCGGCCGAGCCGAGGCCGGCGGCGGTGACGTCACCGGTCCAGGGGCCGGCCGGCTCGGGCCAGTACAGCTCGCGCTGGAAGGCGTAGGTGGGCAGTTCGACGCGGTGGCCGCCGGAGCCGGCGAGGACCGCGGTCCAGTCGACGCGGACGCCGTGCACGTGCGCCTGTGCCAGCGCGCCGGTCAGCGCCCTGGCTTCGGGGCGGTCGGCGCGCAGCAGCGGCACGAAGGCGGCGTCGTCGGTGGTGACGCAGTCCTGGGCCATCGCGGTCAGGACGCCGCCCGGGCCGAGCTCCACATAGGTGGAGACGCCGTACGCCTGGAGCCGGCCGATGCCGTCGGTGAAGCGAACCGCTTCCCGGACGTGCCGCACCCAGTAGTCGGGGGTGCAGATCTCGGCGGCGGAGACGGAGGCGCCGGTCAGGTTGGAGACGATCGGGATGACCGGCGGGTGGTAGGTGACACCCTGGGCGACCTCGCGGAAGGCGTCGAGCATGCCGTCCATGTGCGGGGAGTGGAACGCGTGGCTGACGGTGAGGCGCTTGGTCTTGCGGCCCTGCGCCTCGAAGGCGGCGGCGATCTCCAGCGCCGCGTCCTCGTCACCCGCGACGACCACGGACCGCGGGCCGTTGAGGGCGGCGATGCTCACCCGCTCGGTGAGCAGCGGGAGGACCTCGTCCTCGGACGCCTGTACGGCGATCATGGCGCCGCCGGCGGGGAGTTCCTGCATCAGCCGGCCGCGGGCGGCCACCAGCTTCGCCGCGTCGGCCAGTGTCAGGACTCCGGACACATGGGCGGCCGCCAGCTCGCCGATGGAGTGGCCGACGAGGAAGTCGGGCTTGACGCCCCAGCCGTCCAGCAGCCGGAACAGCGCGACCTCGATGGCGAAGAGCGCGGGCTGGGTGCAGCCGGTCCGGTCCAGCTCGGTGCTGTCGGCGTCGAACATGACGTCGCGCAGCGGCCGTTCCAGGTGCTGGTCGAGCTCGGCGCAGACCGCGTCCAGCGCCTCGGCGAAGGCCGGGACGGCCGCGTACAGCTCACGGCCCATGCCGGCCCGCTGGCTGCCCTGGCCGGTGAAGAGGAACGCCGTCTTGCCCTCGGTGGCCTGGCCCTGGACCAGGTCGGCCGACGTGCCGCCGTCGGCCAGCGCGCGCAGCAGTTCCTCCGCGCCGCCGACCGATGCGGCGATCAGCACGGCACGGTGGTCGAGGGCGGCGCGGGTGGTGGCCAGCGAGTGGCCGAGGTCGGTCAGGGACAGGCCCGGGGTGGCCGCGAGGTGGGCCGCGAGCCGCTCCGCCTGGGCGCGCAGCGCCTGCGGGCTCTGCCCGGAGACCAGCAGGGGTATCGCATCGCCGGGCGCGGCCTGGTCCGCCGGGTCCGAGCTCTCCGGGGTGGCCTCGGGCGCGCGGTCCTCGGCGGGTGCCTGCTCGATGACGGTGTGGGCGTTGGTGCCGCTGACGCCGAAGGAGGAGATGCCGACGCGGCGCGGCTGGCCGGTCCCCGGCCACGGCCGGGCCTCGGTCAGCAGCTCGACCGCGCCCGCCGTCCAGTCCACGTCCCGCGAGGGCGCGTCGACGTGCAGGGTCTGCGGCAGCACGCCGTGCTCGATGGCCTTGACCATCTTGATGATGCCCGCGACACCGGCGGCGGCCTGGGTGTGGCCGAAGTTGGACTTGATCGAGCCCAGCCACAGGGGCCGGCCGTCGGGCCGGTTCTGCCCGTAGGTGGCCAGCAGCGCCTGCGCCTCGATCGGGTCGCCGAGGCTGGTGCCGGTGCCGTGCGCCTCGACGGCGTCGACCTGGGCGGGGGTGAGCCGGGCGTCGGTGAGGGCCTGCCGGATGACGCGCTGCTGCGACGGGCCGTTGGGGGCCGTCAGGCCGTTGCTCGCGCCGTCCTGGTTGATGGCCGAGCCCCGGACGATCGCCAGCACCGGGTGGCCGTTCTTACGGGCGTCGGAGAGCCGCTCCACGAGCAGCATGCCGACGCCCTCGCCCCAGCCGGTGCCGTCGGCGCCGTCGGCGAACGCCTTGCAGCGGCCGTCGGGGGCGAGGCCCCGCTGCCGGCTGAAGTTGATGAACGCCCGGGGGCTGTTCATCACGGTGACACCGCCGGTCAGCGCCAGCGAGCACTCGCCGTTGCGCAGCGCCTGGACGGCCAGGTGCAGCGCCACCAGCGACGAGGAGCACGCCGTGTCGACGGTGAGCGCCGGGCCCTCCAGGCCGAAGGTGTAGGAGATGCGGCCGGAGATGACGCTGGCCGCGTTGCCGGTCAGCAGGTACTGCTCGGCGCCCTGCGGCAGCCGGTGCATCAGCTCGGGGTAGTCCTGGCCGTTGGTGCCGATGAACACCCCGGCCTTGGAGCCGCGCAGCGTGGCCGGGTCGACACCGGCCCGCTCGAACACCTCCCACGCGGTCTCCAGCAGCAGCCGCTGCTGCGGGTCCATCGCGATGGCCTCGCGCGGCGAGATCCCGAAGAACGCCGCGTCGAACTCGCCCGCGCCGTCGAGGAACCCGCCCTTGTCGGTGTAGCTGGTGCCCTGTTGGTCGGGGTCGGCGTCGAAGAGCGAATCGACGTCCCAGCCACGGTCCGTGGGGAAGTCCGCGATGGCGTCGTCGCCCGCGGCCACGAGCTGCCACAGCTCCTCCGGAGAAGTGACGCCCCCGGGGAAGCGGCAGCTCATGCCGACGATCGCGATCGGCTCAGGCTCCTGCGCCTCGACCTCCCGAAGACGCTGCCGCGTCTGGTGCAGATCGGCAGTTACCCGCTTGAGGTAGTCGAGGATCTTGTCCTGATCCGACATTGGAGTCTCACCCATGCTTCTCGTCACAAACCTTGCGCCCGCGGACCTTAGATCCTTAGATTCCGAGTTCTTTCTCGATGAAGTCGAAGACCTCATCCGGCGTTGCCTCTTGCAGCTTTTCCGTCACCGTCCCGCCGGTGTTGTCCGCCTCGCTCCCGCGCGGCTCGTCCCACCTGGCGAGGAGGGCCTGCAGCCGGGCGGCGATACCGGCCCGGGTCTCGCCGTCCTCACCGGCGGGGTCGAGCACGGAAAGCGCGGATTCCAGCTTCTCCAGCTCCGCGATTCCCGGTGCGGCCGCCGCCGCGCCGCCGTCCTGCGTGATCTCGGCGTGCAGGAATTCGGCCAGCACGGCCGGGGTCGGGTAGTCGAAGACCAACGTGGCGGGGAGCTTCAGCCCGGTGGCGACACCGAGCCGGTTGCGGAGTTCGAGCGCGATGAGCGAGTCGAAGCCCAGCTCCTTGAACGCCCGGCCCCCGCCGACCTCGTCGGTCGAGGGGTGCCCCAGCGCGGCGGCCGCGTTGCCGCGCACCAGGTCCAGGACGACCAGGGACTGCTCGGCCCGGGGCATCCCGGCCAGCTGCTGCCGCAGTGCGTCCGCCGGGGCGGCGGCCGGACCGGCGTCGCCGCCGGCCGGGCCGGTGTCCGCCAGCCGCCTGACGTCGGGCAGGTCGGCGATGAACGGGCTGCGCCGCACCGCCGTGTAGCCGTAGGCGAAGCGCTCCCACTGGATGTCGGCGACGGCCACGACCGTGTCGGCGTGGTCCAGGGCCTGCTGCAGCGCCCTGATCGCCGAGTCCGGTGCCATGGCGGGCACGCCGCCCCGGTCCAGCCGGTCGCCGATGGCCCCGCCGGCCGCGAGACCGGTGTCGCCCCAGCGGCCCCAGGCCACGGAGACGGCGGGCAGCCCGTCGGCCCGGCGCTGCTCGGCCAGCGCGTCGAGATACGCGTTGGCCGCCGCGTAGTTGCCCTGTCCGGCGTCGCCGAGCGTGCCCGCGATGCCGGAGAAGAGCACGAACGCGGTCAGCTCCAGGTCCCGGGTGAGCTCGTGCAGATGGCGGGCGGCGTCGGCCTTGGGGCCGAGCACCGTCGCGAACCGGGGCGGCGTCAGCGCGTCCAGTACGCCGTCGTCGAGGACGCCCGCCGCGTGCACCACGGCGGTCAGCGGCTGCTCGGCGGGGATGCCGGCGAGCAGCGACTCCACGGCCTCGCGGTCGGCCACGTCGCAGGCGGCGACGGTGACCCGCGCGCCGAGACCGGTGAGCTCGTCCCGCAGCTCGGCCGCACCCGGCGCGTCCGCGCCACGGCGACTGGTGAGCAGCAGGTGCTCGGCACCGTTACGCGCAAGCCAACGAGCCACATGCGCACCCAGCGCACCCGTACCACCGGTCACCAGCGTCGTACCGGACGGCTGCCAGCTCCGCACCGGCACGGTGTCGGCCAGCGGGGCGCGGGAGAGCCGTCGGGCGAAGACGCCGGCAGCGCGGATCGCGAGCTGGTCCTCGTCCTCGGATCCGGCCAGGATCGCCGTCAGCCGGGCCAGCGCCCGCTCGTCGGCGGTCTCCGGCAGGTCCACCAGACCGCCCCAGCGCTCCGGGTACTCCAGCGCCGCCGTACGGCCCAGGCCCCAGGCCAGCGCCTGCGCCGGGTTGTCCGGCCGGTCGGAGCGGCTGACGGAGACGGCGCCACGGGTCGCGCACCACAGCGGCGCGTCGATCCCGCTGTCGCCCAGCGCCTGGATCAGCGCGGCGGAGCCGGTCAGTCCGGCGTCGACACCGTCCGTGCCCGGGGCGGGCTGCGCGTCGAAGGCCAGCAGCGACAGCACACCGGCCACCGGTGCGGCGCCGTCGAGCTCCTCGCGCACCCGGCGGGTGACGGACTCGCGGTCCAGTTCCCCGGCGCCCAGCGTGAGCTGCCGTACGTCGGCGCCGCGTTCGGCCAGCGCGGCCAGGGCGGAGAGTGCCCAGTCATCGGCGATCGCGGACTCGGGCACGACCAGCAGCCAGCTGCCGGAGAGCCGTGCGGACTGCCCCTCGGGCAGCTGCTTCCAGGTCACGCGGTAGCGCCAGTCGTCCAGGGCGGACAGCTCGCGGGCCTGCTTGCGCCAGGCGGACAGGGCCGGCAGCACGGCGCTCAGTGAGCCCAGCGCCTCGGCGTCCTCGAACTCCAGCGTCCCGGCGAGCGATTCCAGGTCGTCGCGCTCGACGGCCTCCCAGAAGCGGGCGTCCGTCGCGTCCTTCGGGAGCACCTCGGTGCCCGCCTCCGGCTCGGCCGCCTCCGGCCAGTAGTGCTGGTGCTGGAAGGCGTAGGTGGGGAGTTCGACGCGTGCGGCGCCGGTCCCCTCGTAGACCGCGTCCCAGTCGACATTCACACCGTGCGTCCACGCATCGCCCAGCGAGGTGAAGAAGCGGTCCAGACCGCCCTCGTCACGGCGCAGCGAGCCGATGACAGCGGCCTCACGGCCCGCGTCCTCGGCGGTCTCCTGCACACCCATCGTCAGCACGGGGTGGGCACTGGACTCGATGAAGGCTCCGAAGCCCTCGTCGAGCAGACGCCGGACAGCACCTTCGAGTTCGACGGTCTGGCGGAGGTTGGTGAACCAGTACTCCGCGTCCAGCTCCGGGCCCTTGACCCACTCGCCGGTCACGGTGGACAGGAACGGCACCTTCGCCGCCTTCGGCTGCACGGGGGCCAGGAGTTCGCGCAGCTCGTCGCGGAGCAGCTCGACCTGGGCGGAGTGCGAGGCGTAGTCCACCGGGACCTTACGCGCCCGCACCTCATCCGCCTCACACGAAGCGATCAGCTCATCAAGGGCCGTGGGCTCACCGGAGACGACCACGGAGGAGGGGCCGTTGACGGCCGCCACCGAGATACGGGACTCGCCCCATACGGCGATCCGCTCACGCACCTCGGCCACCGGCAGCGCCACGGACACCATGCCGCCCTTGCCCGCCAGCACCCGACCGATCGCCTGACTGCGCAGCGCGACGACGCGCGCCGCGTCCTCCAGCGACAGGATTCCGGCCACACACGCAGCGGCGATCTCACCCTGCGAATGACCGACCACCGCATCCGCACGCACACCGAACGAGCGCCACAGCTCGGCGAGCGACACCATCACGGAGAACAGCACCGGCTGGACCACGTCCACCCGCTCCAGCGACGGGGCACCCTCGACACCGCGCAGGACGTCCACCAACGACCAGTCGGCGAACTCCGCCAGCGCGGCAGCGCACTCCTCAATCCGGGCAGCGAACACTGGCGAAGCATCCAACAGCTCGGTGGCCATGCCTACCCATTGCGACCCCTGTCCTGGGAACAGGAATGCGGCCTTACCCCCGATTCCGGCTCCTTGGACCAGCTGGGGCAGGGCCTGGCCACGGGCCAGGGCGTCCAGTGCACGTACGAAGTCGTCACGGTCGGTGCCCACCAGCACGGCTCGCTCGTCGAGAGCGGAGCGGGTGACGGCGAGCGAGTAACCGATGTCCGCCGGGCGCAGATCGGCGTCGGCCGCCAGGTGTGAGAGCAGCTTCTCCGCCTGCGCGGGCAGCGCGGCCCGGCTCCTGCCGGAGAGCACCCACGGCAGCACGCCAGGCTGCCGCGTCGGCTCCTCGGCCGCCGTCGGCTCCTCCGCCGGGGCCTGCTCGACGATGACGTGCGCGTTGGTGCCGCTGAAGCCGAAGGAGGAGATGCCCGCTCGGCGCGGGGCCTCCGTCGCGGGCCACGGAGTGGCCTCGGTCACCAGGGAGACCGCGCCCGCCGACCAGTCCACGTGCGGGGTGGGCTCGTCGATGTGCAGCGACTCCGGTATGACGCCGTGCCGCATGGCCAGCACCATCTTCATGACACCCGCCACACCGGCGGCCGCCTGGGCGTGGCCGATGTTGGACTTCACCGAGCCCAGCAGCAGCGGCTGGTCGGCCGGGCGGTCCTGGCCGTAGGTGGCCAGCAGCGCCTGCGCCTCGATCGGGTCGCCCAGCGTCGTGCCCGTACCGTGCGCCTCGATCACGTCCACGTCGGCCGCGGACAGCCGGGCGTTGGCGAGCGCCTGCCGGATGACGCGCTGCTGGGACGGGCCGTTGGGCGCGGTCAGACCGTTGCTCGCGCCGTCCTGGTTGATCGCGCTGCCCCGGACGACCGCCAGGACCGGGTGGCCGTTCCTACGGGCGTCGGAGAGCCGCTCGACGAGCAGCATGCCGACGCCCTCGGCGGGGCTGAAGCCGTCGGCGTCCGAGGAGAACGCCTTGCTGCGGCCGTCGGAGGACAGACCGCGCTGCCGGCTGAACTCGATGAAGGTGCCGGGGGTGGCCATCACGGTCACACCGCCCGCCAGGGCGAGGGAGCACTCGCCGGTGCGCAGCGCCTGCACGGCCAGGTGCAGCGCCACCAGGGACGCGGAGCAGGCCGTGTCGACGGTGACCGCCGGGCCCTCAAGACCGAACACGTAACTGACCCGGCCGGAGACCACGCTGGCGGCGCTGCCGGTGGCCAGGTGGCCCTCGTAGCCGTCGGTGGTGTTCCGCATGAGGATGGAGTAGTCGGAGCCGTTGGTGCCGGCGAAGACGCCGGTCTGGCTGCCGCGCAGGGCGGCCGGGTCGATACCGGCCCGCTCGAACGCCTCCCAGGACGTCTCGAGCAGCAGCCGCTGCTGCGGGTCCATGGCCATCGCCTCGCGCGGCGATATGCCGAAGAAGGCGGGGTCGAACTCGGCGGCGCCGGTGAGGAATCCGCCCTCGCGGGTGTAGCTGGTGCCCTGCGCGTCCGGGTCCGGGTTGTAGAGGGACTCCACGTCCCAGCCGCGGTCGGCCGGGAACTCCGACAGCGCGTCACCGCCTGTGGCCAGCAGCTGCCACAGCTCCTCGGGGGTCCGTACGCCACCGGGGAAGCGGCAGCTCATGGCGACGATCGCGATCGGCTCGTCGTCGGCGAGCGCGGCCGCGGTGGGCAGCGGGGCCGCGGCGGCGAGCTGCCCGCCGGCGAGCTCGGCGCGCAGGTGCCTGGCGAGCGCGACGGGGGTCGGGTAGTCGAAGATCAGCGTCGGCGGCAGCTTGAGCCCGCTGGCGGCGCCGAGCCGGTTGCGCAGCTCGACCGCGGTGAGCGAGTCGAAGCCCAGCTCCTTGAAGGCGCGCGTGGCCTCGACGGCTTCGGTGTAGCCCAGCACGGCCGCGACGGCGGTCCGTACGAGCTCCAGCAGCAGCCGCTCCTGCTCGGCCTCGGGCAGCCCGTGGAGCTGCTGGGCGAGGGCGGCGGCGCCGGAGTCCTCCGCCTCGGCGCCCGCCATGTCCCTGATGACGTCGCGTGCCTCGGGCAGGTCGTGCAGCAGCGGCCGGGAGCGACCGGAGGTGAAGGCGAGGACGAAGCGCTTCCACTCCATGTCGGCGAGGGTCAGCACCGACTCGTCCCGGTCCAGGGCGTGCTGGAGCGCGGTGACGGCCAGTTCGGGCGACATCTCGATGACGCCGTGCCGGCGCATCCGGTCGCCGACCCCGCCCTCGGCCATGCCGCCCTCGCCCCACGGGCCCCAGGCCAGCGAGGTGGCGGGCAGCCCGGCGGCGCGGCGCCACTCGGCGAAGGCGTCCAGGAAGGCGTTGCCCGGCGCGTAGTTGCCCTGGCCGGGCGCGCCGAAGGTGGCGGCGAAGGAGGAGAACAGCACGAACGCCGAGAGGTCCAGCTCGCGTGTGAGCTCGTGCAGGTGGAGCGTGGCGTCGACCTTGACCTTGAGCACCCGGTCGACCTGCTCGGGCGTCAGGCTCTCGATCACACCGTCGTCCAGCACCGCGGCGGTGTGCACCACGGCGGTCAGCGGCTGCTCGGCGGGGATTCCGGCGAGCAGCGACTCCACGGCCTCGCGGTCGGCCACGTCGCACGCGGCGACAGTGACCTCGGCACCCAGCGCGGCCAGCTCCTCGCGCAGCTCGGCCGCGCCCGGCGCGTCCGCGCCACGACGGCTGGTGAGCAGCAGGTGCTCGGCACCGTTACGCGCCAGCCAACGAGCCACATGCGCACCCAGCGCACCCGTACCACCGGTCACCAGCGTCGTACCGGACGGCTGCCAGCTCCGCACCGGCACGGTGTCGGCCAGCGGGGTACGGACCAGGCGGCGTACGAACAGACCGGTGGGCCGGATCGCGACCTGGTCCTCGTCCTCGGCACCGGCCAGGACGGTCACCAGCCGGGCCAGCGCCCGGTCGTCGGCGGCCTCCGGGAGGTCGACGAGGCCGCCGTAGCGCTCGCCGTGCTCCAGGGCAGCCACCCGGCCGAGGCCCCAAACGAGCGCCTGCGCGGGCGACTCCAGCCGGTCCGCGCTGCCGACCGACACCGCACCGCGGGTGGCGCTCCACAGCGGGGCGGTGATCTCCGCGTCGCCCAGCGCCTGGACCAGTGCCAGCTGCGCGGCCGCGCCGGCGGGGACGGAGGTGTGGACGGGGTGCGGCCGGTCGGTCAGCGCCAGCAGCGAGAGCACACCGGTGAAGGGGGCCTCCGCCTCGGCGGTCGCCTGCCGGAGCAGCGCGGTGAGGGACTCCCGGCCGTCCGTGCCGGTGTCCATGACGAGCTGCCGTACGTCGGCACCGCGCTCGGCGAGGAGACGGGCCGCGCCGGCGGCCCAGTCGTCGGCCGCGGACTCGGGCACGACCAGCAGCCAGGAGCCGGACAGCCGCGCGGCGCCGCCCTCGGTCAGCGGCTTCCAGGTCACGCGGTAGCGCCAGCCGTCCACGGTGGACTGCTTGCGGCTCTGCTTGCGCCAGTTCGACAGGGCGGGCAGCAACGCGCTGGCCCGCTCGTCGCCGTCGACCGCGAGCTCGGCGGCGAGCGCCTGCCAGTCCTCGCGGTCCACGGCCTCCCAGAAACGGGCCTCGACCGGGTCCACGGCCACGGCGGGGGCACCCGCCTCCAGCCAGTAGTGCTGGTGCTGGAAGGCGTAGGTCGGCAGGTCGACGCGCTCGGCGCCCGTACCCCCGTACACCGCGTCCCAGTCGACAATCACGCCGCGCGTCCAGGCCTCACCCACTGAGGTGAAGAAGCGGTCCAGACCGCCCTCGTCACGGCGCAGCGAGCCGATGACAGCGGCCTCACGGCCCGCGTCCTCAGCCGTCTCCTGCACACCCATCGTCAGCACCGGGTGCGCGCTCGACTCGACGAAGGCTCCGAAGCCCTCGTCGAGCAGACGACGGACAGCGCCCTCCAGCTCAACCGTCTGACGCAGGTTGGTGAACCAGTACTCGGCATCCAGCTCCGGGCCCTCGACCCACTCCCCCGTCACAGTGGACAGGAACGGCACCTCGGCCGCCTTCGGCCGCACCGGGGCCAGGAGTTCGCCCAGCTCCTCGCGGAGCAGCTCGACCTGGGCGGAGTGCGAGGCGTAGTCCACCGGGACCTTACGCGCCCGCACCTCATCCGCCTCACACGAAGCGATCAGCTCATCAAGCGCCTCGGGCTCACCGGAAACCACGACGGAGGAGGGACCGTTGACCGCTGCCACCGAGATACGGGACTCGCCCCACGCGGCGATCCGCTCACGGACAGCACTGACCGGCAGCGCCACGGACACCATGCCGCCCTTGCCCGCCAGCACCCGGCCGATCGCCTGGCTCCGCAACGCGACCACACGGGCAGCGTCCTGGAGGGAGAGAATCCCCGCCACACACGCGGCCGCGATCTCACCCTGCGAATGACCGACAACGGCCGACGGCTGGACACCCAGCGAACGCCACAACTCCGCCAGCGACACCATCACCGCGAACAACACCGGCTGGACGACATCCACCCGCTCCAGCGAAGGCGCACCCTCCACACCACGCAGGACATCCACCAACGACCAGTCGGCGAACTCCGCCAGCGCCGCCGCGCACTCCTCGATCCGAGCCGCGAACACCGGCGAAGCATCCAACAGCCCAGTGGCCATACCGACCCACTGCGAACCCTGCCCCGGGAAGACAAAAGCGACCTGCCCACCGACAGCCGAACCCTGCACCACACCCGGCGCCATGCCGCCCTCCGCGAGGGTGGCGAGGCCGGCCAGCAGCTCGTCGCGGTCCTCGCCCCGCACCACAGCGCGGTGGTCCAGGGCGGCCCGCGCGGTGGCCAGCGTCAGGCCCACGTCCAGCGGGCGCGCCGCCGCGTCGGACTCCAGGTGTGCCAGCAGCCGCTCGGCCTGTGCGCGCAGCGCGGCCCGGCTCTTGCCGGAGACCGGCCACGTCAGCACGTCCAGTGCCTTGGGCTCGGCCGGCGGCTGTGCCTGCCCGGCCGTCGCCTCGTCGGACTCCTCCGGAACGGGGGCCTGTTCGAGGATGGTGTGGGCGTTGGTGCCGCTGAAGCCGAAGGAGGAGACGGCGGCGCGGCGCGGCCGGCCGGTCTCGGGCCACGGGGTGGTCTCGGTCAGCAGCGATACGGCACCGGCCGACCAGTCCACGTGCGGGGTCGGCTCGTCGACGTGCAGGGTCTTGGGCAGCACGCCGTGCTCGATGGCCTTGACCATCTTGATGATGCCGGCGACACCGGCGGCGGCCTGGGTGTGGCCGATGTTGGACTTGATGGAGCCCAGCAGCAGCGGCTGGTCGGCCGGGCGGTCCTGGCCGTACGTCGCGAGCAGCGCCTGCGCCTCGATCGGGTCACCCAGCGTCGTGCCCGTACCGTGCGCCTCCACCGCGTCCACCTCGGCCGTGGTCAGCCGGGCGCCGGTGAGTGCCTGGTGGATGACGCGCTGCTGGGACGGGCCGTTGGGCGCGGTCAGGCCGTTGCTCGCGCCGTCCTGGTTGATCGCGCTGCCGCGCACGACCGCCAGCACCTTGTGGCCGTTCTTGTGCGCGTCGGAGAGCCGCTCGACCAGCAGCATGCCGACGCCCTCGCCCCAGCCGGTGCCGTCGGCAGCGGCCGCGAAGGGCTTGCAGCGGCCGTCGGCGGCGAGGCCGCGCTGGCGGCTGAACTCGGTGAACGTCGACGGGGTGGCCATCACGGTCACGCCGCCCGCCAGGGCGAGGGAGCACTCGCCTGCGCGCAGCGCCTGCACGGCCATGTGCAGGGTCACCAGCGAGGACGAGCAGGCCGTGTCGACGGTGACCGCCGGGCCCTCCAGGCCGAAGACGTAGCTGACGCGGCCGGAGGCGATGGAGCCGGAGCTGCCGGTCCCCAGGAAGCCCTCGACGCCCTCGGGCACGGAGTCGAGGCGCGAGGTGTAGTCGTGGTACATCACACCGGCGAAGACTCCGGTGCGGCTGCCGCGCAGGGCGGTCGGGTCGATGCCGGCCCGCTCGAACGCCTCCCAGGACGTCTCCAGCAGCAGCCGCTGCTGCGGGTCCATGGCGAGGGCCTCGCGCGGCGAGATCCCGAACACCGCAGGGTCGAAACCGCCGGCGTCGTAGAGGAATCCGCCCTCGCTGACGTAACTGGAGCCGGCCTGCTCGGGGTCGGCGTCGTAGAGCGTCTCGATGTCCCAGCCACGGTCGGTCGGGAAGCCGGAGATCGCGTCCTCGCCGCCCGCGACGAGCCGCCACAGGTCCTCGGGGGTCCGTACGCCCCCGGGGTAGCGGCAGCTCATCGCGACGATGGCGATGGGCTCCTGGTGCCGGTCCTCGACCTCGCGGAGCCTGCGGCGTGCCTGGCGCAGGTCGGCGGTCGCCCGCTTGAGGTAGTCGCGGAGCTTGTCCTCGTTGTTCACGGCTGTGCCCTTGTTCCCGGCTGCGTCGTTGTTCACCATTGCCGTCGGCTCCTTGCGGGGGGAGGTATTCATCGGTTCAGTACGCTCCCGTTCAGGAGGAGCCGAGTTCGTCGTCGAGCAGGTCGAAGAGCTCGTCGTCGGTTGCCGATTCGAGGTCGTGGTCACCGGAGTCACCGTCGGTCGTCGTGTCCTGGGCGTCGTTCCACTTGGCCATGAGGGCCTGCAGGCGCATCGTGATCCGCGAGCGGGTGACGCTGTCGTCGGTGGCGTCGGCCAGGGCGGCCTCCAGCCGGTCGAGTTCGCCGAACACGGACGGGCCGCCGTCGCCCTGCGGCAGTGCCGCGCGCAGGTGGTCGGCGAGGGCCCCGGGGGTCGGGTAGTCGAAGATCAGCGTGGCGGGCAGCCGCAGGCCGGTGGCCGCGCCGAGCCGGTTGCGGAGCTCCACGGCGGTGAGCGAGTCGAAGCCCAGCTCCTTGAAGGCCGCACCGGGTTCGATCGCGCCCGCACCGCTGTGGCCCAGCACCGTGGCCACCTGGCCGCAGACCAGGTTGAGCAGGAAGCGGTCCCGCTCGGCCGCGGACATGCCCGCGAGCCGGTCGACCGCGCTCGTGGCCGCCTCCGCCGCGCCACCGGCGGCGGCGCGCCGTACCGGGGTGCGGATCAGTCCGCGCAGCAGCGGTGCCACGCCGGACGCGGACTGGGCGCGCAGCGCCGCGATGTCCAGCGCCGCGGGGATGAGCAGGGCGTGCTCGGCGAGGCAGGCCGCGTCGAACAGGGCCAGGCCCTCCGCGTCGCTGAGCGCCCCCATGCTGCCGCGGTTCATCCGCTGCCGGTCGGCCTCGGCGAGGGTGGCGGCCATGCCGCCCTCGTCCTCCCACAGGCCCCAGGCCAGCGAGACGGCCGGGCGGTGCCGGGCACGCCGGTGCTGGGCGAGGGCGTCCAGGAAGGCGTTGGCGGCCGCGTAGTTGCCCTGGCCCGGGTTGCCGAACACGCCGGCGGCCGAGGAGAACAGCACGAAGTCCGACAGGTCCAGGTCCTGGGTCAGCTCGTGCAGGTTCCACGCCGCGTCCACCTTCGGGCGCAGCACCTTCGCCAGCCGCTCCGGGGTGAGCGACTCGATGATGCCGTCGTCCAGCACACCTGCGGCGTGGATCACCGCGGTGAGCGGGTGCTCGGCCGGGACGGCGGCGAGCAGCGCGGCCAGGGCCTCGCGGTCGGCTGCGTCGCACGCCGCCCAGGTGACCCGGGCGCCGGACTCGGCGAGTTCCGCGGCGAGTTCGGCGGCACCCGGCGCCTCGGCACCCCGGCGGCTGGTCAGCAGCAGGTGCCGTACGCCGCGCTCGGCCACCAGGTGCCGGGCCAGCAGCCCGCCCAGGGTGCCGCTGGCACCGGTGACCAGCACGGTGCCCGCCGCGTCGAAGTCCGGAACGGTCTCCTCCACGAGCGAGGCCACCCGTGCCAGACGCGGGGCGTGCCAGCCGTCGGCGCGCAGCGCGAGCTGCGGCTCGTCCGTCGCCAGCAGGGCGGGCAGCTCCTTGAGCAGGCCGTTCGCGGCGTCGCTGTCGGCCTCCACGTCGACCAGGACGAACCGGCCCGGATGCTCGGCCTGTGCCGAGCGGACCAGGCCCCAGGCGGCGGAGTGCGCCAGGTCCTCGACCGGCTCGGCCTCCGTGCCGTCGTCCGCCACCGCGTCGCGTACGGCCACGGCGCCACGGGTCAGCAGCACCAGCCGGGAGTCGGCGAACCGCTCGTCGGCGATCCACTCCCGTACGAGGGCCAGCACCCGGCCGGTGACGGCGTGCGCCGCGGCCGCGGCATCCCCGGCGGTGCCCAGGTCGGGCAGGCAGGGCAGCAGCACCACGTCCGGCGCCGGGCCGTCCGCGTCCACCGCCGCCGCGAGGGCCGCCGTGTTCTCGTACGTCTCGGCACGCACCCCCGCCGCCTCCAGCGCGGCGGTCGCCTTCAGCTCACCGCCGCCGAGGATCGCGTAGGAAGTCGCCTCCCCGGCAGGCAGCGCGGCCGGCGTGGGCAGGAGGGCCCAGTCGACGCGGAACAGCGAATCGTGGTGCGCGCCGCCGACGGACGTGAACTGGTCGGCGTCGAGCGGCCGCAGCGCGAGCGAGTCGACCGAACCGACCGGCGCGCCCGTCTCGTCGGCGATCGCCAGCGCGACCGCGCCGGACCCGGCCGGGGACACCCGGACCCGGAGCGCCGCCGCACCGACGGCGTGCAGCCGGACACCGTCCCAGGCGAACGGCAACCGGGCCCGCCCCGCGTCCTCTTCCGCGTCGAAGAAGTCACCGAGACCCACCGCGTGCAGCGCGGCGTCCAGCAGGGCCGGGTGCAGCCCGTACGCACGGGCCCCGTCCCGCTGCGCCTCGCCCAGCGCGACCTCGGCGAACACCTCGTCGCCGCGGCGCCAGGCGGCGCGCAGCCCCTGGAAGACGGGCCCGTAACCGAGGCCGAGGGCGGCGAAGGCGGCGTAGAAGTCGTCGATCCCGACCGCTTCGGCGTCGGCCGGCGGCCACTCCTCCGACACGGCCACCGGAGCGGCGTCGGCACCGGCGAGCGCGAGCGCACCGGCCGCGTGCCGGGTCCACGGCTCGTCGACCGCGCCCTCAGGACGGGAGTGGACGTGCAGCGCGCGCCGCCCGGCCGCCCCGTCGGGCTCGCCGACGGTGACCCGCAACTGGACCCCGCCGTCCGCCGGAAGCACCAGCGGTGCCTCCAGCGTCAGCTCCTCCAGCAGATCGCAGCCGACCTCGTCGCCCGCGCGCACGGCCAGTTCCACCAGCGCCGCGCCGGGGAGCAGCACCGTGTCCATGACGGTGTGATCGGCGAGCCAGGGGTGGCTGCGCAGCGAGAGCCGGCCGGTGAAGAGGCGGCCGTCGGAGTCGGGCAGGTCCACCGCCGCGCCCAGCAGCGGGTGGTCGGCCGCCCCCAGCCCGGCCGAGGCCACGTCGCCGACGGCGCCGGCCGGGGCCTCCAGCCAGTAGCGGCGGCGCTGGAACGGGTAGGTGGGCAGGTCGTCGATCCGGCGGGCGCCGGTGTTCGCGTAGAACGCCTTCCAGTCCACCGGTACGCCCCGGACCTGGGCCCGGGCCACGGCGGCGGCGAGCGCCTCCGGCTCGGGGCGTCCGGTGCGCAGGGCGGCGGCGAACGCCGCCCCGTCGGGGTCGGTGGCGCAGTCCTGTGCCATGGCGGTGAGTACTCCGTCGGGGCCGAGCTCGATGAAGGTGGTGACGCCCTGGGCCTCCAGGGCGCGGATGCCGTCGAGGAAGCGGACCGCCTCGCGGACGTGCCGGACCCAGAAGTCCGGGCTGGTGATCTCCTCGGCGGAGACCAGGGCGCCGGTGAGGTTGGAGACGACCGGGATGCGCGGGGACTCGTAGGAGAGGGTCTCCGCCACGGCCCGGAAGGCGTCCAGCATGGCGTCCATGTGCGGCGAGTGGAACGCGTGGCTGACGGTGAGGCGCTTGGTCTTACGACCCTGCGCCTCGAAGCCGGCGGCGATCTCCAGCGCCGCGTCCTCGTCACCCGCGACGACCACGGACCGCGGGCCGTTGAGGGCGGCGATGCTCACCCGCTCGGTCAGCAGCGGGAGCACCTCCTCCTCGGACGCCTGGATCGCCACCATGGCGCCGCCGGCCGGGAGTTCCTGCATCAGGCGACCACGCGCCGCCACCAGCTTCGCGGCGTCCGCCAGCGACAGCACACCGGCGACGTGCGCGGCGGCCAGCTCGCCGATGGAGTGCCCGGAGAGGAAGTCGGGGGTGATCCCCCAGCCCTCCACCAGGCGGTACAGCGCCACCTCGATGGCGAACAGCGCGGGCTGTGTGTACCGGGTCTGGTTCAGCAGCTCGGCGTCGTCGCCGAAGACCACGGTCTTCAGCGGCTGTTCCAGGTGCCGGTCCAACTCGTCGCAGACCGCGTCCAGCGCCTCCGCGAAGGCCGGGTAGGCGGCGTACAGCTCGCGGCCCATGCCGAGCCGCTGGCTGCCCTGGCCCGTGAACAGGAACGCGGTCCTGCCGTCGGCCACGGAACCGTCCACCAGACCCGCGGCCGACTCGCCGCGCGCCAGCGCCTCCAGACCCGTCACCAGGGCCTCGCGGTCCGCACCAACGACGACCGCGCGGTGGTCGAGGGTGGCGCGGGTGGTCGCCAGGGAGTAGCCGAGGTCGGCGGGAGCGACATCCGTACGGTCCACGAGGTGGCCGCGGAGCCGGTCGGCCTGGGCGCGCAGCGCCTCGGCCGTCTTCGCCGACAGCGGCAGCGCCACGACGGGCGGCACCGCAGCGGCGCGCGTCACGGTCTGCTCCTCGGTGACCGGGGCCTGCTCGATGATGGTGTGCGCGTTGGTACCGCTGAAGCCGAAGGACGACACCGCGGCCCGGCGCGGACGGCCGGTCTCCGGCCACTCCACCGCATCGGCCAGCAGCTCGACCTCACCCGCCGACCAGTCGATGTGCGGCGACGGCTCATCCACGTGCAGCGTCTTCGGCAGCACACCGTGACGCATCGCCATGACCATCTTGATGATGCCGCCGACACCGGCGGCGGCCTGGGTGTGACCCACGTTCGACTTGAAGGAACCCAGGTAGAGCGGCTGCTCAGGGGCGTGCTCCTGGCCGTAGGTGGCCAGGAGCGCCTGCGCCTCGATCGGGTCGCCCAGCGTGGTGCCGGTGCCGTGCGCCTCGACCGCGTCGACCTCGGCGGCCGACAGACCGGCGTTGGCGAGCGCCTGCCGGATGACGCGCTGCTGCGACGGACCGTTGGGCGCCGTCAGACCGTTGCTCGCACCGTCCTGGTTGATCGCGCTGCCGCGCACCACGGCGAGGACCGGGTGGCCGTGCCGCTGGGCGTCGGAGAGCCGCTCGACGAGCAGCATGCCCGCACCCTCGGACCAGCCGGTGCCGTCCGCATCGGCGGAGAACGCCTTGCACCGGCCGTCGGCCGCCAAGCCGCGCTGGCGGCTGAACTCCACGAACGCCGCCGGAGTCGCCATCACCGTCACACCACCGGCGAGCGCCAGCTCGCACTCGCCGTTGCGCAGCGCCTGAACAGCCAGGTGCAGGGCGACCAGTGACGACGAGCATGCCGTGTCGATGGTGACCGCCGGGCCCTCCAGCCCGAAGGTGTACGCCAGCCGGCCCGAGATCACACTCGCCGCGTTACCAGTGCCGACAAACCCCTCGACGCCCTCCGGCAGGACCGAGACCGAGGAGGCGTAGTCGTGGTACATGACACCGGCGAAGACACCGGTACGGCTGCCGCGCAGCACACCCGGGTCGATGCCCGCGCGCTCGAACGCCTCCCACGACGTCTCCAGCAGCAACCGCTGCTGCGGGTCCATCGCCAGAGCCTCACGCGGCGAAATCCCGAAGAACGCCGGGTCGAAGTAGCCTGCCTCATCGACGAAGCCGCCTTCGCGGGTGTACGAGGTGCCGGGGTGGTCGGGGTCCGCGTGGTAGAGGGCATTCAGGTCCCAGCCACGGTCGGCGGGGAACTCCGAGATCGCGTCCCGGCCCTCCATCACCAGCCGCCACAGATCCTCCGGCGACTCCACACCACCCGGATAACGGCAACCCAGACCCACGATCGCGATCGGCTCGTCATCAACAGCCGCCACAACCACCGGACCGGCGACATCCGCCACCGCACCCACCAGCTCGGCACGCAAGAACTCGGCCAGCACAACCGGCGTCGGATAGTCGAAGACCAACGTCGCCGGCAAACGCAGCTCCGTCACCCCACCCAGCAGATTCCGCAGCTCCACCGCCGTCAGCGAGTCAAAGCCCAACTCACGGAAGGAGTGGTGCGGTTCCACGGCGTCCGTGGAGCTGTGGCCGAGGACGGCGGCCACCTGGGAGCGGACCAGCTCCAGCAGGACGCCCTGCTGCTCGGCCTCGCCCAGACCGGCCAGCCGCTGGGCCAGCGCGCCGGACGCCGCGGCGCCCTCGGCGGCACGGCGGCCCGGGATGCGGACCAGGGAGCGCAGCAGCGGCGCGACCGCACCGGACGAGGATGCCTGGGCACGCAGTGCGGCCAGGTCGAGCCGCATCGGGATCAGTACGGCGTCGGTTTTGCGCCCGGCCGTGTCGAGGAGCTCCAGGCCCTCGGCGGCCGTCAGCGCGTCCACACCGCCACGGCTCATCCGTGACACATCGGCCTCGGCCAGCTCACCCGCCATGCCGGCCTCGTCCGCCCACAGACCCCACGCGAGGGAAGAGGCAGCCAGGCCGAGCGACTTGCGGTGCTGCGCGAGAGCATCAAGGAAAGCGTTGGCAGCGGCGTAATTGCCCTGCCCGGCATTGCCGAACACACCGGCAGCCGAAGAGAACAGCACGAAGGCGGAGAGGTCCAGCTCACGGGTGAGTTCGTGCAGGTTCCAGGCGGCGTCCACCTTGGGCCGGAAGACGTGTGCCAGCCGCTCGGCGGTGAGCGAGCCGATCGTGCCGTCGTCGAGCACGCCGGCCGTGTGCACCACACCGGTCAGCGGGTGCTCCGCCGGGATCGCCGCGAGGACACCGGCGAGGGCATCCTGGTCGGCGACGTCGCACGCCGCCCACGTCACCTCGGCACCCAGGGCGCCCAGTTCGGCCGCGAGCTCCTCGGCACCGGGAGCGGCCCCGCCGCGGCGGCTCACCAGCAGCAGGTGTCGTACGCCGCGCTCGGTGACGAAGTGCCGGGCCACCAGACCGCCCAGCGTCCCGCTCGCACCCGTGACCAGCACCGTGCCGTCAGCCGCGAACTCCCGCACCGCATCGGCGGCTTCGGGAAGCGCCCGCATCAGGCGCGGGGCGCGCTGTGTGCCGTCGCGCAGGGCGAGCTGCGGCTCGTCGGAGGCCAGCGCCGCCGGGAGGGCACGCAGCGAGTCGTCCGTACCGTCGAGGTCGACGAGGACGAAACGCCCGGGGTTCTCGGACTGGGCGGAGCGCACCAGGCCCCAGACCGCCGCGCCCGGGAGGTCCGTCACCGGCTCGTCGGTGCCGGTGGCGACGGCTCCCCGGGTCAGCAGGACCAGCCGGGAGTCGGCGAACCACTCGTCGGCCAGCCACTCCTGCACCAGGGCGAGCGCCTCGGCGGCGGCCCGGTGCACGGCGGCGGCAGCGCTGTCGGCGTCGGCCGTGCAGGCGAACAGCACCTCGCGCGGTACCGCCGCGCCTGTCTCGGTCAGTGCCGTCAGCGCCGGGTGGACCGGAATCGCCGGGTAGGCGGTGGTCAGCCCGTAGACGTCGGTGCCGAGTACCGCCCAGCGGTCGTCCACGGAAGCGGAAGCGGGGGCGGACACCTCGGCCCAGTCGAGCCGGAAGAGCGAGTCCTGTCGTGCGCCGCGCGCCGCGCCGTCGATCTGGTCGGCGGAGACGGGGCGGAGCACCAGCGAGTCCACCGTCAGTACGGCACGACCCGCGCCGTCGGCGACCGCCAGCGACACACCTTCCGCACCTACGGAGGCGAGCCGGACCCGCAGCACCGAGGCACCCACGGCGTGCAGGGACACACCTGACCAGGCGAAGGGCAGCCGCGCCCCGGCCTCACCGTCGATCAGACCACCGAGGCCCACCGCGTGCAGCGCCGAGTCCAACAACGCCGGATGCAGCCCGAACAGACCCGCATCGGCGCGCGCCTCCTCCGGCAGCTCCAGCTCCGCGAACACCTCATCGCCCAGCCGCCAAGCCGACCTCAGCCCCTGGAACACCGGACCGTAGGCCAGACCGGTCGCCGCAAGGCCGTCGTAGAGCCCCTCGGCCTCGACCCGCTCCGCGCCGGCGGGCGGCCATACGCCCAGGTCGAAGGCGGGCGCGGGCGCACCCTCCGCCAGCAGACCGGAGGCGTGCCGCAGCCACGGCACGTCGGCGGCCGCGTCCTCGTCACGGGAGTACACCGCCAGCGAGCGGCGACCGGAGGCATCCGGCGCACCCACGGACAGCTGGAGCTGGACCCCGCCGTCCTCCGGAAGCAGCAGCGGCGCCTCCAGCGTCAACTCCTCCAACAGGTCACAACCGACCTGGTCACCGGCCCGGATCGCCAGCTCCACAAAAGCCGTACCCGGCAGGAGTACCGAGCCCATGACCGCGTGGTCGGTGAGCCACGGGTGGGTGTCCAGACCGATCCGGCCCGTCAGCAGCAGCTCCTCGCCACCGGCCAGCGGTACCACGGCGCCCACCAGCGGGTGGTCGACCGAGCCGAGACCCAGGCCGGCCGTGCCGCCGACACGGGACGTCGGGACCTCCGGCCAGTAGCACTTCCGCTGGAAGGCGTACGTCGGCAGGTCGACCCGCGCGGCACCGGTACCGGCGAAGTACGCCGCCCAGTCCACCGCGAGACCACGGGCGTACGCCCGGGCCACGGCCGCCACCAACGACTCCGCCTCGGCACGACCGGCCCGCAGCACCGCCGCGAAGGCCGCATCGTCACCGTCGACGCACTCCTGCGCCATGGCGGTGAGGACCCCGTCGGGGCCGAGCTCAACGAAGGTGGTGACGCCCTGCGCTTCCAGGGCGCGGACACCATCGAGGAAGCGGACGGCCTCGCGGACGTGGCGCACCCAGAAGTCCGGGCTGGTGATCTCCTCGGCGGAAACCAAGGCGCCGGTCAGGTTGGAGACGATCGGGATACGCGGGGCCTCGTACGACAGGCCCTCGGCCACCGTGCGGAAGTTCTCCAACATGCCGTCCATGCGCGGCGAGTGGAACGCGTGGCTGACAGTGAGGCGCTTGGTCTTACGACCCTGCTCCTCGAACGTCGCGGCTATCGCGAGCGCCGCGTCCTCATCACCCGCGACCACCACGGAGCGCGGGCCGTTGAGGGCGGCGATACTCACCCGCTCGTCCAGCAGCGGAAGAACCTCGTCCTCCGATGCTTCAACGGCGATCATCGCGCCACCGGCGGGCAGTTCCTGCATCAACCGACCACGCGCGGCCACCAGCTTCGCCGCGTCCGCCAGCGACAACACACCCGCCACATGCGCGGCAGCCAGCTCACCGATCGAATGACCGGAGAGGAAGTCCGCCTTCACACCCCACGACTCGACCAGACGGAACAGCGCCACCTCGATGGCGAACAGCGCGGGCTGGGTGTAACGGGTCTGGTTCAGCAGCTCGGCGTCGTCGCCGAAGACCACGGTCCTCAGCGGCTGTTCCAGGTGCCGGTCCAGCTCGTCACAGACCGCGTCGAACGCCTCCGCGAACACCGGGAACGCGGCGTACAACTCACGCCCCATGCCCAGCCGCTGACTGCCCTGACCCGTGAACAGGAACGCCGTCTTTCCACCGTTCGCGGAGCCCGTCACCAGGCCCGGGGCCGCGTTGCGGCCCTCGGCGAGGGCCTCCAGGGCGGTCAGGAATCCGGCGTGGTCCTGGGCCACCAGCACGGCGCGGTGGTCGAGGGTGGCGCGGGTGGTCGCCAAGGAGTAGCCGAGGTCGGCGGGGGCGACGTCCGTACGGTCCGCGAGGTGGTCGCGGAGCCGGTCGGCCTGGGCGCGCAGCGCATCGGCCGTCTTCGCCGAGAGGGTCCAGGGCAGCACGCCCGCGTCGGCCACCGGAGCGGCCTCGGACCCGGCCGGGACCGACTCGTCCACCGGGGCCTGCTCGATGATGGTGTGCGCGTTGGTGCCGCTGAAGCCGAAGGACGACACCGCGGCCCGGCGCGGACGGCCGGTCTCCGGCCACTCCACCGCGTCGGCCAGCAGCTCGACCTCACCCGCCGACCAGTCGATGTGCGGCGACGGCTCATCGACATGCAGCGTCTTCGGCAGCACACCGTGGCGCATCGCCATGACCATCTTGATGACACCACCGACACCCGCGGCGGCCTGGGTGTGACCCACGTTCGACTTGAAGGAACCCAGCCACAACGGCCGGTCCCCGTCCCGCTCCTGGCCGTACGTGGCCAGCAGCGCCTGCGCCTCGATCGGGTCACCCAGCGTGGTGCCGGTGCCGTGCGCCTCGACCGCGTCGACCTCGGCAGCCGAGATGCCCGCGTTGGCCAATGCCTGCCGGATCACCCGCTGCTGCGACGGACCGTTCGGAGCCGTCAGGCCATTGCTCGCACCGTCCTGGTTGATCGCGCTACCACGCACGATCGCCAGCACCTGGTGACCGTTCTTACGGGCGTCGGAGAGCCGCTCGACGAGCAGCATGCCCGCGCCCTCGGACCAGCCGGTGCCGTCCGCGTCGGCGGAGAACGCCTTGCACCGGCCATCGGCCGCCAAGCCGCGCTGGCGGCTGAACTCCACGAACGCCGCCGGAGTCGCCATCACCGTCACACCACCGGCAAGCGCCAGCTCACACTCACCATTGCGCAACGCCTGAACAGCCAGGTGCAGGGCGACCAGTGACGACGAACACGCCGTGTCGACCGTCACCGCCGGGCCTTCCAGCCCGAAGGTGTACGCCAGCCGACCCGAGATCACACTCGCCGCGTTACCAGTACCGAGGAAGCCTTCGACGCCCTCGGGCACCCGCTCCAGCAGAGAGGCGTAGTCGTGGTACATGACGCCGGCGAAGACACCGGTACGGCTGCCGCGCAGCACACCCGGGTCGATGCCCGCACGCTCGAACGCCTCCCACGACGTCTCCAGCAGCAACCGCTGCTGCGGGTCCATGGCGAGGGCCTCACGCGGCGAAATCCCGAAGAAACCAGGATCGAAGTAACCAGCCTCGGTGACGAAACCGCCCTCACGGGCATAGCTCGTACCCGCGTGGTCGGGGTCCGCGTGGTAGAGGGCATTCAGGTCCCAGCCACGGTCGGCCGGGAACTCCGAGATCGCGTCCCGGCCCTCCATCACCAGCCGCCACAGATCCTCCGGCGACTCCACACCACCCGGATAACGACAACCCAGACCCACGATCGCAATCGGCTCATCATCAACAGCCGCCACAACCACCGGACCGGCGACATCCGCCACCGCACCCACCAGCTCGGCACGCAAGAACTCAGCAAGCACAACCGGCGTCGGGTAATCGAAGACCAACGTCGCCGGCAAACGCAGCTCCGTCACCCCACCCAACAGATTCCGCAGCTCCACCGCCGTCAGCGAATCAAAGCCCAACTCACGGAAGGAACGCTCGGCCTCGACCGACACCGCGCCCGCGTATCCGAGCACGGTGGCGACCTGCGTACGCACCAGCTCCAGCAGCATGCCGCGCTGCTCGGCCTCCCCCAGCCCGATCAGTCGCCGTGCGAGGGCGCCGGACGCCATCGCGCCCTCGGCGGCGCGCCGCGCGGGCACCCGGACGAGTCCGCTGAGCAGAACGGGCAGCGCCCCGTTGGCCGCCTGGGCGCGTAGCGCGGCCAGGTCGAGCCGCATCGGGATCAGCAAGGGCTCGGCGTCGCGACCGGGCGCGTCGAAGAGCTCCAGGCCCTCGGCGGCCGTCAGCGCATCCACACCACCACGGCTCATACGGGACACACCGGCCTCGGCCAGCTCACCCGCCATGCCGGCCTCGTCCGCCCACAGACCCCACGCCAGCGAACTACCAGCCAGACCGGCAGCCCTGCGGTGCTGGGCGAGAGCATCAAGGAAGGCGTTCGCGGCGGCGTAGTTGCCCTGCCCGGCATTGCCGAACACACCGGCCGCCGAAGAGAACAGCACAAAAGCAGAGAGATCCAGGTCCTGGGTCAGCTCGTGCAGGTTCCACGCCGCGTCCACCTTCGGACGCAGCACACCCGCCAGCCGCTCCGCGGTCAGCGAACCGATCGTGCCGTCGTCCAGCACGCCGGCCGTGTGCACCACGCCGGTCAGCGGGTGCTCGGCCGGGATCGTCCCGATGACATCGGCCAACGCCTCGCGGTCGGCCACATCACAGGCCGCCCACGTCACCTCGGCACCCAGAGCGCCGAGTTCGACCGCGAGCTCCTCCGCACCCGGAGCGGCCCCACCACGACGGCTCACCAGCAGCAGATGACGCACACCGCGCTCCGCCACCAGATGCCGGGCCACCAGACCACCCAGCGAACCACTCGCACCCGTCACCAACACCGTGCCGTCGGCCACGAACTCCCGCACCGGCTCGGCGGCGGCGACGGACCGGGCCAGCCGGGGCATGCGCACCGCGCCCGCACGGAGTGCGAGCTGCGACTCACCGGAGGTCAGCGCAGTGGGCAGGACACGGACCGAGTCGTCAAGGTCGTCGATGTCGACGAGGACGAAGCGACCGGGGTTCTCCGACTCGGCGGAGCGCACCAGACCCCGGACCGCCGCACCCGGCAGATCCGTCACCGGCTCGCCCGGACCGGCGGCCACCGCACCCGAAGTGAGCACCACCAGGCGGGAGTCGGCGAAGCGCTCGTCGGCCAGCCACTCCTGCACCAGGGCGAGCATGTCGGCCGTCGCGGTGTGCGTGGCGGCCGCGGCCCCCTCGCCGACAGCGGCGGACGGTGCCACGAAGACGAACTCCGGGGCCTCGCCGGGCTCCACGGCCGCCGTCAGCCCGGCCAGATCCGCGTAGGCCGCGACCTGGTCACCGACCACGCGGCGCAGCAGCTCGGCGGAGCCCAGGGCCGCCCAACGGCTCTGCGGTACGGGGGCGGAGGAGACAGTCGCGAGGACCTCCACCCAGTCCAGCCGGAAGAGCGAGTCCTGGCGTGCGCCACGCGCCGCGCCGCTGATCTCCTCGACCGATGCGGGGCGGAGCACCAGCGAGTCCACCGTCAGTACGGCACGACCCGCGCCGTCGGCGACCGCCAGCGACACACCCTCCGCGCCTACGGAGGCCAGCCGCACCCGCAGCACCGAGGCGCCCACAGCATGCAGCGAGACACCCGACCACGCGAACGGCAGCCGTGCCCCGTCCTCACCGTCGATCAGACCACCGAGGCCCACAGCGTGCAGTGCCGAGTCCAACAACGCCGGATGCAGCCCGAACAGACCAGCATCCGCCGCCTCCTCGGGCAGCTCCAGCTCCGCGAACACCTCATCGCCCAGCCGCCAGGCCGACCTCAGACCCTGGAACACCGGACCGTAGACAAGCCCGACCTCGGCCAGACCCTCGTACAGGCCCTCCACCGAAAGCTGAGCCGCGCCCGCCGGGGGCCACGCCGACAGGTCGTACGACGGCGTCGCCGCGTCCGAGGCCAGGACACCGGAAGCGTGCCTCAGCCACGGCTCGCCCGCCTCGGCCTGCTCGTCGCGGGAGTAGACCGCCAGCGAGCGGCGACCGGAAGCGTCCGGCGCACCCACGGACAGCTGAAGCTGCACCCCGCTGCTCTCCGGAAGCACCAGCGGCGCCTCCAGAGTCAACTCCTCCAACAGGTCACAACCGACCTGGTCACCGGCCCGGATCGCCAGCTCCACGAAAGCCGTACCCGGCAGCAGCACCGAACCCGCCACCGCGTGATCGGCCAGCCATGCGTGCGTGTCCAGACCGATCCGGCCGGTCAGCAGCAGCTCTTCACCACCGGCCAGCTGCACCGCGGCACCCACCAGCGGGTGCTCGACCGTCGCCAGACCGAGGCCGGCCGTGCCACCGGCACGGGACGTCGGGAGCTCCGGCCAGTAGCGCTGGCGCTGGAAGGCGTACGTCGGCAGGTCGACCCGCGCGACACCCGTCCCCGCGAAGAACGCCGCCCAGTCCACCTTCACACCACGGACGTGCGCCCGGGCCACGGCCGCCACCAACGACCCGGCCTCGCCACGGTCCTTGCGCAGCGCGGAGACGAACGCGACGTTCTCACCCTGGGCACACTCCTGCCCCATGGCAGTCAGCACACCGTCAGGGCCGAGCTCGATGAAGGTGGTGACGTTCTGCGCCTCAAGAGCGCGGACGCCATCGAGGAAGCGGACCGCCTCACGGACGTGACGGACCCAGAACTCCGGGCTGGTGATCTCCTCGGCGGAGACCACCGCACCGGTGAGGTTGGAGACGATCGGGATGCGCGGGGACTCGTACGACAGGCCCTCGGCGACGGCGCGGAAGTCGTCCAGCATCGCGTCCATGCGCGGCGAGTGGAACGCGTGCGAGACCGTGAGGCGCTTGGTCTTACGACCCTGCGCCTCAAAGCTTGCAGCGATCGCGAGCGCCGCGTCCTCGTCGCCCGCGATCACAACCGACTGCGGGCCATTGAGGGCGGCAATGCTGACGCCCTCCGTCAGCAGCGGAAGAACCTCGTCCTCCGACGCCTGCACCGCGATCATCGCGCCACCGGCGGGCAGTTCCTGCATCAGACGACCACGAGCCGCCACCAGCTTCGCCGCGTCCGCCAACGACAGCACACCCGCCACATGCGCGGCAGCCAGCTCACCGATCGAATGACCGGAGAGGAAGTCCGCCTTCACACCCCACGACTCGACCAGACGGAACAACGCCACCTCAACCGCGAACAACGCGGGCTGAGTGAAACCTGTCCGATCCAGCGCCGCGGCGTCCTCACCGAACACCACGTCCTTCAACGGACGCTCAAGATGCCCGTCCAGATGCGCGCACACCTCGTCCAGCACGTCCGCGAACACCGGGAAAGAGTCGTACAGTTCACGGCCCATACCCAGCCGCTGACTGCCCTGACCCGTGAACAGGAACGCAGTCTTTCCGCTCGCCACCGAGCCCGTCACCAGGCCCGGGGCCGCGTTGCGGCCCTCGGTGAGGGCTTCGAGACCGGAGAGCAGCCCGGCGCGGTCCTCGGCGAAGACGACGGCGCGGTGGTCGAAGGCGGTCCGGCCGGTGGCGAGGGAGTGCCCGAGGCCGTGGAGGCTGAGCTCGGCGCTGCCGGTGACGTGGGCGAGGAGGCGCTCGGCCTGGGCGCGCAGCGCGTCCGCGCTGCGGCCGGAGAGGGTCCAGGGGATCACGCCGGCGCCGGTGGCCGGGGTCCCGTCGGATGCCGCCGGAGCGGCGTCGACGGGCGTGGCCGGGGCCTGCTCGATGATCGTGTGCGCGTTGGTGCCGCTGATGCCGAACGAAGAGACGCCCGCGCGGCGCGGGCGGCCGGTCTCGGGCCACTCCACCGATTCGGTCAGCAGCGAGACCGCGCCCGCCGTCCAGTCGACGTGCGGGGAGGCCTGGTCCGCGTGCAGGGTCTGCGGCAGCACTCCGTGCTGCATGGCCAGCACCATCTTGATGACGCCGGCGACACCGGCGGCGGCCTGGGTGTGGCCCAGGTTGGACTTGATGGAGCCCAGCCACAACGGCCGGTCCCCGTCCCGCTCCTGGCCGTAAGTGGCCAGCAGCGCCTGCGCCTCGATCGGGTCACCCAGCGTCGTACCCGTACCGTGCGCCTCGACCACGTCGACCTCGGCGGCCGACAGACCCGCGCTGGCCAGAGCCTGCCGGATGACACGCTGCTGCGACGGACCATTCGGCGCTGTCAGACCATTGCTCGCACCGTCCTGGTTGATCGCGCTGCCACGCACGATGGCGAGGACCGGGTGACCGTTCTTCCGCGCGTCGGACAGCCGCTCCACGAGCAGCATGCCCACGCCCTCGCCCCAGCCCGTACCGTCGGCGTCGGCGGAGAAGGCGCGGCAGCGGCCGTCGGCGGACAGGCCGCCCTGGCGGCTGAAGCCCACGAAGGTGCCGGGGGTGGCCATCACGGTCACGCCGCCGGCGAGGGCGAGTTCGCATTCACCGGTGCGCAGCGCCTGGATGGCCCAGTGCAGCGCCACCAGCGACGAGGAGCACGCCGTGTCGATGGTGACGGCGGGGCCTTCCAGGCCGAAGGTGTAGGCCACCCGTCCGGAGGCGATGGAGCCGGTGCTGCCGGAGCCGAGGGCGCCTTCGCCGCCGCCGTCCGGGGCCTGCTCCACCAGTGTGGCGTAGTCGTGGTACATGACACCGGCGAAGACGCCGGTGCGGCTGCCGCGCAGCGTCACCGGGTCGATGCCCGCGCGCTCGAACGCCTCCCAGGACGTCTCCAGCAGCAGCCGCTGCTGCGGGTCGGTGGCAAGCGCTTCGCGCGGCGATATGCCGAAGAAGGTGGGGTCGAAGTCGGCGGCGTCGTGCAGGAAGCCGCCCTCACGGGTGTAGCTGGTGCCCGGGTGCTCCGGGTCGGGGTGGTAGAGGGCGTCCAGTTCCCAGCCGCGGTCGGCCGGGAACCCGGAGATGGCGTCCTGGCCGGTGACGAGGAGCTGCCACAGCTCCTCGGGCGTACGGACGTCACCGGGGTAGCGGCAGCTCATGGCGACGATGGCGATCGGCTCGTCGTCGGCCGCGGCGGTCCGTGTCACGGCGCCCGCCCGGTCGGCGGAGCCGGTCAGCTCGTCGCGCAGGTGGCGGGCGAGCACCTCGGAGGTCGGGTAGTCGAAGACCAGGGTGGCGGGCAGCCGCATGCCGGTGACGGCGTTCATGCGGTTGCGCAGCTCGACGGCGGTCAGCGAGTCGAAGCCCAGGTCGCGGAAGGCGCTCTCGGGGTCCACCGCGTCGCCGGAGCCGTGGCCCAGCACGGCGGCGACCTGGGTGCGGACCAGCTCAAGCAGTACGTCGAAGCGCTCGGTCTCGCCCAGCCCGGCCAGCCGCTGCGCCAGCGCGCCCGAGGGGGCCGCGCCCTGCGCCGTGCGGCGGGTCTGCACCCGCACCAGGCCGCGCAGCAGCGGGGCGACGGCGCCCGAGGAAGCGGCCTGGGCGCGTACGGCCGCGAGGTCCAGCCGCACCGGCACCAGCAGCGCTTCTCCCGAACGGGCGGAGGCGTCGAAGAGCTCCCGTCCTTCGGCCGAGGACAGGGCGGCGACGCCGGCCCTGTTCATCCGGGAGACGTCGGCCTCGTCCAGTTCCCCGGCCATGCCGCCGGCTTCGGCGGCCCACAGGCCCCAGGCGAGCGAGCTCGCGGGCAGGCCGGCGGCGCGGCGGTGCGCCGCCAGCGCGTCCAGGAAGGCGTTGGCGGCCGCGTAGTTGGCCTGACCCGCGCCACCGAACACACCGGCGGCGGAGGAGAACAGTACGAACGCGGACAGGTCGAGATCGCGGGTCAGCTCGTGCAGGTTCCACGCGGCGTCCACCTTGGGGCGCAGCACCGCGTCGAGCCGCTCGCCGGTGAGCGAGCCGATCACACCGTCGTCCAGCACACCGGCCGTGTGCACCACACCGGTCAGCGGGTGCTCGGCCGGGATCGCGCCGATGACATCGGCGAGAGCATCCCGGTCGGCCACATCACACGCCGCCCACGTCACCTCGGCACCCAGAGCGCCGAGTTCGGCCGCGAGCTCCTCCGCACCCGGAGCGGCTCCACCGCGACGGCTCACCAGCAGCAGGTGCCGCACGCCACGCTCGGCCACCAGGTGGCGGGCGAACAGGGCGCCCAGCGTGCCACTCGCGCCGGTGACCAGCACCGTGCCGTCGGCGTCGAAGCGTTCGGCGTCCGCGTCGGCCGTCAGCACCGTCGCGCGGGCCAGGCAGGGTGCGCGCAGTGTGCCTTCGCGCACCGCGAGTTGCGGCTCGCCGGAGCCGAGTGCGGCGGGGAGGGCACGCGTCGCGTCATCGCCGTCGAGGTCGATCAGGACGAAGCGACCGGGGTTCTCCGACTCGGCGGAGCGCACCAGGCCCCAGACGGCGGAGTTCGTCAGGTCGGACGCGGACTCGGACTCGGCCGCGTCGGCGGCCACCGCGCCGGAGGTCAGCACCACCAGCCGGGAGTCCGCGAGGTGCTCGTCGGCCAGGTACGCCTGGACGAGGGCGAGCGCCCGTCGCGTGGCGGCGTGCACCGCCGCGGGGTCGGCTTCGGTGCCGGGTGCGAAGGCGACCAGCACCTCGTCCGGTGCGGGCGTGCCCGCGGCGATCGCCTCGGTCAGCGCGGCCAGGTCGGCGTAGGCGTCGAGGCGCTCACCGGCGGTCGCCGCCAGGTTCAGCGCGTCGGGGCCCAGCAGCGCCCAACGGCCGCCCGCGGGGGCGGTGGCGGACACCTCGGCCCAGTCGAGCCGGAAGAGCGAGTCCTGTCGTGTGCCGCGCGCCGCGCCGTCGATCTGCTCGACCGACACGGGGCGGAGCACCAGCGAGTCCACCGTCAGTACGGCACGACCCGCGCCGTCGGCGACCGCCAGCGACACACCCTCCGCGCCCGCGGAGGCCAGTCGCACGCGCAGCACGGAGGCGCCCACAGCGTGCAGCGAGACACCAGACCACGCGAACGGCAGCCGTGCCCCGCCCTCACCGCTGGTCAGGCCGCCGAGGCCCACCGCGTGCAGTGCCGAGTCCAACAACGCCGGATGCAGCCCGAACAGACCCGCGTCCGCCGCCGCCTCCTCGGGCAGCTCCAGCTCCGCGAACACCTCGTCGCCCAGCCGCCAAGCCGACCTCAGGCCCTGGAACACGGGGCCATATACGAGCCCGGCCTCGGCCAGACCCTCGTACAGGCCCTCAACGGGCAGCGGGACCGCCCCCGTCGGCGGCCATACGGACAGGTCGTGCGAGGGCGCCACAACGGCCATGGCCAGCACGCCCGAAGCGTGTCGCAGCCACGGCTCGTCAGCGGCCGCGTCCTCGTCGCGGGAGTACACCGCCAGCGAGCGGCGGCCGGAAGCGTCCGGCGCACCCACGGACAGCTGAAGCTGCACCCCACTGCTCTCCGGAAGCACCAACGGCGCCTCCAGCGTCAACTCCTCCAACAGGTCACAACCGACCTGGTCACCGGCCCGGATCGCCAGCTCCACGAAAGCCGTACCCGGCAGCAGCACCGAACCCGCCACCGCGTGATCGGCCAGCCACGGATGGGTGTCGAGGGCGAGGCGTCCGGTGTAGAGGAAGCCGTCGGTGTCGGCGAGGGAGACGGCCGCGCCGAGCAGCGGGTGGTCCGCCGCGCCGAGGCCTGCGGAAGCCATGTCGCCGGTGAGGTAGCCGGTGTCCAGCCAGTAGGTCTCGCGCTGGAAGGCGTACAGCGGAAGGTCGACGCGGGCGGTGCCGGTGCCGGCGAAGACCGCGTGCCAGTCCGGGGAGACGCCGTGGACGTGGGCGCCCGCCAGGGCGGTGGCCAGGCTGCGCAGCTCCGGGCGGCCGACGCGCAGCGCCGACACAAGGGTGGCGTCATCGCGGGACAGGCAGTCCTGTGCCATGGCGGTGAGCACACCGTCGGGGCCGAGCTCCACGAAGGTGGTGACGTTCTGGGCCTCCAACGTCCGTACGCCGTCGAGGAAGCGGACCGCCTCGCGGACGTGGCGGACCCAGAACTCCGGGTCGGTGATCTCCTCGGTGGAGACCAGGGCGCCGGTCAGGTTGGAGACGATCGGGATCTGCGGGGCCGCGTAGGTCAGGCCGGCGGCGACGCGCCGGAAGTCGACGAGCATGCCGTCCATGTGCGGCGAGTGGAACGCGTGGCTGACGGTGAGCCGCTTGGTCTTACGACCCTGCTCCTCAAAGACAGCAGCAATCGCGAGCGCCGCGTCCTCGTCACCCGCGACGACCACCGACTGCGGACCGTTGACGGCGGCGATGCTCACCCGCTCGGTCAGCAGCGGAAGAACCTCCTCCTCCGACGCCTGCACCGCGATCATCGCCCCACCGGCAGGGAGTTCCTGCATCAGGCGACCACGCGCGGCAACCAGCTTCGCCGCGTCCGCCAGCGACAACACACCCGCCACATGCGCGGCAGCCAGCTCACCGATCGAATGACCGGACAGGAAGTCGGGCTTCAGCCCCCAGCCTTCGACGAGACGGAACAGCGCCACCTCGACCGCGAACAACGCGGGCTGGGTCCAGCCGGTCCGGTCCAGCAGCTCGGCGTCATCGCCGAACAGCACGTCCTTCAGCGGACGGTCCAGGTGCTGGTCCAGCTCGGCGCAGACCGCGTCCAGCGCCGCCACGAACACCGGGTAGGCGGCGTACAGTTCACGGCCCATGCCGAGCCGCTGGCTGCCCTGGCCGGTGAACAGGAACGCGCACCTGCCGGTGGCGGCCTTCCCGTCGACCAGGCCGGTGGCGGGCTCGTCGCGGGTCAGCGCCTCCAGGGCCCGGACGAGGCCCTCGCGTTCGTCCGCGACGACCGCGGCACGGTGGTCGAAGGCGGCGCGGCCGGTGGCGAGGGAGTGGCCGAGGTCGGTGAGGGACTGCTCGGGGTGCGCGGCCAGGTGGGCCAGCAGGTTGGCGGCCTGGTCGCGCAGCGCGGCCCGGTTCTTGGCCGACAGGGTCCACAGCGGCAGCGCGGCGGCCGGCTCCTCCGGCGCGTCGGCGGGCTCCGGCTCGGGGGCCTGCTCCAGCACCGTGTGGGCGTTGGTGCCGCTGATGCCGAACGAGGAGACGGCGGCGCGGCGCGGCGCGCCGGTCTCGGGCCACGGGCGGGCCTCGGTCAGCAGCTCGACGGCACCGGCCGTCCAGTCGACGTCGGTGGCGGGCTCGTCGACGTGCAGGGTCTTGGGCAGCACGCCGTGGCGCATCGCCATGACCATCTTGATGATGCCGGCGACACCGGCGGCGGCCTGGGTGTGACCGATGTTGGACTTGACGGAGCCGAGCCACAGCGGCTGGTCGGCCTCGCGGTTGCGGCCGTAGGTCGCGAGCAGCGCCTGGGCCTCGATCGGGTCGCCCAGGGTGGTGCCCGTGCCGTGCGCCTCGACGGCGTCGATCTGCGCGGCGGAGAGCCGGGCGCCGGCCAGGGCCTGGCGGATGACGCGCTGCTGGGACGGGCCGTTGGGCGCGGTCAGGCCGCTGCTGGCGCCGTCCTGGTTGACGGCCGAGCCGCGGACCAGGGCCAGCACCGGGTGACCGTTCTTGCGGGCGTCGGAGAGCCGCTCCAGGAGCAGCATGCCGACGCCCTCGCCCCAGCCGGTGCCGTCGGCGGCCGCCGCGAAGGACTTGCAGCGGCCGTCGATGGCCAGGCCGCGCTGGCGGCTGAACTCGGTGAAGGTGCCGGGGGTGGACATGACGGTGACGCCGCCGGCCAGGGCGAGCGTGCACTCGCCGGTGCGCAGCGCCTGCGCCGCCAGGTGCAGCGCCACCAGCGAGGAGGAGCAGGCGGTGTCGATGGTGACGGCCGGGCCCTCCAGGCCGAAGGTGTAGGACACCCGGCCGGAGGCGATGGAGC
The DNA here is from genome assembly GCF_003391135.1 of Streptoverticillium olivoreticuli subsp. olivoreticuli. Taxonomy (GTDB): domain Bacteria; phylum Actinomycetota; class Actinomycetes; order Streptomycetales; family Streptomycetaceae; genus Streptomyces; species Streptomyces blastmyceticus. The sequence continues at coordinate 7,174,700 of NZ_CP031455.1, read as the reverse complement.
CGGTGCTGCCGTTGCCGAGGAAGCCCTCGACGTCCTCGGGCGCCGAGTACAGCCGGGAGGCGTAGTCGTGGTACATGAGGCCGGCGAAGACGCCGGTCTTGCTGCCGCGCAGCGCGCCCGGGTCGATTCCGGCGCGCTCGAAGGCCTCCCAGGTGGTCTCAAGCAGCAGCCGCTGCTGGGGGTCCATGGCGAGGGCCTCGCGCGGCGAGATGCCGAAGAACGCCGGGTCGAAGTCGGCGGCGTCGTGCAGGAAGCCGCCCTCGCGGACGTACTCCTCGTGCCCGGTCTCCGGGTCGGGGTCGAAGAGCACGTCCTCGCCCCAGCCGCGGTTGACGGGGTACGGCGAGACCGCGTCGCCACCGCGGGCCACCAGCTCCCACAGCTCCTCGGGGGTGCGCACCCCGCCCGGGTAGCGGCAGCTCATCGCCACGATGGCGATGGGCTCCTGCTCCCGCTCCTCCACCTCGCGCAGCCGCCGACGCGCTTCGCGCAGATCGGTCGTCGCCCGCTTGAGGTAGTCGAGGTACTTCTCCTCGTTCGCCACAGCCATTTCCGCCATCCCCACGTACTTAAGACTTAAGAGTTCCGAAAGCTCACGTGGAGCTGGTCAGTTGAGCCCGAGCTCGTCATCGAGCAGATCGAAGATCTCGTCTGCGGTCGCGGACTGGATTTCGCGGTCCTCGGCGGCGCTGTCCGTTGCACTTTGCGTTTCATTCCACTTCGACAGGAGATCGCGCAGGCGGGCGGCGATTCCGGGGCGTTCGACGTCGTCCGGGCCGATCTTGGAGAGGATCGTCTCGAGCTTGTCGAGTTCTGCGTGTACGGGCGGGAGCGCGGAGTCCGCGCCGTCCACCCCGAGTTCCTCGCGCAGGTATCCGGCGAGTGCGGTGGGCGTCGGGTAGTCGAAGATCAGCGTGACCGGCAGCCGCAGCCCGGCGGCCGCGCCCAGTCGGTTGCGCAGGTCCACGGCGGTGAGCGAGTCGAAGCCCAGGTCGAGGAAGCCCCGTCCGGCGTCGACGCCGTCCGGCCCGGCGTAGCCGAGGACGGCCGCGACGTGCGTCCGTACCAGTTCCATGAGTTCGCGGTCGCGCTCGGCCTCCGACAGCCCGGCCAGCCGCTCGGTGAGCGAGCCGGTGGCGGTGGCTTCGGCGGTGGTGCCGGGCGTCTCCGCGGCGCGCCGCGCGGGGGTGCGGACCAGGCCGCGCAGCAGCGTGGGCAGCATCCCGGCGGCGGCCTGGGCGCGCAGCGCCCTGGTGTCGAGCCCGATCGGGACCAGCACCGGCTCGGCCGACGCGCCGGACAGGTCGAACAGGGCCAGGCCCTCGCCCTGCGACAGCGGCGCGTAGCCGCCGCGCCGCATCCGGGTCACGTCGGACTCGTCCAGGCTGCCCGCCATGCCGCCGGCCGCCTCCCACAGGCCCCAGGCCAGTGAGGTGGCGGGCAGGCCGCGGGCGGCGCGGTGCTGCGCCAGCGCGTCCAGGAAGGTGTTGGCCGCCGCGTAGTTGGCCTGACCCGCGCCACCGAACACGCCGGCGGCGGAGGAGAACAGTACGAACGCGGACAGGTCGAGATCGCGGGTCAGCTCGTGCAGGTTCCACGCGGCGTCCACCTTGGGGCGCAGCACCGCGTCGAGCCGCTCGCCGGTGAGCGAGCCGATCACACCGTCGTCCAGCACACCGGCCGTGTGCACCACACCGGTCAGCGGGTGCTCGGCCGGGATCGCGCCGATGACATCGGCGAGAGCATCCCGGTCGGCCACGTCACACGCCGCCCACGTCACCTCGGCGCCCAGAGCGCCGAGTTCGGCCGCGAGCTCCTCCGCACCCGGAGCGGCTCCACCGCGACGGCTCACCAGCAGCAGGTGCCGCACGCCACGCTCGGCCACCAGGTGGCGGGCGAACAGGGTGCCCAGGGTGCCACTCGCGCCGGTCAGCAGGACCGTGCCGGACGAGTCGAACTCCGGGGCGGAGTCGGTGTCGTGGGCCGGGACACGGGCCAGCCGGAAGGAGTGGGCGGCGCCGGAGCGCAGCGCGAGCTGCGGCTCGTCGGTGGCCAACGCCGCGGGCAGGGCCCGGTGGGAGGCGTCGGTGGCGTCGGTGTCGACCAGGACGAGGCGTCCGGGGTTCTCCGACTGGGCCGAGCGGACCAGGCCCCACACGGCGGCGTGGGCCGGGTCGGTGAGCTCCTCGCCGTCGCGGGCCGCGACCGCGCCGCGGGTGACGAACACCAGGCGCGCGTCGTCGAACCGGGGGTCCGCCACCCAGCCCTGCACCAGCTCCAGGGCGGCACGGGCGGCGGCACGGGCGGCGGCGGGCAGCTGCGGTCCGGTGCCGGCCGCGGCCAGTGGGACGAAGACCACATCCGGGGCGGTGCCGTCGGCGGCCAGTGCCGCCAGGTCGGCGTAGCCGTCCAGGGTCCGGCCGGCGACCGCGAACGGCTCGCCGCCCAGCGCCACCCAGCGCCGGCCGAGGGGGACCTCGCCGGTCTGCTCGGCGGGCAGCGCCAGCGGCGTCCACACGGGCCGGAACAGCGACTCGTGGTGCGCGGTGCGCGAGGCGTCCAGCTGCTCGGCCGAGACCGGGCGCAGTACCAGTTGGTCGATGGACGCCACGGGCGCGCCGGTGGAGTCGGCGAGCTCGAGCGCCACGCCACCGCCGGCCGGCCGCAGCCGGACCCGCAGGCCCGCGGCACCGGCGGCGTGCAGCCGCACCCCGGTCCAGGCGAACGGCAGCCGTGCGCCTTCGCCGGAGCCGTCCAGGCCCAGCGCGTGCAGCGCCGAGTCCAGCAGCGCCGGGTGCATCCCGAACTCGCCCGCCTGGGTCTCGAAGCCCTGCGGCAGCCGGACCTCGGCGTACAGCTCCTCGCCGCTGCGCCAGGCGGCCGTCAGGCCCTGGAACACCGGGCCGTAGCCGAGTCCGGCGGCGGCAGCGCCCGCGTAGAAGTCGGCGGTGTCGACGGCGGTCGCCCCGGCGGGCGGCCACTCGGCCGGGAGGGGCTCGGCGGGGGCCGCAGCGCCGGGGGCCAGGAAGCCGGTCGCGTGCCGGGTCCACAGCTCGTCGGCGTCCGCCTCCTCGCGGCGAGAGTGCAGGCTCAGCGCCCGCCGCCCGGCCTCGTCGGCGGCGGCCAGCTCCAGCCGCAGTTGCACGGCGCCCCGTTCGGGCAGGACCAGCGGCGCCTGGAGGGTCAGCTCCTCGACGCTGTCGCAGCCGGCCTCCTCGCCGGCACGCAGCGCCAGCTCGACGAAGGCCGTGCCCGGCAGCAGCACGGTGTCCATGACGGCGTGGTCGGCCAGCCAGGGGTGGCTGCGCAGCGACAGCCGGCCGGTGAAGACGAAGCCGCCGGTGTCGGGCAGTTCGACCGCCGCACCCAGCAGCGGGTGGTCCGCCGTCCCCAGGCCCGCGGACGCCACGTCCTCGGCGGAGATGCCCACGTCCAGCCAGTAGCGCCGGCGCTGGAAGGCGTAGGTGGGCAGGGTGGTGCGGGACGCGCCGGTGCCGGCGTAGAACGCCGCCCAGTCCATGGCGGCACCCCGCACATGGGCCAGGGCCAGGGCGGTCGCCAGCGTCCGCGCCTCGGGGCGGCCGGTGCGCAGAGCGGGCGCGAAGGCCACGTCGGCGGCGTCGGTCAGGCACTCCTCGGCCATCGCCGAGAGCACGCCGTCCGGGCCGAGTTCGACGAAGGTGGTCACACCGGCCGCGCGCAGGGCGCGGACGCCGTCGTGGAAGCGCACGGCCTCCCGGACGTGGCGGACCCAGAAGTCCGGCAGCCGGATCTCGTCGGCCGCGACCACGGCGCCGGTCAGGTTGGAGACGATCGGGATCTTCGGGGCGTGGAAGGTCAGCCCCTCCGTGAGCTTCCGGAAGTCGGCGAGCATGCCGTCCATGTGCGGCGAGTGGAACGCGTGGCTGACGGTGAGGCGCTTGGTCTTACGACCCTGCGCCTCGAAGGCCGAAGCGATCTCCAGGGCCGCGTCCTCGTCACCAGCGACGACCACCGACTGCGGGCCGTTGACGGCGGCGATGCTCACCCGCTCGGTCAGCAGCGGAAGAACCTCCTCCTCCGACGCCTGCACCGCGATCATCGCGCCACCGGCGGGCAGTTCCTGCATCAGGCGACCACGCGCGGCAACCAGCTTCGCCGCGTCCGCCAGCGACAGCACACCGGCGACGTGGGCAGCGGCCAGCTCACCGATCGAGTGACCGGACAGGAAGTCGGGCCTCAGCCCCCAGCCTTCGACGAGACGGAACAGCGCCACCTCGACCGCGAACAACGCGGGCTGGGTGTACCGGGTCTGGTTCAGCAGCTCGGCGTCATCGCCGAACACCACGTCCTTCAACGGACGCTCAAGGTGCCCGTCCAAGTGCGCGCACACCTCGTCCAGCGCCGCCGCGAACGCCGGGAAGGACTCGTACAGTTCACGGCCCATGCCCAGCCGCTGGCTGCCCTGTCCGGTGAACAGGAACGCCACGTTGCCCTCGGTCGCCACCGCGCGCAGCTCCTGCGCCGGGTCGGCCTCGCCGCGCGCCAGCGCGTCCAGGGCGCGCAGCACCTCGTCGTGGTCGGCGGCGACCAGCGCGGCCCGGTGCTCCAGCGCCGCGCGGGTGGTGGCCAGCGAGTAGCCGAGGTCGGTCAGGCCGGACCACGGGCGGTCGTCGTCCGCGGCCGTCGTCAGCTCGCCGATGTGGGCGCGCAGCCGCTGGGCCTGGGCCCGCAGCCCGTCCTCGCCACGCGCCGACAGCAGCACGGGCACGAAGGGCAGCCCGGTGCCGGCCGCGGGGGTGTGCGGCTCGGCCTCGGTCGCGTCGGTCTCGGGGGCCTGCTCGATGATGGCGTGCGCGTTGGTGCCGCTGATGCCGAAGGAGGAGACGCCGGCCCGGCGCGGGCGCTCGGTGCGCGGCCACTCCCTGGCCTCCGTCAGCAGCTCGACGGCGCCCGCCGTCCAGTCCACGTGCGGCGAGGGCTCGTCGACGTGCAGCGTCTTGGGCAGCAGCTCGTGCCGCATGGCGAGCACCATCTTGATGATGCCGGCGACGCCGGAAGCGGCCTGGGTGTGGCCGAGGTTGGACTTGACCGAGCCGAGCAGCAGCGGACGCTCCGCCGGGCGGTCCTGGCCGTAGGTGGCCAGCAGTGCCTGGGCCTCGATCGGGTCGCCCAGGGTGGTGCCGGTGCCGTGCGCCTCGACGGCGTCCACCTGGTCGCTGGTGAGCCGCGCGTTGGCCAGGGCCTGGCGGATGACCCGCTGCTGCGAGGGGCCGTTGGGTGCGGTCAGGCCGTTGCTCGCACCGTCCTGGTTGACGGCCGAGCCGCGGACGATCGCCAGCACCTCGTGGCCGTTCTTGCGGGCGTCGGAGAGCCGCTCAAGGAGCAGCACACCGGCGCCCTCGCCCCAGCCGGTGCCGTCGGCGGCCGCCGCGAACGACTTGCAGCGACCGTCGGCGGCGAGCCCGCGCTGGCGGCTGAACTCGATGAAGGTGCCAGGGGTGAACATCACGGTGACACCGCCGGCCAGCGCCAGGGAGCACTCGCCGTTGCGCAGCGCCTGCGCCGCGAGGTGCAGGGCGACCAGCGACGAGGAGCAGGCCGTGTCGACCGTGACGGCCGGGCCCTCCAGGCCGAAGGTGTACGCGACGCGGCCGGAGACGACACTGCTGGAGCTGCCGGTGCCGAGGTAGCCCTCGACCTCCTCCGGCGCGGCGTGCAGCCGCGAGCCGTAGTCGTGGTACATCACGCCGGCGAAGACGCCGGTCTGGCTGCCGCGCACCGACAGCGGGTCGATGCCGGCGCGCTCGAACGCCTCCCAGGACGTCTCCAACAGCAACCGCTGCTGCGGGTCCATGGCCAGGGCCTCGCGCGGCGAGATCCCGAAGAACGCCGGGTCGAACTCGGCGGCGTCGTGCAGGAATCCGCCCTCGCGGGCGTAGGAGGTGCCCTGGGTCTCCGGGTTCGGGTCGTAGAGGGCGTCCAGGTCCCAGCCGCGGTTGTCGGGGAAGAGCGAGATTCCGTCGTTGCCGACGGAGATCATCTGCCACAGGTCCTCGGGGGTGCGCACCCCGCCCGGGTAGCGGCAGCTCATGGCGACGATGGCGATCGGCTCGTCGTCGCCGACGGCCGCCGCGACCGGCGCCGGGGCGAGCGCCGCGGTGCCGGTGCCGGCCAGCTCGGTCCGCAGGTGGCGGGCGAGGACGGTCGGGTCCGGATAATCGAAGATCAACGTGGCCGGCAGCCGCAGCCCCGTCACCGCGTTCAACTGATTACGCAATTCGACGGCGGTCAGCGAATCGAAACCGAGCTCCTTGAACGCCCGACCCGAACCGACAGTCTCCGCCCCGGCATAACCGAGAACGGTCGCCACCTGACCACGGACCAGATCCAGCAGCATCCGCTCCTGCTCGACCGGGCTCAGCCCGGCGAGCCGCTGCACAAGACCCGACTCACCCGCACCCGCCGCGCCGGCATCGACCGCGCGCCGCACCGGCACCCGGACCAGCCCGCGCAGCAGCGGCGAGATGGCACCCGAGACGGCCACGGCGCGCAGCGCCGTCACGTCCACGCGCATCGGCACCAACGCCGCTCCGCGCACCCGCAGGGCGGTGTCCAGCAGGGCCAGGCCCTCGGCCACCGGCAGCGGCGGCAGGCCGGCGCGCCGCATCCGGGTGATGTCGGCCTCGTCCAGAGTGCCGCCCATGCCGCCACCGGCCCACAGACCCCAGGCAAGGGCGGTCGCGGGCAGATCCTGCGCCCTGCGGTGCTCGGCGAGAGCGTCCAGGAAGGCATTGGCAGCGGCGTAGTTGCCCTGGCCCGGGCCGCCGAAGACGCCGGAGGACGACGAGAAGAGGACGAACGCCGCCAGGTCCAGCTCGCGGGTCAGCTCGTGCAGGTTCCAGGCCGCGTCAACCTTCGGGCGCATGACGTGGTCGACGCGCTCGGGGGTCAGCGAGCTGATCACACCGTCGTCGAGCACACCGGCGGTGTGCACCACGGCGGTCAGCGGGTGCGCGGCCGGGACGTCCGCCAGGACGGCGGCCAGCGCCTCCCGGTCGGCCACGTCGCACGCCGCCCAGGTGACGGAGGCACCGGACCCGGCCAGTTCGGCCGCCAGGTCCTCGGCGCCGGGGGCCTCGCCGCCGCGGCGGCTGACCAGCAGCAGGTGCCGTACGCCGTGCTCGCCCACCAGGTGCCGGGCCACCAGCCCGCCCAGCGAGCCGCTGGCGCCGGTGACCAGCACCGTGCCGTCGGCGGCCGGACGGAAGTCCCGCTCGATGTCGGCGTCCACGGCCACCCGCATCAGCCGGGGCGTGTACGCCACGCCCGCGCGGAGCGCGAGCTGCGACTCGCCCGCCGCCAGGGCGCCGGGGAGCGTACGGCGGGACTCTTCCCGCCCGTCGAGGTCGACCAGCAGCAGCCGGTCCGGGTTCTCCGACTGCGCCGAGCGCAGCAGGCCCCAGACGGCGGCCCGTGCCACGTCGGGCACCGGCTCGCCGGGTACCGCGGCCACCGCGCCGGAAGTCAGCACGACCAGCCGGGAGTCGGCGAACCGCTGGTCCGCCAGCCACTCCTGCGCCAGGACCAGTGCCTCGGCGGCGGCGTGGTGCGCGGCGGCCGCCGCGTCCGTGCCCCCGGCCGTACCGGGCGAGGCGAGGACGAACTCCGGCGCCCGGACGCCCGCGTCGACCGCCGCGGCGAGCGCGGCCAGGTCGGCGTAGGAGGAGACGTCGGCGCCGACGAGACCGGCGGCACCCAGAGCGGCCCAACGGCCCGCGACGGTCGCCTCGGTGGCGGCGACCTGCGTCCACTCCATGTGGAACAGCGACTCGTGGAAGGTGGTGTGCGCGGTCCGCAGCTGCTCGGCCGAGACCGGGCGCAGGCCGAGCGACTCGACGGCGGCGACCGGGGCACCGGTCGTGTCGGCGAGCTCCAGCCGCACGCTCTCGGCACCCACGGGCGCCAGGTGGACGCGCAGCGCCGAAGCCCCGCTCGCGTACAGCGACACCCCGCTCCAGGCGAACGGCAGTCGACCGGTGTCGTCGCTGACGCCCAGGCCGCCGATGCCGATGGCGTGCAGCGCGGAGTCGAGCAGCGCCGGGTGCAGCCCGAAGCGGCCCGCCTCCTCCTGGGTCTCCTCGGGCAGCCGCACCTCGGCGAAGATCTCGCCGTCGCGCCGCCACGCCTGGCGCAGGCCCTGGAAGTCGGGGCCGTAGGCGAAGCCGATGTCGAGCAGCCCCGCGTAGCGGTCGCCGAGCTCCACCTCGACCGCGTCCGCCGGCGGCCACACGCTCAGCTCGAAGGCCGGTCGCGGCTGATCGTCGGCGGCCGCGAGCACACCGCTGGCGTGCCGGGTCCACGGCTCCTCGGCCGGGAGGTCCTCCAGGCGGGAGTGCAGCGACAGCGGGCGGCGGCCCGACTCGTCGGCCGCGCCGACCCACAGCCGCAGCTGGACCCCGCCCTGCCCGGGCAGGACCAGCGGCGCCTCCAGCGTCAGCTCCTCCAGGTGCGGGCAGCCGACCTGGTCACCGGCCCGTATCGCCAGCTCCACGAAGGCCGTTCCCGGCAGCAGGACCGTGTCCATGATGGTGTGACCGGCCAGCCACGGGTGCGTCGAGAGCGCCAGGCGGCTGGTGAACAGCACACCGTCCGCGTCGGGAAGTTCGGCGCTGGCACCCAGCAGCGGGTGCCCGGCCTCGCCCAGGCCCAGGGCCGTGACGTCGCCGAGGTAGAGCGAGGAGACCTTCGGCCAGTAGCGCTCGCGCTGGAAGGCGTACGTCGGCAGGTCGACCCGCGCGGCACCGGTACCGGCGAAGTACGCCGCCCAGTCCACCGCGAGACCACGGGCGTACGCCCGGGCCACGGCCGCCACCAACGACCCGGCCTCGCCACGGTCCTTGCGCAGCGCGGAGACGAACGCGACGTTCTCGCCCTGGACACACTCCTGCCCCATGGCGGTGAGCACACCGTCAGGGCCGAGCTCCACGAAGGTGGTGACGTTCTGTGCCTCCAAGGCACGGACGCCATCGAGGAAGCGGACCGCCTCGCGGACGTGACGGACCCAGAACTCCGGGCTGGTGATCTCCTCGGCGGAGACCAGCGCACCGGTGAGGTTGGAGACGATCGGGATGCGCGGAGCCTCGTACGACAGGCCCTCGGCCACCGCACGGAAGTCGTCCAGCATGCCGTCCATACGCGGCGAGTGGAACGCGTGCGAGACCGTGAGGCGCTTGGTCTTACGACCCTGCGCCTCAAAGCTTGCAGCGATCGCGAGCGCCGCTTCCTCGTCACCCGCGATCACAACCGACTGCGGGCCATTGAGGGCGGCAATGCTGACGCCCTCCGTCAGCAGCGGAAGAACCTCGTCCTCCGACGCCTGCACCGCGATCATCGCGCCACCGGCGGGCAGTTCCTGCATCAGACGACCACGCGCGGCCACCAGCTTCGCCGCGTCCGCCAACGACAGCACACCCGCCACATGCGCGGCAGCCAGCTCACCGATCGAATGACCGGAGAGGAAGTCCGCCTTCACACCCCACGCCTCGACCAGACGGAACAACGCCACCTCAACCGCGAACAACGCGGGCTGAGTGAAACCTGTCCGATCCAGCGCCGCGGCGTCCTCACCGAACACCACGTCCTTCAACGGACGCTCAAGATGCCCGTCCAGATGCGCGCACACCTCGTCCAGCACGTCCGCGAACACCGGGAAAGAGTCGTACAGTTCACGACCCATACCCAGCCGCTGACTGCCCTGACCCGTGAACAGGAACGCCGTCTTGCCACCGTCCGCGGAGCCCGTCACCAGGCCCGCGGCCGACTCGCCGTGTGCCAGGGCCTCCAGGCCCGCCAGCAGGGCGTCCCGGTCGGCGACGACCAGCGCGGCGCGCTCCTCGAACGCCACGCGCTGCGTGGCCAGGGAGTAGCCGACGTCCGCCAGTGCGGCGTCCGGTGCCTCGGTCAGGTGCGTCCGCAGTCGCTCGGCCTGTGCCCGCAGGCCCTCATCGGTGCGGGCGGACAGGAGCACGGGCAGCACGGTCGGCGCGTGGCCCGGCGCCACGGTCTGGTCCTCGGTGACCGGGGCCTGCTCGATGATCGTGTGGGCGTTGGTGCCGCTGATGCCGAAGGAGGAGACCGCGGCCCTGCGCGGGCGGCCGGTCTCGGGCCACTCGGTGGCCTCGGTGAGCAGCGCGATCTCGCCCGCCGACCAGTCGACGTGCGGGGAGGGCGCGTCGACGTGCAGGGTCTGCGGCAGCGTTCCGTGCTGAAGCGCCAGCACCATCTTGATGATGCCCGCGACGCCCGCCGCGGCCTGCGTGTGGCCGAAGTTGGACTTGATGGAGCCCAGGTACAGCGGCTGCTCAGGGGCGTGCTCCTGGCCGTAGGTGGCCAGCAGCGCCTGCGCCTCGATCGGGTCACCCAGCGTCGTGCCCGTGCCGTGCGCCTCGACCGCGTCGACCTCGGCAGCCGACAGACCGGCGTTGGCCAGAGCCTGCCGGATCACACGCTGCTGGGACGGGCCGTTGGGAGCCGTCAGACCATTGCTCGCACCGTCCTGGTTGATCGCGCTGCCGCGCACGATGGCGAGGACCGGGTGACCGTTGCGCTGGGCGTCGGAGAGCCGCTCGACGAGCAGCATGCCGACGCCCTCGCCCCAGCCCGTACCGTCCGCACCGGCCGCGAACGCCTTGATCCGGCCGTCCGAGGCCAGCCCGCGCTGCCGGCTGAAGTCGATGAAGTTCCCGGGGGTGGACATCACGGTGATGCCGCCGGCCAGGGCGAGTTCGCATTCACCGGCGCGCAGCGCCTGGATCGCCCAGTGCAGCGCCACCAGCGACGAGGAGCATGCCGTGTCGACGGTGACCGCCGGACCCTCCAGGCCCAGGGCGTAGGAGACCCGGCCGGACATCACACTGGCCGCGTTGCCCGTACCCATGAAGCCCTCGGAGCCGCCGGGGGCGGCGAGGATGACGGGCAGGTAGTCCTGGCCGTTGGTGCCCGCGAAGACGCCGACCTGTCGGCCGCGCAGCGTCCCGGGGGCGATGCCCGCCCGCTCGAACGCCTCCCAGGACGTCTCCAGCAGCAACCGCTGCTGCGGGTCCATGGCCAGCGCCTCGCGCGGCGAGATCCCGAAGAACGCCGGGTCGAAGTCGGCGGCGTCGTGCAGGAAGCCGCCCTCGCGGACGTACGTGGTGTTCTCGGCGCCGGACTCCGGGTCGTAGAGCGCGTCGAGGTCCCAGCCGCGGTCGGCGGGGAAGCCGGTGACCGCGTCCTGGCCCGATATGAGCAGCTTCCACAGCTCTTCGGGGGTGGTCACGCCGCCGGGGAAGCGGCAGCTCATCGCGACGATCGCGATCGGGTCGTCGTCAACTGCCGCCGTGGCGACGGCGGGGGCGGCGGCGACCGGGCGGGAGCCGACGAGCTCATCCTGGAGGAACTCCGCCAGGATGACCGGGGTCGGGTAGTCGAAGATGATCGTGGCGGGGAGCCGCAGCCCGGTGAGCGAGCCCAGCAGGTTGCGGATCTCGACCGCGGTCAGCGAGTCGAAGCCGAGGTCGCGGAAGGCCCGGGTGGGCTCGACGGACTCCGGTCCCGAGTGGCCGAGGACGACCGCCACCTGGGTGCGGACGAAGTCCAGGGCGAGCGCCTCGCGCTCCTCCTCGGTCGCGGCGGCGGCCAGCCGCTGCGCGAAGGAGGCGTCGTCGGAGCCGTTCCCGTCGGCCGTCCGTGCCGCTTCCAGGGCCTGCCGTGCCTCGGGGAGGTCGGCGACCAGCGGGTTGGGGCGGATGGCGGTGAGGCCGGGCGCGAACCGGTCCCAGTCGATGTCCACGACCAGGGAGAAGGTCTCGTCCAGGTCGAGGGCGGTGCGCAGCGCGGCGGTGGCGAACTCGGGGGCGAGTGCGGGCAGCCCGGACAGCCGGAGCCGCTCGGCGACCAGCTCGTCGGTGGCCATGCCGCCCTCGGCCCAGGCGCCCCAGGCCAGCGAGACGGCGTGCAGCCCCTCGGCGCGGCGCTGTTCGGCCAGCGCGTCCAGACAGGCGTTGGCGGCGGTGTAGTTGGCCTGGCCCGCGGCGCCGAAGGTGGCGGCCATGGACGAGAACAGCACGAAGGCGGTCAGGTCCAGCTCGCGGGTGAGCTCGTGCAGGTGGAGCGCGGCGGTGGCCTTGGGGCGCAGCACCGCGGCCAGGCGGGCCGGGGTCTGGGCGTCCAGGACTCCGTCGTCGATGATGCCGGCGGCGTGCACGACGGTGGTCAGCGGGTACTGCTCGGGGATCGAGGCCAGCAGTCCGGCCAGCGCGTCCCGGTCGGCGACGTCGCAGGCGGCGATGGTGACCTCGGCGCCCAGCGCGGCGAGTTCCTCGCGCAGCTCGGCAGCGCCCGGCGCGTCCGCGCCACGGCGACTGGTCAGCAACAGGTGCTCCGCGCCCTGGCCCACGAGCCAGCGGGCGACGTGCGCGCCCAGCGCGCCGGTGCCGCCGGTGACCAGTGCGGTGCCGCGGACGGGCCGGGCCTCGTCGGTGGTCCCGGTGTGCGGGGCGCGGGTGAGGCGGCGCACGAAGACGCCCTGCGGGCGGATGGCGAGGTGGTCCTCGTCGCCGAGGCCGGAGAGCGCCTCGGCGAACCGGCCGAGGGTCCGCTCGTCGGCGGCCTCGGGCAGGTCGATCAGGCCGCCCCAGCGCTCGGGGTGTTCGTGGCCGACGGTGCGGCCCAGGCCCCACAGCTGTGCCTGGGCGGCGCTGGTGAGCCGGTCGGAGCGGCCGGTGGAGACCGCGCCCCGGGTGACGGCCCACAGCGGGGCGTCGATCTCCGCGTCGCCCAGCGCCTGGACGAGGGCGACGGTGCCCGCGAGGCCCGCGCCGAGCTCGGGGTGGTCGGCGTGCGGCCGCTCGTCGAGGCCGAGGAGGGAGAGCACGCCGGCGGGCGTGGTGCCCTCGGGCAGGGCGGCGCGCAGCCGCTCGGCGAGGTCGGTGCGGTCGGCGGAGGTGGCGTCCACGGCGAGCTGTGCGACGCGTACGCCGCGCTCGGTGAGCATGCGGACGGACTCGGCCGGCCACAGGGAGTCGGCCGCGCCGGCCGGGGTGACGACGAGCCAGGTGCCGGTCAGCAGCGAGGGCTGGGCCCCGGTCAGCGGCTTCCAGGTGGTGCGGTAGCGCCAGCCGTCGACGGTGGAGCGGTCGTGGTGGCGCCGGCGCCAGGCGGACAGCGCGGGGAGCACGGCGCTCAGCGGCTGGTCGCCGTCGATGCCGAGGGTGTCGACGAGGGCCGCGAGGTCCTCGCTGTGCACGACCTCCCAGAAGCGGGCGTCGGTGGCGCTGAGCGCGCCGGTCCCGCCGTCGGCCGCGTCGCCCATGTCGGCGAAGGGGTCGGACGGCCAGAAGCGCTGGCGCTGGAAGGCGTACGTGGGCAGGTCGACGCGGTCGGCGCCGGTGCCGGCGTAGAAGGTGGACCAGTCCACGGCCACGCCGCGCACGTGCGCCTGCGCGAGGGCCTGGGCGAGGGTGCGGGCCTCGGGGCGGTCGTCGCGCAGGGCGGGGACGAACGCCATGGCGTTCGCCCTGGTGGTGGCCGGGCAGTCCTGGCCCATGGCGGAGAGCACGCCACCGGGGCCGAGTTCGACGAAGGTGGTGACGCCGCGCGTCTCCAGGGCGCGGATCCCGTCGAGGAAGCGCACGGCCTCGCGGACATGGCGCACCCAGAAGTCGGCGGTGGTGATCTCCTCGGCGGAGACCAGGTCACCGGTGAGGTTGGAGACGATCGGGATCTGCGGGGCCTGGTAGGTCAGGCGCTCGGCGACCGCGCGGAAGTCGTCCAGCATCGCGTCCATGTGCGGCGAGTGGAAGGCGTGGCTGACGGTGAGGCGCTTGGTCTTGCGGCCCTGCTCCTCGAAGGCGGCGGCGAGCTGCAGGGCCGCGTCCTCGTCACCAGCGACGACCACCGACATCGGGCCGTTGACGGCGGCGATGCTCACCCGCTCGGTCAGCAGCGGAAGAACCTCGTCCTCCGACGCCTGGACGGCGACCATCGCGCCGCCGGACGGGAGCTGCTGCATGAGCTGGCTGCGGGCGGCCACCAGGGCGGCGGCGTGCGTCAGCGACAGCACTCCGGCGACGTGGGCGGCGGCGAGCTCGCCGATGGAGTGGCCGGCGAGGAAGTCGGGCCTGAGGCCCCAGGACTCGACGAGGCGGAACAGCGCGACCTCGACCGCGAACAGCGCGGGCTGGGTGTAGCCGGTGCGGTTCAGCAGCTCCTTGTCGTCGCCGAACAGCACGTCCTTCAGCGGCTGTTCCAGGAAACGGTCGAGCTGGGCGCAGACGTCGTCCAGTGCCTTGGCGAAGACCGGGTGGGTCTCGTACAGCTCACGGCCCATGCCGAGCCGCTGGCTGCCCTGGCCGGTGAAGAGGAAGGCGAGCTTGCCCTCGGCGGCCAGGCCCTCGGTGAGGGCGGGGTGGTTCTGTCCCTCGGCCAGCGCGGCCAGGCCCGCGAGCAGTTCGTCGTGGTCGGCCGCGACGACGGCGGCGCGCCGGTCGAGAGCGGGGCGGGTGACGGCCTGCGAGTAGCCGATGTCGGCCAGGTCGGCGGTGGACCGACCGGAGGTCAGGTGGGCGTGCAGCTGGGCGGCCTGGGCGCGCAGCGCGCCCTGGTCCTTGCCGGACAGCACGACGGGGGTGAGCGGCGGCCGGACCGGGGCGGGGGCGGCGGTGTCCGCCGGCTCCTCGACCGCCGGGGCCTGCTCGATGATGGTGTGCGCGTTGGTGCCGGACATGCCGAACGAGGAGACGCCGGCGCGGCGCGGCCGGCCGGTCTCGGGCCACTCGCGGGTCTCGGTCAGCAGCTCGATGTCGCCGGACGACCAGTCCACGTGCGGGGTGGGCTCGGTCAGGTGCAGCGTCTTGGGCAGCACGCCGTGCTTGAGCGCCATGACCGTCTTGATGATGCCGCCGACACCGGCGCCCGCCTGGGCGTGGCCGATGTTGGACTTGACCGAGCCGAGCAGCAGCGGCCGGCCCTCGGGCCGGGACTGGCCGTAGGTGGCCAGCAGGGCGTCGGCCTCGATCGGGTCGCCGAGCGCGGTGCCGGTGCCGTGCGCCTCGACGGCGTCGACCTCGTCCGGGGTGAGCCGGGCGTTGGCCAGCGCCTGGAGGATGACGCGCTGCTGGGAGGGGCCGTTGGGCGAGGTGAGGCCGTTGCTGGCGCCGTCCTGGTTGACGGCGGTGCCGCGGACCACCGCGAGGACCGGGTGGCCCTTGCGCTGCGCGTCGGAGAGCCGCTCGACCAGCAGCACGCCGACGCCCTCGCCGAGGCAGAAGCCGTCGGCCTCGGGGGCGAAGGGCTTGGAGCGGCCGTCCAGGGCCAGCCCGCGCATCTTGCTGTAGTCGACGAAGACGCCGGGGGCGCACATCAGGGTCGCGCCGCCGGCCAGCGCCATCGTGCACTCGTTGTTGCGCAGCGCCTGCACCGCCAGGTGCAGCGCCACCAGCGAGGAGGAGCAGGCGGTGTCGACGGTGGCGGCGGGGCCCTCGAGACCGAAGGTGTACGAGAGCCGGCCGGAGGCGACGCTCGCGGCGTTGCCGGTGCCGAAGTAGCCCTCGAAGTTCTCCGTGGAGCTGAGGATCGCGGCGAGGTAGTCGTGGTTGCTGGTGCCGACGAAGACACCGATCTGCTGACCGCGCACCGATGTCGGGTCGATGCCGGCCCGCTCGAACGCCTCCCAGGACGTCTCCAGCAGCATGCGCTGCTGGGGGTCCATGCCGAGCGCCTCGCGGGGGCTGATGCCGAAGACGGAGGGGTCGAAGTCGGCGATGCCGTCGACGAATCCGCCCTCGTGCACATAGCTGGTGCCGGGGTGGTCCGGGTCCGGGTGGTACATCGTCTCGACGTTCCACCCGCGGTCCACGGGGAAGTCGCTTACCGCGTCCACGCCTTCGCTGACGACCCGCCACAGATCCTCGGCGGAGCGCACGCCTCCCGGGTAACGGCAGCCGATCCCCACGATGGCTATGGGATCGTGGTTCTTGGCCTCCGCCGCATGCAGGCGAAGACGAGTCTGATGCAGATCCGCCGTTACCAGCTTGAGGTAGTCCCGCAGCGTCTCTTCATTCGCCATTTAACGCAACCCATTTACGGCAGACGGCATCGGAATTAAGCAATTGGTCCACTTCTCGGCGAGAGGCTATGGCCGGGCTAACCCTCCCTACAACCCCTAACTGCCCCCTATCACCCCCTGGGTGACAGCGGGGCGATAGGGGGCAGCGGGAATGCCGAGCCTTATACGAGAGTGCGGAAAATCCTGTCCGACTTCGAAAGGCGCGTCAATAGCGAAATGTTCATCAGGCCCTTCCGAGCCCCTTGTTGATGAACGCGAAGAGCTCTTCGTCACTGGCCGTCCGGAGCTCCTCGACGACCTCTCCGGCCCCGGGGGCCGGGGCGGCCGCGGCGGGGGCCTGGGCGGCGGAACCGGCGTCCGGGCCCTCGTTCCACTTCCCGAGCAGCGACTGGAGCCGCATGGTGATCCGGGCCCGGGTGATGTTGTCCGGGGCGCTGCCGGCGATCGCCGCTTCCAGCCGGTCGAGCTCCTCCAGCACCGACGCCCCGCCGGCCGCCTCGTCCGGCACCACCTCGGCGCGCAGGTAGGCGGCCACCGCGGCGGGCGTCGGGTGGTCGAAGATCAGGGCCGCCGGCAGCTTGAGCCCGCTGGCGGCACCCAGCCGGTTGCGCAGCTCGACCGCGGTGAGCGAGTCGAAGCCCAGCTCCTTGAAGGCCCGGCCGGCCTCGATCGCCGAGGCGTCGGCGTGCCCGAGCACCACCGCCACCGCGCCGCGGACCAGGTCCAGCAGCACCCGCTCCCGCTCGGTCTCCGGCAGCCCGGCGAGCTGCTGGGCCAGCGCGGGACCGGCGGCGCCGGCCTCGGCGGCCTCGGCCCGCATCTCCTCGACGGCCTGGCGCGCCTCCGGCAGGTCGTGCAGCAGCGGCCGCGGCCGGTCGGCGGTGAAGGCCAGGGTGAACCGCCGCCAGTCCATGTCGATGACGGTCAGCGCCGTCTCGTCCCGGTCCAGCGCGTGCCGCAGCGCGGTGACGGCAGGCTCCGGCGCCATCTCGTTGATGCCGTGACGGCGCATCCGGTCACCGACCGCGCCGTCGACGGTGGCACCGTCGCCCCACGGACCCCAGGAGAGCGTGGTGGCGGGCAGCCCCTCGGCGCGCCGCCGCTCGGCGAATGCCTGCAGATAGGCGTTGCCCGGGGCCTGGTTGCCCTGCCCCGGCGCCCCGAAGACCGCGGAGAAGTGGGAGAAGAGCACGAACGCGGAGAGCTCCAGATCGCGGGTGAGCTCGTGCAGATGGCGCGTGGCGTCGACCTTCAGCCGCAGCACCCGGTCCACCTGATCCAGCGTCAGTGCCTCGATCACCCCGTCCTCGACCACCGCGGCGGTGTGCACCACGGCGGTCAGCGGCCGCTCGGCCGGGACCTCCGCGAGCAGCGCGGCCAGCGCGTCCCGGTCGGCGACGTCGCAGGCGGCGATGGTGACCTCGGCGCCCAGCGCGGCGAGCTCCTCGCGCAGCTCGGCCGCACCCGGCGCTTCCATGCCACGGCGACTGGCGAGCAGCAGGTGCTCGGCGCCGTTGCGGGCCAGCCAGCGGGCCACCTGCGCGCCCAGGGTGCCGGTGCCGCCGGTGACCAGCGTGGTGCCGGTCGGCCGCCAGTCCCGTACGGCCGGGGTGTCGGCCAGCCCGGCCCGCACCAGGCGCGGCCCGAGGACACCGGTGGCGCGGATCGCCACCTGGCCCTCGTCGCCGTCGCCCGCGAGCACTCCGGCCAGCCGGCCCAGCGCCCGCTCGTCCAGGGTCCCGGGCAGGTCGACCAGACCGCCCCAGCGCTCCAGGTGCTCCAGGGCGGCCACCCGGCCGAGGCCCCAGACCAGCGCCTGCTCCGGCGATTCCAGCCGGTCCGAGCGGCCGGTGGAGACGGCGCCGCGGGTGGCGCACCACAGCGGGGCGGCGATCCCCGCGTCGCCCAACGCCTGGACCAGCGCCAGCTGCGCGGCGACGCCGGCGGGGAGGGCGGAGTGCCCCGGGTACGGGCGCTCGTCCAGCGCCAGCAGCGACAGCACGCCGTCGCAGGCCGCGTCGTCCCCGGTGAGCTCGGCGCGCACCAGGGCGGCCACCGCCTCCCGGTCCGTCGCCGTGGCGTCCACCGTGAGCCGCCGTACGTCGGCGCCCCGCTCGCCCAGGGCGGCGGCGACGGCCGCCGCGCGCTCGTCCTCGGTCCCCGGCGCGACCAGCAGCCAACTGCCGGACAGCCGCGCGGTGGTGCCCTCGGGCAGCGGCTTCCAGGTCACGCGGTAGCGCCAGCCGTCCACCGCGGACTGCTCGCGGGCCTGCTTGCGCCAGGCGGAGAGCGCCGGGAGTACGGCGCTGAACGGCTGGGAGCCGTCGACCGCGAGCTCGGCGGCCAGCGTCTGCCAGTCCTCGCGCTCCACGGTCTCCCAGAAACGAGCGTCCACCGGATCGGCCTGCGCCGCCCCGGCCGCCCGCGCGGGCGCCGCCTCCGGCCAGAACCGCTCGGTCCGGAAGGCGTAGGTGGGGAGTTCGACGCGTGCGGCGCCGGTTCCCTCGTAGACCGCGTCCCAGTCGACATTCACACCGCGGGTCCACGCATCGCCCAGCGAGGTGAAGAAGCGGTCCAGACCGCCCTCGTCACGGCGCAGCGAGCCGATGACAGCGGCCTCACGGCCCGCGTCCTCGGCGGTCTCCTGCACACCCATCGTCAGCACCGGGTGCGCGCTCGACTCGACGAAGGCTCCGAAGCCCTCGTCGAGCAGACGGCGGACAGCGCCTTCGAGTTCGACGGTCTGGCGGAGGTTGGTGAACCAGTACTCCGCATCCAGCTCCGGGCCCTTGACCCACTCACCGGTCACCGTCGACAGGAACGGCACCTCGGCCGCCTTCGGCCGCACCGGGGCCAGGAGTTCGCCCAGCTCCTCGCGGAGCAGCTCGACCTGGGCGGAGTGCGAGGCGTAGTCCACCGGGACCTTACGCGCCCGCACCTCATCCGCCTCACACGAAGCAATCAGCTCATCAAGCGCCTCGGGCTCACCGGAAACCACCACCGACGACGGACCGTTGACCGCTGCCACCGAAATGCGGGACTCGCCCCACGCGGCGATCCGCTCACGCACCTCACTGACGGGCAGCGCCACGGACACCATGCCGCCCTTGCCCGCCAGCACCCGGCCAATCGCCTGACTCCGCAATGCGACGACGCGCGCCGCGTCCTCCAGCGACAGGATTCCGGCCACACACGCGGCCGCGATCTCACCCTGCGAGTGACCGACCACCGCGTCCGCACGCACACCGAACGAGCGCCACAGCTCCGCCAGCGACACCATCACGGAGAACAACACCGGCTGGACGACATCCACCCGCTCCAGCGAAGGCGCACCCTCCACACCACGCAGGACATCCACCAACGACCAGTCGCAGAACTCCGCCAGCGCCGCCGCGCACTCCTCGATCCGAGCCGCGAACACCGGGGAGGCGTCCAGCAGTCCGACCGCCATGCCCACCCACTGCGAGCCCTGCCCCGGGAAGACGAAAGCGACCTGCCCACCGACAGCCGAACCCTGCACCACACCCGGCGCCATGCCGCCTTCCGCGAGAGTCGCGAGGCCGGCCAGCAGCTCGTCGCGGTCCTCGCCGACGATCGCCGCACGGCGCTCCAGGGCGGAGCGGGTGACGGCGAGCGAGTAGCCCACGTCCACCGGGCGGGCGCCGGTGTCGGCCCCCAGCCGGTCCAGCAGCTTGGCGGCCTGCGCGCGCAGCGCCGCCTCGCCCTTGGCGGAGAGCACCCACGGCAGCACGCCCGGCTGCCGCGTCGGCTCCTCGGCCGCGGCCGGCTCCTCCGCCGGGGCCTGCTCGACGATGACGTGCGCGTTGGTGCCGCTGAAGCCGAAGGCGGAGATGCCCGCGCGGCGCGGACGTCCGGTCTCCGGCCAGGCCGTGGCCTCCCGCGCGAGCGCCACCGAACCGGCCGCCCAGTCGATGTGCGGGGAGGGCTCGGCGATGTGCAGCGACTCGGGCACCACGCCCTGCCGCATGGCGAGGACCATCTTCATGACGCCCGCGATGCCCGCGGCGCCCTGGGTGTGGCCGATGTTGGACTTGATGGAGCCCAGCAGCAGCGGCTGGTCGGCCGGGCGGTCCTGGCCGTACGTCGCGAGCAGCGCCTGCGCCTCGATCGGGTCGCCGAGGGCGGTGCCGGTGCCGTGCGCCTCGACGACGTCCACATCGGCGGTGGACAGCCGGGCGTTGGCCAGGGCTCGTCGGATGACGCGCTGCTGGGACGGGCCGTTGGGCGCGGTCAGGCCGTTGCTCGCGCCGTCCTGGTTGATGGCGGTGCCGCGGACCACGGCGAGCACCTTGTGGCCGTTCTTGCGGGCGTCGGAGAGCCGCTCCAGGAGGAGCACGCCCACGCCCTCGGCCGGGCCGAAGCCGTCGGCGTCCGCCGAGAACGCCTTGCAGCGGCCGTCCTGGGACAGACCGCGCTGCCGGCTGAACTCGATGAACAGGCCGGGCGTGGACATCACGTGGACGCCGCCGGCCAGCGCCAGCGAGCACTCCCCCAGCCGCAGCGCCTGCACCGCGAGGTGCATCGCCACCAGGGACGCCGAGCAGGCCGTGTCGACGGTGACCGCCGGGCCCTCCAGGCCGAACACGTAACTGACCCGGCCGGAGAGCACACTGGCGGAGTTGCCGGTGCCCAGGTGCCCGCCGAAGTCCTCCTCGGCGTCCAGCGCGACCGACAGGTAGTCGGAGGCGTTGATGCCGGCGAAGACGCCGGTCTGGCTGCCGCGCAGGGCGGCCGGGTCGATCCCGGCGCGCTCGAACGCCTCCCACGAGGTCTCCAGCAGCAGCCGCTGCTGCGGGTCCATGGCCAGCGCCTCGCGCGGCGAGATCCCGAAGAACCCCGAGTCGAACCGGGTGGCGTCGGCGAGGAACCCGCCCTCGCGGGTGTAGGTGGTGTCCGGGGTGTCCGGGTCCGCGTCGAACAGGTTCTGCAGGTCCCAGCCGCGGTCGGCGGGGAATTCCGTCGCCGCGTCGCCGCCGGCGGCCAGCAGCCGCCACAGCTCCTCGGGGGTGCGGATGTCGCCGGGGAACCGGCAGCTCATTGCGACGATGGCGATCGGCTCGCGGGCCTGGTCCTCGATTCCCTGAAGGCGCCGGTACGCCTCGTCGAGGTCTGTGGTGACCTTCTTCAGATATTCGCGGAGCTTTGCTTCATTCGCCATGTGGCGCTTCCTATTCGAATGCGGTGGATCGTCGGGGTGGTCTGTGGGGTGGTGCCGCCGCGCTTCGGGCCGCTGAATTCCCCGTTTTTCGCGGGCCGGGCGTCAAACGCCCGGCCCGCTCGGTCTTCTCAGCTCTTGCCGAACCTCTTGTCGATGAAGTCGAAGAGCTCGTCGTCACTGGCCTCTTCGAGCACGTTCGCCCCGGCGGTGTCATCCGCGGCGTTCCGGATGTCGTTCCACTTCGTCAGCAGGGACTGCAGGCGCACCGCGACTCGGTCGTGGGCGTCCTCGTCCTCGGTCAACGCGGCCAGGTCCTCCGGTGCCTGGGCCGACAGGATGTTCTCCAGCCGCTCCAGCTCCTCCAGGACGGAGTGCCCGGGCTCGGCGGCCTGCGGTGCCACCTCGGCCCGCAGCTGGTGCGCGAGCGCCAGCGGGGTCGGGTAGTCGTAGACCAGCGTCGCCGAGAGCCGCAGTCCGCTGGCCGCGTCGAGGCGGTTGCGGAGCTCCACGGCGGTCAGCGAGTCGAAGCCGAGCTCCTTGAACGCCTGCTCGGCGCCGACCTGTTCCTTGGACGCGTAGCCCAGGACGGCCGCCACCTCACGGCGCACCAGGTCGAGCACGGTGCGCTGCTGCTCGGCCTCGGAGAGGCCGGCGAGGCGTGCTGCCAGCGTCTCGGCCGTGGCCTCGGCGGCCACCGTGGCGCGTCCGGACTCCGCGGCGCGGCGGACGGGGACGCGCACCAGGCCGCGGTAGAGCGGCTGCAGCTCCCCGGCGGCGGCGTTGGCGCGCAGGGCGGCCAGGTCCAGCCGCACCGGCACCAGCACCGGCTCGCCGGCCTCGTGGGCCGCGTCGAACAGGGCCAGGCCCTCCGCCGCGGACAGCGGCAGCACACCGCCGCGCGCCGACCGGCCGAGGTCGGCCGCGCCGAGCGTGCCGGCCATGCCGCGCTCCTCTGCCCACATGCCCCACACCAGGGACACGGCGGCCAGCCCGCGGGCCCGGCGGTGCCGGGCGAGGGCGTCCAGGAAGACGTTGGCCGCCGAGTAGCTGCCCTGGCCGGGGCTGCCGAGGGTGCCGGCCGCCGCCGAGTAGAGCACGAAGGCGGACAGGTCCAGCTCCCGGGTCAGCTCGTGCAGGTTCACCGCCGCGTCGACCTTGGGCGCGAGCACCCGGTCCACCCGCTCCGGCGTCAGCAGGTCGATGACACCGTCGTCGAGCACGCCCGCGGTGTGCACCACGGCCGTCAGCGGGTGCTCCGCCGGGACGCCCGCCAGCAGGGCGGCCAGCGCCTCCCGGTCGGCGGCGTCGCAGGCGGCCACGGTGGCCTCCGCGCCCAACTCGCGCAGTTCCGCGGTGAGCTCCGCCATGCCCTCGGCGGCCGGACCGCGCCGGCTGACGAGCAGCAGGTGGCGGGCGCCGTGCTCGGCGACCAGGTGCCGGGCCAGCAGCCGGCCCAGACCACCGGTGGCCCCGGTGATCAGGACGGTGCCCTCGGGGTCGACGGCGGCCACCGAGGCCGGCGTGCCGGCCTCGGCCCGGTCCTCGACCCGGGCCAGGCGCGGCACGTACACCGTGCCCGCGCGGAGCGCGAGCTCCGGCTCGCCCGCGGCCAGCGCGCCCGGGACGGCCGCGAACGACGCTGCCCCGGACTCCGTCCAGGAGGACGGACCGTCGATGTCCAGCAGCAGGAACTGCTCGGGGTTCTCCGCCTGCGCGGCCCGCAGCAGGCCCCAGACCGGCGCGCTCACCAGGTCCGCGACCTCGGTGTCGCCGGCCGCGGCGACCGCGCCGCGGGTGACGACCACCAGCCGTGCGGCGCCCGGCCGTCCGCCGTTCAGCCACTCCTGAAGCAGGCTCAGGGCGTGGTGGGCGGCGGTGTGGACAGCTCCGGCGAGGTCCTCGCCCGAGCCGTCACCCGACTCGTGCAGCAGCGGCAGCAGCACCGTCTCCGGTGCGGAACCACCCGCCGCGACGGCCGCGTTGAGCGCCGCGAGGTCGTCGTACGCCTCGACGCGCACCCCGGCCGACTCCAGCGCCACACCCAGCTTGAGCTCGTCGCCGCCGATGACGGCGAACCGCTCGGCGGGGGCCGCCGGGGAGACCGGAAGCGCCGTCCAGTCGACGCGGAACAGCGACTCGTGGCGGCCGGCCGTGGCCGCGGACGCACCGGCGATCCGGTCCACGTCCAGCGGCCGGGTGGCCAGCGCGTCGACGGTCGCGACGAGCGAGCCCGCCGCGTCGGCCAGGACCACCGAGACCGCCCCGTCCTGGGCCGGGTCGGCGGCCGGGGCCAGCCGTACGCGCAGCGCGTCCGCGCCGATCGCGCGCACGCTCACCCCGCGCCACGAACCCGCCAGCACGGCACCGTCGGTGTCCGCGGCCAGCAGCGCGAGCGGCTGGAGCGCGGCGTCCAGCAGTGCCGGGTGCAGTGCGAAGCGCGCTGCCTCCGGCTGCCGGTCCTCCGCGACGCGGACCTCGGCGAAGAGCTCCGCACCACGCCGCCAGACGCGCTCCAGGCCCTGGAAGGCCGGGCCGTGCGACAGACCGGTCCGGGCCAGCCGGGCGTAGATCTCGTCGGCCGGCACCGGCTGCGCCTCGGCCGGCGGCCAGGTGGAAAGCCCGGCCGGGCCCGCCACGGCGCCGCCGGTGGCCAGCAGGCCACTGGCGTGCCGGGTCCACGGCTGGTCCGCCCCCTCCGGACGGGAGTGGACGGCCAGCGTGCGGCGGCCGGCGTCGTCGGGCTCGCCGACCGACACCCGCAGCTGCACCCCGCCGTGCTCCGGAAGCACCAGCGGCGCCTCCAGGTTCAGCTCTTCCAGCAGATCGCAGCCCGCGTGGTCGCCGGCGCGGACGGCCAGCTCGACGAAGGCCGAGCCGGGCACCAGCGCCGTGTCACCGACCGCGTGGTCGGCCAGCCAGCCGTGCGAACGCAGCGACAGCCGGCCGGAGAAGAGGAACGCGTCCGAGTCGGGCAGCTCCACCGCCGCACCCAGCAGGGGGTGACCGGCGGCGCCGAGCCCCATCGAGGCGAACTCGTCGAGGCCGAGCAGGGCGTCGGCCCAGTAGTGCCGCTGCTGGAAGGCGTAGGTCGGCAGGGCCACGCGGCGCGCGCCCGTACCGGCGAAGAACGCCTCCCAGTCCGGGGCCGTGCCCCGGACGAACAGCCGCGCCAGCGTGTCCGTCGCCGCCTGCGCCTCCGGCCTGCCCTTGCGCAGCGCCGGTACGAGCTCGGCCCGGCCGGGCTCGGCCAGGCACTCCTGGGCCATGGCGGTGAGCACACCGTCGGGGCCCAGCTCCACGAAGGTGGTGACGTTCTGTGCCTCCAGGGCGCGGACGCCGTCGAGGAAGCGGACCGCCTCGCGGACGTGGCGCACCCAGAAGTCAGCCGTGGTGATCTCCTCGGCGGAGACCACAGCACCCGTCAGGTTGGAGACGATCGGGATACGCGGAGCTTCGTACGACAGCCCCTCGGCCACCGTGCGGAACTCCTCCAACATGCCGTCCATGCGCGGCGAGTGGAACGCGTGGCTGACCGTGAGGCGCTTGGTCTTACGACCCTGCTCCTCGAAGACAGCGGCAATCGCGAGCGCCGCGTCCTCGTCACCTGCGACGACCACCGACATCGGGCCGTTGAGGGCGGCGATGCTCACCCGCTCGGTCAGCATCGGCAGCACCTCCTCCTCGGAGGCCTGCACGGCGATCATGGCGCCACCGGCGGGCAGTTCCTGCATCAGACGACCGCGCGCGGCCACCAGGGTGCAGGCATCCGCCAGCGACAGCACACCGGCGACGTGCGCGGCGGCCAGCTCACCGATCGAGTGACCGGAGAGGAAGTCGGGCCTCAGACCCCAGCCTTCGACGAGGCGGAACAGCGCCACCTCGACCGCGAACAACGCGGGCTGAGTGAAACCGGTCTGGTTCAGCAGCTCGGCGTCGTCACCGAACACCACGTCCTTCAACGGACGCTCAAGATGCCCGTCCAAGTGCGCGCACACCTCGTCCAGCGCGTCCGCGAACACCGGGAAGGACTCGTACAGTTCACGACCCATCCCGATCCGCTGGCTGCCCTGACCGGTGAACAGGAACGCCGTCTTGCCGGCCGCGACCGAACCTTGGACGAGCCCGGGCACCGCCGGCTCCGCCGACTCGCCGCGGGCGAGGGCGGCCAGACCGCGCAGCAGCCCGTCCCGGTCCCCGGCGGCCAGTACGGCCCGGTGGTCCAGGGCACTGCGGGTCGTGGCCAGCGAGTACGCCACGTCCACCGCGTCCACCGCGGGCCGCTCGGCGAGGTGTGCCCGCAGCCGCTCGGCCTGGCCGCGCAGCGCGGCCTCCGACTTGCCCGACAGCACCCACGGCAGCACCGGGAGCTCCGTCACCGGAGAGGTGGCGGCGGTTTCCACCGACAGCTGCTCGGGCGCCTGCTCCAGGACGGTGTGCGCGTTGGTGCCGCTGATGCCGAACGCGGAGACCGCGGCCCGGCGCGGGCGGCCGGTCTCCGGCCACTCCACCGACTCCGTCAGCAGCGCGATCTCGCCCGCCGACCAGTCGACGTGCGGGGTCGGCGCGTCGACGTGCAGCGTCTGCGGCAGCACCCCGTGCTGAAGCGCCAGCACCATCTTCATGATGCCCGCGACACCCGCCGCGGCCTGCGTGTGACCGATGTTGGACTTGATGGAGCCCAGGTAGAGCGGCTCGCCGACCGTGCGGTCCTGACCGTAGGTGGCCAGCAGCGCCTGCGCCTCGATCGGGTCGCCCAGCGTGGTGCCCGTACCGTGCGCCTCGACCGCGTCGACCTCGGCGGCCGAGATGCCCGCACTGGCCAGAGCCTGCCGGATGACACGCTGCTGCGACGGACCGTTCGGAGCCGTCAGACCATTGCTCGCGCCATCCTGGTTGATCGCGCTGCCACGCACGATGGCGAGGACCGGGTGACCGTTGCGCTGCGCGTCGGAGAGCCGCTCCACGAGCAGCATGCCCACGCCCTCACCCCAGCCCGTACCGTCCGCACCGGCCGCGAACGCCTTGATCCGGCCGTCCGAGGCCAGCCCGCGCTGCTTGCTGAACTCGACGAACGAGCCCGGCGTCGACATCACGGTCACACCGCCCGCGAGGGCGAGCGAGCACTCGCCGTTGCGCAGCGCCTGGATCGCCCAGTGCAGCGCCACCAGCGACGAGGAGCACGCGGTGTCGACGGTGACCGCCGGACCCTCCAGGCCCAGGGCGTAGGAGACCCGGCCGGACATCACACTGGCCGCGTTGCCCGTACCCATGAAGCCGTCGCCGCCGTCGGACGAGTTGAGCACCAGTGACATGTAGTCCTGGCCGTTGGTGCCCGCGAAGACACCGACCTGTCGGCCGCGCAGCGTCCCGGGGGCGATGCCCGCCCGCTCGAACGCCTCCCAGGACGTCTCCAGCAGCAACCGCTGCTGCGGGTCCATCGCGACGGCCTCGCGCGGCGAGATCCCGAAGAACGCCGCGTCGAAGGCCCCGGCGTCCGTCAGGAAGCCGCCCTCACGGACGTAGCTGGTGTTCTCGCCGTCGGACTCCGGGTCGTACAGCCCCTCGATGTCCCAGCCGCGGTCGGCGGGGAAGCCGGTGACGGCGTCCCGGCCGGAGGCCAGCAGCTTCCACAGCTCCTCGGGGGTGGTCACGCCGCCGGGGAAGCGGCAGCTCATCGCCACGATCGCGATCGGGTCGTCGGCCACGGCCGCCACGGAGGCGGCGGGGCCGGCGACGGGCTCGCTCTCCTCGCCCAGGACCTCGGTCCTGAGGTGGTCGGCGAGCGCCGCCGACGACGGGTAGTCGTAGACCAGGGTGGGCGGCAGCCGCAGCCCGGTCACGGAGTTGAGCCGGTTGCGCAGCTCGACCGCGGTCAGCGAGTCGAAGCCCAGCTCCTTGAAGGCCCGTCCGGCCTCGACCTCCTCCGTGTCGGCGTGACCGAGCACGTCCGCCACCGCGGAGCGCACCAGGTCGAGCAGCGCCTGCTCGGCCTCGGCGCCGGACAGCCCGGCCAACCGCCGGGCCAGCGAGGATTCGCCCTCGGCCGCCGCGCCCGCACCGGGCGCCTGTGCCGCCTCGGCCTCCAGCGCGGTACGCGCCTCGGGCAGTTCCAGCAGCAGGGCGCTCGGCCGCGAGGCGGTGAAGCCCGGCGCGAGCCGCGCCCAGTCGATGTCCGCGATGGTCACCGCGGTCTCGTCCAGGTCGAGTGCCCGCTGCAGCGCGGCGATCGCCAGCTCCGCCGCCATCGGCGGCACGCCGGCGCGGCGCATGCGCTGCTCCAGGGCCTCGTCGCCGGCCATGCCGCCCTCGGCCCACGGGCCCCAGGCGATCGACGTCGCCGGCAGGCCCTCGGCCCGCCGCCGCTCGGCCAGCGCGTCCAGGAAGGCGTTCGCGGCTGCGTAGTTGCCCTGCCCCGCGGCGCCCATGGAACCGGCCGTCGAGGAGAAGAGCACGAACGCCGACAGGTCCAGATCCCGGGTCAGCTCGTCCAGGTTGGCCGCGGCTTCCGCCTTGGCGCGCAGGACGGTCGCGAAGCGCTCGGGGGTGAGCGCGTCCAGCACACCGTCGTCCAGCACACCGGCCGCGTGGACCACGGCCGTCAGCGGCAGCTCTGCAGGCAGCGAGGCCAGGAGCCCGGCCAGGGCCTCCCTGTCGGCCACGTCGCAAGCCGCGACCGTGACCTGAGCGCCCAGCGCGACGAGTTCATCACGCAGCTCGGCAGCGCCCGGCGCGTCCGGACCGCGACGGCTGGTCAGCACCAGATGCTCGGCACCCTGACCCACCAGCCAACGCGCCACATGACCACCCAGCGCACCGGTGCCACCGGTGACCAGCACCGAGCCACCGCCCGGCACCCAGGTCCGGCCGGCCTTCGCCGGGGCCGCGCCCCGGGTGAGCCGGCGCCCGAAGACACCGGAGGAGCGGACCGCCACCTGGTCCTCGCCACCACGGCCGGAGAGCACCCCGGCGAGTCGCGCCAGCGCCCGGTCGTCCGCCGTCTCCGGCAGGTCGACCAGACCGCCCCAGCGCTCCGGGAGCTCCAGCGCCGCCACCCGGCCCAGGCCCCAGACCCGCGCCTGCACCGGGTCGACCGGCGCGTCGGAGCGGCCCACGGACACCGCGCCACGGGTGGCCACCCACAGCGGGGCGTCCACGGCGGCGTCGCCCAGCGCCTGGGTCAGCGCGAGCGTACGGTTCAGCCCCGCGGCACCCGCGGCGGCCAGCAGCGAGAACACGCCCGCCACCGCACCGTCCCCGGCCTCCGCGCGCAGCCGCTCGGCGACCGACGAGCGGTCGCCCTCGGCGCCCAGCTCGACGACCCGGGCCTCGGCGCCGCGCGCCGCCAGCATCCGTACGACGCCCTCGGCCCACGCCGCACCGGCCTGGTCCGCGGACGTGACGACCAGCCAACGGCCGCTCGGCGCGCCCTCGGCACGGAGGGTCACCGGCTTCCACGTCGCCTGGTAGCGCCAGGCGTCGACGGTCGACAACTCGGTCTGCTGACGCCGCCACGAGGACAGCATCGGCAGGACCGCGCTCAACGAGGAGAGCTCCTCGGTGTCTTCGGAGCGCAGCGTGCCCGCGAGGGCCTCCAGGTCCTCGCGCTCGACGGCCTCCCAGAACCGCGCGTCCACCGCGTCCACGGTCAGCGCGCCGCCCTGGGCCGGCCCCTCGGGGGACTCGACCCAGTAGCGCCGGCGCTCGAAGGCGTACGTCGGCAGCTCGACCCGCGCGGCCTCCGTCCCCGCGAAGAACGCCGTCCAGTCCAGGGCGACACCCCGCACGTGCAGCGCGGCCAGCGCACCGGTCACCGACTCGGCCTCGGCGCGCCCCTTGCGCAGCGCGGAGACGAACGCCGCGCCCTCACCGGTGACGCACTCCTGCGCCATCGCGGTCAGCACACCGTCCGGACCCAGCTCGACGAAGGTGGTGACGTTCTGGGTCTCCAGGGTCCGCACCACGTCCAGGAAGCGGACCGCCTCACGAACGTGACGGACCCAGAACTCCGGGTTCGTGATCTCCTCGGCGGAGACCAGCGCACCCGTCAGACCGGAGACGACCGGGATGCGCGGGGCCTCGTACGTCAGGCCCTCGGCGACGGCGCGGAAGGCGTCCAACATGCCGTCCATGCGCGGCGAGTGGAACGCGTGCGAGACCGTGAGGCGCTTGGTCTTACGGCCCTGCTCCTCGAAACCGGCCGCGATCGCGAGCGCCGCGTCCTCGTCACCCGCGATCACAACCGACTGCGGGCCGTTCAGGGCGGCAATGCTGACACCCTCCGTCAGCAGCGGAAGAACCTCTTCCTCCGACGCCTGGATCGCCACCATGGCGCCACCGGCGGGGAGTTCCTGCATCAGGCGACCACGCGCGGCAACCAGCTTCGCCGCGTCCGCCAGCGACAGCACACCCGCCACATGCGCGGCAGCCAGCTCACCGATCGAGTGGCCGGACAGCACATCGGCCCTGACACCCCACGCCTCGACGAGGCGGAACAGCGCCACCTCGACGGCGAACAGCGCGGGCTGGGTGTACCGCGTCTGGTTCAGCAGCTCGGCGTCCTCACCGAAGACCACGGTCTTCAGCGGACGCTCCAAGTGCCGGTCCAACTCGTCACAGACCGCGTCGAACGCCTCCGCGAAGGCCGGGTAGGCGGCGTACAACTCACGCCCCATACCCAGCCGCTGGCTGCCCTGACCCGTGAACAGGAACGCCGTCCCGCTCTCGGTGGCGGTGCCAGTGATCAGGCCCGCGGCGGTGGTGCCGCGCGCCAGGGCCTCCAGTCCGGCGCGGAGGCCGGCGGGGTCGGCGGCGACGACCGCCGCGCGCCGCTCCAGTGCCGCCCGGCCGGTCGCCAGCGAGTAGGCCACGTCGGTGGCGGCCGGCTCGGTGTGCGCGGCGAGGTGGGCGAGGAGCCGCTCGGCCTGGCCGCGCAGCGCGGCCTCCGACTTGCCCGACAGCACCCACGGCACCGCCGGGAGCTCCACCGCCGGGGCGGCGGGCCGGGCGGGAGCCTGCTCGGGCGCCTGCTCGATGATGGTGTGGGCGTTGGTGCCGCTCACACCGAAGGAGGACACCGCCGCGCGGCGCACCCGGCCGGTCTCCGGCCAGGCCCGCGCCTCGGTCAGCAGCTCGATGTCACCGGTCGCCCAGTCGACGTGCGGGGTGGGCTCGTCGATGTGCAGGGTCTGCGGCAGCACGCCGTGGCGCATCGCCATGACCATCTTGATGATGCCGCCGACACCGGCGGCGGCCTGGGTGTGACCCACGTTCGACTTGAAGGAACCCAGCCACAGCGGCTGTCCCTCCAGCCGCTCCTGACCGTAGGTGGCCAGCAGCGCCTGCGCCTCGATCGGGTCACCCAGCGTCGTGCCCGTGCCGTGCGCCTCGACCGCGTCCACATCGGCGGCCGAGACGCCCGCGTTGGCCAGCGCCGCGCGGATGACGCGCTGCTGCGACGGGCCGTTGGGGGCCGTCAGGCCGTTGCTCGCACCGTCCTGGTTGACCGCCGAGCCCCGCACCACGGCGAGGACCGGGTGGCCGTGCCGCTGTGCGTCCGACAGCCGCTCGACGAGCAGCATGCCCGCACCCTCGGACCAGCCGGTGCCGTCCGCGGCCGCCGCGAAGGACTTGCAGCGGCCGTCGGTCGAAAGACCCTGCTGGCGGCTGAAGTCGATGAACGTGTCCGGGGTGGCCATGACGGTCACACCACCGGCGAGCGCCATGGTGCATTCGCCGTTGCGCAGCGCCTGCGCCGCGAGGTGCAGGGCGACCAGCGACGACGAGCACGCCGTGTCGATGGTGACCGCCGGACCCTCCAGGCCGAAGGTGTACGACACCCGGCCGGAGGCGACGCTGCCCGCGGCACCGGTGCCGAGGTAGCCCTCCAGGTCCTCCGGGACGCCCGTCAGGCGCGTCAGGTAGTCGTGGTACATCACACCGGCGAAGACACCGGTCCGGCTGCCGCGCACCGAGGTCGGGTCGATGCCCGCGCGCTCGAACGCCTCCCAGGACGTCTCCAGCAGCAGCCGCTGCTGCGGGTCCATCGCCATGGCCTCACGCGGGTTGATCCCGAAGAACGCCGGGTCGAACTCGGCGGCGTCGTGCAGGAATCCGCCCTCGATGGTGGAGCTGGTGCCGGACGCACCGGGAGTGCCGCCGTTCAGCGCGTCCAGGTCCCAGCCACGGTCCGCCGGGAAGCCGGAGATCGCGTCCACCGAGCCCAGGACGAGCTGCCACAGCTCCTCGGGGCTGGTGATCCCGCCCGGGAAGCGGCAGCTCATGCCGACGATGGCGATCGGCTCGTCGTCGGCCACGACGACGGTGGTGTCCGGGGCCGTGGTGACGACCTCGTCGCCGACCAGCTCGGTCCGCAGGTGGCGGGCGAGGACGGTCGGGTCCGGATAATCGAAGATCAACGTGGCCGGCAGCCGCAGCCCCGTCACCGCGTTCAACTGATTACGCAACTCCACCGCGGTCAGCGAGTCGAAACCGAGCTCCTTGAACGCCCGGCCCGAACCAACGGTCTCCGCCCCGGCATAACCGAGAACAGTCGCCACCTGACCACGGACCAGATCCAGCAGCATCCGCTCCTGCTCCACCGGGCTCAGCCCGACAAGCCGCTGCACAAGACCCGACTCACCCGCACCCGCCACGCCGGCATCGACCGTGCGCCGCGCCGGCACCCGGACCAGCCCGCGCAGCAGCGCGGAGACGGGACCGTTCGCGGCCTGCGTACGCAGCGCCGGGAGGTCCAGCCGCATCGGGACCAGCGTCGACTCGCCCGTGGTGAGGGCGGCGTCGAAGAGCCGCAGGCCGTCCGCGGCGGACAGCGGGGGCACTCCGGCGCGCCGCATCCGGGTGATGTCGGCCTCGTCCAGGGTGTCACCCATGCCGCCACCGGCCCACAGACCCCAGGCAAGGGCGGTCGCGGCCAGGCCCTGCGCCCTGCGGTGCTCGGCGAGAGCGTCCAGGAAGGCGTTGGCCGCCGCGTAGTTGCCCTGACCCGCACCGCCGAAGACACCGGCGGCCGAGGAGAACACCACGAACGCCGCCAGGTCCAGATCCCGCGTCAGCTCGTGCAGGTTCCAGGCCGCGTCAACCTTCGGGCGGAAGACGTACGCCAACCGCTCCGGGGTCAGCGAGCCGACCGTGCCGTCGTCGAGCACACCGGCGGTGTGCACGACCGCGGTCAGCGGGTGCGCGGCCGGGACGTCCGCCAGGACGGCGGCCAGCGCCTCCCGGTCGGCCACGTCGCACGCCGCCCACATCACCGACGCACCGGCCTCGGTGAGCTCGGCCGCCAGCTCCGCCGCACCGGGCGCCTCGGCACCCCGACGGCTCACCAACAGCAGGTTCCGCACGCTGTGTTCGGCCACCAGGTGCCGGGCGAACAGCCCGCCGAGCGAGCCGCTGGCGCCCGTCACCAGCACCGTGCCGTCCGCGTTCCACGCGGTGGCGTCGATGTCGTCCGCCGAGGCCGCGCGGGCCAGTCGCGGCGCCTTGAGGGCGCCCTCCCGGATCGCGATCTCGGGTTCTCCGGCGGTCAGCGCGGCGGGCAGCGCACCGAGCGAGTCGGCGTGCCCGTCGATGTCCACCAGGAGGAAGCGGTCCGGGTTCTCCGACTGTGCCGAGCGCAGCAGGCCCCGCACGGTCGCGCCCGCCAGGTCGGTCACCGGCGCACCGGCCTCGGTGGCCACGGCCCCCGAGGTCAGCACCACCAGCCGGGAGTCGGCGAAGCGCTCCTCGGCCAGCCACGCGTGCACCAGGGCGAGCGCCTCGGCGCCGGCCCGGTGGGCGACGGCGGCCGCGTCCTCACCGGCCCCGTCCGCGGACGGGGAGACGAAGACGAACTCCGGCGCCGGGGCACCGGCGTCGACCGCCTCGACGAGGTCGGTGTACGTGGCGTACGCCGGAACGTCCGCGCCGACGAGGGCGGCGGAGCCGAGGACCGCCCAGCGGCCGTCGGCGGACGCGGCTGACGCCGCCGCGAGCCCGGTCCACTCCACGCGGAACAGCGACTCGTGGTAGGTCGTCCGGGCGTTGCGCAGCTGCTCGTCCGAGACCGGGCGCAGCGCGAGCGACTCGACCGCGGCGACCGGCGCGCCGGTCGCGTCCGCTATCTCCAGCAGCACGCCGTCGCCACCGGTGGCGGCCATCCGGACGCGCAGGGCGGCGGCGCCGCCGGCGAGCAGCGACACCCCGGCCCAGGCGAACGGCAGCCGGCCCTGGGTCTCGGTGCCGCCCAGGCCACCGAGACCCAGCGCGTGCAGCGCCGAGTCCAGCAGCGCGGGGTGCAGCCCGAAGTCCGCGGCCCGGGCATCCTCGGGCAGCTGCACCTCGGCGAAGATCTCGCCGTCGCGCCGCCACGCCTTGCGCAGGCCCTGGAAGGCGGGGCCGTAGGCGAAGCCCACGTCCCGCAGGTGCTCGTAGCGGTCCTCGACCGCCACCTCGGCCGCGCCCTTCGGCGGCCACACGCCCATCTCGAAGGCCGGCTCCGAGCGGTCCGCGGCGGCGGCCAGCACACCGCTGGCGTGCCGGGTCCACGGCTCCTCGGCCGGGAGGTCCTCCAGGCGGGAGTGGAAGGTCAGGGGGCGGCGGCCCGACTCGTCGGCCGCGCCGACCCACAGCCGCAGCTGGACCCCGCCCCGCTCGGGCAGGACCAGCGGCGCCTCGAGCGTCAGCTCTTCGAGGTGCTCGCAGCCGACCTGGTCGCCGGCGCGAATGGCCAGCTCCACGAAGGCCGTTCCCGGCAGCAGGACCGTGTCCATGATGGTGTGGTCCGCCAGCCAGGGGTGCGTCGACAGCGCCAGGCGGTTGGTGAACAGCATCCCGTCGGCGCCCGGCAGCTCGGCGCTCGCGCCGAGCAGCGGGTGCCCGGCCCGGCCGAGACCCACGGCCGCGACGTCCCCGAGGTAGAGCGAGGAGACCTTCGGCCAGTAGCGCTCGCGCTGGAAGGCGTACGTCGGCAGCTCGACCCGCACGGCACCGGTGCCCGCGTAGTACGCCGCCCAGTCCACCTTCGCACCGCGGACGTGTGCCCGTGCCACGGCGGCGGTGAGCGCCTCGGCCTCGGCACGGCCCTTGCGCAGCACCGGCACGAAGGCCGTGCCATCGCCGGTGACGCACTCCTGGCCCATCGCGGAGAGCACACCGTCGGGGCCGAGCTCGATGAAGGTGGTGACGCCGTGCTCCTCCAGGGCGCGGACGCCGTCGAGGAAGCGGACCGCCTCGCGGACGTGGCGCACCCAGAAGTCCGGGCTGGTGATCTCCTCGACGGAGACCAAGGCGCCGGTCAGGTTCGACACGATCGGGATGCGCGGAGTCTCGTACGACAGCCCCTCGGCCACCGCACGGAACTCCTCCAACATGCCGTCCATACGCGGCGAGTGGAACGCGTGCGAGACCGTGAGGCGCTTGGTCTTACGACCCTGCGCCTCGAAGGCCGCAGCAATCTCCAGAGCCGCGTCCTCATCGCCCGCGATCACAACCGACTGCGGGCCGTTCAGGGCAGCAATGCTGACACCCTCCGTCAGCAGCGGCAGCACCTCGTCCTCCGACGCCTGCACCGCGATCATCGCGCCACCGGCGGGGAGTTCCTGCATCAGACGACCACGAGCCGCCACCAGCTTCGCCGCGTCCGCCAGCGACAGCACACCCGCCACATGCGCGGCAGCCAGCTCACCGATCGAGTGACCGGAGAGGAAGTCCGCCTTCACACCCCACGACTCGACGAGACGGAACAGCGCCACCTCAATCGCGAACAACGCGGGCTGAGTCCAGCCGGTCCGATCCAGCAGCTCGGCGTCCTCGCCGAAGACCACGGTCTTCAGCGGACGCTCCAAGTGCCGGTCCAGCTCGTCACAGACCGCGTCGAACGCCTCCGCGAACACCGGGAACGCGGCGTACAGCTCACGCCCCATACCCAGCCGCTGACTGCCCTGACCCGTGAACAGGAACGCCGTCCTGCCGCTCGCCACCGAGCCCGTCACCAGGCCCGCTGCCGACTCGTCACGCGCGAGGGCCTCCAGGCCCGCCAGCAGGGCGTCCCGGTCGGCGACGACCAGCGCGGCCCGCTCCTCGAGGAGGGCGCGGTGTGCGGCCAGAGAGTAGCCGAGGTCGGCGAGTGCGGTCTCCGGCTCCTCGGTCAGGTGCGTCCGCAGGCGCTCGGCCTGGGCACGCAGGCCCTCACCGGTGCGGGCGGACAGGACCACCGGCAGCACCGGCGGGACCGCGCCCGGCTCGGACGCGCTCTCGACGGCCTCCTCGGCCGGGGCCTGCTCGATGATCGTGTGCGCGTTGGTGCCGCTGAAGCCGAAGGACGAGATGCCCGCGCGGCGCGGACGGTCGGTCTCCGGCCACGCCACCGACTCGGTCAGCAGGGCGATGTCGCCCGCCGCCCAGTCGACGTGCGGGGTGGGCTCGTCGATGTGCAGGGTCTGCGGCAGCACGCCGTGGCGCATCGCGAGCACCATCTTGATCACGCCCGCGACGCCCGCGGCGGCCTGCGTGTGACCGATGTTGGACTTGATGGAGCCCAGATACAGCGGCCGGTCGGCGGGGCGGTCCTGGCCGTACGTGGCGAGCAGCGCCTGCGCCTCGATCGGGTCGCCGAGCCTCGTGCCGGTGCCGTGCGCCTCGACCGCGTCGACCTCGGTGGCCGACAGTCCGGCCGCCGCCAGTGCCTGACGGATGACGCGCTGCTGCGACGGGCCGTTGGGCGCCGTCAGGCCGTTGCTCGCACCGTCCTGGTTGACCGCCGTGCCCCGCACGACGGCGAGGACGGGGTGACCGTTCTTCCGCGCGTCGGAGAGCCGCTCGACGAGCAGCATGCCGACGCCCTCGCCCCAGCCGGTGCCGTCGGCACCGGCCGCGAACGCCTTGATCCGGCCGTCCGTGGCGAGTCCGCGCTGGCGGCTGAAGTCGATGAAGACGCCCGGGGTGGACATCACCGTGACACCGCCGGCCAGGGCCAGCGAGCACTCGCCGTTGCGCAGCGCCTGGATGGCGGAGTGCAGGGCGACCAGCGACGAGGAGCAGGCCGTGTCGATGGTGACGGCCGGGCCCTCCAGGCCGAAGACGTACGCCAGCCGGCCGGAGATCACGCTGGCCGCGTTGCCCGTGCCCATGTGGCCTTCGAGGCCCTCGGAGCCGCCCAGCAGCAGCGACAGGTAGTCCTGCCCGTTGGTGCCGACGAACACGCCGGCGTGGCTGCCGCGCAGCGTCGCCGGGTCGATCCCGGCCCGCTCGAACGCCTCCCAGGAGGTCTCCAGCAGCAGTCGCTGCTGCGGGTCCATGGCGAGGGCCTCGCGCGGCGAGATCCCGAAGAACGTCGGGTCGAAGTCGGCGACGTCGTGCAGGAAGCCGCCCTCACGGGCGTACGAGGTGCCCTCGGCGTCCGGGTCCGGGTTGTAGAGCGCCTCCAGGTCCCAGCCGCGGTCGGTGGGCATGCCCGAGATGACGTCCGTGCCGGAGGAGAGCAGCTGCCACAGCTGCTCGGGGGTGTGTACGCCGCCGGGGAAGCGGCAGCTCATCGCGACGATCGCGATCGGGTCGTCGGCCACGGCCGTCAGCACCGGACCGGTGATCGCGGCCTGCTCGCCGAGGAGTTCGGCGAGGAGGTGGTCGGCGAGGGCGTTCGGCGTCGGGTAGTCGTAGATGAGTGTGGCGGGCAGCCGCAGGCCGGTGACGGCGTTGAGTCCGTTGCGCAGCTCGACGGCGGTCAGCGAGTCGAAGCCGATCTCGCGGAACGCGCGGTCGGCCGCGACGTCCTCGACGTGGGCGTGGCCCAGCACCTCGGCGACGTGGCCGCGGACCAGGTCCAGCAGGAAGGTGCCGCGCTCGGACTCGCCGAGTTCGAGCAGCTGTCGGCCGAGCGAGGAGGCCGGCTCGGCGGCCTTACCCGCCCGGTCGACGGCGGTGGCGGTACGGGATGCCGACTGGCGCGTCTCGGCCAGGTCGGACAGCAGCGGGCTGGGCCGTACGGCGGCGAAGCCGGGGCCGAACCGCTCCCAGTCCACATCGGCGACGGCCAGCACGGCGTCGTCCAGGTCCAGGGCCTGCTGGAGGGCGCTGATCGCGAGAGCGGCGTCCATCGGCGGCAGCCCGGCGCGGCGCATGCGCTGCTCCAGGGCGGCGTCGGCGGCCATTCCGCCCTCGGCCCACGGGCCCCACGCGATCGAGGTCGCGGGCAGGCCCTCGGCGCGCCGGCGCTCGGCCAGCGCGTCCAGGTAGGCGTTGGCGGCACCGTAGTTGGCCTGACCGGCGGCACCGAGCGTGCCGGAGATCGAGGAGAAGAGCACGAACGCGGACAGGTCCAGCTCGCGCGTGAGTTCGTCCAGGTTGGCAGCGGCCCCGGCCTTGGCGCGCAGGACGGTGGCGAAGCGCTCGGGGGTGAGCGCGTCCAGGACGCCGTCGTCCAGCACACCGGCGGCGTGCACCACGGCGGTCAGCGGGAGTTCCTCGGGCAGCGAGGCGATCAGGCCGGCCAGCGCCTCCCGGTCGGCCACGTCGCAGGCCGCGACGGTGACCCGGGCGCCCATCGCGACAAGTTCATCGCGCAGCTCGGCCGCGCCCGGCGCGTCCGGACCGCGGCGGCTGGTCAGCACCAGGTGCTCGGCACCGTTCTCCACCAGCCAGCGGGCGACCTGGGCGCCCAGCGCGCCCGTGCCGCCGGTGACCAGCACCGAACCGCGCGGCCGCCATGCGTCGGCCTCGGCGACCGGCGCGGCGGCGGCCCGTACGAGCCGACGGCCGAGAACTCCGGCGGAGCGGATCGCGATCTGGTCCTCGTCACCGGCGCCGGCCAGCACCGTGACCAGTCGGGTCAGCGCGCGGTCGTCCGCCGTCTCCGGCAGGTCGACCAGGCCGCCCCAGCGCTCCGGGTGCTCCAGGGCCGCGATCCGGCCCAGGCCCCAGACCTGCGCCCGGGCCGGGTCCGCGGGCGCGTCGGTGCGCCCGGTCGACACCGCGCCGCGGGTGGCCACCCACAGCGGGGCGTCCACGGCGGCGTCGCCCAGCGCCTGCGTCAGTGCGGCCGTGGCCGGCAGCCCGCCGTCCTCGGCGAGCGCCAGCAGCGAGAGCACACCGGACACCTCGGCGCCGACGGCCGCCTCGCGGAGCCGCTCGGCGTACCCGGCGCGGCCGTCGGCGGCGCCCAGCTCGACCAGCCGCGCCTCGGCGCCGCGCTCGATGAGCGTACGGATGACGCCGGCGGACCACTCCGCCTCGCCCTCGGGCGCGGCGACCAGCCAGACGCCGGTGGGCCGGGACGCCGTGCTCGGGGACAGCGGCTTCCAGGACACCTGGTAGCGCCAGCCGTCGACGCCGGCCGGGGCCGCGAGGGCCCGCACCGGCGCGTCCGGCCAGTAGCGGCGGCGCTGGAAGGCGTACGTCGGCAGCTCGACCCGCACGGCACCCGTGCCGGCGAAGAACGCCGCCCAGTCCACCGTCACGCCACGGACGTTCGCCCGTGCCACGGCGGCGGTGAGCGCCTCGGCCTCGGCACGGCCCTTGCGCAGCACCGGTATGAAGGCCGCGCCATCGCCGGTGACGCACTCCTGACCCATCGCGGAGAGCACCCCGTCGGGGCCCAGCTCCACGAAGGTGGTGACGTCCTGCGCCTCCAGGGTCCGCACTGCGTCCAGGAAGCGGACCGCCTCACGGACGTGACGGACCCAGAAGTCCGAGCTGGTGATCTCCTCGACGGAGACCAGCGCGCCCGTCAGACCGGAGACGATCCCGATACGCGGGGCCTCGTACGACAGCCCCTCGGCCACCGCGCGGAACTCCTCCAACATGCCGTCCATACGAGGCGAGTGGAACGCATGCGAGACCGTCAGACGCTTCGTCTTACGACCCTGCTCCTCAAAGCTCGCAGCGATCGTGACAGCCGCGTCCTCGTCACCCGCGATCACAACCGACCGCGGGCCATTCAGAGCGGCGATGCTCACCCGCTCGGTCAGCAGCGGAAGAACCTCCTCCTCCGACGCCTCGACTGCGATCATCGCGCCACCGGCGGGGAGTTCCTGCATCAGACGACCACGCGCGGCAACCAGCTTCGCGGCGTCCGCCAGCGAC
This sequence comes from Streptoverticillium olivoreticuli subsp. olivoreticuli, assembly GCF_003391135.1. Lineage (GTDB taxonomy): Bacteria > Actinomycetota > Actinomycetes > Streptomycetales > Streptomycetaceae > Streptomyces > Streptomyces blastmyceticus. The sequence continues at coordinate 7,135,359 of NZ_CP031455.1, read as the reverse complement.
AACACACCCGCCACATGCGCGGCGGCCAGCTCACCGATCGAGTGGCCGGACAGCACATCGGCCCTGACACCCCACGCTTCGACCAGACGGAACAGCGCCACCTCGACCGCGAACAACGCGGGCTGGGTGTAACCGGTCTGGTTCAGCAGCTCGGCGTCCTCACCGAAGACCACCGTCTTCAGCGGACGCTCCAAGTGCCGGTCCAACTCGTCACAGACCGCGTCGAACGCCTCCGCGAACACCGGGAACGCGGCATACAACTCACGCCCCATTCCCAGCCGCTGACTGCCCTGACCCGTGAACAGGAACGCCGTCCCGCCCTCGGTGACGGTGCCCTCGGCGAGGCCGGGGGCGGTGCGCCCGGCGGCCAGCGCCTCCAGGCCGTGCAGCAGCGCGTCGCGGCCGTCGGCGGCGAGCACCGCGCGGTGGTGCAGCCCGGCGCGGCCGGTGGCCAGCGAACGGGCGACGTCGGCCGGTTCGAGCTCCGGGTGGATCGTCAGGTGGGCGTGCAGCCGCTCGGCCTGGGCGCGCAGCGCGTCCGGGCTCTTGGCCGACACGGTGAAGGGCAGCAGCGGGAGCCGCGTGCCGGCGGTCGGCGCCGGGTCGGCCGCCGGGGCCTGCTCGATGATGGTGTGGGCGTTGGTGCCGCTGATGCCGAAGGAGGAGACGGCGGCGCGGCGCGGGCGGCCGGTCTCCGGCCAGTCGATGGTCTCGGTGAGCAGCTCGACCGCCCCGGCCGACCAGTCGACGTGCGGGGTCGGCTCGTCCACGTGCAGCGTCTGCGGCAGCACGCCGCGCTCCATCGCCTGGACCATCTTGATGATCCCGGCGACGCCGGAGGCGGCCTGCGAGTGGCCGATGTTGGACTTGATGGAGCCGAGGTACAGCGGCCGGCCGTCGGGCCGGTTCTGCCCGTAGGTGGCCAGCAGGGCCTGCGCCTCGATCGGGTCGCCCAGCGTCGTGCCTGTGCCGTGCGCCTCGACGACGTCGACCTCGGCGGTGGTGAGCCCGGCGCCGGCCAGCGCCTTGCGGATGACGCGCTGCTGCGCGGGGCCGTTGGGCGCGGTCAGACCGTTGCTGGCGCCGTCCTGGTTGACGGCGGAGCCGCGCACGACGGCGAGGACGGGGTGGCCGTGCTTCCGCGCGTCGGAGAGCCGCTCGACGAGCAGCATGCCGACGCCCTCGCCCCAGCCCGTGCCGTCGGCGGCCGCCGCGAACGCCTTGACGCGGCCGTCGGAGGCCAGCCCGCGCTGGCGGCTGAACTCGGTGAACGTGCCGGGGGTGGTCATGACGGTGACGCCGCCGGCGAGCGCCATGGAGCACTCGCCCTGGCGCAGCGCCTGGATGGCCCAGTGCAGGGCGACCAGGGAGGAGGAGCAGGCGGTGTCGACGGTGACGGCGGGGCCTTCGAGGCCGAGGGCGTAGGAGATGCGCCCGGAGATGACGCTGCCCGCGTTGCCGGTCATCACATGGCCCGCGACCTCGGCGCCGGCCTGCTCCAGGCCCACCTCGTAGGCGCTGTAGGAGGCGCCGACGAAGACGCCGACGCTGCGGCCGCGCACGGCCTCGGGGTCGATGCCCGCGCGCTCGAACGCCTCCCAGGACGTCTCCAGCAGCAACCGCTGCTGCGGGTCCATCGCGAGGGCCTCGCGCGGCGAGATCCCGAAGAAGGCGGCGTCGAACAGGTCGGCCTCGTGCAGGAAGCCGCCCGCCCGGGCGTAGTCGCCCGTCTCGCCCTCGGACGCCCAGTCCAGCGCCTCCCAGCCGCGGTTGACCGGGAAGCCGGTGATGGCGTCCTCGCCTCCGGTGACCAGTCGCCACAGCTCCTCGGGCGAGTCCACGTCGCCGGGGTAGCGGCAGCTCATCGCGACGATGGCGATGGGGTCGTCGTCGGGCGCGGCGGTGGCCGTCGCGTCGGCCTGCTCGGCGTCCTCGTCGACGAGGACGCCCAGGAGCTCGCCGCGCAGGTGGTCGGCGAGGAAGGCGGAGTTGGGGTGGTCGAAGACGATGGTGGTGGGCAGCTTCAGCCCGGTGGCCGCGGAGAGCCGGTTGCGGAGCTCGACCGCGATCAGCGAGTCGAAGCCCAGCTCCTTGAAGGCCCGGCGCGGCTCGACGGCCTCCGGGCCGGCGTGTCCGAGTACCGCGGAGACCTGGGTGCGGACCAGGTCGAGGAGGGTGCGCCGACGCTCGGCCGGGGGCAGCGCGAGCAGCCGTTCGGACAGCGAGGAGCCGGCGGCGGCGGGTCCGGCGGCGGCGGTGCGCCGGCCGGAGCCGCGGATCAGGCCGCGCAGCAGCGCCGGGACCGGGCCGGTGCCGTGCGCGGAGCGCAGCGCCGCCAGGTCCAGCCGGGCCGGGACCAGGACGGCCCGGCCGGTGCGGCGGGCGGCGTCGAAGAGCGCCATGCCCTCGTCGTCGCCGAGGGCGCCCATGCCGCTGCGGGCCAGCCGCAGCAGGTCGGTCTCGGTCAGTCCGCCGGTGATGCCGCCGGACCCGGCCCACAGGCCCCAGACCAGGGAGGTGGCGGGCAGGCCCTGGGCGTGCCGGTGGCCGGCGAGCGCGTCGAGGAAGACGTTGCCCGCGGCGTAGTTGGCCTGGCCGGCGCCGCCCAGGGTGCCGGCGATGGCGGAGAACAGGACGAAGGCGGACAGGTCGAGGTCGCGGGTGAGCTCGTGCAGGTTCCACGCCGCGTCCACCTTGGGGCGCAGCACGCGGTCCAGCTGCCCGGACGTCAGGCCGGGCACGGTGGCGTCGTCCAGGACGCCGGCGGTGTGCACGACGGCGGTGAGCGGGTGGGCGGCCGGGACGGCGGCCAGGGTGGCGGCCAGCGCCTCGCGGTCGGCGGCGTCGCAGCCTGCGATGGTCACCTGGGCGCCCAGCGCGGCGAGTTCGTCGCGGAGCTCGTCGGCGCCGGGGGCCTCGGGGCCGCGGCGGCTGGTGAGCAGCAGGTGGCGGACGCCGTACTCGGTGATCAGGTGGCGGGCGACCAGGCGGCCCAGGCTGCCGGTGCCGCCGGTGATCAGGACGGTGCCCTCGGTGTCCAGGGCGGGTACCGGGGTGTCCGGGCCCTTCAGGTCGGCGGCGGTGGTGCGGGCCAGGCGCGGCACCAGGATCTCGCCGTCGCGCAGCGCCAGTTCGGGTTCCCCGGTGGCCAGCGCGTCGTGCAGGGCGGCCGTGGAGGCGTCGGTGCCGTCGAGGTCGACGAGGACGAAGCGGTCGGGGTTCTCGGTCTCGGCGGAGCGCAGCAGGCCCCACAGGGCGGAGTGCGCCAGGTCGGTGACGTCCTCGTCGGGGCCGGCGGCGATCGCGCCCCGGGTGACGAGGGCCAGCTTGGCGTCGGTGAAGCGGGTGTCGGCCAGCCAGCCCTGCACCAGCTCCAGCGCGCGGAGCGCGGCCCGGTGGGTGGCGGCGGCGAGGTCCTCGCCGTCCTGGGCCGCGGGGAAGGAGGCCAGCACCAGCTCGGGCGCCGTGGTCTCCCCCGCGTCGACGGCCGCCGCGAGGGCGGCGAGGTCCGGGAAGGAGGCGTCGGTGACGCCTGCCGGGCCCAGCCCGAAGGCGTCGGCGCCGAGTGCCGCGCGGCGTCCGGCGGCGCCCGGCTCGGTGGCGACGGCCCGCGGCGCGACCCAGTCCAGCCGGAACAGCGCCTGCTGGTGGGCGGAGGAGCCGGCGGCGACGAGGTCGGCGTCGCTCTCCGGCAGCGGACGGAGGGTCAGCGCGTCGACGGTGGCGACCGGCTGCCCGGTGGCGTCGGCGAGCACCAGCGCAACGGTGTCCTCGCCGGTCGGCGAGATCCGCACGCGCAGCGCGTCGGCGCCGACCGCGTGCAGGGTCACGCCCTGCCAGGCGGAGGTCAGCCGGGCGCCGGAGCGGCCGTGCAGCGCGTGCAGCACCGCGTCGAGCAGCGCCGGGTGGACGGCGAAGGCAGCGGCGGCCGGATCGGCGTCCTCGGCCAGCCGCACCTCGGCGAACAGTTCCTCGCCGCTGCGCCAGGCGGCGGTCAGCCCCTGGAAGAGCGGTCCGTGCCGCAGCCCGGCGGCGGCCAGCTCCGTGTAGAGGTCGTCGGTGTCGATCGCCTCGGCGCCGGCCGGCGGCCAGGTGGTCAGCTCGGCGGGGGCCGCCGAGGGGCGTGTGTCGGCGAGCGCGCCGGTGGCGTGCCGGGTCCACGCCGTGTCGGCGGCGTCGTCGGCACGGGAGGAGACGGAGAACTTGCGGCGCCCGGCGGCGTCCCGCGCCCCGACCTCGACCTGGATGCGCACCCCGCCGCGGGCGGGCAGCACCAGCGGGGTCTCCACGGCGAGTTCGGCGAGGTGTTCGCAGCCGACCTGGTCCCCGGCGCGGATCGCCAGCTCGACGAGGGCGGCGCCCGGCAGCACGGCGGAGCCCAGCACGGCGTGGTCGGCCAGCCACGGGTGGCTGTCGAGCCCGAGCCGCCCGGTGAACAGGAAGCCGTCGCTCATCGCCAGCGGCACCGCGGCGCCCAGCAGCGGGTGGTCCGCCGACTCCAGGCCGACGGCCGTCGCGTCACCGGTGATGGCGCCCGGCTCCAGCCAGAACCGCTGGTGCTGGAACGCGTACGTGGGGAGTTCGGCCCGGCCCGCGCCGGTGCCCGCGTAGAACGCGGCCCAGTCGACCGCGACGCCGCGGACCTGCGCTCGGGCGAGGCCCGTGGTCAGTGCCTCCGCCTCCGGGCGGCCCTTGCGCAGCACCGGCACGAAGTCGGCCTCGGTGCCGGTCACGCACTCCTGGCCCATCGCGGAGAGCACCCCGTCGGGGCCGAGCTCCACGAAGGTGGTGACGCACTGCGCCTCCAGGGTGCGCACCGCGTCCAGGAAGCGGACCGCCTCACGGACGTGACGGACCCAGAAGTCCGGGTTCGTGATCTCCTCGGCGGGAACCACGGCACCCGTCAGGCCGGAGACGACCGGGATGCGCGGGGCCTCGTACGACAGGCCCTCGGCGACCGCACGGAACTCCTCCAACATGCCGTCCATGCGCGGCGAGTGGAAGGCGTGCGAGACCGTGAGGCGCTTGGTCTTACGACCCTGCTCCTCGAAACCGGCCGCGATCTCAAGCGCCGCGTCCTCATCACCCGCGATCACAACCGACTGCGGGCCATTGAGGGCAGCAATGCTGACACCCTCCGTCAGCAGCGGAAGAACCTCTTCCTCCGACGCCTGCACCGCGATCATCGCGCCACCGGCGGGGAGTTCCTGCATGAGGCGACCACGCGCGGCAACCAGCTTCGCCGCGTCCGCCAGCGACAACACACCCGCCACATGCGCGGCAGCCAGCTCGCCGATCGAGTGACCGGAGAGGAAGTCAGCCTTCACACCCCACGACTCGACGAGACGGAACAGTGCCACCTCGACCGCGAACAACGCAGGCTGGGTGAATGCCGTTTGGTCCAGCACCGACGCGTCATCGCCGAACAGCACCGACTTCATGGGCCGTTCGAGATGTGCATCGAGCTCGGCGCAGACCGCGTCCAACGCCTGCGCGAAGGCCGGGTAGGCGGCGTACAGCTCACGCCCCATGCCGAGCCGCTGGCTGCCCTGACCCGTGAACAGGAACGCCGTCTTGCCACCGTCCGCGGAGCCCGTCACCAGGCCCGCGGCCGACTCGCCGCGCGCGAGGGCCTCCAGGCCCGCCAGCAGGGCGTCCCGGTCGGCGACGACCAGCGCGGCCCGCTCCTCGAAGGCCGCGCGCTGCGTGGCCAGGGAGTGGCCGAGGTCCATCAGCCCGGCGGCCGGGGCGGCCGCCAGGTGCGCGCCCAGCCGCTCGGCCTGGGCACGCAGGCCCTCGCCGGTGCGGGCGGACAGGACCACCGGCAGCACCGGCGGGACCGCGCCCGGCTCGGACGCGCTCCCGGCGGCCTCCTCGGCCGGGGCCTGCTCGATGATCGTGTGCACGTTGGTGCCGGACACGCCGAAGGAGGAGACGCCGAAGCGGCGCGGGCGGCCGGTCTCCGGCCAGGGCCGGGCGTCGGTCAGGAGCTCGACGTCGCCCGCCGCCCAGTCGACGTGCGGGGAGGGCTCGTCCACGTGCAGGGTCTGCGGCAGCACTCCGTGCCGCATCGCCATGACCATCTTGATGATGCCGGCGACACCGGCGGCGTTCTGCGTGTGGCCGATGTTGGACTTCAGCGAGCCCAGCCACAACGGCTGTCCCTCGGGCCGCTCCTGGCCGTACGTGGCCAGCAGCGCCTGCGCCTCGATCGGGTCACCCAGCGTCGTACCCGTACCGTGCGCCTCGACCGCGTCCACATCGGCAGCGGACAGGCGGGCGTTCTCCAGCGCCTGACGGATGACACGCTGCTGCGCGGGACCGTTGGGCGCGGTCAGACCGTTGCTCGCACCGTCCTGGTTGACCGCCGAGCCCCGCACGACCGCCAGCACCTGGTGACCATTGCGGCGGGCGTCCGAGAGCCGCTCCACCAGCAGCACACCGACACCCTCGGACCAACCCGTGCCATCGGCCGAGGCGGCGAAGGACTTGCACCGGCCGTCGGCCGACAGACCGCGCTGCCGGCTGAACTCCACGAAGACGTCCGGGGAGGCCAGCACGGTCACACCGGCCGCGAGAGCGAGCGAGCACTCGCCGGTGCGCAGCGCCTGGACCGCCAGGTGCAGCGCCACGGACGAGGAGGAGCACGCGGTGTCGATGGTGGCCGCCGGGCCCTCCAGCCCGAAGGCGTAGGAGAGCCGGCCGGAGGCCACGCTGGAGGCGGTGCCGGTGAGCAGGTGGCCCTCGACGCCGTCCGGCAGGTCGTACTCGCCCGCGCCGTACGCCTGGGCGGAGGCGCCGACGAAGACGCCGGTGCGGGAGCCGCGGACGGCCGCCGGGTCGATGCCCGCGCGCTCGAACGCCTCCCAGGACGTCTCCAGCAGCAACCGCTGCTGCGGGTCCATCGCCAGGGCCTCGCGCGGCGAGATCCCGAAGAAGCCGGGGTCGAACTCGGCGGCCTCGTAGAGGAAGCCGCCGCCGCGGGCGTAGAAGGTGCCCTCGCGGTCCGGGTCGGGGTCGTAGAGGGACTCGATGTCCCAGCCGCGGTCCTCCGGGAATCCGGAGATGGCGTCGCCACCGCGGTCGACCAGCTGCCACAGGTCCTCGGGCGAACGCACGCCGCCGGGGTACCGGCAGCTCATGCCGACGATGGCGATGGGCTCCCGGGACGCCTCGGTCAGCTGCTGGTTCTGCCGGCGCAGCCGGTCGGTCTCCTTGAGCGAGGCCCGCAGTGCTTCAACGATTTTTTCGTTGGGGGTTGTCATCTTGCTACTCCGTGCTTGGGCCGCGTCAGGATTCGGTGCCGTCAAGGCTGTCGAGGTCGAGTGCCATGTCGATGAGGTGCTGGAGGTCCATCTCGTCGATGGACCCGGCCGCGTCATCGGCATGACCGGTGGAGGGTGTCGCCGCCTGGGGGTCGGCCAGCTGGAGCAGCGACTCCAGCAGTCCGGCCTCCCGGATCCTGCTGATCGGGAGGGCCGCCAGGGTCCTGCGCAGTTCGGCGTCCTGGGGGTCGGTGTCCACGACCGCGGGGCCGGCGGCCGGGCCGTGTCCGTCCGGGGCCAGCTCGCGCAGCAGTTGCTCTGCGAGGGCCTGCGGGTTCGGGTAGTCGTAGACGAGGCTGGCGGGCAGTCGCAGCCCGGTCGCCGCGCCCAGCTTGGTGCGCAGCTCGACCGCGGTGAGCGAGTCGAAGCCGAGCTCGCTGAAGGCTCGTCCGACGCCCACGTCGGCGGAGGAGGCGTGGCCGAGGGCGGCCGCCACATGGTCGCGGACCACCTCCAGCACCGCGTCCCGCCGTTCGCTCTCCGTCAGCCGGGCCAGTCGCTCGCGCAGCCCGGACGCCGGTGCTCCCGCCGTGTCCTCGCCGTCGGTGCCGTCCCGCAGGGCGGTACGGACCTGCGGCAGATCGTCGAGCAGCGGGCTCGGACGGGCCGCGGTGAAGGCCGGGGCGAAGCGCTGCCAGTCGACGTCGACCACGGTCGCGGCCGTCTCGTCACGGGACAGCACCCGCAGCAGGGCGGCCATGGCCGGCTCGGGCGACATCGGCGGCAGGCCGCGCCGGCTGAGCTGCTCGGAGGCGTCGCCCTCGGCGGCCATGCCGCCGTCCGCCCACGGGCCCCAGGCCACCGAGGTGGCGGTCAGACCGCGCGCCCGGCGCTGTTCGGCCAGCGCGTCGAGGAAGGCGTTGGCCGCGGAGTACGCACCCTGCCCGCCACTGCCCCACACCCCGGCGATCGACGAGAAGAGGACGAAGGCGTCGAGCGTACGGTCCTCGGTGTCGCCCGGGAACAGGCTGTCCAGGTGGATCGCGCCGGTCGTCTTGGCCGCCACGACCGAGGCGAACTCGGGGAGTTCGGTCCCGGTGCCGGGCACCTGGGAGACGCCCGCCGCGTGCACCACGGCCCGTACCGGGGCACCGTCGGCCGCCAGCTTCTCCACCAGGGAGGCGAGCGCTTCGCGGTCCGCCACATCGCAGGCCTCGACGGTCACCGCGGTGCCGGTGCCGGACAGTTCGGCCACGATCTCGGCCGCACCGGGCGCGTCGGCGCCCCGTCGGCTGAGCAGCACCAGCCGCTCGGCGCCGGTGCCCGCCAGCCGGCGGGCGACGTGCTTGCCCAGCGCGCCGGTGCCGCCGGTCACCAGGACGGTGCCGCGCGGCGTCCACTCCTCGCCGCCGCCGGGCGCCGTCCGCTGCGCCAGGCGCCGCACGAACAGCCCTCCGGCGCGGATCGCGAGCTGGTCCTCGTCGCCGTGCGCTCCGGCCAGCACGCCGGCCAGCCGGGACAGCGCCCGCTCGTCCAGCGTCTCCGGCAGGTCGACCAGGCCGCCCCAGCGCTCGGGCTGCTCCAGGGCGACGGTCCGGCCCAGGCCCCAGACCTGCGCCTGCGCGGGGCTGTCCAGCCGGTCGCTGCCGTCGACGGAGACCGCGCCGCGCGTGGCGCACCACAGCCGCGCCGAGGCGTACTCCGCACGCCCCGCCAGCGCCTCGGCCAGCGCGTTGGTCAGCGCCAGGCCGACCGGCACCGCGGGGTGGGCGGGGTGCGCCCGCTCGTCCAGCGCCAGCAGCGAGAACACTCCGGCCACCGGGCCTTCGGTGCCCGCCGACGCCAGCCGGGCGGCGAGCGCCTCGGGCTCGGTGTCCGCCGCGTCCAGCTCGACGCGTACGATCCGCGCCCCGCGCCGCGTCAGGTCCTCGGTGACCGCGCCGACCCGGGTGTCGTCCACGAGGCTCGCGGGGACGACGACCAGCCAGTTACCGGCCGGGGCCGACGGCCGCTCCTGCGGCTGCGGCTTCCAGACGACGTTGTAGAGCCGGCCGTCCGCCGTGGTCCTCTCCTGCTCCCTGCGCCGCCACGACGACAGGGCGGGCAGCACGGCGCTGAAGGGCTCTTCGCCCTCCACCGCCAGCTCGGCGGTGAGGGTTCCCATGTCCTCGCGCTCGACCGCGTCCCAGAACCGCGCGTCCACCGCGTCCAGCGCGGTGCCCGCGGCGGGCGCCTCCGCGGTGCCGCCTTCCGGCCAGAACCGGCGGGGCTGGAACGCGTACGTCGGCAGGTCCTCGACCCGGCGGGCACCGGTGCCCGCGTAGTACGCGGCCCAGTCCGGAGTCACACCACGCACATGCAGCCGGGCGACAGCCTGAACCAGCATCTCGGATTCCGGACGGCCCTTGCGCAGCCCGGCCACAAACACAGCCTCGACACCGGTGACGCAGTCCTGCGCCATCGCCGTCAACACACCATCCGGACCAAGCTCGACGAAGGTCGTGACACCCTCGGCCTCCAAAGCGCGGATGCCATCAAGGAAGCGCACGGCCTCACGGACATGACGGACCCAGAACTCCGGGCTCGTGATCTCCTCGGCGGAGACCACCGCACCCGTCAGGTTGGAGACGACCGGAATACGAGGCGCCTCGTACGACAGCCCCTCGGCCACCGTGCGGAAGGCGTCCAGCATCCCGTCCATACGCGGCGAGTGGAACGCGTGCGAGACCGTCAGACGCTTGGTCTTACGACCCTGCTCCTCAAAGGCCGAAGCGATCTCAAGCGCCGCGTCCTCGTCACCCGCGATCACGACCGACTGCGGGCCGTTGAGGGCGGCAATGCTGACGCCCTCGGTCAGCAGCGGACGAACCTCTTCCTCCGACGCCTGCACCGCGATCATCGCGCCACCGGAGGGCAGTTCCTGCATCAGACGACCACGAGCGGCCACCAGCTTGGAAGCGTCGGCAAGGGACAGCACACCCGCCACATGCGCGGCGGCCAGCTCGCCGATGGAGTGCCCGGAGAGGAAGTCCGGCGCGATACCCCACGCCTCGACGAGGCGGAACAGCGCCACCTCGACCGCGAACAGCGCAGGCTGAGTGAAGCCCGTCCGGTCCAGCGCCGAAGCGTCGTCCCCGAACAGCACACTCTTCAGCGGCAGTTCGAGATGCGCGTCCAGCTCCGCGCAGACCGCGTCCAACGCGCCAGCGAACACCGGGAAAGCGTCGTACAGCTCACGCCCCATACCCAGCCGCTGGCTCCCCTGACCCGTGAACAGGAACGCCGTCCTGCCACCGGCCACCGAACCCTCGACCAGACCCGCCGCGGACTCGCCACGCGCCAGCGCGTCCAGGCCCCGGCCGAGCTCGTCGGCGTCCTGGCCGAGCAGCACCGCGCGGTGTTCCAGGGCCGAGCGGGTGGTGGCCAGGGCGTGGGCCAGGTCGAGCGGGCGCAGCCCCTCGGTGGTGTCCAGGTACGAGCGCAGCCGCCCGGCCTGGGCGCGGAGGGCGTCCTCGCTCCGGGCGGAGACCGGCCACGCGAGGACGGGCAGGTTCGTCGTCCCCGCGTCCGCGGCCGGGGCCGCGTCGGCCGGAGCCTGCTCGATGAGCGCGTGGGCGTTGGTGCCGCTGAAGCCGAAGGAGGAGACGGCGGCACGGCGCGGGCGGCCCGTCTCCGGCCAGTCGATGGTCTCGGTCAGCAGCTCGATGTCGCCCGCCGCCCAGTCGACGTGCGGGGTGGGCTCGTCGATGTGCAGGGTCTGCGGCAGCACGCCGTGCTCGATGGCCTTGACCATCTTGATGATGCCCGCGACACCGGCGGCGGCCTGCGTGTGGCCGATGTTGGACTTCACCGAGCCGAGGAGCAGCGGCTGTCCCTCGGGCCGGTCCTGGCCGTAGGTGGCGAGCAGGGCCTGCGCCTCGATCGGGTCGCCCAGCGTCGTGCCCGTGCCGTGTGCCTCGACCACGTCCACGTCGGAGGTGGACAGGCCGGCGTTGGCGAGTGCCTGGCGGATGACGCGCTGCTGGGAGGGGCCGTTGGGGGCCGTCAGGCCGTTGCTCGCGCCGTCCTGGTTGATGGCGGTGGCGCTCAGCACGGCGAGGACCGGGTGGCCGTTGCGCCGCGCGTCCGAGAGCCGCTCCACCAGCAGGACGCCGACGCCCTCGGACCAGATGGTGCCGTCCGCGTCGCCGGAGAACGCCTTGATCCGGCCGTCGGCGGCCAGGCCGCGCTGTCGGCTGAACTCCAGGAAGGCGCTGGGGGTGGACATCACCGTGACGCCGCCTGCCAGGGCCAGCGAGCATTCGCCGTTGCGCAGCGCCTGCGCGGCCAGGTGCAGTGCCACCACCGACGACGAGCACGCGGTGTCGACGGTGAGGGCGGGGCCTTCCAGGCCGAAGGTGTAGGAGAGCCGGCCGGAGGCCACGCTCGCCGAGTTGCCGGTGCCCAGGTGTCCTTCGAGCCCCTGCGGCTCGTTCAGCCACAGGGTCAGGTAGTCCTGGTCGTTGGAGCCGATGTACACGGCGGTCTTGCTGCCGCGCAGCGTCACCGGGTCGATGCCGGCCCGCTCGAACGCCTCCCAGGTGGTCTCCAGCAGCAGTCGCTGCTGCGGGTCCATGGCGAGGGCCTCGCGCGGCGAGACGCCGAAGAAGTCCGCGTCGAAGTCGGCGACGTCGTGCAGGAAGCCGCCGTGGCGGACGTAGCTGGTGCCTTCGAGGTCGGGGTCGTCGCTGTAGAGGGTGTCGAGGTCCCAGCCGCGGTCCGCGGGGAAGGGGGTGATGCCGTCGCCTGCGGAGACCAGCAGCTGCCAGAGGTCCTCGGGCGATCGGATGCCGCCGGGGAAGCGGCAGCTCATCGCCACGATGGCGATCGGGTCGTCGTCGGCCGCGGCGGTGGCCACCGCCGGGACGGCGGCCTCGGCCGTGTCGCCGACGATCTCGGTGCGCAGCCAGTCGGCCAGGACGAGCGGGGTCGGGCGGTCGAAGACCAGCGTGGGCGACAGGCGCAGACCGGTCGCCTCGCGCAGCTGGTTGCGCAGCTCGACGGCGGTCAGCGAGTCGAAGCCCAGCTCCTTGAACGCCCGGCCCTCCTCGACCTCCTGCGGGCCCGCGTAGCCGAGCACCGCCGCGACCTGCGTACGGACCAGGTCGAGCAGCAGCCGGCGCTGCTCGGACTCGCCCAGCCCGGCGAGCCGTCGGGCCAGGCCCAGGTCGCCGGCGCCGGTGGCGGCGTGCGCCGCGCGGCGCGGCGGGACCCGGACCAGGCCGCGCAGCAGCGGCGGGATCCCGCCCGCGGCCGCCTGCTTGCGCAGCGCCGCGGTGTCCACGTGCATCGGGGCCGGCGCGGCCTCGGCCGTGGTGAGCGCTGCGTCCAGCAGCGCCAGGCCCTCCGCCGGCGACAGCGGCGGCAGGCCCGCCCGCCGCATGCGGCTGATGTCGATCTCGTCCAGGCCGGCCGCCATGCCGGCGCCGGCCCACGGGCCCCACGCCAGCGAGGTGGCCGGGAGTCCCGCGGTCCTGCGGTGCGTCGCCAGGGCGTCCAGGAACGCGTTGGCGGCGGCGTAGTTGCCCTGTCCCGGGCTGCCGAACAGCCCGGAGGCGGAGGAGAAGAGGACGAACGCGGAGAGGTTCAGCTCCCGCGTCAGCTCGTGCAGGTTCCAGGCCGCGTCGACCTTCGGGCGCAGCACGTGTGCGAGCCGCTCCGGCGTCAGCGAGGCGATCAGGCCGTCGTCCAGTACTCCGGCGGTGTGCACGACGGCGGTCAGCGGGTGGGCGGCCGGGACCGAGCCGATGACCCGGGCCAGTGCGTCGCGGTCGGCCGCATCGCAGGCCGCCCAGGTCGCCTCGGCACCCGACTCGGCCAGTTCGGCGGTCAGTTCGGCGGCCCCGTCGGCCTCGGCGCCCCGGCGGCTGACCAGCAGCAGCCGGCGTACGCCGTGCTCCGTGACCAGGTGCCGGGCCACCAGCCCGCCCAGTGCGCCGCTCGCGCCGGTGACCAGCACCGTGCCGTCCGTGTTCCAGACGGTGGCGGTGTCGTCCGCGACCGGCACCCGGGCCAGCCTCGGCGTCCTGACGACGCCCGAGCGGACGGCCAGTTGCTCCTCGCCCGAGGCCAGCGCGGCCGACAGCGCGGCACGCGCCTGCCAGTCGTCGATGTCCAGCAGGACGAAGCGGTCGGGGTTCTCGGCCTGCGCCGAGCGCACCAGGCCCCGTACGGCGGCCTGGGCGAGGTCGTGCGGCGAGGCCGTCAGGACCAGCCGCGAGTCGGCGAACCGCTCGTCCGCCAGCCATGCCTGGATCAGGGTGAGCGCCTCGGCGGTGGCGCGGTGCGCCGCGGCGGCGGCGTCCTGGTGCTCCTCCGCGTGGGCCGGGACGAAGACGAATTCCGGTACGTCCGCGCCGGATGCGACGGCCTCGGCCAGCGCCGCGAGGTCCGCGTACGCCGGGATGTCCGCGCCCGCCGAGGCCGCGGAGCCCAGGGCCGCCCACCGGCCGTGCTCCCCCGTGCCCGTGTCGGTCACGCCCGCCAGTTCGGTCCACTCCAGCCGGAACAGCGACTCGTGGTGGGTGGCCCGCGCGGTCTGCAGCTGCTCGGCCGTGACCGGGCGCAGCGCCAGTGCCGCCACGGCGGCGACCGGGGCGCCGGTCGCGTCCGCGATCTCCAGCCGTACGCCTTCGGCCCCTTGCAGCTCCAGGCGCACCCGCAGCGCGGCGGCGCCGCTCGCGTACAGCGACACCCCGGTCCAGGCGAAGGGCAGCCGCCCCTGGCCCTGGTCGTCGGTGTCCAGTGCGAGGGCGTGCAGCGCGGCGTCCAGCAGCGCCGGGTGCAGGCCGAACGCGGTGGCCTGGGCCGCGTCGGGCAGGCGCACCTCGGCGAAGAGCTCGGCGCCGCGCCGCCAGGCGGCCGTGAGCCCCTGGAAGGCGGGGCCGTAGGGAAGTCCGCCGGTGGCGAGGGTCGCGTAGAGCTCCTCGACGTCGGCGGGCTCGGCGCCGCTCGGCGGCCATTCGGTCAGTGCGAAGTCCGGTCGCGGGGCGCCGGTGGCGAGGATGCCGGTGGCGTGCCGGGTCCACGGTGTCTCGGCAGGGGCGTCCGCCGCGCGGGAGAGCACGGACAGCGGACGGCGGCCTTCGCCGTCCGGCGCGCCCACCACGAGCTGCAGCCGGACGCCGCCCCGCGCGGGCAGCACCAGCGGTGCTTCGAGGGTCAGTTCGTCCAGGTGGTCGCAGCCGACCTGGTCCCCCGCGCGGATCGCCAGCTCGACGAAGGCGGTGCCGGGCAGCAGCGCCGAGCCCAGGACGATGTGGTCGGCCAGCCACGGGTGGGTGTCCAGGCCCAGCCGTCCGGTGAACAGGAAGCCGTCGCTCTCGGCGAGCGGCACGGCCGCGCCCAGCAGCGGGTGGTCCGCCGACTCCAGCCCCACGGCGGTCACATCGCCGGTCGGCGCGCCGGGCTCCAGCCAGAACCGCTGGTGCTGGAAGGCGTACGTCGGCAGGTCCACGCGGCCCGCGCCGGTGCCCGCGAAGTACGCGGCCCAGTCGACCGCCGTGCCGCGTACGTGTGCGCGGGCCACGGCCGTGGTGAGCGCCTCGGCCTCCGGGCGGTCCTTGCGCAGCACCGGCACGAACGCCGCGCCGTCTCCGGTCACGCATTCCTGTGCCATGGCGGCGAGCACGCCGTCGGGGCCCAGTTCGAGGTATGTGGTGACGCCCTGTGCCTCGAGGGTCCGGACCTTGTCCAGGAACCGTACGGCGTCCCGGACGTGCCGCACCCAGAACTCGGGGCTCGTGATCTCACCGGTGCAGACCACGGGGATCCGCGGGGCGTGGAACGTCAGCTTCTCCACCACGGTGCGGAAGGCGTCGAGCATGCCGTCCATGAGCGGGGAGTGGAACGCGTGGCTGACCGTGAGGCGCTTGGTCCTGCGGCCCCGGGCCTCGAACCCGGCCGCGATCGCGGTGACCGCGTCCTCGTCGCCGGAGACGACCACGGACGTGGGCCCGTTGAGGGCGGCGATGCCGACGCGGTCGCCCAGCAGCGGCAGGATCTCGTCCTCGCTCGCCTCGATCGCGGTCATCGCGCCGCCGGCGGGCAGTTCCTGCATCAGGCGGCCGCGGGCGGCCACGAGCTCGCAGGCGTCCGCCAGGGACAGCACCCCGGCCACGTGTGCCGCGGCGAGCTCGCCGATGGAGTGGCCGGCCAGGGCGTCGGGTCGCACACCCCATGTCTCGAGGAGCCGGAACAGGGCCACTTCGAGCGCGAACAGCGCGGGCTGGGTGAAGCCGGTCCGGTCCAGCGGCTCGGCCTCCGAGCCGAACAGCACGTCCTTCAGCGGCCGTTCGAGGTGCGGGGCGAGGCCGTCGCAGACCGCGTCCAGCGCCTCGGCGAAGGCCGGGTACGCCTCGTACAGCTCGCGGCCCATGCCCAGCCGCTGGCTGCCCTGTCCCGTGAAGAGGAACGCGGTCCTGCCACCGGCCACCGAACCCTCGACCAGGCCCGGCGCGGACTCGCCGCGGGCCAGGGCGTCCAGGGCGGCGCGGAAGCCGTCACGGTCGGCGCCGACGATGACGGCGCGGCGCTCCAGGGCGGCGCGGCCGGTCGCCAGGGAGTGGCCGATGTCGGCCACGGTGGCGGGTGCGCCGTCGAGGTGGGCGGCGAGGCGCCGTGCGTTCTCGCGCAGCGCGGTCCCGCTCTTGGCGGAGAGGGTCCAGGGCAGGAGGGGCGGTACGACGGCGGGGCCGGCCGGGGCGTCCGCGTCCGTCTCTTCCGCCGTCTCCTCGGGCGCCTGTTCCAGGATGGTGTGGGCGTTGGTGCCGCTGACGCCGAACGCCGATATGCCGACGCGGCGCGGCTGGCCGGTCTCGGGCCAGGGCCGGGCCTCGGTCAGCAGGGAGACATCACCGGCCGCCCAGTCGACCTCGGGCGTGGGCTCGTCCACGTGCAGGGTCTGCGGCAGCACGCCGTGGCGCATCGACATGACCATCTTGATGATCCCGGCGACACCGGCGGCAGCCTGGGTGTGGCCGATGTTGGACTTCAGCGAGCCCAGCCACAGCGGCTGGTCCGCGGACTTCTCCCGGCCATACGTCGCCAGCAGCGCCTGCGCCTCGATCGGGTCACCCAGCGTCGTACCCGTGCCGTGCGCCTCGACGACGTCGACCTCGGCAGCGGACAGGCGGGCGTTCTCCAGAGCCTGACGGATGACACGCTGCTGCGCGGGGCCGTTGGGCGCGGTCAGACCGTTGCTCGCACCGTCCTGGTTGACCGCCGAGCCCCGCACGACCGCCAGCACCTGGTGGCCGTTCTTACGGGCGTCGGAGAGCCGCTCGACTAGCAGCACACCGACGCCCTCGGACCAACCGGTGCCATCGGCCGAGGCGGCGAAGGACTTGCACCGGCCGTCGGCCGACAGGCCGCGCTGCCGGCTGAACTCCACGAAGACATCGGGGTTGGGCATCACGGTGACGCCGCCGACCAGCGCCAGCGAGCACTCGCGCGTGCGCAGCGCCTGGGCCGCCCAGTGCAGCGCGACCAGCGAGGAGGAGCAGGCGGTGTCGATGGTGGCGGCCGGGCCCTCAAGGCCGAAGGTGTAGGCGATCCGGCCGGACAGCACGCTGGTGGCGCCGCCGGTCAGCAGCAGGCCCTCCAGCCCTTCCGGCGCGCCCTGGAGGTCGTTTCCGTACCCCATGGCGGCGGCGCCGACGTAGACGCCGGTCTTGCTGCCGCGCAGCGTGGCCGGGTCGATCCCGGCCCGCTCGAAGACCTCCCAGGAGGTCTCCAGCAGCAGCCGCTGCTGCGGGTCCATGGCCAGGGCCTCGCGCGGCGAGATCCCGAAGAAGGCGGGGTCGAACTCGGCGGCGCCGGGGAGGAATCCGCCGCCGCTGTTGTAGAAGGTGCCCTTGCGGTCGGGGTCGGGGTCGGCCAGGGCCTCCAGGTCCCAGCCGCGGTCGGCGGGGAATCCGGAGATGGCGTCGCCACCGCGGTCGACCAGCTGCCACAGGTCTTCGGGGGACTGCACGTCCCCGGGGAAGCGGCAGCTCATCGCGACGATCGCGATCGGCTCCTGCGCCTCCTCCTCCACCTCGGTCAGGCGGCGGCGGGCCCGGCGCAGCTCAGTGGTCATCCACTTCAGGTTGTCGAGAAGCTTCTCTTCGTTCGCGCTAGCCACTGAACGTCAGGACCTTCCGAATTCATTGTTGATGATGTCGAAGATGTCGTCGGCCGAGGCTGTCTCGATCTCGATCCCGCCTTCGTCGTCGGAGCCGTCTCCGGAAGTGGAGCTCTCGACTTCGTGCCACTTCTTCAGCAGCGCTTCGAGCCGCGCCGTGACCTTCGCCCGTTCCGCGTTGTCGGCGGGGACGTTGGTGAGGGTGAATTCCAGCTTGTCGATCTCCGCGAGCGCCGGAAGCCGCGGTGCGGTGTCCTCCCCCAGGATCTCGGCGCGCAGCTGGGCGGCGAGCGCGCCGGGTGTGGGGTAGTCGAACACCAGGGTGGCGGGGAGCCGTTGCCCGGTGGCCGCGTTCAGCCGGTTGCGGAGCTCGACGGCGGTGAGCGAGTCGAAGCCCAGCTCCTTGAACGCCCGGCCCTCCTCGATGCCCGCGATCCCGTCGTGGCCGAGTACGGCCGCGACGTGCGTACGGACCAGGTCGAGCAGGACGCGGTCGGCCTCGGGGCCGCCGAGTCCGGCCAGCCGCCCGGCCAGCGAGTCGGGTGTCTCGCCCGCGGTCTCCTCCCGCTCCCCGGCCGGCTCCGCCAGGGCGTCGCGCACCTCGGGCAGGTCGGCGATGAGCGGGCGCGGCCGGGCGGCGGTGAAGGCCGGGGCGAACCGCTCCCAGTCGACGTCGGCCACGGTCACGGTGGTCTCGTCGCCGTCCAGGGCCTGCTGGAGCGCGGCGATCGCGGAGTGCGGGGCCATCACCGGCAGGCCGCGGCGGCGCAGCTGTTCGGCCGCCTCGTCGTCCGCGACCAGACCGCCGTCCGCCCACGGGCCCCAGGCCACCGAGGTGGCGGTCAGACCGCGCGCCCGGCGCTGTTCGGCCAGCGCGTCGAGGAAGGCGTTGGCCGCGGAGTACGCGCCCTGCCCGCCACTGCCCCACACCCCGGCGATGGAGGAGAACAGCACGAAGGCGTCCAGTTCCGTGTCGCCGAGCAGCGCGTCCAGGTGGACGGCGCCGGTGACCTTGGCGGCCAGCACCTCGGCGATGTCCGCCGGGCCGGTCTCGGCGAGCGGGGCGAACTGCCCGGCGCCCGCCGTGTGCACCACGGCGGTCAGCGGGTAGTCGGCCGGCACGGCGGCCAGCAGCCCGGCCACGGCGTCCCGGTCGGTGACGTCGCAGCCGACGACGGTCACCCGGGCCCCGAGCGCGACGAGCTCGTCGCGCAGCTCGGCGGCGCCGGGGGCGTCCGGGCCGCGGCGGCCCGCGAGCAGCAGGTGCTCGGCGCCGTTGCCCGCCAGCCAGCGGGCGACGTGGGCGCCCAGTGCGCCGGTGCCGCCGGTCACCAGGACCGTGCCGCGCGGCCGCCAGGGCTCGCGCGCCGCCGCTGCCGGCTCGGCGCGGCCGATCCGGCGGGCCAGGATCCCGGCTGTACGGAGGGCCAGTTGGTCCTCGTGCCCGTGCTCTCCGACGGTCCCGCCGAGCGCGGCGGCCAGCCGGTCGGCGGTCCGCTCGTCGAGCACCGCCGGCAGGTCGAGCAGTCCGCCCCAGCGCTCGGGGTGTTCGAGGGCGACGACCCGGCCCAGGCCCCAGATCTGTGCCTGGACGGCGCTGCCGACCCGCTCCGACGGGGCGGTGGAGACCGCGCCGGTGGTGGCGCACCACAGCGGCGCGTCCCAGGCGGTCTCCCCCAGCGCCCGCACCAGGACCGAGGTGAGCAGCAGCCCGGTGGGCGCCGCGGGGTGCTCGGGGTGCGGCCGTTCGGCCAGCGCGAGGAGGGACAGCACTCCGTGCACCGGCTCCCCGGCGGACGCCGCGCGCAGTGCGGCGGCCAGTTCCGCCGGGTCCGGGACCGCGGCGGTCAGCTCCACCGGCCGTACGCGGGCACCGCGTTCGGCCAGCGCGTCCAGGATCGACCGTACGGTCCGGCTCCCGGCGTGCTCGGCGGGCACGGCGACCAGCCAGTTGCCGGTGACGAGCGGGACACCGTCCGGCTCGGCCAGCGGCTTCCAGCCGACGCGGTAGCGCAGGCTGTCGAGCGCGGACTGTTCGCGGCGACGGCGGCGCCAGGCGGACAGCGCGGGCAGCAGCGCGCTCAGCGGCTGCTCGGTGTCGATGTCCACGACATCGGTGAGAGCGGCGAGGTCGTCGCTCTCGACGGCCTCCCAGAACCGGGCGTCGACGGGGTCCACGGCCGCGGCCGTCCCGCCCCGCGCCTGCTGCGCGGAGCCTTCGAGCCAGTAGCGGTTGCGCTGGAAGGCGTACGTCGGCAGTGCGACGCGCTCGGCGCCCGTACCGGCGTGGACGGCCGTCCAGTCCGGGGTCACGCCCCGGACGTGCAGCCGGGCGAGCGCGCCCGTGAGGGTCTCCGGCTCGGGGCGGCCCGCGCGCAGCACCGGCACGAAGGCGGTGTCGCCTTCGGCGGTGACGCAGTCCTGGGCCATGGCGGTGAGGACACCGTCCGGGCCGAGCTCCACGAAGGTGGTCACGCCCTGGGCCTCCAGGGTGCGCATCGCGTCGAGGAAGCGCACGGCCTCGCGGGCGTGGCGCACCCAGTAGTCGGCCTGGCCCAGCTCGTCGGTCACCGGCCGCCCGGTGACGGTGGAGACGACCGGGACGCGCGGCTCGCCGTAGCTCAGGCTCTCGGCGACCTTGCGGAAGTCGGCGAGCATCCCGTCCATGAGCGGGGAGTGGAAGGCGTGGCTGACGGTGAGCCGCTTGGTCTTGCGGCCCCGGCCGCGCAGGACCTCCGCGACCTCAAGCGCCGCGCTCTCGGCCCCGGCGATCACCACGGACTCCGGTCCGTTGACGGCGGCGACGCCCAGCTCGTGTTCACGGCCTGCCAGCAGCGGCAGCACCTCGTCCTCGGTGGCCTGCAACGCGATCATCGCGCCGCCGGCGGGCAGCGCCTGCATCAGCCGGCCGCGCGCCACCACGAGGGTGGCCGCGCCCTCCAGCGACAGCACGCCGGAGACATGGGCGGCGGCCAGCTCGCCGATGGAGTGGCCGGCCAGGTAGTCCGGCCTGATGCCCCATGCCTCGACGAGGCGGTACAGCGCCACCTCGATCGCGAACAGCGCGGGCTGGGTGAAGCCGGTCCGGTCCAGCAGCTCGGCCTCGGTCCCGAACAGCACGTCGTACAGCGGCCGTTCCAGGTGCCGGTCCAGCTCCGCGCTCACCGCGTCCAGCGCTTCGGCGAACACCGGGCTGGACGCGTACAGCTCACGGCCCATGCCGAACCGCTGACTGCCCTGGCCGGTGAACAGGAACGCCGTGCGCCCCTCGGCGGGCGCGCCCTGGACGACCTGTGCCGCCGACTCGCCGCGCGCCAGCGCGTCGAGGCCGGACAGCAGCTGCTCCCGGTCCGCTCCGACGACCACCGCGCGGTGCTCCAGCGCGGTGCGGGTGGTGGCGAGCGAGTACGCCAGGTCGAGCGGGCGCAGCCCCTCGGTGGCGTCCACGTACGAGCGCAGCCGCCCGGCCTGGGCCCGCAGGGCGTCGGCGCCCTTGGCGGACAGCGGCCAGGCCAGCGCCTCCGGCTGCCGCGGCGTCGTGCCGAGGGCGGCCGGGGCGGGCTCGGGGGCCTGCTCCAGCACCGTGTGGGCGTTGGTGCCGCTGAACCCGAAGGAAGAGACGCCGGCGCGGCGCGGGCGGCCGGTCTCCGGCCAGTCCACCGACTCGGTGAGCAGCTCGACCGCGCCCGCCGACCAGTCCACGTGCGGCGAGGGCGCGTCCACGTGCAGGGTCCGCGGCAGCACCCCGTGCTCCATCGCCTTGACCATCTTGATGATGCCCGCGACACCGGCCGCGGCCTGGGTGTGCCCGATGTTGGACTTGATGGCGCCCACCCACAACGGGCGCTCCTCCGGCCGGTCCTGGCCGTAGGTGGCCAGCAGCGCCTGCGCCTCGATGGGGTCGCCCAGGCGGGTGCCGGTGCCGTGCGCCTCGACCGCGTCCACGTCCGCGGCCGAAAGACCCGCGCCGGCCAGCGCCTTGCGGATGACGCGCTGCTGCGCGGGGCCGTTCGGCGCCGTGAGTCCGTTGCTGGCGCCGTCCTGGTTGATGGCGGAGCCGCGCACGACGGCGAGGACGGGGTGGCCGTGCCGCTGGGCGTCGGAGAGCCGCTCGACGAGCAGCATGCCGACGCCCTCGCCCCAGCCCGTGCCGTCGGCGGCCGCCGCGAACGCCTTGCAGCGGCCGTCGGGGGCCAGCCCGCGCTGGCGGCTGAACTCGATGTACGCGCCGGGGCTGGACATCACCGTCACACCGCCGGCCAGCGCGATCGAGCACTCGCCTGCGCGCAGCGCCTGGATCGCCCAGTGCAGGGCGACCAGCGAAGACGAGCACGCGGTGTCGACGGTCACCGCCGGGCCCTCGAGCCCGAAGGTGTAGGCGAGCCGGCCGGAGACGACGCTGGCGGCGTTGCCCGTGCCCAGGTAGCCCTCGACGCCTTCGGGGATGTCGCGCAGCGCCGAGTCGTAGTCCTGCCCGTTGGAGCCGACGAAGACACCGGCGGAGGTGCCGCGCAGGGTGGCCGGGTCGATTCCGGCCCGCTCGAACAGCTCCCAGGACGTCTCCAGCAGCAGCCGCTGCTGCGGGTCCATGGCCAGCGCCTCGCGCGGCGAGATCCCGAAGAACGCGGCGTCGAACTGGCCCGCGTCGTAGAGGAATCCGCCTTCGCGGGCGTAGAAGGTGCCCCGCCGGTCCGGGTCCGGGTCGTAGAGCGCGTCCAGGTCCCAGCCACGGTCGGCCGGGAACTCCCCGATCGCGTCCTGGCCGGACGTCAGCAGCGCCCACAGCTCCTCGGGGGTGCGCACACCGCCCGGGAAGCGGCAGCTCATCGCGACGATCGCGATCGGGTCGTCGTCGACCGGCGCGGCCTGCGGGAGGTCCGGGACGGCGTCGACGGCCTCGGGGCCCACCAGCTCGGCCCGCAGATAGCCGGCCAGCGCGGCGGCGGACGGGTAGTCGAAGATCAGCGTCGCGGGCAGCTGTACGCCGCTGGCGGCACCCAGTCGGTTGCGCAGCTCGACCGCGGTCAGCGAGTCGAAGCCCAGCTCCCGGAAGGCCCGTTCGGCTCCCACAGAACCCGGGTCGTCGTGTCCGAGAACGGCCGCGACGTGCGTACGGACCAGCTCCAGCACCATGCGGTCCTGCTCCGCCGGGGCGAGCCCGGCCAGCCGCTCCGCGAACGAGGAGCCGGCCGCGGCGTCGCCCTGCGCCGTGTGGTCCGCCAGCGCCTCACGGACCTCGGGCAGCTCGGTGAGCAGCGGGCCGGGGCGTGCGGCGGTGAAGCCGGGTGCGAAGCGCTCCCAGTCGATGTCCGCGACCGTGAGCGTGGTCTCGTCCAGGTCCAGCGCCCGCTGCAACGCGGCCATCGCCGGCTCGGACGCCATCGGCGGCATGCCCTCGCGGCGCAGGCGCTGCTCCAGCGCGTCATCCGCGGCCATGCCGGAACCGGCCCAAGGACCCCACGCGACGGACGTCGCAGGAAGACCCTCGGCACGACGCCGCTCGGCCAGAGCGTCCAAATAGGCGTTCGCGGCAGCGTAATTGGCCTGACCGGCGGCACCCAGCGTCCCCGATATCGAGGAGAAGAGGACGAACGCGGACAGGTCCATCCCGCGCGTCAGCTCGTCCAGGTTGGCGGCAGCCTCCATCTTCGCGCGGAGCACGCCCGCGAACCGCTCAGGAGTGAGTGCGTCCAGGACGCCGTCATCCAGCACACCGGCCGCGTGCACCACGGCAGTCAGCGGCAGCTCCGTCGGCAGCCCGGCCAGGAGACCGGACAGCGCGTCCCGGTCGGCGATGTCGCAGGCCGCGACCGTGACCTGAGTGCCCAGCGCGACGAGTTCATCACGCAGTTCCACTGCGCCCGGCGCGTCCAGACCACGACGGCTGGTCAGCACCAGATGCTCGGCGCCTCGCTCCGCCAGCCAACGGGCCACATGCGCACCCAGCGCACCCGTGCCACCCGTCACCAGCACCGAGCCACCGCCCGGCACCCAGCCATCACCAGTCACAACCGGAACGGAAGCCCGCACCAACCGACGCCCGAACACACCCGAACCACGGACAGCGGCCTCATCCTCGGCCCGCCCGGACAACAAACCGACCAGCCGAACCAACGCCCGCTCGTCCACCGACTCCGGCAGATCGACCAGACCACCCCACCGCTCCGGAACCTCCAGAGCAGCGACCCGGCCCAGACCCCACGTCAACGCCTGCGCAGGATCGACAAGACCATCGGAACGACCCACCGACACCGCACCACGCGTACCCAGCCACACCCGCGCATCGACACCGGCATCACCAAGCGCCTGCACCAACGCGGTGTTGCCCAGCAACCCGGCCTCACCGTCCGCCACAGCCAGCAGCGAGAACACACCCGCCACCGGACCATCGCCGACCTCAACACGCAGCCGCTCAGCCACACTCACACGGCCGCCATCGGCGCCGAGCCCAATGACCCGAACCTCAGCACCACACTCGGAGAACACCCGCGCGACAGCATCGGCCCACAGGCCCTCGCCCTCCGGGGCAACAACCAGCCACACACCGGACAACGCACCGGCCGTAGGGACAGCCACCGGCTTCCAGGACACCTGGTAGCGCCAGCCGTCCACGGTGGACTGCTCCGCCTGCTGGTGCCGCCACGAGGACAGCGCCGGAAGCAGCGCCTCCAACGCGCCCTCGTCCGCGCCTTCCACGCCCAGGGTGGCCACGAGCGAGGCGAGATCCTCGCGCTCCACGGCCTCCCAAAAACGGTCCGTGCCGATCGTCGCGGGCGAAGCGGCGGCGGCGGTCCGGATGTCCAGCCAGTAGCGCTGCCGCTGGAAGGCGTACGTCGGCAGCTCCACCCGCTGCGTGCCGGTCCCGGCGAAGAACGCCGCCCAGTCCGGGGCCCCGCCCCGCACGAACAGCCGCGCGAGCGCGCCGACCGCGGCCTCGGCCTCCGGCCGCCCCTTGCGCAGGGCGGCGACGAGCGCCGCGTCCTCGCCGGTGAGGCAGTCCTGTGCCATGGCGGTGAGCACACCGTCGGGGCCGAGCTCCACGAAGGTGGTGACGCCCTTGGCCTCCAGAGCGCGGATGCCGTCGAGGAAGCGCACGGCCTCACGGACGTGACGGACCCAGAAGTCAGCCGTGGCGATCTCCTCGGCGGAGACCACCGCACCCGTCAGGTTGGAGACGATCGGAATGCGCGGAGCCTCATACGTCAGGCCCTCGGCGACGGCGCGGAAGGCGTCCAACATGCCGTCCATACGCGGCGAGTGGAACGCGTGGCTGACGGTGAGGCGCTTGGTCTTGCGGCCCTGCTCCTCGAAACTGGCGGCGATCGCGACAGCCGCGTCCTCGTCACCCGCGATCACAACCGACTGCGGGCCGTTGAGGGCGGCAATGCTGACACCCTCCGTCAGCAGCGGAAGAACCTCATCCTCCGACGCCTGCACCGCGACCATCGCGCCACCGGCCGGAAGCTCCTGCATCAGACGACCACGAGCCGCCACCAGCTCCGCCGCATCGGCCAGAGACAGCACACCCGCCACATGCGCAGCAGCCAGCTCACCGATCGAATGACCGGAGAGGAAGTCCGCCTTCACACCCCACGCCTCGACCAGACGGAACAACGCCACCTCGACCGCGAACAACGCGGGCTGAGTGAAAGCCGTCCGGTCCAGCACCGAAGCGTCGTCCCCGAACAGCACGCTCTTCAGCGGCAGTTCGAGATGCGCATCCAGCTCCGCGCACACCTCGTCCAGCGCATCCGCGAACACCGGGAACGCGTCGTACAGCTCACGCCCCATCCCCAGCCGCTGGCTCCCCTGACCCGTGAACAGGAACGCCACCTTGCCGGCGGCCACCGAGCCGCGCGCCACGCCCGTGGCCGGCTCGTCGGCGGCCAGGGCCGCCAGGCCCCGGAGGAAGCCGTCACGGTCCTGGGCGACGAGCACCGCGCGGTCCTCGAAGGCCGCGCGGCCGGTCGCCAGGGAGCGGCCGATGTCGACCGCGTCGAAGTCCCCGCCGGACAGCAGGTGGTCACGGAGTCGGCGGGCCTGATCGCGCAGGGCGCCCTGGCCGACGGCCGAGAGCGGCCACGGCACGACCGGCAGCGACACCGCGGCCGTGCCTCCGGCCGGCGCTTCGACCGGGGCCTGCTCGATGATCGTGTGCGCGTTGGTGCCGCTGATACCGAAGGACGACACACCCGCACGGCGCGGACGGCCGGTCTCCGGCCAGTCGACGGCCTCGGTCAGCAGCGAGACCGCACCGGCCTCCCAGTCGATCTTCGATGAGGGCTCGTCGACGTGCAGGGTCCGCGGCAGCACACCGTGGCGCATCGACATGACCATCTTGATGATCCCGGCGACACCGGCGGCGGCCTGCGTGTGGCCGATGTTGGACTTGATCGAGCCCAGCCACAGCGGCCGGTCCGCGGACTTCTCCCGGCCGTACGTCGCCAGCAGCGCCTGCGCCTCGATCGGGTCACCCAGCGTCGTACCCGTACCGTGCGCCTCGACCACGTCCACCTCGGCAGCCGACAGACCGGCACTGGCCAGCGCCGTGCGGATCACCCGCTGCTGCGCGGGGCCGTTGGGCGCGGTCAGACCGTTGCTCGCGCCATCCTGGTTGACCGCCGAGCCGCGCACGACCGCCAGCACCGGGTGACCGTTCTTCCGCGCGTCCGACAGCCGCTCCACGAGCAGCATGCCCGCGCCCTCGGACCAGCCGGTGCCGTCCGCCGCGTCCGCGAAGGACTTGCAGCGGCCATCGGTCGACAACCCGCGCTGGCGGCTGAAGTCGATGAAGGTCTCCGGGGTCGCCATCACGGCCACGCCGCCGGCCAGCGCCATCGAGCACTCGCCGTTGCGCAGCGCCTGGATCGCCCAGTGCAGGGCGACCAGCGACGAGGAGCATGCCGTGTCGATGGTGACGGCCGGCCCCTCCAGGCCGAAGGTGTACGCCACCCGGCCGGAGGCGATGCTGCCCGCGTTGCCGGTGCCGATGTATCCCTCGACGCCGTCCGGTATGCCGTCCATGCCGGTGACGTAGTCGTGGTACATGACGCCCGCGAAGACGCCGGTGCGGCTGCCGCGCAGGGTGGCCGGGTCGATGCCCGCGCGCTCGAAGGCCTCCCAGGAGGTCTCCAGCAGCAACCGCTGCTGCGGGTCCATGGCCAGGGCCTCGCGCGGCGAGATCCCGAAAAACGCCGCGTCGAAGTCGGCGACGTCGTGCAGGAAGCCGCCCTCGCGGGTGTAGCTGGTGCCCGTGTGGTCGGGGTCCGGGTGGTAGAGGCCGTCCAGGTCCCAGCCGCGGTCGGCCGGGAAGCCGGAGATGCCGTCGCCGCCGGTGGCGACGAGCCGCCACAGGTCCTCCGGCGACCGCACCCCGCCGGGGAAGCGGCATCCCATGCCGACGATCGCGATCGGGTCGTCGTCGACCGATGCGAGCGCCATGGACGTGACGACCGGCGCTGTGACAGCGGCCGGTGCGGTGTCCAGCAGCTCGTCCCGCAGGTGGCCGGCCAGGGCGGCGGGCGTCGGGTAGTCGAAGACGAGGGTGGCCGGGAGGCGCAGCCCGGTGACGGTCTTGAGGTCGTTGCGCAGCTCGACGGCGGTGAGCGAGTCGAAGCCCAGCTCCTTGAACGCGCGCGTGGCCTCGACGGACTCCGGGCCGGCGTAGCCGAGCACGGCCGCGACCCTACTGCTGACCAACTCCAGCAGGGCGGCGTCCTGTTCGGCTGCCGTCGGCAGCGCGCGCAGCCGCTGGGCCAGCGAGGAGCCGTCGGCGGCCGCGGCCGCGACGGCCGCGCGCCGCACCGGCACCCGCACCAGTCCGCGCAGCAGCGCCGGTACGGTCCCGGTGTCGTTGGCCTCGGCGCGCAGCCCCTCGTGGTCGAGCTTCATCGGGAACAGGACGGTCGTGCCGTCGGCGCGGGCGGCGTCGAAGAGCGCGAGGCCCTCTTCCGCGGCCAGCGGGGCGACGCCACCGCGGGCGATGCGCCGCAGGTCCGTCCGGTCCAGGTTCCCGGCCATGCCGTCGCCGCCCCACAGGCCCCACGCCAGTGCGGTCGCCGGCAGTCCCTCGGCGGCCCGGTGCTGGGCCAGGGCCTCCAGGAAGGCGTTGGCGGCCGCGTAACTGGCCTGTCCCGGAGCGCCGAACGCGGCGGCCGCGCCGGAGAACAGCACGAAGGCGGCCAGGTCCAGGTCGCGGGTCAGTTCATGGAGGTTGAGCGCGGCATCGGCCTTGGGCCGCAGAACGCGCGCGACACGCTCCGGCGTCAGCGAACCGATGATGCCGTCGTCCAGCACACCGGCGGCGTGCACCACGCCGGTCAGCGGGTGCTCCGCCGGAATCGCCGAGATCACGGCAGCCAGCGCGTCCCGGTCGGCCACGTCGCACGCCGCCCAGACCGCCTCGGCGCCCGACTCGGCCAGCTCGGCGGTCAGTTCCGCCGCGCCCGGGGCGTCGCCGCCCCTGCGGCTCACCAGCAGCAGTCGGCTTACGCCGTGCTCGGCGACCAGATGCCGGGCGAAGAGTCCACCCAGCTGGCCGCCGGCGCCGGTGATCAGTACGGTGCCTCCGGGCGTGAACTCCCGGGTCTCGCGGGCGCCTTCGCCGTCGTCCGCGACCGGCACCCGGGCCAGTCGCGGCGCCAGCGCGGCGCCGTCGCGCAGCGCCAGCTCCGGCTCGTCCACGGCGAGCGCGGCGAGCACCTTGCGGAGGGAGGCCGGGCGGCCGTCCACGTCGAGCAGCATCAGCCGGCCGGGGTTCTCCGACTGTGCGGAGCGGAACAGTCCGCGTGCCGCGGCCGACGGCAGGTCGGCGATGCCCGCTCCGGCCTCCGTCTCCACCGCCTCACGCGTCAGCAGCACCAACCGCGACTCGGCGAACCGCTCGTCGGCCAGCCAGGACCGCACCAGGTCGAGCGTGCGCAGGGTGGTGGCGTGCACGGCGGCCGCGGCGTCGGTCCCGGCGGCCTCGCCGCCGCTGACGAGCACGGTGTGCGGTACGGGCGCACCGGCGTCGAGGGCCATGCGCAGCACCGCCAGATCGCTGTACGCGTCCAGCCGGATCCCGGTCCCGAACGCCGTCTGGAGCTCGGCCAGTTCGGCGGCGTCGGCGCCCAGCACGGCCCAGTCGCCCGCCGCGGTGTCCACCGCGGGCACCGGTACGGGCGTCCAGTGGAGCCGGAACAGCGACTCGTGCAGCCCGCTGCGGGCGGCGCGCACCTGCTCGGCGGAGGCCGCGCGGAGCGCCACCGACTCGACGGTGGCGACCGGCGCCCCGGTGCCGTCGGCCACCAGCAGCGCTACGGAGTTCTCCGACTGCTCGGTCAGCCGCACCCGGAGCGCGTCGGCACCGGCGGCCAGCAGCTGTACACCGTTCCATGCGAAGGGCAGCAGCGCGCCCTCGGTCAGCGCGGCCTTCCGGTCCGGGCTGTCCAGCCCGATGACGTGCAGGCAGGCGTCGAGCAGTGCGGGGTGCAGGCCGAACCGGTCCGCCTCCGCGCCTCGTACGCCCGGCATGTCCTCGGCCGTCGGCAGCACGACCTCGGCGAAGAGCTCGGCACCGAGCCGCCAGGCGCCCGTGAGCCCCTGGAACACCGGCCCGTATCCGAGACCGGCCCCGGCCAGCTCCTCGTAGAGACCGTCGACAGGGATCGCGGAAGCGCCCTGCGGCGGCCAAACGGTGAGGTCACCGGGCGCGTTCTCGGCGGCAGCCGCCAGCACACCGGTGGCGTGCCGGGTCCACGGCTCGGTCGGGAGCGCGTCCTGTCGGCGCGAGTGCAGGCTGAACGAGCGGCGACCGGACTCGTCCGGCCCGCCCACGACGAGCTGCATCTGTACCGCGACCCGCTCCGGCAGGACCAGCGGCGCCTCCAGCGTCAGCTCGTCCAGCCGCTCGCAGCCGACCTGGGCACCGGCGTGCAGCGCCAGCTCGACGAAGGCCGTGCCCGGCAGCAGCACGGTGTCCATGACGGCGTGATCGGCCAGCCACGGATGCGTACGAGTGGCCAGCAGCGCGGTGAACAGGAAGCCGTCGGCGTCCGCCAGCGGCACCGCCGCGCCCAGCAGCGGGTGGTCCGTTCCGCCCAGCCCGATCGACTCGGGGTCCCCGGCCGCCGGGGTGGCGGCAGGCCAGTAGCGCTGTCCCTGGAAGGGGTACGTCGGCAGCGCGGCCGGTGCGACCTGGCGGGCGCCGGTGCCCGCGTAGTACGCGGCCCAGTCCGGGGTCACACCACGCACATGCAGCCGGGCGACAGCCTGAACCAGCGCCTCGGATTCCGGACGGCCCTTGCGCAGCCCGGCCACAAAAGCAGCCTCAACGCCGGTGACGCAGTCCTGCGCCATCGCCGTCAACACACCATCCGGACCCAGCTCGACGAAGGTCGTGACACCCTGCGCCTCCAGAGCGCGAATGCCGTCGACGAAACGCACGGCTTCACGGACGTGACGGACCCAGAACTCCGGGCTGGTGATCTCCTCGGCGGAGACCAGTGCACCCGTCAGGTTGGAGACGATCGGGATCTTCGGGGCCTCATACGTCAGGCCCTCGGCGACCGTGCGGAACTCCTCCAACATGCCGTCCATGCGCGGCGAGTGGAACGCGTGGCTGACGGTGAGACGCTTCGTCTTACGACCCTGCGCCTCAAAGCTCGCAGCGATCGTGACAGCCGCGTCCTCATCACCCGCGACCACTACAGAGGCAGGGCCGTTGAGGGCAGCAATGCTGACACCCTCGGTCAGCAGCGGAAGAACCTCGTCCTCCGACGCCTGCACCGCGATCATCGCGCCACCGGGCGGAAGCTCCTGCATCAAACGACCACGAGCCGCCACCAAGGTGCAGGCGTCCTCAAGCGACAGCACACCCGCCACATGCGCGGCAGCCAGCTCACCGATCGAGTGACCGGAGAGGAAGTCCGCCTTCACACCCCACGCCTCGACCAGACGGAACAACGCCACCTCGACCGCGAACAACGCAGGCTGAGTGAAAGCCGTCCGGTCCAGCACCGAGGCATCGTCGCCGAACAGCACCGACTTCAGGGGTAGTTCAAGGTGCGCGTCGAAGTGCGCACAAACAGCATCCAGAGCATCAGCGAACACCGGGAACGCGTCATAGAGCTCACGCCCCATACCCAGCCGCTGACTGCCCTGACCCGTGAACAGGAACGCCACCTTGCCCTCGGCGACCGAACCCTCGACCAGACCCACCGCCGACTCACCACGCGCCAGCGCGTCCAGCGCGGCAAGCAGCTCGTCCCGATCAGCCGCCGTCAGGATCGCGCGGCGCTCCAGCGCGGCGCGGCCAACGGCCAGCGAGTGGGCGAGGTCGAGCAGTTCCGTCTCGGGCCGCACCTCGATGAACGAGCGTACCCGGGCGGCCTGTTCGGCCAGCGCCTCGGCACCCTTGGCCGACAGTGCGAACTGGAGCGGGGCGAGGCTGCCCGGTGCGGTCGGCGCTGCCGTCTCCGAAGCGCCGCCCTCGGCTACGGGTGCCTGCTCGATGATGGTGTGCGCGTTGGTGCCGCTGATACCGAAGGACGACACACCCGCTCGACGCGGACGGCCCCCCTCCGGCCAGTCGACGGCCTCGGTCAGCAGCGAGACCGCGCCGACCGACCAGTCCACGTGCGGCGTCGGCTCGTCGACGTGCAGCGTCCGCGGCAGCACCCCGTGCTCCATCGCCAGCACCATCTTGATGATGCCCGCGACACCGGCCGCCGCCTGCGTGTGACCGATGTTGGACTTGATCGAGCCCAGCCACAGCGGCTGGTCCGCGGACTTCTCCCGGCCATATGTCGCCAGCAGCGCCTGCGCCTCGATCGGGTCACCCAGCGTCGTACCCGTGCCATGCGCCTCGACCGCGTCGACCTCGGTCGCCGACAGACCGGCACTGGCCAGAGCCTGCCGGATAACCCGCTGCTGCGCGGGGCCGTTGGGCGCGGTCAGACCGTTGCTCGCACCGTCCTGGTTCACCGCGGAACCACGCACGATCGCCAGCACCGGGTGGCCGTTGCGCCGGGCGTCGGAGAGCCGCTCGACGAGCAGCATGCCCACGCCCTCGCCCCAGCCCGTACCGTCCGCACCGGCCGCGAACGCCTTGATCCGGCCGTCCGAGGCCAGCCCGCGCTGCCGGCTGAAGTCGATGAAGTTCTCAGGGGTCGACATCACGGTCACACCGCCGGCCAGCGCCAGCGAGCACTCGCCGTTGCGCAGCGCCTGCACCGCCAGGTGCAGGGCGACCAGCGACGACGAGCACGCGGTGTCGACAGTGACCGCCGGGCCTTCGAGGCCGAAGGTGTAGGCGAGCCGGCCGGAGACGACGCTGGCGGCGTTGCCCGTGCCCAGGTGACCCTCAAGCCCCTCGGGCGCCTTCATCAACAGCGACAGATAGTCCTGGCCGTTGGTGCCCGCGAAGACACCGACCTGCTGACCACGCAGCACGGCCGGGTCGATGCCCGCCCGCTCGAACGCCTCCCACGACGTCTCCAGCAGCAACCGCTGCTGCGGATCCATCGCAAGCGCCTCACGCGGCGAGATCCCGAAGAACGCCGCGTCGAACTCGGCCACGTCGTACAGGAAGCCACCCTCACGGGTGTACGTGGTACCCGCGTGATCCGGGTCCGGGTGATACAGCGACTCCAGGTCCCAGCCACGGTCGGCCGGGAACTCCGCGACCGCATCCTGACCCTCCATCAGCAACGACCAAAGCCCCTCGGGCGAACGCACCCCACCCGGGAACCGGCAGCTCATCGCCACAATCGCGATGGGATCGTCGTCGACGGCCACCACAGCCGACGGCACAACCGGGACGGCTCCCGCCGCCGGGTCCAGATCGCCCAGCAGCTCCGTGCGCAGGTGACCGGCGAGCTCGGCCGCGGTCGGGTAATCGTAGACGAGCGTCGACGAAAGCCGCAGGCCCGTCGCCGAGTTCAGACGGTTGCGCAGCTCGACGGCGGTCAGCGAGTCGAAGCCCAGCTCCTTGAACGCACGCCCGGCCTCGACCGCGTCGGCACCGCCGTGCCCGAGCACCTCGGCGACGTGCGTACGCACCAGCTCCAGCAGGGCCTGCTCGCGCTCGACCTCGCTCTGCCCGGCCAGCCGCTCCGCCAGGGTGCCACCGCCGGTGGCGACCGCACGGGAAGTCCCGGCGGCTGTGGGCTCCGTATGGCTGGAGGTCAGCTCGGTGAGCAGCGGGCCGGGGCGTGCGGCGGTGAAGCCGGGTGCGAAGCGCTCCCAGTCGATGTCCGCGACCGTGAGCGTGGTCTCGTCGAGGTCCAGCGCCCGCTGCAACGCGGCCATCGCCAGGTCGGGCGCCATCGGCGGGATGCCCTCGCGGCGCAGGCGCTGCTCCAGCGCGTCATCCGCGGCCATACCGGAACCGGCCCACGGACCCCACGCGACGGACGTCGCAGGCAGGCCCTCGGCACGACGCCGCTCGGCCAGAGCGTCCAAATAGGCGTTCGCGGCAGCATAGTTGCCCTGACCGGCGGCACCCAGTGAACCGGCGATCGAGGAGAAGAGGACGAACGCGGAGAGGTCCATCCCCCGCGTCAGCTCGTCCAGAACGACGGCGGCGTCCACCTTCGCGCGCAGGACGGTCGCGAAGCGCTCAGGAGTCAGCGCGTCCAGCACACCGTCATCCAGCACACCGGCCGCGTGCACCACAGCCGACAGCGGCAGCTCTGCCAGCAGCCCGGCCAGGGCCTCCCTGTCGGCCACATCGCAAGCCGCGACCGTGACCTGAGCACCCAGCGCGACGAGTTCATCACGCAGTTCCACTGCGCCCGGCGCGTCCAGACCACGACGGCTGGTCAGCACCAGATGCCCGGCACCCTGACCCACCAGCCAACGCGCCACATGCGCACCCAGCGCACCCGTACCACCCGTCACCAGCACCGAGCCACCGCCCGGCACCCAGCCATCACCAGTCACAACCGGAACGGAAGCCCGCACCAACCGACGCCCGAACACACCCGAAGCACGGACAGCGGCCTCATCCTCGGCCCGCCCGGACAGCAATCCCGCCAGACGTGTCAGCGCCCGATCATCCACCGACTCCGGCAGATCGACCAGACCACCCCACCGCTCCGGAACCTCCAGAGCCACAACCCGGCCCAGACCCCACGTCAACGCCTGCGCAGGATCGACAAGACCATCGGAACGACCCACCGACACCGCACCACGCGTACCCAGCCACACCCGCGCATCGACACCGGCATCACCAAGCGCCTGCACCAACGCGGTGTTGCCCAGCAACCCGGCCTCACCGCCCGCCACGGCCAGCAGCGAGAACACACCCGCCACCGGACCATCGCCGACCTCAACACGCAACCGCTCAGCCACACCCACACGGTCGACACCGGCACCCAACCCGATGACCCGAACCTCAGCACCACACTCGTTGAACACCCGCGCGACGGCATCGGCCCACAGGCCCTCGCCCTCCGGAGCCACAACCAGCCACACACCGGACAACACACCGGAGAGCCGGTCGGTCATCGGCTTCCACCGGGCCCGGTAGCGCCAGCCGTCCACCATCGCGCGGTCCTGCTGCTGACGCCGCCACGTCGACAGCGCGGGCAGTACGTCGGCCAGTGACAGCTCGGGGTCGATGTCGAGTTCGGCGGCGAGCGCGCTCAGATCACCGCGCTCCACCACATCCCAGAAACGCTCGTCGACAGCCCCGCGCGGCGCGGTCCCGGGCGCCGCTGCAACGGCTTCCTCCGCCAGCCAGAAGCGCTCACGCTGGAACGCGTAGGTGGGCAGTTCGACCTGGCGGGCGCCGGTGCCCGCGTAGTAAGCGGCCCAGTCCGGGGTCACACCACGCACATGCAGCCGGGCAACAGCCTGAACCAGCGCCTCGGATTCCGGACGGCCCTTGCGCAGCCCGGCCACAAACACAGCCTCGACACCGGTGACGCAGTCCTGCGCCATCGCCGTCAACACACCATCGGGGCCCAGCTCGACGAAGGTGGTGACACCCTGCGCTTCCAAAGCGCGGATGCCGTCGAGGAAGCGCACGGCCTCACGAACGTGACGGACCCAGAACTCCGGGCTGGTGATCTCCTCGGCGGAGACCACCGCACCCGTCAGGTTGGAGACGATCGGGATCTTCGGGGCCTCGTACGTCAGGCCCTCGGCGACCGCGCGGAACTCCTCCAACATGCCGTCCATACGCGGCGAGTGGAACGCGTGGCTGACGGTGAGACGCTTCGTCTTACGACCCTGCGCCTCAAAGCTCGCAGCGATCGCGACAGCCGCGTCCTCATCACCCGCAACCACTACAGAGGCAGGGCCGTTGAGGGCAGCAATGCTGACACCCTCGGTCAGCAGCGGAAGAACCTCTTCCTCCGACGCCTGCACCGCGATCATCGCGCCACCGGCCGGAAGCTCCTGCATCAGACGACCACGAGCCGCAACCAGCTCCGCCGCATCGGCCAGAGACAGCACACCCGCCACATGCGCAGCAGCCAGCTCACCGATCGAGTGACCGGACAGAAAGTCCGGCGTGATACCCCACGCCTCGACCAACCGGAACAACGCCACCTCGACCGCGAACAACGCAGGCTGAGTGAAGGCGGTCCGATCCAGCACCGAGGCATCGTCACCGAACAGCACGCTCTTCAGCGGCAGTTCGAGATGCGCGTCGAAGTGCGCACAAACAGCATCCAGAGCATCAGCGAACACCGGGAACGCGTCATAGAGCTCACGCCCCATACCCAGCCGCTGGCTGCCCTGACCCGTGAACAGGAACGCCACCTTGCCCTCGGCGACCGAACCCTCGACCAGACCCGCCGCCGACTCACCACGCGCCAGCGCGTCCAGCGCGGCGACGAGGTCCGCACGATCGGCGGCGACGCCCGCCGCACGGTCCTCCAGCGCGGCACGGCCGGTGGCCAGGGAGAAGGCGAGGTCGGTGGCGGTCAGCTCGGGGTTGACCCGGAGGTGGTCGGCCAGCCGGGCGGCCTGGGACCGCAGAGCGCCGGTGCCCTTGGCGGACAGCGTCCACAGCGGCGCCACGTGCTCCGCTCCGGGGAGCACCTCTGCGGCCGGTTCCTCACCGGGCTCGTCGCCCTGCGGTGCCTGCTCGACGATGGTGTGCGCGTTGGTGCCGCTGAGGCCGAAGGACGACACACCCGCGCGGCGCGGGCGGCCCGTCTCCGGCCACTCCACCGACTCGGTCAGCAGCGAGACCGCGCCCGCCGACCAGTCCACGTGCGGAGTCGGCTCGTCGACGTGCAGGGTCCGCGGCAGCACACCGTGGCGCATCGACATGACCATCTTGATGATCCCGGCGACGCCGGCAGCAGCCTGCGTGTGACCGATGTTCGACTTCACCGAACCCAGCCACAACGGCTGCCCCTCGGCCCGCTCCTGACCGTAGGTGGCCAGCAGCGCCTGCGCCTCGATCGGGTCGCCCAGCGTGGTGCCGGTGCCGTGCGCCTCGACCGCGTCGACCTCGGCGGCCGACAGACCCGCACTGGCCAGCGCCTGCCGGATCACACGCTGCTGCGACGGACCGTTCGGAGCCGTCAGACCATTGCTCGCACCATCCTGGTTGATCGCGCTGCCACGCACGATCGCCAGCACGGGATGACCGTTGCGCCGCGCGTCGGAGAGCCGCTCGACGAGCAGCATGCCGACGCCCTCGCCCCAGCCCGTACCGTCCGCACCGGCCGCGAACGCCTTGATCCGGCCGTCGGAAGCCAGCCCGCGCTGGCGGCTGAAGTCGACGAAGGGTTCGGGAGTCGACATCACCGTCACACCGCCGGCCAGCGCCATCGAGCACTCGCCCTGGCGCAGCGCCTGCACCGCCAGATGCAGCGCCACGAGCGACGACGAGCAGGCCGTGTCGACGGTGACCGCCGGGCCCTCCAGGCCGAAGGTGTACGACACCCGGCCCGAGACCACGCTCGCCGCGTTGCCCGTGCCCAGGTGGCCCTCGAGCCCCTGCGGCACGGTGGAGACGAGCCCGGCGTAGTCCTGGCCGTTGGTGCCCGCGAAGACACCGACCTGCTGACCACGCAGCACGACCGGGTCGATGCCCGCCCGCTCGAACGCCTCCCACGACGTCTCCAGCAGCAACCGCTGCTGCGGATCCATCGCAAGCGCCTCACGCGGCGAAATACCGAAGAACGCCGCGTCGAACTCGGCCACGTCGTAAAGGAAGCCACCCTCACGGGTGTACGTG
Organism: Streptoverticillium olivoreticuli subsp. olivoreticuli; assembly: GCF_003391135.1. Classification (GTDB taxonomy): domain Bacteria; phylum Actinomycetota; class Actinomycetes; order Streptomycetales; family Streptomycetaceae; genus Streptomyces; species Streptomyces blastmyceticus. The sequence goes on along the minus strand of NZ_CP031455.1, from coordinate 7,098,749 downwards.
GTACCCGCGTGATCCGGATCCGGGTGATACAGCGACTCCAGGTCCCAGCCACGGTCGGCCGGGAACTCCGCAACCGCGTCCTGACCCCCCATCAACAACGCCCAAAGCCCCTCGGGCGAACGCACCCCACCCGGGAACCGGCAGCTCATCGCCACAATCGCGACCGGATCGTCGTCGACGGCCACCACAGCGGCGGCCTCGACGCCGTCACCGGCGGCGGCCTGCGCTCCGAGCAGTTCCGCGCGCAGGTGCTCGGCGAGTGTCGCGGAGGTCGGGTAGTCGTAGACGAGCGTCGCGGAAAGCCGCAGCCCGCTCGCCGAGTTGAGGCGGTTGCGCAGCTCGACGGCGGCGAGCGAGTCGAAGCCCAGCTCCTTGAAGGCCCGGGCGGCCTCGATCGCGTCGGCACCGCCGTGCCCGAGCACCTCGGCGACGTGCGTGCGCACCAGGTCCAGCAGCAGCCGGTCCTGCTCCGCCGGGGAGAGCCCGTTCAGTCGCTCGCCCAGCGGGGACGCCACATCGGCGTCGGTGACGACACGGACGGCGCCGGTGGAACCGGCCGGGGTGCCACCGGCTTCGGCCAGGTCCGCGATGAGCGGGCTGGGCCGGACGGCGGTGAGGACGCGGGAGAAGCGGTCCCAGTCGATGTCGGCGACCGTGAGCGTGGTCTCGTCGAGGTCAAGAGCCCGCTGCAGCGCGGCGATCGCCAGCTCGGGCGCCATCGGCGGCATGCCCTCGCGGCGCAGGCGCTGCTCCAGCGCGTCATCCGCGGCCATGCCGGAACCGGCCCAAGGACCCCACGCGACGGACGTCGCGCGAAGCCCCTCGGCACCACGCCGCTCGGCCAGAGCGTCCAAATAGGCGTTCGCGGCGGCGTAGTTGCCCTGTCCCGCGGCGCCCAGCGTCGCGGAGACCGAGGAGAAGAGGACGAACGCGGAGAGGTCCAGCTCGCGCGTCAGCTCGTCCAGGTTGGCGGCAGCCTCCACCTTCGCGCGGAGCACGCCCGCGAACCGCTCAGGAGTCAGCGCGTCCAGCACACCGTCATCCAGCACACCGGCCGCGTGCACCACGGCCGACAGCGGGAACTCGGCGGGCAGCCCCGCCAGAAGACCGGACAGCGCGTCCCGGTCCGCCACATCACACGCGGCAACAGTCACCCGGGCACCGGACGCCGCGAGTTCGTCCCGCAGCTCCACCGCACCCGGGGCATCCAGGCCGCGACGGCTGGTCAGCACCACATGCTCGGCGCCGTTGCCCACCAGCCAACGGGCCACCTGCGCGCCCAGCGCGCCCGTACCACCGGTCACCAGCACGGAGCCGGCACCCGGCCGCCAGCCGTCCCCGGCACCCGCGGGCGCCGAAGCCCGCACCAGCCGACGCCCGAACACCCCGGAGCCACGGACCGCGACCTGGTCCTCGGCACCGGCGCCGGCGCCGGCCAGCACCGACACCAGTCGCGTCAGTGCCCGCTCGTCCACCGACTCCGGCAGATCGACCAGACCACCCCACCGCTCCGGAAGCTCCAGAGCGGCGACCCGGCCCAGGCCCCAGGTCAGCGCCTGCGCGGGATCGACAAGACCATCGGAACGACCCACCGACACCGCACCACGCGTGGCCAGCCACAACGGGGCGTCGACACCGGCATCGCCAAGCGCCTGCGCCAGAACGGCGTTGCCCAGCAGCCCGGCCTCACCGCCCGCAACGGCCAGCAGCGAGAACACACCCGCCACCGGGCCGTCGCCGACCTCGGCACGCAGCCGCTCGGCCACACCCACACGGTCGACACCGGCACCCAGCCCGACGACCTCGGCCTCGGCACCGCGCTCGGAGAGCACTCGTACGACGCCGTCGGCCCACAGGGTCTCCCCCTCGGGAACGACGACCAGCCACCGGCCGCCCGGCGCGCTCTCCGCGCGGAGGGTCAGCGGCTTCCAGAGGGCGCGGTAGCGCCAGCCGTCCACCGTGGCGCGCTCGGTGCGCTGCCGCTTCCAGGAGGACAGCGCGGGCAGCGCGGCGCTCAGCGACAGTTCGGGGTCGACGTCGAGTTCGGCGGCGAGCGCGCTCAGGTCACCGCGCTCCACCACGTCCCAGAAGCGCTCGTCGGCCGGATCCGCCGCCCTGGTCTCCGCGCCGGACCCGGCCGGGGTGGCCATCCAGTACGACTGGCGCTGGAAGGCGTAGGTGGGCAGGTCGACGCGGCGGGCGCCGGTGCCGTCGTACGCCGCGTTCCAGTCGACCTTCTTGCCGCGGACGTACGCGCGGGCCACGGCCAGCGTCAGGGTCTCGGCCTCCGGGCGGGAGGCGCGCAGCGCAGGGGCGTACGCCGCGTCGACGGCGTCCGGCAGGCAGTCCTGGACCATGGCCGTGAGCACGGCGTCGGGGCCCAGCTCCAGGAAGGTGGTCGCGCCGCGCTCGGCGAGGGCGCGCGCGCCGTCGAGGAAGCGCACCGCGTCCCGTACGTGCCTCACCCAGTACTCGGGCGAGCACAGCTCCTCGGCGGTGGCGAGACGGCCGGTGACGTTGGAGACGACGGGGATGCGCGGCGGCGTGTACTCCAGCGCCTGGGCCACGCGCCGGAATTCGGCGAGCATGCCGTCCATGCGCGGCGAGTGGAAGGCGTGGCTGACCGTGAGCTGCTTGGTCTTGCGGCCCTGGTCGCGGAAGGCGGTGACGATCCCGGCCACCGCGTCCTCGTCGCCGGAGACGACCACGGACGTGGGCCCGTTGACGGCGGCGATGCCGACGCGGTCGCCCAGCAGGGGCAGCACCTCGCTCTCGGAGGCCTGTACGGCCACCATCGCGCCGCCGGCGGGGAGTTCCTGCATCAGGCGGCCGCGGGCCGCCACCAGAGCGCAGGCGTCCTCCAGCGACAGCACACCCGCCACATGGGCGGCGGCCAGCTCGCCGATGGAGTGACCGGCGAGCAGGTCGGGGCGCAGTCCCCACGACTCCAGCAGGCGGTGGAGGGCGACCTCGGCGGCGAACAGCGCGGGCTGGGTGTAGTCGGTGCGGTCGAGCAGGGCGGCCTCGGTGGAGCCCGGCTCGGCGAAGAGGACGTCCAGCAGCGGGAGTTCCAGCTGCTCTTCCAGGTACCAGGCGGCGTCGTCCAGGGCCTCGGCGAAGACCGGGTACGCCTCGTACAGCTCGCGGCCCATGCCCAGCCGCTGGCTGCCCTGACCGGTGAACAGGAACGCCAGCTTCCCGGCGGCCGGGGAGCCCTGGACCACGGCCGGGGAGTGGTCGCCGGTCGCGAGGTGGCGCAGCGCGTCCTGGAAGCCGGCGCGGTCGGCGGCGACGAGCACGGCGCGCTGCTCGAAGAGGGCGCGGGTGGTGGCCAGGGAGTGGCCGATGTCGGTGAGGGCGGTCTCCGGGTCGGCCGCCAGCCGCTCGTGCAGCCGCTCGGCCTGCTCGCGCAGCGCGGCCTCGGTCTTGGCCGACAGCGTCCAGGGCAGTACGCCGGGGACGTTCGGCTCCGCGGTGGCCTCTTCGGCCTCCGAGGGGGGCTGTTCGATGATGGCGTGGGCGTTGGTGCCGCTCATGCCGAACGAGGAGATGCCGGCGCGGCGGACCCGCTCCTCGGTCCGCGGCCAGTCGCGGGCCTCGGTCAGCAGCTCGATGTCACCGGCCGACCAGTCGACGTGCGGGGTGGGCGCGTCGACGTGCAGGGTCCGCGGCAGCGTCTCGTGCCGCATGGCCATGACCATCTTGATGATGCCGCCGACGCCGGCCGCGGCCTGCGTGTGGCCGATGTTGGACTTGAGCGAGCCCAGCAGCAGCGGCCGGTCCTCGGGGCGGTCCTGGCCGTAGGTGGCGAGCAGGGCCTGGGCCTCGATCGGGTCGCCCAGGGTGGTGCCGGTGCCGTGCGCCTCGACGACGTCCACCTCGGCCGCGGTCAACCGGGCGTTGGCGAGTGCCTGCCGGATGACGCGCTGCTGGGCCGGGCCGCTGGGGGCGGTCAGCCCGTTGCTGGCGCCGTCCTGGTTGATGGCGGTGGAGCGGACGATCGCGAGGACCTGGTGGCCGTTCTTCCGGGCGTCGGAGAGCCGCTCCACGAGCAGCATGCCGACGCCCTCGCCCCAGGCGGTGCCGTCGGCGGCCGCCGCGAACGGCTTGCAGCGGCCGTCGGGGGCCAGGCCGCGCTGGCGGCTGAAGGCGATGAACGAGCCGGGGTTGGCCATGACGGCGGCGCCGCCGGCCAGGGCCAGCGAGCACTCACCGGTGCGCAGCGCCTGGACGGCCAGGTGCAGCGCCACCAGCGAGGAGGAGCAGGCGGTGTCGACGGTGACGGTGGGGCCTTCGAAGCCGAAGGTGTAGGCGATGCGGCCGGAGGCGACGCTGGCGGCGTTTCCGGTCACCAGGTAGCCCTCGAAGCCCTCTTCGGCCTCGTGCAGCCGCGGGCCGTAGTCCTGCTGTTCGGCGCCGACGAACACGCCGGTGCGGCCGCCGCGGAAGCGGGCGGGGTCGATGCCGGCGCGCTCGAACGCCTCCCAGGACGTCTCAAGCAGCAGCCGCTGCTGCGGGTCCATGGCGAGGGCCTCGCGCGGCGAGATCCCGAAGAACGCCGGGTCGAACTCGGCGGCGTCGTGCAGGAATCCGCCTTCGCGGGTGTAGCTGCTGCCCGCGCGCTCCGGGTCGGGGTCGTAAAGTCCGGCGAGATCCCAGCCGCGACCGGTGGGGAATTCGGATATGACGTCCCTGCCGTCGGCGACGATTTCCCAGAGTTCTTCCGGGGATTGCACATCGCCGGGAAAGCGGCAGCTCATTGCGATGATGGCGATGGGCTCGCCGTCGTCGAAGGCTGCGGTGGCGGCGTCCGGGTCGGCGGCACCGGAGGCGTCGGCGAACCCCAGCTCGGCCAGCACGTGGTGGGCCAGCTGGGCGGGGGTGGGGTGGTCGAACGCGAGGGTCACCGGCAGCCGCAGTCCGGTGGCGGCGGTCAGCCGGCTGTGCAGGTTGACCGCGGCTATCGAGTCGAAGCCCAGGTCCTGGAAGGGGCGGTACGGGTCGAGGGGTTCGGGCGAGGCCTCCCGCTGTGCGGCCGCGACCAGTTCACCGACCCACTCCAGGACCGCCTCGGCACGCCCGGATTCGGGCAGGTCCGCGAGCCTCCGCCGCCACGACGACACCGCGCCGGGACCGTCGTCCCGCATTCCGGTGCTCTCGGGCGTGAAATCCTCGGACTCACTCATCATCGCGTGCCCCATAACCCTGCAGACATAAATCAAGACCGTGCGCCAGCCTTGCACAGGGAGGGTCCCCCAGAAACCCCTTCAAACCCCCTACGGACCCCTAGTTTTCCCTTGGTCCGCATATTCACCGGGCGATCTTCCGGGGCAATGCGTAATTCACCAGGGTGCCTGAGGATGCCGATACGGGCAAGAAAAAATGGGCTATGGGAAAGGATTTGGAGATGGAGGGGCGGCCTTTCGGTCCGCCCCTCCACCTCCCGGGGGATCGCCAGTTGGTCTGAAGGGCCGGTCAGCCGCGCTCGGCGGACCGGGGTGCCCGTTCGAGGAACGGGAGGAGGAGCTGTGGCACCGCTTCCTCCGCGAAGGCGATTCCCTGGGCTTCGGTGACGTCGTGGATCTTGTAGACGCCTTCACCGGCGGCCGTGGTGGCACCGAGGGTGAACAGTCCGGCCCGCCGCTGGAAGGGCGTCCGCGTGATCTTCCAGCCGATGATCCCCTCCCGCTGGAGGGCGACCGTACGGTGCGCGAACGTCCCCGAGCTGGTGAGGAGATAGCGGCCGCGCATACCGTGCCCGAGGGTGCGGTACGCGTTGAACGCGAAGGCCACCAGGATCGGCACCAGGACCAGGCCGGTGATCCAGCCGGCCCGTACGAGACCGGGGCCGAGCCACAGACCGAGGCCGACCGGCACCGCGGCGATCAGCACCGCCCAGATCAGCGCCCGGTTGATACGCCGCCGCAGGGCGGCCCGGGGGTGCCGCGTGAGCCCCGCCCTGATGGTGAACGAGGGGTCCACGCCCAGCACCTCGGCGGCCACTCGGCGGGCCTCCGCGCGGGGCACCGGCGGGGTCAGCATCCGGCGCTTGCGGTTGTCCTCGAGATTGCCGAGGCCGCTGGCGACGGCATTGAGCTTGGCGGCCCCGGCCCAGCGCAGCGGGATCGGCTCGACCAGCTCCACACCGCGCAGCCGCCGCTCCTCCAGGCTGACCGAGCGCGTGACCAGCAGGCCGCGGCGGACCCGGAACATCCCGCCGTCCTCGCGCGTCAGCCGGTAGCCGTACCAGCTCTCGATGAAGGTGGCGGTGGACCCGGCGATCCCGAGGACCACCAGGACCGCCAGGGCCACCAGGATTCCGTACCACAGCGGGAGCGAGCCGAAGCGGTCCTCGAGGTCCTTGACGACCCCCCACTTCAGCGGGTCGACCTTCATCTCGTGCAGCGTGCGGTAGACGCTGGCGGCGGCGATGAGGACACCGCCGACGCCCCACACGCTCAGCGGGCCGTAGCGCAGCCAGGACCAGTCGAGTTCGCCGATCGGACCGTTGTCCTCGACGGCGCCGACGATCCCGCGCCCGGCGTCGCGCCGCTCGATGATCTGCCGGCGCAGCTCGACGGCGTCCGCTTTGCCGATGCCCTCCAGCGCCAGCCGGTGGGCGGAGGAGGAGCTCTGCTCACCGGTGGAGATGCTGAGCGTGGTGAGCCCGAAGAGCCGGTGCAACGGGTTCGCGGTCAGGTCGACGCTGCGGATGCGCTCGATCGGTATCGACCGCCGGCTGCGGAAGAACAGCCCCGAGTGCAGATCGACGAAGCTCTCGGTGACCCGGTAGCGGGTGGTGAACAGCCGCATCAGGCCGATGCCGCTGATGACCAGGAAGGTGACGAACAGCGAGCCGAGGGCGATCAGGATCTGCAGGTTGGTCTTCCCGGCTATCGCCAGGTCGACCAGGAACATCACCACCGGCGCGACCAGGACGGCGAGGTGGACCAGGAGCAGCCGGGAGTCGAGCCGCCCCCACTCGGGGCCCGCGGCCTGCGCCGACCCCTGGGGGGTGGTCTCGCGGCTCACGTCGCGTCCTCGGGAGTGGCCTGGGTGAACCGGGCCAGGTGTGCCACCAGGTCGTCGGCGAGCTGGTGGTCGATGCCCTTGATCTTCACCGCGCCGGAGGCGGAGGCGGTGGTCACGGTGACACCGGAGAGCTTGAACATCTGCTGCAGGGGGCCGCGCAGGGTGTCCACGGTCTGCACCCGGGACAGCGGGACCACGCGCCACTGCTGCCACAGCCAGCCGGAGGCCGCGTAGACCGCCTCGTCGGTGACCTCCCAACGGTGCACCCGGTAGCGCCAGGAGGGCATCACGGCCGCGTAGAGCAGACCGGGCAGCAGCGAGGCCAGCGTCAGCCACATGAAGATCTCGCGGGTGGGCGGGATGGAGGCCCACAGGATTCCGAAGGTGAGCGGGAGCGGCACGGCGAACAGCGCGGACTGCAGCGTCCACCAGCCGACCGCTCGGCTCGACACCCGGTGCCGGGGCGGCCGGAGCCTCACGTCTTCTTCCATGCGTTCCACTGCTGCTTCACCCAAGTTCTTCGGTCACGGCGCGTTCGCCGGCTGGTGGGATGTCTTCGCCTGGATCAGCCGGCCACCTGCGCGGCCTCGGCGGCGCGCACCCGACGCATCTTGGTCAGCAGGACGGCGGTGCGGGTCAGGACCATGGCCAGCGACATGAAGACGAATGCGTTGGAGTAGGTGTCCCGTCCACTGATCTTGTAGTCGATGGAGAAACGGATGAGATCGGCGGTGAACCAGTGCTCGGCCCCGTAGGCGAACAGGACACGCCCGCTGGAGAGCACGACCCACACCAGCGCGTAGCCGATGCCGCCGTAGGTGTAGATGTCACCGGACTCATGACGATAGGCGGGCAACAACGTACCTGCAATGAGGCCGGCGATCACACCCACCCCGATGCCCACGAGCTGGAGCGAGACGTCGTTTCCCTGCGTGGGGAACGAGCGGACGAAGATGGCGATGATGACGGCCACGGCGATCACCGAGCGCACCATGCGTGCGGTGGTGATGCGCTTACGGCCGATGTCGGTGGCCAGGATAATGATCAGAATCGTGCCACTCGCGATGAGTGCGGTGACGAACTGACTCAAGTGGCTCATGTGCGATGTCTCCCGCCCGCGAAGGGCCCTTGGCTGCGGATCGCCACCTCGCCGGCGTCCTGATGTCAACGCTAGGCGCGGGCGGCCGCCGCCGTGACCACTGACCGGTGGGTTCCGACTGTCCACCGTCCGGTGGACACGGTGGACGCACGTGGTAGGACTATGAGCGTGCGCACTCACTTCCTGCGAGGCGTGCCACAGGCTCAGCGCGACGTGCCCCAGGCCGGCGCGTTCTACGGACCCGAGTCCGGGACCCGCTGGTTCGGCTTGTGGGACGGCTTCTTCGCGGTCTCCTATTTCGTCTCGGCAACGCTGCTGTTCATCTCCGGCGCCCATGCCCTCGCCATCGGCGCGCTGACGCTGATGGTGCCCTGGTACGCGGGCTTCGGCCGGCCGCTGATGGTCAGCGGCACGTCCGGCCCGCGGAACCTGGTCTTCGTCGGCGTCCTGTTGCTGCTGTTCGCCGTCACCACCGCGTTCAGCCTCTCCGGCGCCTTCGCGATGTTCGCCGTCGTACCCATGCTGATCATGAGCGTGTCGATGCCGCGGGCCATCGCCATGGTCGTCGCGGCCAATCTGTGGTGCGTGGCGGTGGTGTGGTTCCGCGGCGAGAGCCTGGGGCTGAGCGTCCTGCAGGTGCTGCCCATCGCTCTGCTGAGCATCGCGCTGTCCACGCTGCTCGGGCTGTGGATCCAGCGGGTGCTGCGGCAGAGCGAGGAGCGTGGCAGCCTCATCGAGGACCTGCAGCGCAGCCGCGAGCGGGTGGCCCGGCTCTCCCACGAGGCGGGCATCGCCGCCGAGCGCGAGCGGCTGGCTCGGGAGATCCACGACACCATCGCCCAGGGGCTGACCAGCATCATCAGCCTCGTGCAGACGGTCGAGGCGGAACTGGACGACTCCCCCGCCCTGGCCCGCACCCATCTGTCGCTGGCCGGCCGGGTGGCCAAGGAGTCGCTGGCCGAGGCACGGGACTTCGTCACCGCCCTCACCCCGCCCGCGCTGCGCGGCAGTTCACTGGTGCAGGCCGTGCGCCGGCAGACGGACGGCCTGGTCGCCGAGGCCGGCCTGGACGCGCGCTGCACGGTCCAGGGCACCGAGCGGCCGCTGCCGATGGCCGTGAGCGTCGTCCTGCTGCGCTCGGTCCAGGAGGCCATCGCCAACGTGCGCAAGCACGCCACCCGAGCCCGTACGGTCGAGGTGCTGGTGGCCTACGAGGAGGAGACCGTCCGCGTCGTCGTCCGCGACGACGGCCAGGGCTTCACCCCGGACGACAGCCAGGAAGGGTACGGGCTGCGCGGCATGCAGGCCAGGGCGGCGGAGATCAACGGGTCGGCGACCGTCAGCAGCCTTCCCGGGCAGGGCACCACGATCGAGGTGACCGCCCCGCTGGGCGCGGTCGGCCAGGAGGCAGTCGATGAATGAGACGAAGCCGGTCGCGGTGCTGCTGGCCGACGACCACCCGGTGGTGCGCGAGGGCCTCAGCGCCATGCTGGAGTCCGCCGACGGCATCACCGTCGTCGGCCAGGCCGGCTCCGGCGAGGAGGCCATCGTCCAGGCCACCGCCCTCCGGCCCGACATCGTCCTGCTCGACCTGCGCATGGGCGGCATGGACGGCGTCGCCGCCACCGGCCACATCCTGCGCCGCTGCCCCGGCACCAAGGTCGTCATCGTCACCACCTATGAGGACGACGCCGACATCCTCCGCGCCGTCGAGGCCGGCGCGGCCGGGTATCTCCTCAAGGGCAGTTCCCGGCAGGAGCTCATCGACGCCGTCCACACCGCCGCCCGCGGCGAGACCGTCCTCACCCCGTCCCTCGCCGGCAAGCTCTTCCGCGCCCGGGTCGTGGAGCCCTCGCCGCTCTCCGGCCGCGAATGCGAGGTTCTCGGCCTCGTCAGCCAGGGTCTCACCAACGCCGATATCGGCGCCCGGCTCTTCATCAGTGAGGCCACCGTCAAGACCCACCTCCTCCGCACCTTCAAGAAGCTCGGGGTCTCCGACCGCACGGCAGCGGTCATGACGGCGCTGGACCGGGGCCTGCTGTAACGGGGGTGGGGCGTCGCCCCGGATCCTCCCGCCCGGCGGGAGGATCCGGGCACCGGGTCCCGGCCGCCGGCTAGGAGACCCCGGTCAGGCTGCTGTCGGCGAGCCTCGCGGGAAGGTCGCGCCTCCGCTTGACCTTCAGCTTCCGGTATATCCGGGTCAGATGCTGCTCCACCGTGCTCACGGTGACGACCAGCTTGGACGCGATCTCCCGGTTCGTGTTCCCGTGCGCGGCCAGGAGCGCGACCCGCGCCTCCGCCTCGGTCAGCGCCTCGACCTCGCGCTGCACCGCGTCTCCGTCACCGGCCTGCTCGGCCGCGGCGACGAAGTCGGAGCCGTCGCCGTGACCGGGGATCAGCTGCCGGCACAGCGGCTCCGCCCCGCACGCCTTGGCGACGTGCCACGCCTTGCGCATCAGCACCCGCGCCCGGTTGAAGTCGCCGAGAGCGCGGTAGCCCATGCCCAACTCGCCCAGCGCGCCCGCGAGCTGGAGCCGGTCGCCGCCGTCCTCCAGGATCTCGACGGCCTCCTTGAGCCGGGGCAGCCGGTGCTTGAGATCCTCGCCGCGGGCGAGGATCGGCAGCAGCGCGCCGCGCACCCGCTGGTTGCCGGGGCTGCGCCGCAGCTGCTCCTCGGCGAGGCCATGGGCCCGCTCGGTCTCGTCCAGGGCCAGCCACGCCTCCGCCGCGTCCAGTCGCCACGGCATCAGCTGGGGGGTGTCCACCCGCCAGGCGGACATCAGCTCGCCGCAGGTCATGAAGTCGCCGAGGGCGGCGTGGAAGCGGCCGGTGGCCAGGTGGCAGCGGCCCCTGGCGCGCAGGTAGTGCAGCCCGGGCAGGGTGTGGTAGATCCCGTCGGGGACCGGCTGTTCCAGGAGCGCCATGGCCTCCTCGTAACGGCCCATGCCGGTCTCGGCCTGGATCAGGGTGGCCAGCGGCAGGCCGATGGCCACGCCCCAGCCGGCCGGGGAGATCCGGGATATCGCGGTCCGCGCCTGGTGCGCGGCCACCGGCAGATCGCCCTGGCGCAGCGCGATCTCCGCGCGTACGGCGGACAGCACCGCCTGCCAGGACGGTGCCCGGCGGGTCGCGCACTCGCCGAGCAGCCGTTCGCACCAGGACTGGGCGAGGTCGAGCCGGTCGGCGTAGACGAGCGCCATCAGGGCGAAGGCCAGGGGCTGCAGGGCGCTGTCGGACAGGTGGTACCGCTGCAGGACGCGTTCGGCCTCGGCGACCGCGTGGTGCGCCTGGCCGTCGGTCAGCGCGGTGTTCAGGGTGGCCGCGGACTGCGCGTGCGCCTCGCCCGCCAGGTCACGCGGTCCGGTGGAGACCGCCACGGCGGCGCCGACGGCGGGGATGCGGGACCGCAGCGGCGGGCTGATCATGGTCAGCCAGTGGGCGGTGGCGGCCAGGGCCGCGTCCGGCACGGCGTCACCGCCGGCCGGCCCGTCCAGGCTGCCCGCGAGGCCCAGCACGCCCGGTACCAGCACGCCGGCGCCCGGCAGGCCCAGGGCGCCCGGAGCGGCGGAGGCACCCGCCGCGCCGGACAGCCGGGCGACGATGTCCGCGGCCCGCTCCAGCCGGCCGGACCAGACCAGGTACGAGACGGACAGCGCCAGGTCGCGCGGAGCGATGCGGCCGGCCTCCAGTTCGGCGGCGAGCTGCGGAAGATACGTTTCAGCAACCGCCGGGCCCAGCCGCCAGGCGATGCTGACCAGCCGGATCTGCAGGGCCGCGCGCTCGTGCCCGTCCCGGCAGGCCGCGTGCGCGAGTTCGAGGCAGCGCAGCGCGAACTCCAGGTCCTCCTCGACCAGCGCGTACTCGGCGGCCTCGCGCAGCACCGGCACCGCCCAGTGCTCGGCCTCCCGCTGGGCGGCGACCAGGTGCCGGGCGATCTCGAGTGCGGCGGCGCCGTCGCCGTGCAGCAGCTCGGCGGCCCGCCGGTGCAGCGCGGCGAGGGCGGAGGCGGGGACGGCGCCGAGCACGGCGGCGCGCGCGGCGGGGCTGCGGAAGGCGCCGCCCTCCAGCACCGCGCACTGGTGCAGGTCCTGCACACCCTGCTCGACGGCCCCGGCGGTGAGCCCGAGCAACTCGCCGAGCAGCGCCGGGCAGTCGGCGTCACCGAGAACGGCGACGCCCTGGGCGATGGTCAGCACATCGGGTGTGCCACGGTGCAGACAGCCCAGAAGGGCCTGGGCGTACGCCTCGCCGGGTACCGGCCGCTGCAGGGACTCGCCGTGTTCGCCGCCGGCCCGCCAGTCCTCCAGCAGGGCGCGCAGCAGCAGCGGGCTGCCGCCGGTGAGGCGGTGGCACTCGGGTGCCAGCCGGTCGGCGACGGCGCCGGAGACATGCTCGGTCAGTACGTGGGAGATGCCCGGCTCGGTGAGCATGTGCAGCCGCAGCCGGCCGCAGTTGGGCTGGCGCAGCAGCTCCACGTGGAACGTCAGCTGCTCGTGACGCAGCCGGGTGGACTCGGTGAGCACCACGAGCACCTTGGACTGCCGCACGCGGCGGGCCAGGTGGAGCAGGAACTGCAGGGAGTGCGCGTCACCCCAGTGGACGTCGTCGACCGTGATGACGAGGGGGCGCTCCTCGGCCAGCTGCAGCAGCACGGAGGAGACGCGGGACATCATGCGCAGCCGGGCCGGTGCGTCGCCCTCCTCGGCGCCGTCCGCGCCGTCCAGCAGCGCGATCACCTCGGCGCGGGCCGCGGGCGGCATGGCAGCGTTGTCAAAGACCTTCTTGAGCAGGCCGAAGGACAGCTCGCGCTCCGACCGGGATCCGGTGGTCTCCAGCAGCAGCGCGTCGCGGGCGAGCGCCTGCCCCGCGAACCTGTCGAGCAGATCGGTTTTCCCGCTGGCGACCGCGCCGCTGATGAGCGCCAGCCGCCCCCTGCCCCGTTCCGCGCTGCACAGCATTTCGGCGAGCGCGGCGAGGTGGTTCTCACGTTCGGAAATTTTGACAGGCATGGAAGTCCGTCCCCCGGAAATCCGGCCCGCGACCCGGCAGTCAGCCGGACTGCGAGGATTATGCATTGACGCGGATACGCGGCCCGGTCAGTGCTGCTGTGAGCTTGCCGCGGAGAGCTTCGCGGAGACGATCTCAATGATCTTCTGCGAATGGTTGGCCAAGAAGAAGTGACCACCAGGGAATACGTGGATGTCGAAGTCGCCGGCGGTGTGCGCGCGCCACGCCTCGGCCTCTTCGAGGCTGGTCCTGGGGTCGTCGTCACCGGTGAACACGGTGATCGGGGCGCGCACGGCGGCCCCGGGCTCGGAGCGGTAGGTCTCGATGGCCGTGTAGTCGCTGCGGATCGCGGGCAGCACCATCCGCAGGATCTCCTCGTTGCCGAGGACGCGGGCGTCGGTGCCGCTCAGGAGCTGCATCTCCTTCACGATGCCGTCGTCGTCACGGCGGTGCACGTTCTCCTCGCGGTAACGGGACGGCGCCCGGCGGCCGGAGGCGAACACGGCGACCGGTCCGGTCCCCGCGTCACGCTCCAGGCGCAGCGCCACCTCGTAGGCGAGGACCGCACCCATGCTGTGCCCGAAGAACGCCGTGGGCACATCGAGCCAGGGCTTCAGCTCGGCGGCGATGGCGTCCGCGTAGTCGGGGATGTTCTCGATACCCGGGTCCAGCCGTCTTTCCTGGCGTCCGGGGTACTGCAGACACAGGACGTCGACGGCCGGGGAAAGCGCCTGGGACATCGGGAAATAAAAGGGGGCGGAACCTCCGGCGTGCGGAAGGCAGACCAGTCGGACTCTGCCTTCCGGGGAAGGATGGAACCGGCGCACCCAGGCGCTGTTTTCTCGCTGTTCACCCATGTACCGAAGAGTCTTTCCCTCAAGTTCCGTACGGCAACTGCCATGCGTATGCCGGGATATGCACCAGAACACAAGTGCCCCGGGTCGATTTCATGTCTATCACGGCGGTTGAAGCAGGGGGTACCCCTATGTTTGAGCCACTACCCCTGAAAGTCCGCCCCCGAAAGCGTCACACGGCCGGCGCCGCCCCTTCGCGCTCCGGGCGTACGGGTATCGTTAAAGAACCCATATGTCGACGGCGCCAGGCTTCCGGGAGGACACCCGCAGTGAGGATCGCTTGCCAGCAGGCGGCGTGCGGCACCACCGGCCTGGCCCACTCCCTCGGCCGGCTGCGCCGGGCGGCGCGCCACGCGGCCGAGGCGGGCGCCGAGCTGCTCGTCACTCCCGAGATCTCCATCGGCGGCTATCCGCTGCTCACGGCCAACCTGGCGGAGGCGTCCGGACCGGTCGACGGCCCGCAGTGCGCGGAAGTCTCGGCCATCGCCCGCGAGTTCTCGATCGCCTTGGTGCACGGCTGGCCGGAGACCGACGGCGACCGGCTCCACAACTCCGCCCGGCTGGTCTCCCCGCAGGGCGACACCCTCGCCGTCTACCGCAAGGCCCATCTGTACGGGCGCGGCGAGCGCGCCATGTTCGCCCCCGGCGGGCAGGGGGTGGTGCAGGCGTCGTACAAGGGCCTTACGCTGGGGCTGCTGATCTGCTACGACGTCGAGTTCCCCGAGGCCGTGCGGGCGCACGGGGTGGCCGGCACCGATGTGCTGCTGGTGCCCACCGGTCTGATGCGCCCCTGGGAGTTCGTGGCCCGCACCCTGGTGCCGGCGCGTGCCTTCGAGAGCCAGCTGTACATCGCGTACGCCAACTGGACCGGCAGTCACGGCGGCATCGGATTCTGCGGGCACACCACGGTCGCGGCACCGGACGGCACCGCTTCGGCGCTGACCGAGGAGGGCGAGGGGCTGCTGATCGCCGATGTCGATCCGGTGGTCCTCAGGCGCGCCCGCGCCGCCACCACATATCTGCGCGACAGACGGCCGGAGCTCTACTCCTCGTGACGCGGCTACGGCCGTAACGGTTTCAACGGCCGTAGCGGCCTCAGTCGGCGGCCGTGGGCCGGGGAGGATGACGGACGTCGTCGGCGTATTCCTGGGCCCGCCCGCGCACCAGCGGAGGCAATTCTCCTTGGGCGAGGTCTGAAAGGGTGACGCTTTCCAGCACCTGCCTGAGGCTCACCCGCACGGCTCGCCACACGTCCGGCAAAGCCGCGGCCGCGCCCGGGTAGTTGAGCCCGCTGAGCTGCAGGTCGCGTACGTTCGCGAGGGGTCCGTCGACGGCGCGGATCACATCGGCGAGGGTTATCTCCCCGGCCGGCCGGGCCAGGAAGTAGCCGCCGTCGGGGCCTCTGACGCTGCGCAGCAGCCTGTGCTGGCGAAGCTCCCGCAAAATGGACAGCAGGAAGCGCAGGGGGATGTCCTGCACCTCGGAGAGGTGCTCCGCCTTGGTCGGCACGGCTTCGGTGCGGGCCAGTTCCGCCATGGCTCGTACCGCGTAATCCGCTCTGGCCGAAATGCGCATGGAAAGCAACCTCTCACACCTTCGCGCTCCGGCCGCGCCAACTACCCATATCCACCGGCGAATCCACCGTGAGTTACATCACGCGCGCCGGACGTGCGCATACCCGTCAGGACCCATTCTCATATAGTCCATCGAGTTGGTGGAGAATACATCCGCTGGAGGCAGCAGTTGCTTGAGCAGGCGCACCAGGACCAGCACACAGTCGCGGTGATAGGAGCCGGAGCCGCCGGCGCGCTCGTCGCCATCCATCTGTGCGAGATCGCCCGTCGGCGTCGCACCCGCTTGGAGCTTCTCCTGATCGATCCGGCGGAACGGGTCGGCGCCGGAGCCGCGTTCGCGACCCAGGACGACAGGCACCGGCTGAACGTCACGGCCGACAAAATGAGTTGCTATCCCGATGACGCGTCCCATTTCCTGCGCTGGCTCACGCGCCACGGGGACGCCAAGGCGACCGCCGCCCATTTCGCCGCCCGCGGAGACTACGGGGCCTACCTCTCCGACACCCTTTCCGACGCCTCGGCCCGCGCCCGTACGGTCACGCTGCGGCATGTGCGCAGCCGAGTGACCGACTGCGCCTGGCATGGGAAGCAGGCGGTTCTCCGGCTGGCCGACGGCTCGGTCGTCCGGGCCGACAGCGCCGTCCTCGCCACCGGCCCCCAAGCGGCCTCCGGCTCCTGGGCGCCGGAAGAACTGCGCAACTCGGCCCGCTTCGTTCCGGATGCCTGGGCGCCCGGAGCGCTCGACGGCCCGCTCTCGTCCGGCGGCGACGTACTGCTCGTCGGTACCGGCCTCACAGCTGTCGACGTGGCACTGACCCTCGACCGCAACGACCGCGCCATCCATGCCGTTTCCCGCAGCGGCGCCCTGCCGGCCGCCCACGCCGTCACTCCCCTGCCCCCGGTCGCTCCGCCCGGATCGCTCGACGGCCTTCCGCTGAGCCGGCTCCGCAGGGACGTCTACCGGCATGTGCGGCGTACGCTCCGATGTCACGGCGACTGGCGACCCGCGCTCGACGGACTGCGACCGCTGACCGCACGGCTGTGGAGCGCCCTGCCGGACAGCGAGCGGGCCGAATTCCTCACCCGTGACCGTTCGTTGTGGAACTCCCACCGCCATCGCATGGCCCCGGCGACCGCTGAGGCGATCGCCCGGCTCCGGGAGTCGCAACGGCTGCGCGTATCCGCGGGCCAGGTCGCCACCGTCCGAAGCACGGAGACGGGCGAAGCGACGGACTCCGGCCCCGGAGCGCTCCTGTCCGTGACCTTGGACAACGGCCGCACCCTGCAGGTCGGCTGGGTGGTCGACTGCACCGGACCGGCGGCCCGCCTCGCCGAGTCCACCGATCCGCTGGACCACAGCCTGCTCGCGTCCGGTCTGGCCGCACCCGGCCCGCTCGGCATCGGATACGCGACGGATCCCGACGGCCGGCTCGTCGGCGGCGACACGGTCGCGGGCCCTCCCATGTGGACGCTCGGCGCGCAGCGGCGTGGCGAGCTCTGGGAGAGCACGGCCATCCCCGAGATCCGCGGGCAGGCCGCCGGTATCGCGAAGGCGCTCCTCGACGAGGCCGCCCCGCTGCCTCCGGCCCCGCAGCGCCGCAGGCCCATGGACAATCTGGGCGAGCCGCTCAGCACCGACCCGTCGACGGCGGCCACCTACCGGATCGGCCTGCAGCGCCTGATGAAGGTACGCTCCGGCGCCGACCGCGCCTTCCTCCAAGCCGTCGAGCTGGACCCGGGCTTCGCCCTGGCGCACGCGGCACTCGCCATGCTGGGCCACGAAGGCGGCGCCGAGGTCGACGTGCCACGCGCCCTCGCCGATGCCCAGCGAGCCGTCCGGGAACGCGGCGACGCACGCGAACGCGGCCTGGTCGACGTCATCACACGCCGGATCCAGGGCCCGGCCGGCGACGGGGACGCCGCCCTGCTGCGGCACATCGGCGACCACCCCCGCGACGCCCTGGCCCTGAGCATGGCCGTACCCACCATCGCCTTCTCCGGCGTCACGGACCTGCGGGACGATGCCTACGAACTGGTCGAGCGCACGGCACCTGCCCATGCGGGCCACTGGTTCCACACCTCCCTCCTCGCGTTCATCCAGCAGGAGCTGGGCGCCTTCGACGAGGCGGGCGCGCTCGCCCGCCGGGCCCTGGCCTCCGAGGCCGACTCCGGACACGCCGTGCACGCGCTGGCCCATGTCCACTACGAGTGCGGCGATCACCAGGACGGCCTGCGCTGGCTCGACTCCTGGATCGGCGACCACGGGCAGGGCGCCACGCACGGCGCGCACTTCGCCTGGCACGCCGCACTGCACGAACTGGCCCTGGACGACGCGACCGCCGTGCGCCGCCGCTGGTCCGTCCAGCTCGCGCCGCCCCAGGTGCGCGGCATTCGCGCGCTCGTCGACTCCGTGTCCATGCTGTGGCGCGCCCAGCTGACCGGCCAGTGGACCGGTGCCGTACCGATCGACGAGGTGCTCAGCGAGGTCGCGGCCGAGACCCTGGAACGCCCGGTGACTCCATTCACCGCCCTGCACAGCGTGATAGCCCTCACCGCGGCCCGCGAGGTCTGCGCCCTGCACCGCCTCGGACGCTACGCCGCGCAGCACAGCGACCCCGTCCAACGCGAGGTCATCCACCCCCTGTGCGAGGCGATGGCCGCCGTGGCGGAAGAACGCTGGAACGACGCCGCGCCTGCCCTCCAGGCTCTCCTGCCGGCTCTCCCCCGCGTGGGCGGCAGCGCGGCCCAGCGCGAAGTCATCGAGGAGACTCTGCTGTACGCCCTGGCGTCGGCGGGCCGCTGCACGGAGGCCGACCGCCTGCTGCAGGAACGCTTGGACCGGCGGTCTTCGCCTCTGGATCATCGGCGGTTGGGGCATTTGGCGACGATCTGAGGGGCGGGGCCTGCGCGTCCTCAGGGCCCTTGTATCGCTTTCGGCCGCGCGGCGGCCGGCTTGAGCGACTGCTGCTCGCCACCGGACGGGGTGGTGAGCGGCCGGGGTCACGGCACGAGGGTGTCGAGATCGATGCCGAGGGGGAACGGGACGGAGACCGATCCGGATCGCAACGCACCTCCACAGGCCCGGTGCACACCCTTTGTCCGCTTATGGTGGGCTCATGGGCGAGGACAACCGAAAGAGCGGTGGACGCCGGGCGGCGTTCCTCCCGGCCACGGTGCTCGTGGTCCTCATCGCCGCGGCCGCCGGGCTGTTCGCCGGCTCGTACACATACTGCATGGCCAACCCCACCCCGCACAGCATCCCCACCGCGGTCACGGGTGTGCCGGCGCCCGAGGTCAAGCGCGCCGAGTTCGTCCGGGGCATGGAGGACGCCCTGGGCGCCTCGCTCGAGCTGCGGCACTACGCCACCCTCCGGGACGCCAGGGACGCGGTGGAGGAGCAGCGGGTCTTCGCGATCCTGGAGGACCACCCGGACGGCCGCACCGCCTCGCTGTTCGTGTCCGGGGCGTCCGGCGCCACCGTCGCGCAGCTGCTGACCGAGACGGCTCCGCGGGTCGGGGCGGCCATCGGCACGCCGGTGACGGTCATGGACATCAACCCGCTGCAGAAGGGCGATCCGCGCGGACTCGCGCTGTTCTACGTCTCGCTGGCCGCGTCGGTCGTCGGGTTCATCGGCTCGATCCAGCTGAGTGTCCACGCCGCGGGGCTCGACCCGGCCGAGCGCATCGCCTTCACCCTCGGCTACGCGGCGCTGGGCGGCTTCGCGATCGCCGCGATCGTCGACTGGGGGCTGGGCGCGCTGCGCCTGCCGTTCGCGGAGTCGTGGCTGATCCTGGCGCTGACGATGTTCGCGTCGGGCATGGTCTTCACGATGTTCAACACGCTGATCGGCCGCTGGGCGATGCTGCCGACGTGGAGCCTGCTGGTGCTGCTGGGCAACCCCTCGTCGGGCGGTGCCGTCTCCTGGCCACTGCTCCCGTCGTTCCTGGGCGCGATCGGACGGTGGCTGCCGCCGGGCGCGTCGGTCAACGCCCACCACACGGCGGTCTACTTCCGCGGCCACCAGCACGCCTTCCCCTTCCTGGTGCTGGCGGCGTGGGCGGTGGGCTGCTGCGCGGTCTTCTGGACCTGGCACCACCGCCACCCCGGCGGGCGCGAACGGGAGGTCGGCGAGGGCACCGCCCTCCCCCGAGGGTGACGCCCCCGCCGCCGGTCCAGGTGTCCCTGCCGCGCAGGAGCCCGTCCAGGTCGGGCCCGCCCGCCGTGCGGGCCCGGCGGATCCGGTCGCGCACCTGGTCGTCGTAGACCGGTCGGGACACCGAGCGGAAGACACCCGTCACGGTGTGGGAGCGCTCCGCGCCGGCCTCGTTGACCCCTAGCGCGAGCACCTGCGCAGACGCTGGGCCGAGGACCCCGCCGTCCCTGTCCTGCACCTCTTCGAAGAGATCGGGGCCCTCGGGTTCACGGGCTGCCTGAACCTCCTGTACAAGTACATCAGCCAAGGCCGCGCGGACGCCGACCGCAGCCACATCTCCGCACGCCGACTCGCCCGGATGCTGCTGACCAGGCCCGACAACCTCAAGGCCGAGCATCACGAGCTCCTGGCCAAGCTCACCACCGCCTGCCCCGCGATGACCCAACTTGCCACCTGTATCCGGGACTTCGCTCAGCTCCTGACGCCTCGCGCCGGAAATGCCGACGCGCTCACGCACTGGATCACGAAGGTCCGCGGAGCCGGCCTGCGCCGCGTTCACACTTCCGTACAGCAACGGCCCGACCGAGGGCGTCAACACCAAGACCAAGCGGATCGCACGCCAGATGCACGGACGAGCCGGCTTCACCCTGCTCCGTCACCGCATCCTCCTCGGCCAGCAGCACGCTCCGTCACCACCGAAAGCGAGACAGGGCCGTTGATTGGACAGACCCACACACGCCAGAAAAGAACCCAAATCACCGGTATTGCCCCTAGTCCACGTCCTCGTCAAAGCCGGAGCCGGAATCGAAGTCGAAGGAGAGCTGCCCGGGACGGCTCTCCTTCGAGGCCGTCCCGGCCGACTCTTCCATGGGCTCCACCACCGCCTCCTCGTCGTCGTGCGGAAGCGCGTATTCGTCGGTGAGCCGAGCCAGGTGAAGCGCCAGGGGCAGGCCGAGCACGTCCCGGTAGTCGTCCTTGCAAATCCGCTGCTGGTGGACGAAGGCGGCCCATGCCTCGGCGTCGTCACCCGGCTGAAGACAGGCCACGGTGAGTTCGAGCAGCTCGGGGTTCCAGGCGTTCGCCGTCGGACGGTAGGAGTTCTTGCCGTTGGCGTTGACGTGCGGAGTCAGCTTCGCGTCGTCGTTGGTCAGCTTCGTCTGCGTACTCGCCTTGTCCGCGGTGCTGTAGAAGACACGGCCGGACTCCCCGGGCGCCTTGGGCACCCATAGTCCCATGGCGAAGCCACCGCGTTGCTGCCCAGTCAGATTCTTGTCGAGCTCCTCCCGTTCGGCCCACCACTGGGCCGTCTCCTGCCGCCCGCTGTCCGCGACCCTGACGACCCGGAGGTGCTTTCCGTACAGCCCGATCCTCTGCGTCGGCCCACCATCGAGCCTGATCCGATCCGGTTCCAGACCACCGTTCTTCAGCCAGGGCCACCTCTTGCGGACGTCCTGGGCATGGGCCAGCACAAGGGTCGGCTCGCTGCGCAGTCCGGCCAGCGTGTTCTTGATGAAGGCCGCGGTGACGGCGGACTGCTGCGCCTCGGTCCTCAGGTCCTCGTCCCGCACCCGTCCGGTCAGCGCCTTGAGCAGCTCCGGATAGGGCACCCACTCGCGCATGTCCGCGCTGCGTCCGAGCACGCACTTCGCACCCGGACGCAGCAGTACGGCGACGGGGGTGAACTGAGCCTTGCCCGTGGGCCCGTCGGCCCTGCGCTCCACCAGGTGGAACGCGACCTGGTTGAGGCCCTCGGGGATGAGACCACCGAGTGTGTGCCGGGGAACGAGGCGCATGCCGGTCTGACGCAGCCCGTCCGCCCAGGACGCCTCGGCCCGCATGACCGCTTCTTTCTCGGCCTCTTCCCTGTCCATTTCCGAGTCCAGCGGACGGATGAACTGGGTCACCATTCCGGCGTCCGCACACCCCAGACGGATTGCGTACTTGGGGTCAGCACGCCGTTTGGCCCCCTGGAACACCTCACCCCACTCGAGTTCCACAAAAGCGATCTGCGCTCCGGGCGCCGTCTCCCGCGCCTTCGCCATCGCTTCGGCGACCTGGGAGCGCCGCTCCCGGATGGCCTCGTCATGTTCCCGACCGGCACGGGGCACGCGGTCCGTGCCGAGTGGAGCCCCCAGTGCGCCCAGTGGGCGCGCGTGCAGCCGGACCGTCATGTCCTCGGTCTCCCACACCCATGTGTCCGGACCTTGTTCGCGCCGGTACGCCTCCAGACCGAGCCCGTTCTCGGCGGCAGCGACGATCCGGTCCCGCTGGCCGTCGGACTGGTGGAGCAGCACGCAGACGAGATCTGCACCGTCCAGCGCCGACGCGAGCGCCTCCCGTCGTACCTTCGCGTTGTCCGCCGACACCTGTGCCGACTTGGCGAGGATTCCTGCCAGCTTCTCGGGGGAGGTCTCCTTCGGGACGGAGGGAAGCTTGACGAGCCGACGCTTCGGTGGCCGGGCGTGGCGACTGCGCTCCAGCTTCGGCACCGGGACGAATTCGGGTGCCAGCGCCTGCTCGGCCCACTCGATCAGGCGGCGGCGTTCGCTGGGCATCAGTCTGGTGTTGATGACATGCCTCCCCATTGCTGCCTGGTGGCCGACTGCCAGCCGGATGCCGTCGTGCCCGTCGATCCAGTGGTCCGCCTCCTTCACCAGCCGGTCCACCGAGGGCAGCCCGTCGAGGGCGGTAACAGCCGCGAGCATGCCCTCGGTGCCACCCTGCCGCCAGTCCGTGGTCCCGTCGCGCCACTGCAGCATGGCCACCGAGAAGCGCCGCGGTGCCGGGCCGTCCGGTACGAGGGAGGTGCCGGGCCGCAGGTAGACGGAGACGCCTTTGCGATAGGGCATCCACACCTTCCCGGTGACGAACCGGCGCACACCCGCGCCAAGGTGGACGCGCGGCACCGGCGAGAAGGGGACACTGCGCACGGTCACACGGATCACCGCCGAGTAGTACGCGGTCCTGCCGTCGCCACCCCTGCTCCGGGGTGTGTACGGGATCGGCGGCCACGACATCAGCTCCGCGCCACCGCTTCCGGCGCCGCGCGCGTACCCGACACCCGCTACCTGATGGAACCTCAGCCGCTGGCCTCCGTGCTCGTACGGGCCCTGCCGGGCGATCCGCGTGGCCAGTTCGTCGGGGAGCAGCCGGTACACATGAGGGGCGGGCAGGGCGGTTCCTCCTGGCGACACCTGCTGCTCGATGAGGTCGACCACGCTGGGCCGCCAGCCGAGGGCACCGGTGCCGAGGTCGCGGAAGCAGTCCATCAGCAGCCGGGTGGCCTCCGGGTCGTCCTGCTTCCGCAGCAGGCTCTTGAGCCAGGTGGCCACATAGAGGCTGGTCACGGGGGTGGGATAGGGCTGCGCACAGTACAGCCAGGGCCGGTCCGTGCCGAAGGTGGCCGTGGAGTCGACCGTGACGACGTCCGGAGCGGTGGCGCGCATGAGCTGATTGATCTCCTTGGTGGGTACGCGGCGCCACCTGCTCTCCGGCCGCCCGTGGTGAAGGAGCCGCTGGAGAGGTTCCTCCCAGCTGAGGGGCAGGGAGAGCGTGTGGAGCGGGACGGTGAACTGGCCTTGTTCCGGATCAGGCATGTAGGCCGCGGCCCGCACGTGGTGGTACGACACGGTTCGTTTCTCCTCTGGTGGTGCGGGAAAGGGCGGGGTGTGTGGGCGTCAGCCCATGTCCACGAGTGCGCGGTAGAGGGGCTCGTACAGCTCACGCACGAGTGACCTGTCGATCGACGAGGGCTCGGAGTGCGTCCCGGTACCGGACGCGTCATCGAAATAGGGCGCGAGTACGGCGCGCATGCTCGCCAGCAGACTCGTGTCAGGGGTGTCAGCGGCCTGGAAGCCGGCCTCGCGGGGTGAGAACGCGGCATCGGCGAAGACCACCCGCGCGGGCACGCCTCCACGTACGAGGCGGCCGATGACCTGCCACATCACCACGAGCTGGTCCCAGGTGAAGGCGGTCTTCTCGTCGTCGCGGAGGCTGGACCACGCCAGGCGGCGGGTCAGGCAGCGATTCCAGTGGCGGCGGGCACGGCTCCGGAAGTCGACGGCGGCCTGGTGGGGAGTGGCACCCGCCAGCACGCCTTGGCTGAACACCCCTCCGGCGTCCCGGAGCTGGCGCACCGCCCAGTCGTTGATGGACTGGACGGCAAGTGAGATGTCGTCAGGCCGGGGGTGGGGGCGGGCCAGGAAGTAGACGCTGCCGATGGCGGCCTTGCCCGTCTTCAGCACGATGTTGTGTCCGCGCTCGACCGCGAGGAGCGGTGCGATCAGGATGTCACCGCCCGTCGTGGGGAAGGACTTCACGTCGCCGCGGGTGAGGGTGCGCACCGTGGCGTCCTCGGGCAGCCGGGTCCAGGCGGTGTCGGCATCCGCGTCGTCGGACACCAGTTGGACGACGCGGCCGTTCCACTCGGGGACCTGGTTGAGGTACTCGGCGGCTCGGCGTGCCTCTTCATAACTGCCCACCAGAAGCAGGATGCGGCGCCGGTCCGGGTCGTCGATCTCGGCGAGTTCGGCGTCCAGCATGCTGTCCGAGCCGGGCAGGCTCCGGTCGGGGACGGCGAGCTGGCGCAGCATCTCCAGGAGTGCCTGGGGGCGGTCCTCGGGGTCGCAGCCCGACAGGCGCACGGGCCGGGGACGATCGCCGCCGGGCCAGTAGAGGAACTCCTTGCGGAACTCGGTGCCGAGGATCGCCGCGACTTCCTCCTCCTGAGGGCGCAGCACAGCGCCGACCTCGGCGTGCAGGTGATACCTGCTGGAGGCGCCGGCCCAGCTGGTGGCGGACATGAGCAGGACATGCGGGGCAGGTCTGCCGTCCACGAGGCACAGGTCGCCGAGACGTGTGAGGAGTTCGCGTCCCACCCCGTTGCAGTGGAAGAAGCGCAGCTCGCCGCTGCGATCACCATCGCGTTCCCGGTCGTCGTGACGGAACTGGAAGCCGAGGACGTTGCCCATGGGCGATTCGGGGATGACAGCTTCGTAGTCCTTGGGGGGCCTGCGGGAGAGGACGTTGGAGGCGTTCTCCAGGCTCAGGGCGGCCTCGACGCGCGGCCACAGGGTGGTCATGAAGTCGAGGCGGCTGTGCAGGGCGGCGAGGATCAGGGTGAACTCGAACCGCCGGGCCTGGACGTCGATCCGGTCGAGTACGCCGGAGTCGCGGCCGACGACGCCGGTGAGCGTGTCGCGCAGCCGCTCTCGGGTGCGGGCCCCCTGGGGTGCGTGGAGGAGCTCCAGGGCGAGGTGCACGAAGGCGTTGACGAGCGGGGTCACCTCGTCGTCACTCGTGCTCTCGTGTTCGTGCAGGGGATCGTCCCGGAAGCGCAGCAGTGCCTCGTCCAGCGCCCGTGCCGCCGGGGGCGGCTGCTCGCCCTGGCCGCGGCCGGGGAACCAGCTGTCGATCAGCAGGTTGTGCAGGGTGAAGGCACTGAAGTAGTCGACGCTGATCCATCTCCTGAGCTGGTCGTCCTTCACCAGGAGGGCATAGAGCCGGTCGGTGGCCGCGCTGACGGTGTTGACCGCATTGGTCCAGTCGTCGACATCGCGTGCCGAGAGCTGGAGCCGCCCGTCGCGCGCCATCTGCTGGAACTTGTGGACGGCGACCTCGTCGAACCAGGAATTGGGGTATTTGCCGACCAGAGTGCTTGCCGGGGCGAAAGCCGCGTCGAGCTGCATCTGCACCCGGTCCGCCTCGTCGACGATGATCAGATCGCTGAGGCGGCAGGCGAGTTCCAGGTAACGCAGTTGCTCGTCGTGCTGGTGCTGCGGCACAGAACTGTGCACCAGGCCGGCCGGTGTACCGACCCAGACACGGGCGTCGACGAGGTCCCGGGCGCCTCGGTGGCGCGGACAACGGTTCCACAGCGGACACAGCCGCCTCTGCGGCTTGGGTCCGTCCGCGGCGTGGCCGAGCGGGTACTCCTCGTCGAGCAGCGGATCAGGGTCGCTCTCCTCCCGCTCCGGGACGGTGTACAGCGCGAGGCAGGGCGCTTCCCGGATGCCGAGCGGCCGGCGCGCCTCCATGCCACGCAGGACGTCCACAGGGCAGGCACTGCTCAGGTACGCGAAGCCGGAGTGGTCGTGGCCGAGCATGGTGGCGGCACCGACCACGGCGGTGCGGCGGTGCAGGCGGCTGATGTTGCGCTCGCGCGTGGAATGCCCGAGGATCGGCGCGGCCGGCACGCCGAGCCGGTTGAACTGCTCGACGACAGCGAGGGTTTCGGCAACGTCGCCGACCACGACGGTGACCCGGCGGGGCGACTGGGTGACCACGTGGTAGGTGAGGATGTCGCGGATGGTGGACTTGCCCGCGCCGACCATGCCGACCAGGTGCAGCAGCCGGTCGACCCTGAGCCGCCTCTGCTGGGTGAAGCGGCCGACTCCGTCGTCGCGTACGAGCAGTTCGACACGGCACAGTCGCCGGGACCACCCGTTGCGGGTGCCGCCGGGTACGGCTGCCTCGGCGGCGTCCATCGCTTCGGCGGCCTTTTCGAGTTCCGCCCAGGAGACGTCCACGGGTTCTCCGCGTCCGGCGGGCTCTGCATCGAGGGCGTGGGAACGCGGCGGTGTGCCGAGCAGCAGTTCCTCGGCGAATTCGACGGAGTGGACGCGGTCCTGTGCGCGGAAGGTGTGTTCTCCGGCTTCGGCGAGCGGGAGGCGGCGGGCGGCGAATTCGGGGGCCCGGGTGAGCAGATCCTCGAAGACCCCGAATCTCCGGGCCGCGCGTGCGGGCTCGCGGCGGCGCGGAACGCAGTCCGTGCCCTCGATGTCGTATCCGCGCAGGTGTTGCGGCACGTCCAGGTACGCCGTCAGCGCTTCCGTCCAGGCACGTCCCCGCCTGAGGTCCCACAAATGATGGCGGGCGCGCAGGACACGCAGACGCTGTTCGTCGGTGCGCACATCGCCGAGTGCCTCGCTGTAGGGGTAGCCACCGAGCAGGGGCCACACGTCGATGGCGGCGCGGGTGGGCGTCACGCTCTGCAGCAGATACAGCCCTAACTCGACATCGAGGAGGTCCCCGGGCCGGAAGGCGCCGAGGCTGTCCGGCCATACATCGGTCAGCTCCCGCGGGGAACAGCGGCGGTGCCAGCCACTGCGGTCACGCACGACTGTCTCCTTTCCCGTGGACGGGGTGGGTTCCGGGCCTGGAGGTGACTTCCTCGCCGACGAGTCGTAGGAACGCCCGGTCGTCGAGGAGGGTGATGTGGCCGGCCAGGTCGCCGGGGAGGTGGCGCCGGAACTGCCGACCGAACGCCTCGTTCTCCCGGAAGCGGTAGTGGGGTACGACGAGGAAGGCCCGGTCGTACGGCGGGTCGGCCCGGAAAGGGGTGAGGGTGCGGGCGAGCAGGACGGGGTTCACGCGATCCTTGACGTCCACGGCCCAGAACCTGCGCCCGGGCAGCGGGACACGCAGGTCGTACGCGTCGTAGTTGGGCCACATCTCGGCGACGATGCCGAACCTCGCCCTCAGGGCCGCCTCGATGTCGGTCTCGGCGAGTCCCGGGCCGGTGACGAACATCCGCAGGGGCCGACTGAGCTGATGGAGGCCGCTCTTGTCACCGCGCAGGAGAGTTCCGGCATCGCTGCCGCCGTCACGGCGGCAGCGATCCAGTTCGCACCGGTGCGATCCGTCCCTCAACCGCACCATCAGGCATCGGCAGCGTCCGCACTGCCGGTACGTTCCGTCGTCACCGAGATAGGATGCGGCGACGGGCTCGTAGCACTTCTTGATGACGTGGTGGAGCAGCATCCCGCATTCCATGTCACCGCCGAGCAGCGCGAGTTCGGCGCCGGTGAGGACGGGCCGCGTCGTGAGCAGGGACCGGAACGCGGTGTACGCCCGAGGGTCCCTGGCGGCCCTGCAGGTGGTGAGGGCTTCGAGGATCCGCTGGTTCTCGAAGAGCTCGGCGGCCGGGTCGGCGGCGTTCACTTCCCATTCGAGGCACAGCTGGTGCGGCAGCCGGGACTCGGGGTCCACAAGCGGTCCGGCGACAGAACGTGCTTCGGCGGGCAGGTCGAGCGGCCACTCCGGCAGTGCCCGTTCACAGGCCCATCGGACCATCTCGGGGATGCTGCCGGGAGGTTCCTCTCCGCGGCGGAGGCAGCGCAGGACGAGCCGGTTGTACGCGTTCTGCACCTTGGCCGGATAGACCGGATGGGGCACGGTGCGCTGCCGGGACAAGCAGGCCAGGGCACCGGCGATCTGCCGGAGCAGGGACTCGTCCGAGCCGTCGGCGGCTTCGGGTGCCGCACCGGGGCCACGGGGCCCGGACTGCACGCCCGGCGTGTCGCGTGCGGTCATGCCTCTTCCTCCGTCTCATCACCGGGTACGGCACTCGCGCACCACTGCGACACGGGACACCACCGGCAGTGACGCCCTGGTCTGGCTTCCCAGGTGTGGTCCTTGCGCCAGGGACCTGCGTACCGCCGGAGCACGGACTGCGCCTTCGCCAGGCGCTCGGGGTCCGTGGGGTCGATCACGTGGGGATCGGAGCCGTCGGGCCTGAGGATCTCCACCTCGACCCTGGAGCCGACGGGGTCGCCGCCCAGCGCTCCGTGAGCCAGCAGCACGACGGCCAGGGCGAGCTGGGGGTACGTGTCGAGGAGGTCGCCGGTCCGCCGTGACGATATGCGCGTGGTCTTGAGTTCTCGCCACACCCAGGAACCGTCCTCACGGTAGAGCAGATCAGGTTTGGCGATGACGAGGGCCTGGGCGGCGGTGTCGTGGACCGCGCGGAGCGGCTCGGGCTCGGCCCGCTCGACGAGGCCGGAATCCCGGAAGGGGCAGGCATCCACGTGGTGCAGGAGCATCTTGCGGCCCGTCTCGGCCTCCTCGTCGGGAACCCGCCATCGGCCACGAGTCCAGTTCTCCCCCGCGGCGGGCATGTCGGCCGCCGTACAGGCCGGCCATCCGTCACGCCGGTGCAGTGCCTCGATCCACGCGTGCACGGCCTGGCCGAGCTTCGCCGCGCTGCTGTACTCGTCGGACTTCGGAAGGTGCAAGGAGCGCAGGAATCCCTGAGCGGGGCAGACGGCGTGGTACCGAAGGTCGCTGGCCGAGACCTTGCGCAGCGGCAGCTTGCGGGAGGGCAGGGCCAGGACACCCGGCGTGCGGCGTACCGCGCCGCACCCGGTGAACTGCTTGCAGTCGACGCAGGCGGGGCCGGGGCGTTCGGGGCCACCCTTGACGACGCTCCGCACATGAGTGTCACCAAAAGCGTCGTAGTACGCCCTGACGTCGTCCACGGTGCCCTCGAACTGAACGGTCCGCGAGCCGTCCCCCAGGCCGATCTCGACGATCCGTACGTGCGTGGCCTGCGACGGCGACGTGTGGAGGGCGAACTCCTGGCTCCAGTGACGCGGCCACGAGGCGCTGACGCCGAACGCCGCGGTGTACGCGGCGATCGCGATCTCACCCGGCGTCGACGCACGCGCGTCGGCGTGCCTGAGACGCCAGTACTCGCGCAGCTTGCCGTCCGCCGATTCGTAGCGCCGCCACCACGCGTACAGCTCCCAGCGCCGCCCGTTGTCCTTGCGCACCACCCAGTACGGCTTGACCGGGGTGAGGCCGTGCGCGTCCGGGGCGCCCGCGTAGAGCCGGACGGCGTGCTCGACGTAGGCCAGGTGTCCGGGGTGCAGGGGCCGCGGCCGGTCGAGCAGTGCGCCGAGGGCCCGTTCAAGAGGCTCGCCATCGAACTCGATCAGGTCCAGGACCTCACACACCGGGCCGAGGGTGAAGGTCTCCAGGTGCTCGTGGGGCAGCCTCGACGGCACCCGCACCTTGATCCCCGGGCGTGCCTTGGCCGCGTCGCGGGCCGGACAGCCGAGCGTCTCGTCCGCTCCCGCCCCGGTCCCCGGCCCGATGCGTACGAGGCTCTGGTCCCCCGTCATCCATGGCCGCATGCGCCATGCCATGTCGTCCGACATGTCCCACCCTTCCTGCAGGAATGCAGAGTTCAGCGGCCCGTCCGAGCTCTCGGAGGGCCGTGTGCCGCCGAGCGTAGCGCAGAACATTGGAAATCTTTGGAGGTTCTTGGAATTCAATGGTCCAGAAGGTATGCTGCGCGCATGACCGCATCGCTGGAGGAGCTGGAGGAGCAGCTATCGCAACTACGCGCCCTGCTGCGCGAGGCGCGGCGCGCCCGCGACAACACCGCCGCTTCCCGCATCCGCGGTGAACTGCGGGAGGCGGAGACCGCCTGGGAGCAGGCGCTTGACGCCGAGGAAGCGGCCGGCACCACGTCCGGCGAGGAACGGGCCGCCAGGAACGCCACCCCGCCCGAGCCGGCGCCGTCGACACCTCCCGCCCGGTGGGGGCGGCAGGAAAAACGATCCACACAGGGCGCCGTTCCCATCCGGGAACAGGTCCACCAGGCACTCACGCTGCTCGGCGCACCGGCCTCCCCGAAACTCATCTCGTCCGTGTACGAGGCGTTCTCCGCGGAACCGCTCGTCGCCACCAAGCTCGCCTCACTCCGCCGCGACGAAGAACGGTCCTTCGGTGCGCAGGGATACGCCCGGCCCTACTACATCTGCGCGGCCCTCACCCATGACCGCCTGACGCCCGCACGCGGCCTGCTGGCCGTATCGGTCTGGCCCCTGGAGCGGCGCATCATCGCCCCGCTCAGCCAGCGTGCCGACTTCCTGACCCACGCCATCGGCACCGCCGAACAGATCCAGCGGCTCAGCGCGGCGGGGCACCCTCCGTCGGACACCGCCTGGCAGCTGCTGCACCGTTTCGCGCTCAACATTCCCGGCGCGTACGACAGTGACGACCTCGATCCCGAGCGGGTGATCTCCGCCGCGCATCTCGAGGCGGCGGTACACCAGGAGTCGGACAACGCCCAACGCCGTGCGTCCGCGGAGCGCGCACGCACCCAACTCACCGAAGGGCAACAGCTCTTCGGAGCCGCTCCGCTGCACGACACCCTGCGCGACGCGGGTGGCGCAACCCGCTGAACCGCACACCGGAATCTTTCGGTACCGCCACAGAACTCCGTAGAACTCCGTGTAAGAAGAGAAGATGCCTCCGCAGCACCCCTACGAGCCCCCCGACGACAGGCTCGCCGCGCTGCGCGGTCCGCGCCCTCCTCAGGCATACACCGCGCGCAAGATCACTGCCCTCACCGCCAACCCGGCCTGCTCCCGGCGCGCCGTACTGGACGCCGCCGGCATCGACAAGGCCGTCCTGGCCCAACGCATGGGATACGAACCGCGTTTCGGCCAGTCCCCCTTCGCGATCGCACGCGAGCGGGATTTCGAGACGCTGGTGAAATGGGGCGGCTACGCGGAGCTCATCCGCCTGCTGCGCGAGGAGCTCGGCACCCCCGTCGAGGAGGCCGCGGTCGCCGACCTGAACGAAGTGGGCGGCGACACCTCTCTCGCGCGACGGGCGAACGAGACCCGCCGTCTCCTCGGCCATCTGGCTTCCGGCAGCGACGAGCGCCTGATCCTCGACCGGCCCGTGCTGACCCTGGAGGTCGCCGGACAGACGGCCTGCCTGGAGCCTCACGCCCTGACCCACCGCGTCGGCGGCAAGTTCTACGTGTCCGAGATCCGCTCGTTCCCCGCGATCGACGGACAGGCGAACCCGACAGCCGTCGCACAGACGGCGAAGCAGGCCGCCGTGTCCGTGCTCGCGCTGCACCGCACCTTCGAAGCCCTCGGCCTGGACACCGGGCAGATCGCCCACGAATTCCTGCTCATCTGCCCGAAGGACTTCTCCAACCGGCCCTACGGCCGTCTGGTGGACCTCCGGCAGGAACTCGACGCCCTGCGCTTCCAGCTGACCCGGCTGCGCCGCGCCGACCAGCTGGCACTCGCCCTGCCACCGTCGGCCACCCTCGACACCGACCGCGCCGAGTCCGAACTCGGGGCGTCCGTGGAAGCGCTGGACGCCTCCTACACGCCCGATTGCCTGTCCTTCTGCGAGATGGCGCGCTACTGCCGGGACGAGGCCACGGACTGCGCCTCCCCCGCCCGTCTGGGCGGCATGGTGCGCAACGCCCTCCCCGGCGTCGACTCCACCCGCACCGCCCTCGGTTACCTCGACGGAACGCACGCGCCAGGTCCCACCGAGGAAGCCGCCATCACCCGACTGCGCGCCGCCGAGCGGCTACGCCGACTGCGCCGAGGTGACGTCGCATGAGCACGCTCGCCGCCGTGGCCGGCCTGCGGGCCGCCGAGACCGGGCACGCCGAACGACTGACGACGGTGCGTCATGAGCACATGGACGCCCGCCCCTTCGTCCTGGTGCCGCTGACACTCGCCGGCGAGGCCTGCGCTCCGCTGGCCGCCCTCGCCGGAACGGACCCGGACCATCCCGTTCTCCTGACGGTGCGGCAACCACGTGACCGTGCCGAGCGTTTCCGTTTCGTCGAACGCCTCGCGGCGCTCCTGCTGCCGTACATCGAGACGTGCCGTACGGCGGAGACGGAGACGTACACCGTCGGGCGTGGCAAGGAGAAGGAGGAGCGCGCACGGTTCCTGCGTGCGCCACAGCTCCTCGTGCCGAACGGTGAAGGCATCGCGTACGTCCGGCTGCTCGGCCGGCTGACCAGGCTGCGCGCCGCCGAGGGACCGCATGCCGTGGACCCGTCGGTGCCCGCCCTCGGCAAGTGGCTGACCTGGTTCGCCGACCGGGCGGAGTTCCCGGGTTCCTGCCTGCTGCAGGCAGGAACCCGGCTGCTCGCCGCCAACTGGGCCACCGGGCAAAGCCCTTCCGAGGACTCGCACCTGGCGTCGCTGCTCGCCTGGATCGATCCCCCTCCCGGACGCGACGGCGCCGAGGCCGCGCGGGAGACGGAGGAGGACCCGCTGCGGTGGCCGCCCGCGGGACCGGCGACCGACCCGGTCTTCGACCGCACCCTGGACGAGCTGATATCCCGCTACGACGAGGCGGGGGAAGGCCGCGGACGGGAAGCGGCAGGCCGTCAGATCGACAACGAGCTGTATGCCCAGATGCTGCCCACCTGGCGACTGGTGTGGTGCGGTGTGGACCTACTGCGTGCCTTGCCTCCCGGTGAGCACGTCGCGGAACGATGGGCGTACGACCGGCGCCTTTTCTCCGAGTACGCGGCCTACCTCGACGAGGACGGCCGCCCGCAGGCCCGCCGTGACCACGCCGTCGGTGCGGCCCGGCGTCTCGCGCGCCTGGAGGAGGCGGGGACGCGGTACGACGCCGAGCGGGCGTACGACGACCCGCTGGTGATGGCGGAGTACGAGCTGACGGGTGAGGCCTTCACCGGTGTGGTCGTGGCCCGGGAGGAGGACCGTACCGTCCCGGGCGCGCGCCCCGGGTCCACGCTGTGGCGCCCGACGATCACCGTGCGCGGCGAGATGCCGATACGCCTCGCTGTGGGCAAGGGAGTCAAGTGCCCGGCGCGCCCCGGTCAGCCGGGCGAGATCATCGAGGTCCATCCTGAGGGTGACATCCACGCCGTGGTGATCCAGCTGAACGGCGGCTTCAGCAAACGGAAGCCGCCGGCTCCGCCAGGGACGCTGGCCGAGGTGGGCGAGACCGTCACGTACACCTCTGTCGATCCCAAGAGCATGCCGTCCGTCCTGCCCGCCGAGGAGGGCACCCCATGGACGCACGGCGGCCCGCCGCAGCCGTACGAACCCACGGACGACGACGCGGAGGAGATCTGGGAATGACAGCCACCCCGGCACCCGAAACCGATGCCACGCCCGGCGCCCGCGCCGACAGGGCGGTGGCGGGCATCCTGGCGAGCCTGGATACCTCAACCGGCCGGGGTGTGGTCGTGGACTCCCCTCCCGGCGCCGGAAAGTCCACGCTCGTCAAACGCGCCACCGGCCACCTCACGGCCGCCGGTCATCAGCTCATGATCGTCGCGCAGACCAATGAACAGGTCGACGACCTGGTCGACAACATCGCCCGGGAGTACCCCCACCTGGCCCTCGGCCGCCTGCATGCGAGCGACTTCGCCCTGCCCGAACGCGTGCGACGGCACGCCAATGTGACGGGCAGCAAGGACGTGACCGATCTGCGCGACCTCCCCGTGGTGGTCTCCACGGCGAAGAAGTGGTCGTACGTGAGCATCGACAAGTGCGCCCCTTGGCGCTGGGCCATCGTCGACGAGGCGTATCAGATGCGGTCGGACGCCCTGCTCGCGACGGCCCCGCTGTTCGGTCCGGAGGACTCACGGGTCCTGTTCGTGGGCGACCCCGGCCAGCTGGACCCCTTCGCCACGGTGGACACCGACCGGTGGCACGGCCTGACCTGGGACCCGCTGCGCAACGCCGTCGACGTCACCCTCGCCCACAACACGGATCTGGAACGCCATCAGCTGCCCGTCTCCTGGCGGCTGCCCGAGATGGCGGCGCCACTGGTGGAGAGAGCGTTCTACCCCTTCTATCCCTTCACCTCCGGCACGAAGGCCGCCGACCGCGTCCTGACCTACGGCAGCACGGCACACCGCACGACCCCGCAGGACACCGTTCTGGCCCGCGCCGCGGAGTCCGGCTGGGGCCTGCTGGAGCTGCCCGCCCGCCACACCCTCGACGACGACCCCGAGGTCGCCGAGGCACTCGCGGCCACAACGGCCCGCCTCCTGGAGCGCGGCACCCTGGTCAACGGCGAGCCGCTCGCCGAGTCCCGCATCGCGATCGGCGCGGCACGCACGGTCCAGGCGGACGCAGTCCGGTCCCGGCTGGCCGAACGCGGCCTCACGGCCGTCACCGTGGACACGGCCAACCGTCTCCAGGGCCGCGAGTTCGACGTCACCCTCGTCTGGCACCCGCTGTCCGGCCGCCAGGACGCCTCCGCCTTCCACCTGGAGACCGGCCGCCTGTGCGTCCTGCTCTCCCGCCACCGATTCGCCTGCATCGTGGTGGCCCGCGCCGGCATCACCGACCTGCTCGACCGCCACCCGCGCAGCAGCCCCGTCTATCTGGACGTACCGCCGAAGTTCCCGGACGGGTGGCGGGCGCACCAGGAGGTCATGCAGCACCTGAAAGACGTGGCGGTCCCTTCTCTAGCGACTTGATCACGGCGACACGCCCGTGGTCAGCGCGCCGCGGCGCAGCCGGAAGCGGGAGAGCCGCCACGTTCCCGCGCCGGGCGACGGTGGGGCCGGACGAGGCCCGGCCCCACCCCGGGGATCAGCCCTTGGCGCCGACCGCGCCCAGCGCCGCGTGGAGGACCGGCTCGACGCGGAGACGCGTGCCGTCCCGGTCCAACGTCTGGAGGGCCTCCAGACAGGTGACAGCCCGTCGCGCCTCGTGGTGGGTAAGGCCGGCCATCTCGGCAGCGATCACGGTGTCGGCGTCGTCGTGCCACCCGGTGCCGAGCTCGTTGATGATGCCGGAGTAGGCAGTCTCAAGGGTGCTGTCCTCCAGAAGGCCCACAGCTTCGACGAACTGCCCGGCACCGCTGCCCTGCTCCAGCCACGACGCCAGGTCCCGCAGCGCTCTGTCCTGGTCGCGACGGCGCTCACACAGTTCCAGGACCCTGTCGAGCAGGACCGGCCAGCCCCCGGTGGCCGTCTCCAGGCGGGC
Organism: Streptoverticillium olivoreticuli subsp. olivoreticuli; assembly: GCF_003391135.1. Classification (GTDB taxonomy): domain Bacteria; phylum Actinomycetota; class Actinomycetes; order Streptomycetales; family Streptomycetaceae; genus Streptomyces; species Streptomyces blastmyceticus. The sequence continues at coordinate 7,063,499 of NZ_CP031455.1, read as the reverse complement.
CAGCCGCTCGTCCGTCTCGTACAGGCCGTGGCGCTGCGTCCAGCCCTTGAGGCTGCGCAGGTCGTGCCGACGCAGCACCATGACGCTGTCACGGTCGGCGTCGGCGCCCATGAGGAGATCGGCCCACAGGCCGAGCTGTCCCACGCCCGACACCAGGACGACGGACCTGGTGACCTCGGCGGTATCGGGCAGGACACCCTTGGCCAGCTCAAGGGATTCCCGGCAGGATTTCTCACTGCCCTGCGCGAGATCGCTGATGATCAGCCGCCGTTCGCCGACGAGGCGGTCGGCGGAGAGCGCCTTGCGGAAGGTATTGGCGTTACCGATCGGAGGGACCGACCAGCCCGCCACCCGGCCGGTGACCTCCCGCAGGGTCTGCTCCACATCCGCGACGCCGGTCGCCTCCGTACCGAGGACGACGCGGACCTGGTTGACCCGCTCCCCCAGCAGGTAGTCGATCTGGTTGACGGTGAGCGGGGCAGACCTGCCCTCGGAGAGGACCGGACGGCTCTCCAGTACGACAGTCTCCTCCAGTCGGGACTCCCTCTCGGCCCTGAGCAACCGTGCCTCGATCTCCTGAGCGGTGCCGATCATGCGCAGCGCGTTGGGGCCCCTCAGGTGCCAGCCCTGACCGTCGTTGTTCGGTGCCAGGACACCGAGGCCGACCATCTCCTGCAGGTAGGCACGGAAGCCTTCGCTGTCCAGCTGTTCGAAGCCTCGAGGCCACCATCCGGCGCACTCCCCTCGCAGCTCCCGGTCACTGAGCCGGGTCTCCAGGCCGTTGTCCCGGGCGTGCTGGGCGAGGACGTTGGCGATGACGTGGTAGCGGTCGTCAAGGGCGAGGGTGTCCTTGAAGGCCGCGGTGATGTCCGACCGCAGCGAAGCGTCCTGTTCCACCGCGTCCACGTCGGATTCCTCGATCGTGCAAGGTGGCGGGCCGAGCGGGACACGCGCCCGCTTGTCCTGCATGACCTGCACCATCCGGCTGCCGAAGATCTGCAGCAGGAAGGGCTGGTAGGAGCAGAATCCGAGTACACGGTTCACGAGATCGACATCGGCGAACTCGAAGCCGAGGGCACGCATCGGGTGCACGATCAGGTCGGCCGCGAACTGCGGGGCAAGAGGCCCGACGACCGTGGGGGTCTGTGCCAGGTGGCTGAACGGGCCGTTCCTGGCCAGCCGGGTGAAGCGCTGCACGGAGTGCAGACCGGCGAAGACCACCTTCGCCCGGCCACGTGAGTCCTCGCCCAGACCGCGCAGGCGGCGGGTCTCCGTGCACTCGGGCACATCTGCCTCGAAGAAGCGGTCACACTCGTCGAGGAGGATGAGCAGCCGTCTGTCGGGGTCCTGCTCGAGCCACCGGGCGATTCCGTCGGTGACCCTCTGCCACGCCTCCCGCCGAGGGTCACGGCGTCGGGGCTCCTCCAGAACACCTTCTCTGACGAGTTCCCGGTCCAGCGTGGGCCAGATGGCCTCGGCACCGAGGGCGGTTCCCCTGCCGATGCCGATCTTGTCAAGGTTGAGATAGAGCGTGCGGTACGCTCCGGGCCGCTGCTCCTCGAAGCGATCACCCGCGTCGGCGAGCAGGGCCGACTTGCCGAGCCCCCGGCCGCCGTAGAGGATCTGGGTCCCCGCCGGGTCGTGGATGCTCTTGCGCTCGCGGTCCCGACCGTAGAACATCTCCCGGCCGATCTGACCGCGCTTCTCCTTGATGTACGGGTTCACCGCGGAGAACGGCAGCAGTGTCTCGGTCGCGGCGTCCACCCGCCGGTTGCCGCGAGCTGTGAGGTAGGCCAGGGCGGCGTCGTCGACGACCATGATGGGCTTACCCCCCTGGGAGGCGGCGGCCAGTTCGGCGCGGGTCCTGCTGTCCAGCGTCCCGAAGTGGACGACGAGCAGGCTGCTCTCGTCGGGGTCCAGCAGAGCGCGGCTGATGAGCAGCTCCGCGGCGGGGCGCCCCCAGATCAGCAGGGCGCGCAGCTTGCCTCCTCGGTCCTTGATCTGCGACCCGAAGGCCGGTGCCCAGGCACGGCCGGTGACGTGTACGTCGGCCAGTTCGAAGAACCGGTAGTCCTTACCACGCGGCAGGTTGTCCAGGGGGCGGGCCCGCCGTGCCTCGTAACCCAGCAGGGAGAGGGCCGGGGTGAGGCTCTCCCGCGGGTTGATCTTGACCCGATCCTTGGTCGCGGCGAGCCCGCTCCACAGCTCCAGAGCCGCGGCGGCCCGTTCGGCCTCCTCTTCCGAGAGGGCTGCGTAGTTCAGCACCGCGTGGTCACCGTACCGGCCACGGGACCGGACGGTCTCGACCAGCTCCGCGTCCACGCCACCGGGCAGCGCGTCGGGCACCACGGGGAAGAAAGCCTCCAGATGCGAGTCCTCGGACCGGATCTCCGGTACCGGCTCGCCCAGCTCCAGGAAGTAGACGAGCTCGGCCGCGGTGGCCAGACTGTCGGTGTCCAGATTGCGCAGGACTCGCTCGCGGTCCTCCGCGCTGACGTCCTTGAGCGCGTCCAGCCGGGCACGCAGCCGATTCGCAGCCTCCCGCCGGTATCGGGGCAGGAGTTCCTCGACCCGGTCGAGGTTGCGGCGGACCGCAGCCAGCTCGCACCGCACGTCGTTCTCCAGCTCGGCTCTGGCGTCCGCCAGCGACTCCTGGAGGCTGACGTCCTGTTCGACTGTGAGCGCCTCGTCCGCCTGGGACCGTCGGAGCCGGGCTGCCAGTTCCCGCTCCTTCCCGACGAGCTCCGCGCGGCGCTTCTTCTCCCTCGCCGTGAGTTCTGAACGACGCTCCGGGGGGAGCGTCAGCGTGTGGGCTGCGGGGAGCACCGCGAGGTTGGCGAGATCCACGATGGTACGGACCGCGCTGAATTCGTCACGGTCGAGCTGGTGGCCGATCGCTTCGTCCCACGTACGGTCCACGGCCTCGAGCAGGGTGTCCACGGTCGGTTTCTCGTCCGGCGGAGTGTGCCGTGCCTTGTACAGCTCGACATCCAGGACCTGCTGGACGTCCGGCTCGGCTCCTGTCTCGGGCGCCCGGCTGATCGCCTCCAGTTCGCCAAAGATCTCCTCGAACAGTTCCCTGGCCACCAGGGCAGTGGCTTTCGTCATGGCAGCGGAACTGCCCTCCGCAGCGGTGAGGTCGTCCGCGACCCGTTCGCGCAGTTCGAGGAGGGCAAGCCGCAGGGAGGCCACGGACTGGAATGCCCACGCGTTCTTCTCGGAACGTCCCACCAGATCGTGCTTGACGGCGCGCCACTCCCGTACGGCGTCCCGCACCCGCTCCAGGTACTGACGGACATTGTTACGGGCTGCCCCTTGGACACCGTCTTTGCCCGGGGCGCGCAGCGCACCGTCCATCTCGTCAATGGCCGCCTCGATCTGCGGGCGCCGGGTGAGGCTCTCCAGCAGTTGGTCCGCTCGCCGTTCCGCGTCCGGGGCACCACCCACGATCGATGTCAGCACGCTGCCGAGGAGGCCGGTCGGAGCCAGCCACCGCTGCACCATGGCACTGGCCCGTTGGAAGCGCAGCCTTGGACCGGTGAGCAGGGCCTGACAGCCCTCCACAGCCGCGCGGAGTTCGCCCTCCATCTGGGAGACGTCGGCGATGACGGCACGGGTCGGCGCGATGAGCAGTGCACTCTGTTCGGTGCGTTCCGCCACCGCGGTCGCCACCTCGTGCAAGGCACCCGGAAGTTGGGGAGCGAGCGCCCTCAAGTGTGCCCCGGCGACGGGCACACCCGTCACCAGGGCCGCGCGGACCAGGGTGGGCAGCAGGATCAGGGACAGCGCATCCGTGTCGCTCTCCTTGCGAACGTCCCACTCGTGTAACGACTGTTCGATGAGCTGAGCCGCGCTGCCCGTCCTGGAGCGCAGCAGTGTCGAGGCGGCGGCCAGGCGCAGGACGACGGACTCGGTTTCCGGACCGTCAGCGGCGCGCGACAGGTGGGCAGCCAGCCCGAACCGCTTCTCGGCGATGAGACGGGCGAGGGCCGGCTCGATGTCCTTGGCCCGAACGCCGTCGGCGGAGTCTGTCCCGGTGGTGGAGGCCATCGACTTGGCCACATCGGTCACCGCAGTATCCGAGGCCGACCGGAGCGGCTCGGTCTTCGGCTCAGAGGCATCGGCAGCAAGGGAACCGCGCTCGACCGGAGCGGACTCGGCGCCCTTCTGTACTTCCAGCACATGTGCGCTGGTGTCGTCATCCGACGCTGTGGTCCGCTCTTGCCCTTCCTCCCCGGCATCGGGGCGTTCCGGGTGCTCCTCGCTCTTGGCGGGCTCTTCGGCTTCGGGGAAGGCTGTGGCGTCCGTCTCCTCGGCCACCGTGATCTGCTCGTGGAAGACAGCCGCCACAGCATACGAAGTATGTGCTGCGGACAGCTCTCGCTGGATGTCTGTGAACGCCTGGGACGAGTCGCTCTGCTCCCTCATCTCGACAAGGCGTACCAGCAACGTGAGGATGTGCGCGGAGGCAGCGTCCTGTTCGTCCCACTCCTGCTTCGCGAGCAGTCCCCCGGCGCGCTGTCTGGCGTCCGTGATCACCCCGGCCACCGCACTGCCCGGAGCACAGCCGAGGGTCAGCACGGTCGCCATCACACGACGGGTCCGAGCGTCCCTCTCATTTCTTTCCGCGGTCGTACGGAACTCCTCGATCGCGGTGTGGATTTCGGCAAGACGGTCGGTGACACCCGTGACACCGATCACGGAGAGCATGGCCTGCGCACCGGAGAACGCCGGAGCGACGGCGGCGAGCGGTGCCAGGTCGCTGTCGGCGGGCGGGCGGCCGTCCAGCAAGGCGACGCGCAGGCGGTCGGCGGCGGCGAGTGCCTCGCCGACGACGCGCTCGAGTTCCGCCTCGGCCGAGGCGAGGTCACCGAGAGAGATCCGCTCGTTGGCCCGCCCCTGTTCCTCTGCGGGCTCAGCAGATTTCCGCAGTAACGCGCCGCTCGGCTGCCGGGGATCCGAAACGGCCGTTGTCGGAAGCATGTCCTCGGCCGCTGCGCCCTCGTGCAGCGCGGTGCCGAGGCCGAAGCCGGGAGTCGCGTCGATCACCCGCTGCGCGGCCTTGTGCACCGCGTTCCGGGCAGCCTCGTCCGCCTGGATGCCGCACCAGTCGTGGTCCGCGGCCCATACGAGCAGACGGGCGTCGTGTGCCGATGCCTGGAGATGGGAGAACAACGCCAGGCGCAGGAGACGGGTTCCCCATCGGCCGGCGAGCCGGTGGCCCGTGCGGGTGGAGTCGGGCTCCTCGGCCGCTCGGTCGATGTCGGTCATGATGCGGGCTGTCAGGTGCCGCGCGGCATGCCGGCGATTGTGGGCGGGCTCCAGTCGCTGCACCCGCTTGAGTACCTGTTCGCTCAGCACGTGGCCGAAGCGCCGCGGCTCGACCGTACGGAACCCAAGGTTCCGCATGATGATCTGGCGGTCCTTGGGGCCGAGGGAGTTGAGCGCGAGTTCCGTCTCCTCAGTGGTGAGTTCGTCGAGGGCCTGGCCCAGGTTCCAGCCGAGCCCCTCGAGCGCCGAGGCCAGTTCCTCGAGCAGGTCGACCGGCACGTCCGGCGGAGAAAACGGTGGCTTCGCAATCACGGGATAGCTGACGGTCATTCGGTCCCGATCTCTCGTGTCGATGTGTGGTGCGGTGCGCGGAGGGCCGCGTGCGGCGGCGCCCTTCCGGCGGTGGAGTTCGGTCAGCGTCGGCGGGAGTGCGCGGTGACGAAGGTGTAGCCGCAGGGCAGCTCCCAGCCGTCCGCCTTCCCGACGTGGCGGCAGTGCTCGCGGTAGGCGGCACGCTGCTCGTCGGTTGACTCCCGGCCCCTGGGCAGCCGCCGCAGGAAGCCGTGGACGAAGTACTCGGTGCGCTTGTCCTGCGGTGGGGTGGCGGTGCCCTGGCCCGGCCGTGGCACCACCACAGGGTTCGGCGCGTAACCGACCAGGGCGATCGGACACTCTCCGTCACGTGCGGGATGGTGGGGCTCGCCGTCCGCACCGCGGCTGCCCGTAGCCGCGTACAGGTGTCGCTCGGAGACGAGTTCGTCCACGGCCTGTTCCAGTGCGGTGACCTGATGCGAGGCGGGAGTCGTGTCGTAGATACCCCTGGGCAGCGCGGTCCGATCGAGCAAGGCGTGCCCGTCGGGCGTGAGCCTGCCGAAGCGTCGTACGGCACGCAGTACGAGACGCCGGGTGTCCAATCCGGCGGACGAGTCGCCGTCCCTGCTGCTGCCAGGAGCTCCTTCTCGGGTGAGAACCGAGGGGTCGTAGCGGTGCGCGACAAGCTGCCCGTCTATGTCGACGGGGGCCTCCAGTTCGACGGTGTGGAGCCGGAAGACCGTGCCGCCGCGCGGCCACTGGACGTGGATGCGCAGCCCGGGGAAGAAATCGATGGGCCACTGGATCTCCCGGAGCATGCCCGTCCCCTCGGTCAGGTCCAGAGCGACCTCCTGGACCTCTTCGGACGCATCGATCTCGCCGCCGGGATGGGTGAGTTCCAGACGCACGGGGGCCGATTCCCTGCCCAGGTGGGCCAGCCCGTCCCGGACCATCCGGTCCAGGGGTAGCCTGCCGTCCATGATGTGGACCAGGCGCAGGGGGACCTGCCAGCTGACTTCGCTGTCGTTGATCCTCAGGTAGTTCGACGGACCGATGTCCTCGTCGTCGACGAGCGGGGTGTCGACGGGCAAGGCATCGACGTGCTGCTCCTCCTCGAGAGCACGCTGAGCGGCCGCAGCACCGTGAGGCGCAGACGGGTTCGCCGCATCCCGCCAGCCGCGTCCGGCCGGGCTCAGCGGGTCGCTGTCGTCCGACTCTTCCGAGCCCGGATGGTGGGATCGCCAGATGCCGCCGCTCTCGAATTCGTCGTCCAGGGTGATCCGTACATCGGTTTCGGCGCGCAGACCGTTGTCCGTGTCCCCACGGACGAAATCCGTGACCGCGAGGTTGGCACGGCACACCGAGACCGCGTACTCCACGCCGGTCAGCAGCGACTCAGCGCCGTCCACGCCGCGCAGCCAGGGCCCGATCGCCGTGTACACGGTGCGGGGGCCGTTCAGGCCATGACGCCGACGGGCGGCTGGGGCTGCTCCGTGTTCCAGAGAGCCGGCGAGGGTGTGCAGGTCCGATCCTCCCAGTGGCCCGTCGTCGAGCAGGCCAGCCCCAATGCGTCCGCGGGTCAGCGCGTAGTGGCCCCAGCTCCGCAAGGTGTCACCGGTACGCAAGGCATGACCGACCGTGTCCATCAGCCCCGAGAGGGCGTTCCGGAGCCGTTCTTCCCCGCCACCACCGGCCAGGTGCGCAACGGAGATGGGAACGAGAGAGCTCGCGAGTGATTCTCGCCGACGGGTGAGCAGATGGTGTACGAAGGCGGTCGTGTCGTCGAGCTCCGCTTCCCGCAAAGAGGTGTACCGGGCGTCGACGACGACGTGTCCGTCCTCGTTGAGCCATTTCCGGCGGGCCCGGAACCGCTTGAGCTTGGCCTCGCCGAGCTCAAGCGCGGGGCCGAAGGCCGTGAGGTCGGGGACCAGGAGTTCGCGGCGCACGGGGTGCGCTGCCGCTTCGTGCACCCCCGGTCCCTGTACGCCGACAGGTGCCCCGGATATCCAGGCCGGTACGTCGGCGCCCTCCTCGACACAGGAGTGGCGGCCTTCCTTGTAGACGATCTCCGCGTACAGAGGGTCGGAGCCCGTTTCGATCCGGACGAGCGCTCCGACGGAAAGAGCCGGTATCTCGTCCCCCAGCGTCAAGGAAGGGAAGGCGTCGAGGTCGAAGGGGCCGTTCCCATAGCCTTCGCCCCCGAGTTCGTAGCCGAAGTAGGCGGCGTTGAAGGCGACGGCCGTGTGCACGGGACACCGGCGGTCGGCGACGACTGCCTCGAGGTAGCGGCGGAGGCGGCCCATTTCCTCAGGGGGTGTGGCCGCGTGCCCTCCGGTCATGGCGGGCGTGAGCACGGGCTCGTTGCCGTACGGCAGCCAGACGTCCGTTCCAGCCGTGGTCATCGTGGTCACGCCCCGCCCTCCTGCTGCCCTGCCGACCCGGTGCCCGGGTGTCGTGCCGGACGGACCGCGCGCCAGAGGCCTTCCGGTCCCTCGATGGCGGCTCCCCCGGCAGCCAGCCGCATCAGGCTTTCTCCGACTTTGGGATAGGGGAGGTCGGCACGGCCCCCGAAGTGACGGCTGTCCCGGATCGCCTTCGGCAGAGGGATCATCTTTCGGCTCCTCGGGTTGTAGGCGAACTCGTCACCGCGCAGCGCGTGCCAGAGCCGACGCGGGTGCACGCCCTGCGGCTGGAGCTGAAGCAGCCGGTGAACCTGGAGATCGACACGCTGGTCCCGCAGCGCGGTGTCCGTACGGCCGCCATCGCGGGGGCGCGGACTGTAGAAGGCCTCGGCGACGGCAGGGCGCCGTTCCTCCACGGGCCAGCGGCCGGTGTCCCAGCAAGCCGAACAGCGGCAACGAGCTGTGGCACAACAGCCCTCGGGAAGGTCAGGGGCACCGAAGTAGTCGGCGAAGGCCCGTTGGGCACAGACTGTGCTCGAGCCGAAGAAGTCCTTCAGCCTGGCCAGTTCCTCCATGGTGCGACGGCTGCGCCGTGCGAGCAGCGGAAGGTAGCCGTGGGGCAGGGTCCGGATGCGTACGGTCAGGCCGGTGACCAGGCGGCGGCTGGATGCTGCCGAGACGTCCAGGAGCCCGCGGTCGTGCAGGTCGGCAAGAAGTTCCCAGGTCGCCGCGGGGCCATGAGCGACCGAACGGTAGCCGGCGCACCGGGCCGCGAGTTCCCGGTCGAGGAGCCGGACCTCGATGTTCCGCGGAGTCCCCCAGGAAAGAGCGATGTCGATGACGCCCTGTTCGATCCGCGCGATCTCGGCTTCCTCACCCACGTGCTTCTCCGCGGCGGTACCGCTCCGCCCCGGGCCGTACCGCGTCGTCCGCAGGTCACCCGGCTTGACCGCGCAGTAGGGCGGGTGGTCACCGAGATCCTCTACGGCTCCGAGGTCGGCGAGCGCGCTGAAGGCCCGCATGAGGCCGTTCCGGTAGCTCTCCTGCGTGTACCGGTCCTCCAGCTCGGACTCGCTCAGCACCCCGGCCGCGGCGTCGTCGGCCATGAGGATGTCGGCCAGTCTCACCGAGTCGAGCGTTCCCTCGCTCTGTGCGAGGACGAGGGCACCCATGCGTCGCAGCAGCGAGGGCGCCGGCTCCTGACCGGTCATGAAGCGGACCATGCGCAGTCCTCGGCTCGTGGCCAGGGCGAGGCCGCTGTTCACAGGCCCCGTAGCGGCTGTCCCCCGGCCCGCGCTGTCACGCCCGGCCCGCCCCATCTGCTGGTACAACGCGGCCAGGTCGGTGGGCGGTGACACGCACATCACCGTGCGCACGTCAGGCCGGTTGACGCCGAGCCCGAACGCGGAGGTGGCAATGACGACGACCGGCATGAAACCCTCGTCGCCCTCGCGGGGCGCTTCCCGGAACTCCGTCATGACGGCTGCCTTCTCCGCCTCCGTCAGACGGCCGTGGAACCGCAGCACACGCACACCGGCGTCACCGACGTACTCGCGCACATGCGTGTAAAGGGTGTTGGCCTCCTTGACGGTGAGGCAGTAGAGGATGGCGTGACCGTTCAGCGCGTCAATGACGCGCTCCACCAGCCCCGCCACGCCGCCCTGCCCCAGCCGGTCGAGGGAACGCCGGTAGACGGCCAGTTCGGGTCGGATCGGGTTCTCGCGCACCGTCACGAGCCCGCCGACGACGTCGGGGCGTTCCGCTTCCGCGCCCGCTTCGGCCGAGCCGGGCTCGGGAACCTCGGCGTGAAGGGCGAACAGCCCTTCACGCAGGGCTTCGTGGACGGCTCGGTTGGCCGTGGCGGTGACCGCGGTGACCGCCACGCCGTGGTCCCGGCGCAATTCGTCCAGGAACCGGCTGACCCGGCGCATGCTCGGCCGGAAGTCCTCCCACTGCGCCAGCGTGTGTGCCTCGTCGACGGCGATCCGGGTCACCCTGCCCGCCGCCGCGGCCTCCCGTACGGTCTCGCGGAAGCGGCGCTGGCAAAGGCGCTCCGGGCTGACGTAGACCAGCCGGATGCCGTGGTCGGCGCGGCCGAGAAGCTGGTCCGTCACTTCCGTCTTGCCTGCCCTGCTGCTGGACTCCCGCAGCGGGGAGATCAGGGCACGGACCGCTCCGCCGATGGACCGGTTGAGTTCGAGAGCTTGGTCGTGCATGAGAGCGACGAGCGGACTGACGACCACGGTGACGCCGGGAAGCACCAGAGCGGGCAGCTGGAAGGTGAAACTCTTGCCGAAGCCGGTGGGCAGCAGTCCGAGTACGTTGCGGCCCTCGGCCGCGGCGGTGATGACCGCCTGCTGCGCCGGCTTGAGGGCGACGGGTTCGTCGGCGAGCCTCAGCAGGCCGCCGATCTCGGAGCAGCGCTGTCTGACCTCCTCGGCGAGGAGGCCCTGTTCCCGCAGCTTCCGGGTCTCTTCGGGGGTCAGGGCCAGTTCGCGGATGCGCCGGGTGTGCGGCAGGAGTGTGTGCCGTTCGAGGGCTTCGTCGGTGCACAGTTCGGCCGCGCGGGCAGGCTTCAGGAGGCCTTGTCCCGCCATGAACTCCCAGATGCGGCGCCACCCTTCGGTCATGGTGGTGACGTTGCCGCCGCCGGTGTCACCCGTGTCCGGGCCGGGGCGTTCCAGCCCGTCGTCGAGACTGCCGAGAAAGGCGCGCCGGTACGAACGGCGCAGGCTGTTCTGTCCCGCGAGTTTGCGGTCGCTGATGACGATGACGCCGCGATGCCGGTCGGAACGGATGAGCCGGCCGACCGCCTGGCGGAGCTGGAGTGCGGCCAACGGCAGGTAGTAGTGCTCGGTGGCCGCGCCGTCCGGATCGGGATGGCCCGCGCGCTCGGCGCGCTGAGCGACGGCGGTGCGCCGGGCTTCCACGATCGGGGCGGCGAACGGCGCGAAAGGCAGTTTGTTGATCCAGACGAGTCGCAGCCGCTCCGCGTCGGAGATGTCGACTCCTTGCCAGAGCCCTTTGGTGCCGACGAGGAACCCGCCACCGTCCTGCCGGTCGGTGAAGGCGTGATAGGCGCGACCGTTACCGAGAGTGAGGGCCTCGACGACCGGGGTGTCCAAGGCGCGGGAACGCAGTTCCTCCACGAGGTGGAAGCCAATGCCCGCGGCGGTCGAACGGGCGGTGGTGAGAATCAGGCCGCCGCCGTCGATCCCATTGCCGTCGGAGCGTTCCCGTGTCATCTCACCGGCGAATCCGGCCACTTGGTGGGCAACGGTGCGCAGAGCGCCCTCCTCCTGCTCTGCCCAGGACGGAAAGTCGGAGAAACACACCACTTCGGCCTGGTTCCGCAGGTCGAACGGGGAAGGCAGAGCCAAGACCGGCAGGCCCTCCGGCAGGCCCAGCCGTCCCCGGATGAAGTCCCACTCCCCCGCGACACGAAGGGTCGCGGAGACGTAGTGGACACGGTGGAACGACTCCAGGTAGCGCCGCCACTCCGGATCGGCAGGAAGGTCGACGGGGCTGGTGGCAATACGGAAACGATAGGAGCGCAGTTCCGCCTTGGGTTCGGCCAGCTCCTCGAGGTGGACGACGCGTGAGGGCAGAGCGTCGTCCAAGGTGACGGCGGGGTCGAGGAAGGCACCGATGTCGGACGTGACGCGGTCGAGGGCCGTGGTGATGGAGTCGGTGTGCGACGCCAACGCGATCAGGCGCTCTTGGACCAATGGATCGAGGTGGGGGTTGTGCTGGGTGACGTACCTTTCCAACGTGACGCGGCAGTTCACGAGTCCCTTGGCGATGCGGTCCAGCAGCAGGGACAGCCGCCGGGTGTCCCTGGTGCCGGAGGTGCCGGTGTAGGGGCTGGCGAGCGTGGTCGCCCGGCTGCCGATCCGTACGCCCACCCCCTTGGCCTGCGCGTCGAAGGCCTGGGCCGCGAGCCGGGGAAGCCGTTCGTCGTCGAGCAGCCTCTCCAGGTCGGCGATCACGAGGGCGGCCTGGTCGCGTGCCGCGCCCGGGCGAGCTTCCGTGGCCCATGCCTGGTACTCCGACAGAAGCTCTTCCAGGTCCTGGTAGTCGACGGCGACGGTCAGCGCGGACGTGGCGGCGTTCTCCAGCTCGTGCGCTTCATCGATCACGAGGAGTACGTCCGGCCCGGCGGCGCGCAGGTCGTCCAGATGGGAGAGGACGAGCGCGTGGTTGGCGAGGATGAGGCGATGGCTGCCGATGGCCTCCCGGACCGTGTTGGTGTGCATGGTGAGGGGGTTGCCCGTACCGGACCCGTAGTCGCCGTCGCGCTGGGACAGCGACTCCAGCCAGAGGGACAGGCCGGGGCCCATGTAGTCGATGAAGAAGGCGGGCAGGTCGACCGGGTCGACGGATCTCGCCGCCCATGACTGCGGAGGCTCCTTGGCCGCGAGCAGGCGCAGAGTGAGGAAGACGACGAGCTCGTGGAAGCGGAGCCGCTGGGCCGAGCGGGCACGGTTGCGGGCCGCGCCTCGGGAGCGTCGCGGGCGCGTGGCCTCGGCAAGGGCTTTCGTGAGGGCCGCGAGGGAGAGCCTGTTGGACTTGCCCTTGACCAGGTCGGCGACGCCGAGGACGCCGGGCAGGGCCCGCTCCAGGTCCTGGATGTCCTTCGCCATCTGGCTCTGCAGCTGTTTGGTGTAGGTGGCGATGACCGCCGTGCGATCGTCACCGCCGGCGAGCCAGTCGAGCGCGGCGGCGAGCACCGCGTAGCTCTTGCCGGTTCCGGTGGGTGCTTCCAGCAGCCCACTGGCTCCTCGGTCGGTCCAGTCGTGCAGCGTCGCCGTCATAGTCTGCTGGGCGGGCCGAGGTTCGACACGAGGGCCATGCACGACACGGGCGAGGGCAGTCGGATCGACTCGTCCGCCGACGCCTCGGAACTCGTCCGGAACCACGACGGTGGCACAGCCCGGTGACCTGTCGTCAGGTGTCCGGCGCGGTGGGTGCTGCGCGAACTCGGCACCCAGCAGACGGGCGACGTGCCCTTGCTCCCACATGAGCGGTTCCCGTTCGGCGGCACGCGCCCCCTCGGCGAGTTCCCGCAGGAGCCGCCACGCGTCGGAGTCAGGGCAGACATCGGCGACGAGATCCCATAACTCGGCCGCCTTGCCGGCGAACTCGGCGGCGGCCCGCTCCAGGAACCGGACGAGCAGGGCGGCGTCACCGTCCGCGGTGTGGGCGCGCAGGCCCGCGCCGGGCATGCCGAGCTCCCGCACCAGATCCTGGAGCCGGTGGGACGGGGCTGTCGGCCACAGGGCGTGCGCGAGGTACAGGGCGTCGACGGGGCGGACGGCGGCGAGCGGATCGCTCGTACCGGCCTGCTTCGCCGCCTCGCTGATGACAGGGAAGTCCAGCCCCGTGCCGTTGTAGGCGACGACAACGTCGGCGCCCCCGAGGAAGTCGCTCAGCTCCGCCCACGCTTGCCGCGCGGGAATTCCCCGGTCCAGCACGGCGTCCCGGACTCCGCCGTCACGCAGCTCGTCGCCGTCCCCCGGGAACTTGAGGTACCGCTGCCAGCGGGGTGCCGCCGCCACCCACTCCGGATCGGCGCCTAACCTGACGGCTGCCGCTTCGTAGACGTGGCGTTCCATGTAGGGCGCCGTCGCCGTGGTCCGCACGATGCTCTCGATGTCGAGCGCGACGGCCCGCAGGACCGACGTCCTGGACGGCGACGCGTCGACGGACGGCTTCGTGTCGCCCGGCAGAGGTTGTTCGCAAACCGTCGGCGTCGAGGGGGCGGCATGGAGAAGGCGACCGCTCGAAGTGCTCAGCAGCCCTACGTCGACCGCCTCGGTGACCAACTTGGCCAGCCGCTGCTCCGGCAGTCCTCTGAACCGCCTGGTCGCCTCCGCTGCAAGATCCCGCTCGGAGATTCCGGACGGGAAGGCGCGGACAAGGTCCACGATCTTCCGCGCCGCGGCGGAAACCGTCTGTTCCTCGGCCACGAACACCCCTCCCCTACGCGCCCAGGCCGACCGCTCGGCGACCTCAGCCCCCTCCCCTGGAGAACCGAGGCGCATGCCCGCGGCATTCGCATCCCACAGCGCGACGGCCGGTCCCACCGGCCAGCTGACCCCGTCACTGCAAGAACGCCACGTGAGCCGGACGCCACTGACGGTGTCCACCATCATAGACGACAACTTTGGAAAATTTTGGAGCACCGGGGAAGTAGACGGCCGGAACGGGCCCGGCCCACCGGCACGGCGAACCTTCCGTCCTCGTGGTGGATGACTCTCTGGGCCACCGCCGCCGCTTCCACAGGATTGTTCCTGTATCCGCCCCAGCCGTGGACACCGTCGGCCTTGGTGAACTCCACACCGGTGTCGGGACCTTACTCCTGGACTCCGGGACAGGTGGCCAGTTCGCTCCCATAGAACTCGTGGCTACTGAAGACGATGAGGTTCTCGTGGCGGCTGCGGTAGCGCCGACGCAGGGGCAGGCTGTGCTGCCAGTGCCGCTTCGCCGTCGAAGGGCGTACCGCCCAGCTCTGGGCACATGTCCCACCAGCCCGGAACCCGCTAACCCGCTGTCGGCTCCGAGCGCATGGGCGGACAGCGCACGTTCCCGACGGGAGAAGAAGGACCGCAGAGCGTCGGCGCCCACGGCCCCGGATCCCCCACGCTTTTCCCCACTGATCGTCATTCATGGGGGTGCACACCGGAGTTCCACGACCCGCGGCACGGCATGTGGAATCAGGAGTTTCCCCCACCCGATCCCACGGAGCGTCGCCTGTCCCCACCCTTTGCCAATGGACAGGACTAGCCAATGGACAGGACTATACGATCCACATACGACACGGGGAGCGGCTTGCCGGGATTGTCTGGTTCGGGGGCGGATACCAGGCGGTCCTGTCGCTCACCACAGGGATCGAGAAGGGGGGACAGTGCATGCGTGAAGGCCGGTGGACCACGGTCACCGAGTCGGGGTTCGTCCACGAGCGCAGCGGCTTGGACGCCATTCGAGAGCAGTTGCCCGACTCGGACCCGTGGCGGGCGTGGTCGAACTTCACGTTCACCGCGAACAGCGGGCACGTCCGCGAGGTCGACCTCCTCGTCGTCGCCCTCGGCGGCGTCTTCCTGATCGAGCTCAAGAACTGGTACGGCTCGGTCACCAGCGAGAACCGCACCTGGGTGCAGACCACCCGCGAGGGCCACCGCCGCGCGCACGGCAATCCCCTGCACCTGGCCAACAAGAAGGCGAAGGAACTCGCCGGGCTGCTGAGGAACGAGCTCAAGCAGCACGGCAAGCGCGTGTGGGTCGGCGAGGCCGTCTGCTTCACCGACGACGCACTGTGCATCCGCCTTCCGGCCCATGACCTGAACGGCGTCCACACCATCACCGAGCTGGTCGAGATGCTGAAGCGGCCGCCACGCGACGAGCGGCACCGCATCACCGCCGTCGAATCACGCGAGATCAAGAGCGCGCTCGAGCGGGTCTCCGCGGTCCTGCCCCAGCGGCTCGCGGTGGCGACGGTCGCAGCCCGGCTCGCGGATTTCGAGGGTGCGCGTGCGGTGTTGGCGGAGCCGGCACGCTTCCACCTCGTGCCCTCCGCCTGACGCGGTCGAGTAATGCGAGCGGAAGGCGCTCAGAGCGGTCCAGTCATCTGCCGGAATCACGTCCACGCTCTGGAGACATGATCCACACCCTGTCCTAAAATGGCAGGGACCATCTCAGCGGCCCGACGGGCTTCCGCTCCACCCTCCGTGGAACCGAAGGACATGCCCCCACCCGCACGAGTTACTTCGTGCTGCCTGGGGGCATTTTCTTGCTGTTCCGTGAGTCCGCGGCGTCGTTGGCCAACCGCAGCCACCTTGAAGGACGGCTGGCAGAGCTCCTGACCGAGAACTTCCTGCACAAGCACGGCCACCGACCCCAGCTGTCCGAACAGCGCTCCTGGGAGCGGAGCATCCCTGCGCTCACCAACGCGCTGGTCGAAGCCGGGCTCGGCGATGTCGAGATGCTGCTGGAGTACGGGCTGCCGCTGACCAGCAAGCGCGCGGACGTAATACTGGCCGGTGTCCACCCGGCCACCGGTGGGCCGTCGTACGTGGTCGTGGAGCTCAAGCAATGGAGCAGCGCGTATCCGGAGGACGGCGATCCCCTGCGGTGCCGCATCGACGCGTACCCAACCTCCGTCCTGAACCCCATCGAGCAGGTGCGGGGATACTGCGACTACCTGGTGTCGTTCAACGGAGCGCTGGAGCAGGCCCCGGAGTCGGTCGTCGGCGTGGCCTACCTGCACAACGCCACCGAGTTCGGTGTCGCGGGACTGCGTGCCGTGCCGGAGGACGACCGGGGCCGGATGTACACCGGTGAGCAGCGTGGTGCCTTTCTGAAGTACCTGCGCTCGAAGCTGGCCCCGAAACCGGGCGCCGACGCGGCCGACGCACTGTTGCAGGGCAAGGTCCGGCCCTCTAAGCAGCTGATGGCCGTCGCCGCCGAAGAGGTCCGCGACCGGGAGCAGTTCGTCCTGCTGGACGAGCAGCGGCTCGCCTACGAGACGGTGATGTCCGCGGTCCGGGAGGCACGGCGGTCCAACCACAAGCAGGTGGTCGTGGTGACCGGCGGTCCCGGTTCCGGCAAGAGCGTGATCGCCCTGTCCCTCCTGGGCGAGCTCTACCGGCGCGGGGTGCCCGCCCTGCACGCGACCGGTTCGCAGTCGTTCACCAAGACGATGCGCAAGGTCGCGGGTGCCCGTAAGCCCGAGGTCCAGCGGCTCTTCAAGTACTTCAACAGCTTCATGGAGGCCGAGCCCAACGACCTCGACGTGCTCGTCTGCGACGAGGCGCACCGGCTCCGGAAGACGTCCGCCAACCGCTACACCAAGGCCGCGCTGCGCACCGGCCGCCCCCAGGTAGCGGAACTGATCGACGCAGCCCGCGTGCCGGTGTTCCTGCTGGACCAGCACCAGGTGGTGCGTCCTGGCGAGATGGGCACAGTGGAGCAGATCCAGGAGGCCGCGACCGAGCAGGGGCTGGAGTGCACGGTGGTGGAGCTGGACAGCCAGTTCCGGTGCGGTGGCAGCGACGCGTACCTGCGGTGGGTCACTGACCTGCTGGGGCTGGAAGGCGACGGACCCACCGCGTGGGAGCCCGACGGCAAGGTCCGGCTGCTGACGGCGGAAACCCCCCAGGAGATGGAGGACTTCTTGGCTGCCCAGCGCGCCGAGGGATACGGCGCCCGGATGTCTGCGGGCTACTGCTGGAAGTGGACGACGGAGATCACGCCAAGCATGCCGGCGCTGCCTGCTGATGTGGCCATCGGCAGCTGGGCAAAGCCGTGGAACGTGTACGGGGACCGTTCCCTCCTCGGCGCACCGCCCGCACCACTCTGGGCCACCGATCCCGCAGGCTTCGGACAGGTCGGATGCGTCTACACCGCGCAGGGATTCGAGTACGACTGGTCGGGCGTGATCATGGGCCCGGACCTCGTCTGGCGCACCGACCGCTGGGTGGTGGACCGCACAGCGTCCAAGGACCCCTCCTTCACCAAGGCGACCCCGGACAAGGACATCGACCGGCTGATCCGCAACACCTACAAGGTGCTGCTGACCCGGGGCATGATCGGAACGATCATCTACTCGACAGACCCTGAAACCCGCGAGAAGCTCCGCTCGTTGATCCCGTCGGCCGCAAACTAAGGGGAATAGGCGGCGCAGCACAGCCTCCAAGTCGGCTCAAGGAGACGGATTTGGACGGCTTGGCGCCACCCGGACGTGTATCACGCCTTCTTTTCACCACGAATCCGACGCCCGCGCAGGTGTCCGCTCCTCGCGCTCAGGACGGTGACGGCAGCCATCGTGCTGCCTGTTCACGACTGACCCGGTCGGCGTCTACATACCACTGACGCCGCTCCTTGTCCCAGCGAGCGCCCAGAATCCGCTTCGCCTCATCCTTCTCCGCATACGGGACATTCAAGTACAGCCGCCTCCCGCGGGGTGCGTCGGTTGCACGATTCGAAGGCCTGGGGTTCCACGCAGCCCGCTCCTTACGCGCCCGTTCGATCACGCGGCCCACACGCTCACACGCAGAAGGGTCCGTGAGCCGCATCATCAGATCAGTCGGACCCGAATTCGCCAGCAGGTTCAGGGAGCCGTGCCAAAGGACGGCACCGTCGAGGATGAGGACCTTCTCGTGCATTCGCTCGCGGAACTCCACCTGGCAGCCGGCCGCCCGCAGGTCTTCGATCAGTCCCCGGACGCGTTCAGCCGCCGCATCCGTGGTCTGCTCCTCGGGAGGCCGCGTCCGAACGATCACACTGATACCGTCGGCTATCCGCTTGGCCAAGTGTACGGACCAGGTACGCACGGGCCGCGGGTCGAGGAACGGGCAGTAGATCTCGATGCTCCGGTCGGCCCGGTCGATGTCCCAGCTCACAGCCCTGGGTACTTCGTCGGCCGGAAAGAAGGCCGGGCGGGCCAGCTCTTCGTCCGTGAGTGAGGCGAGCTGGGCGGCTTCACGGACGGGGATGAGCTCATCGACGGACATGCATTGAGCGTGTACCTCCAGGTGGTCGAGCATACGTCGCGCTTCGCTGCCGGCAGGCAGATGCTGGCGAAGGTGCTCGACGTCCGCGACGACGATGAGGTGGTCCTGAGCACGGCTGAGGGCGACATTGAGCAGGCGGCACGTGTGCGAGGACAGCCCAGTGCCTTGAAAGAAGTAACCGGGCTTCGCTCCGGCGCCGGCCGTGGTATCGAGGATGACGATGGGCCGCTGGCTGCCCTGGAACCGGTGCACCGTGTCCACGAGCCCCTCGAACTCTTCGCCGAAACGGTAGGCGAGGCTGTTCTTCAACGCCTTGACCTGTGCCCGGTACGGGGCGATCACGGCCAGTCGGTCGGTGGCTCGCTCGCCGGCCGCCGCCTCCCCCCACTTACGGCCGGGCAGCACCCCCTCGTACTGCAGGCCACGGACGAGTTCATGCACGGCTGCTTCATGGACGGTATTGGTGAGATGGTCCCGGCCTGGGATGCGCTGCCGCGAGGTGTCGATGAGGATCAGCGGAGAATCGACGATGGTGTTGAAGGGGATGCGGGAGTCGTCTCCGCGGCCTGTCCGGAGAGGCGCGTCAGGATAGGCGACCGTGTTCACAAGGTCGCAGATGGCGCTGCGCATACGGTATTGGGTGTCCAGTGCCACGAGCCGCGCGTCGCGGATCACCGAACCCCCCGTGGTGACCAGACCGGCCGTATGGAACACGTCCTGGGCGGTCCACTGCCGAGCGTGGTCACGCTCGACGCTGGTCGCCTTGCGGTCGCCTTCGCCCTTCGTCACCGCGGGTAGCTGACGGAAGTCGCCGGCCACCACGACCCGCTTGCCGGCCAGCCCGGCCGCGTACCAGGCTGACGGCAGATCGACCATTCCCGCTTCGTCGATAACGACGACATCGACCTGATCAAGCAGCTTCCGCGACTGCACGGCCTTGGCTACTGTCGCGCCGAGCACTCCGCATTTCGCACGGATGGTCTCCTCGATGCGCCTGCGCTGCTCCTCGAGCCCGCTGATCTCCTGCTGAAGCTGCTCGGCCTGCGTTCCTAGGACCGTCCGTGCGGGCAACTCCGCCAGCTTCGGCAGCTCGGTCGACAGGGATGCCCTGATCCTCGTGATATCGCTGGTAGCCCGGCGCAGGTCACGGTCCGCGGTGGCCAGGTCCGTCGCCGCCTGCTGGGCCAGGGTCCGGGCCTGGGCCAGACCAGCCTGCGCGCTGTCCAGCTGCGCCCGCTTCCGGGCTGCGAACATCCCGCTCGGCACCCCGATCTTCGTCATCACCGCCTCTTGTGCGGATATCCGTGAACGGGCCGTGTTCTGGGCCTCGGTATGGGTAGCCCGCGCTCGCCCGGCCTCGCTATAGGTTTTCTGGGCTGAAGCCAGGTCGGTTCGAAGCCCTTCCACCTTGTCGTGTACGACGATGCCTTCGCGTACGTCCTGGAGAACCGCTCCGAGCCGGATGAGGGAGGCGTCGATGCGGGCAGTCAGCCTCGCAGCGATGCGCTCGGTGTCGACCTGATCGCCGTACTTGTCGCGGAGCGAAGGGACGGTGATCTCACCGGCGCGCTGTACGAGCCCGTCGGCGAAGCCACCCTCTTCTGAAAGCAGTTCACAGATCCGTTCGAGGGCTTGGTCCACAGCCACCTTCGTAGGTGCGAGGAAGAGCACCGAAAGGTCCTGGCGGTAGCTGCCTTCGACGATGTGCGCGACGACGTCGGTCTTACCGGTCCCCGGAGGCCCCCAGAGAAACAGCACCTCACTGGCGAGCGCCTGCTCCACGGCCTGGCGCTGACGGGAATTCAGCTGGAGTGAAGCCCAGTCGGCCACCCAGCGCCCAGCTGTCCCCCCGTTCTGGAGCTTCGGGGCGCCCCGCCCAAGCATCCATCCCGCGCTCTCCTCCCGCACCGGATGCTTCGGCTGCCCCACCGTCTCCAGTCGCTCCGCGAGAGCCCGCCATGAGGCGGCATCGTCTTCCCGGATCTGCACATGGGCCGGTGCCCCACCGAGGTCCGTCACGGTGACAAGCCGCACCTTGCCGTCGGGCATGCGGGACACTTCGGCCGGAGCCCAGTCGCCGGTCGACCGCGACGCACGGACCAAAGCGGGCTTGCCGTCCAGCGCATCCAGCCACTTCCTGCAGTCGAACAGGTATTCATGCCTGTCGTCCGCGGTTGAGATCCTGCGGCCCGCGGACAGGGAGGCCTTCTGCCCTTCCTTTCCGTCGCTGTGCAGTTCAGCAGCAATTTCCAGACGCGCCGCGTCCAGCAGTTCGTTCACCGGATACGGCCGTGCCGCTCCCTCGCTCATTCCCGCCCCCTGTTGTCCAGTAGCCGAGCCACCACCCGCTACGGATGCCGAGTAGTGCGACTTTAGACAGAAGGAACAACAGGACAAAGCTTTCCGGCCAGCGCATGGGCACTCTCAGCACGCCTGAGCGGCTGGATCCGCGCACGGCCTGGACGGCGGGACGTGGCTCGCCCGACTCGTCCAACGAGGCATCGCTCTCGCCTATGGCGCTGAGCTCCGCCGGGCGGCGCGCCCTGTGGCGCCTGGCGGACGTCACACCGGACGAGGTCTCCAGCACCGTGCTCGCCTACGGCCAGAAGGGGATAGCTGACGCAAACGCGCCCTGAGTGAACGGGTGTTGCACCATGCGGAAGCGCACCTCACCCTGCGCGCCCTGCGCCTGCTCTTGCCACCCGGCACCCTGATCCGTATCTGTGAGAACCCCCGCGTAGTGGAAGCCGCCGCTGACACTGCCGTGCTCTCAGCCGCTCGTCTGCACGTCCGGGAGCTCCGCCACGGGGGTAATCAGCCTCCTCGACACCCTCACTGCCACTGACTGCCGCTTCGCCTGTCACAGCGACTTCGACTGGCCCGGCGTCGCATTGGCCAACCGGATCATCCGCCGCTATGACGCCCGTCCCTGGCGGCTGACCGCCGAGGACTACAAACGACTTGCCGCCCGCAGCCAGTCCGAGAGCGTTCCCCGGCTCCCACTCGACCGCCCCCGTTGGTACGGCGCAGTCTTCGGAACCTCGGATCCGGTTCCCTGCAGGAGGTTTCGAACCACGCTTCAGTCAAACCGTCGGGCGAACTCTGCACCCGCATCCACATCGTCCAGGTGGACGGGGCGGCTCTCCACCTCAAGGACGCGCATGAGGGCCGAAGTCGGTACGCGATAACGGTGCCCGGGGCGAACAACGGGGCAGGGGAAGACGCCCCGGCCGATGAGTCGGTAGGCCGTACCGAGACTCATCCCCAGGGCGCGTGCCGCGGTGCGCAGATCGACCGTGACGGGAAGCCGGAAAAGTTCCGGGAAAGTCAGCGTGGGTCCGGAACGCCCGGTCATGAGGGATCGTTCCGACAGGCCGTACGGTTCGTTCGCCCATGGGCGCGCTTGGGCGTGCGGTGCCCGATGGTGCGGGCTTGTGTGCACAGGCGAGTGGCGCTTACGGTCGCGCCGAGCCCCAGGCGATGGGCCACCGCACCGAGGCGTTCACCTTCGCGTTGAACGGTGTCGGCCCCGGTTTCCGTCCAGGAGCCCGGCACTCCGCAGTGCACCACCTTGCCGGAGTCTGCCGACTCGTCGAGCCGGGCTCCGCGGTGCCTGCCGGCTCTCTCCAGATCCTCGACCGGATACTCACGCACGGCAGCCTTCGCCAGCCGCCATCCCCCGCTGCTGGCTGCACGCCACAACAAGTCTCCGAGCCCGGGGAGTTCGGGGTCGGCAGCATGGAGTGCCTCCAAAGCGCCGAGCAGGACTGCGGAACAGATGTCCTGCGTATCGGCACGGGAGTAGCGCGCCAGGCGCCCAACTGTGCGGCGGAGTCCGGGGAGCAACATCCACATCGCCACGAGGCTCCACATCCGGTCGGGGTCACCAGCCCGGTCCTGCTGGCCGAGTTGGACCAATCGTCGCCAGATGGCATCGCGTCGTGCCGGGTCCTCCTCGGGGTCCAGGGCGATCCGGCGAGCTGCCGGTAAGGAGAGTGCCGGGGATCTCGCGAGCTCACCGGGCTCGACAGCATCGATGCAGAGGCAGGCAGCGGGGTAGCGCTCGCTGTACTCCGCTACCTGGATTTCAATGGCGTCGAAGATGCGTGAAGTACTCGGATGAACCATGACTCACCCTCTGTCTCGGGCCCATGGAGGAGAAGTCTCCTGGGGGACAAGAGCAGCGTGGGCACGGGGTTGGTGAGTACGCCAGCCAGCCCACCCGAAAAGGTGGATTCTGGGGGATATGGTAACGGCCGAGCCGGATAATAAGATAACGGGCCGCTGAGGCTGGCGCGGCCGCCGAGCCCGTACAAGATCCTCCGCCCCCAGTGCGCGGCGAGAGCGTGCCGGACGTCAGCGCTCTGAAACTCCCGAAACCGTCGGCTGTGGCTGAGAACATGCCGGTGAGTGCATTGGCTCCAGTCGGAGGCCCGCGTGAGCGCGGCGCGCAGGGCCGGGAGGATTCCCAAGACGAAGGAACTGTACGGAGGCTGGTGCCGCGAGGGCTACGAGATCCGGCTGATGGACATTCCCGCCTGGCGCTTGGCCGTCCTCGAACCCATCCCCGTACCTGCCAGACTCACTCAGCCCCATGCCGTGGTCAGAGCCCTGCAAGGCCAATCCCCACCCATGGGGCTGACCAAGGCCGTGCAAGCGCGGGCTTTGCGGCTTGTTCAGGCGCTCATCACCGCAACTCGGAGTCGAGGCCACAGCAATAGGGCCGGAGCGACTCACGGTGCGCCCCCGGCCGCCCGTCCGCGGATCATCGTCAGCGGCGGTCAACCACACCGTGCCAGTGAGTGGGCAGACACTGCGGACCGCTCCCTCGAGGATCAGCTGGCGGAGATCGTCCAGGAGGTGGATCTGAGAGGGGAAGCCGCCGAACGCAAGCGGCTGGCCGACCTGGAGGCGGCGAAGCAGAAGCGACTGCGCTGGGAAGCCTCGATGCGGCAGGCGCGCGCCGAGTACGCCGAGGCGTATCGCATGAAGCACCTTGAGTCGCAGGAGGAGGCGTGGCGACGCGCGACCCGCTGGCCGAGTACCTCAGTGCCGCCCGCCGGCAAGTGGAGACCTTGCCGGACGGGCAGGCAAAAGATGAAGCCGAAGCCTGGGTCTCATGGGCCGATACGCACGTGGAGCGGCTGAACACGCCACCCCGGCTGCCGAAGGTCCCGGAACCGCGCGCCGAGGACTTGGAGCCCTTCCTCCACGGCTGGAGCCCCTACGGTCCCAACTCCTGCTGAAGAGCAGCGACCCGCCGCTCAGACGTCCTTCCCCACCGGCTTCAAAATCGCCACGCACTCCACATGATGCGTCATCGGGAAGCGGTAGATGGAAAACATGTGGAAAGAAACAGCAGGTCAGGAGCATGCTGCGCGAGCATCGCACTGACCGGCAGTGTGCATTACGTGCGGCGTGGGCGCTACGGACACCTGCGCGACGCTCCCCTACGCAAGGGGGCGTTCCGCTGACCTTCCGTGGGTCATATGCCGACCGCACTGGCGAGGTCCACGTCAGAGCGGGAGGTCGTCAGGGAGGACCCGGAATGCCTTGTAGCGGCCGAGCGGGCGTACCGCGCGGAAGTCCCGGCGGTCGAGGGTGAGGATGGCATCGGTATCGAAGTCCGCGGCCAGCGCAACGTTCACTGCGTCCGCCAGGTCGAGGTCCAGGCCCGAGTAGCGGGCGCGGACGGACTGCGCGACCCCCAGGTGATCCTCCGTGATCTCCGGTACCGAGATACGACCCCGGCGCATCCAGTGTCGAATGTCGTCGACCGCACTGACCGCGGCCTCGCGGCCGAGTTCACGGGTGGCGACATGGTCGATCTCCGCGAGCAACAGCGGCGACATGACGAGCAATCCCGCCACCATGATCGCCTCGTTCGCCGCCTGATGCTCGGGGTGCGTGGAGTCGAGCGCGGCCAGCAGGCCGGATGTGTCGGCCACAACGATGATCACGCAGCGGTCCCTCTCTCCCGCTGAACCGCATCCGCGACCGCGTCACGGACCTCGGCCTTGGAGGGAGTGCGCCCCGAACCCTCGAAGGTCCGGGAGAACAGCGGCTCATCCCAGACCCGGTTGGCCATGGCAGCGAGGTGAATACCCTGCCGGATGATCTCGGCCTCACTGATGCCACGACGCTTGGCCGCTTCCTTGATGATCGCGAGATCTTCCGGATCGGCGTAGACGTTGGTTCGCTTCATCGACATGTACCAAGATTACCCATGTACCAAGCTGATGTATACTGGCACCGGCTGGCGCGCTCTTGGCGCGGCCGGCCCCGACCGTTCACCCCGGCGAGGCTGTCCTCCGCCACCCGGCCCGCATCCTGCTCTGCCATGCTTCCAGGCATGCCGAAGAGTCGTGGCCGCCGCAAGCCGGGCGGTGCCAGGAAGCTCGTACGCCGTTCACCGCGCCCCCTGCGGCTGTCGGACCGTGCCTTGCGGGAGGCCCGAACGCTATGGCTGGGAGACAAGGACATCCTCGCCGTGGAGGCGTGGGCAAGCGGGCTCCTGGGAGAGGCGTGGCTGACCGCAGGTATGACGGAGCGCGAGCCGGAACACATGCTATGTCTTGAGGTGGTGGGACGGGCCTCGACGACACCGTCCCCGCACGGCCTCGCCGCCGTGGGCGCCCTGGAGCGGGTCGGCCCGCCCGGCAGCCGCTCCCTGCTCCACGGGACGGTGGAGATCCTCGCCGACTCCCAGCCGCTGCCCGCCTGGCACGGAGCCGCACCGCACCGCCCGGTGCGAGCCTGGTGCGCGGAGGACGTATGGGACAGCGAGCGGGTGCTGTTCATCGAGTACGACGGTCCGGTCCCACACACGCTGATGGCGCAGATCGGCGAGGCCGGCGGCACGCTGGTCGACAAGCTGGCGCTGCTGGCTCCGGAGGCCGTCACCGCCTGGGAGGAGGCACGGGAGACGGGCGAGGTACCGATGCCGTTGGTCGGACAGAACGTCGACGATGTCCTCGCGGATCTCGCCGCGGCCCTGCGTCTGACGGACATGACCTGGCCCCGCCAGGACGACGAGGACGTCGTCGCCCTGCGGTCGCTGGCCTGGGCGCGCTGCCGGGACCGCCTGCCGGACCGGACCGGGCAGCAGCCGCTGGAGGAGGCTGAACGGGCCCGTTTGCTGAACGTGTTCACAGCTTCCCGCACCGGCGCAGCGAAAGAGGTCGGCACCGTCCGGTCTCTGGGCGAGCTGTTCCTTGACTACGGGGAGAACTACCTGAGTCGCGGGCCACTGTGCTGGAGCCCCGGCCAGGTCGCCGTCTTCCTGGAGGACTGGCTGCCGCGCAAGGCCGTACTCGATCAGGAGCACCGCGCATTCCTGCCCGACACCTTGAAGCAATGGGTGACTCTCGCGCTCACCGAACGCGGCGTCGAGGCGCCGTGGATCGCTCCCGTCGTCTCCGCGGTCGACACCCATGTGCCCGCCTTCCGCGCGGCCTTCGACGACGAGGCGGCATGGGGCCCGGCCAAGCAGATCTCCGCCGCCCTCGCCGCACGGGGCGTCGACCTCACCGACCACGATGCCGTCGACGCCGCCGTGCGCGCCCTCAACGCCGAACGGCTCGCCCGGCAGCTCACGGGCCGACCACGGCCGTCCAGCTCCTGACACATGTCCCAGCCAGGGGCGCACGCACCCCAAGGAACGCCTCCCGGCAGCGACAGAACCCGAAAGAGCAGGCAAGAAGAAGTGGAGCAGTAGGAAGAAGTGGAAGAAGGCGACTCCCCCATGGTTCTCCCTCAAATCGACACGCTGGTGGCACAGAGCGGGGATCTCAAGAGCGAGCTGGTGGCCTTCGCGCAGAGTCCGTACTTCGCGAGGCGGCTGGATGCCCGGCTCGACGAGGCAGCGGACCGGCTCGGCTTCCTCGACGAGGCGACCGTCATCGAGACGATCGACCACTTCGCGCTGCAATACCGATTGGCGAACGGCTCCACGGTGGTCGAGCGGTTCGTGGCCCAGCGCCGGCCGCCGCTGCCGGAGGACGAGCGTGCGATGCTGCTCGGCTGGCGCGACGTGGTCGAGGGGATCTTCGAGGTACAGAGCCTCGACCGCAACGCCGCCACACTGCACAACCTCCTCGACGATCTCGTCTACCGGGTCCACTCCAACATGGGGCGGCGCGCCCTGGGCAAGCTACGTAAGGGGATATTCGTCGCCGCCCGCATCGTGCCCGTCCACCCCGACACCGACGCCTGGCTGGTCAGCGGCAACCTCGCCACCTACCGGCCGAGCGACGGTAAGGAGTTGGCGCAGGCCGCCGTCCAGACTCTCACCGCCAATCCACAACTGCTGCGCCGCAACCCCGAGATGCTGCGCAAGGGCTGGGAGATGCAGGCTGAGGCCCGCGCCGACTTCATCGAGTTGTTCGGCACCGATCTGCTCATCCTGGACCCCGGCGAAACACAGGACCGGCTGCGGGAGTACCACCGCCACCGGCAGGACAAAGCCCTCGCCGAACTCAAGGGCAAGGCCGCCGCGGAGGCGAGGAGCGGCGTCCCCTCCCTCGACGAATTCAGCGCCCTGCCCGAAGAACTTCTCGACGCGGACACCATAGCCGTCATCTGTGACGAGACCGAAGGCATCTGCTACTACGCCGACTTCGGCCGACTCGACGCGCTGTTCGCCGATCCGTCCCTGGCCCGCGACCGAACTTACCTGGCGCAGTTGCGGGAGTACCTGAACGACGGCTCCGTCTCCCCCATGGCCATCCGCCGCCTGATCCAGCGGCATCCCGAGAACGCCGACGCCGTCTTCCGCGCACTCCTACACAAGCCCGCGTTCAGCTGGGAGCGGGACGGGGAGGAGCTGCTGCGCCGCCGCAAGAAGAGCCACTACGACCACGAGCCCCTGCCCAGCGTCACCCCGGTCGGCGCCCGCCTGGCCCAACTCCTGCGCGCACAAAGGCGGCACAGGCGATGAGACTCACCACCGCGGAACTCGACGCCATGGTCGAGGAAGCGACCGTCGACGCGTACGACGAGTACGAACAGTTCGCCGCCTTCCACGTGGCCATCGAGGATCACCTCGCGCTGCCGTTCGACACTACCGTGCTCGGCGTCACGGTGAGTGTCACCGCCATCCAGGAACGGCCCGGCAGCGGCATCATCGCCCTGTGCCGACGCGGCCGGTACCGGCAGGCGGTCGGCGTCCTCGACCTGCCGCTGCCCGAACCCGCACCCACGGGATGGGCCTGGGTGGAGGCGTACCGGCACTGGGCGTCCTGAGCCGCAACACCCGCCCCCCTGTTTCTCCCCACCATCCTGACCTCGAACGTCAAGGACGGCACCGCGATCGCCCCATTACCAGATCAAATCCCCGGAACGGCGGGACCCTCTGCCAGAGGTCTCGAACCGCGTCGCAGGCAAACCTGCCGGCGAACTCCGCACCCGCATCCACATCGTCCAGGCAGACAGGGCTGCTCTCTACCGTCCGCCCTCGCGGCTTGCCGCGGGCAACTGGATCACGTTGAACTCCATCCGTAGAGCTTCCGGTCGGAGATCCCCCTTCTCTGGTCGGGTAGCCGGAGACCATTGCTGATCTGCGACCCCCTTGAAGCGGACGTGCAGCGTTATAGGTAGTCGTCGAACTTCTGCGCCTCGCAAGAGCAGATCATTTCGACCTCGGCCACCACTTTCGGACAGTAGTGGCGGCGCTCCGCGTAAGGCCTCGACACCAGCAATACGACTTCGGCGTGATGCCGATCGCAGCAAGGGCCCCGCGGGACAGAGTGATGATCTGTTCGGGGTGTCAACATTCCGCTCCAGCAGGATCGCGCCATCGGAGGCTCCCAGATCGAGATCATGCTCGCGGTAGTGCACGGGCCTCGCCGGTTGCGGTGAACTGTTCACTGCGTTTTGCTTCTGGCATGGCACAGTCCCTCCGTCCTCAGGCCCTGCAACGTCAGCGACTGTTCAGAGACATGAGCATGGAAGAGCTAGCCGAGGCGGTAGGAGTCACTCCGCGTGCTGTACGCCACTGGGAGGCGGGAACACGGGCTGTTGGTGACCGAGCTTTCGGCCGGCTGCTGGAGGTGTTGCGATGTGGTGCGCAGGATCTGACAGGGCGCGTACCGGGTACCGAGAGCCTGGCCGACTTGCGCCGTGATGCGGGCTTGAGCACGGAGGAGGCCGCCTCAGGTCTACGGCGCAAGCGGGGCGCACGGGGCTTGCATATCAGTGCTGAGAAGATCCGCGATCTGGAACGCGGCAGACGAGTGCGTGGCTGGATGTGGGGATCTCCCGAGACCCTGGGGCGGGTGGCGCGCCTGCTCGCCCAGGTCTATCGAGTCCCCGACCGGGTGGTGATGGATGCCTGGCGCCGCAACCGCCCGGAGGACCCTCTCCCGGTGCTTCCTGTCCGACGTCCCCGTCAGCCGTCCGGGGAGTCGATGGCTGTATGGAGGGCCCTCAACGAGCGGCAACGTACCTATCTGACGTGCATCTTCCATCAGGACCAGGAGGTCGAGGAAGAACAGCGGCAGGCCCGCTTGGTGGGAGCGGAACAACGACCGGCAGCCGAATGGCGGCGCATGACGTTGGCGGTCTCCGCCTCGTCTGATGCAGTCGGGTACACCCGCATTCAGGAGAGACTGCGCGGAGCCGGAGTACACGACCCCGGAACTGGATCGTCGGTGGCCGCCTTGGAGCGGCGTGACCTGATCGTCGTGTACCGGGACCGGGTGTATGTCGAAGGGCTAGGGGATATGCCCCGTACCCGGGTGGAGATGACCCGGCGTGGGCGAGCGGTGGCCCGTGCGGCCCTCGGTGTTCCCCGGGAAGCAGGACCGCCCGCGCCGCTGCTGTCGTTGTGGCTGTGGAAGATCGTGGTCCGTGTCGCGCACGCCGGGGCGCAGGGGGTGGACGGCAGCCTCGCCGGGCGTGGGCCGCATTACCTGGCGGTGGGGCAAAGCCCTGACGGACGGACCCCGAGCCGGGGTTTCATCGTGTTGCGGCACCCCGACGGGGTGACTCATGGACCGTACCGGTGGTTCCTCACCGACTCCGGGCGGCGCCACATCACCGACCACCTCGACGCCTACCGCGGCCTGTATCCCAGCATCGACGCCGAGGGCGTCGACGAGAGCTCTGGCTGAACTCCCTGCGCGGGTTCCCAGGGCCCATTGTCAGTGGCCTGGCGTAGGCTCCGGCGCGTGACGCAAGCTGACGACACAACAGACATTCAGCAGACTCACGCACTGCTGGAAATCGTCAAGGCATTCGCCGTGTGCGAGCACGCGATGGTCGGCGAGGGACTGGACGGGCCGAGACGCCTGGACCGCCTCATGGAGGCTCACGGCATCCTGATGGCGGCATGCGGCCCGGGGCACCTGATCCTGTTCGACGAACTGATGGGCAGGCTCACTGGCGACCGGGCTGGCTCCCTGGAAGGGCTGCTGCCCGACTGGATCGACAGCGATGCTCTTGTCGGCGTGCGGCTTATGGACAGCGAGGGCGTCGCCACCGAGGACGGGTTCGACTTCCGGCACGAAGCCCAGCGCGTCCTGCGGGCCGCGCAGAAGGTTGGCAAGTTCACCGGGCAGGTGACGAAACCGAAGCTGGATGATGAGTACAGCCAGGAAGCAGTCTTCAGCGCGATCAAGGGCTCCTTCTACGAGAGGCACCGCACCACGCTGGTGGAGAACCCGACGGTGCCGGCGGGCAGTCTCGCGGAGCTTAAGCTGCCGTCCCGGGCGAACGACTTCTACAAGCCGATCGCCCAGTACGCGCAGTTCAACGGCTGGTGGTGGCCCTGCCCTGCCTGCAAGTGGCCGATGAAGGTGACAGCGGCCCGCACGGGCTCGCGTACAAGGGGCAGGGTGCGGTGCCTGTACCCCTGGCACGAGGAGACGGGCGCGTCGTACGAGTTCGTCGTGACCGCCCGGAAGAAGTCGGCCCCCGAGCTGAGTCCGACGTTCGAATGCCGGGTTCCGTCCGGTCGGTTCGCGCGCCTGTGGACCGGGGCCGTGCCGCACGTGCCGCAGGCCAAGCCAGCCGCGGAGTACATGGCGCTGGTACGGCCGGTGTGGCGCTACACCGTCATCCCTGGCCTGCCCGAACTCGCTCTGCACCGAGCCGCCGCGGCGGCCCTGGAGGGAACGGCCTGGACATCACATCTGTGGCCCAACGGGGACCAGTGTGACCTGTGGATCACCCGTGAGAGCAGCGAACAGCCTTGGTTTCCTGCTGACTTCAAGGACTACACCTGGCCGAACCACCTGGTCGGCAAGCTCCACATGGACGGCGGCGATAAGGGCGGCGCGGAGTATCTGGTGGTGCCCGACCACCGCCAGGACCAGGTCGCCCAGCTCAATGCGGTGTGCCGCACGTACAGGATGAAGGCGGCGATGACCGCGACGGACTACCTGGAGATGGTCGTCACGCAGATCAAGGAGGGCCGGGCGTGAGCGGGGAGATGACGGGGAAGGAAGCCGGCCTGGCGGGAGCACTCGCTCTGGCCGCGCACTACTTTCCCCGCAAGGACGACGAGGGCCGCATCCTGGCCGGCTTCGAAGAGGCCACGTTTTTCTCCCACCGCAAGCCACACGCATGGTCGGAATGGGCGGGCTTGCCAGTGGCCGAGCAGAACCTGATCCGTCAGGTGATGGCCTTGGTGGCTCCGGAATGGACGGATGCGAAGAAACTCAGGGCCGCGGTCCTCGCTCTGCTCGGCACCCTGGCCCCCGATCCTGACCTCGCGGACAGGTCGGGTGGTTCGCTGCGGCTGCCAGCGGGGGACCCGCACCTGGCCGAAGTGGTGATCCCCAGGGTGGGAGGGGACTTTCTCGGCTACGCGCAGCGCGTCACCGGCCCGTTCTTCACCTTCGGCAAGCGCCCCAAGGCGCAGGCGTTCGCGGGCCCGGGAACCCTCAAGACGAGGACGGCCTACCTGGGCCAGGAACACGGCACGACCAGCAGGGAGATCCATATCCAGGCGACTCCCGGCTTCCTTGAAGCACCCGGCCATGAGGTACTGCCGCAGGTGCACACCCGACCGCAGCGCGACCGGGTCACGCCGACGGTGAAGCAGCTCCTGGATGTCGCCAAGATCCTCAGCGGGCAGAACAAGAGCGTCGCCTACCTGCACAAGGTGCTCAAGCGCTTCTTCAAGGCAATGAAGACCACCGACGGTGAGCTGACCGAACTCGACCTGACAGCCGGAGACCTGCAGGTCCTCAACGCCCCCACGGGAAGCGGCAAAACGGTACTCGTGCGGGTCATGGCGTCCTGGGCAGCGCTCAACGACCGGCGGATCGCCCTCGCCGTCACCGATGTCCGCGCCACCCTGGACATGGCCTGGGACATCAACAACGACCTGGCCTATCTGCACCGGGCCAAACACCTCGCCGAGCCCGCTCACTGCACTCCCCTGATGTCCCCGTCGAGCATGCACCGGCGAGCCATGGACTACGCCGCCCTGGGCACCTCCACCCGGATCAACGAATGGGACCGGCGCGCCAGGACCGACATCGGGCTGCTGTCGGCCGGCTGCGCGCAGCGGGCATTGATGGACCCGCCCACCCTGTATCCGTACGGGGAGGAGAACTGCACCTCGCTGACCTCTGCGGCCACCGGCTCCACCCGGCTCACCTGCTCCTTCGCCCCGGTGTGCGGCAAGTTCCAGCAGTTCTACCGGGCCACCGACGCGGCCGTGATCGTCACCAACCACGCAAACCTCCTTGAAGGCCGCACACGCATCGGAGTCGTCCTGGACGGGCAGGAGTTCCGCGGCAAGGCGCGCGGCACCAGGGGCATGAGCGTGCTGGAGATGACGCTGCGAGCCTGCGATGCGCTGGTGATCGATGAGATCGACGCTTTCCAGACGGCTGCCATCAGCCGCTGTACCTCGGAGATCACTCTGGCTTCTCGGAAACGGACGACCGCGTTGCGGGAAATCGACTCCGATGCCAAGAACCTCCCCGTCGTCCATGAGATGGCCCTCGCAGCGCCGGTCAGCCACGCCCGGCTCATGGCCGAGATGCTGTTGCTGTGGCTCTGCTCCGGCAGCGGGCTCAAGCTGAACCCGGGCAACGAGGCGGACAGCCCTGACGGTGCCGGCCGCGACAACACCGGCTGGCGCCTGGCCCGCTCGAGGGACCGCGAAATCCTTCAGCTCCTGTTCCCCGACCAGAGTGCGGCCGAGGATGTTCCGCCCGAGCTGTTCGCCTTCCTCGACGAGATCATGCCCGCCCGCTGGTACGCGGCCGAACCGGATGAGGAAGCCGAGCTTCCTGAAGGAGCCGACTGGGACGCCCTCCAGACGGCCCTGACGATTCTCACCGCGCAGCGCGGCCAGGACCACCTCACTGACACCCGCGACGCGATGCGCACGCTCCTGCGCGAGCTCGTGCCCGACGCACATCAGCAGGCAGCCGTGGTGAACTTGTTGATCACCCGTACCGTGCTACGGGAACTCGACAGCGCGCTGGACGAGCTGCGTATGCAGGCCCAGACCCTGCGCTATCTCGACCTGGGATCGGTCCGCAAGATCCTCGAAACCATGCGCAGCAGCACGGTTGCCACCCTCTACCCCCTGGCCATGCTGGGCCGCTCCATCCACGGCTACCAGGTCAAGGGCATGGACAAGAAGGAGCAGGAAGCGGAACTCCTGTCACGTTCCTTCGGCGGCGATCCCCACACCTTCGTCAGCGAACTCGGAGGTCTCACAGCCCTGTTGACGGCTGGCGTGCAGCGCCCGGTCATGGGCCTGTCCGCCACCGCCTACCTGCCGCAGGCCGTACAGGAACACATCCACGCCCCGGTCCGCTGGTGGCTTCCCGACACCCGTCCGGAGTCCATCGTCACCCTCGCCACGCCTGTACGGGGCAGCAACGGGGATGCCATGAGGATCGGGGGCCTCCCGCCGGAGCTGAAGCCCAACGCACTGCGCGATCTTGGCCGGGGCCTGTACGAGCAGCAGCTCGCCAAGCGCCTGGCCCGCCTGGAGAAGCGCGAACCGGAACGGGCCCGCGTCATCCTCGCCGTCAATTCCTACGAGCAGGCCGCCTACCTTGCCTCCGGGGTCGCACAGGCCGACGGATTGAACCACCGGGTCTGCCTGCTGGTGAAGAAGCCGGAGAAACAGAACTACGAGGAGCACCTGCCCACCCACGTGGACCGGATGGTGCGCGAAGAGCTCAAGGAGTTCCCCGACCGCGGAGAGATCCTGATCGCTCCCCTTGCCGTCATCGGACGGGGCCTGAACATCGTCGTCGGAACGCGCTCGGCGGTCCGCGACATCTATCTGTGCGTTCGGCCCGTCCTGAGCATCGAGGACACCGACTGGCTGCACGCCAGCGTCAACGCAGCCGGTTTCAACACCCTCCCCACCGACGGCAGCGACGAGCCCCTGGCCGTCCTGCGCGCTGCGAGCGAAGCGTCCTGGAAGCAACTCACCAAGATCCTTCGCTCCCCGGCACGGTTCTCCAACATGGACCACGACCTGCGCAAGGAACTCGTCGCAGGCATGCTCGTCCTGCTCATCCAGCTCGCCGGCCGTGCCCGGCGAGGCGAGACCGACATGACCCTCCACATCGTGGACCACTCCATCCACGACAAGAAGTTCAGCTCCGACCTGGCCACGATCATCGAGCAGATCTACCGCGACTGGACTCCGGAGCAGCGCGACATCATGAATGAGCTCTACGGTCAAGCGCTTCAGGCATTCCTGACCTACGCGGGGCTCGACCGCGAGACACTCTGAACTGCCCATGCCTGTATCCGCCTTGCCGCTGGCGGAGACGGACCCGCACCCTCTCCCGAACGGAGAGACCGAGAGACGAGGTACCCCTGCTCATGGGGCGAAGCAGCACGCAGCGGGATCTCACCGCGCACACCACATCGATCCGGTGCACCCCCGAGCTCCTGGACGGAATGGCTGCCCTGGTCTGGGACTTCGGCGACTACCACGCGCCCATCCGCACGGCCTGGCGGGAATTGGGGAGCACGGCCGCACAGAACGGAAAATGGATCAAGGGTGTCCAGGACCCTGACCCCTTCCTGGTCCCTTATTCCATCGCTGTCACCGTGCTCCAGCAGATCACCGATGGCTACGTCTACCTGGACAAGTACCTGGCCTTCATGGTGACGCTCAACCCTGTGGAGCCCGACATCCTCAGGGCAGTCTTCACCTACCTGGAAGGCATCGTCCGACGGGTTCCTCTGGACGAGATCCCCTTCATGGATCCACCCACCTTGGCCCGACTGGTCGCCGACGTCGCTCCGGAGCGCCGCAGCCTTGCGAAGAACATCCTCCAGGAGGAAGACGGCAAGCCCGCCAGCCCGGATGGTTGGGCCTATGAGGCGGTGAAGTGGCACATCGCCAAGAAGCTGGCCGCAAAGCCCTTCCTCGACGGGGAAGTCGAGCCGGTCCGTGAGGAGTACGAGGCGGCGGACGGCCAGGTGAAACACAGGACCGTCGGCTGGGAGCCCTCTGACAACGTCGCGGCCGTGCAGTACCGGCCCATCAGCAACGGTGACCTGATCGCCTGGGAACAGCCCATCGGCCCGGTCTTCGCCTCCCTCGCCCACCCGGTCGACCTCGCCGAAGCGGTCGAGGCCCGTCCCGAGAACCCCACCCGCGGCCAAGTCCAGTACGCGCTGTCCCGCCTGTCGGTGAAGATGGCCACCTACACAGCCGAGCCGAACCCCGTCCTGAATCTTGACGCCCACATCCGGCGCATCAACAACACGGTGATCCACGCCAGCACCGTCCTCGTGGACCAGGGAACAGACCGGCCGATCATGTCTGTGTCCCTGGACGGGCGCGGTCTGCGGCAGACGAACAAGCACGCGCTGGAAATCCTGGCGAAGATGGACGCCGACCGGTCATCGCTCAACGCCATCGAGGAACGCGTCGCCGATGAGCGCAGCCGCCTGAACGCCAGGGACGAAAACGGCAAGAGGATCGACATCCTGACTCCTCCACCCGGGGCGATCAGGCCGACCATGCCGAAGACGGACTCCTTTGCTGTCGGTACCGGCGCCGGCATCTACCATCTCTCGCTGCTGCGGGAACACATCCAGCGATCCTTCGGCGACGCCGTCTCCCTGCTCGACCTGAAGTCGAAGGGGAATGTCTTCGGCAAGCGATCCCACGAGCCCGCCACCGCCGCCCAGGAGAAGGAGAAGAAACAAAAGAAGCAGGATGGCGAGTACGTCGATCTCATCGGCAAGCCCTCCCCGGAGGGTATCCGCCGTTCCTTCGAGACGGCCGGATACAAGAAGCTCCGCATCCTGTGCCTGTGGTACCGCGACGCGACCTTCACGCGGATGATCCACGGTCTCGCCCATCCCTACGGCCTCGACCCGGACGGCATCGATCCGGACCCCGACGGAAAGAAGTCCTTCCCGCTCGCGGACGGCATCGAAGCTGTCTTCTGCAACGCCGAAGCCCTGTTGGAGCACGGCCCCGGCACGCAGCGCGCCATCGACGCCCAAAAGATCATCGGCACGTTCGCAGAACCCGGTGTTCTCCTCGCCGCCTGGTGCGAAACCGAGATCCCGGTGCGCGGTGAGGAACACGAGGGTATGAAGCCCGCCGAGGTGAAGACCGCCCTCGCGGAGAACGACGCCAAGCACCAAGTCGTACGCGAACTCGCCAAGGCCGCAGTGCCGTCCCAATTCCTCGTCGGCCGCGAGTACGACCCGTTCACCAAGACCTTCACCATCGTCAAGAAGCCCGCGAAAGCCTTCGAAGACCACCGCGTTTACATGGGTCTGCTGGACCTCTACCGTTCATGCGGTGTCGTGGACGACCGCTTCGAGCGGGCCCTCTACCCCGACGACGACTCTTACCCGCTGCCCCGCATGGCGTTCTGCGGCATCCACATCCGCAAGCAGGCCACGGACCGCAAGTACAAGGGCCAGCCCAAAAGGATCATCACCGCCAGCGCGATCATCCCCTCCCCTGAACCCGGCGGCCCGTGGCGCATGATCGGCTGGAGCAACATCCATCCGCAGTGGGAGCACTACGCCCTCGCACAGAGCAACTTCCACGCCGCCAACTACCCTCTTCACGCTCAAAACGGGGACGGCGAGATCCAGCGCTGGGCGCAAGCCGGTGAAGACGTCCGCGCCGCCCTCCAAGACCTCCACGACGAGCTCGACGGCCTGCCCTACGCCTTGATGATCGATGGCCACGCCAGCCGCCGCGTATGGCCCGGCCTCCACAACAACAAGCAGGGTCTCGGAAAGGATCCCGACGACCCTCGCCTCTGGCTCCCCGCAAGCGGACTGCCCCAGTCCTGGAGCCCGGTCAGCATTATCCGCATGAATTGCGCGCAGGCGGAGATGCCCCGCTTGGTCGCCGTCACCGAGAAACAGAAAAACGGCAAGACCGTGACGGTCAAGACCTCCAGCGACCTCTACTACCCGGAAGCCCGCCCCGAAGGCCACCCCTGGTTCCTGTTCAGCGAACCCCGCAACTATGGCAAGAAGCGGCACGGGCAGTGGAAGACCCGTTGGCGTGCCGACCCGGGGAAGGCATCGAAGAATGCCGACGAACGCAAGGAGAACGAACTGAACTCTCCTTGGTACAGCATGACCACGCGGGAGATCACCCCCATGCACACGCGGGACGGCTACGACCGAGAGACTCTCGCCGTTGCCGCGGCTCGTCTCAGCCACCAGGCGCTCTCCTGGTCAGACCGAACCCGGTACCCCGCCCCTCTGCACGCCGCGCTCCAGATGGACCTCGGACATCCTCAGTACCGCCGTTCCGCCCCAAAGGACACAGAAAGCATCGAAATCCTGAAGGAAGCCAGCGGAACCGACCTATAGACACAGGGGCGCCACTCGGTAGCTCCGAGCGGTCCTCCGTGCCAGCCTCATTTTCGGGGCTGGCACGGAGGACGGCAGCGAATGCTCGGCGTTGCGAGTCCGCAAGGGGTCGTGTCCCGCAGAGTGATACAGGGGATCAAGCGCTACGCGTTCCGGTTCGAGGCCTCCGGCGATCTGTCCGGAGACGCAAGCCCATAGAGCGTGCCGGTAAGGCGAGTTGAACACCCGATCGGGCGGAGCCAGCGTCCCTAGTGCTCGATTCCTCAAAGGCGGTACTCAAAACGGCGTCGGAGTGTGCGTGTTGGTGGGGCGGGGCGGCCCCAGATCCAGGGTTTGGCACGGGCGTTGAGCTGGGCGGTTGCGATTCTGGTGGCGTGGTCGATCTCGTCGGGGTCGGCGAAGGACTGCCCTGCCAGGGCCGCTTTGCGGAAGAGGCGCCACCAGCCCTCCTGGAGGTTCAGCCAGCACGCACCGACGGGGATGAAGGCGTGGGAGATCCTCGGGTGGCCCTCCAGCCACTCACGAGTGGCCTTGCTGTTGTGGGAGGAGAGATTGTCGGTGACGATCACGATTTTCCCGGCGGGGTTGGCGTCTTCGACCAGCTGCAGGAACTGCTGGTAGTTGGCGCTGTTGCGGGAGGAGGCGGCCATCGTGATCTCGTTCCCGTCGGCCGGCCGCAGGGCGCCGTAGACCCAGGTTTTCTCCGGCCGGCGGGCGTAGTCGAGTTCGGCCTTGATCCGGTGGCCGTCCGGTGACCAGCCGGGTGCGGGCGGGAACGTGCGCGGGATCACCGGTCCGAGCTCGTCCGCGCAGATCACCGTGGCGTTCTGCGGCGGGTCCGTGTACAGGCCGACGATCCTCGTCCTTTTGGGGAGAACTCCGGGTCACGGCTGGTGATCCAGGACCGGGTGCGGCGCCAGCGCACGCCCTCGGCCAGGAAAATTCTGCGGACCTGGGAGCGCTGGATGCCGATGCCCTGGCGCCGGGCCGCCTCGGTGAGGGTGTCCAGGGTCCACTCGCCCGGGGCTGATTCGTCCTCGGCTGCCAGGTCGCCCCACGGCTCGCGCACCAGTCGGCCCGGCGGATCGCAGCGGACCAGCCCTATGATCCGCGAGCGTTCGGCCTCGGTGATCCGGGACTTGCGGCCGCATCCGGGACGGTCGCCGAGCCCGTCCAGGCCCTGGGCGTTGAACCGGTGCAGCCACTTGCGCACCGTCTTGTGATGACACCCGAGCCGGGACGCGATCACCGGAACGCGGTTTCCTTCCCAGCTCAGCACGATGATCCTGGCCCGCAGGATCCAGTCCGCCGGCGCATGCCGGGCACCGGCCAGCCTGCGGACCTTCCCCTCCTCGACCACATCCGACGCCGGACAGGCCGACAACAGCTTCGGCACAGCAACTCGCCCCCGAGAAGCGCGAACCGGCACCCCCACACCCCTACAACTACCCCGCCAAAGCGGAATCGAGCACTAGTACGCACCCCGGCGGTCACTCATGGGCAGAATCCGTAAGCTGGTTGACCAAGACCGTTCTTCCCCACGGCCGCGTAGGCGCCGCTTCTACGCTGGCCGTCATGCGCGAAGTCGAATACCGGAGCAGCGGCGTTCCGTTGGAGGAGTATGAACTCACCCGCAGGGACCACAGCCGTCAGAAGCAGAGCGAGGAGATCAGCGAGTGGGCTCGGCGTCAAGTCGAGGAGGACGACGCCGAATGCCGGGCAGACCCGGCGAGGGCAGAGCGTCGCCGCCAGGCGTTCGAGAACGTCGCGAAGCTGATGCAGTCTTTCAAGAAGGCCGACCACGAGATCATGCGGTGGCGTGTCCGGCTGTACTGCGGCCACATCATCGAGACGGAGGCGCACTACACGTACACCGACCCCCTCTCCGCCGGGTCATACGGCAGGCGATGTTCGGAGTGCGGGGAAGACCGCCGAACGATCGTGGCCTTCGAACCCATCGGACTGCGTGGCGAGCCACCGGAAGCAACAGAACCCCTGCCTCCGCCGCCGAAGAAGCCGACACGAGCCGAACTCGAACGACGTGTTAAGACGCTGGAGAAGGAGAACGAACGCTTGCGCGCGAAGTTCAGTGACTGAAGGTCCCGACCGAAGCCACTGGGCTGACTCGCCAGCAGGTCACGGAGGCCGAGCTGACGGCAACGGTGAAGATGCCGCCCGCGCGGATATAGGCACGGTCCACGTCACCCCCGCTCGTTCGAGCGAATTGTTTCGAACCACCCGTCGCTGACGAACGGAACTGACAACATGCCGCCGTCGTACTTCAGCCTCGAGTCGAAGGCGGGACATTGGAACGGCAGGTCAATGAGCGGCAACTCTCGGTGCTGCAGTGGGTGGAAGACGGGTGCCCTGCCGGCGTTTGGAAGACCAGCTCCTACAAGACCACCTGTCAGGCACTGCAGAACCGGGGCCTGGTCACGGTCTCCCGGAAGGGCGGGCAGTGGAGCGTCGCCCTGACGAGCGCCGGCCAGCACTATCTGGCGCACGGCACGTACCCTCCCCGCGGGTCTCGCCCACGGAAGGCGCAGGCCGCTGCTCCGCAGCCCCCGTCCGCTCGGACGCAGGAAGCCCCGGCCGCCGGGCGGAAGCCAAGCCCTCCATCACAGCCTCGCGTAACGTTCACGGAGCAGCTGTTGCAGGAGCTCGCGGAGACCGGCGGCCGGATCGTCAAGAGCGGCAGCGGTCCGGACCTGGAGAAGTGGCCGTCCCGCGTCGCCGCGGCACGCAGGTCCGGAAGGATCCCGGAGACGAAGGAGCTGTACGGGGGCTGGTGCCGTGGCGGGTACGAAATCAAACTGGTCGACATCCCCGCCTGGCGCCTCGCCGTCCTCGCACCCGTCCCCGTTCCCTCTCGGCTCACGCGGCCCCACGCCGTGGTCCGGGCCATGCAGAACGAACCCCAGCCGCTGGGCCTGACCAAGCCCGTCCAAGGACGTGCCCTCCGGCTCATCCAGGCGCTGATCACCGCCACCGAGACCGAAGGACACTCCAGTTCGGCAGGACAGACCGGCTCCGCCCCTCCGTCTCATCGCCGCCGCAGAGCAACTCCTCACTTCACCATTACCGCACAGGGCCAGACTGTGGGGTTCCTCGTCCTCCAGGAGCAGGACCGGACCGAGCACGTCGCCACCGAGAAGGAACTCGCCGAGGCCAAGAAGTACTCCTGGATCAGGATCCCCCGCTTCGACTACACCCCGTCCGAACGGCTCCGCTTCGTCCTCAGCGGCGGCCAACCGCACCGGGCGAGCGAATGGGCCGACACCCCCGGCCGCACCCTCGAAGACCAGCTCGCCGAGATCGCCCACGAGGTCACCCTCCGCGGCGAAGCCGCCGAACGCAGACGCCAGGACGAGATCGAAGCGGCACGCCAGAAGCGCATCCGCTGGGAAACCGCCATGGAAGAAGCCCGCATCCAGTACGCGGAGGCATACCGCGGCCAGCACCTCGAAGCGCAGGAAGGAGCGTGGCGTCACGCAGCGGGCTTGGCCGAGTACATCAGCGCGCTCCGCCTCCACGCAGAGGCTCTACCGACCGGACCGGCCAGGGACGAAGCCGAGACATGGATCGCATGGGCAGAGAGCCACGTGCAACACCTGAACCCCTTCAACGGTTCACCGTTGCTGCCCGCAGTCCCTGAGCCCCGCCTCGAGGATCTCAAGCCATTCTTGCGCGGCTGGAGCCCGTACGGCCCCACCTACTGAGCACCCGCACCGCCAGACGTCCGGCCCGCCAAAGCGCGGCGGGAGCGCGCCTGCCACCGCAACCAGCAGCGCTGGAACCCGGCCACCTTCCTTCAAGTTCCCGCAAAGACAGTCCTCGGGAGCACGCCTCCCACCCGGCATGACCTGCGCGATCAGCCAGCTATCGCCCCATCAGAACGAGCGTCAGGAGAGCGTCACGAGCGTCATTTCAGCGTCAGAAATTCGCCCCTAACGCCCATAGCGCACATAATGCACACCGGGTAAAACCGCAGGTCAGACGCAGTTTCCTGTGGGCTTGAGGATCGCGACGCATTCAACGTGATGCGTCATCGGGAAAAGATCGAACGCCCGCAGCGTCACCGGCTTGTAGCCCTCCTCCGCGAAGTACGCGAGGTCGCGCGCCAGGGCCGCCGGGTCGCACGCCACGTACGCGATGCGGCGCGCGCCCAGGGAAGCCAGGTGGCGGACCGTCTGCTTGCCCGCGCCCGCTCGCGGCGGGTCGAGGACGATGATGTCGGCGCGGTCGATGCCCGTGCGCGGGAGGACCTGTTCGACCTTGCCCTGCTCGATGCGGACTCGGTCGAGGTCCTGGAGGTTGTGGCGGGCGTCCTCCACCGCGCGCTTGCTCGACTCGATGCCGAGGACCGCGCCCTTGTCCGTGATGCGCTCGCCGAGGGCTCCGGCGAAGAGGCCGACGCCGCAGTAGAGGTCGAGGGCCATGTCGTTCTTGCGGGGCATCAGGCCCTGCATGACGGCCTTGATCAGCGTGTCGGCGGCCTGCGGGTGGACCTGCCAGAAGCCGCCCTCGCCGACGCGGTACGTACGCTCGTCGGCGCGCTCGCGGACGAAGGGGCGGCCGTGGACGCGGTGGACGGCCTTGTCCTTCTCGCCGACGCGCAGCACGGAGACGGGCTTGTCGAGCTCGACGATGGGGAGGCGGCCGCCGGGCTTGGGGGTGAGGATGACCTGGCGGTCGGCGGAGCCGGAGGCGGCGATGGCCTCGACGGTGGCGATCTGCGGCCACTCGCGCTTCTCGATGCCGAGCTCGGTGACGCCGGGGGCGGCGATCATGCAGTGGTCGATGACCTGGACGTCGTGCGAGCGGTGCTTGCGCAGTCCGGCGTGGCCCTCGGCGTCGATCGCGTACTGCACGCGGGTGCGCCAGGCCGGGACCTCGCCCGCCGGGAGCTTGTCGCCCTCGGCCGGCATCACCGT
The DNA here is from genome assembly GCF_003391135.1 of Streptoverticillium olivoreticuli subsp. olivoreticuli. Classification (GTDB taxonomy): domain Bacteria; phylum Actinomycetota; class Actinomycetes; order Streptomycetales; family Streptomycetaceae; genus Streptomyces; species Streptomyces blastmyceticus. The sequence continues at coordinate 7,021,274 of NZ_CP031455.1, read as the reverse complement.
GCCGTCCCAGCCGGCCTCCTCGGGGGTGAGGCCCGCGAGGCGCTTGAGCTGCTCGGCGATGACCTCGCCCTTGAAGCGCCGCTGGGCGCCCGGCTTGGCGTGCTGCCAGTCGCAGCCGCCGCACTTGCCGGGGCCGGAGAAGGGGCAGGGCGCCTCGACGCGGTCCTTGGACGCCTGAAGGATCTCGACGGCGTCGGCGCGCAGGAAGCGGGAGGTGGACTCGCCCTCGGTGATCCGGGCGACGATGCGCTCGCCGGGCAGCGCGTGGCGGACGAAGAGGACCCGGCCGGAGTCGGTGCGGGCGACGCAGTGGCCGCCGTGGGCGACCGGGCCGACCTCGACCTCGTACTCATGGCCGACCAGCGAGGCGTCGTTCTCGTGCTGCATGGCGGGTCGACTCCAGAGATGGTGAGAGGGTGCTGCGGGACAACAGCCGTTCAGTCTACGTCCCGCAGCACCCTGCTCCTGCCGCCTACTTCTTGGTGGCGGCCTTTTCCTTCTTGTCCTTCTTGGGCGCCGCCGCGACGGGGCCGCGACGGACGGAGCCCGGGGCGTTCCACTCGGCGTGCTTGCGGGCCCGCTTCTTGGCCGCTTCGGAGGAGTCGAGCTGCCAGGGCACGGAGGTGACCATCACCCCGGGGGTGAAGAGCAGCCGGCCCTTGAGGCGCAGGGCGCTCTGGTTGTGCAGCAGGTGCTCGTACCAGTGGCCGACCACGTACTCCGGGATGTAGACGCTGACCGCGTCGCGCGGGCTCTCCTTCCGGAGGCTCTTGACGTAGTCGATGATCGGCCGGGTGATCTCGCGGTAGGGCGAGTCGAGGACCTTCAGCGGGACGTCGAGGGAGCGGCGGTGCCACTCGTCGCGCAGCGCCTTGGTCTCGGCCGGGTCGACGCTGATGCTGAGCGCTTCGAGGGTGTCGGAGCGCATCAGCTTGGCGTAGGCGAGGGCGCGCAGGGTCGGCTTGTGGACCTTGGAGACCAGGACGATGGAGTGCACGCGGGACGGCCGTACGGCCTCGTCGCCCGGCTCCTCGTCGATGGCGATCTCCTCGGCGACCCGGTCGTAGTGCTTCCGGATGGCCGTCATGGTGGCGTAGAAGATCACCATGCCGAGCAGGGCGACCCAGGCGCCGTGGGTGAACTTCGTCAGCAGGACGACGACGAGGACCAGGCCGGTGAGGAAGGCGCCGAAGGCGTTGATGGCCCGGGAGCGCATCATGTGGCGGCGCTTGGCCTGGTCGGTCTCGGTGCGCAGGTGGCGGTTCCAGTGCCGCACCATGCCGGTCTGGCTGAGCGTGAAGGACACGAAGACGCCGACGATGTACAGCTGGATCAGCTTGGTGGAGTCCGCGCCGTAGATGTAGGTGAGGACGGCGGCGGCGCCGGCGAGCAGCACGATGCCGTTGGAGAAGGCGAGCCGGTCGCCGCGGGTGTGCAGCTGGCGCGGCAGGTAGCGGTCCTGGGCGAGGATCGAGCCGAGCAGCGGGAAGCCGTTGTACGCGGTGTTGGCGGCCAGGAAGAGGACGAGGGCGGTGGCGGCGGCGAGCACGATGAAGAGGAACGAGCCGTTGCCGAAGACCGCCTCGGCGACCTGGGAGATCACCGGGTTCTGGGTGTAGCCGGAGCCGACGGGCTTGCCGTTGTTCAGCAGCTCGGTGGCGGGGTGCTCGGCCATCCGGACCTTGGTGGCCATGGCGAGCGCGATGATGCCGCAGAACATGGTGACCGCGAGGCCGCCCATGAGGGCGAGCGTGGAGGCCGCGTTCTTGCTCTTGGGCTTGCGGAACGCGGGGACGCCGTTGCTGATGGCCTCGACGCCGGTGAGGGCGGCGCAGCCGGAGGAGAAGGCGCGCAGCAGCAGGAAGACGAGGGCGAAGCCGGCCAGGCCCTGGTGCTCGGCGCTGATGGTGTAGTCGGCGGTGGGGGCCTTCATGGTGTCGCCCGCGACCAGGCCGCGGTAGGCGCCCCAGGCGATCATGATGAAGACGCCGCCGACGAAGACGTAGGTCGGGATGGCGAAGAGCTTGCCGGACTCCCGCACGCCGCGCAGGTTCATCAGCGTGAGCAGGACGATCACGCCGATGGCGCAGGCCGTCTTGTGTTCGACGACGAAGGGGATGGCGGAGCCGAGGTTCTCGATGCCGGAGGCGATGGAGACCGCGACGGTCAGGACGTAGTCGACGAGCAGGGCGCTGGCGACGGTGAGGCCCGCCTTGGGGCCGAGGTTGACGTTGGCGACCTCGTAGTCACCGCCACCGCTGGGGTAGGCGTGCACGTTCTGGCGGTACGAGGCGACCACCGTGAACATCAGCACCACGACCGCCACGGCGATCCAGGGGCTGAAGTGGTAGGCGGACACACCTGCCACGGACAGGACGAGCAGCACTTCGCCCGGCGCGTACGCCACGGAGGAGAGCGGGTCGGAAGCGAAGACGGGGAGCGCGATGCGTTTGGGGAGAAGGGTCTCGCCCAGCTTGTTGCTGTGCAGCGCCCGGCCGATGAGGATCCGTTTCGGCAGGTCGGTCAATTTGGACACGCAGAGGATCGTAAGGGTTCCGTATTGATCGTGTGTACCCGCCACCCTCCGGGGCGGGAATGTGGCGCACGCCGCATTCCCGCCCCGGAGGCTTGTCGATCACGGTTGGTCCTGATGAACGCCTGGTCAGCCGTGCAGGAGGGCGGGCAGGGTGCGGTGTCCGTTGGAGATGAACGACTCGACGGGCCGCAGCTCGCCGGGGTCGGCCGCGAGCCGCAGGCGGGGAAAGCGTTCGAAGAGGGCGGGCAGGGCGACGGCCGCTTCGAGCTTCGCGAGGGGCGCGCCGAGGCAGTAGTGGACGCCGTGGCCGAAGGCGAGGTGTTCCTTGGTGACGCGGGTGAGGTCGAAGCGGTCGGCGCCGGGGCCGTGGAGGTCCGGGTCGCGGCCGGCGGCGGCGTAGGCGGCGACGATGGCGTCGCCCTTGCGGAGGGTGAGGCCGTCGAGCTCGATGTCGTCGGTGGCGTAGCGCAGCGGCAGGTTGGCGACGGGGGCCTGGCAGCGGAGGGTCTCCTCGATCACGTCGTCCCAGTCGGCCCGGCCGTCGCGCACGAGGGCGAGCTGGTCGGGGTGGGTGAGGAGGGCGTGAATGGCGTTGTCGAGGAGGTTGACGGTGGTCTCGTGCCCGGCGCTGATGACGAGCAACAGGGTGTCGACGAGCTCCTGTTCGCTGAGCCGGGAGCCGTCCTCCTCGCGGGCGGAGATCAGGATGCTGGTCATGTCGTCGCCGGGGGTGGCGCGCTTGGCGGCGACCAGTCCGCCGAGGACCTCGTAGATGCGGGTGTGGGTGGCGGTGACCTCGTCGGGGTCGGCGGAGGTGTGGAAGATGCTGTCGACGCAGGCCCGCAGGCCCTCGCGGGTGTCCTCGTCGGTGACGCCGAAGAGCTCGCAGATCACCTGGATGGGGATGGGGTAGGCGTAGTCCTCGCGGAGGTCGACGGGGGTGCCGTGCGGGCGGGCGGCGAGCTCGTCGAGGAGGCCCGCGGTCAGCTGCTCGACGCGGGGGCGCAGGGCGGCGGTGCGGCGGGCGGTGAAGGCCTTGGAGACGAGGGTGCGCAGCCGTTTGTGGTTGCCGCCGTAGGCGGTGAACATGTTCTGCACGGCGACCCAGGTGAACAGGGGCCACTCCGGCGAGATCTCACCGTTGATCCAGGCCGGCCAGTGCTGCCGCGGGTCCTTGGAGACGCGGGGGTCGGTGAGGAGCTGCTTGAGGAGGGGCTGGGTGGTCACTGCCCACGCCACCACTCCGCCAGGAAGCTCCACGGGCGTCGCGGCTCCCCGGTCCCGGATGCGGGCGGCCTCGCCGTGGATGTCGCGGCCTGTGGGATCGATCCGGAGGGGGGCGAGCTGGCGGTCCATCGACTGTCTCCAGGGGTGTCGGCCGACTGGTGAGGCTGATGCTGGTGAGGGGGCTGATGGTGCGGCTGTGCGTGGGGGCCCGCCGGTGCGGGCGCGGGCCGGGTCGGGTGCACGGGCGGGAAGCGCACGGGCAGGGCGGTCAGGGCGCGGTGGAAGGGGCCGGGCCGCCAGACCAGGCGGTCGACGGGGACGGCCAGTTCGAGGTCGGGGAGGCGGTCGAGGAGCTTCTCGACGGCCACGGCGGCGATCAGCCGGGCGGCGTCCTTGGCGGGGCAGGTGTGCGGGCCCGCGCTCCAGGCGAGGTGGGCGCGGTTGCCCGCGCGCTGGTCGGACAGCAGGGCGGGGTCGGTGTTGGCGGCGGCGAAGCTCACCACGACGGGCTCCCCGGCGCGCAGCGGCACGCCGCCGAGGTCGAGGTCGTGGAGGGGGTAGTGGACGCCGTAGTTGGCCATCGGCGGGTCGAGCCAGAGGACCTCGTCCAGGGCGTCCTCGACGGGCATGCTGCCGCCGGCGAGGTCGCCCGCGAAGCGGTCGTCGGAGAGCAGCAGCCGCAGGGCGTTGGCGATGAGGTTCTGCTGGGGCTCGGTGCCGGCGCCGATGAGGACGACGAGTTGGTGGAGCATCTCCTCGTCGGTGAGCCGGGCGGGGTGGGCCATCAGCCAGGACGTCATGTCCGCGCCGGGCTTGACGTGCTTGAGGCCGACGAGTTCGACGAGGCTCTGGGTGATGAGGGCGTCGGCGCGCTCGTGGTCGACGCCGTCGAAGATCCCGGAGAAGCCCTCGACGAGCCGGTCGCCGATCTCGGGCGGGCAGCCGAAGAGCTGCTGGAAGACGAGGAGGGGCAGCATCTTGGCGTAGGAGCCGAGGAGGTCGGCCTCGCCGAGGGTCGCGAACCGGTCGATGAGGGTGTCGGCGCTGCGCTCGACGTAGCCGCGCAGGGCGTTGGGGTCGATCCGGGAGAGGCTGTCGGTGACGGCGGCCCGCAGGCGGCGGTGGGCATCGCCGTCGGAGAAGAGGCAGTTGGGCCGGTAGGCCATCATCGGGACGACGGGGTTGTCGGGGGCGACGCGCCCGTCGGCGAGGGCGCGCCAGCGGCGGGCGTCCTTGCCGAAGCTGTCGGGGCTGCGCAGGACGTCGAGCGCGGCCCGGTAGTCGGTCACGAGGGTGGCGTGGGCACCGGGCGCCAGCTCGACGGGGGAGGCGGGGCCCTGGGCGCGCAGCCGCCGGTAGACGGCGTGCGGGTCGGCGGCGAAGTCCGGCCCGTGCAGGGGGGTGGGCGCCTGGTGTGCGGGACAGCCCGGCGGGGGGCCGGGCGGTGGCGCGGTGCCCGCGTCGGGGCGGTGGGTCACACGGGCTCCTGGGCGGTGCGGGGCTGTCGGCTGCGGAGGTATTCCACGAGGGAGATCAGGGCGCGGGTGGAGGAGATCCGGTCCCGGGCGTCGCAGGTGATCAGCGGGGTCTCGGGGAGCAGGTCGAGGGCCTCGCGGATCTCCTCCTCGGGGTGGGCGGGCGCGCCGTCGAAGTGGTTGATGGCGACGGCGTACGGCAGGCCGTGTTCCTCCAGCAGTCCCATGACGTCGAAGGACTGCTCCAGGCGCCGGGTGTCGGCGAGGACGAGGGCGCCGAGCGCGCCGTGGGTCATGTCCTGCCAGAGCCGGGTGAAGCGCTGCTGGCCGGGGGCGCCGAAGAGATAGAGGACGAGGCTGTCGCTGAGGGTGACGCGGCCGAAGTCCATGGCGACCGTGGTGGTGGTCTTGCCCTCGATGCCGGCGAGGTCGTCGACGAGGGCGCCGGCCTGGGTCATGGTCTCTTCGGTGCGCAGCGGCCGGATCTCCGACAGGGAGCCGACGAAGGTGGTCTTGCCGACCGCGAAGTGGCCCACGACGAGGAGTTTCGCGGCGGTCCGCACGCTCTGCCGCAGATAGACCGCTCCCTCAGAGGCGAGCGCGGAGTCCATCCAGTACCTCCTGAAGGATCTGGGCCTCGGGGAGTTGTGCCGAGGGGATGGGGGCCCGGGTGATGAGGTGACCGCTGTCCACGAGGTCGCCGAGCAGCACCTTGGTGACGCTGACGGGCAGCGCCAGGTGCCCGGCGATCTCGGCGACCGACAGCGCGCCGCCGAGGCAGAGCTCCATGAGCCGGCGCTTTTCGGGGCTGAGCCCGCCGAGCGGCCGGTCGTACTGGGCGATGACCAGGGTGACCAGGTCGAAGGTGTTGCGGGTGGGGTGGGCGCGGCCGTCGGTGACGACGTACGGCCGTACTAATCCCTGTCCGCGCCTCGGCGCCGGGGGTGTCATGGGGTGCCCGTGCCGTGCCAGCCGGCCTGCCGGGGCGGGCTGGTGAGCTCCTTCCCCAGCCGGTCGACCAGCTTCTGCATGCGGTAGGTGACGGCTTCCATGTCGACGTCCGCGGTGGCGGATACGGCGAGGTAGGCGCCGGGGCCGGCGGCTATCAGGAAGACGTAGCCGTGGGCGAATTCCACGAGCGTCTGCCGCCAGGGGGTGTCCTGCTGGTTCTGGTGGGTGCAGAACTCCGCGGTGGAACGGCTGATCGACTGGAGCCCGGAGAGCGCCGCGGCCTGCCGCTCGGCCTCGTCGCGGTCGATGCCCGCGGAGCGGGCGCGGAGCATGCCGTCGGAGGAGAGGAGGATCGCGTGCCGGGCCTCCGGCATCTTCACGACCTCGTCGAGCATCCAGCCGAGCTCGTTGGTGAGGTGGTCGTTCACGCGTACGGGTTCCCTTCGTCGTCTACGGGTGCCGGGTCGGGGTGACCGGCGGGGCCTGTGCCGGCGGCGCGGCCGGAGCGGGTGCCGCGGGCGAAGGCGCCCATGCGGCGGGCGGTCTCCTCCGCGGTCCGCTCGGGCGGCGCGGCGGCGGGGCCGGGCGCGGGCGGCCCGTCGGGCACGGTGGCGGACGGGGCGGCGGGCCGCTCGGCGGGCAGCGGCGCGGCGGGCTGCCGGCGGCGGCGCTTGGGCAGGCCGCCGGCCGTGGACCCGGTGACGGCTCCGGCGTCCGCCGGGGGCGCGGCAGGCGGCGGGAAGACGTCGGGGGCGGGCTCGGGGTGTTCCCGCGCGGGCGCCCGGTGCTGCGGCGGGCGTACGGCGCCGGTGGGCGTGCGGGCCGGGGCCCCGGGCCGGGCGGGGGGCGCCAGGGGCGTGGTGTCGGGGCCGTCGAGGTCGATCTGGCTGAGCAGGGCGCTCGGCAGGAAGAGGACGGCCCGTACGCCTCCGTAGGGCGAGCGGGTGTCGACGGAGACGCTGAAGCCGTAGCGGGCGGCGAGCACGCCGATGACGGGGAAGCCGAACTGCGGGGGGTCGCCGAGCCGGGAGACGTCCACGGTGCGCTGGCCGGAGAGGAGGGCGGCGGCGCGCTGGACCTCCTGGGCGTTCATGCCGACGCCCGCGTCGTCGATGACCACGCAGGCGCCGTTGTGCACGGGCTGGAGGCCGACCTCGACGGAGGTGTTGGGCTGGGAGTGGCGGGCGGCATTGTCGAGGAGTTCGGCGACGGCGAGGACGACGGGCTCCACGGCCCGGCTGACGACGGCGAGGTCGGCGTGGTTGTGCACCTTGACGCGCCGGTAGTCGCGGATGCGGGAGGTGGCACCGCGGACGACGTCGGTGAGCGGGGAGGCGGCGCGCTGCCTGCCGGGCCAGGACCCGCAGAGCACGGCGATGGCCTGGGCGCGGCGGCCGAACTGGGAGTTGGCGTGGTCGATCTGCAACAGGTCGCGCAGCACGTCGGGGTTGTCGTGCCGCTCCTGCATGTCGGAGATGGCCAGCTGCTGTTCGTGCGCGAGGCCCTGGAGGGCGCGCATGGACGCCTTGAGCGCGGCCTTCGCGGACTGGTCGGCGCGGGCCTGCGCCTTGTCCACGGCCTGGGTGAAGAGGTCCATCACGGACTGGAGGCCCTGGGCGAAGACGGTGCCGCCGAGCCGCTCGTCGAGCAGTCCGGGCAGGGGCACGGGCTGGTGCATGGACGCCGTGACGGCGGGGAGCCGGACGGTGACCAGGTGCCGCACTTCGGTGTCACGCGTCTGGAGGCCGTCCTCCAGCGCCGCGACGCGCCTGCGCACGGCGGCGGTGATCCCCCGCTGGCGCACCAGCAGCACCGCCACGGCGACCAGCACGGCGACCAGGCACCAGCTCACCACGTCCGGTATGTGATGTGACATCAATTCCTCGCGGGCGAAGGGGCATGCGGTCGGCTGTACGGGGTCGGCGTCCTGAACGTCCCGCCCGGAAGCGGAATACGCCGATCATCCTAACCACGCGAACGGCCGTGTGGCCGATCTTCGCCCACGATTTACCGAACAGGCATACGTACCGGCGGATCGCCCCCGGGAGCCGCACGAGAGCGCTCCCGGCGGCCCGGTGAGGGTGCGTCACGGCACGGGCGGCCCGAACGCGCCGGTCCGCTCAGACGGTGACGGCGTCCCACTGCCGGTCGGGGAACTCCGCGCCGGTCAGGGCGATCAGCGGGGCCGCCTTCACGGCCGTCTCCTCGAACTCCTCCTCGGCGTCGGACAGCGCGATGATCGCGCCACCCGCGCCGTAGCGCACCCGCCCCGGGGTGATCACCGCGGTCCGGATGACGACGCTGAGGTCGGCGGCGCCGTTGAGGGAGAGATAGCCGATGGCACCGGAGTAGATGCCGCGCGGCCCGCCCTCCAGCCGGTCGAGGATCCGCATGGTCCGGACCTTGGGCGCCCCGGTCATCGAGCCGGGCGGGAAGCAGGCCCGTACGCAGTCCACGGCCGTGCGGTCCGCGCGCAGCCGGGCCCGGACGGTGCTGACCAGTTGGTGGGCCTTGGCGTAGCTCTCGACGCGGAAGATGTCGTCGGCCTCGACCGAGCCGGTCCGCGCGCAGCGGCCGAGGTCGTTGCGGACCAGGTCCACGATCATCAGGTTCTCCGCGCGGTCCTTCTCACTGGCGCGCAGGTCGGCGAGCAGCTCGGCGTCCTCCTCGGGGGTCGCGCCGCGGGGCCGGGTGCCCTTGATGGGGCGGGACTCGGCGAGGCCGTCCCGGCCGACGCGCAGGAAGCGTTCGGGCGAGGTGCTGAGGACCGACAGCTCGCCGAAGCGCAGCAGCGCGCCGAAGGGGGACGGGCTGGCGCGGCGCAGGAAGCGGTAGCCCTGCCAGGGGTCGGGGGCGCCCTGGGTCTCGGCCATGTTGGTGAGGCAGATCTCGTAGGTCTCCCCCGCCGCGATCTGCTCCTTGCAGTCGTCGATCAGCCGCAGGTAGGCGTCGCGGCCGTGGCGCAGCCGCAGCGCGCCGGTGGTCCCGGCGGGTCGGGCCGGCGCGGGCCGCCGCACGCCGGAGAGCGCCGCGAGCCGCCGGGCCGTGGTGTCCAGCCAGGTGCGGGCGGCACTCTCGTCGCCGTCCTCGGTGAGCGCGAGGAGGTGGGTGGTGCGGGTGTGATGGTCGAGGACGAGTGCCCGGTCGCTGAACACCATGGTGGCGTCGGGCTCCTCGGGCCGGTGGGCCAGCTCGCCGCCGCACTCGGCCTTCAGTCCGTAGCCGAGGTAGCCCACCCAGCCCAGCGCGAAGTCGAAGGGCAGCTCAGGACCGTCGGGCGCCTCGGCGTGGGTGGCCCGCAGGTCCTGGTCGAGCCAGTCGAGGAACTCCCCGGTGACCACCTCGGCGGAGGTCGCGGAGCGCACGGTGACGGTGCTGCTCCAGACGTCGGCGGTGGCGACCCGGGCGAGCGGCCCGGAGGCGTCGCCCATGACGGAGAAGCGGCCGGTGCCGTCGTCGGGGCGGCCGGCGTCGAGCCAGTAGGCGTACGGGTCCTGCCGGAAGAGCCGGTCGAAGGCGGTCTCGTCGTCCCACCGGGTGGGCAGGGCGGCGGCGAGGACCCGCAGCCGACGGCCCCGCGGGCGTACGGGCGGGCCCGCGGGGGCGGGCGGGGCGGCCGGCGGGGCGGCGCGTCTGCCCCGGCCGTGCCCCTCGCTCAGCCGGCGGAAGTTGCGCAGGAGCCGGTGGCCGTGGGCGCTGCCGACCGACTCGGGGTGGAACTGCACGCCCCAGAGCGGCCGTTCGCGGTGGCGGAGCGCCATGACCAGGCCGTCGGCGGTCCAGGCGGTCGCCTCCATGACGGCCGGGAGCCTGCCGACGGTGAGCGAGTGGTAGCGCACGGCCCGCAGGGGCGAGGGCAGCCCCTCGAAGAGCCCGGTCCCCCCGTGCAGCACGGACGAGACGCGCCCGTGGTACGGCTCCGGGGCCCGGTGGACCTCGCCGCCGTGGAGCAGCGCCATGCCCTGGTGCCCGAGGCACACCCCGAGCACGGGCAGGCGGCCCTCCGTCACGATCTCCCGGCAGATGCCGAAGTCGGCCGCGCGGTCGGGGCTGCCGGGGCCGGGCGAGAGCACCACGTTGTCGAAGGCGGCGAGGTGGGACGGCCGCCAGGCGGGGTCGTCGTTGACGACGACCTCGGGCTCCCGGCCGTTGACCTCGGCCAGATAGTGGAACAGGTTGTAGGTGAAGGAGTCGTGGTTGTCGACGAGCAGCGTACGCACGGGCTCCCCCATAACAGAGTGTCAACTTCCGGTGACCGACCGGGTGTTCGTCCATCATCGCCCATCGACGGCGCGATCAGGAAGGCGAGCCGGGACGCGGGGCGCCGCGGCGCCCCGGCCCGGACGCCTCCGCTCCGCCCGCGACCCCGCGCGGCCCGCCCTTCTTGATCGTCCGCGGGGCGTCCCCGCGGACGCCGGGCGCGGGGGTCCGGGGCCCGGTGCCCGGCCGCGCCGTGGGCGTCGGGCTCGGGCGCGCGCCCCAGGGGACAACGGATACGGTGGTCCCGTGCGCCTACGCGGACCAACCTCCTGTGGGCGCATCGCGTCGATACCGCGGAGCGCGCGCTCCGACGGGCCCGTGAGCCGAACGAGAACGACAAGGGAAGATGTGAGCAGGTTGTTGGTGCAGGTCAGCGCGGTAGTCCGGAGCACGGGGTAATCGTCATGCACATTGTGATCATGGGCTGCGGCCGAGTGGGCTCGGCCCTCGCGCAGACCCTTGAGCAGCAGGGTCATACGGTCGCCGTGATCGACCAGGACCCCACTGCCTTCCGGCGTCTGGGCTCCGGCTTCGGCGGGCGGCGGGTGACCGGCGTCGGCTTCGACCAGGACACCCTGCGCGAGGCGGGCATCGAGGAGGCCGGGGCGTTCGCCGCGGTCAGCAGCGGCGACAACTCCAACATCATCGCGGCCCGGGTGGCCCGGGAGATGTTCGGCGTCGAGAATGTCGCGGCCCGCATCTACGACCCGCGCCGCGCCGAGGTCTACCAGCGGCTGGGCATCCCCACCGTGGCCACCGTGCGGTGGACGGCGGACCAGATGCTGCGCCGGCTGCTGCCGTCCGGCTCGGAGCCGCTGTGGCGCGACCCGAGCGGCGGTGTGCAGCTCGCGGAGGTGCCCATCGCGGACTCCTGGGTGGGCCACAAGATCAGCCGGCTCCAGGACGAGACCGGGGTGCGCGTCGCCTTCCTCACCCGGCTGGGTGAAGCGATGCTGCCGTCGTCGCAGACGGTCCTGCAGGAGGGTGACCTGGTGCACGTGATGATGCGCACGGACGAGGTCGAGAAGGTCGAGGCCGCGTGCGCCGAAGGCCCTGAGGAGGCGCACCGATGAGGGTTGCCATTGCCGGTGCGGGTGCCGTCGGGCGTTCCATCGCGGGTGAGCTGCTGGAGAACGGGCACGAGGTGCTGCTCGTCGACAAGGCGCCGACCGCCATCTCGGTGGAGCGCGTGCCGCTCGCGGAGTGGCTGCTGGCCGACGCGTGCGAGATCACCTCGCTCGACGAGGCGGCCCTCCAGCGCTGCAACGTGGTGATCGCCGCGACGGGTGACGACAAGGTCAACCTGGTCGTCTCGCTGCTCGCCAAGACGGAGTACGGGGTGCCGCGGGTCGTGGCCCGGGTGAACAACCCCAAGAACGAGTGGCTCTTCAACGAGTCCTGGGGCGTGGACGTCGCCGTGTCCACCCCGCGCCTGATGTCGGCCCTGGTCGAGGAGGCCGTGAGCGTCGGCGACCTGGTGCGCCTGATGCGCTTCAGCCAGGGCGACGCCAACCTCGTCGAGCTGACCCTGCCGCCGGAGTCCGCCCTGGCGGGCACGCGCGTCGGTGACGTGGACTGGCCGGAGGACACCTCGCTGGTGACGATCATCCGCGGCAACCGCGTGCTGACCCCCAACAAGGAGGACGCGCTGGAGGCGGGCGACGAGCTCCTCTTCGTGGCGGCCCCGGCGCGCGAGGAGCAGCTGGAGGATCTGCTGTCGGTGCGGCGCGAGGACGTGTAACAAAACGCCGGACGGGCTGGATGGTGTGGGGCGACCCGCACCGTCCAGCCCGTCCGGCGTTTTGAGGACCGGGGTCCGGGGCGGAGCCCCGGGAGCGGACCTCAGCGTTGCCGCGAGGGATCCCGGACGAGCTCCTCCGCCGCCTCGTCCAGCGCACCGTCCAGCACGGCGGTGACCCCGGACTTCTCCACAGCGGCAGCGGCCTCGGCCGCTTCCATCTCCGCGAAGACGTCGATCGGCGGCGGAGCCTTCGCCAGGAAGATCCACGTCAGGTAGACGGACAGCAGCATCGGCGGGATGCCGAGTGCCACCTTGACCCAGCCCAGGGACGTCGCGTCGCCCCACCAGTAGAGCGGGAAGAGGATCGCCGACTTGGCGAGCAGGATCAGGCCCCAGGCCCAGCTGGCCTTGGTGTACGCGACCTTGCGGCCGGGGTTGCGGGTGCGCCAGGAGAGGTTCTCCTTGAACACCGGGCCGAGGATCAGGCCGAGCAGCGGATAGCCCACGAGCGAGGTGACGATGTACGCCACGGCGAGCCCGAGGCTGTAGAGCATGCCCGGCAGGTAGAAGTTCTTGGCGTCGCCGGACATCATCGCGAAGACCGCGCCGAAGGCGACCCCGAAGACGCCGCTGAAGGCGTGCTTGAGGGTGTCCTTGCCCACGAGCCGCGCGATGCCCAGCACCACGGACAGGCCGAGCGCCGCGATGGCCGCGATGTGGATGTCCCGCTTGACGGTGTAGACCGCGACGAAGACCAGGCCCGGCACGGTCGTCTCGACCATGCCCCGCACTCCGCCGAACGCCTCGAAGAGGGCCGCCTCGGTGGCCGATCTCGCGTCGGCGCCGCCGGCGCCCTGTCCTTGCTGGTCCGTCGGCTTGTCGAGAGACGTCACCCGTTACTCCTGTCCGAGCGGTCGGAGTTCGTACTTGGGATTGAACAGCACCCGGCGTCCACGGCTCATGGAGATCCGACCGGAGGCGATCAGCTTACGGCCGGGTTCGATGCCGACGATGGAACGGCGTCCGAGCCACACCACATCGAGCGCCGCCGAGCCGTCGAACAGCTCCGCCTCCAGCGCGGGCACCCCGGCACGGGGGCGGAGCGTAACGGTCCGCAGCGTGCCGGTGACCTTGACTATCTGACGGTCGTCGCAGTCGCAGATGCGGGTGCAGCCCACGGCCTCCGCGTCCTGTTGCAGCTCCGCGGAGTGCAGGTCCTCCTGCGAGGTGGACAGCCGGTCGAGCATCCGGCGAAAGCGGCCGGTCGGCTTCTCGGAACGGGGTACGGCACTCATGAATCAAGCGTACCGTCGGCCCATCCGGGCGGGGCCCGTACGTCATACGGGTGACCCACCGCTCCCGGTGTCACACCTCGAAGCGGTATCCCATCCCCGGCTCCGTAATGCCGCTCCTCCGGGGGACAACCCCCGGCCCCCCGGCCGGAGCACCCCCCTCACACCTCGAAGCGGTATCCCATCCCCGGTTCCGTGATGAAGTGCTTCGGGTGGGACGGGTCCAGTTCGAGTTTGCGGCGGAGCTGGGCCATGTAGACCCGGAGGTAGTTGGTCTCGGTGCCGTAGGACGGGCCCCAGACCTCCTGGAGCAGCTGCTTCTGGCTGACGAGACGGCCCGTATTGCGTACCAGGACCTCCAGCAGGTGCCACTCCGTCGGGGTGAGCCGGACGTCCCGGCCCCCGCGGTTGACCTTCTTCGCCGCCAGGTCGACGGTGAAGACCTCGGTCTCGACGATCGCGTCGTCGCCCGCGGCGGACGGCCCCGTCGGCTCCGCGCGCCGGACGGCGGCGCGCAGCCGGGCGAGCAGCTCGTCCATGCCGAAGGGCTTGGTGACGTAGTCGTCGGCGCCCGCGTCGAGCGCCTCGACCTTCTCGTCGGAGGTCTGCCGGGCGGAGAGGACGAGGATCGGCACCCGGGTCCAGCCGCGCAGGCCCTTGATCACCTCGACGCCGTCCATGTCGGGCAGGCCGAGGTCGAGGATGACCACGTCGGGGTGGCGGGCGGCGGCGAGCTGGAGTGCCGTGGCGCCGTCGGGGGCGGCGTCGACCTCGTACTTCCGCGCCTTGAGGTTGATCACGAGAGCGCGGACGATCTGCGGCTCGTCATCCACCACGAGCACCCGGTTCATTCGGAACCACCTCTGCTGTTCGTTCGGGCCCATCCGCTGGGCCCTGGGTCTTGGTCGGTGAGCTGTCTGTGCGGTGTGCAGCGGGGGTCAGGAGGTGGCATGGGCCGGGAGCTCCGGGCGTACGGGCGGGTGGCCCGCGGCGACCCGCAGGGTGAGGACCATGGTCATCCCGCCGCCGGGGGTGTCCTCGGCCGTGAGCGTGCCGCCCATGGCCTCGGCGAAGCCCCGGGCGACGGCGAGGCCGAGGCCGACGCCGGCGCCGCGCGGAGCGTCACCGTAGCGCTGGAAGGGCTCGAAGATGCGGTCCTTGGCACTGTCGGGGACGCCGGGGCCCCGGTCGGCGACGCGGACCTCCACGCGCTCGCCCAGGGCGCTGGCGGCGACGAGGACGGGGATGCCGTCGGGGCTGTACTTCACGGCGTTCTCGACGATGTTGGCGACGCTGCGCTCCAGCAGCCCGGGGTCGACGGCCACCATGGGCAGCGACTCGGGGATGTCGAGGGCGACGCTGCCCTCGGGGACCCCGCCCAGGGCCATCGGGACCACCTCGTCGAGGTCGATCTCACGGATCAGCGGGGTGACGGTGCCGGTCTGGAGCCGGGACATGTCGAGGAGGTTGCCGACGAGGTGGTCGAGCCGGTCCGCGCCGTCCTCGATGCCCGCGAGCAGCTCGGCCTCGTCCTCCTCGGACCAGGAGACGTCGTCGGAGCGCAGGGAGGTCACCGCGGCCTTGATCGCGGCGAGCGGCGTGCGCAGGTCGTGGCTGACGGCCGCCAGCAGGGCCGTACGGATGCGGTTGCCCTCGGCGAGCTCCTGGGCCCGCTCGGCCTGGCCCACGAGCCGCTGCCGGTCCAGGAAGACCGCGGCCTGGGCGGCGAAGGCGGCCAGGACGCGGCGGTCCTCGGCGGGCAGCACCCGGCCGGAGAGGGCGAGGGCCATGTTGTCGCCCACCGGCATGTCCACGTCGGCGTCCTCGGGGCGCAGCAGGGGCTTGCCGGTGCTGGTGACGACGCTGCTCGCGCAGGTCCAGGGGTCGACCTCGCTGGTGCGTTCCAGCAGGGCGACGGACTCCATCGCGAAGGTCTCCCGCACCCGCTCCAGGAGGGCGTCCAGGCTGGTGTCGCCGCGCAGGACGCTGCCGGCGAGGAAGGACAGGACCTCGGACTCGGCGCGCAGCCGGGCGGCCTGGTGGGTGCGGCGGGCGGCGAGGTCGACCACGGAGGCCACGGAGACCGCGACGAACACGAAGATCGTGATGGCGACGATGTTCTTGGGGTCGGTGATCGTCAGCCGGTGCAGCGGTTCGACGAAGTAGTAGTTCAGCAGCAGCGAGCAGAAGGCCGCCGAGGCCAGTGACGGCAGGAGGCCGCCGAGCAGCGCGGCCGCGACCGTCAGGCACAGGAACAGCAGCATGTCGTTGGCCAGACCGAGGTCCGGGTCGATGTGCGTGAGCAGCAGGCTGAGCAGGACGGGGCACAGGACGCCGGCGAACCAGCCGCCCACGATGCGGCCCCGGCCGAGGCGGGCGCCGCGGGCGACGGGCAGGCCGCGGCCCTTGGCGACCTCCTCGTGGGTGACGATGTGGACGTCGAGGTCGGGGCCGGAGTCCCGGGCGACGGTCTGGCCGACGCCGGGGCCGAAGATGTACTGCCAGGTCTTGCGACGGCTGGAGCCGAGCACGACCTGGGTGGCGTTGACGCCGCGGGCGAACTCCAGCAGCGAGGCGGGTACGTCGTCGCCGATCACATGGTGGAAGGTGCCGCCGAGGTCCTCGACCAGGGTGCGCTGGACGGCCAGCTCCTTCGGCGAGGCCGAGGTGAGCCCGTCGCTGCGGGCGATGTAGACGGCGAGGATCTCGCTGCCCGAGCCCTTGGCGGCCATGCGGGAGGCGCGGCGGATCAGGGTGCGGCCCTCGGGGCCGCCGGTGAGGCCGACGACGATGCGCTCGCGGGCCTGCCAGATCGTGGAGACGCTGTGGTCGGTGCGGTACTGCCGGAGGTACTCGTCGACGCGGTCGGCCGTCCACAGCAGCGCCAGCTCGCGCAGCGCGGTCAGGTTGCCGGGCCGGAAGTAGTTGGAGAGGGCGGCGTCGACCTTGTCGGGCTTGTAGATGTTGCCGTGCGCCATGCGGCGGCGCAGGGCCTGCGGCGACATGTCGACGAGCTCGATCTGGTCCGCGCGGCGGACGACCTCGTCGGGGACGGTCTCCTGCTGCCGGACGCCCGTTATGGACTCGACCACGTCGCCCAGCGATTCGAGGTGCTGGATGTTGACGGCCGAGACGACGTCGATGCCCGCCTGGAGGAGCTCCTCGACGTCCTGCCAGCGCTTGGTGTTGCGGGAGCCGGGCACATTGGTGTGGGCGAGCTCGTCGACGAAGGCGACGGCGGGGCGGCGGGCCAGCACCGCGTCGACGTCCATCTCGCTGAAGACGGTCCCCCGGTAGGTGAGCTCGCGGCGGGGCACCTCCTCCAGGCCGTGCAGCAGCACCTCGGTGCGCGGGCGGCCGTGGTGCTCCACGAAGCCGACGGCGGCGTCGGTGCCGCGCTCGACCCGGCGGTGCGCCTCGGAGAGCATCGCGTATGTCTTGCCGACGCCCGGTGCCGCGCCGAGGTAGATCCGAAGCTTGCCGCGTCCCATGGCCCCATTGTCTTTCACGAAACGCGACAGTGTTCGGAGTGGTTGTCCGCCCCGAGGTGCAGCACTGTCGCGCATGTTCGACCTTACGGCCATGGTTCTGGACATTTGCCGCGCGGGGCTGCTGCTCATCAGGTATTGACGCGGTCCTGACGCGTGACCGCGTAACCACGGCCGGGGCCACCGGGGCACGCCCCGGTGTCGTGCGGGGATGACACCATGCCCGGTATGACCGACGTACGCACCGTGCACACCTCGCAGCTGAGCAAGGCGGAACTCGCGGCCGTGAGGGACCTGATGGACCACGCCTTCGAGGGGGGCTTCAACGACGACGACTGGGACCACACCGTCGGCGGCATGCACGCCCTCGCGTACGGGAACGGCGGCCTGATCGGCCACGGCTCCCTCGTGCAGCGCCGTCTGCTGCACGGCGGCCGCGCCCTGCGCACCGGCTATGTGGAGGCGGTGGCGGTCCGCGCGGACCGGCGCCGCCGGGGCGTCGCCTCGGCGGTGATGGGCGCGCTGGAGCACGTCCTGCGGCACGGCGGGTACGAGCTGGGGGCGCTCGGCGCCGCCGACGAGGCCGTGCCGCTGTACGTGGGCCGTGGCTGGCGGCAGTGGCGCGGCCCGTCCGCGGTCCTCGCCCCCACGGGGATCGAGCGCACCGCGGAGGAGGACGGCTGCATCCATGTGCTGCCGCTGGGCGCCGAGCTCGACCTCGACGGGGAGCTGGTGTGCGACTGGCGCCCGGGGGACGTCTGGTGACATACGTACCCCTGCCTCGGGGGAGTTGAGGCAGGGGTACGCGGCAAAGGGGACGGGCGCCGGTCTCGCGGGCGCCGCGGTTGATCTTGATCGTAGCCCGTGAACGCCCCATTTGCCCAGCGGAATCCGTCATTTCACCCCGCGTCGGTGCGCGGCCTGGGCACCGGCCGCGCGCCCAGCAGTTCGGCGAGGCCCTGACGGGTGGCGGCGACCACGACGCGGTCCTCGGGGCGCAGGACGTATCCGGGCGCGGGCCCGCCCGGCGGGTGGGGCGGCCGGGCGGGCGTCTCCGGCCGGTCGCCGGTGCCCTCCGAGGCCAGGGCGAGGGCGCGCCAGGAGCCCGGTTGGAACGCCTCGGCGACCGTGCGGCCCGCCAGCCCCGGGTGGCTCCCCGCCTCCACCGCGGCGATGAGGAGCACCCGCCGCTCCACCGGTACCGCGCCCAGGATCTGACGGCCCATCATCGCCCCGGCGAAGGCCGGGGCGACCAGGTAGGAGACGCTGCGGCTGCGGGTCCGGGCGCGGGGGTGGGAGTCGCGCAGCGTGCGGTAGACGGCCTTGGAGAACCGGTCCTCGTACAGCCTCATCACCACGCCGACGTCCGGCCTGACCGCGCGGGCGTAGAGCACGGCCTCCAGATTGGTGGTGTCACTGCTGGTGAGCGCGAGCAGGGTGCGGCTCTCGCCGATCTTGGCGGCCTCCAGCACCCCTTCCTCCGTGACGTCGCCGATGACGGTCGGCACCCGCAGCGAGCGGGCGAGCGCCACCCCGCGGGCCTGGGGGTCGCGCTCCACGCAGACGACCGGGATGTCCAGCTCGCGAAGGCGGGCCAGCACCCGGGACCCGATCTTGCCGAGCCCGAGCAGCACCACGTGGCCGGAGAGCCCGCGCGGCGGGCGGCGCAGCGCGGAGGCCGAGCGGAAGGTCCCGAGCCCCTCCAGGGCGGCGGCCACCAGCAGCGGGAGCAGCAGCAGTCCGGCGAGGCCGGAGAGGAGCTGGAGGATCTGCCGGCCGAGCGGCTGGCCGATCGCCGGGTCGTTGATGGCGAAGAGGTCGAGGAGGGAGAGGTAGGCGGCGTGCGCGGGGTTCTCGTCGGTGACCAGCCAGGAGGCGACGGCCAGCCCGCAGACGGCGGCCGCCGGCCAGGCCAGGGCCCAGCGCAGCCGGGGCGAGAAGAACGACCCCAGGGGCAGGCTGCGGTCCCTCAGCCGGGGGGTGCGGTGCGGCGGTACGGAGTAGTGGACCCGCTCCAGGACGATGCGGCCGCGGCCGCCCGCCCCCGCCACGGTCTCCGCGTCCGGCAGCATGACGGGGCCTTCGCCGTCGGTGCCGTCGGAGCGCGGCGGGGTGAGGAGCGCGACGGTCCGGTCGCCGGGGCGGGTGCGCTCGCCGGGGCCCAGCGGGGGTCTCTCGACGGCTCTCAGCAGCAGCCCGCCCGCCTCGATGACCTTGGAGTGGCCGGATACGGCCGCCGCGACGAGCGCGGGGGCGGCGGTGTCGGCGTCCGAGAGGACGGTGGTGGTCGCCTCGGCGGCGCCGGGGTCGCCCGGGGCCCCGTTGCCCGTCCGGGCGGCCTGGTCGAGGAGCTCCTCCAGGTGCTGGCCGAGCCGGCGGTTGTACATCCGGATGACCAGCCGCAGCCGGGGGTTGGCGCGGCGGGCGCGCAGGGCGGCGTGGATGTTGGTCTCGTCGTCGTCATAGACGAGGGCGAGGGCGGTGGCCCGGTCCACCCCGGCTTCGGCGAGCGCCTCGTCGTCGGGCTCGGGCGCCTCCACGACATGTACGAGCCCGCCGGGCGGACTCCCCGCGCCGGAGCTGCCGTTGACCCCGGCGGCGCGGCCCACCACGCCGGTCACGCGTCCGAGGAGGGTGGCGGCGCGGCCGGGCACGGCGGCGGGGCGGGGGCGTCCGTCGCGGGCGGGCGGCACGACGAGGGTGACGCGCTCGCCGTAGACGCCGGAGAGTTCGGCGGCGAGCCGGTGGACGAGACCGTCGTCGCCGCAGACCACCATGTGTGGTGCGGACGGGATGACTTGGGGCTGCGGGGTGAGGGATGCCACGCTTCCCAGAGTGCCCTGCCGCGGGTCGAACGTTCAGCTGATCGGGCACGATTCCCTTCGGGCGCGGTTTCCCCGCCCCACGACGACGGCGGACGGCCGGGGCTCCGTGCCCCGGCCGTCCGCCGTCGTCGTCACCGCTGTCGCGTCAGCCCTTGGCGAGCTTCCGGAGCGCGACGTTGAGCTGGAGGACGTTGACGCGCTCCTCGCCCATGAAGCCCAGGATGCGCCCGTCGGTGTGGTCGTCGACCAGTTTGTGGACCTCGTCCTCCGGCAGGTGGTTGGCCTTGGCGACGCGGTCGGCCTGGAGCCGTGCGTACTCCGGGGAGATGTCCGGGTCGAGACCGGAGCCGGAGGCGGTGAGGGCGTCCGTCGGGACCGCCGACGGGGAGACGCCGTTGAAGGCGGCGACGTCGGCGCGGCGCTGCTGGACGCTGTCCAGCAGGACCTTGCTGTCCGCGGCGAGGTTGGAGGCGCCGGACACCAGCAGCTTGTACTGCGTGTTCTCGGTGTTGGGACCGGCCGCCGAGGGCCGGCCCTGGAAGAACTTCGGGTCGGGCAGCGGGTTCCCCGCCTTGTCCTTCTCGTCCAGCGTGTAGGACTGGCCGAGCCGCTCGGAGCCGACGGACTTGCCGCCGACCTTGACCTCGGAGCCGTTGGCCTTGTCGTGGAAGGCCACCTGGGCGATGCCGGTGACGACCAGGGGGTAGATCACCCCGCAGACCAGCGTGAGGACGAGCAGGGCCCGCAGGCCCGCGCCGGCCAGCCGGGCCGTGCTGCGTACGGAGTTGTTCATGGAGGTCACCCGATGCCAGGGATGAGGGAGATGAGCAGGTCGATGATCTTGATGCCGATGAACGGGGCGACGAGGCCGCCCAGTCCGTAGACGGTGAGGTTGCGCCGGAGCATGCTGTCCGCGCTCATCGGCCGGTAACGCACGCCCTTGAGGGCGAGCGGCACCAGGGCCACGATGACCAGCGCGTTGAAGATGACGGCGGAGAGGATCGCGGTCTGCGGGCTGTGCAGGCTCATGATGTTGAGCTTGTCCAGGCCCGGGTAGGCCACCGCGAACATCGCCGGGATGATCGCGAAGTACTTCGCGACGTCGTTGGCGATGGAGAAGGTGGTCAGCGCGCCGCGGGTGATCAGGAGCTGCTTGCCGATCTCGACGATCTCGATGAGCTTGGTGGGGTTGGAGTCCAGGTCCACCATGTTCCCGGCCTCCTTGGCGGCCGAGGTGCCGGTGTTCATGGCCACGCCCACGTCCGCCTGGGCCAGCGCGGGGGCGTCGTTGGTGCCGTCGCCCGTCATCGCGACGAGCTTGCCGCCGGCCTGCTCACGCTTGATGAGCGCCATCTTGTCCTCGGGCGTCGCCTCCGCGAGGAAGTCGTCGACCCCCGCCTCCTCGGCGATCGCCTTCGCCGTCAGCGGGTTGTCACCCGTGATCATGACGGTCTTGATGCCCATCCGGCGCAGCTCGTCGAAGCGCTCGCGCATGCCCTCCTTGACGACGTCCTTGAGGTGGATGACGCCCAGGACGCGGGCGCCCTTCTCGTCCTCGACGGCGACGAGCAGCGGGGTGCCGCCGGCCTGGGAGATGTCGTCGGTGAGCTTGGTCGCGTCCTCGGCGATCCGGCCGCCGCGCTCGGTGACCCAGGTGAGGACCGAGCCGGTCGCGCCCTTGCGGACCTTGCGTCCGTCCACGTCGACGCCGGACATGCGGGTCTGGGCGGTGAAGGGGATCCACTCGGCGCCGACGAGTTCGCCCTCGTGGCGCTCGCGCAGGCCGTACTTCTCCTTCGCGAGGACGACGATCGAGCGGCCCTCGGGCGTCTCGTCCGCGAGGGAGGAGAGCTGGGCGGCGTCCGCCACCTCGGCGGCCATGGTGCCCTTGACCGGGACGAACTCGGCAGCCTGGCGGTTGCCATAGGTGATGGTGCCGGTCTTGTCGAGCAGCAGTGTGGAGATGTCACCGGCCGCCTCGACCGCGCGCCCGGACATGGCCAGCACATTGCGCTGGACGAGCCGGTCCATGCCGGCGATGCCGATCGCGGAGAGCAGCGCGCCGATGGTGGTCGGGATCAGGCAGACCACCAGGGCGGCGAGCACGATCATCGACTGCTCGGCGTGCGCGTAGATCGCGAAGGGCTGGAGCGTGACGACGGCCAGCAGGAAGACGATGGTGAGCGAGGCCAGCAGGATGTTGAGCGCGATCTCGTTCGGCGTCTTCTGCCGGGCGGCGCCCTCGACCAGGTTGATCATCCGGTCGATGAAGGTCTCGCCCGGCTTCGTCATGATCTTGATGACGATGCGGTCGGAGAGGACCTTGGTGCCGCCGGTGACCGCCGAGCGGTCACCGCCGGACTCACGGATGACCGGCGCGGACTCGCCCGTGATCGCGGACTCGTCGACCGACGCGACGCCTTCGACGACATCGCCGTCGCCGGGGATGATGTCCCCGGCCTCACAGACGACGAGGTCGCCCACGCGCAGCTCGGTGCCGGGCACCGACTCCTCCGTGCCGCCGTTCAGACGGCGCGCGACGGTGTCGGTCTTGGCCTTGCGCAGGGTGTCCGCCTGCGCCTTGCCGCGCCCCTCGGCGACGGCCTCGGCGAGGTTGGCGAAGATGACGGTCAGCCACAGCCAGATGGTGATCGCCCAGCCGAACCAGGCACCGGGGTCCTTGAGCGCCAGCCCGGTGGTGACCACCGAGCCGACCTCGACCACGAACATCACCGGGGACTTCACCATCACCCGGGGATCGAGCTTGCGGAACGCGTCCGGCAGCGACTTCACCAGCTGCGCCGGGTCGAAGAGACCGCCGGAGACCCGGCCGGGCTCCTCGGAGCCGTGCGGACGCTCGTCCTTGGGCTCCTCGGGGGCGGTACGGACAGGGGTGGTCGTGCTCATGAGAGTCCCTCCGCCATCGGGCCAAGGGCCAGTGCCGGGAAGTAGGTCAAGCCGGTGATGATGAGGATCGCGCCGACGAGCAGGCCCGCGAAGAGCGGCTTCTCGGTGCGCAGGGTGCCCGCGGTCTCGGGGACGGGCTTCTGCTCGGCCAGCGAGCCGGCCAGTGCCAGCACGAAGACCATCGGCAGGAAGCGGCCGAGGAGCATGGCCAGACCGATCGTGGTGTTGTACCACTGCGTGTTGGCGTTGAGGCCGGCCATCGCGGAGCCGTTGTTGTTGGCACCGGAGGTGAAGGCGTAGAGCACCTCGGAGAAGCCGTGCGCTCCGCTGCCGTCCACCGAGTTGCCCGCGACGTTGAGGATCGAGTGCGGCGGGGTCGCCATCACCATGGACACGGCGGTGAAGCCGAGCACCAGGGTCGGGGTGATGAGGATGTAGCACGCGGCGAGCTTGATCTCGCGGGTGCCGATCTTCTTGCCGAGGTACTCGGGCGTACGGCCGACCATCAGGCCCGCGATGAACACCGCGATGATCGCCATGACGAGCATGCCGTACAGACCGGAGCCGACGCCGCCGGGCGCGATCTCGCCCAGCATCATGCCGAGCAGCGCGATGCCGCCGCCGAAGCCGGTGAACGAGGAGTGGAAGCCGTCCACCGCGCCGGTCGAGGTCAGGGTGGTGGAGGTCGCGAAGATCGAGGTCCCGCCGATGCCGAACCGCTGCTCCTTGCCCTCCAGCGCACCGCCCGCCGCCTGCAGGGCCGCCCCGCCGTGGTGGAACTCGGTCCACATCATCAGCGCGGTGAAGCCCAGCCAGATCACGCCCATGGCCGCGAGGATCGCGTAACCCTGCTTGACGTTGCCGACGAGCTTGCCGAAGGTCCGCGTCAGCGAGAAGGGGATGACGAGGATCAGGAAGATCTCGAAGAGGTTGGTGAAGGCGTTGGGGTTCTCGAACGGGTGGGCGGAGTTGGCGTTGAAGTAGCCGCCGCCGTTGGTGCCGAGCTCCTTGATGGCCTCCTGCGAGGCCACGGCGCCGCCGTTGACCTGCTGGGTGCCGCCGGCGAGCTGCCCGATGTCGTGGATGCCCGCGAAGTTCTGGATCGCGCCGCAGGCGACGAGCACGACCGCGCCGATCACGGAGATCGGGATCAGGATGCGGATCGTGCCGCGCACCAGGTCGGACCAGAAGTTGCCCAGCTCGCCGGTGCGGGCCCGGGCGAAGCCCCGGACGAGCGCGACGGCGACGGCCATGCCGACGGCGGCGGAGACGAAGTTCTGGACGGCGAGGCCGAGCGTCTGGACGGCGTGGCCCATGGCCTGCTCGCCCGAGTACGACTGCCAGTTGGTGTTGGCGACGAACGAGGCGGCGGTGTTGAACGCCTGGTCCGGGCTGATCGCCGTGAAGCCCAGGGAGAGCGAGTGCGGCAGGATGCCCTGGATCCGCTGGAGCAGGTAGAGGAAGAGCAGGCTGGCCGCCGAGAAGGCGAGGATGCCGCGCAGGTAGGCGGGCCAGCGCATCTCGGCGTTGGGGTTGGCGCCGATCGAGCGGTAGATCAGCTTCTCGACGCGCAGGTGCTTCTCGGAGCTGTAGACGCGGGCCATGTAGTCGCCCAGCGGGCGGTAGACCAGCACCAGCGCCGCGACGAGCGCGGTGAGCTGGAGGACTCCGGAAAGGACGGGGCTCATATCTTTGCTAGAACCTCTCCGGGAAAACGAGGGCGAGGATCAGGTAGCCCAGCAGGGCGACGGCCACGACCAGGCCGACGATGTTCTCGACGGTCACAGCTTGGTCACCCCCTTGGCGACGAGAGCCACCAGCGCGAAGACCGCGATCGTGGTGACGACGAAGGCCACGTCGGCCATCGTGTGCTCCTAGAGAGTTCGGATATGAACGGACTCCCAAAGGAAACCTCTGTTGTCGCCTCGCGAGCGCCCCGTTGACGCCTCTCATACGGCCATTAGCGCCCCCTTGACGGTTTCCATACGCATACCGCTCTGACCTGCGAAAACGCCGCTGGGCCGCAACCCCGATTCGGGGTTGCGGCCCAGCGGAACGGCACGATCCAGCCGTTTGACGAGCGTTTTTCAGCGCACCTCGGAGATCTCCGGGCCCCGCTCCAGACGGTCCACGCCACCGGCGAAGCGCGAGCCGCCGTCGTCGTCCGGCTGCTGAAGACCCTCGGCGACCATCTGCGCGTCGTCCGGCAGCTTCAGCACGATCGGGTCGCGGGGCGCCATCGGCGACTCGCCGCGCACGACGACGGTGTCCTGGAAGATCTGCTCGAGCAGCCCGGCGGTCTGCGGCTGCACCGCGCCCTGGCCCGAGATGACACCGCGCAGGAACCAGCGCGGCCCGTCACAGCCCACGAAGCGGACGAGCTGGACGCCCTGGGTGCCGTCCGGCAGCGCGACCGGCACCTGGGCCCGCAGCTCCCAGCCCAGCGGGCCCTGGACCTCGTCCACGACTCCGCCCTGCTGGGTGATGCCGGACGCGATCTCGTCCCGCACCTCGTGCCAGATGCCCTCGCGCTTGGGGGCGGCGAACGCCTGGAGCTGCACGGCGCTGTCGCGCAGCACCACCGTCGCGGCGACGATGGCGTCACCGGCGACCTCGACCCTCAGCTCCATGCCCTCGACCCCGGGCACGAACAGTCCGCCGAGGTCCACCCGGCCCTCCGTGGGGTCGCGGACCTCGGAGAGGTCCCACGGCCCGTCGGGGCGCGGCTCCGGCTCCAGCCGGACCCGGCTCTCGGCCGCGATGTCCTCTGCGGACGCGTTGGAGAGGGAGTCCTCAGCCAACTCCTCGGAGGTCACGTCGTCGACCTGGTCGACGGCGTCCTCCCCGCGCTTGCGGCGACGACCGAACACGTCACTGTCCTTCCCGGTCGCTGACGACCGAAGCGAATCCATTCCCCACGGCAGCGTGGCCACCGGTGGACCCGAAGCCCCCTTCGGCCCGTGCCGAGCCTGGAAGCTCCGCCACCTCATGGAAGCGGACCTTCTCGACCTGCTGGACAACCAATTGGGCGATGCGGTCGAACCTCTCGAACCGCACGGTCTCGCGCGGGTCCAGATTGACCACAATCACCTTGATCTCTCCACGGTACCCGGCATCGATGGTCCCCGGGGCATTCACCATGGAGACCCCGCACCTGGCGGCGAGACCCGAACGCGGGTGCACGAAGGCGGCGTAGCCGTCGGGCAGCGCGATGGACACCCCGGTGGGCAGCACCAGCCGCTCCCCCGGCGCCAGCTCGGCGGCCTCGGTGGTCACGAGGTCGCAGCCGGCGTCGCCGGGGTGACCGTAGGAGGGGACGGGCACCTCCGGGTCGACCCGGCGGATCAGCACGTCCAGGGGCATACGGCTCACGGGTTCACCTCAAAAGCTCGCGCGACCTTCACCTGGTCGGGGTCGGCCAGGGCGGCCTGGATCTCGGCGGCACGGCCGTTCTCGATGAAGTGGTCGACCTTGACCTCGATGAACACCGCTTCCGCCTGGACCGCGACGGGGCCCTCCGGGCCGCCGATCCGGCCGGTGGCCGTGGCGTAGATCTTACGGCCGTGCACCGCGCGGACCTCGGCCGCCAGGTGCAGCACGGTGCCCACCGGCACGGGCCGCACATAGTCCGTCTCCAGCCGCCCGGTCACCGCGATCACCCGCAGCAGCCAGCCCAGCGAGCCCAGCGTCTCGTCCAGCGCCGTGGCCAGCACACCGCCGTGCGCGAGACCGGGGGCGCCCTGGTGCGCCTCCTTGACGCGGAACTCCGCGGTGACGCTCACGCCCTCGCCGGCGCGCACCTCCACGTGCAGACCGTGCGGGACGCCCCCGCCGCAGCCGAAGCAGTATTCATAGTGCGCCCCGATGGTCTCCCCGGGCGCGGGCGCGTCGGGGTGCCGCACCGGCGGCTCGGCCCCGGGCGGCAGCGTCGGCGTTGTCGTTCGTCCACTCACAGGGGCTGACCTTACCCGCGAGAACAGGGCCCGGTCCCGTCCGTGGCAGGCTTGGCCCATGCAGCCTTACGAAGAACGCCTGACCGCACCCCGATCCTGGTGGTTCATCGCGGCGCTCGTCGGGGTCGCCATGGCGCTGATCCTGCTGCCGCTGGGCACGGTCCCGATGCTGGGCGGGCTCGTCGGCGGCGCCGCCCTCGCGTCGGTCGCGGTCAGCTCGTACGGCTCGGTGCGCATCCGGGTCGTCGGCGGCGCGCTCGTCGCCGGCGACGCGAGGATCCCGGTGACGGCGCTGGGTACGGCGGAGGTCCTGGACGCGGAGGAGGCCCGCGCCTGGCGCACGCACAAGGCCGACACCCGCGCCTTCATGCTGCTGCGCGGCTACATCCCGACGGCCCTGCGGATCGAGATCACGGACCCGGCGGACCCCACACCGTACGTCTATCTCTCCACCCGCTCCCCCGAGCGCCTGGCCGCCGCTCTCGCGGCCGTACGGACCTGAGGGCGCCCAGGGCTAGAGGGCGCCGGGCTCCGGCGCTCCGGCGGGCGGCAGGGCGTCCCAGGACACCTGCCGGGCGCGCAGGTCCTTGCGGACCTTCTCGGCGAGCCTCTTGGTGTCACGGCGGTTCATCACCGCGCCCACGGTCGCGCCGATCATGAAGGGCGTGAGGTTGGGCAGATTGCGGAAGGTGCGCTTGAGGACCTGCTGGCGCAGCTCGCGCCGCAGCTGGCCGCCGAGGGCCGCGTTGACGGTCAGCGGTGAGGTGACGTCGATGCCGCGCTCGTCGGCCCACGCCCCGAGATAGGCCACCGCGCGCTGGCGCACGGTGCCGGGGGCCCGCAGGCCGTAGACCTCGTGGAGCTCGGCGATGAGCTTGAACTCCACGGCGGCGACGCCGACGATCTCGGCCGCCAGCTCGGCGGGCATGGCCGGCGGGACCGGCAGCATGGCCGCGGCGCCGACGCCGGCGCCCACGGTGGAGGTGCCGTACGCGGCGCCCGCCACCAGTTTGTCCGCGAGCTCCTCCGGGCCGAGGCCCGGGAACTGCTCGCGCAGGGTCGCGAGGTCGCGCACGGGGATGCGCGGGGCGTTCGCGATGATCCGGTCGGCCATGGCGGTCAGGCCCGCCTTGGCCCCCCGGCCGCCCTTCCTGGCGCCACGGCCGACAACGGCGGCGAGCGAGGCCGCACGGCCCCGCTCGACGTCTGTGCCGGCCCCGGCGGCAGGAGTGGTGTCCACGGCGCCGACGGTCTCGTCGGCACCCTTCTGCCGCGCGGCGTTCCCCTCAGGTCCGGTGGTCAGTTCGGACCGCCGGGAGCGCCGCTTGCGAAACGGGATCGAGCCTGCCATGCAGACCCGCTCCTCACTCGCAGTCGCGGCAGATCGGCTGGCCGTTCTTCTCGCGGGCCAGCTGGCTGCGGTGGTGCACGAGGAAGCAGCTCATGCAGGTGAACTCGTCGGCCTGCCGAGGCAGGACCCGGACGGACAGCTCCTCGTTGGAGAGGTCCGCGCCGGGCAGCTCCAGGCCCTCGGCGGCCTCGAAGTCGTCGACGTCGACCGTTGAAGCGGACTTGTCGTTCCGCCGGGCCTTGAGTTCCTCGATGCTGTCCTCGTTGACGTCATCGTCGGTCTTGCGTGGGGTGTCGTAGTCCGTTGCCATGTCGCTCTCCCCCTCTGGGTGTCTGCGGTGTCTCCAGCGCACGTAACGCGTGAGAGGCCGGACTTGTGCCCGACCCGAGGCGGAGATTTTGCCTCACATCAAGGTCTGTTACTCAATCGACACCCAACCGCACACCTGAAGAGGTGATGGGGATGGATGGCGAACGGGACCGTACACGGTCCGGATGCCGCATGTGGATACGCCATCACGTGTACTTCCCGTGATCAGGACCCCCGGAAACCCCCATTTTCCCGGCGTTCCGTCGATCCCGATGATCACGGAGAGTGGATGGCCAAAAGTTTGCGCATGTGAGCGATCACACACGCCTCCGGCGAGGGGCGGACCATGAAAATTCCGCCCAAAGCGAACCTGCGGCCGCCCCATTCTCGCAGAGATTCTCAGGTGGGAAGTACCACTCTCATGATCAATCCACCCCCGTCACGGGGTTCGGCGGTGATCCTGCCGCCGTGCGCGCGGGCGACGGAGCGGACGATCGACAGGCCGAGGCCCACACCCTTGTCGCTGCCGGTCCGCTCGGTGCGCAGGCGGCGGAACGGCTCGAAGATGTTGTCCACCTCGTACGCCGGGACGATGGGGCCGGTGTTCTCCACCACCAGCACCGCCCGGCCCGGCTGGGCCTCCGTGGTGACCTCGACCCAGCCGTCGGCCGTGTTGTAGCGCACGGCGTTCTGCACGAGATTGAGCGCGATGCGCTCCAGGAGCACGCCGTTGCCCTGGACGACCGCGGGCTGCCGGGTGCCGCGCAGCTCCACGCCCTTGGCCTGGGCCTCCGCACGGGTCTGGTCGATGGCCTGGGAGGCCACCTCGGCGAGATCGACGGGCTTGCGGTCCACGATCTCGTTGTCGCTGCGCGCGAGCAGCAGCAGGCCCTCCACGAGCTGCTCGCTGCGCTCGTTGGTGGCCAGCAGGGTCTTGCCGAGCTGCTGGAGCTCGGGGGACGCGCCGGGGTCGGAGAGGTGGACCTCCAGCAGCGTGCGGTTGATCGCCAGCGGGGTGCGCAGCTCGTGCGAGGCGTTGGCCACGAAGCGCTGCTGCGCGGTGAACGCCCGCTCCAGCCGGTCGAGCATCTCGTCGAAGGTGTCGGAGAGCTCCTTCAACTCGTCCTCCGGGCCACCCAGTTCGATACGGCGCGAGAGGTCCGTGGCGGCGACCCTGCGGGCCGTGCGCGTCATCTTGCCGAGCGGCGAGAGGACCCGGCCCGCCATGGCGTAGCCGAAGGCGAAGGCGATCACGGCGAGGCCGAGGAGGGCGAGCAGGGAGCGCTTGAGGAGGCTGTCGAGGGCGAGGGCACGCAGGTGGCTCGTGCAGTTGCTCAGGACGTTGTTCGCCTCGTCGGCCGTCAGGCCGGGGCGCAGGGCAGGACAGAGGCTGGAGTCGGGCACGGTGACCTGGCTGCCGTTGTTCAGCTTGATCAGCGGCGTGCTGCCGGCGTCCAGCGCGTGGGCGGCCAGCAGATAGATGATCGTGAGCAGCAGGACGCCCGCCATCAGGAACATCCCGCCGTAGAGCAGGGTGAGCCGTATGCGGATGGTCGGACGCAGCCAGGGGAACGGCCGTACGACGGGCTGACGGGGGTCCCAGGTGGGCTTCGGCGGGGTGTGCGGGGCCGCCGGCGGCGCGGGGGTGGCGGGCATCGGGCGTCAGATCCGATAACCGGAGCCGGGCACGGTGACGATCACCGCGGGCTCGCCGAGCTTGCGGCGCAGGGTCATGACCGTGACGCGGACGACGTTGGTGAAGGGGTCGGTGTTCTCGTCCCAGGCCTTCTCCAGCAGCTGCTCGGCCGAGACCACGGCCCCCTCGCTGCGCATGAGCACCTCCAGCACCGCGAACTCCTTGGGTGCCAGCTGCACCTCCCGGCCCTCGCGGAAGACCTCGCGGCGGTTGGGGTCCAGCTTGATGCCGGCCCGCTCCAGGACGGGCGGCAGCGCCACGGTCGTACGGCGCCCGAGGGCGCGGACGCGGGCGGTGAGCTCGCTGAAGGCGAAGGGCTTGGGCAGGTAGTCGTCGGCGCCGATCTCCAGGCCCTCCACGCGGTCGCTGACGTCGCCGGAGGCGGTCAGCATCAGGACGCGGGTGGGCATGCCGAGCTCGACGACCTTGCGGCACACGTCGTCACCGTGGACGAGCGGGAGGTCGCGGTCGAGGACGATGACGTCGTAGTCGTTGACGGCGACGCGCTCCAGCGCGGCCGCTCCGTCGTACACGACGTCGACGGCCATGGCCTCCCGGCGCAATCCGGTGGCGACGGCATCGGCGAGCAGCTGCTCGTCCTCGACGACGAGTACGCGCACGGCGTTGATCCTTCCCTTGGAGCCCTTGGTCGGGGCAGGCATGTGGTTCCCCGGTGGGGTGTATCCATCCTGCCTCCTCCTCCGGTAAACCGGCTGTAAGGGGCATGGGCGGCAGCGGTGGGCGGGCGTGGGGTTCCCGCGTGGTTCCGGTGTGATTCCGGATTGCCCGGCGGCCGCAGGTTTCCCCGCGGACGGCGGTGGGGAAGACGTCTGCACACCCGCGATCACACCCGAGCAGCGGCACGTCACGAGCCGCCGCCGCCCGAAGGGGCAGGGTGCGATCGTTTCTCCCCCGGTCCCGCCGGGGGTGACCCCCAGGCACACCCCCGTGCCGCCGTGAGCCGACCCTGGAGGGGGCGCAGCACTATGGACGCGTTCACCGCTGGCATTCTGCAGCGCATAGAAAGCACCCGGTCCGACCTGGACCAGGCCCGCAGGTCGGGCGACGACTTCCTCGCCGAGGTGGAGCAGGCGGCGCTGGAGGACCTGCACCGCCTCGCGGCGGAGCACGGCGTCGAAGTGAGCGCCGCCTAACGGCAGCCGCACCGGCCGATCCACGCATCGAACGCCCCCGCACCTGCCGGTGCGGGGGCGTTTGCCGTGTTCCGGGCCGGGCGGCACCCGCCGCCACCGGGTCAGTCGTGCCAGGCCCCCAGGGTCTCCAGGCGGTCCTGGAGCGTCCCGAAGAGGCCAGGGGCGGCCGCCAGCGTCAGTTCCGTGGACGCCTGCTCCCCGGGTCGGCCGCCCGTCAGCGCGCCCGCCTCGCGGGCGATCAGGGCCCCCGCCGCGTAGTCCCAGGGGTTGAGCCCCCGCTCGTAGTAGCCGTCCAGCCGACCGCAGGCCACGTCGCACAGGTCGATGGCCGCGGACCCGCCGCGCCGGATGTCGCGGACCTCCGGGAGCAGGGTGCGCAGGACCTCCGCCTGGGCGGCCCGGCGGGAGGTGAGATAGCCGAAGCCGGTGCCGATGAGGGCCTGGGCGAGGGGCGGTGCGGGGCGCACGCCGAGCCGCCGGTCGCCGAGGAAGGCCCCGGAGCCGCGCACCGCGCGGTAGGTCTCGCCCCGCATCGGCGCGGCGACCACGCCGACGACGGCCTCCCCGTCGACCTCGGCGGCGATGGAGACGGCCCAGGAGGGCAGCCCGTAGAGGTAGTTGACCGTGCCGTCGAGCGGGTCGACGATCCACCGCACGCCGCTGGTGCCGGCGCTGCTGGCGCCCTCCTCGCCGAGCACCCCGTCGGCGGGGCGCCGCTCCGCGAGGAAGCCGGTGATCAGCTTCTCGGCGGCGATGTCCATCTCGGTGACGACGTCGATGGGGCTGGTCTTGGTCGCGGCGACGCCCAGGTCGGCCGGGCGGCCGTCCCTGAGCAGGGTGCCGGCCCGGTCCGCGGCTTCGAGGGCCACGGCCAGGAGTTCGTCCTTCGGGGTGTCGCTCACAGTGCTCCTTACGCGTACGGGCCGTCGGCGCCGGCGGCGGCCGGGCGTGGGGCCCGCGCCGGGCAGCAGCCGACGGGACAGAGGTCGTGGGAGGGGCCGAGCGCGCCGAGCGCGCACCTCTGCGGGGCGAGGCCGCGCTCGGTGGCGGCGCGCTCCAGCACCAGCTCGCGGACGGCGGCGGCGAAGCGCGGGTCGGCTCCGACGGTGGCCGCGCGGGCGACCGGCAGGCCGAGCTCGGCGGCCTTGGCGGTGGCCTCGGTGTCGAGGTCGTACTTGACCTCCATGTGGTCCGAGACGAAGCCGATCGGGACCATCACCACCGCCTCGGCACCCTCGCCCTGGACGGCTTCCAGGTGCTCGCAGATGTCCGGTTCGAGCCAGGGGATGTGCGGGGCGCCGCTGCGGGACTGGTAGACGAGCCGCCAGGGGTGCTCGGTGCCGGTCTCCTCGCGGACGGCGTCGGCGATCAGCCGGGCGACGTCGAGGTGCTGGGCGACGTAGGCGCCGCCGTCACCGTGGCCCTCGGCGGGGCCGGAGGTGTCCGCGGCGGCCGTGGGGATGGAGTGTGTGGTGAAGGCGAGGTGCGCGCCGGCCCGGACGTCCTCGGGGAGCGAGGCGAGCGCCGCGAGGGTCGAGTCGACCATGGGCCGGACGAATCCGGGGTGGTTGAAGTAGTGCCGCAGCTTGTCGACGCGCGGCGGCGTGAGCCCCTCGCCCTCCAGGGTGGCCAGCGCGTCGGCGAGGTTCTCGCGGTACTGCCGGCAGCCGGAGTACGAGGCGTAGGCGCTGGTGGCGAGCGTGAGGACGCGGCGGTGCCCGGCGGCGGTCAGCTCGCGCAGGGTGTCGGTCAGATACGGGGCCCAGTTGCGGTTGCCCCAGTGGACCGGCAGGTCGGTGCCGTGCTCGGCGAACTCCTCGCGCAGCGCGGCCAGCAGTTCGCGGTTCTGGTCGTTGATCGGGCTGACGCCGCCGAAGAGGAAGTAGTGCTGCCCGACCTCCTTGAGGCGCTCGCGGGGGATCCCGCGGCCGCGGGTGACGTTCTCCAGGAACGGAACGACATCGTCCGGGCCCTCGGGGCCGCCGAAGGAGAGCAGCAACAGGGCGTCGTACGGGGCTGTTGCTCGCTGGTCTGCTGGCTGATCCGACATGGTCCGATCCTGCCACCCGTCACCGACAGGCAGGAAATGGCAGTGCATCGCACGCATGTACGCACGTAAGCTGTATCGGCCACTTACATCCCTTACCGGCACCCTCACTGTCTGTCACCCTCCCCGGTTCACCCCCGATCCCCTGGCGGCCCCCTTGCCCAGTCCCTACCGCGAAATATTCGCCGCCCCCGGTTCCAAGGGCTTCTCGGCGGCCGGGTTCCTCGGCCGGATGCCGCTGTCGATGATGGGCATAGGCATCGTGACGATGGTGTCCCAATTGACCGGCCGGTACGGGCTGGCGGGCGCCCTCTCCGCGACCCTGGCCATCTCCGCGGCCGTGCTCGGCCCGCAGATATCCCGGCTCGTCGACCGGCACGGGCAGCGCCGGGTGCTGCGCCCGGCGACGCTGGTCTGCGTGGTCGCGGTCGCGGGACTGCTGCTCAGCGCGCAGCAGCGGTGGCCGGACTGGACGCTCTTCGTCTTCGCGGCCGCCGTGGGCTGCGTGCCCAGCGTGGGCTCGATGGTGCGGGCCCGCTGGGCGGCGATCTACCGGGGCCGCCGCGAGCTGCACACCGCGTACGCCTTCGAGTCCGTGGCCGACGAGGTGTGCTTCATCTTCGGCCCGATCCTCTCGATCGGGCTGTCCACGGCGTGGTTCCCCGAGGCGGGCCCGTTGCTGGCCGCCTGCTTCCTGGCCGTCGGCGTCCTCTGGCTGACCGCGCAGCGCGCCACCGAGCCGGTGCCGCACCCCCGCGAGCAGCACCAGCGCGGCTCGGCCATGCGCTCGCCCGGACTCCAGGTGCTGGTGGTGACGTTCGTGGCCATGGGCGCGATCTTCGGGACGGTCGACGTGGTGACCGTCGCCTTCGCCGAGGAGCAGGGCCACAAGGCGGCGGCGAGCCTGGTGCTCTCGGTGTACGCGCTGGGCTCGTGCCTCGCGGGCGTCGTCTTCGGGCTGCTGCGGCTCAAGGGCGATCCCGCCCGCCGCTTCCTGCTGGGCGTCTGTGCGATGGCCGTGAGTATGATCCCCCTCCAACTGGTCGGGAACATGCCGTCCCTGGCCGTGGCGCTCTTCGTCGCGGGCCTGTCCATCGCGCCGACCATGGTGACGACGATGGCCCTCGTCGAACAGCACGTACCGCGCGCGCAGCTGACCGAGGGCATGACCTGGACGAGCACCGGGCTCGCGGTCGGCGTGGCGCTGGGGTCGTCCGCCGCCGGCCTGGTGGTCGACGCGTCCGGGGCGGCGGCGGGGTACGTGGTGTGCGTGGTGGCGGGGGCGCTCTCGGCCGCGGTGGCGTTCCTCGGCTACCGCCGGCTGCGCAGGCCGGCGCCGCAGCGGCCGGGGGGACCCGTGCCGCAGGCAAGGGGAGGGTCCGACGCACATGACGAGAACGACCGGAACCACAAGCAGCGCGAGGACCGGGACAAGGGGCGCGTGGCGTAACTGGGCGGGGAACGTCACCGCCCACCCCGCGCGGACCGTGGCACCGGCGAGCACCGCGGAGCTCGCCGAGGCGGTGGCACGGGCCGCCGCGGAGGGGCTGAAGGTCAAGGCGGCCGGCACCGGCCACTCCTTCACCGCGGCGGCCGCCACGGACGGCCTGCTGATCCGCCCGGAGCGCCTCACCGGGCTGCGGGCGGCCGACCGGGCGGCCGGGACGGTGACCGTGGCCGCCGGGACCACGCTCCGGCAGCTGAACACGGCGCTGTCCGCGCACGGCCTGTCGCTGGCCAACATGGGCGACATCATGGAACAGACCGTCTCGGGCGCGGTCAGCACCGGCACCCACGGCACCGGCCGCGACTCGGCCTCGCTCTCCGCCCAGGTCCGGGGTCTGGAGCTGGTGACGGCGGACGGCTCGGTGCTCACCTGCTCGCCGCGGGAGAACCCGGAGGTCTTCACGGCGGCCCGGCTGGGCCTGGGCGCGCTGGGCGTGATCAGCGCGGTCACCTTCGCGGTGGAGCCGGAGTTCCTCCTGCGGGCGCGCGAGGAGCCGATGCCCTTCGACCGGGTCACCTCGGAGTTCGACACCCTCGTCGCCGAGAACGAACACTTCGAGTTCTACTGGTTCCCGCACACCACCCACTGCACCACCAAGCGCAACAACCGCAGCGCGGGCCCCGCGGCTCCCCCCGGCCGGGCCGCCGCCTGGGTCGAGGACGAGCTGATAGCCAACGGCCTCTTCCAGGCCGTGTGCTCCGTGGGCCGCACCGTGCCCGCCGCGGTCCCCGGCATCGCCCGGATCGCCGGCCGCGCCCTGTCGGCCCGTACGTATACGGATGTCGCGTACAAGGTCTTCACCAGCCCCCGCCGGGTCCGCTTCCTGGAGATGGAGTACGCCCTGCCGCGCGAGGCCGCCGTGGCGGCGCTGCGCGAGCTGCGGGCGGCGGTCGAGCGGTCGCGGCTGCGGATCAGCTTCCCGGTGGAGGTACGGACCGCTCCGGCGGACGACATACCGCTGTCGACGGCGTCCGGGCGGGACACGGCCTATGTGGCCGTGCACATGTACCGGGGCACGCCGCACCACGCGTATTTCTCGGCCGCGGAGCGGATCATGACGGCTCACGGCGGGCGGCCGCACTGGGGGAAGCTGCACGGCCGGGACGCGGCCTATCTGGCCGGGGTCTATCCGCGCTTCGCGGAATTCACATCCTTGCGGGACCGGCTGGATCCGGAGCGTGTGTTCGGCAACGCGTATCTGCGCCGGGTCCTGGGCTGAGGTTCCCCCGGGCAAACGTCGGACGGGCCCGGGAGTTCGCGATCGCGCGCTCCCGGGCCCGTCCGGCGTACGAAGGAGAGCCCCCTACGACAGCGTGCCCTGGGTGACCGTGCCCGTGCCGGCCGCCGCGTTCTGGCCCTGCGGCGGCTTGGGGTCGGTCTGACCGGTCGTGCCCGTCGTGCCCTGGCCGCCCGTGGTCGTGCCGCCCTTGCCGTCGGTGCCGCCCTTGCCGCCGTCGGGCGTCTGCGTGGGGCCGGACGGATTCGGCTTCGGGTCGGGCGTCGAGCCGCCGGAGGTGCCGCCCGTGCCGGGCGAGGTCGACGGGTTCGGCGAGGGCTTGTCCCCGCCGCCGCCCCGCGGGGTCGTGCCCGGGTCCGGCGACGCGCCGCCGTCCCCGCCCTTGCCCGTCTCCTGGCCGCCGTCCCGCGAACGGCCCGGGTCGGGGTTCCGCGGGGGCGTGCGGTCCTGCTTCTTGTCCGACTTCCCGCCGCCGACCAGCTGGCCGACCGTCGTGGAGCCGTTCGAGCCGTCCGCGCTCTTGTCGCTGACCAGCTCGACCGCGGTGACGGTGCCCATGGCGAGCGCGAAGACCGCGCCCGCCGCGAGCAGCGGGCGCTTCCAGCCCCGCAGCCGCGTGCCATGGGTGATGCCTGTCGTGTACTCGTCGCTCGGAGCACCGATCTGTTCATCGGAGTACGCACCGGCGTGCGGATCCGAGTGTGCGCCCGCGTGTGAGTGGAGCTCCGGCGCGTGGCCCGCACCATGCAACAGCTGTGTCGCATCCTCGGTCGGCAGGGGCCGCGTCCCGTCGACGCCCGGCAGCATCCGCGTCGCGTCGACCTGGCCGAGCAGCTGGGTGCGGGCGGCGTCGGGAGCGGCGTCCTGCCCGAGCCGCCCCACGGCGCGCCCGGCGTCCCGCACCGGAACCTGGCGCAGCGGCGGCTTGGCGGCCTGGGCGGTCGCCTCGCGGAGCTGCTCGCCCGTGCGCTTGAAGAAGTGCTGGAAGATCGTGCCACCCGACGTGGCCACGACACTCACCACGCCGGCGCCGAGGACGGTGCCGTACACCCCCAGCTTGCCCGCGAGCAGCGCGGCCACGACCGCCGCGAGGGCGCTCCCGGCGACCTGCGCGAGGCTCAGCTCCAGACGCTTCTTCTTCGGTTTTGCCTCGCTTTCGCCTTTGCCGTCCATCTCCCGCCTCTGTGTAGCCCTTCGATCCCTCTTGCAGCTAGAAGAGACATTCGAGCGTAACGAACAGTTCCGATTCCGGCGATTGTGTGAACCTCGACACCCGTTCGGTGGGTGCCCGCCCGGACGGCCCGGATCAACTCCCTTCTCCCGCGTGAACTTCGATGGCGCGCCGATCCACCCCCCGTGGCCCGAATGGAGTACTGTGGCGAGCCCTGGTCCCGGTGTCCCGTCCGGCCGCCCGGACCCAAACGGGAGGGGCCAGGCGGCTCTCGCCCCGTCAACTCGGCAATGTTGTGGCAGGCTGCACCCGGGCAGGCCACACTCGACTAGCGGAAGCAGCGACGCAGGTGACGTCGGCAGGCACCACCCGGGAGGTCCCCATGCCCGAACTGCGTGTCGTGGCCGTCTCCAACGACGGCACACGGCTGGTGCTCAAGGCTGCGGACAGCACGGAGTACACCCTTCCCATTGACGAACGGTTGCGCGCCGCGGTGCGCAACGACCGTGCTCGCCTGGGCCAGATCGAGATCGAGGTGGAGAGCCATCTCCGCCCGCGCGACATCCAGGCACGTATACGCGCAGGTGCCTCCGCCGAGGAGGTCGCGCAGCTGGCCGGCATCCCCGTCGAGCGGGTCCGCAGGTTCGAGGGCCCGGTGCTCGCCGAGCGCGCCTTCATGGCCGAGCGCGCCCGCAAGACGCCCGTGCGCCGTCCCGGTGAGAACACCGGCCCGCCGCTGGGCGAGGCGGTCGCGGAGCGGCTGGTGCTGCGCGGCGCCGAGAAGGACAGCTCGCAGTGGGACTCCTGGCGCCGCGACGACGGCACCTGGGAGGTGCTGCTCGTCTACCGGTCCGCGGGTGAGCCGCGTGCCGCGAGCTGGACGTTCGACCCGCCGAGGCGGATCGTCCAGGCGATGGACGACGAGGCCCGGGCACTCATCGGCGAGACCGACGACACGCCCGAGCCGAGTTTTCCTTTTGTGCCGCGCATCGCCCGGCTGCCGCGCGACCGACCCCTCGACCGGACGCTGGACCGCCCCACGCCCGCGCCGCCCGCCCCCCCGGGGGAGGCGGACACCGACGCCGCCGCGGAGGACACGGCCAAGGAGCGGGACTCCCTGACGAGCCTGCTCGAGGCCGTGCCCAGCTTCCGGGGCGACATGGTCGTGCCGGAGCCGCCCACGGTGGCACCGGCGGGCGAGGAGACCGACGAGGAGGCGGAGGCCGTCGAGCCCCCGGCCGCGAGCGCGGGCGCGGGTGCCGCGTACGCGGACGTGCTGATGCCGCGTTCCGTGGCCGGTCACCGCGACCGGCTCACCGGGACCACGGACCGTCAGGCGGAGGCGGACGGCGTCCGGCCCGGCCGCCGGGCCGCGGTGCCGAGCTGGGACGAGATCGTCTTCGGCACCCGGCGCAAGAAACAGGAGTGACGGCAGAACGACAAGAGGAGTAACCGTCCGTCAACCCCCGGCAGCCGTCGGGGAAACGATGGCGCACGCCTCGCCCGTTCTCTCCGCAGGCGCCCGCGGCGCCCGTCGCGCACGGCAGCACCGCCCGGCCCGTCGAGGCCGGGCGCTGTCGCGTCCGCCGAACGGCCGTGCCGGTCAGCCCGGCTGAGGACCCGTCGCCACGGGACGGCTTCGGTCGGAGGACCACTCGCTCCACGACCCCACATAGAGGGCCGCGGGGATGCCCGCCACCGCCAGCGCCAGCACCTCGTGCGCGGCGGAGACGCCGGAGCCGCAGTAGACCCCCACCTCGCCGCTCGCCCCGAGCCCGGCGAAGCGCGCGGCGAGCTCCTCGGCGGGCCGGAAACGGCCGTCCTCGGTCACGTTCTCGGTCGTCGGCGCCGAGACCGCGCCCGGGATGTGCCCGGCGACCGCGTCGATCGGCTCGATCTCGCCGCGGTACCGCTCCCCCGCCCGGGCGTCCAGCAGCACACCGCGCCGCGCCAGCGCCGCCGCGCCGTCCGAATCGAGCAGCGGCAGCGCCCCGGGCGCCGGTGCGAAGTCCCCTTCCTCGACCGGTGGTGCTCCGGTGGCGAGGGCCCCGCCCCGCGCGGTCCACGCGGCGAGTCCGCCGTCGAGGACCCGTACGGAGGAATGCCCGGCCCAGCGCAGCATCCACCACGTCCGGGCGGCCGCCCAGCCCGTGCCGCCGTCGTAGGTGACGACCTCGCGGTCGGACCGCACCCCGGCCCGGCGCATCGCCGCCCCGAACGCCTCGACGTCCGGCAGCGGGTGCCTGCCGCGCTCCCCCGCCGGGCCGGCGAGCTCGGCGTCCAGGTCCACATAGGCCGCGCCGGGGATGTGCCCGGCCTCGTACTGCGGGCGGCCGGGCGGGCCGCCCAGCTGATAGCGGACGTCCAGCAGGACCGGTGGCCGCTCGCCGGCCACCACGTTCATGAGTTCGACTGCGGTGATGATGGGCTTCATGGTCCCCATCCTGGCGTAACCGCCGTACGTGGAGGGGCCCTCTGGCGGGACCGCGCACACCTGCTCGATACTGGCGGCGGTCCTGACACCGGACGGCAACGGCGCCGAAACGGAACCGAAACGTCAATTCGGGCATTCTCCTGCGGGAACCCGTGGGTCCCGGCGCGGCCGGGGGGCGCGCCACGGCAGGTGGTGCAAACATCTGGACGTGCCCCGTCCCGTACCACCCGCGCGCCGCAGACCGGCGCGGGACGCGCGGCCACCACGATGGTCCGAGGAGAGAGTGGCGATGACCGAGGTTTGGGGCTCCCACCGGCGGCAGAGCACGCGGGAGGCCAGGCAGACACCGGGCACCCCGTGCTGGACGAGCCTGCTGGCACACGACCTGGAATCGATCAAGGACTTCTACAGCGGCCTGTTCGGCTGGGCCTACTACAACCCCGGGCCCCGCCGGCTCGGCCCGTACGTGCGCGCCACGATCGACGGCCAGGACGTGGCGGGCATCGGCGGGCTGAGGCCCGGACGGCGGCTGCCCACCGCGTGGACCACCTATCTCGCGAGCGACGACGCGGACGGGACCGCGGAGGGGATCCGCTCCGCCTGCGGCACGGTCGGCGTGGGCCCGCTGTCCGCGGAGGACGCGGGGCGGCTGGTGCTCGCCACGGACCCGACGGGGGCGTCGTTCGGGGTCTGGCAGGGACAGCGGCTGGTGGGCCCCCGGTTGGTGGGGGCGCCCGGCACGCCGGTCCGGCACGAGCTGGTGACGGATCGGGCGTCCACGGTCGTCACCTTCTACCAGGCGCTCTTCGGATACGAGACCGAGACCGCGGAGGCGGACGGCTCCGACTACGTCACGCTACGGCTGGACGGGCGGCCGGTGGCCGCGATCCACGGGGTCGGTACGGCGCTGCCGCCCGCGCAAGGCCCGCACTGGATGACGTCGTTCGAGGTGGCGGACACGGATGCCGCCGCGCGCCGGGTGACGGAGCTCGGCGGACAGGTGCTGCGGCCCCCGCATGAGAGCCCGGCCGGGCGGGTGGCCGCGGTCGCGGACCCGGAGGGCGCCGTCTTCACCCTGCTGCGGACGGCCTGTTGACGGGGTCCACCGCGCGCCGCAGCAGCACCTCGTAACCCACCGCCGTCCCGGGCCGGTCGACGTCCCCGACGGCGAGGCTCCGTTCCCGCGCCACCAAATCCCCGTATCCACACGTGACTTGAGGCCGCCAGGAGCGGCTCCCGGGGCACGGTAACAGCCTCCCGATCCCGTGGTCCTCGTTTTGTCAGATGCGGAGAACCCTCCTCCGCCGGGTCGGCCGTGCGACTAGCGTCGCTGGCCATTCGACCGACAGCCGAGGAACGAGGGAGGCGGCGCGATGCGTCCCGTGCGACCGGCCCGCGCCATGAGAGCGGGTTTCACGAGGCCACTGTCCCGGCGGGCCGGGCCCGAAGGCGGGCGGCCGGGGGCGGGGCGGGCGCTCGGCACCTGGCTCGTGGTCGGCGCGCTGGCCGCGACGCTGGTGGCGCTGCTGGTACCGGTGGCCCTGTTCGGCGGAGCCCGGTCGGCGGCGGCCGACGGCCCGGCCTGGATGGACGACGGCGAAGGGACGCGGAGCACCGCGTCCGGACCGCTGACGGCCCTGGACCGGGACTTCGTGCGCAAGGTCCGGCTCGCCGGCCTGTGGGAGAAGCCCGCGGGCCGCCTGGCCCAGGAGCGCGGGACCAGCGACAGCGTACGGACCGCCGGGGAGCATCTCGTCGACGGGCACACCGAGTTGGACCGCCGCTCCCTCGACGCCGCCCGGTCCCTGGACATCACGCTGCCGGGCCGCCCCACGGAACAGCAGCAGGGATGGCTGGACCGGATGGACGCCGCCCGGGGCGCCGAATTCGACCGGGTCTTCGCCCAGTTGGTCCGCGCCGCCCACGGCAAGGTGTTCGGCCTGGTGGCGCTCGTGCGGGACCGGACCGGCAACTCCCTGGTCCGGGAGCTGGCGACGCGCGCCAACACCGTCGTCCTCGACCACATCACCGTCCTGGAAGGCACCGGAGTGACCGGCGTCCCCGGGACGCGGGTCCGGATGCCCGCGCCGTCCCCGGTTCCGGATC
This sequence comes from Streptoverticillium olivoreticuli subsp. olivoreticuli, assembly GCF_003391135.1. Classification (GTDB taxonomy): domain Bacteria; phylum Actinomycetota; class Actinomycetes; order Streptomycetales; family Streptomycetaceae; genus Streptomyces; species Streptomyces blastmyceticus. The sequence goes on along the minus strand of NZ_CP031455.1, from coordinate 6,979,607 downwards.
GGCAGAGCACGGCTCGGCACAGCAACGAGGAAATGAAGTGATGCCATGACCCCCACGAAACGACAGGGCCACAAGCACCGCATATCCGCGAAGGTACGTGTGCTGCTCGCGGTCGCGGCGCTGCTGCTGGGCGGCGGCGGGACGGCGCTCGTCGCCGCCCATGCCTCGGCCGGAGGGTCCCACCGGCCGGCCGGCACCTCCTCGGCGGACCACGCGGCGGCCCCGGCGACGGCGACGACCATCGCCTGTCCGGATGTGGGCGACCGGCTGCGGGACGTGCCCGACCCGGCGCGGCAGCAGGTCTCCGCGGGCCTCGCGGAACTCGACGCCCAGGTGGCACGGGCGTACGAGCAGGCGTCGGCGCCCGGCGGCGACGGCGGTGCCGTGCTCGGCGAACTGAAGCAGCGGCGCTCCACGACGATCGGCCGGATGGCCGACGCCATCGCGGAGCGGTCGACGCGCCCGTCGGATCTGTCGGAGCTGAGCGGCTGCACGGCCCGGCAGGTCCGTACGGCGGACGCGCCCGGGCGGGCCGACGCCGGCGCCGCCGTCCTGACGCGGGCCATACCCGGCGGTCCGTCCCCTTCCGACTTCGCCGACATCCGTACCGCGCCGGCGAAGCAGAATCCGGCAGTCGGTTCCGGCGGCTCCGCCGGGACGTTCACCTCTTCCTGCGGGCGCAACGAGAACGGCCATTTCAACTCGGACAACGTCATCGTCACGCCCGGTGTCAGCAATGGCGCCCACCACACCCATGACTATGTGGGCAATTTGTCGACGAACGCCTTCTCCTCGAATGCGTCCCTCGCCGCGGCCGGAACCACCTGCACCAATGGCGATCTCTCCACCCACTACTGGCCTGTTCTGCGGCTCCTGGACGGCAAGGCCGCGCCGGACGCCCATGCCCCCGGTGGCGGGCACGACGGCAACATGGGCAAAGTATTGCGGCCCTCGTCGGTGACGATCCAGTTCCGCGGCAGCCCGGTGTCGAAGGTCTCGGCGATGCCGCGCTTCCTGAGGGTGATCACCGGTGACGCGAAGGCGTTCACCAGCGGCCCGGGCAACGCCAACGCCTCGTGGAGCTGCACCGGTTTCGAGAACCGGCAGCTGAAGGACAAGTACCCGATATGCCCGGGCGGTTCGGACGTGGTCCGCACCCTGGCCTTCCAGAGCTGCTGGGACGGCCGCTCCGTCGACAGCGCCAACCACCGTACCCACGTCGCCTTCGCCAAGGCGGACGGCTCGTGCCCGCGCGGCTTCCGGGCCGTGCCACAGCTCGTCCAGCGCATCACGTACGCGGTGCCGGCCGGCACCCCGTTCGCCGTGGACAGCTTCCCCGAGCAGCTGCACAAGCCGGTGACGGACCACGGTGACTTCATCAACGTCATGCCGGACGCGCTGATGGCGAAGGCAGTGTCCTGCGTCAACGGCGGGCGGCGCTGCTGAGCGCCCCGCGTGCCCCCGGCGCCGGGTGCTCCCCAACCGCACCTGCCGCCCGGCGCCGGGAACGCGGCGGCCCCGGACCTTCGAGGTCCGGGGCCGCCGCAGCGTGCCGCGGGGGTTCACAGGCCGTTGACGCGCGCCTGCCTGGCGAGTCCCAGCGGGTGGACGGCGGCGGCGAGGGCGTGGCCCCGGCCCTGGACGCGCCGGCGCAGCCGCCGGGACCGGGCCAGCAGACGCCGGCTGCGCAGCGCCAGTTCCAGCTCGAAGCGCATGCGCGGGTCCCGCAGCGCCGGGCCGAAGAGCTTCTCCATCTGGCGCAGGCGGTAGCGGATCGTCTGCGGGTGGACCTGGAGCGCACGGGCCGCCTCGGGTGCGCCGCCGCTCTCCAGCCAGGCCAGGAGGGTCGCTTCGAGGCGCTCGCTCTGCCGCGGCGTGAGTGCCTCGAGCGGACGCAGCCAGCGGGCGCAGAGGGCTCGGGCGAGGGATTCGTCCTGGAGCAGCAGGAGGTCCGAGAGGTGGTCGTCGACGAAGACGAGCCGTTCCTTCGGGCCGGCGCCGGCCGGGGCCAGGGCGAGCAGCCGCCGCGCCCAGCGCAGTGAGGAGGCGGCGTCGGCCACGGGAGCACAGTGGCCGACGGCGGCCACCCGGCCGCCGAGCACGGCCACCAGCTCGGAGCGCGCCTCGGGGCCCGGGTCCGGGACGATCAGGCAGACGTCCGCGTCGACGGTGCCCAGCAGCCCCTGGCCGAGTGCCGTCGTGAGCTGGAGGGCCAGTTGGGGCGCCTCGTTGGAGGAGGCGGCACCGAGGACGACGGCGCGGGCCCGGTCGGGCAGCGGCCAGCCCGCCTGGCGCGCGAGTTCGGCCAGGACCTCCTTGGGCAGGCCGCGGTCGTCGGCGAGCGCGGCGAACAGCGCCTGCCGTGCCCGGGCGTCCGGCAGGGCGGTGACGGCCCGGCCGGTCGCGGGCCGGGGCTCGGGCACCGCCAGGGACGTACGGATGCCGTCCGCTTTGCCGCCGAGCCCCAGTGCCAGCAACAGCGCCTGCTCGACCGCCGCCCGCGCCGCATCCTTCCCGATTCGCTCCACGATATCCGCGAATACCGGGGTATTGCACAGCAGTTCATCGACCACCTTGGCCGCGACGGCGGGAAGTTCCTTTCTCAGGATGCGAGTCCATTCGCCACGTGGTCGTGACCAGATGCGGTTCAGCATTTCGCACATCGTCTACCTCCGGACATCTGCACCGGACAAGGGGATCGGGACGGGCGTTCGGACCTCTCGCCTGAGTGGGCATCATCAGCAGCCCGCCGCCGCCATGGGGACAGCCAAGCGCGAATTTGTCACAGCGCGATAAAGCTTATGAAGGACTTGCGAAGTCCGAGGATCCTGCTGTTCATTCGACCGCCCGGCGATTTATGCCGATGCGCGGGATTTCCGGATTTCCCAGGAACGCGGGCGTGCCCCGGCCGCCGGGGACGCCCGCCGGAGGCCCCCTATGTCCGCGTCACACACATCCCCGGCGGCACCGCCGCGACCGACGGCACCGCCGGCCTTCCCGCCCCCGGGCCCTCCCCCGCCCGTGTCCCCGCCGCCCGGCCCCCGTCCGGCCTTCGCCCTTCCCCGGCGGCGGACGCGCTCCCGCCCGAGGAGCGGGCCGTCGGCCAGGCCGGCCCTGCCCGCGGCGATCCTGCTGCTGCTCGCCGTCGCCGCCCGGTCCCAAGTGGCCCAGCGGACGCAGGAGTTCCTGGACTTCGGCGCGGGAGTGCTCGCGCTCGTCTCGCTCACCGCCAGTGTGCTGTGGGGGCTGGCCGCCGCCGACCGGATGCTGCTGCGCTCCGCGCACCGGCTGCTCGCCCAGGGCGTCCACCGCGGCCTGGCCGTGGCCGGTCTCGGCTTCCTCGCACTGCACATCTGGGTGAAGGTGGCCGAGGGGCACGTCGGCGCCGCGGCCGCGGCCGTGCCGTTCACCGACCGGGCCCGGCCGTTTCTCGTCGGGCTCGGCACGCTCGCCGGCTATCTCTTCGTGACGGTCGCCGTCACCGGCGCGGTGCGCGGCGCCTTCGCCTCGGGCGGCCGGTCGCGCGCCTGGCGGGCCCTGCACATGAGCGCCTACCCGGCCTGGGGCGCGGCGCTGCTGCACGGGCTGCACTCGGGCCGCCCGGCGAGCGGCTGGGTGACGGCGGCGTACGCGCTGTGCGTGGCGGGCGTGGCGGCCGCGCTGGTGGTGCGGCTGCGCGGGGCCCGCGGCGGTGGCGGAGGGGGCGTGTGACCGGGCCCGTGCCGACGCTGTCGGCCGTCGGCACGCCCCGGCTGCTGACGGGCCTGGACCGGCGGCCGTGGCTGGACCGGGCGGCGCATCTGGCGCTGCACGGCCCGCCGCCGGAGCTGTCCGCCGGTGATCTGGCCGGGCTGGCGGAGGGCGTCGGGCTGCTCGGCCGGGGCGGGGCGGGCTTCCCCTTCGCCCGCAAACTGCGCGCGGTGCTCGGCTCCTTGCGGCACACCGGCGGCGTGCCGGCGGTGGTGGTCAACGGCAGCGAGGGCGAGCCGGGCTGTCTGAAGGACACGGCGCTGCTGCTCCACGTGCCGCATCTGGTGCTCGACGGGGCGCTGTTGGCGGCCGGTGCGCTCGGTGCGCGGCAGGTGGTGGTCGGGGTGACACGGGCGGACGTGGAGCGGTCGGTGCGCCAGGCGGTGGCCGAGCGCGGGGCAGGCGAGCCGGGGGTGCGGGTGGTGCGGCTGCCGGAACGGTTCGTCACCGGCGAGGGCACGGCTCTGGTCCGTGGTGTGGGCGGTGGTCCCGCGCTGCCGTCCGGGCGCGGGGTCCGCTCCAGCGAGAGCGGGCTGGGCGGGGTGCCGACCCTGGTGTCCAACACCGAGACGTACGCGCAGCTGGCCGTCGCGGCGCGACTCGGTGCCGCGGCCTTCCGCGAACTGGGCCTGCCGGAGGAGCCCGGCACCGTCCTGCTGACCGTCGCCGGGGCGCACGTGGTGGAGACGCCGACCGGGCTTCCGCTGTCGTACGCGCTGGAGCTGTGCGGCACCGGGCCGGGCCAGGGGGTGCTGGTCGGTGGGTACCACGGCGCCTGGCTGTCCGGGACGGACGCCCGTACGGCGACGGTCTCGCGCGACTCCCTGGCGGCGGCGGGCGCGGTGCTGGGCGCCGGTGCCCTGCTGCCGCTTCCCGAGTCGACGTGTCCGGTCGGGGAGACGGCGCGGGTGGCGCGGTGGCTGGCGGCGGAGTCGGCGGGGCAGTGCGGTCCGTGCTTCGTGGGGCTGCCCGCGCTCGCCGAGGGCCTCTTCGACGCCGCGCACGGCGGCGGGCACCGGGCCCTGGAGGGCGTACGGGCCCGGATGCGGGCGGTGGAGCGGCGCGGGGCCTGCGGGCATCCGGACGGCACCGCCCGTTTCGTGGCCTCGTCGCTGGCCGTCTTCGCCGAGGACTTCGAGGCGCACGCGCTGGGCTCCGGCTGCGGGCGTCCGGTCCTGGGGGTGCTGCCGCTGCCCGGCGGCGTGCGCGGACCGGCCCCCGTGAGCGCCCGCCCGGCGCTGCCCAAGGAGCGGCTCCTGGTGGACTGGACGCTGTGCCGGGGGCACGGGCTGTGCGCGGATCTGCTGCCCGGTCTGCTGCGGCTGGGCCCGGACAACTATCCGGAGCGGGCCGCCATCGCCGTGCCCGCCCGGATGCGGCCGCGGGCCCTGCGCGCGGTACGGCGCTGCCCCGCCCTGGCGCTGCGTCTCCAATCGGCTGACTGAGGTGATTTCCGACAGTTGCCGACGGCTTCGGGGCGGCTTTTTGGCCACGTGTGACAACTTCCCGGTTCCGCTGAGAGCTCGCGGAGCCGCTCCCGTACTTCCCGGCGTCGGCGGACCGTCCGCCGGCCCCTCCGTGGAAAGGAACACCCGGACATGAACAAGCGGCGACAGGTCTCCCTGGCAGGTACGGCGTTCACCGTCATGGTGCTGGCGACGGCGTGCAACGGCAGTCCCTCGGCGAAGGACCAGGGGTACGACACCCGGCCGGCGGCCAACAGCTCGCAGGCAGGCAAGGGCTACGGGAACGGATCGGGATCCGCCGACGGCTACGGCGAGGGCAACCGTTCGGACGGCATGGGGGCGGCCGACGGCAAACTGGCCGTGCGGCGGACGGCGGACCTCGGCCAGGTCGTCACCGACGACAAGGGCCTCACCCTCTACCGCTTCGACAAGGACACGGCGAAACCGCCGGCCTCCCACTGCGACGGTGACTGCGCGAAGGCCTGGCCACCCGTCCCCGCCGGCAACGCCTCCGCCTCCGCCGGGATCGACGCCTCCGCCCTCGGCGAGGTCGTACGGGCCGACGGCGTCAAGCAACTCACCCTGGGCGGCTGGCCCGTCTACCGCTACGCGAAGGACACGGCACCCGGCGACACCAAGGGCCAGGGCGTCGGCGGCACCTGGAACGCGCTCGCGCCCGACGGGAAGAAGGCGAGCGCCGCCCCGGTGTCCGTCGTCGGCGACACCGCACTCGGCAGGATCCTCGTGGACGGCCAGGGCCGGACGCTGTACCGCTTCAACAAGGACAGCGCGTGGCCGATGAAGTTCGCCTGCAACGACGCGTGCCTGGACACGTGGAAGCCGGCGAAGCCCGTGGACAGGACCAAGGTGCGGGACATCCCCGAGAAGCTCGTCTCCACCGTGACCCGCCCCGACGGCACCCAGCAGCTCGCCATCGACTGCTGGCCCGTGTACTGGTTCACCGGCGACGGCAAGGCCGGGGACGTCAACGGCCAGGGGAAGCAGGGGCTGTGGTTCGCCGTCGACGACAAGGGCAGGAAGAACACCACCACGCGCACGCCCTGAGGCGGCCGCGGCCGCGCGCGGCTCGGGCGACCCGCGCCGGGCGGGCTCTTCCGCGAGCCGGGCCGTAGGCGGCTCAGGTGACGTCGAGCGCGGGCAGGACGTCCGGGGAGAGGGCGCCGGCGTGGGCGGCCGCGCTCGTCATGCGGCGGCGGTGGTGGCGACGGCACAGGACCTCGTAGCCGGTCTCCTCCGCGGGGCGGTTGACGTCGCCGACGACCACCTGGGCGCCCTCGACGACCATCTCGCCACCGACCGTGCGCGCGTTGTGCGTGGCCCGGGCACCGCACCAGCACAGGGCCTCGACCTGCAGGGCCTCTATGCGGTCGGCCAGCTCGATCAGCCGCTGCGAGCCCGGGAACAGCTTCGTGCGGAAGTCCGTCGTGATGCCGAAGGCGAATACGTCCAGGCCCAGGTCGTCCACGACGCGGGCGAGCTGGTCGATCTGCTCGGGCGCCAGGAACTGCGCCTCGTCCACGATCACGTAGTCCGCCTTGCCGCCCTTCGACAGCAGGTCGACCAGGTAGCCGTACATGTCCATGCCCTCGGTGGCCTCGACCGCGTCGGTGACCAGCCCCAGCCGCGAGGACAGCCTCCCCTCCCCGGCCCGGTCGTCACGCGTGAAGATCACACCGCGGAGCCCGCGGGCCGAGCGGTTGTGCTCGATCTGAAGAGCGAGGGTGCTCTTTCCGCAGTCCATGGTTCCGGAGAAGAACACCAGCTCGGGCATGGGGAAGCCAATGCCTTTCGTACGTAGGAGGGGGGAAACGGGGGCGGGCGGGTCAGGAACGCACTTCGAGGAGCGGGACCAGCTGCTCCACCGGCGTCATGGAACCGTGCAGGCCGACCATCGCGGACTCGTTCGGCTCGGTCTCGGTGGCGACGACGGCGATGTCGTCGCGGGCCGCGGCGACCACGTCGCCGATCCGCCCGTGGACCCGGGCGTCCACGCCGTCGCCGGGCCGGCCGAACCAGCCCGCCTCGATGGCCTCGTCACGCCCCGCGACCCACATCTGCTCGCCGAGCACCTCGCGCCAGACGGCCAGCACATCGGCGGCGGCGCCGGGCACGGCGTAGACGTGGCGGGCGCGGGCCTCGCCGCCGAGGAGCGCGACGCCCGCGCGCAGCTCCCAGTCCTCGTCGAAGTCGATGCGCGACTCCGGGTCGAAGGGGATGTCGATCATGCCGTGGTCGGCGGTGACATACAGCGCGGAGCGGGGCGGCAGCTGCTCGGCGAGCCGCTGGGCGAGCCGGTCGACGTACATCAACTGGCCGCGCCACTCGTCGGAATCGACGCCGAAGCGGTGCCCCTTGCCGTCCACGTCGCTGTAGTAGGTGTAGACCAGCGCGCGGTCCTCGGCGGCGAGCCGGTCGGCGGCGAAGTCCATCCGGTCCTCGCCGGAGAGCCGGCCGTGGAAGGTGCCGCCGCTCAGCGCGATCTTCGTCAGCGGGGTGTGCTGGAAGTCGGGGGCGGACACCTGGCAGGTGTGGACCCCGGCCGCGTCGGCGAGCTGGAAGACCGTCGGGTAGGGCTGCCAGACGTGCGGGTCGGTCCAGGGGCGCCAGCGGAGCTGGTTCATCAGCCGGCCGGTGGCCGGGTCGGCGACCGTGTAGCCGGGCAGGCCGTGGGCGCCGGGCGGCAGGCCCGTACCGACGGAGGCGAGGGAGGTCGCGGTGGTGGAGGGGAACCCGGCGGTCATCGGCCGCCCGGTGCCGTTCATCGACGTGCCCAGCAGGGAGTGCAGGAAGGGCGCTTCCGTGGGGTGGGCCTTCAGCAGCTCCCAGCCGAGGCCGTCGATGAGGAAGACGCAGACCCGGTCGGCGGGGGCGAGCTCCAGGCCGGTGCTCATGCCGGGGATGCCCAGACCGGCCGCGACGGACGGCAGCAGGTCGGCGAGCGAGCCGGTGCCGTAGCGCGGGAGGGGCGCGGAGCGGGGGTCGAGCGGGGCGGGGTCGTGCCAGGCCTGGCCCGCGGTGGTCACCTGGGGCATCAGCGGGCGGTCGCCGCGGTCGCCTCGGAGAGCGCCTGGGCGAAGGCGAGGGTCTGCCGGACGGTGTCCGGTCCGTCGCCCGCCTCGCTGACGCGCAGGCTCAGGTCGTCGGCGGTGGACGAGCCCGTGTAGCCGTGGTCGGCGTCGCAGTTGGGGTCGCCGCAGGCCGCGGGCTCCAGGTCGATCCGGGACACCGCGCCCCAGCCGATGGTGAGGACGACCTCGCGGGGCAGGGTGCCCGGGGTGTAGGCCTCGGGGTTGGCGACGACGCGGCTGAGGACGACGGAGGAGATCCGGTCGATCTTCACGGACTCCGTGGACGTCGTGGCGTACGGCGAGGGGGAGGTGCCGTCGGCGGCCTGCTCGTCGGTGTGGCTGACGATGAAGCGGTTCTCCGTCAGGACCAGGACCGTGACGTGCCGGCGGACCTCGTTGGAGTCGAAGGTCGTCTCCTGGTGCACCAGGTACGACATGACCGGCTCCCCGCCCACGGCGGCCTCCACCGCCTCGGCCACGAGGGCCGGGTAATAGCCGCTGCGCTCGATCGCCGCGCGGAGCCCTTGGGTCGTCGTACCGGTCTTCGCCATACGCCCATCCTACGGGGCGCGGCAGGCCCGCCCGGCCTTGCGTCCCCGGTCGCCCCCGGTCGTCTGACGCGGCTGCGCCGCGTGTCCTCAATCTCCCCCAGCTACCGCTGGGAGGTGCCCCCACGGGCTCGATGTGCAGCACGCGATCAGTCTCCGGCGGCAGGTGGCACGGTCAGCCCGCAGGCAAGAACTCAGGAGCACCGAATCCCAGCCCGTCCGGCGATTGAGGACGCGCCCGCTGGGGGCACCTCCCAGCGGTAGCTGGGGGAGCTCCGCCGCAGGCGGAAGCGGACCCGCACCCGAAAAGGCGGCCCGCAGGGCCAGGGGTGGGAGGGGGCCCGAGGCCGGCCCATGCCGAAGAGCCCGGTGGTCTGCCCGGTCAGACCACCGGCAGGCTGCGCGGCCCCAGATCCGTACGCACCGGCGGTGGGGCCAGGCGTATCGACGCGCCCAGGACGTGGACGCCGTGGGGGGCGACGATCACCGGCTCCAGGTCGGCGCCCACGACCTCGGGGTGGTCGTCCACCAGCCGGGAGACGCGCAGCAGCAGCTCCTCCAGGGCCCTGGTGTCCACCGGGGTCGTGCCCCGCCAGCCGAAGAGCAGCGGCGCGGTCCGGATCGAGCGGATCTGCTCCGCGGCGTCGCGGTCGGTGACGGGGACCAGCCGGTGCGCGGTGTCGCCGAGCAGCAGGGAGGGCGCGCCGGCCAGGCCGAAGGAGAGCACGGCGCCCGCCGCGGGGTCGATGGCGGCCCGGACGACGGTGTCGACGCCGCGGGGGGCCATCGACTGGACCACGAACCGGGTCTCCTCGGGCTTGCCGAGCAGCTCGGTCAACTCGGCGTAGGCGCGGATCAGTTCCGCTTCGCCGCCCAGGTCGAGCCGGACGCCACCGAGGTCGGCGCGGTGGCGCAGGTGCGGGGCGGTGGGCTTGAGGGCGACGGGGAAGCCGAGCCGGTGGGCGGCGCGGACGGCGCTTTCGGGGTCGGGGGCGGGCAGGGCGGGCAGCACGGCGATCCCGTACCGGGCGAGCAGCCGCTGGGTGTCGGGGGCGGAGAGGGTGACGGCACGCGGGCCGGTGAGCGGCGCGGGGGTCGCGCCGTGGGCGGCCAGCAGCACGTCGATGTCGGCGGCGGCGCCCGCCTCGTCGATGTCGTCGTACTCCGGCACCCGGCCGGGCTCGGCGGCCTGCCGCCGCCACCGGGCGTACCGCGCGGCCTCGGCGAGCGCCCGCACGGCCCGCTCGGCGGCGGGGTAGGCGGGTATCCGCACGGCGGGAGGCCGGTCGCCGGAGGCGGGAGCGCCCTCTTCGGGCACCGCTCCCGACGCGTCCGAGCCGTCCACGACGGGGGCCGCCAGGGCCTCCGCCAGGCCCGGGATCTCCAGGTGGACGACGGTGACCGGCTTCACGGCCGGGGACGCGGCCACCGCCTCCCGCAGCGCGCCCGCGAGGTCCGCGGCGGAGGCGTCGCCGACCCAGGGGATGGCGGTGACGACGACGGCGTCGCACTCGTCGTCGGCCAGGGCGTCGGCGAGGGCGGCGCGGAAGTCGGCCGGTTCGGCGGCGGTGGTGAGGTCGTACGGGGGCTGGGGGCGCAGGCCGTCCGTGAGGCAGGCGTCGTAGGTGAGCAGGGCGAGGGACTCGGAGTTGCCGAGGATGGCGACGCGCGGCCCGGCGGGCAGTGGCTGGGAGGCGAGGAGGAGGCCGGTGTCGGCCAGCTCGGTGACGGTGTCGACGCGGATGACGCCCGCCTGCCGCAGCAGGTCGGAGACGGTGGCGTCGGGGATCCGGGTCGTGGGCACGGCGTGCCCGGTGGGGGCGGCGCCGCCGTGGCGGGCGCCCTTGACGACGACGACCGGCTTGCGGACCGCGGTGCGCCGGGCGAGCCGGGTGAACTTCCGGGGGTTGCCGATGGACTCCAGGTACATGAGGACGACGTCGGTGTCGGGGTCGTCGTGCCAGTACTGGAGGAAGTCGTTGCCGGAGACGTCGGCGCGGTTGCCCGCGGAGACGAAGGTGGAGATGCCGACGAGCCCGGCGGCCCGCCGGTGCAGCCCGGACAGCAGGGCGATGCCGATGGCCCCGGACTGGCTGAAGAGGCCCAGCCGCCCCGAGCTGGGCAGCTCGGGCGAGAGGGAGGCGTTGAGCCGGACCCCGGCGGCGGTGTTTATCAGGCCGAACGCGTTGGGCCCGATGATGCGCATGCCGTACGAGCGGGCCTGCCGCACCAGCTCGCGCTGCCGGTCGCGGCCGTCGGCGCCGCTCTCCGCATAGCCCGCGGCGAGGACGACCAGGCCCTGCACGCCGTGCTCGCCGCACTCGGCGACGACGGAGGGCACCTGCTCGGCGGGGACGGCGACGACCGCGAGGTCGACGGGCTCGTCGATGTCGAGGACGGAGCGGTGGGCGGGCACCCCTTCGGGCTGGAGCCGTGAAGGGGCCTCGGGGAAGGCCCGGTTGATCGCGTACACCCGCCCCGTGAAGCCGCCCGCCAGCAGATTGCGCAGCACGGTGCGGCCCATGCCGCCGGGCTCGCGGCCGGTGCCGATGACGGCGACGGAGCCGGGGGCGATGAGGCGGTGCACGGAGCGGGCCTCGGCGCGCTGCTCGCGGGCCCGCTGGACGGCGAGGGAGCGGTCGGTGGGCTCCAGGTCGAGCTCCAGGCGGACGACGCCGTCCTCGAAGCTGCGCTTCTGCGTGTAGCCCGCGTCCGTGAACACCTTGATCATCTTGGTGTTGGCGGGCAGCACCTCGGCGGCGAAGCGGCGGATGGAGCGCTCGCGGGCGACGGCGGCCAGGTGCTCCAGCAGGGCGGAGGCCACGCCGCGGCCCTGGTGGGCGTCCTGGACGAGGAAGGCGACCTCCGCCTCGTCGGCCGGGCCGGAGGACGGCAGGCCGCGGGGGCCGATGCGGTCGTAGCGGACGGTGGCGATGAACTCGCCGCCGACGGTGGCGGCGAGCCCCACCCGGTCGACGTAGTCGTGATGGGTGAAGCGGTGCACGTCACGGTCGGAGAGGCGGGGGTAGGGGGCGAAGAAGCGGTAGTACTTCGACTCGTCCGAGACCTGCTCGTAGAAGCTGGTCAGGCGCTGCGCGTCGTCGGGGGTGATGGGACGGATCTGTGCGGTGCCGCCGTCGCGCAGCACGACATCGGCTTCCCAGTGGGTCGGGTACGCGTGCTCGGACGGCGTCTGCATGGGGCCAGCGTAAGGCCGGGCACCGACAATCGGTCCGGCTCGCGCGGGTGGGCCGGACCGGCGAAGGTGGGGGCAGCCGGAGCACCGCGGACCCCGTGAGACACTGGTCTAGACAACCAATAACGACTTGAAGGGCAACACCATGGCTGAGCGCCGCGTCAATGTCGGCTGGGCCGAGGGCCTGCACGCTCGTCCCGCGTCGATCTTCGTCCGTGCGGCGACGGCCGCGGGCGTCCCGATGACGATCGCCAAGGCCGACGGCAACCCCGTCAACGCCGCGTCCATGCTGGCCGTGCTGGGCCTGGGCGCCCAGGGTGGCGAGGAGATCGTGCTGTCCTCGGACGCCGAGGGCGCCGAGGCGGCTCTCGACCGTCTGGCGAAGCTGGTCGCCGAGGGTCTCGAGGAGCTCCCGGAGACCGTCTGATTCGTCAGCGATCCCGCGCGGCGGGGCCGCGGCGGCCGATTGGGGCCACCGCGGCCCCGCTGTCCGTTTTCCGAGGCCTCTTCGTTTTCCGCGCTTCCCCGCGGCCGGTATCGCGCCTCTCCGGGCCGGGTTTCGCGCCGTGCGCGCCCCGCGTGAATTCCATCGGCAACAGGGCGGCAACACACCCCGGATAACGGCCTGTTGTCAGGAACTGGCCGCCGCGGTGCGCACCGTTTGTTTCGGATTCCGCACCCGGGCCTGGCGGGCGGGCCTGCGCAGCCGGTATTCGCCCGGCGCGCGGTCGGCGCGCGTCGCGGCGAGCGCCCGCGCGCGGTCGGCGTCGCCCCGGGCGATCGCGTCGACGAGGGCGCCGTGCGCCTCCCAGGTGCGCACCGGCCGCAGGGGCGGCTCCGCCACGTACACCCAGGCGATCTTGAGTCGCAGCTGGGTGAGCAGCGCGGCGAGGCTGGGGCTGCCGGTGGCCTGGGCGAGCGTCTCGTCGAACCAGTCGTCCAGGGGCCGCAGTTCGCCGGCCCGGCCGGCCCGCGCGCGCTCCAGACCGAGTCTGACCAGGCCACGGAGCACCTTGAGGTGCGCCTCGGTACGGCGCTGCGCGGCGCGCGCGGCGCCCAGCGGCTCCAGCAGGGCGCGGACGTCGAGCAGGTCGGCGGCCTCGTGTTCGGTGGGTTCCGCGACGCAGGCGCCCGCGTGGCGGCGCGTGGTCACGAACCCCTCGGAGGCGAGGGTGCGCAGGGCCTCGCGCACGGGCACGCGGGAGACTCCGTAGCGGCGGGCGAGCAGCTCCTCGATGAGCCTGCTGCCGGGCGGGAACGCGCCGGAGACGATGTCGTCACGGATCGCGGCGCACACGGCCTGCGTGGGAATTCCGCGGCTGTCCGGCACCGGGTTGTCATAGCCGTTCACGTACGGCCCCGCATGGGTGAACCTCCGCATTGACCCCCGCGAAACGCGGCCGATTGACGCCTGTCGGGCGACTCTATTGCAGGCGCCGGGAATTTCCGATGGCGCCGGTGAAGTCATCGGTATTTTTTGGCCAACACGAAGGCCCCGGTCGGTGACCGGGGCCCGGTTGCGGAGGAACTCCGCGATACGGCCGTGAAAGACGGTCCGTACGGTGCGTCAGACGTTGACGCCGTGCGACCGCAGGTACTCGACCGGGTCGATGTCGGAGCCGTACGCGGGGCCGGTGCGGGCCTCGAAGTGCAGGTGCGGGCCGGTGACGTTGCCAGTGGCGCCGGAGAGGCCGATCTGCTGGCCCGGGGTGACCGTCTGGCCGACGCTGACGTCGATGGACGACAGGTGGCCGTACTGCGTGTAGGTGCCGTCGCTGTGCTGGATGACGACGTTGTTGCCGTAGGCGCCGCCCCAGCCCGCCTCGACGATGGTGCCCGCGCCCACGGCGTGCACCGAGGTGCCCGACTCGGCGTGGAAGTCGACGCCGGTGTGGCTGCCGGAGGACCACAGGCCGCTGGAGGCCTTGTAGCCGGTGGAGACGTAGGAGCCGTCGATCGGCGCGACGTAGGCGTTGAGGCGCTTGCGCTCCTGCTCGCGGGCGGCGCGCTCCTGCTCCTTGCGCTCGGCGTCCAGCTTGCGCTGGGCCTCGTCGGCCTTCTGCTTGACCTCGGCGGCCTGCTTCTTGGCGGCGGCCTCGGCCTGCAGGCGGGCGGCGGTCTCGTCCGCGGAGCTGCGCTGGATCTCGGCCTGCTCGCCGACGCGGTCGGCCGTGTCGTCGCCGATGACGATGGCCTGGGTGAGGCCGGTGTCCTCGACGCGCGGGGCGTCGTCGGTGGCGGCGAGTGCCGGAGCGGCGAATCCCGCCATGACACCGGTGGCCGCGAGGGTGGCTATGCCCGCTGCGTTCGCCCCGGCGCGGACGGCGCGGCTCGGACGGCGGTGCTTACCGGTGGGACGAGTGAACGCCATGGGTACGGCTGATCCTTTCCTTCCTTCTCGCCTACCGGGTTAGCTGACGGGTTCGGAGCAGGAAGGTCTCCTACGGATCCCTCCGGAGAGGGGCCCGATTCACCCCAGGGACATGTGGGTCCCCGGCTCCCCTGGCTCGCGCCGTACGGGGACTCGGCGATGACTGTCCGGGGCCGCGGATGCGACTCACATCTGACGGGCAGCCGCCCTGACGCTAGACGCCGTCACTTTCGAACGGCAAACAGAAGCACCAATTTGTGGCGTACGCCACAGTCGAGATGCGCAACCAGTCCACTAAATCGGACATAAGGGAGGCGCGCGGGGCCCGTTGGCCCCGCGCGCCTCCCTGGTGGCCGATGTCACCCGGCGTCAGACCTCTGCCGTCGGGCGCCAGCCGCCCTCGGGCATCAGCCGCTGACGACGGTGACCTCGCCGATCCCGAGCGCCTTGACGGGCTCCTCGATCGCCGCGGCGTCACCGACGAGGACGGTCACGAGCCGGTCGACCGGGAAGGCGTTGACGACGGCGGCCGTCGCCTCCACGGTGCCCGTCTGCGCCATGCGCTCGTACAGCCGCGCCTGGAAGTCGTCCGGGAGGTACTGCTCGACCTGGTCGGCGAGCGTGCCCGCGACGGCGGCCGAGGTCTCGTACTTCAGCGGCGCGACACCGACGAGGTTCTGCACGGCGGCGTCCCGCTCGGCGTCGGTCAGGCCCTCGGCGGCGAGGGTGCGCAGCACCGTCCACAGGTCTTCCAGGGCAGGGCCGGTGGAGGCCGTGTCGACCGAGCCGCTGATGGCGAGCATGGCCGCGCCGGTGCCCTCCGGTGCGGAGCGCAGCACCTGGCCGAAGGACCTCACGCCGTAGGTGTAGCCCTTCTCCTCGCGCAGGACGCGGTCCAGACGGGAGGTCAGGGTGCCGCCGAGGCAGTAGGTGCCGAGCACCTGGGCGGGCCAGACGCGGTCGTGCCGGTCGGCGCCGATCCGGCCGATCAGCAGCTGCGTCTGGACGGCGCCGGGGCGGTCCACGATGACCACGCGGCCGGTGTCGTCCGCGGTGATCGGCGGCACGGGCCGGGGCTCGGCGGCGGAGCCGGTCCAGGCGCCCAGGGAGTCCGCGAGCACCGCTTCGAGGTCGACGCCGGTGAAGTCGCCGACGACCACGGCGGTCGTGGTGGCGGGCCGCACGTGCGCCTCGTAGAAGGCGCGCACGGCGGCGGCGTCGATGCGCTCGACGGTCTCCTCGGTGCCCTGGCGGGGGCGCGACATGCGCGCGTCGGCCGGGAAGAGGTTCTTCGAGAGCGCCATGGCGGCGCGGCGGGAGGGGTTGGCCAGCTCGTGCGGGATCTCGTCCAGGCGGTTGCGCACCAGCCGCTCGATCTCGCCGTCGGGGAACGCGGGGGCGCGCAGGGCGTCCGCGAGCAGGGCGAGGGCCTTGCCGAGCCGGGAGGCCGGCACCTCCAGGGAGACCCTGACGCCGGGGTGGTCGGCGTGGGCGTCGAGGGTGGCGCCGCAGCGCTCCAGCTCGGCGGTGAACTCCTCCGCGGTGTGCTTGTCGGTGCCCTCCGACAGGGCGCGCGCCATGATGGTGGCGACCCCGTCGAGGCCCTCCGGCTCGGCGTCCAGGGGCGCCAGGAGGTTGATCTCGACGGCGACGATCTGCTGGCCTGGACGGTGGCAGCGCAGCACGGTGAGGCCGTTGGGCAGGGTGCCGCGCTCGGGGGCCGGGAAGGCCCAGGGGGTCGCCTCGCCGGCCCGCGGCCGCGGGTGGAAGGTCATGGTGCCGGTGGCCACGGCGTCGCTCACTGGGCCGTCTCCTCGTCGTTCAGGTCGTGCGCGGCGTTCTCGTCGGCGGGGGCGGTGGGCTCGTAGACCAGCACCCCGCGGTTGTCGGGGTGCAGCCTGGCCTTGGCGGCCCGCTGCACCTCCTCCGGGGTGATGTCGAGGGCGCGCTCCACCGCGGTGAGGGCGAGCTGGGGGTCGCCGAACAGCACGGCGAAGCGGCACAGTTCGTCGGCCCGGCCGCTGACCGTGGCGAGCCGGTCCAGCCACTCGCGCTCCAGCTGTGCCTGGGCGCGCTCCATCTCCTCCGGGGTCGGCCCCTCGGCCGCGAAGCGGGCCAGCTCGTCGTCGACGGCGGCCTCGATGTCGGCCACCTCGACGCCGCCGGACGCCTTGACGTCCAGCCAGCCGAGCGAGGGCGCACCGGCGAGCCGCAGCATGCCGAAGCCCACGGCGACGGCGCTGCGGTCGTGGCGGACCAGGCGGTTGTAGAGCCGGGAGGACTCGCCGCTGCCGAGGACGGTCAGCGCGAGGTCGGCGGCGTCGGCGTCACGGGTGCCGTCGTGCGGGAGGCGGTAGGCGGCCATCAGGGCGCGCGCGGGCACCTCCTCGCGCACGACCTCGCGCAGCTCCTCGCCGATGGTGTCGGGCAGGGCGCCGTCGCGCGGCGGCTGCTTGGCGTCGTGCGCGGGGATGGAGCCGAAGTACTTCTCGATCCAGGCGAGGGTCTGCTCCGGGTCGATGTCGCCCACGACGGACAGGACGGCGTTGCCCGGCGCGTAGTACGTGCTGAAGAAGGCACGGGCGTCCTCCAGGGACGCGGCGTCCAGGTCGGCCATGGAGCCGATCGGGGTGTGGTGGTACGGGTGGCCGTCGGGGAAGACCATGGCGGTCAGCTTCTCGAAGGCGGTGCCGTAGGGGACGTTGTCGTACCGCTGGCGGCGCTCGTTCTTGACGACGTCCCGCTGGTTCTCCATGGACTCGTCGTCGAGCGCGGTGAGCAGCGAGCCCATGCGGTCGGCTTCCAGCCACAGGGCCAGCTCCAGCTGGTGGGCCGGCATGGTCTCGAAGTAGTTGGTCCGCTCGAAGCTGGTGGTGCCGTTGAGCGAACCGCCGGCGCCCTGCACCAGCTCGAAATGGCCGTTGCCCTTGACCTGGGCCGAGCCCTGGAACATAAGGTGCTCGAAGAGATGGGCGAGGCCGGTGCGGCCCTTGACCTCGTGGCGCGAGCCGACGTCGTACCAGAGGCAGACGGCGGCGACCGGGGTCAGGTGGTCTTCGGAGAGCACCACCCGCAGGCCATTGGCCAGGCGGTGCTCGGTCGCTGTCAGGCCGCTGGAACCGGCCTGTTGCGTGGCCGTGTGACCCATGGGCATGTACGTCCCTTCGATCGCGTGAAATCCCGCGTGGAGGCTCGCGATGGTTCGCGACGACTCGCGTGATGAACAGTCCTGTTCACTGTATGCAAGCGCGCTGACATCTGGCGAAGTTCCCGGTGCGGTGCGCTCTTACGGACGGGTCGGTTGTCGGCGTTGTCGGTGGGGCGGTCCACAATGGTCGGCGTCAGCATCCCGCCTCGGCAATCGATCGAAGGAGCAGCAGCCGCGATGGCCCGCCGCAGCACGAAGACCCCGCCGCCGGACGACTTCGAGGAGCGCATCCTCGACATCGACGTCGTCGACGAGATGCAGGGCTCCTTCCTCGAGTACGCCTACTCGGTCATCTACTCGCGCGCCCTGCCCGACGCCCGGGACGGTCTCAAGCCCGTCCAGCGCCGCATCCTCTTCCAGATGAACGAGATGGGCCTGCGTCCGGAGCGTTCCTATGTGAAGTGCGCACGCGTCGTCGGCGAGGTGATGGGCAAGCTCCACCCGCACGGTGACGCGTCCATCTACGACGCCCTGGTGCGCATGGCCCAGCCCTTCTCGATGCGCGTGCCGCTGGTCGACGGCCACGGCAACTTCGGTTCGCTGGGCAATGACGACCCGCCCGCGGCGATGCGCTACACCGAGGCGCGGATGGCGGCGACGACGTCGCTGATGACGGAGTCGATCGACGAGGACACCGTCGACTTCGCGCCGAACTACGACGGCAGCGAGCAGGAGCCGGTCGCGCTCCCCGCCGCCTATCCGAACCTCCTGGTCAACGGCGCCTCCGGGATCGCGGTCGGCATGGCGACGAACATGCCGCCGCACAACCTCGGCGAGGTCGTGGCCGCCGCCCGCCACCTGATCAAGCACCCGGGTGCCGACCTCGACACCCTGATGAGGTTCGTCCCCGGCCCGGACCTGCCCACGGGCGGCCGGATCGTGGGGCTGAACGGCGTCCGCGACGCGTACGAGACGGGCCGCGGCACCTTCAAGATCCGTGCCACGGTCGCCGTGGAGAACGTGACGGCCCGCCGCAAGGGCCTCGTCGTCACCGAGCTGCCCTACACCGTCGGCCCGGAGAAGGTGATCTCCAAGATCAAGGACCTGGTCGGCGCCAAGAAGATCCAGGGCATCGCCGACGTCAAGGACCTCACGGACCGCTCCCACGGCCTGCGTCTGGTCATCGAGATCAAGAACGGCTTCAACCCCGAGGCCGTGCTGGAGCAGCTCTACAAGCTGACGCCGATGGAGGAGTCCTTCGGCATCAACAACGTCGCGCTGGTGGACGGGCAGCCCCTGACCCTGGGTCTCAAGGAGCTGCTGGAGGTCTATGTCGACCACCGCTTCGAGGTGGTGCGGCGGCGCAGCGAGTTCCGGCGCACCAAGCGGCGGGACCGGCTGCACCTGGTCGAGGGTCTGCTGGTGGCGCTCCTCGACATCGACGAGGTCATCAGAATCATCAGATCGAGTGAGAACGCGGCGCAGGCCAAGGAGGGCCTGATCGCGCGCTTCTCGCTCTCCGAGATCCAGACGCAGTACATCCTCGACACCCCGCTGCGCCGTCTGACGAAGTTCGACCGGATCGAGCTGGAGTCGGAGCGCGACCGGCTGAACGACGAGATCGCGAAGCTGACCGCGATCCTCGATTCCGACGCGGAGCTGCGCAAGCTGGTGTCCAACGAACTGGCCGACGTGGCGAAGAAGTTCGGCACCGACCGGCGGACGGTCCTGCTGGAGTCGGCGGGCTCCCCGGCGTCGGCCGTGCCCTTGGAGGTCGCGGACGACCCGTGCCGGGTGCTGCTCTCCTCCACCGGGCTGCTGGCCCGTACGGCGGGCGGCGAGCCGTTCCCCGACGACGGTGGCGAGCGGGCCGCCAAGCGCGTCAAGCACGATGTGATCGTCTCGGCGGTCCCGGCGACGGCCCGCGCGGACGTGGGCGCGGTGACCTCCACGGGCCGGCTGCTGCGCCTGGCGGTGATCGACCTGCCGCAGCTGCCGGAGACGGCGGCGGCGCCCAGCCTGTCGGGCGGGGCCCCCGTCTCGGAGTTCCTGACGCTGGAGGACGACGAGCGGGTGGTGTGTCTCACCACCCTGGACGAGTCCTCGCCGGGCCTCGCGATCGGCACGGAGCAGGGCGTCGTCAAACGCGTGGTCCCGGACTATCCGGCGAACAAGGAGGAGCTGGAGGTCATCACCCTCAAGGACGGTGACCGCATCGTCGGCGCGGTCGAGCTCCGTACGGGCGAGGAGGACCTGGTCTTCATCACGGACGACGCGCAGCTGCTGCGCTATCCGGCGGGGCAGGTGCGTCCGCAGGGCCGTCCGGCGGGCGGCATGGCGGGCATCAAGCTGTCGGCGGGGGCGAAGGTGATCTCCTTCACCGCGATCGACCCGGCGGTGGACGCGGCGGTGTTCACGGTGGCCGGTGCGGCCGGCACGCTGCTGGGCGCTTCGGAGACGACGGCGAAGCTGACGCCGTTCGACCAGTATCCGCGCAAGGGCCGGGCGACGGGCGGCGTGCGCTGCCAGCGCTTCCTCAAGGGCGAGGACTGTCTCGTCATGGCGTGGGCGGGCCCGTCCCCCGCCCGCGCGGCCGCGGCCAACGGCACCCCGGCCGACCTCCCGGAGCCCGACCCGCGCCGCGACGGCTCGGGCACGCCGCTGACGAAGCCGGTGGCGGTGGTGGCGGGCCCGGTGTAGTGGCCGGAGCGGTGGAGGGCGCGCCTCGCAGGGGCGCGCCCTCCACCGGACGTCACCCCTGCGCGTACCGCAGGACCCCCCACATCGCGTTCTCGTCAGCGTCCCGCGGCTCGACGCGCCGGCACCCCTCCAGTGCCACCCGCAGGGCGTCTGCGTCGATTCCCGTGCCGATCAGCACCAGTTGCGTGACCCGCTCCTCCGCCCGTCCCCACGGGGCGGCGTAGAAGCGCAGGAAGTCGCCCACCGCGTGCACCGCGTACCGCGTCCGCCGGTGCCCGTCCGCCCCGAAGTGGACGAAGCCCTTGATGCGGTACAGGCCCTCCGGCCTGTTGTCGAGGAAGTCCATCAGCCGCCGCGGGTCCATCGGTTCCGCGGCGGTGAAGGCGACGCTGTCGTACGCGGCGTGCAGATGACGGTGGCCGGGGCTGCCCCCCGCGCAGTCCCCGCCACAGTCGTGCGTCCCGCAGTCGTGGCCGTGCTCGGCCTCCTCCCGCACGAGGTCCTCGAAGGACAGCTGGCGTACCGCGCCCGGGGTCTCCGGCTCCCGCGGCTTGCGGTCGAAGAGGAGCTCGGGGTCGACCCGCCCGTGGACCGCCTCCAGGACGGGCCTGCCGGGCGCGAGCCGGGCGAGCTCGTCGAGAACGGCCCGGCGGTCCTCCTCCCCCACCCGGTCGGCCTTGTTGAGGACGACGAGGTCGGCGATGGCCACGTGGCGGTCGATCTCGGGGTGCCGGTCGCGCGTGCGGGCGAACTCGGCGGCGTCCACGACCTCGACCAGGCCGCCGTAGACGATGCTCTCGTTGTCGCTGGCGAGGATCATGCGGATGAGCTCTTGCGGTTCGGCCAGTCCGCTGGCCTCGATGACGATGACGTCGATCCGGGCGGCCGGCCGGGCGAGCTTGTCGAGGAATCCGTCGAGCTCACTGGTGTCGACGGCGCAGCACAGGCATCCGTTGCCCAGGGAGACCATGGAGTCGACCTGTCCGGCGACGCTCATCGCGTCGATCTCGATGCTGCCGAAGTCGTTGACGACCACGCCGATCCGGCTGCCCCCGCTGTGGCTCAGCAGGTGGTTGAGCAGGGTGGTCTTGCCGGACCCCAGGAAGCCCGCCAGCACGATGACCGGTATCTGTCGTTTCGCCAAGAGGCAGCCTCCGTCACAGGTCGGGCGCAGCGGGGACCGGCTGCGGCGGGGGCGGGCCGACATAGCGGGCCGCCGGGCGGATGATCTTCGAGTCCTCCGCCTGCTCCAGGATATTGGCGCTCCAGCCGATCACGCGGGCCGCGCAGAACGTGGGCGTGAACATCTCCCGCGGCAGCCCGCAGAGCTCCATGACGACCCCGGCGTAGAACTCCACGTTGGTGTGCAGTTCGCGCCCCGGCTTGAGCTCGGCGAGGATCGCCTCGACCCTTCCCTCGACCTCGACCGCGAGGTCGACCAGGGGGCCGCCGAAGTCCTGCGCAATGGAGCGCAGCATCCGTGAGCGCGGGTCCTCGGTGCGGTAGACGGGGTGCCCGAAGCCCATGATGCGGTCGCCGGCCAGGACGCGTTCCCGGATCCAGGGGTCGATGCGGTCCGGGGTGCCGATGGCGTCCAGGGTGTCCAGGGCGCGGCTGGGCGCGCCGCCGTGCAGCGGTCCGGACAGGGCTCCGACGGCGCCACCGAGGCAGGCGACGAGGTCGGCGCCGGTGGAGGCGATGACGCGGGCGGTGAACGTCGAGGCGTTGAAGCCGTGGTCGACGGTGGAGATCAGATACCGCTCGATCGCGCGGGCCCGCCGGGGCTCGGGCTCGCGCCCGTCGAGCATGTAGAGGTAGTTGGCGGCGTACGACAGGTCGTCGCGCGGCTCGACGGGCGCGAGCCCCCGGCCGAGCCGGTGGAGCGCGGTGAGCAGGGTGGGGACGGCGGCGCAGGCGGCGAGGGCGTCGGCCTCCCGCCGGGCGACGCCGGTGTCGTACAGCGGGCGCAGCCCGGCGAAGGCACCGAGCAGCGAGAGGGCGGTGCGCAGCCCGGCGAGCGGGCCGGACGGCGCGCAGGAGCGGGCGATGGCGGGCAGGGCGTCGCGCACGTCCGCGGGGAGCCGGCGCAGGGCGGCGGTCTCGGCGGTGAAGGCGGCGCGCTGTGCCGCGTCGGGGAGGGCGCCCCGGAACATCAGGTGCCAGACGTCCTCGAAGGAGCGGCTCCCGGCGAGCTCCACGGCGGAGAACTGGCGGTAGTGGTAGAAGCCCTCGCGGCCGCGGACGTCGCCCAGGGCGGTGTCGGTGACGACGACGCCCGCGAGTCCGCGCGGTACCTCGGTGATCGGCATTGCGGTGTCTCCTCGATCCCTCGAATCTTGATACGACTGTCCATCCTTGATTCAACAGCTGTCAACATTGATTGAATCAATATGTACGGCCCGCTACGGTGTGACCCATGGCGGATCATGTGACGGACGGCGCGGTGGCGGGCGACGACGACGGGGGGCGGCTGACCACCCGTGAGGTCGCCGAGCGGCTGGGCGTCAAACCCGAGACGGTCTACGCGTATGTGAGCCGCGGCCAGCTCTCCAGCCGCCGCGGCCCCGGCGGCCGGGGCAGCACCTTCGACGCGCGGGAGGTCGACGCGCTCGCCCGGCGCGGCAGGCGGGAGCCGACGTTCGGCGGCGAGACGGCGATCCGTACGGGCATCACGCTCATCGAGAAGGGCCGGTACTTCTACCGCGGCGTCGACGCGACCGCGCTCGCCGAGCGCCACGCGTACGAGGAGGTGGCCGACTGGCTGTGGACCGGTGAGCTGCGGCGTGGCATCCGCTTCACCGCACCCGGGGAGACGCTCGCCGCGGCGAGGCGCGCCGTGGACGCGCTGCCCGCCCACAGCGGGCCGACCGACCGGCTGCGGGTGGCCGCGATCGCGGCGGCGACCGCGGATCCGCTGCGTTTCGACCTGTCCCCGGCGACCGTGCTCGGCACGGCGCGCGGCCTGATCCCGACGCTGGTCGACGCCCTGCCGCCCGCCGGTCCGCAGGCGGGCGCCGACGACCGGCTCGCGCCGCGCCTGTGGTCGCGGCTGACGTCACGCGCCCCGGACGAGGCGTCGCTGCGCGCCCTGGAGGCCGCGCTCGTCCTGCTGATCGACCACGACCTCGCCGCCTCGACGCTCGCGGTGCGGGTCGCGGCGTCCGCGCGCTCCCATCCGTACGCCGTGGTCTCGGCGGGGCTCGGCGCGCTGGAGGGGCCGCTGCACGGCGCGGCGAGCGGCCTGGCCCACCGGATGCTGACGGAGGTGCTGGAGCGCGGCAGCGCCGGCGCGGTGGTGGCGGACCACCTGCGGGACGGCAGGCGCGTACCCGGGCTCGGCCACCGCCTCTACCCCGGGGCGGACCCGAGGGCGACCGCGCTCTTCGCCCGGCTGGAGGCGGTGCCGGGTGCCGGACGCGCTCTGACGGCGGCCCGGGAGGTCGAGGCCACGACGGCCCGCCATGTGTCCCTGCACGCGAACGTGGACCTCGCGCTGGCCGTCCTGTCGGTCTCCTCGGGCATGCCGCCCGAGGCGGGCGAGACGGTCTTCGCGGTCGCGCGCACGGCGGGCTGGATCGCACACGCCCTGGAGGAGTACGCGGAACGCCCGCTGCGCCTCCGCCCGACGGGTCACTACTGCGGACCGAGGCCGCCGCAGCCGCTGCCGTGAGGCGCGTTCAAGGCTTGCAGAGGCACATGGTTCCAGGGGCGGTGACTCCGCCCGGGCCGCCGTTCTGCATACGATCTACAGCAACCCAGGTTAGGCTAACCTTCGTGAGCACGTGTGCGACCGTCTCCCGTCAACTCTCCGAGCCGCTGGCAGGCACCGCCGCCACCGCCCGGACCTGGCTGCTGCTCGAACAGCCCGGCCCCTGGGGCGCCGACGCGCTCGCCACCAGCCACCTCGACCCCGCCGTCGGCCGCGCGCTGAACGAAGCCGCGGCGGGCACCGGCGTACGGATCGCCCTGATCCGGCGCCCCGGCCGCCACGCCGACTGTCGCCGGCCCACCACGCAGCGGGTGTTCGTCGCCCACACCGCGCCGGGCCGCTCCTGGATCCGCACCACAGAATCGGCCGACCCGGCCGCGCTGGCGGCGCTGGACCTCGACGCGCTCGGTGCGGGCGAGCACGGCGGGCTGTGGGAGCCGTACGACGGTGACCCGCTGGTGTTCGTCTGCACCAACGGCAAGCGCGACCGCTGCTGCGCCCTGCTCGGCAGGCCGCTCGCCGCCGAACTGGTCAGCGCGGGCGGCATCGAGACCTGGGAGGTCACCCACATCGGTGGCCACCGCTTCGCGCCGACCCTCTTCGTCCTCCCCTACGGCTACGCGTACGGGCGGGTGACCGCGCACGGCGTCAAGGACGTTCTCGAAGCGGCGCGCGACGGCCGGGTCGTGACCGAGCAGTGCCGTGGCCGCTCGGCGTGGGGACGCCCCGGGCAGGCCGCCGAGCTGGCCGTCCGCGAACTCACCGGCGAGGACGGCGCCGACGCCCTGGACGTGACCGGCACCGAGCCCGTCGACGGCTCGGCCGCGCACTGGTCCGTGACCGTCGCCCACACCGACGGCCGCTCCTGGCGGGTCCTCGTCGAGCAGGGTGCCGCCGAGCCGCCCCGCCCGGAGAGCTGCGGCCGGACGCCCGGCACCCCGGCGCGCATGGACGTCGTGTCCGTCACCCCGCTTTCCTGACGAACTCCGTCGTATAGGTCTTCTCCAGGTCGATGTCGGCGTTCCGTATCGTGGGGTTGAACGCCTTGAGCACGTCGTGCACGGTCTTCGGCCCGTCGGCGGGCATCACACCGTCCCGCGTGAACATGGGCAGGGTGTTCCTGACGGCCTGGACGTAGAGCTCCTTGCCTCCCCTGGCGTAGTCGGCGGGCATCTTGGCGGCGATCTCCTCGGGGCTGTGCGCGGCCATCCACGCGAGGGTCTTCACAAAGGCGCCCGCGAGCTTGTGCACGGTCTCCTTGTGGCCGTTCACCCACGAGGTGTTCATGTAGAGGCTCGACGCGGGGTAGAGCCCGCCGAGCGCGGCCCGGGAGCCCTCGGGCGTCCGCAGGTCGACGAGCACCTTGCCGCTGCCCTGGGCGAGGATCTGCGCCACGGTCGGGTCGGTGGTCATCCCGCCGTCGATGGAGCCCTGCTGGAGCGCGGAGACGAAGGTCTGGCCCGCGCCGACGGCGACCGGGGTGAAGTCACTGACCTTCACGCCGTTCCGCACGGCCAGATACTTCGTCAGGAAGTCGGTGGACGAGCCGAGTCCGGTGACGCCCAGCTTCCTGCCCTTGAAGTCGGCGGGTGACGTGAGGCCGTCCTCCGCCTTCTTGGAGACGATCTCCACCTCGCCCGGGGTCTGCGCCAGTTGGACCACCGACTCCACCTGTTTGCCCTTCGCCTGGAGGTCGAGGGTGTGGTCGTAGAAGCCGACGACGCCCTGGACCTCGCCGGCGACGAGGGCGGTGGTGGCCTGCACTCCGGCCGGTTCGGTGAGGAGCCGGACGTCGAGACCCTGCTCCTGGAAGAAGCCGAGCCGCTGGGTGAGGACCGCCGGCAGGTAGATGACCTTGTCGAGGCCGCCGACCATGATCTTCACGGTGTCCCCCGAGGTCTTGCCGCCGCCGGAGTCCGCACCGTTTCCGGACACCTCGTCGGCGCATCCGGTGAGGGCGGTGGCGAGGGTCACGGCGGCGGCCGCGAGACGGAGGCGGCGGGTGCTGCTGTTCGAACGCATGGCTGCTGTTCCTTACGTGAGGGGTGGGGTGGAGGGCGCCGGGCCCGGCCCGTGCGGGCCGGGCGGCGGCCTCAGCCGCCCGCTCCCGGATCGACCGCCTTCCAGCGGAACAGCCGCCGCTCCGCGAACGTCAGCAGCCCCTCCGCCACCAGCGCGACCACGGCCAGGACGACCATCGCCGCGTACACCCCCGCCGAGTTGAACGTCCCCTGGGAGGCGGAGACGAGCAGCCCGATCCCCTTCGTCGCCCCGATGTACTCCCCGACGATCGCCCCGATCAGCGCGAAGCCGAAGCTCACGTGCAGGCTGGTGAAGATCCAGGAGGTGGCGGACGGCACGACGACCTGGAGGGTCACCCGGCGATTGCTCGCGCCCAGGATGCGGGCGTTGGCGACCAGATTGCGGTCCACTTCCCGCGCCCCCTGGAACGCGTTGAAGAAGACCGGGAAGAACACCAGCACCACGGCCGAGGCGACCTTGGACGCGGGCCCCAGGCCGAACCAGATGACGAAGATGGGCGCGAGGACGATCCTCGGCAGCGCGTTGAGGATCTTGATGTACGGGCCGAGGACATCGGCCAGGAAGCGCACCCGGCCGAGCGCGATGCCGAGGGCCACCCCGCCCGTCACCCCGATGATCCAGCCGAACAGGGCCTCG
This sequence comes from Streptoverticillium olivoreticuli subsp. olivoreticuli, assembly GCF_003391135.1. GTDB lineage: Bacteria > Actinomycetota > Actinomycetes > Streptomycetales > Streptomycetaceae > Streptomyces > Streptomyces blastmyceticus. The sequence goes on along the minus strand of NZ_CP031455.1, from coordinate 6,952,951 downwards.
TAGAGCGTGTACCAGATCTGCTCGCCCAGCGAGCCCTGCGCGGTGCCGTGCGCCGTCCACTGCACGATCTGGTCCCAGATCTTCGACGGCATCGAGAAGTTGAAGGGATCGATGACCTTGTGGCGGGCCATCAGCTCCCAGGCCGCGAGCACCACGGCGAGCAGCAGCACCCGCGCCGCGAGAACCAGCAGCTTCCGGTGCCGGGCGGCCCTGGCCCGGGCTTCCGTACGGCCCGTGGCACGCTTCGGCGCGGCCATCGGCGCGACGGCGGAATCGGCCGGGATCGGCTCATGCGACACGGTCGGCACCCCTCTCCCGGGTGATGCGGACCTCTTCGCCGAGCGACGACCAGATCTCGCGGTAGATCTCGACGAACTCCGCCTCCAGACGGATGGATTCGACCTTCCGGGGCCGGGGCAGCCGGACGGGGAAGACCTCCTTCACGGTGGCCGGGCCGGCCGTCATCACGACCACCTTGTCGGCCAGCGCGATCGCCTCCTCCAGGTCATGGGTGACGAAGACGACGGAGGCGGCCGTTCCGCCGGGCTGCCCGCCGCCCCACAGTTCGAGGAGTTCGTCCGACATCAGTGCGCGGGTCTGCACGTCGAGCGCCGAGAACGGCTCATCCATCAGCAGGATCGAGGGGTCTCCGACAAAGGTCTGGGCGAGCGCCACGCGCTTGCGCTGGCCGCCGGAGAGCTGATGCGGATAGCGGTCGGCGAAGGCCGCGAGCCCCACCCGGCCGAGCCAGTCGAGGGCGCGCTCCCGCGCCTCGGCCTTCGGCACGCCGCGGAAGCGCGGGCCGGCCATCACATTGGACAGGACCGTGCGCCAGGGGAACACCGCGTCCTGCTGGAAGACGAACCCGACCTCCGGCCGGATCCCGGTCACGGGGTCGCCGCCGATGAGCACCTCGCCCTCGGTCGGCTCCTCCAGCCCGCTGACCAGGGTGAGGGTGGTCGACTTCCCGCAGCCCGTGGGTCCCACCACGGCCACGAACTCGCCGCGCCCCACGGTCAGATCGAGGTCGCGCACGGCCGTGTGCTCCGCGCCCGAGGGGGTGCGGAACACCTTGCTCGCGCCGCGCAGCTCGATGGCCGGATTCCGGCCCGGTGGGGTGCCGCTGTGCGTAGTGTCGAGCGTCCCGCTGTTCATCGTGGTGCCTCCTGTGCCCGGCTCGTCCGCCCCGCGGTCCCTCGGGGCGGCAGGTGCTGGACGGTAAGGGCGGCGCGCCCCGCGGAGACAGCCTTGTGAGCGCTGTGCGGGTTGAGGGCACGAACCCTGTTCTGCTCGTTTTGCTCGCGGTAGAACAACGAAAGCGCTACGGAACCGGCCATTGGGCCGCGATCCGGCTACGTTCTGGTGGCACCTCAGGACGAGACGAAAGGGACCCCTATGCGCCCCCGGTGGCCCCGCCGCGTCTTCGCCCAGGTGCTGCTCGTCCAGCTGCTGATCATCACCGGTGTCACCGGGCTCGCCGCCGGGCTCTTCCTCGCGCCCCTCGGCGCCCAGCTGGACGACCAGGCCGAGCGGCGGGCGCTGGCCATCGCGCAGGCCACCGCCGCCCAGCCCGCCATGGCCGACGCGCTGCTGACCGGACGGCCCACCCCCCAGGGGCCCGTGCAGGCCGCCGCCGAACGCATCCGGCTGGCCACGGGCGCGAGCTATGTGGTGATCGTCGACGCCCGGGGCATCCGCTACTCCCACCCCTCGCCCGCGCGGATCGGCGAGCAGGTGAGCAGCGACCCCCGCACGGCCCTGAGCGGAAAGGAGTGGAAGGGCATCGCCCAGGGCACGCTCGGCCGCTCGGCACGCGGCAAGGTGCCGTTGCGCGACGCCGAGGGCGCCGTCGTCGGGGCCGTCTCCGTCGGCATCGCCTACGACAACGTGCACGCGCTGCTGGTGCACGCGGTGCCGGGCATCCTGCTGTACGCCGGTGCCGCACTCGGGGCCGGGGCGCTGGCGGCGCTCGCCGTCTCCCGGCGGCTGCGCAAGCGCACCCGCGGCATCGAACTCACCGAGATCTCCGCCCTGCTGGACGAGCGCGAGGCCATGCTGCACGGCATCCGCGAGGGCGTCGTCGCCCTCGACCGGCGGGGCCGCGTGCGGCTCGTCAACGACGAGGCCCAGCGGCTGCTCGGGCTCGGACCGGACGCCACCGGGCAGCCGCTCGACAGCGTCCTGCCGCCCGGCCGGACCACGGACGTACTGGCGGGGCGGGTGGCGGGCACGGACCTGCTCACCGTCCGGGACGGGCGGGTCCTGGTCGCCAACCGGATGGACACCGCCGACGGGGGCACCGTGGCGACCCTGCGCGACCGCACCGAACTGGAGCAGCTCCGCCGGGAGCTCGACGGCACCCGCGGCCTGACCGACGCGCTGCGCGCCCAGGACCACGAGCACGCCAACCGGCTGCACACCCTGATCGGGCTGCTGGAGCTGGGGCTGTACGAGGAGGCCGCCGAGTTCCTGGCGGAGGTGACGGGCGCGCACCGGGCCACGGCCGAGCAGGTCGCCGAGCGGGTGCACGATCCGCTGGTCGGCGCGCTGTTGGTGGGCAAGAGCGCGGTGGCGGCGGAGCGCGGCGTGGCGCTGCGGGTGAGCCCGCGGACCCGGCTGCCTGACCGGGTGGTCGACCCCCGCGACCTGGTCACCGTCCTCGGCAATCTCGTGGACAACGCGCTGGACGCGGCCGCGGGCCGGACCGGCGGCGAGCCGTTCGTGGAAGTGGAGCTGCGGACGGTGGGAGCCGCCCTGGTCGTGCACGTCGCCGACAACGGGCCCGGGGTGCCCGCCGCCGACCGCGAACGCGTCTTCGCCGACGGCTGGTCCACCAAGGAATCGCCCCCGCACCGCCGCCGCGGGCTCGGACTCTCCCTCGTCAGAAGACTGGCCGAACGCTATGGAGGCTCGGCTCGGGCAAGTGAACGGGACGGTGGCGGCGCGGTGTTCACCGTGGAGTTGCCCGAAGCAGTGCGCTCACTCGAAGGGGTGAAGTAAATGATCGAAGTCCTGGTGGTGGACGACGACTTCCGGGTCGCCGAGATCAACGCCGCGTATGTCGCGCGCGTGCCCGGCTTCCATGTCGGCGCCAAGGCCCACACCGCGGCCCAGGCCATGGCCGTGCTCGAACGGGGCGGCATCGACCTGATGCTCCTGGACCACTTCCTGCCCGACGAGACGGGGCTCTCCCTGGTGCGCCGGATGCGCCAGCGCGGCCACCTCACCGACGTGATCATGGTGACGGCCTCCCGGGACATCGCGACGGTCCAGGCGGCGATGCGCTTCGGCGCCCTGCAGTACCTGGTCAAGCCCTTCACCTTCCCCGGGCTGCGGGTGAAGCTGGAGGCGTACGCGCAGCTGCGCCGGACCCTCGACGACGCGGACGAGGCGGGCCAGGACCAGGTCGACCGCATCTTCGGCACCCTGCGCACCGCGGCCACCAGCGTCCCCATGCCGAAGGGGCACTCCGCGCCGACCGCCGAACTGATCCGCCGGGTGCTCTCGGACGCGGTACGGCCCCTGTCGGCCCACGAGGTCGCCGACCGCGCGGGCCTGAGCCGCTCCACCGCACAGCGCTACCTCAAGCGCCTGGAGGAGTCCGGCAGACTCCGCCTCACCCTCAAGTACGGCGAGACCGGCCGCCCGGAACACCGCTACGCCTGGACGGCCCGCTGAACGGAATACAAGCCCCCCCGGCACCTGATCTTCCGTCAACTCCGCCGTGGACCGGGCGGGATCACGATCCCGTGGCGGAACGCGTACCGCACGGCCTGCGCGCGGTCCCGCACCCCGGTCTTGGCGAAGAGGTTGTTGATGTGCGTCTTGACCGTCGCCGTGCTGACGTGCAGCCGACGGGCGATCTCCGCGTTGGACAGCCCCTCGGCGACCAGGGACAGCACCTCCGCCTCACGCGCCGTCAGCCCGTCCGGCAACTCCCGGCGCGGCGCCACGCCGGGGACGGGCTCGCGGAGGGGAGATCCGGCAGCGGCCGCCCGAGCCGGAGAGCCCTCCGCCTCGGGCCCGGAGAGCCGCTCCAGCAACCGGCGCTGCACATTGGGCGAGAGCCCCGCCTCCCCCGACATCACATGCCGCACCGCCCGCACGATCTCCTCCCCGCCGGCGTCCTTGGTGAGATACCCGCGCGCCCCGGCCCGCAGGGCGGGGAAGAGCGAGTCGTCATCGGCATAGGTGGTCAGGACCACGACCTGCGTCGACGGATACTCGTCCCGGATGCGCCGCGTCGCCTCCACCCCGTCGCAGCGCGGCATCCGAAGGTCCATCAGCACCACGTCGGGAGAGTGCGCGGCCACCAGGCGCACCGCCTCATGGCCGTCGGCCGCCGCCCCCACGACCTCGATCCCCGGCAGCAGCCCGAGCAGCATCACGATGCCCTCGCGCACCACGGTCTGGTCGTCGGCGACCACGACCCGCGCCACCGCGTCGCCACCGCCACCACGTGCCCCCGCACGGCCCGGGCTCCCCGTCTCTTCTCCGCCACCGGCATCCGCCGCGCCCTCGGGCCGGGCCCGGCCCCCCGCGCCGGACGCCTCACCGCCGCCGATCCCGCCACCCCTCACGCCGGCACCCGCAAACGCACCACAAAGCCCTCCTGCTCAGGTCCGGCCGGTCCGGCCTCCAGCGTGCCGCCGAGCAGTTCGGCGCGCTCGCGCATCCCCAGCAGACCGTACCCGGCGCCGGACACCACGAGATCTCCGGCATCCGCGTGCCCGCCCCTGTCACGGACCCACAGCTCCACCTCTCCCTCCAGATAGGTGAATCTCATCTCCACCCTGGCGCCGGGCGCGTGCTTGCGGACATTGGTCAGGGCCTCCTGAGTGACCCTGCGCACCGTCAGCCCGGCCTCGGCCGACAGGCTCCGCGGCTCCCCCGCCACCTCCAGGCATGCCCCCTCGGAGGCGGCCGACTCCCGCAGGAAGTCCTCGATTCGGGACATCTCGCCACGCAGGGCGGAGAGCGCCTGCCGGGTCTCGGCCAGCCCCTCGCGCGCCATGCCCCGGGCCGCCACCACCTGCTCCAGGATCCGCTGCCGGCCCTCCCCCTTCTCGATGAGCAGCCGTGCCGCCTCCAGGTGCACCATCTGCGCGGAGAGGCTGTGGGCGAGCACGTCATGGATCTCCCGGGCGATCCGGGCCCGTTCGGCGAGCGCCGCCGACTCGGCCTCCGCCCGGCGGGCCGCCCGCTCCTGGGCCAGCAGCCGGAACCCCGCCCCCCGCGCCTCCTCGTCCAGCCGCAGCGCGTATCCGACGACGGGCAGCCCCAGCGCCGTCAGGACGACCACCGTCGGGTTGTCCGGGCTCGCCAGGGCGTACGACCCCATGGCGACCGCGGAGACGGCCACTCCGTACAGCATCGGGAGCCGCTCCATGGCGATGATCGCGCAGACGCTCCAGAGCACGGCCGCGGGCGTGTGCACCCCCGCCAGCTGGGAGCCCGTACCCACCCCGTACAGCACCCCCAGCACCCCCAGCGACGGCCACAGCCGCTGGGCGAGCGTCGTGCCGACGTAGATCCGGATCCCGGCGACGCAGACCAGCAGGCCGAGGGCCAGGGCGGCGAACCCCCACCCGTGCAGCACATGGTCCTGCAGCACGCCCCACAGGAGCAGGCCCAGCAGACCGAGCCGCACCACCCAGCTCATGATCTGGCGCCGCAGCGGCACCCCCATCCGGGAGAGCGCCTCGCGGGCGGGCCACTCGGTCCAGTTCTCGATCGGCACTTGGGGTCCTTCCGCCGCGACGTAAGACTCAGCCACCGGCAGGGACACCGTACGCCGGGCGAAAGCCCTGAGCCCGGTGGGCCAGCACGCCGGAACGGGCGAGGAGCATGGCCGCGATGGTCACCATCGCCGCGCCGCCGCCCTGGTGGACCCCGACCAGCGCGCCCAGACCATAGAGCGCGACGCGCAGGGCCACCCCGCCGAGCCATATCGCGAGCGTGACCTTGCCGCCTTGGGCCCAGAGCGCCCCGGACTCGTCGAACCATATTCGGGTGGTCCAGGCCCACGCGGCGCCGGTTGCGAGCCCGGCCAGCACCCCGCCGACCAGCAGGCCCACGGACTCCGCGCGATGCCCGGTGTCGATCAGCCCCGGCTGCCGGACGGCCATGAAGGCGAGCGCCGCGGGCAGGACCCACCAGCGTCCGGCGCCGGCGGCCACCTTGCGCGGCCTCGTCTGCCGGGCGAGCACGATCGCGCAGACCGCGACGATCACTACGAGATCGGAAAAGCCGGACATGGGGACAGCCTCCGTGGAGCGCGGATGGACGCGAACGATTCGACGCATCCGACGCTACGGATCCGGCTCCCGACCGGGATCGGACCACGGGTGGGCTTCGGGGTGGATCCCGGGTGGAGATCACTCTCCACCCGGGGGTGGAGGCCCGCTCCGGCGCACGGACCTCCCGATACGGCGCGTCGCCGCCGGACCACGACGGCACGGCTCGCCTCCGGACGAGCGGGCGGCGATCGCCGGGTGACGGCCCGTCAGGCGTCGATGCGCGAGCGGTCCAGCGTGGCCGCGGAGTTGGTGATGAACTCCTTGCGCGGAGCGACCTCATTGCCCATCAGGAGGTCGAAGGCGCGCTCCGCCGCCTCCAGGTCGGTGATGTTGATCCGCCGCAGCGTGCGGTGGCGCGGGTCCATCGTGGTCTCCGCGAGCTGGTCGGCGTCCATCTCGCCGAGGCCCTTGTAGCGCTGGATGCCGTCCTTGTAGCGGACGTTCTTCCGGTCCAGCTCCAGCAACGTCTGCCGCAGCTCACTGTCGGAGTAGGTGTAGATGTACTTGTCCTGCCCCTTCTTGGGGTGGGTCAGCTCCACCCGGTGCAGCGGAGGCACCGCCGAGAAGACCCGCCCCTCCTCCACCATGGGCCGCATGTAGCGCTGGAAGAGGGTCAGCAGCAGGCAGCGGATGTGCGCGCCGTCCACATCGGCGTCGGCGAGGAAGATTACCTTCCCGTAGCGCGCCGCGTCGATGTCGAAGGTCCGGCCGGACCCCGCCCCTATCACCTGGATGATCGCGCCGCACTCGGCGTTCTTGAGCATGTCGGAGACCGACGACTTCTGAACGTTGAGGATCTTGCCGCGGATCGGGAGCAGCGCCTGGAACTCGGAGTTCCGCGCCAGCTTCGCCGTGCCGAGCGCCGAGTCGCCCTCGACGATGAACAGCTCGCTGCGCTCGACGTCGTCACTGCGGCAGTCGGCGAGCTTGGCCGGCAGCGAGGAGGACTCCAGTGCCGTCTTCCGCCGCTGGGCCTCCTTGTGCTGCCGGGCGGCGATGCGCGTACGGGCCGCCGCGACGATCTTCTCCATGACGGCCCGCGCCTGCTGCTTGGCGTCGCGCTTGGTGGAGGTGAGGAACGCCTTGAGCTCCTTGGCGACCACGTTCGCCACGATCCGGGTCGCGGCCGAGGTGCCCAGGACCTCCTTGGTCTGGCCCTCGAACTGCGGCTCGGCCAGGCGGACGGTCACGACGGCGGTGAGGCCCTCCATGGCGTCGTCCTTGACGACGTCGTCCTCCGCGACCCGCAGGAGCTTCGAGGACCGGAGCACCTCGTTGACCGTCTTGGTGATCGAGCGCTCGAATCCGGTCACATGCGTGCCGCCCTTGGGGGTGGCGATGATGTTGACGAAGGACTTGACCGCCGCGTCGTAGCCCGTGCCCCAGCGGAGGGCGATGTCCACGCCGAGCTCGCGGGTGACCTCGGTCGGGGTCATGTGCCCGCGGTCGTCGAGGACCGGGACGGTCTCCTTGAAGGTGCCCTGGCCGGTCAGCCGCAGCACGTCGCACACGGCCTTGTCCTGCGCGAGGTACTCGCAGAACTCGCTGATGCCGCCGTCGTAGCGGAACGTCTCCTCGGTGCTGTCCGCACCGTCGAGGCCGCGCTCGTCGCGGACGACGATGGTGAGCCCCGGCACGAGGAACGCGGTCTGCCGGGCACGCCCGTACAGCGTCTCCAGGGAGAGCTTCGCGTCCTTGAGGAAGATCTGGCGGTCCGCCCAGTAGCGGACACGGGTGCCGGTGCGGGCCTTGGGGACCTTCTTGCCCTTGAGGAGGCCGTTGGCCGGATCGAACGGTGCGTCCGGGCCGGACTCGGTGAAGATGCCGGGGACGCCGCGCCGGAAGCTGATCGCGTGGGTGCGGCTGTTGCGGTCCACCTCCACGTCCAGTCGCGCGGAGAGCGCGTTGACCACGGAGGCGCCCACGCCGTGCAGACCACCGGAGGCGGCGTACGAACCGCCGCCGAACTTGCCGCCCGCGTGCAGCTTGGTCATCACGACCTCGACACCGGACAGCCCGGTCTTGGGCTCGACGTCCACGGGGATGCCGCGGCCGTTGTCCCGGACCTCCACCGAGCCGTCGTCGTGGAGGATCACCTCGATGAGGTCGCAGAATCCGCCCAGGGCCTCGTCGACGGAATTGTCGATGATCTCCCAGAGGCAGTGCATCAGACCGCGGCTGTCAGTGGAGCCGATATACATACCGGGGCGCTTGCGGACGGCCTCAAGACCCTCGAGGACGAGCAGGTGCCGCGCGGTGTAGTTGGATCCGTCCCGGTCTGCCCCGGTCAGCAACGCAGTGGACGGCACGGACATATCGGCGGTCACGCGGTTCGCTCCTCGCTGAATTTCTTTTTGGCCCCGGTCGGGCGCGGTCATGGCTCGGTCGCCGTTCAGAGGGTACCGAGGCCTGGTAGAGCCTTTGCGCAGCCACCCGTAGGAATGCCCATGCTAGTCCAGAGTCGATCACGCGTTCGATGACTCGATGGAGTGACGTGCACATCACGTTCCATTGGAGGCATGAACCATTTAGGCTCCGGGCACGTCCTCAAGAACAACCCGGCAAGCCGGCCGGGGAGGACCAAAGACCCCCAGCGACGTGAAACCGTAAGCCCACGCAATACGGCTCATTCGCCGCCAACCGTCAAGATCCGGCCCACTCGGAAGGAACTTTCGAGGAAAAGCCACGAGCGGGAACGTTTTCGGCCTGGTTGGATGTTGACCCTGGTACGACAGCTCGTCGAGCTAGAGAAGAGGCGACGTGACTACTGTTCTGACCCCCGCGAGCCCGCTGACGGCCGCTGACCGCTGCGACCGGTGCGGCGCTCAGGCTTACCTGCGCGTCGTTCTCATGAGCGGCGGCGAACTGCTCTTCTGCGCCCACCATGGGCGTAAGTTCGAGCCAGAACTCAAGAAGATCGCCGCGGAGATACAGGACGAGACGGAGCGGCTCACCGCCTCTCCGGCGTCCGCGTCCGACGAGGACCGTTGAGTCCGCAATGGAACGCTGACACATCGCATCCGACGACGAGCGAGGTCCGGCCATCCAGGGCCGGGCAGCCGCGGGCGGCCACCCCCACGGGGGAGGTCGCCCGCTCTCGTGTGCTCGGCCGCACCGCCGCGGCACCCACGGCGGTGGGCGGACATGCCTCCATACGCCCTCACGGCGCTCACCACGGCCTTCTCGGCCGCGCCCTGGGCCCGTGCCGCACACCTCGCGGGACAGCCCGCGACACGAGCTGCTGGGCGATCGGAGGCAGCTGCACCGGAGGGGCGATCCGCTCCGGCTCCGGCGGCGCGGTCCGTACGGGCGGCTCGACCGCCTGGGCGGCGGGTGGCACGGTCTGCTTCGCGCTCTCGGTCACACGTGCCGCCACCAATGGCTTGACCGCCGAGATGCGCGTATAGACCCCTGGGTGGCCCTTCTGGGCGCAACCGCTGCCCCAGGAGACCAGCCCGATCAGCCGCCCCCGCGCGACCAGCGGCCCGCCGCTGTCGCCCTGGCAGGCGTCCTTGCCGCCGTCCGGCAGTCCGCCGCACAGCATCGAACCCTTGCGGTAGACCCCCTCCGCGCTCCCCGGGTAGGCCCGCTCGCACAGGGCGTCGTCCAGCACCAGCAGCCTGGCCGTACGGAGGGTCTCCGAATAGGTGCCGTCGCCGTACACGTCGCCCCATCCGTAGACCATGGCCGGCGTGCCCGTCCGGTAGACCGGATCGCCCGACTGCGCCATCGGGATGGCGCGGCCTCCCGGCACCGGCTCCTTCAGGGTGAGTACGGCGACGTCGCCCGCGTTGGTCCCGGCGTCGTATCCGGGATTGACCCAGGTGTCGCGGAGCTCCAGCTCGGCCCCGCCCACTCCCCGCAGATCGTCCCTGCCGGTGATGATCCGGAGGTCCTTCGCCTCGCTCACATCCATGCCGAGCACTTCATGGCTCAGACAGTGCGCCGCCGTGACGACCGTCCTGGGCCCCACCACGACGCCGCCGCAGAACTGCCCCGACCGGGCGGGCCCGAACCGCTGGCGGCTCGCCAGGGCCACGGCCCAGGGCGCCTCCGAGGCCCGCACCGACTGTCCCCCGACGATCACCCGGTCCGCCGCTGCCGGAGCAGGGGCCGCGAGCAGCAGCGCGATGGCGCCGGCCAGCGGATAGCTCAGGGAACGCATGCGGTCTCCTGACGGTGCGGAGTTCCTTGCACACCCAGGGTCAACCCGCGCGGCGATCACCGCATCCCGAAGCCGGACGGCCGTACTCCGAATTCGCACCGGGCCCCCGGGGAAGCCCGAAGGCCCGGCTCCTCCACAAGAGAGGGCCGGGCCTTCGGGACCTGCTGATTCGGTTGTTTCCGTCCGTCAGTCCAGGTAGTCCCGGAGGACCTGGGAACGGGACGGGTGGCGCAGCTTCGACATCGTCTTCGACTCGATCTGACGGATGCGCTCACGCGTCACCCCGTAGACCTTGCCGATCTCGTCGAGGGTCTTCGGCTGACCGTCGGTGAGACCGAAGCGCATCGAGACGACGCCCGCCTCGCGCTCGCTGAGCGTGTCCAGGACGGAGTGCAGCTGCTCCTGGAGCAGGGTGAAGCTGACGGCGTCCGCGGGCACGACCGCCTCGGAGTCCTCGATGAGGTCACCGAACTCGCTGTCGCCGTCCTCACCCAGGGGGGTGTGGAGGGAGATCGGCTCACGGCCGTACTTCTGGACCTCGATGACCTTCTCAGGGGTCATGTCGAGCTCCTTGGCCAGCTCCTCCGGGGTGGGCTCGCGGCCCAGGTCCTGGAGCATCTGGCGCTGGACACGCGCGAGCTTGTTGATGACCTCGACCATGTGCACCGGGATACGGATGGTGCGGGCCTGGTCGGCCATCGCGCGCGTGATGGCCTGGCGGATCCACCAGGTCGCATACGTCGAGAACTTGTAACCCTTGGTGTAGTCGAACTTCTCGACGGCGCGGATCAGACCGAGGTTGCCCTCCTGGATGAGGTCCAGGAAGAGCATGCCGCGGCCGGTGTAGCGCTTGGCCAGGGAGACCACCAGTCGGAGGTTGGCCTCCAGCAGGTGGTTCTTGGCGCGGCGCCCGTCCTCGGCGATGATCTCCAGCTCGCGCTTGAGCTTGGGAGCGAGCTTGTCGGAGTTCGCCAGCTTGTCCTCGGCAAACAGACCCGCCTCGATGCGCTTGGCGAGCTCGACCTCCTGCTCGGCGTTGAGGAGGGGGACCTTGCCGATCTGCTTGAGGTAGTCCTTGACCGGGTCGGCGGTGGCACCGGCCACCGCGACCTGCTGCGCGGGCGCGTCGTCCTCGTCCTCGTCGGACAGGACGAAGCCCTTGTTCTCGCCGGTCTCGTCCTCGTCCTCGCCGCCCTTGCCCGGGGTGGGGGTCTCGTCGACGAGGTCGTCGTCGAGCAGCTCGTCGGCGTCCTTCTTGGAGGCGGTCTTCTTCGCCGCCGTCTTCTTGGTGGCGGCCTTCTTGGCCACCGTCTTCTTCGCCGCCGTCTTCTTGGTGGCGGCCTTCTTCACGGGCGAGCCCACGGCGTCGTCACCGTCGCCGTACGCGTCCGTGGTGGACGTCGCGGACGCGGTCTGCCGTGCCGTGACCGTCTTGGACGCCACGGCCTTGGTGGCGGTGCGCTTCGCCGGGCTCTTCGCTGCGACGCTCTTGCGGGTGCGCTTGGGCGCCTCGGCGGCACTGACCATCAGCGTCACACCCTCCTCGTCGAGGACCTGGTTGAGGCTGCGCAGAACATTCTTCCACTGGGTTGGCGGAATCTGGTCAGCCTCGAAGGCCCGACGCACGTCGTCGCCGGCGATCTGCCCCTCGGCCTTTCCCTGCTCGATGAGCGCCATCAGAGACTCGGATTCGGCGATCTCCGGCGGGAGCGTACGGGATGTGCTGGCCGACACGAACAACCTCTCGGAACGATGGAAACGGCTTTCGGTCCCGGCCCCCTCTGGACGAGGACCGGTTCCGACGACCGCCGGCAAGGATGAACCGGCGGCGCGGGTGATGAATGCAGAGGGACACAGCGCCTCGAACGAGGCCCGTATTCCTTCCGCGGCTACCACCTCTTTAGTCATCGCACTGCCTCAAAGAGCGTTACGCCCAATCCTCGTGGCCCGAGTCACACCCCATAAGGGATGGAAGGCCACTCAAGTGGACAGAACACCCCGATGCGCCCCCGCCCGAGTTCCGGGGGCGCCATGTGCCGTTCGTCCACAACGGCTCGCGCGTGCGACCGGACGTGCGGCCGTACGCGCGAGCCGTGTCCACGGTCTCGCGCATGCGGCCCGTCCGTGCGACCCGCCGGTGCCGTTCCGCTCTTCCGCGCGGTCAGTGCTCGCGGGGCGCCGGCACCACGCGCTCGACGTCCGGGTGGGCGACGAGCAGTTGACGCATCGCGGCCTCGGCCCCGGCGGCATCCCCCGCGCCCACGGCGTCGACGATCCGGAGGTGATGACCCACACCCGCTTCCGTGGGACGGTCGCAGCCGCCCGAAGGCGCGCCCGAGACGTGCAGGGCGGAGGAGACGATGCCCGCGAGGTGCTCCAGCATGCGGTTGCCCGCGACCTGGAGCAGCAGCGAGTGGAACTCGGCGTCGGCGCGCGAGAAGGTGAGCGAGTCACCCTGCGCCAGCGCGTGGCCCATGATCTCGGCCATGTCGGCGAGGCGCTGCTGGACGTCCTCGCGTCCGTGCCCGGCGGCGAGTCGCGCCGCGAGCGGCTCGATGGTCCAGCGGAGCTCGCAGAGCTCGCGGCGCTGGTCGTCGCGCTGGGGGCCGAAGGCCCGCCACTCGATGATGTCGGGGTCGAGGAGGTTCCAGTCGCTGACGGGACGGACCCGGGTGCCGACGTTGGGGCGGGCGCTGACCAGGCCCTTGGCCTCGAGGACGCGCAGGGACTCGCGGACGACGGTGCGGGAGACCTCGAACCGCTGCCCGATCTCCTCGGGGACGAGCGGGCGGTCGGCTCCCAGATCGCCGGAGACGATCATCTGGCCGAGCTGCTGCACGAGCTGGCCGTGCAGTCCTCGGCCGCGACTGCCGGCCGCGCGGCGGCCGGCTCGGCTCAGCTCCGCCTCACCGTCCCAGGCGGGCGGGGCCCCGCGGTCGACCCCTGGGGTCTCCGCGTAGGGGTAACGGTCAAGCTCGCCCGGGCCGGCGAGGCCGGTGTCGGCGGGGCGAGCCGCGGTCATCATGGTGTGCGCAAGGGTACTCACGCCTCCTTTGTCGGCGACACCTCGAAGTCCCTTGAGGTCTTTGGTGAAAAGCACACGAAAGGGTGATCGCCCATTACCTCACAATTGACGCCCAAATGGACAGAACCGGGCACTCTCCAGGGTGGCGCGAATGCGGAGAGTGACGACTTCGGCGCCTGCCACCGGCTTGGATTCCGGAGCGTGAGCGCGGCGGCGTGAGCACCCGGGCGCGCGCCCTCATCTCGGCCTGCCCCGGAACACGGTGAGGACGTACGCGCCGAGCAGTCCCGCCAGCGACAGCGCGAGCGCCCAGCCGACCGGCTGGGACACCAGCCGCAGGGCCGCCGAGATCCCGGTGTCCATCTCGGACGGCCACTGGACCACGGCGGCCGCGCGCAACCGCTCCGGAAGCCCGATGAGCGACCGGGCCGCGGGCTCGGCCAGCACACTGCCGAGGACCGGCATCACGAGTGTCGGCACCGCCAGCACCGCGACCAGTCCCAGCGCGGTGGAGCGGAACAGCCCGCCGGCCAGAAGACCGGCCCACGCGCAGCCGAGGGTCAGGCAGGCGCAGCCCGCCAGACCGACGGCCCATCCGGTGGGGGCGACGACCGCGTCGTCGCCGTAGAGCAGCCGCACCATGACCACGTCGAGCACCACCGCGACGAGCGCGAGCAGCACGGCGGCGGCGCCGGTGACCGCGAGTTTGGCTCCGAGCAGCCCGAGGCGGCGCGGGACAGTGCCCTGGTCCGGCGCCAGCGCGGGATAGCGGAACTCCTGGCCGAAAGAGAGCGCTCCGATGAGCCCGGCGCCGAAGGCCGCCGGAGGCAGGGGCAGCAAGTCGGGCCAGCCGGTGAACAGGCGTGGCTCCGGGGCGCCGGTACGGGCCAGCAGCACCGCGGCGAGGAGCGAGGCGGCGAGCGTCACGGCCGACACGGTCCAGCCGGTCGGGGCCCCTGTGGCGCGGCGCAGTTCGTACCGCAGCGGCCAGGCCGGGTCGGGAGCGGGGAGGCGCGGCAGCGGGCGGGGCACGGTGACGGGCCGGACGGTCGGGCCGGACGCTTCGGCGCCCTGTTCGCCCGGTGGCTCTCCGGCCGTGTCGACGGGTGGAGCCTCTCGCGCCGCCGCCCCGGCGCCCGCAGGGCCGGCGCGTCGGCCGTCGGCGCGGTGCAGCGGGGACACGGGCCCGGTGTCACCGGTGTCACCGGTGTCACCGGTGTCACCGGTCTCCTCGGTCAGACGGTGGACGAGGATGCCGTGCCGGTACGCGGCCTCCCCGACGGCGGCGCAGCTGCTGCCGTAGACCGAGAGCCTGCCGCCGCCCTCGTGCACGACTTCCATGGGCGGCTCGCCCGGGGGCACGGCCACGGTGTCGGCCTCGGCCTCCAGGAGATGGGCGAGGCGGGGCGCGAGCGGCGAGCGGACCGCGACACGGGGCCGCAGCCGGGTGCGGGCGAAGGCGGCGGCCGTCTGGTCGGCGACGAGGCGCCCCTGGCCGATGGTGACGACCTGGTGGGCGATGCGGGCCGCCTCGGAGGCGTCGCGGGAGGTGACGAGGACGGCACCACCCTGCTCCGCGAAGCCGCGCAGCACTCCGTGGAGCCAGGCGGTCTCGCGGGGCGAGAGCTCGCGCGCCGGCTCGTCGAGGACCAGGGTGTGCGGATCGCCGAGCAGCGCCGCGGCAAGGCCGAGACGGCGGTCCATGCCCCGGGAGAAGGCATCGAGGCGCTGGTCGGCGAGGCCGGTCAGCCCCACGACCTCCAGCACGTCGTCGGCGCGGCGCACGGGCACGCCGGCCGCGGCACTGAGCATCCGCAGGTGGTTCCGGGCGGTGCGGGCGGGATGGCCGGGGACGTCGCCGAGGAGCACCCCGATCTCCCGCATGGGGTGGGCGACGCGGTCAAGGGTACGGCCACGGAAAAGGGCGACACCGCGGCCCGGGTCGAGTCGCAGCATGAGCCGCAGGGCGCTGGTCTTGCCCGCCCCTTCCGCCCCGAGCAGGACGGTCACCCGCCCGGGGCGGGCCTCGAAGGTGATGTCGTCGACGGCGGGAGGCTGGTCGCGGCGGGGGGCGCTCGTCAGTCCGATGGCCTGGATCATGGCTTCTCCCGCAGGGCGTGAGACGGCTCGGCGGCGCGGCTGACGACCGGCCCGGGGCGACCCGGAGCCGGGCGGATCCGAGGGGGATCACACAGCGCGCGAAGTCGCTGGGACGTACGGCAGCACCGTAACCCGATACGCCCGATTTGATCCGCAATGTCGGCGGTCGACCCGGTCGTGTCCCGCCACGGGAGCGCCCCTGCCCTACGCCTCCGGCCGCAGCATGGGCGGGTTGAGCAGCGTGGCCCCGCCGGCCTGGAAGAGCTGCGCCGGGCGACCGCCCTGACGGGTCGTCGTGCCTCCCGTGGGCACCAGGAAGCCAGGGGTGCCCGTCACCTTGCGGTGGAAGTTGCGCGGGTCCAGAGCGACGCCCCACACCGCCTCGTAGACCCGGCGCAGCTCGCCGACGGTGAACTCCTGTGGGCAGAAGGCGGTGGCCAGCGAGGAGTATTCGATCTTGGAACGCGCGCGCTCGACGCCGTCCGCGAGGATGCGGGCGTGATCGAAGGCGAGCGGGGCCGCCTGCTCGCCTTCGCGGCCGTAACCGACCTCCTGGTCGAGCAGATCCTCCACGGGCGCCCAGCGCACGCTGTGCGCGTCGCCGCCGGCCCGCGGGGCGGGCAGGTCGGGGGCCAGCGCGAGGTGCGCCACGCTGACCACCCTCATACGAGGGTCGCGCTTGGGATCGCCATAGGTGGCGAGCTGTTCGAGATGGGCGGCGTTGGGGAGCACGGGCCCCGCCGGGTCGTGGGCGTGCAGCCCCGTCTCCTCGGCCAGCTCCCGGGCGGCGGCGGTCGCCAGGTCTTCGTCGCCCCGGACGAACCCGCCCGGCAGTGCCCAGCGGCCCTGGTACGGAGACTCGCCCCGGCGGACGGCCAGGGCACACAGCGCGTGACGGCGCACGGTGAGCACGACCAGGTCGACGGTGACAGCGAAGGGCGGAAAGGCCGACGGGTCGTAGGGCATGACGCGATCATAGTCGTCTGCTTGACGATAAACAGGGTCTTGTTGGCGGACCGCATGCGCCCCCTCGGACAGCCTCGCGCGCGCCACCTTCACACCCCGAGCTGCAGGCCGTCGGGGGCTTCCTCGACCATGCCGAGCCCCATTCTGCTGATCCGTACGGCGAACGGCTGCTCGGCGATGCGCAACCCGGTGAACCGCACGGCACCGAGCGGCGCCGTGTGCAGCGGCCGGACCGCCACGGACCCGGCCGGGACATCGGGCCGCACCCCGGCGAGCGCGGTCAGCAGCTGGACCGCGCCCGCCGCGGCGACAGCGGCTGGCCGACAGGCCGCCGGGTGCGGCAGCGGCGTGCTGCCGGTGGTGCGCTGCTCCCCCGCGTACATCTCCGGCAGGCGGTGGCCGAACGCCTCGGCCGCGTCGATCACCCCTCGCAGCAGCGCGCCCGCTTCCCTCTCGTAGCCCGCTGCCGCGAGCCCGGAGACGGCCACGGCGGTCTCGTGGACACGCACGGCGCCGCTGCGGTGCCCGAACGGATTGTGTCCGGGCTCCTTCGCCCCCAGGCTGCGCAAGCCCCAGCCGGAGTCGAGGGCGGGGCCGCCGAGGAGCCGCGCCAGTTGTTCGGTCTGCACCTTGTCGAGGAGTCCCGGGGCATGGGCCCCGGCTCCGAGCAGGCCCGTGTCGAGGAGGTGCGCGGCGGCGCTCCCCAGGTGCGGTATCCGCTGTCCCTGAGGGGTGAGGGCGGCGGCCGGGCGGCCACCGCCCGGATCCTCCACCCAGAAGTCCTCGCGGAACCGTCGGCGCAGTCCGGCGGCCCAGCTCCGCCAGCTCTCCGCCCCGGGCCGCCCGCACGTCTCCAGCAGATCCGCGCCCAGGAGGGCGGCCCGGTGCGCGTGCGCCTGCACTTCGCAGCGGTACGGGCCCCGGGGCAGGGGGTCGGCGAGGTATCGGCCCTCACCCACTGCCGTACGCAGCCACTCCAGACACCGCTCGGCGGCGGGCAGCAGTGCTTCCGTCTCCCTGTCGGACAGCCCCCACCGTCTCGCCTCGGCGAGAACGACGGGAAACAGCAGCGTGGCCTCGATGCCCGTGCACCCCGGGGGCAGATGTGCCCCCGCGTGGCGCAGCGCGCCGGGGATGCGTCCGCCGTCCGGCCCGGGGCCGGGGAGTTGGGTGCGCGCCAGGGTGCGCAGCGTGCCCGCCGCCAGCCGGACACCGAGGGGCAGCGTCATTCGGGCCGCCCACAGCCCCTCGGCCGGGGCGAGACCGCAGCGCCAGGGGACACCTGCGGCGAGGTGGATGTCACCGGGGTGTCCGGGGTCGCGCACCAGCAGGGCACGGAGATCGTCCAGGGCGGCGGCGAGCAGGGCCCCGGCCCGTGGGTCGTCCCCGTCCGCCTGCGCGTCGCCCCAGGGAGCCGTACCCGTTCTGCCACGGGGTGCCGGAGCCTCCGGTGCGCGTACTCCGCCGGGCTGTTCGGCGAGCACCCGTAGCTCGATGCTCCGGCTGCTTCCCGGAGCCACTTCGACGTCCCAGCACAGCAGCCCCGCCGAGGCCAGGGCGTCGTCCGGCGGGGGGTCGGCCATGACCGCCGACTGGGCGCCGGGCACCGACCACCGCAGCCCGGAGGCGTGCACGGCGGCCGGGACCTCGGCTCCGGCCAGACCCGCCGCGGCGGCGCCCAGCTCGGCCAGGTCGGTGCCCAAGGACACCTCCACCCGGAGGCTCAAGGGGCGGACCGCGGTGCTGCGCAGGACGATGCGCTCGACGCCCTCCGCCGTGCGCAGCCGCTCGACCGTGACGGCCGGGTCGGGTCCGGAGTCGGCGACGGTGCGCACGGTGCCCACGAAGCGGGCGCGGTCCGCGGTGAGCAGTCGCCCCTGCACGGGCAGGGGCTCGGAACCACCGACCCGTACGGTGCATCGGGCGAGGAGCCGTCTGCCGCCTCGGTAGAACCCGTCGAGGCCCTGGCCGGTCATCTGTCCGTGCTCACCGGAGACGGCGAGGGCGGGCAGCGCGACGCAGATCAGCGCCGCGTGGACGGGCTGTGGGCCGAGCGCGCGGGGCACGCCGTTGCGTGGGGGCGGTGCGGGGCGACGAGTCGGCTGACCATGGGGGACGATGCCTTGCACTTGTCTGCACTCCCCTGCGGGTGTCATGTACCGGGACGACGGACGGCGTTTGCGGCCACCCGGATGAACGGCGCCGGGCCCGCCGAAGTCACGGTGCGGGCCCCGCGCCCGCTTTGCCGTGGGGGTCACTGGGGGCGGTCCTGGCGGCTGTGGGCGCCCTGCTGTCCCCCTGTCCGCCGGGTGCGCGCCCTTCCGGCGGGGCCGTTCGGTCCGCCGGGCCGGGTGTTTCCCATGGGCCTTCCCGCCCTGGACCGGCGCCGCGTCGCTCCCGAGCCGGGCGGCACGTCCGCCCTGGCCTCGGCCGCGGCCCGGCCCCGGGCCTCCTCCTCTCCGGCGGCCTGGCGCAGTGCGCGGTCGGCTTGTTCCGCGCGGAGGCAACGGCGCAGGGGCTCGGGGTCGAGGCCCTCGTTGCAGGCCCGGTGGAGGAGCTGGGCGAAGAGGTATTCGGGGTCGAGGCGGAGAGCCCGTCCCAGGGCGACCCGGGCTTCGAGCTTGTCGCCGACCGACCAGGCGACCCAGCCGGCGAGGGTGACGGGGGCGGCGGCGTGTTCCGCGTACGGGGGCACGCAGCGGCGGGCGAGGGCGCGCCACAGCCGCAGTGCGGCGGGGGCGCCGGGGCCCTCCATCCATTCCGCGGCGCGGTCGCGCGTCACGCGGTCCTGCAACCCGATGACGATCGCCGCCGCTTCTTGAGCGGTGAGGAGGGTGTCGTCGCGCGCGTCGGCTTCCGGTCGACCGGCGAGCGGGGCGGTCTCCTGGAACCTGCTCATGACCGACCGGGCCAGGTCCAGCGTCTCCCGGCGCACGGTCTCGCAGTCGGCGCCGCGGAGGATGCGGGGCACCAGGGCCATCGCCGCGGCGTCGAGCGCTTCTGCCTGCTCCTCCGCACGGGCTCCGGTGAGCGGTGCGTACCGCGCTTCCAGCTGGCTGAGGGAGCCGCGCATCTCCATGCCCGCGTAGGTGGCGGCCGCGGCCATGACCGAGGTGCCGGGGACCGCGAGGGGTGTGCCGTCCGCGGGGCAGCAGCGCGGGTCGGGGCAGCAGTACGACCAGAAGCGGCCGTCGGAGATGCACAGCGCTTCGTACACGGGCATGGCGAACCGGCCGCACGCGTCGCGCAGGGACCGGGCGAGCGGGCGCAGCCGCTCCATCACCTCCCGGGCGGTCTCGTCCGCCGCCGGGTCCTGGCAGAGGAAGAGGACGACGCCGTCGGGGCGGGCTCCGCGCTTGTTGCTTCCGGTGACGAGGGTCTCGGCGAGCTGGTCGCAGATGTCGGGCCATTCCTCGCGGGTGTGGGGAATGCCGAGCCTGAGCCGGCCCCCGAAGCGGCCGCGCTCGCCGTGGAGCGCGACCATGACGACGCTGTCGTCCGGGACGAAGCCCAGCAAGTACGGCAGCGCGTCGGCGAGTTCGGCAGGGCTGCGGAGGGTGACCTCCTGCTCCGCGCGAGGGCCAGCGGGGGCGGAGGCGGACGAGGAGAACGGGTGGGCTGAGTCACTGTGCTTGGTCATGGCCCGAGAGTCCCGTGGATGCGCCACGGCCCACCAGCCCTGTGGATAACTGCCGCATATTGTCCTACGAATCCTGTGGACGGCGGTTGCCGGGCGTTCCGCGATCACGGTGCCGCCCAGGTTTTCCACAGGATCGCGGTCGCGGTCGCGCGATGTCAGTGCCCTCGTGTTGCATGGGGGCATGACCAACGAAGACCTCCGCACCTCGGCCGACACCGTCCTGGCCCGTCTCGTCGGAGACACCACGGGCGCCGCGAGACTGCGCGAGGATCAGTGGCGCGCGATCGAAGCACTGGTCGCCCACCATCGCCGCGCGCTGGTCGTCCAGCGGACCGGCTGGGGCAAGTCGGCCGTGTATTTCGTCGCGACCGCCCTGCTGCGCGAGCGCGGCAGCGGCCCCACGGTGATCGTCTCACCGCTCCTCGCGCTGATGCGCAACCAGGTGGAGGCCGCCGCGCGGGCCGGCATCCACGCGCGCACGATCAACTCCGCCAATACCGAGGAATGGGACACCGTCCAGGAGGAGGTCGCGGCGGGCACGGTGGACGTGCTGCTCGTGTCGCCGGAGCGCCTCAACAATCCCGACTTCCGGGACAACGTGCTGCCGAAGCTCGCCGCCGCCACCGGCCTTCTGGTCGTCGACGAGGCCCACTGCATCTCCGACTGGGGCCACGACTTCCGGCCCGACTACCGCCGGTTGCGCACCATGCTGGCCGATCTGCCGCCCGACGTGCCCGTGCTGGCCACGACCGCGACCGCCAACGCGCGTGTCACCGCCGATGTCGCCGAGCAGCTGGGCACGGGCGAGACCTCGAAGGAGGCGCTCGTCCTGCGGGGGCCGCTGGAGCGGGAGAGCCTGAGCCTCGGCGTCCTGCAACTGCCCGACGCCGCGCACCGGCTGGCCTGGCTCGCCGACCACCTCGGCGAGCTCCCGGGCTCCGGCATCATCTACACCCTCACCGTCGCCGCCGCCGAGGAAGTGACAGCGTTCCTGCGTCACCGCGGCCACGTCGTCGCCTCCTACACCGGCAAGACCGAGAACGCCGACCGCCAGCAGGCGGAAGAGGATCTGCTCGCCAACCGCGTCAAGGCGCTGGTCGCCACCTCCGCGCTCGGCATGGGCTTCGACAAGCCGGATCTGGGATTCGTGGTCCACCTGGGGTCGCCGTCGTCCCCGATCGCCTACTACCAGCAGGTCGGCCGCGCCGGGCGCGGAGTGGAGCACGCGGAAGTGCTGCTGCTCCCGGGCCGCGAGGACGAGGCCATCTGGAAGTACTTCGCGTCCCTCGCCTTCCCCTCCGAGGACCAGGTGCGCCGCACCCTCGATGTGCTGGCCGCGTCCGACCGCCCCGTGTCGCTGCCCGCCCTGGAGCCGCAGGTGGACCTGCGACGCTCCCGCCTGGAGACCATGCTCAAGGTGCTCGACGTGGACGGCGCGGTGCACCGGGTGCGCGGCGGCTGGACGGCGACCGGCCGGCCGTGGGCCTACGACGCCGAGCGCTACGCCTGGGTCGCGCGACAGCGCGAGGCGGAGCAGCAGGCGATGCGGGACTACGCCACCACCGCGGGATGCCGGATGGAATTCCTGCGCCGACAGCTCGACGACGAGGGCGCCGCCCCTTGCGGGCGCTGCGACAACTGCGCGGGCCCCCGGTTCACCGCCGCGGTCTCCGCCACGGCTCTGGACGCGTCGCGGGGCGAACTGGGGCGTCCGGGCGTCGAGCTCGAGCCCCGGCGGATGTGGCCGACGGGCATGCCCGCGGTCGGCGTCGATCTCAAGGGCCGCATCCCCGCGGGGGAGCAGGCCGCGACCGGCCGGGCCCTCGGCAGGCTGTCCGACATCGGCTGGGGCAACCGGCTGCGGCCGCTCCTCGCCCCGAACGCGCCGGACGGTCCCGTGCCGGACGATGTGGCGGACGCCGTGGTGACCGTGCTGGCCGACTGGGCCCGGGGGCCGGGCGGTTGGGCCCCCGGCGCGACCGACGCGACCGCCCGGCCGGTGGGTGTCGTCACGCTCGCCTCCCGCACCCGGCCCAAGCTGATTCAGTCGCTGGGCGAGCGCATCGCCGCCATCGGCCGGATGCCGTTGCTGGGCGCGGTGGAGTACCGCGACACGGAAGCGGACACCCGGCTGCCGCGCACGAACAGCGCCCAGCGACTGCGGGCGCTGGACGGGGCGTTGACCGTCCCGCCGGCTCTCGCGACGGCCCTGGCCTCGGCGGGCGGGCCCGTGCTGCTCGTCGACGATCTTTCGGACACGGGCTGGACGCTGGCCGTGGCCGCGCGGCTGCTGCGCCGGGCGGGGGCGAAGGACGTGCTCCCGCTGGTTCTGGCGGTACAGGGATAGGCGCGCGTGACGGACAGGGCGGCTGGGCAGGGATAGGGGCGCGCAGCACCCGGCGGGGGCAGTGGCGCCAATTGATCGTTGCCGCTTACCGGTACGACCGGGAGAATCGGACGTGCTCCCGCCCCCGCCCATGCGTCCCGACGGACCGCCGTGGCGGTGCGCACCCTTGCCCGACGCCCGCCCGCGCCCACCCATGGGCACGCAGACGAAGGGAGGATCATGGCCTTCGGCTCAGCTCCGCCACCCGCCGACTCCGGTCCCCGGCTGGGCCGCTCGCTGGAGCCCGCCGAGTGGGCCGCGGCGGGAATCCCGTTGCTGCGCAACCCACGCGAACTGATCACCGGTCTGCACGTGCGTCACCTGCCCGCGCCGTCGACGGCGGTCGTCGCCGTCCTCGATCCCGATGAACGGCTCGCCGCGAGCGCGTCCTTCACCCGACGGCCCGCATCGGCCGACGGCTGGGAGCTCCGCAACGCGCTTCTCGCGCAGTTGCGCCAGGTGATCCCGCACGACCTCCGGCGCCGCACCCCGGTCCGCACGGCCGTGCTTCTCTACTGCCGGGAGGGCGGGGCCCATTGGACGGAAGAGGACGGTGCGTGGATGTGGGGCCTGCGCGACGCGTGCACGCTGCACGGTCTGCGCTGCGGCGCGTACATCACCCTGACCACGAGCGGCTGGCGGATACTCGGCGAAGGGCGCAGTGGACGGCGCCCGCGGTCACCCGTGTACCGGGCCGCGCCGCCGACATCCGGAAGCACAGCCTCCGAGATGCGGCGGACGCACCACCGCACAGCGGCCGGCTGACCGGCCACTCCCGAGCGACGGTTCGAGCACGAACCCCGCGGTCACCGTCGCCTCCAGGGCCTGGGTGACCGCTGGGCCCGTGCCTCAGACGCCCACCGGAAGGAGGGAGTTGACCCGCTGGGGGTCACCGCAGACGATCAGCAGCGCACCGGCGCGGTCCAGGGCGGCGGGCAGGGCGCCGTCCACCATGGAATCCGCACCGCCGTTGACCGCGACGACCACGATCGGGCGGCGTCCGGCGCGGGTCGCCTCGGCGCTCGCGTAGAACACGTCGTCACGGGCGTCGTGCTGCGCCCAGTACGACGACTCGCCGAAGGTCAGCTCGTGCACCGCCCAGGGGTGCGGGTCGCCGGTGGTGAGAACCAGGATCTCGCCGGGCTCACGGCCGGTGTCGAGCAGCAGGTCGACGGCCTCGTCCGCGGCGTCCAGCGCACCCTGCGCGGAGGCCGGGATCAGCTGGACCTGCGGACCGGCCGCCGGGGCCGGGACGGGTGCGGCGGGGGCCTTGGCGTCCGTCACCGCGGCACGCGGGGACGGTACCGGGGCCGGGCCGCGGTGGGAGCCGGGGCTGCCGGGCCGCACCGGGACCGGACGGGGGCCGGGGCCAGGGACAGGACGGGGGGTCGGCGCGCCGCGGCCGGGGGCCGGAACTGCGCGGGGACCCGGGACACTCTCGTGAATCTGAGGCTCCTCGGGGATGAGAGGCATGAGTTGATGTTTATCAAACGCCGGTGCGGGACGCGTCGGCGGGTGGCGGCCGGTGCCGCTCAGAAGTCGAAACCGAGTTGGCCACCGGCCTCCAGAGCAAGTGCCTCAGGGGTGCCGCGCACCCGCTTGAGGTGCTGCCACCTGGGCAGCGCGTCGAGATAGGACCAGGACAGCCGGTGGTACGAGGTGGGGCCCAGCGCCTCCAGGGCGGCGCGGTGCACCGGCGAGGGGTATCCGGCGTTGTCGCCGAAGCCGAAGTCGGAGCACTCGGCGCCCAGTTCGGCCATCATGGCGTCGCGCCGGACCTTGGCGATCACGGATGCGGCGGCGACGACCACGCAGGACTGGTCGCCCTTGATGACCGTGCGGACCTTCCAGGGATCCCCGAGGTAGTCGTGCTTCCCGTCGAGGATCACCGCGTCGGGTCGCACGGGCAGGGCGTCCAGGGCGCGGGTGGCGGCCAGTCGCAGCGCCGCCGTCATTCCCAGCTCGTCGATCTCCTGTGGGGAGGAGTGCCCGAGCGCGTGGGCGGTGACCCAGCTCTCCAGCTCGCCCGCGAGCGAGGTACGCCGCTTGGGGGCAAGCAGTTTGGAGTCGGTGAGGCCCTCGGGAGGTCGACGCAGACCGGTGACGGCAGCGCACACGGTGACCGGTCCGGCCCAGGCTCCGCGGCCGACCTCGTCGACTCCGGCGACGACCTTGGCTCCGGTCGTGGCGCGCAAGGAGCGCTCGACGGTGTGGGTAGGCGGTTCGTACGGCATGGCGCCAGCAAGCGTACGCCCCCGGCCCCGGCCCGAGTAGCCCCGCCCCCTCCTCTTTTCGTCTCTTCTTTCTGTCCGGTCAGCTCACAGCGGCAGGCAGCCACGCGGGAAGCGCCTCGGCGGCCTCCAGCCAGCCCGCGGGCGGTGCGCCCCGCCCGCCCGCCGCGACCACTCCCCCGACGATGGCGCAGGTGGTGTCCACGTCGCCGCCCACCTGCGCGGTCGTCCAGAAGGCGGTCTCGTAGGACGCGAGGTTGCGGGCGGCGGCCCACAGCGCGAAGGGCACGGTGTCATGGGCGCTGGTGCGGCGTCCGCAGCCGAGGACCGCGGCGACGGTGTGCGCGTCGCCGTAGTCGAGCATGTCGCGTGCGCGCCTCAGCCCGGCCTGGACGGCGCTGCGCGGTACGAGCGCGATCACTCCGTCCAGGAGCGCCTCGGCGGCGACGGGGCCGGTGGGCGTCGCGGCGATCGCCGCGGCGGCGGCCACCGCCATGGTCCCGGCCACGGCCTCGCGGTGCTGGTGGGTGGTGTACGCGGAGATCTCGGCCTGGTGCGTCGCCTGTTCCGGGTCGTCCGCGTACCAGGCGCCGAGCGGGGCGACCCGCATGGCGGCGCCGTTGCCCCAGGAGCCCTGGCCGTTGAACAGGGCGGCGGCCAGCTCCCGCCAGTCGCCGCCTTCCCTGATCAGGCGCAGCATGCGGTTGACCGCCGGGCCGTAGCCGCGGTCGAGGTCGTGGTGCTCGGCGAAGGAGCGCGCGAGGGCGTCCTGGTCGATGCGGCCGTGCTCGGCGAGGACGGCCAGCACCGAACAGGCCATTTCGGTGTCGTCGGTCCACTGCCAGGGGGCGGGCGGCAGTTCGCGGCGCTTGAGGGACGGATAGTTGGCGGGGACGAAGAACTGGGATCCGAGGGCGTCACCCAGGGCCAGCCCGCGCAGGCTCCCCAGGGCTCGGTGGAATCGGTCAGCGGTCATCGCAGCGAACTCTAACCGGTGAAGCCGTACGGTTCGGGGGTGCACCAGCGCTCGAACGGCCGGTCCAGGTGGTAGCGGCCGTCGGTGCCGAGGACCAGGGCACGGGTCTCCCCGTTGCCCGGGTTCGACAGGCATTCGAATTCGGCGACGGTCCAGTGCAGCCACCGCATGCAGAACAGCCTCATGGTCAGCCCATGGGTGACCAGCAGGACGTTCGGCGGGTGGCCGGGGTCCTCGAAGCTTCGCCACAGGCTCTCCAGGAAGGCCCCGACGCGGTCGTAGACGTCGGCCCCCGACTCGCCCTGGGCGAAGCGGTAGAAGAAGTGGCCGTAGGCGTCCCGATAGGCCTTCTGGCGGCGCACGTCGGCGGGGTCCTGCCAGTTTCCCCAGTCCTGCTCGCGCAGGCGCGGCTCCTCGCGGACCCGCACCCGGCCCGGGTCGAGCCCCAGGGCGTGGAAGGTCTGGTGCGTGCGGCGGTAGGGGGAGACGTAGGCGGACACCTGCTCGTCCCCGAAGAGCTCACGCAGGTGGGTGCCCGCTTCCCGGGCCTGCCCGCGCCCCCTTTCGGTCAGGCTGAGGGCGTGGTCGGGCTCCCGTTCATAGACGGTGTCGTCGACGTTGCCCACCGACTCCCCGTGTCGGATGAGAACGATGCGTCGGGGCCGTGGCATGCCGCCACCCTAGATCGAACGCGGGCCCCTTGCCGCACGTCGTCCCTCGGTCAGCGGGCGGCCGGCCCGCATCTCGCAGCGGCGCCCGACGAAGCGGCTGGTCAGCAGCCTGTCATGCGAGACCACCACCAGGGCCCCGGCCAGTCGACCAACGCCTGCTCCAGCTGTTCGACCAGACCGGGGAGCGAGGTGGTAGCTGATGTCTCCCCGTCGGCGCACCGTGCCGGTGTCCGGTTCGCTCGCCTCGGCCAGGGCCTTCAGCCAGGTGGACTTGCCCGTGCCGTTGGCGCCGTGCGCCAGAGCCCGTACGGCGTCTTCCAGCCAGGTCGGCCCCACGGGACACGGATGGACCCCATCCGACACCGGCACCCTGCGGGGCGATCGGCGCGGCCCTCGCCGGGGTCCACGCCCGGCCCGCGTGACACCGCCGGGTCCACGGCCCGGCAGCTGCCGGAGCGCCGGTCACACCGTCCAGGACGGCTCTATCGCGACGATGTCGCCGCCGATCGCCGCGACATCCGCCTCGGTCTGCGCCCGCAGCGCGAGCCGCTCCAGCCGGTCCACGCGGTATTTCCCGTACTCGGCACCGGAGTTCCACATCGACAGCACCAGGAACTCCTGGCCCGGCGCCTCGCCGAACACGCCGCGCAGCATTCCCGGCGACCCGGCCATGGCCGGGTTCCACACCTTCTCCTGCATCAGCGTGAAGTGCTCGACCCGGTCCTCGCGGACGCGGCAGTGGGCGATCCGCACCACGTCCGCGTCCGCGAACTGCGGCAGGAATCCCACCTTTACGTCACACCGGTGCTCGAACAGCCGCACCTGGATGTTCTTGAACGTGCCGGCCTGCGCGGCCGCCAGCCTGTCGTGGGACCGCGCCATGAACGAGTCGTAGAACGCTCTGCTCTCCCAGAAGCCGAAGAGGTGCGCCACATGGGGGCGGCCCCTGCTCCAGCCCCCGCCCTGCCCCCGGAATCCCGGTTCGCCGAGCAACCCCGCCCATTTCCGCTGCCCCCGCTCGAAACCGCGGCGGTCCACCACGGTGCAGCGAATCCACTTGACCAGCACCGCGCCATCGTACGGTGCCGACAGCGGCGCGTAATCACGTACCGGATGAGTACACCCGCGCGAGCGCGTCTGCATCCGCCTCACCGAGCTCGATACGGAACTCACGCTGCAGCAGTTCCACCAAGTCCTCGGGCTTCACGTCCTGTTGCTCGGTGGCACCCTCGGGGCGCGCCGTCGACAACGACGATCCCACCAGACTCCGGCGTACGCCCGGCTCCGTCTGCTGCACCACCACGCGGGAGACGAAGGGCGAGTGCGGATGGGTGGAGATGTAGTGGTTCATCACGGCGTAGTCGATCGGGAAACGCGGCTCCGGGCCGAAGGCGTACAGGTCGAACCAGCCCTCCGGATGGAGCGAGCGCAGCACGTGCACGTCCTGCGGTTCACACGCGATCCCGAACGTCCAGTCGCCTTGGCGCGCCCGCGCTCCGTCCTGGAAGGCCAGCGGCTCCAGCAGGCCCTCCCCGCCGAACCCGACGTCGCACAGCCAGTGACCGCCGTCGGCCTCGACCTTCAGGGCCATGTGCGTGACGGGACGCAGCTTGTCACTGCCCATGCGGACCCTCGCCCCGACGCCGGTGAAGGCGAATCCGATGCGCTCCAGGACCGCGGCGAACAGCAGGTTCTGTTCGTAGCAGTAGCCGCCCCGGCGCGCGGCCACCATCTTGTCCTGCAACGCCTCCATGTCCAGCAGGATCGGCCGGCCCAGCATGATCTCCAGGTTCTCGAAAGGGAAGGCGGCCACATGCGCACGGTGGATCGCCCGGAGCGTGGCCAGATCCGGCCGCAGCTCCCCCGCCAGTCCGATGCGTGCCGAATAGGCGTCCAGATCGAGCTCGTCGCCGCTCCACAGGGACATGGGCCACCACTCCTCTTCGTATTTCCGGGCCGTGTCGCTCCCCATGATCACCCAGCCGGTGCGAGCAGCACCGCGGCGGCATCCCGCGCCCGGCAGGCCGCGTCGGGCTCACCGGTGATCGCCGCCGTGGTGATCGCCCCGTCGACGAGCACGGCCAGTTGGTCGGCCAGTCGCTCCGGGGCCTCCGCACCGGCGGCGCGGACGAGGCCCAGGAGATAGCCGCGCACCTCGGCCTTGTGGTCGCGCACGGCGTCGACCACGGCCGGTGAGCCCGTCCCCATTTCGCCGAACGCGTTGATGAACGCACAGCCCCTGAAGTCCGGTTCGGTGAACCACTCATACAGCCAGTCGAACACCGCGAGCGGCCGGTCCCGGTCGGCGGGCCGGAGTTCCACATGGTCGGCCAGCGCGCCGCGCCAACGCCGGTCGCGGCGCCGCAGGCAGGCCTCCACCAGGGTGTCCTTGGAGGGGAAGCACTGATAGAGGCGCTTGAGCGAGACGCCGGACGCACTGCGGATCCGGTCCATGCCCACGGCCTGCACCCCGTGCTCGTAGAAGAGCGCCTCGGCGGCGTCGAGCACCTGCTGTTCGACCTCGGTGGTGTTCATGCCACTCCCGACTAGCGAAGAGAACGTTCGTTCTCTAGGCTACGCGACAAGGGAGAACGACCGTTCTCCCTTGTCGGGAAAGGCAATTCCATGACTCAGCGACCTCCGCTTCCGCCGTTCGACGAGGAGACCGCCCGGGCCAAGGTCCAGGCCGCCGAGGACGCCTGGAACTCCCGCGACCCGGACCGGGTCGCCCTGGCCTACACCGAGGACTGCGTCTGGCGGAACCGGGACCGGTTCCTCACCGGCCGCGCGGAAATCCGGGAATTCCTGCGCCTCAAGTGGGAGAAGGAACTGGACTACCGCCTGCGCAAGGATCTGTGGTCCTGGAGCGGAAACCGCATCTCCGTACGCTTCCGGTACGACTGGCGTGATGTCGACGGCAGGCAGTGGGTCAGTTTCGGCAACGAGCAATGGGAGTTCGACGCCGACGGCCTGATGCGCCGCCGCGAGGCGAGCATCAACGACGTCCCCGTCGACGCGTCCGCCTCGGTGGACCGCGTACAGGACCCATTTCTCTCCGTGGCGCCGCGCGAGCGGGCCGGCTGACCCGCGCACGGGAAACTCATCGCATCGGGTACGCCACCGAGGGTGGCACCAGCGGCAACCGGCGTGAAATCCTTGGAAGTTACGGACGTGAAACCGAGGAGGGGGAGCCTGATGAGCAGTCTCAACAAGGGGATCGAAAAAGTCGAAGTGACGCTCAAATGGGACCCGAGCCCGTCCGGCACCCCCGCCACCGACCTCGACCTCATCGCCGCGACGTATCCCGCGGACGCGCCGCACGGCAGGCCCGCGTACCTCGTCCACTTCGACAGCCGGGCCCCCGACGGCACCATCACGCTCAACAGGGACAGCCGGACCGGCCAGGGCCTGGGCACGGACGAGGCGATGACGCTGGAGCTCGACCGGCTGTCGGACGACTACGGCCGGGTGGTGGTGGGCGTGGCCATCCAGCAGAACGCCGGGCGGAAGACCTTCGGCGAGGTGGCGAACACGGGAGTCCGCATCAGCGAAGGCCGGTCCGTGCTGGCTTCCGAGGATCTCACCGCCGTCGCGGCGTCCACGGCCGCGACCGTCGGGGAATTCTTCCGGGACGGCTCGGGGGCGTGGAAATTCCGCAAGGCCGTCCGCGGATTCGACGCCGACCCGGCGGAGTTCGCCGCGTTGATGGGCGACTGCTGACTCAGGGCACCCACCAGGGCACGGAAAAACGGCCAGGCGGAAAGGCATCCCCGAAGGGGGCCTTTCCGCCTGGTCACGTCATGCGGCGCACTCGGTGCGCGTTATGCGGCGCTCGCCGTCAGCTGCAACCGCTGGTGGAGCCGCAGCCCTCGCAGAGGTAGCAGCTGCCCGCGCGGCGCATCTTCGTACCGCAGGAGAAGCAGAGCGGGGCGTCGGCGTTCAGACCGAGCTGCATCTCCACCAGTTCGGTGGAGTTGTGGGCCTGCTTCGGGGCCGGCACGGCCGCCGCGGGCTGGGCCGGGGCCTCCGCCTTGGGGGCAGCGACCTGACGCGGAGCCGACTGGGCGAGGCCCTCGACGTCGACCTCGTCGTCGGTCGGCTCGTACGAACCGGTGTCCAGGTGACGCTGGCGCTCCTCGGCGGAGTGGATGCCCAGGGCCGAGCGGGTCTCGAACGGCAGGAAGTCCAGCGCCAGGCGGCGGAAGATGTAGTCGACGATCGACTGCGCCATCCGGACGTCCGGGTCGTCGGTCATGCCGGCCGGCTCGAAGCGCATGTTGGTGAACTTCGAGACGTACGTCTCCAGCGGCACGCCGTACTGCAGGCCGACGGAGACCGCGATGGAGAAGGCGTCCATCATGCCCGCGAGGGTCGAGCCCTGCTTGGACATCTTGAGGAAGACCTCGCCGAGACCGTCGTCCGGGTAGGAGTTGGCGGTCATGTAGCCCTCGGCGCCACCGACCGTGAAGGAGGTGGTGATGCCCGGACGGCCCTTGGGCAGGCGCTTGCGGACCGGGCGGTACTCGACGACCTTCTCCGCGGCGGGAGCGACCTCGGGCGCCTTGGCCTCCTCCTTCTTCTTGGCGGAGAGCGGCTGGCCGACCTTGCAGTTGTCGCGGTAGATCGCGAGCGCCTTCAGACCGAGCTTCCAGCCCTCGAAGTAGACCTCCTCGACCTCCTCGACGGTGGCCGACTCCGGCAGGTTCACCGTCTTGGAGATGGCACCGGAGAGGAACGGCTGCGCGGCGGCCATCATGCGCACGTGGCCCATGGCGGAGATCGCGCGCTCGCCCATGGCGCAGTCGAAGACCTCGTAGTGCTCGGCCTTCAGGCCCGGGGCGTCGATGACATTGCCGTGCTCGGCGATGTGGGCGACGATCGCCTCGACCTGCTCCGGCTGGTAGCCCAGGCGCTTGAGGGCCTTGGGGACCGTGTTGTTCACGATCTGCATCGAGCCGCCGCCGACGAGCTTCTTGAACTTGACCAGGGCCAGGTCCGGCTCGACGCCCGTGGTGTCGCAGTCCATCATCAGGCCGATGGTGCCGGTGGGGGCCAGCACGGAGGCCTGGGCGTTGCGGAAGCCGTTCTTCTCGCCCAGGCGGACGACGTCCTGCCAGGCCTCGGTCGCCGCGGCCCAGACCGGGGTGTCCAGGTCGTCGGCGCGCGGGGCGACGGCGTTGGCGTCGGAGTGCTGCTTCATGACGCGCTTGTGGGCGTCGGCGTTGCGGGCGTAGCCGTCGTACGGACCGACGACCGCGGCCAGCTCGGCGGAGCGCTTGTAGGAGGTGCCGGTCATCAGCGAGGTGATGGCACCGGCGAGCGCGCGGCCGCCGTCGCTGTCGTACGCGTGGCCGGTCGCCATCAGCAGGGCGCCGAGGTTGGCGTAGCCGATGCCGAGCTGGCGGAAGGCGCGGGTCGTCTCGCCGATCTTCTCGGTCGGGAAGTCGGCGAAGCAGATGGAGATGTCCATCGCCGTGATGACCAGCTCGACGACCTTGGCGAAGCGCTCGGCGTCGAACGACTGGTGACCCTTGTCGTCGTCGCGCAGGAACTTCATCAGGTTCAGCGAGGCGAGGTTGCACGAGGAGTTGTCCAGGTGCATGTACTCGCTGCACGGGTTGGACGCGGTGATCCGGCCCGTCTCCGGCGAGGTGTGCCAGTGGTTGATCGTGTCGTCGTACTGGATACCCGGGTCGGCGCAGGCCCAGGCCGCCTCGGCCATCTTGCGGAAGAGGCCCTTGGCGTCGATCTCCTCGATGACCTCACCGGTCATCCGGCCGCGCAGCCCGAACTTCGAACCGGTCTCGACGGCCTTCATGAACTCGTCGTTGACGCGGACGGAGTTGTTGGCGTTCTGGTACTGGACGGACGTGATGTCGTCGCCGCCCAGGTCCATGTCGAAGCCGGCGTCGCGCAGGGCGCGGACCTTCTCCTCTTCCTTCACCTTGGTCTCGATGAAGGCCTCGACGTCCGGGTGGTCGACGTCGAGGACGACCATCTTGGCCGCGCGGCGGGTGGCGCCACCGGACTTGATCGTTCCTGCGGAGGCGTCGGCGCCGCGCATGAAGGAGACCGGGCCGGAGGCGTTGCCGCCGGAGGAGAGCAGCTCCTTGGAGGAGCGGATGCGGGAGAGGTTCAGGCCGGCGCCCGAGCCGCCCTTGAAGATCATGCCCTCTTCCTTGTACCAGTCGAGGATCGACTCCATGGAGTCGTCGACGGACAGGATGAAGCAGGCGGAGACCTGCTGGGGCTGGGCGGTGCCGACGTTGAACCAGACCGGCGAGTTGAAGCTGAAGACCTGGTGCAGCAGGGCGTAGCTGAGCTCGTGCTCGAAGATCTCGGCGTCCGCGGGGGAGGCGAAGTAGCCGTGCTCCTCGCCCGCCTTGCGGTAGGTCTTCACCACGCGGTCGATGAGCTGCCTCAGGCTCGACTCGCGCTCGGGCGAACCGACCGCGCCACGGAAGTACTTGCTCGTGACAATGTTGACCGCGTTGACCGACCAGAAGTCGGGGAACTCGACGCCACGCTGCTCGAAGTTGATCGAGCCGTCGCGCCAGTTGGTCATGACGACGTCACGACGCTCCCAGACCACCTCGTCGTACGGGTGCACGCCGGGAGTCGTGTGGATGCGTTCGATGCGCAGACCCTTGCCGCCCTTGTTCCCCTTGGAGCGGGAACCTCGTGCCGGGCCGCTCGTCGTCTCTGTCATGCCGCCTCCCTCTACGGGCAAAACGCCCTAATGCGCCCAATTCTTCCGTGGCGCGGATGTCTGTCGTTCACCCGGGCGCGCGGAGCGCGCCGGGCAGGTCTCTGGTTGTCGCCGCTATTCGGCGGCGGTGGCGGGCGCGGGGACCCCGTGGCCCCCGCCGCACTCGCCGGCGGCTACCACGGGCCGCTGTTCGCGGAGCTCCGCGACGGCGGCCTCGAAGTCCTCCAGCGAGTCGAACGCCTGGTACACGGACGCGAACCGCAGATACGCGACGAGGTCGAGATCCCGGAGGGGGCCGAGTATGGCGAGCCCGACGTCATGCGTGGAGAGCTCGGCGCTGCCCGTGGCCCGCACCGCCTCCTCGACACGCTGGCCGAGCTGCGCCAGGGCGTCCTCGGTGACCGGGCGGCCCTGGCACGCCTTGCGCACCCCGGAGATGACCTTGTTGCGGCTGAAGGGTTCGGTGACCCCGCTGCGCTTGATCACCATCAGTGACGCGGTCTCGACGGTCGTGAACCGGCGGGAGCAGTCGGGGCACTGGCGCCGCCTGCGGATCGAACAGCCGTCATCGGTGGTCCGACTGTCGACCACACGGCTGTCGGGGTGCCTGCAGAAGGGGCAGTGCATGGCTCTCCACCCTCCTCACCCTCATAGGACTGTGCACGATCTTCGGCTTCGGCCGACCCTCTTACGAGGGCCTCGCGAAGCAGCCCCCAGCATAGGCGATGGCCGTGGGCCGGAATGACCAGCGACAGCCTTCGACCACAACTTGTGGGGAGCCGTCGCAATCAAACCACTAGATCTGGTGCCGAGTGGCGAACCTCGCCGGAGGCGTGTCGCGCCGTCCGAGCAGGGTCCGAGCCTACGCGAGCAGCCCGCACCGCGGCCCCGTGGGGGCTTCGGGCGTCCGCGGATGACAGACTGGACACCGGCACCGCGACCTCGGCGCGCCGGGCGCGCCCGGCGGCTGCGGACCGCCGCCCCGCCGGGAGATTCCGACCGGTCGACGCCCGGCCCGGCAGGATCTGTGAAGTCCGTAGGACTTCGCACCGAAGGGTACCGTAATAGGTCGAATTGATCTTCAGCCGTACACCCTCTCGCCTGATCACGTCAGGGAATCTTCGATATTTCACTCGAACGTGTGTTTGGCGCAACCTTTCGAAAGCAACTACCGTTGTCCAGCTAGGGAGAACATCTCGAGAGGGGCCGACGTGACCACCACCGCAGACAGCGCCACCATCACCGCCCAGGACCGCTCCCAGAACCGACTCGACCAGGCACACCCGATGAATGACGCAGCCATGAACGCCGAGGGGCAGAAGCCCGCTCGCGCCCTTCCCGGACGACCTCCAGGGATCCGGGCGGACAGCTCGGGCCTCACCGACCGGCAGCGGCGGGTGATCGAGGTCATCCGGGACTCCGTCCAGCGCCGGGGCTATCCGCCCTCCATGCGCGAGATCGGCCAGGCGGTGGGACTCTCGAGCACCTCCTCCGTGGCCCACCAGCTCATGGCCCTGGAGCGCAAGGGCTTCCTCCGCAGGGATCCCCACCGCCCCCGCGCCTATGAGGTGCGCGGCTCCGACCAGCCCAGCTCGCAGCCCACCGACACCACCGGCAAGCCCGCGGCCTCCTATGTGCCCCTGGTCGGCCGGATCGCCGCGGGCGGCCCCATCCTCGCCGAGGAGTCCGTCGAGGACGTCTTCCCGCTGCCGCGCCAATTGGTGGGCGACGGCGAGCTGTTCGTCCTCAAGGTGGTCGGCGACTCCATGGTCGAGGCCGCCATCTGTGACGGCGACTGGGTCACGGTGCGTCGCCAGCCGGTCGCGGAGAACGGCGATATCGTGGCCGCGATGCTCGACGGCGAGGCGACGGTCAAGCGCTTCAAGCGTGAGGACGGCCATGTGTGGCTGCTCCCGCACAACGCCGCCTACCAGCCCATTCCCGGCGACGAGGCCACCATCCTGGGCAAGGTGGTGGCGGTGCTCCGCCGGGTCTGAAGGCGTCGCACGACCGAGCCCCGGAACCACTGCGCCGGTTCCGGGGCTCGCCTTTGCGCTCGCCCCCGGAGCCGGTCCGGGGGCGCCGTGCCCTACCGGTCTTCCGCCTTGGCCGCCGCGTCGATCGCCGCCAGGGAGCGGCGGACCTGGTTGCGGTCCGTCGTGTACCAGAAGTCCGGCATCGAGGCGCGCAGGAAGCTTCCGTAGCGGGCCTTGGCCAGCCTCGGGTCGAGCACCGCGACGACCCCCCGGTCGCCCGAGGCCCGTACGAGACGGCCCGCACCCTGTGCCATCAGCAGTGCCGCGTGCGTGGCCGCGACCGCCATGAAGCCGTTGCCTCCCGCCTCCTCCACGGCCTTCTGCCGGGCGCTCATCAGCGGGTCGTCGGGGCGCGGGAAGGGCACCCGGTCCATCACGACGAGCTGACAGCTCGGCCCGGGCACGTCGACCCCCTGCCACAGGGAGAGCGTGCCGAACAGGCACGTCCGCGCGTCGTCCGCGAAGGCCCTGATGAGCTCGCCCAGCGTGTCCTCGCCCTGCAGCAGGATCGGCGTGTCGAGCCGCCCCCGCAGTGCCTCCGCCGCCGCCTGCGCGGCCCGCATCGAGGAGAACAGCCCGAGCGTACGGCCGCCGGCCGCCTCCACCAGCTCCGCGAGCTCGTCGAGCATGTCCGTGCGGCTGCCCTCCCTGCCGGGCTGGGAGAGGTGCTGCGCCACGTAGAGGATCCCCTGCTTGGGGTAGTCGAAGGGCGAGCCCACGTCGACGCCCTTCCACTGCGGGCTGTCCCCTCCCCCGGTGCCTTCGGGGGCCAGCCCCAGGGAGGCGCCGACCCCGTTGAAGTCCCCGCCGAGCTTGAGCGTGGCCGAGGTGAGGATCACCGAACGCTCGGTGAAGAGCTTCTCCCGCAGCAGGCCGGAGACCGACAGCGGAGCGACACGCAGGGAGGCACCGAAGCGGTCGTTACCGGCGAACCAGACGACGTCGTACTCGGAGCCCTCGACGATCCGCTCCGCCACCGTGTGGATGCTCTCCACCGCGGCCAGCGCCTGCTTGCGGACGGCGTCCTCGTCCTGGACGGACTTGTCGCGGGTGTTGCCGATGGCCGAGATCACCGTGCGGGACGCGTCGCGCAGCGCCGTCAGCGCGTACTGCAGATCCTCCGGAAGGACCTCCAGACGGCCCGGAAGCGCGAGCTCCATCAGACGCTCGAAGGTCTCGGAGGCGGTCTGGAGCGCGTCCGCGGCCTTCTCGTCCACGAGCTTGGCGGCCCGGCGCACGGCGCGGTTGACCTGGCCCGGCGAGAGCTCGCCGGTGGCCACGCCGGTGACCCGGGAGACCAGCTCATGGGCCTCGTCGACGATCAGCACCTCATGACTGGGCAGCACCGGGGCGCCCTCGATCGCGTCGATCGCCAGCAGGGCGTGGTTGGTGACCACGACATCGGCGAGCTTGGCCCGCTCCCGGGCGGCCTCGGCGAAGCACTCGGCGCCGTACGCGCACTTGGAGGCCGACAGGCACTCGCGGGAGGTCACGGAGACCTGGGACCA
This sequence comes from Streptoverticillium olivoreticuli subsp. olivoreticuli, assembly GCF_003391135.1. GTDB lineage: Bacteria > Actinomycetota > Actinomycetes > Streptomycetales > Streptomycetaceae > Streptomyces > Streptomyces blastmyceticus. Next base: position 6,916,239 of record NZ_CP031455.1, on the reverse strand, counting down.
CGCGCGGTCGGAGACACCGGGCGTGAGGTCGTCGCGGTCGCCCGTCTCCGTCTCGTCGGACCAGTCGCGCAGGCGCAGCAGGTCCTTGCCGAGCTTGCTGCTCGGGGCGGCCGCCGTCGGGGCCACGGGCTCGACCGTGTCGAACAGGGCCTGCTCCTCCTCCTGCGGCGCGCCCTCGTGCAGCCGGTGCAGGCACAGGTAGTTCGACCGGCCCTTGAGCATGGCGAACTGCGGGCGGCGGCGCAGCAGCGGCTGGAGGGCGTCGACCGTGCGCGGCAGGTCGCGCTCCACGAGCTGGCGCTGGAGCGCGAGCGTGGCGGTCGCCACGACGACGCGCTCGCCGTGGGCCAGGGCCGGGACCAGATAGCCGAGGGACTTTCCGGTGCCGGTGCCGGCCTGCACCAGCAGGTGGGAATTGTCGTCGACCGCTTCGGCGACGGCTTCGGCCATGGTGACCTGACCGGGCCGCTCGGTGCCGCCGACGGCGGTGACGGCGGCGTGCAGCAGATCGGCGAGGGAGGGCGAGGAGGAGGCAGTCATAGCGCGTCCAGCCTAAAGGGAGGCACTGACAACTCTTGCCCGATCATGGAAATGTGCAGCGGATCGGGTCCGGTGGGGCACGGTCGGACGGCGTCCGTGATATCCGGGATGCCGCCCGTACGTACCCCGGCCCGTACGGGCGCGGCCGGCCGCCGAGTTGGCCCGTGCGGGCAGTCGGAGTAGCGGGAGGTCAGAGGACCCGGCGCAGGGCGCGGTCGCGGATCATCAGGGCCGCGCGCTTGTCCGGCAGGGCGATCTCCGCGGACAGCCGGAAGCCCGCACTGAGGAACGCCGAGACGGAAGGCACATTGCGGAGATCGGGTTCGGCGACGACCCGGCCGCAGGAGGGGCGGCGGTCCAGGACGAGGTCGGCGACGGTGCGCAGCAGGTGGGTGCCGATGCCGCGGCCGCGGTAGGCGACCTTGCCGATGAGGAGGTGGAGTCCGGTGTCGTGCGGCCGTGCCGGGTAGTGGCGGGCGATGGGGTCGAGGTCGGCGCGGTACACCTCCCAGTAGCTCATCGGCACACCGGCGAGCACTCCCAGGCAGGGGACGCTGCGGCCGTCGCCGTCGAGCTGGGCGCGGAGGTGGGCCTCGGCGACGGTCTCGGGCCCGTCGAGCTCCCAGAAGGCCGCGACGGCCGGGTCGTTCATCCAGTGGGTGACGGTCCGCAGGTCGCGTTCGACGCGGACGGGTACGAGCCGGAAGGCGCCCATGGGGGTGTCGACCGGGCCCCAGTCCGCGAGGGAGTCGAGGAGGTCGGCCGCGCCGCGCCGGTGCGCGGTGGCGCCCTCCGCGTGCGGCTCCGGCTGTTCGTGGGCGATGAGCTCGACGAGTTCCTCGGACAACTTCAGGTCAAGGGTGTCGTCGGTGCTGGAACCGGCGCTCGGGTCGGTGGGCGGCACGACGGCACTCTCCTCTCGGCCGGCCCCCGGCCTCGCGGGACGTCCGTCGCCCTCAACCGGATGTGTCCCGTCCGGGCTCCCGCCGGTCATCCGGCCGACGTGACAAGGGGGTTGGCGATGGTGACATAGACGGACTGGGTGTCGACCGGGCCGACGAGCTCGTCGAGGCCGTGCAGTCGGGTCAGCAGGTTGGCCTTGCAGCGGAGCGTGGGCGACGCGAGGAGGTGGCCGGGCAGGGACGAGCCGCCGGTGCCCGGCCCGGAGGCCGCGTCCTTGAGGAAGCGCCGGAAGGCGGCCAGCAGGACCCTCTCGTCCGCCAGCCGCTGCGCGCCGAACGCGCCGATCAGACCGAGGACGTTGTTGATGCCGAGGTAGTACGCGAACCGTTCGTCGGCCACCGCGTCGGAGACGAAGGTGTCGCTCTCCCCGCCGATCCCGGGGAGCCCGCTGTCGAGCGCGTCGCGGTGGGACTCGCGGAAGTAGTAGCCCTGGTTGTCGCGGAAGCGGCCACCGGCGGGCCAGCCGTCGCGGTCCAGGAGGACCAGGGTGTTCTGCTGGTGGGCCTCCAGCGCGATGCCCGCCTCGCCGTCGAGCCACAGCACGGGCCGTACGACCGCTTCCAGGTAGCGCAGGAACCACTCCGCGGAGACGGCCCCCGCGGGCCGTCCGGTGCGGAGCGCGAGCCGGGCCACGAGGTCGGCGACGCGGGAGGACATGCCGGGCTGCCCCGGGTGGCCCGCGGTGCCCGGCCAGGGGCGCGGCGAGAGGAGCCCGGCGAGGCACGCGGCGTCGTCCCCGGGGCCGAAGGGGTTGTGCCGGACGACGGCGTCGAGTCCGGTCAGCGGTGTGCCGTCCGGGGCGTCGACGGCGAGCCAGGCGGGGTCGCGGACGATGTCGAAGCCGAGGCCGCCCGCGCACGCCGCGCGCCACCGCTCGGCGAGTCCGCTGCGCAGCAGCCGGTGCACCTCGACGCCGCGCCGCAGCTCCTTGCGGAGGTTCTCCCGCCGCGAGTTGGTGATGCGCAGGCCCAGGGAGAGCTTCAGCATCGCGGGCGCGCCGGGGCGGTGCAGGGTGCGTACGGACGAGGTGGGGTACCACGGCTCGCCGTGCGCACCGAGGTCGTGGAGCAGCCCGGCTTCGAGGAGGCCGACGGCGGCCGGGCGGCTGCGCAGGTCGTGTGCCTGCCAGGGGTGGACCGGCAGGGCCACGGTGTCCGGTGGCAGGCGCAGCCCGGGGCCGGCGAGCCGGGCGGCGAGCGTGCCGGCGTCGACGGCCCTGCCCCGCTCGGTCCAGGCCGATTCGGAGGCCAGCAGGGAGCGGTGGACGGCCAGCCAGTGCAGTGGGAAGGAGCCGCGCGTCTCGGGTGAGTAGAGGCGGGACTCGGCTTCGGAGAGGCCCTCGCGGCTCTTGGGCGCGGGGTGGAAGGGGTGTCCGAGCAGCAGGGACTGTTCCGCGTAGAGGAAGAGGTCGTCCCCGTCCGGGTCGGCGGGCCGGGCGCGCCGGTCCGCGAGGAATTCCGCCGTACGGCGCGCCGAGTCCGCGACCCGGCCGACGAGTTCGGCGGCGCCACCGGCGGGCGGGCGGTCGGCGGGGGCGGTCCGGTGCTCGGCTTCCCGGCCGAGGAGGGCGGCCAGGGTGACGGCGTCGACGGGCGGGGCGTCGGCCGGGCCGTCCGCCAGCGCGGGCGGGCCGAAGCGGTGCCAGCCGGTGGCGGACCAGTGGCGCAGGGGGACGTGCAGGGCGGTGCCGCTCGCGGTGAGGGGCAGCCGCAGCGCGCCGCCGTCCGGGCGGGCGATGTCGTTCTCGCGGACCCAGCAGCGCAGCAGGTTCTCCACGGCGGCGGCGTCCGCGGCGGCCCTGGGGTCGGGATGCTCCAGCGGGTCGGGAGCGGTCGGCGTGCGCGGGTCGGGGCCCGTGCCCTGGCCCGGCACCGCGGACACCTTGGGCTGGACCGCCGGCTGACGGTCCCGGTGGGCGGCGGGCGCCTCGGTCCCGGTGGATGCGTTCATGCGGTGTGCGGCACGCGTGCCCCGGAGTCAGGCCGGGGACGCGACACCTGCCTCCTTCGGCATGCTCGGGGTGGGTGCGCGGCGGTGGGTCCGGTCGACCGCGGCGAGGGCGTCCGCCAGGCGGTCGAGGACGGCTTCCGTCTGCTCGTCGGTGATCGTGAGGGGAGGCAGGAGGCGTACGACGGAGGAGTGCGGGCCGCCGAGTTCGACGATGAGCCCTCGGCGCAGGCACTCGCGCCGCACGGCGGCGGCCGGGCCGGGCGCGCATTCGATGCCGATCATGAGCCCCAGCCCCCGCACCTCGCCGACGCAACCGTGGGCCGCCGCCCGCAGCCGCCGGAGCATGTGCGCGCCGAGCGCCGCCGCGCGCCCGGCGAGGTGGTTCTCCCGTACGAATCGCAGGGTCGCCGTGCCCGCCGCCATGGCCAGTTGGTTGCCCCGGCAGGCGTCCGCGCGGTCGTCCGGCGGCCATGCGCCGAGGTCGGCGCGGTGGACGACGGCGGCGAGCGGGAGGCTGCCGCCGATCGCGTGGGACAGCACCATCACGTCGGGCACGATCCCGCTGTGCTCGACCGCCCAGAAGGCGCCGGTGCGGCCCACGCCGGTCGCCGCCTCGTCCACGACGAGGGGGATCGCGCGGGCGGCGGTGACGTCGCGCGCCCGCCGCAGCAGACCGTCCGGCGCGGGGAGCACGGCGCCCTCGCCCGCCACGGGTTCGACGACCACGCCGGCCGGTGCGCGCCCTCCGCTCCCCAGGGTGGCGAGGAACGCATCGGACGGGCCGGAGAGGGCGAGAGAGGTCTCGGCGGGTGCCCCGGAAAGGGTGAGCAGCTCCGTGCGGCCCGTCGCGGCCCGCAGGAGCGCGGAGGCGGCCCGCAGCGCGTCGGCGCCCGTCGGACCGCAGAACCGGATCCGCGCCGCGTCGGCCAGCCCGCGGGGCAGCGTGGCGAACAGCTCGCCGGTGAAGGCTTCCCGTACGGGTGTGGCGAGGTCCGGCGCGTGCAGCGGGGCGCCCGAGTCAAGCACGGCGCGGATCGCTTCGAGCACGACCGGGTGATTGTGACCGAGCGCCAGCGAGCCCGCCCCCGAGGCGCAGTCGAGATAGCGCCGCCCGTCGGCGCCCTCGACCGTCAGCCCCCGCGCGCGCACCGGCACGACCGGCAGCGAGCGGGCGTAGGTACGGGCCGCCGTCTCCCGGGCCGACTGCCGCCTGAGGATGCCGTCACGGGTCCCCGACGGTGACGCGGTCGGCGGCAGCTGGGTCAAGGTCACAGCTCTGGGACCTCCTGGTGCTGAACTCCGGTCGGCTCTCCCCCGTACGTACCAACGACGCCGCGAGCGGCGGAACACGGCCGACCGTCAAGAAGCTTGGGGCCGGAACCGGGGACCCGCTCTCGCCCGTCTCCCACCGCACCGGCATAGTGGGGTCCTGCCACCCCACTGGGGCGGTACATGACAAGTTCATAGGCGGGCGCGCACTGCGCGGGCACCGCTGCGCCAAGAGATCGACTCAGGGGGAACCCACTCCATGCCATCCATCCGCCGGCCCGCGCTGGCAGCGGCCGCTCTGACCGCCGCGCTGGCCCTGACAGCCACCGCGTGCGGCCCTTCCGAGGACAAGGCGTCCGGTAGCGACAAGCCCAGCGCCTCGGCCACCCAGACGGGTGACGACGGCCTCCAGCTGCCCAAGAACCTGCCCTCGTCCCTCAAGGACCTGGACAAGTGGAAGAACGGCGCCTGGAAGAACTGGGACAAGGACCAGTGGCTCCGCGAGGCCCGTGACTTCATCAACCCCATCATCAAGGGCCACTGGAAGCCCGACACCATGAAGGACGCCCGCTCCAGCGACAAGACGCTGTCGAGCAAGGGCGCTCCGGGCACCGCTCCGGGCGCTTCCGGCGACCAGGGTGTCACCGACCCCGAGCCGCAGCCGGTCACGGCCAAGTCGGTCGGCCTGCCGTACCACAACAACGCCGCCCCGGTCGGCAAGGTCTTCTTCGACAGCCCCGAGGGCCACATGGTCTGCTCGGCGACGGTCGTCAAGGACCCGGCACACCCGGGCAAGTCCAACATGGTGTGGACCGCGGGCCACTGCGTGCACGCCGGCAAGAGCGGCGGCTGGTACCGCAACATCGCCTTCGTGCCGTCCTACAACGACAAGGGCCTGCCGGGCACACAGGTCAACACGGCGCCGGTGCAGGACGTCGCTCCGTACGGCGTGTGGTGGGCGGACTGGGCGCAGACGTCCTCGCAGTGGATCACGCAGGGTGCCGAGACCGGTGGCGCCGGTGCTCCCTATGACTTCTCCGTGCTGCACGTGAAGCCGGAGGCCACTTCCGGCAAGTCTCTCGAAGAGACCGTCGGCAACGCCCTCACGGTCGACTTCGACGCCCCGCAGGTGAAGTCCATCCAGTCGATGGGCGCTTGGGGCTACCCGGCCGCGCCGCCCTTCGACGGGCAGAAGATGTACGACTGCATCGACAAGCCGAGCCGGCTGACGATCGAGCCGTCGCAGCCGACCATGTACCGCATCGGCTGCACCATGACCGGTGGTTCGTCGGGCGGCGGCTGGTTCGCCCAGCGCGACGGCAAGGTGGTGCTGGTCTCCAACACCTCCATCGGCCCGGCCAACAGCACCTGGCTCGCGGGTCCGCACCTGGGCCCGGAGGCCAAGGGCGTCTATGACGGCATCAGCCGGAAGTTCGCCAACCAGTAAGCGGTGAAAGCCCGAAGGCCCGCCCCCGGACGGGGCGGGCCTTCGGGTTTCGTACGCGCGCGGCAGCCGGTCAGCCGCGGGCCGCCGGGACATAGCGCTGGAGCTCCGCGGCCAGCTCCTCATGGACCCGCGCCTTGAGGAGCGTGCCCTCCGGGGTGTGCTCCTCGGAGATCACCTCGCCGTCGGCGTGCGTCCGTGCGACGAGGGAGCCCTGCGTGTACGGCACGAGCGCCTCGATCTCGACGGCGGGCCGGGGCAGCTCGGTGTCGATCAGCTGGAGCAGCTCCTCGATGCCCTCACCGGTGCGCGCGGAGACGGCCAGGGAGTGCTTCTCGATGCGCAGCAGGCGCTGGAGCACGAGCGGGTCGGCCGCGTCCGCCTTGTTGATCACGACGATCTCCGGCACGTCGACCGCGCCGACCTCGCGGATCACCTCGCGCACGGCGGCCAGCTGCTCCTCCGGCGCCGGGTGCGAGCCGTCCACCACGTGCAGGATCAGGTCGGAGTCCCCGACCTCCTCCATGGTGGAGCGGAACGCCTCGACGAGGTGGTGCGGCAGGTGCCGTACGAAGCCGACGGTGTCGGCCAGGGTGTAGAGCCGCCCGCTGGGCGTCTCGGCCCGGCGCACGGTCGGGTCGAGGGTGGCGAACAGGGCGTTCTCCACCAGCACACCGGCTCCGGTGAGCCGGTTGAGCAGCGAGGACTTGCCCGCGTTGGTGTATCCGGCGATGGCGACCGAGGGCACCTTGTTGCGCCGGCGCTCCTGGCGCTTGATGTCGCGGCCGGTCTTCATCTCCGCGATCTCCCGGCGCATCTTCGCCATCTTCTCGCGGATCCGCCGACGGTCGGTCTCGATCTTGGTCTCACCGGGACCACGCGTCGCCATGCCGCCGCCGGACGAACCGGAGCCACCGCCACCCATCTGCCGGGAGAGCGACTGGCCCCAGCCTCGCAGCCTGGGCAGCATGTACTGCATCTGGGCCAGGGAGACCTGGGCCTTGCCCTCTCGGGACTTGGCGTGCTGGGCGAAGATGTCGAGGATCAGGGCGGTCCGGTCGACCACCTTGACCTTGACGACGTCCTCGAGATGGATGAGCTGGCCGGGGCTGAGCTCACCGTCGCAGACCACGGTGTCGGCGCCGGTCTCCAGGACGATGTCCCGCAGCTCCTGCGCCTTGCCCGAGCCGATGTAGGTGGCCGGGTCCGGCTTGTCGCGGCGCTGGACGACGCCGTCGAGGACCATGGCGCCCGCCGTCTCGGCGAGCGCGGCCAGCTCCGCGAGGGAATTGTCGGCGTCCTGCGCGGTGCCCGACGTCCACACGCCCACCAGCACCACGCGCTCCAGGCGCAGCTGCCGGTACTCGACCTCGGTGACGTCCTCCAGCTCGGTGGAGAGTCCCGCCACACGGCGCAGCGCCGCGCGCTCGGAGCGGTCGTACTGCGCGCCGTCACGCTCCCCGTCGATCTCGTGGCTCCAGGCGACGTCCTCTTCCATCAGGGCGTCGGCCCGAAGGCTCTCCGGGAGGCTCTGCCGGTCCTGGGGAAGGGAAGAAGAGGAGGTCATTTGATCCTTACGTCGTTGGGAAGTGGTGGCCCCCGGTGAGGGGCCACACCGTCGACAACGTGCGGTGGCCCCCGGAGATTCCCGGGGCCGGCCCCCGCGCCGACGTGTCGATGTTCCCACGCCGCCGCCGGGCCGTCACGCGGGTTTCCGGGTGGGCTTCCAGTCGGGGTGGCCGGGCATGGGCGGGGTCGTGGGCCCGTACAGCCAGGCGTGCAGGAACTGCTTCAGGTCCTGGCCCGAGACCCGGGAGGCGAGGGCGACGAAGTCGTCCGTGGTGGCGGTGGAGTCGCGGTGGCGGGCGACCCACTCGCGCTCCAGTCGCTCGAAGGCGGGTGCCCCGATCTTCTCGTGCAGCGCGTAGAGCACCACGGCGCTGCCGTCGTAGACGACGGGCCGGAAGATGCTGATCTTCTTCCCCGGCGCGGGCCCCTTGGGCGCGGCGGGCGGCCCTCCGTCGACGCGCATGGCGTCGGAGAACTCGTACGCCACGCGCATCCGGTCGGCGAACTTCGTGCCGCCCTTCTCCTCCGCGTAGAGCGCCTCGTACCAGGTGGCATGCCCCTCGTTGAGCCAGAGGTCGGACCACATCCGGGGGCTGACACTGTCGCCGAACCACTGGTGGGCGAGCTCATGGACCATGATCGATTCGAGGTACCAGTCGGGGACGTCGGTCCGGGTGAACAGGGCGCGCTCGAAGAGGGACAGCGTCTGCGTCTCCAGCTCGAAGCCGGTCGACGCGTCGGCCATCAGCACCCCGTAGGTCTCGAAGGGGAACGGCCCGACGCGCTTCTCCATCCAGGCGAGCTGGTCGGGTGTCCTCGCCGTCCACTTCTCCAGCTGCTGCTGCTCGGCGGCGGGCACCACGTCGCGGACGGGCAGTCCCCGCGGGCCGCTGCGGCGGGGGACGACGGACCGTCCGATGGAGACCTGGGCGAGCTCGGTGGCCATGGGGTGCAGGGTCCGGTACGTCCAGGTGGTGTTCTCGCCCTGGGTGACCCGGCTCAGGGGCAGGCCGTTGGCGACCACGGTCAGGTCCTTGGGCACGGTGACGTGGAAGGTGAAGCGGGCCTTGGCGGAGGGGTGGTCGCTGCCGGGGAAGATCCGGTGGGCGGCGTCGGCCTGATTGGCCATGACCAGCCCGTCGCTCGTGCGGACCCAGCCCCCGTCGCCCGCGCCGCGCGGGTCGCTGGTGTGGTGCACCTTGACCGTGAAGCCGTGGTGGGCGGGCAGGGCCCTCGCGGGAGTGACGACCAGGTCCTCCTTGACGGGCGTGAACTCGGCGGGCATTCCGTTGACCTCGATCGAGCGGACGGTGCCCTGGGTGAAGTCCAGGTTGAAGTGGTCCAGCCAGGAGGTGGCCTCGGCCCTGATGGTGGTCACGGCGTCGAGCGGGCGGTCGTTTCCGTGGTAGCCGAGGGCGATGTCATAGGCGACCACGTCGAAACCCGGGTTGCCCAGATACGGGAAGAGCCGGTCGCCGACCCCTTCCGGAGTGGCGACGGGCGGGGCGGAGGCGCCCACCAGGAGGGCTGTGGCGGCAGCCGTGGAGAGGGCGGCCCGGCGGCGTACGGGGCGGCGGCGGTTCGGGGAGCGCGTCCCGGGAGAGTGCGGCATGCGTCCACCGCTATCAGCGCGGGAGGCACCGCCGTCGGCGGCACGACGCCGCCCCACCCGTATGAGCGTTTCGGAAGGCTGTACGAGCGTCACACCGGTGGGCCTTTCCGGGTCGGGCGGGCGCATGGTGTTCCGCGCTCCGGAGTCTCGTTCCCCCCGACTCCGGCGTCGCCCGGAGACCGCCTCCCGTACGGCTACAGCTGTGCTCCGGCGAAGGCGCGCCCCGCCCGCTCGACGTCATAGACCCCCGGGACGCGCCGCATGGCCCGGATCAGCTCCGGCAGTTGAGCGGCATCGGCCAGTTGGAGGGTGTAGGTGTGCCGCACGCGCTGCTCGTGCGGCGGTTCCACCGCGGCGGAGATGACCGCGGCCCCTTCCCCCGCGATGGCCTCGGTGAGGTCGGCCAGCAGGTGCGGCCTGCTGAACGACTCGGCGAGGAGCGTGACCCTGTAGTCGAACGCCCCCGCGCTCTCGGGACTGCTCCAGCACACCTCCACCGGCTCGCGCCCCGAGGTGACCATCCGGCCCACCGCGGGACAGTGCGCGCGGTGCACGGTCACCGCGCCGCCCCGCACGGCGAAGCCGGTGACCTCGTCGGGCGGTACGGGCGTACAGCAGCCGGCGAGCCGCACGCTGGTGGCCGCCAGGTCGGTGCCGTCGGCGGTGACCACGACGGGCCACCGGGCCGCCGGGGCGGTGGAGCGCGGCGGCGGGCAGGGCCGGTCGGGCGTCAGGGGCACGGGCGGGGCGACGGGGTCCGGTACCGGATGGGTGGCCAGCCAGCGCTCGATGGCGATGCGCGCCGCCGGCGTACGGGCGTGCTCCACCCAGTCCGGGGAGGGGCCGGAAGCGGTGTCGCGGGACATCAGCAGCTGGAGGGTGTCGCCGTCGCGCAGGACCGTGCTGAGCGTCGCCAGCCGGCCGTTGACCCGGGCCCCGATGCAGCTGTGCGCGCCGTCCCCGTACTGGGCGTACGCCGCGTCGACGCAGCTCGACCCGGCCGGCAGACCGATCGTGCCCCCGTCGGCGCGGAAGACGGTGACCTCACGGTCCTGGGCCAGTTCGTCCCGCAAGGAGGTCCAGAAGGTGTCGGGGTCGGGCGTGGCCCGCTGCCACTCCAGCAGCCGGGAGAGCCAGCCGGGCCGGGTGGGGTCGACGCGCTCGCCGTCCGCCGCGTCGGGCGTCTCGGGGGTCGCGTACGGGTTCCCCAGGGCGACGACACCGGCCTCGGCGACGCGGTGCATCTGGTGCGTGCGGATGAGCACCTGGGCGGCCTCGCCGCTCGGCCCGGCCACGGCGGTGTGCAGCGACTGGTAGAGGTTGAACTTCGGCACCGCGATGAAGTCCTTGAACTCCGAGACGAACGGGGTGAAGCACGTGTGGAGTTCACCGAGGACCGCGTAGCAGTCGGCGTCCTCCGCGACGAGCACCAGGAGCCGTCCCAGGTCCGAGCCCGTCAGCCTGCCGCGCTTGAGCCGCACCCGGTGGACGGAGACGAAGTGCCGGGAGCGGACCAGGACGTCGGCCGCGATGCCCGCCTCGCGCAGCACGGCGCGCACCCGCTCGGCCGTCTCCACCAGCGGATCGGGGCGGTCCGCGTGGGAGAGGACGAGGTCGCGGGTGCGGGCGTACTCCTCGGGGTGGAGGATCGCGAAGACCAGGTCCTCCAGCTCGGTCTTGAGCGCCTGCACGCCCAGCCGCTCCGCGAGCGGGATCAGCACGTCGCGGGTGACCTTGGCGATGCGCGCCTGCTTCTCGGGACGCATCACGCCGAGGGTGCGCATGTTGTGCAGCCGGTCGGCGAGCTTGATGGACATCACGCGGACGTCGTTGCCGGTGGCGACCAGCATCTTGCGGAAGGTCTCGGGCTCGGCCGCGGCGCCGTAGTCGACCTTCTCCAGCTTGGTGACGCCGTCGACCAGGAAGCGGACCTCCTCGCCGAACTGGCACCGCACCTGATCCAGAGTCACCTCGGTGTCCTCGACCGTGTCGTGGAGGAGGGAGGCGGTCAAGGTGGTGGTCTCGGCGCCCAGTTCCGCGAGGATCAGGGTCACGGCGAGCGGGTGGGTGATGTACGGCTCGCCGCTCTTGCGCGTCTGACCGCGGTGGGAGGACTCGGCGAGGAGATAGGCCCGGCGCAGGATGTCGAGGTCCGCGCCGGGGTGGTGGGCCCGGTGGACCTTGGCGACGTGGTCGATGGCGTCCGGCAGGCGGCCGCGCGACCCGGAGCCGCTGAGCGCCGCGCGCCCCAGCCGCCTCAGGTCGAGACGGGCGCGGCCGCGCCTGCGGCCGAGAGCACCTTCATTGGGGGCCTCCGCGCTCATGGGCACCTCCGGCAGCGTCGACCGGTGGCCGGCCCATCGCCTCCAGACCCCGGTGCTTGATGTTACCGAGCCCATCACGCGCCGCTCACCCGCTCTCGCCCAGAGTGAAACGGATCACCCATTCGAGCGAGCCACGCAGCCAGGAGTTCGGCGGTTGCGCGGAGTCGCGGTAGTGCGGGGCGGTCAGCCGAGCGCCGTGCCCAGCCAGGAGGCGTCGAACGTGCCCTCCGCGACGATCACCGCGGGACCGGTCATCTCGACCGACCCGTCCGGGGACTCGCCGATCACCAGACGGCCGCCGGGCACGTCCACGGTGTAGCTGACGGGGACGCCGGTGAGCGCCGGGTCCGCGCCGTCCCGGCGGGCCGTCGCGACCATCACCGCGCAGGCTCCCGTGCCGCAGGAGCGGGTCTCGCCGGAACCGCGCTCGTGCACCCGCATGGCGACGTGGCGCGGGCCGCGGTCGACGACGAACTCGACGTTGGTACCGTCCGGGTACGCGGTGGCGGGCGTGACCAGGGGCGCGGTGTACAGATTCCCCGCGTCGGCGAGGTCGTCGACGAAGAGGACGGCGTGCGGATTGCCCATGTTGACGTTGCGAGCGGGCCAGCCGCGGTCCCCGACCGTGACGGTGACGTCCCCGTCGGGCAGCAGCGCCTTGCCCATCGAGACGGTGACGTCGCCGCCCGCGCTCTCCTTGGCGATGTGCACCCGGCGGACGCCCGCGCGGGTCGCGACCGCGAGGTCACCGGACCCGGTGAGGCCCGCGCGCTGGAGGTAGCGGGCGAAGACGCGGACGCCGTTGCCGCACATCTCGGCGATGGTGCCGTCGCCGTTGCGGTAGTCCATGAACCACTCGGCCTCGTCGGCCATGGCACGCGCCTCAGGGTGGGCGGCGGACCGCACGACCCTCAGGACGCCGTCGGCCCCGAGGCCCGCGCGGCGGTCGCACAGCCGGGCGACGGCGGCCGGTGACAGCTCGATCAGGCCGTCGTGGTCGGGGATGATCACGAAGTCGTTCTCGGTGCCGTGACCCTTGAGGAAGGCGATCTGCGCGGTGCTCACGCCTCGATGGTACGGGGCACCGCCGACAGGGATCCCGGCGAGGCCGGGCGCCCGCGCTCAGCGCAGGCGTGCCACCCGCCAGACGGCAAGGAAGACGACCACCGCGACGACGGCCACGTAAGCGGCCACGTACCGCCAGTCCGGGCGGTTGCCCGAGCCTCGGGGCGGCAGTCCGGGCCAGGTGTAGCCGACGCGGCGGGCCGCCATCACGGCCCAGCCCGCGGCGCAGCAGCTGATGAGCAGTCCGAGCATGGCCACGACCGGCCCGCCGTCCCCGAACTCGAAGGCGAGCGGGAAGGCGAACATCAGCGAGCCGGTGGCGGCCAGCGCGACGATGGGAGCGAGCTGCCAGGCGCGCAGCCTGCGCTGGGGGCGCAGCTCCCGGAACGAGGCGGGCACCGGGACGGTGACACCGGTCACCGAGCCGTCGGTCTCCTCGGGGCCGTCCGGAGTGAGAGCTTCCGGCTCACCCTGCGGCGGCTGCTGTGGTCTGTCACGAGGGCCGGCCTCCATCGCCACGCGCCCTCCCCACTCGGACTTCACCGCTCGATCGACCGCTTGATGATGGCACGCCCACGCAGGCCGGAAGGGCTTGCATAGCGTCCCGATGCCATCACGTGATCAGGCTGTGACCGCCCGTTCGAGCAACATCAGGGCCTGCCCGGGAAGTTCCGCCCTCCGGTCGGCGGCGCCGCTCAGCCAGTGGACGCGGCCGTCCCGGCGGAACCACGAGTCCTGCCGCCGCGCGAACCGCTTCGTGGCCCGTACGGTCTCGGTGCGCGCCTCCTCCTCGGTGCACTCCCCGGCGAGGAAGGCGAGCACCTGCTGATAGCCGAGCGCCCGCGAGGCGGTGCGCCCTTCGCGCAGGCCCTCGCGCTCCAGGGCGCGCACCTCGTCGACGAGACCGGCGTCCCACATGCGGTCGACCCGGACGGTGATCCGCTCGTCCAGCTCCGGGCGCTCGACGTCGACACCGATCTGCAACGCGTCGTACACGGGCTTTTCACCGGGCAGGTTGGCGGTGAACGGCTTGCCGGTGAGTTCGATGACCTCCAGGGCGCGCACGATGCGGCGGCCGTTGCCGGGCAGGATCGCGCGGGCGGCGGCGGGGTCGGCGGCGGCGAGCCGCTCGTGCAGGGCGCCGGGGCCCGCTTCCGCCAGTTCGGCCTCCAGGCGGGCGCGTACGGCCGGATCGGTGCCGGGGAAGTCGAGGGCGTCGATCGTGCCCTTGATGTAGAGACCTGACCCTCCGACGAGCACGGGGGTGCGGCCCTCCGCGAGCAGTCTGTCGATCTCGGCGCGGGCGAGCCGCTGGTACTCGGCGACGCTGGCGGCCTCCGTGACGTCCCAGATGTCGAGCAGGTGGTGCGGTACGCCCTGACGCTCGTCGAGCGTCAGTTTGGCGGTGCCGATGTCCATGCCCCGGTAGAGCTGCATGGAGTCGGCGTTGACCACCTCACCGCCCAGGTGCTGGGCGAGGGCGACGCCGAGATCGGACTTGCCGGCCGCCGTGGGGCCGACGACGGCGATGACCCGCGGGGCGGGACGTGCGTTTTTCACCGGGTTTTTCACCGCATCAGTCTCGCAAACCTTTGGCGCGCCCCTCGAACGAGCGACGTGACGCGACGCTGTCGGTTTCGTTGCCTGTTGCGAGGTTCCGAGAGCCGGTTCACGGGCCGGTGTCCGGAAGCGGCGCAATGGGACGCTCCGGGCGACGCGGGGCTTCGCTCACACCAGTAAGGTAATGGAGTAGATATGGGCGTGTTTTCAAGGTTTCGCCGCAAGAAGGCCGAGGCGTCAACCGAAGAGGCGGCGACAGCCACTCTGACGACGGAATCGGCCGACGAGGCGGCGACCACCGAGACCGCCGAGGCGGCGCCGGAGAAGTCCGGCGAAGCCGAGGCGGAGGCCGCACCGGCCGAGGGAGTCGAGATTCCCAAGCAGCAGTCCGCGGAGAAGGCGGCGGACAGCGAGGCCGGTGAGGGCGCCCGTAAGTAGCTTCCGACCAGGAAAGACGAGGGAAGGCGCCATGGGCCTGTTGGACAATCTCAAGGCCAAGCTCGGTCCCGTGAAGGACAAGGTCGGCGACCTCGCGCAGCAGCACGGGGACAAGATCGAGCAGGGGTTGGAGAAGGCCGCCAAGGTCGTCGACGAGAAGACCAAGGGCAAGTACAGCAGCCAGATCCAGACGGGCACCGGCAAGGCCAAGGACGCCATCGACCGCCTCGCCGAGAAGGACGGCAAGGACGACGGTCCGGGCTCCACGGCCTCCTGAGATCTCGTCGACGACGGGCCGCGGAGCAGGAGCTCCGCGGCCCGTCGTCGTTTCCGCGCTCGCGGAGCGGGCGGCCCTGTGAGCCGCTCTCCCGTCCGTACAGGTGCGGGGGCAACCCGAACCACGGCGGGGCAGTCGTACGCCGTCAGCGCGGCCCTGGGCCCCTCTCCGGGGCGGCGCCCGCGCTAGGACCAGGTCGCGACGAAGTACCCCACACCGTAGGGGGCGTCGTCGTGGAGCAGCTCGCCCTTCAGGCCGGCCCCCTCCCCCGCGCCGGCGAGGACCTGCCAGGGTGCCCGCCCCGCGGCTTTGAGCTCATGGGCCAGCTCCGCGTCGAGCGCGGCCAGCGCGCCGGTGTCGGCGGCGCCCAGCGCCCGCGCGGCCTCGGCGTCGAATCCTTCGGCCCGGTCGTCGAGGTATCCGGGGGCCTTGAGGGTCCGGCAGGCGCTGCCGTCACCCATGACCAGCAGCGCGACCCTGTCGTCCCCCGCGACCAGTCCCCGGCCGGTGTCCAGGCAGCGCCCGGCCTCCAGCGTGTCCCCGACGCCCAGGCCCTCGACGGGCGCGGCGGCCCAGTCCGTACGCCCCAGCAGCCAGCCCGCCACGGCCAGGGACTGCGGCAGTTCCCGGTCTCCGGCGGGGTCGCCGTGTCCGAGCCGTACGTCGACGTCCACGCCGAGACCGCGGAAGGATCCGGTCGCGCCCTGGGGGTGCGTCCCCTGTCCGGCGGAGTCGGCCGGGCCGAGGACCACGAGCCGGTCCGGGCGCGCCGCGGCCAGCACCGCAACGGCGTCGAGGCACGCGGCCCGCAGGCCGTCGAGCTCGGGCGCGGCCCCGGAGGCGACCTCGGGCACCAGCAGGGGCGGACAGGGGCAGACAGCGGCGGCGACGAGCATGTCGGCACCCTAACAAGCGCTGTACGGCGTCAGGGGAAGCCGCACGGTCAGGGCGGTGCGACCGGCACGGTGTCCTCGTCGTACCGCGGGCCGTCCCGGTTCTCCCCCTGTGGCCCGTCAGTCGCAGCCGCAGCCCGCGGCGGCCGGGGCCGGCGTCGGGGCGGGGGCCCCGATCGTCGGGATGCCCAGCATCACGCCGGACGGCTTCTCGGCGGGCGCGGCGTTGCGCTTCTCCCAGGCGTCACCGGCGCGCGTACGGCGGACGGCGAGCGCCGGGCCCTCGGCGAGCAGGTGGTGCGGGGCGGCATAGGTGATCTCGACGGTCACCACGTCGCCGGGCCGGACCGGCTCGTCCGGCTTGGTGAAATGCACCAGGCGGTTGTCGGGGGCACGGCCGGAGAGGCGGCGGGTCGCGTCGTCCTTGCGGCCTTCCCCCTCGGCCACCAGGACCTCCAGCGTCCGGCCGACCTGCTTCTTGTTCTCGTCCCAGGAGATCTCCTCCTGGAGGGCGACCAGGCGCTCGTAGCGCGCCTGCACGACCTCCTTGGGGATCTGCCCGTCCATGTCGGCGGCCGGGGTGCCCGGCCGCTTGGAGTACTGGAACGTGAAGGCGTTCGCGAACCGGGCCTCGCGCACGGTGTGCATGGTCTGCTCGAAGTCCTCCTCGGTCTCGCCGGGGAAGCCCACGATGATGTCGGTGGAGATGGCGGCGTCCGGCATGGCGGCGCGGACCTTGTCGATGATCCCCAGGAAGCGCTCCTGGCGGTACGAGCGGCGCATCGCCTTGAGGACGGTGTCCGAACCGGACTGGAGCGGCATGTGCAGCTGCGGCATCACGTTGGGCGTCTCGGCCATCGCGGCGATGACGTCGTCGGTGAAGTCCCGGGGGTGCGGGGAGGTGAAGCGCACGCGCTCCAGGCCCTCGATCGCGCCGCACGCGCGCAGCAGCTTGGAGAACGCCTCGCGGTCGCCCATGTCGGAGCCGTAGGCGTTGACGTTCTGCCCGAGGAGGGTGATCTCGGTGACGCCCTCGGCGACGAGCGCCTCGACCTCGGCGAGGATGTCGCCGGGGCGGCGGTCCTTCTCCTTGCCGCGCAGCGCCGGGACGATGCAGAAGGTGCAGGTGTTGTTGCACCCGACGGAGATGGAGACCCAGGCCGCGTACGCGCTCTCGCGCCGCGTCGGCAGCGTCGAGGGGAACGCCTCCAGGGACTCGGCGATCTCGACCTGTGCCTCTTCCTGGACGCGGGCGCGCTCCAGCAGCACCGGCAGGGCGCCGATGTTGTGCGTGCCGAAGACGACGTCCACCCAGGGCGCCCGCTTGACGATCGTGTCGCGGTCCTTCTGGGCGAGGCAGCCGCCGACGGCGATCCGCATCCCGGGCCGCTTCGTCTTCATGGGGGCCAGCCGGCCGAGGTTGCCGTAGAGCTTGTTGTCGGCGTTCTCCCGCACCGCGCAGGTGTTGAAGACGACGACGTCGGCGTCGCCCTCGTCGGTGCCCTCGGGCGAGCGGACGTAGCCCGCGTCCTCCAGCAGACCGGAGAGCCGCTCGGAATCGTGGACGTTCATCTGGCACCCGTAGGTGCGCACCTCGTATGTTCCCTTGACGTCCACTGCCTGGCTCCGGTCACCGCTGCTGGTCATTCCTCAAGGGTAAGGGGGCACCGGAGCGGCTCCCGCCAGAGGTCAGGAACGCGGCTGGTCGGCCTGCTCCGCCTTCTTCTCCTTGACGCGGACGGCTTCCTTGCGGACCTCCGCCTGGGTGGCGCGCTCCCGCTGCAGCCACTCGGGGCCTTCCTGCTTCAGGGCGTCGATCTGCTCCGTGGTGAGCGCCTCGGTGACCCCGCCACGGGCGAGACCCGAGATGGAGACGCCGAGCTTCGCCGCGACCACCGGACGCGGGTGCGGGCCGTTGCGCCGCAGCTCCAGCAGCCACTGGGGCGGGTCGGCCTGCAGCGCGTTCAGTTCGGCGCGCGAGACGACGCCCTCCTGGAACTCGGCGGGGGTGGCCTCGAGGTACACACCCAGCTTCTTCGCCGCGGTAGCGGGCTTCATCGTCTGGGTGGTCTGGTGCGACTTCATGGTGTCAAGGGTATCGAGCATGTGCGCTACCTCCGACCACGAGCGGCTAACCTTGCGGAGTGACAGGCTCGGATGTATCCCCTTCGTTCCGGCTCGCCTACGTCCCGGGGGTGACGCCCACGAAGTGGGTGCGGATCTGGAACGAGCGGCTGCCCGAAATCCCGCTGACTCTCGTCGCGGTGCCCGCCGCCGAGGCGTGTGACCTGCTGCGCGGCCGCGGCGCCGACGCGGGCTTCGTACGGCTGCCGGTCGACCGGGACGACCTCAGCGCGATCCCCCTCTACACCGAGACGACCGTGGTCGTCGTCCCCAAGGACCACGTCGTGGCGGCGGTCGAGGAGGTCTCCGCCGAGGAGCTGGCCGACGAGATCGTCCTGCACCCCCTCGACGACACCCTCGGCTGGGAGCGGCTGCCGGGGCGGCCCGCGATCGAGCGGCCCGCCACGACGGCGGACGCCATCGAGCTGGTGGCGGCGGGGGTGGGAGTGCTCGTCGTCCCGCAGTCGCTCGCCCGCCTGCACCACCGCAAGGACCTCACGTACCGGCCGCTCACGGACGCCCCCGAGTCGCGCGTCGCGCTGTCGTGGCCGCAGGACGAGACCACCGACCTGGTGGAGCAGTTCATCGGGATCGTGCGCGGCCGGACCGTCAACAGCACCCGGGGCCGTCCCCCGGCCGCGGCGCAGCCCAAGCGGGGGCGCACCGAGGCGGGCGGCGCGCAGCGCAAGCCCGCGGCGGGCAAGTCGGCCGGCCGGAATCCGCGGAGCGGCTCCGGCGGTGCCAAGGGCGGGGGCGGCGCCAAGGGCGGGAAGAATCCGCGCAGCGGTTCCGGCGCCCCCAAGCGCGGCAAGCCTCGCCGCCGGTCGTGAACCGGGGGCGATGAGCGGACCCACCGCGTGTGATCACGCGAGGTCCGCGAGGAGAAGCTCCAGGGCCACCTCCTCCTCGACGCGGACGCAGAGCTCGGCCAGGGCCGTGGCCAGGTCCGGGTCCCAGGGGGCAGCGGCCGGTGCGCCCGTCAGGGGCGGCAGCGAGGGGGCCGTGGCGGTCATGGCGCGGTAGTCGGCGGCTGTGTACCGCCAGGGGTGCCAGGGCACGCTGCGCAGCAGCCCGCCCGCGATCCGGAGTCCGCCCCAGTCGAAGTCGCCGTGGTAGAGCAGCGTCGCACCGCCCTCGTGGAGGTGGCGCAGGAGAGTGAGGGCGGCGGCGGACGGCTGGCCCTGGAGGCAGACCAGAGGCGGGCAGTCGGCGCCGTGGGCATCGGCGGCGGCCGCCAGGACGGCGGGGTTCTCGCAGATCCGTACCGTCGTCGGCGCCGCTGCCGGCGGTCGGCGCACGAGTTGACGGAGCGTCAGCACTGCGGGCTCCCCCGTCCCTGCCATCCAGTCGAGGGCGGGGGTGCCGCGCACGTTCAGGACGAGGACGGTCGAGGACACGTCGTCGCGCAGCAGTCCCGCCGACGCCCACACGTCGCGCCGCCATGCGGCGCCGCTGCCGTCGGGGAAGCCGGTGAGGGCCCGGATGCCGGACAGGGTGACGGTGGCCAGAGGCGTTCCGTCGTCCAGTGCGTGCGCGCTGCCGAGCTCGCGGGCGGCGAAGGCGGGCACGGACAGGGCGGGTTCGGCCGGGAGCCCGCGGAGCGCTCTCGCGGTGTCGGCCAGCAGGGGGCGGGCGGCGTCGGGGGTCCGGGCCAGGCGGCGCACGAGACCGTCCCTGCGCAGCCGGGCGGTCCAGCCCGCGAGGTGGGGCAGGTCGCGGCCGAGCGCGTCGAGTGGCTCGAACGCCTCGTCCCAGGCGCGGGATTCGTCGTCGCGGGCCCGGCGGATCGGGGTGACGGGTCCTGTCAGGGCGGTGACGGCCACGGCGAGGCCGTCCGGGCTGATGCCGGAGCGGCGCAGGACGGCGTCCACGGCGTCGAGCCGTACGGACAGCGACCGGCCGGCGCGCGGGGCGCGGCCCAGCAGGCGTTCCGCCGCCGCCCGCTGGGCCTCGGTGGGGGCGGCCAGTGACACGGGCCCGGTGAGGGGCTGCTCGCGTTCGAGGCGCCGCCGTATCCGCTCGACCAGCCAGGCGAGGTCGGGGGCGCCGAGCAGGCGGCGCAGGCGTTCGAGGTCGATCGCGCCGGAGGCCGTGGCGTTCACGTCCACAGGGTCTCCTGCTCCTGTGGCTCCGCCGGGGCCTCGGCCTGTTCCCGTGCGGGCGCCGGGTCCTCGCGGCGCAGGCGCGCGCTGCCGTCCCACTCCCAGCGGGTGACCAGGACCGCCGAGACGTCGTCGACCCGCGAGAGCTGCGCGATGGCGATGCCGGGCACCTGCGGGTAGCACGCCCACTCCCGTTCGCTGGTCATCACCACGTCCAGGTCGAAGGCGTGCAGCAGGCCGAGGCACTTGGCGCGCGAGTCGTCGTCGACACCGGCGAAGGCCTCGTCGAGGGTGACCAGGCGCGGCGCGTACGGATTGCCCGCGCTCGCGTAGTGCGAGGACGCGGCGGCGAACAGGGGCACGGAGACGGCGAGGACCCGTTCGCCGCCCGAGGCGGGTCCGGTGGCCGGGACCCAGCGGCCCTGCTGGTGGCGCTCGATGCCGAATTCGTGCCAGGAGCGGTAGTCGAGTGCCGCGGTGAGGTGTTCCAGCCAGCTGCCGACGGCGTCGCCGGTCTCCTGCTGGGCGATCTGTGCCTGCAGGAACTCGCCGACCGCCGTACGGTCCTCCGGGGTCCATGCGTCGGCGGACTGGAGCAGGCGGGCCCGCGCCTGTGCGAGGCCGGCCGGTGCCTTGCGGGAGGCCCGCCACACCAGGCGCAGTTTCATGCCGGTCGAGGTGGGGCGCTCCTCCAGTTCGGTGTTCATCGCCTGCACCCGCCGTTCGGCCCTGCCGATCATTTCCTGGAGCGTGCCCGCCACCTCGGTGATCAGATGGTTCTCGAGGATCTCCCGCTCGTGGGCGGTCAGGATGCGGGTGAGCTCGCCGACTTCTGCGGCGAGTGCCTCGGCGAGTTCGGGTACGGCGCGTTCGCGGCCCTGGTAGACGATGTCGACGATCATGCCGTCCTCGACCATGCGGGCGGACGCGGTGTGCCCGTGCCGGGACAGTGCGTCCTGCAGGGTCTTGAACTCCTCGCTGAGGCGTCGCTGTACGCGCTCCCAGGCGCCGTCGGAGTCGTCCGTCCGGGACAGCTCGGTCTCGATGGAGCGGGCCAGGGCGACGGCGGGGGTGGCCGCCCAACTGCCTTCTCGCGGCGACGGTACGACGAGGTCGGGCAGGGCGACCCCGATCAGACCGGTGGCGGCGAACCGCTGGAGGGACGCGACCGCCTCGGAGCGGGCCTCGACGGCCTCGTCCAGGCTCCGTTCCAACTGCTCGATGCGGCCTTCGGCGCGGCTGGCCCGCCGGTCCGCCTCCGTGCGCCGCTCGCGGGTCCTGCGCTGCTCGGCGCCGCACTCGCGCAGGGCGGCCGCGGTATCGGCCAGGCGCCGTTCCAGTTCGGTGACGGCCGCGCCGACCGTGGAGCGCAGGGTGCGGTGGCGCTCGTCCGCGGCGGCGGCGTCGCGGGCCGCCTCCTCGGCGCGCAGCGTGTGCTCGGCGGTCCGCTGCCCCGCCTGTTCTGCCTCCTCCCGCTCCTCGCCGACCCGGCGGGCCGCCTCGGCGCGCTCCCGCAGGGCGGGCCACAGGTCGGCCAGGACGAGGGCGAGGCCGGCGAGGGCCTGGCGCACGGCGGCGAGCCCGTCCCGGTCGGTGGGCAGGCCCAGGTCGGCGGCGGTCGTGTCGCGTTCGGCCACGGCCCGTTCCGCGGCCCGGACGGCCTCGGTGAGGTCGGCGGACCGCCCGTCGCGCCGGTCGCGGTCACGGCGCACGGTGTCCGCCGCCGCGGCCGCACGGGCGTACGCCTGCCTGAGCGGCGCGTCGTCGGGCACGGCGGCCAGTTCGGCGTCGAGCCCGCGGCGGCGGACCGCGACGGCCTCCGCCTGGGCCGCGACGGCCGCCAGTTCCTCCTGGAGCGCGTGGAGTTCGGTGTTCAAGGCGGCGATGCGGGAGCGCCGTGCTTCTTCACGCGCGCCCTCGCCGACGTATTCGGCGGAGGGCTTGGCCCAGCGGCCGGTGAGCGCGCCGATGCGGAAACGCCCGTCGGGCGCCGCCCACGCGTTGGCGTCCGCGTCCTGGCCCAGCCCGATCGTCGCCAGCAGCCGCGCGACGGTCTCCTCGCCGACGGCCGCGGCCCGGGCGTCACCGTGGTCCACTGCCGGGCGCAGCACGTCGGCCAGCGACCGCCCGGGCACCGGCCAGGTCCGCGGGGCGAGCAGCACGTCGTGCCCGTCGGCGTCCAGGGCCGCGCCGTCGGGGCGCACCCAGGCGTCCAGCAGGCCGGATGCCTCAAGTGCCGCTTCCAGCCCGGCGCGTTCGGCGTCGCCGAGTCCGTCCCGGAAGTCGACCAGCCGCCACAAGGGGGCGCCGGGCAGGCGATCGCGGAGCCCCGGGGTGCGGGTGTAGGGGGCCTTCGGGCCGCGCTGGCCGCCGGCTTCGAGCGCGGCCAGCTCCTGCTGCCCTTCTTGCCGGCGTGTCTCCAGCTCCGCCTTGCGGTGTGCCAGACCGGCCGTGTGGTCGGCCAGTTCCGCCGACGCGGTGCTGTGGGCGCGTGCGGCGTGGGCGCGCGCCGGGCACGGTCCGTCGAGGTGCCGCGTCCACTCCTGGGTCTCGTCGAGGAGGCCGGCCGGATCGGGGAACGTCAGCTCCCGGCAGGCGCCGACGTGTTCGCGTACGGCGTCCAGCAGCGCCTGGCCGGCCGCTGCCGCGGCCTCCTCCTGCCGACTCTGCGCGTCGGCCGCGAGCGCGAGATCGGACTCCGCCTCGTCGAGCCGCCGGGAGGCCGCGCGGCGCTCGCCCTCCGCTCTCCCGGCGTCGTCCGCGAGGCGCTCCACATGGGCGAGGGTGCGCTGCCTGCGGGCCGTGGCCTCCTCGGCCGTGTCCCGGGTCAGCTCCTCGGGCAGGGCGACCCGGGCGGCCGCGGCGGCCTCCCGCACGCGGACGAGGAGGGCGTCGGCACGGTGCTCCGTCGCGCCGAGTCTGTTCTCGGCCGCGCCGAGCCGCTGCAGCGCCCGGGTGTGCAGCCGGGCGGCCTGCTCGCGGTCGGCTTCCGCGCGTTCTTGTGCCTGCGCCGTGCGGGCCGCCTCCCCGGCGGCCTGCTCCAGCTCGCGGGCGCTGCGCATCTCGGGGCCTTCGCGCAGGGCGGCTTCCTGGGCCCGCAGGCGCGTCTCGGTCTCCTCCAGGGCGGCGACGCGCTCCTCGGCCGCCGCCCTGTCCTCCTCCGCGCGGGCCTTGTGCGTCTGCTCCTCGGCGAGGTCCCGCTGGAGGCGTTCGTAGCGGGAGTGCTCGCTGCGCGGGAGCCGGGCGCGACGGCGGGTGGCGATGCGGGCGTAGCGCCGGTAGTGGTCCAGGAAGGCCGAGGCGGCGCGCTCGGCCTCGGCGGCGGCGCGCAGTTCCTCCTTCTCCTCGTCCAGGGAGCGGAAGGACTCCGCCGCGTCGGCGACGACCGCCTGGTCCACGGGCGGCAGTGCCTCGGTCAGGGCCCGGGAGAGGGCGGCCTCGTTGGGGCGCTTGGACAGCTGGGGCTGGCGCAGTTGGACGAGCAGGTCGACGAGGGCGGCGTACCGCTGCTCGCCGAGTCCGAACAGTGCCTCGTCGACGGCCCTGCGGTACGTCCTGGCCTGGTCGTACACCATGCCGCGGCCGGCGACCGCCTCGGCGAGCCGGTCGCGGGACAGCGCGGTACGGGTGGGGTCGAGCAGGCTGAGTTCCCGGCCGACGCGCTGGTCGGTGACGGCGTACCAGTGGCGGGCGATACCGCGCCCGGTGACGGCCTTGAGACCGCAGGCGAGCGTACGGAACTGTTCCTCGCCGCTGGTGTCGTCGCGCCTGCCGAACTCGATCCAGGTGTAGCCGAGCCGTTCGGAGTGCGGGTGTTCGCCGCCGAGGAGGAGGTTCCACTCCATGCGCTTGCCCGGGTCGCCGTCGGGCTCGACGCGGCGCGGGGAGAGGTCGCCGTCCAGCAGGAAGGGCAGCGTCAGGGCGAGGACCTTGGACTTGCCGGTGCCGTTGTTGCCGCGCAGCAGGAGGCGTCCGTCGCGGAAGTGGAACTCCTCCTCGTCGTAGTGGAAGAGGTCGACGAGCCCGATGCGCAGGGGCTGCCAGCGGGAGCGCGTGGGGACGGGTAGGGCGGTCAACTCTGCTGTGCCTTTCGCTGCTGAGGCATGCGCGTGGTGCGCGGGACACCCGGTTCGAGGACGACCGTCTCGCCGACGGCGTACCGGGCGAGGGCCGGGCGCGGCGCGATCTTGTCGTCGCGGCGGGCGATGAGCCGGAGGGCGGAGAGCTTGGCGAGTGCCTGCTCGACGAGTTCGCCCTCCGCGCCCGGTTCCCTGGCGGACTTGGCCCAGAATCCGCCGTGTTCGGCGGCGAGCTCGCGGACCTTCTGCTGGAGGTCGTCGGTGGTGACAGGTCCGTCCGCTGCCGCGAGGTGTTCGGCGAGCAGCAGGGTGATGTGGCCGTGGGTGCCCTGTTCGGGCATGCGGACGTCGGTGAGGTCGTCGTCGGGGTCGACCATGGCGATGCCCTCGGCCCGTACTTCCGCGACGAGCCCGGTCAGCTCGGTGATGCGGGCGGTGAGGAAGCCGCGCTGCCGGGTGAGGTAGGCGAGCTCCGCGTCGGTCAGCTCGTCGTAGTACAGCACCGGGTCGTCGAGCAGCCGGCGGGTCAGTGAGCGGCGCATCGCGCGGAACCTCAGGTCGTCGCTGTCCAGGGCGGTTTCGGCGACCAGTTCGGCCAGGCGCTCGTCGAAGCCGGCGGCGCGGACCGTGGAGGGGCCCCGGCGGGTGGCGAGCAGCCCGGCGAGCACGCGCCGCTCGACGTCGTACAGGACGTCGCCCGCCCCGTTGACGTATGCCTCCTCGTCACCGGCGACCCGCCGCAGGACGCCGAACTTCAGCAGGAGCCGTACGACGGCTGCGAGGTCGAGGCGCTCGTCGCGGCGGTCCAGGGTGAAGTGGATCCCGGCAGCCGTCAGATGGGGGTCGGCGGCGTCCAGGACGACCTGATCGGCGAGGCGGCCGAGCGCGATCTGCGACTCGCCCCGCTCGAGGGCGGCGAGAGCGAGGCACAGCAGGACATAGCGGCGGCGGGTGAAGGGGGCGCCGGCCCGGCTGGCCTCGCGCGCGGGGTGCGTCGGGTCGGTGAGGGTGCCGGGGATCTTCCGCAGCCGGGCGGACTCGGCGTCGGCCTGGAGGGACCAGCCCGTGTTGCGGTCGAACCACTCGCGCAGTTCGGAGGCGTGGCGGCGGACGAGCCGGAAGTCGTCGGCGTGCGGTCCGTGCGCGAGCAGGAGAGGCTCCTTGAGCAGGGCTCGGGCGGCCTTGCGCAGGTCGGCGGAGTGCTGCCCGTCCAGGACCTCGGCGAGGGGGGTGCTCATCGCCTGCTGTCCCCCTCCGTGAGGTCGATGATCTCGACGGTGTGGTCGGGGCCCCGGAACGTACCGCCGGGGGTGGTGATCTCGGCGGTCGAGCCGTCGTCGAGCACCGTGAGCCGGATTTCCATCGAACCGTCGTTGCTGGTGGCGGTGGTGCGGGTCATGCCGGGCCGCCAGGTGGCGAGGGCGTCGCCGAGGAGTTGGAGGAAGAGGCCGAAAGCGAGCGGGTCGAGTTCGCCGAGCGCGGAGAGGCGGGTGATCCCGTCGGTGGTGAGCCGTGCGCGGGCGGCGGCGGTCTCCGCGGCCTGTCTGGCGGCGATCCCGGCGAGGTGGCGGCGCGCCCCGGAGCGGTCCTCGACCTTGTGGGGCTTGCCGCGCCGTTCGTAGCTGCCGGTGCGCCGCAGCTGTGGGCTGATGCGCAGGGGGGCGGCCTCGGCCCACGGGGTGGCGGCGGGCACCGGCCGGGCCGTGCGGGCGGCGAGGGTCTCGGCGTCGACGGTGAGGTGGCGGGTGGGGTGGAGACCGAAGGCGGTGCGCCACAGGCGGTGCCGGGCGTCGTCGTCGGGCGCCTCGGCGAACCAGCGGGCGAGGGTGCGGAAGTCGGCGGAGCGGTCCGAGCGCCCGGCTCTGCGCTCGTTGAGCGCCCGTACGACGGCGAGGAGCTGGGGGATCGCCCCGAGTGCCCGGCCGCGCAGCAGCCGCGCCTGCGACTCGCGCCCGTCCCGGCTGACGAACCAGGCCGCCAGCCCGTCCCAGCGCCCCGTCCACCGCGCGTACGCCTCCCGCTCGGCGTGCGCGGCGTCCTCCGGGGAGGCGTCGGCGGCCTCGCGGGCGGCGGCGGTCCGCAGCAGCGGCTCGATCCGGTCCTCCGACTCCAGGATCAGCTGGGCGATGCGCCCGCCGAGAGTGATCAAGTCCTGGATGAACCGCTCCAGATACTGGATGAGCCGGTCCTTGTAGGCGAGGAAGACCTCCTCGCCTACGTCGTGCAGGTCGATGGTGCGCTGCAGGGAGCCCATGAAGGCACGGGCGTTGTCGGCGAGGGCCGCGAACCGGCTCGTCAGCGCGTCGAGTGCGAGGTACGTCTTGGCCGGGTCGGGTTCTTCCTCGGCTCCCAGGACGAGCAGGGCCCGCAGCTGGGTGACGATGTCGTGCAGTGCGACGGCCTGCAGGGCCCCGCGCCGGCCGAGCGCCTCGTCATAGGCGGAAAGCGCCTCCTCCGCCGCCTCACCCGCCTGGGTGAGCTGGTAGACGAACCGCTTGCGGTAGAAGTCCTCCACGGCGGTGACTCGCGCGGTGTCGGGATCGGCGCGCAGATTGCCCCACTCGACGAGGCTGTCGAGTGCCTTGGCCACGGTGTCGAGTTCGGCGGGGCGCTCACCGGCGGGCAGGGCGGCATGCACGTCCTCGGGGCGCAGGTGCACCGCGAACCGCTCCTTGGCGGCGAGGAACGTCCGCATCGTCCGCCGGTAGAGGGCGGAGTTGGGTGCGGTGAGGTGCGCGAACGTGGCGTATCCGGTGAGGTCCGGAGTCTCGGGCGTCGGGGTCATCGCCCGGTCATTCTGTCCGATGAACCCCCGGCCCCGACAGAAAAAGCAGGGAACATCACAGATCGCGACCGTCTGCGTACGTCTTCGTCAACGCGCCGCCGGGCAGGCCCGGTTCCGCGACCACAGGGCCGATGGCGCGGCGGTCGCCCTTCCGCCCCTCTGCCGAAGCCCGGCCGGGACTGACAGGATCCGCCCATGACTCTCCGGCTCCCGCGTCCCGGCCGCCGCCGCGCCCTGCAGGCAGGCGTGGCGGCCGGCGCCGTGCTCGCCCTGCTGGCGTGGTGGCTGGTCTCGCTGCACGGCTCGCCGTCCCCCAGCGGCCGGATGTCGTTCGCGACCGGGGTGCCGACCGGGGTGTACGCGAAGTACGGCGACCTCCTGAAGGAGGATCTCGGCCGGGACATGCCCTCTCTGGAGGTGCGGCTCCGGCGCAGTCAGGGGTCGCTGGACAACCTCAAGCAGCTCACCTCGGGCGAGGCCGACTTCACCCTGGCC
Organism: Streptoverticillium olivoreticuli subsp. olivoreticuli; assembly: GCF_003391135.1. GTDB lineage: Bacteria > Actinomycetota > Actinomycetes > Streptomycetales > Streptomycetaceae > Streptomyces > Streptomyces blastmyceticus. The sequence continues at coordinate 6,888,750 of NZ_CP031455.1, read as the reverse complement.
ACCGCCGACGCCGTCGCCACCTACCGCGACCGGCGGGAACCCGGCTGGGCGGGGCTGCGCGCCTGCGCGCGGCTCTACGACGACTACATCCAGCTGGTGGTCCCGAAGAGTTCACCGGTGCAGTCGGCGAAGGAGCTCAAGGGGATGCGGGTCGGCGTCGGTACGGACGAGTCGGGCGTACAGCTGATCACCAGAAGGCTGCTGAAGGCCGCCGGGCTCGACTTCGACAAGGACATCGAGCCCGTGCGCGTGGGCATCGACAGGATGCCGGCGCTGCTGGAGCAGGGGCGGATCGACGCGTTCTTCTGGTCGGGCGGCCTGCCCACCAACGCCGTGCAGAGCCTCGGCCTCCGCCTGTCGATCCGGCTCGTCCAGCTGGGCGACCTCATAGAGCCGCTGCACGCGCTCGGCCCGGAGACGCGCTACTACAGGGCGGCCGTCATGCCGGTGGACGCGTATCCGGAACTGCGCGCCGCACAGGCGGTGAAGACGATAGCGGTCGCGAATCTCCTGATCACGATGGACCACGCGGACACCGAGCTCGCGAAGAGCGTCACCCGGTCGGTCATGAACAGCCGCGACCGCATAGGGCAGAAGGTGCACGCGGCGCAGAAAGTGGACCTCCGTACGGCGATTTTCACCGACCCCCTGGACCTGCACGTGGGTGCGCGCCGTTACTACCTGTCGGTCAAGCCGTAGCGGCGCTCCCCCGGGCCGCCGCCCGTTCGCCGGCGCGAATCGTCAACTCCCGTGCGGGGCGGCCGCCTGCTCGGCGGCGCGGTCGCGCGGCACGCGGATCACCGCCCGCAGGCCGTGCGGGGTGTTCGGGGCGTACGAGAGCGTGGCTCCGCCCGCGGCGAGGAGGGCGCGGGAGATGGACAGGCCCAGGCCGGAGCCGTCGACGTTCTGATGGCGGCTGCTGCGCCAGAAGCGGTCGCCGATCCGGGTGAGTTCCTCCTCGGTCAGGCCGGGGCCGCGGTCGGCGACGGTGATGGTCACCGTGTCACCGTCGACCGCGACGCTGACACGCACGTCGGCTCCTCCCGGGGTGAACTTCAGGGCGTTGTCCACCACGGCGTCGAGCGCGCTGGAGAGGGCCACCGGGTCGGCCCAGCCGGTCGTGGCGGACGGCCCGCTGTAGGTGAGGGCGACGCGCTCGCGGTCGGCCACCGGCGACCAGGCGCCCACCCGGTCGGTGACGATCTCGGCGATGTCGGCCAGCTGGAGGTCCGCGGAGGCGTGTTCGGCCAGCGCCAGGTCCAGCAGGTCGTCGAGGACCCGGGCCAGGCGCCGGCCCTCGCCCCGGACGGCGGCGACCTCCCCGTGCCCCTCGGGCAGGTCGAGCGCGAGCAGGTCGATGCGCAGCAGCAGGGCGGAGAGAGGGTTGCGCAGCTGGTGCGAGGCGTCGGCGACGAAGGCGCGCTGCTGCTCCAGGACCTCTTCGACGTGGTCGGCCATCTCGTTGAACGACCTCGCCAGGCGGCGCAGTTCGGGCGGGCCGCTGTCCACCGCGACGCGGGAGTTCATCCGCCCGGTGGCTATGCCGTGGGTGGCGGTGTCGAGGGTCCGTACGGGCCGCAGCACCCAGCCGGTGAGCCGGAAGGCGGCCGCGACGGCGAGCAGCATGGCCCCGGTCTCGCCCGCCCCGAGCAGCAGCCAGGAGTGCAGGATCCGGGACCGCAGCCGGCCGGTGGGCGAGTCGGTGACGACGACCGCGACGACGTCACCGTCCCGGATGACGGGTGAGGCGACGGTCAGCCGACGGCGCTGGAAGGGCCACACCTGCCCGGGGTCGTGGCTGCGCCGCCCCGCCAGGGCCTCCTGGAAGGCCCGCTGCCCCTCGCCCTGGTCGGGTACGGACCAGTCGGCGGGGGCGACGGCCATGACCCGGCGGTCGCGGTAGAAGACACCGACCCGGATGCCGTAGACGTCCTCGTACCGCAGGAGCTCGGAGCGCAGGGTGCCGAGCCGTTCGTCCTGGTCGGCCGCGGGGTCGAAGGGCCGGGCGGTGACGTACTGCGCGAGGGAGGCGAAGCGCGCGGTGTCGTCGATGCGGTCGACCACGAGCCGCTGCTGCTCGGCGGCGGCGATGCTCGCGGCGAGCGGGAAGCCCAGCGCCAGCAGCACTCCGGCCAGCAGGACGATGAGCAGCGGGAGGAGTCGGGTGCGCACGGGTTCGTACGACCGTCACGCGGCCGGGACGACGATTTTGTAGCCGACGCCACGCACCGTCTCGATGAGGGCGGGCATGCCCAGCTTGGAGCGGAGCGAGGCGATGTGCACCTCCAGCGTGCGTCCGGTGCCCTCCCAACTGGTGCGCCACACCTCGCTGATGATCTGTTCGCGCCGGAAGACGACCCCGGGGCGCTGGGCGAGCAGCGCCAGGAGGTCGAATTCCTTGCGGGTGAGCGGGACGGGCGTGCCGCTGACGGACACCTCCCGGTTGGGGAGCTCGACGGTCAGCGCGCCCAGGTGCAGTGCCCGCGGGCCGTCGAGGTCGTGGGCGTCCTCGACGCCGTTGTCGGTGGGCGGGGTGCGCCGGGCGACGGCGTGGATGCGGGCGAGGAGTTCGCCGGTGTCGTAGGGCTTCACCACATAGTCGTCGGCACCGAGGTTGAGGCCGTGGATCTTGGAGCGGGTGTCGGCGCGGGCGGTGACCATGATGACGGGGGTGGCGGTGAGCTTGCGGATCCTGCCGCAGACCTCGAAGCCGTCCTGGTCGGGCAGGCCGAGGTCGAGCAGGACGACGGCGAAGGGGGCGCCCCCGGCGGGCAGCAGCGCCCGGAGGGCCTCCTCGCCGCTGCGGGCGTGGGTGACGTCGAATCCGTGCCGGGCCAGCACCGCGGACAGGGCGGCGGCGACATGGTCGTCGTCCTCCACGAGCAGCAGTCTCAATCCGCGCCCTCCGTCCGGCCGTGGTGTCGCAACACCGCATCCACGCTGATGGACGCCCACCCCGTCAAGGGGGTTGCGGGGGTGTAGGAGCTTCCGTTACCCAGCCGGTACGCCCGCACCACCCGTGTGTGCGCCGCGCGCCCCCTTCACACGGAGTGTCCCTTTGCCGCCGGATCGTTATGCTCAATTTCAGCTCAGATGTAATGACGCTGGTCGTTCCCGCTGATTAGGGTCCTCCCCAACCGAGGAGGATGGAGCGAGGAACGCCGATGAGCGAAGTATCGGTGACCGATGCCGCGGCGGCCGCTGCGGCTCCCCCGGACGCACTGGTCGTCCTGAACAGCGTCAACAAGCACTTCGGCGCCCTGCATGTCCTCCAGGACATCGACCTGACCATCGCGCGCGGCGAAGTCGTCGTCGTCATCGGTCCGTCGGGGTCCGGGAAGTCCACCCTGTGCCGGACGATCAACCGGCTGGAGACCACCGACTCCGGCTCGATCACCATCGACGGCCGGCCGCTGCCCCAGGAGGGCAAGGAGCTGGCGCGGCTGCGCGCCGACGTCGGCATGGTCTTCCAGTCCTTCAACCTCTTCGCCCACAAGACGGTGCTGGAGAATGTGACGCTGGGCCAGGTCAAGGTCCGCAGGACGGACCGCAAGGCGGCCGAGAAGAAGGCGCGCGACCTGCTCGACCGCGTCGGCGTGGGCGCCCAGGCCGACAAGTACCCCGCGCAGCTGTCCGGTGGTCAGCAGCAGCGGGTGGCGATAGCCCGGGCGCTGGCCATGGAGCCGAAGCTGATGCTCTTCGACGAGCCGACGTCGGCGCTCGACCCGGAGATGATCAATGAGGTGCTGGAGGTCATGCAGCAGCTCGCCCGGGACGGTATGACGATGGTCGTCGTCACCCACGAGATGGGCTTCGCCCGCTCGGCCGCCAACCGCGTCGTCTTCATGGCGGACGGCCGCATCGTCGAGGAGGCGCGGCCGGACCAGTTCTTCAGCAATCCGCGGAGCGACCGGGCGAAGGACTTCCTGTCGAAGATCCTCCACCACTGACCCGCGCCCGACGCGGCCCGACGTCCGCTCACCGCGTGCTCCTCGGCAACGGCCGCTGCGCCCTTCCCGCTGTGACCACGTCGGCGCCGCACACCTTTCGACAACGCCCGCAGACGCAAAGGATGTTCACCATGAAGCTCCGCAAAACCGCCGCAGCGGCCGCCGTCGTGGTGCTGGCGCTCACCGCGTCCGCCTGCGGCAAGTCGGGCAGCCCTGACGACAAGAGCGACAAGGCGAGCGACGGGAAGCCGGCACCGGCCGCGCCGACCTACAAGGTGAACACCGCGGCGGACGTCAAGGGTTCGCCCGTCTTCGAGAAGATCAAGGGCAAGAAGATCACCATCGGCACCAAGGCCGACCAGCCCGGCCTCGGCTTCGAGAACCCCAGCACCAAGAAGCGCTCCGGCTTCGACGTGGAGATCGCCCGGATGATCGCGGCCGACCTCGGCTTCGACGAGGACCACATCACCTTCAAGACCATCCCCTCCGAGGCCCGTGAGACCCAGATCGCCACGGGGGGCGTCGACCTGTACGTCGGCACGTACACGATCAACGACGAGCGCAAGAAGCAGGTCGGCTTCGGCGGCCCGTACTACGTCGCCGGCCAGGACCTGCTGGTGAAGGCCGACAGCAGCATCAAGGGCCCGGATGACCTCAAGGGCAAGAAGGTCTGCTCGGCGGCCGGTTCCACGCCGCTCAAGCGGATCAAGGAGGCCAAGTACGGCGTGGCCGAGGCCATGTCGCAGCAGGGCTACCAGCTGTGCGTGCAGCAGCTCGTGGGCGGCTCGGTGGACGCCGTCACCACGGACGACTCGATCCTCAAGGGCTACGCGGCGGAGAACAAGGGCGCCCTGAAGGTCGTCGGCAATCCGTTCTCCAAGGAGCCGTACGGCGTCGGCCTGAAGAAGGACGACAAGGCGCTGCGCGACGCCGTCGACAACGCCATCGAGGCCCATGAGAAGAACGGCGACTGGAAGAAGGCGTACGACGCCACGCTCGGCCTCTCCGGCATCCCGGCCACGACCCCGCCCGCGGTCGACCGCTACTGACCGGCGGCGGATCTCCGCCACGCGAACTCCGGAGAGTTGACGTGAACGTTCTGTCGGACAACTTCGCGATGTTCCGCGAAGGCTTCGTCGGCACCGTGGAACTGACCGTGCTCAGCGCGCTGCTCGCCCTGGTGGTGGGCATCCTGATCGCGGCGTTCCGCGTCTCGCCCGTGCCCGCCCTGCGAATATTCGGCAGCACCTGGGTGACCCTGCTGCTCAACACGCCCCTGGTGCTGCTCTTCCTCGCCGTCACCCTGGGCCTCCCGGCGCTGGGCCTCAAAGGGTGGGACTCCTTCTGGCTCGCCGTCATGGCCCTGGGCAGCTACACCTCGGCCTTCGTCTGCGAGGCCATCAGGTCGGGCATCAACGCCGTTCCGGTGGGCCAGGCGGAGGCCGCCCGGTCCATCGGGATGACCTTCAACCAGACGCTCGGCCAGATCGTGCTGCCACAGGCCACCCGGACGGCCGTGCCACCGCTCGGCAGCCTGATGATCGCGCTCGCCAAGAACACCACGATCGCGTCGAGCTTCAACGTCACCGAGCTGGGATCCGTGCAGAAGACCCTCAACGCCGACTCGGGCTACAACATCTTCGTGATCTTCCTGTGGATCGCGATCTGTTACGTCGTCATCACCTTCGCCATCAGCGGGCTGTTCCGGCTGCTGGAGAACCGGCTGGCGGTGGCCCGATGAGCGCGAGCGTCCTCTTCGACGTACCCGGCCCCAAGGCGCGGGCCCGCAACCGCGTCTACGGCATCCTCTCCAGCGTCGCCGTGCTCGGACTGGTCGCCTTCGTCGTCTACCGGCTGGACGACACCGGGCAGTTCCAGGGCGACCTGTGGAACATCTACGAATACAGCAGCACCCAGCGGCAGATCCTCGACGGCCTGCGGACCACGGTCGAGACCTTCGCGATCGCCGCCGCCCTGTCGGTCGTGCTCGGTGTGGTGCTGACGGCCGCCCGGCTGTCCGATCACAAACCGGTGCGCTGGATCGGCGTCGTGGCCGTCGAGGCGTTCCGCGCCATGCCGCTGCTCATCATGATCTTCCTGCTGTGGGCGGCCGTCTTCACCTCGGACCCGATGTGGGCGCTCGTCATAGGGCTGACGCTCTACAACGGCTCGGTGCAGTCGGAGATCTTCCGCTCCGGGATCAACGCGCTGCCCAAGGGCCAGGGCGAGGCGGCGTACGCGCTGGGCCTGCGCAAGACGCAGGTGATGACGAGCGTCCTCGTCCCCCAGGCCGTCCGTACGATGCTGCCGTCGATCATCAGCCAGCTCGTGGTGACCCTCAAGGACACCTCGCTCGGCTACATCATCGTCTACGAGGAGCTGCTGTTCGTCGGCAAGCGGTTCGCGGAGCAGCGGCCGCCCGTGAACGGCGTCTACGCCTTCATCCCGATGGTGATCGTCTTCGGTTCGATCTACATCCTGCTGTGCATGGCGCTGTCCTCCGTCGCGACCTGGGTCGAACGGCGCACGAAGCGCTCGCGCAAGGGCACCCCGCCGCCGATGGCCGCGCCCGGCGCCGCCGTCATGGCCGGTCCCGGGCTCGGGGCGGCGGGCGCCACCGGCGCGCCCGGCACGGACGGCCCCAAGACCGGCTGAGCACGGCGCGGGTGACGCCCCGTCGGCCGCGGTCGGCGACGGGGCGCGCCCGCACCGGCGCGCCGCGACGAGAGCCCTGATCACTTGACGCAAGCACCCGCAATGGGTTGCATACGTTCTGTGATCGAGCACCGTGTCCCCCCCGCCGGCCCCCGCGCGCACCGAGCGGTGCGCGCGGTCCGTACGCACCGCGGAGCCCACGGCGCGGCCGTCGGCCGCCGCGGCACGCAGGGAGCGGTGCCGTGGACCCGGTGATCGTCGTCGGGGCGGGGCCGGTCGGCCTCACGCTCGCGCTCACCCTGGCCCGCCGCGAGGTCCGCGTCGTCGTCCTCGACGAGACCCCCGCCGACGGCACCGGGGAGGAGGAGCGCCCGGCCCGCACGGCCGTGCTGCGCCCGGACACCGCCGAGATGCTGGAGCGCCTGGGGTGCGCCCTGGAGGGCGGCACCCGGTGGACCGGCTGGCGGACCCTGCGCCGCCGCGCCGTGGCCGCCCAGGTGCCCTTCGCGGAGCCCCGGCGGCCCGCGGGGGCCGACGGTGCCGAGGAGGCCGCGGAGGAGGCCGTCACGGCCCCGCAGGAGGCCCGCGAGGTCTCGCCGTTGCACCTCCCGCAGCACGCGCTGACACGGGAGCTGCGCGCGGCGCTCGCCCGCCGGAGCGGCGTACGGATCGTCCCCGGCGGCCACCTGGACAGCCTGCGGCAGGATTCCGCCGGAATCACCGCGCACACGCGGGGCAGCAACGGCGGCCATTGGCGGGGCAGTTACCTCGTCGGCTGCGACGGCGCCCGGTCGACCGTGCGCAAGCTGCTGGGCGCCCGCTTCCCGGGGCGCACGGCCGTCGAGCGGTACGCCGTCGCCGCGCTGCGCACCGAACTCCCCTGGCCCGGCGAGGCGGTGCTGCACCGGTCACCGCCGCGCGGCGGTGAGGTGACGGCCCGTCCGCTGCCGGACGGCGTGTGGCGGCTCGACTGGCTGCTGCCGCCGGGCGGCGACCTGGTCACTCCCGACGCCCTGCTCACGCTGGTCCGCGACTCCCTGTCGACATGGTGCGGCGAGGTGCCGCCGTACGAACTCCTGGACACCGGTGTGCACGCGGTGCACCACCGGCTCACGCGCCGCATGCGCACGGGGCGGGCCTTCCTCGCCGGCGACGCCGCCCACCTGCTCGGGGCGCTCGGCACCCAAGGGCTGGACGAGGGCCTGCGGGACGCGGAGAACCTGGCGTGGAAGCTCGCTCTCGCCTGGCACCACGGCGCCTCCGAGACCCTGCTCGACAGCTATCAGGCGGAGCGCCGCGGGGCGATCGTGGCCCGGCTGCGCGCCGCCGACCGCGCCCTGACGGCGGTACGGAGCTCGGGCGGGTGGCACACGGCACGGCGCGCGCTGGTCCCGGGCGCCGTGCGCGGACACGACGAGCTGCTCACCGACGGTCACCTGGGGCGCGGGACGCTCGCCGCGCCCCCCGTCTACGACCGCACGCCCCTGGCACCGGCCGGGCCGCCCACGGGCGCCGTCCCGGTGGCCACGGCCCCCGGCGATCCGGTCGAGGACGTTCCGGTCACCGCTCCGGACGGCTCGGTGGTCGGGCTGCGGGAGCGGCTGGGCGGCGATCTGCTGGTGGTCCTGGTCGCGCCCGGCACGGGTGTGTGGGAGCGGCGGCACTGGCTGGGCGCGGGGCTCATGCCGGGGCTCTCGGCCGCCATCGGCGCGCTGCCCATGCGGGCGGAGCTGCTGGTCGCCGAGGCGTATCCGGGGGCGTCCGCGCACACCGTGCTGATGGTGCGCCCGGACGGGCACCTGGTCGCGGCGATGGCGGGGGTGCGGCCCGCGGAGCTGTACGCGTGCGCGGACGCGGTACGGGGCGGGTCGGCGACGCCGCGCGGACAGGCGGCGGGTGCCGAGGGAGCGGAAGGGGGCTCCGACGGGGAGGGCGGCGGCGCGGGGCGCGCGGGTGACCCCGACGGAGCGCCCAGTGAGGCCACGGCCAACCGTTGACCTGCCCGCAACGGCCATGGTTGACTACGGAACGTGACTGACAGCGGCGTGCGTTTCTGGCGGAGGGTCCATCTCGACCTCGTCCGCTATGCGGGCTGCGTCTGTCGTCCGTCCTGCTGATCCGCTTCCCCTTCGCGTGGCCGCGCCGAGTGCCGCCGCGCGCACCTTCGCGATCACTCAGGACGGTCCCCTGTGTTTCTTCCCCTGCCCGTACCTGTGCCCTCAGCCCGGCACCGGTCGGCCGTCACCTCTCCCGCGAACCCGTCCGCGGCGCCCTCCGGGGCCGAACTCCTCGACTTCGCCCGCAGCACGGCCGCCGACACCGCGCTGGTCGCCTCTCTCCCGCTCGATCCCGAGGGCCGCACATGGATGCGGCTGTCGGGCCCGGGCGGCAGCGAGGCGTGGCTGATCGGCTGGCCGCCGGGGTCCGGGACCGGCTGGCACGACCACGGCGGTTCGCACGGCGCCTTCGCGACGGCCGCGGGCCTGCTGACCGAGCAGTCGCTCGCCGCCCAACTGCCCACGGAGGGCTGGAAGGTGCTGGAACTGGCGGACGGCGTCGACCGCGAACAGCAGCTCTCCGAGGGTCAGGGCCGGGCCTTCGGCCCGCACCATGTGCACCAGGTGTCCAACGCGTCGCGGACCGGGCACGCGGTCTCCGTGCACGCCTACCACCCGCCGCTCCCGATGATGCGGCGCTACAGCCGTACGGGACAGGTGCTGCGGCTGGAGCAGGTCGAGTGGCCGCAGGAGTGGGCATGAGGGTCGAGGAACTGCTGGCCGCCGCCCGTGCGGAGCTGAACCGCCTCGGCCCGGCGGAGGCGGCCGCGGTCCAGGCCGGGGGCGGGCTGCTGGTCGACATCCGCTATGCGGCGCTGCGGGAGCGGGACGGGCTCGTCCCCGGGGCGCTCGTCGTGGAGCGCAATGAACTGGAGTGGCGGCTCGACCCGTTGAGCGAACACCGGGCGACGGAGGCCACCGGGCACGACCTGCGCGTGGTCGTGCTCTGCAACGAGGGCTACGCCTCCAGCCTCGCCGCGGCGTCCCTGCGCCTGCTGGGGCTGCGCCACGCCACGGACCTGATCGGAGGCTTCCAGGCCTGGCGGGCGGCGGGACTCCCGGTGCGCCGCTGACGCCGCGGGGCCGGACCGGGGCGGCCGGACCCGGACGCTGCCGGCGCTTAGGGCGCCACCGGCTCAGGCGTCCGGCAGCCAGTGGTCCAGCAGCTCCGCTTCCTCGCCTTCCTCCTCCAGGGCCTGGCGCACCACGCGCAGGGCAAGGCCCTCCGCATAGCCCTTGCGGGCCAGCATCCCGGCGAGGCGGCGCAGCCGCTTCTCCCGGTCCAGGCCGCGGGTGGCCCGCAGCTTGCGCCGGACCAGCTCACGCGCCGTGTGCTCCTCCTGGTCGGAGTCCAGCTGCCCGACCGCTTCGTCGATCACCGCGGAGTCGACCCCCTTGGTGCGCAGCTCGCGCGCCAGGGCCCGGCGGGCGAGCCCCCGGCCGTGGTGCCGGGACTCCACCCACGCGTCGGCGAAGGCCGCGTCGTCGATCAGGCCCACGTCCTCGAAGCGGGCCAGGACCTCTTCCGCCACCTCGGCCGGGATCCCCCGCTTGGCGAGCGCGTCCGCGAGCTGCTTGCGGGTGCGCGGGGATCCGGTGAGCAGGCGCAGACAGATCGCCCGCGCCTGCTCCTCCGGCCGTGGTGGTGTCCCACCCCCGGCCCTCGACGAGGAGGGGGCATCACCACAGGTCCGGTCGTGCGCACCCGTCTCCGGCGGGCCCTCGGCCTCCGGCCGGGGGTATTCCGATCGCCGTGTCACGGGATCAGCTCTTGGCAGCCGTGGCCTTGGCCGCCTTGCCCGTGGACTTCGCCGGGGCCGGGACCGACTTGGCCGGCTCGCCCGCACCCGCCGCGTCCACGCCGGGCTCGCCCGCCGGAGTCTCGGTCTTCGGGCCGACGCCCAGCTTCTCCTTGATCTTCCTCTCGATCTCGTTGGCGAGGTCGGGGTTGTCCTTGAGGAAGTTGCGGGCGTTCTCCTTGCCCTGGCCGAGCTGGTCGCCCTCGTACGTGTACCAGGCGCCGGCCTTGCGGACGAAGCCGTGCTCCACGCCCATGTCGATCAGGCCGCCCTCGCGGCTGATGCCCTGGCCGTAGAGGATGTCGAACTCGGCCTGCTTGAAGGGCGGCGCGACCTTGTTCTTGACGACCTTGACGCGGGTGCGGTTGCCGACGGCCTCCGTGCCGTCCTTGAGGGTCTCGATGCGGCGGATGTCCAGACGCACCGAGGCGTAGAACTTCAGGGCCCGGCCACCGGTCGTCGTCTCCGGCGAGCCGAACATGACGCCGATCTTCTCGCGGAGCTGGTTGATGAAGATCGCGGTGGTCTTGGACTGGTTGAGCGCGCTGGTGATCTTGCGGAGCGCCTGGCTCATCAGTCGCGCCTGGAGGCCGACGTGGGAGTCGCCCATCTCGCCCTCGATCTCCGCACGCGGCACGAGCGCGGCGACGGAGTCGATGACGATCAGGTCGAGGGCGCCGGAGCGGACCAGCATGTCCACAATTTCCAGCGCCTGCTCGCCGGTGTCCGGCTGGGAGAGGATGAGGTTGTCGGTGTCGACGCCCAGCGCCTTCGCGTACTCCGGGTCGAGCGCGTGCTCCGCGTCGACGAAGGCGACGGTGCCGCCCGCCTTCTGGGCGTTGGCCACGGCGTGCAGGGTGAGGGTGGTCTTACCGGAGGACTCCGGTCCGTACACCTCCACGACGCGGCCGCGGGGCAGCCCGCCGACGCCGAGGGCGACGTCGAGTGCGGTCGACCCGGTGGGGATGACCTCGATGGGGTCGTTCGGCCGGTCGCCGAGGCGCATCACGGCGCCCTTGCCGAATTGCCGTTCAATCTGTGCGAGCGCGGCGTCCAGCGCCTTCTCGCGGTCGGTGCCTGCCATGGGTTCCACCCGGTTTGCTTGAGTCGATCGCTTCACGTCAACGACGCTAACGCCTGCCACTGACAATGGGCCCGGGCGTCCCCCCTGGCCTGTGGATAACTCGCCTCCCAGAAGGCCCGGAACACCCATGAGAATGGATGTTCGATTTTGGTGTCAAGCGCACCACGCCGCCCCCGATCACCGCTCGCGCAGCGCCCGCAGGAGCCGGGCCAGGGCCGAGGAACGCGGCCCGTCGTCCGGGCGCCGGCCGTGCACCCGCGGGTCGTCGGCGACGTCGTACCGCTTCACGTAGGCCCCCAGGAAACCCTGGAGCGTGGCGGTCGCCGGGATGGCGATCAGCGCGCCCACCGCGCCGAGCAGCGCGGTGCCCGCGATCACCGAGCCGAAGGCGACGGCCGGGTGGATGTCCACGGTCCTGGCGGTGATGCGGGGCTGGAGCACATAGTTCTCGAATTGCTGATAGACCACCACGAAGCCGAGCACCCAGACCGCGTACCAGGGGTCCACGGTGAAGGCGATCAGCATCGGCAGCGCACCCGCCAGGTAGGTGCCGATGGTGGGGATGAACTGGGAGACGAAGCCCACCCAGATCGCGAGCGCCGGGGCGTAGGGCACGCCCAGGATCTCCAGCAGGACGTAGTGCGCGATGCCGGAGATCAGTGCCATCAGGGCGCGCGAGTAGAGATACCCGCCGGTCTTCGCCACCGCGAGCTCCCAGGCGCGCAGCACTTCCGCCTGCCGGTTCGGCGGCAGGACGGAGCACAGGGCACGGCGCAGCCGGGGCCCGTCGGCCGCGAAGTAGAACGAGAACAGCACCACGGTCAGCAGCTGGAACAGTCCGCCGAGGACGGTGGCGGAGACGTCCAGCACGCCGCCCGCGCTGTTCTTCACGTACTTCTGGAGCCAGTCCGAGTGCAGCACGCTCTGCTGGATCTCGACCCGGGAGAAGTCGGTGCGGAACGTCCGGTTGACCCAGCCGATCACGGAGTCCACATAGGAGGGGAAGTTCGCCACCATGGTCGTGATCTGGTCGGCGAGCATCGAGCCGAGCAGGGCGAAGAAGCCCGCGACGGCCACGGCGATCCCGAGGAGGACCAGGCCCGTCGCGAGCCCGCGCCGCATGCCGCGCGCGGACAGCCGGGCCACGGCCGGCTCGATCGCCAGGGCGAGGAAGAACGCGATCAGGATGTTGATCAGCAGGCCGACGAGCTGGTGGAAGGCCCAGCTCGCCAGCTGGAAACAGGCGAGGAGGGCGAGCGCCACCACCATCGCCCGGGGCAGCCAGCGCGGCATGCGGGCGTCGGCGTCGGGCCGGGGGTGCGGGTCCGCTTCCGGAGCGGTGTCTTCTGCTGCCACGGGGCAAGTGTGGCCTATGGGATGAATCGCCCCGGGTGGTCAGTGCCGGTCGTCGGGGATCTCCAGCGCCCTGCACACCCCGCGCCAGACGTCCTTGGCGTTCCAGCCGGCGTCGAGCGCCTCGTGCACGGTCCTCCCGCCGAGTTCGGACATCACATGATCGCGCGCGAAGGAGTCGGCGTACGCCGCGCCGAAATAATCCGCCATCCGCTGCCAGAAGACCGTCAACCGCATGCGACCAGTATCCCGCCCCTGAGAGTGCTGCCGGGCACGAGCCGCTGACCGGCGGCGCATTCCGTCCTACGGTCGGTGCATGGCCCGATCCGGAGCATCCCCCGTAGTCCGTGCCGAGCAGTTCATGTGGCTGACCGCCCGCGTCCTCGAACAACGCAGATTCGCGTTCCACTTCCTGGACGGCGGACCCGACGCCGTCGAGGCCGCCCTGACGGCCTACCTGGGGGCCGACGGGGGGTACGGCTACGCCCTGGAGCCCGACCTGCGCGGGCCGGTGAGCCAGCCGCTGCACACCGCGCACGCGTTGCACGTGCTCGACGAGATCGGCCGCTGCGGCGACCGGCGGGTCGAGCGCGTCTGCCGCTATCTGACGGCCGTCTCCACCCCGGACGGCGCCCTGCCCGCGCTGCACCCCTCGCTGCGCGGTTATCCGGCAGCCCCGTGGATCCCGGTGGTCGACGACCCTCCGAGCGATCTGCTCGCGACCGGCCCCGTGGTGGGCCTGCTGCACCGCAACGAGGTGTGGCACGCGTGGCTGTTCCGGGCAACCGACTTCTGCTGGGCCGCGGTCGAGGCCCTGGGCAGCGGGGCGCGGACCCACCCGTACGAGGTCGAGGCGGCCGTGGCCTTCCTGGACGGTGCCCCCGACCGGCCGCGCGCCGAGGCGGCCGCGGAGCGGCTGGGCCGTGCGGTGCGGGAGCAGCGGCTGGCCGTCCTGGACCCCTCGCGGACGGCGGACCACCCCGTGCCGGACGGCTACGCCCCGGGCGAGCACCACTTCCCGTACGACTTCGCCCGGGCGCCCGGCTCCCTGGCCCGCCGCTGGTTCACCGACACGGAGCTGGACCGGTCGCTGGACTTCCTCGCCACCGCCCAGGAGGAGGACGGCGGCTGGCCGGTCCGCTGGCGCCAGTGGGCACCGGGCACGGGGCTGGAGTGCCGGCCGATGGTGACCATCTCCTCGCTGCTGACCCTGCGCGCCTACGGGCGGGCGCTCTGACGCCGAGGCGCTCGCACCTGCCCTGAGCTGCGATTCCGCGGCGTTGTCAGTGGTGCGGTGCACGATGGGGTGCATGGCGGACGACAGTGCGGCCGGTCCGGCGGCCGAAGCGGCGGGCGACCCTGCGGGGGCCCTTGCGGGGTTCTCTCACGCGACCCGCGCCTGGTTCACGGGGGCGTTCACGGCGCCCACGGCCGCGCAGAGCGGGGCCTGGCGGGCGATCGGTGAGGGTTCCGACGTGCTGGTGGTCGCCCCGACGGGCTCCGGCAAGACGCTGGCCGCCTTCCTCGCTTCCCTCGACCGGCTGGCGAGCGCACCGCCTCCCGCGGAGGCGAAGAAACGCTGCCGGGTGCTCTATGTCTCCCCGCTCAAGGCCCTCGCCGTGGACGTCGAGCGCAATCTCCGCAGTCCGCTCACCGGCATCCGCCAGGAGTCCGTCCGGCTGGGCGTGCCCGAGCCGGAGATCCGGGTGGGCATCCGGTCCGGCGACACCCCGGCCGCCGAGCGGCGGGCGATGGCCACCAGGCCCCCGGACATCCTGATCACCACTCCCGAGTCGCTGTTCCTGATGCTCACCTCCGCCGCGCGGGACGCCCTCACGGGGGTGGAGACGGTCATCCTGGACGAGGTCCACGCCGTCGCCGGCACCAAGCGCGGCGCGCACCTGGCCCTGTCCCTGGAGCGTCTCGACACCCTCCTCGCGCGTCCCGCCCGCCGCATCGGCCTGTCCGCGACGGTCCGTCCGGTCGACGAGGTGGCCCGCTATCTGTCGCCGCAGCGCAAGGTGGAGATCGTCCAGCCGCCGTCCGGCAAGGAGTTCGACCTTTCGGTGGTCGTCCCGGTGGAGGATCTCGGGGAGCTGGGCGGCTCGCCCGTGCAGGAGGGCGGCGACGGCAAGGAGAAGCCGTCGATCTGGCCCCATGTCGAGGAGCGGATCGCCGACCTCGTCCAGGCCCACCGCTCGACCATCGTCTTCGCCAACTCCCGCCGCCTGGCGGAGCGGTTGTGCAACCGGCTCAACGAGATCGCCTACGAGCGCGCCACGGGCGAGCCCCTGCCCGAGCACCACTCCCCGGCCGAGCTGATGGCCGAGTCCGGCGCCGCCAAGGGCGCGCCCCCGGTGCTCGCCCGTGCGCACCACGGCTCGGTCTCCAAGGAGCAGCGGGCGCTGGTGGAGGAGGACCTCAAGGCGGGCCGTCTGCCGGCCGTCGTCGCCACGTCCAGCCTGGAGCTGGGCATCGACATGGGCGCGGTCGACCTGGTCGTCCAGGTCGAGTCCCCGCCGTCGGTCGCCTCCGGGCTGCAACGGGTCGGCCGGGCCGGGCACCAGGTCGGCGCGGTCTCCACCGGCGTCGTCTTCCCCAAGTACCGGGGCGATCTGGTGCAGGCGGCCGTGGTGACGGAGCGGATGCGCACGGGGGCCATCGAGTCGCTGCGCGTCCCCGCCAACCCGCTGGACGTGCTGGCCCAGCAGATCGTCGCCATGGTGGCCCTGGACACCTGGGACGTGGCGGAGCTGCTGGCCGTGGTGCGGCGGGCGGCGCCCTTCTCCGCCCTGCCCGAGTCCGCCTTCTCGGCGGTGCTCGACATGCTCGCCGGGCGCTATCCGTCCGACGCCTTCGCGGAGTTGCGGCCCCGCCTGGTCTGGGACCGGGTGGCGGGTACGGTCACCGGTCGCCCCGGGGCGCAGCGGCTCGCCGTCACCTCGGGCGGCACCATTCCCGACCGCGGTCTGTTCGGTGTCTTCCTGGCGGGCGCGGACCCCAAGAAGGGCGGCGGCCGCGTCGGCGAGCTCGACGAGGAGATGGTGTACGAGTCGCGGGTGGGCGACGTCTTCACCCTCGGCACCACCTCCTGGCGGATCGAGGACATCACCCGCGACCGGGTCCTGGTGAGCCCCGCGCCGGGCGTCCCCGGGCGGCTGCCGTTCTGGAAGGGCGACCAGCTGGGCCGCCCGCTCGAACTGGGCCGCGCGCTGGGCGCGTTCCTGCGCGAGGTCGGCGGCCTGGCGCCCGAGGCCGCCCGTGAGCGGCTCACCGCGGCGGGCCTCGACACCTGGGCCGCGGAGAACGTCCTGTCCTATCTCGCCGAGCAGCGCGCGGCCTGTGGGCACGTGCCGGACGACCGGACGATCGTCGTGGAGCGGTTCCGTGACGAGCTGGGCGACTGGCGGGTCGTCGTCCACTCCCCGTTCGGCGCCCAGGTCCACGCTCCCTGGGCGCTGGCCCTGGGGGCGCGGCTGACGGAGCGGTACGGCATGGACGCCCAGGTGATGCACGCCGACGACGGCATCGTGCTGCGCCTGCCGGACGCCGAGCTGATGGACCTGGGCCTGCTCGACGCCGATCCGGCCCCGCGCGGCACGGAGTACGACGCCGACCGGTCCCCCGTGGGCGCCGCCGACGTCACCTTCGACAAGGGCGAGGTCGGCCAGGTCGTGACCGATCAGGTGGGCGGCTCCGCGCTGTTCGCCGCCCGGTTCCGCGAGTGCGCCGCCCGCGCCCTGCTGCTGCCCCGCCGCAGCCCGGGCAGGCGCACCCCGCTGTGGCAGCAGCGCCAGCGGGCGTCCCAGCTGCTCCAGGTCGCCGGGGAGTTCGGCTCGTTCCCGATCATTCTCGAAGCCGTCCGCGAGTGCCTCCAGGACGTCTTCGACGTTCCGGGGCTGACGGAGCTGATGGGCGACATCGAGGCCCGGCGCGTCCGGCTGGTGGAGGTGACCACCGCGGAGCCCTCGCCGTTCGCCCGCTCGCTGCTGTTCGGCTACGTGGCGCAGTTCCTCTACGAGGGCGACTCCCCGCTCGCGGAGCGCCGGGCCGCGGCCCTCTCCCTCGACTCACGGCTGCTCGCGGAGCTGCTGGGCCAGGCCGAGCTGCGCGAGCTGCTCGACGCGGACGTGCTCACCGAGCTGGAGCGCGAGCTCCAGTGGCTGACCGAGGACCGCCGGGCCAAGGACGCCGAGGGCGTCGCCGACCTGCTGCGCGTCCTCGGCCCGCTCACGGGGGCCGAGCTGGCCGAGCGGGGCGCCGACCCGCGGTGGCCGGAGGAGCTGGCGGCCGCGCGCCGGGCCATCCGCGTCCGGATCGCCTCCAAGGACCACTGGGCGGCCGTCGAGGACGCCGGCCGGCTGCGGGACGCGCTGGGCACGGCGCTGCCGGTCGGCGTGCCCGAGGCGTTCACGGAGCCGGTGAAGGATCCCCTCGGGGACCTCCTCGCCCGCTTCGCCCGCACGCACGGCCCGTTCACCTCCGCGCAGGCGGCCGCGCGCTTCGGTCTCGGCCCTGCCGTGACCGACGGCGCCCTGCAGCGGCTCGCCGCGAACGGCCGCGTCGTCCAAGGCGAGTTCCACCCCTCCGGCATCGGCCAGGAGTGGTGCGACGCCACGGTCCTGCGGCGGCTGCGGCGCCGCTCGCTGGCCGCGCTCCGGCAGGAGCTGGAGCCGGTGCCGCCCCGGGCGCTGGCCGCCTTCCTGCCGCAGTGGCAGCACGTCGGCACACACAGCCTGCGCGGTATCGACGGACTGGCGCGCGCCGTCGAGCAGTTGCAGGGCGCGCCGGTGCCGGCCTCCGCCCTGGAGAAGCTGGTGCTGCCCGCCCGGGTGGCGGACTTCTCCCCGACGATGCTCGACGAGCTCACCGCCGCCGGTGAGGTCGTGTGGGCCGGTGCGGGCGCCCTGCCGGGCAAGGACGGCTGGGTCTCGCTGCTGCTCGCGGACGCGGCCCCGCTGCTGCTCCCGGCGCCGCATCCGCTGGAGCTCTCCCCGCTGCACCGGGCCGTGCTCGACGCCCTGTCGGGTGGCTACGGCCTGTTCTTCCGTCAGATCGCCGACCGGGTGCGGGCGGTGGATCCGGGCGTCACGGACCCACAGATCGCCGACGCCGTGTGGGATCTGGCCTGGTCCGGCCGGCTCACCAACGACACCCTCGCCCCGCTCCGCGCGCTCCTGGGGTCGGGCAGGACGGCGGGTTCCACCGCGCACCGCGCCAGACGTGCCGTCCCGCGCGGGCGTTACGGCTCCTTCACCGGCCGGGTGGGCCTCGCGACGGCCCCCACGGCATCGCGCGGCGGGCCGCCCACGGTCGCGGGCCGCTGGTCCCTGCTGCCCCCGCACGAGCCGGATCCGACGCACCGGGCCCACGCCCTGGCCCGTACGCTCCTCGACCGGCACGGTGTGGTGACGCGGGGAGCGGTGGCGGCCGAAGGCGTGGAGGGCGGTTTCTCCGCCGCCTATCGCGTGCTGTCCGCCTTCGAGGAGAGCGGGCAGGCCCGGCGCGGCTATGTGGTCGAGGGCCTGGGCGCCGCGCAGTTCGCCATGGAGGGCGCGGTCGACCGGCTGCGGGCCGTGAGCACGGCGCGCGAGCGGGCGGGCGGTGACACCCCCGAGGCCCCGTGGGGCGACGCGGCTCCCGCGCGCGGGAGCGCCCGCCGCCGTGCGGTCGTCCTCGCCGCCGCCGACCCGGCCAACGCGTACGGCGCCGCGCTCCCCTGGCCCGAGCCGCCCACCGGCTCGACCCACAAGCCCGGGCGCAAGGCCGGTTCGCTGGTGGTGCTCGTCGACGGGGCGCTGGCGCTCTATGTGGAGCGCGGCGGCAAGACCTTGCTGATGTGGCCCCAGGAGGAAGGCGCCGCTTCGGCGGGCCCCGACGACGTGGGGCTCGCCGAAGCGGCGGCGGCCCTGGCCGGAGCGGCACGCGCGGGCGCGCTGGGCACGGTCACCGTCGAGCGGGTCAACGGCTCACCGGCGCTCTCCTCCCCCTTGGGGGCGCTGCTGGAGGCCGCGGGCTTCCACGCCACACCCCGCGGTCTGCGATTGCGCGCTCCCTGACCGGGCCGCCGCACGCCCGGTCGGGGAGCGTGACGGCATCATGGCGGCATGCCCGAAGGAGATACGGTCTGGCGCACCGCCCACGCCCTGCACCGCGCCCTCGCGGATCGTCCGCTCACCCGCTGCGACCTGCGCGTGCCCAAGCTCGCCACCGTCGACCTCACCGGCCGCCGCGTCGCCGAGGTCGTCCCGCGCGGCAAGCACCTGCTCACCCGTGTCGAGGGCGGCCTCACCCTCCATTCGCACCTGAAGATGGACGGCGCGTGGCGGGTCTTCGCCCCCGGGGAGCACTGGCACGGCGGCCCGCAGCACCAGATCCGCGCCGTGCTGGCCAACGCCGACCGCACGGCGGTGGGCTACCGGCTCCCCGTCCTGGAACTGCTGCGCACTGCCGACGAGTCCACGGCCGTCGGCCACCTCGGCCCGGATCTCCTGGGCCCCGACTGGGACCCCCAGGAGGCACTGCGCCGACTGCTCGCCGACCCCGGGCGCCCCGTCGGCGAGGCCCTGCTCGACCAGCGCAACCTCGCCGGGATCGGCAATGTCTACAAGTCCGAGCTGTGCTTCGCCCTCAGGATCTCCCCGTGGCTGCCGGTCTCACGCGTCCCCGGGCCGGAGCGGCTGACGACGCTCGCGAAGAGGTTCCTGGAGGCCAACAAGGCCAGGCCCGCGCGCATCACCACCGCCGACCCCCGCCCCGGCCACCAGCTGTGGGTGTACGGGCGGGCCGACCGGCCCTGCCGCCGCTGTGGCACGCTCCTGCGCTCCGCCGGTCAGGGGCAGCCCGGGCAGGAGCGCCCCGCCTACTGGTGTCCGCGCTGCCAGCCGGCCCCGGGCATTGACCCGAACGAGTGAGGGGGCCGGCCTGCGTCAGCGGCCCCGTACTCCCCCGCCGCCGCGCCATATCCGGGCGGCCGTCCGCCGTGTCCACGCCCGGCCCCGGGCCGGGCGGCGGGTCCAGGGCACGCAGTGCACGGGCAGCAGGCTCAGCCCCCAGCCGCCCGCGACGACCAGCCCCTCCACCGGCCCGGACCGCTCCGGCTGTGCGAGCAGCCGGAGCGCGGCGCACCACCACACCCCGCCGAGCACCACCGCGGCCACCCAGCCGGCCGGCCCTCGCGCCCCGCGCCCTCTCCGGGCGCCACGCCGTATCCCGCCCCAGAAGTCATGCCGGACCATGGCTGCCTCCTTCGGGCGACGGTAGACCGGCTTCCAGGGGCCGGGGAGAGCGCACCGGGCGGCGGCAGCGGCGTGCGTCGTTCCCGTACGCGCCCTGGACGGCGGGCCCGTCAGCCGGGCGATGTGCCGCGGAGCCGGTCCAGCTCCCGCTCCAGCTCCGTGATCCGGCGGTCCCGCTGGTGCAGCTCGGCGATCAGCCGCTGCTCACCCTCGTGGACGCCCTCCTGGTACACCAGCCGGACGAAGGCACCGGCCGTCGTCCGGTCGAGCTCCGACACCACGATCAGCTCGTTCGTGAGGCGCGTCACGGGGTGCTCGTCCATGCCCTCAAGGAGAGCGCGACCGCGCGGCGCACGCCACCGGAGTCGCGACGCGCCTTTCCGCGAGCCGGAGGAGGCGGCGCCGGGCCCGCTCAGGCGTTCTCCGCCTGGAACATCCAGTGGTGCTTCTCCAGGTCCCCGGTCAGTCCGATGAGGATGTCCTGGGTGACCGGATCCGGGTCCCCCGTGGCCGTGATGCGCTCCCGCATCCGGGTGATCACGGCGTGCAGGGCGTCGACCAGGGTCTGCACCGCCGCGGTGTCCTTGTTCCAGCCGTCGCCCACCGGGGCGATGCCGCTGGTCTTGGCGACGGTGCCCGCTCGCCCGTCCGGTGCCACGCCCAGTGCCGAGGCGCGCTCGGCGACGGTGTCGGCGTGCAGGCGGGCGCTGGCGACGACCTCGTCCAGCTGGAGGTGGACCGAGCGGAAGCGCGGGCCCACCACGGTCCAGTGGACCTGCTTGGCCACGAGGGAGAGGTCCACCAGGTCGACCAGGGCGCCCTGGAGGGCGTCGCCCACGGTCTTCCGGTCCTGCTCGGTCAGCGGGCTCTTCACCACAGACATCCGCTTCTCCTGTTCGGGCTGGGAAAACTGTCCGCTCTGATCGGTTTGCTACCCGTTTCCCCACCATCGCACAAAGGTCCCGACGGGGCCGGAAACGCGAAGATCCCGGTCAGGCTTCTGACCGGGATCCCCGATGGAAAACAAACGCTGGCGGAACGAACGCCGTCCCGTACTCCCTCAGGCCGCGACCACGTCCACGGCCTCCGCGGGAGCCTTGATCGTCACACGCTCTCCCGGTACGCCCGTCACGGACGTCACGGACACCGAATTGAACATCGGCCGCATCGGCGCGGGTACCGGCTCACTCGCCGCCGCCGACTGCGCCAGCTCGGCGAGCGACAATTCGTCACTCACCTCGCGCATGACCTCGGACATCCGTACGTCCAGAGCGTCGCAGATTGCGGAGAGAAGCTCGGAGGACGCCTCTTTCTGCCCCCGCTCGACCTCGGAGAGGTAACCGAGCGAGACCCGGGCGGAAGAGGAGACCTCGCGCAGAGTGCGGCCCTGGCGCTGGCGCTGCCGACGCAGCACGTCACCCAGCAGGCGACGGAGCAAAATCATCGGTGGCTCCCTCCTTGGACCGCGAATCCGGATCCTTCACGCCCCACCGTACCGCCTCGGGCTCCGGCCGTGCGGGGAGCTATGTCGTGTTCACTCAGGGCTGCAAACATCAATTCCCCCCGTTGTGTTCCGTATCCTTTGCGCCCACGTTTTCTGTCAGTTCGCTCAGCAGCAGTTCCAGCACGGCCCGCACGCTTTCCCCGCGGATCCGCGCCCGGTCACCGGTCAGCGCCAGTTCCCTGACCGCCGAGCGGCCCCCCGGCCCCGCGACGGCGACGAACACCGTACCGACCGGCCGGCCGTCCTGGGGCTCCGGGCCCGCGACCCCGGTCGTGGCCGTGCCCCAGTCGGCATTCAGCAACGCCCGTACGCCGACCGCCATCTGCCGCGCCACCTCCGGGTCGACGGCCCCGCGCCCGGCGAGCAGTTCCCCGTCCACGCCCAGGACGTCGCGCTTGACCTCCGAGGCGTACGCGGTGACCGAGCCGCGCACCGCGCGGGAGGCACCCGGCACCGCGGTCAGACCGGCCGCGACCAGGCCACCGGTGAGCGATTCGGCGGCCGCCACCGTCAGGCCGCGCTCCACCAGGGCGGCCAGGACCGCCGCGGCCGGCGCCGGGGCGTCGTCCGTGGCCGCGCTCATCGCACGGCGTCCCGGCCGGCCCGCTCGCGCTGTGCGGCCAGCCCGGCCCTGCGCAGGACGAGGGCCTGCCGCACGTAGTCGAGGCCGGTGTACACGGTCAACACCACGGCCACCGCCATCACCCAGAAGCGGGCAGTGGCCAACGGCCCGGTCAGCGCGAGGATGTACATCCCCACCGCCACGCCCTGGGCCAGCGTCTTCATCTTGCCGCCGCGGCTGGCCGGGATGACCCCGTGCTTGATGACCCAGAACCGCATCAGCGTGATGCCGACCTCGCGGAAGAGGATCACCCCCGTGACCCACCACGGCAGGAGGCTCAGCGAGGACAGGCAGATCAGCGCCGCGCCCATGATCGCCTTGTCGGCGATCGGGTCGGCGATCTTGCCGAAGTCGGTGACCAGGTTGTACATCCGGGCCAGGTGGCCGTCGAACAGATCCGTGATCATGGCGACCGCGAACGCGGCCCAGGCGAAGGAGCGCCAGGCCGGGTCGGAACCGCCGTTATGGAGCATCAACAACACGAACCCGGGCACGAGCAGCAGCCGCACCATGGTGAGGATATTGGCGATGTTCCACAAACCGGCCGGCCTCATGGCCGATGCCGGGGCATGGCCTCCGGCAGCGGAGGCCGGGACTCCGGTCATCTGGCCGCCTCCTCGGTACACCCATCGTCACCCAGGGGCTCGGCGACGAGATCCACTCCCTCGGTCGCCACCACCTTGGCCACGACCATGCGGCCCGGGGCGAATTCCCGGTCCGTGGCGAGCCGCACCTGGCCGTCGGTCTCGGGCGCCTGGTGGGCGGCCCGGCCGAGCACGCCGTCCTCCTCGTCGATCCGGTCGACGAGTACTTCAATGGTCTCTCCGAGCCGCTCCTCCGCGCGCTGCGCGGTCAGCTCCTCGGCCAGCCGGGAGATGCGCTCCAGCCGCTCCGCCACGACCTCCGGGTCGAGCTTGTCCTCGTAGGTGGCGGCCTCGGTGCCGTCCTCGTCGGAGTAGCCGAAGACGCCGATCGCGTCCAGGCGCGCACCGGTCAGGAAGCGCTCCAGCTCGGCCACGTCCTCCTCGGTCTCCCCGGGGAAGCCGACGATGAAGTTGGAGCGGGCACCCGCCTGCGGGGCCTTGGACCGGATCTGGTCGAGCAGCTCCAGGAAGCGGTCGGTGTCGCCGAAGCGGCGCATCGCGCGCAGCACGCCGGGCGCGGAGTGCTGGAAGGACAGGTCGAAGTACGGCGCGATCTTGTCCGTCGAGGTCAGCACGTCGATCAGGCCCGGCCGCATCTCCGCGGGCTGGAGGTAGCTGACCCGGATGCGCTCCAGACCGTCCACCGCCGCGAGCTCCGGCAGCAGCGTCTCCAGGAGGCGGATGTCGCCGAGATCCTTGCCGTACGAGGTGTTGTTCTCGGAGACCAGCATGACCTCCTTCACGCCCTGCTCCGCGAGCCAGCGCGTCTCGCTCAGCACGTCGGAGGGGCGGCGGGAGATGAACGAGCCGCGGAAGGAGGGGATGGCGCAGAAGGAGCACCGGCGGTCGCAGCCGGAGGCGAGCTTGACCGAGGCGACGGGGCTGGTGCCGAGCCTGCGGCGGAGCGGCGCGCGCGGCCCGGAGGCCGGGGCGACGCCTTCCGGGAGGTCGGCCGGCGGCTCCTGCGCGGGCTCCTGGCCGGTTCCGGTCTGGGCGTGACCGGGCAGCGCCACCGCGGCGGTCTGCCGCTCGGCGGGGCTGATCGGCAGCAGCTTGCGCCGGTCGCGCGGGGTGTGGGAGGCGTGGACGCCACCGGAGAGGATGGTCTGGAGCCGGTCGGAGATGTCGGCGTAGTCGTCGAAGCCGAGCACGCCGTCGGCCTCGGGCAGCGCCTCGGCGAGCTCCTTGCCGTACCGCTCGGCCATGCAGCCGACGGCGACCACGGCCTGGGTCCGGCCGCCACGGCCCTCGGAGGACGCGGTCTTGAGATCGTTTGCTTCGAGGAGGGCGTCGACGGAGTCCTTCTTGGCGGCCTCGACGAAACCACAGGTGTTGACTACGGCCACATCGGCGTCGGCGGCGTCCTCGACGAGGTCCCAGCCATCCGCCGCCAAGCGGCCTGCCAGCTCCTCCGAGTCCACCTCGTTACGGGCGCAGCCAAGTGTGACAAGAGCGACGGTACGGCGTTCGGGCATAGGGCTCAGCCTACTTTGTCCCGGGGCCGCATCCGCTGCCGAGTGGCGACGAGTACCGAGAGGATGGTCACCCGGCGGCGCGCCGCGCCGGGTGCTCCCGGCGCTTGTCCACCCGTCCGATGCCTGGTCGGCGGCGTGCGGACGGCCCTCCGGGGACCGGCTCCGGGCCCGCCTCAGCCCGCGACCGGGTCTCCCCTGGTGTAGCTCAGCCGCTGGACCTTGCCGTCGTCGGTCAGGTTCTTCACCTGCTTGCCGTTCACGAAGAGCTGGACCGCTCCGGCGTTGCCGAGCACGAGATCGATGCGCTTGTTGTCGGTGAAGGTCTTGGAGTCGCCCTGCTTGAGCACGCCCTCTTCCAGCAGCTTGCCGTTGTGGTCCTTGGCGGACATCCAGGTCTGGCCGTTCTGGGCGGTGAGCTTGACGGTGACCATGTTGGCGGGGACGCCGGCGATGGCGCTCTCGGACTGCTCGGGCTTGGGGTCGGCGGGCTTGGCGGGAGGGGCCTTCACGCTCGGGGACGCCGGGGGCTTGGCGGAGGGCGAGTCGGCCGCGACGGAGTCGCCCGAGCTCTTCGCGCCGCCGTTGAAGAGGGTGAATCCCACGAAGCCGACCACGGCGACGATCGCGGCCACCATGGCGGCCGTCCAGTTGGGCCGCCGGGGCTCCGGCCGGATGCGCTCGGCGTCGAACAGCGGCGCCGCGGGTGTCGGTGAGGGGCGCCCGCCGTACTGCGCGGCGTACTGCGTGAGCAGCTCGGCCGGGTCCAGTCCGACGGTGCTCGCCAGCACGCGGATATGTCCTCGGGCGTAGACGTGGCCACCGCAGCGCGAGAAGTCGTCCTGCTCGATGGCCTGGACGATCGGAATGCGCACTCGGGTGGTCGAACTGACCTCTTCGACGGTCAGTCCTGCGCTGGTTCGGGCCTGCTGGAGGGCCTGGCCGATGGAAGGCCGGTCGTCGTCCGCGGGAGTGTCCGCGGGAGAGTTGCCGATGGACACGTGGGCGCCTTTCGAGCGTGTAGCCACCTGCTGGAGGTTCAGTCTAGGGGGGATGCAAAAACATCGGGCAAGCGGAAAGACGGACTTTGTACGCCATCAGATGACTCTCCGACGCCGATGGTGGGACATCGGCCCGCCCCCCTCTCCTCAACTCGGCGCACAGCCGAGAGAAACGGTCGGCCGACTCCTCTTCCGGGGGTTTCCCGGCGTCCGGCCTCCGCAAGGCGGCACCGTCCCCGCCCCTCGGCATCCGGTGGCCGGCCCGGCTAGGAACCGCCGTCCCCACGGATCACCGCGAGCACCGCGTCCAGCTCGTCGGGCTTGACCAGCACGTCGCGGGCCTTCGAACCCTCGCTCGGGCCCACGATGTTGCGCGACTCCATCAGATCCATGAGTCTGCCCGCCTTCGCGAATCCCACACGCAGTTTCCGCTGGAGCATCGAGGTGGAGCCGAACTGCGTGGAGACGACCAGCTCGGCGGCCTGGCAGAGCAGATCCAGGTCGTCGCCGATGTCCTCGTCGATCTCCTTCTTCTTCGCGGTGCCGACCGTGACGTCGTCGCGGAAGACGGGCGCCATCTGGTCCTTGCAGTGCTGGACGACGCCGGCGACCTCCGCCTCCGTCACGAAGGCGCCCTGCATGCGGACGGGCTTGCCCGCCCCCATCGGCAGGAAGAGGCTGTCGCCCTTGCCGATCAGCTTCTCGGCGCCCGGCTGGTCGAGGATGACCCGGCTGTCGGCGAGCGAGGAGGTGGCGAAGGCGAGCCGGGACGGCACGTTCGCCTTGATGAGGCCGGTGACGACGTCGACGGACGGCCGCTGGGTGGCGAGCACGAGGTGGATGCCGGCGGCCCGCGCGAGCTGGGTGATGCGGACGATCGAGTCCTCGACGTCCCGCGGGGCGACCATCATCAGGTCCGCGAGCTCGTCGACGATCACCAGCAGGTACGGATACGGCGACAGGTCGCGGCCGCTGCCCTCCGGGGGCTTGACCTTGCCGTTGCGCACGGCCGCGTTGAAGTCGTCGATGTGCCGGAAGCCGAACGCCGCCAGGTCGTCGTAGCGCAGGTCCATCTCGCGGACCACCCACTGCAGGGCCTCCGCGGCCCGCTTGGGGTTGGTGATGATCGGCGTGATCAGGTGCGGGATGCCCTCGTAGGCCGTCAGCTCGACACGCTTGGGGTCGATGAGGACCATGCGCACGTCGTCGGGGGTCGCCCGGATCATGACCGAGGTGATCAGGCAGTTGATGCAGGACGACTTTCCGGAACCGGTGGCTCCGGCGACCAGCATGTGCGGCATCTTCGTCAGGTTGGCCATCACATAGCCGCCCTCGACGTCCTTGCCCAGGGCGACGAGCATCGGGTGCTCGTCACCGGCGGCGTCCGCCAGCCGCAGCACGTCGCCGAGGTTGACCATCTCGCGGTCGGTGTTGGGGATCTCGATGCCGACCGCGGACTTGCCGGGGATCGGGCTGATGATCCGTACGTCCGGGCTGGCGACGGCGTAGGCGATGTTCTTGGCGAGGGCGGTGATCCGCTCGACCTTGACGGCCGGGCCCAGCTCCACCTCGTAGCGCGTGACCGTCGGGCCGCGGGTGAAGCCGGTGACGGCCGCGTCGACCTTGAACTCCGCGAACACGTTCGTCAGTGCGGCCACTATGGCGTCGTTGGCGGCGCTGCGGGCCTTCCCCGGGCCGCCGCGCTCCAGCAGGTCGAGCGAGGGCAGCGCGTAGGTGATGTCGCCGGACAGCTGGAGCTGCTCGGCGCGGGCGGGCAGCCCCTGCGGGGGCTCGGGCGCGGCCTTGGTGAGGTCGGGGACGCCCGCGGGCCTCCCCGCCTTCGCGGTGCCGCGCGCGCCCGGCACCGCGCCGGACCGCTCGGCTCCGGCCTCCGGCGCGCTCCGCGGCCCGGCCTCCCGCTCGGTCGAGATGCCGCTGCTGAGCCCGGCGACGAGCGGCGACGGCTGCACCCCGTGGAGGACCGCGCCGTCCAGCGAGGCGGCGGCCGCGGCCGCCACGTCGACGGCGTCCAGCGGCCGGTCCGCCGGGGGCTGCACGGCGCGCGGCCGGCGGCGCCTGCCGAGCGCCTCCTCCTCGGCGCTCTCCACGTCCACGGGGGCGGCCGCCGCGCGGCGGGGCCGCCGGGCGGGGGCCTCGCGCCATTCGTCGTCGTACTCCGCGTACTCCGGCTCGGCCTCGTACTCCCCCGGATAGGGCTCGATCACCCCGAGCCGCACCCCCAGCCTGCGCAGCCGCTGGGGGATGGTGTTGACCGGGGTGGCCGTGACCACCAGCAGACCGAAGACGGTCAGCAGGACGAGCAGGGGGACGGCCAGCACCTCGCCGACCGTGACGATCAGGGGCTCGGCGGCGACCCAGCCGATCAGGCCGCCCGCGTTGCGCAGGGCCTCCTCGCCGTCGCCCCGGCCCGGCGAGCCACAGGCCACGTGGACCTGTCCGAGGACGCCGATCACCAGTGCGGACAGCCCGATCACGATCCGCCCGTTGGCCTCGGGCCGTTCCGGGTGGCGGATCAGCCGGATCGCGATGACGCCGAGGAGTATCGGCACGACGAGATCCAGGCGGCCGAAGGCGCCGGTGATGAGCATCTGCACCAGCTCGCCGACCGGGCCCTGGAGGTTGGACCAGGTGCCCGCGGCGACGATCAGGGCGAGGCCGAGGAGCAGCAGCGCCTGGCCGTCCTTGCGGTGCGCCGGGTCGAGGTTCTTGGCGCCCCGGCCGACCCCGCGGAAGAGCGCGCCGACGGCGTGCGCCACACCGAGCCATACGGCCTTGACGAGGCGGTAGATGCCACCGGTGGCGGACGGCGTGGGCTTGGGCGCCGCCTTCTTGGCGACGGCCTTCTTGGCGGGCGCCCTGCGCGGTGCCGCCTTCTTCGCGGGTGCCTTGCCCGCGGGCTTCGGCGCCGCTTTTTTCGCGGGCGCCTTCTTGGCCGCGCCCCCGGGTCGTCCGGCGCGCTGCTTCGAGGTGCCCGCCGTGCTCTGGGAACCCTTGCCGGACGTACGTGAGGCCATGGTGCCGAGGTTACCGTCGTCGGACGTGAGGGACACCTGCGCCCATGCGTTCACCCATTCGTGTCGCGCTTCGGCGGCGCCGAGGGTGACGCGGCGTCAGGGGGTCAGCTGGGCGAGGGAAGCGGGCCGACGCCGCTGCCGGTGCCGGGCTCCAGGGCGTCCAGCGCCCGCCGCAGCCCGGTGAGTTTGCGCTCCAGGTGGGCGGCGGTGGCGACGGCCGCCGCGTCGGCGGACTCGTCGAGCTGCTTGGTGAGCGCCTCGGCCTGCTCCTCCACGGCGGCGAGCCGCGCGGAGAGCTCGGCGAGCAGCCCCGCGGGCTCCTGGGCCGCCGCCGCGCCGGCCCGGCCCTGGCCGCTCTCCAGCTGGAGGCGCAACAGGGCCGCCTGCTCGCGCAGCTGGCAGTTCTTCATATAGAGCTCGACGAACACCGAGACCTTGGCGCGCAGCACCCAGGGGTCGAACGGCTTGGAGATGTAGTCCACGGCGCCCGCCGCGTAACCGCGGAAGGTGTGGTGCGGGCCGTGGTTGATGGCGGTGAGGAAGATGATCGGGATGTCGCGGGTCCGCTCCCGCCGCTTGATGTGCGCGGCGGTCTCGAAACCGTCCATGCCAGGCATCTGGACATCCAGCAGGATCACTGCGAAGTCGTCCGTCAGCAGCGCCTTGAGCGCTTCCTCCCCTGACGATGCCCGCACCAGTGTCTGATCGAGCGCCGAGAGGATCGCCTCCAGCGCCAGCAGATTTTCCGGCCGGTCATCGACCAGGAGGATCTTGGCCTTCTGAACCATGCCCCGTCCTCCTCGTCCCGGCTTGGGGTCTCCCCAGCTCGAAGAGCCGGGGGAAGCACCGGGCGCCGCCCCAGGGGACGACTCCCTTGCGCCGCCCGTCCTTGTGCCGGTCATGGTAGCCGCACCCTGCCGGTCGCCACACCCTGTCACCGCGATGTCACTGTGCACGTAGCGGAAACGTAGTGGGGGACCAGAAGGTTCCCCGAATCCCGTGCTCCCACACGTCTTCGGCCACAGTCTGTCAACAGGTGGTCAGGAACCGTCCGGTTACCCGTCACTCGGTGCGCATCCACTGCTCCATCACCGTCAGCAGATGGTCCGTATCAACCGGCTTGGTGACATAGTCGGAAGCCCCGGCGTCGATGCTCTTCTCCCGGTCGCCCTTCATCGCCTTGGCCGTGAGCGCGATGATGGGCAGGCCCGCGAACTGCGGCATCCTGCGGATCGCGGCCGTCGTGGCATAGCCGTCCATCTCCGGCATCATGATGTCCATCAGGACCACCACGACGTCGTCGTGCTGCTCCAGGACCTCGATCCCCTCGCGGCCGTTCTCCGCGTAGAGCACCGACAGCCCGTACTGCTCCAGGACGCTCGTGAGGGCGAACACATTGCGGATGTCGTCGTCGACGATCAGCACCTTCTCGCCGTGGAAGGCCCCTCCGAAGCCCTTGCCGAACCCGTGGCTCGACGGTTGCTCTGCGTCACCGGCCGGCTCGTTCAGCCAGGAGCCCTCCTCCGGGGCGGACGGCGGCTCGGCCGCCGGGGCGGATGCCCCCGTGCCGACGCCGGACGGACCGGGCAGCGCGGGCCACTGCCCCGCCGCCTGCGCGGCGCGCCGGCGGCGCAGGAAGAGCCCGGCCGCCCCGCGCGCGGGCTCGGCGGCGGACGGGTCGGAGTGGTCGCCCCCGCCCCCCGCGGCGGCCGGCGGCTCCGACACGGCGAGACCATGGACGCCCGGCGCGAGCTGCGGATAGCCCTGGGGCGGCAGCTCACCGGTGTTGAGCGGGAGGTAGAGGGTGAACGTGGA
Organism: Streptoverticillium olivoreticuli subsp. olivoreticuli; assembly: GCF_003391135.1. Classification (GTDB taxonomy): domain Bacteria; phylum Actinomycetota; class Actinomycetes; order Streptomycetales; family Streptomycetaceae; genus Streptomyces; species Streptomyces blastmyceticus. The sequence continues at coordinate 6,858,521 of NZ_CP031455.1, read as the reverse complement.
GCCACGGCCCGGCTCGCTCGCCGCGTGGATCTCACCGCCCAGCAGCCGGGCGATCTCCCGGCTGATGGACAGCCCGAGGCCCGTACCGCCGTACTTGCGGCTGGTCGTCCCGTCCGCCTGCTTGAACGCCTCGAAGATCACCCGCATCTTGCTCGCCGCGATGCCGATCCCCGTGTCCGTGACCGAGAACGCGATCACGTCGCCGTCCGCGTCGCGCAGCGAACCCGCCTCCAGCAGCTGCTCCCGGATGCTGTCCGGCACGTCCCCGCCCGCCGGGCGGATGACGAGCTCGACCGCGCCGGTGTCGGTGAACTTCACCGCGTTCGACAGCAGGTTGCGCAGCACCTGGAGCAGCCGCTGCTCGTCCGTGTGCAGCGTCGCCGGGAGCTCCGGCGAGACCCGTACGGAGAAGTCGAGCCCCTTCTCCGCCGTCAGCGGCCGGAAGGTGGCCTCCACGTAGTCCACGAGCTGCACCAGGGCGATACGGGTCGGACTGACGTCCATCTTGCCCGCCTCGACCTTCGACAGGTCCAGGATGTCGTTGATGAGCTGGAGCAGGTCCGAGCCCGCGCCGTGGATGGTCTCCGCGAACTCGACCTGCTTCGGGGAGAGGTTGCCCTCGGCGTTGTCGGCGAGCAACTTGGCGAGGATCAGCAGCGAGTTGAGCGGCGTCCGCAGCTCGTGCGACATGTTGGCCAGGAACTCGGACTTGTAGCGCATCGAGACCGCGAGCTGCTCGGCGCGCTCCTCCAGGACCTGCCGGGCCTCCTCGATCTCGGTGTTCTTCACCTCGATGTCGCGGTTCTGCCGGGCCAGCCGCTCGGACTTCTCCTCCAGCTCGGCGTTGGAGATCTCCAGCGCCTTCTGCCGGTTCTCCAACTCGGCCGACCGCTCGCGCAGTTGCTCCGTCAGCTCCTGCGACTGCTTGAGCAGCACCTCGGTCTTGGTGTTGACACTGATGGTGTTGACGCTCGTGCCGATCATCTCGGCGATCTGGTTGAGGAAGTCCTTCTGGATCTGCGCGAACGGCTGGAAGGACGCCAGCTCGATCACACCGAGCACCTGCCCCTCGAAGAGCACGGGCAGCACGATGACGTGCGCGGGCGGCGCCTCCCCCAGACCGGAGGCGATCTTCAGATAGCCCGGTGGGACGTTCTCCACCAGGATCGTCCGCTTCTCCTGTGCGGCGGTGCCGATGAGCGTCTCGCCCGGCCGGAAGGAGGTGGGCATCGAGCCCATCGAGTAACCGTAGGAGCCGAGCATCCGCAGCTCGTACGCGTCCTCGGCCGCCTGGCCGCCCGTCGGCATCGCCAGGAAGAACGCGCCGTGCTGCGCGGAGACCACCGGCGTCAGCTCGCTCATGATCAGCCCGGCGACGTCCTCCAGATCGCGGCGGCCCTGCATCAGGCCGGAGATCCGGGCGAGGTTGCCCTTGAGCCAGTCCTGCTCCTTGTTGGCGAGCGTGGTCTCGCGGAGGTTGGCGATCATCGTGTTGATGTTGTCCTGGAGCTCCAGGATCTCGCCGGCCGCGTCCACGTCGATCTTGAGGTTGAGATCGCCGCGGGTCACCGCGGTGGCGACCTCGGCGATGGCGCGCACCTGCCGGGTCAGGTTCCCGGCCATCTCGTTCACCGACTCGGTGAGGTCGCGCCAGGTGCCGTCCACGTCGCGCACCCGCGCCTGACCGCCCAGCTGCCCCTCGGTGCCCACCTCGCGGGCCACCCGGGTCACCTGGTCGGCGAAGGACGACAGCTGGTCGACCATCGTGTTGATGGTGGTCTTCAGCTGGAGGATCTCACCGCGCGCGTCGATGTCGATCTTCTTGGTCAGGTCGCCCTGGGCGATGGCGGTGGTCACCATCGCGATGTTGCGGACCTGGCCGGTCAGGTTGGACGCCATCGAGTTCACGGACTCGGTGAGGTCCTTCCACGTGCCGCTGACGCCCAGGACCCGCGCCTGGCCGCCGAGGATCCCGTCGGTGCCGACCTCGCGCGCCACGCGCGTGACCTCGTCGGCGAAGGAGGACAGCGTCGTCACCATGGTGTTGACGGTGTCGGCCAGCTGCGCGACCTCGCCGCGCGCCTCGACCGTCACCTTCTTGGTCAGGTCACCGTTGGCGACCGCGGCCGCGACCTGCGAGATGTTGCGGACCTGGCTGGTGAGGTTGTTCGCCATCAGGTTGACGTTGTCGCTGAGGTCCTTCCAGATGCCGGTGACGTCCCGCACCCGCGCCTGACCGCCCAGCTGACCCTCGGTGCCCACCTCGCGGGCCACCCGCGTGACCTGCTCGGCGAAGTCCGACAGCTGGTCCACCATCGTGTTCACGGTGGTGACCAGTTCGAGGATCTCGCCCTTCGCGTCGACCGTGATCTTCTTCGAGAGGTCGCCCTTGGCCACCGCCGTCGTCACCTCGGCGATGTTGCGCACCTGGGAGGTGAGGTTGTTCGCCATGAAGTTGACGGACTGCGTGAGGTCCTTCCAGGTGCCGGAGACCCCCTGCACCTCGGCCTGACCGCCGAGGATGCCCTCGGTGCCCACCTCCCTCGCCACCCGCGTCACCTGCTCGGCGAACGAGGACAGCTGGTCGACCATGGTGTTGAGGGTGTTCTTCAGCTCCAGGATCTCGCCCCGGGCATCCACGTCGATCTTCTGCGAAAGGTCGCCCCGGGCCACCGCGGTGGCGACACCGGCGATGTTGCGGACCTGGGCGGTCAGGTTCCCCGCCATGCCGTTGACGGAGTCCGTCAGGTCGCGCCACACCCCGGCCACGCCCGGCACCTGCGCCTGGCCGCCGAGCCGCCCGTCCGTACCGACCTCGCGGGCGACCCTGGTCACCTGCTCGGCGAAGGCGGAGAGCTGGTCGACCATCGTGTTGATGGTGTTCTTCAGCTCCAGGATCTCGCCCCGGGCATCCACGTCGATCTTCTGCGAAAGGTCACCGCGCGCGACCGCCGTCGTCACCTGGGCGATCTGCCGGACCTGCGAAGTGAGGTTGCCTGCCATGAAGTTGACGGAGTCGGTGAGCTCCTTCCAGGTGCCGCTGACGCCGTCCACCCGGGCCTGCCCGCCGAGCCGCCCCTCGGTGCCCACGTCGCGGGCCATCCGGGTCACCTGGTCGGCGAACGACGACAGCTGGTCCACCATGGTGTTCACGGTGTTCTTCAGCTGGAGCATCTCGCCGGACACGTCGACGGTGACCTTCTGCGAGAGGTCGCCGTTGGCCACGGCCGTCGTCACCTGCGCGATGTTGCGCACCTGTCCGGTGAGGTTGCGGAAGGCGGTGTTCACCGAATCGGTGAGATCCTTCCACGTGCCCGCCGCACCCGGCACCGCCGCCTGGCCGCCGAGTTCGCCCTCGACGCCGATCTCCCGTGCCACACGCGTCACTTCGGAACCGAAGGCCGAGAGCTGGTCGACCATCGTGTTGACGGTGTTCTTCAACTCCAGCATCTCGCCGGACACATCGACGGTGACCTTCTGCCCGAGGTCGCCGTTGGCCACCGCGGTCGTCACCTGCGCGATGTCCCTCACCTGGGTGGTGACGTTACGGAACGCGGTGTTCACCGAATCGGTGAGATCCTTCCACGTACCCGCCGCACCCGGCACCTGCGCCTGGCCGCTGAGCAGCCCCTCGACGCCGACCTCACTGGCCACCCGGGTGACCTCGTCGGCGAAGGTCCGCAGCGTCTCCGTCATCTGGTTGATCGTCTCGGCCAGCTGCGCGACCTCGCCGCGCGCGCTCACCGTCACCTTCTGCGACAGGTCGCCGTTCGCGACCGCCGTGGTGACCTGGGCGATCCCCCGCACCTGGGCCGTCAGATTGCCGGCCATGAGGTTGACCGAGTCGGTCAGGTCCTTCCAGACCCCCGCGACACCGGGCACCTGCGCCTGACCGCCCAGCTCGCCCTCCGTGCCCACCTCACGCGCGACCCGGGTCACCTCGGAGGCGAACGAAGACAGCTGGTCGACCATCGTGTTGACGGTGTTCTTGAGCTCCAGCATCTCCCCGGCCACATGGACCGTGACCTTCCGGGAGAGGTCGCCCTTCGCGACCGCGGTCGTCACCAGCGCGATGTCGCGCACCTGAGCGGTGAGCCTGGACGCCATGGTGTTGACGGAATCCGTGAGGTCCTTCCACGAACCCGACATCCCGCGCACCCGGGCCTGCCCGCCCAGCTTGCCCTCGGTGCCGACCTCGCTCGCCACCCGCGTCACCTCGTCGGTGAACGCCGACAGCTGGTCCACGAGGCCGTTGACGGTGCGCCCCACCTTCAGGAACTCGCCCCGCAGCGGGTGCGCCGCCCCGTCCGCCCCCTGCGACCGCAGGTCCATCCGCTGCTCCAGGTCGCCCTCGGCCACCGCCGACAGCACCCGGCCCACCTCGGACACCGGCCGCACGAGATCGTCGACCAGGGCGTTGGACGCGTCGATCGCCGCCGCCCACGCCCCCTCGCAGGCCCCGACCTCCAGCCGCTCCGTGAGCTTCCCCTCACGCCCGACCACCCGGCGCACCCGCGCCAGCTCGCCCGTCAGCTGCATATTGCGGTCGGCGACCTCGTTGAAGACCGCCGCGATCTCGGCCATCACGCCGTCGTCGGAGACCGTCAGCCGCTTCCGGAAGTTCCCGTCCCGCATCGCCGAGAGAGCCGACAGCAGCCGGTTCAGGGCCGCCGTGTCCACTTCCGTCGTCCCATTGGCCCGGGACCGTCCGCCCTTCGCGCGCGTGCTCACGCCCCGCGCCGCTGCGCCAGACTCCACCGTGTCCCTCCCGCTGGGTTCGATCATCCTCGTCGGGCTTCCGTTGCAATCTTCCCCAGTGTTTCACCCCGGCCCAACCAGGCCATAACAGTTCGGCAGCATCGCACACGGTCCGCGGGCACTCCCAGGGTGGAATCAGCGCGCACCGGCCTCCGCCCGTGCGGTGAGGGTAAGTAACCTGGCAATCGACCGGGGCAACGGAGGGGCGCTGCGACATGGGTGAGCAGATCGCCGAGACCTACACGAGGAGACCTGTGATCACCGCGCGGGCAGCCGCCACCTTCGAGCCGGTCGGACGCTCGGTCGCCTCCGCCCGTGCCTTCGTCCGGGACACTCTCCAGGGCTGGGGCTTCCCCGACATCATCGACGACGCCGTCGTCCTGACCAGCGAGCTCGTCACCAACGCCGTCGTCCACGCCGGCACCGCCGCAGACGTCCTGTGCATGCGCACGGACACCGGCGTGCGCGTGGAGGTCGCCGACCACTACCCGGACCGCGAGCTGCCGCTCCAGAGCTCCGCCCGCCGGCTCGGCGGCGTCGACCGCGAGGGCGGCCGCGGTCTGCTGCTCTGCGCGGCCCTGGCCACCCGCTGGGGCGTGGAGTACAGCAGCACCCACAAACAGGTGTGGTTCCAGCTCGACCTGCCCGACCGCCCGGCCGGGACGCGCTCCGCGGGCCCCGCGCTCCCCGCGGAGGCCCTGCCCGTCGCCGACGCCCGCGTCCGCGTCGCCGTCGTCCAGATCGACCAGGGCGGCATCATCAGCGCCTGGAACGAGGACGCGCAGGCCATGTTCGGCTTCCCCGCCGACCAGGTCACCGGCAAGCCCCTCACGGACTTCGCCGCCTGGCCGCACACCCCCGGCACCTCGACCGGCATCGCCGAGGCCCTGCGGCTCTCCCGCTGGGAGGGCTCGTACGGCATAAGGGACGCCGACGGCCGCATCACCCCGGTCTACGCCTCCCACCTGCGCGTACGGGACAACGCGGGCGCGCCTTCCACGGTCTGCCTGCTCGTGCGCGAGGAGGAGCGCGCGGTGCTCCAGAGCTTCCAGCGCTCGCCCGCGTCGGACGCCGCGAGCAGCGAGCGCGGCACCGCCACGGACCCCTTCGAGGTCTTCATCGGCTCCCCCGCGCCGGACGATCTCGACGGCCTCCTCCAGCGCACCGTCGAGCGCGCCCGCGACATGCTCGACGGGGACGCGGCCTATCTGCTGCTCGCCACCGACGACGAGACCGAACTGGAGGTCCGCGCCTCCACCGGCCTCCCGTCCGCCCGCCAGCGCTTCGCCCGCGTCCCCGTCGAAGCGGGCACGGGCCGCTATGGCTCGGCCCGGATGCCCGCGGTCCACGAGGACCTCGCCGTCATCCCCGGCGCCGTGCCCCTGCTGGCCGACACCGGCATGCGCTCCGTCGTCACCGTCCCCCTCAAGGTCGAGGGCCGTCTCACCGGCTCGCTCGGCGTCGCCGCCGAGGCCCCCGGACGCTACACCAACGAAGAGGCCCTGCGGCTCCAGTTCGCCGCCGACCGTATCGCCCTCGCCGTCGAACGCGCCCGCCTCAACGAGCTCGAACGTCTGCGCCGCGGTTCGCTCTCCTTCCTCGTGGAGGCCTCCGATCTGCTCGCGGGCACCCTGGACCGGGACCAGACGCTGGCCCTGATGGCTCAGATGACCGTGCCCACGCTCGCCACCTGGTGCGCCGTCTACACCGTCGCCGACCCCGCCTCCGACCCCGAGCTGTCGTACGTCCTGCACGAGGACGAGGACCGCATCGACGGCCTCAAGACCCTGCTCGGCAAGCTCGCGCCCCCGGAGCCCGTCCCCACGCCCGGCGCCCGGGTCTGGACGGCACCCGCCGAGGCCGCGCACTCCGCGGCGCTGCGCAGCTCCCTGCGCAGCCTCGGCCTGTCCGACATCACCCGGACCGCCGGGCCTAGCACGTCACTCGCGACGGCGGCCGCCGTCGGCGGCGAGACGGTCGTGCTGCCGCTCGTGGCCCGCAACCGCGTCATCGGCATGCTCACCCTCGGCAAGCCCACCGACGACCACTTCCGCCAGGAGATCCTGGAGCTCGCGGAGGACCTCTCGCGCCGGGCGGCGCTCGCCCTCGACAACGCCCGCCTCTACAGCGAGCGCACCGCCATCAGCCAGTCCCTCCAGCGCAGCCTGCTGCCGCCGGAGCTACCGCACGTGGCCGGTGTCGAGGTCGACGTCATCTACCGCGCGGCCGGCGAGGGCAACGAGGTCGGCGGCGACTTCTACGACCTCTTCCCGATCCGTGACGGCGCCTACGGCTTCGCGATCGGCGACGTCTGCGGCACGGGCCCGGAGGCCGCCGCGGTCACCGGTCTCGCCCGGCACGCGCTGCGCCTCCTCGCCCGCGAGGGCTACGGCGGCCCCGCGGTCCTGGAGCGACTCAACGCCGCCATCCTCGACGAGGGGGCCCGCAGCCGCTTCCTCACCCTCCTGTACGGCGAGCTGTGGCCGCAGGAGGACGGCGGCGCGATCCTCAAGGTCGTCTGCGCGGGTCACCCACTGCCGCTGCGGCTGCGCCCGGACGGCACGGTGGAGCCCGCGGCGGATCCCCAGCCGCTGCTGGGCGTCATGGAGGACCTGGAGCTGTACGAGCAGACGGTCACCCTCGACCCGGGCGACGTCCTGCTGTGCGTCACGGACGGCGTGACGGAGCGCCGCGAGGGCGCCCGCATGCTGGGCGACGACGGCCTGAGCGACGTCCTGTCGAACTGTACGGGCCTGACGGCGGGCGCGGTCGCCGCACGCATCCTGCGCGCTGTGGAACGGTTCGCCGCCGAACCCGCCTCCGACGACATGGCGATCCTGGCAATGCGCGTTCCCGCGCTGCACGAGGACTGATCGCGCCGGGACAGCAGAAAGGCCCCCGCCGAATGGCGGGGGCCTTTCCTTTATGGAGCCCCAATACGGAATCGAACCGTAGACCTTCTCCTTACCATGGAGACGCTCTGCCGACTGAGCTATTGGGGCCAGCAACGAGATAAAGCATACCCGACGTTCGCACGTCCTTTTGACCACCTGGGCACTCCGTCAGGCGGCCACCCGCAACAGCCCGCCGAGCGCATTGCACGCGGACACCACACGGTGCAGCTCCCGCTGTGTCGTCGACGCGTCCACGGGCAGTGCGAGGCATTCGTCGGCGGCCCGCTCCGTCTCCGCCAGCCACAACTCACGCCTGAACGCCGCGGTCCGGTGCACCGGCGTCTGTACGGGCACCTGGCACCGCACCCGACGGGCCCGCAGCGCCCGGGCGAACGCGTCCCGGTCCGGCCGCCCGTTGCCGGGCACCCGCACCACGTACGAGCCGTAGCTGTGCGGGAGTTCGGGCGCCACGGACGGTGTCAGCACCCCGGTGAGCCGCGCGTTCAGATAGGCGGCGTTCTCCCGGCGCCTCCTGGTGTCCTCGTCCACGGGACGCGGCGGCTCGTACTCGATGACGAGCAGCCCCCGCTCGGCGGCGACGGCCTTCAGCCCCGCCAAGTCCGCGCGGTGGCCGAAGAGGTGAACGGGCATCACGGCGGCGGTACGCAGCGTCAGGGCGGCGGGAACGGAGGCCGGGTCGAGACAGAGGCTGTACGGGTCGATGTCCGCGAACACGGGCACGGCGCCGGCCCGGCGGACCGCCTCGGCGGCCCCTGTGGTGGCGTACGAGGGCACGACGACCTCGTCACCTGCGCCGATCCCCGCTGCCGTGAGCCTCTCCACTGTCCCCATGGAAGGGAGAGTGACGGCGTGACGTTAACGTGGAGTGACGCTCTGCACTTCATCATGAAAACAAAAAAGCTCCGGTATCTGAACCGAGGTCCAGATACCGGAGCTTTTTGAAAATTTGTTCGGCGGCGTCCTACTCTCCCACACGGTCCCCCATGCAGTACCATCGGCGCTGAAAGGCTTAGCTTCCGGGTTCGGAATGTAACCGGGCGTTTCCCTAACGCTATGACCACCGAAACTCTATGAAATTAACCAACCGGATAGCAACACGGTCGTTACTTCAGAACCTACACAGTGGACGCGAGCAACTGAGGACAAGCCCTCGGCCTATTAGTACCAGTCAGCTCCAACCGTTACCGGTCTTCCACACCTGGCCTATCAACCCAGTCGTCTACTGGGAGCCTTAACCCCTCAAAGGGGGTGGGAATACTCATCTCGAAGCAGGCTTCCCGCTTAGATGCTTTCAGCGGTTATCCCTCCCGAACGTAGCCAACCAGCCATGCCCTTGGCAGGACAACTGGCACACCAGAGGTTCGTCCGTCCCGGTCCTCTCGTACTAGGGACAGCCCTTCTCAATATTCCTACGCGCACAGCGGATAGGGACCGAACTGTCTCACGACGTTCTAAACCCAGCTCGCGTACCGCTTTAATGGGCGAACAGCCCAACCCTTGGGACCGACTCCAGCCCCAGGATGCGACGAGCCGACATCGAGGTGCCAAACCATCCCGTCGATATGGACTCTTGGGGAAGATCAGCCTGTTATCCCCGGGGTACCTTTTATCCGTTGAGCGACGGCGCTTCCACAAGCCACCGCCGGATCACTAGTCCCGACTTTCGTCCCTGCTCGACCCGTCGGTCTCACAGTCAAGCTCCCTTGTGCACTTACACTCAACACCTGATTGCCAACCAGGCTGAGGGAACCTTTGGGCGCCTCCGTTACTCTTTAGGAGGCAACCGCCCCAGTTAAACTACCCACCAGACACTGTCCCTGATCCGGATCACGGACCCAGGTTAGACATCCAGCACGACCAGAGTGGTATTTCAACGACGACTCCACGAACACTGGCGTGCCCGCTTCACAGTCTCCCACCTATCCTACACAAGCCGAACCGAACACCAATATCAAGCTATAGTAAAGGTCCCGGGGTCTTTCCGTCCTGCTGCGCGAAACGAGCATCTTTACTCGTAGTGCAATTTCACCGGGCCTATGGTTGAGACAGTCGAGAAGTCGTTACGCCATTCGTGCAGGTCGGAACTTACCCGACAAGGAATTTCGCTACCTTAGGATGGTTATAGTTACCACCGCCGTTTACTGGCGCTTAAGTTCTCAGCTTCGCCCCACCGAAATGGAGCTAACCGGTCCCCTTAACGTTCCAGCACCGGGCAGGCGTCAGTCCGTATACATCGCCTTACGGCTTCGCACGGACCTGTGTTTTTAGTAAACAGTCGCTTCTCGCTGGTCTCTGCGGCCACCCCCAGCTCAGAGTGCAAGACTCATCACCGGAAATGGCCCCCCTTCTCCCGAAGTTACGGGGGCATTTTGCCGAGTTCCTTAACCATAGTTCACCCGAACGCCTCGGTATTCTCTACCTGACCACCTGAGTCGGTTTAGGGTACGGGCCGCCATGAAACTCGCTAGAGGCTTTTCTCGACAGCATAGGATCATCCACTTCACCACAATCGGCTCGGCATCAGGTCTCAGCCTTAATGTGTGACGGATTTGCCTACCACACGGCCTACACCCTTACCCCGGGACTACCACCGCCCGGGCTGGACTACCTTCCTGCGTCACCCCATCGCTTACCTACTACCACCTTGGGTCAGCGGCTCCACCACTCCCCTTCACCCGAAGGATCCAGGACGGCTTCACGGCCTTAGCATTAATGGATTCGATATTGGGCGTTTCAAAGCGGGTACCGGAATATCAACCGGTTGTCCATCGACTACGCCTGTCGGCCTCGCCTTAGGTCCCGACTTACCCTGGGCAGATCAGCTTGACCCAGGAACCCTTAGTCAATCGGCGCACACGTTTCCCACGTGTGTATCGCTACTCATGCCTGCATTCTCACTCGTGAACCGTCCACAACTCGCTTCCGCGGCTGCTTCACCCGGCACACGACGCTCCCCTACCCATCCCAGCGGGCGTTGGCCCTCATGCTGGAATGACACGACTTCGGCGGTACGCTTGAGCCCCGCTACATTGTCGGCGCGGAATCACTTGACCAGTGAGCTATTACGCACTCTTTCAAGGGTGGCTGCTTCTAAGCCAACCTCCTGGTTGTCTCTGCGACTCCACATCCTTTCCCACTTAGCGTACGCTTAGGGGCCTTAGTCGATGCTCTGGGCTGTTTCCCTCTCGACCATGGAGCTTATCCCCCACAGTCTCACTGCCGCGCTCTCACTTACCGGCATTCGGAGTTTGGCTAAGGTCAGTAACCCGGTAGGGCCCATCGCCTATCCAGTGCTCTACCTCCGGCAAGAAACACACGACGCTGCACCTAAATGCATTTCGGGGAGAA
>NZ_CP031455.1:4820000-6845000 GCF_003391135.1 Streptoverticillium olivoreticuli subsp. olivoreticuli | reverse complement strand
CTGCACCGCCGGAGCTTTCAACCCACCGAGATGCCTCGGCAGGTATTATCCGGTATTAGACCCCGTTTCCAGGGCTTGTCCCAGAGTGCAGGGCAGATTGCCCACGTGTTACTCACCCGTTCGCCACTAATCCACCCCGAAAGGCTTCATCGTTCGACTTGCATGTGTTAAGCACGCCGCCAGCGTTCGTCCTGAGCCAGGATCAAACTCTCCGTGAATGTTTACCCGTAATCGGGTGCGACACTCGCGTTGAGCGGCACAGCCAGGCGGAATAAGCCCGGCCGTGCACAGCGTCCTCGCTGTGTGTGCCTTCCCTAAGGAAGGACTTTTTCAAAGGAACCGCGTCCCGGTCCAAAGAACCGGAGACGGGGTATTTTATAGTCTGGCGTTGACTTTTGGCACGCTGTTGAGTTCTCAAGGAACGGACGCTTCCTTTGTACTCACCCTCTCGGGCTTTCCTCCGGGCGCTTCCCTTCGGTATTTCGTGTTTCCAACCTTACCAGATCCGTTTTCCGTGTCCCCCCGCTTCCAGAAGAAGCAGTCGGTCCGAATTCCGTTTCCGGCCCCCTGTTGGAGCGGGGTTTGCCTTCCAGCTATTCGCTTTCCGGCTTCACCGACTTTATCAGATCGCTCCGGGTCGGTTTTCCCTCCGCCGCGGAACGATCCTTCACGCACAAGGCGTTCGGGGGTTCCCGCTGCGGTGGAGCCGTAAACGTACTGGACGGCCGCGCCCGGATGCAAATCGGCACCGGGGCGGCCGTCCATACGGCTGATCCTGCGTCAGACCTCGACGACCACGGGGAGGATCATCGGGCGCCGGCGGTAGGTGTCGGACACCCACTTGCCCATGGTCCGGCGAACGAGCTGCTGGATCTGGTGGGGCTCCAGGACGCCGTTGGAGGCGGACTTGGCGAGCGCCTCCTCGACCTTCGGGACCACTGCGGAGAACGTGGAGTCCTCGATGCCCGAACCGCGCGCGTGGATCTGCGGACCTCCCACGAGCTTGCCCGTCGCGCTGTCGACAACGAGGAAGACCGAGATGATGCCCTCGTCGCCGAGGATGCGGCGGTCCTTGAGCGAGGTCTCCGTGACATCGCCGACCGACAGGCCGTCGACGTACACATACCCGGCCTGGACCTTGCCGACGATCTTCGCCGAGCCGTTCACCAGGTCCACCACGACGCCGTCCTCGGCGATCACGATGTGGTTCTTGGGCACGCCCGTCAGGGCGCCGAGCTCCGCGTTCGCCCTCAGGTGGCGCCACTCGCCGTGGACCGGCATGAGGTTGCGGGGCTTGCAGATGTTGTAGAAGTACAGCAGCTCGCCCGCGGAGGCGTGGCCCGAGACATGGACCTTGGCGTTGCCCTTGTGGACGACGTTGGCGCCCCATCGGGTCAGGCCGTTGATCACGCGGTAGACCGCGTTCTCGTTGCCCGGGATCAGGGACGACGCCAGGATGACCGTGTCGCCCTGGACGATCCGGATCTGGTGGTCGCGGTTGGCCATCCGGGACAGCGCGGCCATCGGCTCGCCCTGGGAACCCGTGCAGACCAGCACGACCTCGTCGTCCGGCAGGTCGTCCAGCGTCTTGACGTCCACGACCAGACCGGCGGGGACCCGCAGATAGCCCAGGTCACGGGCGATGCCCATGTTGCGGACCATCGAGCGGCCCACGAAGGCCACCCGGCGCCCGTACTCGTGCGCGGCGTCCAGGATCTGCTGGATGCGGTGCACGTGGCTGGCGAAGCTGGCCACGATGATGCGCTTCTGGGCGCCCGCGAAGACCGTGCGCAGCACGTTCGAGATGTCGCGCTCGGGCGGGACGAAGCCGGGGACCTCGGCGTTCGTGGAGTCCACGAGCAGCAGGTCGATGCCCTCCTCGCCGAGCCGCGCGAAGGCGGGCAGGTCGGTGAGGCGGCGGTCCAGCGGAAGCTGGTCCATCTTGAAGTCGCCGGTGTGCACGGCCATGCCGGCGGGGGTGCGGATGGCGACCGCGAGGGCGTCCGGGATGGAGTGGTTGACCGCGATGAACTCGCAGTCGAACGGGCCGATGCTCTCCCGGTGCCCCTCCTGGACCTCCAGGGTGTAGGGGCGGATGCGGTGCTCCTGGAGCTTCGCCTCGATCAGGGCGAGGGTCAGCTTGGAGCCGATCAGCGGGATGTCCGGCTTCTCGCGAAGCAGGTACGGGACACCGCCGATGTGGTCCTCGTGGCCGTGCGTGAGCACGATGCCGTCGATGTCGTCGAGACGGTCACGGATCGAGCTGAAGTCCGGCAGGATCAGGTCGACGCCGGGCTGCTCCTCCTCGGGGAAGAGCACGCCGCAGTCGACGATCAGCAGGCGGCCGTCGTACTCGAAGACGGTCATGTTGCGGCCGATCTCGCCGAGACCGCCGAGGGGCGTGACGCGCAGGCCGCCCTCGGGGAGCTTCGGCGGGGGACCGAGTTCAGGATGCGGGTGACTCAAAAGACTCTCCTCACCACACGCGCCACATGCCCTCCTGGGGCACATGGCGCGCGTGACATTCGTGCACTTGCAGTTGTTTTCGATGTTCAGTTGTGAAGTCTGGGGGCGGGCGCCGGGGCGCCTCGGCCGTTAGAGCTCGACGCCTCCGGCGGCGAGGTCGCGCTTGAGCTGTTCCGTCTCCTCCGGGGAGAGCTCCACCAGCGGCAGCCGCAGCGGGCCCGCGGGCAGGCCCTTCAGCGCGAGGGCCGCCTTGGTGGTGATGACGCCCTGGGTGCGGAACATGCCGGTGAAGACCGGGAGCAGCTGCTGGTGGATCGCGGTCGCCTTGGCGACGTCGCCGTCGAGGTGCGCGCCCAGCATGGAGCGCAGCTCGGGCGCCACGAGGTGGCCGACGACGGAGACGAAACCGACGGCGCCCACGGACAGCAGCGGCAGGTTGAGCATGTCGTCGCCGGAGTACCAGGCGAGGCGCGAGCGGGCGATGGCCCAGCTGGCGCGGCCCAGGTCGCCCTTGGCGTCCTTGTTGGCCACGATCCGGGGGTGCTCGGCCAGCCGGACGATGGTCTCGGTGTTGATCGGGACACCGCTGCGGCCGGGGATGTCGTAGAGCATCACCGGCAGGCCGGTGGCGTCGGCGATCGCGGTGAAGTGCCGGAAGATGCCCTCTTGCGGGGGCTTGTTGTAGTACGGGGTGACGGCGAGCAGACCGTGGGCGCCCGCCTTCTCGGCGGCGCGGGCGAGCTCGACGCTGTGCTGGGTGTCGTTGGTGCCGGCTCCGGCGACGACATGGGCGCGGTCGCCGACCGCTTCGACCACGGCGCGTACGAGCTGCGCTTTCTCCGCATCGCTGGTGGTCGGGGACTCGCCGGTGGTGCCGTTGACGACAAGGCCGTCATTGCCGGCGTCCACCAGGTGCGCGGCGAGTCGCTGGGCACCTTCGAGGTCAAGGGCGCCGTCTGCGGTGAAGGGCGTGACCATGGCGGTCAGGACCCGCCCGAAGGGCGTCTGCGGTGTGGAGGTCGGAGCCATGGGGGCCACGCTACTCGTTGCTCACCGTGAGGTGCTCCCTCGGGGAGTGCGAAAGGGATCCCGGCACTGCCTGCTCGGGGGTTCAAGCAGTGCCGGGTCCGTTTGTTCAGCCTAGATGAAGGTAACGAAAAGCCGCAATACGGACACCTTTGCTACCGGTGCGTACGCTGCCCCGTGCGTCAGCCCATCCGGTGCCCCGCGGCCACACGTACCGGCGCTACGGGGCGACGCGGCCGTTCTTGTTGAACGCCGCGTAGGTGAGCGGCATGAGCTTGGCCCACTCCGCCTCCATCTTCTCGCCGACCATCTCGATCTCCCGCTGCGGGAAGGAGGGGACGGCCGCCTGCTCGTGCTGGGTGCGCAGCCCGAGGAAGTGCATCAGCGAGCGGGCGTTGCACGTGGCGTACATGGAGGAGAAGAGGCCGACCGGCAGGACCGAGCGGGCGACCTCGCGGGCGACGCCCGCGGCGAGCATCTCCTGGTACGCCTCGTACGCCTGGCGGTAGGAGTCCTCCATGACGCGGGTGGTCAGGTCGTGCTGCGCCTGGGTGCCCTCGACGAAGACGTACTTGCCGGGACGGCCCTCCTGGACCAGCTTGCGGTCCTCGCCCGGGACGTAGAAGACGGGCTGGAGCTCGCGGTAGCGGCCGGACTCCTCGTTGTACGACCAGCCGACGCGGTGGCGCATGAACTCGCGGAAGACGAGGATCGGGGCGCTGATGAAGAAGGTCATCGAGTTGTGCTCGAAGGGGCTGCCGTGGCGGTCGCGCATCAGGTAGTTGATGAGCCCCTTGGACCGCTCGGGGTCCTTGGTGATCTCTTCCAGGGACTGCTCACCGGCGGTGGAGACACGGGCCGCCCACAGGACGTCGGAGTCGGCGGCGCTGTGCTTGACCAGCTCGACGGTCACATCGCCACGGAATGTGGGTTTGGCGTTCTCGGTGGGGCTGTCGGTCACCGGCGGGGTCCTTCCAATCGCATTGCTGGGGCGGCGCCCAGCCTACGGGCCACCACTGACACTCGGCCTCCGACAGAGCGGGGCCACCGGGAATGCCGTGGCCCCGGTTGAGATTTTTCACAGAAGTCGCCGAAAACGGGCACCATCGGCGCGATTCGAACGTCCTTATGTGTGACAGCACACCTCGAGGTTCCTAGGAGAGCGCTTCATGTTCCGCCGGCGAGAGCCCGTGCCGTTCGCCTTTGTCGCCGAGGCAGAGCGTTACCGCAGCAACGTCACGCCGCCGCCCCGAGACCGCGCGAGCCGCTCGCAGATAGCCGGCCGTGTACTCGTGGGGCTGACGGTCACGGCGGGGCTTGTGGGGGCGCTGCTGTTCGGAATGCCCTCGCTCCAGACCGGTGCGCAGAGCACGCACCACACGCAGCAGTCCGAAGCGAAGGACAGCCGCTGACGGAGCGCCGATCAGCGACACGACCAAGGTCCGGCCACCCTGACGTGGCCGGACCTCTTGCGTATCGGTAGCCTCGCCCAATGCCCCTGCCCTTTTTGACAGTCGACCGTGGTCGTACCGCAGCCGAGCCCCTGCCCCACGAGGACGAGCACCGGGTGCCGTCGCACCGGCCCGGGCCCCGGCAGGTCGGCGGAGCCGCACTGCTGCTGCTCCTCGCCGCCTACCTGCTCTTCTCCGCACTGATCGTCGTGCTGGCCGGCTCCCTGATGGTCGCCGGGGTCTGCGTGGCGGTGGCCGCTCTGGTGATCACGGTGGCGGTGCGGCTGGTCCGGGCGGGGATCCGGCTCAGCCCGCTGGAGCAGGAGGCGGACTTCCCCGCCTGAGCGCCTGCCTCACGCGTCCGTGCGTACCGGTCTGCCGTCGTGCAGGGCGATCGCCCGCTGCATGGCCTTGCGGGCGCGTGGGGTGTCGCGGGCGTCGTGGTAGGCCACCGCGAGGCGGAACCACGTGCGCCAGTCGCCGGGGGCGTCCTCCGTCTCCGCCTGGCGGCGGGCGAAGACCTCGTCCGCCGAGTCGCGGTCGATGCGGCCACTCGGCGTGCGGACGAGCTCGTCGACGGGGAGGCCGCCCTCGGCCTCCAGTTCCCGCGCCAGCCGGTTGGCGTCCCGCGCGAACTTGGTGGTCTGGTAGAGGAACCAGGCGCCGATGAACGGCAGCACCAGCACCGCGGCGCCGAAGGTGACCGTGATGGCCGTGCCCTGCTGGATGAGCATGACGCCGCGGCTGCCGACCAGGACGAAGTAGACAACCAGGACGGCGGCCAGGGCGAAATAGACGATCTTCGCGCGCACGGTGCTCAGCCCAGGTCCAGGAAGTGTTCCAGGCCGAACGTCAGCCCCGGAGTGCTCACCACGCGCCGCGCGCCCAGCAGGATGCCCGGCATGAAGCAGCTGTGGTGCAGCGAGTCGTGCCGGATGGTCAGCGTCTCGCCGGTGTCGCCGAACAGCACCTCCTGGTGGGCCAGCAGGCCGCGCAGCCGTACGGCGTGCACCGGCACCCCGTCGACGTCCGCGCCGCGCGCGCCCTCCAGGGCCGTCGTCGTGGCGTCGGGCTGCGGGGGGCAGCCCGCTTCCCGGCGGGCCTCGGCGATCAGCTGGGCGGTGCGGGTGGCGGTGCCGGACGGGGCGTCCGCCTTGTTCGGGTGGTGCAGCTCGACGACCTCGACGGACTCGAAGAAGCGGGCCGCCTGCCGGGCGAAGGTCATGGTGAGCACGGCGCCGATGGAGAAGTTGGGCGCGATGAGCACTCCGGTGCCCGGCTTGGCGTCGAGCCAGCCGGTCAGCCGCGCGAGGCGGTCCTCGGTCCAGCCGGTCGTGCCGACGACGCCGTGGATGCCGTTGGCGACGCAGAACTCGAGGTTGTCCATCACCGAGTCGGGGTGCGTCAGCTCGACCGCGACCTGGGCTCCCGCCTCGGTCAGGGTTTCCAGCTTGTCGCCCCGGCCCAGCGCGGCCACCAGTTCCATGTCCTCGGCGGCCTCGACGGCCCGTACGGCCTCGGAGCCGATACGGCCGTGGGCGCCGATGACCGCCACGCGCAGCTTGCTCATCCTTGGTGCTTCCTTCTCTCGGGCTGGGAGACTGCTTCAGGCCACGACTTCGTCGAGCTTGGCCGCCTGCTTGTCCTTCAGCGGGCCGATGACGGACAGCGAAGGACGCTGTCCCAGTACATCGCGGGCCACCGAGCGGACCTCGTCCGGGGTGACGGCCGAGATGCGGGTCAGCATGTCGTCGACGGACATCTGGTCGCCCCAGCACAGCTCGCTCTTGCCGATGCGGTTCATCAGCGCGCCGGTGTCCTCCAGGCCCAGGACCGTGGAGCCGGAGAGCTGTCCGACGGCGCGGGTGATCTCCTCGTCCGTCAGCCCGTCCGACGCGACCTTGTCGAGCTCGTCGCGGCAGATCTTGAGGACGTCGTGGACCTGGCTCGGGCGGCAGCCTGCGTAGACGCCGAAGAGGCCGCAGTCGGCGTAGCCCGAGGTGTAGGAGTAGACGGAGTAGGCGAGTCCGCGCTTCTCCCGGACCTCCTGGAAGAGCCGCGAGCTCATGCCGCCGCCGAGGGCGGTGTTGAGCACGCCGAGCGCCCAGCGGCGCTCGTCGGTGCGGGCCAGGCCGGGCATGCCGAGGACGACGTGCGCCTGCTCGGTCTTGCGGCCGAGCAGCTCGACGCGGCCGGCGGTGCGGATCGTGCGGGCGCCCGCGCGCGGGGCGACCGGGGTCGCGTCCGCGCGGCCGAGCGCGCCGGCCTTCTCGAAGGCGGCCCGCACCTGGCGGACGACCTTGGCGTGGTCGACGTTGCCCGCGGCGGCCACGACCAGGTGGGTCGGGTCGTAGTGCTTCTTGTAGAAGCGCGCGATCTGGTCGCGGCCGAGGGCGTTGATGGTGTCGACGGTACCGAGGACCGGGCGGCCGAGGGGGGTGTCGCCCAGCATGGTGTGCGCGAACAGGTCGTGCACGCAGTCGCCGGGGTCGTCCTCGGTCATGGCGATCTCTTCGAGGATCACACCGCGCTCGGCGTCGACGTCGGCGGCGTCGATGAGCGAGCCCGTGAGCATGTCACAGACGACGTCGATGGCGAGCGGCAGGTCGGTGTCGAGGACACGGGCGTAGTAGCAGGTGTACTCCTTCGCCGTGAACGCGTTCATCTCACCGCCGACCGCGTCGATGGCGGAGGAGATGTCCAGGGCACTGCGCTTGGAGGTGCCCTTGAAGAGCAGGTGCTCCAGATAGTGCGTGGCGCCGTTCAGCGTCGGGGTCTCGTCGCGGGAGCCGACGTTGGCCCAGATACCGAAGGTCGCGGAGCGGACGGACGGCAGGGTCTCGGTGACGATGCGCAGCCCACCCGGGAGGGTGGTGCGGCGGACCGTGCCGATGCCGTGCTCGCCCTTGAGAAGCGTTTGGGTACGGGCGACGGCCCGCCCCTCCGAAGAGGTGCGGGCCGTCTTCCGTGTACTACGGGACGTCACTTGGCGGACTCGTCCTTAGCGTCGTCGCCGTCCTCGCCCTCGATGACCGGGATCAGCGAGAGCTTGCCGCGCTGGTCGATCTCGGCGATCTCGACCTGGACCTTGGCACCGACGCCGAGCACGTCCTCGACGTTCTCCACGCGCTTGCCACCGGCGAGCTTGCGGATCTGCGAGATGTGCAGCAGGCCGTCCTTGCCCGGCATGAGGGAGACGAAGGCACCGAAGGTGGTGGTCTTGACGACCGTACCCAGGTAGCGCTCGCCGACCTCCGGCATGGTCGGGTTGGCGATGCCGTTGATCGTGGCGCGGGCGGCCTCGGCGGCCGGGCCGTCGGCGGCACCGATGTAGATGGTGCCGTCGTCCTCGATCGTGATCTCGGCGCCGGTGTCCTCCTGGATCTGGTTGATCATCTTGCCCTTGGGGCCGATGACCTCACCGATCTTGTCCACGGGGATCTTGACGGTGATGATCCGCGGGGCGTTCGGGGACATCTCGTCCGGCGTGTCGATGGCTTCCATCATCACGTCGAGGATGTGCAGACGGGCGTCGCGGGCCTGCTTGAGGGCCGCGGCCAGCACGGAGGCCGGAATGCCGTCCAGCTTGGTGTCGAGCTGGAGCGCGGTGACGAACTCCTTCGTACCGGCGACCTTGAAGTCCATGTCGCCGAACGCGTCCTCCGCACCGAGGATGTCGGTGAGGGCGACGTAGTGCGTCTTGCCGTCGATCTCCTGGGAGATCAGGCCCATGGCGATACCGGCGACGGGGGCCTTCAGCGGCACACCGGCGTTCAGCAGCGACATGGTGGAGGCGCAGACCGAGCCCATGGACGTCGAACCGTTGGAGCCGAGGGCCTCGGACACCTGACGGATCGCGTAGGGGAACTCCTCGCGCGTCGGGAGGACCGGCACGATCGCGCGCTCGGCGAGCGCGCCGTGGCCGATCTCGCGGCGCTTCGGCGAACCGACGCGGCCGGTCTCGCCGACGGAGTACGGCGGGAAGTTGTAGTTGTGCATGTAGCGCTTGCGCGTCACCGGCGAAAGGGTGTCGAGCTGCTGCTCCATGCGGAGCATGTTCAGCGTGGTGACACCCAGGATCTGGGTCTCGCCGCGCTCGAACAGCGCCGAGCCGTGCACGCGCGGGATGGCCTCGACCTCGGCGGCGAGGGTACGGATGTCCGTCACCCCACGGCCGTCGATGCGCTTCTTCTCCTTGATGACGCGCTCACGGACCAGGGACTTGGTCAGCGAGCGGTACGCGGCGGAGATCTCCTTCTCGCGGCCCTCGAACTCGGGCAGCAGCTTCTCCGCGGCGAGCTCCTTGACCCGGTCGATCTCGGTCTCGCGCTCCTGCTTGCCGGCGATGGTGAGCGCCTGGGCGAGCTCGTCGCGGACGGCCTTGGTCAGGGCGGCCAGGACGTCGTCCTGGTACTCCAGGAAGACCGGGAACTCGCCCTCGGGCTTGGCGGCCTTGGCGGCGAGCTCGGACTGGGCGCGGCACAGCACCTTGATGAAGGGCTTCGCGGCCTCGAGACCGGCGGCGACGACCTCCTCGGTGGGGGCGTCGGCGCCGTCCTTGACGAGCTGGATGGTCTTCTCGGTGGCCTCGGCCTCGACCATCATGATCGCGACGTCGCCGTCCTCCAGGACGCGACCGGCCACGACCATGTCGAAGACGGCGTCCTCGAGCTCGGTGTGGGTCGGGAACGCCACCCACTGGCCCTTGATCAGAGCGACGCGGGTGGCGCCGATCGGACCGGAGAAGGGCAGGCCCGCGAGCTGCGTGGAGCAGGAGGCGGCGTTGATGGCGACCACGTCGTAGAGGTGGTCGGGGTTGAGCGCCATGACCGTCTCGACGATCTGGATCTCGTTGCGCAGGCCCTTCTTGAAGGAGGGGCGCAGCGGCCGGTCGATCAGGCGGCAGGTGAGGACCGCGTCCTCGGAGGGCCGGCCCTCACGGCGGAAGAAGGAGCCGGGGATCTTGCCGGCCGCGTACATCCGCTCCTCGACGTCCACCGTCAGGGGGAAGAAGTCGAGCTGGTCCTTGGGCTTCTTGGAAGCGGTGGTGGCCGACAGCACCATGGTGTCGTCGTCCAGGTACGCCACGGCGGAGCCGGCGGCCTGCTTGGCCAGGCGGCCCGTCTCGAAGCGGATGGTGCGGGTGCCGAAGGTGCCGTTGTCGATCACGGCTTCGGCGTAGTGGGTCTCGTTCTCCACCAGGGATATCTCCTCGTCTGCGTCCTCGCCCGTGTGGCGGGGACGTTGGTGGAGGTGCGCGTCGGCTGGCCGGTCTTCGATCGAAGCACCCGGATTTCCCTGATCCGGGGGCCACTACCGAGGACCGGCGGCGAGCGGAGCGCTCCTCCTCATACGGTTTTGCGTCGTGGGACCAGACTACAAAGCTTCGGCGTCCCACGAGATACGCAAAGGGAGCGGCCCCCAGAGGTGGGAACCGCTCCCTTCACGACGTCTTACTTGGCGCCCGCGGCACCGCGGCGGATGCCGAGGCGCTCGACCAGGGCGCGGAAGCGCGTGATGTCCTTCTTGGCCAGGTACTGGAGCAGGCGGCGGCGCTGGCCGACCAGCAGCAGCAGGCCACGACGCGAGTGGTGGTCGTGCTTGTGCTGCTTCAGGTGCTCCGTCAGGTCGGCGATGCGACGGGTGAGCATCGCAACCTGGACCTCGGGGGAGCCGGTGTCGCCCTCCTTGGTGGCGAACTCGGACATGATCTGCTTCTTCGTAGCGGCGTCGAGCGACACGCGTACTCCTTGAATTCTCTGTTTCAGCCACCGAGTGCCCCTGGTCTAGGTCTCAGGGGAGCTTCCGTTACTCGGGAGGCGGGGTCCGCTGGGCGCTGTCCCCAGAAGCCCTGCAGGGCGGTCCGGAGGCGCGTACACAAACGGCCACTGCACACAGTACCAGCCCGGCTCCCGGGCCCCGCCCCGGCCCCTTTCCCGGGCCGGTCAGCCTGCCGACAGGCCGCGGGCCGTCCCGTACATGTCCAGCACCGCGAGGGCGAGCGGGACGAGGGCGAGGAGGAGTGCGCTTTCGGAGAGATCCGAGACACGCCCCCAAAAGGGTGACAGGCCCTTGCGGGGGACGATCAGGGCGACGGCGGTGAGCAGTCCGCCGCCGAGAGTGACCGCCGCGGCGAGCCAGACCGTGCGGACATCGGTCGAGCCGCCGGCGGGCGGGTTCAGGGACAGGCCGAGGACCAGCAGGGCCAGGGCGGCGAGCCCGGCGCCCAGGACAGTGGTGACCTGCGCGGTGTAACGGAAGAGGCGGGCGCGCAGCAGCATCGTGAGCCCGGCGGCCAGGGCGAGGAGGCGGGCCCAGGGGCCGCCGTCGGCCGAGAAGGCGAGGACGGCGGCGGAGACGGTGACGACGGCCGCGCAGCCGCCGACGAGACCGAGCAGCAGCTCGTGGCCGCGGCGGACGCGGTCGGCGACGCGCTCGGCGTCTATGGGGTCGGTGGTGGTGCGGGCGGCCGCGTCGGGGTCGCCGCCGGTGGCGGCGTGGGGGGCGGCGTGGGGGGCGGCGTAGCCGATGGGGAGCCGGGCGACGCGGGCGGAGAGGCCCGGCAGGAAGGCGATGGCGCCGATCGCGACGACGGCGCAGACGGCGGCCGCGTCCGCGGGGCCCGCCCCGCCGATGATCACACCGAAGGCGGCGAGGGTGCCGGTGACCGCCGCGGTGACGGCCGCGACGAAGGGGGCGTCGCCGGTGGGCACGGTGGCGACCAGGGCCGCGGAGGCGACGAGGACGGCCGCGCAGCCGAGCAGGAACTGCAGGCGGCCCGCGCCCTGGCCCTCGTCGGGGGCGAGGATCCCGGAGCCCGCGATCATCAGGTGCGGCAGGGCGGCGAGCCCGAGGGCGACGGCGGAGGCACGGTCGCCGTAGACCCGTGCCCGTACGCCCGCGAGCGAGGCCAGCAGGATTCCGGCGGCGGCCGCGACGGCGCCGGGCGTGCCGTGCATGTCGTGCCGCACGGGGTCGGCGAACCAGAGGGCGAAGGCCATCAGGGCGAGCAGCAGCGCCCCGCCGAACAGCCCGGCCGCGCGCAGGAGTTGGTCGTTCCACAGGGTGCGGTCGCGGGTGACCGCGGAGGCCACGGCGTCCGTCACGTCGTCGTGCACGGCGGGCGGCAGGGACTCGGCGAAGGGGCGCAGCGAGAGCAGTTCGCCGTCGAGGACGCGGTGGGCGCCCAGCGAGCGGGCGCCGTCGAGGACGGTGCCGTCGCGGCGTACGAGGTGGTAGCCGGTCGGGGCGCCGACGGGCTGGGTCTGGCCGGTCAGGCGCAGGATCTCGGGGTACACGTCGGCGACGGCGATGTCGTCCGGCAGTGCGACGTCGATCCGGCTGTCCGGGGCGACGACGGTCACCCGGCAGAAACCGGTCCCAGCGGACGTACTCACCTGTCGGGCCCCCTGCTCCACTCTGAGCCTTCGCTCATGCATACGCGCGGCGGCCACCCTATCGGGAGCGGGTCGGGGGTACGTCGATAGGATCACCGTTCCGCGGAGGGGAGGCCGGCGCCGGAGGGGTGCCGCGCGGAAGGTCCTCACCGCGTGGAGGGGTTGAGGCATCCGGTGAGCCAGGTCGTCGTCCATCGCCCGCCCCGGAGTCTGCCGCCGGACGTGCCCGGTGAGGAGATCCGGCTGGAGGCGCCTCCCGAGCTGCCGCGCGGCCGTCAGGACAGCGTGCTGATGCAGCTGTTGCCGACGCTGGGCATGGCCTCGTCGATGGTCTACTTCTTCATGCCGGGCGCCGCTCCCATGATGAAGATCATGGGCGTCATGATGATGTGCTCGACGCTGGGCATGACCGTCGCGATGGTCGTGAGGCACCGTCAGGGCTCCCAGGGGCAGACCGCGGACATGCGCCGCGACTACCTCAAGTACCTCGCGCAGACGCGGCGGACCGTGCGCAGGACGGCGCGGGCGCAGCGGGACGCGCAGTTCTATCTGCACCCCTCCCCCGACCAGCTGTGGTCGGTCGTCGCGGAGGGCACGCGGCTGTGGGAGCGGCGGGCGGGCGACGACGACTTCGGGCAGGCCCGGATCGGGCTGGGGGTCCAGCAGCTCGCGACGCCGCTGGTGGCCCCGGAGACCGCTCCGATAGACGACCTGGAGCCGTTGACGACGGGGGCGATGCAGCAGTTCCTGGCCACGCACGGCTCGCTGGACGGCATGCCGATGGCGCTGTCGCTGCGCGCCTTCTACCACGTGACGCTGTCGGGCGACCCGGAGACGGTGCACGGGACGGCCCGCGCGCTGGTGGCGCAGCTGGTGACGCTGCACTCGCCGGACGACCTGGTGGTCGCGGTGGTCGCGGCGCGCGGGGCGGCGTCCTACTGGGAGTGGGCGAAGTGGCTGCCGCATGTGCAGGTGCCGGGCGCGGTCGACGGGGCGGGCGCGCGACGGCTGATCGGTGACGAGCTCGGTGAGCTGGAGGAGCTGTTGCGGCCCCGGCTGGAGGGGCGTACGCGCTTCAGCCGGGACGGGCAGCCGGTGCTCGACCAGCCGCACGTGGTGCTCGTCCTGGACGGCGGTACGGTGCCGGCGGAGTCGGTGTTCGCGGCGCCCGAGGGGCTCCAGGGCGTGACCATCGTCGAGGTGGTGCCGGGGGATCTCGGGGAGCCGCGGGGCGGGCTGTCCGTGGTGGTGGAGCCGGGCGAGCTGCGGCTGCTGTCGCAGGTCGCGGTGTACGACGGGGTGCCGGACACGCTGTCCATGGAGGCCGCGGAGGCGCTGGCGCGGCAGCTCGCGCCGCTGCGCACGGGCGGCGGTGACGGCGACGAGCCGCTGCTGGCCAACCTCGACTTCACGGATCTGCTGGGGCTGGGGGACGCGGGTTCCGTGGACGTGGCGCGGACGTGGCGGCCGCGGTCGTCGGCGGAGCGGCTGCGGGTGCCGATCGGCGTCAGCGAGGACGGCACTCCGGTGATGCTGGACATGAAGGAGGCGGCGCAGGACGGCATGGGCCCGCACGGGCTGTGCGTCGGCGCGACCGGTTCCGGCAAGTCCGAGCTGCTGCGCACGCTGGTGCTGGGGCTCGCGGTGACGCACTCCTCCGAGACGCTGAACTTCGTCCTCGCGGACTTCAAGGGCGGTGCGACCTTCGCGGGCATGTCGGCGCTGCCGCACGTGGCGGCCGTGATCACCAACCTGGCGGACGACCTCACCCTGGTCGACCGCATGCGCGACTCGATCACCGGTGAGCTCCAGCGGCGGCAGGAACTCCTGCGCTCGGCGGGCAACTACGCCAACATGCACGACTACGAGAAGGCGCGCGCGGCCGGTGCGGCGCTGGAGCCGCTGCCTTCACTCGTCCTGGTGATCGACGAATTCAGCGAGCTGTTGACGGCCAAGCCCGACTTCATCGACATGTTCATCCAGATCGGCCGCATCGGCCGCTCGCTGGGCGTGCATCTGCTGCTCGCGTCGCAGCGCTTGGAGGAGGGCCGGCTGCGCGGTCTGGAGACGTATCTGTCGTACCGCATCGGCCTGCGGACGTTCTCGGCCGCCGAGTCGCGCACGGCGCTGGGCGTGCCGGACGCCTATCACCTGCCGTCGGTGCCGGGCTCGGGCTATCTGAAGTTCGGCACGGACGAGATGACGCGCTTCAAGGCGGCATACGTCTCCGGCCCGTACCGCACGGCTCCGGCCGCGGGGGCCGGGGCGGGCGCCCTGCCGATCGAGCGCCGCCCGGTCCTGTTCACCGCCGATCCCGTGCCGGTCACCTACACCGCGCCCGTGCCCGCGGCCACGGCCCCCAGGGGCGAGGATCCGCAGGCGGAGACGGTCCTGGACGTCGTCGTCCGGCGGGTCGAGGGCCAGGGCCCGCCGGCCCACCAGGTGTGGCTGCCGCCGCTGGACCGGGCGGCGTCCCTGGACGAGTTGCTGCCGCCGCTGTCCGCTGTGGAGGGGCGTGGGCTGACAGCCCCCGGTCACGGTCGTCTCGGCCGTCTCGTCGTCCCCATCGGCCTCATCGACAAGCCCTTCGAGCAGCGGCGCGACGTCCTGCACCGCGACTTCTCGGGCGCGGCCGGCAACATGCTCGTGGTCGGCGGCCCCCAGTCGGGCAAGTCGACCCTCATGCGGACCCTGGTGGCGGCCTTCGCGCTGACGCACACGCCCGCCGAGGTGCAGTTCTACGGCCTCGACTTCGGCGGTGGCGGCATGAGCGCGATCGCGGGCCTGCCGCACGTGGGCGGGGTCGCGTCCCGCCTCGACCCGGAGCGCGTGCGCCGCACGGTCGCCGAGGTGGCGGGCATCCTGGCCCGGCGCGAGGAGTACTTCCGGGCCCAGGGCATCGACTCCATCTCGACGTACCGTCGACAGCGGGCGGCGGGCGGCTTCGCCGACCAGCCGTGGGGCGACGTCTTCCTCATCGTCGACGGCTGGGGCAATTTCAGGCAGGAATACGACATGCTGGAAGGCGTCGTCACCGATATCGCGGGGCGGGGCCTGGGGTATGGAATCCATGTCGTCGTGACCGCCTCCCGCAACATGGAGGTCCGCGCCTCGCTCAAGGACCAGCTCCTGAACCGGCTGGAACTGCGGCTCGGCGACACCATGGATTCGGAGTTCGACCGCAAGGTCGCCGCGAACGTCCCCGCCGGGGTTCCCGGCCGTGGCCAACTCCCCGAAAAGCTCCACTTCATGGCCTCTCTGCCGCGCATCGACGGCGACAGCGACCCGGAGACTCTCACGGACGCGACCGCCGAACTGGTCCGCGCCGTCGACGAGGCGTGGACGGGCCCCAACGCGCCGGGCGTACGGCTCCTCCCCCGCAAGCTGCGCGCCGACGAACTCCCCAAGGGCTTCGAGAATCCGCAGCAGGGCGTCGCCATCGGTATCGACGAGACCAATCTGGAGCCGGTCTTCGTCGACTTCGAGACCGACCCCTTCTTCCTCGTCTTCGGCGAGAGCGAATCCGGCAAGACCGCACTGCTGCGGCTGCTGGCCAAGCAGATCACCGAGCGCTACGGGCCGGACGAGGCGAAGATCGTCGTCGGCGACTACCGCCGTACGCTCCTCGATGTCATCCCGGAATCCCATCTGCTGGAGTACGCGCCGATCGCCTCGGCCCTGTCCGTGCACGCCAACGCCCTCAACGGCCTCATGGAACGGCGCGCACCGAAGCCCGACATCACCCCCCAGCAATTGCGCGACCGGAGCTGGTGGTCGGGCCCGCGGTTCTTCGTCATCGTCGACGACTACGAACTCGTCTCGACCAGCAGCGGAAATCCCCTCTCCGTCCTGACGGAGAACCTCCCCTTCGCCCGCGACGTCGGCATCCGCTTCATCATCGCCCGCAGCTCCGCCGGCGCGTCCCGCTCGATGTTCGAGTCCTTCATGCAGCGCGTGAAGGAACTCGGCGCGCAGGGAGTCGTCCTGTCGGGCGACCCCGGCGAGGGCGACCTGCTCGGCGGCGTACGCCCGCGCCCGATGCCGCCGGGGCGCGGCTTCTTCGTCTCCCGGAAGCGGGGGGCTCCGCTGGTGCAGGTGGGGTGGCTGCCGGAGGAGTGACGGCCTAGCTGTCGAATGGCAGGGCTCGGATGAAGACGGCCATGGCCCGGCCGGGGCCGTTGTAGTCGTCGACGATCTCCATGTCGAAGCCGATGCTGCGGTGGAAGGCGATCGAGCCGGTGTTCTCGGTCGACGTGATCGCCTTCAGCTGCCGAGCACCATGGCGCTCTGCCGCTCCGGCGAATGCCGCGTACAGACGACGCCCGAGGCCGGTGCCTCGGGCGTCGTCGCGCGTGGCGATCAGATGCACATACCCGGTGCCGTTCGGGGTGACGAATCCGAAGACGTAACCCCGGACCCCGCCCTCGTCCCTGGCGACCAAGCAGGTAGAACCGAATTCCCGCACCAGCGCCAGAAGATGCAACGCCCGAAGGGCGCGTTCGCCCCAGTAGCGGGGGTGATCCGCCAGGACTTGATGGAAGTCGGCCATCGCGGCCGGCGCGATCTGTATGCCCATGGAGAAGATCGTGGCAGGCAAGAGCCTGGGGCGTGAGTATGCGTACTCATGCCCACAGCTCACCCCCTGCCTAGGCTGACGAACGTTTGTCGGAACCGCGCTCAAGGGGTGAGGTACAAGGCCATGGCGACCTTCGAGCAGGAGTGGGCTCAGATCAAGCGGGAGACCTCCGCCGATGCCGGGATGAGTCTCGCGAGCGCGGACGGGAAGAGTGGATGGGGCCAGGGCGGCTCGGGCGGGTTGAAGTCCGAGAAGAATGCGTGGACTTCGGCCGGGGACGGGGTCGGTCAGCTGGCCGGGAACGTCAAGAAGGCGCTGACGGCGCTCGAAAAGGGGCAGAAAGGTCTGAGCGGCGGGGCCGGGCGCGGTGTGCTGAGCGCGGCGGCCCAGCAAGAGGTCCATCAGTCGTGGAAGCACTACTTGGATGAAGTGAGCGGCAGATGTGGTGCGCTCCAAGAGCGGCTTGAGAAGGCGGGCAACCACCTGTACGAGAACGACCAGGCCATCTCGAAGGCCTTCGACGAGCTGAAGGACCGGTACAAGGACACCCCTGCCGTCGGCGGCCAGAGCCGGGGCCGGTGACCGGGGCCGGTGGACTACACAGCTCTCAGTTCCCTCAACCCCTCTGAGTACGAGGACGCGGCGGACGGGTATCGCACGACCAGCGACATGGCCGGTCAGGCCAAGGACAGCCTGGAAAACCAGACCACCGCCAATATGCGGAAGTCCCTGAAAGGCGAGGCCGCGGATGCGGCTCTCGGTCAACTTCGGGAGCTGGCCAAGGACTTCCACTACATGCAGGTCGAGTGCGGCCTGATCGGTACAGCTCTCGACGCCTTCGCTTCAGACATGCGAGCAGCCAAGAAGAAGCTCGACGCAGCCGTTGAGGACGCGCGCGCCAAGAAGTTCACCGTGGGGGCCGATGGCTCGATCGGCTACCCGGCCGCGGGCGAGAAGACCGACGGCAAGGCACCACAGGGCGGCACGGCGAAGGGCGCCACCGACGAAACCGCCCGCGCGATCAACCGCCAGGCCGCCAACTTCGACCCCAACCCGAACTATGCCTACGCGCAGGAATGTGCCGACCGCATAGCCGAGGCCCTCAAGCAAGCCACGGAAGCGGATGAGAAGTGGGCCCCGAAGTTGCGGAGCCTGAAAGCCGATGACGACCTGACCGTCTCCGACAGTGATTGGGCCGACGCCCAGCAGGACATGGGTGGCGTCCGCCAGGGCGCGAAGGATTATCTGGACCACATAAAGCCCCCGCCCAAGGAGGGTGACCCGGAGGCGAACGCCGCATGGTGGAAGGAGCTTTCCAAGCAAGAGAAGGCCGACTACATCTCGGTCCATCCTGCCACCATCGGCGCGTTGGACGGTCTTCCCGCAGACGCCCGTGACGAGGCCAACCGCATCGTGCTGGATGAGAAACGCGGCCAATACGGAGCGCGACTGGCAGAAATACCGAAGGAGCCCACGAAGTTCGTTGACATCCGCCACGCCGTCCCCGGCATGGCCTACACCGGCGAATGGCTCGCGTGGAACAAAAAATACGGGCCCGAGGTCGGACGCCTCAAGAACGCACTGACGGGGATGGATGCCATCCAGAATCGTTTCGACAGCACAGGGGGCGTGCAAGGGCTACCCGAGGCCTACTTGCTCGGCTTCGATCCCGAGGGCAAGGGTGACGGCAAGATAATCATCGCCAACGGCAACCCGGACACCGCCGATCACACGGCAGTCTACGTGCCGGGCACAGGCACGGACCTCGGCGGCATCGAAGGAAATATCGGCCGTAGCGAAAAGCTCTGGCGAGAAAGCCACAGAGTCGCCCCCGGAGACAAGGTATCCACCATCACCTGGTTCGACTACGACGCCCCACGCTCGGCGTACCCGGGCGATAAGGGGGACATACTTCCGGAAGCCATGAGCGATCAGTACGCAGAAAAGGCCGGTCCCGTACTCCGCCAGTTCCTCGACGGCAACAGAGCAGCTCACCAGAACGCCACCGGAGACGCTGCCCACACCACTGTCATCGGGCACAGTTACGGGAGCACAGTCATAGGAGACGCGGCCAAGTCCGGTTCCTTCCAGGACAGCCCCATGGCAGCAGACGACGTGGTCGTCGCGGGCAGCCCCGGCATGCAGGCGAAGCGCGCAGCCGATCTCGGCATCGACCCCCATCACATGTGGGCGATGAAGGGTGGCGGTAGCGACAATTTCGTCCGGGAAGGAGGCCGGCTCGTCGGCCTGGGCGACGACTGGACCATACCCACGGACAAGTCGTTCGGCGCGAACGTCATGAAAAGTGACGCCAAGGATCACGGCGGGTTCTGGGACGAGAACGGGGAGAAAGCATCGGTCAGCCTGAAGAATCAAGCCAGGGTCATAGTGGGCAGATACGGCGACGTCACACTGGAAGAGTAGGAATTGATAACCAGACGGAATGCAAGCCGAATCCAGATGGGCCTGACCCTTCTGGGCATCCTGACTTTGACTATGGGGTGTTCTGCCATGGATGAAAAGACCAGAAAGCTCGACTACGAACCGGAAACGCGCAGCAGCCAGGCCGTCGAGAAGGAAATCGGCTCCCTGTCCAGCAAGGTTCTGGACATGCTGCAGGTCAAGGGAAAGGTAACCGAGCCCGGCCCCGCAGCCGGTTCATGCAGCACAAGTGATGGCGACGTGTCCGGCTACCGCAGTGTCAGGCATCCCTGGTCCCTGTACGGGGCGGACAACGACAGTCTCCAGAAGGGGATGAACAACCTCAAGGACAAGCTCCCGGCGCAGGGCTGGAAGGTCGAAAGGTACGGGGCAGACACCAGCAGGAACCAGAATCTGGAGATCTCGGCCGTTCACTCGGAGACTCGCACTCAACTCGAAGTCACGTGGATGAAGGGGCTCGACGGCAAAGAACCACTGATCGAAGTCACCTTGTACTCCAGGTGCTTCCGCGACTCCGGCGATCCCAACACCCCTGACAGCAACTGACGATCCCTTCCGGACAGACCTGCGATTCATGATTGGAGTGCCCGCCTCCCGATGACCAAGACCATGCAAATGGCGAGCGTGTGCTGGATTCTGGCCGCCGGGCTGTTTCTGGTCGCTTGCATCAACCCCCGGGCCATCTACTGGGGAGGCCGCGCATGGCAGTACCGCGATCCCGGGGCCAACGAGCCGTCTCCCGCCGCCTACGCCATGCAGCGTGTCGGCGCGTTCGTCAGTGCCGCCGTGCTCTGCGGCATGGGGTTCGTGCTCATGCACTGGGAGAGTCAATCGACATACGACGCGGGCGACGTGAAGAGTGCCGTCGACGACGTCGTGGCCCGGCTCGATCAGGAGAAGGTGCAGCAGGGCGGCATACTCTCGCCCGACTACTACCTCGCCGTGGACACGGTCATGAGGAAGGTAACTGGAGATGTCCTGAGTGACCTCACGTTCGAACCCGCAGGGAAGACGGACGACGGCGGCGAGAAGTTCACCATCTCCTCGCGGAAGACAGGCAGCCCCTACTGCCTGACGGTCACGACAGGCGTCTCCGTGAAGAACGCGCCCGCGGAACCGACGAATGTCGGCCTGATCGCCACAGCGCGCAAGGGCGCGTGCAAGGCCTGACGCCTGCACGTTAAGAGATCCAAGGCATCGACAGCAGCACTCCCATCTGTACCTACTAGTACGTACGATCACGGCAGAAGGCGATCCCACCGTCCACCCGCCCCGGAGGGGAACTGGCATGCCACTTGTCCGCATTGACGCGCTGAGAGCCGACAGCGATCAGCTCGACGCGCTCGGCCGCGCCGTTCACGACGCCCTGACCGAGACGATCGGCTTTCCGGCCGACGACCGGTTCCAGATACTGACCAGTCACGACGGCACCACCGGCACGCTTCGCTTCGACGACTACCTCGGTGTGCACCGCTACGACGGCATCGTGTTCGTGGCCATCACCATGCGGTCCGGGCGCGCCCCGGAGCAGAAGCAGGCGCTGTACCGGCGGATCGCCGAGCTCGCCCAGGAGTACGCGGGTACCGAGCCGCGGAACATGTTCGTCACGCTGACCGAGAACGAGTCGATCGACTGGTCGCTCGGCAACGGGGTGGCGCAGTACGCCGTGGAGCAGTGACTCGCACCCTTGGTCCGGGACATTTGTCATGCAGAGACCGTTAGTTACGGCACTGGTCGGGCCCCGCGCCAGGCCGGATACTTGTGGTCATGACGATCACTGAACGCGCAGGTCTGCGACGGTTCCCCGTGGTGACGGCGGTGGTGTTCGCGGCTACCGCGGCGGTGAACCTCCTGCAGTTCGCGGTGCGCGGCGTGCTCGCGGATCTGCAGCGGACTCCGGCCGGACTGCACGGGGATTGGTGGCGCTCGGTCACCTCCCTGTTCGTCCAGGACGGCGGGGTGGCCGGGACGGTGAGCAACTTGCTCTTCCTGCTGCTGATGGGGACGGTCGCGGAGCAGGTCCTGTCCCGGTCGCGCTGGTTGCTGCAGTACTTCGGGGTGGGAATCGTCTGCGAGTTCGTGGGCTATGCCTGGCAGCCCACCGGTGGCGGCAACTCCATAGCGATCTGCGCGCTGGCCGGCGCCGCCGCGCTGGCGCTGTGGCGTGACGACTCCCGGTTGCCCGACTGGGCCGCGCTGGTGCTGCTGCTCTGTTGCGGCGCCATGGTCGGCACTCTCTGGTCGGGCGCCGCCATCCCGGCGATCGTCGCCTGCGTGGCCGCGTCCGCGCTGATACGGGTCGGCAAGGAGCGCGGTATCGCCGTCCACCGGCCGACGGCTCTGGCCGTGCCGCTCGTCGGCGCCGTGCTGGCGGTCGCCCAGAACATCCACGGCGCGGCGCTTCTGCTGGGATGCGCGCTGGCGATGCTGTCGGCGCGCG
Organism: Streptoverticillium olivoreticuli subsp. olivoreticuli; assembly: GCF_003391135.1. GTDB lineage: Bacteria > Actinomycetota > Actinomycetes > Streptomycetales > Streptomycetaceae > Streptomyces > Streptomyces blastmyceticus. The sequence continues at coordinate 6,823,202 of NZ_CP031455.1, read as the reverse complement.
ATCGTCAGCTCATCTCGCGGACGGCGACCGGCTCCCACAGCACCGAGCGGTCCTCCACGGCGTGATTCGGCCCCATGGTCGCGGGCAGTTCGCGCATGCCGCGCCGGGCGGGTGCCCGGCAGCAGGGCGCGGCCGGGCGTGGTGCTTATACGAGGTGGTCGAGGTCGCCTCTCTTGGCGGCTTCGATGAGGTTGCGGAGTCCTTCGCGGGTGGTGGCGATCAGTTCGTCGGGTCGGGTTGTTTCGCGGAGTATGGGGGTTCCGGTCGCGGTGTGGCCGATTTGGAGGCAGGCGTTGCCGCCATTGGCGCAGAGCGGTTCCTGCCACCGGATTTCGGACATGACGTGCCCTTCAAAGTTGCCGAGCGATCTCGTGGATGAACTCGCGTGACTCACTCTCGCCGAGTACGCAGGGTTCCATCATGTCGAACAGCAATCGGTAGTTGGCAAGCTGCATCTCGGAATCGACAAAGACAGACCCGTGGGACGTGTCCAACTGAACGGTGTCGAGTTGGGGAACCGACGCACAGGCATAGAGGATCGTCTGTCCGGCTCCGGGGAAACTGCCAGCAGCGAATGGGATCACCCTGAGGCTGACGTGCTCCCGCTCGCTCGCTTCCAGGAGGCTTTCCAGCTGAGCACGTGCGACGGAACGTCCGCCGAACTGCATGCGCAGAGCACTCTCGTGGACGACTGCCTCGTAAGCAGGAGGGTCATCCCGGTCGAGGACTCGGTGACGCTCCAAGCGGTGGGCCACGCGGGTTTCGATCTCTTCAGCCGACATCGCCGGGATCACCAAATCGAAGATGGCTCGTGCGTGGTCTGCGGTCTGGAGCAGACCGGGGATGTGCGACGTCAAGGCATTGCGAATCCTGACCGCATGCCACTCGAGCTCGGCGATGTCCAGGAAGAAGGCAGGAAGGGCGTCCCTGTACGTCTCCCACCAGCCCTTGGTGTGGTCCTGTGTCATCGCGGCGAGAGCGTCGATCAAACCGTCGTCCGTACAACCGTAGTTGGAGGCGAGCACGCGGATGCGGGCCGGGCTGATTCCGAAGCGCCCGGCCTCCGTGTTGGAGATGCGGGTGCGGTCGACTCCGAGCACCGCTGCCGCGTCCAGGGCTGACATGTCTGCCTGCTCCCGCAAGTGGCGTAGCGCGGCTCCCAACCGACGTTGACGGATCGTCGGATTGCTTCTCGGCGGCATGTGGCTCCCCTCTCGAACCGGCAACCAGTCTGCCCGCCGGTAGCGGCGAGTTCCAGCGATCACCCCGTAGCACAGGGATTCCTGAGAGTGAGTAGCACAGGGCTTCCCGACTGCGCTACCGTCGGTGTTGCCTAGCTCACACGCCGTGGAGCCGGAAGTGCACCGCGCGAGCATGCCCACCTTCCCTGGAGTGGGCGCGCTCGCGCCCAGGGAGGCAGGCCACCGGCGCCCGTACCGCGTGCGAGGACTCTCCCCTGCCGAGCGTCTGGAGTGACCACGCATGATCCTCGCCCCCTGCATGCCCGATTCGTCATCCGTGTCCGCGAACACCGGGCCCATCCCCAGCAACCTCGACTACTCCCTGGGGCTCCCCGGCGGCGCGTACTGCCTCCGCATGGCCCGTAAGACCGTCGATCGCCTCCTGCGTGCGCACGACCTCGCCGACATGGTCGAGCTCGGCGTGCTCGCGACCTCCGAACTCCTCGCCAACGCCTACCTGTTCACCCCCGGGAAGGCGACCAATCTGTCCATTCGGTGGCGGTTCGGCGTGCTGCGGCTCACCGTGTTCGACGAGCACCCCCGGCACCCGAAGGCCGAACGGGAAGCCTGTCGGGCGCAGCGGCGGGCCGCGCTTTCCATGCTGGACGCCGCGCTGGACGCCAGCGACAGCCTTTGTTGCGGCCTGGACGAGGTAGGCGGGCCGCTGGCCGGGCACAAGCTGTGGGTGGCGTTCTCGCGGGACGCGGCACGGAACTACGACCGGCTCCGAGGCGACCGTGATCGGTGATCCACCGATGACGCGGCGCCTCCGGGAGTACGCTGCTCACGTTGAATCTCGCGGCGCCAACTCATGTGCGCGCGCCGCGATATGGCGGCAACATCGCACCCTGAAAGGCGGCCTCTGCCCCATGGACCCACATGAGAAAGACGAGCTCTACGCGATGGACATCTCCGGCGTGGAGTGGCTGAGCGCGCCGGACGCCACGACAGAGGTGCGCGTCGAGATCGCGTATCTCCCGGGCGGCGCGGTGGCAATGCGGTCGTCGGCCGAACCGGAGGTCGTGCTGCGCTATACGGAAAGCGAGTGGCGGGCCTTCGTGCTGGGCGCGCGGGACGGCGAGTTCGATCTGACCTGAGCGTGCGGAGTGGGGCGGGCGGGCGCGTCTCGCCGCGCATTGCCCGCCCACCCCACGGCCGCGGGCCGTCAGTAGCTGATGTCGAACAGCTGGGAAGCCTTGCGGTCCGTGTGCCGGTAATCCATGCTGCCCTGCTTGATCTTGGCCGAGATCTCGGTCAGGATCCCGTGGATGTGCGTACCGCGGGCGTCGAACTGCGCCTTCGCCTGGAGCATCATCTGGTGGGCCTCGCCCTCCCAGCCGTGCGTGACGTCGTTGACCGCGGCCCAGATGTCCTTCAGCTGCTGGTCGACGACGCCGGCCGCCTTGCTGATGTCATCGGCGGTCTTCTCGACCGAGCTGTAATGAACCTTGAGGTCGTCATTCGCCCCGGACATGTACCCCCCTTGTGGTGGTTGTTTCTTCGGAAGTGCTGCTAGTAGCTGCTGATCTTGCTTTCGAGACCGGCGCTGACACCGGCGCTCGTACCCAGGGAACCGAGGTGTCCGCCCGGGGCGGAGCCATTCACGTCGATCTTGTTGAAGGTCGCCATGATGTCGGCGTCGTTGGCGTGGCTCGACTTGCGGGTCAGCGCCACGGCGTCATGAATGCCGTCGATCAGCCGACGCAGGGCGTCGTGGTCGTCATTGAGCGCGAGCTGCGCGGTGCGGAATGCCTGGGCGCCGGCGCCCGTCCATGCGGCCTCGACGGTGGCGATGGCGTCGGCCAGGGCCCGGAGGTTGGCCGAAAGGGCCTCGCTCGTCTCCCTGATCTTGCCTTCGAATTTGGTGAATGCTGGATCACTGATCTTCTGAGTGCCCGACATGCTTCGCCTTTCTTGTTGTTATGGCTGGTTCGGGTAAGTCGCCTTGGCGCGGCGGCGCATGACGCCGAAGCCGACGGCTGCGGCGAGGATCACTGCTGCGCCCGCGCCCAGGGCGACCCAGGCGATGGTGCCGATGCCGTCGTCCGTGGCGGGCTCCGCGGCGATGGGTTTGCCGGCTGAGGACGAGTTCGGGGCGGAGACGGAAGGGGACGGCTTGGGTGCGTTGGCCGCGAGGAGGGGGTTGACGTCCGCGGGACCGGGGTCGCCTTCGCCGTCGACGAGCACCTTGCGGGGGCGGACGCTGCCGTAGCCGAGGTACTTGCTGGGCATTTTGGCGCCCGCGGGCTTTCCGGCCGTCTCCATCATGACGCGGAGGACTTGGTTGTTGGTCCAGTCCGGGTGCTTGGCCCAGATGAGGGCGGCGGAGGCGGAGGCGATGGCGGTGGCTTGGCTGGTGCCGCGCCCGATGCAATAGCCGGGACCCTTTTCACAGTGTGCGACGATTTCCTCGCCGAAGGCTACGAGCCCCACCTGGTTGCCGTAAGTCGAGAACTTCGCCGCCTTGCCTTGGCGATCGATCGCGCCTACGCCAACGACGCCCCGGAGCGACGAAGGGAACTCTGGCTGGTTGCCCTTGTCTCCACCATTGCCTGAACCGGCAAAGATCAGGCTCCCCTTGCCCAGGGCGTAGTCGACGGCAGTTTGGGTGTTGGCGTATTGAACTGCATCACCATCCCCTGCCAGCGAAATGTTGATGACTCGGGCCTGATGATCAGCGGCGTACCGAATACTCCTGGCCATCAGCGCGTCAACGGCGTCTGCCTGGCTATCGGGCACGGCCTTCACCGGGAGGATCTTGGCCCCGGGAGCCAAACCCTGAATTCCGCCATCAACGCCAGTACCGGCAATCAGCGTAGCGATATTCGTTCCGTGGCCTTCGCTGTCCACATGGGCACCTGTGGGCTTGTTGGAAACGTCTGTACCTTCCAATACCTGACCACGCAGCTCTGGAAGCGACCCGTCCACGCCTGTATCAATCACGGCAACTGTGACGCCCTCTCCCCTACTCACCTTCCACATCTGTTCCGCCTGCATGTCGTCCAAGAACCACTGCCGCGAGTGCTCGTCCTGCGCCGCTGCCGGAGTCGCGATACTTGCGAGCACCACCGCTAGCAACGCCGAGGTCCGCAGAGCGCGCTGAGCCGGAAATGGCATGAGGCAGTGGTCCCCTTCGTGAGGTCTCGTGAGCTATTCGATGACTGGAGGCACGACGTTCCCGCGGCCTCTGGTCCAGGTCTCTTCGTCTTCCACCAGATAGTCGGGCCTGCTGCTGGAGCGACGACGGCTATTGCCTGAAGAGTTGACTCCAGAGTGTGGCATCACGCCCGGTGGCTGACTTCGCACGAGACCTGAGCCGCCCTGTGTGAACTCGGAGCGACCTTCACGCGGTGCACGCAGGCCACCAGCAGTACCGCCCGGTTCTGTGGCAAGCCTTCGGCCTGCGTAGCCATTTCTCGGGCCGGGGGTGCCGCCACCGACGGGATGGCCACCCATGCCCATCGGACCTCCTGTCCGAGCACCTGGGCCTGCAGCAGTGCCTCGCGGTCCCGCCGCTGTACCCGCTTGAGGTCCGTTCACGGTCCGCTCTTCACCCACGACAGTGCCTCGCGGCAATCGCGGGACGGCCGACTGACTGCCCGAACGGGCGGGCATGCCACCGACGATCCCGTCCTTGCCGCCGACCCGAGGGATACCTTCAGGCCGGGTTGTGCTCACCTGTTCAGGGCGACCAACAGTAGGTACGCGCGGCACTTCGACCCCGCGTTGCAAGCCGGACGGCATGGCAGGCGCCAAAGGTCCTGGCATGACAGGGCCTCTTGGATCCGGGCGATCGACAGGCAAGCGCGGGACGGAGTGCCTGGTGGCTGTGTCCGGAGCCTGCGGGAGTGCCACAGAGTCGATCGCCGTATGCGCAGGACGGTCAGCGCTCAACACTGTGCCCAGTTGTCCGTGTCGCCCTTCACCAGAAGGATGCAAGGGTCCGCTGGAGGTCCCACCGGCTGCGCCAGTGCCGGGCATCACAGAGCCTTCGCGCACCCCGCCGTATCCGCCCGCTGAACCCGGCGAAACCGAGGCGCTGTCCGGCCGTTCCTGGTCGAAGACCGGCGCTGCCGCCAACATGGATGGAAGATGCGGAAACTTCGGCTCCTCCAACCCCGCCACATCCGAATGCACCGTCCGGTAGTAGGAGTCCAACCGCTCCATCGCCTTGATGGCTTCCTGACGGTTGGACTCCGCCCCATCCAGCCGCGCCTTCTCCTTCGCCGGATCCGCGTAGCACGGTTCCACCGCCGGCATCGACGACTTGGCCTCGCCCAGGCTCTGGCCCGCGAAGCCGATGTTGATGCCGACCTTCAGCGTGTAGTCGGCCAGTTTGAGGGTCTGCTTGGCCAGCTCCGCGCCCCAGTTGCGGAACGCTTCGCCGCCCTCGCCCTCCCACTTGACGCGGTCGACGTGTGCCTGGAGTTCTCCGCCGAGGTCGTTGATGTCGGTGAACGCCTTCAGCAACGCGTCCGCGGCGTCGTTGATCTGCTTCGGCTGGCCGCCCGCCACCATGGCGTAGAGCTGCTCGAGTGTGGCGTCGTCGAACTGTCCCTTGCCCATTCGCCTGCCCCCTTACGCGGTCTCGGACCCGAGGTCGGACGCACCGCTGCGGTCCGGCTTGGGCTCGTGTCCGCCGGGCGCCGAGGCGGGCTTGCCGGCCGTCGGGTTGTGGTAGTTCTTGCGCACGCGCTCTTCGATCGCCCGCAGTCGGGCGGCCTGTTCGGCGTCGATGCCGTCGTATCCGCGCTCGGCCACGACGGCCGCGATGCCCATCGACTCGACCTGGTCGCCGAGGATCTGGGACAGCGTCTGCAAGCGGTCGTGGACCTTGTCGTAGAGCTTGGCGAGGTCGTCGGCGGAGCCGAAGCCGGTGCCGTACGCGTCCTTGGAGATCGCCTGTTGGCTGATGGCCTTCTGCGAGGCCGGCGACTTCTCAAGCTCGGACATGATGGTGTCGATCCGGCTCTTGAACTTCGTCAGCGTCTCGGCTTCCTTCGCCAGGTTGCTGCCGCCGAACGGCCTCGGCTCCGAATCACCCACGTCGCGTTGCTGCACCCCTGCCCCTCCCCTGTGGCATCCAGCGAGACACTACGCCACTCGCGTCACGCACGGCACGAATTCCATGGTGCGGCCATGCATGCCGTCGGCGCCTGAGTACGCGTACTCAATCAGGCCGACCGACGCCGCCTCAGATCCCGTAGGACCACCGCCACCCCCGCGATCGCCGCCACCAGCAGCGCCGTGCAGCCCAGGCCGTACGTGGCGAGGCGTTCCTGGCGTTGGGACGGGGATTCGCCCATGGCCACGGGGGCCGGGGCGGGGGCCTTGGCGCGGTGGGTGGTGGGTTGGTCGGACGTGACGCGGTCGAGGGGGTGGGCGTCGTCGGTGAGGGCGCGGACCGGGTCGACCACGCCCCAGCCGATGTAGCGGTCGTGGCCGTTCGTGGCGCGCTCGGCGGTCTGCTCTATCTGGGCCACGACCTGGTTCTGTTTCCAGTCGGGGTGTTTGGCGCGGATGAGGGCGGCGACTCCGGCGACGTACGGGGCGGAGAAACTGGTGCCGTTGTCGACGCACTGGCCGCCGAGGGGGACGGTGGAGACCATTTCCACGCCGGGGGCGGCGACGCCCACGAATTCACCGGGCTGGGAGAAGGGCGCGCGCTCGTTGTTACGGTCCGAGGCAGCCACGGCGAGGACGCCCTTGTAGGCGGCGGGGTAGGTCTCCTTGACGTTGCCGTCGAGGCCGTCGTTGCCTGCGGAGGCAACCACGACGACGTCCTTGGCGAGGGCGTTCTTCACCGCGAGTTCCAGGTCGGAATCGGGTTTCAGCGCCTTCGCCGTGTCCTGGGAGATATTGATGACCTGGGCTCCGGCCGCGACGGCCAGATTGATGCCCTGGGCGAGGGTCTGAGAAGTGCCGGTGCCCTTTTCGTCGTTCTGCCGGATCGGGATGATGACGGATTCGGGAGCGAGGCCGACGAATCCGCTGCTCGAGGACGGGCGGGCCGCGATGATGCCGGCGACCTTCGTGCCGTGACCGACGAGGTCGAGCGTGGGGTCGAGCTGGACGGCCGGCTTTTCGGGCTCGGGTTTCGGAGTGGGCTTCTCCGACGGCTTCGGGGTCGGTTTCGCCGACGCGGAGTCCGAGGGCTTCGGGGTGGGTGTCGCTTTTGGCGCCTCCGAGGGCTTCGGTGTGGCCTTCGGGGTCGCCTTGTCCGCCTTTTTGAGTTCGTCCTTCGGTCCGGCCGCCCGGCTGTCGTTCGCCGCCTCGCGTACGCCCACACCGTCCGCGGCACTCGCTTCCGCGCCCGCCAGCAGATCCGCTCCGCTCTTGGCGTCGACGGCGTCCTTGAGCTGGGGGTTGTGGATGTCGACCCCGGTGTCGATGACGGCCACGCGCACCGGGTGGCCGTCGCTGTCCTTGCCCTTGGTGTCCTGCCAGAGCTGGTCGAGGAGAACGCGCTGGAGCGACCAGGGAGTGCCCTTGATGGGCTTCGCGGGATATCTGCATTCGCCGCTGCCGTCGAGGGCCACGGGAATCCGGGCGGAAGCGGCCGAGGCTCCCGCGACGGGTGTCATGAGTGCGGCGGCCGCCAGCGCCATGGTGATGCGTCGCATGTCGTCCCTCACGATCCCTGCGGCTGCCGGGCGCTGTTGGCGTCCAGCCGCGGGCCCGTGGGGAGGAATTGCGACCAATTGGCGGGGACGGCCATGGGATTCACGTTCTGATAGCCGAGCCGGGTGCGGGCCGTGTCTGCTTCGGGCGATGCGGACGGCGAGCTTTCAGGGGTGCTTCCGTCCGCGCCCGGTGACGGCGCGGGGTTCTCACCGATCTTCGACTTTCCGGTGCCGCTGTCGCCGTTGGACTGCACCGCGTAGCGCAGCCCGGTGTCGGTGACGAGGAAGATCGAGCCGCTGGTGGTCTGATGGCCGGTCACCTGGCGGTAGAGAAGTCCGGAGCCGGGGGTGACATAGGCGCTCGTCGCGCCGTCGGGAATGGTCGCCGGGTAATCCGTACCGGCCCAGGTGGCGAGGTCGGGGGTGCCTCCGGCGGAAAGGCCGCCGAAGATGCTGCACACCGTCTTCCTGGCACCGCCGCCCGCGGCGGAATCCTGGTTGTTGGCCTGCTGGGGTACGCGCGAGGGCCAGTGGTACTTCCCGTAGAACTCCTCGTCGTCCGGGGTGAACGCGGCGGCGCTGACGTGCTCGGGCGTGCCCGCCTGGCCGAGGGACGTCAGCATCTTGCTGTTGAGGAGCAGCTTGGCGACGAATTCGGAGACGCGCTGGACCTTGCCCTTGAGCACGAGATAGTGCTGGGTGCCCGTGCCGGTGGGGGCTTCGAGGACCGTACCGACGCGGTTGGCGTTCCCGGGCAGGGTGCCGACGCCCGCGTCCGTGCCGATGTCACCGCGGATCTCGGGGAAGACGATGGGGGCTCCGTCGTCGAAGGTCCCCAGCCAGTCCTTGGTGACGCGCTGCGGCTGTGCGCCGTCGCGGAAGAGGGAGCGGAGCAGCAGGTTGTAGTCCGGGGTGTCCGCGAGGGCTTTCCACTCCGGGCCGCCGAGCAGGTATTTGGTGCCCTGCGGGTCGATGAGATAGCGGGCGTCGTCGGGGCCCTGCACATAAAGGGCCTGATTGCCCCGCAGGCGGTCCGGCCCGGTGAGGTGTTTGAGCTTGGGGTCGCGGTCGGCGAAGAGGAAGACGGCCTTTTGCGTGGTGTTGCCGTTGCCTCCGGGCTGTTCGCAGACGGCCCACTGCTTTTTCCTGCCCGCCTCGTCGGCGCCGGGCATGCGGTCGGGGGCGTACGGGATGCCGAGCGTCGGGCCGCGCGGGATGTGGCCGTTGTCGAGCTCGGACTCCTTCACCTTGATGACGGTGGATTTGTCGGGGGTGAGGAGCAGTTTGGCGGAGGCGAAGTTGAGGACCGGGTGGAGCTGCTTTTTGTTGTCGGTCTCCAGGACGACATAGCGCGTGGTGGATTCGCTGCCGACGATGACATGGGCGGCGGTGTCGTCCCAGCCCTTGGGCGCGACCGGCCTGAACATGCCCCAGGCCCCGAATCCGGCGACGAGCACCGCCCCGACGACGAGCCCGGGGAGGACCGCGCGCAGCGGGCGCGGGGCGCCTTCCTCCGTTCCGCTGGGGGAGGGTTGCAGGAAGGCGGCGACCGTTCGCTTCTTCGCGAAGGTGTACGCGTTGAGCTGATCCCGGCGTGATGCCATGTGTCGCCGCTTCTCCCCAGTGGTCGGCTTCGGTTGACGGGCGCTGGCGGACCCTGCCCTCGGTCCGGTTGTCGTACCGGCCCCCTACTATGCCGGTAGGGGATCAGCGTGAGGCGAGGGGGTTTGTCAGGCATGGGTGCGGCAACGCGCGTACGGGCGTCGGGGGTCACCGCGCCGCCGGGCGCGGTCGCGCCGCGGGCCGTGTCGAGGCCCGGCGGCGTGGGGCCGGTCCGGCTCCAGCAGCTGGTGCTGGTCGAGGTGGCCCTCGCGCTGGTGCTGGTCGCGTGGGTCGCGGGCCCGATGTGGCTGGCACCGGCGGCCGTGGTGGCCGCGGTGCTGCTGCTCCTCGCGCTCGTGCGCCGCGGGCAGCGGCCGATAGCGGACTGGCTGGCGACGGCGGTGACCCTGCGGCGGCGCGCGGCGCGGGCGGAGGCCGCCCCGGTGGGCACGGATCCCGGGTTCGCCCCGGTCCTGGAGTGCGAACCGGCCTTGCGGACGGGCTCCTTCACCGATCGCGACCGGCGCGAGGTGGGCGTGGTCGGGGACGGCACGTTCCTGACGGTGGTGCTGCGGATCGACGCGGTCGACGCGCCACTGCGGCCGCTGCGGACGGAGAAGGCGCTGCCGCTCGCGCTGCTGCGCGACGCGATGGATGTCGACGGCATCCGGCTGGAGTCCATACAGGTCGTGCAGAGCACGCTGCCCGCGCCCGCCCCTCATCTGCCCGCGGAGGCCCTGGCGGCCCGCAACTACGCGCCGCTCCAGGCGATGGCGGGGACCCCGGCGGTGCGGCTGACGTGGGTGGCGCTCAAGCTCGACCCGGAGCTGTGCCGGGAGGCCGTCGAGGCGCGGGGCTCGGGCGTGGAGGGCGCGCGGCGGTGTCTGCTGCGGGCGGCGGACCAGCTGGCGAGCCGCTTGCAGGGTGCCGGGTTCCGGGCGGAGCTGCTGTCCGAGGAGGGGCTGGCGGCCGCCGTCTCGACCGCGGCGAACGTCAATCCGACGGCGTCGGCGCAGGCGGGCCGCAGTGGCACGCCGGTGCGGCGGACGGCGGAGAGCCCACGGGCCTGGCGGTGCGACGACCGGTGGCACAGCACGTACTGGCTGGCGCGCTGGCCGCAGTTGGGTCCGGGGGCCACTCCCCTGCCTCAGCTGGCCGCGCTGCTCACCTCGCTGCCCGCGCTGTCGACGACGCTGAGCCTGACCCTCGGGCGCGGCCGTACGCCCGGCGGCCGGCACGCGCCGAGCATGGCCGCGCACGTACGGGTCACCGGCCGCAGCTCCGACGAACTCGCAGACGCCCGGCGGGAGCTGGAGCGGGCCGCGCGCGGAGTGAAGGCCGGTCTGGTGCGGCTGGATCATGAGCAGGTGCCCGGTGTCCTTGCCACGCTGCCCTTGGGAGGGACTCGCTGATGACCACCGCGCTTCCGCCTGATCCCGCTCCCGTAGCGCCCGGAGCCGCCCGGCGCCGTTTCGGCTTCGGGCTGCTGGGGCCGCGCCGTGGGCGGCACGAGCTCGCCCCGGAGCAGTTCGAGTCGCTGGCACTGCCGGTCGGTGACGACGGCGTGGTCATCGGCACCGACCCCCACGACGCCCCGGCCGTCCTCGGGATCGGCCGCACCGCCCCCTTCGACGCCGTCCTCGTCGGTGGCGCGTGGACGGCACAGGTCATCGCGCTGCGCACGGTCGGCACGGGCGCCCGGGTCGCCGTCGAGACCGGCCGCCGCCAGCTGTGGACGTCACTCGCGCAGGCCGCCAACAGCGGTCAGCCGTGCGTCACTCTGCACGATGTCGGGCGGGTGCCACCGCAAGGGGCGTCGGTGCACAGCCCCGTACTCGTGGTCCGCGACTGCGGTGCGCGGCCGCCGCGCGGGCGGGTCGTCGCCGCGCCCTGGCAGCCGGTGCTGACCCTGCTCCCGTTCGTGGGCCCGGAGGCGCCGCGTCTGATGGCGAGTGCGGATCTGGTGGGTGTCCAGCGGGTCTCCCCGGAGGAGGCGGCGCAGCTCGGGCGGCTCCTGGGGCTGTCGGCGGAGGACGTCTCGGCGTTGCCGACGCTGGGGGACGGGGTGACGTTGTGGTGTGCGCGTCGGTCGCGCATGTATGTGGACACTCGGGCGACGGGGCCGGAGGTCGGGTTGCTTGGTTCCGCGCGGCGGATGGACTGACCGGGTGGGCAGGGCGGGAGGTTTTCCCCTGCCCGCCCGTTCCCGCAGCATCCGACATGCGGCTCCGCCGCGTGAGGGGCCCCGCCCCGGACCCCGGTCCTCAAACGGTCACTTGCCGAAGGCCAGCAGCATTCTGTTGTCGCCTCCCGACTTGCTGCTCGACAGGCGTGTCGAGGCGATGTAGAAGCGGTCGCCCTCGTAGACATAGCGCGCGCTGAAGAAGTAGTTCTCGGCGGACGTCATGGATGCCGGTATCTGGAGCAGGACCTTGGGGTCGCCGTCGGAGCCGACGCTGACGACGGCGCCCGCCCTGTCGTACGACGCCTTCTGGTACGCGACGACCTTGTCTCCGTCCGCCTTGAGCGGCAGGAGCTCGCGCTTGGCGCTGTTCTTGGCGGCCCACTTGCGCTTGCCGGTGTTGAGGTCGAAGGCGTGGATCTCGTTGCCCGACGAGTAGTTGCCCTGGGTCGGCAGATAGAGGGTGTCGTCCGTGGCGGCCACGCCCTGGCAGCCGCCGAGGTCGTGGTTCACGATCGACAGTCCGCAGGTCGGCGCGTACGCCTGGCCGCCGAGGTCGATGACCGAGCGCTCCTTGCCGTCCTTGAGCGCGATGACGCCGCCGGTCTTGTCGTCGTCCGAGACGGAGACCACGGCCGGTTCTGTGGAGTAGATCTTCTTGGTCTGGAGGCCCTTGCGGCCGTCCCACGTCCAGACGGCCTTGCCGGTGGCCGGGTCGACCTTCTCGATGTGCGAGGTCTTGTCGTCGACGCACGTCCAGGAGCGCAGCAGGGCCTTGCCGCCCGCGTAGCCGTCGACGCCGCAGCCCGCCTGGATGTCGGGGTTGGCGATGGTCTCGCCGTCGCTGACCCGGATCATGCCGGAGCCGCCGAACCAGGCGGCGCCCATCGCGTTGCCGCTGATGGCCATGTCCATACCGATGAAGCTCTCGGCGAACCCGCCCGACTTGGGGATGGGCTTGTCCCAGACCTTCTTGCCCGACTTGAGGTCGAGCATGGCGTAGTTGCCGCACTCGTCCTTCTTGTCGCCGTCGTACGCCACGACGACCTTGCCGTCGTCCGTGGTGTCCCGGGGCGCCGCGCACACGCGCTTGGGCAGCGGGATGGACCACTTCTCCTTGCCGTCGGCCGTGGAATAGGCGACGACCTTGTCCTGCACGGTCTTGACGGCGTAGTCGCCCATTACCCAGAAGCCCGGAATGCCCGCGCTGGCCTGGTCGACGTCGGGGCCCTTCTGGTCGATGACGACCTTCGCCTCGCCGTCCTGGCGCGCGTCGTTCGGGTCGTTCGCGCCGCCGTCGCGCGGACCCGCGGTGCCTTCGCCGCCGCTGTCCTTGCCGCTCTTGCCGGGGGCGGTGCTGCCGTGGGCGCTGGGCTTGTCCGAACCCTTGTCGTCGCCCGTCAGCGCCCACACCCCACCGGCCGCCGCGACGAGGACGGCGAGGGCCGAGCCGATGATGACGGCCGTCCGCTTCTTGTCCGGACCGCCGGACGACTGTGCACCGGGTGCGCCGAAGTACCCGCCCGGGGGCGGCGGGAAGGCTCCGTACGGGTTGGGCTGCTGTGCGCCGGGCTGTTGCGCGTACGGGTTCGGCGGGTACGGCGTGGGGCCGCCCGGAACCTGCTGTCCCGGAGCCGGGGGGCCGCCCCAGGCGGGCGGGGCGAAGGGCGGGGCCGCGGGGGCGGGAGGCGCGGCGGGCGGCTGGGCCGGGGGTGCCGGCGGCTGGTCCGGAGCGGCCGCGGGCTTGGTCAGCGGGTCCGACGGCCCGGTAGGAACCGGGGGTTCGGCGGCCGGGGTGGGGGGCTGCAGGGGGGACTGCGGAGCGTTCGCCGGATCCTGCGGTGCGCCGAACCCGCCCTCGGAGGGCTGGTTCGGGGGCATCGGTGGGGGTGGGGGCGGCTGGACCATCAGCGCATACCTCTTGTGTGCGGGCCCGGCGTCCGTTCTGCCTCCCCCCGCGATCCGATGGAACGTCAACATTCCATCGAAAAGGAGCGAATCGGGCGCGGATCCCGCGCCGTTACGGCTTTCGAGCGGGACGTCTTTCTATCACCCGGCAGTGGCAGCGCCCGGGGGCGGTTGCCGCGGGGGCCGTTGACGAGGTGGGGACGGGCCTGCCCTGGCGATGCGTATGACGATTAGTCTTGGTGGGTGTACGCACGGGAGAACCGCACGCCGGGTCCCTCCCGTCGCACAGGGGGAACCCCGGGCGGTCGGACGACGGGAACGGTCGGGCCCGACAGGCAGAACATGGGCGTCAGACCACACCAGCAGGAGGCAATGTGAGCAGCGATCGGGACGAGCTCCGCGCGGGCGGGACCACAGCCGGCGAGGACCGGTCCGACGCGGGCCACGAGAACGAACCCGACCACTCGGGCGAGTTCACCATCGACTACACCCCACCGGCTTGGTACACGCAGAACGCCGTGTCGCCGACCGCCGGCGCGGCCGGCTCCGCCGGACCCGTGGGTGGCCCGGCCGTCGGCGAGGGTGACGCGGGGCGGACGGCCCCGCCCCCGCCTACGGGTGAACCGCTGGCTCCGCCACTGGCTCCGCCGTCCGCTCCGCCGTCGGCCCCGCCTGGTCTGCCGCCCGTGTGGCCGCCGCGCCCGGCTGACGCCATGAGTTCGGACGAGCGGTCCGACGGCGCGGCATCGGGGGCACCCGGGTCGGACAACGCGGCGCTCGCGCCTTTCGGCGCCGGGACGGCTGACGCCGGGGCGGCCGTGGCGGAGGGCCGTTCGCCTTTCGCGCCGCAAGGCGTCGGCTCCGCGGACGAGCTGCCGTTCGGGGCGGAGGCGGTCGACGCCGGGTCTCGCGACAGTGACGTGCGCACGGCCGACGCGTCGGCACTCGGTGCCGCAGGTGCGGACGCCGGGGTCGGCAACGACAGAGCGGCGCTGGCGGGGCACAGCGAGAGCCGTTCGCCCTTTGGCGCAGCGGCAGTTGAGGCACCCGACAGCGGCGCGGTCCGTACCGCTGACGCACCGCTCGACGGCGACGCCGACCTGCTGCCCTTCGGCGCCGAGACGACCGACGCGGCGGAGCCCGGCGGCGCCGGGCGCCCGGCGGAGGCGCCGCTCGTCGACCCCATGCCGTTCGGAACGCAGGCGACCGGCACGGCGGAGCAGGGCGGCGACCGGCCGCGAGCCGCCGACCCGGCGGACGCACCGCTCGACAGCAACGCTTTCGGAACGGGGGCGACCGGCCCCGCGGAATCCGGCGTCGACCAGCAGCGACTCGTCGAACGCCCGGCGGACGCGCCCACACCTCCGGCCGTCCCGCCCTTCGGAGCACAGGCGACCGGCCCCGCGGAGACCGGCAGCGACCAGCAGCAACTCGTCGGCGCGGCACAGACCCACAGCCTCGAGCGCCCAGCGGACGCGCCCGCGCCTCCGGCCGTCCCTCCCTTCGCAGCGCATGCGACCAGCCCTGCTGAGACCGGCAGCGACCAGCAGCAACACATCCACACGCCGCAGGCCCACATCCCCGAGCGCCCAGCGGGCGCGCCCGCACCCCCGGCCGTCCCGCCCTTCGGAGCGCAGGCGACCGGCTTCCCGGAGTTCGGCAGCGACCAGCCGTCGTCCTTCGGGGCCGAGGCGGCCGGCCAGGTCGCGTTCGTCGACGCGCCGCGTCCGCACGTCGACGCCGACGCGGCCGACATGGCGCGGAGCAACGGCATGGCGCCCGAAGGCTCCGGTGACGTGCGGAGCGAGGGGACCATGCGGTTCTCCCCCGGCACGCAGCGGGACGAGGCCGGGAACGGTGCCCGTGAGGGAACCATGCGGTTCTCCGCCATCGCCCCGCAGGAAGCCGCCCCGGACCGTACCGAAGCGCCGCGCCCTCCCGCCGAAGGCACCATGCGGTTCTCCGCCGCCGCCCTGCAGGACGAGGTCGCGGGACGCACGGAGGAGGCGAGCCCCGCGCGGAGCGACGGCACCATGCGGTTCTCCGCCATCGCCCCGCCAGAGGAAGCCGCGGACGCGTCGGCCCCCGCCCCATGGGCCCCGCCGCCCGTGCCTCAGGGGCCGCTGCCCCCGCTGCCTCCGGACTTCCATCCGGCGGTCCCGGCCGCCGCCGAGGCTCCCCCCGCCGTCCCGGCACCCGCGCCCGTGGCGCCCGCGTACCCGCGTCCCGACGTCCCCCCGACGGCAGCCACTCCCCCGCCCGTGCCGGTCGACACGCCGCAGGGCGGCTACGGCTACCCCGGCCAGGCGGCGCCCCAGCCTCCGTACGCGCCGATGAGCGCGCCGCAGGGCGGGTACGGCTACCCGGGGCCCGGCGCGCCGGACGCGACGCCGAACGCCCCGACAGCCATGCCTCAGGCGGCAGTTGGGCAGCCCGCTCCCCCCACCCCGGCCCAGCCGGGCGTACCGGCCGGCGGTTACGCGCTGCCGCCCGCCGTCACGCCCGACAACGGCGCCCTCCCGCCGCTCGCCGAGCCGCAGCAGCAACAGCAACAACAACACCCGCAGCCGCAGCCCGGCATGCCCGTGGACCCGCGGTCCGGTGGGTGGCCGACCGTGACACCCGAGCAGCGGCAGCGGTCCGTGCACGGGGCCCCGTTGGGGTTCACGGCGTCCATGGAGCTGTCGTCGGAGCGGCTGCTGCGGAACAAGCCGAAGCCGAAGAAGCAGGCGAGCACCAGCCGGTTCAAGTTCGGCGGCAAGAAGGAGGAGGCCGAGCGGCAGCGCAAGCTGGAGCTGATCCGCACGCCCGTGCTGTCCTGCTACCGGATCGCCGTCATCAGCCTCAAGGGCGGCGTCGGCAAGACGACGACCACCACCGCGCTCGGGGCGACGCTGGCGAGCGAGCGGCAGGACAAGATCCTGGCGATCGACGCCAACCCCGACGCGGGCACGCTCGGCCGCCGCGTGCGCCGGGAGACCGGGGCGACGATCCGTGACCTCGTCCAGGCGATCCCGGGTCTGCAGAGCTACATGGACATCCGGCGCTACACCTCGCAGGCGCCCTCCGGGCTGGAGATCATCGCCAACGACGTGGACCCGGCGGTCTCGACGACCTTCAACGACGAGGACTACCGGCGGGCGATAGACCTGCTGGGCAAGCAGTACCCGATCATCCTCACCGACTCGGGCACCGGCCTGCTCTACAGCGCGATGCGCGGCGTCCTCGACCTCGCGGACCAGCTGATCATCGTCTCCACGCCGTCCGTCGACGGGGCGAGCAGCGCCAGCACCACCCTCGACTGGCTGCACGCGCACGGCTACGCCGACCTCGTCTCGCGCAGCGTCACGGTGATCTCGGGGGTCCGGGAGACCGGCAAGATGATCAAGGTGGAGGACATCGTCTCCCACTTCGAGACGCGGTGCCGCGGTGTCGTGGTCGTGCCCTTCGACGAGCACCTGGCGACGGGCGCCGAGGTCGACCTGGAGATGATGCGGCCGAAGACGCGCGAGGCGTACTTCCATCTGTCGGCCCTGGTCGCCGAGGACTTCACGCGGGCCCAGCAGCAGCGGGGGCTGTGGACCGGGGAGAACCCGCCCGCGCACCAGGCGCCGCCGGTGCCGGGTGCGTACGTTCCCGGGCAGCAGCCGGGGCAGCCGGGTGCCCCCGGCCCGTACCAGCAGCCGTACGACCCGTACGCGGGCGGGCAGCCGCAGGCCCAGCCCTATCCGCAGCAGCCGCATCCGCAGTCCCAGCCGCCTCAGCAGCCGTATCCGTACGGTCAGCCGCAGCCCGGTGGCGGTTACGGCTACCCCCAGCAGTACCCGCCGCAGCAGACTTGAGCGGACAACGGAGAGGGCCCCGGGCGATGTCGCCCGGGGCCCTCTCCGTTCGTCGGTGGTTCACGCCGTGACGTGGGCCGCCTCGTGCGCCGCGACCAGGTCGCGCGCCCGCTTCACATCGCCCGCCATGCACTGCAGCAGCGCCTCGATGGACTCGAACTTCTCCATGCCCCGGAGGTAGGCGAGGAAGTCCACGGCCACGTGCAGGCCGTAGAGGTCCAGGTCGGTGCGGTCGATGGCGTACGCCTCCACCGTCCGCTCGGTCGCGTCGAACTGCACGTTCGTGCCGACCGAGATGGCCGCGGGCATCGCCTCGTCGCCGACGGTCAGCCAGCCGGCGTAGACGCCGTCCGCCGGGATCGCGGTGTGCGGGAGGGTCTCGACGTTGGCGGTGGGGTAGCCGAGCTCGCGGCCGCGCTGCGCGCCGTGGACGACGACGCCCTCGACGCGGTGCGGGCGGCCGAGGATCTCCATCGCGCCCGCGACGTCGCCCTCGGCGACCAGGCGCCGGGTCAGGGTGGAGGAGAACGGCAGCCCGCCGCCCGCCTCACCGGTCACATAGAGGTCGATGACCTCGACGTCGTAGTCGTAGGTGGCGCCGAGCTCCTTCAGGAAGTCGACGTTGCCCGCCGCGCGGTGCCCGAAGCGGAAGTTGGGGCCCTCCACGACCAGCTTGGCGTGCAGCTTGTCGACCAGCACCTTCACCACGAAGTCCGCGGGCGAGAGCTTGGAGAACTCCGCCGTGAACGGCAGGATCAGCAGCGCGTCCACGCCGAGCTCCGCCATCAGCTCCGCGCGCCGGTGGTGCGGGGCCAGCAGCGGCGGATGGCTGCCCGGCCGCACGACCTCGCTGGGATGCGGGTCGAAGGTCACCACCACCGCGGGGACGCCGAGCGACCGCGCCCGCTCCACCGCGCGCCCGATGATCAGCTGGTGCCCCCGGTGCACC
This sequence comes from Streptoverticillium olivoreticuli subsp. olivoreticuli, assembly GCF_003391135.1. GTDB lineage: Bacteria > Actinomycetota > Actinomycetes > Streptomycetales > Streptomycetaceae > Streptomyces > Streptomyces blastmyceticus. The sequence continues at coordinate 6,804,855 of NZ_CP031455.1, read as the reverse complement.
CCGTCGTACGAGCCGATGGTGACGACGCTGCGCCCCCAGTCCTGGGGGATGTCCTCCAAGCCACGCCAGCGCTGCACTGTGCCCGCTCCTCGCCCGAACCCGAACTGTTGTCTGTCGATATACGCAGGACTAAGAGTGCCATGCTGGCTCGCGGCGGTCCGCATCGGCCGGTCCACTGACGGTCGCATCGCCCGCGTCCGCACCGGCGGTCAGCCGGATCCGCGCCCTCGGCCCCACCACGACGGCCCACTGCGCGGGCGCGGACTTCAGCCAGCGGCGGACCTGTTCACCGAAGACCGGGATCTCGCGGGCCAGCTGCGTCAGCCGCCGGTCGAAGCAGGCGGCGCCCTCCGCGGTGCGCGCCATCAGCAGACCGGTGCGGTGCACGAGGTCGCGCGAACGGGCCTCGGTGCGCTCGGCGGCACCCGCGGCCACGGCCCGCAGCAGGGCGTCGAGGACGGTGACGTCGCGCTCGTACGGCCCGTACTGCTCGCGCTCCAGCAGCACCTCCAGCAACTCCTGGCGCAAGGGCCGCGACAGGGACGTGCCGGGGGCCGCCAGGACGGGCGCCAGGGCGCGGCGGACCTGCGCGGGGCGGCTGCTCAGCAGGTGCACGACGAGCGGGAAGAGCACGGACCGGGCGGCGGGGCCCTCTTCGAGCCGCCGGTCGACGAAGGCGGCGGCGTGGGCGGCGCCTTCGGGGCGGTGCTCGATGTGCTCCTGGACGAGCGCGGCGGCGCGGCGGGCGAGGGCGGGGGCGGAGACCTCGGCGAGGGCGCGCAGCACCTGGCCGGGGCCGTCGCCCGGTTCGTACAGCCGCGCCCGGAAGATCGCGAAGACGGGCTCGGGGTGGGTGGTCAGGGCGGTGGCGAGGGCCTCGGCGGGCATGTGCGGATCGCCGGCGGCGAAGCGGACGACGGCCTGCGGGAGGTATTTCGCGCGGGTCTCGGTGTCGCGGACGAGGAGGGCGAGCGCGGTGCCGTGCAGGGCGCCCTCGGCGGGGCGGGCGAGGAGGGCGAGCGCGGAGTAGCGCAGCAGTTCGCGGTCGGCGGCGATGGTGACGTGGGGCGCGGTCCGCAGGGCGTACGCGGCGGCGGCCACGTGCCTCTCGAGGCGGTCGTCGTGGGCCCAGCGGTCGACGGCCCGGCAGAGCGCGGACGGCTCGTCCTCGGCGAGGGCGTTGAGGAGCTCGTCGGCGCGGGGGTGCCCGGCCTCCACGAGGGCCTCGGCGAGGTCGTCGACGGCGCGGTGGCGGTGGGTGTGCAGCAGCACCTGGGCGGCGGTGGAGACGGTGAACGGGACGCTGTCGGGGTAGGGCGCGGCCTGGAGGGGGCGCTCGTCGGTGAACCAGCGGCAGATGAGCGGCTGCGCGGCGCAGGGGTCCTCGGCGAGGACGGTGGCGACGGCGGGCAGGAAGCGGTCGGCCTGGGGCGCGTGGGCGCCCTGGTGCGGCTGGAGCTGCGTGTGGTCCTGGGCCGGGGCGGCGCCGGGCGGCGGGCCGTCGGCGGGGAGCAGCAGGCGCAGCAGGTCGAGGCGGTCGGCGAGGCCGAGGGGCAGCCGGAGCCAGAACCAGGGGCCGAACTCGGCGAGCCCGCCCAGTGCCCGGCTCGCGTCGCTGTCGAAGCCGCCGAGGTCGACGGCGCGGGCGGTGATCCGCTCGGCGAGCAGGCGCAGCGCGCCGAGATAGGGGGCGGCGTCGGGGACGCGGAGCAGCGTCTCGCCGAGCAGGTGCGCGGCCCACCAGGCGGGGTCGGGGAGGGCGGGGACCGGTCCGTCGGTGACGGCCGCGGTCCGGCCGAGGGCGGAGCGCCCGGCCGGGGAGAGGGCCTCCGCGGCGTGGACGAGGGCGCAGAGGCGGTCGGCGAGGGCTGCGGGGCCGGAGCGCCGGGCGAGGAGGAGCAGCGACTGGAGCACGGGGCCGATGCGGTGCCGGGGCACGGGCAGGGGTTTGGGTTTCTCCTGCTCGGCGGTGCCGCGCCGGGTGCGGCGGCGGCCGGCGCCGGAGCGGGGCGGCCGCTTGGAGCCGGGGGGCGGCGGCACGTGGCCCTCGGGGGCGGGCCCGGCTCCCGGCCGGGACGGAAGTCGCTCCTCCGCCTCAATGGCCGCGCTCTCGTGCTCGTACCAGCGGTGGACCAGGGCGTGCAGGGCCGCGTCGAGGTCCAGGTGCGCGCCCTGGAGCCAGTCCGCGAACTCCTCGTGCGCGAAGCGGTAGCCGCTGCCCGCGGGGACGAGGAGGCCCTCGGTGAGCACCGCGGAGGCCCAGCCGTTGCGCCAGGGGAACAGCTCCTCGAAGGCCTCGCGCTCCAGCTCCCCCTGCCCGGGCCCGAGGCAGCGCCGGGCCGCCTCGTGCACCTGCCCCGCCACCCGGGCGGCGAGCCGGCGCACCGTCGTGCCGCGCAGCGGTGGCCTCCGGTCGGCGGAGAGCCGTACGGCGATGCGCAGGCAGGTCAGGTCGAGGTAGGCGGAGAAAACGTCCCAGCGGTCGGGCGGCCGGGCGCCCTCGTCCTCCCCGGCCGCGCCCGGCCGCGCGGCGCCGTCCGGGAGGGCGGCGCGGACCTCCGCGAGCAGCCGGAGGGCGAGCGGGTGGGCGGCGTCCGCCGGCTGGATCGCCTCCTCGGGGACGCCGTAGACGGCGCGGGCCTCGGCGGCCTGGCGGGGGGTGAGGTCGGTGAGGCGGACGCAGGGCGGCAGTCCCCGGGGGGCGGGTGCGGCGTCCGGCACATGGAGGGCGGTGGGCGGGAAGAGGGCGCCCGCCGTCTCCCAGTGCTCGGGGCGGCACGCGACGACGAGCCGGGCCGAGGCCCCCTCAAGCCACTCCGCGGTCGCGGCCGTCCAGGCGGGCAGCCCGTGGGCGAGGACCGGGGGGAGCTCCTCGGGTCCGTCGAGGACGACGAGCAGGGGGCGCCCCACGCGGTGCGCGAGGGCGGCGACGGCCTCCGGGGTGGCCTCGGCCGGGTCCCCCACCGTGCCCGCCGCGCCGGCCGAGGCGGTGACGATCCGCGCGGCGGCCTCCAGGGCGCGCGCGACGGCGTCCCGTACGCTCTCGTCGCCGTCGCGCAGGTCGGCGCCCCGGAGCCAGATGGTGGGCGCGGGCTCCGAGCCGCGGGCCCGCCGGGAGGCGAGGGCGCCGAGCTCGGTCGTGCGGCCGGTGCCGGGCCCGCCCACGAGTCCCAGGACGAGGGGCCGGGCGGGCGGAACGGTCTCCGCTTCCTCTTCCGGTCCCGGCCCCGCCGCCTCTTCCGGTCCCGCTTCGGCGGCCGCTTCCGTGTCGTCCGGGCGGCCGGCGTCATCGGGCGGGTCCGCGGGATCGGCCGCGCCGGTGCCGCAGGGCAGCCCGCCCTCCGGTACGTCCTCGCCGTCGGGTGCGGCGTCCGCGTCGGTGGCCGGGGTGCCGTCGGCCGTGGTGCGGGGGCACTCCAGGAAGCGCTCGAATTCCCTGGCGATCTCCGGCCGTTGCACGGGGTCGCGCAGGGCGCGCGCGGTGGTGACCTGCCCCAGGGAGGTGGCCGTGAGCTGGAGGGCGCCCGCGAGGTTGAGGTCGGGGCCGTACGCCGGGATGGTGGCGGAGTTGCGCTCCAGGAGGGCCGCGAGGGGGCCGTCCGGGGAGGCCCCGGCGGCGGCCCGGAGGGGGATCGCGAAACCGCCCGTCCGGCGCTCGGCGTGCAGCGCGGTACCGAGGACGGCCGCCACCGTTCCCGTACGGGCGTCGATGACGGGGCCGCCGGTGGCTTCCTCGCCCAGGCGCAGGCCGTCGCGCTCGCCGACGGACAGCTCCACGGCCGCGTCGAGCAGGTGGAAGCGGTCGGTGGCGGTGTACGTCACCAGTGCCTCGCCGATGATCCGCGCGGTCTGCCAGCGGCCCGCGCGCAGCCGCACCTCCGCGCCGTCCTCGATCCAGTCGGCCGCAGCAACGGGCAGCGGCCGCACCCCGAGCCCCTCGGTCCGCACGAGCGCGAGGTCGCAGCCCGGCAGCGAGGTCACGGCATCCGCCCCGACCAGGCAGGTGCGGTCACCCGGCGCGAGCAGGACGAGGCGGGCGAGCCCGTCGACCGCCTCGTGGCTGGTGATCATCGTGCCGCGGTCGTCCGCGAGGAACCCCGTGCCGCGCGGTCGCCCGGCGAGGTCTCTGATGCGCACCAGGTACTCGTCCGCATCGGTCCGCCGACCGTTCATCCGTCGAACCTCCCCGCCGTGCACTTACGTCGACGGTAGGCAGCGGATGATCGGCAGGACAGATCGCACCCGGAACGCGCCCCCTTCCACCCCCTCCGTTCACTCCGAGCGCCTGCCCAATGGGGTGAATCCTCGGTATGGAGCGGATGCGGGGCGAAGACAAGGGAATCGTGGGGCGGGGCATGTGTGCACATGCCCCGCCCCACGATTCCGCCGGACCGCGTGGTCCGGTACTGCTGTCGGGCGTCCGGTCTCAGCCGAAGACGGCCAGGCTCTTGGCCTTGCCGCCCTGGTTCTCCACCAGGACCAGGAAGCGGCCGTCCGGGCCGAAGACCGCGACCGGCCCCGTGCCCTCGAAGAGCGGCATCTTGATCCGCACGCCGTTGCCGAGCAGGCGCGCCTGCTCGTCGTTGACATCCCAGCGCTGGAAGGCCGCGGCCGCCGCCTCCGCGACGGGCATGATGGCCAGGTCCTCCTGGATCTGCTCCAGCGTCCGGGCCTCGCCCAGCCCGTAGGGGCCGACCCTGGTGCGCCGCAGCGCCGTCAGGTGGCCGCCGACGCCCGTGTCCGCGCCCAGGTCGCGGGCGAGGGCCCGGACGTAGGTGCCGGACGAGCAGACGACGGAGACCAGCAGGTCCTGGACCGGGGTGCCGTCCTCCGCCTGTGCCGGGTGCACGGCGTGCACCGCGAAGGAGGAGACCGTCACCGGGCGGGCCGGGATCTCGAAGTCCTCGCCCTCGCGGGCCCGGGCGTAGGACCGCTTGCCGTCTATCTTGATCGCGCTGACCTTCGACGGGACCTGCATGATGGCGCCCGTCAGCTTGGCCACGCCCGCGTCGATCGCCTCACGGGTGACCCCGGAGGCGTCGGTGGACGAGGTGATCTCGCCCTCCGCGTCGTCCGTCAGGGTGTTCTGCCCGAGGCGGATCGTCGCGACGTACTCCTTCTCGGTCAGCGCGAGGTGGCCGAGCAGCTTGGTCGCCCGCTCGATCCCGAGGACGAGCACGCCGGTCGCCATCGGGTCGAGCGTCCCCGCGTGGCCGACGCGCCGCGTCCGCGCGATGCCGCGCATCTTGGCGACCACGTCGTGCGAGGTGAAGCCGGACGGCTTGTCGACGATGACCAGACCGTCCGGCGGTGCCGGTGCCTTCTGCTTCATTCGGACGCCGCGTCCTCGTCCTCGCCGGGCTTGCGGTACGGGTCCGCGTCACCGGCGTACGTCTTGCCCGAGGAGACCTCACGGACCTCCGCGTCCTTGGCCTTGGCCTTGGCGAGCAGGTCGTCGATCGTCCGGGCGTTGTCGGGCAGGGCGTCCGCGACGAAGGTCAGGGTCGGGGTGAAGCGCACCCCGGTCTCCCGGCCGACCGTGGAGCGCAGGATGCCCTTGGCGCTCTCCAGGGCGGCCGCGGAGGCGGCGCGCTCCTCGTCGTCGCCGTAGACCGTGTAGAACACGGTCGCCTCGCGGAGGTCACCGGTGACCCGGGTGTCCGTGATGGTCACATAGCCGAGCCGCGGGTCCTTGATCCGGCGCTGGAGCGTCTCCGCGACAATCTCCCGGATACGGTCGGCCAGCTTGCGCGCCCGCGCGTTGTCGGTCATGCGCCTACTTCTTTCTTCTTCGATTCAGTCATCAGTCGTCGTCGCCGTGGATCCGCCGTCTCACCGACAGCAGTTCCACCTCCGGCCGCCCGGCGACAAGCCGCTCGCAGCGGTCCAGTACGTCCGTGAGGTGCCCCGTGTCCCCGGAGACCACCGCGAGCCCGATCCGGGCCCTGCGGTGAAGATCCTGGTCGCCGACCTCCGCCACACTGACCGCGAATCTGCGGGCCAGCTCGGCGACGATCGGGCGGACGACGGAGCGCTTCTCCTTCAACGATCGGACATCGCCGAGGAGGAGGTCGAAGGACAGAGTCCCTACATACATGCGTGACGGGTGAGGCCCACCCGGGAGGCGTGAGGTGTAGCTGGTGTGTACGAGCTCTTAGAACCGTACATGCAACGGCCGGGGCCGATCGACGGAAATATTCTCCGCCGACCGGCCCCGGGCCCGCCCGTCGCCCGGCCACCACCCCTGGTGGACCGCGCTACGCGCGGGCTGCCACATACGCGTATCAGCCGCGCGGCTTCTCGCGCATCTCGTACGTCGCGATGACGTCGTCGATCTTGATGTCGTTGAAGTTTCCGAGGTTGATACCGCCCTCGAAGCCTTCGCGGATCTCGGTGACGTCGTCCTTGAAACGACGCAGGCCGACGATGTTGAGCTCCTCCGCGATGACCTTGCCGTCGCGGATGAGGCGCGCCTTGGTGTTGCGCTTGACCTCGCCGGAACGGATGAGGACACCCGCGATGTTGCCCAGCTTGGACGAGCGGAAGATCTCGCGGATCTCCGCCGTACCGAGCTCGACCTCTTCGTACTCCGGCTTCAGCATGCCCTTGAGGGCCGCCTCGATCTCCTCGATCGCCTGGTAGATGACCGAGTAGTAGCGGACGTCGACGCCCTCGCGCTCGGCCATCTGCGTGGCACGGCCCTCGGCGCGGACGTTGAAGCCGATGACGATGGCGTCGGAGCCGGTCGCCAGGTTGATGTCGGACTCGGTGACCGCACCCACACCGCGGTGCAGGATCCGGATCTCGACCTCTTCGCCGACGTCGAGCTGGAGCAGCGAGGACTCGAGAGCCTCCACCGAACCGGACGCGTCGCCCTTGATGATGATGTTGAGGTCCTGCACCAGGCCGGCCTTGAGCACCTTGTCGAGGTCCTCGAGGGACACCCGGCGGGTGCGCTTGGCGAAGGCGGCGTTGCGCTCACGCGCAGCGCGCTTCTCGGCGATCTGGCGGGCCGTGCGGTCCTCGTCGACGACGAGGAAGTTGTCGCCGGCGCCCGGGACGTTGGTCAGACCCAGGACGAGGACGGGGGTCGACGGACCCGCTTCCTCGACGTTCTGGCCCTTGTCGTCGAGCATCGCGCGGACACGGCCGTAGGCGTCACCGGCGACCATCGTGTCACCGACGCGGAGGGTACCGCGCTGGACGAGCACGGTGGCCACGGCGCCGCGGCCACGGTCGAGGTGGGCCTCGATCGCAATACCCTGCGCGTCCTGCTCCGCGTTGGCGCGCAGGTCGAGCGAGGCGTCCGCGGTGAGGACCACGGCCTCCAGCAGGCTGTCGATGTTCAGACCCTGCTTGGCGGAGATGTCGACGAACATGGTGTCGCCGCCGTACTCCTCGGCCACCAGACCGAACTCGGTGAGCTGACCGCGCACCTTGGTCGGGTCGGCGCCCTCGACGTCGATCTTGTTGACCGCGACCACGATCGGCACGTCGGCCGCCTTGGCGTGGTTCAGCGCCTCGATCGTCTGCGGCATCACACCGTCGTTCGCCGCCACCACGAGGATCGCGATGTCGGTGGACTTCGCACCACGGGCACGCATGGCGGTGAACGCCTCGTGACCCGGGGTGTCGATGAAGGTGATCGCGCGCTCTTCGCCGTTGACCTCGGTGGCGACCTGGTACGCACCGATGTGCTGCGTGATACCGCCGGCCTCGCCCGCGACGACGTTCGTCTTGCGGATGGCGTCCAGCAGTCGGGTCTTACCGTGGTCGACGTGACCCATGACGGTCACGACCGGCGGACGGGAGACGAGCATCTCCTCGCCGCCCTCGTCCTCACCGAACTCGATGGAGAACGACTCGAGCAGCTCGCGGTCCTCCTCCTCGGGGCTGACGATCTGAACGGTGTAGTTCATCTCGTCGCCGAGGAGCGTCAGCGTCTCGTCGGAGACCGACTGGGTCGCCGTGACCATCTCGCCGAGGTTCATCATCACGGCGACGAGCGACGCCGGGTTGGCGCCGATCTTCTCCGCGAAGTCGGTGAGGGAGGCACCGCGGGACAGGCGAATGGTCTCGCCGCCACCGCGCGGCAGCATCACGCCGCCGACGGACGGGGCCTGCATGGCCTCGTACTCCTGGCGCCTCTGCCGCTTCGACTTGCGACCACGGCGCGCCGGACCGCCGGGACGGCCGAAGGCACCCTGCGTGCCACCACGGGCACCCGGGCCGCCGGGACGACCGCCGAAGCCGGGACGACCGCCGAAGCCGCCGCCACCACCGGGAGCGCCGCCGCCACCGGGACGACCGGCGAAGCCGCCGCCGCCACCGGGACGACCGCCGCCACCGGGACCGGCCGGACGGCCGGCGAAGCCGCCGCCACCCGGACGACCGGCACCGCCGCCGGGACGGCCTGCGCCGCCGCCGGGACCGCGACCGCCGCCGCCGGGGCCCGGACGCGGGCCGGCAGCGGGACGCTGCGGCATCATGCCGGGGTTCGGACGGTTGCCCGCGGGGGCGCCGCCGGGACGCGGAGCGCCACCGGGACCACCCTGCGGACGGGGCATGCCGCCCGGGGTCGGACGGGCGCCGCCCTGACCCTGCGGACGCGGGGCGCCGCCGGGGCCGCCCTGCGGACGCGGGGCACCCGGGCCGGGACGCTCGCCGCCGGGACGCGGGGCGCCACCGGGACGGGGGGCCTGCGGGCGGGCCATGCCGGTGGAGCCACCGGAGGTGAAGGGGTTGTTGCCCGGACGGGGACCGGCCGGACGTGCGCCACCGGGGCGCGGTGCACCCTGGCCGCCGGGGCGGGGGGCGCGCTCGGGACGGCCGCCCTCGCGCTGACCGCCGTCACGACCGGCGGGCGCCGGACGTGCCGGACGCGGGCCGGGGGTGGCGCCGGGGCGCGGAGCAGACGGGGCCTGCTGCTGGGACGGGGCCTGCTGAGCCGGGGCCGGGGCGGAGAACTCCGCGGCCGGGACCGGGGTGACAGGGGCAGGCTTGGCCGGAGCCGCCGGGGCGGGCTTCGGGCCGGGGCGCGGACCGGGGGTCGGCGCCGCACCTGCGGGCTTGGGAGAGGGGGTCGCCTCCGCGGCCGGCTTGGGGGCCGGGGCGGCGGGACGGGGGGCGCCCGGAGTGGGGGCACCCGGCTTCGCGGGCGCAGCCTTGCGCGGCGCCGCGGGCTTCGCACCGGGCTTGGCGTTGCCGCCGGGGCCCTGCAGTGCGTCAGTCAACTTGCGGACAACCGGCGCCTCGATCGTCGAGGACGCCGAACGGACGAATTCACCAAGTTCTTGGAGCTTGGCCATGACGACCTTGCTCTCAACGCCGAACTCCTTGGCGAGTTCGTATACCCGGACCTTAGCCACTTCGCTCCTTCTAGGTCCGGGGTGTCCACCGGACCGTCGCTACTTCATGGGCGTACTCATCGCGTACTCATCGAGTGCTCATCGCAATCTCGACCTACTTCCAACTCGCGAGGTACCTGACCGCACGGTTTCCCGTGCCGTTCTTCTTACGGTGTTGCCTGCCGGTGCTGTCCTTACTCATCGATCCGCTCGATGAATCGGCGCAGCGCCGCCACCTCGAGCGGCCCCTGGGCCTTGAAGGCCCGGGGGAACGCCCTGCGGCGGACCGCCAGGTCGAGACAGACCAGTGTGGGGTGCACGGAGGCACCCCGGCCGGGCAGCGTACCGCGAGGGTCGGGGACGCAGGCGCCCTCGATCATCACGATCCGCAACAGATCGCCCTTGGCCGCTCGCTCCCGGCATCCCACACAGGTTCGCTCAGGGCATGCGCGGGCATGCGTCCGGCCAGACACTGATTAAGTCTACCTCCCCGCACCGACCTCGCCCCTGGGGGTCCGTGATCGGGCACGAATACGTTTCGGCCACACTGTGCGGCCTGCTCCCGGGGCCCGCCCGCGGCGGGCCCCGAAGTCCACGGACCGGCGCCCCGGGGGCGCCGGCCTCGACATCAGTCCTGGTCGGACTGCTCCGTGTCGGGGCGGATGTCGATGCGCCAGCCGGTGAGGCGGGCGGCGAGGCGGGCGTTCTGCCCCTCCTTGCCGATGGCGAGGGACAGCTGGTAGTCCGGCACGGTCACCCGGGCGGAGCGCGCGCCGAAGTCCACGACCTCGACCTTGCTCACCCGTGCGGGGGATAGCGCGTGGGCCACCAGCTCGGCCGGGTCGTCCGACCAGTCGACGATGTCGATCTTCTCGCCGTGCAGCTCGGCCATGACCGCGCGGACACGGCCGCCCATCGGGCCGATGCAGGCGCCCTTGGCGTTCAGCCCGGAGCGGGTCGAGCGCACCGCGATCTTGGTGCGGTGGCCGGCCTCGCGGGCGATGGCGGCGATCTCCACCGAACCGTCGGCGATCTCCGGCACCTCCATGGCGAAGAGCTTCTTCACCAGGCTGGGGTGGGTGCGCGAGAGCGTCACGGACGGGCCGCGGACGCCCTTCGCCACCCGGACGACGTACGTCCGCAGGCGGGTGCCGTGCTTGTACTCCTCGCCGGGGACCTGCTCCTGCACCGGCAGGATGGCCTCCAGCTTGCCGATGTCGACCAGGACGTTCTTCGGGTCCTTGCCCTGCTGGACGATGCCCGCGACGACGTCGCCCTCACGGCCCGCGAACTCACCGAAAGTGATCTCGTCCTCGGCGTCGCGCAGACGCTGGAGGATGACCTGCTTGGCGGTGGTCGCGGCGATCCGGCCGAAACCGGACGGGGTGTCGTCGAACTCGCGGGGCTCCTCGCCCTCCTCCAGGTCCTGCGGGTCCTCCTTGGCCCAGACCGTCACATGGCCGGTGGCCCGGTCCAGCTCCACGCGGGCGCGGCGGCGGCTTCCCTCGGTGCGGTGGTACGCGATGAGGAGGGCCGACTCGATCGCCTCGACCAACAGGTCGAAGGAGATCTCCTTCTCTCGCACCAGACCCCGCAGGGCACTCATGTCGATGTCCACGGCTACGCCTCCTCTTGGCTCTCGTCGGTTTCGTCAATGGCCTCGGCGGCCTTGTCGTCGGACTTGCGGTTGAACTCGACCTCGACGCGGGCCTTCGCGATCTCGCCGAAGGCGAGCCGCCGGGAGGTGGGCTTGCGGCCCTTCACCCCGGGGACCTCCAGGTCCAGGCCCTCGTCGTCCACGGCGACGATCCGGGCGACGAGCTCGCCGCCCTCGGTCAGCTGCGCCTTCATCAGGCGGCCGGTGGCGCGCACATAGTGGCGGTGCTCGGTCAGGGGGCGGTCGGCGCCGGGAGAGGTGACCTCCAGGACGTACGGGGCTCCGCCCATGGCGTCGGTCTCGTCGAGCTTCTCGGAGACGGCGCGGCTGACCTCGGCGCACTCGTCCAGCTCGACGCCCGCGTCGGAGTCCACCACAATGCGCAGCACGCGGCGCTTGCCCGCGGTGGTCACCTCGACCTCTTCCAGATCCAGCTCTCGCGCGCTGACGAGAGGGGCCAGCAGCTCGCGCAGCCTCTCGCTCTGGGTGGTGCTCATCCGGGTGACTCCTCGGCCGCGTGTGCTGTTGTGGGAAAGTCGCGTGTCAGGTCAAAGCCTATCTGTTCCGGCAGCCGACTGACGATTCGGTCCCTGCTCCCCGGCCTCGCGCCCGCGCGCGGGTACGCTCGCGGGCGGTGATCATGACGGGACCTGGCGGAAAGAGGATCGTGGCGCTCACGACGACGACGCGGGGCGCTGCCGGCCCGCGCAGACGCGGGGTACTGGCGGGCGGCGCGGCCCTGCTGACCGGCGGCGCCGCGGCGCTTTTGACCGGGTGCTCGGACGGTGCCGCGGGCACCGGCGAGCGGACGTCCACGGCCAACCGGCTGCGGGACGCCGCCGGGCGGGACTCGGTGGGACTGCTGGAGCGGTACGACGCGACGATCGGCGCGCACGACGCGCTCGCGCCCCGGCTGCGGCCGCTGCGGGCCGAGGTCGCCCTGCACGCGGAGGCGTTCGGAGCGGCCACCTCGTCCTCCGCTTCCGGTTCCGCTTCGCCCTCCTCCCCTCCCCCTTCGGCGGCGGGCGTCCCCGGGGACGAGAAGGAGGCCCTGGCCCAACTCGCCGAAGCCGAGCGGCGCGTCCTGGACGCCCGTACGGCCGCTCTCGTCGGCGCGCCGCCCGAGCTCGCCCGGCTGCTGGCGTCCGTCGCGGCGGCGGGCGCGGGCCATGTCTTCCTGCTCGGAGGCGGCTCATGACGCAGTCCCCCTCCGCCACCGCGCGGAGCCGGACCCTGGACGCGGCGCAGGCGGCCCTCGCCGCGGAACACGCGGCGGTGTACGGGTACGGGGTGGTCGGCGCGCGCGTCGACGAGGCGCACGCCGCCCTGGCCCGCGAGGCGTACGACGCGCACCGGGTGCGGCGCGACGCGATGAGCCGCGCCGTACGGGACCTGGGCGGCGCGCCCGAGGCGGCGGCCGCGGCCTACGCGCTGCCGTTCCCGGTGTCCGACGCGGCGGCCGCGGTGCGGCTGGGCGCGGAGCTGGAGAGCCGCGTCGCGGACGTCTACGCCGATCTCGTACGGGCCGCCACGGGCGCCCTCCGCCGGGACGCGGCCGCCGCGCTGCGGGAGGCGGCGGTGCGGGCGGTGCGCTGGAGCGGGGGCAGCGTAGCCTTCCCTGGGCTCGTCGAGCGGGCCGCGGCCGGGGGGCCGACCGCCTCCCCCAGCGGTTCGCCGGACCGCGCCTGACCAGCGAAGACGAAAAGGACAGCGCAGGGATGACCAACGCGAACAACCGCCTCGAACCGCCGGAGCGGCTGGTGCGGACCCTGAGCTCCGAACCCCCGGACGGCCCGGTGCGCCGCTGGCTCGCCGCGCTGCCGGAAACCGCCCAGGAGTGCCTGCGGCGCTGGGAATTGACACTCGAACGGGTGCAGGAGCCCGGCGGGCGGACCAGCATGGTCCTCCTCGTGCGGCTGCCCGACGGCACCCCCGCCGCCCTCAAGCTGTGCCCGCCCGACGGCACGGCGGCACTGGAGCACGCGGCGCTCGCCCGGTGGGACGGCCTGTACGCGGTGCGGCCGCTGCGGGTGGACCCGGAGGCCGGGGCGCTGCTGCTGGAACGGCTGCACGGCGACATCAGCCTGCGCTCGCTCGCGGAGCCGAAGGCGCAGCTGGAGGCGGCCGCGGTGCTCCAGCGGCTGTGGGTGCCGGCCGGTGAAGGCCACCCGTTCGGTGACGTCGCCGAGCACACGGCGGCCCTCGCGGCGACCCTGCGCGAGCACCGGGAACAGCCGTGGGCGGCGGACGCCCGGACCGCCGTCGACGAGGCGCTGGAGCTCCGGGACGCGCTGGCGGCGGACGCGACGGAGGAACCCGTGCTGCTGCACGGGGAGTTCCACCAGGGCAATGTGCTGGCCGGTGACCGGGCACCGTGGCTGGCCGTCGGCCCGCGGCCGCTGACCGGCGAGCGGGCGTACGACCTGGCGTGGCTGGTCCGCGACCGCGTCGACACGCTGCTGGCCGCGCCGGGCGCGGCTGCCGCGGCGCGGCGGCGGGTGTCGAAGCTTTCGGATTCGCTGGATGTGCCGGTGGAGCGGGTGCGGGGGTGGGCGCTGTTCCGTGCGGTGTCCTCCGGAGTGACCGAGCTTGCCGCCGGGCGCCGGGGGCGGGGTGAACTCTTGCTGGAGTTCGCGGGGTTGCTGTAGCGGGTGGCTTTTCCCCTACCCGCCCCTTCCCGAACCGGGGCTCCGCCCCGGACCCCGGTCCTCAAACGCCGGACGGGCTGAATTTTGCGTACCCCGGGGGTCTGGGGGCTTGGCCCCCAGTTTCGGGAAGGGGCGGGTAGGGGAAAGAAAACCGCCCGTCAGGCCAGTGACCGCACCCGCTCCAGCGCCTCTGGCACCGGCAGCTCCTCGCGAGCCCCCGTACGCCGATCCTTCAGCTCCACCACACCGTCGGCGGCCCCACGCCCCACGACCAGAATCGTCGGCACACCGATCAGCTCCGCGTCCGTGAACTTCACGCCCGGCGAGACGCCCGCCCGGTCGTCGACCAGCACGCGCACGCCGGAGGCACCGAGCTTCTCCGCGATGTCCAGCGCCAGTTCGGTCTGCAGCGCCTTGCCCGCCGCGACCACATGGACGTCCGCGGGGGCGATCTCCCGCGGCCAGCACAGCCCCGCCCCGTCATGGGTCTGCTCGGCGAGCGCGGCGACCGCGCGGGAGACGCCGATGCCGTACGAACCCATGGTGACCCGGACCGGCTTGCCCTGCTGTCCGAGGACGTCGAGGCCGAAGGTGTCGGCGTACTTCCTGCCGAGCTGGAAGATGTGGCCGATCTCGATCGCCCGGCCGATCTCCAGGCCCGCGCCGCAGCGGGGGCAGGGGTCGCCGGGCCGGACCACGACGACGTCGAGGTACCGGTCGACCTTGAAGTCCCGCCCGCAGACCACGTTCCGGGCGTGCGTGTCCGCCTTGTTGGCCCCGGTGATCCAGGCCGTGCCGGGCGCCACCCGGGGGTCGGCGATATAACACACCGTCAGTCCCTGCGGGCCGACGTAGCCCCGTACGAGGTCGGGCCGGTCCGCGAAGTCCTCGGCCGTCACCAACTCCACGACGGCGGGCGCCAGGTGCTCGCCCAGCTTGCCGAGGTCCACCTCGCGGTCGCCCGGCACGCCGATGGCCGTGATCTCGCCGTCGATCTTGACGAGGAGGTTCTTGAGGGTGGCGGAGGCGGGCACGCCGAGGTGGTCGGCGAGGGCCTCGATGGTGGGGGTGTCGGGGGTGTCGAGCTCCTCGACGGGCCCGTGTCCCGCGGGGTCGGAGGGCTCGGCCCGGACGGTCACGGCCTCGGTGTTGGCGGCGTAGTCGCACTTCGGGCAGTCCACGAAGGTGTCCTCCCCGGCCGCGGCCGGGGCGAGGAACTCCTCGGACGCCGAGCCGCCCATGGCGCCCGAGACGGCGGAGACGATCCGGTAGTCCAGGCCGAGCCGGGCGAAGATCCGGGTGTAGGCCTCGCGGTGCAGGCGGTAGGACTCGGCGAGGCCCTCGTCGGTGGTGTCGAAGGAGTAGGAGTCCTTCATCTGGAACTCGCGGCCGCGGAGCACGCCCGAGCGGGGCCGCGCCTCGTCGCGGTACTTCGTCTGGATCTGATAGAGGATCACGGGCAGGTCCTTGTAGGACGTGCACTGGTCCTTGACCGTGAGGGTGAAGATCTCCTCGTGGGTGGGTCCGAGGAGATACTCGGCGCCCTTGCGGTCCTTCAGCCGGAACAGCAGGTCGCCGTACTCCCCCCAGCGCCCGCTCGCCTCGTACGGCTCCTTGGGCAGCAGCGCGGGCAGCAGGACCTCCTGGCCGCCGATGGCGTCCATCTCCTCCCGCACCACCCGGGAGACGTTGTCCAGCACCTTCTTGCCGAGCGGCAGCCAGGTCCAGATCCCCGCGGCGGAACGGCGGACGTAACCGGCGCGGACCAGCAGCTTGTGGCTGGCGGTCTCCGCGTCGGCCGGATCGTCGCGCAGTGTCTTGAGCATCGTCGTGGACATGCGCTGGACGTGGGCCATCGTGGTCTCCTGCGTACGTAGTGCGATTGGCAGGAGATTAGCGGCAGCGACCGACGGCGCAGAAACGGGTTTCCGGCGCCGCGGTCAGCTCAGCAGCGGCAGCGGTGCCCCCATCACCACATAGGGGCTCGGGGCGCTCGGGAAGACGACCTGCCGGGCGAGGTCGCGGTAGCCGAGGCTGCGGTAGAGGGCGCGGGCCGGGCTCTCGGTGTCGATGGCGGAGAGGATGCTGCGGGGCTCGGTCGCGGTCGCGGCGATGGTCGTGATCAGGGCCCGCCCGATGCCCCTCTTCTGGAAGTCGGGGTGGACGTGCAGCTCGGTGATGACGAAGGCGTCGTCGAGCCAGCCGTCGGAGCCGGTGGCGCGCAGATACGGTTCGACGACGCCGGACCACCAGTGGCCGCGGCTGTTCGGCATGCCGTAGACGAAGCCGACGAGCCGCCCGGTCTCCGTCGTCGCGCCGAGGGCGCGGGCGCCGGGACAGCCGAGGTGCCGGAGCACGATGTGGCGCCGTACGCCCACCTCTTCCTCGGTGAGCCCGAAGGCCAGCGCCTGTACGCCCAGCGCCTCGTCGACGCGCGCGGCGAGGTCGAGCGGCCCGACCACGATGTCATCCATGCGGGGAGGCTACCTCCCCCGCGGGGCGGGGCGGCCGGATCGGGCCCGGGTTCGGGCCGGTCTCAGAACAACACGCTCATGAACGCGCCGACTTCCTCGAAGCCCACGCGCCGGTACGCGGCCCGGGCCGCGGTGTTGTAGTCGTTCACATAGAGGCTGACGACGGGCGAGACCTCGCGCAGCGCGTAGCGCAGCACCGCCGCCATCCCGGTCTCGGACAGGCCGCGGCCGCGGTGTTCGGGGGCGACCCAGACGCCCTGGATCTGGCAGGCGCGGGCGGTGGCGGCGCCGATCTCCGCCTTGAAGACGACCCGGCCGTTCTCGATCCGGGCGAAGGAGCGCCCCGAGCCGACCAGCTCGGCGACCCGCGCCTGGTAGAGCAGCCCGCCGTCGCCCGCCATGGGCGAGATGCCGACCTCCTCGGTGAACATGGCCACGCACGCCGGCATGATCACGTCCATCTCGTCCTTGCGGATCCGGCGGACGAGCGGGTCGGGCGCGATGTCCGCGGGCATGGCCCGGGTCTCCATCAGCGGCTGGTGGGCGCGGACCTCGCGGGCCGGGCCCCAGTGGGGTTCGAGGAGCGACCACAGCTCGGCGGTGGCGTCGGCGGGGCCGACGATGGAGGAGCAGCGGCGGCCCGCGCGGCGGGCGCGTTCGGCGAAGGCGCGCGCGGCCTCGGGGCCCGCGCAGATGGGGACGAGGTTGGCCCCGGCGTAGCAGAGGGATTCGAGGCGACCGCCCGCGTACCAGCCCCACATCTCGCCGCCGAGCCGCCAGGGGTCGAGCCCGGCGACCTGGACACGGGCGGCGACGAAGGCGTTGGTGACGGGATCCCGGTCGAGGACGGCGAGCGCGTCGTCGAGTTCGCCGGGCTCCAGGACCTTGGTGGTGGTCGTCGTCAACACGTGTCGGAATGCCTCACCGTCGCGGGGCCGGAGGCCATGGGAACAGGTCTTGGAACTGTACCTCTCAAGGTCCCCGCACACCTCCCCTGCCTGGCCTTTGGCGCTCCGGGAGCCGCCTTTCGGAAGACGGCTGTGCCCCGCTCCGGGGAGCGGGGCACAGGACGCGACGGGAGGGGGATCAGCCGCTGACGCTGATCTCGGGCTCGCCGGAGGCGACGCCGTCCTTGCGCATCTGATCGGCGATCTTGAGGGCTTCCTCGATGAGGGTCTCCACGATCTTGGACTCGGGGACGGTCTTGATGACCTCGCCCTTGACGAAGATCTGGCCCTTGCCGTTGCCGGAGGCCACACCGAGGTCGGCCTCGCGGGCCTCGCCGGGGCCGTTGACGACGCAGCCCATGACGGCGACGCGCAGCGGGACCTCCATGCCCTCAAGGCCCGCGGTCACCTCTTCGGCGAGCTTGTAGACGTCGACCTGGGCGCGGCCGCAGGACGGGCAGGAGACGATCTCCAGGCGGCGCTGGCGCAGGCCGAGCGACTCCAGGATCTGCATGCCGACCTTGATCTCCTCGGCCGGCGGGGCGGAGAGGGAGACGCGGATGGTGTCGCCGATGCCCTCGGAGAGCAGGGCGCCGAAGGCGACGGCGGACTTGATGGTGCCCTGGAAGGCGGGGCCCGCCTCGGTGACGCCGAGGTGGAGGGGGTAGTCGCACTGGGCGGCCAGCTGCCGGTAGGCGTTGACCATGACGACCGGGTCGTTGTGCTTCACCGAGATCTTGATGTCCCGGAAGCCGTGCTCCTCGAAGAGGGACGCCTCCCACAGCGCGGACTCCACCAGCGCCTCGGGGGTGGCCTTGCCGTACTTCGCCAGCAGGCGGGCGTCCAGGGAGCCGGCGTTGACGCCGATGCGGATCGGGGTGCCGGTCTGCAGGGCCGCCTTGGCGATCTCCTTGACCTTGTCGTCGAACTGCTTGATGTTGCCGGGGTTGACCCGCACGGCGGCGCAGCCCGCGTCGATCGCGGCGAAGACGTACTTCGGCTGGAAGTGGATGTCGGCGATCACCGGGATCTGCGACTTCTTGGCGATGACCGCCAGCGCGTCGGCGTCGTCCTGGGTCGGGCAGGCCACGCGCACGATCTGGCAGCCGGACGCCGTGAGCTCGGCGATCTGCTGGAGCGTGGCGCCGATGTCCGAGGTCCTGGTCGTCGTCATCGACTGCACCGAGACGGGTGCGTCGCCTCCGACGGCCACGGAACCGACCTGGATCTTGCGGCTGACCCTGCGGTCGGCGAGCTTGATCGGAACGGAAGGCATTCCAAGCGAAATCGCTGTCATCTGGCGAGCAACCCCAAGGTGTGAATCAAGGTCCCGAGATCGGCGGGCTCCGGGCTTCGAGGTTACGGCACGCGCCCCCTTCGGGGCACATCCCCTGGCCCGGGCTCCGTGTCCGCGGGCGCCGGGCGGGCCGGAGGAACCCGGCCCGCCCGGCGCCCGGGGCGTGTGCGGAGCTACGTCAGCCGGACCGGGTTCACCACGTCGGCGATCAGGACCAGCAGCGTGAAGCAGACGAAGATTCCGGCCACCACATAGGCCACCGGCATCAGCTTCGCGACGTCGAACGGGCCCGGGTCGGGGCGGCGGAAGACCCGGGCGAAGGCCCTGCGCAGGGACTCCCACAGCGCCCCGGCGATGTGCCCGCCGTCGAGCGGGAGCAGCGGCAGCATGTTGAACAGGAACAGCGAGAGGTTGAAGCCCGCGACCAGGAAGAGCATGGTCGCCACCTGCTGGGACGGCGGGATGTCGAGGTTGAAGACCTCGCCGCCGACGCGGGCCGCGCCCACGACGCCCATGGGCGAGTCCGCCTTGCGCTCGCCGCCGTCGAAGGCGGCGTTCCACAGGTCGGGGATCTTGCCGGGCAGGGCGATCAGCGACTCGACGCCGGACTGGACCATGTCGCCCATCCGGCCCACGGACTGGCCGAAGGACTGCGGCACGACACCGGTGGCGGGCGTGAAGCCGAGGAAGCCGGCGGTGACGTACTGCCCCTTGATGGGGCTGCCCTTGCCGTCGTACTTCTGGACCTGGTTGGAGATCAGGTCGGCGTTCAGGGTCTTCTGCGCGCCGTCCCGCACGACGGTGATCGTGGCCGGTCCGGTGGTCTTGCGGATCTCGCGCTGGAGCGTGGCCCAGTCGTCGGTCCGGTGGCCGTTGAAGGCGACGATCTTGTCGCGCGGCTGGAGGCCCGCGGCCTTGGCCGGGGAGTCCTTGGCGCCCTTGGGGCAGGCGTCGGTCTTGTCGGTGGCCTTGACCACACAGGCCGAGACGGTGGAGACCTGGGTGGTCTGGGTGTTGATGCCGAAGGACATCATCACGCCGAGGAAGATCGCGACGGCCAGGACGAGGTTCATGAACGGGCCGGCGAACATCACGATCACGCGCTTCCACGGCTTGCGCGTGTAGAAGAGCCGCGTCTCGTCGCCCGGCTGGAGCTCCTCGAAGGCGGCCGAGCGTGCGTCCTCGATCATGCCTCGCCAGGGCGAGGTGGAGCGCGCGCTGATCTTCCCGTCCGCGCCGGGCGGGAACATGCCGATCATGCGGATGTAGCCGCCGAGCGGGACGGCCTTGATGCCGTACTCGGTGTCGCCCTTCTTCCGCGAGAAGATCGTCGGCCCGAAGCCGACCATGTACTGCGGCACCCGGATGCCGAAGAGCTTCGCGGTGGAGAGGTGCCCCAGTTCGTGCCAGGCGATCGAGAAGAGCAGGCCCACCACGAAGACGACTATCCCGAGGACCGTCATCAGGGTTGTCATGCGCGGGCCTCCGAGGTCGTCTGCGCGGTGCGGGCCGCCGGGGCCGGGCGCGCTGCCAGTTCACGGGCCCGGGCGCGGGCCCAGGTCTCCGCTTGCAGGACGTCCGGGAGGGTGAGGTGGGTTCCCGTGGCGGGTGTGCCGTGTTCCGCCACCACCTCGGCGACGGTATCGACAATGCCATTGAACGGCAGCGCGCCGGAGAGGAACGCGTCGACGCACTCCTCGTTGGCGGCGTTGAAGACCGCGGGCGCGGTGCCACCGAGGGTGCCGACGTGCCGGGCCAGGCCCACGGAGGGGAAGGCCTCCTCGTCGAGCGGGAAGAATTCCCAGGTGGAGGCCTTGGACCAATCGAAGGCGGGGGCCGCGTCCGGGATCCGCTCGGGCCAGCCGAGGCCGATGGCGATGGGGCCGCGCATGTCGGGCGGGGTGGCCTGGGCGAGCGTCGAGCCGTCGGTGAATTCCACCATCGAGTGGACGTAGGACTGCGGGTGGACGACGACCTCGATGCGGTCGAAGGGGATGTCGTAGAGGAGGTGCGCCTCGATGACCTCCAGGCCCTTGTTGACGAGGGTCGCGGAGTTGATCGTGATCACCGGGCCCATCGACCAGGTGGGGTGGGCGAGGGCGTCCGCGGGGGTGACGGCGGCCAGCTCGGCCTTGGTGCGGCCCCGGAAGGGCCCCCCGGAGGCGGTGACGACCAGCTTGCGGACCTCGGCGCGGGTGCCGCCGAGCAGCGCCTGGAAGAGCGCGGCGTGCTCGGAGTCGACGGGGATGATCTGCCCCGGCTTGGCCAGCGCCTTGACCAGCGGGCCGCCGACGATCAGCGACTCCTTGTTGGCCAGGGCCAGCGTCCGGCCCGCCTCCAGGGCGGCGAGGGTGGGCGCGAGGCCGATGGAGCCGGTGATGCCGTTGAGCACGGTGTGGCACTCGCTGCGGGCGAGGTCGGTGGCCGCGTCGGGCCCCGCCAGGATCTCGGGCAGCGGCTCGGAGCCGTACTGCGCGGCCAGCGCCTCGCGCAGCGCGGGCACCTTGTCGGCCTGGGCGACGGCCACCGTGCGGACCCGCAGCAGCCGCGCCTGCTCGGCGAGCAGTCCCACCCGGCCGCCGGCGGCGGACAGGCCCGTCACCGTGAAGCGGTCGGGGTTGCGGAGCACGAGATCGATGGCCTGGGTGCCGATCGAGCCGGTCGAGCCGAGGATCACGACCTCGCGCGGTCCGCCCGCGGCGGTGGGGGCGGAGTAGCGCAGATGCGGGTCAGCGAGAGAGTCCGTCATGGACTCCATTGTTGCCTCTCCCGGCCGGAAGGCGGACAGGGATCCCCCCGGCCGCCCTCCTCGGGGCCGCGTCCGTGCCGGGTACGGATCAGCGGATGGGCCGGTGGACGTTGTCCGTCCTGGCCGGGCCCGGGGTGGCGTCGGCGATCCAGGGGCCGTCGCCGCTGGGGTCGACGATGCCGGACTCCAGCCACTCGTACGCGCCCGACATGACCCCGGAGACCAGCTTGCGGTCGAGGTCGTCGGTGTTGGTCCACAGCCGGCCGAAGAGCTCCTCGACACGGATCCTGGACTGGCGGCAGAAGACGTCGGCGAGCTCGTACGCCTCGCTGCCGTGGTCGCCCTCGGCGCGCAGCCGCTCGGCGCGCACGCAGGCGGCGCTCATGGCGAAGAGCTCGGCGCCGATGTCGACGATCCGGCCGAGGAAGCCCTGCTTGGTCTCCATCCGGCCCTGCCAGCGGGACATGGCGTAGAAGGTGGAGCGGGCGAGCTTGCGGGAGGAGCGCTCGACGTAGCGCAGGTGGGTGGCGAGGTCGCGGTGGCCGGCCGGGTGGAACTCGGCGTAGGTGCGGGGCAGCTGCCCGGGCCCGGCGACGAGCTTGGGCAGCCAGCGGGCGTAGAAGCCGCCCGCGCGGGCGCCCGCCCTGGCCTTGTCGCCCAGGGACTTCTCCGGGTCGATGAGGTCGCCCGCGACGGAGAGGTGGGCGTCGACGGCCTCGCGGGCGATCAGCAGGTGCATGATCTCGGTGGAGCCCTCGAAGATCCGGTTGATGCGGGAGTCGCGCAGCATCTGTTCGGCGGGGACGGCGCGCTCGCCGCGGGCGGCGAGGGAGTCGGCGGTCTCGTAGCCGCGGCCGCCGCGGATCTGGACCAGTTCGTCGGTCATCAGCCAGGCCATCTCGCTGGCGTAGAGCTTGGCGAGGGCGGCCTCGATGCGGATGTCGTTGCGGTCCTCGTCGGCCATCTGGCCGGACAGGTCGAGGATGGCCTCCAGGGCGAAGGTGGTCGCGGCGATGAAGGAGATCTTCGCGCCGACGGCCTCGTGCAGGGCGATCGACTTGCCCCACTGCTCACGGGCGGTGGACCACTCGCGGGCGATCTTCAGGGCCCACTTGCCCCCGGAGACGCACATCGCCGGGATGGACAGCCGGCCGGTGTTGAGGGTGGTCAGGGCGATCTTGAGGCCCGCGCCCTCGGGGCCGATGCGGTTGGCGGCGGGCACCCGTACCTGGTGGAAGCGGGTGACGCCGTTCTCGATGCCGCGCAGGCCCATGAAGGCGTTGCGGCGTTCGACGGTGACGCCCTCCGCCGCCGCCTCGACCACGAAGGCGGTGATCCCGCCCTTGTGGCCCTCGCTCTTGGGCACCCGGGCCATCACGACCAGCAGGTCGGCGACGACACCGTTGGTGGTCCAGAGCTTGACGCCGTCCAGGACGTAGTCCTCGCCGTCGGGGACTGCCGAGGTGGCCAGCCGCGCGGGGTCGGAGCCGACGTCCGGCTCGGTGAGCAGGAAGGCGGTGATGTCCGTGCGGGCGCAGCGCGGCAGGAAGGTGTCCTTCTGCTCCTGGGTGCCGAAGAGCTTGAGCGGCTGCGGTACGCCGATGGACTGGTGGGCCGAGAGCAGCGCGCCGACGACCGGGCTGGCGGAGCCCACCAGGGTGAGGGCCTTGTTGTAGTAGACGGCGGTGAGGCCGAGGCCGCCGTATTTGGTGTCGATCTTCATCCCGAAGGCGCCGAGCTCCTTGAGCCCGTTGACCGTCTCGTCCGGGATCTTCGCCTCGCGCTCGATGAGGGCGCCGTCGATGCGGGTCTCGCAGAAGTCGCGGAGCTTGGCGAGGAACTCCTCGCCGCGCCGCACGTCCTCCAGGGAGGGCGTCGGGTGCGGGTGGATGAGATCGAGCCGGAGGCGTCCCAGGAACAGTTCCTTGGCGAAGCTGGGCTTCTTCCAGTCCTGTTCCCGGGCCGCTTCGGCGACCTGGCGTGCTTCGCGCTCGGAGACCGGTCGTACGGATGGTGCGGTCATGAGGCACCTCGCCGCTTCAGTCGGGGCCGTCCCGGTCGGCTACCGACCGGTGCTACTCGACCGTATGTACCCGATCCCCGGGACGTCTACCAGACCTCGCGCAACGATCCGGCCCCCCGCGCCGGACCCCTGCTTCCGGGTGACGGAAATCGGGTCAGTCCTCGACCGTCAGTACGATCTTCCCGGACGTACGGCCGGTTTCGCCCAGCTCGTGGGCCTTGGCCGCGTCGGCCAGGGGCAGCGCGGCGGCGATCTCGGTGCGCAGGCGGCCGGTCTCGACCAGCTCGGTGAGGGCCCGCAGGCCCGCGAGGTCGGGCTCGACCATCATGCGGGTGGCCCGGACGCCCCGCTCGCGGGCCTCCTCGCGCACGCCGTCCGCCAGCGGCAGCAGGGAGACGAGGATGCCGCCGGGGCGCAGGGTGCGCAGGGAACGGGTGGGGTAGTCGCCGCTGATGGCCTCCAGGACGGTGTCGACGTCGTGGACCACCTCCGCGAAGTCCTGCTCGCGGTAGTCGATCAGTTCGTCGGCGCCGAGGCCGCGGAGGAAGTCGTGCTTGGCGGCGCTCGCCGTGCCGATGACGTACGCGCCGCGGGCCTTGGCGATCTGTACGGCCAGGTGGCCCACGCCGCCCGCCGCCGCGTGGATCAGCACGCGCTGGCCCTCGCGGACGTCGGCGGTGTCGACGAGCGCCTGCCAGGCGGTGAGCGCCGCGAGCGGCAGGGCGGCGGCCTGTACGTGGTCGAGGCCGCGCGGCTTGGGCGCGAAGTGGCGGGCGGGGGCGGTCACGTACTCCGCGTAGGCACCGGCCGGGTGCGGGAAGCGGGGCATGCCGTAGACCTCGTCGCCGGGGGCGTGGAGGGTGACGCCGTCGCCGATCGCCTCGACCACGCCGGAGACGTCGAAGCCGAGGGTGAACGGGACGGTTTCGCCCGTGTAGAAGGAGCCGCGCTCGCGGGTCTTCCAGTCGGTGGGGTTGACACCCGCGGCGCGCACCCGGACCAGGATCTCGCCCGGGAGCGGCTCGGGGCGGTCGGTCTCGACGAGCTTCAGCACCTCGGGGCCGCCCGCGGTCTCCTGCCGGACGGCGCGCATGCGGGCGGGGGCTGCGGAGGTGTCGGTCATGGTGATTCGCTCCTTGCGGTCGTGCTGTCCGATGCGTCCAGCCTGCCGGAGGGGCCGGGCGCCGACGAGTGGCCTGACTGCCATGGATCGTAAGGATCGGGCCATGCCCACGGGCGGGAACGCGAACGGCCGGGGTGCCCCCGTGCACACCCCGGCCGTTCGGTCCCACGTGTGGTTACAGCATGTAATTACAGGGCCAGGCCCGTCATGACCAGCACCCGCTCGTAGGTGTAGTCGTCCATCGCGTAGCGCACGCCCTCGCGGCCCACACCGGACTGCTTGGCGCCGCCGTACGGCATCTGGTCCGCGCGGTAGGACGGCACGTCACCGATGATCACGCCACCGGTCTCCAGCGCGCGGTGCGCGCGGAAGGCGGTCTGGAGGTCGTGCGTGAAGACGCCCGCCTGCAGGCCGTACGGCGAGTCGTTGACGGCGGCGAAGGCGGCGGCCTCGCCCTCCACCCGGGTGATGGTGAGGACCGGGCCGAAGACCTCCTCGCACGCGATCGTCACGTCGGCGGGGACCTCCGCGAGCACGGTGGGCGCGTAGGTGGCACCCTCGCGCTTGCCGCCGGCCAGCAGCTTCGCGCCCGCCGCGACGGCCTCGTCCACCCAGGACTCGACGCGCTCGGCGGCGTCCTCGCTGACCAGCGGGCCGACCTCGGTCGCCGGGTCGGACGGGTCACCGGTGACCTGCGCCTCGACGGCGGCCACGACCTTCGGCAGCAGCCGCTCGTAGAGCGAGGCGTCGGCGATGACGCGCTGCACGGAGATGCAGGACTGGCCGCCCTGGTAGTTGGAGAAGGTGGCGATGCGCTGCGCCGCCCAGTCCAGGTCCTCCTCGGAGGACCAGTCGGCGAGGACGACGGCCGCGCCGTTGCCGCCGAGCTCCAGGGTGACGTGTTTGCGCGGCGCCGAGTCGAGGATCGACCAGCCGACCGGGCCGGAGCCGGTGAAGGAGATGACCGGCAGCCGCTCGTCCTGGACGAGGGCGGGCATCCGGTCGTTCGGGACGGGCAGCACGCTCCACGAACCCGCGGGCAGGTCCGTCTCGGCGAGGATCTCGCCGAGCACCAGCGAGGAGATCGGCGTCGCCGGGGCGGGCTTCAGGATGATCGGCGCACCCACCGCGATCGCCGGGGCCACCTTGTGGGCGCTCAGGTTGAGCGGGAAGTTGAAGGGCGCGATGCCGAGGACGGTGCCCCGGGGGAAGCGGCGGGTCAGCGCGAGACGGCCGGTGCCGCCGGCGTCGGTGTCCAGGCGCTGGGCGTCACCGGCGTTGAACCGGCGGGCCTCCTCGGCGGCCCAGCGGAAGACGGACACGGCGCGGCCGACCTCGCCGCGGGCCCACTTGATGGGCTTGCCGTTCTCGGCGGAGATCAGCTGGGCGATCTCCTCGGTGCGCTCGGTCAGCCGCTTGACGACGTGGTCGAGGGCGGCGGCCCGTACGTGCGCCGGGGTCGCCGCGAACTCGTCCCGCACGGCGTGCGCGGCGGCCACGGCCTCCTCGACCTGCG
Source organism: Streptoverticillium olivoreticuli subsp. olivoreticuli (assembly GCF_003391135.1). Taxonomy (GTDB): domain Bacteria; phylum Actinomycetota; class Actinomycetes; order Streptomycetales; family Streptomycetaceae; genus Streptomyces; species Streptomyces blastmyceticus. The sequence goes on along the minus strand of NZ_CP031455.1, from coordinate 6,779,074 downwards.
CCTCGGTGGGCACGCTCACGGTGCCGACGAGACGGCCGTCCCAGGAGTTCGTGACGTCGAAGGTCTCCTCGCCGAGGGCCTCACGGCCGGCCAGCCAGAACGCGTGGGGAGCAGTCACGGTTTTCCCTCCGGGGGGTACGGATGATTGTGGCTCCCCCACGGTAGGGGCGGGGCGGGTGGGCGCGGATTGTCCTTGGTGGAGCGGGCGGATTGGCGCCTGCACCGAATTGTCGTTGTCGTTTTGGGTGCGGGTCCGTTGCCGCCTGCGGCGGGAGCGCCCTACGGGCGCGTCCTCAAACGCCGGACGGGCTGAATTTGCGCACCCGGTAGGGAACGAAGCCGCCTGCCAGGGCCCTACTCGCCGCCCGGCGACGCCGTCGCCTTCAGGGCCAGCCACAATTCCATCCGCACGTCCGGGTCGTCCAAAGAGCGCCCCAGAATCTCCTCCACCCGCCGCATCCGGTACCGCAGCGTGTGCCGGTGCACGCCGAGGTCCGCCGCCGCCGCGTCCCACTGGCCGTGCCGCGAGAGCCACGCCCGCAACGAGGCGACGAGATCGCCCCGCCCCGTCGCGTCGTGTTCGCGCAGCGCCCGCAGCAGCCCGTCCGCGAAGGCCCGTACCGCGTCGTCGGCGAGCAGCGGCAGCACGGAGCCGGCCGCGACCTCCTCGTGCTCGACCAGGACCCGGCCCCGGCGGCGGGCCACGGACAGGGCCTGTTCCGCCTGGCGGAAGGCGGCCGCGGCGGCGACGGTCCCGGCGGGGGCCGACAGGCCGACGACGAGGTCGTCGTCGGGCGGCGCGGCGCTGCGGTCCCGCGGCCGCGCCCTCGTGCCCCGCCGGGCCTCGATCGCCCGCGCGTGCTCCGCGCAGGCGGCGACCGCCACACCGCCGTCGGAGGCGAGGACGACGAGCCGGTGGCCGTCGGGGACGACCAGGACCGCCTCCGCCACCCGGCCCGCCGCGGTGTCGACGGTGTCCGCGAGCACCCCGAGCGGGTCGGGTGCGCCCTCGTCGTGCTCGGCGTCCTCCGTCGCCGCCTCCGCGACGAGCACCCGGAACGGGGCGTCCAGCAGGCTGCCGTAGAGGTCACCGGCGACGGCCCGCGCGTGGTCCGGCTCTCCGGCGAGCAGCATCCGCAGCACGGCCGCCCCGAGCCGCTGTTCGGCGGCCTGGAGGGTCCTGGAGCGTTCGGTGGTGAGGGTGAGCAGCGCGATCGCGGACTGCACGGCGTAGCGCTCGGCGGTGCCCAGCGGGGCGCCGGTGCCGACGGCGAGGACGCCGCGGGCCCGGCGGCCCGAGCCCAGGGACTGCAGCTCCACCCGGTCGGCGCCCTCCTCGGCGGGGTCGGAGCCGACGACGGCGGTGGCGGGCGCGGGCCGCTCCCGCAGCCGTTCGACGTCGCGGGTCAGCCGGGCGGCCCGGCGCGCGGCCCAGTCGGGGGCCGCGGCGACGACCGCGCCCGACGCGTCGTACAGCGCGGCCCACCCGTCGAGGTGGGCGGCGAGCCGGGCCAGCAGGGCGGCGGGCCCCTCGGGGCCGAGCGCGGCGCGGGTCAGCTCGCGCTGCGCCTCGAAGCCCGCGGTCACCGCGCGGTACCGGTCGGCGGCCATGGCCGCCGAGACCGCCTTGCTGATGGCGATGAACGGCGTCTTCCGGGGCACCTCCAGCAGCGGCAGCCCCTCCTCCTCGGCGGCCTCGACCAGCGCCCGGGGCACCTCGTCGTAGTTGACGCCGACCGCGAACCCGAGGCCGACGACCCCGGCCCGGACCAGGCGGCGCACATAACTCCGCATCGCCTCCCGGTCCTCCGCGTCGATCTTCATCGCGGTGATCAGGAGGAGCTCGCCGCCGTCCATCCACGGCACGGGGTCGGCGAGCTCGCTGACGTGCGCCCAGCGGACGGGGGTGTCCAGCCGGTCCTCCCCCGCGAGCACGGCGAGCTTGAGCGCGGAGTGGTGGACGAGCGAGGCGAGGGTGGGAGGCATGGCACCTTCGGGAGGGGCGGCGCGGCGACTGTGCCGTCCCGTATGAACGGCTGTTCCCGATTCTGCCTCAGTGGAGGATTCGCCGGGAACGCGTACGCCGCATTCCGCCCGTCCTCACTTCGCCGCCCTCAAATCGTCGGCCTCACTTCGTCAGGTCGACCAGCACCGGCGGCGCGCTCGCCCCCCGTACGGAGGTCACCGACAGCACCGCGTGCCCGGCGGGCACGGCGTGCGCCAGCTCGGAGGCGGACCAGCGCTCCCGCTCCACTTGGCGGACGGTCACGGACTGCGCGGTCACCGCCCGGCCGGTGACCAGCCGGCGCAGGATGTGCGTGGCCCGGGTCAGCGGTTCGTGGGCGATGACCTGGCGGTCGGTGATGTCCCGGGCCTCCACCCACTCCTTGCCCCAGACCTCCGCGAACCGCGCGCCGTCCCAGGTGGTCACGCCCGAGAACGCCATCCGGCAGCCGACCGAGCCCAGCAGCGCGCTGCGCAGCGTCTCGGGCACGTCGTCGAGCGTGCGGAGGGTGAGCACGGCCCCGGCGTTGGCCGAGCGCAGCCGGCCGAGCCCGCGCACGGCCTCGGGGGTGACCGCGTGGGTGGCGTCGTCCAGCACGAGGCAGGCGAACAGCGAGCGGTCGGCGCGGCCGACGGTGCACTCGGTGAACTGCGCGAGGACGAGCCGGGCCAGCATCCGGGACGCCTCCGCGTGGCCGCGCTCGGGCAGGTCGATGCGGACGCGCAGGGGGTGTTCGAGGGTGCGGAGCGAGAAGGTGCGGCCGGGGCGGGTGGTGTCGAAGAAGCGGGCGAAGGCGGGCCGGTCGAGGAGCGCGAGCCGGTCGGCGAGCAGGGGCCCGGCGTCTCCGGCGCGCCGCGCCTGCCGTTCGCGGGCGTCGAGCTCGCGCACCTGCGCGTCCTGCCCGGCGGCGGAGAGGGCGTCCCGCAGCGCACCCACGGCGGCGGCCGAGCCGTCGAGGAGCTCGCGCAGTTCCGGCACGGAGGGAAAGCGGCCGTGGGCGGCGCGGTAGGGGCCGAGGATCTGGGCGAGCGCGGTCGCGGCGCGGCGGCCGCCCTCGCCGGGGAGCGTGGCGGTGAGATCGCCGACGAGCCCTTCGGCGAGCACGGCGGCGGCCTCGTCGGGGTCGTCCGTACCGCCGTACAGATCGAGGTCGTACGCCGAGTCCGGGCGTCCGATCTTCACCACGATGTCGAACGCCTCGTCGGGCGCGAGCCCCGCGCCGGACGCCCCGACCGCGACGACCGCGGTCCGCCCGGCCAGCGCCTGGAGGCAGAGCGACTCCAGCACCGGCCGCACCAGCCGGTCCGTCTTGCCGCTGCCGGGCGGGCCGACGGCGAGCAGCGAGGTGCCCAGCAGCCCGGGGTCGAGGGCGCAGCCCGCCCCGCGGTGCGCGTAGGGGTTGCGGTCGTCGTCGGCGGCGGTGCCGAGCCGCACCTGCCGGGTGACGAGGTCGTGCAGGGCGGCGCGTACGGGCAGGTCGCGCGCGCCGGAGGGGTGGGCGCAGGCGGCGGCACCGTGCCGGAGCACGGCCTCGGTGAAGGAGGCGAGCCGGCCGGGCTGCGCGCGCACGGACTCCCAGGCGCGCTGGATGCGGGAGTGGTCGACGTCGTTCATCGCCCCGGACCGCGCCTCGGCCGCCAGCCGTTCGGCTGCGTCGTGGGCCCCGGCGGCGCGCATCTCGGGCCACTCGGCGGGGTCGCCCTGCGCGGTGCGGGCGGTGCCGCGGGCCTGGTGGCCCGCGTCGTGGCGGCGGACGCGCTGGTCGGCGGGGCCGTAGCGGCGCCAGAGCTCGCGCCAGCAGCCGACCCGGCAGGCGATGGAGAGGAGCAGGAGGGTGAAGAGGACGTAGTAGCTGTATCCGGCGTAGAGCCGGGAGAGCGGGTCCCAGGAGTCCGGGGTGAAGGCGACGAGCGGCCAGATCCACACGCTGCCCACGGCGCCGTTCCAGCACAGCAGCCACACCGCCCACACACCGGCGAAGGCCAGGGCCGCCCGGCGGACGAGCGGCCGCGCCGCGAGGCGCTCCGGGCGGGGCGGGCTGACGGACGGCGGCATCCGGCGCCAGAAGCGCTCCCACAGGGGGGTGACGAAGCGTCGCCACAGTTCGGGCCACCGTCCGACCCGGCCGAAGCCGACCGCGAGGACGCAGGCGGCGAGCGCGTAGTAGACGTACGACGCGATCATCCACTCCTCGGTGCCGTCCTGCCAGGAGCCCGGCGCCATGGCACGCAGGGGCCACTTCCAGTACGGGCCGAGGTAGCCGTGCCACAGCAGCGACCAGAACAGCCACCCGCACAGGAAGGCGATCACCGCGCCGCTGATCAGCTGTCTGCCGGGCACCCGGCCGGGTTCCTCGGGCGCCCTGGGCCGGTGGTCGAAGGCCCAGACGCCCGGCTGGGCCTTGGCGCGCGGGGCGCGCAGCCAGGCCATGAAGGGCGATTCCGGCTGGTCCCCGGGGGCCGGGGAGCCCTGCGGGGGGACGGCGGGCACGCGCGGAGGCCCGGCGGGCCTGGGCGGCACACCCCGGTGGCCGGCCGGCTCCTGCGGCCCCCATGTGCCCGGCGAGTCGAACGTGCCCTCAGTGTCCATCGCTGCCTTGCCCCCACCAGAACTCGTGTACCGCGTGTCCGACGTGCGCGCCGCCGCTCAATCTAATAGGCGTGCGCGGGGAGTTCAGGTGACCCGCGGGATGCCACGCCCCCGTATGGTCATGATCACCCGCAGGTGGCGCGCGGACGGGCGGGGCGGCCCGCCATGTCCGGTACGGACAAGGCGGCGCGCGCACTTCTCCCGAACGGAACATGCCCGACCTCGTCCGGCACCCCTAGCCTGCGACTGAAAGCCCGATCGATCTCGTCATCCCCCTGGAGCCCTCTCATGACTGCACCGACCGGAGGCCCGTCCCTCCCCCAGGAGCGCCGCATCGTCACCGCGATCCCCGGCCCGAAGTCGCTCGAGCTGCAGGCCCGCCGGACGGCGACGGTCGCGGCGGGCGTGGGCTCGACGCTCCCGGTGTTCACCGTGCGCGCCGGTGGCGGCGTCATCGAGGACGTCGACGGCAACTCCCTCATCGACTTCGGCTCCGGCATCGCCGTGACCTCGGTGGGCTCCAGCGCGGAGGCCGTCGTGCGCCGCGCGTCCGCGCAGCTCGCCGACTTCACCCACACCTGTTTCATGGTGACGCCGTACGAGGGCTACGTGGAGGTCTGCGAGCAGCTCGCCGAGCTGACCCCGGGTGACCACGCCAAGAAGTCGGCGCTGTTCAACTCCGGCGCCGAGGCGGTGGAGAACGCGGTGAAGATCGCCCGCGCGTACACCAAGCGCCAGGCGGTCGTCGTCTTCGACCACGGCTACCACGGCCGCACCAACCTGACGATGGCGCTGACGGCGAAGAACATGCCGTACAAGCAGGGCTTCGGCCCGTTCGCGCCCGAGGTCTACCGCGTGCCGGTGGCGTACGGCTACCGCTGGCCGACCGGCCCGGAGAACTGTGGCGCCGAGGCGTCCGCCCAGGCCATCGACCAGATCACCAAGCAGATCGGCGCGGAGAACGTCGCCGCGATCATCATCGAGCCGGTGCTCGGCGAGGGCGGCTTCATCGAGCCGGCCAAGGGCTTCCTGCCGCGCATCGCGCAGTTCGCGAAGGACAACGGCATCGTCTTCGTCGCGGACGAGATCCAGTCCGGCTTCTGCCGTACGGGCCAGTGGTTCGCGTGCGAGGACGAGGGCGTCGTCCCGGACCTGATCACGACGGCGAAGGGCATCGCGGGCGGTCTGCCGCTCGCCGCCGTCACCGGCCGCGCGGAGATCATGGACGCGGCGCACCCGGGCGGCCTGGGCGGCACCTACGGCGGCAACCCGGTGGCGTGCGCGGCGGCGCTCGGCTCGATCGAGACCATGCGCGAGCTGGACCTCAACGCGAAGGCCAAGCGCATCGAGGAGGTCATGAAGGGGCGCCTCTCCGCGATGCAGGAGAAGCACGAAATCATCGGCGACATCCGTGGCCGCGGCGCGATGATCGCGATCGAGCTGGTGGAGCCGGGCACGAAGAACCCGGACGCCGCCGCCGCGGGCGCGCTCGCGAAGGCCTGTCACGCGGAGGGCCTGCTGGTCCTGACCTGCGGCACGTACGGCAACGTGCTGCGCTTCCTGCCGCCGCTGGTCATCGGCGAGGACCTGCTCAACGAGGGCCTGGACATCATCGAGGCCGCGTTCACGCGTCTGTAACCGACGGTAATGCTGCGGTAATGGCGTCTTGGGGTCGTCATGGGGTGAAGAACCTGTGCGGGGCGGGTGGTGGAGGGGTGATCCGGCTGTCCGGACGCCCCGCCCTGCCGTACGGTTTCTGCAGATGAATGCAACACCCCGTCCGCAGGGGACTGCGGACACCGCCGTGCCGGCGAATCCCCATCGCCGACCCGGTCGTGCCTTCGCGCACAGCACCACCGGAGCCTCTGGCTCCGGGCATCCTCACCGATCGGACGGCCGCCCGCCCCATACCCCCCGGGGCGCGCGGCACCCCGGTCACCACGGCGGCCTCGGAACCTCCCCCCCTGTTCCGGGGCCGCCGGCACGGGGCCCTCTCCGCCGCGGACTCCTCCCCGGACTGTGCGCCCTTCTCCTCGCGCTGATCACCTGGCAGGTCGTCGGTCACGGCCCGTTGCGCGCCCTGGACGAGCGGGCCGGCCGCGCGGTCTCCGGCTCGGCCCTCCCCGGCGGTGCCGCCCACTTCTTCGCCGACCTCGGAAACATGACGGTCGCTCTGCCCGTGCTGGCGGTGGCCATGGCCGTGTCGGCCCTGCGCGCGCCCGGCCCCCGGCGGTGGTGGCCGCCGCTGTGCGCGGCGCTCACGATGGCCGCCGTCCCCGCGCTGGTCGTGCCCTTCAAGGACGCCGTCGCCCGGCCGGGGCCCGCGGCCATGGCGGGCGCGCACGACGGCTTCTTCCCTTCCGGCCACACCGCCACGGCGGCGGTCGCCTACGGGGCCGCCGCGCTGCTGTTCCTGCTCCCCCGGCCCGGCCTCGCCCGGGGGCGGGGGCGGGCCGCCGTGGTGACGTCGTACGCCGTCGGCAACGCGGCCGTGGGCGTGGGGCTCGTCCGGTGCGGCTTCCACTGGCCCCTGGACGTGCTCGGCAGCTGGTGCCTGTCGGGGGTGCTGCTGTGGGGCCTGGCGCTCGCGCTCAGCCGCCCTGCTCGTGCTCGTCGGCGAGGAACGCGGCGGCCTCGTGCATCGACAGCTCCAGGACCGCCGGGTCCGTGAGCGTGCCCGCGCCGTCCGGCGGGACGATCCAGCGCACGCCGGACGCGGCACGGCCGGGGTGCGGGACGACGACCCAGCCGCCGTCCCCGACGGCCCGCACATCGGTCGCGACCCAGCCCGCGGCCGTGCCCGGCGGGACGAAGAAACCCAGCCGGCTGTCCCCGAAGTCGGCGAGGACCGGGCCGATCCGGTCGGTGCAGCGCGACAGGACGTCCAGGGTGGGATGGCCGAGCGCGCTGGGGAGGATGAGCACGTCCCAGACCCGCCCGGCGGGCAGGAGCGCGATCCCCAGCGGATTGCGCTCCCACTCCCACCGGCAGGTCCCGGGGTCGGGTGCGGCCGTCGCCAGCCACTCCACCGCGCTCCTCGTCCCCGCTCCGTCGCTCATGGGGTCCTCCCTTTCCGTGACTGCCTGCTTCTGCATTCACGGATGAGAGGGCCCTGACGGCGGATCATTACGCGGGTTTCCCGCGTCATCGGAGGCGAAGGGCTCCCCGGCGGGCGGTGCGAAGTGCCCCGGCGCGCGGCGGGCGCGGCGGCTCAGCTGTCGAAGCCCATGCCGACCTTGTCCATGGCCTTGAGCCAGAGGTTGCGGCGGCCGCCGTTCTCGTCGGCACGGGTCATCGACCACTGGGTGATGCCGATGCCCATGGACCGCACGGGCTCGGGCGGGAACGGCAGCGGCCTGCTGCGGACCATCTCCAGCTCGGTCCGCTCGGTGCGCTCCCCGCTCAGCAGGTCGAGCATGACGTCCGCCCCGAAGCGGCTCGCTCCGACGCCGAGGCCGGTGTAGCCGAGGGCGTAGCCGACCCGGCCGCCGTGCGCGGTGCCGAAGAACGCCGAGAAGCGGGAGCAGGTGTCGATGGCGCCGCCCCAGTTGTGCGTGAAGCGCACCCCTTCGAGCTGGGGGAAGCAGTGGAAGAAGTGCTCGGCGAGCTTCTGGTACGTGGCCGGGTGGTGGTCGTAGTCGGCCGAGACGCCGCCGCCGTAGTGGTAGACGATGTCGTAGCCGCCCCACAGGATCCGGTGGTCGGGCGTGATGCGGAAGTAGTGGAAGTGGTTGGCGGCGTCGCCGAGCCCCTGCCGGTTCTTCCAGCCGACGGCGGCGCGCTGCTCCTCGCTCAGCGGCTCGGTCATCAGCGCGTAGTCGTATACGGGCGCGATGAACGGCCGGACGCGCTTGACCAGCGAGGGGAAGGCGTTGGTGCCGAGGGCGGCGTGGCGGGCGAAGACACGGCCGTACGGGGTGCGGACGGCGACCCCGGCGTTGCGCGAGGACAGCTCGGTGCCCGGCGTGCGCTCGTAGATCCGCACGCCCAGCTCCAGGCAGGCGCGCTTGAGGCCCCAGGCGAGCCGGGCGGGGTGGAGCATGGCGACGCCCGTGCGGTCCCAGAGGCCGGCGAGGAAGGTCGGGGAGTCGACCTCGGCGCGCAGGGCGTCCTGGTCGAGGTATTCGTAGTCGGGCAGGCCCAGGGCGACGACCTCGTCGGCGGCCTCGCGCAGCTCCTGGACCTGGTGGGGGGCGGTGGCGATATCTATCTCGCCGGTGCGTTCGAAGCCGCAGTCGATGCCGTGGCGGGCGACGGTGGCCTCGATCCCGTCGAGGTTGTCGCGGCCGAGCCGCTCCAGGGTGGCGAGCTCGTCGGGCCAGCGGGCCTGGCCGTTGGCCCAGCCGTGGGTGAGGGAGGCGGAGCAGAAGCCTCCGTTGCGGCCGGAGGCGGCCCAGCCGACCTCCTGGGCCTCGATGAGGACGACATCCCGGGCCGGGTCGCGCTCCTTGGCGCGGAGCGCGGTCCACAGTCCGGAGTAGCCGCCGCCGACGACGAGCAGGTCGGTGTGCTCGTCACCGACGAGGGCGGGGAGTGCCTCCGGCCGGGAGGGGTCGTCGAGCCAGTAGGGCCGGGGGGCGGCGTCGATGAGTGATTGTGCAGGGTTCATGGCACGAGGGGCCATGGTCTCAGCTCCTTCTACGGCGCCTGCCGACCAGCTGACCGGCGAGGACGCACAGCACGGCGACGGCGAACATCGCCGTCCCGATGACATTGATTTGAACGGGTGTGCCCCGTTGTGCGGATCCCCAGACGAACATGGGGAAGGTCACAGTCGATCCCGCGTTGAAGTTCGTGATGATGAAGTCGTCGAAGGACAGGGCGAAGGACAGCAGGGCGCCCGCCGCGATCCCGGGGGCGGCGATGGGCAGGGTGACCCGCAGGAAGGTCTGGAACGGGGTGGCGTAGAGGTCCTGCGCGGCCTGCTCCAGGCGGGGGTCCATGGACATGACCCGCGCCTTGACGGCCGTCACCACGAAGCTCAGGCAGAACATGATGTGGGCGATGAGGATCGTCCAGAAGCCGAACGTGACGCCCATGTTGAGGAAGAGGGTGGCCAGCGAGGCGGCCATGACGACCTCGGGCATCGCCATCGGCAGGAACAGCAGGGTGCTCACGGAGGACCGGGCTCGGAAGCGGTAGCGGGCGAGCGCGAAGGCGATCATCGTGCCGAGCACGGTCGCGCCGATGGTCGCCCAGATCGCGATGCGGAGGCTGAGCGAGAGCGAGCCGCACAGGTCGGCGACGCCGCAGGGGTCGGTCCAGGCGTCGGTGGAGAAGCGCTGCCACTCGTAGTTGAAGCGGCCGTTGGGCTTGTTGAAGGAGAAGACCGTCACGATGACGTTGGGCAGCATCAGATAGCCCAGCGTGCCGAGGCCCACGAGGACCACGAGGTTACGGCGCAGCCAGCGCGTCACAGTGCGCATCAGACGAGGTCCTCCGTCCCGGACTTGCGGATGTAGAGCGTGACCATGGCGAGGATGGCGGCCATGAGGATGAAGGACAGGGCGGCGGCGGTGGGGTAGTCCAGGACGCGCAGGAACTGGGACTGGATGACGTTCCCGATCATCTTCTGGTCGGTGGAGCCGAGGAGTTCGGCGTTGATGTAGTCGCCGGTGGCGGGGATGAAGGTGAGCAGGGTGCCCGCGACGACACCGGGCATGGACAGCGGGAAGGTCACCTTGCGGAAGGTGGTGAGGGGGGTGGCGTAGAGGTCTCCGGCCGCTTCGTGGAGCCGTGGGTCGATGCGTTCGAGTGAGGTGTAGAGCGGCAGGATCATGAAGGGCAGGAAGTTGTAGGTCAGGCCGCAGACGACGGCGAGCGGGGTCGCGAGGACGCGGTGTCCCTCGGTGACGCCGAGGGCGTTGGTGACGTCGAGGATGTGCAGGCTGCCCAGCGCGGAGACGACGGGGCCGCCGTCGGAGAGGATCGTCTTCCAGGCGAGCGTGCGGATCAGGAAGCTGGTGAAGAACGGCGCGATGACGAGGACCATCAGCAGGTTGCGCCAGCGGCCCGCCTTGAAGGCGATGAGGTAGGCGAGCGGGTAGCCGAGGGCGAGGCAGAGCACGGTGGCGGTGGCGGAGTAGGCCACCGAGCGCAGGAACTGCGGGTAGTACTCGGTCAGGGCGTCCGCGTAGGTGGCGAAGTGCCAGGTGACCTTGAAGCCCTCTTCGAGCGACCCGGTCTGCACGGAGGTGGACGCCTGGTAGACCAGGGGCGCGGCGAAGAAGACGACGAGCCAGAGGATGCCGGGGAGCAGCAGCCAGTAGGGGACGAGCTTCTTCCGGCGGGCGGCCGCGGTGACGGCGGGCGCTTCGGTGCCGGTGTCGGCGGAGGTGGTGGCTGTAGTCGTCACGTCCCCTCCCCCGCGTCCGTGCCCGCCTCGACGCTCTGCGCCGCGTCCAGGCCGAAGCTGTGGCCGGGGTTCCAGTGCAGGACGACCTCGGCGCCGGGTGCGAGGCGGCTGTCGCGCTCGATGTTCTGCTCGTAGACGGACAGGCCGGGGCCGACGGGGCTGTCGATCACGTACTGCGTGGAGACGCCGATGAAGCTGGAGTCGGCGATGCGGCCGGTGATGCGGTTGCGGCCGTCGGGGATGGTGCCGGCGTCGTCGGCGTGGGTGAGAGTGATCTTCTCGGGCCGTATGCCGATCAGAAGCTTCTCGCCCGTGCGGGCGGTGGTCGTACATCGGGTCGCCGGAAGGGTGAGTTTGGTATCACAGGCCCGCAGAAGGATGTCGTCGCCGGAAGTGCCGAGGACGTCGGCGGTGATGAGGTTGGAGGTGCCCAGGAAGTTGGCGACGAAGGTGGTGCGCGGGGTCTCGTAGAGGTCGGCGGGGGCGCCGAGCTGCTCGACCCGGCCGCCGTTCATGACCGCGACGGTGTCGGCCATGGTCATGGCCTCCTCCTGGTCGTGGGTGACGTGGACGAACGTGATGCCGACCTCGGTCTGGATGCGCTTGAGCTCCAGCTGCATCTGGCGGCGCAGCTTGAGGTCGAGGGCGCCGAGCGGCTCGTCGAGGAGCAGCACCTGCGGGTGGTTGATGAGCGCGCGGGCGACGGCGACGCGCTGCTGCTGGCCGCCGGAGAGCTGATGGGGCTTGCGGCGGGCGAAGTCACCGAGCTGTACGAGGTCGAGCATGTCGCCGACCTGCTTCTTCACCGACTTGATGCCCCGGCGGCGGAGGCCGAAGGCGACGTTCTCGTAGATGTCGAGGTGGGGGAAGAGCGCGTAGCTCTGGAAGACGGTGTTGACGGGCCGCTTGTGCGGGGGGAGGGCGGTGACGTCCTTGCCCGCGAGTTCCACACTGCCGGTGGTGGGGTCCTCCAGGCCGGCGATCATCCGCAGGGTGGTGGTCTTGCCGCAGCCGGAGGCGCCGAGGAGGGCGAAGAAGGAGCCCGCGGGGATGGCCAGGTCGAGCGGGTGGACCGCGGTGAAGGAGCCGTAGCGCTTGCTGATGGCGGTGAGGCGGACGTCCGTGCCGCTGCTGCCGGCGGTGGGGGCGGTTGCTGTCATGGGTCTGGTCCAGGGGTGTCGGGGGCGTGAAGCGCGTACGGCACGTACAGCCGCGTACGTTCTCATATGTCCGGGGGCTGGCGCCGCGCCGGTGGCCCGGATGGCGCTCGGGCGCCGGGAGCTCGGAGAATTGTGCGTTCTGCTGGTGACGGGCGTTGCTGGGGGACCAGAAGATTGTCGCCGGAAAACGGAGCGGCGCCGTCCCGGTCAGCCGACGGTGAAGACGGTGCGGTGCCATGGCTTCCGCGCGACGGCCGTGTTGTCGAACATGACGTGCTTGACCTGGGTGTATTCCTCGAAGGAATAGGCGGACATGTCCTTGCCGTAGCCGGATGCCTTGTAGCCGCCGTGCGGCATCTCACTGAGGATCGGGATGTGGTCGTTGACCCACACGCAGCCCGCCTTGATCTCCCGGGTGGCGCGGCCGGTGCGGTAGACGTCGCGGCTCCAGGCGGAGGCGGCCAGCCCGTACGGCGTGTCGTTGGCGAGCGCGATGCCCTCGTCGTCGCTGTCGAAGGGCAGCACGGCCAGGACGGGACCGAAGACCTCGTCCTGGACGATCTCGCTGTCCTGGGCGGCGCCGGTGATGAGCGTGGGGAGGTAGTAGGCGCCCTTCGCGAGCTCACCGGCCGGGGCGTCGCCGCCGGTGACGACGGTGGCGTACGAGCGGGCCCGGTCCACGAAGCCGGCGACCCGGTCGCGCTGCGCGTGCGAGATCAGCGGCCCGAGGTCGGTGGCCGGGTCGAAGGGGTCACCGAGGCGGACTGTGGCCATGAGGTCGGCGACGCCGGCGACGAACGCCTCGTGGAGCGGCCGCTGGACGTAGGCGCGCGTGGCGGCCGTGCAGTCCTGGCCGGTGTTGATGAGCGCTCCGGCGACCGCGCCGTGGACGGCGGCCTCCAGGTCGGCGTCGTCGAAGACGACGAAGGGGGCCTTCCCGCCGAGTTCGAGGTGCAGCCGTTTGACGGTGGCGGTGGCGAGCTCGGCGACCCGCCGGCCGACGGGGGTGGAGCCGGTGAACGAGGTCATGGCGACCGAGGGGTGGCCGACGAGGCGCTCGCCCGCGTCCCGGCCCGCACCGCTGACGACGTTGACGACACCGTCGGGGATCCCGGCGTCGGTCGCCGCCCGGGCGAACATCAGCGAGGTCAGCGGCGTCAGCTCGGCGGGCTTGAGAACGACCGTGTTCCCCGCGGCGATCGCCGGGAGGACCTTCCACGCGGCCATCTGGAGGGGATAGTTCCATGGCGCGATCGAGCCGACGACACCGATCGGCTCGCGCCGGATGTACGAGGTGTGGTCCGCGCTGTACTCACCGGCCGACCTGCCCTCCAGATGGCGGGCGGCCCCGGCGAAGAACGCGGCGTTGTCGACCGTGCCCGGGACGTCGAAGCCGGTGGTGAGCCGGATCGGCTTGCCGCACTGCGCGGACTCGGCGAGCGCGAGGTCCTCAGCCCGCTCGGCGAGGATCCCGGCGAACCGGTGGAGGGCGTCGGAGCGCTCGCCGGGGGTGGCTCCCGCCCAGGCGGGGAGAGCGTCCCCGGCGGCGGCGACGGCCGCGTCCACATCGGCGGGCCCGGCGAGCTCGTAGGCGAGGATCTCCGCTCCGGTGGCCGGGTCCACGACCGCGTGCGTACGGCCCGAACTCCCGGACCTCGGTCGTCCGCCGATGTACTGCGCGCCCTCGGCGAACTGCTCCGCCCCGTCGAACCGTCGATCCATTGCGCACTCCTCCGCCGACCGCAGAGACCTGTGGAAGGCGTAGCTCCAACCGGATTCGGATGCCGATCCTGACAGAGGAGATGGAGTGCAACAAGGGATTCCGTCGCAGTGTTTTGAAAACGCGACGAATTCAGTGCGGGCGACGTGACGGGTCGCCAGGCCGCGGGGCCTGTGGATATTCACGGTCCTGCGTCGGCGGCCGCTGTCAGAATGGCGGGCATGAAGATCGACGGGGACCGGAACGGGCACGACGGGAAGAGGGCGGCCGACTCACGGTCGGTGGAGCAGCTGACGGCGGCGCTCGCCGGGGGCGAGAGCGTCAAGTGGGTCTTTTTCTGGGGCCACCGGCCGCGGCCGGACGGCAGTGTGGGGCAGGGGTGCTTCAGCCAGTGGTGGCCGTCGCCGTTCACGGTGGACGGGACGGTCTACGCCACGGCCGAGCACTGGATGATGGCGGGCAAGGCCCGGCTCTTCGGTGACCGGGACGCGGAGGCCCGGGTCCTCGCGGCCGCGCACCCCGAGCAGGCGAAGGACGCGGGCCGCACGGTGCGCGGCTTCGACGAGGAGGTCTGGCGGCGGCACCGCTTCGAGCTGGTGGTGGAGGGCGGCGTCCACAAGTTCGCGCAGGATCCGCGGCTCGGCGCCTATCTGCTGGGCACGGGTGAGCGGGTGCTGGTCGAAGCCAGTCCGCCCGACCGGATATGGGGCATCGGCCTGGCCGCCGACGACGAGCGGGCCCAGGACCCGGTGCGCTGGCGCGGGGAGAACCTGCTGGGCTTCGCCCTGATGGAAGCGCGGCAGCGGCTGGCTTCCTGAGGAGGCGTCGCCGTGTCGGTGACGGCTCGCGTCAGCGGCCGGGACCGCGGTCCACGAGCAGCACCGGCGCGGACAGATACGCCCCGTAGGTCGCGCCCGGGTCCTCCTCCGGAGTGGTGTCCCTGTGGTCGTGGCTGAAGTTGATGTAGAAGATCAGCATCAGCACGCTGGCCACGAGCGCCACTGCGCCGAGGATCAGACCGGCGAGGGTCTGGCCGCCGTTGTCGGCCTCGCCGCTGCTCACCTTGGTCCGGCCTATGCCGCCGAAGACGATCGCGAGTATGCCGAGGATGACGCCGAGGAAGACCGTCGGCGACAGCACGGTGCCGATGATGCCGAGCACGAGCGCGGCCACGCCGAGGCCGTTCCCGGCCGCGGGCCCGGGGTGCTGCCAGCCGGGACCGTAGGGCGCCGCGGGATAGCCGTAGGAGCCGGGCGGCGCGTACGGCCCCTGGCCGTACGGGGACTGCTGTCCGTAGGCGGGCTGGGGGTACCAGCCCGCGCCCTGGACCGGGCCGGGCCGGCCGTACGGCGCCTGGCCGTAGGGCTGTTGTCCGTACGGTCCTGCGGGGTACGCGCTCGGGGTGCCCGGGCCGGTCGGCGCCTGCGGCACCGGCGGCACGGCGGACCCGGCCGGGGGGAAGGCGTACGGGGGCGGCGTCGGCAGGCCCTGGGGAGCGGTCGGCGGCACGGCGCCGGGCTGTCCGGGCGCCGCCTGCGCGGCGGGCTTGTCGAGGGGGACGCGCTGCTGGGGCACCGGCCGCTCGCCGGGCCCGTCGAGCGGCGCGCGCCGCTCCGGCGGAGCCCAGGGATCGCGGTCGTGCGACTCCGGCGGCACACCGGCCATGGCGCCCTTGTCGGCCCCCGTCTCGGACCCCTTGTCGGACATAGTCCTCCCCAGTCGTTTCCCCGTCATGCTAAGGCCTGAGCACGGGCCCCGCGCCCGCCCGCATACGATGATCGCCACCCGTCGACCGCACAGCCCCGGAGGCCCGCATGTCCGTACTCGACTCGTTCATCGCAGGGCTCCCCAAGGCGGAGCTGCACGTGCACCACGTCGGTTCCGCCTCCCCGCGCATCGTCGCCGAGCTGGCCGCACGGCACCCCGACTCGCCCGTGCCCACGGACCCCGAGGCGCTCGCGGACTTCTTCACCTTCCGCGACTTCGCGCACTTCATCCAGGTCTATCTCTCGGTGGTCGACCTCATCCGGGACGCGGAGGACGTGCGGCTGCTGACGTACGAGGTCGCCCGTGACATGGCCCGGCAGAACATCCGCTACGCCGAGCTGACGGTGACCCCGTACAGCTCGACCCGGCGCGGCATCCCGGACGCGGCCTTCGTGGAGGCGATCGAGGACGCCCGCAAGGCGGCGGAGACCGAACTGGGCGTCATACTGCGCTGGTGCTTCGACATCCCGGGCGAGGCCGGTCTGGAGGCCGCCGAGGAGACGGCCCGGATCGCCTGTGACCTCAAGCCCGAGGGGCTGGTCTCCTTCGGGCTCGGCGGTCCGGAGATCGGGGTGCCGCGGCCGCAGTTCAAGCCGTACTTCGACCGGGCCATCGCGGCGGGGCTGCACAGCGTCCCGCACGCGGGCGAGACCACGGGCCCGCAGACGATCTGGGACGCCCTCGTGGACCTGCGCGCCGAGCGCATCGGCCACGGCACGAGCGCGCCGCAGGACCCGAAGCTGCTGGCCCATCTCGCGGAGCACCGCATCCCGCTGGAGGTCTGCCCCACCTCGAACCTGGCCACCCGGGCGGTGACCGACCTGGAGCGGCACCCCATCAAGGAGATGGTCGCCGCGGGTGTCCTGGTCACCGTCAACAGCGACGACCCACCGATGTTCGGCACGGACCTCAACCGGGAGTACGGGGTCGCGGCCCGCCTGCTCGACCTCGACGCGCGGGGCGTCGCCGAGCTGGCCAAGAACGCCGTCGAGGCGTCCTTCATGGACCCCGCCGGCAAGGCGGCGCTGCGCGCGGAGATCGACTCCTACACGGCGGGCCGCCTGAACTGACCCCGGAGCGTCGGCACTCCGGCCACAATGGCCCCATGCCCACCCGGAACACCGCGGCTTCCACCGCTGCCCCCGCCCCCGCCTTCACCGCCGTCGCCCACCGCGGTGACCCGTACGCGCACCGCGAGAACACCCTTCCCTCGGTCGGCTCGGCGCTGCGGGCGGGGGCCGGGGCGGTCGAGATCGACGTACGGCTGACGCGGGACGGCGTGCCCGTGCTCCTGCACGACGCGACGCTGGAACGGCTCTGGGCGCGCCCCTGGTCCCTCGACTCCCTCTCGGCCGACGAGCTGCGGGAGCTGACCGGCGGCGGGGTGCCGACGCTGCGGGAGGCGCTCGCGCTCGCCGGTGCGGAGGCGGCCCCCGGCCAACGGCTGTTCATCGACCTGCCCGCCCCCTCGGCCACGGAGGCGGCCGTGGCCGAGGTCCACGCGAGCGGGGCGGCCGGGCGGGTGTACTACTGCGGCTCCCCGGAGTCGATGCTCGCCGTCCGCCGGGCGGACCCGGACGCCGAGATCGCGCTCACCTGGACGACGCTCGCCCCGCCGCGCGCGGCCCTGCTCGACCGGGTGCGCCCGCGCTGGATCAACTACCGCTTCGGCCTGCTGACCCCGGAGCTCGTCGCGACGCACCACGCCCAGGGCTTCCTGGTCTCGGCGTGGACGGCGGACACGCGCCGCACGATGCGGCGCCTCCTGTCGGCGGGCGTCGACTCCATCACCACCAACCGCATCCAGACGCTGCGATCCCTGACGGCCGGTCTGTACGGCGTCTGAGAGCGGGCCGGGACCGCGACCCGGGCGCACGGCTCAGACCGCTCCCACCGGCTCCCAGGGATTCGTCAGCACCGCGTCGTCCCCTATGGGCAACCCGCTCGACCACCCGTGCTCCGGGTCGCTCACGGAGAACTCCCTGGGCGTGAGGCAGTCCAGCCGCAACGCCCCCGAGCTCCCCTCCCGCGGCTGTCCGGCATCGTCGCCGACGATGCCGCGCGGCACGAGGACATCCACCCGGTACGGCGCGGACGCCGCGCCCGGCCCCGGCGCGAACCCCCGGATGCCGAGCGAACGCGCGTAGTGTCCGGGCGAGTTGACCGAGATCGCCACACCCCCGGGGATCCGGCGCTCGTACCACCTGCCCCCGTGCGCTCCCGTGTAGAGCAGCCGGGTGCCCGCCTTGAAGAGGGACACGCTGCCGTCGGCGCACCGCAGGGGAAGCGCTTCGGCGTAGACGGTCTCGTAGTCGACCGGCGCGCATTCGGAGAGGTAGGTGCCGGCCAAGGTCCGGCAGAGCTCGCCCAGTTGGCGGCTCGGCCGGGCGAACGCGAGCCTTCTGTCGCTGAAGACGATCAGGAAGGCGCTGGACTCGCCCTTGACCGCGCGCCGCTTCCAGGCGGCCCGGGCCGTCCACACCTTGGCCGCGACATGTTCGTGACCCCGCGCGAGATCTTCTTCCAGGATCCAGCAGAGGTCGAGGCCCTTCCGCCTCCGGGCGCCCGACGGATGTCCGATCCTCGCCACGAACCGGCCGAACGAGCAGGGCCTCGCCTGCTCCAGCCAGGCCAGCAGAGCCGCTTCCCGGTGCTCCTGCCGGGTGCCCGGCGCGAGCATCACCTCGTGCGCCGCGTCGATGTCCGCCCCGAACCCGGCTGCGCGGGTCACTTGCGGCAGGGCCGCCAGAGCCTCTGCTATGGAGGGTTGTGCGGGCACGCCGAAACTGTTGCCGTCCAGTGCGATCACTCCCCCGGTGGTCAGCACGCCGATGACATCTCGGCGATTTCGACAGTCTGACCATCCGCGAGATCACCGGTCAAGACCGGAACCGGCGACGGATTCCGTGGCGGAAAATCCGCCCGGAAACGAAATCGGCCACCCTCAACCCGCTTGCGCCGAGGCCCTCTTGAGTGCGGCCGGCGGTCCGGGAGGCCGCTCTCAGAGACCGACGATCTCGTTCCACTCCTTGGTGAACCCGGGCCGCTCGTGTGCGGTCATGTCGCGTGCGGTGGCGAGGCGCTTGCGCATCTCCTCGCTGGGGAAGATCAACGGGTTCTCGGCGAGCGCCGCGAGATCCTTGTCCTTGGACGCGGCGAGAACGTCACGGGCGGCCGGCACCGGACAGACGTAGTTGACCGCGGCGGCCAGCCGGGCGGCGACCTCGGGCCGGTAGTAGTAGTCGATGAGGTCTTCCGCGTTGCGCTTGTGCCGGGCGAGGTTGGGGATCATCAGGCTCTCGGCCCACAGCTCCGCGCCCTCCTGCGGGACGACGAACTCGATGTCGGGGTTGTCGGCCTGGAGCTGGATGATGTCCCCGGAATACGCCTGACAGGCCAGGACGTCGCCGGAGGAGAGGTCCTTGATGTAGTCGTTGCCGGTGAAGCGGCGGATATGGCGATTGCGGACCAGGCGGCGGAGCTGGTCGGTCATGGTGTGGAAGTCGTCTGCGGTCCAGCGGGTGACATCGGCGCCGTTGCCCTGCATGAGCAGCGAGAACGCCTCGTCCATCCCGGCCAGCAGGGTGACCCGCCCCCGCAGGTCGTCCTTCCACAGCTCGGAGGTGTGCCGGATCTCGCGGCCGAGCTTCTTGCGGTTGTAGGCGATCCCGGTGATGCCCGACTGCCAGGGGACGCTGTGCAGCCGCCCGGGGTCGAAGGACGGCTTGCGCAGCAGGGGGTCGAGCCGCCGGTCCACATTCGGCTGCCGGGACCTGTCCATCTCCTGGACCCAGCCCAGGCGGACGTAGCGCGCGCACATCCAGTCGCTGACCACGACGAGATCGCGGCCGGTCGCCTGGTGGTTCATCAGGGCGGGGCTGATCTTGCCGAAGAACTCGTCGTTGTCGTTGATCTCCTCGGTGTACTTCACCGAGATCCCGCTGCTCTTCTCGAAGCCCTCCAGCGTGGGGCGGCGCTGGGGGTCCTTCTCGTCGGTGTCGATGTAGAGCGGCCAGTTGGCGAAGACGAGCCGCTTGTCGCTCCCCGACCGGTCCTGCGCGGCCCGGTCGCCCGGCTGGACATACGCGGCGGGCACCCCGCAACCGGCGAGTGCGGCGGCCCCCGCGCCGGCGCCGAGCGCGCGCAGCAGGGACCGGCGGGACAGCGTCTTCACGGGGCTCACTCGCATTTCGGCAGCATGGCGGGTCAGATCTTCGCGGACAATGTACGGCCTGTCCGGGAGCGGCTCCCCTCCCCCGACACCTTGACGGGGCGGGCCGCCGGGGCGAGCAGCCTGTGGACGGTGAGCGCACCCACGGCGCACAGGGCCGCCACCGACCACAGGACGAGGTGCCAGGCGTCGGTGAACTGTGCCGCGTGCAGAGCCCTTCCGGGACCGGACAGGTCTCCGGCGGCTATGCGTCCGGCCAGCTCCGCCGAGCCCGTACGGGCCTGGACCAGGCTGGTCAGCACCGCACCGGTCACGGCCAGCACCAGGGCGTTGCCCCCGCCCTTGACGGTGTTGAGGAATCCGGCCGCCATGCCGACCCGGGCAGGCTCCACCAGGCTCATCGCCTGGGCATCGATGATACCGGCGACCAGGCCGTTGCCGACGCCTATGGCGAGCAGGGGGCCGAGCAGGGCGAGCGGGGTCACACCGGGGTGGAGCACGGTGAGCCAGGCGTTGCCTCCGGCGAGGAGGAGCACGGCGAGTGCGGCGAGGTGGCGGGCCGGGACGCCCCGGTTGACCAGCCGCCCGCCCGTCGCGGGCAGGAAGAGCACGGGCGCCGTCAGCATCAGCATGGCCAGCCCCGCGTCCCGGGCGGAGAGGCCGTTCACGCCCTGGAGGTAGGTCGGCAGGAAGACCAGCACGCCGGAGCTGCCCACGGGGACGGCGAGCGCGGCCAGGCACCAGGCCAGGAAACGGCGGTCGCGGATCAGCGTCAGGTCGAGCACCGGGTGGTCGCTGCGCCGCTCGACCGCGACGAAGACCACCAGCAGGAGGGCTCCGGCGGCGACGGGCCCGAGGACCCTGGGGCTGCCCCAGCCGGCCTGGGCCCCTTGGGTGATGCCGAACATCAGCAGGGCGAGGCCTCCGATGAAGCTCGCGACCCCCGGCCGGTCCACCTTCGGCCGGCGGTCGGCCCGCGACTCCGCCACGAAGAAGGAGCCGACGAGGATGAGCAGGCCGCTCACGGCGAAGAGGGCGAAGGTGACGCGCCAGCCGAGACCGCCGACCATCCAGCCGGACAGCGTCGGGCCCATGGCGAGGCCGATGCCCGACACGGTGCCCATGGCGGCGAAGGCCCGGGTCCTGGCCGCACCCTGGAAGGTGGCGGCGAGAAGGGCGCCACCGCCCGCCATGACCCCCGCGGCGCCGGCGCCCGACAGGGTGCGGGCCACATCCAGCATCGCGATATCGGCGGCCGTGGCGCTGCCCAGGGCCCCTGCCGCGTAGAGGACGGCGCCCGCGGCGAAGATCCTCCGGCGGCCGAAGAGGTCGGCCAGCGAACCGGAGACGAGCATGAAGGAGGAGGCCGTCAGGAAATAGCCGGTCAGGACCCACTGCAGGGCCGCTCCGGTGGCATGCAGATCCTCGCCGATGCGGGGGATCGCGACGGTTGTGCCGGACATGGACATGGGCAGCGTGAGGAACCCCAGCAGGACCACGAGCGCCGTCATGACGGTGCCGGGCCGCCGGGTCCGTGAGAACTCGGAAGGCATGTTGGTAAACTACACCGTGCAGTGCAATGGGTAAACCGAACAGTGCAATTTTCTCGAGGGGCCCGATGCGGCCCGACGCGAGTGGCTCGAAAGGAGCGGAGATGTCCGCAGCACAGGAGGCGGGGGCCGGGCGGCAGCGCCGCGGTATGGCGGAGAAGCGGCAGGCCATCACCCGGGCGGCCCGCGCGGTGTTCGCCCGCGACGGCTTCACCCGGGCGAGCGTGGACGCGATCGCCGCGGAGGCGGAGGTGTCGAAGCGGACGATCTATAACCACTTCACGGACAAGGAGGAGCTCTTCCGCTCCGTCCTCATCGAGAGCGCCGACTCCGTGACCGCGTGGCACCGGTCGGTGGTGGAGCGCCACCTCGCCAAGATCACCGATCTCGAGCGCGACCTCACCGCCTTCGCCTTCGACTGGGCCTCTCCCCCGCCGGAGTTCGCGGACCACTTCGCCCTCGTGCGGCAGATCCACGCCGAGGCCACCCACCTCCAGCCGGACGTCATCGAGGCGTGGCAGGACGCCGGCCCCCGGCCCTCGTTCCGGCAACTGGCGCACCGTCTGGGCGAGATGACGGACGAAGGGCTGCTGGACACCGAGGACGCGGAGCTGGCGGCACGGCACTTCGTCCTGCTGGCGGTCTCCGGTGTCAGCCAGAGCTCCCTCTACGGCGCCCTGAAGGTGCCGGAGTCCGAGGTCGGCGCCATCGTCCACGACGGCGTCCGCGCGTTCCTCCGCCTCTACGGACCGCACGGCGCGCAACGACAGGGAGCCTGACCCCGGGAAGACGGCCGCGGCCCCCACCGGATCTCCGGTGGGGGCCGCGGCGGTCGGCCGGGCGGGTCAGCCCAGCGACGTCATCACGTGCTTGATGCGCGTGTAGTCCTCGAAGCCGTAGGCCGAGAGGTCCTTGCCGTAGCCGGACTGCTTGAAGCCGCCGTGCGGCATCTCGGCGACGAGCGGGATGTGGGTGTTGATCCACACGCAGCCGAAGTCCAGCCGCTTGGACATCCGCATGGCCCGCGCGTGGTCCTTGGTCCACACCGACGAGGCCAGGGCGTACTCGACGCCGTTGGCGTAGGCGACGGCCTGCTCCTCGTCCGTGAAGGACTGGACGGTGATGACGGGGCCGAAGACCTCGTGCTGGATGATCTCGTCGTCCTGCGCGAGCCCGGAGACGACGGTCGGCGCGAAGAAGTAGCCCTGCTCGCCCACCCGGTGGCCACCGGCCTCCACCTTGGCGTGGGCGGGCAGCCGCTCGATGAAGCCGGACACCTGCTTGAGCTGGTTGGCGTTGTTGAGCGGCCCGTAGAGCACGTCCTCGTCGTCCGGCAGGCCCGTCTTGGTGTCGGCGGCCGCCTTGGCGAGCGCGGTCACGAACTCGTCGTGCACGGACTCGTGCACCAGCACGCGGGTGGCGGCCGTACAGTCCTGGCCGGCGTTGAAGTAGCCCGCCACCGCGATGTCCTCGACGGCCTTGGCGATGTCGGCGTCCTCGAAGACGACGACCGGCGCCTTGCCGCCCAGCTCCAGGTGGACGCGCTTGACGTCCTTGGCGGCGGACTCCGCGACCTGCATGCCGGCCCGCACGGAGCCGGTGATCGAGGCCATGGCCGGCACCGGGTGCTCGACCATGAGGCGGCCGGTCTCCCGGTCGCCGCAGATCACGTTGAACACGCCCTTGGGGTGGCCCAGTTCCTCCAGCACGCCACCGATGATCTCGGCCATCAGGAGCGTGGAGGCGGGCGTGGTGTCGGAGGGCTTGAGGACGACGGTGTTGCCCGCGGCGAGCGCCGGGGCGAACTTCCACACGGCCATCATCATCGGGTAGTTCCACGGCGCGACCTGCGCGCAGACGCCGATCGGCTCCCGGCGGATGATGGAGGTCATCCCCTCCATGTACTCACCGGCGGAGCGGCCCTCCAGCATCCGGGCGGCGCCGGCGAAGAAGCGGATCTGGTCCACCATGGGCGGGATCTCTTCGCTGCGGGTGAGCGCGAGCGGCTTGCCGGTGTTCTCCGACTCGGTGGCGATCAGCTCCTCGGCCCGCGCCTCGAAGGCGTCGGCGATCTTGAGCAGGACCTTCTGCCGGTCGCCGGGCACCAGGTCGCGCCAGGCGGGGAAGGCCGCCTCGGCCGCGGCCATGGCGGCGTCGACGTCGGCGGCACCGGACAGGGCGGCGGTGGCGTACGCCTCGCCGGTGACGGGATTGACCACCTCGGTGGTCCGCCCGTCGGCGGCGTCCCGGAATTCTCCGGCGATGTAGTTGCGAAGACGACGCAGCTCGGTGGTCACGTGCGCCACCCTTTCTGTCAGCTGTCCGATGGGCGAGACACCAGCCTAGTCACTGAGGCGACGCTTTCGACATACCTACCACTCAGAAACAACGGAATCAGTTATTCCTGAGCCGATCGACAACGAATTTCATCGCTCAAGGGTTGCCACACAGACGAGTCCCATGCACAGTGGTGTTCGTGGCCACTCGTAGTGCAGACCCGAAGAGCGTGCAGGGCACGCCCCCGATCGACGCCGTCTCCCTGGCGATCATCGAGCAACTCCAGGAGGACGGCCGCCGCCCCTACGCGGCGATCGGCAAGGCCGTCGGGCTGTCCGAGGCGGCCGTCCGGCAGCGCGTGCAGAAGCTGCTCGACCAGGGCGTGATGCAGATCGTCGCCGTCACCGACCCGCTCACCGTCGGGTTCCGGCGGCAGGCGATGGTCGGCATCAACGTCGAGGGCGACCTCGACCCGGTGGCCGACGCCCTGACCGCGATGGACGAGGTGGAGTACGTGGTGATGACCGCCGGCTCCTTCGATCTCCTGATCGAGATCGTCTGCGAGGACGACGACCACCTCCTCGAAATGATCAACAAGCGCATCCGGACCCTCCCCGGCGTGCGCTCCACCGAGAGCTTCGTCTACCTCAAGCTCCGCAAGCAGACCTACACATGGGGAACCCGATAGCCGTGAGCAAGGACCTCTCCCAGACGGCGTACGACCACCTGTGGATGCACTTCACCCGCATGTCGTCGTACGAGAACGCCCCCGTGCCCACCATCGTGCGCGGCGAGGGCACCTACATCTTCGACGACAAGGGCAAGCGCTACCTCGACGGCCTCGCGGGCCTGTTCGTGGTCCAGGCCGGCCACGGCCGCGCCGAGCTGGCCGAGGCCGCCAACAAGCAGGCGCAGGAGCTGGCCTTCTTCCCGGTGTGGAGCTACGCCCACCCCAAGGCCGTCGAGCTGGCCGAGCGGCTGGCCCACTACGCGCCCGGCGACCTGAACAAGGTCTTCTTCACCACCGGTGGCGGCGAGGCCGTCGAGACCGCGTGGAAGCTCGCGAAGCAGTACCACAAGCTCACCGGCAACCACACCAAGTACAAGGTCATCTCACGGGCCGTCGCCTACCACGGCACCCCGCAGGGCGCCCTGTCCATCACCGGCCTGCCGGCCCTCAAGGCGCCCTTCGAGCCGCTGGTTCCCGGCGCGCACAAGGTGCCCAACACCAACTTCTACCGCGCCCCGATCCACGGTGACGACCCCGAGGCCTTCGGCCGCTGGGCCGCCGACCAGATCGAGCAGGAGATCCTCTTCGAGGGCCCGGACACCGTCGCCGCCGTCTTCCTGGAGCCCGTGCAGAACGCCGGCGGCTGCTTCCCGCCGCCCCCCGGCTATTTCCAGCGGGTGCGCGAGATCTGCGACCGGTACGGCGTCCTGCTGGTCTCGGACGAGGTCATCTGCGCCTTCGGCCGCCTCGGCACGATGTTCGCCTGCGACAAGTTCGGCTACGTCCCGGACATCATCACCTGCGCCAAGGGCATGACCTCGGGCTACTCCCCGATCGGCGCGGCCGTCATCTCCGACCGGATCGCCGAGCCCTTCTTCAAGGGCGACGCCACCTTCCTGCACGGCTACACCTTCGGCGGCCACCCGGTCTCCGCCGCAGTCGCGCTCGCCAATCTCGACATCTTCGAGCGCGAGGGCCTCAACCAGCACGTGCTGGACAACGAAGCGGCGTTCCACGCCACCCTGTCGAAGCTGAACGACCTGCCGATCGTCGGCGACGTGCGGGGCAACGGCTTCTTCTACGGCATCGAGCTGGTGAAGGACAAGGCCACCAAGGAGTCCTTCACCCCCGAGGAGTGCGAGCGGCTGCTCTACGGCTTCGTGTCCAAGCAGCTGTTCGAGAACGGGCTGTACTGCCGGGCCGACGACCGCGGCGACCCGGTCATCCAGCTCTCGCCGCCGCTGATCTCCGACCAGTCGACGTTCGACGAGATCGAGCAGATAGTCCGCGGCGTCCTCACGGAGGCGTGGACCAAGATCTGACCGACCCGGACGGGCCGGCCCACCGGCCGGCCCGTCCCTCCCGCCGTGGCCCCGCGCGACCCCCTTCGCTCCACGCGCGCGTGGGCCACGGCTCCCGGCAGGGGTGATCGCGCTCCGGCCGCACATCCGCTCACACGTCCTGCGCGCATGCGCTCCGACGCATGGGCGACCGCTGAGGATGAGGCCGACCGGAGGAAAGTCAGGCCCTCCAGCGCCGAGCCTGGGCGAGGGCTAGGATCCCGGTTCCGTACGGTGCCAGTGACCCAATGGCCTCCGGTTCGTTCACCCGGACAGGGGAACGGACCCTTCAGCGACCCGAGGTGCTCGATAATGGTGGCCCCGCCGGACAATGACGTGCTCTGGGCACGTGGCCTGCATTACGCATACAACGGCTCCCCCGCTCTCGCCGGGGTCTCCGTCGGCGTACGTGAAGGCGAGATCCTCGCCGTCACCGGGACACGCGGTTCCGGGAAGAGCACACTCCTGAAATGCCTGTCGGGCCAGCTGCTGCCCACACCCGGCGAGGTGTGGTTCAACAGCGCACCCGTGCACACCCTCTCGCGTCCCGCCCGGGAGAGGCTGCGCCGCGAGCGGTTCGGCTGGATCGACAGCGAGCCCCACCTCGTCCCGGAGCTCAGCGGCTGGGAGAACGCCGCCCTGCCGCTGCTGCTGCGCGGCATCGGCCACCGGGCCGCCAAACGGACCGCCGGTGAGTGGCTGGAGCGCCTCGACGTCGGCGACTGCGCCCGCAAGCGGCCGGACGCCATGCTGATGGCACAGCGTCAGCGGATCGCGATCGCGCGGGCGCTGGCCACCGAACCGACCGTCATCTTCGCGGACGAGCCGACCGCACCACTGCACAACGCCGACCGGGCACAGGTGCTGCGCACCCTGACGACGGCCGCGCGCTCGCACCAGATCACGGTCGTCATCGCCACCCTGGACGACGAGATCGCCACCCTCGCCGACCGGACGGTCACCCTGGCCGACGGCCGCCGGGCCAGTGGGATCCCGGCGCCCGACGCGCCCGGTGGAGAGGGCAGGGCGGCGTGCTCAGTCTCCGCCTAGCGCGCGGCGCTCACCCGCTCGTCCTGCTGCGAAGACTTCTGGTCGCGGCCGCCGCGGCGGGCGTCGGTTTCCTGTTGCTGTGCACCCTCGGGTACGCGGTGGCACATCCCAAGGCGACCGGGCAGTCGATCGTACGGCTGGTGTGGTGTGCCGTACCGCTCGCCGCCGTCGTGCAGTTCGCCCTCGCCGTGGCCCGTACGGACCCCTCCACCCGCCCGCGCGCGGGTCTGGACGCGGCGGGGCTCGGACCGGTACGGATGTCGCTCCTCGCGGCGGCCTCGACGGCGATCTCCTGCACGCTCGGCAGCGGCGTCGCCCTGCTGGTCTGTCTGGAGCTCCGCGGCGACCTCGGCGGCACCCCGCTGAGCGGCTCCGCCGAGCGGCTGCTGGACGGGCAGGCGCACCTGCCGTGGGGCGCGACGCTGACGCTCCTCGGTCTGCTGCCGGTCCTCGCGTCGGCCACCTGTGCCGTCGCGCTGCGCCCGCGCCGGGAGGCCGCGGCCCCTGCGCCGCCCGTGGACCCCGAGGCCGAGACGGAGGCTCCCGCGCCGAAGCCGGCCGTCCCGCCCACCCCCAAGCCCGTGTACACCGGCCTCCCCTGGGGCATCGCGATCATCTCGGTCGGCCTCGCCATGGAGGCGTACGTGGGCCGCGGCCCGGCCCCCGACCCCGACACCCTGCTGTCGCTGCCCGGCCGCACCGACGGCGCCTCCCCCGGTGTCATCGGCGGCTGGCTGCTCGCCTCGCTCGGCCTCGTCCTCGCCGGGCCGGGCCTGACGCACTGGTGCGGGGTCCTGCTGTCGGCCGGGCGGCCCGGCGCCGTGCGACTGCTGGCCGGGCGCATACTGCAGGACGCGGCCACCCGGATCGGCCGGCCGCTCGGCGTGCTGTGCGCCGTGGCCTCGGGCGCCCTCGCGGCGGCCGAGCTGTACGGCGCGGCCTGGGAGGGCTCAGGGCCCCGCCCCTTCGGCCCGCTGACCGGTCTCGGCGCGGCCCTGGTGATGGCCTGTGTCACCGCCACCGCCATCACCGCCGCCCTGGACAGCCGGCAGAGCCGCACGGGCACCACGGCGGCCCTGCAGCGCCTGGGGCTCCCCGCCTCGATGCTCCGTGGCGCGGCCGTGCTGCGCACCTGTGTGCTGCTTGCCGTGCTCACCCCCCTCACATGGGCCATCGCCGAGCTGGCCGCGCTGCCCATGACCAGGTGAAGGGTGGCTGCCCTCGGCGCCACGGAGGAGATCGAGTCGCTGGAGGAGTTCGACCGGGTCGCCGCCACGGGCTCGCTGGGCGGATACCGGGTGCAGTCCGTCGACCTGACGGGCCGTACGGCCGCGCTGCTGGCCACGGACACCGATGAGGCCGTCTTCCTCGGCTGCCCGATGGAGCGTGCGGCGGACGGGAAGGTCCGGGCGGGCGGGGCACTGGTCTTCCCTCCGGTGCCCCACCTGCCGTTCGATCCGTACCGGGGCGAGCTCTACCGCCCCGAGGAGCTGTTCGAGGGGCTGGAGAAGGGCTACGAGAACACGCCGGACGCCCTCACCCACGCCTGGTTCGAGCGCACGAGGGCGGACGGCGACATCGTCGCCTCGATGCTGCGCGGCATCCACGACGACGCCGTCTCCGACGCGCTGGACGAGCTTCTCCTTGGGCGGCGCGTCGTGGGCGTCATGGGCGGCCACGCGCTGCGGCGCGGTTCCGTGGACTACGCGGCCGCCGCGCGGCTGGGACGGGCGCTGGCCCGCGGCGGGCTGATGGTCGCCACGGGCGGCGGTCCGGGCGCCATGGAGGCCGCGAACCTCGGCGCGTACGCCGCGCCGTTCGACGACGCCGTGCTGGACGAGGCCCTGGAGCTGCTGACCGGGGTTCCCGCCTTCACACCGTCCGTCGGGGCCTGGGCCTCGGCCGCCCTCTCCGTGCGCTCCCTGCGGCCCGGCGGCGGGCCGTCCGTGGGCATTCCGACGTGGTTCTACGGGCACGAGCCACCCAATGCCTTCGCCACGCACATCGCGAAGTACTTCGCCAACGCCATTCGCGAGGACGGTCTCCTCACCCGCTCCGACGCCGGGGTGATCTTCCTGCCGGGCGCGGCCGGGACCGTACAGGAGATCTTCGGGAACGCGACCCCGAACTTCTACCGGCGGGGCGGCGAGCCGACGCCCATGGTGCTGGTCGGCCGTGCGCACTGGACGCGTACGCTTCCGGCGTGGCCCCTGCTGGAGGCGCTGGCCGCGGGGCGGCCGATGGCGGGCCGGATCGCGCTGGTCGACTCCGTGGAGGAGGCACCGGCGGCGCTGGCGCGGGCGACCGGGCCCACGGGCGGCTGACGTCGCACCGGTCCCACGGCGGACCGGTTCTTGACCTTTTCTTGACCCAAGGCAACTTCCGCGCCGAAAAGCACGTCTGGCTCAGAAGCACGACGGTTTATCAGGCGAACGGAGCAATTGGTGATCATCGGCCTAGTGACGGCTGTCGCGGCCTCGGCCTGTTATGGGACGGGTTCGGTCCTGCAAGCCGTGGGATCGCGCAAATCGGCCCGCCAGGAGGCCGCCACCGCCTCCTCCACGGGCACCACCCAGCATGGCGGGCCGAGCCTCTCCTCCACCGCGAAGGCCGCTGTGACCTGGGAGTTCATGGTCGGTACGGTCCTGGACTTCATAGGCTTCGGGCTGGGCGCCCTGGCCGCCCGGATGCTGCCGCTGTTCCTTTCCCAGACGGTCATCAGCGCCAACCTCGTCGTCACGGCCCTGCTGAGCGTCAAGCTCCTGGGCATCCGGCTGACCAAGCCGGAGTGGGCGTCCATCGGCGTGGTCTGCTCCGCGCTGGTGCTGCTGGCGACCGCCGCGGGCCACGAGGGCGGCGGTGACGCCGCGCGGTCCACCCACTGGTGGCTGCTGGTCATCTCGGTCGTGCTGATGGGCGGTGGCACCGTGGCCGTGCGCCTGATGGGGTCGCGCGCCGCGATCCTGGCCGGCCTGCTGTCCGGTCTCGGCTTCGGCGCGATCGGCGTGGGCGTACGCATCCTGGACGGGATCGACCCCTTCGACCTGCCCACCCTGATCGCGGACCCGGCCCTCTACGCCATCCTCATATCCGGTGCGGTCGGCATGTACCTGCACACGGTCGCCCTCCAGATCGGCTCGGTCAACGGTGCCACGGCGGCCCTGGTCGTCGGTGAGACCGTCCTGCCGGGCATCATCGGCGTCCTCCTGCTCGGCGACAGCTCCCGTCCCGGCTTCGCCTGGGTCGCGATCCTCGGCTTCCTGCTGGCGGTGACCGGCGCGGTGGCGGTCGCCTGGTTCGGCGAACCGGAAGGCGCGCCGCAGGCGGAACCGGAGCCGAAGGAACTCCAGCCGACAGTCAGCGGCTGACGCACCGGCAAACCCACGAAAACGGGCCGGCCGCCTGTCCTCACGGACCAGGCGGCCGGCCCTTTCCCATACGGTCAGGAACCGCCCAGCACCACCACGTCGTCGGCGCGGAACACCACGCCCACCCGGTCACCCACGTCCGGCGCGTCCCGCAGTCCGCACGCCGCCTCCAGCTCCGGGCCGTCGGCGGGCCGGAGCAGCACCACCACGTGGTCGCCCCGGAACGTCCGCCCGGTGACCGTGCAGGGCAGCCCGTCCACCACCGGTGCCAGGCGGACGCCCGCGGGCCGTACGAGCAGACGGCGGCGGCCCTCCGGCGTCCCGGCCGGCACCGGCACCTTGCCCCACACCGTGTCCGCGCGCTCCCCGGACACCGTCGCCTCGACCACGTTGTCGAAGCCGAGGAAGCGGGCCACGAACTCCGACGCCGGCCGCTGCCAGACCTCCAGCGACGTCCCGGCCTGTGCGATCCGGCCGTCCCGCATCACCACGACCCGGTCGGCGAGCGCGAATGCCTCGCCCTGGTCGTGGGTGACGGCCAGCACGGTGGTGCCCAGCCGCCCGAAGAGCTCCCGCAGCTCCACCACGAGGCGCTCCCGCAGGCTCCGGTCGAGCTGGCCCAGCGGCTCGTCGAGCATCAGCAGCCGCGGCCGCGGGGCGAGCGCGCGGGCCAGCGCGACCCGCTGCTGCTCTCCCCCCGACAGCGCCGCGACGGACCGCCGCTGGGCGCCCGGCAGCCCCACCATGTCGAGCAGTTCGGCCACCCGGCGCTCCGCCTCCGCGCGTCCCGTCTTCCGCATGCGCAGCCCGAAGCCGACGTTGCCGCCCACGTCGCGCTGCGGGAACAGCTGGTGGTCCTGGAACATCAGGCCCACCTCACGCCGGTGCGTCGGCACACCGCCCTGGTCGTTCCCGGAGAGGAACACCCGCCCGGCGTCCGCGCGCTGCAGTCCGGCGACCACCCGCAGCAGCGTGGACTTGCCGCTGCCGCTCGGCCCGAGCACGCACACCGTCTCGTGCTCGGCGACCTCCAGGTCGACCGCGTCCAGCGCCGCGCGCTCACCGAAGCGGACGGTCACGCCGTCCAGTCGCAGCAGGGACATCTAGAACTCTCCCGAACGGTCGGTGCGGACGCGCTCCAGAACCAGCAGCGCGGCCGCGCACACCAGCATCAGGATCGTGCTGAGGGCCATCGCCTGGCCGTAGTTGAGCTCCCCTGGCCGGCCGAGCAGCCGGGCCACCGCCACGGGCAGCGTCGGGCTGTCGGGCCGGGCGATGAAGACCGTCGCCCCGAACTCGCCCAGTGACACGGCGAACGCGAAACCGGCCGCGACCGCCAGGGCGCGGCCCACCAGCGGCAGGTCCACCTCGCGCCAGGCGCGCAGCGGCGATGCGCCGAGCACCGCGGCGGCCTCGCGCAGCCGGGCGTCCACCGCGCGCAGTACGGGCAGCATGGTCCGTACGACGAAGGGCACGCCCACCAGAGCCTGTGCGAGCGGCACCAGGATCCACGACGTGCGCAGGTCCAGCGGCGGCTCGTCCAGGGTGATCAGGAAGCCGAAGCCGACGGTCACGGCGGAGGTGCCGAGCGGCAGCATCAGCAGCGCGTCGAAGCCGCGGACGAGCCGCCCCGCGCGCCGGGTGAGCGCGGCGGCCGCCAGACCGCCCACGACCACCGCGATGCCGGTGGCGGCCAGCGCGTACGCCAGCGAATTGCCGATGGCCTCCAGCGGGGCGACGACGAACGTGCCGCCGTTGTCGCCCGCCGAGGCGAGGGCGCGGTAGAAGGCGAGGCCATAGCCGTCGGGGCCGTCGAAGGAGCGCAGGGTGAGGACGACGAGCGGCACCAGGACCAGCAGCGCGACCACGGCCAGCACGGAGCCGAGCAGCGCCCACTGCGCCGCGCCGCGCGGTCGGCGTGCGGTGCGTGCGGCGTCGACGAGCTTCAGGGCGGACTCCCTGCGGCGTACGGTCCGGCCGTGCACCACGAGCAGCACGGCCACCGCCACGAACTGCACGAGGGTGAGCACGGCCGCGGTCGGCAGGTCCAGCAGCTGCGCCGTCTGCTGATAGATCTCCACTTCCAGCGTGGAGTAGCGCGGGCCGCCCAGGATCTGCACGACGCCGAAGGAGGTGAAGGTGAAGAGGAAGACCATCAGGGCCGCGGCCGCCACGGCGGGCGTCAGGGCGGGCAGGGTCACCCGCCGCCAGGCGGCGAGGCGGCCCGCGCCCAGCACCCGCGCCGCCTCTTCCTGACGGGGGTCGAGCTGGGCCCAGAGGCCGCCGACGGTCCGTACGACCACGGCGTAGTTGAAGAAGACGTGGGCGAGGAGGATCGCCCACACCGTGGTGTCCAGGCGCACGCCCCACAGCTCGTCCAGCAGCCCGCCGCGCCCCAGCAGCGCCAGGAACGCCGAGCCGACGACGACGGTCGGCAGGACGAAGGGGACGGTGACCACGGCCCGCAGCAGCTGCTTGCCGGGAAAGTCGAAACGCGCGAAGACGTACGCGCCGGGGAGCGCGAGGGCGAGGGTCAGCGCGGTGGAGGCGAGCGCCTGCCAGGTGGTGAACCACAGGACGTGGCCGATAGCGGGGTCGATGACGACCTCGCCGACGCGGCCGAACTGCCAGTGCCCGCCGTCCTTGAGCCCCCGGGAGACGATCGCGGTGACGGGGTAGGCGAAGAAGACCCCGAAGAAGGCGAGCGGCACGGCCATCAGGCCGAGCCGCACCGCCGTCCGCCGGAGGTGCTGCCGGGACCGCCCGGAGGCCGTCCGGGGGCCCTGCGGCGGCTTCCCCGTTACGTCTACTTCAGGACGATCGAGGACCATGCCTTGATCCACTGGTCGCGGTTCTTGGCGATCTTCTCCGGCGCGAGGGTCGCGGGGTCGGTGACCTTCGCGCCGTACTTGGTGAACAGGCCGGGCAGCGCGGCGTCCTGGGCGGCGGGGTTGACGAACATGGTGAGCGGCATGTCCTCCTGGAACTTCTTGCTCAGCAGGAAGTCGATCAGCGCCTTGCCGCCCTCGGTGTTCTTCGCGCCGGACAGCAGTCCGGCGAATTCGATCTGCCGGAAGCACGTGCCGGTCGCGACCCCGGTCGGGGCCTCCTTCGGCTCGGGCTTCACATCCATCACCTCGGCGGGCGGGCTGGAGGCGTAGGAGACGACCAGCGGCTTGTCGCCCTTGGTCTTGCGGCCTGCGGCGGAGCCGGAGAAGCGCTGGTTGTACGCCTGCTCCCAGCCGTCGACCACCTCGACGCCGTTGGCCTTGAGCTTCTTCCAGTAGTCCTGCCAGCCGTCGTCGCCGTACTTGGCGATGCTGCCGAGCTGGAAGGCGAGCCCGGGGGACGACGTGGCGGAGTTCTCCGTGACGAGGAGGTTCTTGTACTCCGGCTTGATCAGGTCGTCGAAGGACTGCGGCGGGGCCAGCTTGTGGTCGGCGAAGTACGCGCGGTCGTAGTTGACGCAGATGTCGCCGCTGTCGATCGGGGTGACCCGGTGCTGCGCGGCGTCGGCCTGGAGGGCCTTGGGGACCCGGTCCAGGCCCTTGGCCTCGTACGGCGTGAAGAGGTCCTTGTCGAGCGCGCGCGACAGGAGGGTGTTGTCGACGCCGAAGAAGACATCGCCCTGCGGGTGCTTCGCGGAGAGGATCGCCTGGTTGACGGCCGTTCCGGCGTCACCGCTCTTGAGCACCTTGACGGTGTAGCCGCTCTGCTTCTCGAACTCCTTGAGCACGCCGTCCGAGACCTGGAAGGAGTCGTGCGAGACGAGGGTGACGGTCTTGCCGCCGTCGGCCGCCTCGGAGCCGCCGGAGCCGCAGGCGGCGAGCGCGGGCAGGCCGAGCGCGACGGCGGCGGCCGCGCCGAGGGCACGCCGGAGATTGGTGTTCATGATGAGCTGACTCCCTACGCCGGTATGACCCGGATCAGGTCCGAGGGTCTGCGGCCCGTGCCGCACTCTCAGCGCTTTCGCGCTCCCCTGTCGGATTGTTCATTTGTACGTTCGCTTGTGCGCTCGTATGCGCGAAGGCACCGTATCAGTGCCGCCGCGGGGCCGCTCTCAGCGCTCGGCCGCCGCCAGCTGTCCGCAGGCGCCGTCGATCTCCTGGCCACGGGTGTCGCGGACGGTCACCGGCACGCCGTGCGCGGCGATCGCCGCGACGAACGCCCGCTCGTCCTCCGGGCGGGAGGCCGTCCACTTCGACCCCGGGGTGGGGTTGAGCGGGATGAGGTTGACGTGCACGCGCTTGCCCTTGAGGAGCCGGCCGAGCAGGTCACCGCGCCACGCCTGGTCGTTGATGTCGCGGATCAGGGCGTACTCGATGGAGATGCGGCGGCCCGACTTCTCCGCGTACTCCCAGGCGGCGTCGAGGACCTCGCGGACCTTCCAGCGGGTGTTGACCGGCACCAGGGTGTCGCGCAGCTCGTCGTCGGGGGCGTGCAGCGAGACCGCGAGGCGGCACTTGAAGCCCTCGTCGGCGAAGCGGTGCATCGCGGGGACCAGGCCGACGGTGGAGACGGTGATGCCCCGCTGGGAGAGGCCGAGGCCGTCGGGCTCGGGGTCGGTGAGCCGGCGGATGGCGCCGACGACCCGCTTGTAGTTGGCGAGCGGCTCGCCCATGCCCATGAAGACGATGTTGGACAGGCGGGCGGCACCGCCCGGCACCTCGCCGTCGCGCAGCGCGCGCATGCCGTCCACGATCTGGTGCACGATCTCGGCGGTCGACAGGTTGCGGTCCAGACCGGCCTGGCCCGTGGCGCAGAACGGGCAGTTCATCCCGCAGCCGGCCTGGGAGCTGATGCACATGGTGACCCGGTCGGGGTAGCGCATCAGCACCGACTCCACGAGCTTGCCGTCGTGCAGCCGCCAGAGGGTCTTGCGGGTGGTGTCGTCGTCGCACGAGATGTGTCGGACGACCTTCATCAGCTCCGGCAGCAGCTCGGACGCGAGCTTCTCGCGGGCGGCGGCGGGGATGTCGGTCCATGCCGCGGGGTCGTGCGCGTACCGGGCGAAGTAGTGCTGCGACAGCTGCTTCGCACGGAACGGCTTCTCGCCGATCGCGGCAACCGCCTCGCGGCGCTCGGCGGGCGAGAGGTCGGCAAGGTGCCGCGGGGGCAGCTTGGCCCCGCGCGGCGCGACGAAAGTGAGTTCTCCAGGTGCAGGCATGGTCCTACCAGTGTCGCAGACGCGCGGAGAGGGGCCCGCCGTCCTGTGGACAACGAACCCCTCACCGAAGAAAGCGCAGGCCGGAGCCCTAAGCGCTGCCGACGAAGACCACCATCAGCAACCACACCACGGGTGCGGTCGGCAGCAGCGAGTCCAGCCGGTCCATGATCCCGCCGTGGCCGGGCAGCAGCGCGCCCATGTCCTTGATGCCGAGGTCGCGCTTGATCATGGACTCGCCGAGGTCGCCCAGCGTGGCGCTGGCCGCGACGGCGAGACCGAGCAGCAGTCCCTGCCACCACTTGCCGCCGTCGATCAGGAAGTGCATGCACAGCGCGCCCGCCACCATGGCGAAGAGCACGGCGCCCAGCAGGCCCTCGCGCGTCTTGCCGGGGCTGATGCGCGGCGCGAGCTTGCGCTTGCCGAACTTCCAGCCCAC
Source organism: Streptoverticillium olivoreticuli subsp. olivoreticuli (assembly GCF_003391135.1). Lineage (GTDB taxonomy): Bacteria > Actinomycetota > Actinomycetes > Streptomycetales > Streptomycetaceae > Streptomyces > Streptomyces blastmyceticus. The sequence continues at coordinate 6,743,389 of NZ_CP031455.1, read as the reverse complement.
CGCGTACGCACCGGTGTCGCTGACGACCGTGAGGATCAGGAAGGTGAGCACCCGCCACGCGCCGTCGCCCGCGGCCAGCATCAGGGCCACGAACGTGGCCAGGAACGGCACGTAGAACGCGGCGAAGATACCCGCCGTGACATCCCTGAGGTAGTCGTCCGGAGGCTCCGACATCCGCCACACGAGCACGGCGAGCGCGGTGAAGGCCATGGCCACCCACGCGCCCTCGGCGCCCCTCGCGTAACCGGCGATGACCATGGCGGCGCCGCCGAGCGCGAGCGGCACCAGGGGGGCCTTGACGGCCTTCCGCTCGGCGAGGCGGGACGTCAGCTCCCACAGCCCGACGACGACGGCGACGACGATCACGCCGAGGAAGACGGGCTTGTAGATGAACAGGGAGGCGAGGATGACCGCGCCGAGGCCCAGTCCCACCCCTATCGCGGCCCGAAGATCTCGGCCGGCGCTCTTCTTGCCGGCCTTGGGTGCCTGGGGGGATGCAGGCTCCGGGGCAGACTCCTGGGGCCGGATGTCGGGCTCCTGTTCATCACGGAACAGGGGGCCGCGCAGGTGGGCGGCCCCCTCGTCACGGTCGTCCTGGTCTCCGCCTGAGGGGGGCACGATGGGCATGGGCCGAGTCTGCGCCGCGACGCCCGCCTCGTGCACAGGACCCGCCGAACCCGGGCGCACGTCCCCTCCGAGCGAGGGGGAGGGTCCGCGGTCGGTGGACCCCCAGTACCCGGCGCTCGGCGGGGCTCCCCAGGATGTGTCGTTCATCAGACCTCGAGGAGCTCGGCTTCCTTGTGCTTGAGCAGCTCGTCCACCTGCGCGACGTACTTCGCGGTGGTGTCGTCGAGCTCCTTCTCCGCGCGGCGCACCTCGTCCTCGCCGGACTCCTTGTCCTTGACGAGCTTGTCGAGGGCGTCCTTGGCCTTGCGGCGGATGGCGCGGATCGAGATCTTCGCGTCCTCGCCCTTGGTACGGGCCACCTTGATGTAATCGCGGCGGCGCTCCTCGGTCAGCTCGGGGAACGTCACTCGGATGATGTTGCCGTCGTTGCTCGGGTTGACACCGAGGTCCGAGTCGCGGATGGCCTGCTCGATGTTGCGCAGTGCGCTCTTGTCGAAGGGCGTCACCACAGCCATGCGCGGCTCCGGCACCGAGAAGGACGCCAGCTGGTTGATCGGCGTCAGCGCACCGTAGTAGTCGGCCACGATCTTGTTGAACATCGCGGGGTGCGCACGCCCGGTGCGAATCGCCGCGAAGTCCTCCTTGGCGACCACAACGGCCTTCTCCATCTTCTCCTCGGCCTCGAGGAGGATCTCTTCGATCACCACTTGCTCCTGGTGTTATCAGTAAGCAGAGCCTCGCCCCTGCGCGCGTCTTCTCCTGCACGGTGTCCGACCGGCAGGCAGTTGTCCATCCCCGTGCCGGGGTCTTCCCACGGCACGGTGTTGCCGTCCCTGTGCGGCGTGATCGCCCAGGACGGCGGTTGTCCGGGCCGTCAGGCCCGCGTGCTCTGGTCGCTCACGAGCGTGCCGATCTTCTCACCCTTGACCGCACGCGCGATGTTGCCCTCGGCGAGCAGCTCGAAGACGAGGATCGGCACCTTGTTGTCCATGCACAGGGAGATGGCGGTGGCGTCGGCGACCTTGAGGCCGCGGGACAGCACCTCGCTGTACTCGAGAGCGTCGAACTTCACCGCGTCGGGGTTCTTCTTCGGGTCGGAGTCGTAGACCCCGTCGACGCCGTTCTTGCCCATCAGGATCGCCTCGGCGTGGATCTCCAGGGCGCGCTGGGCGGCGGTGGTGTCGGTGGAGAAGTAGGGCATGCCCATGCCGGCGCCGAAGATGACGACGCGGCCCTTCTCCAGGTGGCGCACCGCGCGCAGCGGGATGAACGGCTCGGCGACCTGGCCCATGGTGATGCCGGTCTGCACCCGCGTCTCGACGCCTTCCTTGACCAGGAAGTCCTGGAGGGCGAGGGAGTTCATGACGGTGCCGAGCATGCCCATGTAGTCCGAGCGGGCACGGTCCATGCCGCGCTGCTGGAGCTCGGCGCCGCGGAAGAAGTTGCCGCCGCCGATGACGACGGCGATCTCGTAGCCGTCGCGGACGACTGCCGCGATCTCGCGAGCGATGGCGTGCACGACATCGGGGTCGACACCGAGGCCCCCGCCGCCGGCGAATGCCTCGCCGGACAGTTTCAGCATAAACCGACGGCGTTTGCCGTGGTCAGCGTTTTTGTCGTCGGCTGCCGGCCGGGCGTCCGCACCCTGATTCATTGGAGATCTCCTCGTGCACATACGAAGAAGGCCATTGCCGGATGGGTCTTTATCAGATCCCTGTACGGCAATGGCCTCCTCGTCACATCAGCGGCCGACCGGTGAAGGGTCGGCTGCGTACGACCCTAGCGGGTCGCAGGTCATTCGCTGCCCTGCTGACGGCTCAGGCGCCGACGCGGATGCGCGAGAAGCGCTTCAGCTTGACACCGGCCTCGTCCAGAATCTTCTGGACGGTCTTCTTGTTGTCCTTGGCGAACGCCTGCTCGAGAACGGAGTTCTCCTTGACGAAGCCGGTGACGCGACCCTCGATGATCTTCGGCAGGGCGGCCTCGGGCTTGCCCTCCTCGCGGGCGGTGGCCTCGGCGACGCGGCGCTCGTTCTCGAGCACGTCGGCCGGGATGTCCTCGCGGGAGAGGAACTTCGGCGCGAACGCGGCGATGTGCTGCGCGATGTCCTTGGCGACCTCGGCGTTGTCCTTGTCGAGCTCGACCAGGACGCCGACCTGCGGCGGCAGGTCCGCGGCGGTGCGGTGCATGTACGCGGAGACGTAGCCGTCGGCGAACTGCGCGAAGCGGTCGACGACGATCTTCTCACCGAGGGTGGCGTTGGCCTCGTCCACGAACGCCTGGACGGTCTTGCCGGCCTCGATCTCGGACGCCATGAGCGCCTCGAGGTCCGCCGGAGCGGTCTTGGCGACGTGGGCGGCCAGCGTCTCGGCGACGGCGACGAACTTCTCGCCCTTGGCGACGAAGTCGGTCTCGCACTTCAGCTCGACGAGCACACCGGAGGTGTTGTCGTCGGCGATGACCGAGACGACGGCACCGTTCGAGGTGGTGCGGCTCTCGCGCTTGGCCACGCCCTTCAGGCCCTTGACGCGAACGATCTCGACGGCCTTGTCCAGGTCGCCGGCCGCCTCGTCCAGCGCCTTCTTGCAGTCCATCATGCCGGCGCCGGTGAGCTCACGGAGCTTCTTGACGTCAGCGGCGGTGAAGTTCGCCATGGTGAATCTCTCTCGGAAGTCGTTGTGACTACGGGTGCACGACGGGGGCGGCGCTGGTCGCGCCGGCCCCCGCCGTCATCTACCGCGACTGAGTTGTCAGGCCTGCTCGGCGTCCGCGGCCGGCTTCTCGGCCTCGGCGGCGGGGGCCTCGGCCGGAGCCTCGGTCTCGTCAGCCTTCTTCTCGCCCTCGAGCAGGTCGCGCTCCCACTCGGCGAGCGGCTCGCCGGCGGCCTTGTCGGCCTTGGCGTCACCGGTGGCGGCACCGGAACGGGCGATGAGGCCCTCGGCGACGGCGTCGGCGATCACGCGGGTGAGCAGCGTGACGGAGCGGATCGCGTCGTCGTTGCCCGGGATCTTGTAGTCGACCTCGTCGGGGTCGCAGTTGGTGTCGAGGATCGCGACGACCGGGATGCGCAGCTTGCGCGCCTCACCGACGGCGATGTGCTCCTTCTTGGTGTCCACGATCCAGACGGCGCTGGGCACCTTCTGCATCTCGCGGATACCGCCGAGGGTCTTCTCGAGCTTGGTCTTCTCGCGGGAGAGGACGAGCAGCTCCTTCTTGGTGAGGCCGGAGGCGGCCACATCCTCGAAGTCGATGAGCTCGAGCTCCTTCAGGCGCTGGAGGCGCTTGTAGACGGTCGAGAAGTTGGTGAGCATGCCGCCCAGCCAGCGCTGGTTGACGTACGGCATCCCGACGCGGGTCGCCTGCTCGGCGATGGCCTCCTGGGCCTGCTTCTTCGTGCCGACGAACATGATGGAGCCACCGTGCGCGACGGTCTCCTTGACGAACTCGTAGGCGCGGTCGATGTACGACAGCGACTGGAGCAGGTCGATGATGTAGATGCCGTTGCGCTCCGTGAAGATGAAACGCTTCATCTTCGGGTTCCAACGACGGGTCTGGTGACCGAAGTGGACGCCGCTCTCCAGCAGCTCCCGCATCGTGACGACGGCCATGGCCGCGCTCCTTGAAATACTCGGTTCCACGGCGGCCGGGCGGCCGCCGCTCCTGACGCCCCGACGTGTCCGCCGTGGAAGGCACCCTTGCGAGGAACCGTTCCGCGGACCGAGAGACACGGCCACCGGGCTGCCCGAAAGGGACTGACGCGCCGGTAGCGGGGCGTGCGAAGTCGATCCGGTGACCCGGATCGCCATGAGAAGTGTACGGGACCCGGGAAGGCCCGGGTGACGACGTTGTGCACAACCCGCGAGTAGTCCACAGATCCTGGTCAAGATCCCCACGAATCGGCGGGGTGGGCCACGGTTCTCGCATGCGATCTCTCACGCGGCACCTCCGGCGGCGTTCCCCAGGCGTGGGCGCGGCGACGCCCGGCGCCTTACTGACCGTGACCATGCTCGTCGCATGCGTCACACACCTCACTTGGGTCCCGCGCTCCACGCCCGCGGACCCGGCCACCACCGCCGTCGTGGCCGCCACCGCCACAGGCCCTCCCGGGGCGGGCGGGGCCGGAGGCGACCGGGCGTGGCCGGTCACCGGGGCACGCGGGGGCCGCCCCGTGGTCGTACGGGCGTGGGACCCGCCGCCGAAGCCCTGGGCGGCGGGCCACCGCGGAGTGGATCTCGACACCCGGGCGGGGCAGCCGGTGCGCGCGGCCGCCCCCGGGACGGTGTCCTTCGCCGGCACGGTCGCCGGGCGGGGAGTCGTGGCCGTCGCCCTGGCCGGGACGGGCGATCCACCGCTGCGGATCACCTACGAACCGGTGCGGCCGGCCGTCCACGAGGGGGATCGGGTGGCCGCCGGGCAGCCGGTGGGCACCGTGCAGGCGGGCCCCTTCCACTGTCCGGCGGACTGTCTGCACTGGGGGCTGCTCCGCGGGGAGACCTATCTCGATCCCCTGACGCTGCTGCCGCCGTGGATGCTGCGCCGCCCGCCGTCCCGGCTGCTGCCGCTCACCGGCCCGCTCGGGCCGCCGGTCGCGGGAGCGTCAGCCCCGGACCCCGCGCAGGGCCATGGACACGGCCGCCTCGGTGATGCGGTGCGGCTCCTCGGCCGCGCCGAGCTCGATGCGGCGGACCGCCGCGTCCACCACTCCCTGGAGGAGCATCGCGGCGAGGCGGGGCTGCTCATGGCCGAGGGCGACGAGGGCCTCGACCACCATGGTCACCAGCCCGCCGTGCGCGGCGCGGATCTTCTCGCGCGCGCCGGAGTCCAGCTCACCCGCGGAGATGGCGACCACGGCGCGGTGACGCCGGTCGCCGACGAGCGCCAGCTGCTGCCGCACATACGCCTCGATCTTCGCCTCGGGCGTCTCCGCGCGCTCCATGGCGGCCTCGACCTCGGCCGCCCAGACGGGGAAGTCGACGGCGCACAGCTCCTCGACGACCGCGGCCCGCGAACGGAAGTACTCATAGACCGAGGACCGTGCCAGCCCGGTGCGCTCGGCCAGCGCGGGGAAGGTCAAGGCCTCCGTACCGCCTTCGGACAGCAGGGAACGTGCGGCGTCCAGCAGGGCGTCGCGCTGCATCGTCCGGTGCTCGGCCACTGAGGCCGCTCGAATCCTGGGCACGGCTCCACTTTACGGATATCCGCCGACCGGGACGACGCCGACGGCACGTTTCCCCGCGGGGCGGCGTTCCGGCGGGCCCGCGACGACCGGGGCGAGCGCGCGGAGCGGCGTGAAGGGAGGGCCCGTCGGGGTCCGGTGGTGGTCGGCAGGCGCGGTCAGCGTCCTATGTCCGCCAGTTTCGCCCTCAGCTGGAGGACCGACTTGGTGTGGATCTGGCTGACCCGGCTCTCCGTGACGCCGAGCACATGGCCGATCTCGGCCAGGGTGAGGCCCTCGTAGTAATAGAGCGTGACCACCGTCTTCTCCCGCTCGGGAAGGGTGTTGATCGCGCGGGCGAGCAGCCTGCGCAGCTCGCGGTCCTCGGCCACCTCGACGGGGTCGTCCGCGGCGGTGTCCTCGAGCGTGTCCATCAGGCTCAGCCGCTCACCGCCCTCGGCGCCGACGTGCAGCAGGTCCTCCAGGGCCACGACGTTGGCCAGCGACAACTGGCTGAAGACGCTGTGCAGTTCCTCGACGGCGATGCCCATCTCCGCCGCCACCTCGGCTTCCGAGGGCGTGCGGCGCAGCGCCGCCTCCAAGGTGGCGTACGCGCGCTCGACGGCACGCGCTTTCTGGCGGACCGAGCGCGGGATCCAGTCCAGGGCCCGCAATTCGTCGATCATCGCCCCGCGGATGCGGGTGATGGCATAGGTCTCGAACTTGATCTCTCGCGTGGGGTCGAACTTCTCGATGGCGTCGATGAGTCCGAAGACCCCGGAGGAAACAAAGTCCGCCTGCTCGACATTGGGCGGCAGACCGACGCTGACCCGCCCCGCCACATACTTCACCAGCGGCGAGTAGTGGAGGATCAATTGCTCCCGCAGCCGGTCGTCGCCCGAGGCCTTGTACGACCGCCACAGCTCATCGAGCGTCGAGGGTGCGGGAGGGCGCACGGGCCCGCGTGCTGCGGGCGGTGCCGCCGCGCGATCGGACCCGGAGGTGTGCTGGGGCATTCGTCGTCTTGAGCCGTTCTGCTGTGACGTGAATGGAGACGTGACGTGAATGGGGATGTGAATGGAGTGGTACGAATGGCTGGATTCCCGTGAGCGTAGCGTGACTGACGCGCTGCGGTGCGCGAGGAGAGCCCCTTCGGTCGATATGCGGATAGGTTCCACTGGCCGCGCTCCCGGAGTCCGACTGCCGGATCGCCCGGCGGCCGCGGCGGGTTGGCCGTATCGGCTCCCGCGGTCACCCCCTTAACCCTTTCACCCGATCGCCCCAGGTCAAGAACCGCCTCGCCGCACGGACGGGCGCCGTCCGGGGGGCTTGGTGGTGCCGGATGTTGACGTCGGGCCCGCCAACTTCCAGTGATCACCGGAGCGTTCGACGAAGCCGAGGGCCTGGAGTTCATGGAGCCCGCGGAGGGTCCGGTCCCGGTCCCGGCAGGCGTTGCGGGCGACGAGGTCGCGGTCGCCGCCGGGCCCTCCGGGCACCGCTTCGAGCACCGCGGTCAGCGCGGGGGTGAGCAGGTCCCGGGGCACGACGGGGCCGCGCCGCTCGGGGGCGAGCTCGCCCATGCCACCGACCAGCTCGGCGATCTCGGCGGCGTCGGTGACCAGGCACGCGTCCTCGCGCAGGAGTTCATGGACACCTGCCGAGAGCCCCGAGGTGACCGGGCCGGGAACGCCCATCGTGTGCCGCCCCAGCTCCCGGGCGCGCCGCGCCGTGACCAGGGATCCGCTGCGGTACTGCGCCTCCACGACCACCGTCCCGCGCGTCAACGCCGCGATGACACGGTTGCGCAGGACGAAGCGGCTGCGCGTCGGGTGGCCGCCGGGCGGCAACTCGGCCAGCACCAGACCCTGTTCCGCGATCCGGCCGATCAACTCGGCGTGCCCGCGTGGATAGGGCACGTCCACCCCGCACGCCAGCACCGCGACGGTCGCGCCGCCGGCGGCGAGCGCTCCCCGGTGCGCCGCGCCGTCCACCCCGTGGGCGGCCCCCGAGACCACCACCCAGCCGAGCTCGGCGAGCCCGGCGCCGAGGGTGGCCGAGACATGGGAGCCGTAGTCGGTGCAGGCCCGGGCGCCGACGACGGCGACGGACCGCAGGGCCCACAGCCGGAGGTTGGCCTCGCCCCGCACCCAGAGGCCGACGGGGCGGGCGTCACCGAGGTCGTTCAGCTGCCCCGGCCACTCCCGGTCGCCCGGGCAGAGGAAGCGGCCGCCCAGCCCGGCGACGGTGCCGAGATCGCGACGGGGGTCGAGCGTCGACGCCCGCGCCCGGCACCCCGCGAGCCGTTCCTTCCCCGCGCCCGGGGGCGGCGGTCCCGCTCCGGTCAGCCCCCGCATCAGCCCCTCGGCACCGAGCTCCCGCAGCCAGCGCCCCACTCGCTCGTCCCCCGGTTCGGTGAGCCGCGTCAGCGCCACGCGCGCGAGCCGCTCCCCGAGGCCGGGTGCGCGGTCCCCGGGCGGCTCGGGTCCGGGAGTCCCGGTCCGGGAGCCCCCGGCGTCGGGGGCGGCCCTGCCCCGGGTGCCGCTTCCGGACCGTGGCCCGCCCGCGCCTCCGGAGCCGCCTCCGTCCTCGGGCCCCTCCCCCGTTCTCCGGCGCCCGCGCATCACCTCGCTCCCGCCTCGGCCGGGACCCCCCGGGTGAAGCCGGTGCGCAGATGGAGGGCCTGCGCCACGTCCTCCGCATCCGGGCGGTCGTGTCCGGCGAGGTCGGCGACGGTCCAGGCGACCCTGAGGACCCGGTCGAGGCCCCGGGCCGTCAGCAGGCCGCACTCCATGTCGCGTTCGGCTTCCTTGAGGGCTCCGGGCAGGGGGTGCCATCGGCTGCGCAGCTCGTGGCCCGGCATCTCACCGTTGGTGCTCCACGGGGTGGCCCGGTACCGGGCGGCGGCCCGCTCCCGTGCCTCGCGCACGCGCGCGGCCACCGTCTCGGTGTTCTCCGCCGCCCCGTCCCTGCCGGTCAGTTCGGCCCGGGTCACCGCCTCCACCCTGACCCGCAGGTCGACCCGGTCCAGCAACGGGCCCGACAGCCTGGCCTGATAGCGGCGGATCGCGGTCGGCGAGCACTCGCACTCCTCCCCCAGCTGCGAGTGCCGGCCACAAGGACAGGGATTCGCGGCCATGGCCAGGAGGAACCGCGCGGGCATCTGCATCATCCCCGCCGAGCGGGCCACCACGACGTGACCGGACTCGAGCGGCTGTCTCAGGGCGTCCAGCGCCCGGCCGCTGAACTCCGGTGCCTCGTCGAGGAACAGCACGCCCCTGTGGGCCAGGGACACCGCGCCGGGGCGCGGCAGGCCGTTGCCGCCGCCCACGAGGGCCGCCATCGTCGCCGAGTGGTGGGGCGCGCAGTACGGCGGAGCGTGCACCAGTGGCTTGCCGGGTGGCAGGACGCCGGCGACGGAGTGCACCGCCGTGACCTCCAGGGCCTCCTGGGACGTCAGCGGTGGCAACAGGCCTGGCAGCCGCTCCGCCAGCATCGTCTTGCCCGCTCCCGGCGGCCCCTTGAGGTAGAGGTGGTGACCGCCCGCGGCCGCGACCTCCAGGGCCTTGCGGGCCAGGTGCTGGCCCGCGACCTCGGCCAGGTCGGGGACGTGGAGCGCGGCGCCGACCCCGCAGAGCACCCCGGTCCCGATCCCGGCCCCGGCCACCGACAGCCCCGCCAGCGTCGGGTCGGGACGCCCGTCCTCGATCGGTTCCTCCTCCGGCACGGGTTCGTCCGAGAGGACCGCGATCAGCTGGCGCAGGCTGCGGACGCCGAGGACCGAGACCTCGGGCACCAGGGACGCCTCCGCGGCCGTCTGCTCGGCGACGACCACCTGGCGGTAGCCCGCGTCGGCGGCGGCGAGCACCGCGGGCAGGACGCCGCGGACCGGCCGGACCCGGCCGTCAAGGCCGAGCTCGCCGATCATCACCAGGTCGGCGATCTGGCGTGGGTCGATCCGCTCGGCGGCGCCCAGGACCGCGCAGGCCACCGCGAGGTCGAAGCCGCTGCCGCCCTTGGGGACCGACGCCGGGCTGAGCCCCACCGTCAGCTTCTTCTGCGGCCACTCCGCACCGGAGTTCACCACGGCCGAGCGGACCCTGTCGCGGCTCTCCTGGAGGCTCTTGTCCGGCAGGCCGACCAGGGTGAAGGCGGCGATGCCCGGTTCCAGGCCGGCCTGGACCTCGACCAGGACGCCCTCGACCCCGACCAGGGCCACCGAGCACGTGCGGGCGAATCCCATCACGCCACCCCCTTGGCGTGCTCCACGGAGGGCGCTCCCCGGTCGGGGACGACCACGCCCACGAGGTCGATCCGCACCCCGCCCGGCGGCGGTCCCCCGTTCCGCTCCAGCCATCGCCCGGCGAGCCTGCGCAGCCGGTCGGCCTTCCCGGTCCGCACCGCCGCCATCGGGTGTTCGTAGGGGCCCGCGCGCCGGGTCTTCACCTCGCAGACCACCAGGGCGTCACCATCGGACGCGACGATGTCGATCTCGCCGTCCCGGCAGCGCCAATTGCGGTCCAGGATCCTTATCCCGGCCTCCGTGAGCCGGCGCACCGCCAGCTCCTCGCCGTAGCGGCCGAGCGCCTGTCGCGCGAAGCCCTCGGACGATCCGGCCGACCCCGAAGGCCCCGCCGATCCCGCCGATCCCGCCGCCGTGAAAGAACTCCCCGGCCCCGCCTTTCCCGCTGATCCCGCCGACCGCTCCGGTCGAAGCATGGTCACCACCTCCGGCACCGACTGTGCCGCGACCACGCCCCATTGTTGGATCTTGGTGGATAACCCGCCGGTTGTGGATAACTCAGCCACCCGGGAGGTCGAGATCGCTCTTGTTGAGCTCCTCGATGTTCACGTCCTTGAAGGTGAGCACCCGCACCTGTTTGACGAAGCGCGCCGGCCGGTACATGTCCCACACCCAGGCGTCGGCCATCGAGACCTCGAAGAAGACCTCGCCCTGGACGGAGTGCACCTGCATCTCATAGTCATTGGTGAGGTAGAAGCGCCGCTCGGTCTCGATCACGTATTTGAACAGACCGACGACATCGCGGTACTCCCGGTAGAGCTTCAGCTCCATCTCGGTCTCGTACTTCTCGAGGTCCTCGGCGCTCATGGCATGTTCCCCTTCAGCCGTGCGTCCCCCTATTGTGCGTCAGGCCCGCTCCGTCTCCAGGAGCACCGGCGTACTCGGGGGTCCCTCGTCGAGCAGCGTACGCAGCAGCTCGGCGAGCCTGGTCGGATACACCGTCTCACGGGTCGCGAGGAGTTCCCCGCACGTCCACCAGCGCAGCCCCGTGACGCTGCGCCGCTCCAGCTCCGTCTCGCCCCCGGTCCACACCGCGGCCTGCCGGGTGCGGGCCAGGTAGTAGCACTCGTCCTGGTCCCAGCGGCGCCCGTCGAAGGGGAAGGAGCAGCTGCGCCGCCACAGCGGCGGGCCCAGCTCGATGTCGGTGATCCCGGTCTCCTCGGCGAGCTCCCGGCGCGCGGCCTGCTCCCAGGTCTCGTCGTCCTCCAGCCCGCCGCCCGGGGTGAACCACCAGGTGGTGGCCGGGTCGTCGGGCTCGAAGCCGTGGAGGAGCAGGATCCGGTCCCAGGGGTCGAGCAGGACGACCCGCGAGGCCCTGCGCGGCCCTCCAGGGGCCTGCGGGCCGTCGTCGACCGGCAGGCCGTCCGGTCCCGGTCCCTCGGGCCGGGGCACCTCACCCGACACCCGCCGTCACTCCCTTCCCACCGCCGGGGCCGCCGTTCCGCCCGGCCCCGCGCCGTGGCGTCAGGCGGCGCGCCATCGGTCCGTACGCCGCTCCGCCGAGGACGAGCAGCGCTCCGACGACCACCGAGGCCAGCACCAGGGGCAGCGGGCCGGGGTGGGACGTGCCGCCCGGCAGCCCGGCGAACGCCCGGGGTCTGTCCATCATCCCCCAGCTGCCCATCGGCCAGGCGATGGCGTCCACCCGCCCCTTCACCGCGCTCCGGGGCACCGCGCCGTGGGACGCGTCGGACAGGTGGGAACGGGAGTCGACCGAGGTGGTGCGGTGGTCGCCGATGAGGAAGAGCTGCCCGTCGGGCACGGTGGTCGAGAAGGCCGTGATCGACGCCGGGCTCCCGGCCGCCAGATACGGCTCGTCGACCGGCTTGCCGTTGATCGTCATCCGGCCCTGCCGGTCGCAGCACTCGACCTTGTCGCCGCCGATCCCGACGACGCGCTTGAGCATGGGCATGTCGCCCCAGACCTTGTCCTTGAAGACCACGACGTCCCCGCGCCGCACCTCGCCGCCGTCGACGCGCTCGGCGAGCACCCGGTCGCCGCGCATGATGGTCGGCTCCATCGAGTCCGTGGGAACGGTGTACGGCTGGTACAGCAGGGCGCCCCACACGAATCCACCGAGGAAGAGCACACAGCCGACGGCCACGGCCAGCCCGGACAGCACTCTGCCCGCGCGGCCGTGGCCGTCGTCCTCGCGTCCCGCTCCGCTCATGCCCGCTCCCGCCCCCGTAAAGATCGGATTCCGCATGCCCTCGGGCATGGGGATCGCACCTTACCGGGCGGTACGGACGCGGGTCAGCCCTTCGACGCGGTCTTCCCGGCGATCCGGCGGCGGCGCCACAGCACCAGCGGCACCGCGCCCGCGAGACCGAGCGCCGAGGGCGTCGCCGCGGCCGCGGCGTTCAGCCCGGACTGGTCGAAGGTGCCCGGCACCGAGAGGAAGGACCAGCGGTCGATCGGCCAGGCGACGCTGAAGGCGCGGCCGACGACGTCCTTGACCGGCACCGTGCCGTTGTACAGGTCGGGGTGGTAGCGGGAGTCCAGCGAGTCCTGGCGGTGGTCGCCCATCACCCAGATGTGGTCCTTGGGGACCTTGACCGGGGCGAACGGCTTGTCGTCGCACGGGGAGTTGCCCTGGAAGATGTACGACTTCTCGTCGAGCGCCTTGCCGTTGACCTTCACCGGACCGCCCTGGCCCTGGCACTCCACGGTGTCGCCGCCGACGGCGATGACCCGCTTGATGAGGTCCTTCTCCTCGGCCGACGGCATCAGGCCGACGAAGCTCAGAACCTTTTGCACACCGCGCCCGAAGGGGCCGGAATTCTGCTGCTGGGTATCGGGGCCGAGCCAGCTCTGGTCGCCCTTGCCCGGGTCGTGGAAGACGACCACTTCGCCCCGCTCGGGCTTGGACCCGAACCAGGGAGTCAGTTTGTCCACCAGCACCCGGTCGCCGCGCTGGAGGGTGTTCTGCATCGAGTCGGAAGGAATCGAGAACGCCTGGACAAGAAAAGTCTTGATGAGCAGCGCGAGCACCAGGGCGATGCCGACGAGGATCGGCAGCTCTTTCCAGAAGGATCGTTGCTTCTTGGGCTGCTGCCCGCCCGGCTCCTCGGCGTCGTCACCGGGTGTCACGCCGTCGTTCTCCGAATCCACCGGTCCGTCCGCAGTGTCCCGGGCTTTCTGGGCCGGTCGAGCCGCCTGGAACGAGGCGGCATCCTCCGGCGCGTCGGCCCTGGGCGACTCATCGGTCCCCCCGGGTCGTTTTTCGGGCTCTCCGTGACCGGAACGTGCGCCGACCGCCAAGTCCCCCACATCCGCTCCTCTCTCCACTCTGCAGCCTGTCGTGCATACGACGCAGGCCCACCACTCCCATAACGAGCGGGAGTTCCGCAGGGGTCGGGAGCTGGATCAATCCGTCCTGATCCATGAGGGACACACTATTCGGCGAAGCGCCCGCTCGCGTCCCCGTGCGCGGCGCGTCCCCGACCGATGCGAAGGTGTCCGGTTCGGACAATCCCCGCCAGTGGCCGAACGGCCAGGCGATGACCACCGCACGCCCCACGACGAGGTTCTCCGGGACGGTGCCCTGTCCGGGTTCCTCCAAGTGGTAGCGGGAATCGGCCGAATCGGAGCGGTGGTCGCCCATCACGAAAATGCGGCCGGCCGGTACCCGTACCGAGAACGTGAGCTGCGACGGCGGGTTGCCCGGGTGGATATAGGGCTCGTCGAGCGGCGTTCCGTTGACTGTGATTTTGCCGTTCTTGTCGCAGCACTTGACCGTGTCACCGCCGACGGCGATCACGCGCTTGATCAGATCCTGTTCGTTCGCGGAGGGAAGCAGGCCGATGAAGGTCAGGAACTGCTTGCCCTGCTTGATGCCCACGGGGTCCTGAGCGGCCTTGGTCCCCTCCCCCGTGAGCCAGCCGCCGGGGTCCTTGAAGACCACCACGTCGCCGCGGGCCGGACGGGACCCGAACCACGGTGTCAGCTTGTCGACCAGCACCCGGTCGCCGATCCGGATCGTCTGTTCCATCGAGCCGGACGGGATCACGAACGCCTGCACCAGGAACGTCTTCAGCACCAGGGCGATCAGCAGCGCGACCGCTATGAGGATCGGCACCTCCTTGACCGCGGACCGGCGCCGCCTCCGCTTGACCCGGCGTGCCGCCTTCCGCCGCGCGGCACGCCCGCCCGGCTCCGTACGCACCGGCTCGCCGGCCGGCGCGACCTCGGCCTCCTCCGGGGCCGCCGTCCGCGCGTGCGACCGCGGTGGTGGACCCGTACGCCCGTGGCTACCCATGGGGGCTCCCGTGCGGCCCGGCGGCGCCTGGTTCCGGTACGTCCGCGAAGGCGTCCGGCCGGCGCAGCGAGGTGATCCGGCCGAAGGGCCAGCCGATCCAGTCGGCGCGCCCGATGACCCGGTCGACCGGGACCATGCCACCGCCCGGCTCCCCCAGGTGGTCGCGCGAGTCGCGGGAGTCGCTCCGGTGGTCGCCCATCACCCAGAGCTTCCCCGGCGGCACCACGATGTCGAAGGGCACGCGCGAGGGGGCGTCGCCCGGGAAGAGGTACGGCTCGTCGATCGGCCGGCCGTTGACCTGGAGCCGGCCGCGCGCGTCGCAGCAGGTGACCCGGTCGCCGCCGACGCCCACGACGCGCTTGACGTAGTCGGTCCGCGCCGGGCTCATCAGCCCGACCGACGACGCCCCCTTGCGGATCAGCGCGGTGATCACATTCTCCGACGGGGCGTACTGGACGAACGAGCCGAGCCCGTCGAAAACCACCACGTCGCCGCGCCGGGGCTCGTCACCGAAGCCGTACGCGAGCTTGTTGACCAGCACGCGGTCGCCGACCCGGAGCGTGTTCTTCATCGAGCCGCTCGGGATCAGGAACGGCTGGACGACATAGCTGCTGAGCAGCAGCAGGAAGACCAGGCACGCGGTCAGCAGCAGGCACGCCCTGCGCAGCGGCCCGCCGCCCCCCAGCCAGTCGCGGATCCGCTCCGGGCGGCTCCGCTCCCGTGTCTCCGCCGGGCGCGTCTCCTCGGGAAAACGCGAGGAGCGCGACCCCTGCTCCTCCCCCTGTGCGGGTTCTGGAGAGCGGTCGCGCTCCGAAAGCTGTGCGTCGGTGTCCATCGAGCCGAAAGCCTATCCGGCCGGGCCCGGACTCCGGACAGAAGCTCAGCGGTCGCGCTTCTCCTTGATCTTCGCGGCCTTGCCGCGCAGCTCACGGAGGTAGTACAGCTTGGCGCGACGGACGTCACCGCGGGTGACGACCTCGATCTTCTCGAAGATCGGGCTGTTCACCGGGAAGGTGCGCTCCACGCCGACGGAGAAGGAGACCTTGCGGACCGTGAAGGTCTCGCGCACGCCGGCACCCTGGCGGCGGATGACAACGCCCTTGAACTGCTGCACACGGGAGCGGTTGCCCTCGATGACGCGAACGTGGACGTTCACGGTGTCGCCGGGGCGGAAGGCCGGGACGTCGGTGCGCAGCGATGCGGCGTCGACGTTGTCGAGAAGGTTCATAACCGTCTGCTCTCTTCGCCGATGCCACAGGTCATCAGCGGAATAGAAATGATGATGGGGGTCGTGCGCTGCACCGGGCGGACGTCGTTCCCCCTGTGGCAGGGGCGCGCGCCGGGCGCAAGGCAACGGCTTATTCTTCCACGTCGGGAGCCACTCGCCCAAATCGGCCGTCGGGGCCGGGGCCCCAGCCGAGGATCGAGAGCATCTCGCGGTCCTTCTTGTCGAAGGCCGCCGGGTCGGTGCGCTCGATCAGGTCGGGCCGGTTCACGACCGTACGCCGGAACGCCTCGTCGCGGCGCCAGCGGGCGATCTTGCCGTGGTGGCCGCTGACCAGGACGTCCGGGATGCCCCGGCCGCGCCACTCCGGGGGCTTGGTGTAGACGGGGCCTTCGAGGAGGTCGGCCATGGCGCCGGGGGCGAAGGAGTCGTCGCGGTGCGACTCGGCGTTGCCCAGCACGCCGGGGAGCAGCCGGGCGATGGCCTCGACCATCACCAGCACGGGCGCCTCGCCGCCGGCCAGCACATAGTCGCCGATGGAGACCTCGCGCACGTCGAGGCGGTCGCCGTACTCCTCGATGACGCGGCGGTCGATGCCCTCGTAGCGGGCCGGAGTGAAGACCAGCCACGGCTTCTCGGACAGCTCGACGGCGAGCTGCTGGGTGAACGGCTTGCCGCTGGGCGTGGGGACGACCAGGGTCGGCCGGCCCTCTCCGGAGGCGATGACCGAGTCGAGCGCCTCGCCCCAGGGCTCGGGCTTCATCACCATGCCGGGGCCGCCGCCGTACGGGGTGTCGTCGACGGTGTTGTGCTTGTCGTGCGCCCAGTCCCGCAGGTCATGGATGCGCACGTCCAGCTGTCCGCGCGCACGGGCCTTGCCGACGAGCGAGACGTTCAGCGGTTCCAGGTACTCGGGGAAGATCGTGACGACGTCGAGCCGCATCACGCGTCACCCTTCGCCGCGTCGTCCTCGGCGCCGGATTCGGCGTCGGCGTCGCGGGAGCTCGCGACCTCGGCCTGGTCGGTGTCGATCAGGCCGGGCGGCGGGTCGACCACCGCGCGCTGCGCGTCGAGGTCGATCTCCGTCACGATCTCGGAGACGAAGGGGATCATCACCTCGCTGCCGTCGGGCCGCTCCACGATGAAGAGGTCCTGCGACGGCAGGTGCGCGATCTCCGTGATCCGGCCGATCTCGGTGCCGTCGGCGGTGACGACGTCGAGGTCCATCAGCTGGTGGTCGTAGAACTCCTCGGGGTCCTCGGGGGCCTCCTCGGGGTCCACGTCCGCGATCAGGAGCGTGTTGCGGAGCGCCTCGGCGCCCGTACGGTCCTTGACGCCGGCGAAGCGCAGCAGCAGCCGACCGCTGTGCACCCGACCGGTCTCGATGGTCAGCGGGCCCACTCCGGCGGGGTCCGTGGCCAGCACGGCGCCCGGCCCGAGCCGCAGCTCCGGGTCGTCCGTGCGCACCTCAACGGTGACCTCACCCTTGATCCCATGGGCGCGGCCGATCCTGCCGACTACGAGCTGCATGCCGTTCCTTCTCTGCTTCTGCTGCGTACGAACACGACGAGCGAACGCGACAACGGGCCGGGAAGGGCCGCAGCCCCTCCCGGCCCGTGCCGGTGCTCAATCGCTTCTCAGCGGACCTGATCCACGTCGACGAGGTCGACGCGGATGCCACGGCCGCCGATGGCGCCCACGACGGTGCGCAGTGCGCGGGCGGTGCGGCCGTTGCGGCCGATCACCTTGCCGAGGTCATCGGGGTGGACCCGGACCTCCAGCACGCGCCCGCGCCGCAGGTTGCGCGACGCGACCTGCACCTCGTCGGGGTTGTCGACGATGCCCTTTACGAGGTGCTCAAGGGCCTCCTCGAGCATCCTCAGGCCTCGGTCGACTCAGCGGACTCGGCCGCGGCGGCCTCGTCCTTCTTCTCCGACTTCTTGGCCTTCGGGGTGATGGCCTCACCCTTCGCGGCGCCGGCCTCGAGGCCCTTGGTGAACTCGTCGAACGCGCGACGCTTGTCCTCCTTGGTCGCGGGGAGGAGCATCGGGGCCGGGGCCGGCAGACCCTTGAACTTCTGCCAGTCACCGGTGACCTTGAGGATGGCCATGACCGGCTCGGTCGGCTGCGCGCCGACACCCAGCCAGTACTGGACACGCTCGGTGTCGACCTCGATGCGCGAGGGGTTCTGCACCGGGTGGTACAGGCCGATCTCCTCGATGGCCCGGCCGTCACGGCGGGTACGGGAGTCGGCGACGACGATGCGGTAGTGAGGCGAACGGATCTTGCCCAGACGCTTCAGCTTGATCTTGACTGCCACTGGAGTGGTGTCTCCTGGTCTTGACGTGGTTGGGCACAACGAGATGCCACGTGGGGTTGCGGTACTCGGGGTGCCCGATGGACGCGTCAGCCGGAGGAGAGAGGGGTCCTGTGCGACTGTCGAGTACAGCGTCCCATTGTGCCACACCGCTCCAGGTCAGCCGACCGATACGGCCTCGGGGATGCGGAAGGGCTGACCGCAGCCGCCGCACATGATCGGCGCCTGCGCCAGCACGGAGGGCACGACACGGACATTACGGCCGCAGTCGCACACCGCCTTGACGCGCACCCCTCCGCCGGAGGAGCCGTGCCGCGCGGCCGGACCCCGGAAGGTGCGCGAGGTGTCGGCGGTGGTGGCGACCGTGTGCGCCTTGAGGGCGCGCTGGAGTCTGTCGATGGTGGGGCGGTAGCGCTTGCGCGCCTCCGGATTGAGCACGACCAGCGAGAAGCCGCTGCTGGGATGCGGCTCGTCCCCGTGGTCGAGACCCAGCTCCTCGGCGATCGCCAGGAACCGGCGATTGTGGTAGCGGCCCGCACGTGACGTGTCACGGACACCGCGGGCGGCCGCGATGCCGTGCACTGCCTCGTGCAGCAGCCGTTCGAAGGAGAGCTCGGCGCCGCAGGCGGACGACGACTCCCCGATCAACGATTCGGGCGCGGCTAGATCCGGCAGCTCGGGGTGGTACCGCTGAATGTCGGCCCACGCCTGCGCCAGCTCTGCGGCGAGAACAGGTGGTGTCGTGCTCACGTCGTGACAACGAGCAGGGATGGCCCGGTGTTCCGATACCGGGCCATCCCAAATAATTTGCACGTACCAGTCAGTTTCACGCTCATGCGTCCTGACGAGGGCGGGTGCGCAGATCTATGGAGAACCCGCGCACCCGTTCGCAACATGGGACGTACTGACTCGCGAGTAAGCGCGCATCAGGGGGCGTACGCCCCCGCGTGCAATCAGTACGAGCGCGCGACGATCGCGATCGTGCCCGGCGCGTCGTCCGCGTCCGGCACCGAGCCGTCCTCGGCGACCAGGCAGCGCACGGACACGGCCTGCTCGGCGAGCTTGGCCTCGCCCTCGGGGCCGAGGTCCGCCCACGGGATCCGCGCCCAGCCGCCGGCGACGGCGGCCTCCGCGGCCTCGCCGATGGTCGCCACGTCGGACGTCAGGGACTCGCGGCGCTCGCGCGACTCGGTCAGCAGCAGCTGCTGGTCCTCCTCCAGGACCTTCGGCAGCAGCGCGACCAGCTCGTCGAGGCGGACCGGCGCCTTGCCGCCGGGGATCCGGCGGGCCAGCATCGCGGTGCCGTTCTCCAGGTCGCGCGGGCCGACCTCGATCCGCACCGGAACGCCCTTGAGCTCCCAGTCCACGGCGCGGCGGCCGAAGGGGGTGTCGGTGCGGTCGTCGACCTGCACCCGGATCCCGGCGGCCTTCAGCTGGTCGCCGATCTCACGGACCTTGGCGATCACGGCGTCGTCGCCCTTGATCGCCAGGACGACGGCCTGGACGGAGGCGAGGCGCGGCGGCACCCGCAGGCCGCTGTCGTCGCCGTGCGACATGATCAGACCGCCGACCATGCGGGTCGAGACGCCCCAGGAGGTCTGCCAGACCATCTCCTGCTGCCCTTCCTTGGACAGGTAGGAGGTGTTGAACGCCTTGGCGAAGTTCTGGCCGAGCTCGTGGCTGGTGCCCATCTGCAGGGCCTTGCCGTCGCGCATCATGCCCTCGAGCGTGAGGGTGTTGATGGCACCCGCGAAGCGCTCCTTGGCCGTCTTGCGACCCAGCACGACGTCGATGCCGAGCACGTTGACCATGAAGTCGTAGTAGACGTCGCGGTGGATGCGGGCGGCGTAGTCGCGGGCGTCCTCGTAGGTGGCGTGGGCGGTGTGGCCCTCCTGCCAGAGGAACTCGCTCGTGCGCAGGAAGACGCGCGGGCGCATCTCCCAACGGACCACGTTGGCCCACTGGTTGATCAGCAGGGGCAGGTCGCGGTAGCTCTGCACCCACTTGGAGAAGTACTCGTTGATGATCGTCTCGGAGGTGGGCCGGACGACGACCGGCTCCTCCAGCTCCTTGCCGCCGCCGTGCGTGACGACCGCGAGCTCGGGCGCGAAGCCCTCGACGTGCTCGGCCTCCCGCGTCAGGTAGGACTGCGGGATGAAGAGCGGGAAGTACGCGTTGGAGGCGCCCGCGTCCTTGATGCGCGCGTCCATCTCCTGCTGCATGCGCTCCCAGAGCCCGTACCCGTACGGGCGGATGACCATGGTGCCGCGCACCGGGCCGTTGTCGGCCAGCTCGGCCTTGTTGATCAAGTCCTGGTACCAGCGCGGGAAGTCTTCCGCCTGGGGGGTGAGAATGGGAGCCTTTGCCATGGTGCGAATGGTACGGGGCCGATCCGCCGGAGCGTGAATCCCCTCCCCGCGGCCCCGCTCCCGCACCCTCCGCGCACCCCCGCGCGCCGGCCGGCCGCCGCCCCTTCTGCCCGTGCGAGGGCGCCCGGCACATGCCATCGTGGGCGGACGGGAAGCTTCTCGCGCCACCCCCTGGACTCGGGGACGGAAGCGGAGTTCTCTGGCATACGGGGGTGCTTCACAGCAGCGCGCACGGCAGCACATCGGGGGGCCGATTCGGCACACACAGTCTCTCGGCGGATTGGGGCGCTTTCGATGACACCAACGCTCGTGCGGCGGCACCTGCCGTCCGCTGCGTCGCCCGGCTCCCGGGCCCGCGACTGGGCGGAGATCCAGGAACGGATGCTGGTGCCGCTCTACGAAGCGGTGTACCAACGACTGGAGGTCTCCTCGCGGACCCGGCTGCTCAGCCTGGGCTGCGGATCCGGGCTGGCCCTGCTCATGGCGTCGGCCCGGGGCGCCACGGTCTGCGGCATCGACTCCGACCGGCGGCGGCTGGACCTGGCCCACGAACGGCTGCTGTCCGTGGACAGCCGCTCCGGCCGCGGCGCGCGCCTGGGGCACGGCGGGCCCGAATCCGTCACGGAGCCCGGCGCTCCGGCCTTCAACCTCGTCACGGCCTTCGACCCGCTGTACTGCGCGGGCGGCAGCGCGCACCACCTGGCGGGCGCCCTCGCCAAGGCGGCCGCCTGTGCCGAGTACGGCGCCCCCGTCGTCCTGGCCGGCTGGGGCCCCCAGGAGCGCTGCGCGGCATCGGGGGCGCTCCGGGTCGCGGCCCGGCTCGCGGATCCCATGTGCGCGCCCTCCCGCTGGCGCCCGAGCGGCCGCGACGACCTGGAGAACCTCGCCCACCGCGCCGGGCTGCGCCCGGACGGCTCGGGGCGCGTGGCGTGCCCGTACGGCTACGCCGACATGGGCAGCGCGGTGCGCGGGATGCTGTCGACGGGCGCCTTCGACGCGGCGATCGAGGCCACGGACGAGGAGCAGGTCACCAAGGAGCTGGCCGAGGCCCTCCACCCGCATCTGCGCCGCGACGGCACGGTGTGGATGCCCAATGTCTTCCGCTATCTCATAGCCCGCGTCTGACCCGGCCCGTACACACGCAGTGGCCCCCTACGGTCGACCGTAGGGGGCCACTGCGTGTGCCGTGCGACGGGATCAGCCCATGAACTTCTTGAACTCGTCGGGGAGTTCGAAGTTCTGCGGCTCCTGGCCCGCGGCGGGCAGGCCGAGCGGGTTGGCCGCCTGCTGCTCGCGGCGCGCGGCCGCGGCCTGCTCCTCGGCCTTGCGCTTCATGGGGTTGCCGCTCTGGCGCTTGCCCTTGGCCTGCTTGATCTGCTTCTTCTTGCGGGAGGCACCGCCACCCATGCCCGGCATGCCCGGCATCCCCGGCATGCCGCCGCCCTGGGCCATGCGGGACATCATCTTGCGGGCCTCGAAGAAGCGCTCCACCAGGTTCTTGACCGCGCTGACGTCCACGCCCGAGCCCTTGGCGATACGGGCGCGGCGCGAGCCGTTGATGATCGTGGGGTCCTGGCGCTCGGCCGGGGTCATCGACTTGATGATCGCGGCGGTGCGGTCGACGTCACGCTCGTCGAGGTTGTTGATCTGCTCCTTGATCTGCCCCATGCCGGGCAGCATGCCGAGCAGCTTGGAGATGGAGCCCATCTTGCGGACCTGTTCCATCTGGGACAGGAAGTCGTCGAGCGTGAACTCCTTCGGCCCCTTCGCCAGCTTGGCCGCCATCTTCTCGGCCTCGTCCTGGCTGAAGGTCTGCTCGGCCTTCTCGATGAGGCTGAGCATGTCGCCCATGCCGAGGATGCGGGACGCCATGCGGTCCGGGTGGAACGCGTCGAAGTCGTCCAGCTTCTCGCCGTTGGAGGCGAACATGATCTGCTTGCCGGTCACGTGCGCGACCGACAGGGCGGCACCGCCGCGGGCGTCGCCGTCGAGCTTGGAGAGCACCACGCCGTCGAAGCCGACGCCGTCGCGGAAGGCCTCGGCGGTGTTGACCGCGTCCTGACCGATCATGGCGTCGACGACGAACAGCACCTCGTCGGGGCCGACGGCGTCGCGGATGTCGGCGGCCTGCTGCATCAGCTCGGCGTCGATGCCGAGGCGGCCGGCGGTGTCGACGACCACGACGTCGTACTGCTTGGACTTCGCGAACTCGATCGAGTCCTTGGCGACCTGCACCGGGTCGCCGACGCCGTTGCCCGGCTCCGGCGCGTAGACCGCGACGCCCGCGCGCTCGGCGACGACGGACAGCTGGTTGACGGCGTTGGGGCGCTGGAGGTCACAGGCGACGAGCAGCGGGGAGTGGCCCTGGCCCTTGAGCCAGAAGCCGAGCTTTCCGGCGAGGGTGGTCTTACCGGCACCCTGGAGACCGGCGAGCATGATGACGGTCGGCCCGGTCTTCGCGAACCGCAGGCGGCGGGTCTCGCCACCGAGGATGCCGATGAGCTCCTCGTTGACGATCTTGATGACCTGCTGGGCGGGGTTCAGCGCCGCGGAGACCTCGGCGCCGTTGGCCCGCTCCTTGACCTGCCGGATGAACGCGCGGACGACCGGCAGGGCCACGTCCGCCTCGAGCAGCGCGATACGGATCTCGCGGGCGGTGGCGTCGATGTCCGCCTCGGACAGTCGGCCCCGGCTCCGGAGGTTCTTGAATACGTCCGCCAAGCGGTCGGAAAGAGTATCGAACACAGCGCTCGTCGGTCCTCGGGGTCGGGGGCGGGGTCAATCGCCCTCCAGAGTATCTGGCCCCGCCGACCGGGTGTCCTCGCCCACCGGATCCGGCGAAACGGAACAGACGCCGGCGGACGGGGACGGGTGGGGCCGGAACGCCCGCGCG
Organism: Streptoverticillium olivoreticuli subsp. olivoreticuli; assembly: GCF_003391135.1. Taxonomy (GTDB): domain Bacteria; phylum Actinomycetota; class Actinomycetes; order Streptomycetales; family Streptomycetaceae; genus Streptomyces; species Streptomyces blastmyceticus. Next base: position 6,720,245 of record NZ_CP031455.1, on the reverse strand, counting down.
TGCGGGGGCGGGTCACGCTCTCGCTCAGCGCAAGGCCGCCTCCACCGCCTCCGCCACCGCCGTCGCCTCGCCGTCGGGCAAGGGCCCGCCGTCCTCCCGGGTCACATAGAACGCGTCCACCACATTGGCCCCGAGCGTGCTCACGTGTGCGCTGCGCACCCACACCCCCGCCTCCTCCAGGGCCCGCCCGATGCGGTGCAGCAGACCGGGGGCGTCCTGGGCCCGTACCTCCAGGACCGTCGCGTCGCGCGAGCCCCCGGCCGCCACGGTCACCCGGGGCGGCGCGTGCGCGCCCCGGCGCCGCCTGGCGTACGCCGCCTCCCGCTCCGCGAGCCGCCCGACGATGTCCAAGGTGCCCTCCAGGGCGCGGACCAGGTCGTTCCGCAGTCGTACGGACTCGGGCAGGGAGCCGAACTCCGCGGCCACCCGCCAGCGCAGCAGCAGCACCCCGTCGACCGACCGCAGGTCCGCGGCGCGGACGGTCAGCCGGTGCAGCGCGAGCACACCGGCGGTGGCGGGCAGCACTCCTGGACGCTCGGGGACGGCGACGGTCAGCTCGGCGCCGACCGGGGCCGTCGCGCCACGGGGCTCCTCGCCGTCCGGCCGCTCACGCAGCTCCAGCACGGGGCCCCCGGTGCGCAGCGCCTCGGCCACCAGGCGCTCGTGCCCGGCTCCCGGCGGCTCCGGTTCCGTACGGCATCCGGCGACGCCCGTGAGCGCGGCCGCGGCACGGCGGACGAGGCCGGCCACCAGCGAGGCCCGCCAGGCGCTCCAGGCCGCGGGACCGGTGGCGAGGGCGTCGGCCTCGGTGAGGGCGTGGAGCAGCTCCAGGGTCTCGGTGCGCACGACGGCGTCGGTGACCGTGCGGACCGTCGCCGGGTCGCCCAGGTCGCGCCGGGTGGCGGTCTCGACGAGCAGCAGGTGGTGGCGTACGAGCGTGGCGAGGGTCTCGGTGTCCTCCGGGCCGAAGCCGAGCCGGGCGGCGATGTCCCGGGTGAGGGTCTCCCCCACCACCGAGTGGTCGCCCGGGAGGCCCTTGCCGATGTCGTGCAGCAGGGCGGCGAGGAGGAGCAGGTCGGGCCTGCCGACGTCGCGCGCACGGGCGGCGGCCCGGACGGCCGTCTCGATCAGGTGGCGGTCAACGGTCCAGCGGTGCACGGCGTTGCGCTGCGGGCGGCAGCGCACGTGCCGCCACTCGGGCAGCAGCCGCGAAATGATCCCTTCCGCTTCAAGGGCCTCCCAGACCTCGACGGTGGGAGCGCCCGCCCCGAGGAGGGTGATCAGCGCCTCGCGCGCCTCGTCGGGCCAGGGCACGGGCAGGGGGGCCGCGGTGGCGGCCAGCCGCCGCACGGCGTGCGGGGAAAGCGGCAGCCCCGCCTGTGCCGCGGCGGCCGCGGCGCGCAGCGGCAGGACGGGGTCGCGCTCGGGCCGTGCCGTACGGGCGAGGACCGCCTCGCCGTCCTGCTCGACGACGCCCTCGGCCAGCGGCAGGCGCTCCGGTTCCACGAACCCGCCGCGGCCGCCGCGCCCGCCGAGGATGCGCCGCAGGCGGGGCCGCGCGGAGCGGGCGCGCAGCACGCGCCCGACCTCGCGCCAGGTGACGTCGGCGGCGTAGGAGACGGTGCGGGCGGCCTCGTAGACCTCGCGCAGCAGGGTGTCGGCGTCGGGGAGGCCGACGGCGGTGGCCACTTGGTCCTGCTCCTGGAGGGCCAGCCGGTCGGTGGCCCGGCCGGTGACCAGGTGCAGGGCGTCGCGGGTGTCGAGCAGCAGGGCGCGGGCGCTCTCCAGGCCCTCGCGGGGCGCGTCGGCCAGCCAGGAGGCCGCCACCGCGCGCAGGGCGGTGGCGTCCCGGAGGCCGCCGCGCGCCTCCTTGAGGTCGGGTTCCAGCAGGAACCGCAACTCGCCCTGGTGCCTGGCCCGTTCCTCGCCGAGCTCGCGCAGCTCCGGCAGCCGGGCCGGGGCCTGGGCCCGCCAGTCGGCGTAGGCGGTGGCGCGGAGCCCGGCCGTGAGCCGCTCGTCGCCGCCGAGGTGGCGGGCGTCGAGGAGCCCGAGGTGGACCTTGAGGTCGGCGGCGGCGGTCCGGCGGGCCTCGACCGGGGTGCGCACGGAGTGGTCGAGCGCGAGGCCCATGTCCCATACGGGGTACCAGACGCGGTCGGCGATCGCCGCGATCTTCGAGAGGTCCGCGGAACCGTCGTGCAGCAGTAGGACGTCGAGGTCGCTGCGGGGGGACAGCTCGCCGCGGCCGTAGCCGCCGACGGCCACGAGCGCCACGCCCTGCGTCTCGCCCAGCAGGGCCCCCAGCCACTGGTCGGTGAGCCGGGCGAGGGCGGCGCGGCGCGGCGGCCCGGCCGCCCTCCCCTGGTGCAGGAGGTGCAGCCGGGCCGCCGCGTAGCCGCCGGGTTCCGGGCCGGTCGCCGGGGAACCGGTGTCCGTCACGTCAGGACTCCTTGAGAGTGCTCTGGGAGGGGGCGCCACTACAGGGCGTCGGGTCCGCGCTCGCCGGTCCGCACGCGGACGACGTCCTCGACCGGGACGACCCACACCTTGCCGTCGCCGATCTTGCCGGTGTCGCCCGAGCGGGCCGTCTTCACGATGATGTCGACCACGTTGTCGGTGTCGGCGTCCTCGGCGAGGATCTCTATCCGGATCTTGGGGACGAGGTCGACGGTGTACTCGGCGCCGCGGTAGACCTCGGTGTGCCCCCGCTGCCGGCCGGAACCGCTGGCCTCGCTGACGGTCATGCCGCGCACGCCGAAGCTCCGCAGCGCCGCCTTGATCTCGTCGACCATGTGCGGCTTGACGACCGCGGTGATGAGCTTCATGCGTCCACCTTCTTGTGCTGTGCCGTGCCGTTGTCCGGCGTGTTGTCGGACGCGGCGGGTCCGGCCTCCGAGGGAGTGTGCGCGACGGCCCGGGTGACCGTCGAGACGCCGCCGACCGCGCTGAAGTCGTAGGCGGTCTCGGCGTGGAACGCCTGGTCGATGCCGCCCAGTTCGTCGTCCTCGGCGGCCCGGAAGCCGATGAGCCTGTCGACGAGCTTGGCCAGGACCCAGGAGACGGTGAAGGAGTAGCCGAGCACCGCGAAGGCGCCGACGGCCTGCCGGCCGAGCTGGGTGGCGCCGCCGATGCCGCCGGTGGCGAGGAGCCCGACGAGCAGGGTGCCGATGACGCCGCCGACGAGGTGGACGCCGACCACGTCGAGCGAGTCGTCGAAGCCGAGCTTGAACTTCAGCGCCACCGCCCAGGAGCAGACGGCGCCGGCGACCACGCCGATGAGGAGCGCGCCGAAGGCGTTGACGGCGGCGCCGGAGGGGGTGATGGCGACGAGTCCTGCGACGGCGCCGGAGGCCGCGCCGAGGGTGGTGAACGCGCCGTGCCGGATGCGCTCGTAGGCGAGCCAGCCGAGCATCGCGGCGCCCGTCGCCACCTGGGTGTTGAGCGCCATGTTGGCCGCCGTGCCGTTGGCGGCGAGCGCCGAGCCCGCGTTGAAACCGAACCAGCCGAACCACAGCAGGCCCGCGCCGAGCATCACCAGCGGCAGGCTGTGCGGGCGCATGGGGTCCTTCTTGAAGCCGATGCGCTTGCCGACGACGAGCACCGCGGCGAGGGCGCCGATGCCCGCGTTGATGTGGACGGCGGTGCCGCCCGCGAAGTCGATCACCTTCAGCTTGAAGAGCCAGCCCTCGGGCTGCCAGACCCAGTGGGCGACGGGGAAGTAGACGATCGTCACCCAGAGCGTGATGAACAGGGCCCAGGCGCTGAATTTCACGCGGTCGGCGAGCGCCCCGCTCATCAGGGCGGGGGTGATCACGGCGAACATCAGCTGGAAGAGGGCGAAGGCGAAGACGGGAATGCCGTCCTTCGCGGTCAGCGTCTCCGGGCTGATGCCCTTGAGGCCGATGTGGTCGAAGTTGCCGAGCAGTCCGGCACCGAGATCGTCACCGAAGGCGAGCGAGTAGCCGTAGAGCACCCACAGCACGGTGACGATGCCGAGCGAGATGAACGACATCATCAGCATGTTGAGCGCGCTCTTGACCCGCACCATGCCGCCGTAGAAGAAGGCCAGGCCCGGTGTCATCAGCATCACGAGCGCGGCACTGATCAATACGAATGCGGTATCTGCGCCATTCACGCGACGTCTCCTCGAAAGCGGCGGCCCGTACGGGCGGGTTTTCAGCGGGCCGGGTTTCGCCAAGAGGTTGACGCAGCGCGGTTTCAGCCGGTGGGGCCGGTTGTTTCACCGGGATGACGATGGCGTCATAGGTGTTACACCCCGATGAACTGCGGTGACCGGCCCTCGACGTTGCGTTGCTCTGCCGCGGCGGTCCATGGGGTGCTCGGACCGGCCGCGGCGACCATCCGGTCGGACCTGGCGTGGGGGAGCCGAGTCGGGCTGTACGGGAGGGTCGCCGCGGTCGGGGTCGGGGGGTCGGAGGGACGTGATGGGGTCGGCCGGGATCAGACCGCTTGCACGGCCTCCGCGGATTCCGGCAGGTGGATGCCCAGTTGCTCGGTGAGGGCGACGACCTCGTGCACCTGGCCGAAGTCGCGGGCGGCGGTGCCCACGGTCTTGCGCAGGCGGTTGTTGACCCGCTCCGAGCGCACCTGCTTGGCGATCTTCAGGGCCTTGCCGGCCAGGACGGTGGCCTGCTCCGGCTCGCGCTGCATCAGGTGCACGGTGGCCATGCCGATGAGGTTGAGTGCATACGACCTGTGGTGGTCGCCGTCCTGCTCGAAGAGCTCGACCGCCCGCTCCATCTTGGGCCGGGCGAGCGAGGCGTAGGTGGGGCTGCGGCCCGCCACATAGGCGAGGTCCCGATAGGAGTGGGCGTTCTCGGCGTTGAGCTCCGCCTCGGAGAAGAAGCGGATCCAGTCGGGGTCGTCGTCACCGGAGCCGCAGTCGGCGAAGCAGTCCTCCGCCATATTGACCGCGCGCTTGCACTTGGCGGGCTGGCCCATGTTGGCGTACGCCCGGGCCTCCACCGCGTAGAGCATCGCCTGGGTGCGCGCGGTGGCGGTCTCCCGCGAGCCGTACTGCCCGAGGTGGATGAGCTCCAGGGCGTCGTCGGGCCGGTCGAGGTGGATCATCTGGCGGCCCATGCTGGAGAGGATGTACGACCCGAGGGGGCGGTCGCCGGCCTCCTTGGCGGCGTGCAGGGCCAGCACGAAATACTTCTGCGCGGTGGGGTGGAGGCCGATGTCGTAGCTCATCCAGCCCGCCAGCTGGGCCAGTTCGGCGGCGGCCTTGAAGAGCCGCTTGGAGGTGGCCTCCGGCTGGGGCTCCTGGAGCAGGTCGGTGACCTCGTGGAGCTGCCCGACCACGGCCTTGCGGCGGAGCCCGCCACCGCACTGGGCGTCCCACTGCCGGAACATCACGGTCGTGGACTCCAGCAGATCCAGCTCGGGCGCGGAGAGCCGGGACGCGCGCGGGGAGCGGTCGGCCGCGCCGTGGAGATCCCGGCCGACGGGGCCGGGCGTGAGCCAGCGCTGCATCGGCTCGATCAGCGCCGGGCCCGCCGAGAGGGCGAGCGAGGCACCGAGGAAGCCGCGCCGGGCCAGCATCAGGTCGCTGCGGGAGAACTCGCTGATCAACTCGACGGTCTGCGGGCCGGCCCAGGGCAGGTCGACCCCGGAGACGGACGGCGACTGGTGCGCGGCCCGCAGTCCGATGTCCTCGATGCCGACGACGCAGCCGAAGCGCTCGGAGAACAGCTCGGAGAGGATCTTGGGGATCGGCTCGCGCGGCTGCTCGCCGTCGAGCCAGCGGCGCACCCGCGAGGTGTCCGTGCTGATGTGGTGGGCGCCCAACTGCCGCGCCCTGCGGTTGACCTGCCGCGCCAGCTCGCCCTTGGACCAGCCGCTGCGCAGGAACCAGGAGCCCAACTGCTCGTTGGGACGCTTCTCGGCCCGGTCGGACCCGGCCTTCTCAGCCTTCTCGGCACCATCGGTCCCGCTGCCGTTGCCGCCCACCTGGAAGCCCCCATCCCGAACTCTGCATCTGTGCGTGAACCGCAAACAGCTTGCCGCCCACTGCGGCCGCCTGTCCGGCGATGCTCCACCCCGGCCGGGGGTGATCGGCCGGGCGGCGATACGGGCCGTGCCTCCGACATATCCGAGTCGGCGGGTGCATCTCCGAGGTCCGTGCACCGAAAGTAATCCTACGATCACTGATCACGCGAGGGCAGTCCAGGAAACGCCACCATTCGCCACCCCAAGGAATGAACTCAACCGCACCTCTACGCGATTGACTTGACACATACCGATCAGGGGCGGGTCGGACCGATGCGCGCCACGGCGCACGCACGGCGGCGCACCCCGGGCCGCACACCGCCACGCCGCCATGGAGGGACTCGGCGACCGTCCGTGTTCGAGACACTCCGAGTCGTAACCATCGGCGAGCACGACCCGTTGGAGGGGGCATGGGCTTCACTATCGGCGGCATCCGGGACCTGCGCTCGAGCTCTCGGCGCCGCGGACGCGCGTCCGAGACCGTGACGACGGTGGCGGAGTACACCGGCCTGTGGGGATGGGACGTGGTCCCCGGCGCCCGCGCCTCCCGCAGCGGGCGCGTGGCCTGCTCCTGCGGCGCCGCCGACTGCCCCGACCCCGGCGCCCATCCGCTCTCCTTCGCCCCGCCCGTCCCGGCGGGCGCCACCCTGGCCGCCGCGGCGGCCGCGTGGGCCGAGGTGCCGGGGGCCGCAGTGCTGCTGCCCGTGGGCCGCTCGTTCGACGTGCTGGAGATCGACGGGACGGCCGGGCGGCACGCCCTCGCCCGGCTGGAGCGCATGGGGCTGCCGCTCGGCCCGGTGGCCCTCACGCCGCACGGGCGGGCCCTGTTCTTCGTCGCGCCCGGCGCCGCCGCCGAACTCCCCCAGCTCCTCTACCGCATGGGCTGGGACGACGCCCGTCTCGACCTCCGCTGCCTCGGTCCGGGCGACCACATCACCGCGCCGCCCTCCGACCTTTCGGGCCTCGGCCCGATGCGCTGGCTGCGCCCGCCGACCCTCGACACGGCGGGCCGGCCACCGCAGGCGCGGCTGCTGCTGGGCACGCTGGCCTACGTCTGCCACCGCGCGCCGCTGTGCCGTTGAGCGTCGCTGTCGCACAGAGTCCGTACGGCCTGCCCCCGTGGACGCGTCAGGGCCCCGCGGTCACATGACCGCGGGGCCCTGACGCCTGTGCGCGAACGCGTCCTGCCGGCTGCTCAGTCGCCGATCAGGGCGTCCACGAACGCCTCCGGTTCGAACGGCGCGAGGTCGTCCGCGCCCTCGCCCAGGCCCACCAGCTTCACCGGCACGCCCAGCTCGCGCTGGACGGCGATGACGATGCCGCCCTTGGCGGTGCCGTCCAGCTTGGTGAGGACGATGCCCGTGATGTCCACGACCTCCGCGAACACCCGCGCCTGCACCAGGCCGTTCTGCCCGGTGGTGGCGTCCAGGACGAGCAGCACCTCGTCGACCGAGCCGTGCTTCTCCACGACGCGCTTGACCTTGCCGAGCTCGTCCATGAGCCCGGTCTTGGTGTGCAGCCGGCCGGCGGTGTCGACGAGGACGACGTCCGCGTTCTCGGCGATGCCCTCCTTGACCGCGTCGAAGGCGATCGACGCCGGGTCGCCGCCCTCGGGGCCGCGGACCGTACGGGCGCCGACGCGCTCGCCCCAGGTCTGGAGCTGGTCGGCGGCCGCGGCGCGGAAGGTGTCGGCCGCGCCCAGGACGACGGACTTGCCGTCCGCGACCAGGACGCGCGCGAGCTTGCCCGTGGTGGTGGTCTTGCCGACGCCGTTGACGCCGACGACCAGCACGACGCCGGGCTTCTCCTCGCCGTTCACGCCCACGCCGGGCTCGGTGTGGACGACGCGGTCGGTGTCGGCGCCGATGAGGGCGACGAGCTCCTCCCGGAGCAGGGCGCGCAGCTCCTCGGGGGTGCGGGTGCCGAGCACCTTCACCCGCTCGCGGAGGCGCTCCACGAGCTCCTGCGTGGGTGCGACGCCGACGTCGGCGGTGAGCAGGGTGTCCTCGATCTCCTCCCAGGTGTCCTCGTCGAGGTGCTCGCGGGAGAGCAGGGTCAGCAGACCCTTGCCGAGGGAGTTCTGCGACCGGGAGAGCCGGGAGCGCAGCCGGACGAGCCGGCCGGCGGTGGGCTCCGGGACCTCGACCTCGGGCGCCGCCGGGGCCTCGGGGACCTCCGGCTCGGCGGCCTCCGGCTCGGCCGCCGGGGCCTCGGCCGTGGGCAGCTCGACCTCTTCGACGGGGCGGTGCGGCTCCGGGCGCGGGGTCTCGGCCTCCTCGCCGACGTGCGGCTCGGCGGGCGGCGCGGTGACGGACGGGCTGCTCGGCGGGGCCGGCGGCAGCTGCTTCTTCTTACGGCTGCTGACCACGAGCCCGCTGATCGCGGCGAGCGCGACCACAGCGATGACTACAGCAAGGATGACGATTTCCATAACGCCCCCAGTATCGGACACCGGACCGCCCTCGCGCCGCCGCGCCCGCAGCCTGTGGATTCGTACGAAGTAACGAGGACCAAAGCCACTATCTGGCCAAAGTTGGAGCAAAGTACGATGGCGTGTGGCTGTGTGACGCGCGTAGAGTCCGCAGCGTCTCTTTCTGCCCCGGCCCATCTGCTGTGGCCGCCCCGCTTCACCCGCACGGAGCCCCCCACATGGACAACGTCGTCCCCGCCGAGTCCGACGGCGCGATAGAAACCCGCGGCATCGAGCCCGTACCGGACAACGAGCGGCACGGTCGCGTCCGGGAGCTGTTCCCCACCTGGGTCGCCGCCAACATCAGTGTGCTGCTGCTCACCATGGGCGCGGCCCTGGTCGTCTTCAACCAGCTGAACTTCTGGCAGGTCCTGATCGTCGCCGGGTGCGCCGCGCTCGCGTCGTTCGGCATGGTCGGCGTGCTGTCGGTCTCCGGCAAGTGGGGCGGTGCCCCGGGCGCGATGCTCTCGCGCGCGACCTTCGGCGTCCGCGGCAACCTCTTCCCGGGCGCGATCCTGTGGGTCGCCCGCTTCGGCTGGGAGACGATCAACGCGGTCACCGGCGCCTACGCCGTGCTGACCGTCCTCGACCTGCTCTTCGGCATCAAGAGCAACACCCCGCTGATCGTCGTCACGCTCTTCCTCTTCGTCGCCAGCACCTTCCTGGTGAGCGGCATGGGGCGCAAGGCGCTCAACGTCTGCAACAAGTGGTCGACGTACCTCTTCGGCGTCTTCAGCGTGCTGGTGCTCGGCTATCTGATCGCCCACATGAACTGGGGCGAGGTCTTCTCCAAGCCCGCGGGCACCACCGCGATGATGATCACCGGTATCGGCACGATCGCCGCCGGCGGCATCAGCTGGGTGCCCACCGGCCCCGACTTCGCGCGCTACCTGCCGCACTCCGCGTCCGGCAAGAAGATCGTCGGCGCGACGGTCTCCGGTGCGGGCCTGGTGATGGTCCCCATGGTGCTCATGGGCGCGGTCATGGCCGTCGCGACCCCGGATCTGGCAAAGGCGCCGGACCCGGTCTCCTTCCTCGGTGACATCCTGCCGACGTGGCTGGCCGTGCCCTACCTGGTCACCGCGATCGTGGGCATGCTGCTGATCAACAGCCTGTCGATGTACTCGGCCGGCTTCACCGCCCAGACCATGGGCGTCAAGCTGCCGCGCGCGATGGCCGTCAGCATCAACGCCGTGATCTCCCTGGTCGGCGGTCTGATGCTGATGCTGGTCGCCAAGAGCTTCCTCAGCTCCTTCATCACCTTCCTGATCCTGCTCGCGGTCTCCTTCTCCGCGTGGATCGGCGTCTACGCCGTCGACATGGCCCGCCGCCGGGTCCGTGCCGTGCGCTACGACGCGGAGGCCCTGATGGACACCGGGCGCACCAGCCGCTACTGGTACGTGGGCGGTTTCTGCTGGCAGGCGATGACCTCATGGACGGTCGCCCTGATCGCGGGCATCTGCTTCACCAAGTGCGACTGGTTCGCCGGTCCGCTGTCCGGCACGTTCGTCGGTGAGTACGGACTGGGCTGGGCGGCCACGATCGTGATCGCGGCGCTGATGATGCTGGCCCTGCCGGTGCCGCGCGAGTCGGTCGCGGCGGATGCGGCGTCGGCGGAGCCGGCGCGCGAGAAGGTCGCCGCGTAGTTCGACGCTTCGCTCACCTCTGACGTCCCCTCCCGCCGACGATGGCGGGAGGGGACGTCTGCTTTTGTACGCCTGCGGCGGGCTTTGTTCCCCACACCGCCCCTTCCCGGCTGTGTCGATTTGCGGCTCCGCCGCGTGGGGGGCTCCGCCCCAGACCCCGAAGCACGCTCCGCGCGCTGTCCTCAAGCGCCGGACGGGCTGAATTCAGCCCGTCCGGCGCTTGAGGACGCGCCCGCAGGGCGCTCTCCGCCGCAGGCGGCAACGGACCGCACCACACCCGGCACGACAAACGGCCGCCGCCCCGGCTCACAGGGTGTGAGTCGGGGCGGCGGCCTTCGGAGGAGAGGAGCGGCGGGGTGGTCAGCCCATCTCCTCCAGCGCCTTGCCCTTGGTCTCCTTCACGAACTTCAGCACGAAGGGGATGGAGAGCACGGCGAAGACCGCGTAGATGACGTACGTACCGGAGAGGTTCCAGTCCGCGAGGCTCGGGAAGCTCGCGGTGATGGCCCAGTTGGCGATCCACTGCGCGGACGCGGCCACACCGAGCGCGGCGGCGCGGATGCGGTTGGGGAACATCTCGCCGAGGAAGACCCAGACCACGACGCCCCAGGACAGGGCGAAGAAGAGCACGAACGCGTGGGCCGCGACGAGCGCCACCGTGCCCTGCGTGGTCGGCAGCGAACCGTCGGCGGCCTTCGAGGCGAAGGCCCAGGCCTCCAGCGCGAGGGAGATCGCCATACCGGCGGAACCGATGAGCGCGAGCGGCTTGCGGCCGATGCGGTCCACGAAGATCATCGCGATCACGGTGCCGACGATGTTGATGATCGACGTGGTGAAGGAGTAGAGGAACGAGTCGCTCGGGTCGATGCCGACGGACTGCCACAGGGTCGCCGAGTAGTAGAAGGCGACGTTGATGCCGACGAGCTGCTGGAAGACCGAGAGGCCGATGCCGACCCAGACGATCGGCAGGAAGCCCGCCTTGGAGCCGAGCAGGTCCTTGAAGGTGGACTTCTCCTCGCTGTGCATGGCCAGCTCGATCTCGGCGACGCGCTTGTCGAGGTCGACGGTGTGGCCCTCGACGTCGGCCAGCACGGCCTTCGCCCGGTCGGTCTTGCCGACGGAGATCAGGAAGCGCGGGGACTCGGGGATCGCGAAGGACAGCAGGCCGTAGAGGACGGCCGGGACGACCATGACGCCCAGCATGAGCTGCCAGGCCTCGATGCCCATGAGGTGGCCGCGCTGGTCACCGTCGGCGAGGTTGAGGATGCCCCAGTTCACGAGCTGGGAGATGGCGATGCCGACGACGATCGCGGCCTGCTGGAAGGAGCCGAGGCGGCCGCGGTAGGCGGGCGGCGAGACCTCGGCGATGTAGGCCGGGCCGATGACCGAGGCCATGCCGATGGCGATGCCGCCGAGGACGCGCCAGAAGGCGAGGTCCCACAGGGCGAAGGGCAGCGCCGAGCCGACCGCGCTGATGGTGAAGAGCGTCGCCGAGATCTGCATGACGCGGATCCGGCCTATGCGGTCGGCGATGCGGCCCGCGGTGGCGGCGCCGATCGCGCAGCCGATCAGGGCGATCGCGATGACCTGGGCCAGAGCGGCGGAGCCGATGTCGTACTTCCCGCGAATGCCCTCGACGGCACCGTTGATCACGGAACTGTCGTAGCCGAAGAGAAAGCCACCCATCGCCGCGGCCGCGGTGATGAAGATGACATGGCCGAGGTGGTCCGGCTGGGCCTTGCGGCCCTCGGACCCCTGCGCCATCGCAGTGCTGGTCAACGTGTACTCCTGAGGCCCGGCGGCATTGCCGGGCGTGGGGGGCTGGCCCTTCAAGTGGGGCACAACTCCGGGGGGCCCACCACTTGAAGGTATTAGCAACGTTGCAGACCTTATGCCTTCAATTTTCTAAGTCAATAGGTCGTAACCAAGAAGTTTCCTGCGAGCTTCCGAGGCGTTGCGTTCAACACTTGAAGAAGTGCTCAGGAGCGGCGCAACCGCTGACTGATGACCTTGGAAACTCCGTCCCCCTGCATGGACACCCCGTACAGCGCGTCCGCGACCTCCATGGTCCGCTTCTGGTGGGTGATCACAATCAGCTGGGAGCTCTCCTGGAGCTCTTCCATGATCCGGATCAGCCGCTGCAGATTGGTGTCGTCCAGCGCCGCCTCGACCTCGTCCATCACATAGAACGGGCTCGGCCGCGCCTTGAAGATCGCCACCAGCAGCGCCACGGCGGTCAGCGACCGCTCGCCTCCGGACAGCAGCGACAGCCGCTTGACCTTCTTGCCCGGCGGTCGCGCCTCCACGTCCACACCGGTCGCCAGCATGTCGTCCGGGTCGGTGAGCACGAGCCGCCCCTCCCCGCCGGGGAAGAGCCGGGAGAAGACGCCCTCGAACTCCCGGGCGGTGTCGTGGTACGCCTCCGTGAAGACCTCCTCGACCCGCTTGTCGACGTCCTTCACCACCTGGAGCAGGTCGCTGCGGGTCTTCTTGAGGTCCTCGAGCTGCTCGGACAGGAACTGGTGCCGCTCCTCCAGCGCCGCGAACTCCTCCAGGGCGAGCGGGTTCACCTTCCCCAGCTGCTGGTAGGCCCGCTCGGCGGCCTTCAGCCGCCTCTCCTGCTCGGCCCGGTCGAAGGGCACCGGCAGGTTCCTCGGGTCGTCCGGGTCGTCGGGCAGTTCCTCGCCCTCGGCCGGCGGCGACGGCGGTACGGGCTGGTCAGGGCCGTACTCCGCGACGAGCGCCGCGGGCTCCACGCCGAGCTCCTCCAGGGCCTTGGCCTCCAGCTGCTCGATGCGCAACCGCTTCTCCGCGCCCAGCACCTCGCCCCGGTGCACCGAGTCCGTGAGCCGGTCGAGCTCGCCCTTGAGCTCGCGGCCCCGGTCGCGCTCCGCGATCAGTTCCCGCTCGCGCTCGGCCTTCGCCGCCTCGGCGTGCCCGCGCTCCTCGTCGGCGCGGACGAGCGACACCTCCACGTGCGCCAGCAGCTGCCGGGCACCCGCGGCGACGGCGGAGGCGACGCCCGCCTCGTGGCGCAGCCGGGCGCGCCGCTGTTCCGCGCGCGCCCGCGCCTCCCGCTCGGCGCGCGCCGCCCGGTCCAGCCCGTCCGCCCGCCCGGCGAGCGCCTTCACCCGCTCCTCGTGCGTACGGACCTGGAGCCGGGCCTCCATCTCGGTCTGCCGTGCGTTGGCCCCGTCGGCCGCGAGCCGGTCGCGTACGGAGGTGTCCGGCTCGTCGGTGCCCTCGCCGGGGCCCGCCTCCTCGGCCACCGCCAGTCGCTCGGCCAGCTCCTCGGCCTCCTCGGTGGCGCGGGCGAGCGCCTCCTCGGCCCGTGCCACGGCCGCGGCCGTACGGCCCGCCTCGTCGGCCGCCGCGCGCGCCTGTCCGCCGAGCCGCCCCAGCGCCTGGGCGACCTGCGACTTCTCCCGGTCCGCGGCGCCGCGCCGGGCCGCCAGCTCCTCGACCAGGGCGGCGCACTCGGCGCGCCGCTCCCCCGCCGCCCGCTGGGCGGCCGCCAGTTGCTCGCAGCGCGAGTCCAGCCCGGTCAGTTCGGCGGTGGCCTCGTCGACGGCGGACTGCACCTCCAGCAGGCTGGGCGCGCCGCCGGAGCCGCCCTGCGCGAAGCGGTCCCCGAGGAGGTCGCCCTCGGCGGTCACGGCAGTGCATCCGGGCCGCTCGGCCACCAGTTCCTCGGCGTCCTCCAGCGTCCCGACGACCATGACGTCGCGCAGCAGCGGTGCCACGGCGGCCAGCAACGGGGCGGGCCCGTGGACGAGTTCGAGCGCGGGCCGGGGCCCGGAACCGGCGGGTGCCGGGGCGTGGGTCCCTTCGGTCCGCTGCGCCTCGGCCCGGCTCAGGCCCCGGGTCACCAGCAGGGCCGCGCGCCCCGCGTCCTGCTTGCGGAGCAGGCGGAGGGCCTCGGCGGCCGTCGCGGTGTCGGTGACCGCGAGGGCGTCGGCGGCGGCGCCCAGGGCGGTGGCGATGGGGAGTTCATGGCCGGGGGCGACGGCCAGGAGCTCCGCGGCCGGTCCCAGCAGTCCGGACAAACGATCCTGCGCGGACAGCAGCGCGCCGGTGCCGTCCTTGCGGCGCAGGCCGAGGGCCAGCGCGTCGCGGCGGGCGGCGGTGGCAGCACGGCGGCGCTCGGTGGCCGTCGCCGCCTCCCGGGCCTCCGTCAGCTCCGTCTCGGCCGCGGCCAGCTCGCGCTTGGCGTCCTCGTGCCGGGCGGCGAGTTCCAGGTCTCCCGCGTCGATCCCCTCGACCTCGGCCCGCTGCCGCTCGTACTCCTCCTCGGCCGTGGCCGCCCGTTCGCGGGCCTCGTCGCGGGCGGCGGTCAGCCGGCCGATCTCGGCCTGCGCGGAGGCGGCCCGGCCATGGGCGGCGGTCACGCGTCCGTGCAGGCGGGCGAGGCCCTCGCGGTGGTCGGCGATGGCGCGGGCGGCGTCCCGCAGCCGGCGCTCCTCCTCGGCGAGCCTGCGCTCCAGCTCGGCGCGGTGCGCGGTGGTCTCCTCCAGGGCCGTGCCCGCGGCTTCGAGCGCGGCCTCCAGCTCCGCCTCCTGTTCGCGGATCCGGGCCGCCTCGCGCTCCAGGTCCTCGGGGTCGCGGCCGCGCCGCTCCTCGGCGGGGGCGGCGGTGGCGCTGGTGACCCGGGCGTCCGCGAGGCCGATCGTGCCGCGCACCCGCTCGGCGAGCTGCGACAGTTCGTACCAGGTCTGCTGGGCCCGGGCGAGGCGCGGCGCCAGCGTGCGCACCTGCTCCTCCAGCGCGGCCTCCCGCTGTGCCGCCGCCCGCAGCCCGGCCTCGGCGGCCTCCTTGCGGGCCTTGAGCGCGGCCTCGTCCGCGAGCTCGGCGTGCAGGGCCCCGCGCAGAGTGACCAGGTCGTCGGCGAGCAGCCGCAGCCGGGCGTCGCGGAGGTCCGCCTGGATGACCGCGGCCCGGCGGGCGACCGCGGCCTGCCGCCCGAGCGGCTTGAGCTGGCGCCTCAGTTCGTCGGTCAGGTCCTGGACCCGCGCGAGGTTCGCCTTCATCGCGTCGAGCTTCCGCAGCGCCTTCTCCTTGCGCTTGCGGTGCTTCAGTACGCCCGCCGCCTCCTCGATGAAGGCGCGGCGCCCCGTCGGGTCGGCGTGCAGGACGGAGTCCAACTGGCCCTGGCCGACGATGACGTGCATCTCGCGGCCGATGCCGGAGTCGGAGAGCAGTTCCTGGATGTCGAGGAGCCGGCAGGTGTCGCCGTTGAGCTGGTACTCGCTGCCGCCGTTGCGGAACATGATCCGTGTGATGGTGACTTCGGCGTAGTCGATGGGCAGCGCGCCGTCGGAGTTGTCGATGGTGAGGGAGACCTCGGCGCGGCCCAGCGGTGGACGGCCGGTGGTCCCGGCGAAGATGACGTCCTCCATCTTGCCGCCGCGCAGCGACTTCGCGCCCTGTTCTCCCATGACCCAGGAAAGCGCATCGACCACATTGGACTTTCCGGAGCCATTGGGTCCCACTACACACGTGATCCCGGGCTCGAAGCGCAGGGTCGTCGCGGAGGCGAAGGATTTGAACCCCCGCAGGGTCAGGCTCTTGAGGTGCACGCGGAAGGACTCTACCGGCCGCGCGCCCCCCTCGGCCGCCCGGCACGAGGCGTGCGGGGGCGACAACAAGCTGCCCCTTTCAATTTTCCGGTTTCACCCGGGAAGGGGCAGGGCACATCAGTCCAAGGGGACGGGAGGAAAACGGCCGGAAACCGCAGGGTGATACGACGATCGGATTGGGCTCATCGGATACGACGAAGGGACGCCGGAGCGTCCCTTGCAACTCTCAAGCGGCTGACAGTGCAGCCCGACCGGGCCCCCGGGGGCAGGGCGGTCAGGCGAGCGCAGGCTCCGCCTGGGATACGTCGATGCTGTCGAGCTCGAACGAGTCGCCGTGGTGAGCGGCGGCAGTCAGCGCGTCGTTCTCGGCCTGCATCCGGATGAGCTCGGATTCAAGGTCCTGGACACGCTGCTGAAGCCGTCGCATCTCGGAGAGGACTCGGGGGTCGGAGCCGCCGACGTAACCGAGAAGCGCCTTTGCCATGATGGATGGTCCTCCACACTGAGTGACCGACCGAAGCGGTGTGGGTCGTGAGGGATTCGCACCCGCGGTGTCTGCCATCACTACTGCGGTGTTCAATGCCAAACAGCTAAGGTGCGCGGGGCTTCCAGAGTCTCACCAAAAAGTTTGACGGTCAACACGATCACACCCCGTATCGGCGGGCGTCCCGGGGGTGCGCGGCAGTGAATACGCGGCGCAGTCTCTCCCGGGCCCGGAGGGGCGTAGAGATCATCCGTTGAGCAGCAGCCTTCCATGACGACGGCGAGTTGGCAACCATCAGGGAATTTCTTCCGTTCGCATATGCCAACGGCATATCAATAAGGTCATCGTGACCCACGGCCACCCCTTCTCCATGGGGTTCGCCCACCCGCCGCCGGGGAAAAATTCCGCTTTCGGCAATGTGTCGGTCAGCGGATCTCAAAGCCGCCATAACCGCCGCGCGGCACGTCCCAGATCTCCGTGACGCCGTCCACCCGGCCGGGAGTGTTCCCGTCGCGCAACCAGTCGAGCAATTGTTCACAGCCCTCGCGCGCGCCCTCCGCGACGACCTGGACCCGGCCGTCGGCGAGATTCGAGGCGAAGCCCTCCAGTCCGCCGATCCGCAACGCGTTCTCCCGGGTGAACCATCGGAAGCCGACACCCTGCACATGACCCCGGACCCAGGCCGTCAGACGGACATTCTCGTTCATGTCTGCACGTTAACCGACCAATTGCATACGAAGCGCTTAGCCCCTGGCCCTATTGCCGTACAGTCGCCGGTCGACAGGTCCCACCCCCGTACGAGTGACGCACGATGACGCCGAGCACGTAAGGAAGGCAGCGGATGGGTCGCCATCGACGCTCTGCCCCCCAGGCCACCGGTCACCCCTCAGCTGTTCCCCCGCCGACCCGGGCCCCCTCGACGAGCGGGAGGTCCGACCCGGGGCCGCTGTACGAACCCGACGAACCCACCGACGTCGGCCGGCACCGCAACGCGCGGCGGCGCGGCCGGGTGAACTCCCCCGTGCGGACCGGGCTGCTGGGTGCGTCGGCCGCCATGGCGATGGGCGTGGTCGCGATGGCCTCGGGGCTGTTCTCCGGAGGGGACACCCTTCAGCTCGGCGGCGGCAGCCCCGGCGGGCAGGTGCGGGCCGACGATCCGCCCGCCGTCCGCAGCGGCCCGGTGCGGCCGCAGACGCCGTCCCCCGCACCCGAGCGCGGCGGACTCCCGGTGAGCCGTGGGACCGAGCGCCCGGAGGCGCGCTCCGCGCCCCCCGCCGATGTCCCTCCCCCGCCCTCCGAGCCCTCCACCGAGGCGCCGCCGCCCCGGCCGGGCGGGTCGGGCATCGACCCCGGCAGCGAGGCGCACACGCTCCCGGCCCCGATCCCCGGGACCGCCGACGTGGGCCCGCCCGCCACGGATCCCGGCGCCGGGCCGGGGACGGCGACCGAAGCGGTCGACCTCCAGGCGACGCCCGTCGCCCAGATCCTCGCCCTGGTCAACGAGGAGCGGGCCAAGGTGGGCGCCCGGCCGCTGGCCCCCAGCCCCCGACTCACCTCCCTGGCACAGTCGTTCAGCGACGACATGGCGCGGCGCGGCTTCTTCGCGCACACCGACCCGGACGGGCGCACACCGTGGGACCGCGCCGCCCGGCACGGCATCGGCAACCTCGGCGGCGAGAACATCGCGCGCGGCCAGCCGGACCCCCGGGCGGTCATGGAGGCGTGGATGCACAGCACGGGACACCGGGCGAACATCCTCAACCGCGAGTACCGCACTCTGGGGATCGGCGTGAACCCCGGGGCGGGGGGCCCTTGGTGGACACAGGACTTCGGCTATTGAGCCCGGGACCGCTCAGCTTGCGCTCACACGCGCGGCGGGCGCTGGCAGCGGGGGCAGAAGTAGCTGGAGCGGTTCATCCACGGGCGTCGCCGCATTGGCGTGCCACAGCGCCGGCACGGCTCGTCCTCGCGGCCGTACGCGTCCAACGACCGGTCGAAATAGCCGGATTCACCGTTCACGTTGACGTAGAGGCTGTCGAAGCTCGTACCGCCGACGGCGAGCGCCTCGTTCATGACCTCGCGGATGTGCGTGAGCAGCTCCGCGCTGCGCGGGCGGGTCAGCGTCGCGGTGGGGCGGTCGTAGTGCAGCCGGGAGCGCCACAGCGCCTCGTCGGCGTAGATGTTGCCGACGCCGCTGATCAGCGACTGGTCGAGCAGGGCGCGCTTGACGGTCGTACGGCGGCGGCGCAGCGCGGCGTGGAACGCGGCCTCGTCGAAGGCGGGGTCGAGCGGGTCGCGGGCGATGTGCGCGATGACGTCGGGCAGCCCTTCGAAGTCGCCCGGCACGGGGTCGTGCAGCGACAGGCCGCCGAAGGTGCGCTGGTCGACGAAGCGCAGTTCGGTGGGGAGGGTGTCGGCGAAGCGGACCCGGATCCGCAGGTGCTTCTCGTCGGGCGCTTCGTGCGGCTGGACGAGGAGTTGGCCGCTCATGCCGAGATGGGCGAGCACGGACCGGTCGGGGGCGTCCTGCCCGGCCGCTTCGAGGGGCAGCCAGAGGTACTTGCCGCGGCGGTGCGCGGCGGCGAGCCTGCGCCCGGTCAGCTGGGCCGCGAAGTCGTCGGGTCCCGCGAGGTGCCGGCGGATCGCCCTGGGGTGCAGGATCTGCACGTCGGCGACGGTGCGCCCGCGGATCCACCGCTCCAGACCGCGCCGTACGACCTCGACCTCGGGCAGTTCGGGCACGGAGCGCCACTCCTTCGACGAAGCTTCACCGGATGAACGTGATCGCCGGGCGGGCCCGAGGGCCCGCCCGGCGATCACGGACGGAACGCGTCAGTGCGACGCGCCCTGCACACCGTCGGCGGGCTCGGAAGCCGCCGGGTCGGTCCCGGTGGCCTCGGCCTCCGGGGCGGCTTCGGCCTTGGCCTCCGCCTGTGCGGCGGAGGCCCGGGCCTCCGCCGCCTCGTGGATGGCGCGCCAGGCGGCTTCCGCCGCCTGCTGCTCCGCTTCCTTCTTGCTGCGGCCGGTGCCGGTGCCGTACGCGACACCACCGACGCGGGCAGCAGCCGTGAAGGTCTTCTCGTGGTCGGGCCCGGTCTCGGAGACGAGATACTCCGGGACGCCCAGCCCCTCCGTGGCGGTCAGTTCCTGGAGGCTGGTCTTCCAGTCCAGGCCGGCGCCGAGGTTGGAGGACTTCTCGATCAGCGGATCGAAGAGCCTGTGCACCAGCTCACCGGCGGCTTCGAGGCCCTGGTCGAGATAGACCGCCCCGATCACGGCTTCCAGCGTGTCCGCGAGGATCGACGCCTTGTTCCGGCCGCCCGTGCCTTCTTCGCCCCGGCCGAGCCGGATGAAGGAGCCGAGGTCGAGACCGCGTCCGACCTCCGCCAGCGCACGGGAGTTGACCACCGCGGCCCGCAGCTTGGCCAGCTGGCCCTCGGGCAGGTCGGGGTGGATGCGGTACAGCGTGTCGGTGACCACCAGGCCGAGCACGGAGTCCCCGAGGAACTCCAGCCGCTCGTTGGTGGGCAGCCCGCCGTTCTCGTACGCGAAGGAACGGTGAGTCAGCGCACGCACCAGAAGGGCGGTCTCGAGTCTGTACCCGAGCCGCCCTTCCAGAAGCGTGTGAGACGAGGCCGTGTCCGCCGGCGCCTTCTTCGGCGTAATGGCGTCTGACATTGAGCCTGTCACCCGCCGATCAGACCTCGAGGACCTGGCGCTTGTTGTAGGTGCCGCAGCTCGGGCACGCGATGTGCTGCAGCTTCGGCTCGTGGCAGCTAGCGCATGCCACCAGGGTGGGGACCGCAGCCTTCCACTGCGACCGGCGGTGGCGCGTGTTGCTGCGCGACATCTTCCGCTTCGGAACAGCCACGGCTACTTCTCCTGTGAGTCATCCCCGCCGGAGCGGGGTGCGTTGTCCATCTCGCCGTCCTGGTTGGACCCGGCGAGTCCCTGCAGTGCCGCCCAACGAATGTCGACGGACTCGTGGTGGTGGTCCAGGTCGTCCGCCAGCCGCGCTCCGCACTCGGAGCACAGACCGGGACAGTCTTCCTGGCACACCGGCTGCAGCGGCAGTGCGAGCACCACCGCGTCACGCAGCACGGGTTCGAGGTCGAACAAGTCGTCCTCGAGGAAGAGCGTGTCCTCCTCGTCGTCCTCGGCGTCGTCGTCCGTGTCCGCAGTGCGGCTCCGGGCGTCGGCGTCGGGGTAGGAGAACATCTCCTGGAAGTCCGCGTCGAGCTCTCGCTCCAGCGGCTCCAGACACCTTACGCACTCCCCTGTCAGCGGTGCACGGGCGGTGCCTGTGACAAGCACCCCTTCCATGACCGACTCCAGGCGGAGGTCGAGCTCCACCGTCGCGCCCTCGGCGACCCCGATGACCTCGATACCGAGATCGGCGGGAGCCTCGATCGAACGGGAGACCTTCTTCAGCGCACCGGGACGCCGGCCCAGCTCGCGTGTGTCGAACACGAGAGGGGAACGGTGATCAAGGTGGGCGTTCAGGACTTCCTGCTTTCTACGCTGCGGCGACGGCCGCCCGACGCGGAAAACGCGTCCCGGGCAGCCCTGATCGCGAATGCACACGCGACCGAAGAGCCAGAATACTCGACAGGCCGCCGTACACCCAATCGGCGACCGGCCGGGGACCCGGCGGCGGACGGCCCGCGACGGGTCAGCGGCCCTGCTCGTACCTGCGGAGCTGATCGAGGTCGATCATGCTCGTGTCGAAGAGGCTCGTCTCGTCCAGCTGAGGCTGCTGGGACTGCTGATGCCGAGGGGCCTGAGGGGGCTGCTGCTCATGGCCCTGGTGGCCCGCCGGGGCGGCGTAGCCGGCGTTCGGGTCGTAGCCCCCCGACGCGGTCTGGGCGGGCCAGGCGTAGGGGTCGTGCTGGGCGTAGCCGCCCTGGACCGCGTACGGGTCGCGCTGCTGCCCGTAGGACGCCTGATAGGCGTACGGGTCGGGCTCGTAGGCCGGGGTCGGGTAGTAGTCGGGCTGCGCGGGCACGGACGGCGCCGGCGGCGGCCCCGCGGGCTCCTGGGGGGCCGCCAGCCCGGCGAGGAAGTCGGCGTCGCTGGTGTGGTGGCCGCCGGGGAGGCTGTCCTGGGCGGCCATGTGGGCGCCGAGCTCGTCCGCCGGGCGGGCGCCGAGCAGCTTCTCCCGGCCGCGGCCGACGGCTTCGAGGGTCTTGGCCAGCACGGCCGCGACCGCGCCGAGCTTGGCGTCGACATAGGCGTCGGCGCGCTGCCGCTGGACCTGCGGGTCCGAGCTGCGCTCGGGGTCCTCGTCGGGCAGCCCGTCCGCGTCGTGGCCCTCCGCGCCCGGCAGGCCGAGCAGCTTCTCCCGGCCGCGGTCGACGGAGCCGATGGTCTTGGTGAGGACGACCTCGAAATTGGCGAGCTTGCCGTCGACGTAGTCGTCGGCCTCGGCGCGGATCTCCTCGGCCTCCCGGCGGGCCTCCGCGAGGATGCGGTCGGCCTCCTCCTGGGACTGGCGGGCGACCTCGGTGTCGGAGATCAGCGAGCCGCGGTGGGCGCGGGCGGACTCGATGATCCGCTCGGCCTCCTCGCGGGCGTCGGCGACGAGCTGCTCGCGGCC
Organism: Streptoverticillium olivoreticuli subsp. olivoreticuli; assembly: GCF_003391135.1. Taxonomy (GTDB): domain Bacteria; phylum Actinomycetota; class Actinomycetes; order Streptomycetales; family Streptomycetaceae; genus Streptomyces; species Streptomyces blastmyceticus. The sequence goes on along the minus strand of NZ_CP031455.1, from coordinate 6,698,461 downwards.
GCCGATCAGCTCCTCGGCCCGGGCGAGGGAGTCGGGCAGGGCGGCCCGCACCTCCTCCAGCAGGGCGAGCAGCTCGGCCCGGTTGACCACGCAGGAGGCCGACATGGGCAGGGACCGGGCGCCGGCGACGGTCGTGACGATCTCGTCGAGCTTCTTCTGCACGTCCACCTTGGCGCTCGCCACTCTCTTCTGACGATGGGCACGAACGGGGACGACTGTACGGCCAGTCGACCCCCGCCCGACACCTGCTGACGAGCTGTCAGCCCGTCAGTCCCGGCCGAGCCGCTCGTTCAGTGCTTCGAGCACCAGCGGCGGCACCAGGTGGGAGACGTCCCCGCCCCAGGCCGCGACCTCCTTGACCAGGCTGGAGGACAGGAAGCTGTAGGTGGGATTGGTGGGGACGAAGAGGGTCTCCACCCCCGACAGCCCGATGTTCATCTGCGCCATCTGCAGCTCGTAGTCGAAGTCGCTGACCGCCCGCAGGCCCTTCACGATGGCGGGGATGTCGCGCTGCTTGCAGAAGTCGACGAGGAGGCCGTGGAAGGCCTCCACCTCGACGTTGCCGTACTCCGCGGTGACCTGGCGGAGCAGGTCTATGCGCTCGTCGACGGTGAACAGGCCCTGCTTGGACTTGTTGATCATCACCGCCACGTGCACGACGTCGTACAGCTTGGAAGCGCGGGCGATGATGTCGAGATGTCCATTGGTGACGGGGTCGAACGACCCCGGACAGACGGCGCGGCGCAACTGTGGTTCCTCGCTCTCCGGTCCATTCATGACGCGCGGGGAGAGGTCGTCTCTTCCGCGCACGTCGAGGCGGCGCGACCGTACCAAAGCGTCCCCTCGCCGTAGCGACGGGCCCTCAGTGGCTCGAAGCCGTCCGGCCAGGGAAACTCCCCGCCCCTGGTGCTGCGCTCAACGGTGACCAGCGCGTCGTCCGCAAGCCAGCCCTGGGCGCGGAGTGTGAGGAGAATCTCGCGGAGATCATCATTGGTGACGGCGTAGGGCGGGTCGAGGAAGACCACGTCGTACGGGCCGGTGGGCGCCGGTCCCGCGACGACCTGCTCGGCCTTGCCCGCCCGCACCTCGGCGCCCGGCAGCCCGACGGCGCGGACGTTGTCCCGGATGGTGCGGACCGCGCGGGCGTCGGCCTCCACCAGCAGGACGTGCGCGGCGCCCCGCGAGAGGGCCTCCAGGCCGACCGCCCCGGAGCCGCCGTACAGATCCAGCACGCGGGCGCCCTCCAGGGGGCCGAAGAGCGACTCCCAGGTGGAGAACAGGCCCTCGCGCGCCCGGTCGGAGGTCGGGCGGGTGCCGGTGCCGGGCGGCACGGCCAGGCGGCGTCCGCCGGCGGTACCGGCGATCACGCGGGTCATGGGGTCCTCGGTCCTTCGCGGTGGGTGAGCGGGCCGGTGGGCCCGCCGTCCACTCAGCCTAGAACGTGCCGGGTGCGCTTTCCCCCGGCCCGCGGCGCACCCGGGCACCGGGGCTCAGCCCTTGTCCAGATACTGCTCGCGTTCGCGGTCGAGCAGGGCGTCCAGCGCCGTGCGCAGCTCGGGCAGGTGCGCCAGCTCGGGATCCGCCGCGACCACCGCGGCGGCCTCCTCGCGGGCGGCCGCGATGACCTCCTCGTCCTCGATGACCGTGAGCATCCGCAGCGACGACCGGACGCCGGACTGCGCCTGGCCGAGGACGTCGCCCTCGCGGCGCTGCTCCAGGTCGATGCGGGACAGCTCGAAGCCGTCCAGGGTGGCGGCGACCGCCGCCAGCCGGGCGCGCGCCGGACCGGCCTCCGGCATCTCGCTGACCAGCAGGCACAGACCGGGGGCCGAGCCGCGGCCCACGCGGCCGCGCAGCTGGTGGAGCTGGGAGACGCCGAACCGGTCCGCGTCCATGATCACCATGACGGTGGAGTTGGGCACGTTCACGCCGACCTCGATGACGGTCGTGGCGACCAGCACGTCGACCTCCCCGGCGGCGAAGCGGCGCATGACGTCGTCCTTCGCCTCCGGTTGCATCCGGCCGTGCAGCACCTCCACGCGCAGCCCGCGCAGGGGGCCCGCGCCGAGCTGCGTGGCGATGTCGAGGACGGCGAGCGGCGGGCGCTTCTCGGCCAGGTCCTCCGCGGACGGCTCGTCCTCGGCGGACTTCTTGCGGGACTTGGCGGGCCCGGGGCCGTCCCCCTCGTCCGCGATGTCGTCGCCGATGCGCGGGCACACCACGTACGCCTGGTGGCCGCCCTCGACCTCCTCGCGCACCCGCTCCCAGGTGCGGGCCAGGAAGTGCGGCTTGTCCTTGGCGGGCACCACATGGGTGGCGATGGGCGAGCGGCCGGCCGGGAGCTGGTCGAGCACCGAGGTCTCCAGGTCGCCGAAGACGGTCATGGCGACGGTGCGCGGGATCGGGGTCGCGGTCATCACCAGCAGGTGGGGCGGCTGCTTGCCCTTGGAGCGCAGGGCGTCGCGCTGCTCGACGCCGAAGCGGTGCTGCTCGTCCACGACGACCAGGCCGAGGTCGTGGAACTGCACCTTGTCCTCGATCAGGGCGTGGGTGCCGATGACGATGCCCGCCTCGCCGGTGACCAGGTCCAGCAGCGCCTGCCGCCGGGCCGCCATGCCCATGGAGCCGGTCAGGAGCACCACCTTGGTGCCCTGCTCGGCGCCCCCGAGCATGCCCCCTTCGGCGAGCTCGCCCATCATCTCGGTGATGGACCGGTGGTGCTGCTGGGCGAGCACCTCGGTGGGCGCGAGCATGGCGGCCTGCCCGCCCGCGTCGACGACGCCGAGCATGGCCCGCAGGGCGACCATGGTCTTTCCCGAGCCGACCTCGCCCTGGAGGAGGCGGTGCATGGGGTGTTCGGCGGCGAGGTCGGTGAAGATCTCCGCGGAGACCTTGAGCTGGCCGTCGGTGAGGGTGAAGGGGAGCTTCGCGTCGAAGGCGTCGAGGAGGCCGCCCGGCACGGGCTTGCGGGCGACGGCGGGCAGCTGGGAGTCGGCGTGCCGGCGGCGGGCGAGGGCGACCTGGAGGACGAACGCCTCGTCCCACTTCAGCCGGGCCCTGGCGTCCTCGATGTCGGCCTTCGAGCGCGGCCGGTGGACCTTGCGGAAGGCGTCCGCGAGCTCGGCGAGGCTCCGGCCGTCGCGCAGCGCCGGGGGCAGGGGGTCGACGATGTCCTGCCAGCGCTCGGCCTCGAAGAGGTCGAGCAGGGTGTCGACGGCCTTGGTGAGCTTCCAGGACTGGAACTGCTTGCACGCCGGATAGATCGGCAGGAGCCGCCCGGCGAAGGACTCGGCGGCGTCGGCTCCGCTCTCCTTGTCGAGGAGTTCGTAGTCGGGGTGCAGGAGCTGGCGGGTGTGGTGGAAGAGCGAGACCTTGCCCGCGAACATGCCGCGTCGGCCGGGCAGCAGCTCCTTCTCCCGCGCGTAGGCGCCCCGGCCGAAGAAGACGAGGGTCAGCGAGCCGCTGCCGTCGGTGACCACGACCTCCAGGCGGACGCCCTTGCCGTGGTTGAAGGTCTTCATGGCGGCCTTGGCGACCTGGGCGACGACGGTGACGTGCTCGTCGAGCGGCAGGTCGGCGAGCCGGGTGAGCTCGCCGCGCTCGGCGTAGCGGCGCGGGTAGTGGTGCAGCAGGTCGCCGACCGTGTGCAGGTCGAGGTGCTCGGCCATCACCTTCGCGGTGTTGCCGCCGAGGATCTTCTTCAGGGGTTCGTCTAGCGCGGGCACGCGATCCATTGCACACCATGCGACTGACAATCCGCGTTCCCCGCCCGTTCCCCGGCGGGTGCGCGGCGGAAGGGGGGCGGGGCGCCGGCCCTCACTCGACGCCGATGAGCAGCGGTGCGGACTGCTGGCCCCCGCGGTAGACCACGGTGTCGACGGCCAGGTGGCCGTCGCGCACGTGGCGTTCCAGGCGGTCCGCGACGGAGCCGGGGACGCCCGCGCCGAGGACCAGGGTGACCATTTCGCCGCCCGCGGCGAGCATGCGGTCGAGGACGGTCTCGGCGGTGGCGGCGAGCTCCGTGCCGATGACGGCGACGTCGCCGTCGATGAGGCCGAGCACGTCCCCGGCCTGGCAGACGCCCGCCATCGTCCAGGACTGCCGTTCGGCGACGGCCAGTTCGGCGTAGCGGGTGGCGCCCGCGGCGGCGGTCATGGCGACGACGTCCTCGTCGAAGCGGCGGCCCGGCTCGTGGACGGCGAGCGCGGCGATGCCCTGGACCGCGGAGCGGGTCGGGACGAGGGCGACGCGTACGCCTTCGGCGCGGGCCTGTTCGGCGGCCGCCGCCGCGGTGTGCCGCAGTTCGGGGTCGTTGGGCAGGAGCACCACCTCGCGCGCGTGCGCGCGCCGGATGGCCGCGACCAGCTCGCCGCTGGCGGGCGGTTCGCCCGGCCCGGCGGGCACGACGGTGGCCCCGGCCTCCGCGCACAGGCCGGCCAGCCCCTCGCCGGGCACGACGGTGACCACGGCCCGCTGCGCGGGCTCGCGCGTCCGGGCCGCGGGCTCGCCGGCGGATCCGAAGTGGGTGATGCGGACGCGGTGCGGGCGCCCCGCGTCGATGCCGGCCTCGACGGCCGCCCCGGCGTCGTCCACGTGCACGTGGACGTTCCACAGGCCGTCGCCGCCGACGACGACGAGCGAGTCGCCGAGCGCGTCGAGCCGGGTCCGCAGGCGGGCCACCGCGGTGTCGTCGGCCTCCAGGAGGTAGATCACCTCGAAGGCGGGCGCGGTGCGGCCGCCGGTCTCCGGGGGGCAGCCGGCCTGCGGGCGCGGCTCGACGCCCTCGGTCCCCTGCCGCGCGGCCCGGTGTCTCCGCTCCCGCGCGGCCTCGGGTGCCGCCGTCTCCCCGGACAGCGCGCGGGACAGCGCGCCCAGGACCTCCACCAGGCCGAGGCCGCCCGCGTCGACGACGCCCGCCCTGCCGAGCACGTCCAGCTGGCCGGGGGTGAGCGCGAGGGCGGTGCGGGCCGCCTCGTCCGCGGCGCGGGCCACTTCCGGGGCACCGCCGGGCGCGTCCGACGCCGCCTTCGCCGCGGCCGTGGCGACCGTGAGCACCGTGCCCTCGACGGGCCGGGCCACTCCCTCGTACGCGGACTCCACGGCCCGCCGCAGCGCCCTGCGCAGCAGTTCCCCGCCGTCGGGGCCGCCGGGCCGCTCCTGGGCCGCCAGGACCTCCGCCATGCCGCGCAGGAGCTGGGCCAGGATCGTGCCGGAGTTGCCGCGCGCGCCTATGAGGGCGCCGTGGGCCATGGCCCGTACGGCGTCGGGGAGGCCGGGGAGGGGGGCCGGGGAGGCGGGGCCCGCCGTGGCGTGGCCGTCGAAGACCGCCTCGACGGCACGGGCCGCGGACTCGACGGTCAGGTAGAGGTTGGTGCCGGTGTCGCCGTCCGCGACCGGATAGACGTTGATCGCGTCGATCTCCTCGCGAGCCCGCCCGAGCGCGTCGAGGGCCAGAGCGCACCAGGTGCGCACCACAGTGGCGGGATGGGGGCACCCCCGGACGGAGTCTGGGGGAATGTGCGGCACCTCGTGTCCTCCTCGGACTCCTGGGGGCGGTGTGGCAGTGATTCGGCAGCGTAGTCCCGCGGCGGCGGGGGCGGGCAGCCGGTGGGACCGTGTGTCCACAGGGCCCTGACAGGCGGCGGAGCGCCTGGCGGGAGCGGCCCGGACCGTCCGGGGCGGTCATGGTAGTTTCGTTGTACGGGAGCAGCCGATGTATGCTGCTCCGGTTGCCTGATGAAAATCAGGAACATCCCCTGATACTGCCGGTCACTGAGATTTCGGCACGCAGGGATTCACCGTACGTGCCTGTTGTTCCTGCGCAAGTGGGGATGACCCGTCTTTGGAGTAACCCGTGGCTGCCAACTGCGACGTCTGCGGCAAGGGGCCGGGCTTCGGCAACGCTATTTCGCACTCGCACCGCCGTACCCCCCGTCGTTGGAACCCCAACATCCAGCGGGTGCGCGCAGTGATCGGGCGCACGCCGAAGCGGATCAACGCCTGCACCTCGTGCATCAAGGCCGGCAAGGTCTCGCGCTAAGCGAGTGATCTTTCCCGCGCAAGCGGACACCGGTCCACCTTTGGGTGGGCCGGTTTTTCGCATGCCCGGAAGCATGCTCTGAAGCACTCCCGGCGGAAGCATGCAGGGCGGATTCCGGGGCGCCCCTTCGAGCGCCCCGCGTTCCGTCATCCCCTGAAACGCCACCCGTGGTCCACGGGCCCGATCCCGCCGCCCAGCGCGAAGCCCGCGGCGATGGCCCCGGTGACATAGTCCTTGGCCGCCGTGACGGCCTCCGGCACCCCGCTCCCCTTCGCCAGTTCCGCGGCGATGGCGCTGGCGAGGGTGCAGCCGGTGCCGTGCGTGTGGCGGTTGTCGTGGCGGGGGGCGCGCAGCCAGTGCTCCTCGGTGCCGTCGGTCAGGAGGTCGACGGCCTCGGCGCCGTCCAGGTGGCCGCCCTTGACGAGCGCCCACGCCGGCCCGAAGGAGAGCACCGCGTCGGCGGCCCTGCGCATGTCGGCCTCCGTGGTGACCCGTACGCCCGTGAGCCAGGCGACCTCGTCGAGGTTGGGGGTCGCGACGGTCGCCACGGGCAGCAGCTTCGTGCGCAGCGATTCGAGCGCGGAGGCGGCGAGCAGGGGGTCGCCGTGCTTGGAGATGCCCACCGGGTCGACGACCACGGGGGCGGCGAGGCCGGTGAGGAGTTCCGCCACGGTCTCCACGAGTTCGGCCGAGGCGAGCATGCCCGTCTTGACGGCCTGGACACCGATGTCGTCGACGACGCTGCGGAACTGGGCGCGCACCGCGTCGGCGGGCAGCTGCCAGGCGCCCTGCACCCCGCGGGAGTTCTGCGCGGTGACGGCGGTGAGCACGCTCATGCCGTGCACGCCGAGGGCGAGCATCGTCTTGAGGTCGGCCTGGATGCCCGCACCGCCGCCGGAGTCGGATCCGGCGACGGTCAGCACGCGTGGAGGTATCGGCATGCCGCCGAATCTACTCGTCGGGTTCGGCGTCCCCGAAGTGGTCCCAGCCGCCGGCCTTGTCCCAGGGGGCGCCGTCGACGGTGACCTGCGGGAGCGCGGAGGGGCTGACGACCTCGCCGATGACCTTCCAGCGGGCCGGGAGCTTCACGTCCGGCGGGAAGGTGGCCACGATCGCGTGGTCCTCTCCCCCGGTGAGCACCCACTGCAGGGGGTCGACGCCGACGGCCTGCCCGATGTCGGACATCTGGGTGGGGACGTCGATCGCCGCGGTCCGCAGGTCGATGCGGACCTTGCTGGCCTCGGCGATGTGCCCGAGGTCGGCGATGAGACCGTCGCTGACGTCGGTCATCGCCGTGGCGCCGAGCCCGGCGGCGGCGGGGCCCGCGTGGTACGGCGGCTCCGGGCGCCGGTGGGCCTCGACGAAGGCGCGGGGCGAGCGGAAGCCGCGGACGAGCACCGCGAGTCCGGCGGCGGACCAGCCGAGCCAGCCGGTGACCGCGACGACGTCGCCCGGCTGGGCGCCGGAGCGGGTGACCGGCTCGTGGTTGCGCAGGTCGCCCAGGGCCGTGATGGCCACGGTGATGGTGTCGCCGCGCACCACGTCGCCGCCGACCACGGCGGCGCCCGCGACCTGGCACTCGTCGCGGATGCCGTCCATCAGCTCGGTCGGCCAGGTGGCGGGGAGTTCGGCGGGCACGACGAGGCCGAGCAGGACGGCGGTGGGGACCGCGCCCATGGCGGCGATGTCGGCGAGGTTCTGCGCGGCCGCCTTGCGGCCGACGTCGTACGCCGTGGACCAGTCGCGACGGAAGTGCCGCCCTTCCAGGAGCACGTCCGTACTGGCCACGACCCTCCGGTCGGGCGCAGCGACCACCGCGGCGTCGTCACCCGGCCCGAGCCGGACCGCCGGGGTGGTGGTGAGCCGGGAAGTAAGCTCTCTGATGAGCCCGAACTCCCCCAACTCGCCCACGGTGCCTTTCACTGAGCTCCTCCTAGGAGTATCGGTTGTGACATTCGCCGCGCCGCGCAGTCAGCGCGGGTCTCCCCGCGCCGTACGGCGACGCGGTACCGTGGCGTCTCTTCTCCCCACATGATCCTCGTAGCCGCCCTGGAGGTTCCGTGGTACAGGCGTACATCCTGATCCAGACCGAGGTCGGCAAAGCGTCGACCGTGGCCGAAGTCATCGCAAAGATCACGGGGGTGATCCAGGCCGAGGACGTGACCGGTCCGTACGACGTGATCGTCCGCGCCCAGGCCGACACGGTCGACGAGCTCGGCCGGATGGTGGTCGCGAAGGTCCAGCAGGTGGACGGCATCACCCGCACACTGACCTGCCCGGTCGTTCATCTGTAGGTCCCCCGTATGCTCGGCCGGTGAAGTTTTCGCTCCGCCGGTCGCTCGGTCCGCCCGCTGTCGTCGTGCTGTTCGCAGCCGTCGGCTGTTCTTCGGGCAACGACACGGCGGGCCCGGCGGTTCCCACGCCGCCGGCGCGGGCGGTCGGGCCCTGCCGGGCACTGCACAAGGCGCTCCCGGAGTCCGTGGGCGGGATGGAACGGCGCAAGGCCGATCCCGTCTCGGACTTCACCGCTGTCTGGGGCGACCCCGCGATCGCGCTGCGCTGCGGGGTGCTGCGCCCCGAGATCATCCGGGAAGGCTCCAAGACGTACGCGCCCTCCACCGGCTCGGTGGAGGCCGACGGTGTGGAGTGGCTGCCCGAGCTGCAGTCGGACGGCAGCATCCGCTGCACCACCGTGCACCGGGAGGTGTGGGTGGAGGTGACGCTGCCGAAGAAGGTCGCCGGTGACGCCGGCGATCTCGGTGCGCTCACCGATCTCGCCGACGCCGTCAAGAAGACGATCCCCTTCGGTTACGTCGACTAGCGCAGGCCCGTGGACCGGCGCAGCGCCGCCTGGACGAGCGCGTCGATCAGCTCGGGGTAGCTCACGCCGCTCTCCTGCCACATGCGCGGGTACATCGAGATGGGCGTGAAGCCCGGCATGGTGTTGATCTCGTTGATGACGAACTCGCCGTCCTCGGTGAGGAAGAAGTCCGCGCGGACCAGGCCCTCGCAGGAGACGGCGTCGAAGGCCTGCACCGCCAGCTCCTGGACGCGGGCGGTCTGCTCCGGCGTCAGCGGCGCCGGGACGATGCCCGCGGCGGAGTCGATGTACTTCGCCTCGAAGTCGTAGAAGTCGTGGGCGGTGACCGGGGGGATCTCGGCGGGGACGCTCGCGCGCGGCCCGTCCTCGAGCTCCAGCACACCGCACTCGATCTCCCGGCCGCGCAGCAGCGACTCCACGATGATCTTGGGGTCGTGGCGCTGGGCCTCGGCGATGGCGTCGTCGAGACCGGCGAGGTCGTCGACCTTGGTGATGCCCATGGAGGAGCCGGCGCGGGCGGGCTTCACGAAGAGCGGCCAGCCGTGCTCGCCGGCGAAGTCGACGATCTTCTTACGGGCGGCGGCCGGGTCGGCCTGCCACTCGCGGGGGCGGACCACCTCGTACGGACCGACGGGCAGGCCGTAGGAGATGAAGACCCGCTTCATGTACTCCTTGTCCTGGCCGACGGCCGAGGCGAGGACGCCGGCGCCCACATAGGGGATGCCGGAGAGCTCCAGCATGCCCTGGAGGGTGCCGTCCTCGCCGTACGGGCCGTGCAGCACGGGGAAGACGACGTCGATCTCGCCCAGCGCCTTGGGGACGTTGCCCGGCTCGGTGTAGACGACCTCGCGGGAGGCGGGGTCGACCGGCAGCACCACGGTGCCGTCGGGCGACCGGTCGAGCTGGTCGACGTTCGGCAGCGTACGGCCGGCGATGGCCATCCGCTCGGGGTCGTCGGCGGTGAGCGCCCAACGGCCGTCGGTGGTAATGCCGATCGGCAGCACGTCGTACTTCGTACGGTCGATCGCGCCCATGACGGCGCCGGCGGTGACGACGGAGATCGCGTGCTCGGAACTGCGACCGCCGAACACGACCGCGATGCGCGGCTTACGGCTCCGGTCAGGGCTCTGGGTGGTGGTCTCGCTGCTCATATCGCGACGAGACTACCTGGTGGTACGGGGTGAGTCAGTGCCGCTCGGGCTTGGCGCTGCGCGACATCAGCTCCTTGAGGGCCACCAGCGGCGGCTTCCCCTCGTGGACGATCTCCACGACGGTCTCCGTGATCGGCATGTCGACATCGTGCCTGCGTGCCAGATCCAGCACGGACTCACAGGACTTGACGCCCTCGGCGGTCTGGCTGGTGACGGCGATGGTCTCGGCGAGGGTCATGCCGCGGCCGAGGTTGGTGCCGAAGGTGTGGTTGCGGGAGAGCGGCGAGGAGCAGGTGGCCACGAGGTCGCCCATCCCGGCGAGACCGGCGAAGGTGTGCGCGTCGGCGCCCATGGCGAGGCCGAGCCGGGTCGTCTCGGCCAGACCGCGGGTGATGAGCGACGCCTTGGCGTTGTCGCCGAGGCCCATGCCGTCGGCGATGCCCACGGCGAGCGCGATGACGTTCTTGACGGCGCCGCCCAGTTCGCAGCCGACGACGTCGGTGTTGGTGTAGGGGCGGAAGTACGGGGTGTGGCAGGCCGTCTGGAGCCGCTTGGCCACGGCCTCGTCCCGGCAGGCGACGACGGCCGCGGCGGGCTGCCTGGCGGCGATCTCCTTGGCGAGGTTGGGGCCGGTGAGGACGGCGACGCGGTCCGCGGAGACCTTGGCGACCTCCTCGACGACCTCGCTCATCCGCTTGGCGGTGCCCAGTTCGACGCCCTTCATCAGGGAGACGAGGACGGTGTCGGCGGCCAGCAGGGGCGCCCACTCGGTGAGGTTGCCGCGCAGGGTCTGCGAGGGCACGGCGAGGACGGTGAAGTCCGCGCCGGCGGCTGCCTCGGCGGGGTCGGTGGTGGCCCGCACGGCGGCGGGGAGCTCGGTGCCCGGGAGGTAGTCGGGGTTGGTGCGGGTGGTGTTGATCTCGGCCACCAGGGACTCCCGGCGGCCCCACATCATCACCTCGCAGCCCGCGTCGGCGAGGATCATCGCGAAGGCGGTGCCCCAGGATCCGGTGCCGAAGACGGCGCAGCGCGTCACTTGGTGTCCTCCTGGGCCTTGCGGCGGTTCGCGGCAAGGGCCTTGCGGTGGTTGTACGGCTCGGCGGGGGCGCTTTCGCCGCGGAGTTCGGCGAGGAGGGCCGTGATGGCGGCCATGATCTCCTCGGTGGCGCCGCGCAGCACCTCGGCGGTGGGCTCCTTGCCGTAGTACGCGGAGAGGTCGACGGGCGGGCCCGCGAGGACCTTGAGCGTCTTGCGGGGGAAGAGCCGGAGCTTCTTCTCCTTGGCGTACGGCGGCATGGCCTCGTTGGCGCCCCACTGGGCGACCGGGATGACGGGCGCCTGCGTGAGCAGCGCCACACGGGCGGCGCCGGTCTTGCCCTCCATCGGCCACATGTCGGGGTCGCGGGTGAGGGTGCCCTCGGGGTAGAAGGCCACGCACTCGCCCCTGTTGATGGCGTCGACGGCGGACCGGAAAGCGGTGGCGGCGTCGGTGGTCTCGCGGTAGACCGGGATCTGCCCGGTGCCGCGCAGCACCGCGCCGACGAAGCTGCCCTTGAACAGGGCCGCCTTGGCCAGGAAGCGGGGGACGCGGCCGGTGTTGTACTGGAAGTGCGCGTAGGAGAGCGGGTCGAGATACGAGTTGTGGTTGACCGCGGTGATAAACCCGCCGTCCGCCGGAATGTGCTCCATTCCGCGCCAGTCCCGCTTGAACAGAACCACGAGCGGCGGTTTCGCCAACACCGCCGTAAAGCGGTACCAGAAGCCGATTCTGTGGCGGGACACTCGGACACCCTTCTCTCGGGACCTGGGGGCTGTATGAACCCGGGGGCCGCACAAGTGTCGCCCCAGGTACCCGGTCTGTCGAGAACACCGTAACCCCGCGCCCCGCGGGCGACTGCGGCAGCGGGTGACAATGAGGCTGATGCGAAGAGAGGGGGCGGATGTGGTCTGGACCCTGGTGGTGCCGCTGAAGCCGCTGTCCCAGGCCAAGAGCCGTCTCGCAGGGGGCACCGGGCACGCTCCGCGGCCCGCCCTCGCGCTGGCGTTCGCCCTGGACACGGTGGCGGCCGCGCTGGCCTGTCCGGCGGTGGGGGGTGTGGTGGTCGTCACGGACGATCCGCTGGCCGGTGCGGAGCTGGGGGCGCTCGGGGCCCGGGTGCTGCCGGAGCCGACGGGGCCGGGCGGGCTGAACGGCGCGCTGGCGCACGGTGCGCGGACCGTGCGGGCGCAGTGCCCGCGGTCCGCCGTGGCGACGCTCAACGCGGATCTGCCGGCACTGCGGCCGGTGGAACTCGGGCGGGTGCTCGATTCGGCCGGGGAATTCCCGCGGGCTTTTCTCGCGGACGCGGCGGGAATCGGGACGACACTTCTCGCGGCGGCTCCCGGAATGGAATTGGCTCCGGCGTTCGAGGGGCGTTCGCGCGCCCGCCACCGGGCCTCGGGGGCCCATGAGATCGAACTCACGGGTGTCGATTCCGTGCGCCAGGACGTGGACACGGAGTCCGATTTGCGGGCGGCGCTGGATCTCGGGCTGGGCCCGCGTACGGCCGCCGCGGCGGCGGATCTGCTGACGCGCGGGCCGGGACGGACCGACTAGGCGGAGCCGGGCGGGGTTTTCCGGGCCGATGGGGGGACATCCCCGAGGGCTCCGGACTGAGTCCGCGTCCAGGGGTCGCGGAGACCCCCGTCGCGGGTGGGGGAAATCCGCCGGGCCCGCCGCAGGCCGTAGGCTCGACCCATGCAGGCCACCGCGTACACCTACGACCCTCAGACCCGTTCCGGCAGCGTGCTGCTGGACGACGGCACGCCCGTGCCCTTCGGCACGGCGGCGTTCGACGCCGGCGGCCTGCGGCTGCTGCGCCCCGGTCAGCGCGTGCGCATCGAGCGCGCGGAGGGGCAGCGGGGCGAGGGCCCCGGGGCCATCACGCTGGTGACGCTGCAGACGTTCTGACAGGCCTCTCGCAACACCGCGGGCCGGGCTCCCCGAAGGGAGCCCGGCCCGGTGCGTGACGCCTTCGCTGCCTTACTTCTTGGCGGCGGCCTTCTTGGCGGTGGTCTTGCGCGCCGTCGTCTTGCGCGTCGCAGCCTTGGTCGCCGTGGCCTTCTTGGCGGGCGCGGTCTTCTTGGCGGCCGCCTTCTTGGTCGTGGCGGTGGCCTTCTTCGCCGTCGTGGTGGTCTTCTTGGCGGCGGTCTTGGTGGCCGTGGCCGCCTTCTTGGCCGGGGCGGCCTTCTTCGCCGTGGTCTTCTTCGCGACGGCCTTGGTGGCGGTGGCCGTCGTCTTCTTGGCGGTGGTCTTCTTCGCCGTGGCCTTCTTCGCGGTGGCGGCCGTGGTGGCCTTCTTCGCGGTGACCTTCTTGGCGGTGGCCTTCTTGGCCGCGGCCTTGGCCGTCACCTTGGTGCCGCCCGAAAGGCTGCCCTTGGGCGCCTTCTTCACGGCGACGTCGTTCTTCGGCAGCTTCTTCGAGCCGCTCACCAGGTCCTTGAAGCCCTGGCCCGCGCGGAAGCGCGGCACGGAGGTCTTCTTGACCCGCACGCGCTCACCCGTCTGCGGGTTGCGGGCGTAACGGGCCGGGCGGTCGACCTTCTCGAACGAGCCGAAGCCGGTGACCGAGACCCGGTCCCCTGCGACAACTGCACGGACGATCGCGTCGAGTACCGCGTCGACCGCGTCTGCGGCCTGCTGACGGCCACCGAGCTTGTCGGCAATCGCTTCAACGAGCTGCGCCTTGTTCACGTCTTCCCCTTCGGAGACATTGCTGGAACGAATGCGTTCCAGCCTTTTCGCACGTTAGGCAGATATATACCGCAAATCAAACACGAAACGGTCTAATCACCCTTGTGCCGCAACGAACTCGACCATCACGGAGTTCCGTCACGGTCGGGCTCTTCGGGGAAACGGCCCTCGTCGAGGTCGTTCATCAGCCGGTCCAGACGCTTTGCCGCGCCTGAGAGATCGTGCTTTGCCGCAGCCGTGATGGCCAGCAGCTTCCGGGACAGCGCCATCCGTACGCCCTCCGGGACTTGCAGTGTGCGCACCCTGGTGTGCGCTTGCTTGAGTTGGTCGGCGACGAGCCGGTAAAGCTCGAGTTGGCTGTCGCGTTCCATGCACCGATTGTGCCATCTGAGGCGAGTTGTCGCTTCACAGGGCCTCAACAATGCGATGCGCCCCCTGTCCGAAGACAGGGGGCGCATCATGTCAAACCCTGGGTGAGCAGCGAAAATCCGGGTCCCCGCAAGCGTGTCGGCCGACCGCCGGACGGGCCTGAAATCCGTGTCAGAACTGGGCCGTGGACGGCTTGTACGAAGGCCTCCGGGCCTCGAAGGCGGCGATGTCGGCCTCGTGCCGGAGGGTCAGGTCGATGTCGTCCAGTCCCTCCAGAAGACGCCGGCGCGCGTTCTCGTCAAGCTCAAAATCAGCCGTGATTCCCTCGGCCCGGACCTGTCGTCCGACGAGGTCGACCGTCACCTCGGCGGTGGGGTCGGATTCGGTCAGCCGCCAGAGCGCGTCGACGGTCTCCTGCGGCAGGACGACGGTCAGCAGTCCGTTCTTCAGCGAGTTCCCGCGGAAGATGTCGGCGAAGCGGGACGAGACGACGGCCTTGAAGCCGTAGTTCTGGAGCGCCCAGACGGCGTGCTCGCGGGAGGAGCCGGTGCCGAAGTCGGGGCCCGCGACCAGGACGGTGGCGCCCCGGCGCTCCGGGCGGTTCAGCACGAACTCCGGGTCCTTGCGCCATGCCTCGAAGAGCCCGTCCTCGAAGCCGTCGCGGGTGACCTTCTTGAGCCAGTGCGCCGGGATGATCTGGTCGGTGTCGACGTTGCCGCGGCGCAGCGGTACGGCCCGGCCGGTGTGCGTGGTGAAGGCTTCCATGTCTCCTCAGACCCCTACGGCAGTACGTACGTCGGACGCGTCGGCCAGGTCGGCCGGGGAGGCCAGCCGGCCCAGGACGGCGGTGGCGGCGGCGACCTGGGGCGACACCAGGTGGGTGCGGCCGCCCTTGCCCTGCCTGCCCTCGAAGTTGCGGTTGGAGGTCGACGCGGACCTCTCGCCGGGCGCGAGTTGGTCGGGGTTCATGCCCAGGCACATGGAGCAACCCGCGTGCCGCCATTCGGCCCCGGCGGCGGTGAACACCTTGTCCAGCCCCTCCGCGACGGCCTCGAGGGAGACGCGTACGGACCCGGGGACGACCAGCATCCGGATGCCGTCGGCGACCTGCCGGCCCTCCAGGACGGCCGCGGCGGCGCGCAGGTCCTCGATGCGGCCGTTGGTGCACGAGCCCACGAAGACGGTGTCCACACGGATGTCGCGCAGCTTCTGACCCGCCGTCAACCCCATGTATTCCAGGGCGTTTTCGGCGGCGAGCCGGTCCGAGGGGTCGGCGTAGGAGGCCGGGTCGGGAACGCTCGCCGACAGGGGTGCGCCCTGGCCGGGGTTGGTACCCCAGGTGACGAACGGCGAGAGCCCGGTGGCGTCGATGACCACCTCGTGGTCGAAGACGGCGTCGTCGTCGGTGCGCAGGGTGCGCCAGTGGGCGACGGCGGCGTCCCAGTCGGCGCCCCGGGGTGCGTGGGGGCGGCCTTCGAGGTAGGCGAAGGTGGTGTCGTCGGGAGCGATCATCCCGGCGCGGGCGCCCGCCTCGATGGACATGTTGCAGACGGTCATCCGCGCTTCCATCGAGAGCTTCTCGATGGCCGGGCCGCGGTACTCGATGACGTAGCCCTGGCCGCCGCCGGTGCCGATGCGGGCGATGACCGCCAGGATCAGGTCCTTGGCCGTGACGCCCTCGGGCAGTTCGCCCTCGACGGTGACGGCCATGGTGCGGAACGGGGCCAGCGGCAGGGTCTGGGTGGCGAGGACGTGCTCGACCTGGCTGGTGCCGATGCCGAACGCCAGCGCGCCGAAGGCGCCGTGGGTGGAGGTGTGGCTGTCGCCGCAGACGACGGTGGTGCCGGGCTGGGTCAGTCCCAGCTGCGGTCCCACCACGTGGACCACACCCTGCTCGACGTCGCCCAGCGGGTGCAGCCGCACCCCGAAGTCGGCGCAGTTCTTGCGCAGGGTCTCCAGCTGGGTGCGGGAGACGGGGTCCGCGATCGGCTTGTCGATGTCGAGGGTGGGGGTGTTGTGGTCCTCGGTCGCGATGGTGAGGTCGAGCCGGCGGACCGGGCGGCCCGCCTTGCGCAGCCCGTCGAAGGCCTGCGGACTGGTCACCTCGTGGAGCAGGTGCAGGTCGATGAAGAGGAGGTCGGGCTCGCCCTCGGCGCGCGTGACGACGTGGTCGTCCCAGACCTTCTCCGCGAGTGTCCGTCCCATCGCTGTCCCTCCGGCCGGCGTCGCCGCCGGTCCCATTCGTGTCGCTCGTGGGTTGCTGTCCCTCCAGGTTGGCGGGTCCGCCGGAAAATTGAACTTGCGTTTCACAGTGTGAGACGGGAGTATCGTTTCATGGACAACTCTGGTGGCGCCTCGAGCGGTGTGGGCGTTCTCGACAAGGCGGCTCTGGTTCTGAGCGCTCTGGAGTCCGGTCCGGCGACGCTGGCCGGACTGGTCACGGCGACCGGGCTGGCGCGCCCGACGGCGCACCGGCTCGCGGTCGCGCTGGAGCACCACCGCATGGTGGCGCGGGACATGCAGGGCCGCTTCATCCTCGGCCCGCGGCTGAGCGAGCTGGCGGCCGCGGCCGGCGAGGACCGGCTGCTGGCCACGGCCGGGCCGGTGCTCACGCACCTGCGGGACGTGACGGGCGAGAGCGCGCAGCTCTACCGGCGGCAGGGCGACATGCGCATCTGTGTGGCGGCCGCGGAGCGGCTGTCCGGCCTGCGGGACACCGTGCCGGTCGGCTCGACGCTGCCGATGAAGGCCGGTTCCGCGGCGCAGGTGCTGATGGCCTGGGAGGAGCCCGAGCGGCTGCACCGCGGCCTCCAGGGCGCCCGCTTCACGGCGACGGCGCTCTCGGGCGTGCGGCGCCGCGGCTGGGCCCAGTCGATCGGCGAGCGGGAGCCGGGCGTCGCCTCGGTCTCCGCTCCCGTGCGGGGCCCGTCCAACCGCGTGGTCGCCGCCGTCTCGGTCTCCGGACCGATCGAGCGCCTCACCCGCCACCCGGGCCGGATGCACGCCCAGGCGGTCATCGACGCGGCCGTGCGCCTGAGCGAGGCCCTGCGCCGCAACGGCTGACCCTTCGGTTCGAAAAAGCCCTGTGAGGGCGGGCGCGACGCCCGCCCTCACAGGGCTTCCGCGTCTCCCGGGCCGGCGACGCGCAGGGTGATCCGGGTCCCGTCGTCCCGGGAGCGCACGTCCAGGGACTCGCTGAGGCGGCGGGCGAGCCAGAGGCCGTCCTCCCCGCCCCGGGCGGCCCCGGGCGGCGCGTAGCCCGCGAGCGCGGGCACGGGGGCGCCGAGCGGCCCGGGACGCCACAGGTCGTACACCAGGGCCCCCGGCTCCTCCCAGGCGCTCAGCGTGACGTGCGCGCCGTCGGCGGTCAGCAGGTGGTCCGCGGCCTCGTGGACGGCGAGCACCGCCAGGGCGAGCCGCTCGCCGGTGAGGCCCGCGGCGGCCCCCCGGGCGCGGGCGAAGCGGCGTACGGCGGGGAGGTCGGCCGTCGGAGGGGCCAGGGCGGCCGAGGGCGGCGGCGGGAGGTCGGGCGGCGGCACCGACGCCGTGTAGTGCGCGGGGTCGCGATAGGCGGCGCACGGTGTCACGCGCTCGCCGTCCAGCCGCGCCGGATGGGTCGCGCAGGCCGCCTCGGCCACGTCGGGCGGCACGGTCCGGGTGTCGTACGGGCAGATCATCCACAGCGGAAGTCCGGCCAGCAGCAGGTTCAGGCCGGACTCCATCCGCTTCCACTCGGCGGTCTGGCGGGCGGATCTGCCGCTCCACACCGGCTCGGCGATCATCCGCAGCCGACCGCCGGGCCGGGCCCGGCGGTCGTGGTAGCGCAGGAAGGCGGAGACCCGCTCGACGGGTCTGCGGCCGAAGTACGCGGTCTCGGCGGTGTCCAGGGCGTGCGCGTCGTCCCCGAGGGCGGCGCGCAGGAGTTCGATGTTGGCGGGGGTCGTCGCCGCCAGTACCGGCTCCCCCGCGGCCAGCCCGGCGTGGACGAAGGGCACCGCCATGGCGAGGAACTCCTCGTCGCTCCCGTACAGGCAGGCGTGATGGACGAACCCCCGGGCGGTTCCGGGCCCGTCGGGGCCCGCGTGCTCAGCAGGCATGGGCGGCCCCCAGCCGGAGGCCCGGTGTCCGGTCCCAGCCGATCAGGGTGATGACATGCAGCAGATGGGGCGGCACCCCGGCCAGTTCGACGGTGCAGTGGCGGGCGGCACGGGCCCTGGCGAAGGTCATCAGCAGCCGCAGCCCGGCGAGGTCGAGGAATTCCACCCGGGACATCTCCAGCCGGACGTCGCCCCGGACGGAGGCGACGGACTGGAGGGCGTCGCGCAGGTGCCGGTGCGAGGCGGTGTCGACCACCCCTTCTATCCGCAGGCCCGGTGGGTCGAAGGTGCGGACGACGACGAGTTCGGCGGTACGGATGAGGGGATCCACTTCGACGCTCCTGGGATGAGCCGATGCGAAGGCGTCCAGGGCGGCGGGGTCGCAGCGGCGGGTGTCGCACTGGCAGACCGCCAGTGCCTCGCCGGAGCCGAACTCCGCGGCCAGCAGGGCCTCGTAGCGCAGCAGCCGGGAGACGTCCCGGCCGTCGCACAGAGCGGTGCACAGATCCCCCGTGATGCGCAGCGCGCGGTAGCCCTCGCTGCGGGACCGGTCGACGGCCGCCCGCAGCGAGCCGAGTAACGCGGCCGGGTCCAACTCGCCCTGCCGCGGGGAGAGCTCGGCCGGTCCGAGCACCTCCAGCTGCCCGGCGGGCACCTCCGGCGGCCCGGTGAACCGGCACTGCTCCAGCAGTTCTCCCGGTCCCCGTGGGCCGTCCGCGCCCGCGAGGTAGAGGATCTTGTGCTTCGCGTCCAGCCCCCCGAGCAGGAAGCCCCGCAGGATCGACGCCCGTTCCTCGTCCGACGCGTAGAGCGCACAGGCGTGGTCGCCGGGACGGAGGTCACCGACGTGAACCGTGCCGGCCGTGCCGCCGGTGCCGCTCGTGCCGCCCCGGTGTCGCGCGCCGTCGGTATGGGCCATGCGTGGATTATCGGCCCCGGTCCGTGCCTGCGGAAGCCCGCACGAAAAAATGCCCCCCGCTTATGCGGGAGGCATCTTTCCTTTTTGTACCCCCGACCGGATTCGAACCGGCGCTACCGCCTTGAGAGGGCGGCGTGCTAGGCCGCTACACAACGGGGGCCTGCTTTGCTGTTTGCAGAGCTATCGCTCTCTGCGCTGGGCTACCAGGACTCGAACCTAGACTAAGGGAACCAGAAACCCTCGTGCTGCCAATTACACCATAGCCCATGGTGTTACAAGTACCCCCGACCGGATTCGAACCGGCGCTACCGCCTTGAGAGGGCGGCGTGCTAGGCCGCTACACAACGGGGGCCCTAGCGATCCATTCCTCGCCTCCGGGAAATCTCCGGATGGTGATGAATTCAGGATCTGTACCCCCGACCGGATTCGAACCGGCGCTACCGCCTTGAGAGGGCGGCGTGCTAGGCCGCTACACAACGGGGGCTCGCACTGCGCTTTACTGCGTTTCCTACTTTATCAAAAGAAATCCGAGTGAATTTCTTTTGCTGGGGTACCAGGACTCGAACCTAGACTAAGGGAACCAGAAACCCTCGTGCTGCCAATTACACCATACCCCACCAGAACTCGACCTCCCTGAAGGGGTCTTGCTCGGGCTTGCTCCGTCCGTTCCGGCCTCTCGGCCCTCTCGGGCGGCGCAGGAAGAACATTACCCGAAGGTGGAGGGTGCTCCAAAACCGATAAGCCCGCGCACCGGCCGGGACACCGCCGCAAGGCCCCGTGGGCGACCGGGAAGAGGTCCCGGGCGCCGCACACGGCCCGTGGAGCGGCCCCGGCGGAAAAGGGCCGAGGGCCTGCCCCGCGGACTCGTACCGCGCGAACAGGCCCTCGGCCCCCGGTGTGCCGGAACGGCCTTACGCCGCCAGCTTCGCCAGCGCCGCGTCGATGCGCGCCAGGGTGCGCTCGCGGCCCAGGATCTCCAGGGACTCGAAGAGCGGCAGGCCGACCGTGCGGCCGGTGACGGCCACGCGGACCGGGGCCTGCGCCTTGCCGAGCTTCAGGCCGTGCTCCTCGCCCGCCGCCAGGACGGCGTTCTTCAGGGACTCGGGGCTGGACCAGTCGGCCGCCCCGAGCTTCTCCCGGGCGGTGCGCAGCAGGGCGTCGGATCCCTCCTTCATGGCCTTGTTCCAGGACGCCTCGTCCTCCACCGGCTCCTTCAGGAAGAGGAAGTCGACGTTGGCCGTGATGTCCGACAGGACCGTGACGCGGGTCTGGGCGTGCGGGGCGATCGCCGCCCAGGCCGCCGGGTCGAAGTCCTCCGCGGCCCAGTTGGCGTGCGGGGCACGCAGCCACGGGGCGCAGGCCTCGGCGAAGGCCTTCACGTCGAGGCGCCGGATGTGGTCGGCGTTGATCGACTCGGCCTTCTTGAGGTCGAAGCGGGCCGGGTTGGCGTTGACGTCCGCGAGCTCGAACTTCGCCACCATCTCGTCGATCGAGAAGATGTCCTGGTCGGCCGAGAACGACCAGCCGAGCAGCGAGAGGTAGTTGAGCAGCCCCTCGGGGAGGAAGCCGCGCTCCCGGTAGAGGTTGAGGGACGCCTGCGGGTCGCGCTTGGAGAGCTTCTTGTTGCCCTCGCCCATGACGTACGGCAGGTGGCCGAAGGCCGGGATCTCCTTGGCGACGCCCAGCTCGATCAGCGCCTTGTAGAGCGCGATCTGGCGCGGGGTGGAGGACAGCAGGTCCTCGCCGCGCAGCACGTGCGTGATCTCCATCAGCGCGTCGTCGACGGGGTTGACGAGCGTGTAGAGCGGGGCGCCGTTGGCGCGGACGATGCCGTAGTCCGGGACGTTCTCCGGGGTGAAGGTCAGCTCACCGCGGACCAGGTCGGTGAAGGTGATCGCCTCGTCGGGCATCCGGAAGCGGACGATGGAGGGGCGCCCCTCCGCCTCGTACGCGGCCTTCTGCTCGGGGGTCACGACCCGGCACTTGCCGTCGTAGCCGGACGGCTTGCCGGCGGCACGGGCGGCCTCGCGGCGGACGTCGAGCTCCTCGGTGGTGCAGTAGCAGTGGTAGGCGTGGCCGCCGTCCAGCAGCTTCTGCGCGACGTCCTTGTAGATGTCCATGCGCTGCGACTGGCGGTAGGGGGCGTGCGGGCCGCCTACCTCGGGGCCCTCGTCCCAGTCGAAGCCGAGCCAGCGCATCGAGTCGAGCAGCTGCTCGTACGACTCCTCCGAGTCGCGCGCCGCGTCGGTGTCCTCGATGCGGAAGACCATGGTGCCGCCGTTGTGGCGGGCGAACGCCCAGTTGAAGAGGGCGGTGCGGACCAGACCCACGTGGGGGTTGCCGGTCGGCGAGGGACAGAAACGGACGCGTACGGGAGTTGCGCTAGCCACGCTTGATCACCTTATTGGTGAGAGTGCCGATGCCTTCGATGGTGACGGCGACCTCGTCGCCGACGTTCAGGGGGCCGACGCCGGCCGGGGTGCCGGTGAGGACGACGTCGCCGGGGAGCAGCGTCATCGCCTCGGTGATGTGGACGATCAGATCCTCGATGGAGCGCACCATGTCGCTCGTGCGGCCGAGCTGGCGCTGCTCGCCGTTGACCGTGCACATGATCCCGAGGTCGCTCGGGTCGAGCTCGGTCTCCACCCAGGGGCCGAGCGGGCAGGAGCTGTCGAAGCCCTTGGCGCGGGCCCACTGCTTCTCGCGCTGCTGGATGTCGCGCGCGGTGACGTCGTTGGCGCAGGTGTAGCCGAGGATGACGTCCTTCACACGCTCGCGCGGGACCTCGCGGCACATCCGCCCGATGACCACGGCCAGCTCGGCCTCGTGGTGCACCTCGCTGGAGAAGGAGGGGTACGCGATGGGGTCGCCGGGGCCGATGACCGAGGTGGACGGCTTGAAGAAGGCGACCGGGGCGTCGGGGACCTCGTTGCCCAGCTCGGCGGCGTGCTCGGCGTAGTTGCGCCCGATGCCGACGACCTTGTTGGGCAGGACGGGCGGCAGGAGCCGCACCTTGGAGAGAGGGATCTTCTGCCCCGAGCGCTCGAATTCGGCGAAGGGGTGGCCCTTGATGATGTCGAGGACGGGGCCGCCTTCGGTTGAGGCGTCCCCTTCCACGACGCCGAAGGCGACGTTGCCGTCGATGGAGAACCTGGCGATGCGCACGGGAAGCTGTTGCCCCTTATCTGATCCGGCCGGAGTCTGACCGTCTCAGGCTATCGCGGGGGGCGTGCGCGGCCCGTGCGCCGCCGGGAGGGTCAGCCCTGGGGGGCCGCGACGGGGGCGGTCATGAGGACCGTGCGGCGCGGGTTGGCCGTGACGGCCGGCAGCTCGACGGCGTGCTCCCGGGGCTCCAGGGCGCGCAGCGCCTGGGCGCTCTCCAGGTGGGCGAGCGTCGTGCGGCGCGGGTTGGCGGTCTTGCGGGACACCAGCGTCGTCGTGGTCTTCGTCTTCTTCGTGGTGCTCTGCACTTGCTGCCTCGCGGTGTGGTGTGTCGCGGTCGTTTTCGCGGCTTGTGTAAAGGACCAGGCTAGGCGCGCCTATCCCCAGTCGTCCGCGCGAGAAGTCATGACTTGCTTGTGAGTTTGCTCACGAGCGCGCTGAAAAATGCCGCATAGCGGGCGTCGATTTCGCCTTCGCGAAACGGACATTGCATGGCTGAACCTGACGTTCCGCTCCTGATCATGGCGACTGGGACACGTGGCGGCCGGGGTTGCCCAAGGGGTGAATTGTCGATTTCAGACCCATATAAAGGCTCTGGTCCTCTACACCCCGTGACGGATCACGGCACCGAGCGTCACGCACCGCACGGGGGCGTGCACCGGCCTTGTTGGAGATCCGGCACTGTGCTGGAATTCCACGGACCGCCAGGGGGCAACCGCGGTCCCCCCACGACTCGACACCGTCCCGCCGCTCCACCGGTGGGACGCCTGGTCCAGAGGTTGCGACGCTAGTGCAGGGACGTTTCAAGAGGGATGGCAGCGCTGCGGCGGAGCCGGAGCCGCGCGGTGCGACCGACCGCGGCACGTCCGTCGACGCGCCGACCGGTGGCGAATCCGCCGAACGGTCGAAGTCCAAGTCGAAGGCGAAAGGGCCCAGCGGGCCGGGCTCACGAATAGCCCTGCGCAACTGGCGCATTTCAACCCGGCTCGTCTCCCTGCTGGCACTCCCCGTCGTCGCCGCGACGACCCTGGGTGCCCTGCGTATCGACAGCTCGCTCCAGAACGTCGACCAGCTCGACCACATGAAGCTCCTCACCGACATGACGGGCAAGGCCACCGCACTGGCCAGCGCCCTGCAGGAGGAGCGCGACAAGACCGCGGGGCCGCTGGCCGCCGGCAACAAGACCAACGACCTCGTGGTCTCCACCCGGCAGCGCTCCGACAAGGCCATCCAGGCCTTCAGCGACGCCACCGAGGGCGTGAAGCCCAACGACACGACGATGGTCGGCGTGCAGACCACCCTGGTCGACATCAGCCGTCAGCTGAAGAAGATCCAGGACGTCCGCAACACCGCGTACAACGACGACGCCTACATCGCGAAGACCGTCAACAACTACGACTCGCTGATCAACTCGCTGCTGTCGCTCTCGCAGGACATGGCCCAGGCCACCAGCAACGCCGACATGATCACCGCGACCCGCTCGCTGGCCACGTTCTCCGCCGCCAAGGAGTACGCGTCCATCCAGCGCGCCGTGATCACCGCGGCGCTGGCCGCCAAGGGCGGCGCCAACCTCTCCGACAACGACCGCCAGTACGCCGACGAGGCGCGGCAGGCCGAGGACCAGGCGATCAAGCGGTTCTCCGCGATCCACGCCGCGGACGCCAAGACGCTGCTTCAGGCGCTCAACGGCGGTGCCCCGGACGTCACCACGGCGAACGCCCTAGCCGAGCGCGTGCTGTCCAAGAAGGACGGGATCAAGGACGCCCAGGCCACCTGGATGGACTGGTCCGACCAGTCGGGCACCAAGATCACCGAGATGTCCAAGGTCGAGCAGACCCTGCTCTCGCAGATGGAGCAGAAGGCGCGCGAGCTGCGCGACGAGGCCCAGCAGGAAGCCATCCTCAACGGTGTGCTGATCGTGCTCGTCCTCGGCATCTCGCTCGTCGGCGCGTTCGTCGTGGCACGGTCCATGGTGCGCTCGCTGCGCCGCCTCCAGGACACCGCCCAGAAGGTCGCCCAGGAACGTCTGCCCGAGCTCGTCAAGCAGCTCTCCGAGACCGACCCGCAGGACGTCGACACGTCCGTGGAGTCCGTCGGCGTGCACAGCACGGACGAGATCGGCAAGGTGGCCGCGGCCTTCGACGACGTGCACCGCGAGGCGGTCCGCCTCGCCGCCGAGCAGGCGCTGCTGCGAGGCAACGTCAACGCGATGTTCACCAACCTCTCGCGCCGCAGCCAGGGCCTCATCCAGCGTCAGCTGTCGCTGATCTCCGAGCTGGAGAGCCGCGAGGCCGACCCCGACCAGCTCTCCTCGCTGTTCAAGCTCGACCACCTCGCGACCCGCATGCGCCGTAACGGCGAGAACCTCCTCGTCCTCGCGGGTGAGGAGCCCGGCCGCCGGTGGACCCGGCCCGTGCCCCTCGTCGACGTCCTGCGCGCCGCCGCGTCCGAGGTGGAGCAGTACGAGCGCATCGAACTCAGCGGTGTGCCGCCGACCGAGGTCGCCGGCCGCGTGGTCAACGACCTCGTGCACCTCCTCGCCGAGCTGCTGGAGAACGCCACGTCGTTCTCCTCGCCGCAGACCAAGGTCAAGGTCACCGGTCACGCGCTGCCCGACGGCCGGGTGCTGGTCGAGATCCACGACACCGGCATCGGCCTCTCCCCCGAGGACCTCGCCTCCATCAACGAGCGGCTCGCCAGCCCGCCGACCGTGGACGTGTCGGTCTCCCGCCGCATGGGTCTGTTCGTGGTCGGCCGCCTGTCCCTGCGACACGGCGTCCGCATCCAGCTCCGCCCGTCCGACTCGGGCGGCACCACCGCGCTCGTCATGCTCCCGGTCGACGTCGCCCAGGGCGGCAAGCGGCCGATGCCCGGTGCCACCGGCGCGCCCGCCCCGGCGGGCATGCCCCCCGCGCCCGGCGGCAAGGGCGGCCCCGGCCCGATGGGCTCCGCGCCGCGCCGCCAGGTCCCGGCCAGCGGCCCGCGTCCGGCGCTGCCCGGCCGCCCGGCCACGACGGAGAGCGGTCTGCCGACGCGCCCCGTCCCCGCGCCCGGCGCGGGCAACGGCGCCGGTGCGGGCGCCGGTTCGACCGGTGGCAGCCTCTTCGACGCCGCGCCGCGCGGTGGCGGCGACGCCAAGGGCGCCCCGGGCGCCGACGGCCGCCCCGCGCTGCCGTCCCGCGGTGAGGGCGGCCCCGCCGCCATCCCCCCGGCGAGCGACAACGTCCGCCGCCCGCAGATGCCGAGGCGCCGGGGCAGCGGTCCCGCGGCCGCCCCCGGCTCCGCGCCCGAGCTGCCGACCCGCAAGACCCCCAGCTGGGGCGGCCAGCAGCAGCCGGCCGCCCCGAAGCCGCCGGCCGACGACTGGCCGGTGCCGTCCGCGGACGCCGCGGGCCGCGCCGCGCAGGACACCCCGCGCGGTCACCAGGACGTCGACGCCCTCGGCTCCTCCGAGAGCACGGGCAGCTTCGCCGCGCCGGCAGGCGGCACGTCGGGCGGGTTCGCCCTGCCCGCGGGTGGCCCCGGCGACACCGCCCAGTTCCCGGCGATCGGGTCCGCGCCCGAGCCGTCGGGCAGCACGTCGGGCGAGTACGCGCGCCCCGACGGTCCGGGCGGCACGGGGCAGTTCGACCTCCCCAACAGCACGAGCGGCCAGTTCCCGCAGCCGAACGGCCCCGGTACGACCGGCCAGTTCGCACTGCCCGCGAGCACGGACGCGCCCAACAGCACCAGCGGCCAGTTCACGCGGCCCGACGGCACCGGCCAGTTCGCACTGCCCGGGACCACGGACGCCCCGAACAGCACCAGTGGCCAGCACGCGCGGCCGCAGGCACCGCAGCACCAGGCACCGGCGGACGACTGGCCGCTGGCCGGTGACGGCTCCGCCCGTACGCCGGAGCGCCGGTTCGGTCAGCAGGACGGCGCCGCGGGCGGTCACGCCCGTCCCGACGCCGCGCCGGCCCCGCTGCCCTCGGCCGGTCCCGGCGACGGCCGGACCCCGCTCTTCGAGGAGCTGGAGTCCAACTGGTTCCGCGGCACGGACGAGAACCAGGCACCCGCGGCGCCGGAGCCCCCGGCGGCCACCCCGCAGCGGCTGCCGCGGCGCGAGCCGCGCCAGACCCTCGACGACCCGCAGCGCTCCCAGGTCCCGCCCGCCCCGCGGGCCGCCCGGCCGCAGCCGGGTGCGCAGGACAACTGGCGCGACTCCCCCAACGACGCGCGCTGGCGCCGGGCCGAGCAGGTCCGTGAGCCGGCCGCGGGCGGGATCACCCAGTCCGGTCTGCCGCGGCGCGTGCCGCGCGCGAACCTCGTCGAGGGCACCGCGGAGCAGCAGCAGAACAACCCGACCGGTCCGCAGGTCTCGCGTGCGCCCGACGACGTGCGCGGCCGTCTGACCAACCTTCGCCGGGGCATCCAGCAGGGCCGTCAGGCCGGTAACTCCTCGGCCACCGGCAGCCACAACGTTGGCCCCACCTACCAGCAGGAGCGTTAGTTGAGTCCGATGAGCCAGGCGGCGCAGAATCTGAACTGGTTGATCACCAACTTCGTGGAGAACACCCCAGGGGTGTCCCACACGGTGGTGGTCTCCGCCGACGGACTCCTTCTGGCGATGTCCGAAGGTTTCCCGCGGGACCGCGCGGACCAGCTGGCGGCGGTCGCCTCCGGCCTGACGTCCCTGACCGCGGGCGCCTCCCGGATCTTCGAGGGCGGCGCGGTCAACCAGACCGTGGTGGAGATGGAGCGCGGCTTCCTCTTCATCATGTCCGTCTCCGACGGATCCTCGCTGGCCGTACTGGCGCACCCCGAGTGCGACATCGGCCTCGTGGGCTACGAGATGGCTCTCCTGGTCGACCGCGCGGGCACCGTGCTCACGCCCGATCTCCGTGCCGAGCTCCAGGGCAGCCTGCTGAACTGACCCGCGCACACCGCAGATACCGTCCGACCGCACGGCCGAAAACCCCCCACCGGCCACCGCTCGACGGCATTATTGCCATCCTGCTGTCCCGTCCGGAGGATTCATGACCCCGCCCGCCTCGCCCGGCCCGTACGGCGCTTCTCACCACGCGTCGTACGGGAGTGAAGGCGACCAGCCGCTGGTCCGCCCCTATGCCATGACGGGTGGCCGCACCCGGCCGCGCTACCAGCTCGCCATCGAGGCCCTGGTCAGCTCCACGGCCGATCCGGCGCACCTCCAGGGGCTGCTCCCCGAGCACCAGCGGATCTGTCACCTGTGCCGGGAGGTCAAGTCGGTCGCGGAGGTCTCGGCGCTGCTGAACATGCCCCTGGGCGTGGCGCGCATCCTCGTCGCGGACCTGGCGGAGGCCGGGATGGTGGCGATCCACCAGCCGGGCGGCAGCGGCGAGTCCGGCGGGACGCCGGATGTGACACTGCTCGAAAGGGTGCTCAGTGGACTTCGGAAGCTCTAGCGGGGGCGCGGGCCGTTCCACCACCTCCGCGAAGATCGTGGTGGCGGGCGGCTTCGGCGTGGGCAAGACCACGTTCGTGGGCGCGGTCTCGGAGATCAGCCCGCTGCGCACCGAAGCCGTGATGACGTCCGCGTCGGCCGGGATCGACGATCTGAGCCACGTCCAGGACAAGACCACGACGACCGTGGCGATGGATTTCGGCCGCATCACGCTGGACGACGATCTGATCCTTTATCTGTTCGGGACGCCGGGTCAGGACCGTTTCTGGTTCATGTGGGACGACCTGGTGCGCGGTGCGATCGGTGCCGTCGTGCTGGTGGACACCCGCCGGCTCGCGGACTGTTTCCCCGCGGTCGACTACTTCGAGAACAGCGGCCTGCCCTTCGTCATCGCCCTCAACGGCTTCGACGGGCACCAGCCGTACGGTCCCGAGGAGGTGCGCGAGGCGCTCCAGATCGGCCCGGACACCCCGATCATCACGACGGACGCCCGCCATCGGAACGAGGCGAAGAGCGCCCTCATCACTCTTGTCGAGCACGCCCTGATGGCGCGGCTGAAGTAGCGACGCGCAATCTCCTGGTTGTCGCAAATGGGTTGTGGTATTGAACACGACCCGGCACTGCGTTCATAACGTTTCGACAGAGAATCGACCGGACGCGGACACAGCGTGCGTTCGACCGACTTCGCTGCGCTCATGATTCGCCCGCCATTTGGCGTCGCTCGCTCTTAATGCCCGTTTTATGTCGGGCAAATCGCTTCGGCCGTCGGCCGCGTGCAGTGTTTGGAATGCGCACGCCTGACGTGCTGGAATTCCAGGAACTGAGCGGTAACGGCTCAGTTCGAAAAACGGCACACAACGCAGGTGCCGACGCCGAGAGGTTGTTGGTCGAGTGACGCGCAGAAAGACGGGCGCCGCACAGCAGGCGCGGGACGAGCGGGGCAACTTCACCCCGCCGTCGCGCACAGCGGTGCCGCCTTCCGACGTGCCAGAAACGCCCGCCCCGCCGCCCGCGGCCCCCGGTGGCCGCTTCTCGCCCCGCAACTGGCGTGTGCCCGTTCGCCTGAACGCGATCCTGCTGATCCCGGTGCTCGTGGCCCTGGTCTTCGGCGGTCTCGACGTCAAGGGCTCGGTGGACACCTGGACCGAGGCGAAGGACGCGGCGAACACCGCGCGTCTGGTCCGTGCCGCGGCCACGTACGCCCATGCCGTCATCGACGAGCGCGACCTGAGCACGCAGCCGATGCTGCTGAAGCACCGGGACGACCCGGTCGTCAAGAAGGCGCAGGCCGCGACGGACACCGCCAGGGCGGAGTTCGACAAGGCCGTCGCCAAGGCGCCGGACACCCAGAGCCTGCGGCGCCGTCTGAAGCTCTTCCGCGAGGCCGAGCTGACGCTGCCGAAGCTGCGCCAGGCGGCCTTCACCTCGGAGATGCCGCAGGTGAAGTCGGAGGACGGCTACGGCGCCATCCAGCAGCCGCTGATGACCTTCGCCAACGAGCTGGGCCTGGGCACCGGCAACAACTCCTACGGCCGCATGGTCTACGCGATCGAGCTGGCGAAGGCCGCCGAGTCGCTCCAGCGCTCCATCGGCACCCACCTGCTGGTCCAGCCGGCCGAGGGCGAAGCCGACCGGGCCGCCCAGACGACCGCGTTCATCTCGTACAACTTCCTGGAGACCATCGCCCGGCGTGAGTACGACGCCGCCGGCAGCGAGGACGACATCAGCCGCCTGAACGACATCATGGCCACCAAGGCCAAGTCGTCCGAGCAGGACAAGATCTTCAACCTGATCGCGGCCGGCAAGATCTCGAAGCAGCAGCAGACCGCCCTGGACATCAGCCCCGAGAGCTGGTTCACGGCCGCGACGGCGAAGTTCGACGCCTACCGCGAGGTCGAGAAGGAGCTGGCCGACAAGGCGGTGAACGAGGCCGAGCAGGTCTCCTCCGACGCTCAGCAGACCGCCTACGTCAACGGCGCCATCCTGGTCACCGTTCTCATCATCGCGTTCTTCGTGGCCGGGATGATGGCCCGCTCGATGAGCCGCAACATGCGCCACCTGCGGCGCGCCGCCTTCGACGTGGCCGAGCAGCGGCTGCCGGCGCTGGTCGACCAGCTCTCGCGCACCGACCCCGGCCGCGTGGACACCCGGATCCAGCCCATCCCGATCACCACCCGGGACGAGATCGGCGAGGTCGCCCGCGCCTTCGACCAGGTGCACCGCGAGGCCGTCCGGCTCGCCGCCGAGCAGGCACTGCTGCGGGGCAACGTCAACGCGATCTTCACCAACCTCTCGCGCCGCAACCAGAGCCTGATCGAGGGCCAGCTGACCCTGATCACGGAGCTGGAGGAGAACGAGGCCGACCCGGACCAGCTGGAGAACCTCTTCCGCCTGGACCACCTGGCCACCCGCATGCGCCGCAACGGCGAGAACCTCCTGGTCCTCGCCGGCGAGGAGCCCGGCCGCCGCTGGGACCAGCCGGTCCCGCTGGTGGACGTGCTGCGCGCCGCCTCCTCCGAGGTGGAGGCGTACGAGCGCATCGAGCTGTCCGGCGTCCCGGACGCCGAGATCCACGGCCTGGCCGTGACCGACCTCGTGCACCTGCTCGCGGAGCTGCTGGAGAACGCGACCTCGTTCTCCTCCCCGCACACCAAGGTCAGGGTCACCGCGACGCGGCTGCCCGACGGCCGCGTGATGGTCGAGATCCACGACAAGGGCATCGGCCTGACCGCCGAGGACTTCGCGGACATCAACCACCGCCTGGCCAACCCGCCGTCCGTGGACGTCGCGATCGCACAGCGCATGGGCCTCTTCGTGGTCGGCCGCCTGGCGACCCGCCACGGCATCCGCGTCCAGCTCCGCCCGTCCGGCGAGCAGGCCGGCACCACCTCGCTGGTGATGCTCCCGGACGCCATCACGCACGGTGGTGGCGGCGAGGACGAGCTGGCCGGCGACGACTTCACGGTCTCCCGGATGGTGCCCGAGCAGCAGGCCACGCCCATGGCCCGGGCCCGCACCGCGGCCGAGCTCGGCTTCGACGACTCGCGCTACGAGCCCCGGCAGGAGAACTCCGGCGCCCCGGCGCTGGACCCGCTCGGCCGCTCGCGACTGCGCGAGGAGCGGCGCGCGGCCCTGGAGGCACAGGTGGCCGAAGGCCGCCCGCTGTTCCAGGACCAGGTGTCCCAGCAGCCGTACGAGCAGCAGGGGTACGAGCAGCAGCCCGACCAGGACACCGGTGGCCACGCGGTCCCCTACCCCGGTCAGCACTCGACGGGCCAGCACGCCGTCCCGCAGCAGGGGCAGCACTCGACCGGCCAGCACGCCGTGCCCCAGCAGGATCAGTACTCGACGGGGCAGCACCAGGCGCCGCAGCCGGAGCACGAGTCCTACGAGCAGACGTCCCAGCACGCCTACCCGGAGACCGCCTATCCGGACGCCGGCTACGACGCCGGCTATGCGGAACCGGGCTACGCCGGGCAGCAGCAGGGCTTCGACGGTTTCAACGCCCCGGCCCAGCAGGGCGGGTGGCAGGAGTCTGGTCCGTACCAGAACGCCCCCCAGCGGGGTTACGGAGCGGATTCGGAATCCCGGCCGCCCGCTGACACGGCACAGCCCGAGCGCGTAGAGTTCGACCGTCCGGGCCCCGCCTCGAGCGGCTCCCACTCGCTGACCGGGTCCGGTCTGCCGCGCCGCGCGACGCAGTGGCAGCAGCCCGAGTCAGTCGAGGACGCCGCGGGGGCCGGCGAACCGGAGCAGCCTCAGCAGGACGTCCGACAGCAGCCGCACGAGGGTGACGAGCCCGACTGGCGATCGACGAACGACGAGCGCTGGCACCGCGCCGAGCAGCTCCGTGAGCCGAAAGCCGGTGGAATCACCCCCTCCGGCCTGCCCCGCCGAGTGCCCAAGGCCAATCTGATCGAGGGCAAGGCGGCGCAGACCCCCCAGGGCGGCACCCAGATATCCCGTGCCCCGGAGGACGTACGCGGCAGGCTGAGCAATCTGCGCCGCGGTGTCCAGCAGGGGCGCAGCGCGGGCGGCGACACCGCCGGCTCCGCGCAGGAGCAGCATGAGCAACACGACCAGGGCTTCGGCCCCGGCGGTACCTACGATCAGGAGCGTTAGTGTGAGCCCGATGAGCCAGGCGGCGCAAAACCTGAACTGGTTGATCACCAGTTTCGTGGAGAACACCCCAGGGGTGTCCCACACCGTCGTGGTCTCCGCCGACGGACTCCTTCTGGCGATGTCCGAAGGTTTCCCGCGGGACCGCGCGGACCAGCTGGCGGCGGTCGCCTCCGGCCTGACCTCGCTGACGGCCGGCGCCTCCCGGATCTTCGAGGGCGGCGCGGTCAACCAGACCGTGGTGGAGATGGAGCGCGGCTTCCTCTTCATCATGTCCGTCTCCGACGGATCCTCGCTGGCCGTACTGGCGCACCCCGAGTGCGACATCGGCCTCGTGGGCTACGAGATGGCTCTCCTGGTCGACCGCGCGGGCACCGTGCTCACGCCCGATCTCCGTGCCGAACTGCAGGGGAGCCTTCTCAACTAGCAAAGAGGCAGTGCGTTTCGCGCCACCGCGCCATAAGGTGCGGTGGCGCGACCAGCAGCAGACAGGCGAGTTGGAGGAGGATCGACGTGGCAACGCCCCCAGGCGGTTACCCGTATGGCAATGAACAGCAGGGACAGCCCCCGCTGAACCGCTTCAACTTCCCCTCTGCGCCGAGCCACCAAGCGCACGCGGAGCCCCCGCGTCCGCCACAGCACGTCCAGCCGGTGCCGCAGCAACAGCAGAACCGGCGCGCAGCTCAGGCGTCCCCCTCGGGGGGCAAGAAGCACAATCCGCTGGTCCGTCCCTATGCGATGACCGGCGGCCGGACCCGGCCGCGGTACCAGCTCGCCATCGAGGCGCTGGTGCACACCACGGCCCAGCCGTCCCAGCTCCAAGGGCAGTTGCCGGAACACCAGCGCATCTGCCATCTGTGCCGTGAGATCAAGTCGGTCGCCGAGATCTCGGCACTCCTTTCCATCCCCCTCGGCGTCGCCCGAATCCTCGTCGCCGACTTGGCGGAGGCCGGGCTCGTCGCCATCCATCAGCCCGGCGGCGACGAGTCCGCCGGCGGCCAGCCTGACGTGACACTGCTCGAAAGGGTGCTCAGTGGACTTCGGAACCTCTAGCGGCGAGGCAGTCCGCTCCACCACCTCCGCGAAGATCGTGGTGGCGGGTGGATTCGGCGTGGGCAAGACCACGTTCGTCGGTGCGGTCTCGGAGATCAACCCGCTGCGCACCGAAGCCGTGATGACGTCCGCTTCCGCGGGTATCGACGACCTCACGCACGCGCCGGACAAGACCACGACGACCGTGGCCATGGACTTCGGCCGCATCACCCTGGACCAGGACCTGATCCTGTACCTCTTCGGTACCCCGGGTCAGGACCGCTTCTGGTTCATGTGGGACGACCTGGTGCGCGGCGCGATCGGCGCCGTCGTGCTCGTCGACACCCGCCGGCTCGCGGACTGCTTCCCGGCCGTCGACTACTTCGAGAACAGCGGCCTGCCCTTCGTCATCGCCCTCAACGGCTTCGACGGACACCAGCCGTACACGCCGGAGGAGGTCCGTGAGGCCCTCCAGATCGGCCCGGACGCCCCGATCATCACGACGGACGCCCGCCACCGCAACGAGGCGAAGAGCGCCCTCATCACCCTGGTCGAGCACGCCCTGATGGCGCGCCTGCGGTGAGCGATCGGCTGTGCCGACGCGAAAAGGTCCCCACACTCACGGAGTGCGGGGACCTTCTGCGTGATCCGGTGGCGGGGGCGGGCTCGCCACCGGTCGAGGCGGCGAGCGCTAGACCTGCCAGCTGTGCGGCGCCCTGAAGCCGGACGTGCGCTCCAGGCGGCGCCACCCGGCGGCCGTGCGGCGGGGCCGGGCCACCGCCGGGGCGTTGCCCGCGGCGGCCGCACGGGCGAGCAGGACGGCCGTGACCGCGGCGACTTCCTCCGCGTCGGCGGTGCCCTTCTCGACGCGTACGAGCGTGTTCTCCATGCGTTACTCCCTTACTGGGGCGGGTTGCCGTGCTTGCGGGAGGGCAGGTCCGCGTGCTTCGTGGCGAGCATCGCGAGCGACTTGATCAGCACCGACCGGGTCTCGACCGGGTCGATCACGTCGTCCACCAGTCCGCGCTCGGCGGCGTAGTACGGGTGCATCAGCTCGGCCTTGTACTCCTTGACCATCCGCGCCCGCATCGCCTCGGGGTCGTCCGCCTCGGCGATCTGCTTGCGGAAGATCACGTTGGCCGCGCCCTCCGCGCCCATGACGGCGATCTCGTTCGTCGGCCAGGCGTAGGTGAGGTCGGCGCCGATGGACTGGGAGTCCATGACGATGTACGCGCCGCCGTACGCCTTGCGCAGGATGACCGAGATCCGCGGCACCGTGGCGTTGCAGTAGGCGTACAGCAGCTTCGCGCCGTGCCGGATGATTCCACCGTGCTCCTGGTCGACGCCGGGAAGAAAGCCCGGTACGTCCAGAAGAGTGATGATCGGGATGTTGAAGGCGTCGCACATCTGGATGAAGCGGGCGGCCTTCTCGCTCGCCTCGATGTCCAGCACTCCGGCGAGGGACTGCGGCTGGTTGGCGACGATGCCGACGACCTGGCCGTCCAGCCGGGACAGGGCGCAGATGATGTTGGTGGCCCAGCGCTCGTGGACCTCCAGGTACTCGCCGTCGTCGACGAGCTCCTCGATGACCTTGCGCATGTCGTACGGGCGGT
Source organism: Streptoverticillium olivoreticuli subsp. olivoreticuli (assembly GCF_003391135.1). Taxonomy (GTDB): domain Bacteria; phylum Actinomycetota; class Actinomycetes; order Streptomycetales; family Streptomycetaceae; genus Streptomyces; species Streptomyces blastmyceticus. The sequence continues at coordinate 6,663,980 of NZ_CP031455.1, read as the reverse complement.
TGCCGTCGGCCGGGACCAGGTCGAGGAGGGCCTCGCCGACGCGGTCGGCCGGGTCCTCGCTCGCCACGCGGGGCGGGTTCTCGCGGTTGTTCTGCGGCAGCAGCGACAGGAGGTAGCGGACCTCCTCGAGGCACGTCTCCTCGTCGTCGTAGGCGAAGTGGGCCACACCGGAGGTCTCGGCGTGCACGTCCGCGCCGCCCAGGCCGTTCTGGCTGATCTCCTCGCCGGTGACGGCGCGCACGACGTCGGGGCCGGTGATGAACATCTGCGAGGTCTCGCGGACCATGAAGACGAAGTCCGTGAGCGCCGGGCTGTAGGCCGCGCCGCCGGCGCAGGGGCCGAGCATCACGCTGATCTGCGGGATGACGCCGGAGGCCCGGGTGTTGCGCTGGAAGATCCCGCCGTAGCCGGCGAGCGCGGAGACGCCCTCCTGGATGCGGGCTCCGGCGCCGTCGTTCAGGGACACCAGGGGCGCCCCGGCCGAGATGGCCATGTCCATAATCTTGTGAATCTTGGTGGCGTGCGCCTCGCCGAGCGCACCGCCGAAGATCCGGAAGTCGTGGGCGTAGACGAAGACCGTGCGGCCGTGGACGGTGCCCCAGCCGGTGATCACACCGTCGGTGTAGGGCTTCTTGCTCTCCAGTCCGAACCCCGAAGCCCGGTGCCGCCGCAGCGGCTCCACCTCGGAGAACGACCCCTCGTCCAGGAGCAGGTCGATCCGCTCCCGGGCCGTCAGCTTCCCCTTGGCCTTCTGGGCCTGGGTCGCCCGCTCGCTCGGACCACGCCGAACCTGCTCGCGGATGGCGTGCAGCTCGGCGACGCGCCCACGGACGTCACTCGCCTCTACGGGCGCACCTTCGAGATTGCTCATGCATAGACGGTACGTGGCGGGGCCGCCGGAAACTCATGTCGGTTCCATACAACGTCCTGTGCCATTTGGTGGGCAGGGATCACAGAAGGCCACAGCGACTGGGGTCCGGGGCACCCCCAATAGGGGGTGCCCATTGTGAATACCCCACAAAAGTCCTTGACAGGAGCCGTAGGCTGCCCAACTTGACGGCCGTCCGGCGCGGGGCGGCATCCCGGCCGCTCACTCCAGAGCGACCGTACAGCGGTGGGTGGCACAGGCCGTGCCCGGGGTCACCCTGAGCCGCAGTGTGTCACCTGTGGCCAGCACCCGCACCGAGGGGTCGTGGGCGGTCACCCCGCGCACCGGGCGGTGCCAGGTGAGGTCGAGGGGGGTGCCGGTGCGCGGCGGCTCGGCGAGGTGGAGGGTCGCGGTGCGCCCGCGCGCGGCCGGCGCGGGGCCGGGCGCCTCCCTGACGAGCACGGACGCCGGGGCCGAGACGGCGAGGGCGCCCGCCGCACCGGCCGTGCCCGCCACCCAGAAGTTGGCGGCGGTGAGGCCGAGCGAGGGGAGGTGAACCGCCTGGCACTCGGGGGAGTTGGCGAGCACCATGAGCCGGCGCGGGTCCGCGGCCCAGGCCTCCACGGCGCGCTGCCCGGCGCCGGGCAGCAGGAGATACACGTAGGCGGCGTCGGCCGGGTCCGTGCCGTGGGGGCGGAGGAGGGTGAGGTAGCGGCGGGTGAAACGGTCGGGGCTGCCGCCGGAGTTGATGTCGTGCCAGGCGCCGGTGCGGGCTTCGCACAGGGCCTCCAGGGGGGCACCGCCCGGGAAGACATAGCCGCCGTGGCCCGCGAGGTGGACCCAGTGGGCGCGGGCGTAGGACCGCGCCCAGCCGACGGTGGCGGCCTGCGGTTCGCCGTCGACGGTCAGGAGGGGCACACCGTGCTCCCCGAGGGCGCGGTTGTCGACGACCGTTTCCACGGGTGTGCCGTCGTGGGCGGTGATGCCCGCGCCGAGGCAGACGACCGCGTCGGCCGCGCAGAACCAGGACTTACGGGCCTCCAGGGTGGAGGCGAGCCCCTTGAGGTGCTGCCCGACGGCCGCGAACTCCCCGTCGGTGACGCCGCCCACCCAGCGCACGGCGGGTCTGGGCGCTCCCCAGCCGCCGCCTTCGTTGTCGGCGAGCCGCTTGGCCGAGACGGTCGTCCCGGGCAGCCGGTAGGGGTCGACGGTGGGCCAGAAGGCGTCCGTGTACTGCCCGTTGCCACCCGGCGCCGCCCACCAGGAGAGCATTCCGGCGCCGGTGTGCCAGCCGCGGGGGTTCTCTCCGTTGCCGTTCTCGTAGTGGGTGATGCGGTCGGAGGCCATGGCGATGTTGACGGTCCAGCCGGGGCGGCGGTGCACGGCCCGGTCCATGGCGGCGAACAGCCGGTGGCCGACGGGCGCGGGCGCGGCCGGACCCGGGGCGTCGAGGGCAGCGGCGATACGGGCGAGGTCGGCGACGCCGAACTGCGGGTCGCCCCGCAGGCCGGTGCCGCGGTCCGCCCAGCCCTTGATCAGCGCATACCAGCGGTCCCGGTCGGCGGGGGTCGCGCTGCCCGCCAGCAGGGCGACGGCGGCGATGACCGCGTGGCCGCGCTGACGGTCGCTCTGCGGCAGCCCTCGGGGGTCGGCGCGCTGCAGGCCCCGGCTTATGGCGCGGCCGGAGACGCTGTCCATCATCAGGCCGTCGTGGATCAGGGGCGCGTAGGCGTTCTCGACGCTGTCGTGGATGTTCCGCGCGGCCGGGTCGTCGACCTCCCAGCGCGATCCCCGCAGCAGGGCGAAGAGCCGCCCGAGCCCGTCGAGCAGGACCTGGCCGTAGGTGCCGGAGTAGGCGACCCAGGTGTGCTGGACGAAGGAGCCGTCGGCGTAGAGCCCGTCGCCCCGGGTGACATGGGGGAAGACGGGTGAGAGTGCGTCGCGGGCGAGCGCGGTCCGGTCGGCGTCCGCGCCGAGGATGCCGCGCAGGGCGACGACACGGCACAGGTCGACGCGGTTGGCCCCGGTGCTGGTGCCGGAGTAGTCGCCGAGCTCGGAGTCGGGGACGAAGTGGCCGACCGCGTCCAGCTGTCCGGCTCGCCGCTCGGGACCGGCCTCGTCGTGGAGGAGCGTGAGTGTGTCGAGGAGCAGCCGGGGGCTGCCGATCTGCCACTCCCACCAGTTGCCGTACCGCGTGGTGCCCGGGTGGTAGACGCGCTCGTGCACGTGGTCGAGCCCGGCGAGGACGTCGGCGGCGAGGCCGGTGTCCCCCGTGAGCCCGGTGCCGGGCTGGGCGTACGCCTGCGCCATGGTGTGCAGCCGGGCATAGCTCTGGGTGATCCCGCTGGGCGGGTCGAAGGGGGCGTCGGGCCAGAGCGAGGCGGGAGCGGGTCTCATGCCCGCCCGGTGGGCGCGGGCGAGCTCCCCGGTGCCGCGCAGGACGGTGGCGTAGGGCTCGGCGGTGGCGTCGAACCCGGTGCCGAGCATGATGGCGCGCCACCGCTGCCGCAGCGCCGGGAACTCCTCCCCCGGCCCGGCGAGGGTGAGCCCGAGCGCACCGGCGGCGGAGGCGGCGAGGAAGCCGCGGCGGGTCCAGGCGGGGACGGTCGGCACGGCGGGATCCTTCCGGTGGCGGTGCGACGCGGAACGGCTGCGGTGGGACGCGGGGGCGGCGGGGCCGCCGCCGGAGTGGCGCGAGAGGGGTCGTGCGAGAGACGAGGGCACACCGTGGCACGCCCCGGAAGGGCCCACAAGGGACACGACCGCGCCCGGCTCGGAATGCGCCAGGAAATCACCCCCGTCAGATGTTGAAACTTGAACCAGATCGCGCTAACGTCATTCTCGTTGAACCTTCAACAAGATCTCGCCTCTCACCAAGGAGCACGTCATGGCCCTCTTCGCCCGCAAGCGCGGCAACTCCGCCACCGCCACCCTCGAGGCACCCGCCACCACGGCCACCGCCCTCGCCGTCGACCCGGCACTGGCCGCCCTGACCGGCGAATACACCATCGACCCGGCCCACAGCAGCATCGGCTTCACCGTGCGCCACGCCATGGTCACCAACGTCAAGGGCTCGTTCACCGAGCACGAGGGCGCCCTGCGCCTCGACGGCTCCGACCCCTCCCGCTCCACCGCGTCCCTCGACGTGCGGATCGAGAGCGTGGACACCGGCATCAAGGACCGCGACGCCCACCTGCGCGGCGCCGACTTCTTCGAGGCCGAGCGCTTCCCGCTGATGACCTTCCGCTCCACCACCGCCCGGCAGCTCGGCGGCGACCGCTACCGCGTCACCGGCGACCTCACCATCAAGGACGTCACCCGCCCGCTCTCCATCGACCTGGAGTTCAACGGCTCGGCCACCGACGTCTACGGCAACGAGCGGGTCGGCTTCGAGGGCAGCACCGAGATCCTGCGCTCCGACTGGGGCCTGACCTGGAACGCCGCCCTGGAGACCGGTGGCGTGATGGTCAGCGACAAGGTGAAGCTGACCTTCGACATCTCCGCGGTCAAGTCCGCCCCCCAGGCCTGACCCGTGCGGTGTCAGCGGCCGAGGCGCTCCAGACGGTCGACGACCTCGGCGCCTCGGTCCACCGACGCCGTCAGGGCGATGTGGTTGTCGGGCCTCACGAGCACCAGCCCGCCCTTGCCGGCCCTCCCCAGCCCGTCCGCGCCACCGCCCTCCCGTCCCGCCATTCCATACGCCCGCCACGCATGCCTCTCGGGGTCCACCAGCCCCGCGCCGCCTCCGTCGACGAGGCACGTACGGACCAGTTCGCCGCAGGCGGCCGACACCCGCGCGAGTGCCGCCGTGCTCTGCGGGCCGAAGCCCAGCAGGGTGAACCGGGGGCCGGCGAAGACCTCGAAGAGCCTGACGGGCGCGCCGGTCAGGGCGTCGCGGCACGGTGCGTCCGGCGCCCGCTCCCCCGCCGCCGGCCCGCCCCACGCCAGCGAACTCCAGCCGTATCCGACGCCCAGAGTGGTGAGGTCACGGGTGAACCCCGCCTCCGTGCCCACCCCCGCCTTCCGCGCCCCCTCCCTGACGGCCCGCAGCCGCTCGTTGGTGATCCTCAAGGTCCAGGCGGCCACCGGCAGCCGCTCCTCCTCATAGGTGTCCAGCAGCCCCTCCCCCGCCGCGCCGCTCACGACGAGGGCGAGCTTCCAGCCGAGGTTGTAGCCGTCCTGGATGCCGGTGTTCATGCCGAGGCCGCCGGCGATCGAGTGGATGTGAGCCGCGTCGCCCGCGAGGAAGACCCGGCCGACCCGGAAGCGCTCCGCCATCCGGACATTGACGCGGTAGGTCGAGAGCCAGCCCGGGTTGGTCAGCCGCAGCCCGGGTATCCGCGCGTGGCGGTCGAGCTGGCGCTGGAACACCTCCAGGGACGGCTTCGCATAGCCCCCTTCGGCATCGGGCTCGGGCGAACTCTGGAGCTGCCAGCGCGGGGTGCCGGGCAAGGGGCAGAGGAGAACGGCGCCACCCTCGTCCATCCACTGGTGCCAGTACCCGCGGTCCAGGCCGCCCTCGACCTCGACATCCCCGACCAGCGCGAGCTCCGGTTCGGCCGCCCCGTCGAAGGACAGCCCGAGCGCCTTGCGGACCATGCCCCGGGCGCCGTCGCAGCCCACGAGATACGAAGCATCGACGCGCCGGCCGTCGGTGAACGTGACCGCCACCCCGGCCCGGTCCTGGGTGAACTCGGCCACCTCACTGCCCAGTTCGACCAGCACCCCGTACGACGCGAGCTTCGCCCTCAGGATCTCCTCGGTCCGCCACTGGGGTATCCACAGCCCCGTCGCGTAGGGCACATCGGGCGTCGGGGCCGCACCCTCCTGAGGCGTGTGGTCGGCCACCGCGACGCCGTCCCGGTATTTGCGGAAGGTCAGGCGGGGGTTGCCCGCCGCCGTGAACTCCTCCCCCATCCCGAGGTCCGCGAGCACCTCACGGCTGCGCTGATTGAGCCCCTTGCCCCGCGAACCGTCGTGGAACGCGGACGACTTGTCGACGATCCGCACCGGGACCCCGGCCCGGGCGAGCGTGCAGGCCAGCGTCAGGCCCGTCGGCCCCGCGCCCACGATCAGCACTGCGGTGGTGGTCATGCGGTGTCCCTCCGTCGTTCGGTACGCCCATCAAAGACCCCGCGAGGAGAAAATGCAACCGAGTAACAAAAGATCCTGGGTAACAAACCCCTGATAGAGTGAATCCGTGACTGACGAGACCGGACTGCGGGAACGCAAGAAGCAGCGCACACGGCAGGCGCTGTCCGAGACGGCGATCGAGCTCTTCCTCGCGCGCGGCTTCGACCAGGTGTCGGTCGCGGACGTGGCCGCCGCGGTGGAGGTGTCCAAGCCGACGCTCTTCCGCTATTTCCCGGCCAAGGAGGATCTGGTCCTCCACCGCATCGCCGACCACCAGGGCGAGGCGGCCCGCGTGGTGCGGGAGCGGGCGGCGGAGATGTCACCGCTGGGCGCGCTGCGCACGCACTTCCACGAGCGGCTCGACGCGCGTGATCCCGTCACGGGGCTGTGCGACGTGCCCTCCGTGCTGGCCTTTCACGACCTGGTGTTCACGACGCCGAGCCTGGCGGCGCGGCTCGTGCGGTACACGGGGCGGGACGAGGAGCTGCTCGCCGCCGCGCTGTGCGAGACGGGTGGGGGGGACGAGATCACCGCCGGGCTGGCGGCCGCGCAGATCGTCTGCGTGCAGCAGCGGTTGGCGCAGGGGAACTGGCGTCGGGTGACGGGTGGTTCGAGCGCGACTGAGGCTCTGCCGTTTGCTCATGCGGATGCGGATGTCGCGTACGGGCTGCTCGGGGGTGGGTTGGGGGCGGCGTACGGCTGAGCTGGGCGGGTGGGTCTGTTCCCCGGTCCCGCCCCTTCCCGGCCGCATCCAATATGCGGCTCCGCCGCGCGAGGGGCTCGCGCCCCGGGCCCCGCCGCCCGGCTGCAGGCCGGTGGTCGGGTTGTGCCCACCCTCCCCCGGCCCAGCGGAACGATTGCCCACAACCCTGCGCGCCGGCTACTCCTGCGGTTCCACCCCCGCGCGCCGCAGACCGTACGCGTAGGCGTCGTCCAGTGCCTGCCACGACGCCGCGATGACGTTCTCCGCCACGCCCACCGTGGACCACTCCCCGCTCTCGTCGCTCGTGGAGACGAGGACCCTGGTGATGGAGCCCGTGCCCAGGCTGCCTTCCAGGATGCGGACCTTGTAGTCGGTGAGCTTCAGGGCGGCGAGTTGGGGATAGATGCGCTCCAGGGCGACGCGCAGGGCCCGGTCCAGGGCGTTGACCGGGCCGTTTCCCTCGGCGGTGGCGACGATGCGCTCGCCCTTGGCCCACAGCTTCACGGTCGCCTCGTTGGCGTGCGTGCCGTCGGGGCGGTCCTCGACGATGGCGCGCCAGGACTCCACCCGGTAGTAGCGGCGCGCCCGGCCCTCCGTCTCCTGGCGCAGCAGCAACTCGAAGGAGGCGTCGGCGGCTTCGTAGGTGTACCCCGCCAGCTCGCGCTCCTTGACGCGCTCGACGACGCGGCCGATCAGCTCGCGGTCGCCGCCCAGGTCGATGCCCAGTTCCTTGCCCTTGAGCTCGATGGAGGCGCGGCCGGCCATGTCGGAGACCAGCATCCGCATGGTGTTGCCGACCCGCTCCGGGTCGATGTGCTGGTAGAGGTCCGGGTCGACCTTGATCGCGGAGGCGTGCAGCCCGGCCTTGTGCGCGAAGGCGGAGACGCCGACGTAGGGCTGGTGGGTGGAGGGGGTGAGGTTGACGACCTCGGCGATGGCGTGCGAGATCCGGGTCATCTCGGCGAGTGAGCCCTCCGGCAGCACGCTGCGGCCGTACTTGAGCTCCAGGGCGGCGACGACGGGGAAGAGGTTGGAGTTGCCGACGCGCTCGCCGTAGCCGTTGGCCGTGCACTGCACGTGGGTCGCGCCCGCGTCCACGGCGGCGAGGGTGTTGGCCACCGCGCAGCCAGTGTCGTCCTGCGCGTGGATGCCGAGCCGCGCCCCGGTGTCGGTGAGCACGGTGCGGACGACGGACTCCACCTGCCGGGGCAGCATCCCGCCGTTGGTGTCGCAGAGGACGGCCACGTCGGCGCCCGCCTCGTGCGCGGTGCGCACGACCTGCGTCGCGTAGCGGGGGTTGGCGCGGTAGCCGTCGAAGAAGTGCTCGCAGTCGACGAAGACGCGGCGGCCCTTCGCCCGGAGGTAGGAGACGGTGTCGCGCACCATCGCGAGGTTCTCCTCCAGCGTGGTGCGCAGCGCGAGTTCGACGTGGCGGTCGTGGGACTTGGCGACCAGGGTGATGACAGGGGCTTCCGAGGCGAGCAGCGCCGCGACCTGCGGGTCGTCCTCCGCGCGCACGCCCGCCTTGCGGGTGGCGCCGAACGCGACGAGCTGTGCGTGCTTGAAGTCGATCTCCAGGCGGGCCCGCTGGAAGAACTCGGTGTCCCGGGGGTTCGCGCCCGGCCAGCCGCCCTCGATGAAGCCGACACCGAAGTCGTCCAGGTGCCGGGCGATGGTCAGCTTGTCCGCGACGGTGAGGTTGATGCCTTCGCGCTGCGCGCCGTCACGCAAGGTGGTGTCGAAGACATGAAAGCTGTCGTCGGTTGCGTCCGTCATGCTGCTCTGACTCCTGTCGGGATCTCGGTCTACCGGATTGACCGGTTCCACCGTCCCCTCATGGTCCCTCGCGCCTCGCCCCGGCGAGGTGGTGCCGGGAAACGAAAAGACCCCTCGCGGGTGCGAGAGGTCTGCGCGCGGGTCTGGGACGACGGTGGCCGCGCCGTACGTCGTGGGTACGGCGGGGTCACTGCGGACCGGCGCGCTCACTGCCCATAATCGTGGCGAGGTGAAGCACGGGGCCATCTTGGCACGGGGCCGGACGCGGTGCGGTGCGGTCTCACGATGCGGTCACTTCGGGCGTTCGGGGCACTTCGTCGCGCCGCGCCCCCTTCAGGTCGATGTCCCGCGTCTCCCTCATCGTGAGGTAGACGATCAGGGAGACCGCCGCGCAGCCCGCCACGTACCAGTAGAAGCCCGATTCCACGCCCGCCTTCTTGAACCACAGGGCCACGTACTCCGCCGTGCCGCCGAAGAGCGCGTTGGCGATCGCGTACGGCAGGGCGACGCCCAGGGAGCGGATGGCGGTGGGGAAGAGCTCGGCCTTCACGCACGCGTTGATCGACGTGTAGCCGGTGACCACGACCAGGGCCAGCAGGGACAGGCCGAGCGCGGGCCAGAAGGAGCCCGCGCGCTTGAGCAGGGTCATGATCGGCACCGTCAGGAACGTGGAGCCCACCGCGAAGGTGATCAGCAGCGGGCGGCGGCCGATGCGGTCGGAGAGCGCCCCGGCGAGCGGCTGGAGGCAGGCGAAGACGATCAGCGCGCAGAAGCTGACCAGGGTCGCGGTCTGCTTGGGCAGGCCCGCGCTGTTGGAGAGGTATTTGGTGAGGTAGGTGGTGTAGGTGTAGTACGCGACCGTGCCGCCCATGGTGAGCGCGATGACCAGGAACGCCTCCCGCTTGTGCCGTAGCAGCGCGCGGATCGTGCCCCGGTCCTCCCGCGCCGTCGCGTCCGCTCCGTCGATCTCCTCGTACGCCTCCGTCTCCAGCATGTTGCGCCGCAGATAGAAGATGACTGCGGCGCCGAGCGCGCCCACGACGAAGGGGATGCGCCAGCCCCAGCTGTGCAGCTCGCCGCTGGAGAGGGTGTGCTGGAGCAGGATCTGGAGGCCGAGGCCGATGATCTGGCCCGCGGTCATCGAGACGTACTGGAAGCTGGAGGCGAAGCCCCGGCGGCCCGGCGCGGACGCCTCGGTGAGGTAGGTGGCGCTGGCCGCGTACTCGCCGCCGACGGAGAGGCCCTGGAGCAGCCGGGCGACGAGGAGGACGGCGACCCCGCCGTAGCCCGCGACCGCGTAGGTCGGGGCGACGGCGATCAGCACGGCGGACGCCGACATCAGCGACACGGTCAGGGTGAGTGCCGCCTTGCGGCCCTTGCGGTCGCCGACCCGGCCGAGCAGCCAGCCGCCGACCGGGCGCATGAAGAAGCCCACCGCGAAGATGCCTGCGGTGTTCATGAGTTTGGCGGTGTCGTTGCCCGCGGGGAAGAAGGCACCCGCGAAGTAGGTCGCGAAGCTCGCGTAGACGAACCAGTCGAACCATTCGACCATGTTGCCGGCCGAGCCGACCCAGATCTTCTTCCAGTGCTGTCCCATGGTCGATCACGGTGGCGGAACAGCGGGGTTTCGGACAAGGGTACGGGCGACAACGATCATGCGTACTTGCGTGCGTTGTGATCACCGCGCACGCAAGTACGCAACTGCCGGAGTCGTCAGCCGCCCAGCGGGTGCATCCAGCCGTGGGTGTCCGGCGCGGCGCCGGTCTGGATGTCGAGGAGCGCCTTGCGGAGCTTCATGGTGACCTCGCCGGGCTTGCCGTCGCCCACCGTCCAGTCGGCGCGCGTGGACTTCACCGAGCCGACCGGGGTGATCACGGCGGCGGTGCCGCAGGCGAAGACCTCGGTGAGGGTGCCGTCGGCGTTGGCGTTCTTCCAGTCGTCGACGGAGATGCGGCCCTCGGTGACCTCGTAGCCGAGGTCCGCGGCGATCGTCATCAGCGAGGCGCGGGTGATGCCGGGGAGGAGGGAGCCGGTGAGTTCCGGGGTGATGATCTTGTCTCCGTACACGAAGTACAGGTTCATGCCGCCCATCTCCTCGATCCAGCGGCGCTCGATGGCGTCCAGCCAGACCACCTGGTCGCAGCCGTGCTCCATCGCCTGGGCCTGGGCGACGAGGGAGGCGGCGTAGTTGCCGCCGGCCTTCGCGGCGCCCGTGCCGCCGGGGGCGGCGCGCACGTACTCCTCGCAGAGCCACACGGAGACGGGCTTGACGCCGCCCGGGAAGTAGGCGCCCGCGGGCGAGGCGATGACGACGAAGAGGTACTCGTTGGCCGGGCGGACGCCCAGGCCGACCTCCGTCGCGAACATGAAGGGCCGCAGGTACAGCGAGGCCTCGCCGGAGCTCGGCACCCATGCCTTGTCCTGGGTCACGAGCGCGTCGCACGCCTCGATGAAGGTCTCGACGGGCAGCTCGGGCATGGCCAGGCGGCGCGCGGACGCCTGCAGGCGCTTGGCGTTCTCCTCCGGGCGGAAGATGGCGACCGAACCGTCGGGCTGCCGGTAGGCCTTGGCGCCCTCGAAGATCGTCTGCGCGTAGTGCAGCGTCATGTTCGCCGGGTCGATCGACAGCGGCGCGTACGGAACGAGCTGCGCGTCGTGCCAGCCGCGGCCTTCGGTCCACTTGATGGTCACCATGTGGTCGGTGAAGTGGCGGCCGAAACCGGGGTTCGCCAGGATCCGTTCCCGCTCGGCGTCCGACAGCGGGTGCGAGGAAGGCTTGAGCTCGATCGTGGGCGTCGTCATGAATCCGTGTCCTTCACCTTTGTGTGTGGCGGACCGCGAACTCAAACTCCGTCCCGTTCGGTACGGGACGTCCGAGATTCCCCTCGTACCGCGGCCCCACGTTCGATTATCGCTCGTGGGGCCGTGGACGGAAAATGTGTTGCGCGGCCCGGGTCGATGGTCGCACCCAACCGCGCGGTAGCACAGCGGGGCGGTGGCTAGCCGACGGTTACGCGTAGTGCGAGCGCGTCGCCGATCTCGTCCGTGGTGCGGAACGCGTCGCCGCGCTCCGCGAGGTCCTCGCTCACCGCGGACTCGATGCGGGCCGCCTCGTTCTCGTGGCCGAGGTGGCGCAGCAGCAGGGCCACGGAGAGGACGGTGGCCGTCGGGTCGGCCTTGCCGGTGCCCGCGATGTCCGGCGCGGAGCCGTGCACCGGCTCGAACATCGAGGGGAACTCGCCGCTGGGGTTGATGTTGCCGGAGGCGGCGAGGCCGATGCCACCGGTGACGGCGGCGGCGAGGTCGGTGAGGATGTCGCCGAAGAGGTTGTCGGTGACGATGACGTCGAAGCGCTCGGGCTGCGTGACGAAGAAGATCGTCGCGGCGTCGACGTGCAGATAGTCGGTCGTGACCTCGGGATACTCCCGGCCGACGCGGTCGAAGATGCTCTTCCACAGGTGGCCCGCGTGCACGAGGACGTTGTTCTTGTGGACGAGGGTGAGCTTCTTGCGGGGACGGGCCTCGGCGCGCTCGTAGGCGTCGCGCACCACGCGCTCCACGCCGTACGCGGTGTTGACGCTGACCTCGGTGGCGACCTCGGCCGGGGTGCCGGTGCGCAGGCTGCCGCCGTTGCCGACGTACGGACCCTCGGTGCCCTCGCGCACGACGACGAAGTCGATCGCGGGGCGCCCGGCGAGCGGGGTCGCCGTGTGGGGGAAGAGCTTCGACGGACGCAGGTTGACGTAGTGGTCGAAGGCGAACCGCAGCTTGAGCAGCAGCCCGCGCTCCAGCACCCCCGAGGGGACGGACGGGTCGCCGATCGCGCCGAGCAGGATCGCGTCGTGGCGCCTGAGGGACTCCAGCTCGGCGTCCGGCAGGATCTCGCCGGTGGCGTGCCAGCGGCGGGCACCGAGGTCGTATTCCTCGGTCTCCAGCTTGACGTCCGAAGGGAGCACGGCGCCAAGGACCTTGAGGCCCTGGGCCACGACTTCCCGGCCGATTCCGTCACCGGGGATGACTGCGAGGCGAAGGCTGCGAGACATACCGGGACCGTACTCCCCGTCCCGCTGGATGACACGCCACGTCCACCATACGGACACATTGCGATTCGTATAGGCCGTGTTCATGCAAAGTCCTCATTCGCGTCGTCGATCCCTGGCACGTTCTGCGTCATGGACACACCACGGGTAGGCATCCCCCAACAGCTCGCGAGCCGGATGACGATGGCCGAGCAGCACGAATACCTGCGGACCAAGCTGACGCGGCGCGGCATGCTGCGCGCCGGAGCCGTCACGGCGGGCACCGTGGCGGGCGCGGGTCTGCTGGGCGGCGGCGGCACGAGCGCGTACGCCGCGGCACCCGCGCCCCTCTCCCCCACCCTGCTCACCTCGGCCGCGACGACCAAGGTGGACGGCAAGCACGTCGCGCCCTTCGGCCGTCACCTCGCCTTCGGCGCCGACCCCAAGACGCAGATGCGGATCTCCTGGCAGGTGCCGTTCGCGGTCAAGCGGCCGTATCTGCGGGTGGGCCTGAAGCCCTGGGACCTCGGCCACCGCATCGACGCGGAGGTGCGGGACCTGCACACCCCGTCGCTGTCCTCGAAGCTCCCGGCCGTCGACCAGGTCTATCTGCACGCGGCCCTGGACAACCTCCGCCCCGGCCGGACCTATTACTACGGCGTCGGGCACGACGGCTTCGACCCGGCGGATCCCGCCCACTTCTCGACCATAGGCACCTTCAGCACCGCCCCGGCGCGGCCGGAGAAGTTCACCTTCACCGCCTTCGGCGACCAGGGCGTCAGCTACCACGCGCTCGCCAACGACCAGTTGATCCTCGGCCAGAACCCGGCCTTCCACCTCCACGCGGGTGACATCTGCTACGCCGACGACAGCGGCGAGGGCAAGCCCACGGACCACTACGACGCGCGGGTGTGGGACCAGTTCCTCGCCCAGACCGAGTCGGTGGCCAAGTCCGTGCCCTGGATGGTGACCACCGGCAACCACGACATGGAGGCCTGGTACTCCCCCGACGGCTACGGCGGCCAGAACGCCCGCTGGACGCTGCCGCACAACGGCATCGACGCGACGAAGTCGCCGGGCGTCTACTCCTTCGTCTACGGCAACGTCGGCGTCGTCGCCCTCGACGCCAACGACGTCTCGTACGAGATCACCGCCAACACCGGCTACACCGGCGGCAAGCAGACCCGCTGGCTCGACCGGCGCCTGGGCGAGCTGCGCAAGCAGCGGGGCCTGGACTTCATCGTGGTCTTCTTCCACCACTGCGCCTTCTCGACCACCAACTCGCACGCCTCGGACGGCGGCGTGCGCGACGCGTGGCTGCCGCTCTTCGAGAAGCACAAGGTCGACCTCGTCATCAACGGCCACAACCACGTCTACGAGCGGACCGACGCGATCCGGGGCACCGGGGTCGGCAAGAAGCTCCCCATCGGCGGGAGCACCGACTCCACCCGCGACGGCATCGTCTACGTCACCGCGGGCGGGGCGGGGAGGTCGCTGTACGACTTCCCGGTGCCGGACAGCTACGAGGGCCACGTCAAGGACCTGGAGAGCGTGGCCACCTACCACTGGGAGAAGGGCGGCAAGGAGCACAAGGAGACGGTGGAGTGGTCCCGCGTGCGTTACACCGGCTACTCGTTCCTCGCGGTCGAGTCCGAGCCCGGCCCGCGGCCGCGGCTGCGGGTGACGGCGCTGGCGGAGAGCGGCGCGCGCATCGACCACTTCGATGTGACCCGTCCGGGTCAGTGACCGGTCTCGCCGCCGTTGTCCCTGCGGTCCAGCGCGCGCTGGAGGGCGGCGGCGGCGTTCATCCGGTCGGTCCTGCGGTCGGCGCTCTCGGCCGGACGGGGGGCGCGGCGGATCCTGCGGACGGCGGTTTCGGGCATGGACGTCACGTCTCCTCTTACTGAGTCGTCTTGGCTGATCCCCCGAGAGGGGTCGGACGGAGCCGGGAGGAGGGCGCGGGGCGGGGTGCCGCAGGGGTCACCTGCGCGGGGCGCGCCGGCCGGGGCCGCTGTCGCTCGATGGAGCGGAAGGTTTCGGCTCCTTACACGCTAGGACAGGGCGGCGGCGGTGTCTGCCCAATTACTCGGTCTTCCTACTATCTGAGACGGCGAGCAGGGCGCGGGGAACGACACCGCCCCCGCCGGCTGGGGGGCCGACGGGGGCGCGTCAACAGAAGGGGTCAACAAGAGGGCAGGTCAGCCCATGTGCGGGTAACGGTAGTCGGTCGGCGGGACCAGGGTCTCCTTGATGGAGCGGGTCGACGTCCAGCGCATCAGGTTCGACGCGGCACCGGCCTTGTCGTTCGTGCCCGACGCACGGCCGCCACCGAACGGCTGCTGGCCGACGACGGCACCCGTCGACTTGTCGTTGATGTAGAAGTTGCCCGCGGCGAAGCGGAGCTTCTCCATCGCGTCGGCGGCCGCGGCACGGTCCTGCGCGATGACCGCGCCGGTCAGGGCGTACGCCGAGACGGACTCCATCTGCGCCAGCATCGCGTCGAAGTCGCCGTCCTCGTAGACGTGCACGGCGAGGATCGGGCCGAAGTACTCGGTCGTGAAGACCTCGTTCGCCGGGTCGGTGCACTCGATGACCGTCGGGCGGACGAAGTAGCCGACGGAGTCGTCGTACGTGCCACCGGCGACGACCGTGCAGCTCGGGTCGGCCTTGGCGCGGTCGATCGCGGCCTTGTTCTTGGCGAAGGAGCGGTCGTCGATGACGGCGCCGATGAAGTTCGACAGGTCGGTGACGTCACCCATGGTGATGCCGTCGACCTCGGCCGCGAACTCCTCCTTGAAGCCGTCCTCCCAGATGGAGCGCGGGATGTAGGCACGGGAGGAGGCCGAGCACTTCTGGCCCTGGAACTCGAAGGAGCCGCGGGTCAGCGCGGTCTTCAGGATGGCGCGGTCGGCGCTCGGGTGGGCGACGACGAAGTCCTTGCCGCCGGTCTCGCCGACCAGGCGCGGGTAGGACCGGTAGTTCTCGATGTTGTTGCCGACCGTCTTCCAGAGGTACTGGAAGGTCTTGGTCGAACCGGTGAAGTGGATGCCGGCCAGCTCGGGGTGGTTCAGGGCCACCTCGGAGACGGCGATGCCGTCGCCGGTCACCAGGTTGATGACGCCCTTGGGCAGGCCCGCCTCCTCCAGGAGCTGCATCAGCAGCACGGCGGAGTGGGTCTGGGTCGGGGACGGCTTCCAGACGACCACGTTGCCCATCAGGGCCGGGGCGGTCGGCAGGTTGCCGGCGATGGCGGTGAAGTTGAAGGGCGTGATCGCGTAGACGAAGCCCTCCAGCGGCCGGTGGTCGCTGCGGTTCCACACGCCGGTGGAGTTGGCGACCGGCTGCTCGGCGAGTATCTGGCGCGCGAAGTGCACGTTGAAGCGCCAGAAGTCGACGAGCTCGCACGGGGTGTCGATCTCGGCCTGCTGGGCGGTCTTCGACTGGCCCAGCATGGTGGAGGCGGCCAGCGTCTCGCGCCAGGGGCCGGCCAGCAGCTCGGCGGCGCGCAGGATGATCGCGGCGCGGTCGTCGAAGGACATCGCGCGCCAGGCCGGGGCGGCGGCGAGGGCCGTGTCGACGGCGTCCTGGGCGTCCTGCCGCGTGGCGTTGTTGAACGTGCCGAGCACGGCGGCGTGGTTGTGCGGCTGTACGACCTTGAACGGCTCGCCGCCGCCCATCCGCTTCTCGCCGTTGATCGTCATCGGCAGGTCGATGGGGTTCCCGGCCAGCTCCTTGAGCTTCGCCTCGAGGCGGGCGCGCTCGGGGGAACCGGGGGCGTAGCTGTGCACCGGCTCATTGACCGGGGCGGGGACCTGGGTAACGGCGTCCATGATTTTCCGTTTCTCCTTCGGGGCTCGTCAGGGGGGTCGGGCGGCTCAGCCCTTGGTGAGGATGGAGCGGGCGAAGAACAGCAGGTTCGCGGGCTTCTCGGCGAGACGGCGCATGAAGTAGCCGTACCAGTCGGTGCCGTAGGCCGTGTAGACCCGCATCCGGTGGCCCTCGGCGGCCAGCCGGACGTGCTCCTCGCTGCGGATGCCGTACAGCATCTGGAACTCGTATTCGTCCAGTTTGCGCCCCGCCTGCCGGGCCAGCTCCTGCGAGATGGCGATCAGCCGCGGGTCGTGCGAACCGATCATGGGGTAGCCCTCGCCCGCCATCAGGATCTTGACGATGCGGACGAACGCCTTGTCGATCTCGGCCTTGTCCTGGTACGCGACGGAGGCCGGCTCCTTGTACGCACCCTTCACGATACGCACACGGCTGCCGGCCGCGGCCAGGCGGCGGGCGTCGTCCTCGGTGCGGAAGAGGTACGCCTGGATGACGCAGCCGGTCTGCGGGAAGTCCCTCCGCAGCTCCTCGTGGATGGCGAACATCGAGTCGAGGGTGGTGTGGTCCTCGGCGTCGAGCGTGACCGTGGTGCCGATGGCGGCGGCGGCCTCGACGACCGGGCGGACGTTGGCGAGCGCGAGCTCGTGGCCGCCCTCCAGCGCCTGGCCGAACATGGAGAGCTTGACCGACATCTCGGCCCTGGCGCCCAGGCCGAGCTCCTCGAGGCGGCCGATCAGCTCCAGGTAGGCGTCACGCGCCGCGTACGACTGCTCGACCGTGGTGATGTCCTCGCCCACCACGTCGAGGGTGACCTCGAGGCCCTCGGCCGCGGCGTCCTTGACGATCGGGATGACCTGGTCGAGGGTCTCGCCGGCGATGAAGCGGGCGACGACCTGCTTGGTGCCCGGCGCGGCCGAGACAAGACGGCGGATGGCGTCGCTGCGGGACGCGGCGAGCAGCACAGGACCCAGCACTGGGCACCTCCACGATGACGGCCGGCCCCACGGAGGGGAACGGCATAAGTAACTCATCGTGAAACCTAGAGATCACAGCGATCCTCGGCCATCGACAGCTGTCACGCATCCGTGGCCCGGATCTCAGACACGTGTATGACAATAGTGAGCGGCACATGAAACCGGGGGGCGAATTCGGGCCATAAGGGGTCCAGTGGAGGGGCCCCAGGGCCGGAAGGAGCGCGGCGGGGCGATGCGCGGCGACTATCAGCAGCTCGTGGACGAGATATCGGCCGCGCTCGGCGCGCCCGCGACCCTGGAGGACCGGGATTTCGGGCTGATCGCCTTCGGCGCCCACGACGGTGACGACGACGTCGAGCTGACGATGGACCCGGTGCGGACCCGGTCGATCCTCCAGCGGCGGTCGACGGCGGCCGTCCGGGCGTGGTTCGAGGCGTTCGGCATCGCGCGGGCGCAGGCGCCGCTGCGGATCCCGCCGGATCCGGCGGCCGGGGTGTTCAAGGGCCGCATCTGCCTGCCCGTACGCCATCGGGGTGTGGTGCTGGGCTATGTGTGGCTGCTGGACGACGAGCACCTGGCGGGGCTGGACCTCTCCGTGCCGTTCGCGGACCCGCGGCTCGCGCAGGCGATGGAGACGGCCGCCCGGATCGGGGCGCTGCTGGCCGCCGAGGCCCGGGCGGGCGCCGAGCTGGGCGAGCTGCTGCGGGAGCTGCTGACCGGCAGGCCCGCGGGCCGGGACGCGGCGCGGGCCGCGCTGCGCGAGGCGCTGGGCCCGGCGGGCGACGGGCCGCTGGCGGTGGTCGCGGTGGCGCCCTGGCGGGCGGCGGGCGACGCCGACGGCGAGACGGGCGAGGCGGGCGATACGGAAGGGACGGCGGCGGGGTCGGCACTGGCCGGGCAGTCGGGGGTGGCGGCGCTGTGCGCGGTGCCGGACGCCCTGCCCGACGGGTCGGCCGCGCTGGCCGCGCTGATCCGCCTGCGGGCGACGACGTCCCCGGCGCCCGCGCACACGGCGGCGGACCGGCTGCTGCGCTCACCCCGCGCGGGCGGTGCGCCCGGCCGTCCCGTACGGGCCACGGCCGGGCTCGGCACCCCGCGCCGGGGGCTCGCGGAGCTGCCCGCCGCCTGGCGCGAGGCGCTGGCGGCGGCGCGGGCGGCCGGGGCGGAGGCGCGGCTGGGGCCGGTGGCGGAGTGGTCGGGCATCGGCCCGTACCGCGTGCTGTCCGCGCTGCCCGCGGAAGCCGCGGCCGATCCGTCCATCCGGCCGCTGCTGGCACCGGCCCACACGGAGCTGGCCCGCACGGCGGAGGTCTTCCTCGACTGCGCGGGGCAGGCGGGGCGGACGGCCGCGGCGCTCGGCATCCACCGGCAGACGCTCTACTACCGGCTCTCCCGGGTGGAGCAGCTCACGGGCCTGGACCTGGACGACGGCGAGGGCCGCCTGCTGCTGCACATGGCCCTGAAGGCGGACCGCCTCTAGCGCCGGGAGGTCTAGTCCTCCTCCACCGTGACCGCGCCGACGGGGCACGCCCGCGCCGCCTCGCGGGCCAGCGGGTCGCCCCCGCCGTCCTCGCGGCCGGGCAGCACCGCGCCGTAGCCGTCGTCGTCCTGGGTGAAGACACCGGGCGCGGTCAGCGCGCACTGGCCCGAGCCGACGCAGAGGTCGGAGTCGATGGAGATACGGATGGTGCTCATGGTGGTTTTCCGTTTCCGTGAGGCCGTCACCAGGTGACGGGGAAGGCGAAGAGACCCTGCAGGCTGTGCCCGGGCTTGAGGGGGACCTCGTCGGGGGCGACGGCCGGGCTCAGGGTCGGGATGCGCTGGAAGAGCGTGGTGAGGGCGATCTCCATCTCGGCCCGGGCCAGGTTCTGGCCGAGGCACTGATGGACGCCGAAGCCGAAGGCGACGTGGTGGCGGGCCGACCGGTGGACGTCGAGGGCGTCCGGGTCGGCGTAGGCGGCCGCGTCCCGGTTGACCAGCGAGGTGCCGATCATGACGCCGTCCCCGGCGCGTACGGTCCGGCCGCCGATCTCGAAGTCCTCGGTGGCCACGCGTATGAGCCCGTCGGCGATGGACAGGAACCGCAGCAGCTCCTCGACCGCCCCGGGCATCAGCGCCGGGTCGGCGCGCAACGCGGCGAGCTGGTCGGGGTGTTCGAGCAGGGAGTACGTTCCCAGGGAGATCATGTTCGAGGTGGTCTCGTGCCCGGCGACGAGCAACAGCAGGGCGGTCAGCGCGACTTCGTTCCGGTCGAGCTCCCCGGCGGCGAGCCGGTCGGCCACGAGTTCGTCGAGGAGGCCCTCGCCGGGCTCCGCCCGCCTGCGGTCGACCAGGTCCTCCAGATAGTCCCGCAGCTCGTCGAAGGCGGCCATCGACTCGTCCGACGTCCCGGCGATGAGCATCGCCCGCGAACTGTCCTCGAAGAAGGCGTGGTCGGCGTAGGGGATGCCGAGCAGGTCGCAGATGACCATCGACGGCACGGGCAGGGCGAAGGCGCGGACGAGATCCGCCCCCGGCCCCTCGGCCAGCATGGTGTCGAGCAGGCCGTCGACGACCTGCTGGATCCGCGGCCGCATGGCGGTGACGCGCTTCAGGCCGAAGTGGGGGATGAGCATGCGGCGCTGCCGGCCGTGCTCGGGGTCGTCGACGCCGAGGACCGGCAGGCGGATCTCGCCCTGCCGCTCGCTGCTCGGGGCGATGACGGGGAAGGCCGGATTCTGCCGGTCGGTGGACAGCCGGGGATCGACGAGCAGGGCCCTGGCCTCGGCGTGCCCGGTCACCAGCCACACCTGGCGCCCGTCGTACAGCGTGGCGCGCGTCAGCGGCCCGTCCGCGATCAGCCGGTCGTAGTCCGCGGGCGGCCGGTACGGACAGGTG
Organism: Streptoverticillium olivoreticuli subsp. olivoreticuli; assembly: GCF_003391135.1. Taxonomy (GTDB): domain Bacteria; phylum Actinomycetota; class Actinomycetes; order Streptomycetales; family Streptomycetaceae; genus Streptomyces; species Streptomyces blastmyceticus. The sequence goes on along the minus strand of NZ_CP031455.1, from coordinate 6,643,802 downwards.
CGGTCCTGGGGGAACACGGGCGCGGCGGGCGGGAGGGTACGGATTCCGGAGTCGGTCATGGCCAACCTTCCAGGCGTTCGGACGAATGTCCTCTACATCCAGTACGTCCAGTGCAAGCTGCTCCAGCGCGGTCGGCTACGCGTAATCCGGCCACTTCCCGTACAACGACGAAATACGGCACACCGCTACGCCTTCCCGGACAGGTCCGCACACACGGGTGCGGCCGTGACATCCCCCGAGGTGTCACGGCCGCATCCGCGTACGCGTTTCCTTACGCCACAGGCTTCCTGAACGTCCCGATCAGGCTGGTGAAGCTGTCGCCCGCGTGCCCCCGGTCGAGTCCGCGGTGGAAGATCTCCAGGACGGCCGTGGGCAGCGAGCTGTCGACGCCCGCGTCCTCGGTGGTGTGCACGACGTGGTCGACACTGGCGGCGCCCATGGCGAGGTTGTCGACGTCGCCGTCGTGCCGCCCGGCGTCGATGCGCGGGGTGTAGAACGTGAGGAAGTTCGGGACCGACGCCACGATCGAGCTCGCGTACGGCAGGAACTCCTCGGCGGTGATGCCGTGGGCGTCGGCGACGGTGACGGCGTGCAGGTAGCCGGTCATCGTGGTCCAGAAGACGTCCATCATGAGCTGGTAGTACAGCGCGGCCAGGCCCGGGTCGGTGCCGCGGAAGTCGGTGCCGGTGAGCACCTGGAGGGTGTGCCGGTGGGCCTCGAAGACGTCCCGGGGGCCGCTGTAGAAGGTGGACGACCCCGGCGAGCCGATGCCCGAGGGCGGCACCTGCACCCCGCCGGTGAGGTGGCGCGCGCCGTGGCTCTCGGCCCACGCGGCGGCCTCGCGGGCGCGCGCCGGGGTGTCGGAGCTGAGGTTGACGAGGACCCGGCCGGACAGCGCCGCGGTGGCGGGACCGAGGATCGCGTACATCGCGTCGTAGTCGGTCAGGCTGAGGACCACCAACTCGTTGGCGGCCAGCGCCTCCTCGACCGTGGCCGCCCGCTCGGCGCCCTTGGCGACGAGGGCGTCGGCCTTGGCGGCCGTGCGGTTCCACACGGTCACCCGGTGGCCGGCGGCCAGGAACGCCTCGGTCATCGCCGTGCCCATGGGGCCGAGACCGATGACGGTGACGGCCTGCTTGTCCTGGGAAGCCTGAAAAGACATGGGAGATCCCCCTCGCTAGAACGAACGCTCCATCCAGGAGGAACCTAGCACGCCTCTGGAACGAACGCTCTATTCGGTATCCTTGCGGGGTGAAGACCACTACGCAGGCAGGCACGGGCGCCGCCCTCGGCACGCGCGAACGGATCGTCCGGGCGACATCACGGCTGATGCAGCGTCAGGGCTACGAGGGGACCGGGATCAAGCAGATCTCCCGGGAGGCCGAGGCCACGCTCGGCTCGGTCTACCACTTCTTCCCGGGTGGCAAGCAGGAGCTGGCGGCGGAGGCGATCCGCCACGGCGACCGGGAGTTCGCCGGCATCCTGCGGTCGGTGCTGGGCGCCGAGGAGGATCCGGCACAGGCGGTGACCGACGTGGCCCGCGTCGTCGCCGAGGAGCTGCGCGCCTCCGACTGGGTCGACGGCTGCCCGGTCACGGCGACGAGCCTGGGGACGGCCGGGCGCGCGCCCGATATCCAGCGGGCGGCGGCGGAGGCGTTCGAGCGCTGGCGGGGGCTGGTGGCCGACAAGCTCCGTGGCTGCGGGATCGCCGAGCAGGACGCCTACGAGCTCGCGCACACGGTGATCAACACGCTGGAGGGCGCGGAGCTGGCGGCCCAGGTCGCGCGGAGCGAGGAGCCGCTGCTGATCGCCGGGCGGCATCTGGCCCGGCTGATCACTTCCTATCGGTGAGCTGCCGATGAGCCTTCGATGGGCTGTCGATGAGCTATCGATGAGCGGAGGGGTCCGACGCCCGCGGGGCGCCGGACCCGTCAGACACCCTCGCCGCCGTCCGCCGCCGTATCGCCGGTGGACCCGGGCGACCCGGAGAGCCGGCCCGCCAGCACCCGGCGCATCCCCTCGACCACATCCGCGCCGGTCGGCGCGGATTCGGCGTCTATGGCCCACTGGACCCACATCCCGACGAAGAGGGAGTGGTAGAAGGCACCCACGGTGCGCACCACCTCGTCGCTCGCGGAACAGCCGTCGACACCCTCGAAGATCGACACCATGCCTTGCCGGCCTTCCGGGAAGACCCCGGCGAACCACTTCTTGAGCTCCGGGTTGCTCCCCAACTGGCCGATCACCTCCAGCTGGAGCTCCCAGAACTGCCGGTTGTTCCCGAACCCCGCGGTCAGCGTGTCCAGCCTCGCCGCGAGGAGCTCCGCACGCGAGGCGTCCGCCGGCACACCGGCCTCCAGGGCGCGGCCCATCTCGGCACCCCACTCCTCGGTCATCCTCACGAACGCCGCCATCATCAGCGCGTCCTTGGAGCCGTAGTGGTAGCCGATCGAGGCGAGGTTGGCGCCGGAGGCGGCCACGATGTCGCGCGCGGTGGTGCGCACCCAGCCCTTTTCGAGCATGCAGGCCTTCGCACCGTCGAGCAGGTCTTCGCGATGTCCCATGTCAGCAGCCTAGTGCCGGGCCATACGCGTGTACTAGACGCTCGTCTTATACAAAGTTCCAGACCATCGTTCGGAGCCACCGCGGCGACGTCCGACGTGGGATTCGCATGAGCGACACGACCGTGGCCTGTGAGCACCCCGACCACCCCCGGCACGGGCGCATCGGAGCGCGCCCAGGGATGGCGTGTCCATGTCTGCGTGCGCACAACAGTCAAGTGCCTCGGTTCGATCCACGCGCCCCCCTGACGCGGTATACGCCTCGGTCCCTGCGGAATACATCAGGGAGTCGGGGGAGGTTGAACTGTGGGCCATGTCATCCCGGACCTGGATGCGCCCGAGCCGGGAGAACCATGCCGGCACTGACCGCTCGAGAGCCGAAACTGCGCCATGTCGCCGTGATCCTGGACGGGAACCGCCGGTGGGCCCAGGGCCGCCACGTGCCGCTGGAGCAGGCTTATCGCCAAGGGGCCCTGCGCGTCCACGACTTGGTGACCTGGTGCGAACAGGCCCAGGTCTGCGCGGTCACGGTCTGGGCCCTGTCCCAGGACAACCTTCAGCGCCGCCCACAGGAGGTCGCGCAGATCCTGAACAGCGTCACCCACGGGCTCGACAGGATCGTCACCGCCACCCGGTGGCACATCCGCCTCATCGGGGCCCTCGACCGGATCCCCTCCCACCACGCCGTCCGGCTGCGCACCCTCGCTCTGCGGTCCGCCGGAGCGAACAGCGCGGGCACCCTCACCATCGCCGTCGCCTACGACGGACGCGCCGACATCGTCACCGCGATCCGGTCCCTGCTCCACGAGCGCACCCCGGAAGAGCGCACCGCCCCGATCGACGAAACAGCCATCTCCCGGCACCTCTCCACCGCCGGCCAGCCCGACATCGACCTCGTCATCCGCACCTCCGGCGAACAGCGCCTCTCCGGGTTCATGCCCTGGCAGACCGCCCACGCCGAGTTGTACTTCACCGACACCCTCTGGCCCGACTTCACCCGCGGCGACTTCGACGAGGCCAGACGGTGGTTCGCCGGCCGACAGCGCCGCCACGGGAGCTAGCACCCGCATCCCACCAGGAGAAGAGACGTGCCCAAGCCCAGGCTGTTCGATGACACCCACGGCCAGGACATGGCAGCCATGACCCGGTACGAGGTCCCCGACTACCACATGCCGTGGCCCGTCACCCTCAATCCGGATCACGAACGGGCCGAGCGGGCGGCCCGGAAGTGGGCGACGGACTTCGGCCTGCTGGACGACGACGCGGCCCGGCAGCGCATGATCGACATGCAGTGCGGCCTGTTCTCCGGCTGGTGGTGCCCGCGTACCGACACCCACGGCGCCGTTCTCATGGCCAAGTGGGTCGCCTGGCTGTTCCTGTGGGACGACATCTTCGACGACGGGCCGCTCGGCAGGGACCCCGAGGTGTTCAAGGACGGCAAAGCCCGGCTCGACCTGCTCCTGAGCCAGGATCCGCCCCCGTCACCGAACGCCCCCGGACTCGCCTTCCCGCTGGCCCGCGCCCTGGCCGATCTGTGGGGCGACTTCTACGACTATTTCCCCGAACACCCGCGCGGCCGCTTCGCGCTGCACGTCAAGCAGTATCTGAGCGCCATGGAAAAAGAGGTCGGCAACCGGTCCGCGGAGGAACTCCCGGACACGGACGCCTACTTACGTCTGCGCGTGGTCAACGGAGCCACCCGGCCCAGCATCGACGTCCTGGAAGGGCTCCAGGGCGCCAACATTCCCGACCACCTCCACCGGGGCCTCTTCTACGAACTCCGCGACATGGCAGCCGAACTGTGGCTCTGGTCCAATGACACGTTCACCGTCCGCAAGGACCTGCATTACCGCAACCCCCACAACCTCGTTCTCGTCCTGCGCCAGGACCGGGACCTCAGCCTTCAGTCGGCAGCACATCACGTCGCGTACATGACCCAGCAGCGTCTGCGTGACTTCCGCAGGATCGCCGACAGGTTGCGCGGCCTCACCGATATCGCCGATGACCCGCACGCCAGGCACAAGGAGGACATCCTGCGTGGCGTCCGGGTTCTCGAGGACGCGCTGTCCGGCTACTACCGCTGGCAGGAGACGTGCCTGCGGTACAAGCGCAAGGAAGGGTTTCTCACTCCCGCCACCACCGGCCCGGCCCAAGGAAGGTGACAAGAATGCGCAAGAATTCGACTGCGCGAGTCCATCGATTCCCCGATGAGGCCCGACCCGGGTACCGGAGCGGCCCTCCCGCCCTGCCTTATCCCAACGGATGGTTCTGCGCGGGATTCTCCGACATGTGGGCACCCGGGAGCGTCCACACCGTCCCCTTCATGGGCGAGGACCTCGTCGTGTTCCGCACCGCGCGGGGCACCCTCAAAGCCACCCGCCCGTACTGCCCCCACCTCGGCGCACACCTCGGAGTCGGCGGCACAGTGCGGGACGAGGAACTGCAGTGCCCCTTCCACCATCTCCGCTATTCGACGAACGGGGATTGTGTCCACAGCCCCTACGGGCCCGCTCCGGACATCTCCCTGTCCATGCTCCCGCTGCGGGAGGAATGGGGGATCGTCTGGGTCTGGCACCATGGCGAGAACACGGGCCCGACCTGGGAGCTGTCCGCCGGCCTCACCGGGCTCGAACACGCCCGCGACCCCGTCTATCAGATCACCGATCTCGGCGGATATCCCCAGGACGTCTCGGAGAACGTCGTCGACTACACCCACCTCACGTACCTGCACGGGCTGATCGACCTGGAAGTCGTGGTGCCCCCGCGGTACGACGGCCCCTTCGGCCGGGTGACGATGAGGGCAGGTCGCAGGATCGGCCCGGTCACCGCGAAGTCCGAGTTCCTCAACCAGTTCCCAGGACTCGCCGGCGCCAACATCAACGTGGAAATGCGCGAATACGGCCTCTACTCCGTCAATTGGCTGCTCGCCACGCCCATAGGCCCCGGCCGCATGCGCTACAGCCTCGCGTCCAGCCTGGAATTCCTCGATCACTCCGACGCGCCCGGACCGGTCGGCGCGCTGCTCTCCCGGAAGGTGCTGCGGCTGCTCCAGTACCCCATCTTCTGGCAGACCAGGAAGGACGCGGCCCGCGACCTCGGAGTGTTTCACCACAAACGATTCACCGCGCCGCCCAGGCTCGCCGGCGGCGACGGCCCCATCGGAGCCCACCGCAAGTGGTCCCGTCAGTTCTACCCCACCCCTGACGGCCAGGATCCTGACGCCTATTTCGCACGGGCCAAGCTCTGAAATGCGGGACGGGCCGGACCCGCGGGTCCGGCCCGTCCGGTGCCCTGACTCAGTCGGTCAGATTCACCGCGCGCGCCGACGCCGCGCCGATCTCCTCGGCGATCTCGGCGAGGACCGGTGCCGGGATGGATTCGTCGACGGTCAGGGCGACCAGGGCCTCGCCGCCCTCCCGCGCCCGGGAGACCTGCATGCCGGCGATGTTGATGCCCGCCTCGCCCAGGATCCGGCCGACCGTGCCGACGACACCGGGGCGGTCGCCGTAGCGCAGGAACGCCATGTGGTCGGCGAGCGCCAGGTCCACGTCGTGCTCACCGACCGCGACGATCTTCTGGAGGTGCTTGGGGCCCGCGAGCGTGCCGGAGATCGAGACCTCGTCGCCGCCCGACAGGGTGCCGCGCACGGTGACCACGTTGCGGTGTTCGGCCGACTCCGAGCTGGTGGTCAGGCGGACCTCGACACCCCGCTCCTGCGCGAACAGCGGGGCGTTGACGTACGACACGGTCTCGTCGACGACATCCTCGAACACGCCCTTGAGCGCGGACAGTTCGAGCACCTTGACGTCGTGCTGGGTGAGCTCGCCGTACACCTCGACGTCGAGCCGCACCGCGACCTCGCCCGCGAGCGCGGTGAAGATGCGGCCGAGCTTCTCGGCGAGCGGCAGACCCGGCTTGACGTCCTCGGCGATGACACCGCCCTGGACGTTGACCGCGTCCGGCACCAGCTCGCCGGCCAGCGCGAGCCGGACCGACTTCGCGACCGCGATGCCCGCCTTCTCCTGCGCCTCGCCCGTGGAGGCGCCCAGGTGCGGGGTGGCGACCACGCTGTCGAACTCGAACAGCGGGGAGTCCGTGCACGGCTCCTGGGTGTAGACGTCCAGGCCCGCGGCCGCGACCCGGCCCTCCTTCAGCGCCGTGGCCAGCGCCGCCTCGTCCACGATCCCGCCGCGCGCGGCGTTGACGATCCGCACCGACGGCTTGACCTTGTGCAGCGCCTCGTCGCCGATGAGGCCGAGCGTCTCGGGGGTCTTGGGCAGGTGGACGGTGATGAAGTCCGCGGCCTCCAGCAGCTCGTCCAGCGTCAGCAGCTTCACCCCCATCTGCGCGGCCCGCGCGGGCTGCACATAGGGGTCGTAGGCGACGATCTTCATGCCGAACGCGGACATGCGCTGGGCGACGAGCACCCCGATGCGGCCGAGACCGACGACGCCGAGGGTCTTCTCGGACAGCTCGACGCCGGTGTACTTCGAACGCTTCCACTCGCCGTTCTTCAGCGCCGAGTTGGCCTGCGGGATGTTGCGGGCGGTGGCGATCAGCAGGCCGCACGCGAGCTCGGCGGCGGTGACGATGTTGGAGGTCGGGGCGTTCACGACCATCACGCCGGCCTTGGTCGCGGCGGCGACGTCGACGTTGTCCAGACCGACACCGGCGCGCGCGACGACCCGCAGCCGCTTGGCGGCCGCGATCGCCTCGGCGTCGATCTTCGTGGCGCTGCGGACGAGGACGGCGTCCACATCGACGATGGCGGGCAGCAGGGCGGCGCGGTCCGCGCCGTTGCAGTGCCGGATCTCGAAGTCCGGACCCAGGGCGTCGACGGTCGCGGGCGAGAGCTCCTCCGCGATCAGTACGACGGGTTTACGGGACGAAGCTGTGCTCACGTGGTCCTCACTAGTCCTTTGCGGACGGCCGTCCCGACGGCCGAAGGCGGTGAAGGGCAGCCGCGTGTGACGCACGACGCTGTGAGCCTGACGCGTTTGTGGTTGGCAGTGTATCGGGGGTTGGACCCCGGGTCGGGTGCGTACGGGTGAACGTCACCCCGGAGTACGGCGCGGGGACCCGGGGAACGCGCCCCCGGGTCCCCGCGCCGGAAACGGCCTACTTGTCGTCGACCCAGCTCATCAGCTTGCGGAGCTTCTTGCCGGTGGTCTCCAGCAGGTGGTCCTCGTCGGCCTTCTTGTACTCGTTGTACTTCGGCAGGCCCGCCTCGTACTCCTTCATCCAGTTGGTGGCGAAGGTGCCGTCCTGGATCTCGCCCAGGACCTTCTTCATCTCGGCCTTCGTCTGCTCGGTGACGATGCGGGGGCCGGTGATGTAGTCGCCCCACTCGGCGGTCTCGGAGACCGACCAGCGCATCTTCTCCAGGCCGCCCTCGTACATCAGGTCCACGATCAGCTTGAGCTCGTGGAGGCACTCGAAGTACGCGATCTCCGGCTGGTAACCCGCCTCGACCAGGGTCTCGAAACCGGCCTTGACCAGCGCCGACGCACCGCCGCAGAGCACGGCCTGCTCGCCGAAGAGGTCGGTCTCGGTCTCCTCGGTGAAGGTGGTCCTGATGACGCCGGCGCGGGTGCCGCCGATCGCCTTGGCGTAGGAGAGCGCCAGCGCGAAGGCCTTGCCGGTGGCGTCCTGCTCGACGGCCGCGATGCACGGCACGCCGCGGCCCTCCTCGTACTGACGGCGCACCAGGTGGCCCGGGCCCTTGGGGGCGACCATGCAGACGTCCACGCCGGCCGGGGGCTTGATGAAGCCGAAGCGGATGTTGAAGCCGTGGCCGAAGAACAGCGCGTCGCCGTCCTTCAGGTGCTCCTTGACGGACTCCTCGTAGACCTTGGCCTGGATCGGGTCCGGCACCAGGATCATGATGACGTCGGCCTCGGCCGCGGCCTCGGCGGGCGTGACCACGCGCAGGCCCTGCTCCTCGGCCTTCGCCTTGGACTTGGAGCCCTCGTGCAGGCCCACCCGGACATCGACGCCGGAGTCGCGCAGCGACAGCGCGTGGGCGTGGCCCTGGCTGCCGTAGCCCAGGACCGCGACCTTGCGGCCCTGGATGATGGACAGGTCGGCGTCGTTGTCGTAGAACAGCTCGGCAGCCACTGAGGTATCTCCTTGTTTTCCGGGTTTCCGGTTGTGCGTCCCACCGTATGACGGGCGGGCGGGGAAATGTCGTCGGGTCTCGTTATGCGGAAGGTCGGGCCGTCAGGCCGTGCGGTCCAGGGCGCGCAGGCTGCGGTCGGTGATGGAGCGGGCGCCGCGCCCTATGGCGATCGTCCCGGACTGCACCAGCTCCTTGATGCCGAACGGCTCCAGCATCTTGAGCATCGCGCCCAGCTTGTCGCTGCCGCCGGTGGCCTCGATGGTGACGGCCTCCGGGGAGACGTCGACGGTCTTGGCGCGGAAGAGCTGGACGATCTCGACGATCTGGGAGCGGGTCTCGTTGTCGGCGCGGACCTTCACCAGGACCAGCTCGCGCTGGATCGCGTTGCTGTCCTCCAGCTCCACGATCTTCAGCACGTTGACGAGCTTGTTGAGCTGCTTGGTGACCTGCTCCAGCGGCAGCGACTCGACGTTGACGACGATGGTGATGCGGGAGATGTCGGGGTGTTCGGTGACGCCGACGGCGAGCGAGTCGATGTTGAAGCCGCGGCGGGCGAACAGGGCGGCGATCCGGGTCAGGATGCCGGGGGTGTTCTCCACGAGGACGGAGAGCGTGTGCTTGGTCATGGTTTCTTTGCCTCTCCTGGCTTCAGTCGTCTTCGTTGTCGCCGAAGTCCGGGCGGACACCGCGCGCCGCGAGGATCTCGTCGTTGGAGGTTCCGGCGGCGACCATCGGCCAGACCATGGCGTCCTGGTGGACGATGAAGTCCACCACGACCGGGCGGTCGTTGATGGAGTTGGCCTTCTCGATGACGGAGTCGAGCTGGGCCGGGTCCTCGCAGCGCAGGCCCACACAGCCCATGGCCTCGGCGAGCTTGACGAAGTCCGGGACCCTGGTGCCGGCGCAGGCCTCCTTGCCGCTCGACTCCGGTCCGGAGTGCAGGACGGTGTTGGAGTAGCGCTGGTTGTAGAAGAGCGTCTGCCACTGGCGGACCATGCCGAGGGCGCCGTTGTTGATGATGGCGACCTTGACGGGGATGTCGTTCAGCGCGCAGGTGACCAGTTCCTGATTGGTCATCTGGAAGCAGCCGTCGCCGTCGATGGCCCAGACCGTGCGGTCGGGGGCGCCGGCCTTGGCACCCATCGCGGCGGGCACGGCGTAGCCCATGGTGCCCGCGCCACCGGAGTTGAGCCAGGTGCGGGGCTGTTCGTAGTCGATGAAGTGCGAGGCCCACATCTGGTGCTGGCCGACGCCCGCCGCGTAGATCGTGTCCGGCGGGGCGAGCTGCCCGATGCGCTGGATGACCTGCTGCGGGGAGAGGCTGCCGTCCTCGGGCTGGTCGTAGCCGAGGGGGTAGGTGTCGCGCCAGCGGTTGAGGTCGGCCCACCAGGCGCTGTAGTCACCGGCGTGGCCCTCGGCGTGCTCGGTCTGGATGGCGACGATCAGGTCGGCGATGACCTCGCGGGCGTCCCCGACGATCGGCACGTCGGCGGCGCGGTTCTTGCCGATCTCGGCGGGGTCGATGTCCGCGTGGACGATCTTGGCGTACGGGGCGAAGGAGTCGAGCCTGCCGGTGACCCGGTCGTCGAAGCGGGCGCCGAGGGCCACGATCAGGTCGGACTTCTGCAGGGCGGTGACGGCGGCGACCGCGCCGTGCATGCCGGGCATGCCGACGTGGAGCGGGTGGCTGTCGGGGAAGGAGCCCAGCGCCATCAGGGTGGTGGTGACGGGGGCGCCGGTGAGCTCGGCGAGCACCTTGAGCTCGGCGGTGGCACCGGACTTCATCACCCCGCCGCCGACGTAGAGCACCGGCCGCTTGGCCTGGGTGATCAGCTTGGCGGCCTCGCGGATCTGCTTGGCGTGCGGCTTGGTGACCGGGCGGTAGCCGGGCAGGTCGGTGTGCGGGGGCCAGCTGAAGACGGTCCGCGCCTGGAGGGCGTCCTTGGCGATGTCGACGAGGACCGGGCCGGGGCGGCCGGTGGAGGCGACGTGGAAGGCCTCCGCGATGGTCCGCGGGATCTCCGCGGGGTCGGTGACCAGCCAGTTGTGCTTGGTGATCGGCATGGTGATGCCGCAGATGTCCGCCTCCTGGAAGGCGTCCGTGCCGATCGACTTGGAGGCGACCTGGCCGGTGATGGCCACCAGCGGGACGGAGTCCATGTGGGCGTCGGCGATGGGGGTGACGAGGTTGGTCGCCCCCGGCCCGGAGGTCGCCATGCACACCCCGACCTTGCCGGTGGCCTGCGCGTACCCGGTGGCCGCGTGCCCGGCGCCCTGCTCGTGCCGGACGAGCACGTGGCGGACCTTCGAGGAGTCCATCATCGGGTCGTACGCGGGGAGGATCGCACCGCCCGGGATGCCGAAGACGATCTCCGCCCCTACCTCCTCCAGCGAGCGGATGAGGGACTGCGCCCCCGTGACGTGCTCGACGGTGGCGGGCTGGTGCGCCGCGCCGTTTCGGGCCCGCGGCTGCGGATGGTGGGCCCCGGTGGCCTGCTCGGTCATCGACATTCTCTTCTCGAAGGATTCGACGGTAAGGATTCGACGGTTTCGACTTCGACAGCTTCGGAGGACGGGAGGTTTGGGCGGGTCTGCGTGCATCCGGTGCAACAAAAAACCCCTCGTGCCGTGAGGCAAGCGAGGGGAGCGCGCCGGAGTGGTCAGCAGGACTTACTGGGTGGCCTGCTTCAGCCGACGCGCTTTCCAAGTACGAGAATTCGGGTGCGCATGGCTCCGACCCTCCACCCGCCGCCCACGAGGTGTCAAGCGGGTGGGACGGGCGTCTCATTATTTGAGCGCAATGGAGCATGCGCGAGGGATCCCGCGCCGCCCGCGGCCCCCGAACGGGCGCCCGACGGCATGATCGCCGGGGCCGGCAGCGCGCCTCCGACGAGCACATTCGCGCTGTCGACGGAGCGGGGCACCGGATAGCTGCCGAGATCGAGAGCGTAGCGCAGCCGGTGCTCGTCGAGCGGGCCCGCGAAGGCCTTGCCCAGGCCGTGGGTGCAGCCCATGGCGCGCAGGGCGAGGGCCTGCTCGGGCACGTCCACCCCCTCGGCCACGGACTGCATCCCGAGGTCGGTGGCGATCCTCAGCAGCCCCGCGGTGATCTTGTGCAGCCGGGCGGACTCCACCACGCCGTCGACCAGCCCGCGGTCGAGCTTGAGCGTGTCGATGGGGAGCCTGCGCAGCGCGCTGATCGCCGCGTAGCCGCTGCCGAAGCCGTCGAGGGCGATCCGGACGCCGAGCCGGCGCAGGGTCACCAGCCGCCGCTCCAGCTCGTCCAGCGGGACCCTGGGGTCGCTGCCGGACAGCTCCAGGACGAGCGCGCCGGAGGGCAGGCCGTGGTGGATGAGCAGCCCTTCGAGGTACTTCGGGGGCAGCGACTTGTCCATCAGACGGGTGGCCGACAGCTGGACGTACACCGGCACGGGGTGGCCGGCGCGGCAGCGGTGGGCGGCCTGCTCGACGGCCTTCTCGACCGTCCAGCGGCCGAGTTCGGCCGAGCGCGCGGCCTCGTCGCCGCGCTCGCTCTCGGCCACGCGGAGGTACTCGGCGGGGGTGAACAGTATCCCCTGGGCCGAGCGCCAGCGCGGCTGCGCGGCGACGGCGGTGACCCGGCCGGTCTGGAGCTCCACCACCGGCTGATGGAGCAGCGCGAACTCGCCGTCGTGCAGCGCGGTGCGCAGCCGGGTGGCCAGCTCGGCGCGGCGCACCACGTCGGCCTGCATCTGCGGTGCGTAGAGCTCGACGCGGCCCTTGCCCGCCTGCTTCGCGCGGTACATCGCGAGGTCGGCGTTGCGCATCAGGGAGCCGGGGGTGATGCCGGGCTCCGCGAAGGCCACGCCGATGCTTGCGGCCACGCGGACCTCGGTGCCTCCTTCCACCCTGTACGGCTGGGAGAGGGTGAGCCGGAGCCGGTCGGCGATCTCGTGGATGCGGTATTCGCGCGCCGCTGGGTCGCGGGTGCCGTCGCCGATGATGAGCGCGGCGAACTCGTCGCCTCCGAACCGGGCGGTGCTGTCGCCGGACCGCACCGAGTCCTGGAGGCGACGGGCCGCCTGGACCAGCAGCTCGTCGCCGGCTTGGTGGCCGACGGTGTCGTTCACCGCCTTGAAGCCGTCGAGGTCGATGAAGAGCACCGCGGTCCCGGCGTCGGTCGCTCTGCGGCCGGCGAGGGCCTGCTGGACCCGCTTGGTGAACAGGGCGCGGTTGGGCAGGTCGGTGAGCGGGTCGTGCTCGGCGGTGTGCTGGAGCTGGGCCTGCAGCCGGACCCGCTCGGTGACATCACGGCTGTTGAAGATGAGGCCGCCGTGGTGGCGGTTGACGGTGGACTCGACATTGAGCCAGTCGCCGGTGCCGGAGCGGAAGCGGCACTCGATCCGGGTGGTGGGCTCCTCGGCGGGTGGTGCCGCGAGGAAGCGGCGCACTTCGTGGACGACTCTGCCGAGGTCCTCCGGGTGGATCAGCGAGGCCAGTTCGGACCCCACGAGCTCCTCGGCCTCGCGGCCGTAGACGCCCGCGGCGGCGGGGCTGACGTAGCGCAGTATCCCGGTGGGTGCGGCGATCATGATGACGTCGCTGGAGCCCTGGACCAGGGACCTGAAGTGGTTCTCCTTCTGGGCCAGTTCCTGGGTGAGCGAGATGTTGTCGAGCAGCATGATGCCCTGACGGATGACGAGCGCGAGGACCACCGTGCAGCCGGTGAAGAGCACGACCTGGTCGACGTGGTGGCCGTCCAGGACGTTGTAGAGGATCCCCAGGGTGCAGACGGCGGCCGCGAGATAAGGGGTGAGGGCGGCGAGCGAGCCGGCGATGGGCCGGCTGGGGTGGTGCAGGTGCTGGACGGTGCGGGCGGGCACCGCGGTGTCGTCACCCTCCTCCCGGGCCACCCAGGGGGCGTACGCCATGAGCATGTAGCCCGCGAACCAGCCGGCGTCGAGGATCTGGCCGGAGCGGTAGTGCGAGCGCAGCAGCGGCGAGGTGAACAGCGCGTCGCACAGGACGGTCAGCGCGAGGGCCGCGATGGCGGTGTTGATGGCGGAGCGGTTGGCGGTGGAGCGCCGGAAGTGCAGCGCGAGGACCATCGACACCAGGGCGATGTCCAGCAGCGGATAGGCGAGCGAGAGGGCGGCGTGCGCCACGGTCTCGCCCTGGAAGTGCGCGGTGTGCGCGAGCGCCAGGCTCCAGGACAGGGTCAGCAGGGAGCCGCCGGTCAGCCACGCGTCGAGGGCCAGGCAGACCCAGCCGGCGCGGGTGACGGGGCGCCTGGCGAGGACGAGCAGGCCGATGATGGCCGGCGGCGCGAAGAGCAGGAAGCAGAAGTCGGCCGGTGACGGGGTGGGTACGCGCTCGTCGAGGACGACCTCGTACCACCCCCAGACGATGTTGCCGAGGCCGGCCATCGCCGAGGAGGCCGCGAAGAGCAGCCAGGCGAGCCGGAAGCGCGTCTTGTGCGTCCGCCCGTACCAGAAGCAGGAGACGGCCGCGAGGGCAGCGGCGCCGCCGAGGCCGAAGTCGCCCATGGCGGAGGCCAGCTCGCTCGATCCCCAGCCGAAGGCCGCGCCCGTCGCGTAGCCGCCGCAGACGAGGGCGAGGAGGAGCTGGGACGCCGGCCCGGAACCGCCGGCCGGCCGACGGGACAGCGCCGCTCCGGGGGCGCTCACCGCGCCGCCGTCCCGGGCGAGACCCCGAGCCAGGCGAAGTGGGCCCGGAGGACGGAGAGATGGGGACGCCGCCCCGGACTGCCCGGCCTGGGCCGGAGGCGGAACAGCCAGGGAAGTCGGGCCAGCCGCGTCGGCGGAACCGCCGCGCCGCGCTGTCGTGGTCGGTGCGTGAGCCGCGTCGGGTTGATCGTCCAGTGGCCGTGCATCGCCCGTCGCCCCCCTCAGTGCCGGTACTTCGCTGCGCCGTACGGTGCCCGGCGCAGCCCCCGGTCCGGACGATACACCAGACTCGTCACTCAGGGACATAGCTCATATACATAGCGTAATCAGCAACGGGGTTATGAACACTGAGTGCAGCCGAACGGTACCTCTACGTGGCAACTAGGGGGCAGTGACTACGACATTTTGCAGGGGTGCGTCCAGAGCGAATCTGGCCAGCTGATCACGCAGGAGTCGTTCGGCGCGGGGCAGAAAGGCCGAAGAGGGCCCACCCACATGGGGGGTGATCAGGGCGCCGGGCGCGCTCCACAGCGGATGGCCCGCCGGCAGCGGCTCGGGGTCGGTGACGTCGAGCGCCGCCCGCAGCCTGCCGCTCTCCAGCTCGGCGAGGAGCGCCCCGGTGTCGACGATCGCGCCGCGCGCGATGTTGACCAGCAGGGCGCCGTCCTTCATCGCGGCCAGGAAACCGGCGCCCACCAGACCGCGGGTGTCCGGTGTGAGCGGCGTCGCGATGATCACGACATCGGCGCCGGGGAGGAGCTCCGGGAGCGCGGTGACGGGGTGGACGGGCCCGCGGGGCGTTTCACGCGGGGAGCGCGCGACGCGTACGACCCGCGCGCACTCAAAGGGCACGAGCCGGTCCTCGATGGCGGATCCGATGGAACCGTAGCCGACGATCAGCACGTTCTTGTCCGCGAGCGCGGGACGGAAACCCTGCGCCCACTCCCCCGCGTCCTGCGCCCGCACGAAGCCGGGGATGTCGCGCAGCGCGGCGAGGACGAGCGTGAGGGCGAGTTCGGCGGTGCTGGTGTCGTGCAGGCCGCGGGCGTTGCACAGGAGGGTGCCCGACGGCAGCGAGGGAACGGCGGGGAGGATGTTGTCGACACCCGCGGTGAGCGTCTGGACGACCCGCAGTCCCGTCATGGCGGACAGCGGGCGGACGCCGATGTCACCGCTGGTCACATAGGGCGGTACGTAGAAGGCGCAGCGGGCGGGGTCGGTGGGGTAGTCGGGTTCGCCGTTCCAGTAGGCGTAGTCCAGGGCACCGGGGAGGCCGTCGATCTCCTCGGGCCGGATCGGCAGCCAGGCCAGGGGGCGGGCGGAACCGCTGTCATCTGCACTCATGCCAGGAGGCTATGCGAAGCCGCCTGCCCGGCAGAGGTTAGTTTGGGGACGAGGAACGGGAGGGAACGGCCGGTGGAGCGCAGGACAATCGGTGCGGCGGCGCTCGAAGTGGGCGCGATCGGCCTCGGGTGCATGCCCATGCACTGGGCGTACACGGCCTCTCAGCAGAGCGGTGAGGGCGCGCTGCGCACGGTGCACGCGGCGCTCGACGCGGGGACGACCCTGCTGGACACCGCGGACATGTACGGGCCGTTCACCAATGAGCTGTTGGTGGGGCGGGTGTTGCGGGAGCGGCGCAAGGAAGCCTTTGTGTCGACCAAGTGCGGGCTGCTGGTGGGCGATCAGCACATCGTCGCCAACGGCCGGCCCGGCTATGTGAAGCGGGCGTGCGACGCCTCGCTGCGCCGGCTCCAGACCGATGTGATCGACGTCTACCAGCTGCACCGGCCGGACCCGGAGGTGCCGGTCGAGGAGACCTGGGGGGCGATGGCGGACCTGGTCTCGGCGGGCAAGGTCCGGGCCCTGGGGTGGTGCGCGATCGGCGCGCGGACCCGCCGCAGGTCGCGTGCCGGGCTGTACGACGCGACGATCCGCCAGCTGGAGCGAATACAGCAGGTCTTCCCGGTGAGCTGTGTACAGGCGGAGCTGTCGGTCTGGTCCCGGGAGGCGCTGGACTCGCTCGTCCCGTGGTGTGCGTCGCGGGGCGTCGGACTGCTCGCGGCGATGCCCCTGGGGAACGGTTTCCTCAGCGGCACGCTCACCCCGGGGCAGGGCTTCGAACCCGAGGACATCCGGGCGCGGCACCCCCGGTTCACCGCCGAGATGATGGCGGCCAACCAGCCGATAGTGGCCGGGCTGCGGCGGGTGGCGGGCCGGCACGGCGCGACGGCCGCGCAGGTCGCCCTGGCCTGGGTGCTGGCGCAGGGGCGGCACGTGGTGCCGGTGCCCGGCACGAAGAAGGCCGGGTGGGTGGTGCAGAACGCGGCGGCCGCGCAACTGCGGCTCACGCCGGAGGACTTCGCGGAGATCGCGGCGCTGCCGAAGGCCATGGGGTCGTGGGACTGAGGGGCGCGTGCCCGTGGGTCGAGCCGGGTCCGCGTCAGCTCGTACGCGAGCGTGTATAAGGAACTGGGCCGCGGCCGATCCGGCACGCCGCCCCGCCCCGGCGAGAGGAACGAACCATGCGACGACGTGCGACGCGCCCCCGCCTCGCCGCTGCCACGGCCGCGCTGACGGTCTGCGCGCTGCTGGCCGTCGCGGGCTGTTCGGACGGCGGCGCGGGCCTGCCGGGCCGCGGCACGCCGGGCTCGGGGCCGTCGGGCGCCAACTCCCCCGGCACGGGCGCCCCTTCCGTGCCCGCGGCGCCCGCCGAGGGTTCGGTGAAGGTCGTCCGTACGCTCGCCACCAAGCTCACCTCCCCCTGGGGCGTCGCCCCGCTGCCCGGCGGCGACCTGCTGGTGGGCTCCCGCGACACGGGGAAGATCATCCGCGTGGCCGCGAAGGACGGCGCGCAGAGCGAGGTGGGCTCGGTGCCGGGCGTCGCGGCGGCGGGCGAGGGCGGGCTGCTCGGCCTGGCGCTCTCCCCCGACTACGTCACGGACCACCTGCTGTACGCCTACTTCACCACCGCCTCGGACAACCGGATCGCGCAGCTGCGCTACGACGCGGGCAAGCCCGACGGGCTGCGGCTGGGCGCGCCCAACACGATCTTCCAGGGCATCCCCAAGGGGCAGATCCACAACGGCGGCCGGATCGCGTTCGGCCCCGACGGGATGCTGTACGCGGGCACCGGCGAGGGCGGTGACCGCGGCCTCGCCCAGGACCCCGGGTCCTTCGGCGGCAAGATCCTCCGGATGACGCCGGACGGGCATCCCGCGCCCCGCAATCCGCGGGCCGACTCGGTGATCTACTCCTTGGGCCACCGCAATGTGCAGGGGCTCGCGTGGGACGCGGACAAGCGACTGTGGGCGTCGGAGTTCGGCCAGGACACGTGGGACGAGCTCAACCTGATCGAGCCGGGCGGCAATTACGGCTGGCCGGTGGTGGAGGGCAAGGCCGGCCGCTCCGGATATCGCGACCCCGTCGCCCAGTGGAAGCCGGCGGAGGCTTCGCCGAGCGGGCTCGCCTACGCGAAGGGTTCCCTCTGGATGGCCGCCCTGCGGGGCTCGCGCCTGTGGCGCATCCCCTTGAAGGGCGCGTCACCGGCCGCGGAACCGCAGTCGTTCCTGTCGGGCGAGTACGGCCGCTTGCGCACGGTGGTCGCGACGGACGACGGGGGTCTGTGGCTCACGACGAGCAACACGGACGGCCGTGGCCGGCCGGGCCCGGAGGACGACCGCATCCTGCGCGTCGAGGTGACGTGACCCCGAAGCACGCTTCGCGCGCTGAATTCAGCCCGTCCGGCGATTGAGGACAAGCGGCGCAGCCGCTTTCCGGGGTCTGGGGCGCAGCCCCAGTTACGGGAAGGGGCGGGGCTGGGGAACAAGAACCGGGGCGCCCACAGGGATCGGCACCGGCGCCGAAGGCGCGTCCGGCGCCTCGATGCTCACTCGCGGAAGCACGCGGTCCAACCACCCCGGCAGCCACCAATTCGCGCCCCCCAACATATGCATCAGCGCCGGCACCAGCAGCGTGCGCAGCACGAACGCGTCCAGGGCCACCGCCGCCGCCAGGCCGATGCCGAACATCGCGATCACCCGGTCGCCGCTCAGCACGAACGCCAGGAAGACCGCAATCATGATCACCGCGGCGGAGTTGATGACGCGGCTGGTCTCCGCGAGGCCGACCCGTACCGCGCGGCAGTTGTCGCGGGTGGCCCGCCACTCCTCGTACATCCGGCTGACCAGGAAGACCTGGTAGTCCATGGAGAGGCCGAAGAGGACCGAGACCATGACGACCGGCAGGAAGGGCTCGATGGGGCCCGCGGCGCCCAGGCCGAGAGACTCGCTGCCCCAGCCCCACTGGAAGACCGCGACGATCAGGCCGAAGGAGGAGGCGACCGCGGCGATGTTCATCAGCGCCGCCTTCAGCGGTATGCCGATGCTGCGGAAGGCCAGCAGGAGCAGCAGACAGCCGAGGCCCACGACGGTGCCGATGAACAGCGGCAGCTTGCCCAGGATGATGCCCGCGAAGTCGTCGTAGCTCGCGGTGATGCCGCCGACCTGGACGTCCGCCCCGGTGCCGTCCGTGGCCCGCGGCAGCACCGTGGTGCGCAGCCGGTCGACGAGGTCGCTGGTGGCGCGGGACTGCGGTGAGGTGGTGGGCACGACGGTGATCACACCGGTGTCGCCGCTGTGGTTCAGGGTCGAGGGGCTGACGGAGGCGATGCCCTCGGTGTGGCGGAGCGTGTCGGGGAGGCGGTTGAAGGCGAGCCGGTCGGCGGCGCTGTCGAGGGGCGCGACGAGGGTCAGCGGGCCGTTGACGCCCGGGCCGAAGCCCTTGCCGAGCATGTCGTACGCCTGGCGGGTGGTGGACGTCGCCGGGTTGTTGCCCTGGTCGGAGGTGCCCAGGTGCAGGGAGAACACCGGCAGCGCGAGGACCAGCATCACGGCGGCCGCCAGGCCGCCCAGCAGCTTGGGGTGGCGCTCGACGAAGGCCGACCAGCGGGCGGCGAGCCCGGTGGGGAGCTCCGGGCGGGGGCCGCGCTCGGCGAGGCTGCGGCGTTCGCGGCGGCTGAGGGCGCGATGGCCGATCAGCCCGAGCAGCGCGGGCAGCAGGGTGATGGAGGCCGCGACGGTGAGGACGACGGTCAGCGAGGCGGCGAGGGCGACGCCGTTGAGGAAGCTCAGCCGCAGGATCAGCATGCCGAGCAGTGCCACGCAGACGGTGCCGCCCGCGAAGACGACGGCGCGCCCGGTGGTGGCGACGGCGCGCTCGGCCGCCTCCTGCACGGACAGGCCCGCCCTGAGGCCCTTGCGGTGCCGGGTGACGATGAAGAGGGCGTAGTCGATGCCCACGCCGAGCCCGATGAGGGTGCCCAGCATCGGGGCGAAGTCGGCGACGGTCATGACGTGGCCGAGCAGGACGGTGCCCATGGCGGCGGTGCCGACGCCGACGAGGGCGGTGGCGATGGGCAGCAGGCTGGCGGCGAGCGAGCCGAAGACGACGAACAGCACGACCGCCGCGACCAGCACGCCGATGATCTCGCTGAGGTGGCCGCTCGACCCTTCGGTGGTGGCGACGGAGCTGCCGCCGAGCGCGACCTGCATATGGTCCGTGGCGGCGGCCCGCGCGGTGTCGACGACGCGCTGGACCTGCGCCTTGTCCGGATCGCCGCCCTTGTCGGCGAAGCTCAGGGAGGCGTAGGCGGTGTGCCCGTCCGGGCTGATGCGGCCCGCGCCGTCGCTGCCGTACGGGCTGCCGACCCCGGCGACCCCGGGCAGCGCGGCGACCTCGCGCAGGACGGCGCTCATGCGCTGCTCGACGTCGGGGGCGCGGACGGTGCCGGAGTCGGTGTGCCAGACGATGGTGTCGTCGCCGCCCTCGCCGGGGAACGCCTTCTGCAGGAGCGCGGTGGCGCGGGCGGACTCGGTGCCGGGGACGCCGTAGTCGTTGGAGTACGCGGAGCCGGAGAACGTGGCGGCCGCGCCCGTGCCCAGCAGGGCGACGAGCCACAGCACGATGACGACGAGGCGGCGGCGCAGGCACCACCGGGCAAGTGAGGTCATTCCCTGCTTCCCGGGTATCGCGTCGACCTCGCCGGGAAATGACCCGTGGTGACGACCGCTGGAGCTGGAGGGCGGGAGGCCCCGCCGTACGCGGGAAACGCGGGGAGGACCTCTGCCGCCACTGTGACAGGCGAAAAAGATCCTTTGTCCGCTTTGTGGTCCAGCCCACATGGCCCCGGCCGGGGGTCACGCCTGCCCGCGCGGCTCCACCGTCAGCGGGGCGGAGTCCCAGGTGTGGGCCACGTCGACGACCACGAGGTGGCCGTACTGGAAGACGCGGAACGGCAGCCGCGCCCGCAGGCCCAGCCCGATCTGGGTGTCGCCCTCGAAGCTGCTCGCGTAGCGGGTGTCCCGGAAGGTGCGGTAGCCGGTGAGGTCCACGCCCCGCAGCGGCTCCCCGACCCGGCCGCGGTAGGTGCGCAGGCCCGTGGTCGGGTCGTAGCTGGGCGCGGCCACCCTGATCTCCAGGATCGCGTCGCCGCCCACCGGGACCGGCTCGCCCGAACCGTCCTGGTGCAGTTTGTCGACATAGGCCACGCGATAGCCGATCGGGCGCTCGCCGGTGCCCTTGACTTCGAAGACCATGCGGTCGAAGCAGTCGTGCTGTCCGGTTCTGATGTCCCGCAGCGACTTGTAGGCGCTGTCCGCGCTCGCCTTGGCCAGGCTTCCCCAGTCGGTCTCGCAGCGCACGGCGGGCGAGGTGCTCCCCGTGTCGCCGTCGGCCGCGACGGCCGGAACCGTCGTCGCCGCCAGCCCGGCGCCCGCCAGCACGAGCGCCGTCAGCGCCCTGCTCAACCGTCGCATCACTACCCCCAGCCATTGGTCGCGGACACACCCTGGGCCCGCACCCCGCGATCATGCCGGACCGCTTACACCCCCGGCGGACGTAACGGCTAAATCCGGCCAACTCTCGTTAAGTACGGCCGAATTCGGTTATTCGGCTATACGACAATGGCCGCCCCTCGCGTGAGGGACGGCCATTGACGGCTGTGGCGGCTGCGACGGCTGGGGTCAGCCCTCGACGCCCAGCCGCTCAAGGATGAGCTCACGGACGCGGGCCGCGTCCGCCTGGCCGCGGGTGGCCTTCATGACCGCGCCGACGAGCGCGCCCGCCGCCGCGACCTTGCCCGCGCGGATCTTGTCCGCGATGCCGGCGTTGGCCGCGATGGCCTCGTCCACCGCGGTGCCCAGCGCGCTGTCGTCGGAGACGACCGCGAGCCCGCGGGCCGCCACGACGGCGTCCGGGTCGCCCTCGCCCGCGAGCACGCCCTCGATGACCTGGCGGGCCAGCTTGTCGTTGAGCGAGCCCTCGGCGACCAGCGCGCACACGCGTGCGACCTGCACCGGGGTGATCTCCAGCGCCGCGAGGTCCGTACCGGCCTCGTTGGCCCGGCGGGCCAGCTCGCCCATCCACCACTTGCGGGCGGAGGCCGCGTCGGCACCGGCCTCGATGGTGGCGACGATCAGGTCGACGGCACCGGCGTTGAGGATCGACTGCATGTCGTGCTCGGAGACGCCCCACTCCTCGCGGAGCCGGTTGCGGCGCACGCGCGGCAGCTCGGGCAGCCCCTTGCGGAGCTCCTCCACCCACTCCCGGGCGGGAGCGACCGGCACCAGGTCCGGCTCGGGGAAGTAGCGGTAGTCCTCGGCGTTGTCCTTGATACGGCCCGCCGTGGTGGACCCGTCCTCCTCGTGGAAGTGCCGGGTCTCCTGCACGATCGTGCCACCGGAGGACAGCACCGCCGCGTGCCGCATGATCTCGAAGCGGGCGGCCCGCTCGACGGAACGCAGCGAGTTGACGTTCTTCGTCTCCGAGCGGGTGCCGAACTTCTCGGTGCCGTTCGGGCGCAGCGACAGGTTGACGTCGCAGCGCATCTGGCCCATTTCCATCCGGGCCTCGGAGACGCCGAGCGCCTTGATGAGCTCGCGCAGCTCGGCGACGTACGCCTTGGCGACCTCGGGGGCCCGCTCGCCCGCGCCCTCGATCGGCTTGGTGACGATCTCGATGAGCGGGATGCCGGCCCGGTTGTAGTCGAGCAGGGAGTGCGAGGCGCCGTGGATGCGGCCGGTGGCACCGCCCACGTGGGTGGACTTGCCGGTGTCCTCCTCCATGTGGGCGCGCTCGATCTCCACGCGGAAGACCTCGCCGTCCTCCAGCTGGACGTCCAGATAGCCGTTGAAGGCGATCGGCTCGTCGTACTGCGAGGTCTGGAAGTTCTTCGGCATGTCCGGATAGAAGTAGTTCTTCCGGGCGAAGCGGCACCACTCGGCGATCTCGCAGTGCAGCGCGAGACCGATCTTCACGGCGGACTCGACGCCGATGGCGTTGACGACCGGCAGCGAGCCGGGCAGGCCGAGGCAGGTGGGGCAGGTCTGCGAGTTGGGCTCGGCGCCCAGCTCGGTGGAGCACCCGCAGAACATCTTGGTCCGGGTGCCGAGCTCGACATGGACTTCGAGGCCCATGACGGGGTCGTAGGACGCCAGGGCGTCCTCGTACGACACCAGGTCGATGGTGGTCACGGAAAACTAACCTCTCAGTCCGCGAGAACGTCGTCGCTGCTCATCCGGCGCAGTTCGCGCACGAGCAGGGCGACGCCGGTGGCGATGGCGGCGGCGGAGACGATGGCGTCCACGAGCTGGAGCGTGTCCTGCTCGCCCCGGGCCTTCTTGGCCTGCTTCACGACGCTCACCGCGCCGAACAGCGTGGTGCCGATGGACAGGTACGTGCCGGGCCTGGACTTCTTGAAGCCCTTGGCCTTCGCGAGCTTGCCGGTCTTCCCGGCCTTTTCGATGGTCACAGCGACGGTGCCTCCTCGAGCAGCGGGTGACCCCAGCGGGCGGTGAACGCGGCCTCGACCGCGGCACCGACCCGGTAGAGCCGGTCGTCGGCCATGGCGGGCGCGATGATCTGCAGACCCACCGGCATCCCGTCCTCGGGCGCCAGACCGCAGGGCAGCGACATCGCGGCGTTGCCCGCCAGGTTGGTCGGGATGGTGCACAGGTCGGCGAGGTACATCGCCATCGGGTCGTCCGCGCGCTCGCCGATCGGGAACGCGGTGGTCGGGGTGGTCGGCGAGATCAGCACGTCGACACCGCCCTCGCCGAACGCCTTCTCGAAGTCGCGCGTGATGAGGGTGCGGACCTTCTGCGCGGAGCCGTAGTACGCGTCGTAGTAGCCGGAGCTCAGGGCGTACGTACCGAGGATCACGCGGCGCTTGACCTCGTCGCCGAAGCCGGCCTCGCGGGTGAGCGCGGTGACGTCCTCGGCGGACTTCGTGCCGTCGTCGCCGACCCGCAGGCCGTAGCGCATGGCGTCGAAGCGGGCCAGGTTGGAGGAGCACTCGGACGGCGCGATCAGGTAGTACGCGGCCAGGGCCAGGTCGAAGGAGGGGCAGTCCACCTCGACGACCTCGGCGCCCAGCTCCTTGAGGAGCTCGACGGACTCGTCGAAGCGCTGGAGGACACCGGCCTGGTAGCCCTCGCCGCGGAACTGCTTGACGATGCCGATGCGCATGCCCTTGACGTCGCCGTTCCGGGCCGCCTCGACGACCGGCGGGACCGGGGCGTCGATGGAGGTGGAGTCCAGCGGGTCGTGCCCGGCGATGGCCTCGTGCAGCAGGGCCGCGTCCAGGACCGTACGGGCGCAGGGGCCGCCCTGGTCGAGGGAGGACGAGAAGGCGACCATGCCGTAGCGGGAGACCGCGCCGTAGGTCGGCTTGACGCCGACGGTGCCGGTGACGGCGGCGGGCTGGCGGATGGAACCGCCGGTGTCCGTGCCGATGGCGAGGGGGGCCTCGTACGCGGCGAGCGCCGCGCTGGAGCCGCCGCCCGAACCGCCGGGGATCTTGGTCAGGTCCCAGGGGTTGCCGGTGGGGCCGTACGCGCTGTTCTCCGTCGACGACCCCATGGCGAACTCGTCCATGTTGGTCTTGCCGAGGATGACGACGTCGGCGGCCTTCAGGCGCTGCGTGAGCGTCGCGTCGTACGGCGGGATCCAGCCTTCGAGGATCTTGGAACCGACGGTGGTCGGGATCCCCTTGGTGGTGAAGATGTCCTTCAGCGCGAGCGGCACGCCGGCCAGCGGGCCGAGCTTCTCGCCGCGGGCGCGCTTGTCGTCGACGGCGCGGGCCTGCGCGAGGGCACCCTCGCGGTCCACGTGCAGGAAGGCGTTGACCTTCTCGTCGACGGCCTCGATGCGGGCCAGGTGCGCCTCGGTCACCTGGACGGCGGTGACCTCGCCCGAGGCGATCTTCGCGGCGATCTCCGCCGCGGTCAGCTTGATCAGTTCAGCAGTCATGGTCAGTCCTCCCCCAGGATCTGCGGCACCTTGAAACGCTGCTGCTCCTGGGCCGGGGCGCCGGAGAGCGCCTCCTGCGGGGTCAGCGACGGACGGATCTCGTCCGCGCGCATGACGTTGGTCAGCGGCAGCGGGTGGGACGTCGGCGGTACGTCCTGGTCGGCGACCTCGGAGACGCGGGCGACCGCGCCGATGATGTCGTCGAGCTGTCCGGCGAAGTGGTCGAGCTCTTCGTCCTTGAGCTCCAGACGTGCCAGCCGGGCGAGGTGGGCGACCTCCTCGCGCGTGATGCCAGGCATGCGGCGATCCTCAGGGTTCGTGACGGTTTCTGGGCGGTTTATTGGCCCAATCCTATGGCTCCGCCACCCCTGCCCGCGAAATCATTGCCCGGGCGCCCTACGTCACCGGCTGGTCCGCCTCCTCCGAGGGCGCCACGGGCGCCACCGGTGCCACGCGCAGCCGGTCGACCTCGCGGTGCCATCCGCTCTCGCTGCGCAGCCGCAGCCAGGCCGTCGTCTCGTCCGGCGGCATCGCCGCGGCGACCAGCCAGCCCTGCACCGCGTCGCAGCCGAGGTCGCGGAGCCGCTCCCATGTCTCGTCGTCCTCGACGCCCTCGGCGACGACCAGCAGGCCCAGGGAGTGCGCGAGGTCGAGCGTGCAGCGGACGATCTCCGCGTCCTCGTTGTCGATGGCGAGGCGGGCCACGAAGGACCGGTCGATCTTGAGCTCGCTCACCGGGAGCCGCCGCAGGTGGACGAGGGAGGAGTAGCCCGTGCCGAAGTCGTCGAGGGACATCTTCACGCCGTGGCCGGTGAGGCCGGCGAGGGTGTCGGCGGCCCGCTGGGGGTCCTCCAGGAGGACGTGCTCCGTTATCTCCAGTTGCAGCGCGCCCGGCGGGACGCCGTGCCGGGCCAGCCGGGCGGCGACGGAGCCGGCGAAGCCGGGCGTGTGGACGTCGCGGGGCGAGACGTTGACCGCGACCGGGACGTTCAGCCCCATCGCCCGCCACTTCGCGACCTGGCCGAGGGCGGTCTCCAGGACGTACTCGGTGAGCCGGGGCATCAGCCCGGACGACTCGGCGATGGCGATGAACTCGTCCGGGGAGACTCTGCCGCGCTCGGGGTGGACCCAGCGGACGAGCGCCTCCAGCCCCTCGACATGGCCGTCGAAGCCGACCTTCGGCTGGTAGTGCAGCTCCACGTCGCCCGCGTCCAGCGCCCGCCGGAGATCGCCCAACAGGCCCAGCCGGTCGAGGGTGTTGCCGTCGCGCCGGGCCTCGTAGACCTCGACGCCGCTGCGGTCGCGCTTGGCCTGATACATCGCCACGTCGGCCCGGCGCAGCAGGTCGCCGGCGTCGAGCGCGTGGTCGGGATAGACGGCCACGCCCGCGCTGGCCTCCAGGACGAGGGTGAGCCCCTCCAGGTTGAGCGGCGAGCCGAGGGCGGCGACCAGGGAGCGGGCCACGCGCTGGGCGCTGGTGAGCGAGTCGGCGGTGGGGAGCAGCACCGCGAACTCGTCGCCGCCGAGCCGGGCCGCCTCCGCGTCGCGCGGCAGGGCGAGCCGCAGGCGCTCCGCTATCTGCAGCAGCAGCCGGTCCCCGGCGAGGTGGCCGAGGGTGTCGTTGACGGAGCGGAAGCGGTCGAGGTCTATGAGGACGAGGGCGGCGCGGGTCCCCGCGCGCTCCGCCTCGTCGAGGGCGATCCAGGTGCGCTCCAGCAGCCACTGGCGGTTGGGCAGCCCGGTGAGCGGGTCGCGGAGCTGCTCCTCGGCGCGGGCGCGGGCGATCCAGAGCGTGGAGTCGAGGGCGATGAGCGGCACCGCGAACAGCGGCAGCAGCATGGGCGCGTGGTCGGCGACGACGGCGATGAGCGGGGCGATGCCGAGGAGGGCGCCGCCGACGAGGGCCTGGCGGACGAGGGCGGTGCGGGCGATGCTGCTCAGCCCCGTGCGGGGGGCCATGGAGTACCAGAGCAGGGCGCGGGTGACCGCGAGGTACATGAAAGCGGCCAGGGCGATCTTGGGGAGGGCGGTGAGTGGCCAGGTGTCGGGCAGCCAGGGGTTCTCGACGCTGGAGACGACTCCGCACATGGCCAGGGAGAGGCCCGCGGCCCCGATGCCGAGGATGTCGACCGCGCCGTGGAGTAACGCCTGGCGCCAGCGGTGGCGGCGGGCGGTGGCGACGAGCAGGACGACGGAGATGCTGATCAGGACGGCGGGGAGCCAGCCGTAGAGCAGCAGGACGGCCAGGGTGAGGGCGGCTCCGGAGCCGGTGCCGCCCCACCAGCGGTCACGGCCGAGCGCGACGAGGTGGGCGACGATCAGGGCGGTGAGCGAGGCGAGGGCCACCCCGACGGTATGGCCGGGGAAGAGGGCGTGGCCCTCGGTGAGTACACGACAGATCCCGGCGGCCAGCGCGAGGACGGCCACGGTGACACAGACCATCGGCAGCGCGGGCGGAGGGACCCGGCGCAGCCGAGATGCCGGTTCGGCGCTGTCGGTGGGTTTCATGCCCGTCCCTCTCACAGCCGGCGGTGCCCGCGCCACGGCAGGCGCACATCTCAACAGTAGGCCGCAGAAGGCTACGGCGGGCAGCGATCGGCAGCGGTTGCCCGATTGGGATCCGACCTCTTGTAGCCATCTGGTATGCGCTGTAGGGGTAATGCCCACTGCCTATGCGGGCATTACTCCGGTGGGGTGGCGGCCTGGGTTTTGGTAGTGATCCGGGGCCCATGTGTGGCGGGGCGGGCGCACGGGGCCGCGGGAGACGGACCCGGGCCCGCCCCGGCCTACTCGGCCGTCGGGACCGCCGCCTCCCGGGCCGCGTCGGCCCCCTGCTCCAGGAGCACGGCGAACCCGTCCTCCTCCAGCACCGGCACCTTCAGCTGCATCGCCTTGTCGAACTTCGACCCGGGGTTGTCCCCCACCACCACGAAGTCCGTCTTCTTGGACACCGACCCGGTCACCTTCGCCCCCCGGCTCTGGAGCGCTTCCTTCGCCCCGTCGCGGGTGTACGAGGCGAGCGTGCCGGTGACCACCACGGTGAGGCCCTCCAGCGGCCGGGGGCCCTCGTCCTCGCCCGCCGCCTCGTCCTCGAAGCGGACGCCCGCGGCGCGCCACTTCTCCACGATCTCGCGGTGCCAGTCCTCGGCGAACCACTGCTTCACGGACTCCGCGGTGCCCGGGCCGACGCCGTCGACGGCCTTGAGCTCCTCCTCGCTCGCCTCGGCGATCCGGTCCAGGGAGCGGAACTCCCGGGCCAGGGCCTCGGCCGCGACCGGGCCCATGTGCCGGATGGAGAGCCCGGTGAGGAAGCGGGCCAGCGGGCGCTCCTTCGCGGCCTGGATGTTCTCCAGCATCGCGAGCGCGTTCTTCTTCGGCTCACCCTTTTGATTCGCGAAGAAGGTGACGACCTTCGGCTCGCCCGTCTTGGGATCGACCTTGGGCAGGCCCGAATCCATGTCGAGGACATAGGACTTGATGGGCAGCAGCTCCTCGATCGTCAGGTCGAAGAGGTCGGCCTCGGTCCTCAGCGGCGGGGTGGCCGGCTCCAGGGGCTGGGTGAGGGCGGTGGCCGCCACATAGCCGAAGTTCTCGATGTCGAGGCACTTGCGGCCGGCCAGGTAGTAGAGCCGCTCGCGGATCTGGGCGGGGCAGGCGCGGGCGTTGGGGCAGCGGAGGTCGATGTCGCCCTCCTTCATCGGCTGGAGGGCGCTGCCGCACTCCGGGCACTCGGCGGGCATCACGAACTCCCGCTCGCTGCCGTCCCGCAGATCGGCCACCGGCCCCAGGATCTCGGGGATCACGTCGCCGGCCTTGCGCAGCACCACGGTGTCGCCGATGAAGACGCCCTTGGCCTTGACGACGTCCTGGTTGTGCAGGGTCGCGAACTCGACCTCGGAGCCGGCGACGGTGACGGGCTCCACCACCGCGTACGGCGTCACCCGGCCGGTGCGGCCGACGCCGACCCGGATGTCCACCAGCTTGGTGTTGACCTCCTCGGGCGCGTACTTCCACGCGATGGCCCAGCGCGGCGCGCGCGAGGTGGAGCCGAGCCGCCCCTGGAGGGGGATCTCGTCGAGCTTGACGACGACGCCGTCGATCTCGTGCTCCATCGAGTGCCGGACGTCGGGCTGCCCGTAGTGCGCGATGAACTCCCGCACGCCCTCCAGGGAGTCGACGACCTTGTTGTACGCGGCGGTCGGCAGGCCCCACTCGCGCAGCAGCTCGTACGCCTGCGACTGGCGGTCGATGTCGAAGCCCTCGCGGGCGCCGATGCCGTGCACCACCATGTGCAGCGGGCGGGTGGCGGTGACCCGGGGGTCCTTCTGGCGCAGCGAACCGGCCGCCGCGTTGCGCGGGTTGGCGAAGGGCGGCTTGCCCGCCTCCACCAGGCGGGCGTTGAGCTCCTCGAACTTCTCCATCGGGAAGTAGACCTCGCCGCGGATCTCGACCAGCTCCGGGACGCGCTCGCCCAGGAGCCGGTCCGGGATCTCGGTGATCGTCCGGACGTTGGGCGTGATGTCCTCGCCGGTGCGGCCGTCGCCGCGGGTGGCGGCGCGGGTCAGCTTGCCCTGCTCGTACGTCAGGTTGACGGCGAGGCCGTCGACCTTGAGCTCGCACAGGAAGTGGTACGCCGCGCCCTCGCCGATCTCCTTGGCGAGGCGGTCGGCCCAGGCGGCCAGCTCCTCGTCGTCGAAGGCGTTGTCGAGGGAGAGCATGCGCTCGCGGTGCTCGACGGCCGTGAACTCCGTCTCGTACGCCCCCGCGACCTTCTGGGTGGGCGAGTCGGGGGTGCGCAGCGCCGGATACCGCTCCTCCAGTGCCTCCAGCGAGCGCAGCAGCCGGTCGAACTCGGCGTCGCTGACGACCGGGGCGTCCTTCACGTAGTACCGGAAGCGATGCTCCTCGATCTGCTCGGCGAGCCGCGCGTGCTGCTCCCGTGCCTCCGCGGGTGCCACGACAAGCGCAGCCTCCGCCGCGAGCTGTTCTTCGCCGTGCTGTCCGCCAGCCACCGTCTCGTCCTCCCGTTGATCCATGGGCGAGCCCATGAGCGCCGTCACTCAGGGTTGTCCGCGAGCGATCTCGCCGCCCGGACGCAGTGGGCGAGCGCCGTGCGGGCATATGCGGGCGAAGCGCCCGCGAGTCCGCACGTGGGGGTGATCACCACGGACTCCGCGAGGGTCCCCGGCGACAGCCCCAGCCTGTGCCACAGCGTCCTGACACCCATGACGCTACCGGCAGGGTCTGACAATGGGCCGTCCACGCCCGGCACCACGCCCACGAGCAGCTTGGTGCCCGCCTCGACGGCCTCCCCGACCGCCTCTTCCTCACGCTCGGTGAACAGCGAGAAGTCGAAGGAGACCCCTTCGACGCCGGCCCGGCGCAGCAGCGCGAACGGCACGCCGGGGGCGCACGAATGCACGACGGGCGCCGTGCCCGTGGCCTCGCGCGCCACCGTCACCAGCTCGCGCAACGCGCCCTCGACCACGGCCCGGTCGACCGCCCGGTAGGTGCGGTAGCCGCTGGCGGTGCGGACCTGCCCGGTCAGCACCGAGGTCAGCGAGGGCTCGTCCAGCTGGAGCACCACCCGGGCGCCCGGCACCCGGCGCCGCACCTCGGCGAGGTGCGCCCGCAGGCCCTCCGCCAGCGAGGCGGTCAGGTCGCGGCAGGCTCCGGGGTCCCCCAGGGCCGCCTCGCCGCCGCGCAGCTCCAGCGCGGTCGCCAGGGTCCACGGGCCGACGGCCGAGACCTTGAGCGCGCCCTCGTACCCTTGCGTGTACTCCTCCAGGGCGTCGAGGTCCTCGCCCAGCCAGGACCGGGCGCGCTTGGTGTCCCGTCCCGGCCGGTCACTGATCCGCCACCCGCTGGGCTCCACGTGGGCGTAGACCTCGACCAGCATCCCGGCGGTCCGCCCGATCATGTCCGCGCCCGGGCCGCGGGCGGGCAGCTCCGGCAGGTACGGCAGGGCCTCCAGCGACCCCGTGACGGTCTTCGCGGCCTCCCGGGCGTCACCACCGGGCATCGATCCGACCCCGGTGGCGACCCCGGCGCCCCAGCTCAACTCGCTCTTCTCGCTCACGCAGGAAGACTACGAGACCCTTCCGGCGGCGCGGACCGCGCGCGGCCCGCCCGTACGGTCAGCGGCCGGGGCGGACCGTCAGGTCGTTGATCTCCGCGTCCCGCGGCAGGTCGACCGCCAGCAGGATGGTCTTCGCGACCGAGTCCGGGTCGATCCACTTCGTGGGGTCGTACTCCTTGCCCTCCTGCTGGTGCACCTTCGCCTGCATCGGGGTCGCCGTGCGGCCGGGGTAGACGCTGGTGACCCGTACGCCGTTGCCGTGCTCCTCGGCGCGCAGCGAGTCGGCGAGCGCCTTCAGGCCGTGCTTGCTCGCCGCGTAGACGCCCCAGGTGGCATGGGCGTTGAGCCCGGCGCCGGAGTTGACGAAGACGACGTGCCCCTGGGAGACGCGCAGCTGCGGCAGGAAGAGGCGGGTGAGCTCGGCCGGGGCGATCAGGTTGGCCGCGAGCGTGCGGTTCCAGGTGCGGGTGGTCAGGTCGCCGATGGTGCCGAGGTCGCAGACGCCCGCGATGTGCAGCAGCGAGTCGACGCGGTCGGGCAGCGTCTGCTGGCTGAGCGCCCAGGAGATCCGGTCGGGGTTGGACAGGTCGGCGACGAGCGTCCTCGCCCCGGGGAAGCGGGCGGCCAGCTCCTTGGCCCGCCCGGCGTCCCGCGCGAAGAGATACAGCTCGTCGCCCCGCGCGAGCAGCCGCTCCGCGACCGCCGCGCCGATGCCGGAGCCGGAACCGGTGATCAGGTGTGTTGCCATGCCCCTACCCTGCCCTATCGCGGGGCGGCGGTCCCGCCCAGGGACGGCTTGCCCGGCGGCACCACGGCCCGCTGCGCCTACTGGGCCACCCGCGCGGCCGCCCGCTCCGTCGTCGCGATCGTCGCCGACCCCACCACGCGCGTGTCGTCGTAGAGCACGATCGCCTGGCCCGGGGCCACGCCGCGGACCGGCTCCGTGAAGGAGACGCGCAGTTCGCCGTCGACCAGTTCGGCCGTGACCGGGGTCTCGCCGCCGTGGGCGCGGAGCTGGGCGGTGTAGGTGCCGGGGCCCGAGGGGGCCGTGCCGCACCAGCGGGGCTTGATGGCGGTCAGGGCCGAGACGTCGAGGGCCTCCACCGGGCCGACCGTGACCGTGTTGTTCACCGGGGAGATGTCCAGGACGTAGCGCGGCTTGCCGTCCGGCGCCGGGTGGCCGATGCGCAGGCCCTTGCGCTGGCCGATGGTGTAGCCGAAGGCGCCCTCGTGGGTGCCGAGCTTCGTGCCCGACTCGTCGACGATGTCGCCGTCCGCCTTGCCGAGGCGGGAGGCCAGGAAGCCCTGGGTGTCGCCGTCCGCGATGAAGCAGATGTCGTGGCTGTCGGGCTTCTTCGCCACGGCCAGGCCGCGCCGCTCCGCCTCCGCCCGGATCTCTTCCTTGGTCGTCAGGGTGTCGCCCAGCGGGAACATCGCGTGGGCCAGCTGCTTCTCGTCCAGCACGCCGAGGACATAGCTCTGGTCCTTGGCCATGTCGCTGGCCCGGTGCAGCTCGCGGGTGCCGTCGTCCTTCAGGACGACCGTCGCGTAGTGGCCGGTGCATACCGCGTCGAAGCCGAGTGCGAGGGCCTTGTCGAGCAGGGCCGCGAACTTGATCTTCTCGTTGCAGCGCAGGCAGGGGTTGGGCGTGCGGCCCGCCTGGTACTCCGCGATGAAGTCCTCGACCACGTCCTCACGGAAGCGCTCGGCGAGGTCCCAGACGTAGAAGGGGATGCCGATGACATCGGCGGCGCGGCGGGCGTCGCGCGAGTCCTCGATGGTGCAGCAGCCGCGCGCGCCCGTGCGGAACGACTGCGGGTTCGCGGACAGCGCGAGGTGCACGCCGGTCACCTCGTGGCCCGCTTCGGCGGCTCGCGCCGCGGCCACGGCGGAGTCGACGCCGCCGGACATTGCGGCGAGCACGCGCATCCCCTTGCGGGGGGCCTGGAGGTCGGGGGCACCCGGGAAGTCAGTCATAACCCTTCCAGGGTACGGGGCGCCTGCAGCGAGCCCAGCCGCGCCTACCGGGGGGCCACCCGAGACCGTTTGCGTCTGCGGGACATCCCTGGCCGGTCGCGCAGTTCCCCGCGCCCCTATCGGGGCGCACCCGCACCCGGCCGCAGGCATGCGCCCCGTCAGGGGTGCGGGGAACTTGCGCGACAAGCCCCCACCGGCCCGCACGCGAGCGAACCGGGGTCCGGGGCGCAGCCCCGGGGTCAGCTCAGGCCCGCGCTCCGGGCGCGCTCCACGACCGGAGCGATGGCTTCCGCCACAGCCGCCACATCCGCCTTCGTCGACGTGTGGCCCAAAGAGAACCGCAGCGTCCCCCGTGCCAGGTCCGGGGCCGTGCCAGTGGCGAGTACCACATGGCTGGGCTGCGCCACGCCCGCCGTGCACGCGGATCCCGTCGAGCACTCGATGCCCTGCGCGTCCAGCAGCAGCAGGAGCGAGTCGCCCTCGCAGCCGGGGAAGGAGAAGTGCGCGTTGGCGGGCAGCCTGCCCGCGGGGTCGGGGTCGCCGCCGAGCACCGCGTCGGGCACCGCGGCCCGTACCGCCGCGACCAGATCGTCCCGCAGGGCCCCGACCTCGCGCGCGAAGTCCGCGCGCCGCTCGGCCGCCAGCGTGCCGGCCACCGCGAACGCGGCGACGGCGGGCACGTCGAGCGTCCCGGAGCGCACGTGCCGCTCCTGGCCGCCGCCGTGCAGCAGGGGCACGGGCGCGTACTGCCGCCCGAGCAGCAGGGCGCCGATGCCGTACGGGCCGCCGACCTTGTGGCCGCTGACCGTCATCGCGGCCAGCCCGGAGGCGGCGAAGTCCACGTCGAGCTGGCCGAACGCCTGCACCGCGTCGGCGTGCAGGGGTATGCCGAACTCGGCGGCCACGGCCGACAGTTCGCGGACCGGCATGACCGTGCCGATCTCGTTGTTGGCCCACATCACGGTGGCGAGGGCCACGTCGTCGGGGTTGCGGGCGATCGCCTCGCGCAGCGCGTCGGCGTGCACCCGGCCGTGCGCGTCGACGGGGAGGTACTCGACGGTCGCGCCCTCGTGCTCGCCGAGCCAGTGGACGGCGTCGAGCACCGCGTGGTGCTCGACGGGGCTGGCGAGGACGCGCGTACGGGCCGGGTCGGCGGCCCGGCGGGACCAGTAGAGACCCTTGACGGCGAGGTTGTCCGCTTCGGTGCCGCCCGCGGTGAACACCACCTCGCTGGGGCGCGCGCCGAGCGCCGCGGCGAGGGACTCGCGCGACTCCTCGACGGTGCGGCGCGCGCGCCGCCCGGCGGCGTGCAGCGAGGAGGCGTTGCCCGTGCGGGCGAGCTGGGCGGTCATCGCCTGCACCGCCTCCGGGAGCATCGGGGTGGTGGCGGCGTGGTCGAGGTAGGCCATGGTGGGGACGATTCTACGAGCTGGGGCGCGGGCCCGTACCGGGCGTTCCCGGCTGCATCCGATATGCGGCTCCGCCGCGTGCCGGACCCCGCCCCGGACCCCGGCCCTCCCGACCGGCTACGCCCCCCGCGGCGCCAGCGCGAGTTGGCGGGACTGGGCCACCAGGTGGTCCTCGCTGTCCCAGACCTCCGCGTCCTCCTCCAGGAAGCCGCCCGCGAGGTTGCGCGTGGTGAGGGAGACACGGAGGGGGCCGGGCGCGGGCCGCCGGCGGATGTGCGTGGTGAGTTCGATCGTCGGGACCCATCCGTTCAGGCCCAGGTCGAAGGCCGCGGGCGGCAGCGCGTCCACCGCCAGCAGCAGCGAGAGCGCGTCGGCGGGCCGTCCGTCCTCCAGCCCGAACCAGCCCCGCATCTCGCCCCGCCCGCTCGGCACGCCCGCCGCCCAGCCCGCCGTCGCGGGGTCGAGCCGGATGTCGAGCCGCCCGGAGATCTCGGGGGCGGCGGCCGCGGCCTGGCCGTCGTCCTTGCCGAGGCAGTGCTCGTACGGCGGCAGGGCGGGCGGCTTGGCCGTCGTGCGGACGTCGTCGGAGAGGGCGCCCAGATCGCCGTGGGTGGCGAGGACGCGGATGCGTTCGACCTCGGTGCCGTCCGCGGCGTACTGCACCAGGGACGCCTGCCCGGTGGAGAGCGTACGGCCGGCGCGGATCAGCTCGGTGCGCACGACGGCGGGGCCGGGCCGGGAGGCGGAGAGGTAGTGCGCGGTGACCGAGAAGGGGTCCGGGTGCGGCAGGGCGTCGCCCAGGGCGCGGCCGAGCAGGGCGAGGAGATAGCCGCCGTTGACGGCGCCGAAGATGGTCCACCCGGCGGAGAGGTCCGCGTCGTAGACCCCGCGCCCGCCGTCCCGCTCGCGCGGCGACACCGCGGTGTCGCGGTCGAATTCGCTGTTTCCGATGGTTCCCAGTGCCATGTTCCGACGCTACACCGCGAAGTTACTGATGGGTAGGTCAGCTGGGGAAGACCGTGCGCTCAGCCCTCCTCGGCCGCCGCGCTCCTGCGGTGCCACGCGCGCGGCGCCCGCCAGTGGAAGCGCATGGCCAGCAGCCGCAGCACGAACGCCGTGAGCACGGGCAGCGCGCTGGTCGAGGCGTTGAGCGCGTCGAAACGGATCAGCACCGCCGCCATCGTCGCACCCACCATCGCGGGCACGGCATAGAGGTCGCGGTCCCAGCGGAGCAGCGAGGGGACCTCGTGCGCCAGTACGTCGCGCAGCACTCCGCCGCCGACCGCCGTGGCCAGTCCCAGGGTGGCGGAGGAGGTGAGGCCGAGCCCGTGCGCGTACGCCTTCATCGTGCCGGTCACGCAGAACAGCCCGAGACCTGCGGCGTCGAAGACCCCCACGGCCTTGGTGATCCGCTCGACCTCGGGGTGCAGGAAGAAGACGATCAGGGTGGCGAACAGCGGGGTCAGGAAGTAGCCCAGGTCGGTGAAGGCCGCGGGCGGCACCGCCCCGATGATCAGGTCCCGGAACAGCCCGCCGCCCAGCGCGGTGACCTCGGCGAGCACCGCCATGCCGAAGACGTCGAAGTTCTTGCGCACGGCGAGGAGCGCGCCGGAGATCGCGAAGACGAAGATCCCGGCGAGGTCCAGCGAGTGCTGGACGGAGGGGCTGAACAGATCGGTGAGCACGCGACATTCTTACTCGAACGCGAGCCGAAGCCCCGGACGGGCCGGGCGGACCGGCCCGTCCGGCCCGTCAGGCGGCCGGCGCCGGATCCGGCGCGTTCTCCGGGTGGTGGCAGGCCACCCGGTGGCCGGTGGCCAGTTCGAGCAGCGGCGGCTCCTGCGTGGCGCAGATCTCCGTCGCCTTCCAGCACCGCGTGTGGAAGCGGCATCCGGAGGGCGGTGAGATGGGCGACGGCACATCGCCCTTGAGCAGGATCCGCTCCCTCTTCGCGCGCCGTTTGGGGTCCGGCACCGGCACCGCGGAGAGCAGCGCCTTGGTGTACGGGTGCATCGGCTTCTCGTAGAGCGACTTGCGGTCGGTGAGCTCCACGAGCTTGCCGAGGTACATCACCGCGATCCGGTCGGAGACGTGGCGGATGACGGACAGGTCGTGGGCGATGATCACATAGGTCAGGCCCAGCTCGTCCTGGAGGTCGTCCAGCAGGTTGACCACCTGCGCCTGGATGGAGACGTCCAGGGCGGACACCGGCTCGTCGGCGACCACGAGCTTCGGGTTGAGGGCGAGCGCCCGGGCGATGCCGATGCGCTGCCGCTGGCCGCCGGAGAACTCGTGCGGGTAGCGGTTGTAGTGCTCGGGGTTGAGGCCCACCAGCTCCAGCAGCCGTTGGACCTCCTTCTTGACGCCGCCCTCGGGCGCGACGCCCTGGAGCTTGAAGGGGGCGCTGACGATCGTGCCGACGGTGTGCCGGGGATTCAGCGAGGAGTACGGGTCCTGGAAGATCATCTGTACGTCGCGGCGCATCGGGCGCATGCCCGAGGCCCCGAGGTGGGTGATGTCCTTGCCCTGGAACTCGACCTTGCCGCCGGTGGGTTCCAGCAGCCGGGTGATCAGCCGGCCCATGGTCGACTTCCCGCAGCCGGACTCGCCGACCACGCCGAGGGTCTCCCCCGCGCGCACCTCGAAGCTGATGCCGTCGACCGCCTGCACCGCGCCGACCTGACGGCGCAGCAGCCCCTTGGTGATGGGGAAGTGCTTGACCAGCCCCTCCACCTTCAGGAGGGGCTCGGCCTCTTCGGGTGCCGTCTGCTGCCCGGGGATGGTCACGTCTCGCTCCGGCACGGTGTCGTCCTTCACAGCTTGGGCGCAATCTCTTCGGTCCAGATGCGGGTCCGCTCCTCCTGGGACATGTGGCAGGCGGAGAAGTGCCGGCCGTCGCCCTCGCCGGAGACCAGCCGCAGCTCGGGCCGTTCGGTGCGGGTGATGCCGCCCTCGGGGACGTCGGCGTAGGGGCAGCGGGGGTTGAAGGCGCAGCCGGACGGCACGTTGATCAGGCTGGGCGGGGTGCCCTTGACGGGGATCAGCCGCTCGGTCTGGTCGCGGTCGATCCTCGGCATGGAGCCGAGGAGTCCCCAGGTGTAGGGGTGGCGGGGTTCGTAGAAGACCTTCTCGGCGGGGCCGCGTTCGATGCACCGGCCGCCGTACATCACCAGGATGCTGTCGGCCAGTTCGGCGACCACGCCCAGGTCGTGGGTGATGATGATGACCGAAGAGCCGAACTCCTTCTGGAGGTCGCGGATCAGGTCGAGGATCTGGGCCTGGACGGTGACGTCGAGGGCGGTCGTCGGTTCGTCCGCGATCAGCAGCTCGGGGTTGTTCACCAGCGACATCGCGATCATGGCGCGCTGGCGCATGCCGCCGGAGAACTGGTGCGGATAGTCGTCGACGCGGCGGTGCGGCTCGGGGATGCCGACGCGGTCGAGCATCTCCACGGCGCGCTTCCGGGCGGTCCTGCGGTCGGACTTGTGGTGCACCCGGTGGGCCTCGGCGATCTGGGCGCCGACGGTGAAGTACGGGTGCATGGCCGACAGCGGGTCCTGGAAGATCATGGCCATCTTCCGGCCGCGCAGGGTGCGCACATGGTCGGGGTCGGCGGAGATCAGCTCCTCGCCGTCCAGCCACACCTCGCCGGAGATCAGGGCCTTCGACGTGCGGTGCAGGCCCATGATGCCGAGCGAGGTCACGGACTTCCCGGAGCCCGATTCGCCGACGATGCCGAGCGTCTTCCCGGCCTGGACGTCGAAGCTCACGCCGTCGACGGACTTCACCAGGCCGTCGTCGGTGTCGAAGTGGATGCGCAGGTCGCGCACGGAGAGGAAGGCGTCCGTGCCGTCGGCCGGAGGGGTGGCGACGGGCTCGCCCACGGCCGCGTCCGCGCTCACGCGCTGTTCCTTGTCGAGCTCGCTCACGAGTACCTCACCCTGGGGTCGATGGCCGCGTAGACCAGGTCCACCAGCAGATTGCAGAGGACGATGAAGAAGGCGGCGACCAGGGTCACGCCCATCACAATGGGCAGGTCGTTGTCCTGGATGCCCTTGACGGCGTATTCGCCGATGCCCTTGAACGAGAACACCGTCTCGGTGATGACCGCGCCGCCGAGCAGCAGGCCGAAGTCCATGCCGAAGATGGTGACGATCGGGGTGAGGGCCGAGCGCAGTCCGTGCTTGGCGACGACCGTGCTCTCCTTCAGGCCCTTGGCGCGGGCCGTGCGGATGTAGTCCTCGCTCATGGTTTCCAGCATCCCGGCGCGGGTGAGCCGGGCATAGAGCGCGGAGTAGAGGAAGGCGAGGCTGCACCAGGGGACGAGGAGGTTCCACGCCCACTGCGCGGGGTTGTCGGTGAAGCTCACGTAGTTGATCCCGGAGCCCCACACGGGCCATTGGACGGTGAGGATGCCCAGGGCCAGCATGCCGGTGAAGAAGATCGGCAGGGAGACGCCGGCCAGGGCCACGCCCATGAAGAAGCGGTCGAAGAAGGTGCCCCGCTTGAGCGCGGAGAGCACGCCGACGGCCACCCCCGAGATCAGCCAGATCACGGCGGCGCCGATCGCCAGCGAGAGGGTGACGGGGATGCGCGAGGTCAGCTGCGGCCAGACCTCGACGTGGCTCTTGAAGGAGTAGCCGAAGCAGGGCGCGGCGCAGTGGGAGGCGTCCGGGCCGAACTTGTAGTCGGCGCCCGCCACGACGGCCTTGATGAAATGCCAGTACTGGGCGTAGATCGGCTGGTCGAAGCCGAGGTTCTTCTTGACCGCGGCGATGGCGTCGGCGTTGGCGTCCTTGCCCACGTACTGGGCGGCCAGTTGGTCGACGGTCTGCCCGGCGATGCGGGGGACGAGGAAGAAGATCGCGAAGGTGACTGCGCTGACCACCAGCAGCAGTAGGACCGCGGCGAACAGGCGTCGGATGATGTACGCAGCCACAGCTGTGCGGCACCGGCGTCCGCCGGCCGGAGGTGTTCCGGCCGGCGGACGCCTGTACCTTCACCTGCCTTTCGAAAATCTCGGCGGGCTGGCCCGCTGCTACTTGGAGGAGCCCATCAGCAGGTAGTCGTACATGCCGAGGTAGGCCTGGGTGACCGTGACGTTGGTCGCGGAATCGGGCCGGAAGAGCAGGTTCTTGCGGTAGATCAGCGGCACCGCGGAGGCGTTGTCGACGATCATCTTGTCGATGTCGCCCCACGCCTTGGTGCGGGCGGCCGCGTCGGTGTTGCCGATGGCGTCGTTGAGCGCCTTGTTGATCTGCGGGTCGTCCAGCTCCTGGACGTTGTTGCCGCCGGAGGGCTTGATGGCCGAGCCGTTGGCGATCTGGTCGAGGAAGCCGAAGCCGGTCGGCCAGTCGGCACCCCAGGCGGTCATGATCATGCCCAGGTTGTGGCTGTGGACGTAGTCCGGCACGCCCACGAAGTTGGTGAAGTACTTGCCGGTCGGGAACGTCTTGA
The DNA here is from genome assembly GCF_003391135.1 of Streptoverticillium olivoreticuli subsp. olivoreticuli. Taxonomy (GTDB): domain Bacteria; phylum Actinomycetota; class Actinomycetes; order Streptomycetales; family Streptomycetaceae; genus Streptomyces; species Streptomyces blastmyceticus. Next base: position 6,604,227 of record NZ_CP031455.1, on the reverse strand, counting down.
TGTTCGCCGTGATGCCGATCTTCTTCATCGACGCCTGGACCGCGGTGGCCATGGCCATCTCCGCCGGGCGGTCGGAACGGGCCGTCAGGTTGGTCTCGAAGCCGTTCGGCTGACCGCACTGCTTGAGCTCGTCCTTGGCCTTGTCGATGTCACCGGAGCTGTTCGGCGTCTCGTACAGGTTGAACTTCGAGTAGCCGTTGACGGTCGGCGGCAGCAGCGTCGAGGCGACGTCGCCCTTGGGGTCGCCGCCCTGGGCCTGCTGGACCGAGGCCTTGTCGATGCCCCACTGGACCGCCTTGCGGCAGTGGATGTTGTCGAACGGCTTCACGTGGACGTTCAGGCCGATGTACGAGCTGGCACCGGCGTACGAACTGTCGGTCTGCTTCTTGTACTTGCCGCCCAGGACCTTCGGCTGGGTCTGCGGGGCGACACCGGTCCCGGCCGCGTCGGCGGTCAGGCTGTCGTTGAGCAGGCTGTTGTCGACGGTCGGCTGGAGGATCTTGAACTTGATCGAGATCTTGTCCGGGAGGGCCGGGCGGATGGAGTCCGTCTTCTTGTCCCACTGCGGGTTGCGCTCCAGCGTCGCGCCCTTGCCCTCCTCGTACGAGGAGAACTTGTACGGCCCGGAGGAGACGATGTGCTTCACGTAGTCGGCGCCCTTGTCCGCCTTCTGCGGCACGGGGGCGGTCTGCGAGAAGGTCGCGAGGTAGTCGAAGTCGGCGAAGGCGTCCTTGAGATGGAAGACGATCGTCTGGTCGTCGGGCGTCTCGATGGACTTCAGGCCCTCGGGCGACGTGTCCTTGTACGGGCCCTGGTACTTGTCACCGCCCTCCAGGTGCGCCTTGAAGTAGGTGGGGCCGTTGGACAGCGCGGCGGGCGCGAAGTTGCTGCGCTCGACGGCGTATTTGACGTCCTTCGAGGTGATCGGCGTGCCGTCCTCGAACTTCACCCCGGCGCGCAGCTTGTACGTCCAGGTCTTGGCGTCCGGGCTCGGCTTGCCCAGGGACTCGGCGAGGTCGGGGACGACCTCCAGGCCCTCCTTGCCCGCGGCGGGCTTGAAGCTGGTGAGCGTGCGGCCGTAGAGGCGGGAGAAGTTCTGCACCCAGCCGTAGTAGGTGTTGCCCGGGTCGAGGGAGTCGGGCACGTCCGAGACCTCGTAGGTGGCCGTTCCCCCCTTCTTGTCGGACTTGTTGACGATCGAGGTGAGGGCGGCGTCGGCGACCGCGTTCTTGTCCCCGCCGCCCTTGCCGCCATCGCTCTTCGAACTGCTGCTGCTGCACGCGGACGCCCCCAGCGCCAGCACCACGGCGGTGGCGAGCACCGTCGCCGCTTTTCTTGTCTTCACCTGAGGAAAACCCCCTCTGTGGATGGTTGTGGCGCGGTGGACGGAAGGTCGCCGCGGATCACTTGCTGCGGGGGTCGAGGGCGTCCCGCAGCCCGTCGCCCAGCAGGTTGAATGCCAGCACCGTGATGAAGATGGCGAGACCTGGCACGAACATGTACTGCGGATCGGCCTGGTAGAGGTCCGTCGCGCTGGTGAGCATGCCGCCCCAGGACGCCTGCGGCGGGGCGATGCCGACGCCGAGGAAGCTGAGCGCGGCCTCGAAGAGGATGTTCGTCGGGATCAGCAGGGTGGAGTAGACGAGGATCGGCGCCACCAGGTTGGGCAGCAGCTCCCGGAAGAGGATGAACGGGCCGCGCGCGCCGAGGCTGCGGGACGCCTCGACGAACTCCCGCTCCCGGAGGCTGAGCGTCTGCGCCCGCACGATCCGGCCCATGTAGGGCCAGTTGAAGAAGCCGATCACGAAGATCAGCACACAGATACGCAGCGGCAGACCGGAGAGGCCGAACGCGCCGTCCTGGAGCGCCGCCGAGATGGAGATCGCGAACAGCAGGAGGGGGAAGGCGAGGAAGGTGTCCATCATCCGGCTGATGACGCTGTCCACCCAGCCGCCGTAGAAGCCCGCGACGACACCGAGCACGGTGCCGATCACCACGGAGAGCACGGTGGCGCCGGTGGCGACGATCAGGGAGACCCAGGAGCCCTCGATGATGCGGGCCAGGATGTCGCGCCCGTACTGCGGGTCGACGCCCAGCGGATGCTCCCAGCTCATCCCGCCGAAACCGCTCTTGGGAGCGAGCAGTTCGGGGTCGATGAGGTCCTGGTGGAACTGGTTGGGATCGAGTCCGAAAACCGACTCGATCGGCTTGGCCAGCACGGCGAGCAGGATCAGCAGGACCACCACGACGCCGCCCGCGACGGCGACCTTGTCGCGCTTGAAGCGGATCCAGGCGATCTGGGTGAGCGAACGCCCCTCGATCTGGCTCTTCCTGGCCCCGGCGAGTACGGCCTCGGGCTGCGCCCCGGCAGCCGCCCCGGTGGTCTCGATAGGTGCGGTCACAGTGCCTTTGACCCCTCTCGGCCGGGGGTGACCGGCCCACGCCCGCCGCTGACGGCGGCTTGGATCTCACATGTACACGTGCAAACTGGTGCAGTTGGTACCGGTGGAGCGGAAGGTCACAAAAGAGGGTTCGTACGCAGGAGCGACGTCCCTTGGAGCGGGAGTCTTCAACGCGGTCGCGATCACCCGCCAGCCCTGGCCGGGAATGGATGCGCAACCGTGATCTGACCAGTCGGCTTCCGTTATCCGAACGCCAGGCGTCAGTGAGCGGATCATTACCTGCCGGACGGCAACTCGTGCCGCCTACAAGCATATTGGGACAAGGGCGGAACGGACCCGCTCAGTACGCCTGCGGGGCGGTGCCCGGCTGCCGGCCCTGCGCGGCGCCGCCGGGGTAGCCGACCGGCGGATAGCCGTAGCCCCCGGCGGGGGACGGCGCGGCCGGGGCCCCGCCGTGGACGTCGCGGTCGAAGAAGGGGCGGGTGTTGGCGCGCATCCACATCGCGACCGGGTCGTGCTCGTCCGACATCGCCACCGTGGAGACCGGCAGCCCCTCGGGGACCGCGCCGATCGACTGGCGCATCATCAGCCGCACCGATTCCACGGCGGCTTGCGAGCCGTCGTAGAGATCGAGGCCGATGGCCAGATAGGGGGCGCCCAGCGCGGGCTGCACCCAGGCGCGGCGCAGCGCCCGCACCGCGGGGGTGCGGTGGGCGTTCTGCCCGAGCAGGGCGTAGAACTGCGGGAGTTCCAGGGCCGGCTCGGTCAGGTGCAGCGGCCCGGCGGGCAGCCGGTCCAGTCCGGACGCGATCCGCCGCAGGTCCAGCCAGGGCACGCCGACGCCGCCGCCGGGGGCGTGCGGGTTGAGCCACAGGCCCCAGCGGTCGGGGTAGAGCGAGCTCGCGACGGCGCGGCCGGGGACGACGGCGTGGGCGCGGTTCCAGCCGCTGGCGGCGAGCTCCTGCGCGGAGGTCACGCACGGGGCGTAGCCGAGGCCGTCGACCTCCATGTTGCCGTACTGCGCGTCGGGCGAGCCCGCCTGGCCGTGCCAGAGCAGCATCCAGACGCTGCCCTCGGCCAGTGCCTGCAGGAGCGCCTCGTACGTGTCGTACCGACCGGGCGCCACCTGGCGCAGCATCTGCTCCACGCCGCTCTCCGCGCCCGCGCTCACCTGGGTCCGCCTCTTCTCTCGGCCGTCTCCCGGCCGCTTACTCCTGTGCCCCGGGGCGCGGCAGCGCACCCGGTCCGGTCATCCAACCAGCTTACGAGCCCGCGGCGGCGGGCATGGGTGGAGTCACAGGTCACGGTCGTAGAACGGGCGGACCTGCGCCGACATCCAGTCACCGACCGGGTCCCGCGCCACGTCGAGGAAGACCAGCTGCACGGGCCAGGCCACGGGGGCGGTCCCCAGCGCCCGGCCGAGGGCGGCCATGACGGCTTCGCGGCTGCCGGGGTCGGGCAGGTCGAGCTCGACGCCGACGAACAGCGCGGGGGCGCCGCCCTCGACGCTGGCGAGCGCCCGGCGCGCGGTCCGCACGACCTTGGCCGCCGCGAACTCCAGCCCGGCGGCGGCGAGGAAGCCGGTGGGCTCGTCCTGCCAGTCCGGCTCGAAGAGGCGCACCCGGCCGCCGGTGGCGTCGCCGTCCAGGAGCGTGCGGCCCGCCCGGCACAGCTCGGCGACGGCGGGCGGCGGGAGGGGCGCGCCGACGGCGCCCTCGGGGTTGACCGCGATGCCGACCTGCGGGGGCAGGCCGCGGGCGAATTCGACGGCGGGTGCCACAGTGAAGGACATCCGGTCGCCGACGACCCGCAGGAACTCCGCCTCGGAGCTGAACACCGGCACATAGGCGGCGCCGTCGAGCTCCAGGGTGGGGAGGTCGAGGTCCCGGCTGTCGGGTCCGCCGCCGTTCGGCAGCGGCACCCACAGATGGCTGCGGCCGAGCGTCTCGACGATGCGGGCACCGGCGCCGGGCACGCCCAGGGAGGCGGTGAGCACCGCTTCGAGTTCATTGGCGGGCCAGCCCTCGGGGAGGCCGCCCAGGGGGGCACCGGCCGGGGCCGCGGGCCGACCGTACTGCTCGGGGATGCTCATCTCGTCCAACTCGCCCAACGCCGTCCAACCACCGTATCGACAAAGCCGCAACCGAACCCTAACGGCTGCGCCCCCGTCCGCTCCCGTCGGCCGCCGGAATCGGCACGGTTCCGCCTGCGGCGGGCGCCCCTTCGCCCCGCAGGCGCGGGACCGGAGTCCGGAGAGGGGCCGAGGACAACGCGACGCGGCCGGAGCCGGCGGTCAGCCGAAGGTGACTCGCCGCAGGGTGTCGACCGCCGCGCGGTCCAGCAGGGCGGCCGATGCCATGCCGTGCGGCAGGCCCCCGGCGGCCGCCTCCGCGAGAAGCGCCGTCATCGCCGCCCGGTGCCGCCGGAACGCACGGGAGGACACCCCCCTCCCGCGCGCCCGCTGCCCGTCGAGCGCCGTGCCCACCGGCACATCGAGAACCACCAGATGCACGCCGCCCCCGCGCCGCCGCGCGGCGCGGACCGCCCACCGCCGCACCCAGCTCCGCTCCCCGCAGTCGTGCACGACCGCGCTCGCGCCGGAGCGCAGCGCCCGTCGCAGGGCGGCGTAGTGGACGGCCCGCACGACCGGCCGGTAGGCCCCGTACGGCAGCCGGTGCGGCGTGCGGCACTCCAGGCGCTCGCGGGAGTCCTGCGAGTCGACGCACCAGACGACCTCCCCGCGCCCGTCCAGCGCGGGCACGGCCCTGCGTATGAGCGTGGACTTCCCGCTGCCGGGCAGCCCGGAGACGATGACGAGATCCCCCGCGGGATACCGCAGCTCCGCGCGGCCGGCGCCGCCGCGCAGATCCACCACCCCCGCCGGCGTCACCGCGCACCCGGGCGACGCGGCCTCCGCCCGCCCCACGTCCGTACTTCGCGTCCGCACGCCGATCGCCCTCCCCCGTCCCGGCCCCTGCCCCGTACCCACGGAACGTAAAGAAAAGGTAATCCAATTGAGAGGGCGGTGGGCAGTCCCTCACGCGCCGGTCCGTGCAATGATGTGCGCGCCAACTGCGTACCCAATTGCATACCGGCCGCTCGAATCCACGCGGGAGAGTTCCAGCCACTTCATGTGCTGGACGCCGAAGGAGCAAGTTCCTCCCTTGAATCTCTCAGGCCCCGTACCGCGTGGGTGAGGCAGATCTGAAAAGCGGGCCGCCCTGTGCGGTCCCACCCAAGGTGCAAGCCGAGGACGCGCTCGTCGCCGACGCTCCCGGTGAACCTCTCAGGTTCCGATGACAGATGGGGAGGACGTCCTCACCGCCATGCCTGGGAGCCCACACCATGACTGATGCCCCTCGCCGTACGGCCCTCGACGCGCTGCACCGCGCGCTCGGCGCCACGATGACCGATTTCGCCGGCTGGGACATGCCCCTGCGCTACGGCAGCGAGCGCGACGAGCACCTCGCGGTGCGCACCCGCGCCGGGCTCTTCGACCTCTCCCACATGGGCGAGATCACGGTGACCGGACCGCAGGCCGCCGCCCTGCTGGACCACGCCCTCGTCGGCAACATCGGCGGCGTCGCCGTCGGCCGCGCCCGCTACACCATGATCTGCCAGGAGGACGGCGGCATTCTGGACGACCTGATCGTCTACCGCCTCGCCGGCGAGGAGTACATGGTCGTCGCCAACGCCTCCAACGCGCAGGTGGTGCTGGACGCGCTGACCGAGCGGGCGGCGGGCTTCGACGCGGCCGTGCGCGACGACCGGGACGCGTACGCGCTGCTCGCGATCCAGGGCCCCGAGTCCCCCGGCATCCTGAAGTCCCTGACGGACGCCGACCTGGACGGCCTCAAGTACTACGCGGGCCTGCCGGGCACCGTCGCGGGCGTGCCCGCGCTGATCGCGCGCACCGGCTACACCGGCGAGGACGGCTTCGAGCTCTTCGTCGCCCCGGCCGACGCCGAGAAGCTCTGGCAGGCGCTGACCGACGCGGGCGCCGGGGCGGGTCTCGTGCCGTGCGGCCTCTCCTGCCGCGACACGCTGCGCCTGGAGGCGGGCATGCCGCTGTACGGGCACGAGCTGACGACCGGCACCACGCCCTTCGACGCGGGCCTGGGCCGGGTCGTGAAGTTCGACAAGGAGGGCGACTTCGTGGGCCGGGCGGCGCTCGCCGCCGCCGCGGAGCGCGCGGCGAGCAACCCGCCGCGCAAGCTGGTCGGCCTGATCGCGACGGGTCGCCGGGTGCCGCGCGCCGGATATCCGGTGGTCTCCGGCGGCGAGGTCGTCGGCGAGGTCACCTCCGGTGCCCCCTCCCCCACGCTCGGCAAGCCGATCGCCATCGCGTATGTCGACGCGGCACACTCCGCGCCCGGTACAAATGACGTATCCGTGGACATTCGCGGCAGCCATGAGCCGTACGAGGTCGTCGCCCTGCCCTTCTACAAGCGGCAGCGCTGACCCCTCCCCGAGCCCTTTCCGTCTCACCTGTCAATACCCGTTGCACAAGCACCCACGCGCATCCAGGAGAATCAAGCCATGAGCAACCCCCAGCAGCTGCGCTACAGCAAGGAGCACGAGTGGCTGTCGGCCGCCGAGGACGGCGTGGCGACGGTCGGCATCACCGAGTTCGCGGCCAACGCGCTCGGCGACGTCGTCTACGCCCAGCTCCCGGCGGTCGGCGACACGGTCACCGCGGGTGAGTCCTGTGGCGAGCTGGAGTCGACCAAGTCGGTCAGCGACCTCTACTCCCCGGTGACCGGCGAGGTCGTAGCGGCCAACCAGGACGTCGTGGACGACCCCGCGCTGGTGAACTCCGCCCCCTTCGCGGGCGGCTGGCTGTTCAAGGTGAAGATCACGGACGAGCCGGGGGACCTGATGTCCGCCGACGAGTACACCGCCTTCGCCGGCTGATCCCGCCCCGCCCTCCTCCCGCCCAGGAAGTCCAGGAAGAACTCATGTCGCTTCTGAACAGCTCCCTCCATGAGCTCGACCCCGACGTCGCCGCCGCTGTCGACGCCGAACTCCACCGCCAGCAGTCCACCCTCGAGATGATCGCGTCGGAGAACTTCGCTCCGGTCGCCGTCATGGAGGCCCAGGGCTCGGTCCTCACCAACAAGTACGCCGAGGGCTACCCGGGCCGCCGCTACTACGGTGGCTGCGAGCACGTCGACGTCGTCGAGCAGATCGCCATCGACCGGATCAAGGCGCTCTTCGGCGCCGAGCACGCGAACGTCCAGCCGCACTCCGGTGCGCAGGCGAACGCGGCCGCGATGTTCGCGCTGCTCAACCCCGGCGACACCATCCTGGGTCTGAACCTCGCCCACGGCGGGCACCTGACCCACGGCATGAAGATCAACTTCTCCGGCAAGCTCTACAACGTGGTCGCCTACCACGTCGACGAGCAGACCAACCTGGTCGACATGGAGGAGGTCGAGCGCCTCGCCAAGGAGCACCGCCCGAAGCTGATCGTCGCCGGCTGGTCGGCGTACCCGCGCCAGCTGGACTTCGCGGCCTTCCGCCGGATCGCGGACGAGGTCGGCGCGTACCTGATGGTCGACATGGCCCACTTCGCGGGTCTCGTCGCCGCCGGGCTGCACCCCTCCCCGGTGCCGCACGCGCACGTCGTCACCACGACCACCCACAAGACGCTGGGCGGCCCCCGCGGTGGTGTGATCCTCTCCACGGCCGAACTGGCCAAGAAGATCAACTCCGCCGTCTTCCCCGGTCAGCAGGGTGGTCCGCTGGAGCACGTGATCGCCGCGAAGGCCGTCTCCTTCAAGGTCGCCGCGAGCGAGGAGTTCAAGGAGCGCCAGCAGCGTACGCTGGAGGGCGCGAAGCTCCTGGCCGAGCGCCTGATGCAGGCCGATGTCACCGAGGTGGGCGTCTCCGTCCTCTCCGGCGGCACCGATGTGCACCTGGTGCTGGTGGACCTCCGCAACTCGCAGCTGGACGGCCAGCAGGCCGAGGACCGCCTCCACGAGGTCGGGATCACGGTCAACCGCAACGCCATTCCGAACGACCCGCGGCCCCCGATGGTCACCTCGGGTCTGCGGATCGGCACCCCGGCGCTGGCCACCCGCGGCTTCCAGGCCGAGGACTTCCGCGAGGTCGCGGACATCATCGCCGAGGCGCTGAAGCCGTCCTACGACGTCGCGTCGCTCCGCGCCCGCGTCACGGCCCTGGCGGACAAGCACCCGCTGTACGCCGGTCTGAAGTAACACCGCAGGACCCGATTCACCCGCTGGTACGGGGCACTGGGCACACTGGAAGGTGAGCCCGGTGCCCCGAACCGCATAGCGACCCCGCACCATCCTCCGTACCACCGACCAGAGGGAGCAGCCACCGTGGCCATCTCCGTATTCGATCTCTTCTCGATCGGCATAGGCCCGTCCAGCTCCCACACGGTCGGCCCGATGCGCGCCGCGCTGATGTTCACGCGGCGGCTGAAGAACGAGGGGCTGCTGGCCCACACCACGTCCGTGCGGGCCGAGCTCTTCGGCTCGCTCGGTGCCACCGGGCACGGCCACGGCACCCCCAAGGCCGTGCTGCTCGGCCTGGAGGGCCACTCCCCCCGCACCGTCGACGTGGAGACCGCGGACGACGAGGTCGAGCGCATCCGCTCCTCGAAGCGGCTGCGGCTGCTCGGCGCGGAGATCGGCTCGACCCACGAGATCGACTTCGACGAGTCGACCCAGCTGATCCTGCACCGCCGCCGCTCCCTGCCGTACCACGCCAACGGCATGACCCTCTTCGCCTACGACGAGACCGGCGCACCCCTGCTGGAGAAGACGTACTACTCCGTCGGCGGCGGTTTCGTCGTGGACGAGGACGCGGTCGGCGAGGACCGGATCGTCCTGGACGACACCGTGCTGAAGTACCCCTTCCGCACGGGTGACGAGCTGCTGCGGATGTCCCGCGAGACGGGCCTGTCGATCTCCGCCCTGATGCTGGAGAACGAGAAGGCCTGGCGCACGGAGACCGAGATCCGCGAGGGCCTCCTGGAGATCTGGCGCGTCATGCAGGCGTGCGTCTCCCGCGGCATGTCCCGCGAGGGCATCCTCCCCGGCGGCCTCAAGGTGCGCCGGCGCGCGGCCAACTCCGCCCGCCAGCTGCGCGCCGAGGGCGACCCGCAGGCCCGCGCGATGGAGTGGATCACGATCTACGCCATGGCCGTCAACGAGGAGAACGCCGCGGGCGGCCGCGTCGTGACCGCCCCCACCAACGGCGCCGCGGGCATCATCCCGGCCGTGCTGCACTACTACATGAACTTCGTGCCCGGCGCGGACGAGGACGGCATCGTCCGCTTCCTGCTCGCCGCGGGCGCGATCGGCATGCTCTTCAAGGAGAACGCCTCGATCTCCGGCGCCGAGGTCGGCTGCCAGGGCGAGGTCGGCTCGGCCTGCTCGATGGCGTCCGGCGGCCTCGCGGAGGTGCTCGGCGGCTCGCCCGAGCAGGTCGAGAACGCGGCCGAGATCGGCATGGAGCACAACCTGGGCCTGACCTGCGACCCGGTCGGCGGCCTGGTCCAGATCCCCTGCATCGAGCGCAACGGCATGGCCGCGGCCAAGGCCGTCACCGCCGCCCGCATGGCCCTGCGCGGCGACGGCCGCCACCACGTCTCCCTCGACAAGGTCATCAAGACCATGAAGGAGACGGGCGCGGACATGAAGGTCAAGTACAAGGAGACGGCCCGCGGCGGGCTCGCGGTCAACGTCATCGAGTGCTGAACCGGCGCTCCCCGCTTGGGGATCATGGCTGGAATCAGTGTGTCACTGTGTGACTTCTGTAAGTAATGTCGGCGCCCTCGTTCCGTCCCACCACGAGGAGCCCCAGCCATGCGCCACCATGCCCGCGCCACTGCCGCGATCCTCGGCACCGCCGCCGCCCTCGGTCTCGCGGCGCCCTCCGCCGTCGCCGCGCCCGAGGCGGCGCCCTCCTCGGCCGTACGGATGCACAGCGGCGCGTACGGGGGCTGCCTGACGGCGGAGGGTTCCGGCTACCGGGACCCCCGCGGCGCGGCGCGGCCCTGGCTGGTGGCGCTCCAGGCGTGCGACACGAGCACGCCGGACCGGCAGTCCTGGATCTACAGCCCGGCCACCCACCAGTTCTCGTCGGTGGCCGAGCCGTACCGCTGCATCGACCGGCAGGGTTCGCAACTGGTCACCGCGCTGTGCGACGCGGACGAGCCGGAACAGCGGTTCCGCACCGCGCAGGCCGCCCCCGGCGGCCTGCGCAAGGTCGTGTCCGAGGCGGACGGCCGGATCTGGGCGCAGGATTCGCACCGCGCGGGCGCGGCCCGGTCGGCGAAGGGCGAGGGGGTGCGGGAGGCGCGTGACGCGGCCTCCGTCCCGGCGGACCGCGGCTGGGCGCTGACCGGGGTCTGAGCAGGGCCCGATGCGACGCGGAAGGCGTTGTCAGTGGTGGCGCGTACGCTCTCCAGCATGAGTTACGCAGACCTGCGCGAACTCCAGAGCGCGCTCAGCACCGCCTCGGACATCGCCTTCGCCCTCGACGCCGCCCCGGCGCCCCATGAGGCCGACCAGCTTCTCGACGCCCTGCGCCGGGCGTTGGCCGCGGCCGGCGCCCTGGGGGCCGGGATAGGCACGACGGCGTGCGCGGAGCACCCCAAGGGGCCCGTGGACCCGCTGTACGGCGACAAGGAGGACCCGCTGCCGCCGGGCTGGGGCCGGTGCCTGCTGTGCAACGACCGGCGGCGGCGGGCCAGTGCGCAGCGGCGGGGCTGGCGCTGACCCGCGAGCCGGGGTCCGTGCGGGGCCGGGTCAGCCGTTGAGGGAGGCCCAGAACTCCTCGAAGGACAGCACGCCGTCGCCGTTGCCGTCCTTCTTGTTGATGATGGCCTGCGCCACGGTCTCGGTGACGTTGAAGTCGCCGAGCTGAGCCATCACGCTCTTGTACTCGGCGGCGGTGATCAGACCGTCCCCGTTCGCGTCGAACCGGTCGAACGCCTTGCGTGCTTCGGCCTGGCGCGTCTCGATGTCGGCCATGTGGGCCTCCCCTTGTGTGCTGGTGTGACCGGCACAGATTAGCCGCCGCTGATCACCAGGCCGATATAGCGGTCCCAGTCCCAGAGCGGGCCGGGGTCGGTGTGGGTGGAACCGGGCACTTCGACGTGGCCGATGATGTGGTCGCGGGTCGTGGGGATGCCGTAGCGGGCGCAGACGGCGGCGGCGAGGAGCGCCGAGGAGCGGTACATGGCGTCGGTGAAGTATTCGGGGCGGTCGATCCAGCCCTCGTGCTCGATGCCGATGCTGCGGGTGTTGTAGTCCCAGTTGCCCGCGTGCCAGGCGATGTCCTTCTCGCGGACGAACTGGCCGATGTAGCCGTCCGCGGAGGCGACCATGTAGTGCGCCGAGACCCTGGCCCGGGGGTCCTTGAAGATCTTCATCGCGTCACCGAAGGTCTCCTGGGTCACATGGATCACGAGGTGGTCGATCGGATGGGCCGTGGGGCGGCTGGAGACCGTGTAGTTGGCGCCGTCGGCCGGTATCCAGTGGGTGGGGGGATAGGCGGCGGTCGTGGGGTCTTCGTCCATGGGGGCTCCCGGGTGGCGGGCACACCGGTCGGCAGTCCGGCGGGGACATGACACTCCAGAACGCCCCGACCCGCAAGAACCGACATGGAGTCTGCATAAAAATAGGGCTACTTGCCGGTTCATTCATGGAATGTAAGGCGGGTGTTGCAGCTCACCTTTGATTATCGAGAACTCTCTCCTGAATTGCCCGAATCTGACCCGATAGCCGCTTTGGCTTGAACGCGACTGTCTGCCATAGTCGAGGTCACGACCCCCATTGACCCGGGCCAGGTCGTTTTCATCCGGCCGCGGAACACACCCCAATTCTCCGCGGCCGCACGCAGAGGCCCCCGGCCCGTCGCATACCGACGGATGGGGGCCTCTGCGTTTCCCGGTCTCCGCGCTTCCCGGTCCCCGAGGGGCACCGCGCTCAGCGGTCCGCGACCCTCATCTCGAACCACGTCGTCTTGCCGCGCGCCAGCAGATCCACGCCCCAGCGGTCCGAGAGCTTGTCGACCAGGAAGAGGCCCCGCCCGCTCGTGTCGAGCTCGTGCACCGGCATCAGACAGGGCAGCCCGCGGGACGGATCGCGCACCTCTATCCGCAACCAGCCGCGGCGGCGCAGCATCCGCAGCCCGAAGAAGCGCGCCCCGGTGTGCCGGACGGCGTTGCCCACCAGCTCGGAGACCAGCAGCACGGCGTGCTCCGCGAGCTGGGCGGAGAGCCCCCAGTGGCGCAGCACGACGGACTGCGTCAGCCGCCGCGCGGCGACCGCCGACTCCGGGCGGGAGGGCAGCTGGACTTCGCCGAGCGTGGGGTCGCCGAACAGATCGAGCGCCTTGAGCGCCAGTTCATCCTCTACGGACGGCATCCAGCGCACAGCGGCCGTGCCGGTTCGCTGCCGCGGCTGATCCGTTCCTTCCAGGCCCGCCATGCACCCCATCATGGCCGCCGTAAAGACGCCGTGGGCTGGAACGAAGGGATTCGCTGGAGCGGAATCCATGCCTCCAACGCCGCTCCGCGACATATGCCATGGGCAGCCAGTCGATCAGAAAATGGCGACTGACCTGCGGTGACCTCAGGTGCACAGATGATCGCTCAGCGCATGGAACAAGGTCATTTCGAGGCGTTCGCACACCTCGGGGAATTCCCCCACAAGGGGCAACCGCCCGTCATGCCGGAGCAATGACGACGGGGCCGCCGAGCACTCGGCGACCCCGCGGCGATCCGTCCCAACCCGACGATTTTCAGACGAACTTGGCCTTGCCGGGCCCGTCCTCGACAAAGCTGCGCATCCCGATCTCCCGGTCCTCGGTGGCGAACAGCCCCGCGAACCAGTTGCGTTCGATGGCGAGCCCGGTGTCGATGTCGGTCTCCAGGCCGGTGTCCACCGCCTCCTTGGCGGCGCGCAGCGCGAGCGCCGGCCCGGCGGCCAGCTTCGCGGCCCACGCGTGCGCCTGCTCGTAGACCTCCGCGGCCGGCACGACCCTGTCCACGAGGCCGAGCTCCAGCGCCTCGGGGGCCTTCACCTGACGGCCGGTGAAGATGAGGTCCTTGGCCTTGGACGGGCCGACGAGCCGGGCGAGGCGCTGGGTGCCGCCCGCGCCCGGGATCAGGCCGAGCAGGATCTCCGGCTGGCCGAGCTTGGCGTTGTCCGCGGCGATGCGGTAGTCGGCGCAGAGCGCGAGCTCGCAGCCGCCGCCGAGCGCGTAGCCGGTGACGGCGGCGACGACGGGCTTGGGGATGCGGGCGACGGCGGTGAAGGCGTCCTGGAGGCCGCGGGACCGGGCCACCATGGCCGCGTGGTCCATCTTCTGCATCTCCTTGATGTCCGCGCCGGCCGCGAACACCTTCTCCCCGCCCCACAGCACGACGGCCCTCACGTCCGCGCGGCGGGTCGCCTCCTCCGCGAGCTCGCGGAGCCGGTCCTGGGTGGCGATGTCGAGCGCGTTCATGGGCGGACGGTCCAGCCGGATGGTCCCGACGCCCTCGGCAGCCTCAAGATGCACAGTCATGACAGCAGGTTAGCTTCAGGGTTCCCGGGGGTCTGCCCCGGGAAGTGGCCGCACGGCGAGCGGCCCGGTGCACTTGGTCACACAGTGCGCCGGGCCGCGGAGCCGTCGAGGGGAAGGGGGCGTCAGCTCCCGGCGGTCCACTCGGACCAGGACATGTTCCAGTCGCTGAAACCGTTGTCCGGCGCGATCGTCTTGTCGTTGGAGTTCTTGACCACGACGACGTCGCCGACGAGGGAGTTGTCGTAGAACCACGAAGCCGGGGTGGACGGGTCGCCGCCGCCGCGCTGGTCGAACAGCCCGACGCAGCCGTGGCTGGCGTTCTCCGAGCCGAAGGTGCCCTCGCCCGACCAGTAGTTGCCGTGGATGAAGGTGCCGGAGGTCGACAGGCGCATCGCGTGCGGCACGTCCGAGATGTCGTACTCGCCGCCGAAGCCGACCGTGCGGCCGTCCATGCGCGTCACTTCGTACTTCTCGCTGATGACCATCCGGCCGTTGTACGTCGAGTGGCCCGGGGCGCCGGCCGAGATCGGGACGGTCTTGAGCTGCTTGCCGTCCCGCTCGACCGTCATCTGGTGGCTGGAGGCGTCCACCGTGCTCACCTGGCTGCGGCCGACGGTGAACTTCACGGTCTTGTTCTGCGTGCCGTAGACGCCGTCACGGCCCTCGACGCCGTTGAGGTTCATCTCCAGCGTCACCTTGGTGCCCGCGGCCCAGTACTTCTCGGGGCGGAAGTCGAGGCGGTCGTTCCCGAACCAGTGGCCCTTGACGGGCACCGAGGGCTCGGCGGTCACCTTGACGGCCCGCTCGACGGCCTTGGTGTCGGTGATCCCGCGGCTGAAATTGAGCGACACGGGCATGCCGACGCCGACCGTGCTGCCGTCCTCCGGCGTGAAGTAGCCGACGAACGTGTTCTGCGGGGTGAGGGTGGTGAACGTCGCGTGCTTCGCGGACGTCCGGCCGCCCTTGTCCTTCGCCAGCGCGTCCACCGTGTACTTCGTGGAGGCGCCCAGGTGGGCGGTCGGCTCCCAGGCCGCGCCGCCGTCGGTTATCTTGCCGTCCACCGTGGCGCCCTTGGCGTCGGCGACCTTGACGGAGGTCAGGGTGCCCTGATCCGCGGTGACCTTGAGCGCGCCGCTCGTCGCCACGTCGGTCGCGCCGTCCTTGGGCGCGATCGCCACCACGGCCTTCGACGGCTTGCCGTCGTCCTTCTTGGCGTCGTCCTTCTTGGTGTCACCGTCACCCCCGCAGGCGGTGACGAGCAGCAACAGCGCTCCGAGCAGGAGCGCGAACAGGCCCTTGCGGCCCGCGCGCCCTCTCGATATCAGCTGCATGTTCAACGGTTGTCTCCCCTTCGCACGGCCCGCGGCCACGCGGCGCCCCCTGAGCGCGTCAGCACGCGCATGGCGATAGATAACCACACGCCACCGACAGTGCATGGCCCGGGAATGTCACCGTTCCGCAGCAAATGAGAACGGTGGTGCGAGGCGTACGCATGAGGGGTGAGCCGTGGCCGAATCGAGGCATCTTAAACCGGCCACAGACCCGCCGTTGACCACCGGGCGGTGCGGCCCCTGTCCGAGTTCCGCACACCTGTCGCATCCGATCACGCGGGTGAGCGCGTGCGTGGATCTGGGCAGAACTGGGGGAAGGACAAGGCCGCCGACACCCGGCACGGGAAGCCGGGTGCCCGGCGCGCCGGCCGAGAGCCGCCGGAGGCGAAGACGTGTCGAGCGCACCCGAGCAAGGGGCGGAACGGGCGGAGCGGGACGACCGGTTCAAACGCGCCCCCGCCCGGCCCCGTACGGACGGCGGTGCGACACCGCCCGCCGTGTCCGGCGTCAACGGCCACCGGCGGCCGGAGGGCCGGGCCCCTGACGGCCCGGCGGTGCGGCCGGGCAGCTCGGAGCCGCTGGGCGCGCGGTACCGCGTGGGCGCCGACGGGGTGGCGGGGACGAACTTCGCCCTGTGGGCCGGCGGGGCGGAGGCCGTCGAGCTGTGCCTGTTCGACGACGAGCCGGGCACCGGCCCCGACGGCGAGCCGCGCCTGGAGGGCGAAACCCGCCTCCCCTTGGGCGAGTTGACGCACGAGATATGGCACGGCTTCGTGCCGGGCGTGCGGCCCGGCCGACGCTACGGCTATCGCGTGCACGGCCGCTGGGACCCCTGGACCGGCGCCCGCTGGAACCCCGCCAAGCTCCTCCTCGACCCCTACGCACGGGCGATAGACGGGGATTTCACACTTCCTCCCGAGGTGTACGGACACGTCCGCGACTGGCCGCAGCAGTACGTCGCCGACACCGTGCGCGACGACCGCGACTCCGCCCCGTACGTCCCCAAGGGCGTCGTCGTCGCGGACGGCGACGACTGGGCGGACGACCACAGGCCGAAGACGCCGTGGGCCGACTCGGTCATCTACGAACTGCACGTGCGCGGCTTCACCATGCGCCACCCCGGCATCCCGGAGCGGCTGCGCGGCACCTACGCGGGGCTCGCGCACCCCGCGGCCGTCGACCATCTGGTGCGCCTCGGGGTGACCGCGGTCGAGCTGCTGCCGGTGCACCACTTCGCGCACGAGGACCACCTGCTGCGGCGCGGACTGCGCAACTACTGGGGCTACAACTCCATCGGCTACTTCGCGCCGCACGCCGCCTACGCGGCCACCGGGACGCGCGGCCGGCAGGTGGGCGAGTTCAAGCGGATGGTGCGGGCCCTGCACGCGGCGGGCATCGAGGTCATCCTCGACGTCGTCTACAACCACACGGCGGAGGGCGGCGAGCTCGGGCCGACGCTCTCCCTGCGCGGCGTGGACAACCGCCGCTACTACCGCCTCCAGGACGACGCCCGCCGCTACGCCGACTACACCGGCTGCGGCAACACCCTCCACGTGGTGCAGCCGAACGTCCTCCGGCTGATCACCGACTCGCTGCGCTACTGGGTCACCGAGATGGGCGTCGACGGCTTCCGCTTCGACCTGGCGGCGGCGCTGGCCCGGTCCATGCACGATGTCGACATGCTCTCGCCGTTCCTCGCGGTCATCGCCCAGGACCCGGTGCTGCGCCGGGTCAAGCTCATCGCCGAGCCGTGGGACGTGGGGTCGGGCGGCTACCAGGTGGGCGCCTTCCCCCCGCTGTGGACGGAGTGGAACGACCGCTACCGCGACGCCGTGCGCGACTTCTGGCGGGGCGCGCTGCCGGACGTACGGGATCTCGGCTACCGCCTGTCGGGCTCCAGCGACCTCTACGCCTGGGGCGGCCGCAGGCCCTACGCCTCCGTCAACTTCATCACCGCGCACGACGGCTTCACCCTGCGCGACCTCGTCAGTTACGAGCAGAAGCACAACGAGGCCAACGGCGAGGGCAACCGCGACGGCACCGGCGACAACCGCTCGTGGAACTGCGGCGCCGAGGGCGCGACCGACGACCCGGCGATCCTCGCGCTGCGGCGGCGGCAGTTACGGAACCTGCTGACCACCCTGCTGCTGTCCACCGGCGTGCCCATGCTGGTGGCGGGGGACGAGATGGGCCGCACGCAGGGCGGCAACAACAACGCCTACTGCCAGGACAACGAGACCAGCTGGGTCGACTGGTCCCTCCTGGACGACCCCGGCTGGCGGGAACTGGCCGAGCTCTCCGGCCGGCTCCTCGCGCTGCGCCGCGCCCACCCCGTGCTGCGCAGCCGCTCCTTCTTCTCCGGCCGCCCCCAGGGAGCGGACGGGCTGCGGGACCTCGCCTGGTTCACGGCGGACGGCACGGAGATGAGCGAGGCCGACTGGTACGCGCCGACGGCGACGCTCGGCATGTTCCTCTCCGGCCGGGACATCCCCCGGCGCGGCCCGGAGGGCGAACCGGTCGTCGACGACAGCTTCCTGACGGTGCTGCACGCGGGGCCGGGGCCGGTGCGGTTCACACTGCCGGGGGCGCCGTGGGCTTCGGCGTACGAACTGCTCGTGAACACGGCGCTGGAGCGGCAGGCCGTGGCACCGGGGGTGCGCCGCCCCGCCGGCGCGCCTGTGGCCGTGCGGCCCCGCTCGGTGCTCCTCCTGCGGGCCGTCCCGGCGGCCTCTCCCCTGCCCCGCCCCTTCCCAGCTGCATCCGATACGCGGCTCCGCCGCGTGAGGGGCTCCGCCCCAGACCCCGGTCCCCCAGCTACGAGGTGAGTGGTTGCGCCAAAAAACCGCGTGAGCGGTGTCAGTGGTCAACCGTACGCTCACTCATGATGGTTGATACCCGAGGAACCCCGCGCTCCCCCGCCCGCTCCCTACTGCGACTGTGGCCCTACGTCCGCCCCGTCCGCGCCTCACTGTTCGCCGCGGCCGCCGTAGCGGTCGTCGCGTCCTGCATCGGCCTCGTCATACCCCTCGTGCTGAAGTGGATGGTGGACGGCCCGGTCGCCGGCCGCGACCCGTCGGGCGTATGGCTGGGCGGCGCCCTGCTGCTGGTTCTCGGCGCGGCGGAGGCGACGCTGTTCCTGATGCGCCGTCGGCTGATCGCCCACCCGCTGGCCCGCGTCGAGGCGGACATGCGGGCGGACCTCTACGGCCGTCTCCAACGGCTGCCCGTGGCCTTCCACGACCGCTGGCCCTCGGGGCAGTTGCTGTCGCGCGGCACGAGCGACCTGATGCTGCTGCGGATCTTCCTCGCGTTCCCGATGACCTTCCTCCTGGTCAACGGGGTGACCATCGTGGTCGGCTTCGTCATCCTGCTGATGCAGCAGTGGGTGCTGGGGCTGGTGCTGCTGGCGCCGGTGGTGCCGCTGGTCGTGCTCTGCTCACTGTTCGAGGAGCGCTATTCCCGGGCCGCGCGCACCTCGCAGGACCAGGTGGGCGATCTGACGACGGCCGTCGAGGAGAGCGTCCTCGGCATCCGCATCATCAAGGGCTTCGGCCGGCACCACCGGCAGGAGCGCTCGTTCATGGGGCTGGCCGGCCGGCTGCGGTCGACGGAGCTGCGCAAGGCGGGTCTGCTGGGGTCGCTCTGGGCGCTGATCATGATCCTGCCTGAGCTGGCGATCGGGGCGGCGCTGCTGCTCGGGGTGGTCCAGGTCGCCGACGGCGTTCTCTCCGCGGGCACCCTGGTGGCGTTCCTGTCGACGGCGCTCGCGCTGCGCTGGCCGGTGGAGTCGATGGGGTTCCTGCTCGCGGTGACCAACGAGTCGGCGACGGCCGCGGACCGCTTCTTCGAGGTGCTGGACAGCCCCGTGCCCGCGGACGGGCCCGTTCCGGACCGGACCGGGGACAGACCGGCGGCCGCCGACACGTCCATGCCCGACCGCGACGGACTCCGGCTGGAGGGCGTGGAGTTCCGCTATCCCGACGCGCCCGCCGGGTCCCCGCCCGTGCTGCGCGGCATCGACCTGCACATCCGGCCCGGCGAGACCATGGCCCTCGTCGGCACCACGGGCAGCGGCAAGACCACCCTCACCGCGCTGATCCCCCGCCTCCACGAGGCGACCGCCGGGCGCATCACCCTCGACGGCCGGGACATCGCGACGCTCCCCCGCGAGCGGCTGCGCGAGCTCGTCTCCATAGCCTTCGAGGACCCCACGCTCTTCTCGGCCACCGTCGCCGACAACGTGCTGATGGGTGCCGCCGACGCCCGGGAGGCCGATCTCGTACGGGCCCTGTCCGTCGCCCAGGCGGACTTCGTGCACGCCCTGCCCGAGGGCCCCGGCACCCAGGTCGGCGAGCAGGGGCTGAGCCTCTCCGGCGGTCAGCGGCAGCGCCTCGCGCTGGCCCGCGCGGTCGTGGGGTCCCCCCGCTTCCTCATCCTCGACGACCCGCTCTCCGCGCTCGACGTCCACACCGAGGCCCTGGTGGAGGCGGCGCTGCGCGACGTGCTCGCCACCACCACCGCCCTGGTCGTCGCCCACCGCCCGTCCACCGTCCTGCTCGCCGACCGGGTCGCGCTGCTGTCCGGCGGGCGCATCACGGCGGTCGGCACCCACCACGAACTGCTGCGCGGCAGCGAGGAGTACGCGTCACTCATGTCGGGCCAGGACGACCACGCATATCAGGGAGGGCCGCGGCGATGACCACCACAGCCCCCGAGCAGCAGTCCGAGGAGACCGGGCGGACGGCCGCCGACGACCCCGTCGGCCAGGACGTCCTGCCCGCGCCCAAGGGCGCCTCCCGCGCACTGCTGCGCTCGCTCCTCGCCCCCGCCCGCGGCGCGGTCCGGCTCACCGTCCTCGTCCTGCTGCTCCAGCAGGCCGCCGTCCAGGCGGGGCCGCTGCTGGTGGCGTACGCCATCGACCGCGGGGTGCCCGCCGTGCGCCACGGCGACCACGGCCCGCTCGTCGCCGTCGGCGTCGGGTACGCGCTCTGCGCGCTGGCCTCCGGCCTCCTCCAACTGGCCTTCATACGGCTGTCCGCCCGCATCGGCCAGGACATGCTCCTGGACCTGCGCGGCCGGATCTTCCGGCACGCGCAGTCGCTCAGCGTCGACTTCCACGAGCGCTACACCTCCGGCCGGCTGATCTCCCGTGCCACCACCGACGTCGAGTCGATCCGCGAGCTGCTCAACGACGGCCTCCAGGAGCTCATCGCCGTCGCCCTGTCGGTGGTGTACGTCTCGGTGACGCTGCTCTACCTCGACTGGGGCATCGGCGGCGCGGCCGTGCTGTCGATCGCCCCGCTCTATCTGTTCGTGCGCTCCTACCAGCGCCGTGCCATGGTCGTCTACGGCGAGCGGTCCACGGCGATGGCCGCCGTCATCGTGAAGTTCACCGAGACGATGAACGGGATCCGGCCGGTGCAGGCCTTCCGCCGGGAGCGCGCCAACGAGGCGCACTTCGCCGGGCTCAACTCCCGGCACCGGCGGTCCAACGCGGCCGCGATGCTGGAGATGGCCCGCTATATCTTCTGGTCCCGGCTGGTGGCCAACACCGCGCTCGCGGCGATCGTCCTGTGGGGCGCCTACCGGGTGGCCTCGGACGAGCTGGCGCTCGGCGCGCTCGCCGCCTCGGTGCTGTATCTGCGGCGGCTGTACGACCCGATCGACCGGCTCGGGATGTTCCTCAACTCCTACCAGTCGGCGGCCGCGTCCCTGGAGAAGATCGCCGGTCTGCTCGCCCAGCGACCTTCCGTCCCCGAGCCCGCCCACCCCAGGCCGCTGCCCGAGCGGCCCGCGGGCAGCCCCGGCCGCGAGGTCGTCTTCGACGGGGTCCGCTTCGCCTACCGTACGGGCGGCGAGGTGCTGCCCCGCTTCGACCTGACCCTGGCCGCCGGGCGGACGGTGGCCGTCGTCGGCTCCACCGGCGCCGGCAAGTCCACGCTCGCCAAGCTGCTCGCCCGCTTCTACGACCCGACCGAGGGCGAGGTCCGGCTCGACGGCGTGCCGCTGCGCGACCTGGCCGTGCCGGAGCTGCGCCGCGGGGTCGTCATGGTCACCCAGGAGTCCTTCCTGTTCTCCGGCACGGTCGCGGACAACATCGCCATCGGCCGCCCCGGAGCGACCCGCGAGGAGATGGAACGGGCGGCGAAGGCCATCGGCGCGCACGACTTCATCACCGCGCTCCCGGAGGGCTACGACACGGACGTCCGCAAGCGCGGCGGCCGCATCTCCGCGGGCCAGCGCCAGCTGGTCGCGTTCGCCCGCGCGCTCCTCGCGGACCCCGCGGTCCTCATCCTCGACGAGGCCACGTCCTCGCTGGACGTCCCCGGCGAGCGGGCGGTGCAGGCGGCGATGCGGACGGTGCTGCGCGGGCGCACGGCCGTGGTCATCGCGCACCGCCTGTCGACGGTCGAGATCGCGGACCGGGTCCTGGTCATGTCCGACGGCCGCGTCGTGGAGGACGGCACACCCGAGGAACTCATCGCCGGCACGGGCCGCTTCGCGGACCTGCACCGGGCTTGGCGGGACAGCTTGGTGTAGCCACCGTCACGCCTGCGGCGGGCTCTGTTCCCCTCCCCGCCCCTCCCCGAACTGGGGCTCGTGCCCCAGACCCCCGGCCGCGGGTCCGTTGCGCCTGCGGCGGAGCGCCCTTCGGGCACGTCCTCAAACGCCGGACGGGCTGACTTTGCGCACCCCGGGGGTCTGGGGGCCGCCGTCATTGGACTGCACCATTTCCGGCCGCGTCGGCGTCCCAACACTCCACCCCCGCAACGGAGTCAAAGGCTCCCCCACCCCGTCTCCTTCCCGATCCGCTATGCGGACCCCGCTCGTTCGTCAACGGACGCTAATCGGCCAACTTGCCGCCGCACTCCTGACACGTACATGCCCTTAGTGGGACTCTTCCCTCCACCGACGCTCGGCTTCCCCCATGGCACCGCGTCAGGCGTCGTGTCACCCCCTGCCCCCATCGGCTTCCCCCCTCTGACGAATCGTGTTCTGCCTCGCTCTGCCCGGGCGGCCGGCTCGGCCGCCCGGACGCCCGGACGCCCGTCGGCCACCCACCGTGGCCACCGCAGAAGGAGTCAGTGTGAGACCCACCCCCCATAGGCGCGCAGTCGCCACCGGAGCGCTGGTCGCTGTCACCGCCGTGCTCGCCGTCGGCGCGCAGACCGGTGCCGCCACCGCCAAGTCCGACCAGGCGACCACGGGCCGCAAGGTCGTCGCCAAGGCCGACCCCGGTGCCCTGCCCGCCAAGCTCACCCCCTCGCAGCGCGCGGAGCTGATACGCGAGGCCAACGCGACCAAGGCGCAGACCGCCAGGACGCTCGGTCTCGGCGCCAAGGAACAGCTGGTCGTCAAGGACGTCGTCAAGGACGTCAACGGCACCAGCCACACCCGCTACGAGCGCACCTACGAGGGCCTGCCGGTCCTCGGCGGGGACCTCGTGGTCGACGCGACCAAGGGCGGCGCGGTCAAGACCGTCGCCAAGGCCACCAAGGCCCGGGTGGCGGTGGCCACGACCACACCCGGCCTCGCGGCCTCCGCCGCGGAGAAGGACGCGGTGAAGGCCGCGAACGCTCAGGGCTCGAAGGCCACCAGGGCCGATCTGGCGCCGCGCAAGGTGATCTGGGCGGCGAGCGGGACGCCGGTCCTCGCGTACGAGACGGTCGTCGGCGGCCTCCAGGAGGACGGCACGCCCAACCAGCTGCACGTCATCACGGACGCGAAGACGGGCAAGAAGCTCTTCGAGTACCAGGGCATCAAGACGGGCACCGGCAACACCCAGTACAGCGGCAAGGTCACCATCGGCACGACGCAGTCCGGCGGCTCGTACACGCTCGACGACGGCACGCGCGGCGGCCACAAGACGTACAACCTGAACCACGGTTCGTCGGGTACGGGCTCGCTGTACACCAACTCCACCGACGTGTGGGGCAACGGCTCCAACAGCGACCCGGCCACCGCAGGCGCCGACGCGCACTACGGTGCCCAGCTCACCTGGGACTACTACAAGAACGTCCACGGGCGCAGCGGCATCCGCGGCGACGGCCAGGGCGCGTACAGCCGGGTCCACTACGGCAACAGCTACGTCAACGCCTTCTGGGACGACAGCTGCTTCTGCATGACGTACGGCGACGGGTCCGGCAACGCCAAGCCGCTGACCGCGATCGACGTGGCCGCGCACGAGATGACGCACGGTGTCACGTCCGCCACCGCCAACCTCACCTACAGCGGGGAGTCCGGCGGGCTGAACGAGGCCACGTCCGACATCATGGCCACCGCCGTCAAGTGGTGGGCGGGCAACCCCAACGACTCCGGCGACTACATGATCGGCAAGAAGATCGACATCAACGGCAACGGGACGCCGTTGCGCTACTTGGACAAACCGAGCAAGGACGGCCGGTCCAAGGACGCGTGGTACTCCGGCCTCGGCGGAATCGACGTGCACTACTCGTCGGGCCCGGCCAACCACTGGTTCTACCTGGCGTCCGAGGGCAGCGGCCCGAAGGACATCAACGGCGTGCACTACGACAGCCCGACCGCCGACGGACTGCCGGTCACCGGCATCGGCCGGGACAACGCCGCGAAGATCTGGTTCAAGGCGCTGAGCCAGCGCATGCAGTCCAACACCAACTACGCGGGCGCGCGGGACGCGACGCTGTGGGCCGCCGGTGAGCTGTTCGGCGTCGGCAGCGAGACGTACAACAACGCGGCCAACGCGTGGGCCGCCATCAGCGTCGGCAGCCGGGTCTCGTCCGGGGTCACCGTCACCTCCCCCGGTGACCAGACCAGCATCGTGAACACCGCGGTCCAGCTCCAGATCAAGGCGACGAGCTCCAACGCCGGTTCGCTGGCCTACTCGGCGTCCGGGCTGCCCGCCGGCCTGTCGATCAACTCCTCGACCGGCCTGATCTCCGGCACCCCGACCACCACCGGCACCAGCTCGGTGACCGTCACCGTGAAGGACTCGGTCGGCAAGACGGGCACCGCGACCTTCAAGTGGACCGTGAACACCACGGGCGGCGGCAGCGTCTTCGAGAACACCACCCCGGTGGCGATCCCCGACGCGGGTCCCGCCGTCACCTCGCCGATCGTCGTGACGCGCAGCGGCAACGGCTCGTCCGCGCTGAAGGTGGACGTGAACATCACGCACACCTACCGCGGTGACCTCCAGATCGACCTGCTGGCCCCCGACGGCAAGTCGTGGCGGCTGAAGGACTCCGACTCGTGGGACTCCGCGGCGGACGTGAAGGAGACGTACACGGTGGACGCGTCCGGGTCGTCGGCCACCGGCACGTGGAAACTCCAGGTGCAGGACATGTACGCGGGTGACACCGGCACGCTGAACAGCTGGAGGCTCAGCTTCTAGCCCGGCCCATTGAACAGACGTCGCCCGGGGTGAGGTTTGGCTCCCCCGGGCGACGTCTCATGTGCCGGGGTCCGGGGCGAAGCCCCGGTTCCGGCCCGCAGAGGTCGCCCTACCTCAGCAGAACCCCCGCCCCCTCGCCCGCCGACTCCGGCGGCAGCGTCACCAGCCCCAGCTCCGCCCCGCTGGCCAGCAGCCGATGCGCCGGCAGGATGCGGACCGTGTAACCGAAGGGCCCCGTGCGGTCGAGGGTCAGCGGGCCCTCGTAGAGGCGGCGGCCGTCGAGCCCCGGCGCCCCCGTCGGCTTCAGCGGGAACGTCGACGTGCGGCTCAGGTGGTCCGCGGGGTCGACGCGTCCGGCGACCGCCTGGACCTCGACGTCGGCGGGTTCCAGCGCGCCGAGCGTGACGCTGACCCGCAGGGACACCGTGGCGCCCAGTTCGGCCGTGCCGTTGAGCGCGGTGTCCGCGACCGCCTCCACGTGGTCGACGGCGACGCCCGGCCATCCGTCCCGCACCCGCCGCTTCCAGGCGGCCAGTTCCCGGGCGGTGCCCGGGTCGAGCGCGCGCTGGGCGTCGGCGGCGGGCCCGTACAGCCGCTCCACGTACTCCCGGACCATGCGCCCGGCGAGGACCTTCGGGCCGAGGGTGGTGAGCGTGCGGCGGACCATCTCGATCCAGCGGCCGGGCAGCCCGCCCGCGCCCCGGTCGTAGAAGCGCGGCGCGACCCGCTCCTCGAGGAGGCGGTAGAGGGCGGTGGCCTCCAGGTCGTCGCGGCGGTCCTCGTCGGTGGCGGTGCCGTCGGCGGTGGGGATGGCCCAGCCGAAGTCGGGTTCGTACCACTCGTCCCACCAGCCGTCCAGGACGGACAGGTTGAGACAGCCGTTGAGCGCGGCCTTCATGCCGGAGGTGCCACAGGCCTCCAGGGGCCGCAGCGGGTTGTTGAGCCAGACGTCGCAGCCGGGGTAGAGCTTCTGGGCCATCGCCATGCCGTAGTCCGGGAGGAAGACGATGCGGTGGCGCACGCGCGGGTCGTCGGCGAACCGCACCAGCTCCTGGACGAGGCGCTTGCCGCTGTCGTCGGCCGGGTGGGCCTTGCCCGCGACGACGATCTGGATCGGCCGCTCGGGGTGGAGGAGCAGCTCCATCAGCCGGTCGCGGTCGCGGAGCATGAGGGTGAGGCGCTTGTACGAGGGGACGCGGCGGGCGAAGCCGATGGTGAGGACGTCGGGGTCGAGGACGCCGTCGATCCAGCCGAGCTCGGCGGTGCCCGCGCCGCGCTCGCGCCAGGCGGCGCGCAGCCGCCTCCGCACCTCTTCGACGAGCTGTTCGCGCAGGGTGCGGCGCAGTTCCCAGATGTCGGCGTCGGCGATGTCGGCGACGGCGTCCCAGCGCTGGGAGCCGCCGACGGTGAGGGCGTCCTCGGCACGGCCGGCGCCGATCTGCCGGGCGCCGAGCCGCAGCACCTCGGGGGCGACCCAGGTGGGGGCGTGGACGCCGTTGGTGACGGAGGTGATGGGCACCTCCTCGGCGTCGAAGCCGGGCCACAGGCCGGCGAACATCTGCCGGCTGACCTGGCCGTGGAGGGTGGAGACGCCGTTGGCGCGCTGGGCGAGGCGCAGGCCCATGACCGCCATGTTGAAGAGGTTGGGCTCGCCGCCGGGGTAGCTCTCCAGGCCGAGTTCGAGGACGCGCTCGACGTCGATGCCGGGGAGTTCCCCGGCGGGCCCGAAGTGGCGGGCGACGAGCTCGCGGTCGAAGCGGTCGATGCCGGCGGGTACGGGCGTGTGGGTGGTGAAGACGGCCCCGGCGCGCACGCTCTCCAGGGCGGAGTCGAAGTCGGCGCCCTTCTCGGTGAGTTCGCGGATGCGCTCCAGGCCGAGGAATCCGGCGTGGCCCTCGTTGGTGTGGAAGACCTCGGGTTCGGCGTGGCCGGTGAGCCGGCAGTACGTACGGACCGCGCGCACCCCGCCGATGCCCAGGAGCATCTCCTGGAGCAGCCGGTGCTCGCCCCCGCCGCCGTAGAGCCGGTCGGTGACGTCGCGCTCGCGGGGGGCGTTCTCCTCGACGTCGGAGTCCAGGAGGAGCAGCGGGACGCGGCCGACGCGGGCCTGCCAGACGTAGGCGAGCAGGGAGCGGCCGCCGGGGAGGGCGAGGGAGACGCGGCTGGGGGTGCCGTCGGGTTCGCGGAGCATCCTCAGCGGGAGCTCGTTGGGGTCGAGCAGGGGGTAGTGCTCCTGCTGCCAGCCCTCGCGGGAGAGGGACTGGCGGAAGTACCCGTGGCGGTAGAGCAGTCCGACGCCGATGAGGGGGACGCCGAGGTCGCTGGCGGACTTGAGGTGGTCGCCCGCGAGGATGCCGAGGCCGCCGCTGTACTGCGGGAGGGCGGCGGTGATGCCGAACTCGGGGGAGAAGTAGGCGACGGCGGCGGGCAGGCCCTCGGGCTGTTCCTGGTACCAGCGCCGGCCGGTGAGATAGTCGTGCAGATCGTCGGAGGCGGCGGCGAGCCTGCGGCGGAAGCGGCGGTCCTCGGCGAGGGCGGCCAGCCGGGCCGCGGAGACGGTGCCCAGCAGCCGCAGGGGGTCCCCGGCGGCGGCCCGCCAGCCGTCGGGGTCGACGGACTGGAAGAGCTCGCGGGTCTCGGGGTGCCAGGACCAGCGCAGATTGCGCGCCAGCTCGCTGAGCGGTCGTAGGGGCTCCGGAAGGACGGGGCGCACACTGAATCGACGAATGGCCTTCACCGTCACGACGTTAGCGCCGTGACGGTCCCGATTCCGGGTTGTTGGGGGCACTGCCTGTCCCTGTCAGGGGCAGGCAGCGCGTGCGCCCCGTGTTGTTGACTGGGCGCATGGATATACCTGCGGAATTGGGGGACTTCCTCCGTACGCGCCGTGCCCGGCTGCAGCCGGAGGACGTGGGTCTGGTGGCGTACGGGGCACGGCGCCGGGTGCCGGGGCTGCGCCGCGAGGAGCTGGCGCAGCTGGCCGGGGTGAGCGTCGCGTACTACACGCGGCTGGAGCAGGGGCAGTCGGGCAACGCGTCGGACGGGGTGCTCGACGCGCTCGCGCGGGCGCTGCGGCTGTCCCCGGACGAGCACGCCCACCTGCGCAATCTCGCCCGGCCGGGGCGCGCGGTCCGGCTGCCCGCGGGCCGGGCGCCGAGCGCGGGTGCCGGGGTGCGGCAGCTGGTGGCGGCGATGGCGGTGCCCGCGCTGGTGATCGACGCGCGCTACGACGTGCTGGCGTGGAACGCGCAGGCGCACGCGCTGCTGGCGGGGCACCTGGACGCGGGCGGCCCGGACCGGCCGGAGGAGCGGCCCAACACGCAGCGGCTGCTGTTCCTCGATCCGCACGCCCGGGAGCTGTATCCGCGCTGGGAGGAGGAGGCGCGGCGCGCGGTGTCGTCGCTGCGCCTGTCGGCGGGCGAGCACCCGCAGGACCGCAGGCTGGCGGAGCTGATCGGTGAACTGTCGATGGGCAGCGCGGAGTTCTCGGCGCTGTGGGCGCGGCATCCGGTGCGGGGCTGCGCGTCGGGGGTGAAGGAGTTCCACCATCCGCTGGTGGGGCGGATGAGCCTGTCGTTCGAGATGATGCGCCTGCCGGACACGGGTGGCCAGGGGCTGCTGGCCCTGACCGCGGAACCGGGCTCACCGTCGGAGGCGGCCCTGGAACTGCTGACGGCGGAGAGCGCGCTCGGACCGTACGCACCCGGGGCCCGCACCCCGCAACCCGCCGACTGATGCAAGCGCATGAGTGCCGGCTACGCCACGCGTACAGCGAGTGCTCCGGAGGCCGAATGACACTACGGCTTCCGTTGTCGCGGCGGGCACCCCGCTACCCCTTTCGGCGGCCGCCTATCCACTTTCCGCGCATTGCACACGATCGGCCCAACGGGGAGACTTCATACGGGTGACGGAGTGCCGGCCGTCCTCTCCACGCGGCGCCACGGGAACTACGCACCGGTAGGTCCCGCGGGACGGGCATGCTCGCCAGGTGCCGATGGGAAAGCTCAAACGGTACGCAGCGAAATCACCTTCTCCGCCGTTCCGCCCATGGCTCCGCCTCTTCCGCATTTCTTCCGCATCCACCCGGGTGAACGCGGGCGGGAGCAGTCACGCCCGCGCCCGGCCGACGGTCGGCGGAGCGGATAGAAAGAACAGAACCGCCAGACCGCCCGAATTCCGTCGAACCTCCAGGTGATCCCATGATCGGTCGCATCCCCGTCCTGGACCTCGGCCCGCTCGTGGACTGCGGCCGCAGACCGGTCAAGGCCGTGGCGGGCGAGTCCTTCCAGGTGACCGCCACCGTCTTCCGCGAGGGCCATGACGCGGTCGGTGCCAATGTGGTGCTGCGGGGGCCCGCGGGCCGGTCCGGGCCCTGGACGCCGATGCGGGAGCTCGCGCCGGGCAGCGACCGCTGGGGCGCCGAGGTCACCCCGGACGCCGAGGGCCGCTGGACGTACGCGGTGGAGGCGTGGAGCGATCCGGTGGAGACCTGGCGGCACCACGCCCGGATCAAGATCCCGGCGGGGATCGACTCCGAACTGGTCCTGGAGGAAGGCGCGCTGCTGTACGAGCGGGCGGCCGCGGGGGTGCCCAAGAGCGACGGCCGGGAGGCGGTGCTCGCCGCCGTCGACGGCCTGCGGGATCCGGGCCGTCCGGCCGCCGGACGGCTGGCCGCCGCGCTGGCCCCCGACGTCTCGGCCGCCCTGGCCGCCCACCCGCTGCGCGAGCTGGTGAGCAGCAGCCGCCCGGTGCCCGTGCTGGTCGAGCGCGAGCGGGCCCTGTTCGGATCGTGGTACGAGCTGTTCCCCCGCTCCGAGGGCGCGCTGCTGCCGGGGGGCGGGCCGCCGGTCGGCGGCACCTTCCGGACGGCGGCGGAGCGGCTCCCGGCCGTCGCGGCCATGGGCTTCGACGTGGTCTACCTCCCGCCGGTCCACCCCATCGGCACGGCCTACCGCAAGGGCCCCGACAACAGCCTCACGGCGGGCCCGTACGACGTGGGCAGCCCCTGGGCGATCGGCTCCGCCGAGGGCGGGCACGACGCCCTCCACCCGGACCTCGGCACCTTCGAGGACTTCGACCACTTCGTGGCGCGGGCGCGCGAGCTGCGCATGGAGGTGGCGCTCGACTTCGCGCTCCAGTGCTCCCCGGAGCACCCCTGGGTGGACAAGCACCCGGAGTGGTTCCACCACCGCGCCGACGGCTCCATCGCGTACGCGGAGAACCCGCCGAAGAAGTACCAGGACATCTATCCACTGGCCTTCGAAGCGGACTTCGACGGGATCGTGCGGGAGACGCTGCGGGTGCTGCGCTTCTGGATGGCGCGCGGGATCCGGATCTTCCGGGTCGACAATCCGCACACCAAGCCGGTGTCGTTCTGGGAGAAGGTCATCGGCGAGGTGGGCCGCACCGACCCGGATGTGGTGTTCCTGGCCGAGGCGTTCACCCGGCCCGCCATGATGCGCACGCTCGGGGCGATCGGCTTCCAGCAGTCGTACACCTACTTCACCTGGCGCAACACCAAGCAGGAGCTCACCGACTACGTCACCGAGCTGTCGGGGGACGCAGTCTCGGCCTGCATGCGGCCGAACTTCTTCGTCAACACCCCCGACATCCTGCACGCCTACCTCCAGGACGGCGGCCGCGCGGCGTTCGAGATCCGGGCCGTGCTCGCCGCGACGCTGGCCCCCTCCTGGGGTGTCTACGCCGGTTACGAGCTGTGCGAGAACACCCCGGTGCGGGCGGGCAGCGAGGAGTATCTGGACTCCGAGAAGTACCAGCTGCGGCCCCGGGACTGGGCCGCGGCGGAGCGCGAGGGGCGCAGTCTCGCGCCGTTGATCACCGTCCTCAACCGGCTGCGGCGCCGTCAGCCCGCGCTCCGCCGGCTGCGCAACGTGCGTTTCCACGACGCCGACAACGACGCCGTCATCGCCTATTCCAAGCGGGTCGGCGGCCCTGGCGGCTCCTGTGTGCTGACGGTCGTCAACCTCGACCCCCACCACACCCAGGAGGCCACGGTCTCGTTGAACATGCCGGAACTCGGCCTCGATTGGCACGAGTCCGTCCCGGTGCGCGACGAGCTCACCGGAGAGACCTATCACTGGGGCAGGGACAACTATGTGCGCCTGGAGCCGGGCCGTTCCATCGCGCCCGCGCACGTGTTCTCGCTGCGACCGTCCTCACCGATCGGAGGGTCACCCACACCATGATCGTCAACGAGCCCGTCCCCGACACATTCGAGGACACCCCCGCGAAGGATCTGGATCCGGACTGGTTCAAGCGCGCCGTCTTCTACGAGGTGCTGGTCCGGTCGTTCCAGGACAGCGACGGCGACGGCATCGGCGACCTCAAGGGTCTGACGGCCAAGCTGGACTATCTGCAGTGGCTGGGCGTGGACTGCCTCTGGCTGCCGCCGTTCTTCCAGTCACCGCTTCGCGACGGCGGCTACGACGTCTCGGACTACACCTCGGTGCTGCCCGAGTTCGGTGACCTCGCCGACTTCGTGGAGTTCGTGGACGCGGCACACCAGCGCGGCATGCGCGTCATCATCGACTTTGTCATGAACCATACGAGCGATCAGCACGACTGGTTCCAGCAGTCCCGCTCGGATCCCGACGGCCCCTACGGCGACTACTACGTCTGGGCCGACGACGACAAGCAGTACCAGGACGCGCGGATCATCTTCGTGGACACCGAGTCCTCGAACTGGACCTTCGACCCGGTCCGCAAGCAGTACTACTGGCACCGCTTCTTCTCGCACCAGCCGGACCTCAACTACGAGAACCCGGCCGTCCAGGAGGAGATCCTGGCGGCGCTGCGGTTCTGGCTGGACCTCGGCATCGACGGCTTCCGGCTCGACGCCGTGCCGTATCTGTTCGCCGAGGAGGGCACCAGCTGCGAGAACCTGCCGCGCAGCCACGAGTTCCTCAAGCGGGTGCGGGCCGAGATCGACGCCCACTACCCCGACACGGTGCTGCTCGCCGAGGCCAACCAGTGGCCGGAGGACGTCGTCGACTACTTCGGCGACTACGCCGAGGGCGGCGACGAGTGCCATATGGCGTTCCACTTCCCCGTGATGCCGCGCATCTTCATGGCCGTACGGCGGGAATCCCGCTACCCGGTCTCGGAAATCCTGGCCAAGACCCCGGCCATTCCCTCGCGCTGCCAGTGGGGCATCTTCCTGCGCAACCACGACGAGCTCACGCTCGAGATGGTCACGGACGAAGAGCGCGACTATATGTACGCGGAGTACGCCAAGGACCCGCGGATGCGCGCCAACATCGGCATCCGCCGCCGACTGGCCCCGCTGCTCGACAACGACCGCAATCAGATCGAGCTGTTCACCGCGCTCCTGCTGTCGCTGCCCGGCTCGCCGATCCTCTACTACGGCGACGAGATCGGCATGGGCGACAACATCTGGCTCGGCGACCGCGACGGGGTGCGGACGCCGATGCAGTGGACGCCGGACCGCAACGCCGGCTTCTCCTCCTGCGACCCCGGGCGGCTGTACCTGCCGACGATCATGGACCCGGTCTACGGGTACCAGGTCGCCAACGTCGAGGCGGCGATGAGCAGCCCGTCCTCGCTGCTGCACTGGACGCGGCGGATGATCGAGATCCGCAAGCAGAACCCCGCCTTCGGACTCGGCTCGTACACCGAGCTGTCCTCCAGCAATCCGGCGGTGCTGGCCTTCCTGCGCGAAGTGCGGGTGCCCGGTCAGCGGGACGACGACCTGGTTCTGTGCGTGAACAATTTCTCCCGTTTCGCACAGCCGACCGAGCTGGATCTCCGGGCCTTCAACGGC
Source organism: Streptoverticillium olivoreticuli subsp. olivoreticuli (assembly GCF_003391135.1). Lineage (GTDB taxonomy): Bacteria > Actinomycetota > Actinomycetes > Streptomycetales > Streptomycetaceae > Streptomyces > Streptomyces blastmyceticus. Next base: position 6,571,773 of record NZ_CP031455.1, on the reverse strand, counting down.
AGGCACCCGGTCGAGCTCATCGGCGGGGTGCGCTTCCCGGCCATCGGGGAGCTGCCCTACCTGCTGACCCTCGCGGGTCACGGCTTCTACTGGTTCCGGCTGCGGCAGAGCGCGCCACCGCCACCGGGACACTGAGCCGGTGCCCATGCGCGTCCGGGCCCGATCGGGCGCGCACGGGCGGTTTTCCCCCGCGAAGCCTGGGAACCCTCACTACTACGCACGGGCCGGACCGAACAGCTCGATTCCGCGCCGCCGGGACCCCTCCTCCTTCACGGGTCCGACAGCACGCACCGCACGCATCGCACCGCACCGAATGCAGGGGCCACAGAGGCCGCCGGGGCTGACCGTACGGACGATCCTCGCCCGACACGTCCCGCACCGCGCACCGGTCAAAGCCGCAATCCGGGACACTTTGCCCAATCTGTCGTGTGCCCGGGGAAAGGACGCGACGCCATGTCGGACGCTGCACCGTCCCGCCGCGGGACCACCCGCCGGGGGACGACCCCCGGACCTCTGTTGTCCTCGGTCCGTGCCGCCCAGGCCGGTGCCGCGCAGCGGACGGACGCCGCCGAGGCGGGGCTGCTGGCATCCCTGGTGCCGCTGCTCGCGGAGTGGCTGCCCCGGCAGCGGTGGTTCGCGGGAAAGGGCCGTCCGATCACCGGCTTCACCCTCGTCACGGCGACCGAACTGCTCCCCCACACCACGGGTACCACGGCCCCCGGTCTGCTGCACCTGCTCGTGCGGGCCCACCAGACCGGCTCCCCCACGGCCCGCCCGGGCCCCCTCGACGCGCCGGGCCCCGCCGTGCACGCCGGCACCGACGACTGCTACCAACTCCTGCTCGGCATCCAGGACGTGCTGCCGCCCCACCTGGCCCCCGCGCTCATCGGCCGCCCCTCCGGCGGCCCCCTGCACGGCCGCACCGTCTACGAGGGCCTCGCCGATCCCCGGCTCGCGTCCCTCCTCCTGGAGCGGCTGCGGGTGCCCGGCCGGCTCGGGCCGCTGCGCTTCACCCGCGAGGAGGGCGCCGTCATCGCCGCCGGGCTGACCCCCAAGCTGCTCGCCGCCGAGCAGTCCAACTCCTCGGTCGTCTACGGCGAAACGTATATCCTCAAGCTCTTCCGTCGCGTCTGCCCCGGCACCAACCCCGACCTCGAACTGCCCCGCGCGCTCGCCGCGGGCGGCTGCGCCCGGGTCCCGGCGCCCGCCGCGTGGTTCGAGGCCGAACTGCCCGGCCCGGACACCGAACCGCTGACGCTCGGCGTCCTCCAGCCCTATCTGCCCGGTTCCGCCGACGGCTGGCAGCTGGCGCTGAGCGCCCTCGCCGTGCGGGCCGACTTCACCGCCTCCGCGCGCGCCCTCGGCCACGCCACCGCCGAGGTGCACGGCGCGCTCGCCGAAGCGCTGCCCACCGTCGTCCTGCGCCGCCCCCAACTGGAACACCTGGCCGCCGCGATGACCCGGCGCCTGGACGCCGCCGCCGACGCCGTGCCCGCCCTGCGCCCCTACCGGGCCGCGCTGCGCGGCGCGTACGACGAACTCGCCGCGCTCGGCCGGGCCGGGCGCACCTGGCGCGCCCAGCGCATCCACGGCGACCTGCACCTGGGGCAGGCGCTGCGCACCGCAGAGGACGGCCGCTGGGCCCTCATCGACTTCGAGGGCGAACCGGCCCGCCCGCTGGCCGAGCGCTGCCGCCCGCAGCCCGCAGCCCGGGACGTCGCGGGCATGCTGCGCTCCTTCGACTACGCGGCCGCGGTCGGCCGCGCGAGCGGCAGCACCTGGTCCGTGCGCGCCCGCGCGGCCTTCTGCGAGGGCTACGCGACCGTGCACGGCGACCCCCGCGAGGACCCCGAACTGCTGCGCGCCCACGAGACGGACAAGGCCGTCTACGAGGTCCTCTACGAGGCCCGCCACCGCCCGGACTGGCTGCCCGTGCCGATGTCGGCGATCCGCCGGCTGGCGGATTCCCCGGCGGCGGGCGAGGCTGTTGCGGGAGCGGCGCGCCCGGGCGGCGGCGCGCCCGGGCGCACGGACGAAGGGCCGGAGCGCGAGACGTCCGCATGACGAACCGGAGCCCAGCACCACCGATCCGCCCTCCGGCCTCCGCCGGGGGAAGCCCGAGGAGGACCGCCCAGTGACCGCTCGTCCCCCGTCCAGCCGCCCGTCGCCCGAGCCGGGCGCGGGCCGCCCCGAAGGCCCGTCCGGGATCCCGGCCACGTTCCTGCCGGCCCGGGCCCGCACCGGGCCGTCCGGCACGGTCGCCACGCCGGGCGAGGCCACCCGAGCGGCTTCGGGCGGCGGCCCGGACAGAACCGGTACGGACAGCGGGCCGGGCGAAGGCGCCCGCGCGGCTTCGGGGGGCGGACCGGGCAGAACCGGTACGGGCGGCAGGCCGGGCGAAGGCGTCGGCGCGGCTTCAGGCGGCGGGACCGGTGGGGCCCGTACGGGCGGCGGTCCCGCCAGGAGCGGCCGGGCGGCCTCGGGCGACGGGTCCGGCACCGCTCCGGCGGGCGGCGACGGCCCGGCCGCGGGCCCGGGCGACAGTCCCGCCGACGCCCCGCACATCGCCACCGGCGGCCCGGCCGCAGGCCACCGCACCCAGCCGGCCCGCACCGCGGCAGCCGCGGCGCACCGCGGTGTGCGGCCCGCCGAACCGCTCGGTGACGAGGAGCGCGGCCGGCTGCTGCACGGCGCCCACCACGACCCGCACGCGCTGCTGGGCGCGCACCCCGTGCCGGGCGGCATCGCGTTCCGGGCGCTGCGCCCGTTCGCCCGTTCGGTGGAAGTCCGCGCCAAAGGGTTGCGGGCGATGCTCCACGACGAGGAGGACGGCCTCTTCGCGGGCGTTCTCCCCCTCCGGGAGATCCCCGACTACCGCTTCCTGGTGACCTACGACGACGCGGAGCTGGAGGTCCACGACCCGTACCGCTTCCTGCCCGCGCTCGGCGAGCTGGATCTGCACCTGATCCGCGAGGGCCGGCACGAGGAGCTGTGGCGGGCGCTCGGCGCGGAGCCGATGACGCACGAGGGCGTCGACGGCACCCGCTTCAGCGTGTGGGCGCCGAACGCCCAGGGCGTGCGCGTCGCCGGCGACTTCAACTACTGGGACGGCACGGGGCATCCGATGCGGTCCCTGGGCGGTGCGGGGGTGTGGGAGCTCTTCCTGCCGGGCATCGGCGAGGGCGCGCTCTACAAGTTCCAGATCACCCGCCCCGACGGCTCGCACACGATGCGCGCCGACCCCATGGCCCGGCGCACCGAGGTGCCCCCGGCCAACGCCTCGATCGTGCACGCGTCGCACCACACATGGACGGACGGCGAGTGGCTGGAGCGCCGCGGCGGGCGGCCGGTGCACGAGGCCCCGTTCTCCGTCTACGAGGTGCACCTGGCGTCCTGGCGGCCGGGCCTGTCCTACCGCAAGCTGGCCGAGCAGCTGCCCGCGTACGTCAAGGACCTCGGCTTCACGCACGTGGAGCTGATGCCGGTGGCGGAGCATCCGTTCGGCGGCTCGTGGGGCTACCAGGTCACGGGGTTCTACGCGCCGACGGCGCGGCTGGGCACGCCCGACGACTTCAAGTACCTGGTCGACGCCCTGCACCGGGCGGGCATCGGGGTGCTGATGGACTGGGTGCCCGCGCACTTCCCGCGCGACGACTGGGCGCTGGCCGAGTTCGACGGGCGCCCGCTGTACGAGCACGGGGACCCGGCGCGGGCCGCGCACCCCGACTGGGGCACGCTGGAGTTCGACTACGGCCGCACGGAGGTCCGCAACTTCCTGGTGGCGAACGCCGTCTACTGGTGCCAGGAGTTCCACATCGACGGGCTGCGTGTGGACGCCGTGGCCTCGATGCTCTACCTCGACTACTCCCGCGAGGAGGGCCAGTGGACGCCCAACGTCCACGGCGGCCGGGAGAACCTCGACGCGGTGGCCTTCCTCCAGGAGATGAACGCGACCGTCTACCGCCGCTGCCCCGGGGTCGTCACCATCGCCGAGGAGTCCACCGCCTGGGACGGCGTCACCCGCGCCACCCACCACGTGGGCGCGGGCGGCTTCGGCGGCCTGGGCTTCGGCCTGAAATGGAACATGGGCTGGATGCACGACTCGCTGGTCTACATCTCCAAGGAGCCGGTCCACCGGAAGTACCACCACGGTGAGATGACCTTCTCCATGATCTACGCGTACAGCGAGAACTATGTGCTGCCCATCTCGCACGACGAGGTGGTGCACGGCAAGCGCGCGCTGGTCTCGAAGATGCCGGGCGACTGGTGGCAGCAGCGGGCCGACCATCGCGCGTACCTCGGCTTCATGTGGGCCCACCCCGGCAAGCAACTGCTCTTCATGGGGCAGGAGTTCGCCCAGGGCGCCGAGTGGTCCGAGGGGCACGGCCCGGACTGGTGGCTGCTCGACCCCTCGTACTCCGCGGAGGCCGACCACCGGGGCGTGCGCGACCTGGTGCGCGACCTCAACCACGTCTACCGCCGGACGCCCGCGCTGTGGCAGCGCGACACCGTGCCCGAGGGGTTCGAGTGGGTCGACGGCGACGCGAGCGAGGACAACGTCTTCGCCTTCCTCCGCTACGACGCGGAGGGCGCGCCGCTGCTGGCGGTCTCCAACTTCTCACCAGTGGTCCGCCACCACTACCCCCTCGGGGTGCCGGCCCGGCCGACGGCGTGGCTGGAGGTCCTCAACACGGACGCGGAGCGGTATGGGGGGTCGGGGGTCGTGACGCCGGACCCGGTGAAGCCGGAGGCTACGCGTCATCATGGGCGCCCCGCGAGCATCACGGTGACTCTGCCGCCGTTGGCGACGGTGTGGTGGCGGGGGGCGTAGCGCCCGGCATACGCCTGCGGCGGGCTTGTTCCCCACCCCGCCCCTTCCCGTAACTGGGGCTCGTGCCCCAGACCCCCGGGTGCGGGTCCGCTACCGCCTGCGGCGGGAGCGGCCTGCGGCCGCGTCCTCAAACGCCGGACGGGCTGAATTCAGCCCGCCCGGCGTTTGAGGACAGCGCGCGAAGCGTGCTTCGGGGTCTGGGGCGAAGCCCCCCACGCGGCGGAGCCGCAAATCGGATGCAGCCGGGAAGGGGCGGGGCGGGGCTGGGGAACAAAACAGCGGTGCCTCGCACCTCCGGGTGGAGATACGAGGCACCGCGCGCAGCGCGAAGAACGTCAGACCTTCTCGTCGACCTTCTGCTCCGACTCGGCCGAAGCGGCGGCAGCCGCAGACGCCCGCCGCGGCAGAAGCACGGCCACAACCACCGTACCGACGCCGAGAATCACCGCGCCCACCACACTCGTGTGCGCGACCGAGTCCGCGAAAGCCTTGTGCACGGCCTCGACCACCGACTGCGCCTGCTGCGCGCCGAGCGCCGCCGCCTTCTCCGCCCCCACCTTGGGCGCGGCACCGGCGGCCACCTGCTTGCCGACCTCCTTGGCGACGACCAGGCCCGCGCCGACCGAGTCCTGCGCGGCGGACAGGGCCTTCTCCGGGAGCTTCGGACCACCGGCGGCGGCCGTCTTCGCGGCGGCGTCGGCGAGGTTGGAGGAGTAGGTCTTCGCCAGCACCGTGCCGAGGATGGCGATGCCGAGCGAGCCGCCCAGCTCGATGGAGGTGCTGTTGACCGCGCCGCCGACGCCGAGCTTGTCCTCCGGGAAGGAGCCCATGATGGCGTTGGTGCAGGGCGACAGGGACAGGCCGATGGCCAGGCCCAGGATGATCAGCGGCCAGATGAAGTCGTCGTACGTCGAGTGCGCGTCGACCCGAGTGAGGAGCGCGATCGCGACCGTACCGACGGTCATGCCGAGCGCGACGGTGACCTTCATGCCGACCTTCGGGGTCAGCAGGGCGGTCAGCGCGCCGCCGACGAACACGGCACCGGCCAGCGGCAGCATCCGGATGCCCGTGTCGAGCGCCGAGTAGCCGAGGACGAACTGCAGGTGCTGGGTCAGGTAGTAGAAGGTGCCGAAGACCGCGAGGAAGAACAGGGCGACGGCGAGCGTGGAACCCGCGAACGCGCGCTCGGCGAAGCGGCGGACGTCGAGGACCGGGCGCGGGTGGCGCAGCTCCCAGACGATGAAGCCGACCAGGCCGACACCGGCGACGACGGCGGCGGCGATCGCGTTGGTGCCCCAGCCGAAGTGGGGGCCCTCGATGATCATGTAGATGAGGGAGCCGACCCAGATGACGGACAGCAGACCGCCGATGTAGTCGATCTTGTCGACGCCCGACGCCTTGGACGGCGGTACGAGCAGCAGCGCGCCGACGATGCCGACGACGGCGATCGGCACGTTGATGAGGAACGTCGACGCCCAGCCGTGGTCCTCCAGCAGCGCGCCCGCGACCAGCGGGCCGACGGCGATGGCGAGTCCGGCGGTGGCCGTCCAGATGGTGATGGCCTTCGCGCGCTCCTCGCGCGGGAAGGTCGCGGCGAGCAGCGACAGGGTCGCCGGCATGATCATGGCCGCGCCGATGCCCATGACGGCGCGGGCGGCGATGACACCGGAGGCGCTGTCGACCAGCGAACCGGCGACGGACGCCGAGCCGAAGACGAGGAGGCCGAGGACGAGCGCCCCGCGGCGGCTGTACTTGTCACCCACGGCGCCGAGGATCAGCATCAGCGCGGCGTACGGCACGGTGTAGCCGTCGATGACCCACTGCAGGTCGGAGCTGCCCAGACCGAGGTCCTTGACCATGTCCGGAGCCGCGACCGTCAGGGACGTGTTGGCCATGACGATGATCAGCAGGCTCAGGCAGAGAACGCCGAGAGCCGCCCAACGCCGCTTGTACGGACCGTCCATCTTGTCGACCGGAGTCGACATCGCGAGGCCCATCGGCCCCCCTTTCGGAATTACACACTGCTGTGCAACTTACACAGCAGTGTGCAATTTACGCCCGTGGGCGGCGGTGTGCAAAATGAGGGCCGGGGCTGCGTCGGGCATCCCCCTCGACCGAGAAGAGACCCAATGGCCGGGAGAGCGGACGCCAATCGACGCCGCATCATGGACGTCGCACTCGCCGAGCTGCTGCGCGACCCGGACGCGAGCATGGATCAGATCGCCCGCGCGGCGGGGGTCGTACGGCGCACGGTCTACGGCCACTTCCCCAGCCGCGAGGCGCTGATCGGCGCCCTCGTCGACGACGCGGCGGAGGCCGTGGGGGCGGCCCACGCCGCCGCCGTGCGCGGGGTCACCGACCCGGCGGAGGCGCTCGCCCGCTCGATCCTCGGCGTCTGGGAGATCGCCGACCGCTACCGCCTGCTGATCTCCCTGGCCCAGCGCAGCGTGACGATGGAGGGCATCCTCAAGCGCCTGGAGCCGGTGCGGCGCGCGGGCGCGGCACTGCTGCGACGCGGCCTGAAGGAGGGCCGCTTCACCTCCCCGCTGCCGGCCGACGCCCTGATGTACGTACGCGAGCAGGTGATCTTCGGCCTGATGCAGGCCGTCAACGACGGCGTCCTGGCCCCCGAGGAGGCGGGCCGCTCGGCGGCGGTCACGACCCTGACGGCGTCGGGCCTGCCGGCGGACGAGGCGGCGGAGCTGGTGGCCCGCCTGCCGTAGGGACGTCAGGCGCGCATCAGTTCGCCGAATTCCGTGAACATCTCGGTCACCGCCGCGTCCGCCGCCGAGGACTTGTCGGTGAAGCTCATGAAGCCGTGGACGAGGCCGGGGTACAGGCGCTTTTCGACCGGCACCCCGGCGTCGGCGAGCGCGTCGGCGTAGGCCAGGCCCTCGTCCCGCAGGGGGTCGAGGTCGCCGCAGGCGACGACCGCCGGGGCGAGGCCCGTGTGGTCGCGGGCGAGGAGCGGGGAGGCCGGGGGCTGGTCGGCCGTCGCGGGAGCGGCTTCGGCGAGGTAGAGCCCGGTGACCATCTCGACCTCGGCCGTGGTCAGCAGATAACCCGTGGCGTTCTCGGTGCGCGAGCGGTGGCCGCCCTTGCCGCTGAGATCCGTGGCCGGGTACGCGAGGAGCTGGGCCGCCAGCGGCCGGCCCTCGTCCCGGAAGGCCAGGGCCACCCCGGCGGCCAGGTTCCCCCCGGCGCTGTCCCCCGCCACGGCCAGCACGCCGCCGCCGTAGTCGGCGATGTGGTCACCGACGTGACTCGTCACCGCCACACAGTCGTCGAAGCCGGCGGGGAAGGGGAACTCCGGGGCGAGCCGGTAGCCCACGGAGACCACGACCGCGCCCACGTCCCGGCACAGCCTGCGGCAGATCCCGTCATGGGTGTCGAGGTCGCCGACGACGAAGCCGCCGCCGTGGAAGAACACGACGGTGGGCACCGGGCCGTCGTCCTCGGGCCGGTAGACCCGCGCCGGCACCCCGGCGATCCGGTCGTCCTCGACCGCGCCGACCCCGATCGGCGGGTCGGGGGCGACGGCGAGCGAGAGCATCCTGTTGCCCGCGCGCATCTCGGCGACGGTGGGCGGGGTGGCGGGCGGCGGCCCGTCGACACCGAACTGCTTGAGCAGGGCCGCGATCTCCGGATCCATGGACATGATCAGACCTTCCGGGCGCATGGGGCATAACGCTGTCGGACAGGCCCAGCATAGGCAGCCCGGGCCGCCCGGTCAGGGTGTGGCGGACGGCGTCGGCCCCTCCATCTGTTCGCTGATCCACTGGATCGGGCCGAGGCCCAGGTTGGGGGCGTACGTCGCGCCGTCGTGCTTGCCGCCCTCGATCACGTGCAGATCGGTGTGGACCGGGCCCTTGCCGTAGGTGGCGATGAATTTCTTGACGTCGGACATGGTCTTCGCGTTCTCCCGGGTGCCGACCTGGAAGGCGAGATAGACGTCCGGCCCCTTGTTCGCGATCAGCCGCTTGGCGAGCACCTCGGGGTTGTTCTCCCGCATCTCCTTCTCGTGGCCGCGCCAGAGCGGGGAGTCGGGCACGATGTCCGGGCCGTTGGCTATGACGGCCTTGAATTTGTCGGGGTGCTTCAGCACGGCCTTGAGGCCCGCGAATCCGCCCGTGGAAGAGCCCATGAACGACCAGCCGTCACGCGACTTCAGGGTGCGGAAATTCGCCTTCATCAGGTCCGGCACGTCCTCGGTGAGCCAGGTGCCCATCTTCGCCTGGCCGGGTATGTCACTGCCGTCCCAGTAGATTCCCTTGTCGTCAGGACCCGGGTTCAGCACCGGCATGGCCAGCAGGAACGGCTTGCTCTTGCCCTCGCTGTACCACTTGGAGATGTTCTCCTGGAGCTTGAAGCCGCCCATCCAGTAATTGGTGCCGTATCCGGGACCGCCGGGCAGGGCGATCATCACCGGGAAACCGCTCTTGGCGAACTTCCGCTCGTCCGTGTATTCCTTCGGCGCCCAGACCCACACCTTGCCCTTGAAGCCGGACTTCTTGCCGTCGAGGGTGACGACGCTGATGTGCGTGCCGTCGTCCAGCGTCCGCACGTTCTTGAAGTCGGCGTCCGGACCAGTCGGCATCAGCGTCCGCGAATCCGTGGGCTGCTCGCCCCTCTCCTCGGCCGCGCCGTAGCTGACCGGGTCACCCTTGTCCGTGAAGGGCGGTATCTCGAAGTAGCTCATGACGGGCCACGCGATCAGCCCGAGCGTGGCTGTCGACGCCACCACGACGATCCAGCGTCGGGCGCGCGATGCGCGGCGGCGGCCCCGGGACCCGTAAGTCCCGGAAGGTGAATGCGTCAATGTCTCGCTCCGGATCGTTCCGCGGCCCCGGAGGCCGCGCCAGCCTGGTGTGCCCTGGTGGATGGCCGGATCGGAGCAAGACGTTCCTTATGTGCGGAATGACGTACACCACATCCCCATGAACGCATGGATCCCAGAGATACGCGCGCGTACCGGGCATTCGACGTACAGCGGACGGCGCATCGCCGGGCCGCGCCGGTCGCGGGCGCGCTCGCCGGTGCGGCTCACACCTCCTCCCGCATCAGCCTCAGGTACACCACCGAGAAGAGCGCGCCCACCAGCAGCAGGAGCAGGGCGATCGCCGTGCCGTAGCCGATCAGGGACTTCAGGAACGCCTGGTCGTACATGAACACCGGCAGCGTCTGGCTCCGGTTGCCCGGACCGCCGCGGGTCATCGCCCAGATGAGGCCGAAGACCGAGAGCGTCTGGAGGGTGTTGAGCATCAGGTTGGTGGCGATCGAGCGGCGGATCATGGGCAGGGTGATGTGCCAGAACCGGCGCGGCCCGCTCGCGCCGTCGACCTCCGCCGCCTCCGTGACGTCCCGCGGGATCTCCGACAGGGCGGCGGAGTAGACGAGCATGGAGAAGGCCGTGCCGCGCCACACGTTCGCGAAGGAGACCGCGAGGATGGGCAGCGTGAACAGCCAGTTCTGGGTGGGCAGATGGAGCCAGTCGAGGACCGCGTTCAGCGTGCCGCGGCGGTTGAAGAACGTGTAGAGCAGGAAGCCCGCCACGATCTCCGGGAGCACCCACGCCCCGATCACGATCGAACCGGTCAGCGCCCGCACGGGCCGCGACGCCCGCCGCATCAGCGCCGCGAGCGCGAAGCCCAGCGTGTTCTGGCCGACGATCGAGGACAGGACGGTGAAGACGAAGGTCAGGAACACCGCGTTGCGGAAGCTGTCGTCGGCGAACGCCCGCCGGAAGTTGGCGAACCCCACGAAGGAGGCGGACGCCTGGCCGGTCAACTGGGTGTCGGTGAAGGCGAGATAGACGCAGTACGCGATGGGCCCGGCGAGGAAGAGCAGCAGCAGGGCCGTCGCGGGGGCGATCGGCAGCCACCGGAGTGCGCCTCCGCGGCGCCGACCGGGGCGCACGGCGGACGGCCCGCCGCGCACGGGAGGCGATCCGGCGCCCGCCATCTCAGCGCTCCTCGACGCTCACGCCGGAGATCGACTTCAGCGCCTCGTCATAGCGGCCAGCGGCCTTCGCCGCCGTGGCGTCGCCCGTCGTGACCGACTCCATGGCCTCCCTGATCGCGCTGGACACCTGCGGATAGACGGGCAGCGCGGGCCGGTAGTGCGTGTTCCTCACCAGGCCCGTGAAGAAGCCGATCCCCGGCATGGACGTCAGATAGGTGGGGTCGGCCGCCACGTCGTCCCGCACGGCGATCTGCGCGTCCCGTACGTCCCACTTCACCGCGTTGTCCTTCGTCTGGAGCGTCTCGATCGCCTGCCAGGCGAGGTCCGCGTTCCCTGACTTCGCGGTGACCGACCACGTCCAGCCGCCGGACATGCTGACGGCGCCCGGCGCGGCGCCATTCTGTGTGGGGAAGGGCGCCTGGCCCATCACCTCCGACCACTGCGGCCACGGCTTGCCGCCGGACGGCAGCCAGTTCTTGCCCAGCCAGTTGCCGTCGAGGTCGATGGCGAGCCTGCCCGACGGGATCCACTCGGTGGCGACATGGCTGTCGACGTTGGGGTCCAGCGCGTCCGAGGGGTCCGGCCCGAGCTTCTCGGCGTACACGGTCCGGACGAACTCCAGCGCGTCCTTGAAGCCACGGCTCCCGGCGATCCACTTCTTCGCCGCGGGATCGTAGAGGGGGTCCTTCCCGGACCCGCCGCCGGACCCGTCCCCGGTTCCGTACAGCAGCATCTCGAAACCCTGCATGGTGGCGGCCTCGCCGGGGCCCTTGCCGGTGTAGACGTTGAGGGGTGTGACGCCAGGCAGGGCGCGCTTGACCCTGCGGGCCGCGTCGAGCACGTCGGCCCAGGTCCGCGGCCGCCAGTCGGCGGGCAGCCCGGCCTTCGCGAAGAGCTCCTTGTTGAACCAGAGCCCCCTGGTGTCCGTCCCGTCGGGCACCCCGTACGTCCTGCCGTCCTCCGCCTTCACCGCGGCCTTCGCGGAGGCCGCGAAGCGGGACCAGTCCTTCCAGTCCGCGAGCTTGTCGTCGAGCGGTCTCAAGTACCCGGCCTTGCTGTCGGAGTTGATGACGAACGTGTCCTCGCGCACCACGTCCGGCGCGGTCTTGGCCGACCGCATCATCTGCTGCACCTTGGAGTAGTAGTCGGCCTGCGCCGCCTGCACGGGCACGAGCCGCATCTTCTTCCCCGGGTGCTCCCGCTCGAACTGTTTCTTCACCTCCCCCAGGTAGTCGTCCATGATCCGGTTCTTGTTGTCCGTGGTGCGCTGATAGGCGACCTTCACGGTGTCGGGGTCGCCGTGGCTCCCGCCGCAGGCGGTGAGGGGCGCGATGACGACGACGGCGAGGAGCATGGGGGTGGTGGGGCGCACGGGTACGACCTCCTGGGGTGCGAACCTCGGCGAACTGTCCGGCGGTGTTCTCCCCAGCCCCGCCCCTTCCCGAAACTGGGGGGGGCAAGGCCCCCCAGACCCCCAGGGGTGCGCAATCCAGCCCGTGGGGGCACCTCCCAGCGGTAGCTGGGGGAGTTTGAGGACGTGCCCGAAGGGCGCTCCCGCCGCAAGCGGCAACGAACCCGCACCCGCTACGGCCGCGACAGCCACCGATAGCGCAACTCCGGGCGCCCCACCTGCCCGTACTGCGGCGCGCGCACCGCCCGGCCCATATGGACGAGGTGTTCCAGATAGCGCCGCGCAGTGATCCGTGAGATGCCCAGCGTCGTCGCCGCCGCGCCCGACGACACGCCCTCCGGACCGGCGTCGCGTATCGCCGCCGTGACCGCCTGGAGCGTGTCCAGGCTCAACCCCTTGGGCAGGGCGGCCGGCTGGGGCGCGCGCAGGGCGGCGAGGGCGCGGTCGACCTCTTCCTGGCCGCTGGCCTCGCCGACGACCGCCCGGAACTCCGCGTAGCGGACGAGCCGGTCGCGGAGGGTCGCGAACGTGAACGGCTTCAGGACATACTGCACGACCCCCAGCGAGACGCCCTCGCGGACGACGGCCAGGTCACGCGCCGAGGTCACCGCGATGACGTCCACGGCGTGCCCGGCGGAGCGCAGGGAGCGTACGAGCCGGAAGCCGTGCCCGTCGGGCAGATAGAGGTCGAGGAGCACGAGGTCGACGGCGGTCCGCTTGAGGAACTGCGAGGCGTCGCCCCGCGTGTGCGCGACCCCGGCCACCGTGAAGCCGGCCACCCGCCGTACGTACAGCGCGTGCGCGGCGGCGGCCACCGGGTCGTCCTCCACGACAAGTACGCGTATCGGCCGGTCGGCCGCCTGCGGGCTGCTCACGGTCGCGCTCCCGCCCGTACGCGCAGGGGCAGCCGTACGGTGAACTCCGCTCCCCCGCCCGGCGCGTCGGCGACCGTGACCGTACCGCCGTTGCGCCCGGCGGCCTGCCGGACGAGCGCGAGCCCGAGGCCGCGGCCGTGCGCGGCGGCCTCCTGCGGCCCGGCGGCCTTCGTCGTCCAGCCCCGCCGGAAGACGTCGTCCACGATGTCGGGCGCGACCCCGGCGCCGTTGTCCGCGACGCGCAGCAGCAGTTCGTCGCCGTCGGCCCGCACGGTGACGGTGACGTACGCGCGGCGCGCGGCCGCGGAGCCGCGGTTCGCCTCCTCGGACGCCGCGTCGACGGCGTTGTCGATCAGATTGCCCAGGACCGTGACCAGGTCCCTGGCGGGGAGACCGGGCGGCAGCAGGCCGTCGTCGATGCGGGTGTCGGGGGCCAGGAGGAGTTCGACGCCGTGCTCGTTGGCCTGGGCGGCCTTGCCGAGGAGGAGCGCGGCGAGCACGGGTTCCGCGACGGCGGCGACGACCTGGTCTGTGAGGGCCTGGGCGAGTTCGAGCTCGGCCGTCACGAAGTCGACGGCCTCGTCGGCGCGGCCGAGTTCGATCAGGGACACCACCGCGTGCAGCCGGTTCGCGGCCTCGTGCGCCTGTGAGCGCAGCGCCTCCGCGAAGCCGCGTACGGAGTCCAGTTCGCCCGACAGGGCCTGGAGTTCCGTGTGGTCGCGCAGGGTCACCACCGTGCCGCTGCGCTCCCCGCCCGACACCGGCGAGGTGTTGACGACCACGATCCGGTCGGCGGTCAGGTGCAGCTCGTCCAGGCGCGGCTCGGTGGACAGGAGGGCGTCGGTGAGCGCGGGCGGCAGGCCGAGGGCGGTGACGCGGCGGCCGATCACCTCGCCGTCCAGGCCGAGGAGTTCCCGTCCTCCGTCGTTGATCAGTGCGATGCGCCGCTGTCCGTCCAGCATCAGCAGCCCTTCGCGCACGGCGTGCAGCGCGGCCTCGTGGTAGTCGTGCATCCGGCTGAGCTCGGTGGCGTTCATGCCGTGGGTGTGGCGGCGCAGCCGGGCGTTGAGGACGTACGTGCCGGCGCCGCCGAGCGCGAGCGCGCCCACGGCGACGCCGAGCAGGCCGATGAGCTGCCGGCGGATCTCGGCGCTGATCGCGTCGACGGTGATGCCGGCGCTGACGAGAGCGATCACGCGGTGCCCGTCGGTGACGGGCGCGACGGCCCGTACGGACGGACCCAGCGTCCCGGTGTACGTCTCGGAGAAGGTCCGGCCGTCCAGCGCGGGCCCGGTGTGACCGAGGAACCGCTCGCCGATGCGGTCCGGGTCGGGGTGGGTCCAGCGGGTGCCGTCCCGGTCCATGATGGTCACGAAGTCGACGTCCGTGTCGCGGCGGACCCGCTCGGCGTACGGCTGGAGCGCCGCCGCCGGGTCCGCCGACCGCACCGCGTCCCGCACGGCCGGGGACGCCGCCACGGCCACCGCCGCCGCCGTCACCTGGCGGCGCGCGGACTCCTCGGCCTGGCCGCGGTCGGCGGCGTACGCGAAGGCCGCGCAGCCGGCCACCACGGCGGCGACCAGCACGGTCTGCATCGCGAAGAGCCGGCCGGCCAGGCTGTGGGGGCGGCGTATGCGGGGTTTGCGCATGGCGGACAGTCTGACCTGGGCAGGGTCATGAACGTAATGCACGCAAGGGTGACCACGGTCACATGGGCGTGCATAGTCGCCGGAGCCCCACTCGTCGGGAGAGGGGGCCGTCCCGGAGCCACCACAACTCCTGGAGCCGCAAGAACGGGGAGAGACCCATGGCCACGCAATCCGCACCGCAGCCACCGCCGGGCCGTCCGGCGAAGTCCGGCCGGGACCGTACGCACTACCTCTACCTCGCGGTGATCGCGGCGGTGCTCGTCGGCGTCGCGGTCGGCTTCGCCGCGCCGGGCGTCGCCGTCGAGCTGAAGCCGCTGGGCACCGGCTTCGTCAACCTGATCAAGATGATGATCTCGCCGATCATCTTCTGCACGATCGTGCTCGGCGTCGGTTCCGTGCGCAAGGCGGCCAAGGTCGGCGCGGTCGGCGGGCTCGCGCTCGGCTACTTCCTCGTGATGTCGACCGTGGCCCTCGCCATCGGCCTCGTGGTCGGCAACATCCTGGAGCCGGGCAGCGGGCTGCACCTGACGGAGTCGTTGCGGCACGCGGGCGAGGCGCAGGCCAAGGGTGCGAGCGAGTCGACCGCCGACTTCCTGCTCGGGATCATCCCGACCACCATGGTCTCCGCGTTCACCGGCGGCCAGGTCCTCCAGACGCTGCTGGTGGCGCTGCTCGCGGGCTTCGCGCTCCAGGCGCTGGGCACGGCCGGCGAGCCGGTGCTGCGCGGCATAGCCCACATTCAGAGGCTCGTCTTCCGCATCCTGTCCATGATCATGTGGGCGGCGCCGGTGGGCGCGTTCGGCGCGATGGCCGCCGTGGTCGGGGCGACCGGCGTGGACGCGCTCAAGTCCCTCGCCGTCATCATGATCGGCTTCTACACCACCTGTCTGCTCTTCGTGATCGTGGTGCTCGGCACGCTGCTGCGGCTGGTGGCCGGGGTGAACATCTTCGCCCTGCTGAAGTATCTGGGCCGGGAGTTCCTGCTGATCCTGTCCACCTCCTCCTCCGAGTCCGCGCTGCCGCGCCTGATCGCGAAGATGGAGCACCTGGGCGTCAGCCGCCCCGTCGTCGGCATCACCGTGCCCACGGGCTACTCCTTCAACCTCGACGGCACGGCCATCTATCTGACGATGTCCTCGCTCTTCGTCGCCGAGGCGATGGGCCAGCCGCTCTCCGTGAGCCAGCAGATCTCCCTCCTCCTCTTCATGATCGTGGCGTCCAAGGGCGCGGCGGGCGTGACCGGCGCGGGCCTCGCGACCCTCGCGGGCGGCCTCCAGTCCCACCGCCCCGAACTGGTCGACGGCGTCGGCCTCATCGTCGGCATCGACCGCTTCATGAGCGAGGCCCGCGCGCTGACCAACTTCGCGGGCAACGCGGTGGCGACGGTCCTCATCGGCACCTGGACGAAGGAGATCGACGGCGCCCGCTGCCGCGAGGTGCTCGGCGGCCGTATGCCGTTCGACGAGTCCTCGCTCACGGGCGACGACGGGCACGGTGCGGTGCCGCAGCGGAAGGAGCCGGCGGGGGTGTGATCCCCTGGATTCGCCCGGTGAATATGCTGGCTTGTCGGCAGGTACAGCGGGATCATCGCGGGATGGATCTGCGCGGAGCGAAGGTATTGATCACGGGTGCCACCGGCGGGATCGGGCAGGCGCTGGCCGTGGCCCTGGCCGCCCGAGGTGGCGAGGTGGTGCTCACCGGGCGCCGTACGGACCTGCTGGAGCCGCTGGCCGAGAAGCTGGGCGGCCGGGCCGTCCCCGCCGACCTGGCCGACCGGGGCGCGGTCGAGGAACTGCTGGAGGCGGCGGGCGAGATCGACGTGCTCGTGGCCAACGCCGCGCTGCCCGCGACGGGCCTGCTGGCCGACTTCTCCATCGGCGAGATCGACCGCGCGCTCGACGTCAACCTCCGTGCGCCCATCGTGATGGCGAAGCTGGCCGGGGAACGCATGGCCGCCCGCCGCCGCGGTCACCTGGTCTTCATCTCCTCGCTCTCCGGCAAGACCGCGTCCGGGCAGGCGTCCCTCTACAACGCCACCAAGTTCGGGATGCGCGGCTTCGCCCTCGCACTCCGCGAGGACATGCGGCCCCACGGCGTCGGCGTCTCGACCGTCTTCCCCGGCTTCATCAGGGACGCGGGCATGTTCGCCGACTCCGGCGCGCCCCTGCCCCGCGGAGTCGGCACCCGCTCCCCCGAGGACGTGGCGCGCGCGACCGTACGGGCCATCGAGAAGAACCTCGCCGAGGTGGACGTGGCCCCACTGAACCTGCGCCTGGCCGCCCTCTTCGGCAGCGCCGCCCCGGGCCTGTCCGCCGCGGTCCAACGCCGCATCGGCGCCGACAAGACGTCCGAACAACTCGCGAAGGGCCAGCGCGACAAGCGCTGACGCGATGCGTCACCCCAAGTACGCCTGCGCGCGCTGCTCCCGGTAGTGCTGGAGCCTCAGCCGCTGGGTGTGATGCATGGGCAGGGCGTCCAGCTCGTGCGGGGCGACGAAGCGGAGTTCTGTCGACTCGTCGGAGAGGGCGAGCGCGCCGCCGACGATCCGCGCGGTGAAGACGACGGCGAACTGCCGGCGCACTTCGCCGTCGCTGTACGCGATGACATTCCGAGGATCGGTGTACGTACCGACGAGCCCCGTGATCTCAACGTCGAGCCCGGTCTCCTCCTTGACCTCTCGCACGGCCGCGCCGGGCAGCGAATCGGTCATCTCCATGCCACCACCGGGCAACGCCCACAGCCCACTGTCGGCCCGCCGCTGCAGGAGCACGCGCCCGTGCTCATCCGTGACGACGGCAGCCGCCGCGACGACGAGGGAGTTGGGGGCGGGGGCGCGGGGGTCGTCGTAGTGGTCTGTGCGGGACACGGTGGTCAGCTTGTCGCGAAGTAGTCGCCGAGCATCTCGCCCGTCCACGCCGGCTGACGCACCTCGCCCCTCGGCCCCATTTCCTCGAACCAGGGCTTGATGTCGATCACCGGCGTGCCGTCCACAGCGTCGAGATCCTCGACGTGCAGATCGAGCCCGTCGACCTTGAGCAGGCGGCACCGCGACACCCCGAGCCGATTGAAGCGGCGCATGTTCCGGTGCCCGAAGGTGCCGACTTCCGGCCAGTCCGGGTTGTCGCGCGGGCGGCGCGCGGCGAGATTCAGGTCGGACGGGTCCGTGAGGTGGAAGTGGAAGACGATCTCAAGGTGGGAGAACTCGTCGAGCCCTTGCGTGGCCTGCGGAGGGAAACGGTCGCCGTCGATACGGATGATCGCTTGCGCACCGCCCCAGTAGTCGTCGGTGGGTTCCACGCGCCCGCCGACGACGTGGGCGACGGGGACGATTTGAATGCCCTGACCTGTCATGTCAGTCATACGGCCTGTCCTCTCGATCGGGTCATGGGCTGTTCGAATTCGTGCCAGGACTGCTGCGACGGCAAGTGGAGTTGGGTACGGAGGCTTCGGGTCGCCGCGGGTCATGGGGACACCGTGCCACAGAGCAGGCTTTGACTCACCGGACAGGCGACCACAGGTACCGTTCAAGAACAGGCGACGTTCCAGGTTCCAGAACGGAGTTGACTCGACTATGCAGTGGAGCGACTACACCAACGGGCAGCGCATCAAGATCCTACGGGGCGAGGACGTACGCCAGTCCGACCTCGCGGAGATGACGGGCCTGTCCATCGTCACCATCCAGAAGGCCGAACAGGACAAGCAGTTCACCCTTCCCACCTTGATGGCGATCGCCGATGCGCTCAGCGTCGACACCTCCGTCATCCTCGGACAGCAAGCGCCCCGGCGGGCCATGCGGCGAGATGACCGCATGATGCTCCGGGCGCTGTCACAGGCTGTGCACGACACGGCCGCCGGCCTCCTCCCGGACAGCATCGAGGCCCCAGCCGAAGCCGGGCTTCAGGATGCGATCGACCGTTGCTGGAACCTCTACTGGAAGGGTCACTACAGCGAGGCCGGAGCGATCACCGCACCCCTCGTCGCCCAAGCAGCAGCCCACCTTCACATTCAGCCTGTCGGCGAGCAGGCCGAGGCGTGGGGCCTTCTGGCCGACGCCTACCGACTCGCGGCCTACGTCGCAAATCTGGTGGGTGCGAGGGATCTCGCCTACGCGGCTATTGGGCACGCGCAGTCAGCTGCCGAGAGTTCGGCCGACGGGCTACGCCCCGCGCTGGTGGCCTCGGGGCGTTCCTGGGTCTACCTGCGTGACGCACGGCTGCCTGCCGCCCTCGCTCTCGCCGAGAAGGCCGCAGTCGACATCGAGCCCCGGTTCTCCAAGGCGACTCCCGAACAGCTCACGGTCTATGGCTCGCACGTGAATTTCGCCGCCGTTGTTGCCTCCCGGATGGGAGACAAGGACCGAGCGGCGGCTTTCCTGTCCCAGTCGCACGCCACGGGGGCGCGGATGGGAAACGAACACCGAGCCCACGGAACGCTGTTCGGTCCGGTGACGGCAACCACGCAAGCAGTCGGAATCAACGTGGCTTTGGGGGAGACAGGGAAAGCTCTCGCGCTGGCTGATGCCATCACGGACACCTCCCAACTCACCGAAGCGGCTCGTAACCGGTATGCCATGGACAAGGCCATGGCGATGGCCGACGCAAAGATGTGGGACGCGTCCCTCGACGTCCTCGAGAAGGCGCTGACCGAAGCTCCCCAGTGGGCTCGGCACCAGGCCCTGCCGGGCGTCATCGTGCAGAAGGTCGATCGCGCTTCCACCGCGCGCCTGCGCCGCGTGTCCAAGCTGATCGGCGTACGCCCCGGGATTGACGGCTTCTCGCCTGCGACCAGGAGGACCGCCCTGTAACCGGACAGTACGGGATCGAAATCCACACCGCTGGTACGTGGCGGACGACCCGGCTCGGTTGAACCATCAACGCTCGTACAGCAGAGGCGAGTTACAACCGAGGGAGTTCACGAAGTCGTCCGCCTCGTTTCTGTACCGCTGCGCCGTGTCGCGGCACGGTTATCGCTATGACGAGAACAGGCAGTGATCTCCAGCGCCGCCGTAACCTCGCGAACGTCGCGCATGGCCACTGGGGTGAACGCGTCCCGGTGGTGTTGTACGCGTGCGTGAGCGATTGCCGTGACGCCGCGGAGAAGATGGCAGCGCTCCGCAGGGTGGCCGCGGCACGGGATTGGGTTGTGCGCGCCGCGCTGTACGACGTCGACTCCACGGCTTCCGCTCGTGCCGACCGGAAGGCTTGGCCGGAAGCCGAGCGACTTCTGGAGGGCCGCGAGGTTCAGGGCTTGGTCGCACCCGACGAGGACGAGATCGCCCTTCACTCAGCTGACAAGGCCCGCTTCCGTGAATGGCTGCTCGGCGTCCCCGCTTTTGCGCTGTACCCCTTGACGCAGACGGTTCAGGGCGCGGAGACCAGCACCGAGGGAGCAAGCCAGTGAGATCGAGCACGGTCGGCAGGGCGCCGGAAAGCCACGACGGGCAGGGGCACCCCGCAGTCGTGCGCCTGAATCAGTGGTGCTTGCGGTGCGCCGAACTCCGCACCAGGTACTACGGGTCCGCAGCCCTCGGTCACCACGCGGAAGCGAAGGCCCTGGACCTCGAATTCGCCCGCCACAAGCGGTTGGTCCACTCGTGACGGCCCTCGCCCCGGCGCGATCGGCGCGCGATACGGCCGCCGCGACCCGCATCGCCGCAGGGCGGCTCGTGATTCGTCGATGTGTCCACGCAAGGGGCTGGACGAGTTCGCACGGCATCGATCGGTGCACGGGATGCGGGGCGCAACGCCACACGGCTTACGTCTCACTCAGAATGCCCCTGCCCGACAGCGCACCCGAGACGCCGTGGGGGAGGCCGCGCATCGGCACGCCAGGAGAACGGATGCGACAGCCGGACTGACCATGACCGGGGCGAGCATCGGCGGTCAAGTCGTCCAACACAGCTGCCACAAGACTCCTGCCCTCGCTGTTGGAGAACGGTCGCGGTAGCCGGGCAGGTCGGCAAGGGCACGACAGCGTGGGGAATGCCCCTGCGCCGAAGAGCACGAGGAGGAGCACAGTGAACGAATTCGCACCGCCGCCGAAACGCGCCCGCAGCTTCGAGAAGCTGTTCACGACGAAGGCGCACCGACGTGTTCAGACGCCGAGCGAGTCCTACGAGTACAAGAAGACCTCGGGCTCTTCGGACGGGGCCAAGACATACGACACGACAGCTACCTGATCACGTCCAGGTTCGAGGGGCACGGTCCGGTCCGAACGCCGTGCCCCTCGGGCTTATCCCCGAGGGAGGGAACACCTTGATCAAGTTGCGCCTCACCCCGTACACGAACACGGCCTGGACGTGGAACGGCTGCCGCTACACCACAGCTGACGGCACCAGCGAGATCATGCCGTTCGGGCACCCGATGCTCGAACAGGCCGCCGTGACCGACGGCACCCGTACGCTGCTCGTCGTGCGTGAGCGCGTCGCGGGCAGGCCAACCGCGCAGTCGGCGCTCCACAGCACCACCCCCGGGGAGTACGACAAAGCCCGCGCCCTGGCCGAGCAGTGGCCCGCGGACTATGTGCTCGTGGAGACGGCCCCCGGGCTCCCGTGCCGTGTCACCAACGGACCCTGCGGGATCGCACCCCTCTACGTCGCACACGACGACACGAGCCTGTACGGCTCATGGGACATGGCCGACCTCACCGGCCACGCCGCCGGCCTCAGCCCCCGCGAGGTCGCCCGCCTTCTGATCTACCGGCCTCGGTACGGCACAGAGACCGTATTCCGGGGCATCCAGCGGGTCACCGAGCGTTCGACGGCGACGTTCGGCGGTCACCTGTACCTGCGGTACCCGGAGCCCGCGCTTCACGGCGGACCGCGCGAACTCACGCCGGATGCCGACGTGCTCGGGGCGTTCGTGGACGCGATCGACGATGCCCTCGACCTCCGGCCGCTCGACGAGGTGGAGACGGTGCTTCACCTGACGGGTGGCTTCGACTCCGGCACCGTGGGCACCCGACTCGCGGAGCGCTGCCCCGGCAGGTTTTCCACCGCGGCCCTTCTGATCTGGGGACCGGGGCGCGCACACCAGGTCCGACGACGCACGGAGATCCTCAAGGCCCTGCCGTTCGCCGAGCAGGACCACTTGATCGATGCCATGGACTACGCGCCCCTTATGCCTGGGTGCGCCCGTGTGCGAGGCGAACGGATCAGCCCGTACGAGGAGCCTCTGCACCACCCGTTCACCCGACTGGCCGAAGTTCTGGCCGAGCACGGGGCCCAGGCGGTCGTCACCGGGCTCGGCGGCGACGAGATGGTGGCGCTGTCGCAGGACGAGTACCCCCACAAGTCCATGGGCGAGCTCAGCGACGGGCTACCCTGGATCGGGCCTCGGGCGCGGGCCGCGCTGGAATACGCGGACGACGGCATCGCACCACCGGCTCCCGCCAATTGCATGACGCTGCTGTCGTTGGAGACCACGGCACCCGTCCTGATGAAGGCGGGGATCTGGCCCGTCCATCCTTTCGCCGCCCCGGGTATGGTCCAGCTCGGCGAATGGCTGCCGATGGACTGGCGCGAGCTGAAGCAGCTCCAGCGCCGTCGTCTCGCCTCCCTCGGTCTCAGCCCGGACGTCACCGAGTCCCGGCAAAGAGAGTCCTTCGCCGAAGTCGTCCAGCACTCCCTGACGACACATGCCCGACCGCTGTTCGCCAAGATGCTCCATGAAGGGTCACCTCTCTTCGAAGAGCAACTGGTGGACCCTGACGGATTGCGGAATGCCGTCGTGCGACTGTCCGAAGGGCCTTACCGGGAGGACGGTGACGCCCAGCTCCTGGAAGTCCTCGACCTCCACTTCGCAGCCCTCGCCTTCGTGTAACCAATGTGGTGGCGGGGGCCTCCGCCCTCGCCACCCGCGCTCGACCGACAGGAGCCGATGTGTTCGCCATGCGTCTCGCAACAGCCACCGATGCCCCCGCCGTCGAGAACCTGATTCTCGCTCGCTGCGCGTGGATGGACGCCCGAGGCATCCCGAGCTGGCGGGAGAGCGTCGCCGACCTCGTCGGTCAGACGGAGAACAGCGATGGCGACATGTGGGTCCTAGAAGAGGACAGCGGCCGGATCATCGGGTGCACCACCGTGCAGGGGCAGACTCCCCCGTGGGGGTGGACCGAGCACGAGCTGAGCGAACCCGCCGATTACCTGTACACGACGGTGACCGACCCGGCCTACCGTCGGCGGAGGCCCGGCACGGTGATCGCCCTGTGGGCCGTGGACCGCGCCGCCCGCGAAGGCAAGGAGTGGGTGCGGCGCGGCTGTCACTTCCGCGGACTCGTGAACTACTACGAGACGCAAGGGTTCACGCTGGTGCACGAGGTGCAACGCACCAACTCCCGTGTGTACCTGATGGCCCGCCGCGCCGAGCCGATTGTTGACCTAGGGCAGAAGTTCAAGGCTCTGGAGCACGTCCCCCACTGACGGAAGAGGACTTGACCCATGACCGACCCGGAACTGCCCCTACTCACCGATGAGCTGCTTCGGCGGATGGCCGTCGATCAGAACGCCCGAGGAGTCCGCGAAGACGGCAACGTCGAAGCGGACATCGACGCGATGCGTGCGGCGGACGGCGAGAACTGTGCCTGGTTCACCGGAGTGCTCGACGCGCTCGGTACCTGGCCCGGGCACTCCCTCGTCGGCAAGGAGGGAGCCACGGCAGCGTGGATCATCTGCCAGCACGCCGACGAACACCGCGAGCTCCAGGAGCGTGCACTCGTACTCCTGACGGCCGCGGTCGAGTCGGAGGAGGCCGAGCGCGGACATCTTGCCCTGCTGACAGACAGGTGCCTGGTCAATCGCGGAGAGAAGCAGCGGTTCGGTACGCAGTACCGGAACGGCGAGCCCCGTCCGATCGAGGACCCGGAACGGCTCGATGAGCATCGTGCCGCGTACGGGCTGGGGCCGCACGCGGAGTACGACGCGCGGATGCGCGAACTCTGAAGCGGACGGGCGGAAAACGCCCGATGGGCCCGAGGCCCGCGCCCGAAGAGCACGACACTCAGCACATCGACCGCGACCCCTGGCGCCACCGATGCCGCCCGCGGGCTGAGGTCCTCCGGCAGCGAGTTGCCGGAAGACCTCCTTGCCCGGATCAGTGTTCCTGCAGGCCACCAGGGCGGGGCAGCAGGAAGGAAGCCAGGAAGGCCAGGGCCAGCAGGCCGGCGCCGGCTCCGAGGGTGAGCTGCATGGTGCGGGCGTAGCCGAGGGCGGTCGTGCCCTGGTCGCCGAGGGCGGAGTAGAACACGGTGCCGAGTACCGCGGAGCCGAGTGCGCTGCCGAGTTGCTGGGCGGCGGTGAGGGTGCCGGAGGCCGTGCCGGTCTCGTGGGGTTCGACGGCGGAGAGGACCGTGTCGAAGAACGGGCCCATGACCAGGCCGATTCCGAGGCCGGCGACGACCAGCGCCGGAGCCGTTCGCCAGATGGTCACCTCCGTACCGGCCACGTACAGGGTGAGGGCGAGCGCGCCGAGGCCCAGGGCCATGACGGCCGTGCCGACCTGGATGACCTTGCGGCCCAGTCTTTCGACGATGCCGTGCTTCTCCGTGGCCTGGATGACGACGAAGCCGAGCACCATGCCCAGCGACCAGGGCAGACTGCCCAGCCCCGCCTTCAGCGGCGGGCAACCGAGCCCTGCCTGCAGGAACAGGCTGAGGACCAGCGAGAAGCCCGTCAGTGCGGCGAAGACGACCGCGCCCACCACCAGGCCGCCGGAGAAGGCGCGCTTACGGAACAGCGCGGGCACCACCAGCGGGTCCCCGCCCGCCTTCGCCTTGCGCGACTCGTACCGGCCGAAGGCCACGCACACGGCGACCCCGGCGGCCAGCGACGCGAACGTCCAAGCGGGCCAGCCCAGTTCGCGGCCCTGCACCAGTGGGAAGATCACCAGCAGCGCGCCGAGCGAGGCCAGAGCGACGCCGGGGAGGTCCAGGCGTGGCGGGGCGGCATAGCGGGATTCGGGCAGGAATTTCCACCCGCCGAGCAGGGCGAGCAGGCCGAGCGGGAGGTTGACAGCGAAGATCATGCGCCAGCCGGTGCCGAAGAGGTCGGCGTCGATCAGCGCGCCGGCCAGGATCGGACCGCCCACTGTGGACAGGCCCATCACCGGCCCGAACATCCCGAAAGCCCGGCCCAGTTCCTTGCCGTCGAACATCTCCTTGATGATGCCGAGGCCCTGCGGGATCATCACCGCGCCGAACAGGCCCTGCAGGCCCCGGGCACCGATCAGCATCCCGGACGAGACGGACACCGCGCACAGCATCGACGCGACAGTGAAACAGGACGCACCGATGAGGAACATCCGCTTCCGGCCCATGATGTCGCCGAGCCGCCCACCGGTGACCAGTCCGACCGCCATGGCCAGGGCATAGGCCGCGCCGAGCCACTGCGTCATGCTCGCGCCGCCGCCCAGGTCGGCCCGGATCGACGGCGCCGCGACATTGGCGACCAGAGCGTCCAGCATGTCCATGGCCTCGGCGGCCAGCAGCACCCACAGGGCGACCCAACGCCATCGGTACGGCGCGGGTGAGACCGGTTCGACCGGCGGTTCAGGAGTGGTGGTGGCGCAGACGCCGTCCACACGGAATTCAGGCACAACAGTCCCTTTCTCAAAGGCTCGTGAGAGAAAGAGACGCACCGGGCACTACCAGGATCTGGTGTGCATGAGAGCGCGGGCCCCGCCCGGACTAACCAATACCGGGCAACGTAATTTCGCGCGTCACTACCCGACCAAGGTAACAGAGGCCCGGAAAACGCCGGACGGGCCAGAGACCCGCGCCCGAAAGCGCGAGCTCGAGCCCGTCCGGCGGAAGCCGGAAGCCAGAAGCCGGAAGCCACGAACTACTGCGTCCCGATCGACGTCAGAACATCCAGACGCGAAGCCCGCCGCGCCGGCCACACCGCCGCCAGGACGCCCACCGCCAGTGCCAGCAGCAGGAAGATCCCGATCCGCGCCCAGGGGACGACCATTTCGTACTCGGGGAAGGACGAGCGGAGCAGGTGGCCGCCGGACCAGGCCAGGAAGATGCCGACCCCGACGCCCAGCACCGCGCCGAACATCGCGATCATCACGGACTCCAGGCGGACCATCTGCTTGACGCCCGTGCGGGCGAGTCCGATCGCGCGGAGCATGCCGATCTCGCGGGTGCGCTCGAAGACGGACATGGCGAGGGTGTTGACGACGCCGATGACGGCGATGACGACGGCCATGCCGAGGAGTCCGTACATCAGGTAGAGGACGGAGTCGATGCTGCCCGCGGACTCGCGGCGCAGGTCGTCCTGGCTCTCGACCTTGATGATGGGGTTGCCGCCCATGGTCTTCTTGATCTCGGCGGGCAGCTTGCCCGCCTGGCCGGGGGCGGCCTTGAGGTAGACCGCGTCGTCGCGGACGCGGTCCAGGTGGGGGTCGACGAGGGCGGGGGTGCCGAGGACGTCGACGAGGACGTCGTTCTTGGCGTAGACGGCGGCGACGCGCGGCTTCGCCTTCTGCCCGTCGTAGAAGTCCATCGGCACGGTGGAGCCGATCTTCAGGCCGTGCTTGCGGGCGTACGGCTCGGCGACGGCGACGGAGTCGGCGCCCCGGACGCCGGTGAGGGAGCCGCTGGTGACGCGCAGGTCGGTGACCTTGCCGAGGGCGGCGAGGTCGGTGGCCTGGACGCCGGTGGGCTCGCCGTTCGTCTGGAAGCCGATCATGCGGACGGGGACGGCGGCTGCGACGCCGGGCTGTCCGGCGAGCTTCTTGGCGACGTCGGGCGAGAGGCCGAGGTAGCTGGTGGAGCTGACCTTGTAGTCGGCGGTGAGGTCCTGCTGCCCCATCCGGTCCACGCCCTGGTTCGCGGAGACCGCGGCCACGGTGAGGCCCGTGATCAGGGTGAGGCCGATCATCAGCGCGGAGGCGGTCGCGGCGGTGCGGCGCGGGTTGCGCAGCGCGTTCTCCTTGGCGAGCCTGCCGCTGACGCCGGTCATCCGGCCGGTCACCTTGCCGAAGAGGGTGACGAAGGGGCGGGAGAGCAGCGGGGCGAGCACGATGACGCCCGCGAGGGTGAGCGCGGAGCCCGCCATGGCGGCGGTCAGCCCGCCGCTGTCGCGCAACGTCGTCACGTACAGCATGATCGCGACGCCGAGGCCGGTGAGGACGGCGCCGATGGAGTTGCGTACGACGAGGCCGCGGGGCGCGGGTGCCTGGTCGACGGAGGCGAGGGCCTCGACGGGGGCGATCCGGGCGGCCTTGCGGGAGGGCAGCCAGGCGGCGACGACGGTCACCAGGACGCCGACGGCGAGGGCGGACGCGGCGGCGGTGGGCTCGACGACGAGGGGCCCGTCGGGGAGTTCGGCGCCGCCGGCGTCGAGCACCGACCGCAGGCCGACGGCCATGCCGAGGCCGAGGACGAAGCCGATGGCCGAGGCGACCAGGCCGAGCAGTCCCGCTTCGACGAGCACGGACCGTACGACCTGCCGGCGGGAGGCGCCCACGGCGCGCAGCAGCGCGATCTCCCGGGTGCGCTGGGCGATGAGCATGGTGAAGGTGTTGGCGATGATGAAGACGCCGACGAAGAGCGAGATCCCGGCGAAGACGAGGAGGGTGTTCCGGATCGAGCCGGTCTCCTTGTCGATGGCCTTGGCCTGCTCGGCGGCCAGCTGCTTGCCGCTCTGGGCCTCGAAGCCGTCGGGCAGCGCGGCCTCGACCTGGCGGGTCAGCGCGTTCTGGTCGGTGCCGGGCGCGGCGGAGACGACGAGTTCGCCGAACTCGCCGGGCTTGCCGAAGAGCTTCTGCGCGGTGGCGGTGTCGAAGAGCGCGAGGCTGCCGCCCGCGCCGACCCGCGGGTCGTCCGTCCCGACGGTGCCGACCAGGGTCTTGGTCATGACCGGTCCGTCGATCGCGAGCCGCACGGTGTCGCCGAGCTTCGCGCCGGTCTTCTCCGCGGTGCGGGTGTCGAGGGCGATCTCGTCGGCGGAGGCGGGGCCGCGGCCGGACTTCAGCGGGTAGCGGCTGTCCTTGCCGTCCTCGCCGGGCACGTAGTTGGCGCCGGAGCTGCCCCACTGGCTGCCCGCGGGGTCGTTGTTCCTGTCCGCGACGGTTGCGGCGCCGCCCACCGAGGGGCGTACGGAGGTGACGCCGGGCAGCGCGCGGACCTTGTCGACCACCCGCGCGTCGAGGACGCCGTCCTTGGAGTCGGTGCTGGGGCGGCCGGGGGTCACGGAGACGGCGACGTCGTCGAGGCTCTTGGCCGTCTTGTTGCGGAACGCGCTGCCGACGGAGTCGCTGAAGACGAGCGTGCCGGAGACGAAGGCGGTGCCGAGGAGGACCGCGAGCGCGGTCATCATCAGCCGGGTTTTGTGCGCGAGGAGGTTGCGCAGGGCGGTACGGAACATGGTCGGTCCTGGTCCGGAGCGGAAGTGGTGGCGTACGGAGCGTTGGGAGCCGGATCTCAGCTCGTACGGCCCTTGGCTTCGAATTCGGGGGTCCGGGGGTTTCCCCCGGGAAGACGGCGCATCCGGTCCAGCACCGCGTCCGCCGTGGGCTCGCGCATCTCGTCGACGATGCGGCCGTCGGCGAGGAAGATCACGCGGTCGGCGTAGGACGCGGCGACCGGGTCGTGCGTGACCATGACGATCGTCTGCTGGAGCGCGCGTACGGACTCGTGCAGGAAGCCCAGGAGTTCGGCACCGGAGCGGGAGTCGAGGTTGCCGGTCGGCTCGTCCGCGAAGATGATCTCGGGCTGGGCGGCGAGCGCGCGGGCCACGGCGACGCGCTGCTGCTGGCCGCCGGACAGCTGGCTCGGGCGGTGTGCGAGCCGCCCGGAGAGGCCGACGGTGTCGACGACCATGTTCAGCCACTGGGCGTCGGGCTTACGGCCCGCGATGTCCATGGGCAGGGTGATGTTCTCCAGCGCGGTCAGCGTCGGGAGGAGGTTGAACGCCTGGAAGACGAAGCCGATCTTGTCCCGGCGGAGCCTCGTCAGCCGGCGGTCGTCGAGCGACGCGAGCTCGGCCTCGCCGATCTGCGCGGAGCCGGAGGAGACCGAGTCGAGCCCCGCCATGCAGTGCATCAGCGTCGACTTGCCGGAGCCGGAGGGGCCCATGATCGCGGTGAACTCGCCGCGGCGGAACTCCACGGAGACCGCGTCCAGGGCGCGCACCTGCGTCTCCCCGTGGCCGTAGACCTTGCTCAGGCCGGTGGCGCGGGCTGCCACGCGGGTGGGGGTGGCGGTTCGGTGCGACGACACGGGGGCTCCTCCGGAGGGGGCGTTCTCATGGGTGCTCGGGGTGGCCGCAATGGCCGGAATCAACTCCTCCAAGTCTGGGTGGCGGGGGGTTGCCGGGCCTCAGCCGTACGGCCGGAATCGGGTACCGGTCAAAAGGGCGAGGCGGCCTGTCGGCCGTAGTACCGGAGATGTACGGCGTCATCCTCAGGGCGCATGGGGGCCCCTACGGGGCGGGTCTCATACTCGGCTCCGCCGCGGCCGGGGCTGCGCCCTGGATTCGTGCTCGGGTGCGGCCCGGCGGGCTTTGTTCCCCTACCCCGCCCCTTCCCGTAACTGGGGCTTCGCCCCAGACCCCGGAGCACGCTTCGCGCGCTGTCCTCAATCGCCGGACGGGCTGAATTCAGCCCGTCCGGCGATTGAGGACGCGCCCGCAGGACGCTGGGGGTCCGGGGTCTCCCCGGTTTCGGGAAGGGGCGGGGTGGGGAACAAGCCCGCCGCAGGCGACAGCGCGCGCTCACCCACGCAACGTACGCGACGGCGGCACCCCGTACCGATCTCGGTACAGGCCCGCGAAGCGGCCCAGGTTGGCGAAGCCCCAGTGGCAGGCGACCTGGGCCACGGTGACGTCCGGGTTGCCACGCCCCGCCATGAGATCCGCGTGTGCCCGCCCCAGCCGCACCTCGCGGAGGTAGCCGAGCGGTGTCGTCCCCAGGTGCCGGCGGAACGCCTCCTGCAGGGCACGTGGGCTGACGCGGGCCGCCAGTGCGAGGTCGGCGAGGGTGAGCGGCCGGTCGGGGCGCTCCTCCGCGAGGGCCATGGCCCGGCGTACCGCGCCGTGCGCGACGACGCCCGGCCGCTGGGCGTCCACTCCGTCGGTGATCAGCCGGTAGGTCTCCATCAGCAGGGCGGCGGTGGTCTGGGTCAGATGGGCGGCGATCAGCGGGCTGGTGCGCGCGATGCCCTCGCCGAGCACTTCGCGGTGCACGGCGGCGGAGATCCCGGCCCAGCTCCGGGCGGCCCCGGCGGAGATCGGGCCGCCGAGCCCGAAGCGGGCGCGTAACGGGCCCTCCACGCCGAGCGCGTCGGCCGCGGCCGCTTCCACGGTCTCCCGCGCGAGCCGGACGGTGGTCATCCGCGCGCCGGGCGCCCAGTGCACCTGGAACTGGCGGTAGGGGTCGAGCACATAGGTCTCGCCGGCCCCCACGACCTGCTCCTCCCGCCCGGGGGAGATCACCCGCACCCGGCCCCGGACGAGCTTGCAGACGAGGAGGTAGGAGTCGAGCGGCTGGGGCGCGACCAGGGTCTCGGCCCCGTACTGGAGGCCGGAGACGGTGACACCGGGGAAGCCGCCCTCGGCGTACCACGCGGAGAAGTCGTCGGGGTCGCCGAGCACACTGAGCTGGTAGGGGCTGTAGGCGGAGCTGATGATCTCGCGGGTTTCGTCGAGATCGTTGCTGAGTACGAGCGTGCGCATGTTGCCGGGGGCCTCTGGCCCCACTCCGGGTTCGGTCATCAGGCGTTCCTCGGGAGTCCCGCGTTCTCCGGCCAGGAGCCGCGTTTGACGAGTAGCCGACAGGTGGCCCCGTTAGTACCGTTCTGCTTGTCCGCAGTCAAGGCGGGGGTCGTCCCCACAGCTCTTTCGGGACAGGGCCCGGCGCCGTGCGCGGGCGCGGCCCTGGATCCACGGGGGACATCCAGGGCCGGATCCCCACCGGAGGGGGTGCCCCGCCGTCAGCGGACAGACGGCGGGGTTCTTCTGCGTCCTGTCACCCCGGCCCTTGAGGGATCAGCCCTTGACGGCGCCGCCCAGCGCGAAGCCGCCGCCGAGGCGCCGGGAGATCAGCGTGTAGAGCAGGATCACCGGCGTCGAGTAGAGGATCGAGAACGCGGCGAGCTGCCCGTACGCCACCTGGTCGTAGTTCCCGAAGAACGTGAAGATGCTGACGGACGCCGGGAGTTGTTCGGGCGAGAGCAGCAGCATGAAGGGCACGAAGAAGTTGCCCCAGAGCATGATGAAGCTGTAGATCGCCACGACGGCCACCCCGGGTCCCATCAGCGGCAGGATGACCCTGACCAGCGCCTGGAGCCTGCTCGCGCCGTCCGTCCAGGCGGCCTCCTCCAGGACGGCCGGCACACCGTCCATGAAGTTCTTCATCAGCCAGATGGCGAAGGGCAGTTGGGCGGTTGCCATGAACAGGGCGGTGCCGTAGACGGTGTCGATGAGGTCGATCCGTACGAACAGCCCGTAGACCGGCACCATGACCGCGGTGATCGGCAGGCAGGTGGTGAACAGCACGGTCAGCAGGTACGGCCGGCTGAAGCGCGACCGGAAGCGCGACAGCGGATAGGCGGCGAGCGCCGCGCAGACCATGGTCAGCGCGGTGGCCGCGCCGCACAGGAGCAGGCTGTTGAGCATCGGCCGGAAGGTGATCTCCTCGTTCATCACCGCCGAGAAGTTGCCCAGCGTCGGCTTCTCGGGCGCCCGCACCCGCAGCCCCGCCCCGTCGTCGACGGACGCCAGGATCAGCCAGACGAGTGGTACGGCGAACGCGAGGGCGACGGCGAGCAACGCGGCGTCGGCGGCGAGTCGTTGACGGGTGCGGCGGGTGAGCAGCGGCGGCATGGCACCTCCGTACGCGAACGGCTGTCGGAGGATAGCGCGGGGGCGGCTCCGCCGGGACCGGGCGGGGCGGCCCGGATGCCGCTCACCGCGGGGGTCCGCCGGGCTCGGCCGCCAGGTGGGCCCGGTACCAGCCGGCGGAGTCCGCCAGCCGTGCCAGCGGGCCCGGCCCGGGCCGGTGTCCCGTCCGGAGCCAGACGTCCTCGCTGCGATACCAGTGGTCACGCGCCAGGAGTGTGAACTGCCGTTCGCCCAGCTGCCCGTCCGTGGCCCGGAGGCGGTCCAGGCACTGCTGCCAGGCCCAGTCCCGCGGGGGTACGGGCGGCAGGATCCGGTGCGCGGCCAGTTCGTCCATCAGGTCCCGGTTGCGCACGGGCACGGGGTGGGAGGCGTGGAAGGCCGCGGCGGGCAGCGGGTCCGGCGCGAGCGCCGCCGCCACGATCAGACCGGCCAGGTCGTGGACGTCCACCACGGACGACAGTGCGGCGCCGCCGTCCCAGCGGGCGGGGACGCGGACCAGCAGTTCGCCCAGGGCCGGCACCACCCAGCGGTCCCCCGCGCCCAGGACGAGGCCCGGCCGCAGGACGGTGCCGCCGGCCGCCAGGACGAGACGCTCGGCGAGCAGGCGTGTCGCGCTGGCCGGTGAGGCGGGGCTGGGGTCGACCTCGTCGACGCCGACGCCCCGGTGCGGCCCCCTTCCGTACACCGCCGCCGTCGACAGATAGACGATGCGCCCGACTCCCGCGCGCGCGGCCTCCGCCATGAGGGCGGCGGTGCCGTCCACGTTCACCGCCGCGCACAGTTCGGGGGATCCGCTGACACGGGAGGCCAGGTGGATGAGGACGTCCCCGCCGTCGCAGACCCCGGTCAGGGTCGCCGGGGCGGTCAGGTCCGCGGCGACCCATGTGGTCCCCGCGTCCGGTGACCGGTGCGGGGCGTTGCGCCCGACGACGCGCAGGACGGTGTCCGTGGCGGCCGTCCGCCGTCGCAGCGCGTCCACGACCTTCGAGCCGATGAACCCGGTGGCCCCGGTGAGCACCACGCGCCGGACGCTCACGGCCGTTCCAGGGCGCCGTCGTCGGCGAGGGTGATCCCGGCCAGGGCCTCGGGGGTGGCGATCCCGGGCAGCAGGTACCGCCAGATCGAGGTGATCCGGCGTGGCAGGTCCTTCCTGCCGGAGGTGATCTGCGACATGAGCTGGATGCCCGTGTAGGCGCCGACCAGCATCTCGGCGAGCTCGCACCCGTCGACGTGCGGCAGCAACTCGCCCTTGCGGTGGGCCTCGACGAGCTCGTCGTTGAACCGGTCGGTCCACCAGCGGTAGATGCTGGAGTCCCGGACGGCCGGTCCTTCGAGGTCGACGGCCAGCCGGACGCCGGCCCGGAAGAGCACGTTGCGCTGCATCTCCACCGCGAGCGCGAGGGTGATCTCCACCAGCTGCTTCAGCCCCGCCGGCCGCTCCGGCAGCCGCAGGTCGGCGGCCTGCTCCAGCATGACCGTCCGGGCGAGGTCCTCCTTCGACTTGAAGTGGAAGTACATCGCTCCCTGGGTGAGGCCGGCCCGCCCCAGGATGCCGGTGATCTGAGCGCCGTGGTAGCCGGACTCGTCGAAGGCCTCGGCAGCCGCGCGGAGGATCAACTTGCGTGTCTGTACAGCTCTTTCCTGCATCGGTCGCACCATCCGTGGCCTGAACTTCCTGGACAACAAAACAAAACGCCCTCTATGTTATCGACATGCGACCTGCTGTTCCGTCACTTCGGCACAGCGCAGAACTAGGGGGAGTCGTGTTCGCGTCCCTGCAGTCCCCTGCCGCCGGTCCCGCGGCGGGGTCCGTACCTCCGACTTACGTCCACAAGGCGGATCCGGCCGAGGTCCGCCTCACGTCCTGGTGCCGCACGGGTCCCCACGCCTTCCTGATAGGCACCCGTCGGCCTGCGGGGCACGAACTCCGCCACCGGCACGGCGAGTCCACCGATCCGCTGCTGTTCGTCGAGACCGTCCGGCAGACCTTCCCGCTCCTGTGTCACGTCGCCTACAGTGTGCCGCTGGGGCATCAGCTCATCTGGCAGCGGTTCTCTTACCGTATCCAGAATGATGCATATGACACTCAGTTACCCGACGGTGACGTGTCCCTGTATGTGGAGTGCTTCGACATAGCCCTCCGACGCGAACGCCTCACGGCCCTGTCGATGTCGTTCCGCATGATGCGGGGCGACGTGCTGCTGGCCACGGCCGAGACGCACTTCGCGGTCCAGACACCGGGCGTCTACCAACGGCTGCGCGGCGCGCAAGCCGATGCCACGGACGCCATGCTGCGGGCCCTGCCCGCGCCCGCCCCCCTTTCCCCCGAGCTCGTCGGGCGGAGGGACGCCGAAGAAGTCGCCCTCTCCCCCGCCGGCTCCTCTCCCGCCGGTGCGCACCAGTGGCAGCTCCGAGTGGTCACGACGCACCCCGTCTTCTTCGACCACCCGGTGGACCACGCGCCCGGCACCCTGCTCATCGAAGCCGCCCACCAGGCCGCGCGCATGACGGACAGCGGCCTGCCGGTCGACATCACCGCTCTCGACTGCGAATTCACCCGATACGTAGAGCTCGACGCCCCCTGTCTGCTGAGTGCCACGGCTCTCGAGACGGCCGCGGACGGATCCCTGCGCACCCGCGTCGTGGCGGAACAGGGCGGCGAGGTGCGATTCGCGGCGACTGTCGCCCATCGCGGCGCGCCGGTCCTGGCGGCCACCTGCGTTTCGGCGCGATAGTCCGGAATTTATCGACAGTCGGGATTTTTCCCTCCGCCGGCCGCTGCTCGCAGAGCAGGGAGTTGCGCAGCGGTCCGCGCGGAGCGACGACCCTTTCCTGGACAGCGACGTCCACGCCCCGGCATCGGCGCCGGGCCGGGAGATGTTGACGCCATGCCATGCCACGGCACGAGAAACTAGGGGGAATTGTGGGACGTTCGGTCGCCGACCTTCGGGTATCTGAAGAAGATACGGGGCGGGCGGTAGAGGACGTACTGGAGGACCACTCATTAACCTCGGCCGTCACGGAGACGGTCACCATCGGCCTGCTGCTCCCGGCCGATTCACCCCGGAGTGGCGGGGAGAGCGCCGAGCATGTGCGGATGCTCGCGGAGAGCGACGCGGAGCTGCCGCCCATCGTCGTGCACCGCCCCACCATGCGCGTGATCGACGGCATGCACCGCCTGCGTGCCGCCGCTCTGCGCGGTGACACCGAGATCGAGGCGCGGCTCTACGACGGCACGGCCGAGGACGCCTTCGTCTTCGCCGTCCGGCTGAACACCCGCCACGGCCTGCCGCTCTCGGCGCAGGAGCGCTCACGGGCCGCCGCCCGCATCATGACCACCCATCCGCAGTGGTCGGACCGGCGCATCGCCCTGGTCGCCGGGCTCTCCTCCAAGACGGTCGGCGCCATCCGGCGCCGCGGGGCCGGGGAGCTCCCCCAACCGCTCACCCGGGTCGGCCACGACGGCCGCGTACGCCCGGTGAACGGCGCCGCGGGGCGCCGCCGGGCGGCCGAGGTGCTCGCCGAGAAGCCGGGTGCGTCCCTGCGCGAAGTCGCCGGGCTCGCGGGCGTGTCGCCGGGAACGGTCCGGGACGTACGGGACAGACTGCGCCGCGGCGACGACCCCGTACCCGCGGGGCGCCGGGAGAGCGGCGCCCGGCGGGCCACCGGCTCCCCGCCCGGTTGGGGCGGCGTGCCGAGGAATGCCGTGCGGCAGGACGTGCCGCGGCGATCCTTGCAGCGGGACTACGAGTCGATCCTGCGGACCTTGCGCAAGGATCCTTCCCTCCGCTTCACCGAAGCGGGCCGGAACGTGCTCCGCCTGCTGGATACGCGCGCCCTCTTCGTCGAGGAGCAGGAGGGGCTCATCAGCGGTCTCCCCGGGCACTGCATGCCCATGCTCTCGGACGCCGCCCGTGAATGCGCCAACGCCTGGATCGAGTTCGCGAAGCGGCTGGACCGGCTGGAGCGCACCCAGTACCCGCAGGCCCGCGCCCGGGCGGCCCTGCGGGAGCCGGGGCGCGGGTTCGAGGAAAGACCGGCCGCCGGCTGAGGTCCGGCCATTGTGCAACCGGCGGATTTCCGCGGTTGCACAATGGCCGGACCAGGAATGCCGCGCTTTCTTTTCCGATGAATGTTTTCTCCGCAACGAGATCTCATTATGGTGGCGGCATGAGTCGATCGCGCATTCGGATCAGGAAAGCCGTCATACCCGCCGCCGGGCTCGGCACCCGCTTTCTGCCCGCCACCAAGGCGACGCCGAAGGAAATGCTCCCCGTCGTCGACAAGCCCGCCATCCAGTACGTCGTGGAAGAGGCCTGCGCCGCCGGTCTCGGAGACATCCTGATGGTGACCGGGCGAAACAAACGCCCGCTGGAAGACCATTTCGACCGCAATTTCGAGCTGGAGGCCGCGCTTTCCCTCAAGCGCGACGACAAAAGGCTTGCGCAAGTGCGCGAATCCAGCGGACTCGCGGATATCCATTACGTGCGGCAGGGCGATCCCCGGGGGCTGGGCCACGCGGTGCTGTGCGCCGCCCCGCACGTCGGCGACGAGCCCTTCGCGGTGTTGCTCGGCGACGACCTCATCGACCCGCGCGACCCGCTGCTGGCCCGGATGACGCAGGTGCAGGAGCGGTTCGGCGGCAGCGTGGTGGCGCTCATGGAGGTGCCCGCCGCGCAGATCGGCCAGTACGGCTGTGCCGCGATCCGCGCGACCGGCGAGGGCGACGTGGTGCGGGTGACCGACCTCGTCGAGAAGCCCGCGCCCGGCACCGCCCCGAGCAATCTCGCGGTGATCGGCCGCTATGTGCTCGAACCCGCGGTGTTCGACGTGCTGAGGAGGACGGAGCCGGGGCTCGGTGGCGAGGTCCAGCTCACCGACGCCCTGCGCGAGCTGGCGCGGGGCGCCGGGGGGCCGGTGCACGGCGTGCTGTTCTCCGGCCGCCGCTACGACACCGGCGACCGCGCCGACTACCTGCGCGCCATCGTCAGGCTCGCCTGCGAGCGCGAGGATCTCGGCCCGGACTTCCGGGCCTGGCTGCTCGGCTACGCCGATCACGAACTGCGGACCGTGGAGCCGGACTCCGTCACCTCTTCGGCCTGGCCCCTGCTGAGGAACGACAGCGCCGTGTCGACGAACAGCTGAGGGTTCTCGAAGGGGAGGCCGTGCCCGCAGTCGAGTTCCACGAAGGTCGCGCGGGGTATCAGCTCGGCGAGCCGGCGCTGGTGGTGCGGGGGAACGATCCGGTCGTGCGTGCCCGCGATCACGAGCGCGGGAGCGGTGATGCGCGGGAGGAGCGCGGAGATGTCGATCCGCATGTTGAGCGCGGCCTGCCGGGCCATGTCCCCTTGCTCGAAGAGGTCGGTGAAACCCGCGGCCGTCTCCTCGAACTCGTCCCTGCCGAGGGCCGCCAGCGTGCCCGGGCCCATCGCGGTCAGCTGCACCACGCGGGCGAGCAGGTCCGGATCGACGCGCAGCAGCCGCTGCCAGAGGTCGAACTGGAAGGCGAGCCACGGATCGGTTGTCA
The DNA here is from genome assembly GCF_003391135.1 of Streptoverticillium olivoreticuli subsp. olivoreticuli. Classification (GTDB taxonomy): domain Bacteria; phylum Actinomycetota; class Actinomycetes; order Streptomycetales; family Streptomycetaceae; genus Streptomyces; species Streptomyces blastmyceticus. The sequence continues at coordinate 6,534,679 of NZ_CP031455.1, read as the reverse complement.
CCCAGCCCGCGTGGAGCAGCAGCGAGCGGACCCGGTCGGGGCGGGCTCCGGCCGCGGCCGCGGCCACGGCCGCCCCCAGGGAGTGGCCGGCCAGGTGGTAGGAGCCGAGCCCGGCGTCGTCGGCCGCCGCCAGCACCTGGGCCACCAGGTCGTCCATCGTCAGGGGGCCGCCCGGGTCGGTGGTGCGCGCCGAGCCGGACAGGAAGGGTGCCACGACGGTGAAGGTGTCCTGGAGCGCCTCGATGAGCGGGCCGAAATTCGCCCCGGGGTTCGCGCCGGTGCCGTGCACCAGCACCACACCGGGCCCGGAACCCGTCACGAGGTACTCGACCTCGCTGACGCCGCCGGTGACGGGAACGGTGACTGTGGGCATGAAAGGGCCTTTCGCGTACGGTCCGTTGGCCGCCCCGGGTTCCCGCCGCCGCGTGCGCGGCGGCGGGAACCCGGACGGTTCAGTGCTGGGGTGCGGAGGCGGGAGCGACCGGCTGCTCGGTCACGGACGGCAGTGCGCCCGCCCGCCTGCGGCGCTCCAGCCCGACCGAGACGACGGCCAGCCCGATGCCGCACGTCGTGATGACGGCGCCGACCCAGTTCGGGGAGGTGTACCCGAGTCCGGCGTCGATGGTGACACCGCCGAGCCAGGCGCCCACGGCCGCACCGAGGTTGAACGCCGCGATGTTGGCGGCGGAGACCAAGGTGGCCGGCCCGCCCGCCAGTTGCATCACACGGGTCTGCAACGGCGGGATGGTGCCGAAGCCCACACCGCCGAGCACGAAGAGCGTCACCGCCGCCGCCACCTTGTCGTGAGCGGTGAAGGTGAAGACCGTCAGCACCACGGCCAGCGCGATGAGCAGGGTGAAGATCGTGGCGGTCAGCGCCCGGTCGGCGGCCTTGCCGCCCGCGTAGTTGCCGACGACGAGACCGAGTCCGTACAGCATCAGCAGCCAGGTGATGCTGGAGTCGGAGAACCCGGCGACGTCGGTCATCATCGGCGCGACGTAGGTGAACGACGCCAGCAGACCGCTGAAGCCGACGGCGGTCACCGCGAGCCCCAGCCACACCTGCGGCTTGCGGAACGCGGCCAGCTCACCGCGCAGGCCGCTGCCCTCCTCGTTCGGCTGGTTCGGCACGAGTACGGCGATGCCGATCAGGCCGATCACACCGAGGGCGACCACGCCCCAGAACGCCGAACGCCAGCCGAAGTGCTGCCCCAGCAGCGTGCCCATGGGCATGCCCAGGACGTTCGCCAGCGTCAGGCCGGTGAACATCAGGGAGATGGCGCCCGCCTTCTTCTGCGGGCTGACCAGGTTGGCGGCGACCACGGAACCCACGCCGAAGAAGGCGCCGTGGCACAGGGCGGAGATGATGCGGCCGCCCATCAGCAGCGCGTAGTTCGGCGCGACGGCGGCGACCAGGTTGCCGGCGATGAACAGCACCATCAGGCCGATCAACAGGTGCTTGCGCCGCATCCGGGTGGTGATGGCGGTGAGCACCGGGGCGCCGACGACGACGCCCATGGCGTAACCGGAGGTGAGCAGCCCGGCAGTGGGGATGGACACCGAGAGGTCGTCGGCGACCTCGGGCAGGAGACCGTTGGTCACGAACTCCGTGGTGCCGATGCCGAAGGCGCTGATCGCCAGCGCCAGCAGCGCGAGTGGCATGGGGAAACCCTCCTCAGTTGTGCGCGTGCGCACTTATTGGGCGCATGCAACATTTGCACGCGCGCCATACAGGCGCAAGGCGGTAGTGTGCGTGCGCAGTTGAACTGTCCGATGAGATCGATCTGTCCGATGAGCCAGAGAGTCCGATGAGTCAGAGAGGCAGCCATGTACGCCGCCGATGACGCCGTCGAAATCCGGGTCCAGGGGTGGCGCACCCTCATGGCACTCCACTGCGCGCTGGAGATCGCCTTGGAGAAGGCACTGCGCCAACACGGGCTGTCCGTGGTGGAGTACACGGTGCTGGAGACCCTGGGCCGGCAGGGCGGCTGGCACCTGCGGATGCAGCAGATCAGCAGCGCCGCGGCGCTCAGCCACAGCGCCACCACCCGCCTGATCAACCGGCTGGAGCGCCGCGGCCTGCTCGCCCGGTCCGTGTGCACGACCGACCGGCGCGGCGTGGTCACCGAACTGACCGCGGCCGGCCGGGAACTGCTGCGGATCGCGCGCCCCGTGCACGACAGCACGCTCGACGCCGCGCTCGACCGGGCCGCGGACGACTCCGCCCTGGCACCCCTCGTCGCCGCGCTCGACGGCGCGCACCGGCCGCTCCACGGCTGAGGAGGCCACCGGCGTCCGGGGCCGGACGGGGCCGCTCCGCCTCGTCCGGCGCCGGATGCCGTGCAACCGGCGACTCTCCCCGGTTGCACACCGCCGACGGCGACCGTGGCCGCGGCCTCACTCCGTGGGTTACGTTCTGCCCGGCTGCGCCCCCGGGCGCCGCGTGTCCCCGGGCGCCGCCCCGACCGGCGCCCCCGGCCCGCCTCCCGTCGGGCTTCCGGCACCCGGCGCCGTCCTGCCCGATCCCCTCGCCCTTCGGCCCGCGCCTCCGGTGGGCCCTCGCGGGCATCCGCCCGCCGCTCCCGCTCGCCTTGCCTTCGGCCGCCTTCCGGGGACAGCCATCCGCCAACCGCGTTTCACGGAAGGAATGTCTGTGCAAGAACTCCCCACGCCCGCGGCCGGCTCCCGCCCGCCGAAGCTGCCCTCGCTGACGGGGCTGAGGTTCTTCGCCGCCGCGCTCGTCTTCTGCTTCCACACCTCACTGCCCAAGATGCTGAGGGTCTTCGAGGACGACGGCGTCGCCCACGGCTACGCGCGGGCCTTCGCCAAGGCGGGCTGGGTGGGGGTGTCCTTCTTCTTCATCCTCAGCGGCTTCGTCCTCGCCTGGTCCGCGCGCCCCAGGGACTCCCTCGGCGGCTTCTACCGCAGACGGCTGCTGAAGATCTATCCGAACCACGTGGTGACCTGGGCGCTGACGATGGTGCTGTTCGCCGCGTCCACCACGGGACCGGCCGTCTGGCTCCCCAACCTCCTGCTGCTGCACTCATGGATCCCCGACCTCGACACCTTCGTCAGCGTCAACCAGCCCAGCTGGTCCCTCTGCAGCGAGCTGCTGTTCTACCTGCTGTTCCCCGTGCTGTGGGGACTGGTGCGCAAGATCCCCGCGCACCGGCTGTGGTGGTGGGCGGCGGCCACGGTGGCCGGTCTGGTCGTGTGCCAGCTCGCCGTGGACTTCCTGGTGCCGGGCACCCCGCGCCTCGCCGAATGGCCGCTCTCGGAGTGGCAGTGGTGGCTGGCCTACAACATCCCGCCGCTGCGGCTCTTCGAGTTCGTCCTGGGCATGCTGATGGCCCGCATCCTGCTGTCCGGCCGCTGGCTGCCGCTCGGCCTGGCCCCCGCGTTCGCGCTGACCGCGGCCGGCTACGGGCTGGCCCTGGTGGTGCCCTGGCAGTACGGCCTCAACGTCGCCACGGTCGTCCCGCTCGCGCTCCTGGTCACCGCGGTGGCGGCCGCCGACGTCAAGGGGAGCCCCACCCTGCTGCGCGGCCGGACGATGGTGTGGCTCGGCGAGATCTCCTTCGCCTTCTACCTCACGCACTACATCGTGCTGGTGGAGCTGCGCCGGCTGCTCGACGGGCGCCTCTTCACGACGCCCGCCGCCATCGGGGTGCTGGTGGGCGCCTTCCTGCTGGCCCAGTTCACCGGCTGGCTGCTGTACGCCTGCGTCGAGCGCCCCGTGATGCGGCGCTGGGGACGCGCGAGGCCGAAGGGGCCGCTCCCGCCCGCCCGTACGGCCGAGTCCCGGGAGCCGGAGCCGGCGCGCTGACGGCCTCTCCCGGAACACAGCAGTGCCCGCACGGCTCTCGGCCGTGCGGGCACTGCTCTTACGTCATTGCGGGGCCGCCGGGTCACAGCACGCCGCGGAGCACCCCTCCGTCGACCCGCAGGGCCGCGCCGGTGGTGGCCGCCGCCTGGTCCGAGCACAAGTACACGACCAGGTTGGCCACTTCCTCCGCCGATGCCAGCCGGCCCAGCAGCGAGGTCGGCCGCTCCCGCTCGACGAAGATCCGGCCGGCCTCCTCCATCGACTCGATCTCGTCGCCGACCATCTCCCGGACGAACCGCTCGACGCCCTCGCTCGCCGTCGGGCCGGGCAGCACGCTGTTGACGGTCACCCCGGTCCCGCGGACCGCCTCGGCCATCCCCCGCGCCACCGCGAGCTGCGCGGTCTTGGTCGTGCCGTAGTGGACCATCTCCGGCGGGATCTGCACCGCGGACTCGCTGGAGACGAAGACGGTGCGGCCCCACTGCCGCTTCGTCATCGCGGGCACGTAGTGCCGCGAGAGCCGAATTCCGCTCATGACGTTGACGGCGAAGAACCGCTCCCATTCGTCATCGGGAATCTCGAAGAGCGGCTGCGGGGAGAACACCCCGGCGTTGTTCACCAGAATGTCCACCTCCGGTTCCGCCTCCACGACGGCGCGGCAGCCCTCCGCCGTACCGATGTCGGCCGCCACCCCCCGCACTCGTTCACTCGTGCCGAACTTCTCCGCCGCGGCCGCCACCCGCTCGTCCGTACGTCCGTTGAGGATGACCGTGGCACCCGATGCGTGCAGCCCTTCGGCAATGGCCAGACCAATTCCCGCGGTGGATCCGGTGACCAGCGCCGTACGGCCGGTGAGGTCGATGAGCAAGACAATCCTCCGGTCAGAAAGAAGAGAAGGAAAATTCGCCTGTGACATTACCGCCCGCTGGACAACTCGGCTGCTCCGCAAGACAAAATGACGGGACTCGTGGGGCGCGCACGCACGGCTCGTGGAAGCCGTTGGATTTCCCCCGCTCCGAACTTCTTCCCGATCAGAGGTGTTTGCATTGGATTACGGGCTGACCGATCGCGTGGTCGTCGTCACCGGGGCCGGGGCGGGGATCGGCCTCGCCTCCGCGCAGGCGTTCCTCGCCGAGGGCGCCCTCGTGGTCGGCGGCGACCTCGACCCCGGCGCGCTGGCCGGACTCGACGGCGAACGGGTGCTGCCCGTGAAGGTCGACCTGCGCTCGCCGGAAGGTGCACAAAGGCTCACCGAGGCGGCGGTCGAGCGCTTCGGCAGGATCGACGTGCTGCACAACAACGCGGGCGCCGCCGCCGTCCGCGAGCAGGGATTCCTCGGGGTCACCGACGAGGAGTGGGCCGCCACCGTCGAGTTGAACCTGCTGGGCTACGTCCGCATGAGCCGCGCGGTGCTGCCGCACATGCTCGCGCGCGGCCGCGGCGTCCTGGCGCACACGGCCTCCGAGGCGGGACGCATGCCCAACCCGAGGCTGCCCGACTACAGTGTCTCCAAGGCGGCGGTGATCATGCTGTCCAAGGCATTGTCACGGGAGTTCACCGCGCGCGGGATCCGTTCCAACGTCGTCTCCCCCGGCTTCATCCGTACCCCGATATACGACCGACCCGGCGGCCTCGCGGATTCCCTGGCCCAGGAGTTCGGCACCGACCGGGAGACGGCCATCGCGCGTTACGTCGAGATGAACGGCATCCCGGCGGGCCGCCTCGGCACAGCGGCGGAGGTCGCCGCGCTCGTGGTCCATCTCGCCGCGGATGTCTCGGCATTCGTCTCCGGCGCCGACATCACGGTCGACGGGGGCGTAACCCCGGTCGTCTGAGCATCCGTTGTCTCGCCGGTGCCCGGTTGCTATCTTTCGTCGTACCGCGAAAGGCCCCCGGGACACTGCGGCGGCCCCGCTGAATTCCGGTGCGGACATCGGCGTCCGGCCCGCTCCCGTCGTGCGCATCGCCGGCCGCCCGGGCAGCGGGCACGCGAATTCCCCCCATTCTCCCGACTCCGGTTCCCCCATTTCCTGAACCAGCTTTTCGTCGTCCACGAGAAGTTGCGAGAAAGGACAGCCATGCGTTCTGTCGCCATCGTTCTCGGCACCCGGCCGGAAGCCATCAAATGCGCCCCCGTCATCAAGGCGCTCCAGGCGGATCCGCGATTCGAGCCCATCGTCATCTCCACCGGCCAGCACCAGCAGATGCTCGACGAGACCCTCGCCGCCTTCGGCCTGAAGCCGGACATCGACCTGGGCATCATGGCGCCCCGGCAGACGCTCTCCGAGGTGACCTACCGGTCGCTGCGCGGCCTGTCGGAACGGGCGGCCGACCTGGGGGCCGAGGCCGTCATGGTGCACGGCGACACGGCGACGACGCTGGCGGGCGCGCTGTTCGGGCTGCACCAGCGGATCCCCGTCATCCACATCGAGGCGGGGCTGCGCAGCGGCAACCTGCACTCGCCCTTCCCCGAAGAGGCCAACCGCCGCCTCGTCGGCCAGATCGCCGCCCTGCACCTGGCCCCCACCCCGGGCAACAGCGCCAACCTCATCCGCGAGGGCATCGGCGAGAACAGCATCGTCGTCACCGGCAACACCGTGATCGACGCCCTCCGCTGGGCGGGGGAGAACGCCGACGGCTACGGCGACCCCGCCCTCGAGGACCTGGACGACGACCCGCGCTGCGTCGTCCTGGCCTCCGCGCACCGCAGGGAGTCCTGGGAGAAGCTGCCCGAGATAGCCGCCGCCCTGGTGGAGATCGCCTCCCGGCCCGAGGTGCGCGTCGTCGTCCCGCTGCACCGCAACCCCGTGGTGCGCGAGGCGATGCTGCCGGTGATCGGCGCCCACCCCGACATCACCGTCGTGGACCCGCTGCCGTACCTGAGCTTCTGCCGCCTGATGCGGCGCAGCGACCTGATCCTCTCCGACAGCAGCGGCGCGGAGGAGGAGGGCCCCGCCCTCGGCAAACCGACGCTGGTCCTGCGGGAGATCACCGAGCGGCCCGAGGCCGTGGTGGCCGGCACCGCGCGGCTCGTCGGCCGGACCACCGCGGGCATCGTCGCCGAGGTCGGTGCGCTGCTCGACGACGAGCAGAAGTACAAGAGCACGGCCACCGCCGCCAACCCCTACGGCGACGGCCTGGCGAGCGAGCGGACCGTCGCGGCGGTGCGGCACTTCTTCGGCGAGGGCCCCGCCGTGGCGCCCTTCGTCCCCGGCAGCGACATCGACGCGTTCGCCGCGGCGCTGGTCACCGACGACGTGTACGCGGAGACCCGGTGAACGCCCCTGTCCCCCTGGCCTGTTCCGCGCCCGGAATCGCCGCGCTGCGGGTCGAGAACGCCAAGGATCTGCCCGTGCGGGGGCGGACCATCGTCGTCAACACCGGAGCCCGCCCGGCCGTCGTCGACGAGAGCCCGGTCAAGAGCATCCCGCCCTTCTCGTCCACGATCCTCGTCGACACCCGCATCCGGCTGGCCGACTCCCTGATCCTGCTGCGCGTCGACGAGACCGCGGCGGCCGCGGACGTCGTCTCCGGGCCGGGCTGGAACCTGTACGCCTCCCTGCTCGGCGACGCGCCCGCGCCCGAGCCGGACGCCCCCGGCCCGGCCTTCCCCCGGGACACCCCCCTGTGGCGCGGACCGCAGGACGACGCCGGCACCGTCCTGCTGGACCCGGCCGCGGCCCTCGGGGAGCCGGACCCGACGGGGCGCCAGGAGGAGTTCGAGGTCCGGGTCAACCTCTGGTTCGCGCCCGCCGGGACCGACTGCGCCATCCACAACCTGCACGACTTCATCGAGGTGCACACCCAGGTCCTCGGCATCGGCCGGATGCAGAAGTTCCGTACGCCCGACCACGGTTCCCTCTACGAGGACCTGCTGATGGCCCCGGGCTACACCACCCCCCAGCCCTTCTGTGCCACCGGACCCGACGGCACCTTCACCTACCCCTGGCACCAGTACCGCGCCGACACCGACTGCGTATGGCTCGCCGTCGAGTACCACAGGAGGACGAACCGATGACCCAGGACAGCACACCGGACATCCGCGTCCCGTCGTTCGCCCCCGAGGTGGTGACCGACCAACTGCGCGACGGCTACTGGCTGGAGTCGCCCGACATCGACAACGACTCACGGCCGGACCTGTTCGGCTACGGCCTCTCGCTGGGCGAGATCTACTGGTACCAGAACCCCGACTGGACCCGCCGCCTGGTCGCCGACCGGATCAGGATGCCGGTGGGCGCGGACTACGCCGACATCAGCGGCAACGGGCACCCCGACATCGTCCTCTGCTACGAGCTGTACGGGCCGATCGGCACCATCCACGACCCGGACACCCAGGGCGGAAAGATCGACTGGCTGGAGAACCCGGGCAGCCCCGACAAGGACGAGTCCCGCTGGAAGCGCCACTACATCGGACGCGCCACCGGCATGCACCGGCTGCGGATCGGTCACTTCACCCAGACCGAGAAGCTGGAGATCATCGGTCTGCCGATCGTCGCCAAGGAGGACGTGCACGCGGTCCTGCCCGTCGTGCTGTTCACCCAGCCGGACGATGTGTACAGCGCCGAGGAATGGCCGATGACCGTCATCGACGACAGCCACTTCCGCATGATCCACGGCGCGGAGAAGAAGAAGGGCCTGATCCCCGGCTCCGACCTCGACTCCCTCCTGCTCGCCTCCGACGAGGGCGTCACCTGGCTCCACTTCGATGCCGCCACCCGGCAGTGGAAGCGGGACCTGATCGGGACCGGCGAGCGCACCCAGTTCGAACAGACCGGCTTCCGCGGCAGCGGCGACATGGACGCCGGCCGCGTGGGGGACGACCCGATGGCCTACGTCGCGGCCATCGAGCCGTTCCACGGCAACACCGTCGCCGTCTACACCAAGGAGGGCGGCGACGGCCCGGACGGCGTGACGTGGCGGCGCGTGCTGCTCGACGTCTACGGCGACCCCAACGAGAACGGCGAGGGCCCCGGACACCAGGTGGTGTGCGCGGACTTCGACGGCGACGGTGAGGACGAGTTCCTCGTCGCGCTGCGCGGCCCGTGGCCCTGGCAGGGCGTCATGTACTACAAGGCCGTCGACCTGGAGAAGGGCGTCTTCGCCAAGTGGCGGGTGTCCGACGAGTCCGTGGCCCGCATCGCCACCGCCGACTTCGACGGTGACGGCCGACTCGACTTCGCCACGATCGCGTACTCGGTGCAGAACTACTACGTGGCCAAGGACGCCAAACTCATGCTCTACCGCAACAGGACCGAGCAGGGGACCGCACGCACCTCGGGGTAAGTGCCCACTTTTTTGCGCGTACTTGAGGCGGGTCGGGGTGTCGGCGAGGCTGGTCACGGCGCCGAGCAGATGACCACCGAACGACCTGGAGCACCCCTGATGAGCGAGTCCCCCGTCACCGTCCTCGGCCTGGACGCCATGGGCTCGGCCCTGGCCACCGCGTTCGTCACCGGCGGCCACCCGACCACCGTGTGGAACCGCACGCCCGGCAAGGCGAAGCCGCTCGCCGCCCTCGGCGCGGCCGCGGCGGGCGACGTCGCCGCGGCCGTGACCGCGAGCGAGCTGGTCGTCGTCTGCCTGCTGGACCACGACTCCGTGCACAAGACCCTGGACCCGGTCGCGGCCGAGCTGGCCGACCGCACCATCGTCAACCTCACCAACGGCACCCCGGCACAGGCCCGCGAGATGGCCCGGTGGGCGGCCGGGCACAACATCGCCTACGTCGACGGCGGCATCATGGCGATCCCGTCGGCCATCGGCACGGACCAGGCGTTCCTCTTCTGCAGCGGCTCACGCCCGGCCTTCGACGCATTCGCCCCGGCACTGCAACTCCTGGGCACACCGCACTTCGTGGGGGAGGATCCCGGCCCGGCCGCACTCCACGACATCGCGCTCCTCAGCGGCATGTACGGCATGTTCGCGGGCGCCTTCCACGCACTGGCCCTGGTGGGCACGGAGCGGGTACCGGCGGCGGAGTTCGCCCCTCTGCTCCGGGAATTCATCACCGCGATGGCTGCGGGGATCCCGCACTACGCGCACCAGATCGAGACCGGTGACTACGCGAGCGGCGTCGTATCCAACATCGCCATGCAGTCGGCGGGCTTCACCAACCTCCTCAGCACCGCCGAATCCCAGGGCCTGAGCCCCGAACTCCTGGCCCCGATGGGACCGTTGATGGCGCGTCAGGTGGCGGATGGCCACGGAGCGGAGGATGTCACGGGCATTGTCGAGCTGCTGAAGAATTGACGGGCAGGGCCCCGAATGGGCGTGGTGCCCGGCTTCTGTGAGGCCGGGCACCACGTCTCATGGGAGGGCTGTGTTATCCGAACAGCCCACGGGCATAGAAGTCATCTACGTCGGCCATGGTGATGAAACCGCACTCTCCCGTGTTGAGATCGACGTAGATCGGCATATTGCCGCCGAGCCGAGCGTCCTCGTCGCCGTGATCGAGGAACCCGATGCCGTCGTAGGGTGCGATGAACCGGTCACCTTCGATGAAGCAGTACTCCAGGTCGAGCCGAACATTACTCGACGGCCAAGTCCGGCTCTGCACAGCCAGGAACCTATCGGCTCGCTCCTGAGCTTCCTTGCGATCAAGCATGTCAGTTCGTCCTCATGAGGTAGTAGTTTCGGTATCGCGGAGCGGCAGGATTGGCCCGCCCTTGCTGGAAGTCGAGGAAGACCACCTGGCCATCGACATTCACTACATTGAAGTAGTGTCCCAGGCCGCGGGTCGGCCACGCGCCGACAATTCCTCGCGCTCCAGGTCCCCAGCTGAGCATGTCCTTGACGACTGAGTTCAGTCCACCCTTCTGCACGAAGGGGCGCCCAGTCAGCGCAGACACGTCTTCGCGGGTCATCGGGTGATTGGCTCCAGGAACGGAGTTGGGGTTCTTGCCCGCCATGAGGTCATCGCCGGCCGTCGCGCACAACCCGCAGTTCACCTGCCCACCTTCAGGGTTGATGCGCTCCTTCGACGACAAGTGCTCCGGCGTGTAGTACGGGAGCCCGAATCGGGTCTCGCTCCTGCCGCCGTAGTAGCGCCCACCGGTCGGCGGGAAGACCGCATCCTTCTGCCAGCCCCGCAACCCGCCGAGCCCCGTGGCAGCGATTTGCATCGCAAGGTCGTCGGCGGCCCGGCTGTAGGTGTCGTAGAGCGCCTCACAGCCTTGGTCGCGGAACATCTCCGCGGCTCGGTAGAGCCGATAGGCAGGACGGACGGGAAGGTACTTGTCGACGAAGCCGCCCGCACCGCCATTCTTTCCGGTGAAGGCGTTGAAGATGTCTCCGACGAATTCAAACGGGAGCTTGAGACCCTCTACGAAGCCACTGCCGAAGACCTTGGCGCCTTCGCTGAACGACTTGATGTGGTCGTCATTGGGGTCGTCCGGGGTCCAGCCGGTGGGGTCGGTGTACCGAGTCGGGGCGTTGGCCGCGTACGGGTAAGCCGAGGCATAGGGCTGGCCGACAGGAGCGGGAGCCGGGTCGGTGCCGGTGAGACGTCCCGTGACCGGGTCGTAGTTACGGGCACGGAGGTAGTAGCCCGCGGCACTGGTCGTCGGCTCCCGGTAGGCACCCGCGTATGAGAAGGGGTTGGCCGGGGGCTTGGCGGTGGCATCGGTCTGGCTGCCTTCGCCGAACGCGGTGTAGGTGTAACTGGTCTGAAGATTGCCGTTGGTGTCCGTAAGATCACTGACGGATCCGAGCAGGTCTCGGTGGTGGTAGTAGGTGCTACCGCCCGTTGTCTCCGCCTGGATCTGGCCGCGCGGACTGTACCGGTATTCGGCTTGTAAGGCGCCATTGCCGTCGTAGTCTGCGGCTGCCAGGGGCAGAGCGTTGTTGATGTCCCAGGCCGTGGTGCGCTGCAGTCCGCCGCCGTCTTTTGACGCTATGGCGCGATTGCCGTCGGCATCGTAACCGTAGGAATAGGCAGTCCCGCCTGACATCACCTTGATCAGGCGGTTGTTGGCGTCATAGGCGAAGGTGTCACCACCTGCGCCGGTCTGGTTTCCGTCGGCGTCGTACGTGAAGCCGCGGGTTGCGGAGCCTGCGACTGACTGGGTGAGCTGGTCGGCATCGTCGTACTTGTAGGTGGTGCTGACACCTGCCTGATTCTGCGTCTGCCGGTTGCCGACCTGGTCGTAGCTATAGGTCGTGGCCGTGGTCAGGTCCGGGCACTTGCCCGCCTTCGTGGCGGCCGCACACTCGGTGGTAAGTCGACCGGCGGGGTCGTAGTCGTAGTACTGGTAGCCGGCCGGTTTACCCGCACGGGTGACGTCGATCCGGACCGGCTGTCCTGCATCGTCGAGGGTCTGCGACCAACTGGAAAGCGCAGAGAGTCCCTTGACGTTACTGACGGCAGTGAGACGACCGGCGTTGTCATACGCGCGCTTCTCCACGTAGCCGTTGGCGGCGGGCAGCGCACGGTCGTCAGGTGACCATCGGGGTCGTAGCTGTAGGCGATGGTGCCTGCCGCGGTCGTCTCCGAAGTCCGCAGGCCGTCACCGTCATAGCCGTATCGGATGGTGTTGGTCGCTATCGCGGCCTTGGGCAGAGTCCAGTGATGCCAGGCGACGTCCAGGCAGTCCCAGGTCGTGATCGGCGTACCCAGCGTGTTGGTACCGTTCGAGATCTCCATACACTTGCCACCCGCGGCATTCACGAGTGCGCCGTCGTCGCGGAAGGTCCAGCGCTGGAGAACGTCGTTGGAGCACGTGTTGAGCTTGACCTGCGCTCCCTTGTTGGAACTGGTGGCGGCGGCGCATTTGCCCAAGGCCTTCAGGTGGGCACCGTCATAGCTCCACTGCTGAGCGGGAACGCCGGCGCACGTCCACGACTGAATGGCCGTGCCGTCCTTCGTCTGCCCGTTGTCCACGTCCACGCATAGACCGTTGACACCCACCACCGCACCCGTCGGGCGCGGAAGGTTCCAGTGGTGCCAGGCGACGTCCAAGCAGTCCCAGGTCGTGATCGGCGTACCCAGGCTGTTGGTACCGTTCGAAATCTCCATGCACTTGCCACCCGCGGCATTGATCAACTCGCCGTTGTCGCGGATCGTCCAGCGCTGAAGAGCATCGTTGGAGCAGGTGGCCAGCTTGACCTGCGCGCCCCGGCCTGGACCGGTGGCGGCGGCGCATTTGCCCAGGGCCTTCAGGTGGGCACCGTCATAGCTCCACTGCTGAGCGGGAACGCCGGCGCACGTCCACGACTGAATGGCCGTGCCGTCCTTCGTCTGCCCGTTGTCCACGTCCACGCATAGACCGTTGACACCCACCACCGCACCCGTCGGGCCGGTGCTTCCGATGTCGCTGGTCCGCTCGGTGATGCGCCCAGTGTCGTCGTAGGCGTAGGAGAAGACACCCTTCCCCGCGCTGGGGGTGACTGCCGTCAAATGGCCGGCAGCGTCGTAGTCCAGGGTGCGGGCCGGTGCCGTCGGTGACGGAGCGCCGCTGACCGATCGCGTCGTAGGCCACGGTCACGGTCGGTGTGCTGTCGGTATAGGTGGTGACGCGGGGTAGCCCGCGGGCGTCGAAGTCGGTCCTCGCCGTGACGCCGCGGGCATTGGTGGTGGCGGTGCGGTTGCCGCTCTCGTCGTAGCCGTAGGTCTTCTGACGGCCGAGCGGGTCGGTGACGGATGTCTGTCGTCCCGCGTCGTCGTACCCGTAGGTGGTCGTGTGTCCGTTGGGGTCCTTGCGCGTCGCGAGGTCACCGGCCGTGTTGTACGTGTACCGGGTGGCAGCGCCGTCCGGGCCAGTGACGGCGGCGACGCGACCGAGGTCGTCGTAGTCGGTCTTGGCCGTTCGGCCCAGTTCGTCCGTGGCCGACACAGCGCGGTTCGTCGCGTCGTAGGCGGTGCTGGTCGACTTGCCCAGCGGGTCGGTCACCTTGGTCTGGTTGCCCGCGGGGTCATAGGTGTAGGAGGTGGTGAACTGCGCCGCGTCCGCGCCGCCGACGTTGCCGCGGGGATCGACCTGAGTGGCCGCACGGCCGTCGTCGTCGTAGGACCAGGTGGTCGTACGCCCTTCCGGGCTGGTCATCCTCGTCCGGTGACCGTCGGCGTCGTAGTCGAACGAGGTGACTTTGCCGAGCGGATCCGTCGAGGTGGCCGGCAGCCCCGTATCGGTGTAGCTGTGGCGTGTGACGTTTCCAAGGGGGTCGGTGGATGTCAGGACGTTGTCATTGGCGTCGTATGTCGTGCTGCTGGTCTGCCCGAGGGCATCGGTGACCGAGACGAGACGGCCCAGTGCGTCGTAAGCGGAAGTGGTCACGGCTCCCGTGGGGTCGGTCGCCTTCGTGCGGTTGCCGTTGGCGTCGTAGCCGTAGCTCGTGGTGTAGGCCGCTGCGTTGGCCCCGGAGACATTGCCACGCGGCGAGACCACACTGATCAGCCGGTTCGCCTTGTCATAGGCGTAGGTGGTCCGGTTGCCGAGGGCGTCGGTGACCGAGGCGAGGTTCCCGTTGGCGTCGTAGGCACGGGTCTGCTTCTTGCCGGCCGGGTTGGTGGTTTCCGTGAGGCGGCCGGAACTGTCGTAGGCATACGCAGTGATGCGCCCTGCCGGGTCCTTCACGGAGGTGAGGCGACCGGCACCGTCGTAGCCATAGGCGGTCGTATGTCCCAAGGGATCCGTTGCCGCGCTGAGGAGACCCCGCCCGTCATAGGTATAGGTCGTGGTGAAGGCGACGGGTTCGGCGCCTGCGACATTGCCGCGCGGGTCTGTCATCGCAGTGACCCGACCGGCTGCGTCATAGCGGAAGGTCGTCTTCTCACCGAGCGGCGTCGTCACCGCAGTGCGGTTGCCCGCCGCGTCATGGATGTAGGCCGTTGTCCTGCCTCGCGGCGTGGTGACGCTCGCAAGGGCGCCTTGCTCCGTGTACGAGTAAGCGACCGTACCGCCCGCAGGGTCCTTGCCGACTACTACCCGATTGGCCTTGTCATAGGCATATGTTGAAGCCTTGCCCCGGCCATCAGTGTGACTGGAGATATTTCCCTGGGCATCGTAGTTCCAGGTCTCCGCCAGCCCCACCGAGGAGGGGGATCTCCGCGTGATCAGGTGGCCGGCCGCATCGTATGTCATCTCCGTCGTGTTGCCGGACGCGTCCGTGATGGAGACGGGATGCAGATTCCGGTCGTAGCTGTACGAGACCTTGTCGCCGTACGGGTTGAGGCTTTCCAGCAGCACGTTGCCGGAGTACACGTCGGTCCAGACGCCGCCGTTCGGATCGGTCACATGGGACTCGCGCTTGTTGTCCCAGATAAACGTCGACGTTTTGCCCGAGCCATCCGTCTGTGAGACCACTCGCCCTGAAGCGTCGTACGTGTTCGAGACCTTCCCACCGCCGCGCCCGGTGGCAATGGAAAGTCGCTTGTTGCCGTCGTAGGTGTACGTGCTGGTCTTGCCGATTTGGTCCTTCACGGACGTCAGCAGGCCATCGGTGTAACCGTAGGAAACCGACGTGCCGTCCGGCAGTGCCACTTGGGTCAGCAGCCCCGAACCGTCCAGGGTGAACGAGACCGAGCGCCCCGCCGCGTCCTTGACCGATGCGAGACGCCCGGACGAATAGGCCAACGTAAGTCCCTGGCCGCCGGCGCCCGTAATGGAGGTCAGCTGACCCGAGGTGCTGAACGTACGCCGAGTTCCATCAGGGCTGGTGACGGTGTACGCCGCCCCCACCTTGGTGAGCACGAGTGACGAGCCTGCCGGGGCCGTATAGCTGTTGCCACCTCCCTGGTCTTTGAACACCACCCGAGCACCGTCCGCGTCCTGGAGCGTGGCGCTGTTGCCTGTGGCGATCGTCAGCTTGGAGTCGAAAGGAGTCGACCAGCCTCGGCCGAGGAGCCCGGCTTCACCCGAATCGGACCTGTAGGTGCGGTCCAGCGAAAAGGGAGTGCCAACACCGACCAGGGCAACGTCCGTGCTCCGGTCGTAGAACGCTCCAGTGGCGGTGTTCACCGGATCCGCGCGGCGTACCTGCCCGTAGCAGTTGCAGAGCCCGGCCTGTGCCCCGGGAATGTCCGGTGTGTAGAAGGCCTGGACGAACGGCGACGTCGTTCCTCCGGGGCTCCCCGAACCGTCCGTCCCCTCCAGGAAGATCCAGGCGTAGTACTTCTTGCCGTCTTGGAGATGTCCACCATTCAGAGAAGAACTCCACCAGAAGCACTGGTCGGCAGGGTATGGATTGGACGGCCACCAGCCGTAGCACCAAGCCCCGTTCTCGAGGTACTTACCCGTCGGGTCGCCGGTTGAGCGCTTGATCTCCTGCTGAAGGACCGGGTACTTGTTCTCGTCCATGACATACAGCCACAGCCCGGAGACGGATGACGCGCTGACCGACGAGAACTTCGCCTGTCCGCCGATCGACAGCATGCCCGGGTAGGCGCTCGCGTAGGCCGATACCCAGTCCGGGTTGGGCACTCCTGCCGCAACACGCGCGGGCGACCCCTGCGCAGGCTTCGCCGCCGGTCCGATCTTCAGCGGCTTGTCAGGCTTCGGAGCGGACTCGGCGGGTGACTGCGGAGGCTTCGGCTTGAGAAACTCGCGCATCGGCGAGTAGCTCCCCTGCGAACTACGCACCTGAGCCTTGCGCTGTGCCAAGGTCATGGCCTTGGGCGGCTTCGGCAGGTCCTTCGCCGTACGTGTTGCGACAGTGGGCACTGTGTGCGGCCCACTTCGATCAACTGCCGCCCTGGCCCAGGCCGTGTCGGCGACCCCCACGGTTGCAAGTAATGCGCATGTCAAGGTTATGACAAGACTACGCCGCGCAGATTTGAACATGACTCACCCCACCCTCTCCTGATGGAAAACGAGGGGATCATCTGTCACACAGGCGTGACCGGGGGCGGAAACTCGAATCCATGGCCGAGAATGTGCGTTTAGCGGACTCGACTCACCTGCAGAGTCACAGGCCCTTTGGGCGTGGCGATCCCTTTTGGCTGGAACTCGCCGGATGAGGTGCGTGCTGCCGTCAAGGCGCAGACGCTCAGCCTTCGGCCGGAACCTCTACGGGCACGCCCCTCTCCCACAACTCTTCGGAGTGCTCGGCGAAGCGGGAGAACAGCCCGCAGTCACCTTGGCGGCGCAAGTGCAGCAGCGGGGAGTCGTGCCCGACCAGCCGCGCCAGATGTGGGGTCACCAAAAGCTCGTCATCGGAGCGAAAGACGGAAAGTGAGACATGGTTGACCGCATCCGCGGGAGCGGAGAAGCGGGCCTCCACCCCGTCCGCGGCGCCCAGCTTCCCCAGATGCTCCAAGGTGATCCTGATGCGCGTGGAAACCGTCAGCGCGACGTCTTCGAGCTGCTCGCGCTGACGCGTGACGTCACCTTCCGGGTCACCCAGAAGGAAGCGCACCCGGCATCCTTCGCCCGCCTTGCGGCGCAGAGTGCCGACGAAGTCGGGCTGGTCCAGCCAGAGGAAGTAATTCGTGTATCCGGCGAAGAGGAGATCCTGGGAAGAGCTCTCGATCAGCCCTCCCCACACCGTGGACGGACACGCGGACCGGTAGGGATAGCTGTGGACCAGTTCCCTGTCCGTACCGGTCTTGATGCGGTCCTTCACGGATTTCGGCCACAGCATCTCTTCGTCAACTCCCAGCTCGACGCAGGCGTCTTGGCGGTTCTTCCGGTGCGGAATCAACTCCGGATCGTTCAGCCACCGCTCCACGGTCTTGCCTGACACCCCGACTCTCATGGCCAGCTTGCGAGGGGTGAGGCCGGCATCGGCCATAGCCGATCGCAGAGCAGTGTTCAAGACCCAGCCTCCAGACGTTTGGGACGTCTTCCACGCTAGCGCCGAAACAGCCCAACTGTCCGGAGTTCAAGGCCGATACGTCCTTCTTGGGAGCCGAAGATGGCCCCGTGCCACCCGAGGCGAGCCGACCAGGCCGTCCGAAGGCCGGATGAGGAAGGACAGGCCATGAACGACACACCTGACACGGAGAAGCGCGACGCCGCTCTCCGCGACAAGGTCCGCGAGACCAACAAGCGCAGCATCGGGGGCCGTACATGATCGCTGTCGCGCACGCCTCCGCGGGGCCGTACACGATCGTCAAAGGGGACGCCAAGAGCTGCCGCACGTGCCGCCAGCTGGACGGCGCCCGGGCCCTGGCCCGGTCCCGACGGGACGCCACCGCCGAGGCGGCCTGCGCCGAGCGCGCCATGCGGCACTTCTACGACGCGCATCGAGTGAGCCCATGAAGTCGGACAACACCTGGTGCCTCACCTGCGCACGGCTCACCCTCACCCGCGCCGCCGCCTTCCGCTGCGGCGAGCACCAAGAGGTGCGTGCGGCCGACGCCGATCTACGGCGCCACCAGAACGACGCGCATTCCGGCGCCTCGGTCCCAATCCCGCTCCGCCCCCGCTGCTGAGACAGCGAGCACAAGTGCGGACGGGCTCCGAGACGGCCCGCACGCCCTCGAGGATCCCTGAGCGCGTGCGGGCCTGCCGTCAGCGAATCACTGGAAGTCGGCCGCGTGGTCCTTCGCCCACTGCGAGAACGGGACGGCCGGACGCCCCGTGGCCTCCCGCACGCCGTCGTGCACCGCGGCGGGTACGCCGTCGTGCGCGACGCGGTACGCGAGCAGGGCGTCGGCGATGGCAGGGGTCGCGAACCGCGCCGTACGCGCGTGCTCCTCCTCGCGGCTGACCAGCTCGATCCGGACCGGCTTGCCGATGGCGCGCGCGACGAGCCCGACCATCTGCTCCTCGCTGAGCGACTCGGGCCCGGTCAGGTGGTACGTCGCCTTGCGGTGCGCGTCGTCGAGCAGCGCCTGGACCGCCACCGCGGCGATGTCCCGTTCGTGCACGGGCGAGTTGTGCGCGCCCGGGAACGCGGACCGCACCACACCCTCCGCACGGATCGAGGACGCCCACTGGAGCGCGTTCGTGGCGAACGCGCCGGGCCGCACGAGCGTCCAGTCGATGCCCGATCCGGTCAGCGCCCGCTCCGCAGCAACGTGGAACGCGCCGATCGCGTTCGACTCCGGGTCCTTCTCCGCCGCCGACAGCGACGACAGCAGCACGATGTGCTCCACGCCCGCGGCGCGCGCCGCGTCGAGGAACGCGCCGATGCCCGCGGGATCCGCGTACAGGAACACCTTGCGGACCCCGTCGAGAGCGGCCTCGAACGTGCCGGGCTCGGAGAGGTCGAGCCGCACGGCCGCCGCCCCGCTCTCCTCGGGCCTGCGCCCGGCGGCCCGCACCACCGCGCCACGCTCCCGCAGGTCACTCAGTACGGCCGCGCTCACACGACCGCGCGCGCCGGTCACCAGAATCGTCATGGGATCTCCTGTCGACGGATGGAGCGACGAGTGCCGGGCACCGCCCGGCCGTGATCCGATCGTCCGCCCGAACCTGACGAACAGCCTTCTCAACTCACCACCGGGCCCCGGAATTCCCCCGTGCGACAGATGAACGCCAAGGCCCGGTACCGGAATTCCGGTACCGGGCCTTGGCAGCCGGTCTTGAGTCGACGGTCTAGAAGACCGACTCCGCCTCGTCCATGCGGCTCTCAGGCACCCGCTTCAGCTCGGTCACCGCGTCCGCGAGCGGCACCATCTTGATGTCCGTGCCGCGCAGCGCGGTCATCCGGCCGAAGTCGCCCCGGTGGGCGGCCTCGACCGCGTGCCAGCCGAAGCGCGTCGCGAGGACGCGGTCGTACGCGGTGGGCGTGCCGCCGCGCTGGACGTGGCCGAGGATGACCGGGCGGGCCTCCTTGCCGAGGCGCTTCTCCAGCTCCGCCGCGAGCTTGGTGCCGATGCCGGCGAAGCGCTCGTGGCCGAACTGGTCTATGGCGCCCTTGGCGTACTCCATGGACCCCTCGGCCGGGTGCGCGCCCTCGGCGACGCAGATGACGGCGAACTTCTTGCCGCGGGCGAACCGCTCCTCGACCATGGTGACCAGGTCGGCGACGTCGAAGGGGCGCTCCGGCAGGCAGATGCCGTGCGCGCCGCCGGCCATGCCGGACTCCAGGGCGATCCAGCCCGCGTGGCGGCCCATGACCTCGACGACCATGACGCGCTGGTGCGACTCGGCGGTGGTCTTCAGCCGGTCGATGGCCTCGGTGGCGACACCGACGGCGGTGTCGAAGCCGAAGGTGCGGTCGGTGGAGGAGATGTCGTTGTCGATGGTCTTCGGCACGCCGACGACGGGCAGGCCCGCGTCGGAGAGCATCTTGGACGCCGTGAGCGTGCCCTCGCCGCCGATGGGGATGAGCACGTCGATGCCGAGGTCGCGGGCGAGTTCCTTGGAGCTCTCGCAGGCCTCGCGCAGCCGGGCGCGCTCCAGGCGGGAGGAGCCGAGGATGGTGCCGCCGCGGGCGAGGATGCCGCTGACAGCGTCGAGGTCGAGCTTGCGGTGGCGGCCGTCGAGCAGGCCCTTGAAGCCATCCTCGAAGCCGATCACCTCGTCGTTGTGGCCGACGACCGCGCGGTGCACCACCGAGCGGATGACAGCGTTCAGGCCGGGGCAGTCGCCGCCTGCGGTGAGGACTCCGATGCGCATCTGGCTGTGTCTCCTGCTCGCTACTGGTACATGTGAGCCGAACCGATTGTTTCACGGGCCGGGAGGTGGGTGTGCGCACCTCATGAACCGCCCACTGACGCGCGCCTTATCCAGGGGCGCAGGTATTGTCAAGAGGGCAAGCCCACCATAACGGGTAATTTTTTACCGCATAAACACGGCGATGGAGCAAGGAGAGCACGCGTGACGCGCAGCGTGTACGTGACCGGGACCGACCGGGGCGACGGCCGCCAGGTCATCGAGCTGGGAGTCATGGAGCTCCTGACCCGCCATGTCGACCGGGTGGGTGTCTTCCGCCCGCTCGTCCACGGTGACGGCCCGGACCGCCTGTTCGACCTGCTGCGCTCCCGCTACCGGCTGAACCAGTCGCCGGAGAGCGTCAACGGCATGTCCTACGGCGACGCCTCCGCCCTGCAGGCGGAGCGGGGCACCGACGAGCTGGTCGTGGCCCTCGTCGAGCGCTTCCTGGCGGTCGCCCGAGAGTACGAGTACGTGCTGGTGCTCGGCACCGACTACGTGGGCTCCAACCTGCCGGACGAGCTGGCCCTGAACGCGCGCCTGGCGAACGAGTTCGGCGCCTCCGTGATCACGGTCGTCGGCGGCCAGGACCAGGACGCCGAGTCGGTGCGGGCCGAGGCGCGCAACGCCTACCGCGCCTACGAGGCGCTGGGCTGCGACGTCGTCGCGCTCGTCGTCAACCGGGTCGCCCCGGCCGACCGCACGGCCGTGGCCGAGCGGCTCGCCGCGAGCCTGCCGGTCCCCTGCTACGCGCTCCCCGAGGACGCCTCGCTGTCGGCGCCGACCGTGGCGCAGATCGTCCGCAAGCTGGGTGCCGAGGTGCTGCTGGGCGACGATTCCGGGCTCAACCGCGACGCCCGCGACTTCGTCTTCGGCGGTGCGATGCTCCCGGCGTTCCTGCCGGCGCTGACCGAGGGCTGCCTGGTGGTGACCCCGGGCGACCGCACGGACCTGATCATCGGCGCGCTGGCCGCGCACAGCGCGGGCGCCCCGCCGATAGCCGGCGTGCTGCTGACCCTCGACGAGCGGCCGGGCCCGGACATCCTGGCGCTGGCGGGCCGGCTGGCCCCGGGCACGCCGGTGATCTCGGTGCCGGGCGGCTCCTTCCCGACGGCCCAGGAGCTGTTCGCGATCGAGGGCAAGCTCAACGCCGCGTCGCCGCGCAAGTCTGAGACGGCCCTCGGCCTCTTCGAACGCCACGTGGACACCGCCGAGCTGACGAACCGCATCTCCGTGGCCCGCTCCAGCCGGGTCACCCCGATGATGTTCGAGCACGAGCTGATCGAGCGCTCCCGCTCCGGCCGCCGCCGCGTCGTGCTGCCGGAGGGCACCGAGGAGCGCGTGCTGCGCGCCGCGGACGTGCTGCTGCGCCGCGACGTCTGCGACCTCACCCTGCTGGGCGAGGAGGACGCGATCCGCAAGCGCGCCGGTGAGCTGGGCATCGACCTGGCCGGGGCGCAGATCGTCGACCCGCAGACCTCGGAGCTGCGCGAGCGCTTCGCCGAGCTCTACGCGCAGGTGCGCGCCCACAAGGGCATGACCGTCGAGCTGGCCCACGACATCGTCGCCGACGTGTCGTACTTCGGCACGCTGATGGTCCAGGAGGGCCTGGCCGACGGCATGGTCTCGGGCGCGGTGCACTCCACCGCCGCCACCATCCGCCCCGCCTTCGAGATCATCAAGACGGCGCCGGGCGCGCAGATCGTCTCCTCGGTCTTCTTCATGTGCCTGGCCGACCGGGTGCTCGTCTACGGCGACTGCGCGGTCAACCCGGACCCGAACGCCGAGCAGCTCGCGGACATCGCCATCCAGTCCGCGGCGACGGCCGCGCAGTTCGGCGTGGAGCCGCGGATCGCGATGCTGTCGTACTCCACCGGCACCTCCGGCTCGGGCGCCGACGTCGACAAGGTCCGCAAGGCCACCGAGCTGGTGCGCGAGCGCCGCCCGGACCTGCTGGTCGAGGGCCCGATCCAGTACGACGCCGCCGTGGACGCCGCGGTCGCCGCGACCAAGCTCCCCGGCTCCGAGGTCGCGGGCAAGGCCACCGTGCTGGTCTTCCCCGACCTCAACACCGGCAACAACACCTACAAGGCCGTGCAGCGCTCCGCGGGCGCCGTCGCGGTCGGCCCGGTCCTCCAGGGCCTGCGCAAGCCGGTCAACGACCTGTCGCGCGGCGCGCTGGTCCAGGACATCGTGAACACCGTCGCGATCACCGCCATCCAGGCTCAGGGCGAGCAGCGCCCCTGACGGCCGTTACTGTCGGTACGGGAGCCGCGCGGCCCCCGTACCGACAGAGCCTCCCGCGAGACCCCCCACAAACGACCCGGAAAGCCTTCATGACTGCCAACCCCACCCGAGTTCTCGTCCTCAACTCCGGCTCCTCGTCGGTCAAGTACCAGCTGCTCGACATGGCCGACCGCTCCCGGCTGGCCGTGGGCCTGGTCGAGCGCATCGGTGAGGAGACCTCCCGGCTGGCGCACACCCCGCTCGCGACCGGTGGCGCGAAGCGCGAGCGCGAGGAGCCGATCGCCGACCACGAGGCCGCGCTGCAGGCCGTCGCGCGGGAGCTGGCCGCGGACGGCCTCGGCCTGGACTCGCCGGAGCTGGCCGCGATCGGGCACCGGGTCGTGCACGGCGGCAAGAAGTTCACCGAGCCGACCGTGATCACCGACGAGGTGGTGGCGGAGATCGAGCGGCTGATCCCGGTCGCGCCGCTGCACAACCCGGCCAACATCACCGGCATCCGCACCGCCCAGGCGCTCCGCCCGGACCTGCCGCAGGTCGCGGTCTTCGACACGGCCTTCCACACCACGATGCCGGAGTCGGCGGCGCGCTACGCGATCGACGTGGAGACCGCCGACGCGCACCGCATCCGCCGCTACGGCTTCCACGGCACCTCGCACGCGTACGTCTCCCGCGAGACCGCGCGGCTGCTGGGCAAGGACCCGTCCGAGGTCAACGTCATCGTGCTGCACCTGGGCAACGGCGCCTCCGCCTCGGCGGTCCGCGGCGGCCGCTGCGTGGACACCTCGATGGGCCTGACCCCGCTGGAGGGCCTGGTCATGGGCACCCGCTCGGGCGACCTGGACCCGGCGGTGATCTTCCACCTGGCGCGCAACGCCGGCATGTCCGTCGACGAGATCGACTCGCTGCTGAACAAGAAGAGCGGTCTGATCGGTCTGTGCGGCGACAACGACATGCGCGAGATCCGCCGGCGCATCGACGCGGGCGACGAGAAGGCCGCGCTGGCCTTCGAGATCTACGTGCACCGACTGAAGAAGTACATCGGCGCGTACTACGCCGTTCTCGGCAAGGTCGACGCCGTGGCCTTCACTGCCGGTGTGGGCGAGAACGCCGCCCCCGTCCGGGAGGCCGCCGTCGCGGGCCTGGAGGAGCTCGGCCTGGCCGTGGACGCCGGCCGCAACGCCGTCCGGGCGGACGAGCCGCGGCTGATCTCCCCCGAGCACGCCCGGGTCGCCGTCGCCGTGGTGCCCACCGACGAGGAGCTGGAGATCGCCACCCAGTCGTACGCCCTGGTCAGCGCTTGATCACGGGTGGACTCCTGTCCTTTCCCACAGCTCGAATATTCCGCTCCGAAACAAACCGATAGGATCTGCCCCATGCGCCGTTCCAAAATCGTCTGCACCCTGGGCCCCGCCGTCGACTCCTTCGACCAGCTGAAGACGCTGATCGAGGCGGGTATGAATGTGGCCCGTTTCAACATGAGCCACGGGACCCACTCGGAGCACGAGGAGCGGTACCACCGCCTCCGTAAGGCCGTCGAGGACACCGGCCGCGCGGTCGGCGTCCTCGCCGACCTCCAGGGCCCGAAGATCCGCCTGGAGACCTTCGCGGACGGCCCCGTGGAGCTGGTGCGCGGTGACGAGTTCACCATCACGACCGAGGACGTCCCCGGCGACCGGACGATCTGCGGCACGACCTACAAGGGTCTGCCCGGCGACGTCTCCAAGGGCGACCAGATCCTGATCAACGACGGCAACGTCGAGCTCCGGGTCACCGAGGTCGAGGGCCCGCGCGTGCGGACCATCGTCATCGAGGGCGGTGTCATCTCCGACCACAAGGGCATCAACCTGCCCGGCGCGGCGGTGAACGTCCCGGCGCTGTCCGAGAAGGACATCGAGGACCTGAAGTTCGCCCTCGCGATGGGCTGCGACATGGTCGCGCTGTCCTTCGTCCGCGACGCCAAGGACGTCCTCGACGTGCACCGCGTCATGGACGAGGTCGGCCGCCGGGTGCCGGTCATCGCCAAGGTCGAGAAGCCGCAGGCCGTCGCCAACATGGAGGGCGTCGTCGCGGCGTTCGACGGTGTGATGGTGGCCCGTGGCGACCTCGCGGTGGAGTATCCGCTGGAGAAGGTCCCGATGGTGCAGAAGCGCCTCGTGGAGATGTGCCGCCGCAACGCCAAGCCGGTGATCGTCGCGACCCAGATGATGGAGTCGATGATCACCAACTCCCGGCCGACCCGCGCCGAGGCGTCCGACGTCGCGAACGCGATCCTGGACGGCGCGGACGCGGTCATGCTGTCGGCCGAGTCCAGCGTCGGCGCCTACCCGATCGAGACCGTCAAGACGATGTCCCGCATCGTCGAGGCGGCCGAGGAGGAGCTCCTCTCCAAGGGCCTCCAGCCGCTCGTCCCGGGCAAGAAGCCGCGCACGCAGGGCGGCTCGGTCGCCCGCGCCGCCTGCGAGATCGCCGACTTCCTCGGCGCGAAGTCGCTGGTCGCCTTCACCAAGTCCGGTGACACGGCCCGCCGCCTGTCCCGCTACCGCGCGGCCCAGCCGATCCTGGCCTTCACCACGGACGCCTCCACCCGCAACCAGCTCACGCTGAGCTGGGGCGTCGAGACGTACGTCGTGCCGCACGTCGACAACACCGACGCGATGGTCGACCTGGTCGACGCGGAGCTGCTGAAGCTGAAGCGCTACAGCAAGGGCGACACGATGATCATCACCGCCGGCTCGCCCCCCGGCATCCCCGGCACCACCAACATGGTGCGGGTCCACCACCTGGGCGGCGAGGGCTGAGCCCACACCGCACACGAACGCCGGACGGGCTGGATGCTTCCAGCCGGTCCGGCGTTCGCCGTTTCGGGGGGACGGCCTACGGATACGTGCCGTCCGTCAAGTACTGGTGCAGGTTCGGGATGTGCAGCGTCCCGCCGAACTGGCCGCCCTGCCGGAGCTTCACATTCGTGTAGAAGACGGGGATCGGCAGCTTCAGGCCGGGGATCAGCGGCGGCGGACTCGCCGGGCTCGCGGTCGACGGGATCAGACCCAGCAGCTTGCCCTTCAACTCCTCGGTGTACATCGTCACTTGCCCGCCGGTCACGGTCGAATCCGTGCCCGGCCCGGCGACGTGGTACTCCTTGCCGTTGCTGTTGACGATCTGGTGCAGGTCCTTGATGGTGAGCGCGTCCGCGGTGAACTTGAGCACGGACTTCTGCTGCCCGTTCACCATGGTGATCTTCTTGATGCCCTCGTACGTCAGCCCCTTGAGGGTGAGCACGCTCGCCTCCAGATACCAGGGCTGGATCGGGAAGGCGTGCCCCTCGTTCCCGTCCACCGCCTGCCCCTTGGGGCAGGGAGGCAGGGCCCCCGGGGAGCCGCTCGCCCCCGGCGAGGGCGTGGAGGGCGAGGTGCTCGGAGGCGCCGTGGACGGCTCGGTGGGCGGCTCGGTGGACGGCTGTCCACTGGGCGTACGGGCCCGGTCCGACGGGGCTCCGGCACCCTTGGGCGCGGCGGGGGCGGAAGAAGGCGCGGAGGGCGAGCCCGACGGGCCGGGTGCGGCACTGCGCGGCGCCGACGGCTGACCGTCGGGCTTCCTGCCGCCGTCCAGGATGTCCCTCAGCTTGTCGCCGAGACCCAAGGGGTCCAACGGGTTGAAGGACTTGGACGGCGAGGGCGACGTGGACGGCGGGGCCGAGGGTGGGGCGGACGACGGGCCGGTCTTCGCGGCCTTGCCCTTGTCCGGGCTCCTGCCAGGGTCCGGCTCGGCGCCGGGCTTGTCCTGAGGCTTCGCGGACGGGGACGTCGCCGGGGCCGGCTCCTTGGTGGGCTCCTTGGGCTTGGCCGCGTCCGTCTTCGCGCTCCGGCTCGGCTCCGGGCTCGCGCTCGTGCCCGGCTCCTCCGGCGACGCGTCCGGCGCCGTCGCGCACTGCCCCTCGAACGGCTCGGGCAACGGCGGCTTCGCCGAGGCCAGTTGAGGCGTGAGCCCCATGCCCATCAGGACGGCGGTCGGCATCGCCGCGATGGCGACGGCCTTGCCCGCGGGCATATGGAGCCGGGCGAGCAGCGGTTTGCGGGGGGCGGCGTGCCGGGGGCCGGATCTCACACCCTCGCCCTCGGGCTCTTCGTCAAGCGGCACTGTGGCCCCCGTCGGTGTCCTTGAGCAGGCTCAGTCCCGGCGGCGGCACGTCGGACCGCGGCTCGGAGCCGCCGTCCGGGTCCGCCTCGACGACCGGCTTGCCCGGCGCCCAGGAGACGCCGAGCGCGCCGCCGATCAGGGCCAGCAGGAAACCGACCAGGAACGCCCCGAAGTTGGACACCACCAGCGACACCAGCGCGAGCAGGATCGCCGCGACACCGGCGAAGATCCGCGACTGCTGCTGGAACCAGAGCGTCAGCCCGAGGACGACCAGCAGCACGCCGATGATCAGCGAGCCCGCGCCCGCCGTGGTGGCCATGCGGATGTGCAGATCGCCCAGCGTCATGGTCTGATACGGGATGTACATGATCGGGAAGCCGGCCAGCAGGGTCCACAGCCCGCCCCAGAACGGACGCCGCCCGCGCCAGTCCCGGAAAGAATGACGGGCGCGGCCGAACGATCCTGTGGGCCGGGGTCGCGTGTCGGCGCTCATGTCGTACAGCTCCTCGGGGGGCGATCGGGTGGAACGTGTTGCTCGATGTCTGGGCCGGGCCCGGCGAGCGGTGCGCGCGGTACGGGTACGGGATCGCGCTTCCCTTCCCGCACCCGTCCGTTCAGCGCGTCACTGCTTCTTCAGCTCGCACTTGGCCGCGCCCTTGGCAACGCTCAGGTGCAGACCCGGCAGCGTGAAGGTGCCCGCCGAGGTCGCCCAGGCCTTCTGGTCCACCGTGTCGAACCAGACCTCGTCGGCCTGCTGGGCGAAGGAGCCGGGCACATGCGCCCCCGCGGTACCCTTACCCGCCGCCGGGCCCGGGCCCTTGGTCGTGTCGTCCACGGACACGCCGATGTCGACGTTCTTGAACTTCGCGTTGGCGGTCATGTCGTCCGCGTCGATGTACAGCTTCGACGCCGTGACCTGCTTGTCCCCGCCCCCGGCCTTCAGTGTCATCGACACGTCGAAGCCGAAGGGGGTGGGAATGGTGACCGCCTGGCAAAGACCGTTGATCTCGGCGGTGTCGATGCCGACCACCGCGACCGGCTTCTGGCCCGCCTTGGTCTCGTCCAAGGCGCCGTACTGAACGAATCCGGTGCCATGAAGCTTGTCGGCCGTCACCTGGAACTGCTGGCCGGAGACACTGAACGAAGCCGCCAGCGCCCCCTGTGCCACCGCCACACCGATCGCGGCCGTCGCCGCCATACTGGGCACCATCACGACGGCGAACCGGCGCCATCTGGTCCCACCACGAGTCTGGGACTGCATGACTTTCCTCCTTCTCGGACGTACATCTCCGGTCGGGGCCTCATGGCCCGGGCCCGGGATGGGAGAAGTGCTACGTCCTCGGGAAGAAGAGCGCCGCCGCACCCGGTGGCGCGAAACGCCTCCGACGGCACCGGCGATCACCCCCGAGCGACAACCACTGGCCACGCGTTCGCGCAACCGCCGGGACAGGCCCTGCCGTTGACGGCGGGGACCCCCCTGTCCCTGGGCCGGCCCGACTGCGGGACGGCCCGCCCGGTGGGGACCCACGCCCCGCACACCGACCGGCTGCCGGGTAAGGGAATGGACCGAGCTTGGCCGATCGTGGTCCATTCACGGCCGGGGCACAAGAGGTTCATTACTAGCGAGTAACGGGCCGATAACCAAGGGGGGTCCGGAGCGCGTCGGCCGGTGCCGGGAGGGTTCCGCACCGTGTGCGGAAGAAGCGGGAGTCATACGAAAAAACCCGGGCGAATGCCCGGGTTTTTCTTACTCGCAGTAACGGCGCTCGCGATTACCAAGTTTTGGTAAAGCGCGGCCGTCCGTGCCGCCTGGGGCACAGGGGGAACAAGGGTCCGTCAGAACAGCGCGCGCGACAGCGCCGTACGCGCGGCGCCCACCCGCGGATCGTCCGCCCCGATCACCTCGAAGAGCTCCAGCAGCCGCACGCGGGCGGCGTCCCGGTCCTCACCGGCGGTCCGCTTGACCGCGTCCAGCAGTCGGCCGAAAGCGTCCTCCACATGCCCGCCGACCAGATCGAGGTCGGCCGCGGCGATCTGCGCCCGCACATCGGCGGGACCCTCCGCGGCGGCCTTGCGGACCTGCTGCGGGTCCATGTCCTGGACGCGCTGGAGCAGTTCGGCCTGCGCGAGGCCCAGCTTGGCCTCGGCGTTGCCCGGGTCGTCGGACAGCACGTTCTTGTACGCCCGCACGGCGCCGCCCAGGTCACCCGCGTCCAGCGCCTCGTGGGCCAGGCCCAGGGCGCTGTCGTGCGGGCCCGCGGGCGCGGCCGGGGCGGCAGCGGCCGCCTCGTCGGCGGCACCCGGCTCGACCGGGGCACCCACGATCCCGAAGCGCTGCTCCGAGACCTGGATGAGCTGGTCCAGCACCTCCCGGATCTGCGCTTCGGGCGCCGCGCCCTGGAAGAGCGGCAGGGCCTGGCCGGCCACCACCGCGAAGACCGCGGGGATGGACTGGACGCCGAACTGCTGGAAGAGGAGCTGATTGGCCTCGACGTCGATCTTGGCGAGCACGAACCGGCCGGCGTACTCCGCCGCCAGCCGCTCCAGCAGCGGGCCGAGCTGCTTGCACGGCTCGCACCAGTCGGCCCAGAAGTCGATGACGACGGGCACCTCCGCGGAGCGCTGGAGGACCTCCGCCTCGAACCCCGCCTCGTCTACGTCGAAGACCAGGCGCTGCGCGGCGGGGGCGGGCGCGCCGCCCCGGCGGGCGGCCTCGGCACGTGCCTGCTCCGCCTTCTGCTTGGCTTCCCCGGCGGCCTTCACCGCGGCGAGGTCGACCACTCCACTCATGGACATGTTCCGTGGCTGCATGGGCCTATCCTCCCCCCTCGGCGCGGCGATCGGAAAAGCGCGCCGTCGTAGGGCGCTCGGAGCATCGTTTCGGCGCCGGGTCCCCACCTGGCGCCTGTGGTTGTCGCTCTTTCGCTACGAGTCGTAGCGTAACTGGAAGCCGGTGCTCTGTAACGGGGCTTCCCCGGGCTTTTGCGTGATCTGGCTCATACCCGCGTGGCTACTCGGCGGTAAGGTCGCGGCATGACTTCCGCCCGCGCCCGTACGGGTCGGCCCCGCAGCGCCGAGGCCGACCGGGCGATCCTCGACGCGACGCGCGCCGCCCTGGTCGAACTCGGCTGGGGGAAGCTGACCATGGGCGACGTCGCGGCCCGCGCCGGGGTCGCCAAGACCACGCTCTACCGGCGCTGGGCGGGCAAGAACGAGCTGGTCGTGGACGCGGTGGCGGCGCTCTTCGACGAGCACCTGGACCTGCCCGACCTCGGCAGCCTCGCCGCCGACATCGAGGGCGTGGTGCTGCGGTTCGCCGCGCTGCTGGAGCGCCCGGAGACGAAGACGGCCCTCATGGCCGTGGTCGCGGAGTCCACGCGCGACGAGGCGCTGCGCGTACGGATCCGCCGCGCGATCGTGGACCGCCAGAAGCGGCTCGTCCTCCTCGGACGGGAGCGGGCGCAGGCGCGCGGCGAACTCCCGCTGGAGGAGGACGCGACGGCGGCCGCGCGCAACGCGGACCTGATCTTCGACGTGATCGCGGGAGCGGTGGTCCACCGGGCGCTGGTCAGCGGCCAGTCGGTGGACGAGGAGTGGGCCCGGGGCTTCACGGCTCTGCTGGTGGGCGGCTTGTCGGGCGTGTGATCCTGACGCACGCCGGACGGGCCGAATTCAGCCCGTCCGGCGTTTGAGGACGCGCCCGCAGGGCGCTCCCGCCGCAGGCGGTAACGGACCCGCAGCCGGGGGTCTGGGGCACAAGCCCCAGTTTCGGGAAGGGGCGGGGCTGGGGAAAAAACCTAGAAGCCGGCCGGCTCCACGTACGTCCCCCACTCCTCGCGGAGCACATCGCAGATCTCGCCCAGCGTCGCCTCCGCCCGCACAGCGTCGAGCATCGGCGAGATCATGTTCGCCCCGGACCGCGCAGCGGCCAGCATCTCGTCCAAAGAGGCACGTACGCGAGCGTCATCCCGCCCGGCCTTGCGGCCGGAGAGCGCACGCACCTGCTCCCGCTCCACCTCATGGCTGACGCGCAGGATCTCCAGGTCGCCGGTCACGGACCCGTGGTGGCAGTTGACGCCCACGACCCGCTTCTCGCCCTTCTCCAGCGCCTGCTGGTAGCGGAAGGCGCTCTCGGCGATCTCGCCCGTGAACCAGCCGTCCTCGATGCCCCGCAGGATGCCGGAGGTCATGGGCCCTATCGGGTGCGCGCCGTTCGGCACGGCCCGCGCGCCCCGCTCCTTGATCTGCTCGAAGATCTTCTCGGCGTCGGCCTCGATGCGGTCGGTGAGCTGCTCCACGTACCACGAACCGCCCAGCGGGTCCGCGACGTTGACGATGCCGGTCTCCTCCATCAGCACCTGCTGCGTGCGCAGCGCGATCTCCGCGGCCTGCTCGCTGGGGAGGGCGAGGGTCTCGTCGAGGGCGTTGGTGTGCAGCGAGTTCGTGCCGCCGAGGACGGCGGAGAGGGCCTCGACGGCGGTGCGGACGACGTTGTTGTACGGCTGCTGGGCGGTGAGCGAGACGCCGGCCGTCTGGGTGTGGAAGCGCAGCCACTGCGCCTTGTCGGTCTTCGCGCCGTAGACGTCGCGCATCCAGCGGGCCCAGATGCGGCGGGCGGCGCGGAACTTGGCGATCTCCTCGAAGAAGTCGAGGTGGGCGTCGAAGAAGAAGGAGAGGCCGGGGGCGAAGGTGTCGACGTCCAGGCCCCGGCTCAGGCCCAGTTCGACGTAGCCGAAGCCGTCGGCGAGGGTGTACGCCAGCTCCTGCGCGGCCGTCGCGCCGGCCTCGCGGATGTGGTAGCCGGAGACGGAGAGCGGCTTGTAGGCGGGGATGGAGCGGGTGCAGTGCTCCATGAGATCCCCTATGAGCCTGAGGTGGGGCTCCGGCGGGAAGAGCCACTCCTTCTGTGCGATGTACTCCTTGAAGATGTCCGTCTGGAGCGTGCCGTTGAGGACGGCGGGGTCGATGCCCTGCCGCTCGGCGGCGACCAGGTACATGCAGAAGACGGGCACCGCGGGCCCGCTGATCGTCATCGAGGTGGTGACGTCGCCCAGCGGGATGTCCTTGAAGAGGACCTCCATGTCGGCGGCGGAGTCGATGGCGACGCCGCAGTGCCCGACCTCGCCCAGGGAGCGCGGGTCGTCGGAGTCGCGGCCCATGAGCGTCGGCATGTCGAAGGCGACGGAGAGCCCGCCGCCACCGGCGGCGAGGATCATCTTGTAGCGCTCGTTGGTCTGCTCGGCGTTGCCGAAGCCGGCGAACTGGCGGATGGTCCACGTCCGGCCGCGGTAGCCCGTCGGGTGCAGGCCGCGGGTGAAGGGATACTCCCCCGGCCAGCCGATCCGCTCGAAGCCCTCGTACGCGTCGCCGGGGCGGGGTCCGTAGACGGGCTCGACCGGGTCGCCGGACAGTGTGGTGAAGTCCGCGTCGCGCTTGCGGGCCTTGTCGTACCGCGCCTGCCAGCGGCCGCGCCCCGCCTCGATCGCCTCTGCGTCCATGTGCTCCGAACCGCCTTTCCGCGCCCCGCGAATTTACTAGGACGTCCTAGTAAATGGTCGCGCAAGAAAGCCCCGAACACAAGGGTGTCCGGGGCTGTGCCGCGTGGCGCGAGGGCCCGCGCGCGAGGATCAGGCGGTGGCGGCCGCCTCCGCGACGAGCGGCTCCAGGTCGCGGGTGGCCTTGCGCTCGACGAAGAAGGCCGCCGTCGGGATGGTGCCGGCGACCAGCACCCACACCAGCCGGCCGAACGGCCACTTGGCCTTGGAGGCCATGTCGAAGGCGAAGACCAGGTAGAGGACGTAGAGCCAGCCGTGCGCGATGGCGACGACGCGGACCGGACCCGAGACGTCCATGTCCAGCCCGTACTTCGCGATCATGCCGATCGTCAGGAGGATCAGCAGCACACCCGTGATGTACGCCAAGACGCGGTAGCGGGTCAGCACGCTTTGTTTCATGCCCACGAGCGTAACCGCCCGTTCCGGGGCGATCTTCGCCACCCCCGGCGCGCGCCGGAGGGTGTCACCCGTCCGTGAGATCGTCCGCCCGGTCCCCGGCGGAATCCCCCGCGAAGTCCTCCGCCGCGACCCGCAGCGGCCGCAGCATCTCGAAGATCGCGCCGCACTCGTCCGCGCCGTACACCCCGAGCCCGAAGTCCATCGCCATCAGGTCGCGGGTGGCGTCCTCGACGACCTGCCGCCCCTTCTCGGTGATCGAGGCGAGCGTGCCGCGCCCGTCGTTGGGGTTGGGCCGCTTGGCGACGAGGCCGGAGACCACCAGGCGGTCGACGGTGTTGGTCACCGAGGTCGGGTGCACCATCAGCCGCTCGCCGATCTTGGACATCGGCAGCTCGCCGGCCCGGCTGAAGGTGAGCAGCACCAGTGCCTCGTAGCGCGCGAAGGTCAGCCCGTACGGCTTGACGACCGCGTCGACCTGGCCGAGCAGGATCTGGTGGGCGCGCATGATCGAGGTGATCGCGGCCATGGACGGCGCGGACCCCCAGCGCTGCTTCCAGAGCTCGTCGGCTCGGGCGATGGGATCGAAGGAGAGGCTGAGCGGCTTCGGCACGCGTCGAGCCTACCGTCAGGTCACATCGTGGGCGCCGTCATCTCACCTTCCGGGACCGGCCCCGCGGGGCCCCTGATCCGCCTGCTCCTGATCCGCCTGCTCCTGATCCGCCTGCTCCGCCGCGGTCTGCACCTCGCGCACCAGCTGCACCGCCTGCGCCAGGCCCAGCCCCGGCCGCGCCTGGCGCAGCGTCTTCACGGCGTGCACCTCCCGCTCGCGGGCGTCGACGCCCGCCTCGGCGAGGATGCCGCGCGCCCACTCCGCCCGCACCTCGTGCTCGGGGCGCTCCGCCTGCCGGGCGATCAGCTCGGCGGCCAGTTCCAGCCCCGGCCGCAGCTCCTCGCTCGCGCCGGCCAGCGCCTCGCGCACGGCCTCGGCGATCGCCTGCGAATCCCGCAGGACGACCACCTGCTCGCTCCTCCTGCTCCCGCCGAACATCCGCGCTCCCCCTTCGGGCCCTGAAGATCACTTGCTGGGCCGAGAGCGTACGACACTCCGTATCGCCGTCCCCGCCACCACCGTGCCGAGCGCACCCGCCCCGGCCACCACGTCGTGCACCGGGACGAATTCGGCCGCCGCGCCCGCGAGCGCCAGCTACCTCCCCCAGACTCCGTCCGGGGGTGCCCCCAGAGGTGCCTCCAGCGGGGTGGGCTTGTTCCCCTACCCCGCCCCTTCCCGAAACTGGGGCTCGTGCCCCAGGCCCCCGAGTGCGGGTCCGTTGCCGCCTGCGGCGGGAGCGGCCTGCGGCCGCGTCCTCAAACGCCGGACGGGCTGGATTTCCGCACCCCCGGCGGAGCCCTCGCAGAGCCGAAAGAGACTTGTCGCCGACGCCGTCGCTACTTAAGGTCGCCAGCCCAAGATCCGCGCGAGAAGGGCTTCGCGCATGCAGCCACCGACATCAGGCGAAACCACAGCGAAAGGCACGCGCGGCCCCGCTCAGGACGACTCGCCCGAGGGCTACAAGCGCGGCCTGGGATCCCGTCAGATCCAGATGATCGCCATCGGCGGCACGATCGGGACCGGACTCTTCCTCGGTGCCGGTACCGCGATATCCCAGGCCGGTCCCAGCCTCATCATCTGGTACGCCGCTGCGGGCGTCGTGCTCCTCTTCGCCATGCGCGCGCTCGGCGAGCTGCTCACCCACAAGCCCGTGTCGGGCAGTTTCGCGGAATACGCGCGGGAGTTCCTCGGACCGTTCTGGGGATACGCCACCGCGTGGACGTACTGGATCATGTGGGTCACGACCGGCATGGCCGAGATCACCGCGGCCGGACAGTATGTGAAGAACCGCCCGCATGATCCACTGACCTGCGCTGATCCACGGAAACCCCGGTTGACGTGCTAAAACTACGTTCAGTAGTTGCCGCCGTTTTCCGGGGTCTTCCTGGGTCTTGTGCCCTGGGTGTGCCCTCGAGGGCACAGAGTGCAAAGGCTTCCCTGCCCCACCACGGGCATGGGTACCGTTCTGGGGGATGAGCCCGAACGGATGGAGCCACGATGCCCTGCCGACCGCTTGAGCACAGCAGCCCCGCCGCAGCGTGGGAGGTGTGCTGATGTTGGAAGAAGCCGAAGAGATCGGCCGCCGCGCACGCAGGGCCCGCCTGCGGCTCGGCATGCCGCAGGCCGACCTCGCCGCCGCCCTGGGCAAGTCTCAGGGGTGGGTGTCCAAGATGGAGCGCGGCCAGATCGAGATAGACCGGGTCGGCCTGCTCAACCTGCTCGCCGCCGAGCTGCACGTGCACCCCAACGACCTGATCGGTCGCCCGTACACCAGCAGCCCTGCCGAGAATCAGTGGCAGGTCGCCGCGGCCTCGATCCTGCGGGAGCTGCGCCGCTACGACCTCACGCCAGTGTTCGACGGAACACCCCGCCCCTCTGGTGAGCTGTGGCGGGAGATGACGCGCCTGCACCGGCTGCGGGACACGGCGGCCAACGTCGCGATCCTGCGCGTCTTGCCCGACCTGCTGCGCGAGGCCCGCGCGCTCGCCGAGGTGGCCACGGGGCACGAGCGCGAGGAGGCGTACGCGGTCTACGCGGTCGCCTGCAAGTTCGCCCACACCGCCGCCCACGCCCTGGGGCACCCCGAGCTGATCGCTATGGCAGCCGAGCGCGCTGTGTGGTCCGCCCGTCTGTCCGGCGACCCCGTGATGCCCTCCCTCGCTGACTGGATGCGGGTATGGGACATGTGGGCGACTGCCGATTGGGCCGACTCCCTCGCGCTGTCGGACAAGGCCCTCGCCAACATCCAGGACGACTACGACCGTGGCGCCCCGCTCGCCGTGCGCATGTGGGGTTCGCTCCAGCTTCGGGCCGCTGTATCAGCCGCACGTGCGGGACGGACGTCCGAAGCCGAGGACCGCATCGGGTACGCGCGCAGCGCCGCCGACCGTATGCGCGATCACCAGGGCCCGCCGGTCTACGACCGGCACTCGGTCACGTTCTCCCCTGGCAACGTGCAGATCCACGCGATCAGCATCGCCCTCGAGACGGGCGAGCAGACCAAGGCCCTGGCCATAAACCGCCGCACCAGCCCCGAACTGGTCGCCGCGCTTCCCGGCTCCCGCCAGGGGCACCACCACATGGACCTCGCCCGCGCGTGGCTGTGGGACGGCAACCGAGACAAGGCGCTCGCCGAACTGGAGACCGCCGAGCGGATCGCTCCCCAGCTCGTGCGCAACCACCCCATCGCCCGGGCCACGCTCCGGAGCATCGTCTACGCCGAGCGAGCCGCGACGCGGGAGAAGCTGCGGCGCATGTCCGACCGCTTCCACCTGGACGGATGAGGGCCATATTCCTCCCATTCATATTCGCCCCCTGACGCGCTCCTAGCGTCGGGGGCATGACTGGACGACCGGCCCAACCCCGTTCGTTAGGCGCCGAGTTACTTGCGGCAGCCCCCTTCTTCCCCCAGCTCGGCGACCTCGCCCACGACACCGCCCGCGACGGGCGGATCGGCGTTGTGGTCGCCCTGCCCGGCCAGGGAGCAGCGACCTACCACCTGCGCCCGCCCGGCGGCGGCGCCGAGTGGTCCGCCCCGGCCGACGGAACCACCCTGCGACCGGTCCCGGCACAAGCCACTCACGTCACGCCCATGAAGCGGGACGCGGTCTACGACCACCATGCGCAGCAGGGCACCGTGCCCGTCCAGATCCACTATGAGGACGGCGGCACGAGCGAGGCGCTCCTCGTCCTCACCCCCGATCAGATGGAGCTCTACCACTACCAGGTAGGGCGCATCATCGGACTGCGCGGGAAGGCTCGCGAGGACGCCTCATGAGCGCCCGCCACGCCCACGCCGCCCACTCGCCGCGGAGCTCCGACCCCTTGGGTCTCGTCCTGGGCTGGCTGTGGGCCCTGGGCACGCTCGTCGGGTTCGTCTGCCTCGGCGCCATTGTCGGCAACGGCCTCGGCGACCGGGGAGACACCGGGCCCGCGCTGGCTGTCCCCGATTCCGCTCCTCCGGCGGTCTAGAACTCCCCGCCCGGTCGGCTGGACACGCCCCGGCCGGGCGGGGATCGCGAAGCACGTCCTACGCACCACCGAATCAAGGAGGCAAAGGACCGTGACCGTAGTTCAGGAACGTTCCGCGACCGACGCGCGAACGCTGCTCAGCGCCGACCTGCGGGCAACCCTCGCAGCCAACATCCGCGCCAAGTTCCCGGACATGACCGAGGGCAAGGCGCACCGCGGCATCGGACAGATGCTCGCCTTCCTCGCCGCGGGCGTCCACAGCCCCGTACCGCTCAGCCCGTCCCCGCTCCTGGATGACTTCTGGCACGCCTTCCTGCTCCACACCAAGGCGTATCAAGACTTCTGCGCGCAGACGCTCGGGAAGTTCGTGCACCATCAGCCCGGCTTCCTCGACAAGGAGGAGCACGGCGGCGGCAAGGCCCTGCGGGCACGCACGGTGGACGCCATCACTGCCGCCGGGTTCCTGATCGACATGGAGTTCTGGCCGGAGCTGGACATCGCCGACTGCTCGCAGTGCCACGCGAACTGCCACAACAGCCCCAAGCACGCCTGACAGTTCCCTGCGCCGGTCCTCTGCTTGTGCCACGCTGTGGCCGAGCCGGGGGCCGGCTTCTGTTCGTACGAGGAGAGACGCGGGTGGATCGAACGCCATGGCATGAACTCCCGCCCACCGCACGGCACGCCGTCGAGGCGCACACGGGTCCGGTCGAGTGGGCGGAGACCGCCGACAAGGGTGTGATGTCGCCTGTTGCCTGCGTCCTGCGCACCGGCTCGGGGCGCGTGTTCGTCAAGGGCGTCCGGCTCGACGACCCATCGGCATGGATGTACCGCAGCGAAGCGCGAGTGACAGATCGCGCGCCGCTCGCTCCGCGTCTGCTGTGGCAGGTGGAGGCGGGCGAATGGCTGCTCGTGGGGTACGAGTACGTCGACGGTCACCACCCCGATCTCTCGCCCGGCTCCGCCGATCTCGCCCCGCTCGTCGACGCGCTCACCGCGATGTCTGCCGCTCCGTGGCCCGAGGCGGTGCGTAAGAAGCCGCTGCACACCCGATGGGGCGCGCTCGTCCCGGACGGCCACGCGCACGACCTCGAGGGACGGGCACTCGTCCACACGGACATGTCGCCGTTGAACATGCTGGCCACAGCCGACGGGCTCGTTCTGGTCGACTGGGCGCTCGCCTGCCCGGCGCCGGACTGGGCCGACACCGCATTCACCGTGCCGCGCCTCATCCACGCAGGACACACCCCCCACCAGGCCGAATCCATCGCCCGACGGGTTCCGGCATACCGCGCGGCCTCCCCTGGTGCAGTCGACACCTTCACGCATGCCCTGTACGCGGTTTGGGAGAGCAGAGAACGGACAGACCCGCTACCGCACAGAGCAGCGCTCATCGCTGCCGCCGGAGCCTGGGTTGAGCACCGGGCTCTCACCGTGGCCTGAGCCGGGATTGGAGTCGGCGGCGCTCGCGCGCGTGGGGAAGGCATCGACCGGTCGCGGCGCGGACATTTGGCAGCTTCGGATGGGGACAGCGGGGACGCTGTCGCCGGACTCCTCTTCCTTTCTCCATCCTCTGCTTGCTGGGACAGAAGAGAAGGGGGTTTGGGGCATCCCTGCATCCCCCATGCTGGGCGGTGTGGTTGCTCCAGCGGAGTAAGCGGGGCTCTGTGGGGGACGCCCTGCGGTGCGGAACGCGTCCCCTGAGCGTCCCCCCTTTTTTTCGGCTATGCGAATGGCGGGACATGTCGGCCGCCCCATCGCAAGCCGGGCTCGTGTCGCACCGACCTCTGAGCTAGCATGCCACAGCCGAATCCTCCCGCAGCTAATTCACAAGGGCCTTAAACCTGCGGAACAGTAGCGGATAGCCCTCTACCCTCGGTTGAGTCTCCGGCTCGGCTTGAGGCCGATCTGAAGGTTTCCAATTAATGACTTCCATGACATCTGCAACAATCTCTCGAAGGTCATTGTCATCCAGCGCGATAACGTACCCTCGATGATCTAGAGCCGTATCCCTGCACCTCTTCAGAAACCGATCCTTGTCATCGAAGGAACGGCAGGCAAGTATTCCAAACCGCCCTCGAAGTGGCGAGAAACGCGAAGATAGCTGATCCAACTCTGGATTCCCTACCTCTTTCCCGTAGTTCTTGCATTCGATTATTACGTATGTGGACTTGATTTTGTGGCGCCCGAGAAATTGGAAGAATCCATCTTGGGCGACGTTTGTGTACGAGATGTCGACGCGTTTGCGCCCGTTGTGTATTTCCTCTTCCATCTCCGGCATCGTTAGAGATGGGTAAAATAGGGCGGTGAACAGTGCTTCGATTCGGTGGTGGTACTTGCCTGCATCGGCTTTTCCTGCCGGGGTGTCAAGGACATCTGCGAGCAACTTCTCGTAATCTGGGAGCGACGTGCGGTTGGCTTGGCTGAGCTCCTCGTGTGAGATTGGCGGCGGAGCGATATTCCTCTTGAGGCTCCTGTAGTTTGCGTAGACGTCAGGGCGAAGCAAAGATTCGCGTGTGATGTCAGTCTTTGAGCTCCCGTAACGCTCTTGAATGTCCCGCGTGTACACTTTCTTGCTGCCGTTCTTGAGAGTCCGAACGAGGTTACTGCTCGGGTTGTCTAGCTCCTCTGATCGGAGTGTCGGCACAAGGTGATTTCGATAGTACTCCGCGCGCGACAGGTACATGTCGCGACGCACTATCACCTTAGGGACCAGTAGCAGCTTATGGTCGCCAGGTATGGGGAGGCGTGTGTATCCGTGTTCCCATTCAAGGGTGTGGGGGTTCCAGACGGGGCCGCTAGTCACATCCTCATCGAGCGGGATTCCAAACACTGAGGCCATCTGTTGCGTGTAGGCGATAAGAGGTCCACGAATTATATTAGTCGTGATGTCTGAGACTATATCCTTGCCCACTTTGTCAATGAAGAAGGCCGTATCTTCGAGGTCCTCAATCAAGCCAGTCTGAGCTGCTTGGCTCGCTGCCAATTTCTCGGCAAGAAGATCACCCATCTGCCTGCCGAAGCCGCGACCCGCACTTCTTCCCGAGGAAAAACCGAGATGCGTCTCGTTAGGTTCGCCAAGGTTCCCGAGGAGACGCCTAGCTCGATCTTTGTCTCCTGAGCGCACTGCGTCCAGGACGCTATCGAAAAACGTGGTGAGCATGATGAGGCACTCCTTGCCCCAATCGTCGGGTAGGTGCCTGATCATGCCCGGATCGATATAGACTGGCACGTCGTCGGTTATGTCGACATCAATGAAATCAAGAGTTCCTTGGCTTCGGCCGATGTTGTAGAACTCTGAAACTCGCACGAACTCCCACCCCGCGTTCGCTAGACCTGATAACGGACCATCTGGTCCGTCCTACCCCACTTCGCCTGGTCTGCAAACCAAGATGGAGTTTGTCTGATACTCCAATCCGCTGCCTCCTCTGTAGGTACAGCCTCGGCTGCTTCACGATCTATGGAGGTAGAGATCGCGGGCATCCCATCTGCGCAGAAATCATCAGAGCTGCCTGACCAGGGGAAGTTCGACCGTCGATGGCCGAGGATCAAGGGTCACGACGAGGTGCGGGGATGAGTCAGGTTGGCGGGGTGTGGGTGACGGCCCACACTTTGCCGTTCTTGTTGCTGCCCGAGGCGCGCGCTACGTGGATGCCGCGGGCGCGACCTGGCGGATGCGAGCGCTGAGAACGGCGGATGTCTTGGGCCAGCCGTCGGCGAGGCCGCGCCCGTCGCTGCCGAGCATCCGGTGCAGCTCGGCCATGGTCCCCTGCCAACCGTTGGACGGGAAGGCGGGCGAGACGGTCCACTCGCGCAGCGCGGCGGCGACCGGGTGACCGTCGAGGACGGCGTCGTTCAGCGCGTCTTGCGAGCTGTTGAAGGCGGCGAGGCTGTGCCAGCCGGTGACGCGATCGAGGGCGTGCAGCAGCTCGGCGAAGTCGGCCAGCCGCGGGCGCTCGGTGAGGTCGACGGCGGCGGCGTACGGGAGGTCTGCCCATACGGCGGTGGCGAGGTCGAGCAGCGCGCCGAGGAAGCGCGGGTGCGCCTGCTCGTACGCGCTCCACAGAGCGCCCGCGGTGCGCCGCTTGTGCCGGGGGATGGGGGCGAGTTCGAGCGGCAGCATGCGCTCGGCGAGGTCGTTGCGCAGTGCGCCGAGGTCGATGCCGGTGAGCAGGACGGGGCGTTGGTAGGTGAGGACGTTCACGTCGTCGTCGGTGTACAGGGCGCGGGTCACCTGTGCCTCGCCCGTGACGACGCGGCACAGGGCGTCGGAGAGCCAGCCGGGCATGCCCGAGAGGTTGTCGAGCGCGAGTATCCATCCAGCGGCGGTGGTCGGCCCGAGGTCGCGCAGAGACTCGGGAGCCTGCCGCAGTGGCGCGCGGGCGCCCTCGATCACGCCGGCGAGCATCTGACCCGACGTGCTCTTGCCCGTGCCCTGCTCGCCGGTGAGGTAGGCGATGGGGCGAGGGATGCCGGGGCGCAGCGCGGCCAGCAGCCAGCCGACGGCGAGCGGCAACGTCTCGGGCGTGAACGGCAGCAAGGCGCCGAACTCCTCGAGCCCCGCGCGCCAGCCACCCGCCACCCGGTCTGGGCGCGGCAGGGGACTGACGAGCTTGCTGCGCCGCCATACCAGTCCGGCCTCGGGGCCGGGGTAGGTCAGTGCCCACCCATCGGGAGCGAGGCACACCGACTCCCCGTCGGGGCGCCCGAGGTCGAGCCAGGACACGGCAGGGTCCTCGGGGTCCGGAGCCACGCGCAGGTGCAGCTCGGTCTCGGGGACGCGCATGGCGAGAGCGTCGAGCGCGGCCAAGGCGTCGGCGAGGGCCGTCTGCGAGGGCGTCCGGTTGTGCTCGGTCACGTACGCGAGCGTGAGGTGCTGGCGCAGGCTTCCGGTGCCGGTGTGGGCGGCGGCGCGTAGCGGTACGGCGATGGTCGGGCCGTCGTACGGGACGGCGTACGGGGCGCCGTTGTGGTGGAGGTACCGGAAGCGGTTCTGTCCGAGCACGCGCAGCACTTCGGCCTGCGGTGGCCGGCGTTCCTGCTTCGGCACACGCGGCTGCTCCGCGCTCGCTTCCTGCCGGGGGAAGGGGACGATGGAGCGCGCGGCGGCGGCCGGATTGAAGGCGGGGGCGTAGGTCATGCTGCGGCTCCGGAGAGGGTGCGCGGGTGCCGCTCGCCTGCGGAGAGGCCCGAGCGTATTGCCGCATCGGCTTCCCGTTCGGGCAGTCCGGCGTGCTGGGCGGCGTCGCGCAGGACGTCGGCGAGCTGGTCGTGCTCGAGGCGCCCCACGGCGCACAGGGTGCCGAGGCTGAAGGCGGCGCGGTTGAGCGTGGCGTTGCGGGTGCCGGGCTGCGCCTCGGCGACCGCGCGCAGCTCGCTCTCGACGGCGGCGGCAACGTACCCACTACCCACGCTGCGAGAGCGCCAGGGCAGCGCGACGCGGGGCCGCTCGGGGCGTACGCGGTGCCCAGTGCGCTCGAGGTCGCGGGCGAGCCACACGGGCAGTTCGGTGACCGCACGGCAGTCTCCGAGTGCGGTGTACGCGCCATCACGGGTGACCGTGCCTGGCGCCACGGCGTACGACGATCCGGCGCGTACGTCCAACTGCCAGCCCAGCGCCCCCGCCTGCGGGCGCCAGGCCGTACCGGCGGGCGCCCGGAACCAGTAGTGAAACCCTCCCGAGGGGGTGCGCACGATGAGGGTTTCCGGGGCGCAGCCGGGGAGCGTGGCGCAGCGTACCTCGACGAGCAGCGCGAGCACGTCGCGGCCGTCAACGATGCTGCCCGGGGCGGTGTCGTTGGGCAGCTCAACGCCGGGCAGCAGCCGCTCGGGGTCGGTCGGCACATCTCCCCCGTGACAGTCGACATCGAGGATCACCAGTCCGGACGTACTGGTACCCCGGGATCGCGCAATGGCAGACGGCCCTGGTGGCCCTCGTCGTCCTGCTCGCCGTCAACCTCATCTCGGTGAAGGCGTTCGGTGAGCTCGAATTCTGGTTCGCCCTGGTCAAGGTCGTCGCGATCGTCGCGATGATCCTCATCGGGCTCGGGGTGCTCCTCATCGGTTTCGGCGACGTCGGGAAAACCGCCTCGGTGACCCACCTGTGGCAGGACGGCGGCATCGCCCCCAATGGCGTGCACGACTCCCTGATGACCCTCCAGATCGTGCTGTTCGCCTATCTCGGCGTGGAACTCGTCGGTGTCACCGCCGATGAGGCGGAGGACCCCCAGAAGAACATCCCGCGGGCGATCAACAGCCTTCCGCTGCGCTTCGGCCTGTTCT
The DNA here is from genome assembly GCF_003391135.1 of Streptoverticillium olivoreticuli subsp. olivoreticuli. GTDB lineage: Bacteria > Actinomycetota > Actinomycetes > Streptomycetales > Streptomycetaceae > Streptomyces > Streptomyces blastmyceticus. Next base: position 6,491,618 of record NZ_CP031455.1, on the reverse strand, counting down.
ACATCGGCACCCTGCTGGTGATCCTCTCCGTGGTGAGCTGGACCGAATTCCACCCGGGCGTCAGCCCGTTCGTCGCGGCCTTCGCCAAGATCGGAATTCCGGCGGCGGCGGGAATCGTCAATTTCATCGTGCTCACCGCGGCCCTCTCCTCCTGCAACGCGGGCGGCCTCTACTCGACGGCGCGCATGCTGCGCACGGCCTCGGTCAACGGCCACGCGCCCAAGTCGCTGTCCAGGCTGACGGGCCGGGGCGTGCCCGCACAGGCGCTTGCGGTCTCGGCGGTGACCATGGGAGCGGGGGTGCTCATCAACGCGCTCGACCCCGAGCACGCGTTCACGTACATCACCTCGGTCTCCACCGGCGGCGCGATCCTCGTCTGGAGCATCATTCTGGTAACGCACATGCGCTACCGGCGCGCGGTGGCCGACGGCCGCGCGGAGCGCTCGCCCTATCGCATGCCCGGCGCGCCTTATACAAATTGGCTCGCGCTCGCCTTCTTCGCCCTGGTGACGGTGCTCATCGCATGGAGTTCGGACAGCAGGGTCGCGCTGTATGTGATGGGCGTGTGGGTGGCCCTGCTGGCGGCCGGGTGGGTGGTGCTGCGGAACAGGAGGGCGCGGCGCACGGCCTCTTAGTACTGCAACGACGGTTACGGGGGTGGGTGGCCTCGGCGGTGGTAGTGGCTGATACGGGATCGTCGCTGCTGCCGTCTGCGCCAATGTGAGCAGTACAGAATGTGTCCGATGTCGTCGTGGGTGGTGTGGACAATTCTGCTGAGCAGACGCCGGATCTCGTTCGGACCGAGCTGGACGAGATCGCGGCTGGTTCTGCATTTCCCAAGTCCCGACAGGTGGCTCGGAGCGCGGTGAAGCAGGCGGCGGCTGCCATTTCGAGAGTGGTATGCCAGTACCGGCCCCGGTGGAAACGGACCTGGTAGTGGTCAAGTCCGGCCTCGTTCTTCGCAGCCTGGAACGCTTCCCCGATCGGCCGCCGGGACCCGGCGGCACGCACGAGCCCGGGAAGCGGGTGCCTTCGGGTGCGTGCACCCGGTGGTAGGAGAGCTCGCCGTCCGTCATGCTGCGGCGGATCAGAAGGCCATCCTCGAACCTGTCGATGCTGCCGGGGAACTGGACCAACGCCCGGTCGTACTCGCGAAGCCCATGGGTGCCTCGACTGACGGATCGGGTCTCGAAAGCCTCCTGGGGCAGGATTGCCGCGAGAGTCCGGGCGTTCTGCCCGCGTGGGCCGCACCGGAACGACCAGGCACGGCTTGGCCGCAAAGCCGGCCTCGGGGCCGATCCGGGCAGCCGTCCGCCGTCGTAGTCCTCGGTCAAGGTGCTGGAACAGCTCACGGTCGATCACCACAAGAGCCTCTACGGCGACCAGAACAACCACTCCCGCTCCCGGATAAAACCGCGCTGGCTGGTGACGGACACACGGAAGGCCGAGGGCCGAGTCCGGAACAGTTGGGCCCGTCCCCTCATGCCCTGAGGTACCACCTTCACCACGCCGCGCACCGTTATGCCCATCTTTTTACTTGAGTAAAGATCGCGTGAGGTTGTAGACATGACAAGCTTTTACTCACGCCATAGGGATACCCATGCGTTTTTCACGCTATATAGCCTTTGCCATGGCTCTGATAATGGCCGTGCTATGCGGAACCGATCAGGTTGCACTGGCCGTTGGCCAATGGAGCCGCAGTACGTCCGGCCGAGACCCGGGCAAAAAACCCGACCAGCACTGGGGTTCCGCCGCAGGCCGCGGTCACCGGATGCCAGGAAGTACTACGGAGGCATCTGCCGCCGGTGGTCACCGCGGAGCGCTGGAGGCCCCGAACCAGTTGCCGCAAGAGCACAAGCTGTCGCAGCAGGATCTGGCCGGCACCCACAAGAAGCCCAGAATGGGGGCGGCGAAGGAAGTCAAGAATCCCGCCTTGTCGACTCCACAGGGCTTCTCGGAGAAGAAGAGCCGGGAAGTGCCTTCGGCGCGCAAGGAGCGGCAGCGCACCTTCCGCAACGAGGACGGCACGTACACCACTCGTTTCTACAATCAGCCCGTCAACTTCCCCGGCCGCGACGGCGCCTGGCAACCGATCGACCCGACCCTGGTCCGGACGACCCGGAGCGCCCGGGCCGTCGCCACGGACGGTCCGCTCTGGCAGACCCGCTCGACCGCCGCCGACATCACCTTCGCGCCTTCGGCGCACACCGACCCCGTGCTAACCATAAAGCTGGGCAACGGTCCCTCACTCGGCTACGGCCTCGCGGAAGCCGCTGACGTCATGGGCAAGGCCGACGGCAGCGTCATCACCTACCCGGATGTGCGCCACTCCGCGGATCTGCGGTACACCGCAAGCAGTGACTCCGTGAAGGAGACACTGATCCTCAAAGGCAAGGACGCTCCGACGGAGTGGCGGTTCCCCCTCCGCACGGACGGCCTCACCGCCCACCTCGACGACCAGGGCGCCGTGGTCTTCGCCGACCAGGACGGCCAGCAGCGCGCCCGGATGCCCGCAGGCTGGATGGAGGACTCCCACCTTGCGGAGAACGCCAACCAGGGCGAGATCTCCTCGGGCGTCCGCTACCGCCTCGACACGCAGAACGGCCGCCAGGTCCTCGTCGTATCGCTCGACAAGGAATGGCTGAGTGCGCCGGAACGTATCTTCCCCGTCAAGGTCGACCCGTCAGTCAACGGCATCGACGCCACCGCCAGCACCTACGTCCAGACCCCCTACAGCCAGGACTTCTCCAGCGACACCATCCTCAAGGCAGGAAGCTACGACGGCGGTACGCACAAGGCCGCGTCATTCCTCCGCTTCAACGGCGTCGAGAACTCGCTCAAGAACGCGTGGGTGCTGGATGCCAAACTGGCGCTTTACAACACCTGGTCGTACTCGTGCGACGCGCGGCCGGTGACGGTGCACGCCATCACCTCGGACTGGTCCGAGTCGTCGGTCAGGTCGTTCCCCGGCCCGGACGCCGGGCCCTCCTTGGTGTCGAAGAGCTTCGCGCACGGCTGGCGACCGCCGGACACCAACTCCTGGTCCTGTGATCCGGCGTGGGAGGCCATAGGCCTCGGCTCGGACGGTCGTCAACTCGTCGATGACTGGACGCACGGACGCAAGAAAAACTACGGTCTGGCCGTCAAAGCCTCGGATTCGGATTCCAAGGCATGGAAGCAGTTCGGCTCGGACAACTACCCCAATGGCAAGCCCAGCCTGGACATCACCTGGACCAGGTACGGAGCGACGTACGACGTCGGCGACTTCACCCAGCCGGTGACGGTCACGTCCCAGGGTTCGATGAAGGTCACCGTCACCAACCAGGGCCAGGAAACCTGGACCAAGGGCGGCCACATCCAGCTGCGCTACAACCTCTACGACGACTCGGGCAAGGAGATCACCGACCAGTCGAAGGTTGCCTGGACCCCGATGCCGGATGACGTCGCGCCAGGCCGAAGCATCACGCTCGACGCCAAGGTCGCGCCACTCCAGCCCGCCACTTACACGCTCGTGTGGACCATGGACGTCCTGGACGGCCCGAGGTTCACCTCCGAAGGCGTGCCGGGCCCGGCCATCAAGTTCGCCGCGGTGAATCTCCCTCCGCAGCTGACGGCCGAATCACCGGCCAGCGGCGCGGTGCTCTCCTCATTGACACCGACCCTGTGGGCCACCGGCAAGGACGCGGACCGCTCTCCGTCCAGCACCCTGCAGTACACCTTCGAGATCTGCGAGGTCGAAGGCAAGGACGCACGCAAGAACTGTCGCAGCGGTTCCCGCGGCACCGCCGAGCAGTGGACGGTTCCGAGCGGCTGGCTGTCGTGGAGCAAGAACTACGCCTGGTACGCCTACGCGTACGACGGGAAGGACACCTCGTCCCAGCCCACTCCCGCGTACTTCAGTACCCAGGTGGCCCAGCCGGCCGTGACAGGTCGCCTCGGCGGTGACGGCGATCACGAATTCGGCACCCGGGCCGGGAACTACTCCACCGCCGCCACCGACGCGGCGATTCCCACCGTCGGTCCCGAGCTGGCAGTCGTCCGCAACTACAACTCCCTCGATCCCCGGGTCGACAACGTCTTCGGCACCGGCTGGTCGACCCGCTGGGACATGCGAGCTGTCGCCGAGGACACCGGCAGCATCGTCGTCACCACCAAGGACGGAAGCCGCATACGCTTCGGCCGCAATGCGGACGGCGGCTACGCCGCACCGGCGGGCAGTCTGACCGCGCTCACCGCTGACAACGGCGGTGGCTGGGTGCTGCGCGACAAGTCGGCTGCCACGTACTCCTTCGACTCCTCCGGGCGCCTTTCCAGGATCGTCGACGGATCGGGCCGTGAACAGCGGCTGACCTACACCGACGGCAGGCTGACCGAGGCCCGGGACATGCTCTCGGGCCGCGCACTGAGCTTCTCCTGGAACGACGGCAGGGTCGCCTCGGTCACCACGAACGGGACCGGCCCCGGGACCGCCGGGCTGAAGTGGGCCTACAGCTACACCGGCAACCGCCTCACCAAGGTCTGCCCACCCGCCTCCATGGACAAGTGCACCGTGTACGAGTACGGCGACGGCTCGCTGTACCGCAGCATGGTGCTCGACCAGAACCCGGTGTCCTACTGGCGGCTGGGGGAGTCGACGGGGCCTGCGGCTGCCAGTGACGCCCCCTCCGGCACCGGCCTGAACCAGGCGGTTTACCGGGACGTGAAGCTGGGCGCCGCAGGGGCGGTATCCGGCACGAGCAACACGGCTGCCTCGTTCGATGGCACTAATTCCTATGCCGAGTTGCCCGAGGATACGATCCGCACCTCGACCCTCCTGACGACCGAGCTGTGGTTCAAGACTGCCAACCCCGGCGTTCTGGTCGGCTTCCAGGACAGGCGTCTGGCCGATGGCCAGCCCGGCGACTGGACCCCCGCTCTGTCCATCGACAAGTCCGGCAAGCTTGTCGGGCAGTACTGGACAGGACATGTCCAGCCCATCGTCAGCACCACCGCCGTCACCGACGACACCTGGCACCACGCCGCGCTCACCGCGGCCGGTACCACGCAGTCGCTCTACCTTGACGGTTTCCTAGTCGGCACGCTGGCCGGCCCCATCGATCACCGCAAGCAGTCGTTCACCTACCTCGGCGCCGGATATTCCAGTGCCGGCTGGGACGGGCAGGCCAGCGGTGTACGGCACTTCGCCGGTCTCATGGATGAGGTGGCCGTCTATCACCAGGCTCTCGATGCCGCCACGGTCGCCGAGCACTACCGCGCCCGAAACGCGTCGGGACGGCTGACCAGGGTCACACTCCCCTCGGGGCGCGTCCATGCCCAGGTTTCCTACGACGGAAGCACAGGACGGGTCGTCCAGGCCACCGACGGCAACGGCGGCACCTGGAAGATCTCCGCGCCCGCTTACTCCGCAGGATCGGCTGCCTACTCCGACGCTGTACGCGCGGCGGGCCCGGTCGACTACTGGCGGTTGGGAGACCGCAGCGGTTCCACCGCAGCGAATGACATCAGTGGAGGAGCCGACGGCGCCTACCGCGACGGCGTGACTCTCGGTGCGGTAGGCGCCTTTGCCGACGGCGACGACGGCTCGGCGACGCTCGACGGCTCGGCGGGCGCCGTGCAGGTCCCGACCGACCAGCTCAAGAACGCTGTCGCTCTCTCCTTCGAGCTGTGGTTCCGCACGGGCAAGCCGAACGGAGTGCTGCTGGGCATCCAGGACGTGGATCTCGGCGCGACACCGAAGGACTGGAATCCGAGTCTGCTGGTGGACGCCGACGGCAAGCTGCGCGGCCAGCTGTGGCACGGCGGCTCGTGGAAACCCATCGTCTCCGGGTCGGCGGTCACGGACAACGCCTGGCACCACGCCGTGCTCACCGGTTCCGGCAGCGGTCAGTCGCTGTACCTGGACGGGACAAAGGTCGGCAGCCTGAACGAGCCCTCGAAGTCGGAGACCCTGGCCCGCGCCTATCTCGGTGCCGGATTCTCCAGCGAGGGCTGGGACGGACAGAAGCCCGGAACCCGCTACTTCGCCGGCCAGCTCGACGAAGCCGCCTTCTACACCAAGGAGCTGACCGAGAGCACAGTCGCCGAGCACTACCGCTCGCGTACCGCGCTGGTCTCCGGTGACGGCGCTCACTACCGGAGCACGGTCACTGCGGATGCGCCCACGGGCTACTGGCGGCTGGACGAGACCAGCGGCGATAAGGCGCACAGCCGGACAGCGGCATATGCCGGGGACGGCACGTACAGCAAGGCCACGCTGGGAACGACCGGCGCCTTCGGGCCCGGTGACAACACCGCCGTGGCCCTGAACGGAGACGGTTCCATCGAGCTGCCGTACCAGGCCATGGGCAACACGGCCTCGATGTCGGCGGAACTGTGGTTCCGTACAACCAAGGCGAACGGTGTACTGCTCGGACTTCAGGACGCAGCGCTGGGCACCACGCCCACGAGTTGGAATCCGAGTCTGTTGGTGGACGCCGACGGCAAGCTGCGCGGCCAGCTGTGGCACGGTGGCACAGGGAAGCCGATCATTTCGCCGGCTCCGGTCACCGACAACGAGTGGCACCACGTGGTGATCACCGGCTCCGGTACCGGCCAGTCCCTGTACCTGGACGGCACCAAGGTCGGAGATCTCAACGCGGCCTCCAAGCCGGAGACCCTGGCCCACGCCTATCTCGGTGCCGGATTCTCCAGCGAGGGCTGGGACGGACAGAAGCCCGGAACCCGCCGCTTCACCGGGCAGCTCGACGAATTCGCCGTCTACCCAAAGGCACTGACCGAGGACCAGGTCACCGAGCACTACAGTGCCATGCGCCACTCCAGCGCGTCCTCGCTCACCTCGACGGTCACCGTCACCGACCCTGCCGACGGCACCCGCAGCGTCTCCTACGACGCCCTGCGCGGCCAGCGACTGCTGTCGGCCACCGATGCCGAAGGCGGTCGTACCACCTACGCGTACGACACCGGCGGCTTCCTGCACGCGGTGACCGACCCCAATGGGCACGTCACCGTCACAGGACACGACACGCGCGGCAATACGGTCTCCCGGACCATCTGCCGGGATGCGAACTCCTGCTGGACGTCGTTCACCGACTATTACTTCAACGACAAGGACCCGCTGGACCCGCGCAACGACAAGCCGACGGGCGTGCGCGACGCCCGCTCCACGAGCGCCGCCGACGACCGCTACCGCACATCGTTGAGCTACACGGCGCTCGGCCTGCCGGACACGACGACGCTCGCGGACGGACGGAAGTCCGCCACGGCCTACACCACCGGCAGGGAAGCGGCTGTCGGCGGGGGCACCGTCCCGGCCGGACTGGTCGCTACCGTCACCACACCCGGCGGCGGGGTCACCACATACGACTACAGCTCCCGTGGCGACCTAGTCCAGACGACAGCACCGTCCGGGCTGATTACGCGTTACGCCTACGACGGCATAGGCCGCAAGCTCTCGGAAACCCAGGTCTCCGACAGCTACCCGCAGGGTGTGACGACCACCTTCGCGTACGACACCATGTCCCGGGTCGTCTACGAGACCGGCGCCGCAGTGAAGAATGAGATCACCGGTACCGCCCACACGTCCCGGATCACACGTGACTTCGACCCCGACGGCAAGCTGCTGACGGAGTCCACGGAGGACGCCACGGGCGGCGACGCCAAGCGCACCGTCACTCACCACTACGACGACCACGGCCTGGAGGACAGGACCGCTAACGCCGAGGGCGGCGAGACGGCCTTCGCCCACGACATGTTCGGCCGCACATCCCGTACGACCGATGCCGTCGGCACCAGCTACGAGTTCCAGTACACGCCGGCCGGCCGCCATGCCGCGACGGTCCTGAAAGGCTGGAAGGGCGACCCCTCCAGCACCACCAAGGACCTGGTGCTCGTCTCCAGCGCCTATGACCCGGCCGGCCGACTGGCCACCACGACCGACGCCATGGGCGCCACCACCGCCTACACCTACTACGACGACGGAACTCTCGCCACGAAGACAGCCAAAGACGTCACCCAGGCCGATGGCAGCAAACACGACATCGTGCTGGAAGCCGACACCTACGACGGCGCCAGCCACATGACCAAGCGGACCACCGGCGGTGGTGCCACCACCGTCACCAGCGACGTGGACATCACCGGCCGAGTGACCCGCAGCGTCCTCGACCCGAATGGGCTGAACCGCTGGACCGAGTACACGTACGACGAGGAGGACCGGCCGGTCGAGCAGAAGACCGCGCTCAGCTCGGAGCGGTTCACCTACGACAAGGCCGGTGACCCCCTCACCCGAACCGTCGACGACGGATCGCACACGCGCACGGCGAAGTTCGCCTATGACCAGCGCGGCCTGCGCACTGCGGCGACCAGCCCGCGCGGCACCGAGGACGGCGCGGACGCCGCCGCCTTCACCGCCATCTACCGCTACGACCCCCTGGGCCGTCTCGTGGAGCAGATCGCCCCACAGGTCAATGAGGAGAAGCCCGGCACGCCGGCCGCAGCGGTCAAGCCGTCCACGGTCACGGGCTACAACACCTTCGGCGAGGCCACGGAAGCCCGGGACCCGAACGGTGCGGTGACGCGCACCGCAGTCGACAGGCTCGGCCGTGCCACCACTATGGCCCTGCCCGACTACACCCCTCCGGGAGGAGACAAGATCACCGCAGTTTCCCGGTTCTCGTACGACGCCGTGGGCCGCAGGACGACGAACACCGATCCGCTGGGCCGGACCGTGACATACGCATACGACCAGCTGGGGCATCTGATCCGGCAGGCGCTGCCGGTCACGAACCCGCTGGACCCGGCCCAGACGTCGTCGCCTCTCGACGACAAGGCGAACCGCTACACCTGGACGCCTACGGGTCTGCAGCTCTCGGCTACCGGCCCCACCGGGGCGCGGACCGAAGCCACCTACGACGAGCTCGGTCGGCAGATGACCGCGACGGCCATCGAGCGATACCCCGCTCCGGCGAACCTGACCACGCGCTATGCCTGGGACGACGCGGGGCACCAGACCGCATCCACCAGCCCGGCGGGCCGCATCACTTCGGCCACGTACAACGTGGCGGGCGAGGCTTTGACCGTCACCACACCCGGTGGCGGGGCGACGAAGTTCGCGTATGACGCCCTGGGCCGCAAGACCGACGTCGTCGATGCAACGGGTCGTAGGAGCACGACGCGCTACGACGCCTTTGGCGAGGTGGTCGGCACTGCGGACTTCGGCACGGGTGACACGACTCTGCGCTCGACCGCTGCCGAGTACGATGCCGACGGCCATCCCACCTCTGTGACGACGGCGGCGGGGGTGAAGACCGCTCTCACCTACGACGCCCTGGGCCACCTGACCCGACGGGTCGAGCCGGTCGCCGATGGCAAGTCCGTCACCACGGGCTTCGGTTACGACGCGGCGGGCCACCGTACGCGCCTGACCGACGGCCGTGGCAACGTCACCAACTATTCCTTCACGCCGTGGGGTCTTCCAGAATCCACGGTCGAGCCCGCGACCAAGGACCACCCGAAGCCGGAGGACCGCACGTGGACGTCCGTGTATGACGCGGCCGGCCAGAGTGTGGCCGAACTGCTGCCGGGCGGCGTGCAGCGCCACCGCACGTACGACGTCTACGGCCAGTTGATGAGGGAAACAGGCACCGGTGCCGAAGCCGACACCACCGACCGCCTCCTCAAATACGACCCTGCGGGACGCCTCATGGCCGCCGGCACGGGCGACCCGTTCAACCAGAACACCTACACCTACAACGACCGTGGCCAGCTGCTGAGCAGCGATGGCCCTGGAGGCAAGTCCGCCTACGCCTATGACGACGACGGCCATATGACGTCGCGCACAGACAAGTCGGGCACGACGGCATACGTCTACAACGGTCAGGGCCGTCTCTCCCGGACCGAGGACGCCATCACCGGTGCACAGACTTGGACCGACTATGACGCGGCGGGCCGCCCCAGCCAGGAGCAGTACGCGACCAGGTCGGCCGGAGGCGGCGACTGGGGCGTCGGCGCCAAGCGCACATATGACTACGACACGCTTGGCCGTCTGACGGCGGACAAGGTCACCAGCGTCGACGGCAAGACGGAGGTCATGTCAACGACTTACGGCTATGACGCGGACGACCGACTGACAAAGAAGGTCGCGAGTGGCACCGCCGGGGCCGGAACCAACGAATACGGCTACGACCCGTCGGGCCGTATGACCTCTTGGACGGCGGACGGCAAGACCACCCTCTACGCCTGGGACGAGGCGGGCAACCGTGTCAAGGCCGGTGACACGCAGTCGGCATACGACGAGCGGAACCGTCTGCTCAACGATGGCGCCGTGAGCTACTCGTACACTCCCCGAGGCACCCTGGCCTCGGCCGGCACGGGCAGCGGCACCCCACGCAAGCTGCGCTCCGACGCCTTCGAACGCCGGATCAGCGACGGCGACACGACGTACGCCTACGACTCACTGGACCGAGTGAAGCAGCGAGGTGACATCTCCTTCACCTATGACGGTGGTTCCAACTCGCTGGTCTCCGACGGTGCGAACACCTACAGCCGCACCCTCGGCGGCGGGCTGCTCGCGAGCACCGACGGCAAAACGGCCCAGCACGCGGTGACCGACGGCCACTCGGATGTGACGGCCGGTCTCTCGGCCGACGGCACGAAGCTGGTGGGCTCGACGGGGTACGACCCGTTCGGCACAGTACGCGCCAAGGGCGGCTCCCGCTCCTCCCTCGGCTACCAGTCCGGCTGGACGGATCCGCAGAGCGGTGACGTCAATATGGCCGCGCGCTGGTACCAATCGGGGGCGGGACGCTTCGCGTCGCGCGACACATGGCAACTGGAGCCATCACCTGCGGCGCAGGCGAACCGGTACGGGTACGGGAACGCTTCTCCTCTCAATGGCACCGACCCTTCGGGACACTGCATCGAGGACCTGTGTATCGGTGAGGGCGTCGTCTTCGGCGCGGCCTGGGGGCTCTCCGAGGCATGCGCCGCTTACTGCCAGGGCCTGTCGGACAGTTTGAACGACGCCGTGGACTGGACCCGCGAGAAGGTGCACGACTGGTGGAACAGCGACGACACGGACTCCGGGGGATATTCCGGCGAGGCTGATTTCAGCGAGACCGTTGAGGCCGAGAACGATCTCTTGAGTGCCCGCTTGCTGGAGCAGGCCGAGGATTTTGAGGCCCAGGCAGAAGATGAGGCCGCCAACGACGACGGCGGTGACGGCGGTCCGGACTACGGAGATCCCGAGGCCGACGATCCCGAAGGCGCGGACGACGAGCCGTCCTACCGCTCCTCGTACCGCACCGGCGAACGCGGCTCCGGCAGGACGGGAACCCGAACTCGCCCGGCCCGCCCCCCGCGACCGCGCATCCAGCAGAACCCCAACCGCGGCCGTTTCCCGAGACCCGCGCCCAAGCGCCCACCGCTGAAGCCCGACTGGGACCCGGGCAGGGGTGGCTGGAAGCCGGGCGATGTCGTGAAGGCGGTTGTCACCGCAGCGCGGATGCTCGACCTGTTCAGTAACGGACAGTTCCATCCGGATCAGTCGCAGCAGGCAAATCCGCATTCGGCACCCGGTGCCGACCCATCTCCCGGTGGGCGGACGGGTGGAGGCCATGGTGACGACGACCCGTGCTCCACACCGCGCCAAGCCCGCTATCACTACCAGCCGTTGGAGAACGGGCGGCCGATGGGAGCAACAGCCCTGATGTGCAAGGACGACATCAAGCCGACTGGCAGCAAGCGGGATGACGGCGCCACTGTCAACGTCGACGGATTCCCCGAAGGTAGCAACATCGGCCCGGACGGCACACCGATCTACAATCGGACCCACATAGTAGGCGACCGTTTCTACGGCGAATGGAAGTCCGAGAACCTCTTTACAGGCTACGCCCGCATGAACACCAGCGGAATGAAGCGGTGTGAGAACAGGATGGCGAGTCAGCTGAAGAAGGGAAATTGGGTGGAGTACTCGGGCCAGTTGGATTACGACGAAACGTCCGTCATCCCCAAGGGGATACAGATGACGGCAAGAACCAAGGACGGACCCTTGTTCAACGTATACGTCAAGAACCAAGCAGACTGGCAGGAGACGTGCTAATGCTTCACGAATTGGAGTCAGCGGTACCAGAGCTTTTTCGACAGCGCCCCAAAAATGTCCGGCAGGTGGACTGGCACAGCATTGAGGAACAGCTGCAGGTTGCCCTGCCTGCTGACTACAAGGAGCTGGCGGAGACGTACCCACCCTTCGTGGTCGACGCTTTCCTGAGCGTCCACATCCCCCGAGTCGGGCAGGAATCCGCCTTCTCTGACGGAGTAGCAAGCGGCTTGGAGACGCTGGCCGACCTGGTCGAGGAGGACGAGGCACATGGATATGTCGCTCACCCCGAGCCGGGCGGCCTCATTCCCTGCGCCTCCTCCTTCTCCGGGGATGTCTTCTACTGGCGGAACTGCGATGCAGATCCGAACCAGTGGCCAGTGGTCGTCAGTGGCAGGAACGACGACTGGTGGGAGTTTTCCGGTGGAATCGTGAAATTTCTTGCGGCTTGGCTCGGCGGAACCTTGGACAGGCGAGGCCTTCCAGACAACGTGCCGTCTGCGAATCCCCGGGCGCAAATCATAGGTAGCTAGCCAGGTCTGTATCCAGCAGAAGCGGCGGCCTCTCGCTCGAGATGCCGCCGCTTTTCAGGCCGTGACACCCACACCCGGCCGTACAGCATTCCGGAGTTCATGCCGCGCCGCGAAGAGGTCGGGTCATCTCGCACCCGGCCCCGAGGAATTCCGTCTCCGCTCTCACCCGGCCGTGCTGACCCAGCCTGGTTTTCGGGGGCCGATGGGGCGGGAGTCCTAGCACTTCGTGCAACGTGCGGCCTTCCGCGGCCCATCGCCGCAAGCAGTCCCGGTCCACCCAGTGCACATGGTGACGGTCGCCCCAGATGCAGGCGTACCGGGTACGTGCTCGCACTGCACCACGACCTCGCTGCCGATCTGGTCGCACCGACGCAGATGGAAACAGCAACGATCCTGCGTCAGCCACTATCACCACCGAGGCCACTCACCCGCCATAACCGTCGTTGCGGCACTAGCCAAGGAGGATCTGGAATTCGCGGCCCGGCCGGACCGACCCCCGGGTAAAGAGAACATCAAGGATATCCTACGATGATCAGGAAGTTTTGCGTTTTCCTGAGAAAAAGTTGGTGCAGCGCATGAAGTTGGCCCGAGTCTCTGCCGTGGTCGCGGCCGTCGCGATCGCCCCGGCGGTTCTGTTCTCCTCCCCGGCGGTCGCCGCCGACACCGTTCCGGCCACGGCCGCCTCCACGCCCGACAAGGCGGCGGAGGCCACGCCGGAAAAGAAGCCGGAGACGAAGCCGGACGCCGGCGTGAAGGACAAGCCCGCGAAGGAGCCCGTCAAGGAGCCTGCGAAGGAGCCGGGCAAGGAGGCCGCGAAGGCCGACGAGGACAACTTCATTGCCATCCTCAGGATGCTCAAGGGCGCCGGCCCCACCCTCTACGAAGCCGCGCAGGCAGCCCTCAAGGGCACCCCCGAGGACCGCGTGCGCTTCCTGGAGGACGGCCAGCACTTCGCCCGCCTGACGGACCTGCGGCTGCGCGTCACCCGGACCACGAACGGCGCCGGACACCATGTGAAGGAAGCCGCCAAGGTGGCGCTGGACAGCGACTCCATGGAGGACCTCCAGCACTACCTGGACGTCGGCCAGTACGAGGCCCGCGCCAAGGACGAGGCTGACGCGGCCGCGGCCAAGGAGAAGGCCGACAAGGACAAGGCCGACGCCGAGAAGGCGGAGAAGGACAAGGCCGAGAAGGACAAGAGCGAGGCCAAGGACGACAACGGCAAGCAGGACGCCAAGGGCGACCAGCAGAAGCCGGCCACCGTCAAGCCCGCGGTCGCGGCCGTGTCCGACAACGCCGCCAAGCCCGCCGGCGACACCACCGAACTCGCCTCCACCGGCGCGGGTTCCGCCACCCCCTGGGCGATCGGCGGCACCGCCGCCGCCCTCGCGACGGGCGCGGCCCTGGTCCTGACGGCCCGCCGCCGCATGCCTTCCGAGCGCTGACGACGCGGGGCCGGGGCGGCAACCGCAAGCGCGAGCGAACCCGCACCCGGCGGAAGCCGCGGCCAATATCCGCCGACCCTGTCGGCGAGCTTGCGGTGGTGCGCCTCCCGCGCCATGTTCGTGCGGCTGATGGACAGCCAACCCCGGCAGGAGGCATGGATGTTCCACTTACCGCTGATACGCGGCCGCGCCCGCCACGCGCTGTGCGCGGCCGCCGCGCTGCTCGCCGCGCTGGTGGCGCAGCCCCAGGCGGCGCACGCCGCGGGCTCGGACCGGGCCACCCGCGTGGCCGACAGGCCCGTCATGGCGTGGCGTGGTACGGGTCCGGACAATCTCATCTGGTGGTCGCAGTTCGACGGAACCAACTGGTCCACGCAACAGCCCCTCACCGACCGCCGCACCGAAGCCGCACCCGCCCTCACCCGCGGCACCAACGGGCAGCTCCTGATGGCCTGGCGGGGCGCGGCCGACAACCACATCTGGTGGTCGCAGTACGACGGCACCGGCTGGTCCGCGCAGCAGCCGCTGAACGACCGAAGAACCGACGGGTCCCCGGCACTGGGCACCGGAGCGGACGGTACGCCCGTCATGGTGTGGCGGGGTACGGGTACGGACAATCTCATCTGGTGGTCGCAGTTCGACGGAACCAACTGGTCCACGCAACAGCCCCTCACCGACCGCCGCACCGAGGCGGCGCCCGCCCTCACCCGCGGCACCAACGGGCGGCTTCTCATGGCCTGGCGGGGCGCGGCCGACAACCACATCTGGTGGTCGCAGTACAACGGCTACAGCTGGTCCGCGCAGCAATCACTCGACGACCGCAGGACCGACGGCTCCCCGGCGCTGGGGACGGGCGCGGACGGTACGCCGGTGATGGCGTGGCGAGGGACGGGTCCCGACACCCTCGTCTGGTGGTCGCACTTCGACGGTACGTCCTGGTCCGCGCAACAGCCCCTGGCGGACCGCCGCACCGAGGCGGCGCCCGCCCTCACCCGCGGCACCAACGGGCAGCTCCTGATGGCCTGGCGGGGCGCGAGCGACAACCACATCCTGTGGTCGCAGTACACCGGCTACAACTGGTCCGCACCGCAAGAGCTCTACGACCGCAGGACCGACGGCGCCCCCGCGCTGGGGTTCTGACAGCTCGTACCCGACACGAAAGGCCGGACGGGCTGGGGGTTCCAGCCCGTCCGGCGCACGAGGACAACGCGAGGGAAAAGCGCGCCCGTTCAGGAGCGCGAGCCCGGGCGCCGTGCCGGGAACCCGTGTTTGCGGGCCGCCAGCACCACGATCAGCACCGGGGCCAGGAGGACGAGCACGCTCCAGGGGAAGGCCGCCGACCCCACCAGGCCGAGCAGGACGCCGCCGAGCACTCCCCCGCCGGCCATCGCCACGTTCCAGAGCGTGACCAGCATCGCCTGTGCGGCGTCGGCCTGTTCACCGCCCGCGTCGCCCGCGGCCGTCTGGAGGATCGTGGGCGCGCCGCCCCAGCCGAGCCCCCACAGCGTCACCGCGACGTAGACCATGACCGGGCTCGCGGAGAGGACGGCCAGGGTCGCGGCCGCCACGGCGATCAGGAAGGCGCCGGCGATGGTGAGGGCGCGCAGGCGGCGGTTGATCTGCGCGCCGACGATCCAGATGCTCAGCAGGGAGGCGCCGCCGAAGACCAGGAGTACGAGGTCGGTCGAGCCGCCCATGCCGATGCGGTCGAGGTAGGTGGCGATGAAGGTGTAGAGGATGGTGTGGGCCAGCACGAAGACCAGGGTGACGAACAGGACGGGCGTCACGCCGGGCACACGGAGGGCCCGCAGCATGGGAGTTCCGCCGTCCTGGCGCTGCCCCGGGTGGTCCGGGACGACCGCGGTGATCCACGCGAGCAGGGCGACGGTCAGCGCGGTCATGGCGAGGAACGCCACCTGCCAGCCGGTCGCCTTGCCGAGGAACGTCCCGGCGGGCACGCCGAGCGCCAGGGCGACCGGGATGCCGGACATGGCGATCGCGATCGCCTTGCCCTGGAGGTGTACGGGCGCGAGGCGCCGGGCGTACCCCGCGAGCAGCGCCCAGGCCAGGCCCGCGGCCACCCCGGCGACGAACCGGGCCGCCATGGTCAGGGGGTAGTTCGCGGAGAGCGCCGTGACCGTGTTGGCGGCGGCGAACCCCGCCATCGACGTCAGCAGGAGCCGCTTGCGCCGCCACGCCGCGGTGGCGGCGGTCAGGGGGATCGCCGTGAGCGCGGTGCCGATCGCGTAGACGGTCACCGTCTGCCCGGCCGCGGACTCCCCGACGTGCAGGTCGGCGCTCATCGCGGGCAGCAGGCCCGCGGGCAGGGTCTCGGTCAGGCTGGTGACGAACACGGCCGTGGCGAGCGCGAGCAGCGCCGACATGGGCAGTTTGGGGGCTTCTTGGCCGTGGGTCCGGGTGCGGGGGCCGAGGGAGGGTTGCGTCTTGGTCGTTGCCATGCACAGGATGCTCGAACCTTCACATCTATGTGAGGGTCAACGCGACGGGCTGTGAGGTCGATCACATGCGTATCGGAGAGCTGTCGGAGCGCACCGGCACGCCGCGCCGGCTGCTGCGCTACTACGAGGAGCAGGGGCTGATCGTCGCCGATCGCGCGCCCAACGGCTACCGCGACTACGACGAGTCCAACGTCGACCGGGTCATGCAGATCCGCGGCCTGCTCGACGCGGGCCTGCCGACCAGGATCATCAAACAGATCCTGCCGTGCCTGGACAAGCCCCGGGTCATCCACTTCGCCGACGCGACTCCGGAGATGCTCGCGACACTGACCCACGAACGCGACCGGATCACCGACCGCATCTCGTGCCTGATCCGCAACAGGGACGCGATAGGCGAATACCTCGAAGCGGTGAGCGTCAACCGCCGCCCGGAGGCGGTCCCGACGGGGTCGTGACGGGCCCGGGAGCCGCACGGCGAAGGGCCCGGCCCCGGGACGGAGCGGGCCCTGACCAGAAGGGGAGGTCACCCCTCGGAGAGGTAGCGCTCCACCGTTTCGACCTTCGACGTGAGGCCGTTCGTGACGCCCGGGCGGATGTCCGCCTTCAGGACCAGCGAGACCCTGCCGCAGCGCGCCTCGACCGCCGCGACCGCGCGCTTGATCACGTCCATGACCTCGTCCCACTCGCCCTCGATGGACGTGAACATCGCGTCCGTGCGGTTGGGCAGGCCCGACTCGCGGACGACGCGCACCGCGTCCGCCACGTACTCACCGACGTCCTCACCCGCACCGACCGGGGAGACGGAAAAGGCGACGATCATGCGTTGACCGTACCTTCCTTGCGGGCGCGGGCGGCGATGACGCTCGCCTCGGCCTCGCGGCGCAGCATCCGCTCGGCGAAGAAGCCGCCGGTGGGCAGGACGGAGAGGATGAAGTAGAGGGCGGCGGTCTTCACGCTCCACTTGGTCTTGTTCCAGGCGTCGACCCAGAAGATCACGTAGATGATGAAGAGGACCGCGTGGACCGCGCCCATCACCGGCACGGCATTGAAGTCCGTGGTCCGCTTGAGGACCGAGCAGACGAGCAGCACGAGGAAGGAAACGGCCTCCGGGGCGGAGACCAGGCGGAGCCGGCGCAGGGCGGAGGCGGTCTTGATGTCCACGGGGGCACCTTCGGGTTCGGGACGTATCGGGACGACTACAGCTTGTGAGGGTATTCACAAGCGTGGCAGCCATTCTTGCAGCAGCGTTGTCGATCACCGGATCCGGGTCCGTTCAGGGGTCAGGGCCCTGTCGGAGGGGTACGGGCTGCCGCTAGCGTCGGGGCGTGGCTCAGTTTCGGCTCCAAGGGAGCAAAGTTCTTGCCGTCGATCTCTCCGGGGACACGGTCAAGGCAAAGAACGGCGCGATGGTCGCGTACGAGGGCGAGATGTCGTTCAAGAAGATGACCGGTGGCGGTGACGGCCTGCGCGGCATGGTCACCCGCAGGCTCACCGGCGAACAGATGGCGGTCATGGAGGTGAAGGGGCGCGGCACCTGCTATTTCGCCGACCGCGCGAGCGAGATCAACCTCGTGACCCTGCGCGGCGAGACCCTCTATGTGGAGTCCAGCAATCTGCTCTGCACGGACGGCGGCCTGCGCACGGGCACCACGTTCACCGGACTGCGCGGCGCCTCGCAGGGCAATGGCCTCTTCACGACGACCGTCGAGGGCACGGGCCAGGCGGCGATCATGTCCGACGGCTCGGCGATCGTGCTGCGCGTGGCTCCGGACATGCCGCTCCAGGTCGACCCCGGCGCGTACATCGCCCACACCGGCCGGCTCAAGCAGCACTTCCAGTCGGGCGTGAACTTCCGGACCTTCATCGGCGAGGGCTCGGGCGAGGCGTTCCAGATCCGCTTCGAGGGCGACGGCCTGGTGTACGTGCAGCCCAGCGAGCGCAACACGATCGGCGGCGACCTCTGATGCCCTTCCGCCTCCTCAACTCGCGCATGGTCGAGGCCCGGGTCGTGCCCGGGCAGCGGATGTTCAGCCAGCGCGGCGCGATGCTCGCCTACAAGGGCGACGTCTCCTTCACGCCCAGCATCACCGGCGGCCAGGGCGGCGTCATGGGCATGATCGGCCGCCGCATCGCCAACGAGGCCACGCCCCTGATGACCGTCGAGGGCGACGGCACGGTGATGTTCGGCCACGGCGGCCACCACATCCACGTCATAGAGCTGAACGGCGAGACCCTCTACGTGGAGGCCGACCGCCTCCTCGCCTTCGACGGGTCCCTCCAGCAGGGCACGATGTTCATGGGCTCGCAGGGCGGCGTCATGGGCATGGTCCGCGGCCAGGTCACCGGGCAGGGGCTGTTCACCACGACGCTCAAGGGCAAGGGCGACGTCGCGGTCATGGCGCACGGCGGCTTCATCGAGCTGCCCATCACCCCGCAGCGCCCCGTCCACGTCGACCCGCAGGCGTACGTCGCCCACCGCGGCGACGTACGCAACAAGCTTTCCACCGCCATCGGCTGGCGCGAAATGATCGGCCGTGGGTCCGGAGAAGCCTTCCAGCTCGAACTCTCGGGCCAGGGCACGGTGTACGTACAGGCGTCGGAGGAAAAACTGTGAACGGCCCCGTCATCCATGACGCGAATACGCTCCCGGTCGACGACAACGTCAATCCGTACGCCTTCAGCGTGGACCTCGACGGCCAGTGGTTCCTGCAAAAAGGCAAGATGATCGCCTATTACGGGCGCATCGAATTCCACGGCATCGGCCACGGTTACCTGGACGCGCTGATCCGCACCAGCTTCCACAGCCCCATGCACGCCGCGGACTGGGTCGTCGCCGAGGGCCGGGGCAAGATGCTGCTCGCGGACCGCTCCTTCGACGTCAATTCCTATGACCTCGAGGACGGCAACCTCACCGTCCGCTCGGGCAATCTGCTGGCCTTCCAGCCCTCGCTGTCCCTGAAGCAGTCGATCATCCCCGGATTCCTGACCCTGATCGGCACCGGCAAATTCGTGGCCGCCTCCAACGGCCCCGTCGTCTTCGCCGAACCCCCGATCCGCGTCGCCCCCCAGGCCCTCGTCGGCTGGGCCGACTGCCCCTCCCCCTGCCACCACTACGACCACCAGTACCTGCGGGGCGTGCTCGGCGGCGTACGGGCCTGGACCGGGTTCGGCGGCACGTCGGGAGAGGAGCACCAATTCGAGTTCGTCGGCGCCGGCACGGTGCTGCTCCAGTCCACGGAACAGCTGATGGAGGAAATTCCGACCGGCGAGACCCCCGAGCAGGACGGCGTCCCGCACGCAAGCCCGCATAATCAGCCATCTATGCCCCGCATGCCCGGCCAGCTAGGGGACCTCCAGCGCCGCTTCGGGCTGTGAGCGGTACCCTGCGGAGTGTGACGTCGAACGCCTGATCTCGCGTCCCGCACCCATACTGGTTAAGTTTTCAACTTTCTTAGGTAGAATTCCTCTATGTCTATGGACACCGAGAACGGCACTCGCTGGCTCAGCGAAGAGGAACAGCGCGCCTGGCGCGCCCATCTGGATGTCAGCCGGCTGCTGATGCATCAGCTCGAAAGGGACCTCCAGCCCTTCGGGCTCACCAACAACGACTACGAGATCCTGGTGAACCTCTCGGAGTCCGAGGACCACCGGATGCGGATGAGCGACCTCGCCACGGCCACCCTGCAGTCCAAGAGCAGGCTCTCCCACCAGATCACCCGGATGGAGAACGCGGGCCTCGTCCGCCGCGAGAACTGCGAGTCCGACCGCCGCGGTCTGTACGCCGTCCTCACCGAACAGGGGTGGGAAACGATGCGCAAGGTGGCTCCCCACCATGTCGCGTCCGTGCGGGAACACTTCATCGACCTGCTCGGCGATTCGGACCTCAAGGCGCTGTACGGCTCCCTGGCCCCGGTCGCCCAACACCTGCGCACGACGCGCGGCCGCGTCTGACAACTCCCCGCCGGGGCCCCTGCGTACGCGCGGGGGCCCCGCTTTCCGTCACCCGTGCGTGCGGAATCCGATTCGAACCCGACGTGTTCGACGCTTGCCCGTCCTAGCCTCCCTTGCTACCGACAGGAGTAGGGAAAGGCGGAGTTGCGATGACGGGTGACACCACCCAGCCACCGTTGGCATGGCGGTACTGCGGCAATCAAATGAAACTGTGGCGCACGGAAGCGGGGGTCAGCCGCGAGGAGTTGGCGGCGGAGGCGGGGTACGGCTCCGAGACGATCAAGTCGATGGAGCAGGGCCGACGGCGTCCGACCCTCCGGGTCCTTGAGATCGCGGACGACATGTGCGGCGCGCAGGGGAAGTTGAAGGCCGCGTATGTGTATCTGCAGCCGGACAAGGCACCTTCGCGCGTGCTCGCCTTCCTGGAGGCGGAGTCCAGGGCAGTCGCCGAGCATTCATACCAACCACTGCTCATCCCAGGACTGCTCCAGACCGAGGAGTACGCGCGGGCCCTGCTCCGCAGCCACTACCCGCCCACTGCCGAAGAGACCATCGAGGAGCGGCTGGCATCTCGGCTGCATCGCCAAGGGCGACTGGCTCAAAGCCCGTCCGTGCTCTTCACCTTCGTCATCTACGAGGCCGCGTTGCGCACCGGCGTCGGCGGACCAGCCGGGATGAAGAGGCAGCTGCACTACCTGCTGGAGGTCGGCGAACTACGCAATGTGTCCATCCAGGTTCTTCCTGCCAGTCAAGGCGTCCACGACTGCCTCAACGGGTCCCTGGTACTGCTGGAGACCTCCGAGCACGATCGGTACGCCTACTCGGAAGGTCAGGCAACCAGCAATCTGCTCTCGGAACCCGAAAAAGTCAGCGCCCTCACTGAGCGCTACGGCATGCTCCGTGCGCAAGCCCTCAATGTCGAGGATTCGGCAGAGTACATCAGGAAGTTGGCGGAGGAATGACGATCAACGAGTCGGCATGGTTCAAGTCCAGCTACAGCGACACCGAAGGCGCGGAATGCGTCGAAATCGCAGCAAGCCCCCACACCGTCCACATACGCGACTCGAAGCGCAAGAACGGCCCCCGACTCGACATACCCCACACCGCCTGGGCCCACTTCATCACCTACTGTCGCTAGACCCGAGCGCCGCCCGGAGCCACGTATCGGTCGCCCCCGGCGTCGGCTCCTGTGAAGCGTTCACTTCGGCGACGAGTTGCCAGTAGTGGTCGATGCGCGGCTCCGTGGCCAGCTGGACGCCGAGTTCACGGCGGAAGGCGGGAGTGTCCCGTACGCCGCGCGCGCCCGCGTGGGCGGAGACGAAGCAGTCGAGCGCCTCGCCCTCGCGCGGCGGGCGCCGCAACCGTACGTCCGCCGACGCCAGCGCGTACGCCTCGACGAGGCCGTCGTAGAGCACGGCGGGGCGGTAGCCCTTGCCCGGTTGGTGCACCTCGGGCTGGCCGCGGTCGGAGGAGCCCCGGCAAGGGCGGGAGGCGAAGGCGTGCAGCCGGGCGAAGGCCAGCACCTGGGCCGGGGTCGGCTCGGCGGGCGGTTGCGGAACGGCCTCTTCGATGATCGCGGAGACCAGCCGGGCCGGGAGCCGCGCGGGCAGCCAGCCCCGCCAGAACCGCGCGAGAGCGGCCGTGCTGGGCGGGGTGGCCACGGCGCCGACCAGGCGCAGCCGGTCGGCGCGCTCCTCGGGGGCACAGTCCTGGATCAGCTGGAGGGCCGCCTCCCGCCAGCGCAGGGCGGCCAGTTGCGAACCGAGCTCCCGCAGCTGTCCCGCGACCGCGTCCTCCAGCGCGTCCTCCAGCCCGTCGTCCTCCTTCTCCAGGACCCGGCCCACCTCAGGGACCGGCAGGTCGAGGGCGCGCAGCGAGCGGATCAGGCGGAGCCGGTCGAGCGCCTCGGGGCCGTACCGGCGGTGGCCGCCGGAGCTGCGGACGGCCTCGGGCAGCAGACCGCGGTCGGAGTAGAAGCGCACGGTCTTGACGGTGACGCCCGCGTGCTCGGCGAGCGCTCCGATGCTCCACATATCGTCATGCAACAAAGCTTGAACCTCCCCCTGGGGGAGTTTCTACCGTACTGCTGAGCCGCACGGCCCACGGGGGTGACCGTGCGGACGGAAAGCATCGCGAGGAGGCAGTCATGACGGCATTCGTGCTGGTACCGGGCACGCACATGGGCGGCTGGCTTTGGCGGGAGGTGGCCGACCGGCTGCGGGAGACGGGGGCCGAGGCGTACGAGGCGACGCTCACCGGCATGGGCGACCGCCGCCATCTGGCCGGGCCGGGGACGGATCTGGAGACGCACATCGAGGATCTGGTGCAGCTGATCGACCACGTGGACGCGCGGGAGGTCGTGCTGGTGGCCCACTGCTACGGCAGCTACCCCGTGCTGGGCGCCGCCGACCGGCGCCCCGAGCGGGTCTCCCGGATCGTCTATGTGAACACCCCTCTGCCGCAGGACGGCTACTCGATGCTCGGCCAGGTGCGGGAGCAGATGCAGGACGAGGCGACCCGCGAGGGGATGCTGCGCCGGGCAGAGGAGGCCGAGGACGGCTGGCGGATGATGCCGCCGACACTGGAGGAGCCGCGGAACTCGGCGAGCCTCACGGGGGTGTCCGAGGACGCGCTCGTGCGGCTGAACCGGCTCGCCGCACCGCAGCCGCTGGGCACGTTCACCCAGCCGCTGCGGCTGTCGGGCGGAACGGCAGAGATGCCGATGACCGGCGTCTTCTGCACGGAATCGGGGCCGGGCATCGCCATGGTCGAGGCCCTGGTGGCGACGGGGGACCCGCGCTTCCAGGAGCTCGCCGACCCCCGGTGGGGCTTCTTCGAACTCGCCACCGGGCACTGGCCGATGCTCTCCTGCCCCGACGAGCTGGCCGGGGTGCTGCACCGGGCCGCCGCGGACGAAGGGCGGCGGGTGACCGCCGGCGGTCAGGACGCGGACCGCGTCGCGGCCGCGTAGTCGGCCCAGATCCGCTCCGGGAAGCCGTTGCCCCGCTGCGACGTGTCACCGCCCACGTCCGACATGGGCAGCAGCTTCCCGTCCTCGGGCTTCATCCGGAACATGGTCACCGCCGTGGAGACCTCCTTCGTACAGCCGACGTACCAGGCCGACCTCAGCCGGTCCTGGTCGCCGGTGCGGCCCGCTCCACCCAGCGCGTCGGAGACGTCCTTCGCCACCGCCTTGGGCAGCGCGTGCCGCGCCTTGGCCCGGCTCTCGAAACCGCCGACCGGCTGGCCGTCCTTGAGCAGCTTGGTCACCGAATAGGGGTCGTTCTGCAGGCCCTGATTGGCGAATGTGCCGTACGCGCCGGCCATGCGGATCGTGCTGGGCGTGGACGTGCCGACGGAAAAGGAATCGTCCGGCTTGGCCATGCTGTCCTTGAGCAGGCCGGAGCGGACGGCGGTGTCCCGCACCTGGTCGAGCCCCACCTCCTTGCCGAGCCGTACGTAGGTGGCGTTGCCGCCCTTGGCGAGGGCCTGGCGGAGGCTGGGGTGGGAGTCGTCGGGCTGTGAATCCGCCGACGGATTCTGCAGGGTGCCGTCGTTGCCGTAGAAGCTGTCGGGCTCCACGTCCTTGCGGTCGCCGCCTTTCGTCTCCGCACCGTGCTGGAGGGCGGCGGCGAGGACGAACGGCTTGAACGCGGAGCCGACCGGGACGCCGGAGGTATCGGCGTTGTTGGTGAAGTGCTTGGTCGCGTCGGGGCCGCCGTAAAGAGCGAGGATCGCGCCGTCCGAGGGGCGTACGGAGGCGGCGCCCACCTGGACGTCCTCGTCGGCCGGACGCTTCTTGGGGTCGATGTTCTTGTCCAGCACACCCTGCACCGACCGGGTCAATTGCTGGACCCGGTTCTTGTCGAATGTGGTGTGAATCTTGTAGCCGCCGTGGGCCAGATCCTGATCGGTCAGCATCGAGTGCGACTTGATGTATTTGTTGGCGACGTCGACGAGATATCCGGTCTGGCCGCCGAGGTTGGTTGCCATGGACTGCTTGTGGGGCTCGGGGAAGGTCCGGTACTTCTCCCGCTCCTCCTCGGTCATCCGGCCGGTCTTGACCTGCCGGTCGAGGATCCACTTCCAGCGTTCCTCGGCGCGCTTGTGGTTGTTGGAGCCGGCCGAGGGGTCGTAAAGCTCGGCGCCCTTCAACAGCGAGGCCAGCAGCGCGCCTTGGCCCGGGTCGAGCTTCTTGGCGGGAATGCCGTAGTACGCCTGGGCCGCGGCGTCTATCCCGTACGCGCCGCGGCCGAACCAGCTGGTGTTCAGATAGCCCTGGAGCACATCCTTCTTGCTCTTGGTCCGGTCGACCTTGAGCGAGATGATGAATTCCTTGGCCTTGCGGGTGACGGTCTGTTCCTGGGAGAGGTACGTGTTCTTCACGTACTGCTGGGTGATCGTCGAACCGCCCTGTGTCTCCTGCCCCTGCGCGGTGCTGACGATGGCCCGGAAGATGCCCTTCGGTGACACGCCGCGGTCGCTGTAGAAAGTCTCGTTCTCCGCCGCTATCACCGCGTTCTGCACGGATTCCGGGACGTCGGAGAGCCGCACGATATTGCGGTTGACCTTGCCGATGCTGACCATCTGGGTGCCGTCCGCCCAGTAGTAGGTGTTCGCCTCCTGGACGGCGGCCGCGTTCTCGTCGGGAATGTCCACGCTCGCGTACACCCACGCGAACAGTCCGGCCAGCGCGCCGACGCCCAGCACGAACGTGCTCAGCCACTGCCGCCACGACGGCAGCCATCGGCGAATGCCGGCTCTTCCGTGCCGCGGGTAGTCGATGAACCGCTTACCGCGTGCGTGCCGCTGTCTCGTGCCCAAGGTTCGAAACGCTCCTGCAGATCGGCGTTGCCGTCGAAGACGGCCGCGCCGGGGGGCGCGGTTGGCCGATCTGTATGAGCGTTGTGTGACAGGCACTTCGGGCGTGGACCGGTTTCGGGCGATACGTCGCCGTTGACGGATTCAGACGGTGACGACACCCGCTTCCCCGGCGCCGGGGAGAGGACCACCGGCCTCGGGGAGCGAGATCCCGTCGGGGGTGCGGGAACCGTCCTTGACGTAGGCCACCCCCGTCGTCCCGAAGATCATCATGATGCCGACCAGGACAAGAAGCCCGAATCGCTTGACCATCAGCCCTCCCAAGGAGCACGAACAAAAGCCAACTCAGGCTGCCCGGTGCCGTGTTGGCCATTCCCGGTCCGCCCACAATGACCCCCACCGAGCGCCCTGGAGAACTCAAGTCCGACGGAGGCGGCGCCGACGGCGCCCCGCCCCGTTACGCCTGGTACTCCGTGAGGTCGATGGCGTGGATGCTCAGCGCGTGACCGTACTCCGGGTGCGCGGTCTCGCGCTCCGGTTCCATGCCGAGCTTGCGGATGACGTTCTCGGAGGCGTCGTCGCCCAGGCGGCTGACGCTGATGACGCGGTCCAGGCCGCGGTCCGTGAGCGCGAACTCCAGCGTGGCCTGCGCGGCCTCGGAGGCGTACCCCTGGCCCCAGAACTGGGAGCCGAGCCGCCAGCAGATCGACACCTCGGACCGCGCCTCCGGCAGGAACTCCGGCACGGTCAGGCCCGTGAACCCGATCAGCTCACCGGAGCCGAGGAGCTCGACGGCGAAGAGGCCGAAGCCCTCGTCGTCCCACTCCTCCTCCCACCGCTCGATGTCCTCCGCGGTCTGCTCCAGATCGCGCACGGCGCCGTCACCGACCCACCGCATGACCTGGGGGTCGGCGTTGATGTCCGCCATGGGCGCGAGGTCGTCGTCGTGCCAGCGGCGCAGGAGGAGGCGGGGGGTGCGGATCTCTGTCATGCACCTATCTTCGCCGGTCATCGGCGCGGGCCGCGCACCACCCACATTGGATGCAGTGCCACATACACATAAAAGAAGAGTGGAAGCGCATTTCCATTTCCACCCCGGGCGACGTGGAACACATTCCGGCCACGGGTAAGTGTTCTTCTCCACATTCCGGCGGGCGATCCACGACTTCCGGCGGGTCCCGCACATGCCGCCGCGATTCGGGAGCCGGTGAACTCTCGCACCCGACAAGGGAATCCGCACGTCGGGACCCCCCGGAAAATCACCCACGGCGCATAAAGCGTGTAAGCGGCCCATTAGCCGAGCACCCCTGACCCGCACAAGCCCTTACCCCGAGTACGACCGAAAATCAAATCTTCACAAACTCTTGACGTCCGGAGTGCGCGACTCACACCATTCACCGCAAGGCCTGCTCGACCGACACACCGGCCAGGACGGAATCCCGCCCTCTCCGGGCGGTACCCCCGGCCCCGCTCCCCCACAGCGGCCGCACCGCGGGACTCCCCGAGACATGGCCCGGCCCCGCTCCCCCCAATGAAGGCGATACCTCTATGAGTGACCGCACGCTCACCGCGGGCGACACCCGGCCCGACACGGCCGTCACGGCAACGGCGTCCCAGCACGTCGACGCCGGTGACGCGGGCTACAGCAAGGACCTCAAGTCCCGGCACGTCAACATGATCGCCATCGGCGGAGCGATCGGCACCGGCCTCTTCCTCGGCGCGGGCGGCCGCCTCTCCAGCGCCGGCCCCTCCCTCTTCATCGCCTACGCGGTGTGCGGCGTCTTCGCCTTCTTCGTCGTGCGGGCCCTCGGTGAGCTCGTCCTCTACCGCCCCTCCTCCGGCGCGTTCGTCAGCTACGCCCGCGAGTTCATGGGCGAGAAGGGCGCGTACACCGCCGGCTGGCTCTACTTCCTCAACTGGGCCACCACCGGCATCGCCGACATCACCGCGGTCGCCACGTACACCCACTACTGGGGGATGTTCAGCAGCCTGCCGCAGTGGGTGATCGCCCTGATAGCCCTCGCGGTCGTCCTCACCGTGAACCTGATCTCGGTGAAGTACTTCGGCGAGATGGAGTTCTGGTTCGCGATCATCAAGGTCGCCGCACTGATGGCCTTCATGGTCATCGGCATCTTCCTGCTGATGTCCCAGCACGACGTGGGCGGCCACACCCCGGGCCTGGGCAACGTCCTCGACCACGGCGGCGTCTTCCCCACCGGCGTGATGCCGATGCTGATGGTCATCCAGGGTGTCGTCTTCGCCTACGCCTCGGTCGAGCTGTGCGGCGTCGCGGCGGGCGAGACCAAGAACCCCGAGAAGATCATGCCGAAGGCGATCAACTCGATCATGTGGCGCGTCGGCATCTTCTACGTCGGCTCGGTGATCCTCCTCGCGCTGCTGCTCCCGTACACCTCGTTCACCGGCGACGAGAGCCCGTTCGTCACCGTGCTGTCCAAGATCGGTGTGCCGTACGCGGCCGGCGTGATGAACCTCGTCGTGCTCACCGCGGCCCTCTCCAGCCTCAACTCCGGCCTCTACTCCACCGGCCGCATCCTGCGCTCGATGGCGATGTCCGGCTCCGCGCCGAAGTTCACCGGCCGCATGAACAAGGGCCAGGTGCCCTACGGCGGCATCCTGCTGACCGCCTTCTTCTGTGTCCTGGGCGTCGGTCTGAACTTCGTCGTCCCCAAGGACGCCTTCGAGATCGTCCTGAACTTCGCGGCGATCGGCATCATCGGCACCTGGGGCATGATCATGCTCTGCTCCCTGCTGTTCTGGTACCGCTCCAAGGACGGCCGGGTCACCCGCCCCGGCTACCGCCTGCCGTGGGCCCCGTACACCCAGATCGTCACGCTGGTCTTCCTGGCCGGTGTGCTCGGCCTGATGGCCTCCGAGCCCGGCGCGAGCCGCACCACGGTCCTGTGCCTGCCGCTGATCGGGGCGATGCTGGTCGGCGGCTGGTTCCTCGTCCGCGGCCGGGTGGCCCGCACCCAGCGGGAGAAGGAGCTCCAGCAGGGGTAAGTGCTTCCAACGCCGAAGGGCCGGCCGGTACGGATGATCCGTACCGGCCGGCCCTTCGGCGTTGTCGGGGTGCGGGCGTCGTTACGCCACGGTCCCGGACTTCGCGATGGTGATCTTCGCGCGGGTCGCGCCCGAGTGGGTGCCCAGGGACTCGATCTTCTTCACCAGGTCCATGCCCTCGACGACCTCGCCGAAGACGACGTGCTTGCCGTCCAGCCACGGGGTGACGACGGTGGTGATGAAGAACTGCGAGCCGTTGGTGTTCTTCCCGGCGTTCGCCATGGAGAGCAGACCCGGCTTGCTGTGCTTCAGCTGGAAGTTCTCGTCGGCGAACTTCTCGCCGTAGATGCTCTTGCCGCCCGTGCCGTTGCCGGCGGTGAAGTCGCCGCCCTGGAGCATGAAGTCCGGGATGACCCGGTGGAAGCTCGAACCCTCGTAACCGAAGCCGTGCTGGCCGGTGGCGAGCTCACGGAAGTTCTTCGCCGTGTTGGGAACGACGTCGTCGTGCAGCTTGAAGACGATACGGCCCGCGGCCTCGCCGTCAATGGTGATATCGAAGAAGACGTTGGAAGACATGGAGGCATCCTGTCACAGGCGTCGCACGAGGTGGCGGAGGGCGCTCGCCGGCCGCGGGTGTCAGCTCTGCGTGATGCCCGTGATCAGTTCGTCCGCCGCCGCGTACGGGTCCAGGCCGCCGCTGACGATGCGCTCCGCCAGGGCGTCCAGGCGGCGGTCGCCGTGGAGGTCGCCGATGCGTGCGCGGAGGGCGGTGACCGCGATCGTCTCGACCTCGCGGGCCGCGCGGGCGATGCGGCGCTCGGCGAGGACGCCGTGCTCCTCCATCCAGGCGCGGTGCTTCTCCAGGGCCTCGACCAGCTCGTCCGTGCCCTGGCCGCGGGCCGCGACGGTCTTGACGATGGGGGGCCGCCAGTCGCCGGGGCCACGGGCCTCGCCGAGGCCGAGCATGTGGTTCAGCTCGTGGGCCGTGGCGTCGGCGCCGTCGCGGTCGGCCTTGTTCACGACGTAGACGTCGCCGATCTCCAGGATCCCGGCCTTGGCCGCCTGGATGCCGTCGCCCATCCCGGGGGCGAGCAGCACCACGCTGGTGTCGGCCTGGGAGGCGATCTCGACCTCGGACTGGCCGACGCCGACGGTCTCCACGAGGATCACGTCGCAGCCGGCCGCGTCGAGGACGCGGATGGCCTGGGGGGCGGCCCAGGCGAGGCCGCCGAGGTGGCCCCGGGTGGCCATGGAGCGGATGTAGACGCCGGGGTCGGAGGCGTGGTCGGACATCCGCACGCGGTCGCCGAGCAGGGCGCCGCCCGAGAAGGGCGAGGAGGGGTCGACGGCGAGCACGCCGACCCGCTTCCCGGCCTTGCGGTAGGCGCTGACCAGGGCCGAGGTGGAGGTCGACTTGCCGACGCCGGGCGAGCCGGTGAGGCCGACGACGTAGGCCCCGCCGGTCAGGGGGGCCAGGGCCGCCATCACCTCGCGCAGTTGGGGGGACGCCCCTTCCACCAGGGAGATCAGCCGGGCGACGGCGCGCGGCCGCCCCTCCCGGGCCTGCTCGACCAGTGCGGGGACGTCCGCCATGACTGCTCCGTTCCGACGTTTGCGACGTTTGCGACGTTTTCCAGGGGTTGCCGTGCGACCGCCTGTCGGCTGCCGGGCGTCAGTTCCCCGGGACGCGGACGATCAGGGCGTCGCCCTGTCCGCCGCCGCCGCAGAGCGCGGCCGCGCCGACCCCGCCGCCGCGCCGCTTGAGCTCCAGGGCGAGGTGGAGGACCGTGCGGGCGCCGGACATGCCGATGGGGTGGCCCAGCGCGATGGCCCCACCGTTGACGTTCACCTTTTCGGGGGAAACGCCCAGATCCTTTATCGACTGCACCAGAACGGCGGCGAATGCCTCGTTGATCTCGATCAGGTCGAGGTCGTCGACGGTCAGCCCCTCCTTGCGCAGCGCGTGCAGGATCGCGTTGGACGGCTGCGAGTGGAGGGAGTTGTCGGGGCCGGCCACATTGCCGTGGGCGCCGATCTCGGCGATCCAGGCGAGGCCCAGCTCCTCGGCCTTGGCCTTGCTCATCACGACCACGGCGGCGGCGCCGTCGGAGATCTGCGAGGAGGTGCCGGGCGTGATCGTGCCGTCCTTGGCGAAGGAGGGGCGCAGCTTGCCGAGGACCTCGACGGTGGTGTCGGGGCGCACGCCCTCGTCCTTGCTGAAGAGGACGGGGTCGCCCTTGCGCTGCGGGATCTCCACGGGGGTGATCTCCGCGTCGAAGAGGCCGTTCTTCTGGGCGGCGGCGGCGCGCTGGTGGGAGCGGGCGCCGATCTCGTCCTGCTCGGCGCGGCGGATGCCCAGGCGGGTGTTGTGCTTCTCGGTGGACTCGCCCATGGCGATGCCCTCGTAGGCGTCCGAGAGGCCGTCGTGGTGCATCGAGTCGAGCATCTCGATGGAGCCGTACTTGTAGCCCTCGCGGGACTTGGGCAGCAGGTGCGGGGCGTTGGTCATCGACTCCTGGCCGCCTGCCACCACGATGTCGAACTCACCGGCGCGGATGAGCTGGTCGGCCAGCGCGATGGCGTCGAGGCCGGAAAGGCAGACCTTGTTGACCGTGAGGGCGGGCACGCTCATGGGGATGCCGCCCTTGACGGCCGCCTGGCGGGCCGGGATCTGGCCGGCGCCCGCCTGGAGCACCTGGCCCATGATCACGTACTGCACCTGGTCGCCGCCGATGCCCGCCCGGTCGAGGGCGGCCTTGATGGCGAACCCGCCGAGTTCGGCGGCGGAGAAGGAGCGCAGGGAGCCGAGCAGCCTGCCCATGGGCGTACGGGCGCCCGCGACGATCACAGATGTGGTGCCGGTCGAACCGTTCGTACCAGTCATGAGGCGCGGCCCCTTCGAGGCGGAGAGGTTAACGATGGTTCCCGTCAATGTACTGAGCGGTAGGCGCCCGGTCACCGGGCCGAAGGTGTGATCGCGCGCACGTTGCGTAACCACGCCGGAGAGCGGTGCACTGGTTCCATGCTGACTCGTATCGACCACATCGGGATCGCCTGCTCGGACCTCGACACCACCGTCGAGTTCTACCGTGCCACGTATGGCTTCGAGGTGTTCCACACCGAGGTCAACGAGGAGCAGGGGGTGCGCGAGGCCATGCTCAGGATCAACGGGACCGACGACGGCGGCGCCTCCTACATCCAGCTGCTGGAGCCCACCCGCCCGGATTCCGCGGTCGGCAAGTGGCTCGCCAAGAACGGCGAGGGCGTTCACCACATCGCGTTCGGTACGCCGGATGTCGACGCCGACGCCGCTGCGATCGGCGGCAAGGGCGTACGCGTCCTCTACGAGCAGCCGCGTACCGGATCCATGGGCTCCCGCATCACCTTCCTGCACCCCAAGGACTGCCACGGCGTACTGACCGAACTGGTCACCTCGGCGCCTCCGGCGGACCCGGAGCACTGACCCGCACCTCCCCCGGCCGGTAGAGTGCAGGTTCGGCCGGGGTACGGGTGGGGCCCGGGCCGAGCTGTACCGATGATCTGACACCATTTCTTCGGAAGGGCAGGCTCCGGGTTCCTCCGGTTTATGCGGGACGGGGCCGGCCGCCAACGCGACCAGGGGACGGATGGGACCGCGCAGTGCGGGGCAACGACCGCTACGAGGCTGACGACCACCTCTCGCAATTCGAAGCCGAGATGGAGCGGCTGAAGAAGGAGCGGGAGAAGGCGGTCCAGCACGCCGACGACCTCGGCTATCAGGTCGAGGTGCTGCGCGCCAAGCTGCACGAGGCGCGCCGCAATCTCGCCCACCGTCCGGCATACGACACCGCCGATATGGGCTACCAGGCGGAGCAGTTGCTCCGTAATGCCCAGATTCAGGCAGAGCAGATGCGGACCGACGCGGAGCGCGAGCTCCGCGAGGCGCGCGCCCAGACGCAGCGCCTGCTCCAGGAGCAGGCGGAGCGGCAGGCCCGGATGGAGTCCGAGCTGCACGCGGAGGCCGTCGCCCGCCGCCAGCGCCTGGACGAGGAGCTCAACGAGCGCCGCCAGACCGTCGAATCGCACGTCAACGAGAACGTCGCGTGGGCGGAACAGCTGCGCGCCCGGACGGAGTCCCAGGCCCGGCGCCTGATGGAGGAGTCCCGGGCGGAGGCCGAGCAGTCCCTGTCGGCGGCCCGCGCGGAGGCCCAGCGGCTGACCGAGCAGGCCCGCGGCCGGCTCAGCGCCGCCGCGGAGGAGACGCGTGCCGAGGCCGAGGCGCTGCTGCGCCGTGCCCGCGCCGACGCGGAGCGGCTGCTGGCGGCGGCTTCCGCGCAGGCGCAGGAGGCCACCGACCACGCCGAGCAGCTGCGGACGGCGACCAGCACGGAGTCCGACCAGGCCCGCGCGGTCGCGGCCGAGCTGACGCGCACGGCGGAGGCGCGCCTGTCGGAGGCCGACGCCGCGCTGCGCGAGGCGCGGACCGAGGCGGAGAAGGTCGTCACCGAGGCGACCGAGTCGGCCACCCGCACGCTGTCGTCGGCGGAGTCCGAGCACGAGCAGCGGTCCCGTACGGCGAAGGCCGAGATCGCCCGCCTCGTCGGCGAGGCCACCAAGGAGGCCGAGGCCCTGCGGGCCGAGGCCGAGCAGCTGCGCGACGACGCCCGCGCCAAGGCCGAGCGGCTGCTGGCGGAGGCCGCGGAGAACGCCCGCAGCGCCGCCGCGGAGGACTCCGCGGCGCAGCTGGCGAAGGCCGCGCGCACGGCCGAGGAGGTGCTGACCAAGGCGTCCGAGGACGCCCAGGCCACCACGAAGGCCGCGGCGGCGGAGGCCGAGCGGATCCGGGGCGAGGCGGAGGCGGAGGCCGAGCGGCTGCGCGAGCAGGCCGCGGACACCGCCGAGCAGCTCAAGGGCGCCGCGAAGGACGACACCAAGGAGTACCGCGCCAAGACCGTCGAGCTCCAGGAGGAGGCACGGCGGCTGCGCGGCGAGGCCGAGCAGCTGCGGGCCGACGCGGTCGCCGAGGGCGAGCGGCTGCGGAGCGAGGCCCGGCGGGAGGCGCTCCAGCAGATCGAGGAGGCCGCCAGCACCGCCGAGGAGCTGCTCGCGAAGGCGAAGGCCGACGCGGAAGAGACCCGCGGCGGGGCGAGCGCGGAGAGCGAGCGCGTGCGCGGCGAGGCCGCCGAGCGCGCGGCGAGCCTGCGCAAGCAGGCCGAGGAGGCGCTGGAGCGGGCCCGCACCGAGGCCGAGGAGATGGCCGAGGAGGCCGAGGACCACGCGGAGCGGACCCGCACGGAGGCCGCCGAGGCCGCGAAGCAGCTGCGCGAGGAGGCCGAGCGGGCCGCGGAGGCGCGGCGCGCGGAGGCCGCCGAGGAGCTGACGCGGCTGCACGCCGAGGCGGAGACGCGCGTCGAGTCCGCCGAGAAGGCGCTGCGCGAGGCCCGTGCGGAGGCGGAGCGGCTGCGCCGGGAGGCCGCGGAGGAGACGGAGCGGTCCCGTACGGAGGCCGCGGAGCGGGTGCGCGCGCTGCGGGCGCAGGCCGAGACGGAGGCGGAGCGGCTGCGTGCCGAGGCCGCCGAGGAGGCGTCGGCCGCCCGTACGGAGGGCGAGTCCGTGGCCGCGCGGCTGCGGAGCGAGGCCGCCGCGGAGGCGGAGCGGCTGAAGTCGGAGGCGCAGGAGACCGCGGACCGGATGCGGGCCGAGGCGAACGCCGCCGCGGAGCGCACGGCCGCCGAGGCCGCCGAGGCCCTCGCGGCCGCGCAGGAGGAGGCCGTCCGGCGCCGCCGTGAGGCGGAGGAGCTGCTGGGCGACGCCCGCACCGAGGCGCAGGCGGAGCGCGAGGCGGCGCGCGAGCAGAGCGAGGAGCTGCTGGCTTCGGCGCGCAAGCGGGTCGGCGAGGCGCAGGAGGAGGCCCGGCGCCTGGTCGAGGAGGCCGAGCAGCGCGCCACCGAGCTGGTGACGGCCGCGGAGCAGACCGCCCAGCAGGTGCGGGACTCCGTCGCGGGGCTGCACGAGCAGGCCGAGGAGGAGATCGCCGGGCTGCGCTCGGCCGCCGAGCACAACGCAAAGCGGACGGTCACCGAGGCGCAGGAGGAGGCGGACCGGGTCCGTGCCGACGCCTACGCGGAGCGGGAGCGGGCCGGCGAGGACGCCGCCCGTACGCGCTCGGAGGCGCAGGCCGCGTCCGAGGCCGCGAAGGCGCTCGCGGAGCGCACGGTCTCCGAGGCGATCGCCGAGGGGCAGCGCCTGGAGGCGGAGGCCGCCCGGGTGCTGGACGAGGCGCGCGAGACCGCCAACTCCCGCCGTTCGGAGGCCGCGGAGCAGGCGGACGAGCTGCTCGCCGAGGCCATGGCCGAGGCGGAGAAGCTGATCACCGAGGCCGAGGCCGCGGTCGTGACGGCGCAGCAGGAGGCCGACGGCCACCGGGCACAGGCCGCGGAGCAGGCCGACCGCCTCAAGGCGGACGCCGAGGCGGAAGCCGAACGGCTGCGCGCCGAAGGCGCCGAGGCCCTGGAGACCGCACAGCACGAGGCCGCCCGTACGACGGACGAGGCACGCGAGGCCGCCAACGCCCGCCGCACCGAGGCCGCCGAGCAGGCCGACGAGCTGATCACCGAGGCGACGACCGAGGCGGAGAAACTCGTCGCCGAGGCGAAGCGCACCGTCGTGGACGCCCGGGAGGAGGCCGACGGCCACCGCGCGGAGGCCGCCGCCGAGGCGGAGCGGCTGGTCGCCGAGGCCACCCGTACCCTCGAGGAGGCGCGGGCGACCGCCGAGGAGCTGGTCGCGAAGGCGTCGGCCGAGGCCGACCGCATGGTGTCCGACGCGTCGGCGAAGGCGCAGCAGATGCGTACGGACGCGTCCGACGCGCTGGCCTCCGCCGAGCAGGACGCGGCGCGGGCGCGGGCCGAGGCCCGCGAGGACGCGAACCGGATGCGGACCGAGGGCCACGCCGAGGCGGAACGGATCGTCAACACGGCGGCCGAGCTGACCTCTTCGGCGCAGGACGACGCCGACAAGATCGTGGACGAGGCGCGCGAGGCGGCGGGCGCCCGCCGCACCGAGGCCGCCGAGCAGGCCGACGAGCTGATCGCCGAGGCCACGGCCGAGGCGGAGAAGCTGATCGCCGAGGCCGGCCGAAGGGTGGAGGAGGCCCGCGAGGCCGCCGAGGCCCATCGGGCGGAGGCCGCGGAAGCGGCCGACCGCCTCAAGGCGGACGCCGAGGCGGAAGCCGAACGGCTGCGCACCGAAGGCGCCGAGGCCCTGGAGACCGCACAGCACGAGGCCGCCCGCACCACCGACGAGGCACGCGAGGCCGCCAACGCCCGCCGCACCGAAGCCGCCGAGCAGGCCGACAGCCTGGTCGCGGAGGCGACGGCCGAGGCGGAGCGGATGGCCGTGGAGGCCGCGGAGGCGCTGAGCTCCGCGCAGGAGAACGCCAACAGCACGCGCGCGGACTCCGCGAAGCTCAAGGCCGACGCCGTCCTGGAGGCGGAGCGGGTGCTCGCCGAGGCGCGCGCCGAGGGCGACCGGACGGTCGACGCGGCGCGGGACGCGGGCGCGCAGAAGCTGACGGAGGCCGCCGAGAAGGCGGACGCCCTGATCGCCAAGGCGCAGGAGGAGGCCGTACGGACGGCCGCCACCGCCGAGGAGCAGGCCGACACCATGGTCGGTGTGGCCCGCCGTGAGGCGGAGCGGATCGTCACGGAGGCCACCGGCGAGGGCAACGCGCTGGTGGAGCAGGCCCGTACGGACGCCAACACGCTGCTGGCCGAGGCCCGCGGGGACGCGACCGCCATAAGGGAGCGCGCGGACGAGCTGCGCACCCGGGTGGAGACCGAGGTCGAGGAGCTGCACGACCGGGCACGCCGGGAGGCGTCCGAGGCGATGCAGTCGGCCGGCGAGCGCTGCGACAAGCTCGTGGTCGCCGCGACCGAGCAGCTCGCGGAGGCGGAGGAGAAGGCGAAGAAGCTGGTCTCCGACGCCAGCAGCGAGGCGAGCAAGGTCCGTATCGCCGCGGTGAAGAAGGCCGAGGGGCTGCTCAAGGAGGCGGAGACGAAGAAGGCCGCCGTCCTGCGGGAGTCCCAGGCGCTGCTGAAGGACGCCGAGGAGAAGAAGGCCGCCGCCGTACGCGAGTCGGAGCGCCTGCGCACCGAGGGTGCGGAGGAGGCCAAGCGCCTTGTCGAGGAAGGAAAGCGGGAGTTGGAGGTGCTGGTCCGGCGTCGCGAGGACATCAATGCCGAGATTTCCCGTGTCCAGGACGTGTTGGAAGCGTTGGAATCTTTTGAAGCCCCGGGGGCGGGAAGCGCCAAAGAGGGCGGGGTGAAGGCAGCAGCGGGTGCGGGTGCAACTCGATCGGGTGGCAAGCAGTCCCAGAAGTAGCCACTCAAACGAGGGGTCATTCTCCAGATCTGCCAACCGTCCACTCGATGACACGCCGCTCGCACCCCTAGGATTCCCTCTATCACCTCACCGGTCTCTTATGACAGGAACCCCATGAGCGACACTTCCTCCCCCTTCGGCTTCGAGCTCGTGCGGCGTGGATACGACCGCGGCCAGGTGGACGACCGAATTACCAAGCTCGTCGCCGACCGTGACAGCGCACTGACCCGAATCACCTCTCTGGAAAAGCGCATCGAGGAGCTTCACCTCGAAACGCAGAATGCTCAGGCCCAGGTCAACGACGCGGAACCGTCCTATGCGGGGCTGGGTGCGCGGGTCGAGAAGATCCTTCGGCTGGCCGAGGAAGAGGCCAAGGATCTGCGTGAGGAGGCCCGGCGCGCGGCCGAACAGCACCGTGAGCTGGCCGAGTCCGCCGCCCAGCAGGTGCGCAACGACGCCGAGTCGTTCGCCGCCGACCGCAAGGCGAAGGCGGAGGACGAGGGCGCCCGCATCGTCGAGAAGGCCAAGGGCGACGCCGCCACCCTGCGGGGCGAGGCGCAGAAGGACGCGCAGTCCAAGCGCGAGGAGGCCGACGCCCTCTTCGAGGAGACCCGCGCCAAGGCCGCCCAGGCCGCCGCGGACTTCGAGACCAACCTGGCCAAGCGCCGCGAGCAGTCCGAGCGCGACCTGGCGTCCCGTCAGGCCAAGGCCGAGAAGCGGCTGGCGGAGATCGAGCACCGCGCCGAGCAGCTGCGCCTGGAGGCGGAGAAGCTGCGCACGGACGCCGAGCGCCGGGCCCGTCAGACGGTGGAGACCGCGCAGCGCCAGGCCGAGGACATCGTGGCCGACGCCAACGCGAAGGCGGACCGCATCCGCAGCGAGTCCGAGCGCGAGCTGGCGGCGCTGACCAACCGCCGCGACAGCATCAACGCCCAGCTGACCAACGTCCGCGAGATGCTGGCCACGCTGACCGGCGCGGCCGTGGCCGCGGCCGGTGTCCCCGGTGACGACGAGCCGATCTCGCGCGGCGTCCCGGCGCAGCAGAGCCGCTGAGCCGCACCGCACGCCCCCGTACGAACCCCCGTACGCCGACGCCCCGTGTCCCGCCGAAAGGTGCCGCGCGGGGCGTCGGCGTCTTCCGCTCCGCTTGTGGCCGGGTCATCCGGATGGGCGGCCACCGGTGGCGCGGCGGCGGGTACGCCCTTAACGTGGCGGAATGATCGAGCTGCAGGGTCTGACCAAGCGCTACGGCGACAAGCTCGCCGTGGACGGCCTCACCTGCACCGTACGCCCCGGGATCGTCACCGGCTTCCTGGGTCCCAACGGCGCGGGCAAGTCCACGACGATGCGGATGATGCTCGATCTGGACCGGCCCACCGCCGGCTCGGTCCACCTGGACGGCAAGCACTACCGCCAGCTGAGGGATCCGCTGAAGGTCGTCGGCGCGCTGCTGGACGCCAAGGCGATGCACGGCGGGCGCAGCGCCTACAACCACCTGCTGTGCCTGGCGCAGAGCAATGGCATCCCCCGGGCCCGGGTGGCGGAGGTGCTGGACACGGTGGGCCTGACGTCGGTGGCGAAGAAGCGCTCCAAGGGCTTCTCGCTCGGCATGGGCCAGCGGCTCGGGATCGCGGGCGCGCTGCTGGGCGACCCGCAGGTGCTGCTCTTCGACGAGCCGGTCAACGGCCTGGACCCCGAGGGCATCCACTGGATCCGCAATCTGATGAAGAACCTCGCCTCCCAGGGGCGTACGGTCTTCGTCTCCTCGCACCTGATGAGCGAGATGGCCCTGACCGCCGAGCACCTGATCGTCATCGGCCAGGGGCGGCTGCTGGCCGACACCTCGATGGCGGACTTCATCGCGCAGAACTCCCGCTCGTACGTGCGGCTGCGCTCGCCCGAGCGCGAGCGGCTGCTGGATGTCCTGTCGGGCTCGGGCATCACCGCCGTGACGGCCGGCGACGGCTCGCTGGAGGTGGACGGGGCGGACGGGGCGCGCCTCGGTGAGCTCGCGGCCCGGCACCAGATCGTGCTGCACGAGCTGAGCCCTCAGCAGGCTTCGCTGGAGGAGGCGTTCATGCAGCTCACCGCCGAGTCGGTGGAGTACCACGCGCACAGCGCGCCGGCCCCGGGCCCCGCTCCGGGTCCGCAGCCCCCGGGGTCCGGCTGGGGCACCGACTGGCAGAAGAAGGGATCCTGAAGCGATGGCGGTGGCGACCCAGGTCCTCCAGTCCGAATGGACAAAGATCAAATCCGTTCGCTCCACGGTGTGGACGCTCGGCCTCGCCCTGGTCGTGACGGTCGCGCTGGGCATTCTGATCAGCGCTCTTTCCAAAAGCAACTTCGACAAACTGTCGCCGAAGGAGAGGCTCACTTTCGATCCGACGTTCACGAGTTTCGCGGGCATGGGACTGGGCCAGCTCGCAATGATCGTTTTCGGGGTGCTGGTCGTCTCCAACGAATACAGCACCGGAATGATCCGCACTTCGCTCGCGGCCGTGCCGCAGCGCGGCACATTTCTCTTCAGCAAGATCACCATTGCGACGCTGCTGACGCTGGCCGTCAGCATGGTCACGAGTTTTCTGGCGTTCTTTCTCGGCCAGGCGATGCTGGGCGAGCACAAGGCGTCCATCGGCGACCCGGGGGTGCTGCGCGCCGTCATCGGCGGCGGCCTCTACATGACCCTGATCACCGTCTTCTCCATGGGCATCGCCACGATGCTGCGCAGCCCGATGCTGTCGCTGGGCATCCTGATGCCGTTCTTCTTCCTGATCTCGAACATCCTCGGCGCGGTGCCGGCCACGAAGAAGGTGGCCCAGTACTTCCCGGACCAGGCGGGCCGCAAGGTCATGCAGGTGATCACGCTGGACGACGACGCCCCGTACGGCCCCTGGGGCGGTTTCGCGATCATGGTGCTTTGGGTGGTGGCGGCGCTGGTGGGGGCGTATGTGGTCCTGCGGGAGAGGGACGCGTGACCTGTACCAGCCCGTCCGGCGTTTGAGGACAGCGCGCGGAGCGTGCTGCGGGGTCTGGGGCGGAGCCCCAGTTTCGGGAAGGGGCGGGGCTGGGGAAAGAATGCAGCGTGACCCGCCACAGCCTGGGCCGCGCCCCCGCGGAGCACCCGCTCACCTACCCCGGCCGACCCGCCACCGAGCCCGTCCTGCTCAACGGCCGCACGCTGACCCCGCTGACCCCCGTACCCCACAAGCGCCTCGGCGACTGGACAGTCACCGCAGACGACGAGCCGACGCTCGACACCCTGCTCAAAAGCCTTCGCACCCCCACCACCGCCCACCGCCACCCCGTCATCGCCGTCGGCTCCAACGCCTCCCCCGCCCAGCTCCACCACAAGCTCGCCCGCCGGGGCCTGCCCACGGCCACCCCCATGGTCCCGGTGCGCGTGCGCGGCATCGGCGTCGGCTGCTCCGGGCACATCGGCCGGAACGGATACGTGGCGGCCGCCCCGTACGCCGAGCCGGACGCCGAGCTCGCCCTGGTGATCAGCTGGCTGGACACCGAGCAGCTGGGCGCGGTGGACGCGACGGAGTCCAACTACCGGCGCGTCCTGCTGCCCGGCGCCCGCTTCCCCATGACCATGCCGTCCGGTGAGGCGCTCGGCGGGGCGTATCTCTACGTCAGCCTGCACGGCGTCCTGACCGACACGGCGGACGGCCGCCCGCTCCCCGGCGGCGGCGACCAGCGCGTCCTGCTCACCCGGCTGCTGACCTCCTCTCCCGCCCTGCGGGACCTGCTCGGGCCCGGCCCGGAGAGCTGGGTGGAGCGGGCGCGGGCGGATGAGGCGGTGCGCCGGGAAGGCAGGCGGATCTTCCGGCGCCACGGCTGGGTGCTGACCGGCGGCGGCTTCCCCGCACCGGAGGAGACGTCCGCCACGCCACGCACCTACGACGAGCTGTCCCCGCCCCACGACGACACGCCTTACCCACCAGTCACATAAATCTCACATAACGGGAACCGTCAGCTCCTCGTTATGCTCCTAACCCTTACGGGGGCTTATGCCTCGAAGAAGCTCGCGAGGGGCGGAGAATGATCGAGGCAGTCGGCCTCACGAAGCGCTACGGCGCCAAGACGGCCGTGCACAATCTGTCGTTCCAGGTGCGGCCCGGGACCGTCACCGGCTTCCTGGGTCCCAACGGA
Source organism: Streptoverticillium olivoreticuli subsp. olivoreticuli (assembly GCF_003391135.1). Classification (GTDB taxonomy): domain Bacteria; phylum Actinomycetota; class Actinomycetes; order Streptomycetales; family Streptomycetaceae; genus Streptomyces; species Streptomyces blastmyceticus. The sequence goes on along the minus strand of NZ_CP031455.1, from coordinate 6,450,781 downwards.
TCCGGCAAGTCGACCACGATGCGCATGATCCTCGGCCTGGACGTGCCGACGTCCGGCAGTGTCACCATCGGCGGTTACCCCTTCGCCAAGCTGCCCAACGCGCCCCGCCAGGTCGGCGCCCTCCTCGACGCGAAGGCGGTGCACGGCGGGCGCAGCGCCCGGCTGCACCTGCTCTCGCTCGCCCAGCTCGCGGGCCTGCCCGCGCGCCGCGTGGACGAGGTGCTCGGCGTCGTCGGCCTCCAGGACGTGGCCCGCAAGCGCTCCAAGGGCTTCTCCCTCGGCATGGGCCAGCGCCTGGGCATCGCGGCCGCGCTGCTGGGCGACCCGCAGGTGCTGCTCTTCGACGAGCCGGTCAACGGCCTCGACCCCGAGGGCATCCTGTGGGTCCGCAACCTGATGAAGCAGCTCGCGGCGGAGGGCCGTACCGTCTTCGTCTCCTCGCACCTGATGAGCGAGATGGCCCTCACCGCCGAGCACCTGATCGTCATCGGCCGCGGCCAGCTGCTCGCCGACATGACCGTCAAGGACTTCATCTCCGCGAACTCCGCGGACTTCGCGCGCGTGCGGACCGCGGACACCGAGCCCGAGGGCCGCGAGAAGCTGACGGCCGCGCTGGTCGAGGCGGGCGGCCAGGTGCTGGCCGAGCCGGGCGGCGCCCTGCGCGTCACCGGTGTGCCGCTCCCCCGGATCAGCGACCTCGCGCACGACGCGGACGTCCGCCTCTGGGAGCTCTCCCCGCACCAGGCGTCCCTGGAGGAGGCGTACATGCGGATGACCCAGGGCGCGGTCGACTACCGCTCGACCGCCGACCAGCGCGCGGGTCTGATGCAGGCCGACCCGTACGCCCAGGGGTACGGCTACGGCGCGACGCCCCCGCAGGGCCAGGGCTGGGGCCAGCCCGCGCAGGGCTGGGGGCAGCCGGGACAGGGCTGGGGGCAGCCCGCACCGGGCAACCCCTATCCCACGCTGACGGGCGAGCAGCCGAATCCCTACGCCCCGCCGCAGCCCGCCCAGGCCCCGGCCGCGCCGCCCGCCGGGCCTTCCGCGCCCGCCGCCCCGGCCGGCGCGCCCGCCACCGCCCCCGCCGACCTGACCAAGCGTGACAGCGAGGACGCCCGATGACCGCCCCCCAGCACCCGCAGCCGGCCGCGCCGCAGGCACCGGCCTTCGCGCCGGAGGCCCCTCAGTGGACCGGCGGGTACCTCTCCCCGATCCCGGTGCGGAAGGCGACCCTCGCCGACGCGCTCGCCTCCGAGTGGACCAAGATCCGCTCGCTGCGGTCCACGATGTGGACGCTGGGCGTCATGGTCGCGCTGGTCTTCGGCATCGGCTGCGCGATCGCGGCGGCGGCCACCGCCGTCGACGACAACGGCGGCGGCGGGAAGGACATGTCGGCGCTGAGCTTCGGCGTCTTCGGCGTGCTGCTCGGTGTCATCTGCGTCATCACGCTCGGTGTGCTGACGATCTCCTCCGAGTTCGGCACGGGGATGATCCGCACCACGCTGACCGCCTGCCCGAACCGCGCCCGCGTGCTGACGGCGAAGGCGATCGTCTTCTTCCTGCTGGTGTTCACGATCACCCTGGTGTCGACGACGCTGGTCGGCATGGTCGCCGAGTCGATGCTCCAGGGGCAGTGGACCGACCGCACGACGGGTGAGATGTGGCTGCGCGCGACGGTCGGCGTCAGCCTGTTCGTGGCGCTGATCGGGCTGCTGGCGCTGGCCGTGGGCACGATCGTGCGGCACTCCGCGGGGGCGATCACGGCGATGCTCGGCCTGATGCTGCTGCCGCTGGTCATGACGATGTTCATGTACGCGAGCGCGCTGTCGGAGGTACGGAAGTTCCTGCTCCAGTACTCGATCCCGTACGAGCTGTTCGTGCTCTTCGCCTCGGGTACCGACGGGCCCGACTCCTCCGGCCCCACGGGCTGGGACCCGGTCTGGATCATGATGGGTGTGGTGGCGGTCGCCCTGGGCGGCGCGTACGCGGCCCTGATGAAGCGCGACGCGTAGGACCGCGGCCGGCCGGAAGCCGGCCGATCGCCTCAATACCGAGGCGCGTTACGGGACCGCTGGAGCCGCGCGCTCCGGCGGTCCTTCGCGTTCCAGCACGCCTTGTGCCAGTGCCGCCGGTCCTCCACGCCGCCGCCGTGGAGCGGCCACGCGACGAGGTGCGGGACACCGGGCGGGATCTCCTGGTCGCACCCCGGGCACCGGTAGTGCTTCGCCGCCGCGCCGCCGCCGACCGTGCGGACGGCCCAGTCCTCGCCCTGCCAGCTCTCGCTGTGCTCCAGGCCGTAGCGGTCGCCGACGAACTCGCGCGGGGCGTCGGCTTGATGTTCTGCGCCGCCTCGCGGGCGGTTTCGGCGCGGGGACACGGGGCACCTCGGAGGTCTGGGGAGCTACGGGCCGTAACCAGGTTACGCGTCACCGTCACCGTCCCGGGCGGGCATCCCTCAAGCACCACCCGAGCACTCTCCGATCATCGTTAAAACTTAACGCGAGGCCGTGCCCATGGCACGTGTCAGCCGTTGATTCCGGTGGGGGATGCCGCGTCGGTCGCCAGCAAGGAGATTGAGAGCGATGCGCGTTGGAGCATTCGTCCTGGCCGCGCAGTTCCCCGGCCAGGGGCATGGGGAGGCACTGCACCGGGCCGTCCGGACGGCGGTGGTCGCCGAGGAGGCCGGGCTGGACGCGGTCTGGCTCGCGGAGCACCACTTCATTCCGTACGGGGTCTGCCCGTCGGCGGTGACGCTGGCCGGGCTGATGCTGGGGCGCACCCGGCGGATCGAGGTGGGAACGGCGGTGAGCGTGCTGCCCACCGTGCACCCCGTGGCGCTGGGCGAGCAGGCGGCGCTGCTGCACCTCGCCTCCGAGGGCCGGTTCACGCTGGGGGTGGGCCGCGGCGGCCCCTGGGTCGACCTTGAGGTCTTCGGCACCGGCCTGGAGGCGTACGAGGAGGGGTTCCCCGAGTCGCTCGACCTGCTGATGCGGTGGCTGCGCACGCCCCGGGTGAGCGCGACCGGGCCCCGCTTCCACTTCCGCGAAGTGCCCGTCGTGCCGCGCCCGGACGATCTGGAGGATCGTTCCGGCCCGCCGGTGCTCCTCGCCTGCACCTCGCCCGCGAGCGTCCGGCTGGCGGCCGCGCACGGGCTGCCGATGCTGCTCGGGATGCACAGCGCCGACGAGGAGAAGGCGGAGATGGTCGCCTTCTGGCGCAAGTGCGCGCTGGAGGCCGGGAGTTCACCCGAGGAGGTGGCGGCGGCGGGCCATGTGTCGGCCGGTGTCGCCCAGGTCGGGGACAGGCGGCAGGAGGCGGCGGAGACCCTCGCCAAGGCCATGCCGGGCTGGTTCCACCACGGGCTCGCCGCCTATGAGACGGTCGACGGCAGGCCGCGGCGGATGCGCGACCCGCTCGCGTACACCCAGCGGCTCTGCGAGCTCCACCCGGTGGGCCCGCCGCGGCTGTGCGCGGACCGCCTCGCGGCCACCTCCGAGCGCACGGGCATCACCCGCTTCGCCCTGCTGGCCGAGGGCTCCGGCGACCTGGCCGCCACCGAGGAGAACCTCCGCCGGCTGGGCTCCGAGGTACTGCCACTGCTCACCTGACCATCCGTTGCGGCCCGCAGTTTGAGGACGTGCCCGAAGGGCGCTCCCGCCGCAGGCAGCAACAGGCCCGCACCCGGCAACGCACCGTCCCCAGAGCTGCCGCCCGGCACTGATCGCACCTCCCGCGTGCGGAGCGGCAGCACGGATGCGTCAGCAGTCCCGCAGGATCGGGGACTGATTCAGCAGCTGGCCGCGGATCGAGGTGAAGCGGGCGAGGCGGTCGTCGGCCGACGGGTCGAGCGGGAAGACCGCCACCCGGTGGCAGTTCTGGAACGCCAGGCGCACGCCGAAGTGCCGCTCAAGCGCACCGCGGATCGCGTCACTCGCCAGGGCCCGCAGCAGCTGGCCACGGGCCTGCTCGTCCGGCGGAGGCGTCTGGTTGTCGGCGAACTCGCCACCGTCGATCTTGAGCCGGGCCACCAGGGAGCTGATCATCTCCCACGCATACGGCAGGGAGGTCCGGACGCAGTCGACGAATTCCGCTTCGTCGACCTCGCCTCGCTCGGCCTGTTCAAGGAGGGCCGGTGAGACGTCGAGCGACATGAGTTCTCCTCTCGCGACCCCGCGAGCGGGGTCTCAGGGATGGGCGAGCGGACGACGACGCCCTGTGCCCGTACGGCGACCGCCCGCTTCAACGGTAAATCGGCCACTGCGGGGGCACCAGGAGAACGGCACAACAACCGGCCACGGCCCAGGGCGTTCGGCGGTACCGCCGAAGGGGTTCAACAAGGGCGAATCGCGCCGAGGGGCGGGTGTCGAGTAGCGTGACTCACCATGCGTCTCGTCATCGCCCGTTGCTCCGTGGACTACGCGGGCCGGCTCACCGCCCACCTCCCCTCCGCCCCGCGACTGATCCTCGTCAAGGCGGACGGCAGTGTCTCCATCCACGCGGACGACAGGGCCTACAAACCCCTCAACTGGATGTCCCCGCCGTGCACCCTCAAGGAGGGGGACGGCTCCGTGTGGACGGTGGTCAACAAGGCGGGCGAGAAGCTGATCATCACTATGGAGGAAGTGCTGCACGATTCCTCCCATGAACTCGGCGTCGACCCGGGCCTGATCAAGGACGGCGTGGAAGCGCACCTCCAGGAGCTGCTGGCCGACCGGATCGAGACGCTCGGCGAGGGCTACACGCTGATCCGCCGGGAGTACCCGACGGCGATCGGGCCCGTGGACATCCTCTGCCGCGACGCGGACGGCGCGACGGTGGCCGTGGAGCTGAAGCGGCGCGGCGACATCGACGGTGTGGAACAGCTCACGCGCTACCTGGAGCTGCTCAACCGCGATCCGCACCTCGCGCCCGTCCGGGGCGTCTTCGCCGCACAGGAGATCAAGCCGCAGGCCCGCGTCCTGGCGACGGACCGCGGCATCGGCTGCCTCGTCCTCGACTACGACGCGATGCGCGGCATCGAGGACGACAAGCTTCGTCTTTTCTGACCTGGGTGTGTCAGCCGCAGGCCGAGCGCCTGCGGCGCTGTCCTCAAACGCCGGACGGGCTGGGAATCCAGCCCGTCCGGCGTTTGAGGACACGCGGCGAAGCCGCGTCGGGGGGCTGGGGGCAGAGCCCCCAGTTGCGGGAAGGGGCGGGTAGGGGAAAAGAAACCCCCGCTACGCCGAAGGGCTGCCCGCGCCCCCGTCCGACGGACGGCTGCCGGAGGAGCCCGCCGAGTGGCCACCGGTCGGCGGTCCGGCCACCGAACTCGACCCGCCCCCGCCCGTCGGCGGCTGCGACGGAGTCACCGGCGGAGAGGTGGGGCCCTTCGTCGGGTCCTTCGTCGGGTCCTTGGACGGAACGGGCGGCGTGGTCGGGTCCTTCGTGGGCTGCTTGGAAGGCGACTCCGACGGAGTCGAAGGCTGCGACGGCCCACCGGACGGCTTGCCGCCGCTGCTCGGCCCCGCGCTAGGAGCCGAACTGCCGGACGCGCCGGGGGACGCGCTGCCCGACGCCCCCGGAGAGGCCGACTGACCGGGCTTCCCCGGCTGTCCCGGCACCTGCGCGTGCCCCGCCTCGCCCGGCCGCGGCTGATCCGCGGTGAGGCTGTTGTCGCCGTCCTGCTGCGACGCGGACCGGTCGGGCGTCACCTTGCCGTCGGAGGCGTCCCCGTCGTGGCTGCCGGACGTGGCGCCGAGCGTCACGACGGTGCCGAGCACGGCGGCGAGCAGCGCCCCGGCGCCCGCCGCGGCGAGATTGCGCCGGCTGCCGCTCACCATCAGCTTTCTCGCCCACGGCTGGGACGACAGGCGCTTGCCCGCGCCGCCGACCGAACCCGCGCCCGCGCCGAGCCTGTTGATGGCCTCGGTCGTGACGCGGTCCTGGTCGACGGGCGTGACGAAGGGCGCCGCCGGCATCGCGGAGGGCGGCGTGGCCGACTCCTCGCGGCGCGCGTCGGGGATCTCCTCACCGGCGGTCGGCCGGGCGGCCGGGGGCACCGGCGGCGGGAAGGCGGGGGCCGGCGCGGACGGCACGGGGGCCGCCGGGGTCGCGCCGGGCTCGGTCCGTGGCACCGCGGGCCCGTTCGGCGTCCGACCGGAGCGGTCGGCGACGAGGGCGAGGGCGCGACGGCCCGCTATGGCACCGCGTTTGTCCGCCAGCACCCCGCGCATCCCGACGGACGCCTCCAGCTCGGCGCGCGCCCGGTCGATGTTGCCGGTGCACAGGGCGAGCACGCCCAACTCGTGGTGGAAGTACGCCTCTTCACCGACCTCACCCGCCCGCCGGGCCGCGGCCTGGCCGTGCCGCAGGCAGCGCTCCCACGCGCTCCAGTGCAGGGCCGCCGCGAAGGCGGGTGCCGCCGTGCGGGCCAGCCGCACCGCCGCTTCCGCGTGCGCGGCCTCGCCGTCGGTGGCCGAGGCCGCCAGCGCGGCGAGGATCGCGTCGGCCTCCTGGGCGGCCCGCTCGGGGGTGACGGAGGGGTGCCCGGTCCACCAGCCGTAGTGCTGGGCGGCGGAGTGCGCGAGGTCGGCGGAGTCCCGTCCGTACCCCTCCGCGAGCAGCTGGTCGGCGACGCCCGCCGCCAGCCGGTAGTGCGCGCCGGTGGCGGTGATCAGCCCTGCGGCGAGGAGTTCGCCGAGGGCCGCGTCGGCGTGGGTGTCGCCCACGAGGGCGGGCAGGTGCGCCTGGTGCGGGACCTCGCCGCCGAGGGCGACGGCGAAGCGCAGGGTGTCGCGGGCGGCCTCGCCGAGCCGGGAGGCGAGCCGGGGCGCGGGGGCCGTGGCCGAGGCGAGGGCGGGCAGCGGCACGTCGGACCGGTCGGCCGCGGCGGCGGGCTCCGGGTCGGCGGTCTCGGCGGCGGCGACGTAGGGCCGCTCGGCGAAGACGCCGAACTCGTCGGCCACGGCCGCCTCCGCGCCCGGCGGGTTGTCACGCTGCCGCAGCAGCGCCCCCGCCTGGACGAAGCGCAGCGGCAGCCCCTCGGACGCGAACCACAGGTCCGCCGCCCAGTCGGCCTCCTCGTCGCTGAGCGGTCGGCCGACGGCGTGCTCCAGCAGCTCCAGGCAGCCGGTGCGGTCGAGCCCGCCGAGGAAGACCTCTTCGAGGTGGGAGTCGGCGGAGGGCGCGGCGATCTCGGGCGTGGCCGAGAGGAGGAACGCGCACTCGGGGGTGGCGTCGAGGAGCTCGTCGAGCGCGCCGCCGCCGAATTCGAGGTCGTCCAGGACGACGACCGCGCCGATCTCGTGGACCAGCGCCAGGAGTTCGGCCCGGTCGGGCCGGTGCAGCGGCGCGTCGTGGACGGCGGCGAAGAGCTCGTACAGCAGGTCGGTGGTGGTGCGGTGGTGGCCGCTGAGGCGCACGACGCCGTCCGGCGCGAGGTCCGCGCAGTCCGCGGCGACGGCGTCGAGCAGGGCACTGCGGCCGGAGCCGGACGGGCCGGTCAGGCGTACGGAACGGCCGCGCGAGAGCAGCCGGACGAGTCGCTCGCGCTCCTCCTGCCGTTCCAGCAGGGGGAGTTCGGGGCCGGCCGCGCGGGCGGGCGGCGGCGGGCCCGCGGCGCGGAGCCGCTCGGCGCGCTCGGCGGGGCCGTGCTTGCCGGGGCGGCCGGGCTGCTGCCCGGGCAGGCAGGGTTCGATCTCGCTGCCGTCGACCGGGTTGACGGTGAGGACGTAGTCGCCGGCGACCAGCCGGACGACGCGGACGGGCGCGGGCCCCTGCCCGCCGCTCTCCTGACCCTGCGTCTCCCGCGCCGGGCCGCCGTCGGTGGCGGGCTCGTGGGCGCCGTCGCCGAATTCCTCGGATCGGTTCGTCGGGTCCATGGTGAAAGCCCCCAAATGCGTGGCGTGCCGTCGTGCCCTCCCGGCCTGTCCGCACTCCCTCGACTTCGGCCGGGTGCCGCCCGGCCGGCGCTCAGGGTCCGGTGCCCGCCGTGTGGGCATGGTTGTACGGCCTTATGCGGCGGGAAAACCGAACCTCAGACCTGCGCACAGTATCCATGAATCCGGTGGGGCCCCGCCGCCCGGGGGACGTCACAGTCTCGTGAGGATCGGCGGACGAAGCGGGCGAAAGCCGGAGCGGGGCACGGACGCCCCAACGGCCCCGGGCCGGGCCCTTCCTCGCAATTCCCCCGCTCCCCCATGCGCCCCTCCGGCGTCTCACACCCTGGGCAGGGACTCGGCCTCGATGCCGCCCTCGATGGCGAGGATGCGGTGCAGCCGGGTGGCGACCAGCAGCCGCTGCATCCGGTCGGGCACTCCGCGCAGGACCAGCCGCCGGCCGGTGCGCCCGGCGCGGCGGTGGGCGCCCATGATGACGCCCAGCCCCGTGGCGTCCCAGGAGTCCAGCTCGGTGAGGTCGAGCACCAGGTCACCGCGGCCCGCGTCGAGCGCGGAGTGCAGGACCGTACGGGCGTCCGCCGCACTGCGGACGTCGAGGCGCCCCCCGACGACCAGTTCGGCGTGGTCGCCCCTGATGTGCATATGCGCTCCCGGGAGTGGTGCGTGATGTGGATGAGGTTCTAAAGAACTGACTGCCTCTCACACGACAAGGTTGCCGCTTATTGGCGAACCGATACCTAATTCACCCTCGCGGGTGAACCAGATAGCGGATGTCCCGTCAGTGCTGGTAAAAGCCCTGACCGCTCTTGCGGCCGAGGTCTCCCGCGTCGACCATGCGGCGCATGATCTCCGGCGGCGCGAACTTCTCGTCCTGGCACTCGGCGTAGATGTTCCCGGTGGCGTGCGTCAGGATGTCGACGCCGGTCAGGTCGGCGGTGGCCAGCGGGCCCATCGCGTGGCCGAAGCCCAGCCTGCAGGCGATGTCGATGTCCTCGGCGGTGGCCACGCCCGACTCGTAGAGCTTCGCCGCCTCGACGACGAGCGCCGAGATGAGGCGGGTGGTGACGAAGCCCGCGACGTCGCGGTTGACGACGATGCACGTCTTGCCGACGCCCTCCGCGAACTCCCGTGCGGTGGCGAGGGTTTCGTCGCTGGTCTTGTGGCCGCGGACCAGCTCGCAGAGCTGCATCATGGGCACCGGCGAGAAGAAGTGCGTGCCGACGACCCGCTCGGGCCGCCGCGTGGCGGCGGCGATCTTGGTGATCGGGATGGCGGAGGTGTTGGAGGCGAGGACCGTCTCGTCCTTCACCAGGCCGTCCAGGGTGCGGAAGATGTCCCGCTTGGTGTCGACGTCCTCGAAGACCGCCTCGACGACGATGTCCGCGTCGGCGGCACCGTCGAGGTCGGTGGTGGTGGTGATCCGGGCGAGGGCCTGCCCGGCCGCGTCCGCGTCGAGCTTGCCCTTGGCGACGAACCGGTCGTACGAAGCCTTGATGCCGTCCGTGCCCCGCTGCAGCGCCGCGTCGGTGACGTCCCGCAGGACGACGTCCCAGCCGGCCTGGGCGGAGACCTGGGCGATGCCCGATCCCATCAGTCCGGCACCGATGACGGCGAGCTTCTTGGCCACGGTTGTCCCCTTACTCCCTGTGCACAACGCTGTTCTGTTCCGTACGCACTCTCTCGGCGGACATTAGCGCCCGTGGGGGCCGCTTTGGGCGGTTAGAGATGCGCGTCACGTCCCACATGACGGACATCACACCGAGACGGCTACGAGCCGCGCCTCACGCAGCAGTTGAGCCCCTTGCGCACCACCGATCACATGTCGCACGCCATGGCGGGGCGCTGCCGGGAACCCCCGCGCGGCGCATACGCTCGTCCCCATGGTCAATCTGACGCGCATCTACACCCGCACCGGAGACAGCGGCACCACCGCCCTCGGCGACATGAGCCGCACGGTGAAGACCGACACCCGGATCGCCGCCTACGCCGACGCCAACGAGGCCAACGCCGCCATCGGCGTCGCCATCGCGCTCGGGCAGCTGCCGGAGGAGGTCGTCAAGGTGCTCGTCCGCATCCAGAACGACCTCTTCGACGTGGGCGCGGACCTGGCGACCCCGGTGGCGGAGAACCCCAAGTACCCACCGCTGCGCGTCGAGCAGTCCTACATCGACAAGCTGGAGGCGGACTGCGACCGCTTCCTGGAGGACCTGGAGAAGCTCCGCAGCTTCATCCTCCCCGGCGGCACCCCGGGCGCGGCCCTCCTCCACCAGGCCTGCACGGTGGTCCGCCGGGCGGAGCGCTCCACCTGGGCGGCGATGGAGCTCCACGCCGACATCATGAACCCGCTGGCGGCGACCTACCTCAACCGCCTCTCGGACCTGCTCTTCATCTTGGCGCGCACGGCGAACAAGGAGCTGGGCGACATCCTCTGGGTACCGGGCGAGAACCGCTGACCGCACCGCCACTCCGGCTGGGGGTCCGGGGGTCACCCCCCGAGGGACGCAGCATCCTGGCGCGCACGGCGAACAAGGAACTGGGCGACATCCTCTGGGTACCGGGCGAGAACCGCTGACCGCGCCACCACTCCGGCTGGGGGTTCGGGGGTCACCCCCCGAGGGACGCAGCGCTGAGGTGAGGCGTGGTCAGAGCTTCTCGTACGTCCGGGGCGGCTCCTCCGTCGCCCCGGGCTCCGGCTGCTTGGGCCAGATCGTGTAGCTCACCGCGATCACCACGTTGACGCCGATCACCAGCAGCATCTTCGTCTGCCACGCCCGCAGCGAGCTGGTGTCGCCGGAGTCCCCGACGTACCAGACCGCGGCCTGGAGCAGCCCCGCCGCGACCGCCGCGGCCAGGCACCACCGGGCCGCCGACCTCCATTCGCGCACCGTGCGCGCCCGCCCGTGCTTCGGCGGCTTGACCGGGGGCGGGCCGCCCGCGAAGCGGTGGGCGAAGCGCTGGTCGGCCCAGGTGATGGTGGAGTGGCCGAGGCCGACGGAGAAGCCGATGTAGACCGCGGCCAGGCCGTGCTTCCAGTCGGCCTGGGCGCCGTTCTTCAGGTCGATCGCGGTGACCACCAGCAGGACCAGCTCCAGCACGGGCTCCAGCAGCAGCACCGCGAGGCCCGCGCGCGGCCTCCGGGCCAGGTAGCGCAGGCTCAGCCCGCCGGCCAGCAGCACCCAGAAGCCGACCTCACACGTGACGATCAACGCGACGATCACGGGGTTCTCCCTTCCCTCACCACCAGCGTCGCCCCCGCTCCCGCCCGTTTCCTCGTCGTCGGCGACGATCCCGCACTGCATCCTTCGATGTACCGCGGCCGCCCGCACCGCCCCCGGCAACGGACGCCCGCACCCCCTCCGACGTGCTGTGATGGACCCATGGCCCGACCCCACCGCGAAGAGGTGCCCATCGCCGCCGCCGGGCTGCTCGGCGGAGCCGCGCTGTACGCGCTGGGGCTGAGCAGCTCGCCGGCCTCGGCGATGCCCGGGCAGCTCGCGCTGGTGGCGCTGGCGGCCATGGCCGGTGCCGAACTGCTGCGCCGCAGGGCACCGCTGACGGGCCTCGCCATCGGGGTGGCCGCCCTGACGCTCGACGTGCTCTCGGGCAGCCTCATGGCGAACGTCGCGATGTTCACCGACCTCGTCTACGCGGCGGTGCTCTACGGCTCTCCGGCCGCGTACCGCCTCATCCCGCGCGCCGCCGAAGTGCTCACCGTCGTGGGCACGCTGCTGGCCGCCGCGATCGTCCGCTCCCCCACCGCACTGCTGGTCGGCATCGGGCTCGGCGTGATCACCATCGTCCCCGCGTGGACCGGGGTGGGGGTCCGGGTGCACCGGGACGACGCCCGGGCGGCCCGGCTGGAGGCCGAGCGGACCGCGCTGCTGGCCGAGTTGGACCGCCGGGAGGCGGTCGGCGCGGAGCGCGCCCGGATGGCGCGCGAGCTGCACGACGTGGTGGCCGGGCACCTGTCCGCCATCGCGATCCACTCCACGGCCGCGCTGTCGATCGGCGACCCGAAGGCGTCCGACGAGGCGCTGGCCGTCATCCGGGAGAACAGCGTGCAGGGCCTCGCCGAGATGCGCCGCCTCATCGGCATCCTGCGGGACGCGGGCGTGGCGGACGGGCCCGCGGCCGTGCCCCGGCTGGACGGCGTCGAGGCGCTGCTCGCCCACGCCCGCGGGGCGGTGCGGGACGACGGCCTCGCCTTCGTCCTCCACGACGAGCGGGGCCCGGGGCCGCTGCCCGCGCCGGTCGAGCTCGCGGCGTACCGCATCGTCCAGGAGTCGCTGACCAACGCGGTGAAACACGCGGGACGGGGTCCGGTGACGGTCGAACTGACGCGCCCCGGGCGGCGCCCCGGCCCGCTCGTCGTCCGGGTGACCAGCGGGCTGGACGACCGCCGCGGACCTCGTGTCCCGGGCGCCGGCGCGGGGCTCATCGGCATGCGCGAACGCGTCGCCCTGGTGGGCGGGCGGCTGACGGCCGGGCCGGTGCCCGGCCCGGAGCGCGGCGCGACGGTCTGGGAGGTACGGGCCGAACTGCCCGTGGCAGGCCCCGAGGAAGATACGGAGAACGTGGAGAGCGAGGGCAGCGCATGACCAGTCGGAACGAGAACCGCCCACCGGTCGCGGGCGGCACCCACCCGGTGCCGGGTGCCACGGGGGACAGCGCGCCGCCCCGCGAGGGGATTCGCGTGGTCGTCGCCGAGGACCAGGCCGCCGTGCGGTCGGGGCTCGTGCTCATCCTGCGCTCGGCGCCCGGCGTCGAGGTCGTGGGCGAGGCCGCCGACGGCGAGGAGGCCGTGCGCCTGGCCCGGGCGCTGGAGCCGGACCTGGTGCTGATGGATGTGCAGATGCCGCGCCTGGACGGGGTGTCGGCCACCCGGGTCATCACCGGGGAGCGGCTCGCGGACGTGCTGGTGCTGACCACCTTCGACCTGGACGAGTACGTCTTCGGGGCGCTGCGCGCGGGGGCCGCCGGGTTCCTGCTCAAGGACAGCGAGGCCGCCGACCTGATCGCGGCGGTGCGGACGGTGGCGCGGGGCGAGGGGCTGATCTCCCCGGCGGTGACGCGGCGGCTGATCGCGGAGTTCGCGCGGCCCGCGACCGTACGGCCGGCGGGCGCGCCGGACCCGGCGGTCCTGGAGCCGCTCACCCGCCGTGAGCGCGAGGTGCTGGTGTGTCTGGGCGAGGGGCTGTCCAACGCGGAGATCTCCGGGCGGCTGACGATGGCGGAGGCGACGGTGAAGACGCACGTCAGCCGTCTGCTGGGCAAGCTGGGGCTGCGCAGCCGGGTGCAAGCGGCCGTGCTGGCACAGGAATTGGGGCTGGTCCAGACCTCTTGACCATTGGTACGGACCTTTTTACTCTCCCCTCCACAGTCGCGGTGAACATGTCCGGATAGCGCACGCTCACCGGTCGCACCACGGCTCCCCACGCCCATCCCCCACCACCGAGGCCCCACTCGAGGAGCTCCCTTGAGCACAGGATCCTTACGACTCAGCAGACACCCCCTCTCCAGAACCGTCGCGGCGCTGTCCGCGCTGCTCCTTCCGGCCGCCGCGGTCGTCGGCCTGGCCTCCTCCCCCTCGCACGCCGCCCCCGCCCCGAAGGCGGCCTCGGTCACCGCCGCCTTCGTCAAGACCTCGGACTGGGGCACGGGCTTCCAGGCCGAGTGGACGGTCAAGAACACCGGCACGACCGCCGTCAACGGCTGGACCGTGGAATGGGACTTCCCCGCCACCACCACGGTCGGCGCCTACTGGGACGCCCTGATCACCGGCTCGGGCACGCACTTCACGGCCAAGAACCGGGAGTACAACGGCGCCATCGCGCCCGGCGCCGCCGTCACCTTCGGCTTCGTCGCCGCCGGTGACGGCTCCCCCGGCGGCTGCAAGGTCAACGGCGGCCCCTGTGACGGCTCCCCCGTCGACACCCCGCCGAGCGCGCCCGGGCAGCCCGTCTCCACCGGGGTGACGTCCACCAGCATCTCGCTGGGCTGGGCGGCCGCCACGGACGACCACGGGATCAAGAACTACGACGTCTACCGCGGTGAGACCGTTGTCGGCACGGTCTCGACCACCTCGTTCACCGACACCGGGCTCACCCCCGACACCGCGTACACCTACAAGGTCGTCGCCCGCGACACCGCCGGCCAGACCGGCCCCGCGAGCCCTCCGGCCACCCTCCGCACGAGCACCGGCGGTGGCACCGACAACCCGCCGTCCGCGCCGGGCACCCCGCAGGCGACGGCCATAACGGACACCTCCGTCTCCCTGAAGTGGCCCGCGGCCACGGACGACCACGGCATCAAGAACTACGACGTCTACCGCGGCACGGTGAAGGCCGCCACCGTCGCCAAGCTCGCCTACACCGACACCGGCCTGACGCCGGGCACCGACTACACCTACACCGTCGTCGCCCGCGACACCGCCGACCAGACCGGCAAGGCGAGCCCGCCGCTGACCGTGCGCACCACGGGCGGCGGCACGAAGCCGCCGGCCGGCTACGCCCGGGTCGGGTACTTCGTGCAGTGGGGCATCTACGGGCGCGGCTACACCGTGAAGTCCCTGGAGAACACCGGCGCGGCCGCGCGCCTGACGCACCTCAACTACGCGTTCTCCAACATCGACCCGACCAACCTCACCTGTCTCAACGGCGTCACCAAGGCCACCACGCCCAACCCCGAGGACCCCAGCCAGGGCGACGGAGCGGGCGACTCCTGGGCGGACTACGAGAAGGGGTTCGCGGCCGGTGAGTCGGTCGACGGCGTCGGGGACACCTGGGACCAGCCGCTGGCGGGCAACTTCAACCAGCTGAAGAAGCTCAAGGCCAAGCACCCCGACCTCAAGATCAATATCTCGGTGGGCGGCTGGACCTACAGCAAGTACTTCTCCGACGTCGCGAAGACCGACGCCTCCAGGCAGAAGTTCGTCAAGTCCTGCATCGACATGTACATCAAGGGCAATCTGCCGGTCAGCAACGGGCGCGGCGGCGACGGCACGGCCGCCGGGATCTTCGACGGCTTCGACATCGACTGGGAGTGGCCGGGCGCCGACGGCCACCCGGGCAACCACGTGTCGAAGGACGACAAGGCGAACAACACCCTGCTGTTCGCGGAGTTCCGCAGGCAGCTCGACGCGCTGTCCACCACGACCGGGAAGAAGTACCTGCTCACGGCCTTCACCCCGGCCGACCCTGCCAAGATCGACGCGGGCTGGGACATCACCACCAAGGACGGCACGCCCAGCGTCTTCGACTACATGGACTACGCGAACGTCCAGGGCTACGACTTCCACGGCTCCGGCAGCGACAACAGCTGGGAGCCCAACCTCACCGGGCACCAGGGCAACCTCTACGCCGACCCCAAGGATCCGTACACCACGAAGTTCAGCGTGGACAAGGCCGTGCAGACCTATCTCGACGCGGGCGTCGACCCGCGCAAGGTGATGCTCGGCCTGGCCTTCTACGGGCGCGGCTGGCAGCAGGTCACCGACGGCGGCGCGCACGGCACATGGCAGAAGGCGAACGGGGCGGCCCCCGGCCAGTTCCCCGAGGAGGCGGGCACGCGCGGCTACGACAACCTGATCGCGTCCGTGGCCAACCTGACCGTCTACCACGACGAGCAGACCGTCGCCACGTACGGCTACACCGGTGACAACGGCCAGTGGTGGTCCTTCGACGACGCGTGGTCCATCGGCAAGAAGGCGGCCTGGCTCCGCGGCAAGGGGCTGGGCGGCGTGATGATCTGGGAGATGTCCGGGGACAGCGGCACGCTGATGTCGGCCGTCGACGGCGGACTCAAATAATCACGACGGGACGCCGACTCAAGCCACATTGACTCTCTGCCCGGGAGGCGCCGCCTCCAGCCACGCCAGGAACCCGGTCAGCGCGTCCTCGCTCATCGCGAGCTCCAGGCGCGTGCCCTGGTGCGAGCAGATCAGCACGACCGCGTCGGAGAGCAGGGCGAGCTCCTCGTCACCGAAGGGCGGGCGCCGTTCGAGAACCTCGATCGACGCCCGCTCCAGCAGCCGGCGCGGCCGGTACGCGTAGGAGAAGACCCGGAACCACTCGATCCGGTCACTGTTGTAGCGGGCGACCCCGTAGACCCACCCCTTGCCGTCCAGCGGCACGTCCTCCGGCACGTTCCACCGCAGGCTGCAGTCGAACGTACCGCCCGACCGCTGGATGAGCCGCCTGCGCAGCCCGAAGACAAAGAGTCCGATCAACACCAGCAAGACGACGACGCCGCTCACGAGCAGAGCGAGGACCATCTCCACCGACCTCCTCGCATCATCTAGAGCAACCGCACCTGTATTGCCTCAGCCGCGGACCGCCCTGGAGTGATCCAGTGCGGTCCGCGGCTGAGGGACGATCTCTGTGGGTCGCGGGCTAGTGAACGCCCGTGACCGCACGCAGCCGGACATCCGCGCGACGCTCGGCGGCCGCGTCGGCCTCCGACTTCGCGCGCTCCAGCGCCCGCTCGGCGCGCTGGACATCGATCTCGTCGGCGAGCTCCGCGATCTCGGCGACCAGCGAGAGCTTGTCGTCCGCGAACGAGATGAACCCGCCGTGCACCGCGGCGACGACATTGCCGTCGGCGGTCTTGATGGTCACCGGGCCGGACTCCAGCACACCGAGCAGCGGCTGGTGGCCGGGCATGACGCCGATGTCACCCGATGTGGTACGCGCGATGACCAGAGTGGCCTCGCCGGACCAGACGCTTCGGTCCGCCGCGACCAGCTCGACGTGCAGCTCAGCAGCCAACGTGGCTCCTCGGGTCTGTCACCTGCCGAATCCGGCAGGTGTTGGGTCAAAGAATAGGGGACGTGACGACCGGGGGCGGGATCGCCCCACCCCCGGCCGTGAGCACGGGGCTCAGGAGACGCCCAGCTCCTTGGCGTTGGCCTTGAGGTCCTCGATGCCACCGCACATGAAGAACGCCTGCTCGGGGAAGTGGTCGTAGTCACCGTCGCAGATCGCGTTGAACGCGGTGATCGACTCGTCGAGCGAGACGTCCGAACCGTCCACGCCGGTGAACTGCTTCGCCACGTGGGTGTTCTGCGACAGGAAGCGCTCGACGCGACGGGCACGGTGGACGACGAGCTTGTCCTCCTCGCCCAGCTCGTCGATACCGAGGATCGCGATGATGTCCTGGAGGTCCTTGTACTTCTGCAGGATCGTCTTGACGCGCATGGCGCAGTCGTAGTGCTCCTGCGCGATGTAGCGCGGGTCCAGGATGCGGGACGTCGAGTCCAGCGGGTCGACCGCCGGGTAGATGCCCTTCTCCGAGATCGGACGCGACAGAACGGTCGTCGCGTCCAGGTGGGCGAAGGTGGTGGCCGGCGCCGGGTCGGTCAGGTCGTCCGCGGGGACGTAGATCGCCTGCATCGAGGTGATCGAGTGACCGCGGGTCGAGGTGATGCGCTCCTGCAGCAGACCCATCTCGTCCGCCAGGTTCGGCTGGTAACCCACCGCGGACGGCATACGGCCGAGCAGGGTGGACACCTCGGAACCGGCCTGGGTGTAACGGAAGATGTTGTCGATGAAGAAGAGCACGTCCTGCTTCTGCACATCGCGGAAGTACTCCGCCATGGTCAGACCGGCCAGGGCGACGCGCAGACGGGTGCCCGGGGGCTCGTCCATCTGACCGAAGACGAGCGCCGTCTTGTCGATGACGCCCGAGTCGGTCATTTCCTCGATGAGGTCGTTGCCCTCACGGGTGCGCTCACCGACACCGGCGAACACCGACACACCGTCGTGGTTGTTGGCCACGCGGTAGATCATTTCCTGGATCAGCACGGTCTTGCCGACACCGGCACCACCGAACAGACCGATCTTGCCGCCCTTGACGTACGGGGTCAGCAGGTCGATGACCTTGACGCCGGTCTCGAACATCTCGGTCTTGGACTCGAGCTGGTCGAAGTTCGGCGCCTTGCGGTGGATCGCCCAGCGCTCGGTGACCTCGGACTCGGCCTCCGGCTTGTTCAGGATCTCACCGAGGGTGTTGAACACCTTGCCCTTGGTGACGTCGCCGACGGGGACGGTGATGCCCGTGCCCGTGTCGGTGACGGCGGCCTGGCGGACCAGACCGTCGGTGGGCTGCATCGAGATGGCGCGGACCAGGCCCTCGCCCAGGTGCTGCGCGACCTCGAGGGTCAGCGTCTTGAGCTTGCCGTCCTCGGCCGGGTCGGCGACCTGGACGTGCAGCGCGTTGTAGATCTCCGGCATCGCGTCGACGGGGAACTCCACGTCGACGACCGGGCCGATGACCCGCGCGACGCGGCCGGTGGCCGTGGCGGTTTCAACAGTCGTGGTCATAGTGGTCAGTCACTCCCCGCGTTAGCGTCGGCCAGGGCACTGGAGCCACCGACGATCTCGCTGATTTCCTGGGTGATTTCGGCCTGGCGGGCCGCATTGGCAAGCCGCGACAGCGACTTGATGAGTTCGCCGGCGTTGTCGGTCGCCGACTTCATCGCGCGGCGGCGGGCGGCGTGCTCGGAAGCGGCCGACTGCAGCAGCGCGTTGTAGATCCGGCTCTCGACGTACCGCGGCAGCAGCGCGTCGAGGACGTCCTCGGCCGACGGCTCGAAGTCGAAGAGCGGAAGGATCTTGCCCTTCGCGGCCTCCTCGGGCTCCTCCGACTTGTCGAGGGTGAGCGGCAGCAGCCGCTTCTCGACGGGCGACTGCGTCATCATCGAGACGAACTCGGTGAAGACGATGTGCAGCTCGTCGACGCCGCCCTCGGCGGTGTCCAGCTGGACGGCCTCGATCAGCGGACCCGCGACGCGCTTGGCGTCCGCGTACGTCGGGCTGTCGGTGAAGCCGGTCCACGACTCCGCCACCGGACGCTCCCGGAAGCCGTAGTACGCAACGCCCTTGCGGCCGATGATGTACGTGACGACGTCCTTGCCCTCCGAGCGCAGGCGCCCGGTGAGGCGGTCCGCGGCCTTGATGGCGTTGGAGGAGTAGCCGCCGGCCAGACCGCGGTCGCTCGTGACGAGCAGGACCGCGGCCCGGACCGGGCGCTCGACCTCGGTGGTCAGCGCGTGCTTGGTGTTCGAACCGGTCGCAACCGCCGTCACCGCGCGGGTGAGTTCACTCGCGTACGGCGTCGATGCCGCCACCTGGCGCTGCGCCTTGACGATGCGCGAGGCGGCGATCATCTCCATCGCCTTGGTGATCTTCTTGGTCGCGGTGACGGAGCGGATGCGACGCTTGTAGACCCGGAGCTGGGCTCCCATGGATCAGGTCCCTTCCGTCGTCGTCACTTCGCGGAGCCGGCCGTGGCGTCGTCACCGAGAAGCTTGCCGTCCGAGGTCTCGAACTGCTTCTTGAAGGTGGCGATGGCGTCGGCGAGCGCCTGGAGGGTGTCGTCGGACATCTTGCCGCCCTCGACGATGCTGGTCATCAGGCCCTTGTGCTCGCGGCCCAGGTAGTCGAGCATCTCGCGCTCGAAGCGCTGGATGTCCTCGACCGGCACGTCGTCCATCTTGCCGGTGGTGCCGGCCCAGACGGAGACGACCTGGTCCTCGACCGAGTACGGGGCGTACTGGCCCTGCTTCAGCAGCTCGACCATGCGCTTGCCGCGCTCCAGCTGCGACTTCGAGGCCGCGTCCAGGTCGGAACCGAAGGCGGCGAACGCCTCCAGCTCGCGGTACTGGGCGAGGTCCACGCGAAGCCGGCCGGAGACCTGCTTCATGGCCTTGTGCTGGGCGGAACCACCGACGCGGGAGACCGAGATACCGACGTTCAGCGCCGGGCGCTGGCCCGCGTTGAACAGGTCGGACTCCAGGAAGCACTGGCCGTCGGTGATGGAGATGACGTTGGTCGGGATGAACGCCGAGACGTCGTTGGCCTTGGTCTCGACGATCGGCAGACCGGTCATCGAGCCGGCACCCATCTCGTCGGAGAGCTTGGCGCAGCGCTCCAGCAGACGCGAGTGCAGGTAGAAGACGTCACCCGGGTAGGCCTCACGGCCCGGCGGGCGGCGCAGCAGCAGGGACACGGCGCGGTAGGCGTCGGCCTGCTTCGACAGGTCGTCGAAGACGATCAGGACGTGCTTGCCCTGGTACATCCAGTGCTGGCCGATGGCCGAGCCGGTGTACGGGGCGAGGTACTTGAAGCCGGCCGGGTCGGACGCGGGAGCGGCGACGATCGTCGTGTACTCCAGGGCGCCCGCCTCCTCCAGCGCGCCGCGCACGGACGCGATGGTGGAGCCCTTCTGGCCGATGGCGACGTAGATGCAGCGGACCTGCTTCTTCGGGTCGCCGGAGCGCCAGTTGTCGCGCTGGTTGATGATCGTGTCGACGGCCAGCGCGGTCTTGCCGGTCTGGCGGTCGCCGATGATCAGCTGTCGCTGGCCACGGCCGATCGGCACCATGGCGTCGACGGCCTTGAGGCCGGTCTGCATCGGCTCGTGGACCGACTTGCGGACCATGACGCCCGGGGCCTGCAGCTCCAGGGCGCGGCGACCTTCGGTCGCGATCTCGCCGAGGCCGTCGATCGGGTTGCCCAGCGGGTCGACGACGCGGCCGAGGTAGCCCTCGCCGACCGCGACGGAGAGCACCTCACCGGTGCGCTGCACCGGCTGGCCCTCCTCGATGCCGCTGAACTCGCCGAGGACAACGGCACCGATCTCGCGCTCCTCGAGGTTGAGGGCGAGACCGAGGGTTCCGTCCTCGAACCGCAGCAGCTCGTTCGCCATGGCCGAGGGAAGACCCTCGACCTTAGCGATGCCGTCGCCGGCAACGCTGACCGTACCGACCTCCTCGCGCGAGGCCGCGTCCGGCTTGTACGCCTGGACAAAGTTCTCCAGCGCGTCCCGGATCTCCTCCGGCCGGATCGTGAGCTCCGCCATCTGGGTTCCCTGCTCTCCTTGTTGGGCCCGAAGTATTTCTTCTCCGGGGGCCGGTTTCCGCAGCGGTCGTGCTGCGGGCCCCCGGAGGACACCGTCGGCCCAACTCGGGCCGTCAGTCATGCTCTTGAGTTGGTGGCCGGTCAGCCGGCCATCCGCCGCTCCGCCTCGGCGAGGCGGTCGGCGATGCTGCCGTTGATGACCTCGTCGCCGATCCGCACCTGGACGCCGCCGAGGATCTCGGGGTCGACGTCCATGTTGAGGTGGACCCGGCGCCCGTACAGCTTGGCCAGCGAGTCACCGAGGCGCTGCTTCTGCGCATCGCTCAGCGGCACCGCGGAGGTGACCACCGCGACCATCCGGTCCCGGCGGTCGGCGGCCAGCTTGGACAGGGCGTTCAGCCCTGCCTCCAGGCTACGGCCACGCGGCTGACCCACCAGGCGGATCACGAGGCGCTCGGTGACCGGGTTGGCCCGGCCGCCCAGCAGCTCGCTCACCAGTCCGGTCTTGGCCGTGCGGTTCGCGACCTTGTCCGTCAGCGCGGAACGCAGCTCGGGGCTGCCGCCCACGATCCGGCCGAAGCGGAACAGCTCGTCCTCGACATCGTCCAGGACACCGGCCCGCTCGGCGGCGACGAGGTCGGCACCGGAGGCCAGCTCCTCGAGCGCGTCCACCAGGTCGCGCGAGCGCGACCAGCGGGAGCGGACCATGCCGGCCACCAGGTCGGCGGTCTCGCCGCCCACCTGGGTGCCGAGCAGGCGCCGGGCCAGCTCGGCCTTGGCCTCGCCGGACTGCGCCGGGTCGGTCAGGACCCGACGCAGCGACACCTCGCGGTCGAGCAGCCCGGTGACGGCGGCCAGCTCTTCGGCGAGCTTCGCCGCGTCCACGGAGGTGTTGTCCGCCAGTGCGTCGAGGCGCTCACGTGCGGAGGCCAGGGCCTCCCGGCTCGCTCCGCTCATCGGGTGGCCTCGACCTTCGTCACGTCGCCCGCCTTGACCTCGAGGTCGTCGAGGAAGCGGTCGATGGTGCGGCTCTGCCGGGCGTGGTCCACGAGGGACTCGCCGACGATCCTGCCTGCCAGGTCGGTGGCGAGCTTGCCCACGTCCTGGCGGAGCGAGGCCGAGGCGGCCTTGCGGTCGGCCTCGATCTGGGCGTGGCCGGCAGCGATGATCTCCTCGCGCTGACGCTGTCCCTCGGACCGCATCTCGGCGATCACCGCGACACCCTGCTCCTGCGCCTCCTGGCGCATCCGAGCGGCCTCGTGGCGGGCGTCGGCAAGCTGGGCCCGGTAGTCCTCGAGCACCTGCTGGGCCTCGGCCTGGGCGGCCTCGGCCTTCTCCATACCGCCTTCGATGGCCGCCCGACGCTCGTCCAGAGTCTTGTTGATGATCGGGAGGAGCTTCTTGGCCAGGAAGATGAAGACGATGGCGAAGGCGATCAGACCGATGACGAGCTCTGGGATCGGCGGGAGGAGGGGGTTCTCCACTTCCTCCGCCAATGTCAGGGCGTTCACATCAATGCCTTCCGTCGAAAACAGTGGTCGTCAGGCTGCGGATCAGGCAGACGGGTAGACGAACGGCATGACCAGACCGATCAGGGCGAGCGCCTCACAGAAGGCGAAGCCGAGGATCTGGTTGGCGCGGATCAGGCCGGCGGCCTCGGGCTGACGGGCCAGCGCCTGGGTGCCGTTACCGAAGACGATGCCGACGCCGACGCCGGGGCCGATCGCGGCGAGGCCGTAGCCGATCGAGCCCAGGTTGCCCTTGATCTCGACACCAGCGGCGATGGTCTGGAGAGCAGCAGACATGCTCGTTCTTCCTTCTCTTTCACGGACCGGTGGGGGTTGGCCACCGGACGATTGTTGGTCTGGGGAGCGGGGGTGCTCAGTGGTGCTCGGCGAGCGCGCCCTGGACGTAGTTGGTGGCCAGCAGCACGAAGACGTACGCCTGGACGGCCTGGATGAAGAGCTCGAACGCGGTCATGACGACGGTCATCACGAACGAGACGCCGGCGTAGGCGAAGCCGATGCCGTTCATCAGGTACCAGCTGGCGATGGTGAACATCAGGATCAGCACGTGACCCGCGAACATGTTCGCGAAGAGTCGCACCGCGTGGGTGAAGGGCCGCACCAGGACGTTCGAGAAGAACTCGATGGTCATGGCGAGCGGCAGCACCGGGCCGAGGGACTTGTCGTAGCCGGTGATGTTCTTCAGACCGCCGACGAAGCCGTGCTTCTTGAAGGTCAGGTACATCCAGAGGACGTAGACGATCAGCGCGAGGGCCGCCGGGAAGGCGATGATCGACGTCACGGGGAACTGGGCGACCGGAATGATCGACCACAGGTTCATGATCCATACGAAGAAGAACAGCGAGACCATGAGGGGGACGTACTTCTCCCCCTCCTTCTTGCCGAGCGCCTCGTAGACGATTCCGCGGCGGACGAAGTCGTAACCCGCCTCACCGACCATCTGAAGCTTGCCGGGGACCACCTTGGCCCGGCCGAACGCCGCCCAGAAGAAACCGATGACGATGACCGTGGTGAGCACGGCCAGCAGCATGGGCTTGTTGAAGTCGTAGCCGCCGACAGTGAAGAGCGGTTCAAACAAGAACGAGTGGAGCCCTGGGGCTGGGAAGCCGCACCCATCGAAGATGTGGCAATCGGTCTCGAAGGCGAGCATCTCGTTAGCACTCACCGCGAGCTCCTTCAGCGTGGCGCATAGGTACGGCAACCTCGTTGTGTCGGCGCGGCGCACAGCCGCGGAACGGCACTGGACTGGTCTTGCGGATGGGGGGGCAGGTGATCGGCGCGGGGCCGGTCGGGGTATTCGGCATCAGCTGCATGGACTGCCGATTCCGTCCCGGGAAACTCGGGTGTTCAGCTGCCTGCGCCCACTGTGCCTCAGATGGCACCGGACGATAGCAGGTGAGCGCCGGCACCTTTATCGCGGCCCTACCGGTCACGTCGGGGACCCGGCGGGCGCGGACTTCTTCGCCTCGACGGATTCCGGATCGACATAAAGGATCTTGGCCTTCAGGTAGGCGCGGGTCTGGGCGGCGGTCCACACGAGGACCGCGCCGAGCAGCGCGAAGGCGAAGGCCCGGGTGTTGAACAGCGTGGTGTCGCGGAAGACCGCCAGCACGACGGCGGCGATCAGGAACTGCGTCACGTAGAGCACCAGACCCATGGCCTGGAACAAGTGCGGAAACGACTTGGCGGTGCGCTGGAGAACGTAGAGACCCATGCCCATCACGCCGCCCGCGACCAAGGTGCCGACAGCGGCACCGATCGCGCCGTGACCGCCGGCCAGCACACCGCTGACGGCGACCGCGACCGCGCCTGCGGCGGCGGTCGGGACGGCGCACTGAAGGAGTGTTCGGGCGTCGTTGGACTGCATGAAGGGTTTCTCCGGCGATCGGTCGGAAGCAACGATTCGTCGTGAACGAGCGTATCCCCGGGAGTGAGACATGACTCTCGACGAAGGGCCGTCGCACTACGGTCCTTCGGCTCTAGCACCGGGTTTCGTGAACGGTATCACAAACTATTTGATGAGGTCTTTACCTACTTCGTGTGCCGGACGTCACACGTACGTGTCAACCCGCTGGTCATTGAGCTGACGCGACCGCGTTTCCTCTGCTAATGCGCGTCTCAGCGACGGTTGGTGATCTTCCTGGCGTGGTGGAAACGGGAGCGGTCGCCGATGGCGGTCGCCCCGTGGATCCCGGCCGGCACGGGCTCGCGTTCGCGCTCCTCGGGGGCGCCCGCGAGCGCCGGGGTCGCGGCGTGCGCGGCGGCGGTCTCCGGGGCGCCGGCCGCGCGCGCCTTGCGCCGGTAGCGCGGCGGAACGAACGCCTCCGCCCAACGCGGCGCACGCGGCTTGAAGCGCGGCAGCAGCAACAGCACCAGGCCGACGGCGCTGAGCGCCACGATGAGGAACACGATCCACCCACTGGCCGAGTGCACGGAGTACGCCACCGTGCCGAAGCCGATGAGCGCCGACCAGAAGTACATGATCAGCACGGCGCGGCTGTGCGAGTGCCCCAGCTCCAGCAGCCGGTGGTGCAGGTGACCGCGGTCGGCCGCGAACGGCGACTGGCCGTTCCAGGTGCGCCGCACGATCGCCAGCAGCAGGTCGGCCACCGGCACGGCGATGACCGTCAGCGGCAGCAGCAGCGGGATGTAGACCGGCACCATCGCCTGGATGGCCTGCCGCTCGCCGCCCACCTGCTGGTAGAGCAGGTCCGGGTCGACCTGGCCGGTGATGGAGATGGCGCCCGCGGCCAGCACGAGGCCGATGAGCATGGAACCGGAGTCGCCCATGAAGATGCGGGCGGGGTGCATGTTGTGCGGCAGGAAGCCCAGGCACATGCCCATCAGCACGGCGGCGAAGAGCGTCGCGGGGGCGGCCGCCTCGATGTTGTGTCCGTACCAGAGCCGGTAGGCGTAGAGGAAGAACGCCGCGGCGGCGATGCAGACCATGCCCGAGGCGAGGCCGTCCAGGCCGTCGACGAAGTTCACCGCGTTGATGGTGATCACGACGAGGGCGACCGTGAGCAGGGTGCCCTGCATGGAGGTGAGCGCGACCGTGCCGACGCCGGGCACCGGGATCCACAGGATCGTCAGGCCCTGGAGCACCATCACGCCGGCGGCGATCATCTGGCCGCCGAGCTTCACCAAGGCGTCCACGCCCCACTTGTCGTCCAGCACGCCGAGCAGCCAGATCAGCCCGGCGCCGGAGAGCAGGGCGCGTGGCTCGTTGCCGAGGTCGAAGACCTTCCCGAGGTTCGACAGGTGCGCGGCGACGAGCAGGCCGGCGCAGAGCCCGCCGAACATGGCGATGCCGCCGAGCCGCGGTGTGGGCTCACGGTGCACGTCCCGCGCGCGGATCTCCGGCATGGCGCCGGCCACGATCGCGAACTTCCGCACCGGTCCCGTCAGCAGGTAGGTGACCGCCGCGGTGACGCACAGCGTCAGGAGGTATTCACGCACGGGCCGCCCCAGAGGTCGCGCTGGTCATCACAGCCCCACACCATATTCGCGTCCGCCCCCGATACGTGAATACAGCTGTAGACGTACGGCCATCCCGAGATGGTTGCAGCCGTCAGATGTGGGCGGGATAAGGAGGGAAGGCCCGCACGAGCTCGGTGACCGCCGCGCGTGGCCCGCCGTCGGGGCCGCCGCCGAGCGCCGCGCCCAGCAGGACGGCGATCCGGGCCATCTCGGGCTCGCGCATGCCCTGGGTGGTGACCGCGGCGGTGCCCAGCCGCAGGCCGTGGGCGGTGCCGTGGGGCAGGCCGCAGATGTCGAGGACGATGCCCGCCGCGGCGAGCCGGGCGCGGGCCGTGACGGCGTCCAGGGCGAGCGCGGAGACGTCGCCGGTGACAATGTGCGTGTCGGTGCCGCCCGTGGTCACAGCGACGCCCTCAGCGGCCAGGGCGGCGGCAAGGATACGAGCGTTGGCCACGACCTGATGGGCGTACGCGGTGAAGGCGGGGGTCGCGGCCTCGCCGAAGGCCACGGCCTTGGCCGCGACGGTGTGCATCTGCGCGCCGCCCTGGGTGAAGGGGAAGACCGCGCGGTCGACGCGGCCCGCGAGCGCGGCGCGGCACAGGATCAGCCCGCCGCGCGGCCCGCGCAGCACCTTGTGGGTGGTCGCGCAGACGACGTCCGCGTACGGCACGGGGCTGGGGGCCGCTCCCCCGGCGATCAGGCCGATGGGGTGGGCGGCGTCGGCGACGAGGTACGCGCCCACGTCGTCGGCGATGTCCCGGAAGGCGGCGTAGTCGGGGTGGCGGGGGTAGGAGATCGAGCCGCAGACGATCGCCTGCGGCCGGTGTTCCCTGGCGAGGTCGCGCACCTGGTCGTAGTCGATCAGGCCGGTGTCGCGGCGCACCCCGTAGCCGACGAAGTCGAACCAGCGGCCCGAGAAGTTCGCCGGGGAGCCGTGGGTGAGGTGGCCGCCCTGCGGGAGGGCCATGGCGAGCACGGTGTCGCCGGGGCGCAGCAGGGCCGCGTAGGCGGCGAGGACGGCGGCGGAGCCGGAGTGCGGCTGGACGTTGGCGTGCTCGGCGCCGAAGAGCGCCTTGGCGCGTTCGACGGCGGTGCGCTCGGCGAGGTCGACCACTTCGCAGCCGCCGTGGTGGCGGGCGCCGGGGTAGCCCTCGGCGTATTTGTTGGCGAGCGGGGAGCCGAGGGCGGCGAGGACGGCGGGTGAGGTGAAGTTCTCGGCGGCGATCAGCTGGAGGCCCCTGGCCTGGCGGTCGGCCTCGGCTAGGAGGAGGCCGGCGATCTCCGGGTCCTGCCGCGTCAGCGCGTCCAGGCCGTGGGCCCAGTCGCCGCGCGGCCAGTCGGGTGCCGCGGCGGCACTGACGCCCTGGGTGGGCAGAGGGGTGGACATCGCGGACTCCGACCTGTGCGGTGCGATGGGCTCAGCACCAATGTAGGCCCGCGGTGTCCCGGATGCCCGGTTTTGCCGCTGATTGTTTCCGCACTGCTCCGGACTTTCCGGACTGTTCCGCGCTGTTCCGAATCGGCGTACCGCGGCGCCGCGGTACGCGAGCCGCGCGTCAGGGGCGGCCCGGTACCCCGGTGAGGGCGGTGAGGACCGGGTCGAGCGCCTGGTTGATCTCGTCGCCGATGGAGCGGAAGAAGGTGATGGGCGCGCCGTAGGGGTCGTGGACCTCGTCGGCCTCCGCGTTGGGCGCCAGCAGCCAGCCGCGCAGCGCGGCCGCGGCCTGCACCAGGGCGCGGGCGCGGTCGACCACCCCGCCGGCCCGCTCGGGGTCCGGGAGGGTCGCGGGGTCTATGGCCCGCACCAGCCGGGTGAACTCCTTCAGCGTGAAGGTGCGCAGGCCCGCGGAGTGGCCCATGGAGATGACCTGGGCACGGTGGTCGCGGGTGGCGGTGAGCACCAGGTCGGCACGGATGACGTGCTCGTCCAGGAGCTCCCGGCCGATGAAGCCGTGCGGGTCGGCGCCGAGGTCGGCCAGGACGGTGGCGGCGTGCGCCTCCATCGGGGCGCCCTCGTGTCCCCAGGTGCCCGCGCTCTCCACCACCAGGCCGCCCGTGAAGGGGTCGCCGAGGCGGTCGGTGAGGGCATGGCGGGTCAGCCGCTCGGTGATGGGCGAGCGGCAGACGTTGCCGGTGCTGACGTGGAGGATGCGGAAGGTGTCGGTGGAACTGTCCGTGCCCGGTCCCGCTATGCCACGCCCCTGCGGGGCGATCAATTCGCCACCTCGAGGTCGGGCACTACCTCGCGGAGCTGCTCGGCGCTGATGGCACCGGCGCGCAGCAGGACGGGGACCTTGCCGGTGACGTCCACGATGGAGGACGGCACGTCGGCGGGGGTGGGCCCGCCGTCGAGGTAGACGGAGACGGAGTCGCCGAGCATGCCCTGGGCGGCGTCGCAGTCCTGCGGCGCCGGGTGGCCGGTGAGGTTGGCGCTGGAGACGGCCATCGGGCCGAACTCGGTGAGCAGCTCGATGGCGACCGGGTGCAGCGGCATCCGGACGGCGACGGTGCCGCGGGTCTCCCCCAGGTCCCAGGTGAGCGACGGCTGGTGGGTGGCGACGAGGGTGAGCGCGCCGGGCCAGAAGGCGTCGACGAGCTCCCAGGCCTGCTCGGAGAAGTCCGTGACGAGCCCGTGCAGGGTGTTCGGGGAGCCGACCAGGACGGGCGAGGGCATGCCCCGGCCGCGGCCCTTGGCCTCCAGGAGGTCGCCCACGGCGTCCCGGCTGAAGGCGTCCGCACCGATGCCGTACACGGTGTCGGTGGGCAGCACGACCAGCTCGCCGCGGCGGACCGCGGCAACGGCCTCGCGCAGACCGGTCCTGCGGTCGGTCGCGTCGCTGCAGTCGTATCGCCGTGCCATCTAACGGACCTCCTCGTACGGGGCAAACAGGGCAGTTGTCCGGAGTGCCGTGGTCACGGCGTCGCCTTCCGGGCGGTGGCGAACCGGGGGCGGTTGTTGAGGTCGGGGTGGTCGGCCGCGTCGGCCCAGCCCCGCTCCTCGGTGAAGATCCACGGCACCTGGCCGCCCTGGGTGTCGGCGTGCTCGATGACGACGACGCCGCCCGGGCGGAGCAGCCGGTGGGCGGTGCGCTCGATGCCGCGGATGGTGTCGAGGCCGTCCTCACCGGAGAAGAGCGCGAGCTCGGGGTCGTGGTCGCGGGCCTCGGGGGCGACGTACTCCCACTCGGTGAGCGGGATGTACGGCGGGTTGGAGATCACCAGGTCGACCTGGCCGTCGAGCTCGGGGAGCGCGGTGAGGGCGTTGCCGTGGTGCAGGTTGACGCGCGAGCCCTCGACGTTCTTGCGGGCCCAGCCGAGGGCGCCCTCGTCGAGCTCGACGGCGTGCACGCGCGAGCGCGGCACTTCCTGGGCGAGGGCGAGGGCGATGGCCCCGGAGCCGGTGCACAGGTCGACGATGAGGGGTTCGACGACGTCCATGGCGCGCACGGCGTCTATGGCCCAGCCGACGACCGACTCGGTCTCGGGGCGGGGCACGAAGACGCCGGGGCCCACCTGGAGCTCCAGGTAGCGGAAGAAGGCGCGGCCGGTGATGTGCTGGAGAGGTTCGCGGGCCTCGCGGCGGGCGACGGCCTCCCAGTAGCGGGCGTCGAAGTCGGCGTCCGCCACGTTGTGCAGCTCACCCCGCTTGACGCCGTGCACAAAGGCGGCGAGCTCCTCCGCGTCGAAGCGCGGAGAAGGTACGCCGGCGTCGGCCAGCCGCTGAGTG
Organism: Streptoverticillium olivoreticuli subsp. olivoreticuli; assembly: GCF_003391135.1. Classification (GTDB taxonomy): domain Bacteria; phylum Actinomycetota; class Actinomycetes; order Streptomycetales; family Streptomycetaceae; genus Streptomyces; species Streptomyces blastmyceticus. The sequence continues at coordinate 6,421,314 of NZ_CP031455.1, read as the reverse complement.
GCTTGCGCCACCTCGGCGAGCAGCAGATTCACAGTGGTCCTCTCGCGCGTTCGTTCGGTCGTTCCGTCGTCGGGCGGTCCCGTTGCCGGGCCCGTCCGGCGATCGATGACGGGTCTGTCCTCGGATCAGCTCGCGTCGGCGAGCTTGGCCGCCGAGTCCGCGTCGACGCAAGCCTGGATCATCGCGTCCAGGTCGCCGTCGAGCACCTGGTCCAAGTTGTACGCCTTGAAGCCGACCCGGTGGTCCGAGATGCGGTTTTCAGGGAAGTTGTACGTCCGGATCTTTTCGGAGCGGTCCACGGTACGGACCTGGCTGCGGCGGGCGTCCGCGGCGTTCTTCTCGGCCTCTTCCTGGGCGGCGGCGAGCAGCCGGGACCGCAGGATGCGCAGGGCCTGCTCCTTGTTCTGGAGCTGGCTCTTCTCGTTCTGGCAGGAGGCGACGATACCGGTCGGCAGGTGGGTGATGCGGACGGCCGAGTCGGTGGTGTTGACGGACTGGCCGCCGGGACCCGACGAGCGGTAGACGTCGATGCGCAGGTCGTTGGCGTGGATCTCGACGTCGATCTCCTCGGCCTCGGGCGTGACGAGCACGCCGGCGGCGGAGGTGTGGATCCGGCCCTGGGACTCGGTGGCGGGCACGCGCTGGACGCGGTGCACCCCGCCCTCGTACTTCAGCCGGGCCCAGACGCCCTGGCCGGGCTCGGTGGCGCCCTGGCCACCCTTGGTCTTCACGGCGACCTGGACGTCCTTGTAGCCGCCCAGCTCCGACTCGGTGGAGTCGATGATCTCGGTCTTCCAGCCCACGCGCTCGGCGTAGCGGAGGTACATCCGCAGCAGGTCGCCGGCGAAGAGCGCGGACTCGTCGCCGCCCGCGCCCGCCTTGACCTCGAGGATGACGTCCTTGTCGTCGCTGGGGTCGCGCGGGACGAGCAGCAGGCGGAGCTTCTCGGTGAGCTGCTCGCGCTGCTTCTCCAGCTCCTTGACCTCGGCGGCGAAGTCGGGGTCGTCGGCCGCGAACTCGCGCGCGGTCGCGATGTCCTCGCCGGTCTGCTTCCAGGAGCGGTACGTCCCGACGATCGGGGTCAGCTCGGCGTAGCGCTTGTTGAGCTTGCGGGCGTTGGCCTGGTCCGCGTGTACGGCGGGGTCGGCGAGCCGCTTCTCGAGGTCGGCGTGCTCACCGATCAGTTCCTCGACTGCCTCGAACATCAAGTTTCCCTAGCTGGAAGTGACGGGCCTGCTGGACGACAAAGCGCCGGTCCGGTCACCCCTCGCACGCGAAGGGCGACCGAGAACCGGCGCCTGCGGGTCGCTACTTCTTGGCCGCAGCGGCCTTGCCGAAGCGGGCCTCGAACCGCGCCACACGGCCACCGGTGTCGAGGATCTTCTGCTTGCCCGTGTAGAACGGGTGGCACTCGGAGCACACGTCGGCACGGATGTTGCCGCCGGCGACGGTGCTACGCGTGGTGAACGAGGCGCCACAGGTGCAGCTGACCTGGGTCTCGACGTAATCCGGGTGGATTTCGCGCTTCAAGGGGATCTCCTAGGTTCGGGAGGGCTCCGGGTCGCAGGGCGGGATTGCCTTACGTGAACCGGGGCCGACGTACCAGTTTGCCAGCACTGGCCGTATCCCCCAAAACGAGAGGTGGCGGCCGGTTATTCCAGCGGGCCCCGAGGGGCCGCCGGGGCCCTATTTCACGACGTCGTCGGCGCCGGTCTTGGCCCCCGCACCGTCCTTGACCGCGGAGTCCGGGATCGGCTGGTCGCTCCGGAGGGCGTCCCAGAGCTGCTTGGACTGCTCGGGCATCGGGGCGACGCGGTTGGCGTCGATGGGGTCGTCGCCGACCGGCAGCGTCACCATGTGCATGTCGCCGGAACCGATGCCCTTGAGCCCGTCGGCGAAGGAGGAGAGCTTCTCCAGGGAGCCCAGCTCGCTGTCGGTGGTGAGCGTCTTGGTGGCGGTGTCGGCGATCCCGTAGAGCTTGGTGGGGCTGGTGAACAGGCCGATGTGCTTGACCTGGTCGAGCAGGGCCTTGATGAACGCCTGCTGGAGCTTGATCCGCCCGAGGTCGCTGCCGTCGCCGACGCCGTGCCGGGTGCGGACGAGCCCGAGGGACTGCTCGCCGTTGAGGGTGTGGGTGCCCGGCTCCAGATTGAGGTGGCTCCACTTGTCGCGGATCGGCTTGGTGGTGGTGACCTGCACCCCGCCCAGCTTGTCGATCAGCTTCTGGAAGCCGGCGAAGTCGACCTCCATGTAGTGGTCCATGCGGATGTTGGTCATCTGCTCGACGGTGGCGACCGCGCAGGCCGCGCCGCCCACCGTGTACGCCTCGTTGAACTGCGCGCGCTTGACGGCCGGGCTGGTCTTGCCGTCGGGCATCTTGCACGCGGGGCGGGGGACCATCGTGTCGCGCGGGATGCTGACGACGCTGGCCTTCTTGTGACCCGCGTAGACATGCACGATCATCGCCGTGTCGGAGCGGGAGCTGCCCTCGTCCTTGCCGTACTTGCCGTTGTCACCGGCGCGCGAGTCGGAGCCGAGGACGAGGATGTCCTGGGAGCCGTTGTCGATGTTGGCCGGGCGGTTCTTGCCCAGGGCCGCGTTGATGTCGACGCTGGTGAGGTTGCCGTTGAACTTGAAGTAGAGGAAACCGGCGCCGACGCCTCCGGCGACGACCACACCGGCCGTCGTCCACGCGGCTATTCGCCAGCCCTTGCGACGGGCCCGGACCTTGCGCCGCCGGCCACGCCCACCGCCGGCACGGCGGCGGTGCGAACCCGTCGGCGTACCCATGCTGTCGTCGCCCATGCGCTCCTCAGTCCTTCGCTGTCTGTCTGCCCCCTGCTGGTTGACGGGGAAGTCTGCGTCAGGGTTGCACAGCGGAATCTGAGGACCTTCTTAGAAAAGCCCCGGCCAGTGGCCCGTACACCTAACCGCCTCGCCCGCCGTCACCTGCGGTTTCGGCCATCCGCGGGGCATCGGTTCCGGCCAGGTTCACATGGCGGTCCCGTGACGCAGATCTCAGAAGATCACAAGCGGATAACGAAGCACGGGACCTCCCCGCCGGGCGGCGGGGAGGTCCCGTGTCGTGCGCGCTTACGGATCAGTCGTTGCCGTTGCCCGAGGAGGGCGTGGTCTTCGCGATCTGCATCAGGAACTCGGCGTTGGACTTCGTCTGCTTCATCTTGTCGAGAAGCAGCTCGATGGCCTGCTGCGAGTCGAGCGCGTGCAGCACCCGGCGGAGCTTCCAGACGATGGCCAGCTCCTCGCCACCCAGGAGGATCTCCTCCTTGCGGGTGCCGGAGGCGTCCACGTCCACGGCCGGGAAGATGCGCTTGTCGGCGAGCTTCCGGTCGAGCTTGAGCTCCATGTTGCCGGTGCCCTTGAACTCCTCGAAGATCACCTCGTCCATGCGCGAGCCGGTCTCGACCAGCGCGGTGGCCAGGATGGTCAGCGAGCCGCCGTCCTCGATGTTGCGCGCGGCGCCGAAGAACTTCTTCGGCGGGTAGAGCGCGGTCGAGTCGACACCACCGGACAGGATGCGGCCCGAGGCCGGGGCGGCCAGGTTGTAGGCGCGGCCCAGACGGGTGATCGAGTCCAGCAGGACCACCACGTCGTGACCCAGCTCCACCAGGCGCTTGGCGCGCTCGATGGCCAGCTCGGCGACCGTGGTGTGGTCCTCGGCCGGGCGGTCGAAGGTCGAGGAGATGACCTCGCCCTTGACCGACCGCTGCATGTCGGTGACCTCTTCCGGACGCTCGTCGACCAGGACGACCATCAGGTGGCACTCGGGGTTGTTGATGGTGATCGCGTTGGCGATCGCCTGCATGATCATGGTCTTGCCGGTCTTCGGCGGGGCCACGATCAGACCGCGCTGGCCCTTGCCGATCGGCGCGACCAGGTCGATGATCCGGGTCGTCAGCACACCCGGGTCCGACTCCAACCGCAGGCGGTCCTGCGGGTAGAGCGGGGTGAGCTTGCCGAACTCCGGCCGACCGCGCCCGGTTTCGGGCGCCATGCCGTTCACCGAGTCGAGGCGGACGAGGGCGTTGAACTTCTCGCGCCGCTCGCCGTCCTTCGGCTGCCGGACCGCGCCGGTGACGTGGTCACCCTTGCGCAGGCCGTTCTTGCGGACCTGGGCGAGGGAGACATAGACGTCGTTCGGGCCCGGGAGGTAGCCGGACGTCCGGATGAACGCGTAGTTGTCGAGGATGTCCAAAATGCCCGCGACGGGGATCAGGACGTCGTCGTCCGAGACCTGCGGCTCGTTGCCGAAGCCCTCGTCACGGCCACGACGGCCACGGCGGTCGCGGTAGCGGCCGCGGCGGCCGCGGCGGCCGCCCTCGAAGTCGTCCTCGTCCTGCGGGCCGCCCTGGGGGCCGCCCTGCGGCGCGCCACGGTTGTCGCGCTGCTGGCGGTTGCCGCCCTGCTGGCCGGCGTCCTCGCCGCGGTTGCCCCGGCGGTCGCGGTCGCCGCGCTCGCGGTCACCACGCTCGCCGCGGTCACCACGCTCACCGCGCTCGCCCCGCTGGCCGCGCTCGCCGCGGTCACGGCGCTCGCCCTTCTGGCCGCGGTCGCGCTCGCCGGCCTTGGCGGCCCTGCCCTCGGCGCTGTCCGCCGCGGCCTCGGCCCGCTCCTCGGTGCGCGCCTCGGCCTTGGCCTCGACGGCGGGCTCGGGGCTGCCCGAAGGCGCGGTCGCCCGGCGGCGACGGCGCTCGCCGGCCGGCTGCTCATCGCTGCTCGGCTGGCCCGGGATCTCGATCTGCTGCTGCGTCGCGGCCTTCTCGGCCGGCTTCTCGGCCTTCTCGGCCGCCTCGCCCGTACGCGCCTTGGAGGTGGCGCGCCGCTTGGGCTTGGTCTCGGTGTCGGACGCCGCCTTGGCGGGCTCGGCGCTCGTGGTCTTGGCGGGCGCGGCGGAGCCGGCCTGCTTCTCCTTGATGACCTCGATCAGCTGGCCTTTGCGCATCCGCGCGGTGCCCTTGATGCCGAGGCTGGAGGCGAGCTGCTGGAGCTCGGCCAGGACCATGGCGTCGAGGCCCGTGCCCGAACGTCGCCGCTTGGGGGCGGTGGCAGCACCGGTGGCAGGCGCGGCGGGAGCGTCCGTGGCGGGCGCGGAGGCATTGCCCGAGGCACTGTTGGCAGTGCCGGAGGCGGTCACGCCCATCAGATCGGTGGTGTCGCTCACGAAGGGGTCCTTCCCTGGAGCGGGCGTCGGCCTGTCTGGCTCGGCGACCGGTTGTGCTGTCCGGCTGCGGTCTGGCTTTGCGGACCGGGCCGGGGCGGTGGTCCGCCGGTACGGCGGAAGAATCAGTTCATTGGTTCCGGCGTGAAGAAATGAGGTGAAGACATGACGCATCAACTTCACTCATGTCGCCCACGCCGATTCCGGAGCGTGCTCGAATCTGCTCAGGCAGGCTGCTCAGGCAGTTTGGGAGGCTCCCGGAAGAAAAGCGGTCCCTGATCGGGACACAGAGCACCGAGCCGATGTGGCTTCGAGTGCAGACTTGAGGTTAACACTACCGGATCCCACAAACATTCCCCCTCTCAAAGACCGGCAACCGCTATTTTCGCGAGCCCCGGGGCCCGCGCTGGTCAGGCGAGCGGAAGCACGCTCGTCCCCCCGGCGTCGAGGGCCAGCCGGTTGGCCGCCCACCCCTCGCCCGCCAGCCGTGCGACCTGGGCGGCCGCACCGTTCTCGGCCAGCGCGAGCACCGTGGGGCCCGCGCCGGAGATGACCGCGGGGACGCCGTCCGCGCGCAGTCGGTTGACCAGGGCCACGCTCTCCGGCATCGCCGGAGCCCGGTATTCCTGGTGGAGCCGGTCCTCGGTGGCCGGCAGCAGCAGCTCGGGGCGCCTGGTCATCGCCTCGACGAGCAGCGCCGCGCGCCCGGCGTTGGCCGCGGCGTCCACATGGGGGACGCTGCGCGGCAGCAGCCCGCGCGCGGTCTCGGTCAGTACGGGTTTCGACGGCACGAAGACCACCGGAACGATGGAATCCGCAGGGTTCATCCGAATGGCCCGTGCCACGCCCGACTCCATCCACGCCAAGGTGAATCCGCCGAGCAGGCAGGCCGCGACATTGTCCGGGTGGCCCTCGATCTCCGTGGCGAGCTCCAGCAGCGCCGCGTCGTCGAGCTTCTCGGCCCCGCCTATGGTCACGGCGCGGGCGGCGACTATGCCCGCGCAGATGGCGGCCGAGGAGGAGCCCAGGCCCCGGCCGTGCGGGATGCGGTTGGCACAGACGACCTCCAGGCCGCGCGGCTGGCCGCCGAGCAGGTCGAAGGCGGTGCGCAGGGCCCGTACGAGCAGGTGGCTCTCGTCGCGCGGCAGGGTCTCGGCGCCCTCGCCCGCGATGTCGATGTGCAGCCCGGACTCGGCCACCCGGACCACGACGTCGTCGTAGAGCCCCAGCGACAGACCCAGGGCGTCGAAGCCGGGGCCGAGGTTTGCGCTGGTGGCGGGGGTGCGCACGCGGACAGCGGCGGCGCGGAACGCGGGACCGGCCATCGCTCGATGACTCTCCTTGGTGTGGCCTCGGCAGGGCGTGCAACATCCGCAAGGGCCGCGACGAGATGCCGCACGGTGACGGCGGGGGTCTGCGACGGGGCGGAGTGAGTACAGCCTATCGAAGGAAGGTTCAGCGGCGACATAGGGCACGGGAGGCGCGTCGCCTGCGCCGGACGGGCTCTCCCCGATTCGGGGGCCCGGCCCGTCCGGCGGTTTCGGGACCGGTCCGGGGCGGGGCCCCGGTTTCTGACGTCAGACCAGACCGAGCTGGCGGGCGGCGGCCTTCGCGTCCACCGGCACGGTGAGCGGCTGCGGAGCGCCCGCGACCGCCCAGTCCGGGTCCTTGAGGCCGTTGCCCGTGACCGTACAGACGATGCGCTGGCCCGGGTCGACCAGGCCCTGCTCGGCGGCCTTGAGCAGGCCGGCGACGCTCGCGGCCGAGGCCGGCTCGACGAAGACGCCCTCCTGCGAGGCCAACAGGCGGTAGGCGGCCAGGATCTGTCGGTCGGTCACCTCGTCGATGAGGCCGCCCGATTCGTCGCGCGCCTCCTCGGCGAACCGCCACGAGGCGGGGTTGCCGATGCGGATCGCGGTGGCGATGGTGTGCGGGTCCTTCACCGGCTCGCCGCGCACGATGGGCGCGGAACCGGACGCCTGGAATCCCCACATCCGGGGCCTGCGGGTGGCGATCCCGTCCGTGGCGTACTCGCGGTAACCGCGCCAGTAGGCCGTGATGTTGCCCGCGTTGCCGACCGGCAGGACATGGATGTCCGGCGCGTCGCCGAGCGCGTCCACGATCTCGAAGGCGGCGGTCTTCTGGCCCTCGATCCGCACCGGGTTCACGGAGTTGACCAGCGCGACGGGGTACTCCTCGGACAGCCCGCGCGCCAGCGTCAGGCAGTCGTCGAAGTTGCCGTCGACCTGGAGGATGCGCGCGCCGTGGACCAGCGCCTGGCCCATCTTCCCGAGTGCGATCTTGCCCTGCGGCACCAGGACGGCGCAGACCATCCCGGCCCGAACGGCGTAGGCGGCGGCCGAGGCGGAGGTGTTGCCGGTGGAGGCGCAGATGACGGCCTTGGCGCCCTCCTCCTTGGCCCGGGTGATGGCCATGGTCATCCCGCGGTCCTTGAAGGACCCGGTCGGGTTCGCGCCCTCGACCTTGAGGTGGACGTCACATCCGGTGCGCTCCGAGAGCACCTGCGCGGGGACGAGCGGCGTGCCGCCCTCGCGCAGGGTGACGACCGGCGTGTCGGCCGAGACGGGGAGCCGGTCGCGGTACTCCTCGATGATGCCGCGCCACTGGTGGGTGCCGGAGGTCCGCAGACCGTTGTTGGCAGACATTGCTTCCTTGCTCCCCTTATTCGCCTTCGACCCGCATGATGCTCGCGACACCGCGGACCGTGTCCAGCTTGCGCAGCGCCTCGACGGTCGCCGAGAGGGCGGCGTCGGGGGCGCGGTGCGTGACGACGACGAGGGACGCCTCGCCGTCCTTGCCCGTCTGGCGGACCGTGTCGATCGACACGCCGTGCGCGGCGAAGACCGTGGCGACCTGTGCCAGGACACCGGGCTTGTCGGCCACGTCGAGGCTGATGTGGTAGCGGGTGACCACATCGCCCATCGGGCTCACGGGCAGCCGGGTGTAAGCGGATTCGCCTGGTCCGGTGGTCTCCGCCACCTTGTTGCGGCAGACGGCGACGAGGTCGCCGAGTACCGCGGACGCGGTGGGCGAACCGCCGGCCCCGGGCCCGTAGAACATCAGCCGGCCGGCCGCCTCGGCCTCCACGAACACCGCGTTGTACGCCTCGCGCACCGACGCCAGCGGGTGGCTCAGCGGGATCATCGCCGGGTGCACGCGGGCGGTGACCGACCGGCCGTCGGCGGCGCGCTCGCAGATGGCGAGCAGCTTGATGGTGCAGCCCATCCGCTTCGCGGACGCGAAGTCCGCGGCGGTGACCTCCGTCATGCCCTCGCGATAGACGTCGTCGAGGCGCACCCGCGTGTGGAAGGCGATACCGGCCAGGATCGCGGCCTTCGCGGCGGCGTCGAAGCCCTCGACGTCGGCGGTCGGGTCGGCCTCCGCGTAGCCGAGCGCGGTGGCCTCGTCCAGCGCTTCGGAGTAGCCCGCTCCGCTGGTGTCCATCTTGTCGAGGATGAAGTTGGTCGTGCCGTTGACGATGCCGAGCACCCGGTTGACCTTGTCGCCGGCCAGCGACTCGCGCAGCGGCCGTACGAGCGGGATGGCGCCGGCGACGGCGGCCTCGTAGTAGAGGTCCGCGCCCTGGGCCTCGGCCGCGGCGTGCAGGGCCGCGCCGTCCCCGGCGAGCAGCGCCTTGTTGGCGGACACGACGCTCGCGCCGTGCTCGAAGGCCGTGGTGATCAGCGTGCGGGCCGGCTCGATGCCGCCGATGACCTCGACGACCACGTCGATGTCACCGCGTTTGACGAGCGCGGTGGCGTCGGTGGTGATCAGCTCCTCCGGCACCCCCGCCCGCACCCGGCCCGGACGGCGCACGGCGATACCGGCGAGCTCGACGGGTGCGCCGATGCGCGCCGTGAGGTCGTCCGCGTGCGTCGTCATGATGCGCGCCACCTCTGAGCCGACCACTCCACAGCCCAGCAGCGCCACTTTCAGCGGACGCGTACGCATCATCCGACCTCGTTTCTGTACATCTTCGGTGGTACACCAGTCTCACTCACCGGACGAGGGTTTCCGTCCCTCGTCCAGTATCCGAGATTTTTACTTCGGCTTTTCCATCGGCTTTCCCGTCGGATCAGCCGACGTCGAGGCGGAAGAGGTCCTCTTCCGTCTCCCGCCGGACGATCACCCGGGCCGCGCCGTCCTTGACCGCGACGACCGGCGGGCGCAGCGCGTGGTTGTAGTTGCTGGCCATGGAGCGGCAGTACGCGCCGGTCGCGGGCACGGCCAGCAGGTCGCCGGGGGCCAGGTCGGCGGGGAGGAAGGCGTCGCGCACGACGATGTCGCCGGACTCGCAGTGCTTGCCGACGACGCGCGAGAGCATCGGCTCGGCGGTGGAGGTCCGGGAGACCAGGGCGACGCTGTACTCCGCGTCGTAGAGCGCGGTGCGGATGTTGTCCGACATGCCGCCGTCCACGCTCACATACGTCCGCAGGCCCGGCAGCTCCTTGACGGTGCCGACCTCGTAGAGGGTGAAGGCGGTCGGTCCGGCGATGGCGCGCCCCGGCTCCACGGACAGCCGCGGCACCGCGAGACCCGCGGCCGCGCACTCGCGGGTGACGATGTCGCCGAGCGCCTTGGCGATCTCGTGCGGCTCGCGCGGGTCGTCGTCGGAGGTGTAGGCGATGCCGAGGCCGCCGCCGAGGTCGATCTCGGGCAGCTCGACGCCGTGCTCGTCGCGGATGTCCTTGAGCAGCCCGACGACGCGGTGCGCGGCCACCTCGAAGCCCGAGGTGTCGAAGATCTGCGACCCGATGTGGGAGTGGATGCCGATGAGCTCCAGGCCGTCGAGCTTGAGCGCGCGGCGGACGGCCTCGGCGGCCTGTCCCCCGGCGAGCGCGAGCCCGAACTTCTGGTCCTCGTGCGCGGTCGCGATGAATTCGTGGGTGTGCGCCTCGACGCCGACGGTCACCCGGATCTGCACGCGCTGGCGCCTGCCGAGCCGCTCGGCGATGTGCGCGACACGGACGATCTCCTGGAAGGAGTCCAGGACGATCCGTCCGACGCCCGCCTCGACGGCGCGGGTGATCTCGCGGGTGGACTTGTTGTTGCCGTGCAACGCGATGCGCTCGGCGGGCATCCCGGCGTCGAGGGCGGTGGCCAGCTCGCCCTCCGAGCAGACGTCGAGGTTGAGCCCCTCCTCGTGCAGCCAGCGGACGACGGCGCGGGAGAGGAACGCCTTGCCCGCGTAGAAGACGTCGGCCTCCGTGCCGAAGGCGTCGCGCCAGGCCCGGCAGCGCGCCCGGAAGTCCTCCTCGTCGAGGAAGAAGGCGGGCGTCCCGAACTCCTCTGCGAGGTCGGTCACCTTGATCCCGCCGACGGTGGCCACCCCGTCGGCGTCCCGCGAGACCGTACGGGCCCACACCCGCGGGTCCAGGTCGTTGAGGTCCGCGGGCGGGGCGGCGTAGTGCCCCTCGGGAAGGACGTCGGCGTAGCGGGGCCCGGCGGGGTGGGCGGAACGGCTCATGGCTCTGATCTCCTCAGAGGTGTGCGGGTGCGGTGATGCCGAGCTGGTGGAGGCCGTCGGCCAGCACCTTGCCCGTGGCCTCGGCGAGGGCCAGTCGGGCGCGGTGGACGGCCAAGGGTTTCTCGTCACCGCGCGGCAGCGTGGGACACGCCGCCTGCCAGCGGAGGAAGGCGTCGGCGAGACGTTCGAGGTGCCGGGCGAGCCGGTCGGGCGCGCGGGTGGCGCCGATGCGGGCGTGGTCCGCGAGGGCGGCGAGCACGGGGGCCGCGGTCTCGTCCGGGACGTCCCCCGGCTCGGAGCCGAAGCCCAGGTCATGGGCGTTGCGCAGCAGGGCCCGGCTGCGGGCGTGGGCGTACCGGACGCGGAAGAGGGGGTTGCTCTCGCGCTGCACCAGCAGCAGGTCGCGGTCCGTGCCCGGGGGGCAGAGCAGGCTCCAGCGGGCGGCGTCGGCGCCGAGTCGGCGGATGAGGTCGGGCGGCGGATCGGGCAGGTCCATCGGCCTGCCCGGCTCCCCCGCGTCGAGCACGTCCCGTACGAGCCGGATGTAGGAAGCGCCCTCAAGGGTGATGTTGAGGAACCCGGGTCCTGCGATCTCGACCGTCGCGATGCCGGGCTCGGCGGCGAGCCTGCGCCGCAGCACTTCGGCGATCTCGGGGGCCGGTCTGCCGCTCTCCTGGGCGAGCCGCAGGGCGACATTGGTGGCGTAGTCCCCGCACCCCGGCCGGGGCGGGACCCGCACGGTGACCCGGTCGGGCACGACGGCGCTCAGCTCGTCGGCCTCGATGGCACGTCGCACCGTGTGCAGAACGGTGCGGGAGAGATCGGCGGGGGTCACGGGGCCAAGCCTAGGCGAGAAGGGGGGAGGCTCGGCGAGCAGGTTTCGACAGGTGGGACACGGTCGTCGCGGGCTAGTCCGCTCTCCTCGCGGATTCCGCGCGGCAGACGGAACCCACGCCGTGGACGGAGCCGGTGTCCCCGGGGGCCGGGGCCCCCGGCAACCCGTCGTCGCCCTCTGCCTTGCGGTGCCGCATCAGCCTCCGGACGAGCCGGACCATCTCCGTCGGTTCGAAGGGCTTCGCCAGGAACGCGTCGACCCCGGCGGACCGCCCGCTGTCGACCTCCGGCTGGGTGCAGGCGCTGATGATCGCGATCGGTATGTCCCGGGTCCGCGCGTCGGCCCGCAGCCGCGCGGCCGTGAGCAACCCGTCGAGCCGGGGCATGACGACATCCAGGGTCACGACATCGGGACGCACGCGATGCACGATCTCCAGGCACTCGGCACCATCGGCCGCGGTCACGACCTCGAAGCCCTCCAGCTCGAGGTTGACCCTGATCAGCTGCCGGATGACCTTGTTGTCGTCGACGACAAGGACCCGGCCGGACAAGCCAGGCACACCCCGAGAGTAAGCGCGCCCGCCACGCTGCGTCCGGGTTTTCCCCACTTCCACCCCGTGCGGGCGACCTCCCCCGCCCCCACCTCCAACGACGTTGCGGGACACCCGTCCGGAGCTGGTAATGTTCTACCCGTCACCGCAACAAGCGGCCGACACGCCCCCGTAGCTCAGGGGATAGAGCAACGGCCTCCGGAGCCGTGTGCGCAGGTTCGAATCCTGCCGGGGGCACTTCGCTTCAGTCGGCGCCGCAAGGCCGCTGACCAGCCGAAGTGCCGGACATCGAGAGCGGGATCCAGTTTCACTGGGTCCCGCTCTTCGTCGTTCCCGGAGAAGTCCGCGCGAAGGCGGTGGGGCGGCGGCGGGGGTCCTCAAGGGCCCCGACGGGGCACCGCGGCGGGCCGTCAAGGGGTATGGTGCGGCCGTCGAGCAGCCGTGTACGCGTCATGTCCGTTTGCGGAGCGGCTATTTGACGTCGCATCAGGCACATGCAGGGACCGGCGTCGGAGCGGGGATGGTGGCTGATGGGTGGGGGCCGGGGGCTGTGAGGGGTCGGCGGGGTGGGGGGCAGGGGCTGGACGCGCATCCCGCCCGGGACGACCTCGCTCTGCGCTCCGTGCTGGAGGACGCCTCGATGGGGCGGTGGGAGGGGCCCCGGGATCTGCTCGCGGCGACCGGGGGCGACTGGGACCGGCGCATCTTCCGGCTCCAGGTGCTGGCGCGGGCGGGGGCGCCGTTGCGGTTCGCGGACACCTGGGCGCGGGCCGAGCCCAGGTCGGCGGACGCGCTCGCGCTGCTGGCGCATGTGCAGGCGCTGCGGTCGATTATCAGTGGAGTGGACGCGGGCCGCGCGGAGATGGAGCGCTCCTGGGGCACGTGTCTGGCCGCCGCCGAGGCCGGGCCGGCGGACCCCTCCCCCTGGGTGGTGATGCTCGCCCTGATCCGGGTGCACGCCCCCGGCCGGGAGGTGCTGCGGCAGGTGTGGGCCGAGGTGGTGGCCCGCGACCCGTACAACCGGGAGGCGCATCACGAGGTCCTCACCTATCTCTTCGGCCGGAACCACGGTTCGGGCGCGGAGATGTTCCACTGGGCGCAGGAGCGGGCGGACACCGCACCCAAGGGGCTGCCGATCGCGGTGCTGCCGCTGGTGGCGCTGGCGGAGTCGCACCGGCAGCGGATGCGGACCGAGGCGGGCAGCTACGGCCTGAGCATCCATCCCTGGATCGACTGCCCGCACATCGACCAGGTGCTGGAGAACTGGTGGCGCCACCGGCCGCCGCGCCCGCACGCGCAGTTCATGGACGACGCGAACTACCTGGCGCACGCGCTCGCCTTCGCCGGGCGCCACGTGGAGGCGTACGACGTCTTCCGGGCCATAGGGCCGTACGCCACGGATGTGCCCTGGGCGTACTGCGGGGACGCGCCGGAGCTGTTCCTCCGGCACCGGGGGTGGGCGGCCCGCGCCGTCCGGCCGCGCACCACGTAATCAAAGAAGCACCACATAGATAGAAGCACCACATAACCGAAGAGCGCATCGCACATTCCTTGACCGTCGTTCATCGCAACGATCACGAGAAAGAGAATCGCGTGCCACTCGACGTACCCGGCGTTTCCGACGAAGAGCGCCTGCGACAGCTCGGCTATACCCAGGTGCTGGCCCGGCGGATGTCCGGCTTCGCCAATTTCGCCGTTTCGTTCACGATCATTTCGGTCCTCTCCGGATGCATGACGATGTACGGCTTCGGAATGCGGACCGGTGGCCCGTCGATGCTGATGTGGGGCTGGGTCGGCGTCGGTGCCATGACGCTGGTCGTCGGGCTGGCGATGGCGGAGGTGTGTTCCTCCTATCCGACCTCGGCGGGGCTGTATTTCTGGGCGCACCGGATGGCGCCCGAGCGGTCACGGGCGGCGTGGGCGTGGTTCACCGGGTGGTTCAACGTGCTGGGGCAGATCGCGTGCACCGCGGGCATCGACTTCGGGGCGGCGTCCTTCCTCAACGCCTATCTGGACCTGCAGTTCGGATTCGCGGCGACTCCCGGCCATACGATCGCCCTCTTCGGGGCCGTGCTCCTGCTCCACGCGCTGCTGAACACCTTCGGCGTCCGGCTGGTCGCCTTCCTCAATTCCGTGAGCGTGTGGTGGCACCTGCTCGGGGTGCTGCTGATCGTCGGCGCGCTGGCATTCGTGCCGGACGGACATCGGTCGACGTCGTTCGTCTTCACCCATTTCGTGAACGACACCGGCTGGGGTTCCGGCCTTTACGTGGGGCTGCTCTCGCTGCTGGTGGCGCAGTACACCTTCACCGGTTACGACGCGTCCGCCCATATGACCGAGGAGACCAACGACGCCTCGGTGGCCGGGCCGCGGGGCATCGTGCGCTCGATCTGGGTGTCGTGGATCGCCGGCTTCGTGCTGCTGGCCGGGTTGACGTACGCGATCCAGGACTGGCCGGGCACCGTGGGCACCGAGACCGGGGTGCCCCCGGCGCAGATCTTCATGGACGCGCTCGGCGCCTCGGCGGGGAAGCTGCTGCTGCTCGTGGTGATCGTCGCGCAGCTCTTCTGCGGGATGGCCTCGGTGACCGCCAACTCCCGGATGATCTACGCCTTCTCCCGGGACGGCGCGCTGCCCTTCTCGCGGGTGTGGCACCGCATCAACCCGCAGACGCGCACGCCCACCAACGCGGTGTGGCTGGCCGCGGGCGGCGCCTTCCTCCTGGGGCTGCCCTATCTGGTCAACTCCACGGCGTACGCGGCGGTCACCTCGATCGCCACGATCGGCCTCTACCTCGCCTACGCGGCGCCGACGCTGCTGCGGCTGCGCAAGGGCGAGGCGTTCGAGCGCGGGCCGTGGCACCTGGGGCGGTGGTCGAAGCCGGTCGGGGTCACCGCCATCTCCTGGGTGGCCGTGATCACGGTGCTGTTCATGCTGCCGCAGTCCGGTCCCGTCACCGTCGACACCTTCAACTACGCGCCGATCGCGGTGGCCGCGGTCGGCGGCTTCGCGGGCGTGTGGTGGCTGGTGTCGGCCCGCCGCTGGTTCCTCGACCCGCGGCACCCGCGCAACCGGGCGGCGTCCGCCGAGGGTCCGGCCGCCCCGCCGTCGATGGACGCCTTCCGCTGGTGACCCCGCCCCCGTACCGCGGACGGCCCGGCCGCGTACGTGCGGCGGGCCGTCCGCAGGATCGGTTCCGCACCAGGGCGGTGTCAGACCTTCGGGTAGCCGAACGCGTAGCCCTGGCTCTTGAGCCAGGGGAGGATCTGGTCCAGGGCGGCCGCGGTCTGGCTGCGGTTCCCGCCTCCGTCGTGGAAGAGGATGGTGGGGCCCTCGTGGAGGTCCCGGTGGACCGCGTCGACGATCCGCTGGACGCCGGGGTTGGTCCAGTCGTGGGTGTCGACGTTCCAGCCGAGCGGGCGCATGCCGTGGGAGGCGGCGACCTCGCGGCTGTACGGGGTGAACGCGCCGCCGGGAGCGCGGTAGTAGAACACCCGGGCGTCCCGGCCGGCCGCGTCGAGGATCATCTTCTGGGCGTCGACTATCTGTTGCTGCTGATAGGACTCGGGACTTTTGTCCATGGCGGTGTTGTGATCCACGGAGTGGTCACAGAGCCGGTGCCCGGCGGCGACGACCTTCTTGACGAGCTCCGGGTACTCCTTCGCGCGCGAGCCGATGATGCAGAAGGTGGCCTTCGCGTCGTACTTCTTCAGTACGTCCAGCACCTTCAGCGTCCAGATCGGTTCCGGACCGTCGTCGATGGTGAGGTTGACGGCCTTGCCGGGGGTCTCCGATTCGTGGCTGATCGAGTCCGACACACGCCCCGGTGCGGCCGGTGCGGACGCCGAGGGCGACCGCGACTGCGAGGAGGACGGCGACTGCATCGCGTTCCGCTTGCCGTCCTGGCGGTGTTCCGGGCTCCTCGGGTCCTCCGTGGCCATGGCCACACAGCCCGGTATCGTCGCGGCGAGCGCCAGAACCGATGCCGCCGCCATCGCGAGGCGCCGCGTCCGGGCAGTGAGTCGCGCCATGAACTTCCCCTCCCTCGGTACGAGTTGTCCCGCAGGTGCACAGCAAAGACGCCCATAACGAAAAGAAGGTTCCAACCGCACGCAAGGCCTACACACCGTGCTATCGACACCTACATCCACCCCGAACGAAGTGGACGAAAACCTTCCGGTTCACTCCCCGGCCGGCACTCCCGCCCCGTCGGCGATCACCGCCGCCACCTCCGCCCGCCGGGCCGCCTCCTCGGCGGCGATGCGCCCCGCGTCGAGCCGCTCGGCGGCCTCCTCGTCCTGGGCCATGAGGAGGTCCAGGCTGCTGTCGCCGAGGTCGAGGACGCCCATGTCGACGTACGCGCGCTGGAGCCGCTCGCCCCACAGGCCGATGTCCCTCACACAGGGGACGATGCGGCTGAAGAGCAGCTTCCGGAACAGCCGCAGGAATGCGGACCGTTCGGCGAGCTCGACGGCGTCGGCGGCCGGTATGCCGAAGTCGGTGAGCACCACCTCGCCGCGCAGCCGGTCGCGCATCAGGTAACAGCCCTCGATGACGAATTCCTCGCGCTCGCGCAGCTCGGCCTCGGTCAGCTGCCGGTAGTGGTCGCGCAGCGCCATGCGGCCGAAGGCGACGTGGCGGGCCTCGTCCTGCATGACGTAGGCGAGGATCTGCTTGGGCAGCGGCTTGTCGGTGGTGTCGCGCAGCATGCCGAAGGCGGCGAGGGCGAGGCCCTCGATGAGCACCTGCATACCGAGGTAGGGCATGTCCCAGCGCGAGTCCCGCAGGGTGTCGTCCAGCAGCGCGCGGAGGTTGCCGTCGACGGGATAGACCAGCCCGACCTTCTCCCGCAGGAAGCGGCTGTAGATCTCCGCGTGCCGGGCCTCGTCCATGACCTGGGTCGCGGAGTAGAACTTCGCGTCCAGGTCCGGCACGGACTCCACGATGCGCGCCGCGCACACCATCGCGCCCTGCTCGCCGTGCAGGAACTGGCTGAACTGCCAGGACGCGAAACGGCGGCGCAGCTCGCGTCTGTCGGCCCCGCTCATCCGGTCCCAGTACGGGCTGTCATGGACGGGGAGGTTCCGGTCCGGGACGCCGAGCGGGTCGTACGGGTCGACGGGCAGGTCCCAGTCGATGCGGGTGACGGCGTCCCACTGTTTGTCCTTGCCCTTCTGGTAGAGGGCGAGCAGGTTGTCCCTGCCGTCCCCGTAGCCCCAGGCGAAGCGGGCGGCGCCGGTCGCCGGCACCTCCCAGGTGGGGTCTCCGGGGTCGTGGGCGTAGAAATTCCGCGTCGTCATGACGCCTCCCGTCCCTCACTGGACCGGTATGTCCCTTGCACGGGTGGACAGTTGGCAGGCTCACACAATGGTTACCGCCGGGTCAATGACCGGGCGGGCGGTCCCGTCGGCCGGATGCCGGGAGGTTGCCCCGGGGGGGATTGACGTCCTTGCTGACAGGCAGTCTCATAAGCAGGTGACCGCGGGTAACCCACAGACGAGGTGTCCTCAGCCATGACCACCGAGACCGCAGGACAGCCGCTCCGGGACGCGCTCGGCCTGCTCAGGGACCGCGAGAAGGTCGCCGAACGCCTGCTGGAGTCCTCGGCGAAGCACTCCTTCGACCCGGACACCGAACTGGACTGGGACGCACCCCTCGACGAGGGCAAGTGGTTCTGGCCGCCCGAGCTGCTCTCCCTCTACGGCACCCCGATGTGGCGGCGGATGCCGGAGGAGCAGCGCCTGGAGCTCTCCCGGCACGAGGCCGCGTCCCTCGCCTCCCTCGGCATCTGGTTCGAGATCATCCTGATGCAGCTGCTGGTCCGGCACATCTACGACAAGCCGGTCGGCAGCGCGCACGTCCGCTACGCGCTCACCGAGATAGCCGACGAGTGCCGGCACTCCCGGATGTTCGCCCGCATGATCGAGAAGTCGGACGCCCCCACCTACCCGGTCTCCGGGCTGCACCAGAACCTGGCCAGGATCCTCAAGTCCGTCTCCACCACGCCCGGTTCCTTCGCCTGCACCCTCCTCGGCGAGGAGATCCTCGACTACATGCAGCGGCTGACCTTCCCGGACGACCGCGTGCAGACGATCGTCCGCGGCGTCACCCGCATCCACGTCGTGGAGGAGGCGCGCCACGTGCGGTACGCCCGCGAGGAGCTGCGCCGCCAGATGGTGACCTGCCCGCGCTGGGAGGCGGGGCTGACCCGGCTGAGCTCCGGCGAGGCGTCCCGCGTCTTCTCGCTCGCGTTCGTCAACCCCGCCGTCTATACGAACGTGGGGCTCGACCACCGCGAGGCCGTCGCCCAGGTCAGGGCGAGCGGCCACCGGCGGGAGGTCATGCAGGCGGGCGCGAAGCGGCTGACGGACTTCCTGGACGAGATCGGGGTGATGCGGGGCGTCGGGCGGCGGCTGTGGCAGAGCTCGGGGCTGCTCGCGAGGTGACCCGGGGCGATTCCCGGCGGGGGCCACGGCCGTTACCGGGCGGATACCCTGCCGTGCATGAACGGCAGCGGAACCGCACCGACTCCGTCCCCCCGCACCACCTACCGCAGGCTCGGCGTCGAGGAGCGCCGCACCCAGCTGATCGCCGCCGCGCTCGCGCTCTTCGCGCACCGCGCGCCCGAGGACGTGTCCCTGGACGAGGTCGCGGCCGCCGCCGAGGTGTCACGGCCGCTCGTCTACCGCTACTTCCCCGGCGGCAAGCCCCAGTTGTACGAGGCCGCCCTGCGCAGCGCCGCCGACGACCTCCAGCTGTGCTTCGCCGAACCGCAGACCGGCCCCCTCACCGGCCGGCTGTCCGCCGCCCTCGACCGCTACCTCGGCTTCGTCGACGAGCACGACGCGGGGTTCAGCGCCCTGCTCCAGGGCGGCAGCGTCGTCGAGACCTCCCGCACGGGCGCGATCGTGGACGGCGTCCGCCGCGCCGCCGCCGAGCAGGTCCTCGCCCACCTGCGGGTACCCGAACCCGGGCCCCGGCTGCGGATGACGGTCCGTACGTGGATCACGGCGGTCGAGGCGGCGTCCCTGATCTGGCTGGACGAGGGCAAGCAACCGCCGCTGCCGGAGCTGCGCGACTGGCTGGTCGACGAGTTCCTGGCCCTGCTGCTCGCCACGGGGGCCGGGGACGAGCAGGTGTCGAAGGTGGTGCGGGCCGTGCTTTCGCTGGAGACACCGGAGGGGCGGGCGGGGCTGCTGGCGCGGCGGGTGGCACCGATGCTCTCGGCGGCGGACCACCTGCTGTGTCGGCCTCGGGTGCCGGGCGGTACGAGTGATCCGGGGGCGTAGCTCCGCCGCCTCATACCGCTCGGCGGGCACGGCCGGCCCGGATGGACCGCCCTACGGACGCGGGGTCCCGGGCGGGGCTGACGCAGACTGGTGATGTGAGAAGCGAAAATACGCCCTTCGTGGGCGGTCCCCTGGACGGGCGCGTACTGCCGGTACTGCTCGGGCTCTCCGGGCACCCGCCGAAGACCTACGAGATCCCCGTGCCGGACGGGAACGGGGGGACCGAGGTCGTACACGTGTACAGGCGGGTCCAGGCGGGCACGACGCGGCGGCTGGGGCTGCACAAGGGCTGGAAGTACGAGTACGACCCGGAGGGCGAGCCCGGCGGCGGCCTCAAGTGGCCGTGGTCGCGCCCCGGCGCGTAGGGCGGGCCGGGGGCCGGTGACGAGCGCCCCGCCGAACGGGTGACGGGCGGGCGACCGAGGGGTGAGCGGGTTAGGCGGATTCGCCCACCCCACTGCCGCAACCCCGGCCACCATGGCACGATCCTCCTTGGGCAAACGATCACGCCCACTCATCGGAGGTGAGCCCGTGTCAGGACGGTTCGTGCGTTCTGTCTGCACGGCGGCGCTGATAGCCGGCGCCGCGTCGCTCGTACTGCCCGCGCCCACGGCGTCGGCGGCACCCGCCGACCCGCCCGACCAGCCCGTGAGCTCCCTGCTCTCCCAGCTCCAGTCGCTCTACCGCAGGACCGAGGAAGCGACGGAGAAGTACAACGCGACCGAGGAGCGCCTGAAGAAACAGCGCGACCGGGTGAAGAAGATAGACGAGGACCTCGCCGACGCGCGGATCGCGCTCACCGGCAGCCGGGATGCCGCCGGGCGGCTGGCCCGGGAGCAGTACCAGGGCACCAGCGGCACCCTCTCCCCGTACATGGGCTTCCTCTTCGGCTCCGACCCCCAGCAGGCCCTCGACCGGGGCCACCAGCTCCAGCGGGCCGCCGGGCAGCGCGCCGCCACCGTCGGCCGGCTCGCGGAGAACGAGAAGCGGGCCGCGGACCTCGCGGGCAAGGCGCAGGACGCCCTCAACGCACAGCAGACGCTCGCCGCCCAGCAGAAGCAGCAGCGCGACGACGTGCGCAAGAGCCTCAACCAGGTCGAGAAGATGCTGGCCTCGCTGACCGGCGAGCAGCTCTCCGAGCTGCGGAAGCTGGAGCAGAAGGACATCGGCGAGGCCCAGCGCAAGCTGCTGGCCTCCGGGCGGCTGGGCAGATCGGCCATGCCGTCCGCGCTCGGCGGGAAGGCCCTGGAGTACGCGTACCAGCAGATAGGCAAGCCCTACGTGTGGGGCGCGGCCGGCCCGGACTCCTTCGACTGCTCCGGCCTCACGTCCCAGGCGTGGGCCCACGCGGGTGACGTCATCCCGCGGACGAGCCAGGAGCAGTGGAAGTCCCTGCCGAGGGTTCCGCTGGACGAGATCCGCCCCGGTGACCTGGTGATCTACTTCGAGGGGGCGACGCACGTCGCGATCTACATCGGCAACGGCCTCGTCATACAGGCGCCGCGGCCGGGGGCGACGGTGAAGGTCTCGCCGATCGCGGCGAACCCGCTGCTGGGGGTGGTGCGGCCGGACGCGGCGGCGCCGGCGTTGCGGGCGTACGATCCGCCGTCTTTGCCGAGTGGTTCGGCTACGGGGTCCGACGCGGGGTACGGGCGCCCGGGCGCGCCCTCCTGAACCCGGGGCTCCGCCCCAGACCCCGAAGCACGCTCCGCGCGCTGTCCTCAATCGCCGGACGGGCTGATTGTGCTGGCCACGGTCAGCACAATCAGCCCGTCCGGCGATTGAGGACGCGCCCGCAGGGCGCCCCCGCCGCAGGCGGCGAACCGGCCCGCAGCCGGGGGTCCGGGGCGGAGCCCCGGCCTCGGCGGAGCCGAGTATCAGACGCTGCGGGAAGGGGCGGGGCTGGGGAAACAAACCCGCCGGGCCGCACCCGAGCACGGGTCCGGGGCAGAGGCTAACCCTCCGCCACGCTCGACACATACGCCGCCGCCCGCTCCGCGTCGTAGAAGAAGTCCTCAAGGTCCGACGGATCGTCCACGCCCCGCGCCAAGCGGTCCGCCACCGGCTGGTGAGTCGCCGCCGCAGTCATGAGGTCCAGGACATGCTCCGGCCAGGAGTCGAGCATCGCGTTCGTCCACCGCGTCGTGTGGCGCGCCGATTCCCAGTGCCGGTCGAAGGCGGTCCGCATCCACGCCTCGTCGAAGGGCCGCTCCCCCCGCTCCACGATCGAGGCGAGATAGGAAGCCGCGCACTTCGCGGCCGAGCCGGCGCCCTGGCCGGTGACGGGGTCGTCGGCTACGACCGTGTCCGCCACGCCGAGGACCAGGCCGCCGGAGGGCAGCCGGGCGACGGGGTGCCGGACGGTGGGGGCGTGGCGGCCGACGGCCAGCGTGGCGTTGGCGTCGGTCAGTTCGACCTCCGTGGCCCGCGCGTATTCCCACGGGGCGAACCGTTCCAGCAGCTCCAGCGTCCGGGCCAGGTGCTCGCTCGGGCCCGTCGTCTCCCGGAAGACGTCCAGCGGACCGCCGGGCAGGCCCGCCCAGAGCAGGAGGTCGGCGCGGCCGGAGAGAGTGAGGGTGGGGACGACGAAGAGCTCGCCGACGCCGGGGACGAGGGTGCAGCGGACCGCGTCGAGACCGGGGTGCTCGGGGCGGGGGCCGAGCCCGTGCACACAGGCGACGGCGAGGGCCCGCCGCGGGGCGGAGTGCGGGGAGCGGTCCGCGTCCCGGCCGAACAGGGACGCCAGCTCGCCCCTGCCCACGGCGGCAAGCACCAGGTCGTAGCGCCCGGCGAGGACGTCGAGGTCGGAGACGGTCGCGGCGTGGATGACGAGCCGGCCGCCGCGCTCGGCGAAGGTGTCCAGCCAGCCGGCCGTCTTCACCCGCCGGTCGACGGACTGGGCGCAGCCGTCGAGCCTGCCGAGCCAGTCGACGACCCGGGTGCGGCCGCCGGTGGCCGGCTCGGGGCCGGCCACGGAGACGCCCAGGCCCTCGATCCGCGGGGCGCGGGCCGTCCAGAAGTCGAGCCCGAGCTCGCGCTCGTGGCGCAGCGCGGCCGGGAAGAGGCACTGGGGTGCCATGATCCGGCCGGAGCGCACCTCGTCGGCGGTGCGGTGGGACAGCAGGGTCACGTCGTACCCCTTGGACTGCAGGCCGAGGGCCAGCTGGAGGCCGGACTGGCCCGCTCCGACGATGAGGATCCGGCGCATGGGTGAAGCTCCTTCGTACGGGCGTGGCGCCGCGCCGCACCGGGCGGGGTGTGGCGGTTATCCGGGTGTGGTGTCGAGGGCCCGGCCGACGAGGATCAGCAGGGTGTCGACGACCGCGACCCGCTGCCTGGCGTCCATCTGGACCAGGGGCACCTGGTGGGGCAGGGCGAGGGCCTCGCGCACCTCTTCCGGGTCGTGGCGCGCGGTGCCCTCGAACTGGTTGACGGCGACGATGTACGGCAGGCCCGCGCTGTCGAAGTAGTCGAGGGCGGGGAAGCAGTCGGCCAGGCGCCGGGTGTCGGCCATGACGACCGCGCCGATCGCGCCGCGCACCAGGTCGTCCCACATGAACCAGAAGCGCTTCTGGCCGGGGGTGCCGAAGAGGTAGAGCACCAGGTCGGTGTCGAGGGTGATGCGCCCGAAGTCCATGGCGACGGTGGTCGTCGTCTTGTCCGGGGTGGCGGTGCGGTCGTCGACGGCCTCGCCCGCGACCGTCATGACCGCCTCGGTCCGCAGCGGGGTGATCTCGGAGACGGAGCCGACGAAGGTCGTCTTGCCGACGCCGAAGCCGCCCGCCACGACGATCTTCGTGGCGTGCGGGGCGCGGCTGCGGTCGGTCTGCCAGCCGCGGGGGACGTCGAGTGCGGCGGGCGGTCCCCCGCGCGTGGGGTCCTCGCCCCGCACCGCGAGGGCCGCCCTCCGGGGATCGGCGTCAGAGCCTGTGAAGTCCACCCAGCACCCTTTCCAGCAGCGCGCGGTCGGGCCGGCCCGTGCCGTGGCCGGTGTCGAAGACGCGGATCCTGCCCTGGTCGGCCAGTTCGAGGAGCAGGACCCGCACCACCCCGAGGGGCATTTTCAGCAGTGCGGCGATCTCCGCGACCGAGCGCAGCCGGAAGCAGAGTTCGACGATGGCGCGGGCCTCGGGCACGGCCCGTACCTCCGGGACGGAGCGGGGCGGCAGCGGCCCGCTCCCGTCCGGCGGCGGGCCGGGCGGGCCGTCGCCCGGGGTGTCGAGCGCCGCCACGAAGGTCTCGACGAGGAGCACCCGGCACCGGCGTTGCCTGCCGCCGGTGAGGGAGTAGGGGCGCACGCGGGCCGGTTTGCGGCAGAGGACCGCCTGGCTCATTCGACCGCCTCCACCGACTGCCGCAACTCCCTGCGGAGTTCGGGGGTGAGGACGTGCCCGGCCCGGCCGACGAAGAGCGCCATCTGATAGGCGACGACGCTCATGTCGCAGTCGGGGTCGGTGTGCACGCCCAGGAGCGAGCCATCGCTGATCGTCATCACGAACAGGCTCCCGTCCTCCATGGCGACCATCGTCTGCTTGACGACGCCGCCGTCCATCAGGCAGGCGGCTCCCGTCGTCAGGCTGCCCAGGCCCGCCACGATGGTGGCGAGGTCACCGGTGGAGCCGCGGGGGCCCGCGGGCCGGTCGAGGCCGGGCCGGGGGTCGCACTCGGGGTCGGAGGAGAGCAGGAGCAGACCGTCGGAGGAGACGACGGCGACGGACCGTACGCCCGGCACCTCGTCGACGAGACCGGCCAGCAGCCAGTGCAGATTGCGGGCTTCGTGGCTCAGCCCGTACACGGCGGGGCCGACAGGGGTCACGGGAGTCGCCTCCCGGGGAAATGCAGTCAACCGCGTGCCTCCTCGACAGTGCCGCCCTGAGCCGGCGGCCCCGCTTGGTTCGAATCAGTGGTGCGCGCCGCGATCTCCGCCACGGCGTCGCGCCGCCCCTCGGCCGCGCCCCGCTGGAATCCCGCGAGCTTGCGCCGCAGGGCCTCCGCGTCGACGCCCTGCCGCACCTGGGGCGCCTCGGCGCGCTGCGGTACGGGCTGGGGGGTGCGGCGGGGCAGGCCGTTGCCGGTGACCTGGGCCGAGCCCTGGCCGGGGACGGTGGGCGCGGGGCCGGCCGGGGCGCCGAGCGCCGACGGCCGGGCGTGCCGTCCCACGGGGACCGCGGGCGGCGGGCCGGTGGGCCGTATCCCGTCCGGGAGCTGCCCGGCGGGCGGATCCGCCGGGTGGACGGGCAGGGGGGACAGGGGCGGCAGGGGCGCGGGGGCGGCGTGTGCGCGGTTCCGACTGCCGGGGATCGTCGGCGAGTTGGCCTCGGCGACGGAGCCGGGGAGGTGGATCGGGGGTGCGGCCGCGGCGCCCGGCACGGGCGGGATGTCGCCGAGGCCGGTGACGGTGGGCGGCCCGTCGGCCAGGAGCACCGCGGGCAGGACGACGACGGCCGCGATGCCGCCCGTGGTCTGCTCGCGGAGCTGGACGCGGATGCCGTGCCGGGCGGCGAGCCGCGCGACCACATAGAGGCCGAGGCCCGGCGCCTGGCCGCCGTCGGCCGGGTGGGGGTCCGCGCCGCCCCCGACTCGTACCGGGCCGTCCGGGTCGGGGGCGGCGAGCAGGGAGTTGAGCCCGGCGAGCCGGTCGGGGGCGATGCCGATGCCCTCGTCCTGGACGGACAGCGCGATGTCGCCGGTCTCCAGGAGCCAGCCGGAGAGCTGGACCTGGGCGTCGGGCGGGGAGAACGTCGTGGCGTTCTCCAGGAGTTCGGCGACGAGGTGGCTGACGTCCTCGGAGGCGTGGCCGAAGAGCCGGGCGTGCGGGGGCAGCGACTGGATCCGCACGCGCTGGTACCGCTCGATCTCCCCCGCCGAGGCCCGCAGGACGTCCAGCAGGGGCACGGGCTCGGGGCGCCCGGTGACGCTGTCGGTCCCGGCGAGGACGAGCAGGTTCTCGCTGTTGCGGCGCATGCGGGTGGCGAGGTGGTCGAGCGTGAAGAGGGTCTCCAGGCGCTCGGGGTCGGTCTCGTGGGTCTCCATGCCCTCGATGACGGCGAGTTGGCGCTCGACGAGGCCGAGGGTGCGCAGGGAGAGCCCCACGAAGAGGCCGCGGGCCCGCTCGGCCGCGTCGCCGGGGTGCTCCGCCGTGCGGGCGGCCGCCTCCTGGGCCAGCTGCCCGGCGAGCTCCTCGTGCCGGTCGCGCAGGGCTTCGTGTTCCTCGGCGAGCAGGTGGCGGGCGGCGATGAGGCGGGTGCGCTCGCCTTCGAGGACGGCGATGCGCTCCTGCTGCCGGACGGCGGTCTCGTGGAGGACGTCGACGGCCCGCGCGGTCTCGGCGAACTCGTCGTCGCGGCCCTTGAAGCCGATGGGCTTCTCGGCGACGGGGTCGGAGCAGACGCGGCGGGCGCCGAGCCGCAGCGAGGTGAGCGGGCGGGTGATGGACCGGGCGGTCCGTACGCCGGTGAAGAGGGCGACGACCAGGCACAGCACGATCAGCCCGGCGCGCAGCTCCAGCGCGGTGAGCGCGGCGTGCCGCTGCGCTTCGAGGCGGTCCGTCCGGCCCACGGCGAGGTCCGACTCGGCCTGGCGCATCAGGTCCAGGCGGGAGCTGAGCGCCGAGCGCACCGGCTCGACGGGCTCGGCGGCCAGGGCCGCCGCGGTGACCTGGGGCCGGGTGAGGCGGTCGGTGTGGCCCGCGGCGGCGGCGACGTCGGGGCCGCTGACCGTACCGGCGTACGCGGAGCGGGACTTGGAGGTGGCGAGCCGGTCGAAGTCGGCGAGCGCGCCCTTCTCCGCCGCGGCGCTGCGCCGGGCGGCGGAGACGAGGGTGGCGTCGCCGTGCGCCGCGATGGCGCCGAGGAGCAGGGCGCGGGTGGCGGAGTCCTCCTCGACGGCGTGGCCGAGGGCGGGGAGGGCCGCGGCGTCGCCCCCGGTGCCGCCGTCGCCGTGCAGGGCGGCGGTGTCGGCGACGTTGTGAAGCGCCTGGACGATGCCGGTGTAGGCGGTGAAGACGGCCATGGCGTCGTCGCTGTCGAGGGCCTGGTGGCGGGCGCCGGTGAGGGCGTCGAGCCGGTCGCGCACGGCCGCGGGGGCGGCGGACCCGAAGTCCTCGATCTGCTGGTCGACATGGGCGCGTTGGCTCTTGATGGCGGCCGCCGCCGCGGTGTCGGAGCGGCCGCCCGCCACGTACTGCGTCGCGGCGTCGCGCTCGTCCGCGAGGGAGTGGGCGAGGGCGAGGGCCGGTGCGTCGGTGTCGGCGAGGGCCGCGAGCCGCTGGGCGCGGCTGAGTTCGCGGTCGGCGTCCACGGCGCCGAAGGCGCTCGCCGCGAGGACGGTGAGGGCGGTGACCGCGACGGAGGCGGTCAGCCGGTTACGCACGCGGGCGGTGCGCTCCCGCACCGCCGTGGACTGCCGCTCCCGCTCGCCGCCCCGCAGCCGCTTCTTCCGCACCGGTGCTCTCATTCTTCTCTCGCCTGCCCCACCCCTGGTACGGATTTGACCCTTTCAGCACCTCTGAGGAGAGGGTGCCCTTCGCCCGCCCGGCCACTCGAACGAGTGAACCTGGCCGAGGAATTGACTCGCGGTGCTTCACTCATCGCATACGGGCCAGGTCAGCACGTCACCTGGAGAACGCGGCATGTGCCTACAGGATGCGCACCCGCACGCCTTGATTTCCGGCATCCGGCACACTGGCCCCATGCGCATCGAACTCGCCACCCAGCCGGGGGATCCCCACCACCCGAACGAGGACTTTGCGTCCGTCGCCCTGCCGGCCTCGGGGCGCGGTGGCGCGCTGGTGCTGCTCGACGGGGTGACCCCGCCGCCGTCCGGCGGCACGGGCTGTACGCACGGCGTCCCCTGGTTCACCGCGCGGCTCGGCGGCGCCCTCCTGGAACTCGCCGTCTCACGGCCCGGCCTCGCGCTCGCCGACTGCCTCGCGGAGGCGATCTCCCGTACGGCGGACGCCCATCGCACCACCTGCGACCTCACCCACCGCCGCACGCCCCAGGCCACCGTCGTCGTGGCGCGCTGGGACGACGAGCGCGTGGAACACCTCGTCCTCTCCGACTCCGCCCTGCTCGTCGAGGCACCGGACGGCACGGTGACCGCGGTCCTCGACGACCGCATCGACCGCCTGCGCGCGCTCGGCCCCGTGACGGACGCGCAACGCAACGCGGACGGCGGCTTCTTCACGGCCGCGGCGTCCCCGTCCGTCGCCGGACTGGCGGTGACGGGGGTCTCCGAGCGCTCCTCGGTACGGGCGCTGGCGGCACTCACGGACGGGGCGGGGCGGTGGGTGGAGGTCTTCGGCGTCGGTGACTGGACGGAGTGCTTCGCGCTGGTGTCGAAGAGCGGGCCGCAGGCGCTGATCGATGCGGTGCGCTGCGCGGAGTCCGAGCCGGGGTGGCGGAGCGGGGGCAAGCGGCATGACGATGCGGCGGTGGTGTACGCGGAGCTCTAGGTGGGGGCGGGGGTTTTTCCCCAGCCCCGCCCCTTCCCGAAACTGGGGGGCAAGCCCCCCAGACCCCGGTCCTCAAACGCCGGACGGGCTGAATTCAGCCCGTGGGGGCACCTCCCAGCGGTAGCTGGGGGAGTTTGAGGACGCGCCCGCAAGGCGCTCCCGCCGCAGGCGGCAACGGACCCGCACCCAGCGGAAAGCGCAGGCGGCAGCGGACCCGCACCCAACAACAGACGGCTAACCCTCCGCGCTCACATTCAGCTGTCGGAGCAAGCGCGCCAGCTCCGCGATCTCCAGCCGATCCCAGTCCGCCAGCTTGCGTACGTACTGCGCCCGCCGGGCGTCCCGCACGCGCGTGAAGCGCGCGCGGCCCTCCTCCGTGATGCGGACCAGGGACGCGCGGCCGTCGGCCGGGTCGGGGGTGCGGGTGACGAGGCCGAGGTCGCCGAGGGCGCGCAGCTGCCGGCTCATGGTCGCCTTGCCGACGCCGAAGTACGCGGCGAGGTCCGTCGCGCGCTGCTCCCCCGCGTCCTCCAGCCGGACGAGGAGGCCGTAGGCGGCCGCCTCCAGTTCGGGGTGGACGGCGCGGGCCATCTCGCCGGACGAGGCGCGGGCGCGGCGGAGGAAGACGGCCAGCTCTCGTTCCAGCGCGAGGTAGGCCTGGTCCACACCACTGCTGTCCTCGGGACGCGGGGGAGTCGTCTGGTGCACGTCAGGGCCCTCTCCGGCTTTTCCGGCTGCTGAGAATTTCCGTCGGCCGCGGCACATAGCCGCAGCTCCGCCAGTATTTCGCAGGATCAGACCAACAACAGCACCGCGTCCCCACATGCCCGACGCGTCCGTGCTCGATATTTTGGGTATGACATGGTCACACCAATGCCGTGGCCTTCCGACCCCTCCCCCCACCCTGTCTCCCCCCGGAGTCCGCCATGCCCGCGCTCAGACCAGCTGCGGCCCGCCGCGAGCCCCCCACGGCCGTCGGCGTCCGCGTGCCCCTCCTGTCGTTACTTGTCGCCCTGTTGGCCCTGCTCGTCGCCCTGCCCGGCACCGCGTACGCCTCCCCCACGGCGAGCGGCAAGCGGCCGGCCCACCCCGAGCGGGACTGGCTCGGCTCCACCGTCCGCGGCCACGAGCACCCCACGGGCCGTATGCCGCCCCCCTCGCTCACCGCCTCCGTCGAGGGCGTCGACGTCAGCAGCCACAACGGCAACGTCCCCTGGTCCACCCTCTGGAACAGCGGCAACCGCTTCGCCTACGTCAAGGCCACCGAGGGCACGAGCTACACCAACCCGTACTTCGCCCAGCAGTACAACGGCTCCTACGACGTCGGGATGATCCGCGGCGCGTACCACTTCGCCCTGCCCGACAACTCCAGCGGTGCCGACCAGGCGACGTACTTCGCCACGCACGGCGGCGGCTGGTCCGGTGACGGCAGGACGCTGCCGGGGGTGCTCGACATCGAGTACAACCCCTACGGC
Organism: Streptoverticillium olivoreticuli subsp. olivoreticuli; assembly: GCF_003391135.1. GTDB lineage: Bacteria > Actinomycetota > Actinomycetes > Streptomycetales > Streptomycetaceae > Streptomyces > Streptomyces blastmyceticus. The sequence continues at coordinate 6,392,043 of NZ_CP031455.1, read as the reverse complement.
TCGGTCTGTTACGGCATGGGCGCGGGCGCGCTGACCGACTGGATCGCGGACTTCCTCCGTACGTACCGGGCGCGCACCGGCCGGGACGCGGTGATCTACACCGCGACGGGCTGGTGGAAGCAGTGCACCGGCAACTACGGCGGCTTCGGCTCCACCGACCCGCTCTGGGCCCCGCGCTACGGCTCCTCCGTCGGCGAGCTCCCGGCGGGCTGGGGCTTCCACACCTTCTGGCAGTACACCGACACGGGCCCGACCGTCGGTGACCACAACCGCTTCAACGGCGCCTACAGCCGGCTCCAGGCGCTCGCCGACGGCTGAGGCACACCGGAAAAGACGCCGGGCCCCCCGCACATCGGCGCCGGGGGCCCGGTTCATTGCCTCATCTCACAGGTCAGCCGCAGGAGCCCGCCGGGCGGGTGCGGGTGACCAGGTCGGCGTAGCCGGTGGTGCCGTCGAGCCACACCACCTGCTTGCCCCCGGCCGCCGCGGCGGACGACTGCTCACCGCGGTTGCAGGAGACGCGGGCCCGCGTGGGGTCGGTCGAACCGTCCGTCGCGAACTGGAAGAGCTTCGGCAGCGCCTCGTTCTGCACGGCGCTCTCCGGCGGCAGGGAGGTGACCGTCACGGCGCTCTCCGAGGCCGTCAGGTCGAGGGGGAAGTACGCCTGCGCGCCCGTCTCCTTGCTGAGGTCGGTCACGCCGGTGCCGTCGAGGTTCGCGCGGCGCACCGAGGAACTGCCCTTGCCCTGGGCGTCGAAGTCGTACGCCAGCCAGAAGACGTGCTTGCCGTTGATGCCGGTCTGCCCGATGGCCGACGGCGTGTCGACCTGACCCATCACCGTCTTCTTGCCGGTCTTCAGGTCCAGCACCTCGGTGGTGGAGCGGAAACCGCCGCCCTCGGGAGCGACCCTCGCATAGGCGATCCGGCCGCCGTTGATCGACGCCGTGGCCGTGTCGGTCCCGGCGCGCCGGTCGTCCACCCAGGTCGGGGTCTTGTCGCCGGTCCGCAGGTAGCCGACGTGGCGGTCACCGAGAGCGACCTGCTCCTCGACGACCACGGTGTCGCCCTCGACACGCACCGCGTTGATCCCTGCGCTGGAGTAGAGCTTCTTGATCGTGCCGCCCGCGAGCGGCCGGGACAGCACGTCCATGCCCTTCGGGCCGACCGCCACCCACGCCACCGTCTTACCGTCCGTGGCCGGGTAGGCGTGGTAGCGCCCGTCGTTGGGGCTGATCAGCTTCTTCTCGCCGGTGCCGTCGGTGCGGCCCGCCCAGACCGAGTACGGCTCGGAGCCGTCGTCGTTGGACCGCGACGCGGCCCACCAGCCGCCGCCCGCGCCCACCCCGGTGCCCGCGGTGTTCACCTTGCCGGAGAGCAGGTCGGTGTCGACGCCGAGGGCCTGCTCCCAGTTGGGGACGATGCCGTGGGCGTTGAAGGAGCGTGTGACGGTGCCCAGTTCCTTCGCGGAGACGCCGAGCGCCTTGGCGGCGGCGATCACCGCGTCACGGCCCTCGGTGAAGCCGTCGAGCGGGGTCATGTACTCGGTGAGCGCCTTGTAGGCGATCTTGTCGGCGAGGGTGCGGCCGAGGTCCTGGCGGATGTTCCACAGCGCGCCCGAGAAGATGGTGGAGTTCAGGTGCACTCCGCCGTTGTCGGTGCCGAAGCCGACGCCCAGGAAGTTCTTGGAGGTCGTCTTGCCGTCGTTGAGGTCGCGGAACGCGCACTCGCGCGGCGACTTCTTGCGGCAGAGGTTCCCGCCGAGCAGGCCCGCGTCGGGGTCGTCCATGGAGATGCCGGCGGCGTCCACGGCGATGGCGTTGCCGAAGTAGTCGGCGAGCGCCTCGTTGAGGGCGCCGGACTGGCCCGCGTAGACGAGGTTGGCGGAGTTCTCCACGACGCCGTGCGTCATCTCGTGGCCGACCACGTCGAGGTCGGCGGAGAGCGTCTTGTACTCCTCGTCGCCCCCGCCGTACACCATCTTGGTGCCGTCCCAGAAGGCGTTGACGTACGCGCGGCCGCGGTCCGTGACGCCGACCAGGGAGTTGATGGCCATGCCCCGGCCGTCCAGGCTGTTCCGGCCGTGGACCTTCTTGTAGTAGTCGTAGACCTTGCCCGCCGCCCAGTGGGCGTCGACGGCGCCGGCCTCGGTGGCGTCCTTGCCGAAGTTCGGGCCGGGCGAGCCGAACTCCTTGATGCCGGAGGGCCAGCCGCCGGACGTCTCGCTGACATCCTTGCCTCGGGCGTCCCAGGTGGAGATCAGGTTCTGGGTGGAGTCCCACATCCGGGAGTAGTCGGTCATGACGTACTCGTTGCGGGCGGTGTCCTTGAACAGGCCGAGCTCGACGGTGGTGCCGTCGTACCTCACGCCGGAGCCCGCGACGCCGGGGCTGACGCCGTCGGCCTTGCCGGGGGTCCTGCCCACGGCGGACTTCGCGGAGGCCTCGGCGAGGGCCTTGCCCTTGCCGTCGGCTCCGAACGTCTTGATGCCGCTGTACTGCAGCACCGGGAAACCGGCCTTGGCGTCGATGTAGACCTCGCGCAGCACGGGCTTGCCGTCGGCCGGGTCGGTGCCGCGCACGGTGATGTGGTGCGTGAGGACGCCGGGGCCCTTGGGCACGATCACCAGGCCGTGCGCGGTGCCGGTCAGCGAGCGCGCCGCCCCGGGCTTGCCGGGCTGCTTGCCGCCGAGCTCGCGCAGGGTCGCCTCGACGGCCCTGCGCACCGCGAGCTCCTCGCCGACCTCGGCCTTCGTGTCGGCCTTCAGGCCGGTGAAGTACTTGCCGGAGGTGCCGGTGACGACGCGCTCGCCGTCCTTCTTCTCCATCCGTACGACGTACTGCCCGCCGAGTACGTCCACCCCGCGGTGCTTCTGCTGGAGCCGGACGATCTCGTCCCGGCCCGATCCCACGGTCTGCACGGGCCGCAGATCCCGCCCCGGGGCGGCGATGTGATAGCGGCCCTGCTTGTCGGCGAGGTGCTCGCGCGCGGCGTCGGCCGCGCTGCCGGTCGCCTTCACACCTTCGCGGATGCCGTCGACCAGGGAGGGGGTGGAGGTTCCCTTCCCCGGAATCACCTCGGCGGGCGCCGCGCCACCCGCGGCGACGGCCTGCCCGGGCACCACGGACACGACAAGGGCGGCAGCGCCCATCAGCGCCGCCGCCCCTGCTATGCCGCTCTTGGCGGCAGATCTTCCTGAACGCGCTCTGGATTTACGCAAGGTTGTTCCCCCTTGTACCTTCCGGAACATGTGCGGTCGTGGCACATGCAACCGGTGGGGTGGGGGCTGATCAATGATGCATGAGATTTGACCGGTGGCTTTCGGCCGCGCGGCGACGCGCTCAGTCGCGGGGGAACTCGTCGGTGGCGAGGGTCAGGCCGACGACGGTGTCGGTGAGGTCGATGGGGTCGCCGAACTTGAGCGGCGGCCCGGAGCGGTACTTGCCGTCTTTGGGGTCCGTGAAGAGCAGACACTCGCCGACATACGGGTCCACGATGATGTACACCGGCACACCCGCCAAAGCGAAGGCATCCTTCTTCGGCCCGTAGTCGTTCCTCGCGGTGCTCTTGGAGATCACCTCGGCGACGAACTCGACGTTCTCGTAACGCCAACGCCCCTCATCGTCCCTTGCCGCCCCTTCCTTGAACGTCGCGACATCACAGCAGAAACCGTTCAACTGGCCCGGGAAGTCGATGCGCACATCCGATGCCGTGCGACTCCTCGGGTACTTCGCCCGAAGTTGCTCGACAATGCCGAGAATGATCTCCCAGTGGATGTGCCGTTGCGGCGACATGTAGATGGCCCCCTCGACGATCTCTACCTTGTAGCCCTCGGGGACGGGCATCCGCTCCAGCCTGTCGAACAATTCGTCCAGGCTGAGCTTGTTGCTGTCGGCCATCACGATCCTGTCGGTCAGCGTGGCAGTCACTGTGCACTCCTCCCCGCTGCCCGTGGAATTCGGGCAGCCGGGTAGTACAACGATACGCACGGAAAACGGACACGCGACCGATCCCGGCCCATGTCACCCCATCCTCGCCGCCGCGCTCCGGATCGCCTCGCGGATGCGGAAGTACGTGCCGCAGCGGCAGACGTTGGCGATCTCGTCGAGGTCGGCGTCCGTGGGGTTCTTCGTGCGCTTCAGCAGGGCGACCGCCGCCATGATCTGGCCGGGCTGGCAGTAGCCGCACTGGGCGACGTCCTGCTCCAGCCACGCCTCCTGGACCGGGTGCAGGCGTTCGCCGTCGGCGAGGCCCTCGATGGTGGTCACCTCGCGGCCCTCGACGGTGGAGACGGGCACGACGCAGGGGCGTACGGCCTCGCCGTCCAGGTGGCTGGTGCACGCCTTGCAGACGTCGATGCCGCAGCCGTACTTGGGCCCGCGGATCCCGAGGTGATCGCGCAGCGCCCAGAGGAGGGGCAGGTCGTCGGGGGCGTCCACGGTGACGGCCTGGCCGTTGACGGTGAAACGGTGGGTGGGCATGGGGGCTCCTGTGGGGGCTCAGCGGGGGAAGGGGGTGAAGTCCACGTCGAAGTTGACCGGAAAGCGCCGCGGGCGCGTACCCGTGGCACGGGCGTACGCGTTCGCGATCGCCCCCACCGCCGCGGGCACCCCCAACTCCCCCGCCCCGCCCGGCTCTCCGGACGCCGGCATCACGAACACCCGCACATCCGTCGGCACGTCCCGCTGCCGCGCGTAGTGGAACTGCGAGTAGCTGCCCTCCAGCGGCAGCCCCTTGTCGAGGTGCAGCCCCGCCCTCAGGGTCGTCGAGATCGCGTCCGTCAGCCCGCCCAGCAGCTGCGCCTCCAGCCCTCGCGGGTTGACCGCCCTCCCGACGTCGGCCACGATCACCGCCTTGGTGACCCGGGGGCGCCGGGGGTCGGTCGCGTCGATCTCGACCAGGCAGGCCGTACGGGACTTGTACTCCTCGTGGAAGCCGATCCCCTGCGCGTGCCCGGCGGGCATCGGCCGCCCCCAGTCGCCCTCGCGCGCCGCCCTGTCGAGGACGGCCCGCTGGGCGGAGCTCTTGAGGGACGCACGCCGGAAGGCGACCGGGTCCTGGCCGAGCCGCTCCGCGAGTTCGTCGACGACGATCTCCTCGGCGCCGCGGGTGTTCGCCGAGTACACGGACCGCCAGGACGCGGTGGGCATCCGCAGCGGCACCTCGGTCAGGTGCTGGGTGGTGAGGCCGAAGCCGTAGGGCGACTTCACCGTCGTATGGAAGAGCGTCTGCGCGAACGTCGCGTTGCCGACGCTCCCGGGCAGCCGCGCCGCGGTCGCGGTGAGGATCTCGCCGAGCCCGTGCCGGAAGTCGGTCTCCACCGCGGCCACCCGGTGCTCGAAGCTCAGCACCCTGCCGAGCGCGTACGTGGCGCGGAGCCGGTGGTGGGTGGCGGGCCGCATCCGGCCGTGCCGCATGTCGTCGATGCGGGACCACATCAGCCGTACGGGCCGCCCGGCCGCCTTCGACACCTGGGCCGCCTCAAGCGCCGCGTCGAAGAACAGCCGCCGCCCGAACGAGCCGCCCGCCTGCACCACATGGACGGTGACCTTGTCGACGGGCAGGCCGAGTTCCTCGGCGATGGACTGCTGGGCGATGATCGGCGCCTTCAGCCCGGACCAGATCGTGGCCCGGTCCGGCGTGACGTCCGCGACCGCGGAGTTCGTCTCCATCGGCGCGTGGCTGACGAACGCGAAGTCGAACTCCGCGTCCAGGTGCGCGGTCAGCGGCGGAAGTTCGACCAGCGGGGCGGCCGCGTCGCGGAGCCTGGCGCGTACGTCGTCGTCGGAGAGGCCGTCGACGGTGCCGGGCCCCCAGACCACGTCGAGCGCGTTCTTCGCGTCGAGCGCCTGCCCGAACGTCTCGGCGACGACGGCCACACCGGTGGGGATCGCGAAGGTGCCGAGGACCCCGGGCATGGCCCGTACGGCGGCCTCGTTCCGTACGGACTTCACCGTGCCGCCCACGGTCGGCGGGCGGCGCACCATGCACGGCTTGGCGCCGGGGATGTCCAGGTCCAGGGTGTACTGCTGCTTGCCGGTGACCATCGCGCGGGCGTCGATGCGCGAGGCCGGGGTGCCGACGAGCCTGTGCGCGGACTCCGGCTTGGGCGTGGCGGTGAGCGCTCCGAGATCGCGCGCGGCGGCCGCGACCGCGAGCGAGGCGTACGGAGCGGTACGGCCGTCCGGCGCGTGGACGGCCCCGTCCCGGGTCGTGAGGGCGCCCGCCCCGAGGCCCCACTGGCGGGCGGCGGCCCGTACGAGCCGGGAGCGCGCGGCGGCCGCGGTCTGCCGGACGGGGTCGTAGAGCGATCGGATGGAGTTGGAGCTGCCCGTGAACTGACTGAACATCAGCTCGGGCCGGGCGTCCTCCAGTTGAACGCGCACCTGCCCGAGCGGCATGTCCAGCTCCTCGGCCACCAGCATCGCGACGGCCGTCGTCAGCCCCTGCCCGACCTCTTCCCTCGGCAGCCGGAAGGTGACACCACCGTCCTCGCCGACGGTCAGCACGAGCATGTGCGCGGTGGGCGCCCCGGCCAGGATCAGGATGTCGCCGAGGTCGACGATGTCGGCGACGGCCGCCTCGGCAGGCGCCTGGGCAGTGGCCACGGCGAGCGTCGGGGCGGCGATGAGGTAGGTGAGGAAGCGGCGTCTGCTGGGCGCGGTGGGCGCAGCCGGCTCCGTCATGGGGGCTCCTGTCGTGGGGGCGGCCGCTTGATCATTTACCGGCGGGTAGCGCGGGGGCAAGGGCGGGGGCCGCGCATCGGCGGTTTTTCCCCGCTGACCGGCGGGTGCCCTGACGGGAGGACGCACGTAGCCTCAGGGCCATGGACGATTTACTGCCACCCTTGGCGATCTTCGGCGGCCTGGCCGCGGTCCTGTGCGGCTTCGCCTGGCTGGCGTTCCACGTGCGCCGCCGGGGCACCGCGGGCACGGGCGTCACCGCGGCGCTGGCGGCGTGGGAGGAGGCGTACCGCGTGACGTCCCATGAGTCCTACTTGGAGATCAAGGCGCAGGCGGAGCGGCAGTCCCCCATGGTGTCGCCGGACGGCCACTGGCGACCGGGCGTCCGCGACGCGAGCCGGAAGAGCGCTCCTGCTGGGCGCGTGCGCCTTCGGCGCATGGGGCGGCGGTGGCGGCGCAGCTGATCGGGCGGTACTTCGGGGCGCGGCACGCATGGCCACGCCCCGAAGCACTTCCGTCACGCATGCGCCTCCCAGATGTGGACGCCCATGGCCTCGGTCATCTTCGCTGCTGCCTGACGGTCGCCGTTAGCCAGCGCTTGCGCTCTCTTGTGCTTGATGTCGCGACACTTCTGACACCGGGGAGGCCGGGGCTCGGACGGGGTCCCGTGTTCGGTGACCTTGTCGCTCATGCCAGGCCCTGCTCTCGCCTGCTCCGGTCGTTGACCTCGGTCACCTTCGTGCTCAGTTGGTCACCGGCGGTCGCCGGACGGACGTCGCACGGGAACGCCTCCCACTCCCGCCCACCGGCGGGAGGCCGCAACGCCAACCGCCCACCGGTGGAGGCCATCACTTCACCGATGCGGTTCCGTCGGACGTCGACGACCAATGTCCCTACGCGGGGCGCCCATTCGACTCCTTCGGCGGCCGTCATCGGCTCACTTCCGCGCCGTGCGGCTGCCGGGGGCGGAAGTCGATGCCGTGGGCGGTGATCCAGATGAAGTGGGGGTTGCTGGCGGTGGGCGGATCGGCGAGGGGGGGCTCGGGCATCGGCGAAGGCACCCGCGCCCCCTGGGCGGGGCGGCATGCAGGTGACTCGCAGCCGGGGGTCTCCGGCCGGAAGACTGCTCTCGCCCACGCGAGGCACCGGAGGATAAAGTCGTGCATTGCTAGCGCTCCTTGTCAGCGTTGGCCAAGCCCCCGGACCGGCGACACGGTCGCGGGGGTCTCGTATGCGGCATGTCCTGCCTGCCAAAGGGCAGGGGCGTCGACACCTCTGCGGTCCGTGATCAGGCGGTTACCAGGATTGAGCAGAGGGGCATACCCTCGCCAGGGGGAACGTGTACACAACTCGCGGATGGTGACGGGCGGTTGTTCGATGACAGAACGGGAGCAGGATGAGCGACTGACGGAGCGCCAAGTGCTCGGCGCGATGATCCAACACCTTCGAAAGCGCGAAGGGTTGTCGTTGCGGGACCTCGCCGAAGAAACACGCTACGGACACAGCTACATCAACAGGGTGGAGCTGGGGACCCAGTTGCCGTCCGACGCCCTGACAGATGCACTTGATCAGCGATTCGACATGGGTGGAACCCTCGTCAAGTTCCTTGAGATGACTCGCGAGGGATCAGTGCAGGAATACGGCCGAAAGGCCGCCGCACGGGAGGCCCAGGCCGAACGCATTCAGGTCTTCACAAGTAGTGCGATCCCGGCACTGTTGCAGACCGAAGATTACGCGAGAGCCCTGCTCCGAACAGCTCGGCCGAAAGCACCGAAGAACCACTTCGATGAAGCCGTAGCCAACCGGATGGCCCGCCAGCAGGTCTTCAATCGCGAGGAACGACCGCCGTACTGGGCAGTCATGGATGAGTCGGCACTCAGACGGCCCGTCGGCGGCCAGGCGACGATGCATGGGCAACTGCTTCACACGCTGAAGGTTGCCGAAGATCCTGACGTCACCATTCAGGTACTACCCTTCGAGCGGGGCGAGTACTGGATGCTCGGGGGCAGCCTGACACTCCTCACGGCACCCAACGGCTCGACAATCGCCTACGTCGAATCGTTCGGATCCGGCGAGTTGGTAGGGTCCCCAAAGCGGGTCGTGGAGCTCTCACAACGATTCGACACCGTACGCGGGTTGGCGCTACCGGAGTGCGAATCGCTGGAGCTCGTTCGTAAGCACTTGGAGGAATACCAGTGATCGAGATACCCGGTCTGGATGCCGCCAGATGGCGAAAATCCAGTTACAGCGGCTTGGAAAACGATTGCGTTGAGGTTGCCGATGGCTTCCCCGGTTTCGTTCCTGTCCGTGACAGCAAGACCCCGGATGTGCCCGCCATCATTCTCGGCTCCGGCGCCTGGTCGGCGTTCGTGGCCGAGATCAAGGCGGGGTCCTCTCCGGCCACCGATTGACCTCAGTGCGACTATGAACAGCCCAGGTTCGGGCACCCGGCCGGGGCGGATGCTTGCCAGTCAGCGACTCGGGAGGTAGCCGACATGGCTCACGATCTCGCCAACGCCCGGTGGCACAAGAGCACGTACAGCGGTGACTCCGGGGATTGCGTCGAAGTGGCCGACGGCTTCCCCGACGTAGTGCCCGTCCGTGATTCCAAAGACGCACTGGGCCCTTCCCTCCGGGTCGCCACAAGAACCTGGTCCGAGTTCATATCGGGCGTACAGGCCGGATCTTTCCGGACCGTCGACTGACCCCGTACCGCGTCAGCCCGGGCACAAGCGCTGGGCCGGGGCTGACGCACGCTCTCTTGACCGAGCCGGTGCGGACGGCCGACGGTCGTGCAACTGACCGCAACGGGTTCGACACGGGAGGTAGCCATGGCACTAACGTTCATCGGCATCGACCCCAACACTGGTCACAACGAGTGCCCGGCGGTGGGTCGATGCAGATGCGGAGCCCGAACCCGAACTCCTCTTCCAGGGCTGGCTGGCCAACCAAGCGACTCAAGCCGAGCGCCTGAAGGACAGCCCCAAACCCGACACGGAGGCTGTGGTCCGCATCCCTGTACGGATGGTGCCGCTGATCAGGAAGGCGTGCGATGTCGCAGAGCAAGCAGCAGCCCAGCTTTAAGGAACTGCTGGAGTCGGCGCAGGGGCCAGCAGTGCACCTGGAGATGCGCGACGCCTACGGGATCGGGCCGGAGGCAAGCGACTTCGAGGGGTGGAAGCGTACGGGCCGGCGGGATGTCGATGCGGCCTCGGACTACTGGGCTCCGTGGGTGGATCTCATCCGCCGGACGGTCGCCCGGGGGGCCGTCGTTCGCAGGGCTCACATTGTGTCCGAGCCGGTGACCGAGTACATCAGGTACGAACACGCGGGCACCCCTGTCAACATCGCAGCCGGGGAACAGATCCGCTGGCTGCCCCGTCGGCAGGCATCGGACATCGCGCTGCCGGGCAACGACTTCTGGTTGTTCGACGGCCGGGTCGTGATGTTCAACCACTTCGCTGGCGACGGCGCTTCGGCAGGCCCTTCAGCGACTGAGCCCCTTGCCACCGCCAAGCTGTGTGCCTCCGCGTTCGAGGCGGTGTGGGAGCGGGGCATCCCGCACGAGAGGTACACGGTCTGAGGCTCGCCACCACCAAGCTGACAACAACATGCCTACGTCGCCATCTCCCAGAGCCCAGGTCGCCCGTGAAGCACTTGCCGAACGGTTGAAGGAAATCCGGCAGGACGCAGGACTGACGGGCCACGACCTGGCCGTCCGGTGCGGCTGGCACAAGGCCAAGTCCAGCCGGATCGAGAATGCCAAGACGGCACCCTCGGACGCCGACATCCAGGCGTGGTGCCATGCCTGCGGCGCGGCAGAGCAAGCCGCTGATCTCGTCGCGGCGAACCGGACCGCTGACTCGCTGTACGTCCAGTGGAAACGCCTCCACCGGACGGGACTCCGCAGGATTCAGGAGTCCTATATTCCCTTGTACGAGCAGACGCGCCACTTCCGTGTCTACTGCTCAAGCGTCGTGCCCGGATTCCTCCAGACCGAGGCGTACGCAACGGCCCTGCTGTCGTCCGTCGCAGCCTTCCGCGAGTCGCCCAACGATGTCACCGATGCCGTCGCGGCCCGCCTCGCTCGCTCCCACGTCGTCTGCGACGGAAACAGGCGCTTCGCCATGCTCGTGGAGGAATCAGTCCTGCGCTACCGGCTGGGCGACGCCGAAGCAATGGCCGGCCAGCTCGGCTATCTGCTGTCGGTGATGTCCTTGCCATCCGTCTCTCTGGGCGTGATCCCGTTCGAGGCGATCCGCAGCCTGTGGCCGCTGGAGACATTCAACGTCTTCGATGACAAGCAAGCCGCCGTCGAACTCCTCACCGCACAGGTCACCGTGACCGCTCCTGGAGAGGTTGCCATGTACGTGAAGGCCTTCGTCGATCTCCAGTCCCACGCGGTGTACGGGTCCCGGGCAAGGTCACTGATCACAGCCGCGATCGATGTCCTCGGATGATTGCCCTGCAACCGTCTGCAACTTCGTAGCTGCGGACACTCCCCAGTTCCTACCGTCTTGCCCATGACCACGGACATCGAAGCAGCCGCACAGCAAGCCGACGCCTTCTTGGCAGGCAAGAAGAAGGCCGACGACACGGCCTTCATGCTGGGACGAGTGCTGGCGGAGATGGGCGTCAGGGTCGGTGACAGGGACTCGTGGGCCCAGCTGACGGGACGCGCGTCCCTCTCGGGTGAGCCGTACGTGTACCTGGGGACGGTGCCGCTGGCCACGGCCCGCAAGCTGATCAATGCCCTGATCCACGCGGAGTCGGCGAGGCGGAGCGCGCCCGAACAGCGCGAGTTCGGCCGCGACGTCCGGCCCGGTGTCCGTCCCGCCTATCAGGAAGGCTCATCATGACCGACCTGTACAGCCTCGCTCTCGACGGCGCCCGGTTCTCGAAGGCGTGCGGAGGCAACACGCACCCGGATGGCGAATCGTGCGTGACTCTCGCCCGGATCGGTGAGGGCGCCTATGCCCTCGGCGACAGCAAGCGGCCGGACGCGGAGCCGCTGAGGTTCACCGCCGCGGAGCTGGAAACCGCCGGTATCGACCCGGCCCGCTTCGGCCTCACGGCCTGACCGTCCGTTCACCGACTGGCGGCTTCCGCCCTCTGGGGAGGGCGGGGGCCGCCTCCAACTGTCCGGAACGGGAAGAACAATTGCACTTCCATGCGTATCTCTGGTCCGGCGACAAAGCACTGTTCGACAAGGAAAGCGTCCGCCGTCCACCGCCGTCGGCAGAGCCGACCGCCACAAGCCCCGCCGAAGTGGCGGCGCGGTACCGGGAAGCCGTGGCGGAGTGGAAGACGACCGGCGTCCCTCCGATCGAGACCGCCCTCTGGCTGGTGAAGCCGGCGAGGATGGTCCGGGGAACGTGGAAGCACCCGAAGGAAGCCGCCGACTGGCTGAGGGAGCGGCTCGCCGAGCACGCGCCTCGGTTCTCCTCCGAGCAGGACAAGGACCCGACACGATTGGCGGTTCTCGTCGCCTCGGCTGCCGAGCAGCTGGGACGGGGCGGTGACGTGTCCCACGGGTTCTATTTGGGGCAGCCGACGTTCCTGTCGCTGGCCTTGGTGACGTGCTCCCCGAACCGCGCGGAGCCGGAGCTGAGCTGCCCTCTCGGCCAGCAGGTCGAAGTATGACGTTCACCGGCCTGGAGAGAGGCACCCTTGCACCGCTTGTCGCCCTGGAACGTCGCGGCGTAGCCGTTGGTGAGCGGCCCCAGCCGGACGAGCCCGGACCGACACTCCGCGGGATGCGTCACATCTACCTGCGCCATGTCAACGAACTCGGCGCGCAGTGGAACGACCACAGCCCCGTACACGCCCTCACGGCGTTCGCCTCCGCCACCGGCCTGCGTTCCCTGCACGGCGCCCACGAGTGACCGACACGGCGGTACCGTGCCAACTCCCCGACGCATAGGAGAACCCCGAGTGCTGCGCGGTATCCGCACCGTCATGGTCTTCGTCGACGACCCCGAAGTCGCCGCCCGTTGGTGGGGCGACATCTTCGGATCCGAGGTCAAGCTCGACATCAACGGCACCGCCGTCTACGCCTGGCTGGATCTCGACGGACTCGAGTTCGGTTTCCACCAGGCGTCCCCCAAGGCCAACCCCCATGGTGGAAGCACCGTCCCGTACTGGAACGTCGAAGACCTCGACACCGAACGCAAGCGCCTCCTGGATGCCGGCTGCATTCACCACCGCGGCCCCCTCGACGTGGAACCCGGGCGACGCATCTGCCAGCTCGTCGACCCGTTCGGCACGATCTTCGGACTCGACGGGCCCTGACACCGGAGCCCGCCCATGCGCCACGGGGCAGCCGATATTCCTGTCGCCGACCCTGGTGGCCTGCTCCCCGAACCGCGCGCGGCCGGAGCTGAGCCGCCCTCTCGGTCAGGCAGTGTCCGATGGGTCAGAGCCTGAAGGCTCACCGGCAAGCCCCCCATCCCGAGTCGGAGCCGCCGAGCGGAAGCTCGGAGGTCGGCCGGGTGCGGCCACCAGGGGAAGTCTTGAAACGACCGGTTGTGCACTGCCCTACGGGGTATCTCGTGTCGGCGTCTTCAACCCGGACAGGAAAGAAGGCACCGACGTGAGACGGATACGAAGATCCCCCCTGGTCGTCGCGGCACTGCTGGCCGCAGTGGCCGGAATCCCGGCCGCGGCCGCCGGCCAGGCTCCGGCCCCGGAGCGGAGCGCCGCCGCTGCCAAGGTCCGAGCCGATGTCGACATCACCGGCCTCTACCGGCTCAACGCCAATGGCAGCACGGGCACGTTGCACATCCTGAGCGTCAACCAGGGCCAGGTAAAGGCCGACTTCCGCTACGACGTGATCAACCAGGACGAGCACGTGAGCGGCACCTGGGATGCCGCCAACTGGGTCCTCACCCTTGTGCGCCCGTTCGAGCCCACGCAGGTCTACACCCTGTGGTACGGCGGTAGTCCCACCTACCCGTCCCGTGTGGTCCTCGGCGGCTACTTCACCCAGAGCGGCAGTCGCATAGGCACCATCGCCGAGTTCATGTGGCGCGGATGAGCGGCGAGGAGTAGGAGACTTACGCAGGCGCCCGCTTGTCGAAATGCCCCGCACCATCCGCCGCACCGCCACCTGGTGGAACCATCCCACACCCTGTAGCCCGGACACGACAGCGCCCCAGCCACCGGGCCGGGGCGCTGCATTGGCGGCGCGCTGCTGCTTCAGCTCACGAACTCTTCGCCTCCGTAGCGCACTTCGGCCTTGTGCCAGTCGACGCCGAGGGCCTTCGTGAACTTCTGGGCCAGCGGCAGATCGGCGAGCGGGGCGACCAGGATGAGCCGCCCGCCGAGGGTGACCGAGCCGCCGCCCAGCTCGTCGCGGGCCTCGGGGTTCGCGAGCAGTGCGTCGTGGAGCCTGGTCGCGGAGACGCCGGGGGCCTGGATCTCGACCGCGTCGGTCTCCGGCGAGGTGCGCGGCAGACAGCGGAAGGTCAGCACCGACTCCTGGTGGTACTGCTTGGCGATGAGGCCGGCCATGTGGTGCAGCCCCTCCCGGCCGACCTTGTTGACGTCGAACTCCCGTGAGCGCTCATAGGTGGCCTGCTTGAGATGGCCCGACCAGAAGACGCCGTCGAGCAGCTTCGAGGCGCCGGGCCTCGCACCGTTGGCGCGGATGATCTGCCGCACCTCGCGGTCGAAGCGCGTCAGGCGGGTCTTGAGCCGGGGGTCGGCCGGATCCGTGATGATCGCGGTGTTGTCGGTGGCGAAGATCTCCCCCGCTGGGCAACCATGCCCCGCCGCGCCCGCCTGAGCACTTCCCGCGCCCGCAACCCCCAGCGTCAGGGCGGAGACCACGATCAGGATACGCGGCTGCCGCCGCGCGATGACGTTCCTCATACTGTGAGCAACGAGCTCCGGCGGAGTTCGTTGCGTCTGCCACAGGGCCGGTCGGCAGTCCGTGCGGACGACGCCGAGTTGCGCTCCTGCCCGCCTGTACAGGACGAAGGTCGGCAACAATCAGCCCGGCCGGCGATTGAGGCCGCGACCGCAGGGTGCCACCGCCGCAGGCGGCAACGGGCAGCCCGAAGCCGGCAAAACGGCCGCACCCAGCGGAAGGCGCACCCCGTCAGCGCGCCAGCAGAACGCTCGTCACATGCTCCGGGAGAAAGTCCAGGGAGTCATCCGGGCCGCCGCCCGACGAGCGCGCGTCGTGGAAGCGGCCCGGCGTGCAGCCGATCATCGTGCTGAACGTATGGGAGAAGTGCGCCTGGTCGTGGAAGCCCGCTCCGGTCGCCGCCAGGGTCCAGGACATGCCCGCCCGCTTCAGCCGCAGCGCCGCCTGGAGGCGCAGCACCTGCGCGGCGCCCTTGGGCGTGGGGCCGAGCTGTTCGCGGAAGCGTCGTTCGAGGTGGCGGCGGCTCCAGCCCGTGCCGGTGGCGAGGTCCTCGATGCGGATCCGGCCGTCCGTGCGTCGTAACTCGCCCCAGGCCCAGGCCACTTCGGGGTGGACTCGCGGGCCGGTGCGCAGCCGGGTGGCCAGGGCGTGGTCGAGCAGGGCGAAGCGGGCGGGCCAGTCCGGGCATTCGGCGAGCCGTTCGGTGAGCTGTCCGGCGCCGTGGCCCAGGAGGTCGCCGGGGTCGAGCGTGAGGTGGGCCCACTCGGCCATGGGGACGGCGAAGAGCCTGTAGGCCGCCGGAGGGGACAGCAGGACGGTGACGCCGTGCAGCAGCCCGCGGTGCACGCCGATGGCCGCGGTGGTGCGCAGGCCGTTGACGAGGGAGGTGGCCGTGGTCACGGCGCCCGGTTCGACCGCGTCGACCATGTCGAGCGGGGCGCCGAAGCCGAGCATCACCTTCACCACGCCGTCGGGCACCACGAGCCGGCGGCGCGGGCCGCGTACCCCGAAGTGGAAGCCGCGGTAGCCCAGGACCGATCCGCGCAGCTCGGCGGCCGGCGCGCTGCGGACCAGTTGCTGTATCGCGGCCACGGCTCCCCCACCCGGCGCGTGCCTATGACATCCGCTTCACCGTACGTCCTCGCGGGCCGGAACCCAGGCGGGAAATCGGTCGCTTTCCTACAATCCACGCCGCCGCCCGGCCGCCAGACTCGGCGTCGCGGGCATGGACATGCCCGCGACATACAAGGGGGAGGGAACACCGTGACCACACACCGGATCAGAGGCAAACGCCTGCTCGCCGTGCCCGCGTGCATGGCGCTGGCGCTCACCGCGGGGCTCGGGGCGTCGCACGCCACCGCGGCCGGGAGCGGCCGCTACGCGGCACAGGCGGAGCACGCCGGGCTGACCGGCGCGCAGTCCGTCGCGCTCCAGAAGGACGTGGACCGCTACGTCGCCCGGACCGGCGGCAAGCAGGTCTCGGCCAACCGGGTCGACGTGAAGGACGGCTTCCTGCTCGTCGCCGTACCGGGCGAGAAGTACGCCCGTGACCTGCGCACCACCACGCACCCGACGAGCGTGGCCGACTGCGACTACCTCAACTTCTGCGGCTGGCCGGAGGCGTACTACCAGGGCACCGTGTGGGAGCACTCCAAGTGCGGTGTCTTCTGGGAGATCCCGGACGGCTGGAACAGCGGCGGTTCGTGGTGGAACAACCAGTCGAAGGGCCGCGTGTCCAAGATGTACAACAAGAGCAAAAAACTCGTCTACTCGACGCCACCGGCCCAGGTGGGCGACGGCTCGTTCGACGCCACCGCCGACTGGCACCCGGTCTGGTACGTGAAGGTCTGCTGACCCGGCACCGAGGAGAGGCTCCCGCACGGGGGCGGGAGCCTCTCCTCGGTGGTGCCGGTGGGCGCTACGCCGCCATCGCCACCTGCGACGACGCCGGCTGGAGGGCCAGTTCGAGGACCTGGCGGACGTCGGCCACCGGGTGGACGTCGAGCTTGGAGAGGATCTCCTCCGGGACGTCGTCCAGGTCGGGTTCGTTCCGCTTGGGGATGACGACCGTGGTCACCCCGGCGCGGTGGGCCGCCAGCAGCTTCTGCTTCACGCCGCCGACGGGGAGCACCCGGCCGGTCAGCGAGACCTCGCCGGTCATCGCCACGTCGGGGCGGACCTGGCGGCCGGACAGCAGGGAGGCCAGCGCGGTCGTCATCGTCACGCCCGCGCTCGGGCCGTCCTTGGGGACCGCGCCCGCGGGGACGTGGAGGTGGACGCCCCGCTCCTTGAAGTCGCCGACCGGGAGCTCCAGTTCGGCGCCGTGGGAGCGGAGGAAGGACAGCGCGATCTGCGCGGACTCCTTCATCACGTCGCCCAGCTGACCGGTCAGGGTCAGCCCCGCGCCGCCCGTCTCCGGGTCGGCCAGCGACGCCTCCACGAAGAGCACGTCGCCGCCCGCCCCGGTCACCGCGAGGCCGGTCGCCACGCCGGGCACGGCCGTGCGCCGCTCGGCCGGGTCCTGCGCGGACTCCGGCGTGTGGTGCGGGCGGCCGATCAGGGCGCGCAGGTCGTCCGCGCCGAGGGTCACCGGCAGCTCGCGCTCGCCGAGTTCGTGCTGAGCGGCCACCTTGCGCAGCAGCCTGGCGAGGGCGCGCTCCAGGGTGCGTACGCCCGCCTCGCGGGTGTACTCGCCGGCCAGCGTGCGCAGCGCCCCGTCCTCCAGGGTCACCTCGTCGCCCGCCAGGCCCGCGCGCTCCAGCTGCCGGGGCAGCAGGTGGTCGCGGGCGATGACGACCTTCTCGTCCTCGGTGTAGCCGTCGAGGCGGACGAGCTCCATACGGTCCAGGAGGGCCTCCGGGATGGAGTCCAGGACATTGGCCGTGGCGAGGAAGACGACGTCCGAGAGGTCGAGTTCGACCTCCAGGTAGTGGTCGCGGAAGGTGTGGTTCTGCGCCGGGTCCAGGACCTCCAGGAGGGCGGCCGCCGGGTCGCCGCGGAAGTCCGAGCCGACCTTGTCGATCTCGTCCAGGAGGACGACCGGGTTCATCGAGCCCGCTTCCTTGACCGCGCGGACGATCCGGCCGGGGAGCGCGCCGACATACGTGCGCCGGTGGCCGCGGATCTCCGCCTCGTCGCGCACGCCGCCCAGGGCGACCCGGACGAACTTGCGGCCCATCGCGCGGGCGACGCTCTCCCCCAGCGAGGTCTTCCCGACGCCGGGCGGACCGACGAGCGCGAGCACCGCGCCCCCGCGCCGCCCGCCGATCACGCCCAGCCCCCGGTCGGCGCGCCGCTTGCGCACCGCCAGGTATTCGGTGATCCGCTCCTTCACGTCCGCGAGGCCCGCGTGGTCCGCGTCGAGGACGGCCTTGGCGCCGGGGATGTCGTACGCGTCCTCGGTGCGCTCGTTCCAGGGGAGCTCCAGGACCGTGTCGAGCCAGGTGCGGATCCAGCCGCCCTCGGGGCTCTGGTCGGAGGCCCGCTCCAGCTTCTCGACCTCCTTGAGCGCGGCCTCGCGGACCTTTTCCGGCAGGTCGGCGGCCTCGACACGGGCACGGTAGTCGTCCGGCTCGCTCTCGGGGTCTCCGTTGAGGTCGGCGAGCTCCTTGCGGACGGCCTCCAGCTGGCGGCGGAGCAGGAACTCGCGCTGCTGCTTGTCGACGCCCTCCTGTACATCCTTGGCGATCGACTCGGCGACGTCCTGCTCGGCGAGGTGCTCGCCGAGCCAGCCCACGGCGAGCTTCAGCCGGGCCACCGGATCGGCGGTCTCCAGCAGCTCGACGCGTTGGGCGACGGTGAGGAACGGGGAGTAGCCGGAGTTGTCGGCGAGCTGGGCCACGTCGTCGATCTGCTGGACGCGGTCCACGACCTGCCAGGCGCCGCGCTTGCGGAGCCAGCTGGTGGCGAGCGCCTTGTACTCCTTCATCAGCTCGGTGACCGAGCCGGGCAGGGGGTCGGGGGTGGCCTCCTCGATCCGGGTGCCCTCGACCCACAGCGCGGCGCCGGGCCCCGTCGTGCCGGCCCCGATCCGGACGCGCCCCAGCCCTCGGATGAGCGCGCCGGGGTCGCCGTCGGAGAGGCGGCCGACCTGCTCCACGCGGCCGAGCGTGCCGGTGCCCGCGTACGAACCCTCGACGCGCGGCACGAGCAGCACCTGTGGCTTGCCGTCACCGGCGGCGGCCTGCGCGGCCTCCACGGCGGCGCGCACTTCGCCGTCGGACAGGTCGAGGGGGACGACCATGCCGGGCAGTACGACCTCGTCGTCGAGGGGCAGGACGGGCAGGGTGAGCGGTGTGGACGTGAAAGCCATGATCTCCCCTTCGGCAGGCAAGTTGAGCTATGCCGACTCAATGCGTTTGGCTCCGCCGGTGTTCCCGGGTGGGTGTTCGCTCTGAGCGATCGGCTGGGCGCCGGGCCGTTGCCGCCTGCGGCGGGCTTGTTCCCCAGCCCCGCCCCTTCCCGAACTGGGGCTCCGCCCCAGACCCCGGAGCACGCTCCGCGCGCTGTCCTCAATCGCCGGACGGGCTGAAATCAGCCCGTCCGGCGATTGAGGACGCGCCCGCAGGGCGCCCCCGCCGCAGGCGGCAACGGACCGGCGGCCGGGGGTCTGGGGCACGCGCCCCAGTTTCGGGAAGGGGCGGGATAGGGGAACAAGCCCGCCGCAGGCGGCAAAAGCGGTCAGGCTTCGGGGGTGCCGGGGTCCGGCGCAGGCGGGCGGCGGGCGTCGCGGATGAAGGGGCCACAGGCCATCCCGGTGAGCAGCGCTATGGGATGGCCCCAGCTCGCCAGGGGGTCCGCGAAGTCGATCAAGTCCTGCGCGCACATCAGCACCGCGAAGCCCCGCAGCATCCAGCCCGCCGGGCGTCGCAGCAGACCGGCCAGGGCGCCCGTGCAGGCCATCACACCGAAGCTGATGCCGTAGTCCAGCCGGTGCAGCGACGCCTCCGGCAGCCGGCCCGCCGCCACCGCGCCGGCCACCGGCAGTTCCGTGGCGAGGGTGGCCAGGACGTGGCCGAGGAGGAAGACCCCGGCCGTGCGGGCGGGGCCGATGCGGCGTTCCAGGGCGCTGAGGACGAGGGCGAAGAAGATCCCGTACAGCGAATAGAGGCCGCCCGCCACCCACAGGGCGCTGGCGACGAGGACGACGAGGGGCTGTTCCGCGAGGTGGGCGGCGTCGGTGCTGGAGTCGCGCAGGAGCTGGTTGACGGTGGCCTCGTCGCCGAGGTCGGCGTAGAGCGCGGTGCCGAGCAGCACGAGTCCGTAGACGAAGGTGAACGGCGTACCGGTCGGCGTCGGCAGCACGCGCCGCGCCCACCCGAGCGGGGAGAACCGCCGCCGCGTCCGAGGGGGCGGAGCGGGCACGCCCTCGACCGGCTCGCGCTGGGCCGGCAGAGGGCCGGGCATGCCGCCCGGAGCGTCGTCCTCGGCCGTCCGCTCCCCGGGGTCAACCACAGTCACTCGGCCAGGCCCCTTTCCGGCGGCTGCGCGGCGGATCGCGGGCGGTCGTGCCCCATGCCTCACGCTCCGCCCTCACTGTGAACATTAAGGTCCCAGTGGCCCGGCAAATCAACCTCTGCCCGTGACTCCTGCCACGGGCCTCAACCGAAGATCCGTCCGCTGCGTCCGCCGGGCTCCCCGATCTACGGAGGCCCCGCCATGACCGATCAGGATGTCCGTTACGAGTCGCCCGTCACGGTGGACCGCCGCGAGGGCCCCCACGGCGAGGTCGTACTGCGCCGGAGGGGCGGGATCTACGAGATCATCGCGAACGGCTGCTTCCTGATGGACACCTCCGACGGGCGCTCGGAGCGCCTCCTGGTCGACGCGGCGCTGGCCGCCCTGCCCGCCGGGCGGCGGGACCCGGCGGTGCTGATCGGCGGCCTGGGCGTCGGCTTCTCGCTGGCGCGGGCGGCCGGGGAGCCGCGCTGGGGGCGGATCTCCGTGGTGGAGCGCGAGGCGGCGGTGATCGACTGGCACCGGAGCGGACCGCTGGCCGCGTTCTCGGGTCCGGCGCTCGCCGACCCGCGTACGGAGATCGTGCACGCGGACCTGGTCGCGTACGTAGGGACGACTCCTGTCACTTATGACGCGCTGTGCCTGGACATCGACAACGGCCCGGGCTGGACCGTCACCGAGGACAACGGGGGCCTCTACTCCCCCGCCGGGCTGCTGGCCTGCCACGACCGGCTGGCGCCCGGCGGCGTGCTGGCCGTGTGGTCGGCGCGGCCGTCGGAGGCGTTCGAGGACGCGCTCCGGAATGCCGGGTTCGAAGGGGTAAGAACCGAAGAGATCGCCGTTGCCCGGGGCGTCCCCGACGTAGTCCACCTCGCGCTCCGTGCCGCGTAGCCGTCCCCCGCCACCTGCCCGTACTCTGCTTGCCACAGCCGCAGGACTGTGTGGAGACGCAGGCCAACGGAAGACGCTAGGGGCGGGGCGCATGGAGCAGACACACATCGGCCCGAACGGTGCCGCAGCCTCCGCCGGGGCACAGCGCCGGGTGCTCGTCGTCGAGGACGACCGGACCATCGTCGACGCCATCGCGGCCCGGCTGCGGGCCGAGGGGTTCCAGGTGCGGACCGCGGGCGACGGCCCGGCCGCCGTGGACGCGGCGGAGGCCTGGCAGCCGGATCTGCTGGTCCTGGACGTGATGCTGCCGGGCTTCGACGGCCTGGAGGTCTGCCGCCGGGTGCAGGCGCAGCGGCCGGTGCCCGTGCTGATGCTCACCGCGCGCGACGACGAGACCGACATGCTGGTCGGCCTGGGCGTGGGCGCGGACGACTACATGACCAAGCCGTTCTCGATGCGGGAGCTGGCGGCGCGGGTGCATGTGCTGCTGCGCCGGGTGGAGCGGGCGGCGCTCGCCGCGCACACGCCGCGCACCGGCATCCTGCGCCTGGGCGAGCTGGAGATCGACCACGCGCAGCGGCGGGTGCGGGTGCGCGGCACGGACGTGCACCTGACGCCGACCGAGTTCGACCTGCTGGTCTGTCTGGCGAACACCCCGCGCGCCGTCCTCTCCCGGGAGCAGCTGCTCGCGGAGGTGTGGGACTGGGCGGACGCCTCCGGGACCCGGACCGTGGACAGCCACATCAAGGCGCTCCGCCGGAAGATCGGCGCCGAGCGGATCCGTACGGTCCACGGGGTCGGCTACGCGCTGGAGACCCCGGCGGCATGAGCGGCGGGACCGGCTGCGGGCCGGGCCGCACCGGCGGGGCGGGTGCCGCCGCCCGCGCCGCCGGGATCCGCGGCGCGGACGGCGGCGGTGCCACGGGCGCGCAGGACCGCCCCGTGGCGCCGGCGGGGCTGGGCGGCCGGGTCTGGGAGGCCCTGCGGCCGCTGGATCCCTACCGCTCGGTGAAGGCGGCGCTGGGCGCGCTGGTCATCGGGTCGGTGGTGATAACGACCTTCCTGGTCTTCGTGGCGCTGCACTCGGCGACCGAGCTCCGGGTGATCACCGTCTTCTCGATCATCGCCTCGCTGTTGATAACGCAGTTCGTGGCGCACGGGCTGACCGCGCCGCTGGACGAGATGACCGAGGTCACCCGGGCGATGGCGCAGGGGGACTACACACGGCGGGTGGGGGCCGGGCGGCGGGACGAGTTCGGGGACCTGGCCACGGCCTTCAACCGGATGGCGGCCGACCTGGAGGCGGTGGACACCCACCGCAAGGAGCTGGTCGCCAATGTCTCGCACGAGCTGCGCACCCCGATCGCTGGCCTGCGGGCGGTGCTGGAGAACGTGGTGGACGGGGTCTCGGCCGCCGATCCGGAGACCATGCGCACCGCGCTGCGCCAGACCGAGCGGCTGGGCCGCCTGGTGGAGCAGCTGCTGGATCTCTCCCGGCTGGACAACGGGGTCGTGCCGCTGCACGCGCGGCGCTTCGAGGTGTGGCCGTATCTGGCGGGCGTGCTGAAGGAGGCGGGGATGGCCAGCGGCTCGGGCTCCTCCCCGCACGCGCGCAAGGACGTCCATCTGCACCTGGACGTGTCGCCGCCGGAGCTCACGGCGCACGCCGACGCGGAGCGGCTGCACCAGGTCGTGGCGAATCTGGTGGACAACGCGGTCAAGCACAGCCCCCCGCACGGCCGGGTCACGGTGCGGGCGCGCCGGGGCGAGGGCGCCCAGTCGCTGGACCTGGAGGTGCTGGACGAGGGGCCGGGCATCCCGGAGGCGGAGCGGCACCGTGTCTTCGAGCGTTTCAACCGCGGCGGCTCGGGTCAGCAGGGGCCGGGCAGCGACGGCGGTACGGGCCTGGGGCTGGCGATCGCGCGCTGGGCGGTGGATCTGCACGGGGGAAGCATCGGCGTGGCCGAATCCCCTCAGGGGTGCCGCATACAGGTCACCCTTCCGGGAGGGCCTCGCGATCAAGGTTGACGTAGGGTCGGTGGCGGAAGCACACATTCGAGGGAGTGTGGGGCACGCTCAAGCGAACCCTGAATCTCTCCGGACCCGCGGAACCCCGTGTGTTTCCCGCCAAGTCATGCCTCGAAACCCCTCGAGGAATGTGACTTGCGCGACGACTGGCCCGGGTGGCCTGCATCATCGGTACAGACAGGCGTAGCCTTTATTTCCGCTGTCCATCACCTTGTGAAGCGGAAGAGGGCGGTTGCCGCCGTGTCGCCACAGTCCCCCAACACCTCGAGCATCTCGACCGGCCAGGACGGGCAGGGCAAGAGCCCTGCCGATGTCTTCGGTCCCAATGAGTGGCTCGTCGACGAGATCTACCAGCAGTACCTCCAGGACCCGAACTCGGTCGACCGAGCCTGGTGGGACTTCTTCGCCGACTACAAGCCGGGCCAGACGGCGGCTGCACCGCCGCCGGGTCTGACCGCGAGCGCTCCGGCGCCCGCGGCGCAGGCTCCCGCCGCCCTGGCTCCGGCCGCACCCGCGGCTGCGGCCCCCGCCGTGGCGAAGCCCGCGGTCGTGGCTCCGGCCACCCCGGTGGCCCAGCCCGCCGTGGCGAAGCCCGCAGCCGCGCCCGCGGCCAAGGCTCCGGCCGCCAAGCCGGCTGCCGCCGCCAAGGCCGCCGAGCCGACGGAGCCCGCCAAGGGTCCGGAGTTCGTGACGCTGCGCGGCCCCGCCGCCGCGGTCGCCAAGAACATGAACGCCTCGCTGGAGCTGCCGACGGCCACGTCCGTCCGCGCGGTCCCCGTGAAGCTGCTGTTCGACCAGCGCATCGTCATCAACAACCACCTCAAGCGAGCCCGGGGCGGGAAGGTCTCCTTCACCCACCTCATCGGCTTCGCCATGGTGCAGGCGCTGAAGCTGATGCCGTCGATGAACCACTCCTTCACGGAGAAGGACGGCAAGCCCACCCTCGTCAAGCCCGCGCACGTCAACCTCGGCCTGGCCATCGACCTGGTCAAGCCGAACGGTGACCGCCAGCTCGTGGTCGCGGCCATCAAGAAGGCCGAGACGCTCAACTTCTTCGAGTTCTGGCAGGCGTACGAGGACATCGTCCGCCGCGCCCGGGTCGGCAAGCTGACGATGGACGACTTCACCGGGGTCACCGCGTCGCTGACGAACCCCGGCGGCATCGGCACCGTGCACTCCGTGCCGCGCCTGATGCCCGGCCAGGGCCTCATCCTGGGCGTGGGCGCCATGGACTACCCCGCCGAGTTCCAGGGCACGTCGCAGGACACCCTGAACAAGATGGGCATCTCGAAGGTCATGACCCTGACCTCGACGTACGACCACCGGGTGATCCAGGGCGCCGCCTCCGGCGAGTTCCTGCGCATCATGAGCCAGCTGCTGCTCGGCGAGAACGAGTTCTACGACGAGATCTTCAAGGCGCTGCGCATCCCCTACGAGCCGGTCCGCTGGCTCAAGGACATCGACGCCTCGCACGACGACGACGTCACCAAGGCCGCCCGGGTCTTCGAGCTGATCCACTCCTACCGGGTCCGCGGCCACGTCATGGCCGACACCGACCCGCTGGAGTACCGCCAGCGCAAGCACCCCGACCTGGAC
This sequence comes from Streptoverticillium olivoreticuli subsp. olivoreticuli, assembly GCF_003391135.1. Taxonomy (GTDB): domain Bacteria; phylum Actinomycetota; class Actinomycetes; order Streptomycetales; family Streptomycetaceae; genus Streptomyces; species Streptomyces blastmyceticus. The sequence goes on along the minus strand of NZ_CP031455.1, from coordinate 6,367,521 downwards.
ATCACCGAGCACGGCCTCACTCTGTGGGACCTGGAGCGCGACTTCGCGGTCGGCGGCTTCGCGGGCAAGTCCCTGATGAAGCTGCGCGACATCCTCGGCGTGCTGCGCGACTCGTACTGCCGCACCACCGGCATCGAGTTCATGCACATCCAGGACCCCAAGCAGCGCAAGTGGATCCAGGACCGGGTCGAGCGCGGCCACTCCAAGCCGGAGCGCGAGGAGCAGCTGCGCATCCTGCGCCGGCTGAACGCCGCCGAGGCGTTCGAGACCTTCCTGCAGACGAAGTACGTCGGCCAGAAGCGGTTCTCCCTGGAGGGCGGCGAGTCCGTCATCCCGCTGCTGGACGCGGTGCTGGACGCGGCCGCCGAGTCGCGCCTGGACGAGGTCGTCGTCGGCATGGCCCACCGTGGCCGCCTGAACGTGCTGGCGAACATCGTCGGCAAGTCGTACGCGCAGATCTTCCGCGAGTTCGAGGGCAACCTCGACCCGAAGTCGATGCACGGCTCCGGCGACGTGAAGTACCACCTGGGCGCGGAGGGCACCTTCACGGGCCTGGACGGCGAGCAGATCAAGGTCTCGCTGGCCGCCAACCCCTCGCACCTGGAGACCGTCGACCCGGTCGTCGAGGGCATCGCGCGGGCCAAGCAGGACATCATCGGCAAGGCGGGCACGGACTTCACCGTCCTCCCCGTCCAGCTGCACGGCGACGCGGCCTTCGCGGGCCAGGGCGTGGTCGCGGAGACGCTGAACATGTCGCAGCTGCGCGGCTACCGCACCGGCGGCACCGTGCACATCGTCATCAACAACCAGGTCGGCTTCACCGCGCCGCCGGAGTCCTCGCGCTCGTCGATGTACTGCACCGACGTCGCCCGGATGATCGAGGCGCCGATCTTCCATGTGAACGGTGACGACCCGGAGGCCGTGGTCCGCGTCGCGCGGCTCGCCTTCGAGTTCCGCCAGGCGTTCAACAAGGACGTCGTCATCGACCTGATCTGCTACCGCCGCCGGGGTCACAACGAGGCCGACAACCCCTCGTTCACCCAGCCGCTGATGTACGACCTGATCGACAAGAAGCGCTCGGTGCGCAAGCTCTACACCGAGTCGCTGATCGGCCGTGGCGACATCACCCTGGAAGAGGCCGAGCAGGCCCTCCAGGACTACCAGGGCCAGCTGGAGAAGGTCTTCACCGAGGTCCGCGACGCCGCGGCCGCCCCGGCGGACTACGCGGCCCCGGCCGCGCTGCCGGAGTTCCCGGCCCAGGTGAACACCGCGATCTCCCAGGAGATCGTCAAGCGGATCGCCGAGTCGCAGGTCAACCTGCCCGACGGCGTCACCGTGCACCCGCGTCTGCTGCCGCAGCTGCAGCGCCGCGCGGCCAGCGTCGAGGACGGCACCATCGACTGGGCCATGGGCGAGACCCTCGCCTTCGGCTCGCTGCTGATGGAGGGCACCCCGGTCCGGCTCGCCGGCCAGGACTCGCGCCGCGGCACCTTCGGCCAGCGGCACGCGGTGCTCGTCGACCGGGTGACCGGCGACGACTACACCCCGCTGCTCTACCTCTCCGAGGACCAGGCGCGCTACAACGTCTACGACTCGCTGCTCAGCGAGTACGCGGCGATGGGCTTCGAGTACGGCTACTCCCTGGCCCGCCCGGACGCGCTGGTGCTGTGGGAGGCCCAGTTCGGTGACTTCGTCAACGGTGCGCAGAGCATCACGGACGAGTTCATCTCCTCCTCGGAGCAGAAGTGGGGCCAGACCTCCGGCGTCACGCTGCTGCTGCCGCACGGCTACGAGGGCCAGGGCCCGGACCACTCCTCGGCCCGGATCGAGCGCTTCCTCCAGCTCTGCGCGCAGAACAACATGACGGTCGCCATGCCGACGGTGCCGTCGAACTACTTCCACCTGCTGCGCTGGCAGGTCCACAACCCGCACCACAAGCCGCTGATCGTCTTCACCCCGAAGTCGATGCTGCGTCTGAAGGCCGCGGCGTCGAAGGTGGAGGAGTTCACCAGCGGTGCCTTCCGTCCGCTGATCGGTGACGACACCGTGGTCACCGAGGACGTCCGCAAGGTCGTCTTCTGCTCCGGCAAGGTCTACTACGACCTGGTCGCCGAGCGGACCAAGCGGGGCGCGAACGACACGGCGATCGTCCGTATCGAGCGGCTCTACCCGCTGCCCGGCGAGGAGCTCCAGGCCGAGTTCGCCAAGTACTCGGCGGCGGAGAAGTTCGTGTGGGCCCAGGAGGAGCCGGCGAACCAGGGTGCGTGGCCGTTCATCGCGCTGAACCTGATCGACCACCTGGACCTGGCCGTCGGTTCCGACATCCCGGCCCGTGAGCGACTGCGCCGGATCTCCCGGCCGCACTCCTCCTCCCCGGCGGTCGGCTCGGCCAAGCGCCACCAGGCGGAGCAGCAGGCACTGGTCGCCGAGGTCTTCGACATCTGATCCCGGCGCGCCCGCGCACACGCGAGGACAGGGCCCCCACCGCTGCGGCGGTGGGGGCCCTGTGCCGTCCCCGGCCGGGGCTGCGGTCAGCCCAGGTAGGGCTCGAAGTCCCAGTACGGGCGGGTGCGCTGGCGGGCGGAGAGGGCGTGCGGGTGCTGGGCGCCCAGGGTGCGGGTGAGCCGCTGGAGGGCGTCCTGCTCGACCTTGGACGCCTCCTCGTGCTCGCGCAGCGCCCTGAGGTCGGCGGCGAGGGCGACCTCGCAGGACAGGGTCAGGGGGTGGTCCTCGCCGAGGACGTGCCGGGCCCGGCGGAGGGTGTCGCGGCTGAGCTCCAGGGCGGCGTCGAGGCGACCGTTGAAGTTGCGCCCGGCGGCGGCGTTGAGGGCGCAGCCCAGCACCCAGGGGTGCTCGGGACCGAGGGTCGCGGACAGCCCGGCGTAGGCGGACTCGAACATGGTGAGCGCCTCGGCCCGCTCCCCGGACGCCTGGAGGACGAGGCCGGTGTTGGTGAGCATGCCGGTGGCGACGGGGTGGGCGGGGCCCAGGAGGGCGCGGAAGCCGGCCTCGCCCTCCTCGATGAGGTCGCGGGCGTGGCCGAGGTCGCCGTGCTCGCGGGCGTGGTTGCCGTAGTCGACGACGAGGCCGATGGTGGCGTAGTGGGAGCGGCCGTGCACCTGCTCCATCTGTTCGAGGAGGCTGGCCATGGCGGCGCCCACGTCCTGGAAGCCGCCCGCTCGCCGCTCGCACAGGACGAGGTTGTGGTGGGCGCGCAGGGTCTGCGGGTGCTGGGGGCCGAGGACCTGGAGGTGCAGCCGCATGCCGAGCTCCTGGCGGGCCAGCGCGTCGCGGTAGCGGCCCATCAGCCGCAGGTCGCGGGCGCAGGCGATGCCGGAGACGAGGGTGGCGGCGTGCCGGGTGCGCAGCAGGGACTCGCGCCTGCGGAGGTTCTCCAGGTCGGTGTCGTACGCCTCGGCGTAGCGGCCCAGCAGTCTGAGGCCGACGCCGAGATTGTGGTGGGCGTTGAGGGTGAAGTAGTCGTCGGGGCCGAGGAGTTCCTGGGCGGTGCGCAGGACCTCGCGCTGGAGCTGGAGGGCTTCGGTGTACTGGCCGAGATAGCGCTGGTCGGCGGCGAGGCAGCTGGTGGCGGTCATCAGGGCGGTGCCGCTGCCGGGCCGGGGGGCGGCGGGGGCGCTCGCGCGCAGCCGCTCCAGCATGCCCCGGTCGATTTCGTAGGCGGCGCGGAAGACGCCGTACGACCGGAGGATGTTGCCCTGGCGGACGGTGAGGTCGAGCATGCGGTGGTGCTCGGGCGGGAAGAGCTCGGACCAGCGGGCGCGGACCTGCTCGCCGAGCTCGATGCCGGTGCGGAACTCCCCGCTGCGGTGGCAGTAGTGCAGGCAGTTGAGGACGGTCTCCTGGACCCGCTCGTCGTGGCTGCCGAGGGCGCCGGAGGGCTCCAGGTGCGGGAGGAGCTCGGCGTAGCGCGGCCAGAGCCGGGTGTCCTGGGGGTTGCCGGGGTCGGCGGCGGCGAGCATCCGGCGGACGATGCGGCGGTGTTCGGCCCGCTCCTCGGGTGAGGTGAGGCGGGCGACGATGTCGTGGACGAGCCGGTGCATGCGCACGGACTCCTGCTCGGGGCCCGGCTCGCCGGGGATGGTGCCGCGGGTGTCGCGGGTGAAGACCGAGTAGTTGACGAGGGAGTCCAACGCCCGGGTCCAGCTGGGCAGGTCGGTGGCGAGCCAGCCGAGGCTCTCGGGCAGCTCGGCGGGCGGGAGGTGGCGAACGAGGCCGATGGGGATCCGGCCGGGGGCGAAGGAGGTGCACAGGGTGAGGAGTTCGACCGCGTGCGGCTGGGTCTCGCGGAGCCGGTTGATCAGTATCGACCAGGAGGTGAGGGAGGAGCGGGGCACTCCGTCGAAGTCGCCCTGGTCGGCGAGGCCGGAGAGCTCGCCGTCGCGGACCATGCGGAGGTAGTCGGCGACCTCCATGTCGGACTCGCCGAGCCAGGCGGCCGCCTGGACGAGGGCGAGGGGGATGTCGCCGAGCTCGGCGGCGACCTCGGTGGCCTCCTCGGCGGTGATCCGGGGCGCGCGGCGCATCAGATAGCCGGTGGACTCGTGGCGCTGGAAGCCGGGGACCTCGAGCGGGGTCGCGCCCTGGGTGGTCCAGCTGCGGTTGCGGGAGGTGATCAGCACATGGCCGGGGCCCTCGGGGAGGAGCTCGCGGGCGCCGTCGATGTCGTCCCAGCCGTCGAAGATCAGCAGCCAGCGGCCGTAGGGGTCGCCGCGGCGCAGGGCCTCGCGGACGGCGCGGATGCGCTCGCCGGGCTCGGAGCCGCTGGTCAGGCCGAGCTCGGCGGCGAGTTCGCCGAGGCGCTCGCGCTGGGTGCCGCGCATGTCGGAGTTGACCCACCAGATGACGTCGTAGTCGGAGCTGAAGCGGTGGGCGTACTCGGCGGCGAGCTGGGTCTTGCCGATGCCGGACATGCCGAGCAGCGCGCAGACGGCGGTGCCCTGCTCGGCGTCGGTCAGCTGCTCCTGGAGCTGGTTGAGGAGGTCGTCGCGGCCGGTGAACCGGGCGTCGCGGCGCGGCACCTCGCCCCACACGGCCGGCGGGTCGCCCGGGTAGCGGGAGCCGGGGCCGACGGGGATGCTGCGGCGCGGCGGGCCGGGCGGCAGGCCGAGCCGCCCGAGGAGGCGGCGCTCGGCCTCCTGGGAGCCGATGCCGTAGAGGTCGACGGGCTCCAGGACGGCGGTGGCGGGCAGCAGGGCGCGGTTGGTGAGGCTGACGGCGGCGAACCGCTCGGCGTTGGCGGCGACGATGCCGCGCAGCGCCTCGCTCCACTCGCCGTCGCGGCGCGGGCCCAGCTGGAAGAACCAGTCGCTCAGGACGAGCAGCAGCCGCCCCGAGGCCATCAGCAGGTCGCCGAGGGCGCTCTCCAGGGGGACCTCCCGGCGGGGGTCCCAGCGGTGCAGGGTGACCCGGTGGCCGTGGCTCTCCAGCCGGTGGCCGATCCAGGTGGCCCAGGGCCGGTGGAAGCCGGCGAACACCACGACGAAGTGCTCGCCCGCGGGGCCCGGCCGACTCCGCGCACCACCGGTTGGCTCACTCATGCGCACGTCCCCTCATCGCTCCGCGCCGCGGCGGCCGGGTGGGCCGACACGGCACCAAGATTACTGTACGTCACCGAATGGTGACGGTCCGCCGATGGCCTCGGCCGGCCCGGCGGTCCGCCCCAGGCCCGCGTGGTGCTGCCGCATGCCTGTCGCGAACTCGACGCCCGCGGGGGTGAGTTCATTGGATTCAAGCAGGATGGGCAGGGCTTCCGCGACCTGTCGGCGGTAGGAATCATGACGGGCGCGCGCGGCGGACCGGGCGCCGGCCGGCAGCCCCGCGCGCCCCGCGACACGGCCCCAGAAGTCGGCCAGCGCCAGATGCGCGTAGGTGCCCTGGAGGACACCCGCGAGCGGGCGCGGGTCGGGGCGCCAGGCGACCCGGTAGGCGGCGTACGGACCGGCGTGGTGCAGCGGCAGCAGGTCGTGGAGCACCGCCAGCTTGCCGTGCTGGGTCTCGTGGACGAGCACGGCGGCGAGGTCGGCGGCGGTCTCCGGCAGCGTGGCGAGGACCGCGCCGGGCGCCGCCCTGAAGGTCGCGCTCACCCCGCGCGCCCCCTGGCCGTACGGGCCGCTGCGGGCGAGCGGGACCAGGCAGCGCAGGAGGGCCGTGGTCTCCGCGGCGCGCCGCGGGTCGGTGGCGCGCAGCAGGGCGAGGGCGGAGCGCCACAGGCGGGGCCAGGGTTCGCGGCCGGTGTCGGCCCGGGGCGCGGCGGGCAGCGCGGCGTGGCCGACGCCCTCGGGCGGGGCGCGGTGGAGGTCGAGGTCGTCCAGGAAGGCGGTGGTGCCGGGCAGTCGGCGCAGGCCGCGCCAGCCGGGGCCCACGCCGTGGACCCGGCCGCCGGTGCGCAGCAGGACCGTCCCGGTGCCGCGCCCCCGCGGGCCGTCGGTGGTCAGGTGCGCGGTGTGCGCGCGGGCGGTGAGCCGCACGGCGGGGGCGGGGGTCGCGAGGGCGCCGATGCCGGGCAGGGCGAGCAGGCCGCCCCGGGGGTTGAGGGTGAGGGTGAAGGGGGTGCCCGCGCGGAGCGCGGCCGCGGCGGCGACGGCGCCGAAGTGGCCCAGGCCGCAGGCCAGATCGAGGCCGGCGGGGGCCGACAGGGTGCGGGCCAGCCAGATGCCGACGGTGGGGTAGTCGAGGGTGTCGTGGACGGCGGCGGGGTCGTGGTCCTCGGCGCGCTCCAGCAGCCGCCAGTGCTCCTCGAAGCGCGCGCGGACGGCGGCGGGCACGCTCTCCGCGCTCCGGTCCAGCCTGGCCAGCAGGGACTTGAGCAGGATCAGGCGGCGGCTGCGCCGGCCGCGGAGCAGGAGGTCGAGGTCGGCGGGGGCGGAGCGGGTGCGGGCGAGGCGCGCCAGGGCCGCGGGCGTCAGGGCCTGCGCCCCGCCCGCGTCGACGCGATCGACGGTCATCCCGGCTTCCCCGCTCCCCCGTGTCGTCCGGATGTCGTCCGGTTCTCGCCCCCGTGCTCAGGACCTGTCGGGCGCCCGCCCTCCGGTCGCGTCGTCGCCGCCGGAGTACCAGATCTCCTCGAACCCGCCCGGGTCCAGCAGGACTTCCTCCACGGCGGCGCCCAGGCGGGGATCTTCGGTGTGGCGCAGGGTCCGCAGGTCGATGCCGGTGAGGTCGGGCACCGTCGGCACCCGTTCCGCGACGCCCGCCGAGCGGGCCGCCGCGGTGCGCTTGAGCTTCGGCACTCTTGTCTCCTTCCCTGCCGCCCTCCACCGGCCTGTGGCCCCCGCGGCTGCACGGTTCTTCCCGGGGGCCGTCGGGCGGAAACCCGTTCGGGTGGCGTTCCGGTCACGGTCCTGTCAGGCGTGCCACGCTCTCCCGTGTCTCCTGGACCTCGGCCCAGGGGACCTCGGCGAGCCGGGCGGTGAGGTCGCTCCACTCGTGTGCGGCCTCGCGGTAGGCGGCGAGGGCCGCCCGTGGCCGTCCCATGCGTTCGAGCACCTCGCCGTGGCGGTGGGCGGCGCGCGCGGCGAGCACCGAGCCGGGCGCGCCGTCGCCTCCGCGCCGGGCCTCGCTCACGGCGGAGGTGAAGGCGGCGGCCGCGCTGTCGAGGGGTGCGGGTCCGCTCCGGTCGTGCAGGGTGAGCCGGGCCGTGCCCAGCTCCAGCCAGGCCTCGGCGCGGGTGCGCGCGTCGGGGGCGTGGCGGGCGGCCTGTTCGAGCAGGTGGACGCTCTCGTAGAGGTCGGGCAGGAAGGTCTGCCGGTCGAAGCGGAGGGCGAGCGCGCGCCCGAGGAGCAGTTGGAGGCGGGGGCGCCCCGGGTCCCGGCCGGGGCTGATCGCGAAGGCTTCCCGGAGCACCGACTCGGCCCGCGCGAGCGCCTCGGGGGCGGAGTCGCGCCGGGCGCGGTGCAGCAGCGCCTCGCCCCATTCGGCGAGGAGCGCGCAACGCCAGGGGCTGTAGGGGCCGGTGAGGTCGACGGCCTCGGTGTAGGCGTCGTCGGCCCCGGCCCAGGACCCGGCGGCCGTGCGGGCCCTGGCCAGCTCGGTGAGGCGGCGCAGGCGCAGCGGGTCGTCGGCGGCGAGGTGCCCGGCGCGGTCGAGGACGGCGAGGGTCTCGTCGGTGGGCGCGGCGGAGAGCCGCAGCGCCGTGGCGAGGTCGAGGAGGGCCGCGCACAGCTGGGGTTCGGGGGCGTCCGCGGCCTCCAGGAGGGCGCAGGCGGTGTGGAGTTCGACAGCGGCCTCGGGTGCGTACCGAAGGGGGTCGGGTGTCGCCTGGGCGAGGGCGAGGAGGACGCGGCCCAGGCGCAGCGCGCGGGTGGGGTCGTCGGCGGGGAGGGCGCGCAGGGCGCGTTCGGCGGCGAGCAGGTGGGCGGTGTCCCCGTCGTCCTGCCAGCGGGCGTGGTGGGCGGAGGCGAGTTCGAGCGCGGCATCGGTGTGCGGGGTGCTGCCGGGTTCTGCGTGGTCGTGGGCCTCGGTGAGCAGGGCGACGGCCTCCGTCAGGGTCGCGGTGCGGGCGGTGGGTTCGCGGCGTACGGCCTCGGTGCCGGCGAGGGCCCGGAGGATGCCGCCGAGCACGAGGCGGCCGCGGATGCCCTCGGGGGTGCCGGCGGGGCGGCGGGCATGGGGCGTGGCGTGCTCGCGGGCCTCGTGGAGGAGGGTGGGGTCGGCCTGGAGGTGCCAGAGCCTCAGCAGGCGCTCCGCCTCGCCGAGTTCACCGCTCCCGCCGGCGTCGGCGGGCAGGGGCCGGTACCAGCGCACCACGCGCGCGGGGACCTCGGCGAAGAGCTCGGGCTCGGTGCCCGCGCCGTCCTCGTCGGTGTCCGGCCGGTGTCCGTCGAGCGGTTCGGTGGTGCGGTGGGAGAGCTGGGCGACGGCGAGCGCGGAGAAGTTGCGGGCGCCCTTGCCGAAGTGCCGTTCGACGAACTCGGAGCAGTGCTTGAGGACGAGGGCGGCGGCGCCCTGGTCGAGGGAGAGCAGGAGCATCTCCCGTACGCCGTCGACGAATTCGTACGAGTGCCCGATGCCGGTCTCCGGGCCGGGCAGTTGCCACAGCAGGCCGCTGAGCAGCACCTCGGCCAGTTCCATGGGGCCGGTGTCGGGCAGCATGGCGCGCTGCACCACCTGCATCACGGGCAGGGCCAGCGGCACGGCGGCGAGGTGCACGGCAAGGCGCAGGGCACCCGGGGAGGCGCTGGCGCGGAAGGCCCGGAGCAGTTCGTCGGCGGTCGGCGCGGGGCCCGTGCCGGGGGTGGGGCCGGGGAGCGCGGGGTGGCGCGGGGCCACCCAGCCGGCGGCGCCGCGGACGGTGGTGCGGCCGGGCCCGGAGAGCAGCCGGGCCCAGGTGCCGAGGGCCTCGCGGGTGGGCAGCAGCACGGGGACGGGCAGGGCGCCGGGCGCGGGCCCGGGTCCGTAGCCCTCGGGGTCGAAGACCAGCCTGCCGCCGGAGGCGGGGTCGCGGGTCAGCAGCCCGGCGTCGGCGGGCAGGGCGGTGCGCGGCCACAGGCGGGGCGGCAGGGGCTGGACGACGGCGAGCGGCGAGGTCGGCGACCAGTGGTGGAGGAGCCGCTGGGCCCGGCCCTCCTGCCACAGCGGTCCCACGCAGTCGCTGATGACGAGGGTGAGGCGGCGGCCGGTGGGGTCGCGGAACTGGTCGGCAGGGCGCGGGTGGTGGGCGCTGCCGGGCCCCCGGCCGGGGGCGGCGGAGGTGCCGACCAGGGGGGTGCCGTCGGCGGCCCGGTGCAGATAGCGCACCTGGACGTCGCTGAAGACGCCCAACTGGGCGCAGGTCTGGCGCAGTTCCTCCAGCATCCGCTCCCAGACGACCATGGACGGGGAGACGTCCATGAGCAGCTGGATGGCGGCGGCGCGGCGCCCGCCCCGGCGGTAGAGGGGGTCGAGGACCCCGGTGCGGGCCGCCTGGTCGGCGGTGGCCTCCTCGTCGAGGGGGCCGCGCGGGGGCGTGGCGAGCGGGCGGTAGCCGCGCAGGGGCCGCAGGGCCCGCTGGAGGTCCAGGAGGCCGGGCAGCGACGCGGCCATGGGCACCCGTACGGGGAAGGCGTCGCCCCCGTCCCGGGCCCGCCGCCCCGGGTGCCGGCCGCTCTCCGCGTACAGCGCCACGGGGCCGGAGCGCTCGGTGTGCCGTACGGGCCGGCGGGCCGCGGCGGACGCCGGGGGCGCGTCGGCCGCGGGGGCGGTGGTCTCCGCGGCCGGCGACCCGCCGCGGGACGGCGCGTCACCGGACCGCGGCCCCGGTTCGGGGCAGGGGCGGTCGGCCGGGGTGGCCCACTGGGCGAGCCAGACCGCGTCGGCGATCTCCACGGGCGTGAGGTCCCAGGTCGCGGCCCGCAGGCGGGCGATCAGTTGCCCCAGCCGTGGGTCGGGGGGCGCCGTCATACCTCATCACCTCGGACGGTCCAGTGGCTGCATCAGCATGTCGGCGAGCCGGTCGCGCGTGACCCGTTCGGCACGGGGGGTGTGCTGGGTGAGGAAGAGGGCGTTGAGGAGCTGGTCGGCGGCGATGACCTCGCCGGGCTCCCGGTCGAGGAAGCGCTGGATGAGCTCGCCGCCCTCGCCGACCGCCTCGTCGCCGAGGTGGGCTCTGACCATCGCGGTGAGCTGCTCCTCGCCCGGCGGTTCGAGGTCGAGCTGGATGCAGCGGCGCAACAGGGCGGCGGGGAAGTCGCGTTCGCCGTTGGAGGTCAGCACGATCAGCGGGAAGGTGGTGCAGCGCACCCGGCCGCCGCTGATCACGGCCCGCCCGCCGTCGTCGGTGAGCACCTCCACCTCGGGCTCGCGGTCGGCGATGCGCTCCAGCTCCGGAAGCGTGAACTCGCCTTCCTCCAGGGCGTTGAGCAGGTCGTTGGGCAGGTCGAGGTCGCCCTTGTCGAGCTCGTCGACGAGCAGCACCCGCGGCCGGCCGGCGGGCAGCAGCGCGGTGCCGAGGGGGCCGAGGCGGACGTACGACCCGATGGACCGGCGCCCGTCGCCGTCCGCGCCCCCGGCCCGCTCCAGCTGGACGTCCTGGAGGCGGGCGATCGCGTCGTAGCGGTAGAGGCCGTCGTGGAGGGCGGAGCGGCTCACGATGGGCCAGCGGAGCACCCGGCCGAGGCCGAGCTCGTGGGCGACGGCGTGGGCGAGGGTGGACTTGCCGGTGCCGGGGTTGCCGGTGACCAGGAGCGGGCGGCGGAGGTAGAGGGCGGCGTTGACGGCCTCCACCTCGTCGGGGCGCGGGTGGTGGTTCTCCACCAGCCGGCGCAGCACGCCGAGCCTGCGGGCGGCGCTCGGGTCGCTGTCGGCGCCCGTGTCGGGGCCGGAGGAGGCGAAGTCGCGCCAGGGCGGGGGCGGCGGGAGGTGCCGTATCCCGTCGTGCGGCAGGCCCGCTCCCCGGTAGATGCGCCAGTCGTTCACACCGGTCTCCTCACAGCTGGTGGTGTCACCCTGCGGCCTGCTGTGCCGGGTGCCCCGCCGGGCCCCGGTCCCCGCTCGAAGGTACCGTCACGGCGCCGGGCCGCCGGGGCCCGGCACGGTCTCCTGTCACGCACTTGACGCCCCGTCATCATGGACCCCCGGGCCGGGGGCCGGGTGCGTACAGCGGGAGGTCGGGCAGCGGCGGGCGGTCCGGCGAGTCGAAGAGCAGGGCAATCGACCGCGCCCAGAGGACCTCGGGGTCGGGGTACTCGGGGTCGCCGCTGCGGATGCGCAGGCTGCGGATGCGCCGGTGGAGTCCGTCCGCGGTCTTGGCCTCGCACACGAGTTCAGCCACCTGCCGGTGAAATTCGGCGCAATCCGTATGCCCGGTGGCGCATCTGCGCCAGATCACGACCGCGTGTCCGGCGGCCAGCGCGGCCTCCATCGCGGCGGCCCCCGGTCCGGCCGCGACCGGCCCGCAGTAGACGGGCACGGCGCCGTCCTCGGCGCCGGACAGCCGGTCGTAGATGACGTGGCCGCTCTCCCGCCCCGGCCCGTCGTGCCCCCGCAGCTGTGCCTCGCGACGCAGCGGCACGGCGGTCAGCGGGCCGCGCGCGGCGCCGCTCCAGCGGCGCCGCCACTCGGGGATCGCGGGGTGGTCGCGCCGCCGCCGGTCGCGCAGCACGACGACGCGGCGCTGGCCCAGCGGCAGGGTGTCGGGGTCCAGGAAGGCCCCGGGGGCGCCGGGCGGGGAGAGCCGCCAGGAGTCCAGGGGCTCGTCCAGGAGTTCGCGCGGCACGACGACCTCGACGGCGGCCAGGTGCTCGCCCACGTCGCCCTGGCGCACGGCCTCGGCGATCGGCTCGCGCAGGGCCTCGCGCAACTGCGCCCGGGGGACGCCCTGTTCGTCGCCGCGCAGCGTGACGAGGTCGTCCTCGCGGAGCAGCTTGACGCGCCAGGGGTAGCTGTCGCCGTAGAGGAGGGGGTCTATCTCCACGAGCACGTCGGCGCGGGCGCGGGCGTCCGGCACGTCCGGCTCGACCTTGCGGCGCTCGGGCTTGCGCAGCTCGACGGTGCCGGGCGCCGGGTGCTCGCGCGGCTCCCGCGGGTCGGTGGCGCCGCCGTGCAGGATCTGGCCGATCTCCTCCCGTATGACGGGCTGGATCGGCTCCTCGCGCCCGGTCAGCCAGCCGCTCAGCTCACGCAGCGGCGTCTCGTCGTCCGGCCGCCCGGCGCGGCTGACGGCGGCGGCGACGCGCGCCGCGTAGAGCAGCACGGCCTCCAGCTCCAGATCCCGCTCGGGCGCGCGCCCTTCGTCGTCCCGGAGGTCGTAGAGCAGGCCCACGCCCTCCCGCCAGGTGCGCGGGTCGTGCTCGATGCCGGGCTGGTAAGGGGCCTGGATCATCCGGCGCTTGACCTCGTCGACGAGCGTCATGACCTCGCCGGGCGTGCCGGGCGGCGACAGCTCGGCGAGCCGGGCGAACAGGTGCGTGCGCAGGACCGGCGTGAAGCCGCCCGACCCGGCGGGCCGCAGGGCGTGCTGGAAGCCGGTCCAGCTGCCGCCCGTACCGACCGTGCGGTAGCGCCGCAGGTGGTGCAGGTCGTGGGCGCGGATCAGCGCGTGCAGCCGGTCCCGGCCGGGCCGTTCGTTGGCCATCCGGCGCAGCGCGGTGACGGGGACCGCGAGCCCGGCGGTGTCCTGGCCGCGCCCCTTGCACACCCCGACGACGGCGCCGCGCGCCACGTCGACGACGGGCCCGCCCGAGCATCCGGCGACGGGTATCTCGCCCCGCAGGAGCATGGCGCTGCCCTCGGGCCCGTCGGTGCCGCTGGCCGTGCCGACGCCGGAGCGCAGGGCCAGGTCGCCGGTCTCCGTCGACCAGCCGTGCAGGCTGATCCGGGCGGGCACGACGGCCGAACGGTCGCTGAGCCACAGGCACTCGGCGTCCTCGCCGCCGTCCACCTCGACCAGGGCCAGGTCGGGCAGCTTCCAGCTGCGGGGCGGGCGGTCGGGGTCGTCGGGCGGCGGCAGCACGAGGGCGACGCGGCCCTCGGTGGTGCGCTCGCGCGAGTCGGTGATGTCGATGGCCGCAGCGCCGCTCAGCACGTCACCACCCCCGTTCCCCACCACATGGGCGCAGGTAAGCACCCACCCGGGGGCGATGAAGAACCCGCTGCCCCAGAACCGGGCGCCGCTCGGGTCATACCCGCCGCCCGGCGCGGAAATGCGCACGACGGACCGGCGTACGGTCCCGTCCAGGGCGCTCAAGGAGCGCTGGGGGTAGCGGGCGGCTCCGCGGTCGCGGGCGGTGGCTCCCCGCGCTCCGACCAGGTGAGCGAGACGGTGATCGACGCCTTGCCCTCCCCGTCGGCGAGGAGGCTGATGACGTGGCCCGCCTTCGCGGACAGCTCGATGCCGAACTCGACCGTGACCTCCTGCGGCGCGACCGCCGCGAGCGCCGGGCGCAGGGAGCCGACGACGCCCCGTACGACATCGGTCAGCCCGCCCGCGAGCCCCGCGACGCGCCGGGCGGCGCCCCCGGCGCTGGAGTCCTCGTACCCCCCGGCGTATCCCCCGGCGCGGTCGCCTGGCCGGTCCAGTTCCTGTGCCTCGCTGATCCGCGCCCAGACGACCGTGCCGTCGTCCAGGCGGACCTGAGTGATCCCGTCGGACACGCGCCACCCCCGATCCCCGCGTCGTGTTGCAGCAGGCTAGCCCTCGGGCGGGACGGGCGCGAGAGGCCGTGGCCAAGGCCCCGCCTATCCTGGGCAGGAATGCAGTTATGCCCCTGGCAGGCGCCGGGCACTCCTGCTGTCGACCTCTTGTTGACCCCGACTATCCCTGACGGAGAGCACGTTGTACTTCACCGACCGCGGCATCGAGGAGCTCGAGAACCGGCGTGGCGAGGAGGAGGTCTCCCTCGGCTGGGTCGCCGAGCGCCTCCGCGAGTTCGTCGACCTCAACCCGGACTTCGAGGTCCCGGTGGAGCGCCTGGCGACGTGGCTGGCCCGCCTGGACGACGAGGACGACGACCTGTAGGGCCGTCCCGTCGGTGACCGGGGCCCGGGGCGGGGCCCCGGGACCCCGCGGCTCAGACCCGCTCGCGCCACCAGTCGTACGCGAGCGTGAGCGCCCCGTCCAGGGCCAGCACCCCGCCCGCCGTCGCCCAGCCGCGGCGCCCGGACCGGCGCCCCCAGCAGGCCAGCGACAGCCCCGCCACCAGCTCCGTGGCGCCGAGCGCCCGCGCCCGGGGCCCGCGCGTCCACGTCCCGAAGAACCCGCGCTCGGCCGCGTCGAGCCCGGACCGCACCGCCTCCCGCCACCCCGGCCAGTCGACCGCCTCCGCGACGGGGGCCGCGGCCGCGCGCAGCCGGGCGGCGCTCGCCCCCGGCGCGAGGCCGGACGGCAGCGTGAGGCCCGTACGGGAGAGCACCGCGATCAGGCCGAGCACCCGCGCGGCGGCGTCCGCGTCGGAGTCGGGCCGGGTGAGCTCGTCGAGCGCGGCCCCGTCGAGCACCGGGTCGAGGCCGACCCGGGCGCGCAGGGAGGCCATGGCGCTCTCCTCGCCGATCGGGGTGCCGTCGGCGGCCCAGGTGTAGCCGACCGTACGGCGGAAGCCCGCCGCCACCACGAAGCCCGCGTCGCCCGCGTCCCACCACAGCCCGACCACCGGCCAGGTCTCGGCCACGGCCAGCGCGTGCGCCCAGCCCGCCGCGGCGGCGGCCGGGTCGGTGTCCTCGGAGCGCCAGGAGTCCTCGCCGGGGATCAGCGCGCTCCAGCCTTCGCCCGCGGGGGCGAGGAGCAGTGGTTCGTTCAGGAGCTGCGCGGAGGGACGGACGCGGTCGGGCTCGGCCCGGCAGAGCAGCAGAACCCCGGCCGCGCGGCTGTGATCAGTTGCGGACATGCGACAACGCTATGCCACGGGGAAGGCACTTGACTTCACGAGACCGCGATATATCGTGTTTATCAGAGACGCGATAGGTTGCGTTCAGCTCCGTGTCGCGACAGTCGCGACGGTCGAGTCATGACATCAAGGAGGCCCGGCATGCCGGCCCAGTCGAAGTGGTCACTGTCCACGCCGCGGAAAGTCACCTTCGAGGAGCCGGTCACGGCTCTCGCCGTCCGGATCATCGGCGGCACGGTCAATGTCGTGGGCGACGCCACCGGGCCCGCCCGGCTGGAGCTCTCCGAGATCGACGGCCCGCCGCTGATCGTCACCCTCGACGGAGGCACCCTCACCGTCGCCTATGACGACCTCCCCTGGAGGAAGTGGCTCTCCCGCGGGATCTGGGGGCGCACCGCCACCGTCACCCTCACCGTGCCGACCGGCACCGACGTCGAGGTCGGCGTCGCCGGGGCGAGCGCCGTCGTCTCCAACGTCACCGGGCGCACGGCCGTCCGCGGAGTCAGCGGCGACGTCACCCTCGTCGGCATCACGGGACCGGTCCAGGCCGAGACCGTCTCCGGGCGGCTGGAGGCCCAAGGGATAGGCGGCGACCTGCACTTCAAGTCCGTCTCCGGCGACCTCACCCTCGTCGAGAGCTCGGGCGGCACGGTCAGGGCCGACTCCATCAGCGGCAATGTGGTCGTCGACCTCTCCCCCGCCGCCCCCGGCCCGTCCCTCGCGCTCGGCACCGTCTCAGGCGACGTCGCCATCCGCCTCCCGAACACCGCGGACGCCGAGGTGGACGCCAACACCACCAGCGGCGCGCTCTCCTGCGGCTTCGAGGAGCTGCACGTCAGCAGCCAGTTCGGTGCCAAGAGGATCACCGGCAGGCTCGGCGCGGGCCGCGGCAGCCTCAAGGTCACCAGCGTCTCCGGCGCGGTCGCGCTGCTGCGCCGCCCGGAGACCGACGACTGGACCCGGGCCGACCCCACCGACAGCACCCCCCAGGGAAAGGTCCTCTGATGCCCCCCGTCTTCGCCCACGGCAGGCTGCGGCTCTATCTGCTCAAGCTCCTCGACGAGTCGCCCCGCCACGGCTACGAGATCATCCGGCTGCTGGAGGAGCGCTTCCAGGGGCTGTACGCGCCCTCGGCCGGCACCGTCTACCCGCGCCTCGCCAAGCTGGAGGCCGAGGGCCTGGTCACCCACTCCACCGAGGGCGGCCGCAAGGTCTACTCCCTCACCCCCTCCGGCCGGGCCGAACTCGCCGACCGCCAGGGCGAGCTGGCCGAGCTGGAGCTCGACATCCGCGAGTCCGTCTCCACGCTCGCCGCCGACATCCGCGAGGACGTCCGCGGCGCGGCGGGCGACCTGCGGCGCGAGATGCTCGAAGCGGCCCGCCGCAGCCGCACCACCGGCAAGGAACCCGTCGATTTCCTCGGCGGCGCGTTCGGCGACAGCGAGGCGTGGCGACAGGCCAAGGAGGAGTTCCGGCACGCGAAGGAGGAGTGGAAGGAGCAGGCCCGCCGGGCGAAGGAGGAGAGCCGCCGCGCCCGCCAGGACGCGCAGCAGGCCCGCCGCCAGGCGAAGCAGGCGCAGGACCACGCGCGCGAGGAGGTCCGCCGCATCTCCCAGCGCGTGCAGGAGGAGGTCCAGGAGCACGTCCGCCACGGCGACTGGCCCAAGGGCATCGCCGAGGGCATCACCGCCCTCACCCAGGAACTGGGCAACCTCGCCGGGGGCCGGCCGGTGCCACCCGCGCCTCCGGAGTGGGCGACGTCCTCCGACGCGCTCTCCAAGGACCCGGCGCGCGATCTGGACCGCCTGCTGGACCGCTTCCGCGACGACATCCGCGACGCGGCGCGCGATCATGGTGTGACGGTGGATCAACTGGCGGCTTCCCGCGAGGCCTTGGCGGAGGCGGCGGCGCGCATCACGTCGATCCTGACCCCACCGCGGTCCTGACGGACGGTCTCCTTCCCCAACCCCGCCCCTTCCGGCTGTATCCGATATGCGGCTCCGCCCCCAGACCCCCAGGGGTGCGCAAACTCAGCCCGTCCGGCGTTTGAGGACGCGCCCGCAGGGCGCTCCGCCGCAGGCGCAATGGACCCGCGGTTGGGGGTCTGGGGCACGCGCCCCAGTTTCGGGAAGGGGCGGGGCTGGGGAACAAGCCCGCCGGGCCGCACCCGAGCACGGGTCCGGGGCGGAGCCCCGGCCGCGGCGGAGCCGCGCATCAGATTGGGGGCACCTCCCAGCGGTAGCTGGGGGAGGGAAGGGGCGGGGCTGGGGAAACAAACCCACCGGGCCGCACCCGAGCGAGGGTCAGGGGCGGAGCCCCCCGGCAGGGTCACCCCGGGCGATTCGCCGGCGCCACCACACGCGGCCAAGACAGCCGCTCCTTGTTGGGCCTGAAGCGACCCGCCTCGTCGACCGCGCAGTAGCCGCCCCCGTAGCACCACGTATAGCCCGCCCAGCCGGACGCGTAGCGCGCGAGGGACGCCAGGGCGTCGTCGTAGAAGCGGCGCATGTTCGGGAGGGAGGAGTCGGGCGGGCCCCACTCGCCGATCACTACGGGGACGCGCTGTTCGCGCGGGTAGCGGGTCACCGCTGACTCGTACGCCTCGATCCAGCGGGCGGCCGGGTCGTAGTCCCGCCCGGCTTCCATGGCGGTGTTGTAGAAGTGCGGGGCGTAGACGACCTTCGGGTCGTGGATGCGGCCGAGGCCGGTGGGGACGGCCTCGCCGACGACGGGGGTCGGTTCCACGAAGAGGTGGTGGCGCCGGTCGGCGCGGCGGACCGCCGCCGCGAGGCGGTTGTACATCGGGGTCAGCTGGTCCCGTTCGATGCGGCGGGCCGCGGCCGGCGGGTCCTCGCCGGAACGGAGCCTGCCCATCGGCTCGTTGATCAGGTCGTAGCCGAACACGGCCGGGTGCCGGCCGAGCCGTCCGGCGAGGAGCTCCCACATCCTCGCCTGGGCGCCGCGCAGGTCCGCGTCCTCGTAGAGGTGCTCGAAGGCGGCCTGCACGGCGGGCTCGTAGTATTCGGCGAACCAGTCGTCCGGGTGCGGCACATAGGCCAGCCCGTCGGTGCGCGTGGCCCACTCGGGGATGCCCCGGTGGCCGCCGAAGGCGGGCCCGAAGACGTCCTGGTGGGCGTCGATCACCACCCGGAAGCGGTAGCGGTGCGCCCAGTCCAGGATGTGTTCGATCCGGCGGAGATAGCGCTCGCTGTACTGCCCGGGCCGTGGCTCCAGGTCGTCCCAGAAGACCAGCAGCCGCGCCAGGCCGAACCCGGCGCGGGCCATGTCGCGGAAGTGCCGTTCGGTGACGCCGGTGAGGGCGTCGGCGCCGCGGTGGGTCTTGTCCTCGACGTTCCAGCCGCGCAGGTCCAGAACCCGCCCGCGCCCGTCGGTGAGGCGCGGGACGGACCCGTCCGTACGGGCCAGGGCGCTGCCCGGCGCGAGGAGCGCCGCCACCGCGGCGAGCACGGTCACCACCGCCCGCAGCCTGCGCACGGCACTCCCCCATGGGCTAGACGGTCAGGACCACCTTGCCGAACAGGTCACCGCCGGCCATCTTCTCGAAGCCCTCCCGCGCCCGGTCAAGGGGCAGGACGGAGTCGATCACCGGCCGTACGCCCGTCGCCGCGCAGAAGCTCAGCAGACCGGCCAGCTCCTCCTTGCTGCCCATGGTCGAGCCGACGACCTTCAGCTCCAGGAAGAAGATGCGGTTGAGCTCCGCCGACGCCGGGCTCTGGCCGCTGGTGGCGCCGGAGATGACGAGCGTCCCGCCGGGCTTGAGGGACTTGACGGAGTGTGACCAGGTGGCGGCGCCCACCGTCTCGATGACGGCGTCGACGCGGTGCGGCAGCCGGGCCCCCGGCTCGTACGCGCCCTCCGCGCCCAGCTCCACGGCGCGCCGCCGCTTGGCCTCGTCGCGGCTGGTGGCGAAGACCCGCAGTCCGGCCGCGGCCCCGAGCGCGATCGCCGCGGTGGCCACGCCGCCGCCCGCGCCCTGGACGAGGACGCTGTCGCCGGGGCGCACGTCCGCGTTGGTGAAGAGCATGCGGTACGCGGTCAGCCAGGCGGTCGGCAGGCAGGCGGCCTCCTCGAAGGAGAGCTCCTTCGGCTTCGGCAGGACGTTCCACGCGGGGACGGCCACGCGCTCGGCGAAGGTGCCCTGGTAGCGCTCGGTGAGGATGGAGCGCGACTCGCGCGGGCCAACGCCGTGGCCGGTCTGGCCGATGACGGAGTGGACGACGACCTCGTTGCCGTCCTCGTCGAGTCCGGCGGCGTCGCAGCCGAGGATCATCGGCAGCGCTTCCTCGCCGAGGCCGACGCCGCGCAGCGACCACAGGTCGTGGTGGTTGAGCGACGCGGCCTTGACGTTGACAACGGTCCAGCCGGGCGGAGCCTGGGGTTCCGGGCGTTCGCCCAACTCCAGTCCGTCGAGCGGCTGATCACGGTCGATGCGGGCGGCGTAGGCGGCGAACATGGTCCGAACCTAGCGCCGGGGGTAGGCCCGGTGGAACCACGCGGCGCTGTGACGCGCGTCGCCGCGCTTTTTCCCCACCCCGGACGAGCTGGATTTCGCGGACCGTAACCAGCGAAATCAGCCCGTCCGGCGTTTGAGGACGCTCCCCCAGACTCCGTCCGGGGGGACCCCCAAGGGCGCTCCCGCCGCAGGCGGCAACAAACCCGCACCCGGAAGCGCACCCGCACCCAGCGGAATCAGCGCCGCGCCACACCCTCCGCGCGGGCCGCCGCGGCCACAGCGGCTGTCACCGCGGGAGCGACGCGTTCGTCGAACGGCGACGGGATCACGCACTCGGCGCTCAGCTCGTCGGCGACCACGGCGGCGAGCGCCTCGGCCGCGGCGAGCTTCATGCCCTCGGTGATCCGCGAGGCCCGCACCTGGAGGGCGCCGGCGAAGATGCCGGGGAAGGCGAGGACGTTGTTGATCTGGTTGGGGTAGTCGCTGCGCCCGGTGGCGACGACGGCCGCGTACTTGTGGGCGACGTCCGGGTGGATCTCCGGGGTCGGGTTGGCCATGGCGAAGATCAGCGCGTCGGCGGCCATGGTGGCGACGGCCGACTCCGGGACCGTACCGCCGGAGACGCCGATGAAGACGTCCGCGCCCTTCAGCGCCGACTCCAGCGGGCCAAAGAGCCCGGCCTTGTTGGTGAAGCCGGCGAGTTCGCGCTTGACCGGGTTGAGGTCGTCGCGGTCCGCCGAGACGATGCCCTTGCGGTCGCAGACGGCGACGTCGCCGATGCCCGCCTCCACCAGGATCTTGGCGATGGCCACCCCGGCCGCGCCCGCGCCCGAGATGACGGCGCGCAGCCGGCCGAGCGGGCGGCCGGTGAGCTTGGCGGCGTTGCGCAGCGCGGCGAGGGTGACGACGGCGGTGCCGTGCTGGTCGTCGTGGAAGACCGGGATGTCCACGCGCTCCTGGAGCTTGCGCTCGACCTCGAAGCAGCGCGGCGCGGAGATGTCCTCCAGGTTGACGCCGCCGAAGGAGGGCGCGAGGCGGGCGACGGTCTCGACGATCTCGTCGACCTCCCGGCAGTCGAGCGCGATCGGCACCGCGTCCACGCCGCCGAACTGCTTGAAGAGGATCGCCTTGCCCTCCATCACGGGCAGGGACGCCTCCGGCCCGATGTCCCCGAGCCCGAGCACCGCGCTGCCGTCCGTCACGACCGCGACGACCTGGGACTTCCAGGTGTAGTCGTGGACGAGCTCGGGCTGTTCGGCGATGGCGCTGCACACCTTGGCGACGCCTGGTGTGTAGGCGAGGGACAGGTCGTCCCGGTCGCGCACGGGCACGGTCGCCTGGATGGCCATCTTGCCACCGCGGTGCAGCGCGAAGGCCGGATCGAAGAGCTCGTCGCGAGCTTCGTCCGCACCGTGGGCGCCGCGAGGATTCACAATCTCCGCTGCCACTTCATTGACCCCTTTGTCGAATTAGCTGTCGAGGGTAGCCGCCCGAGGTTGCGGACCGCCGGGCGCACCGCACATACGCCCTGAGCCCCGGGTCCGGGGGGTTGTAGCAGGTCTTTCTACCGGATGAGCGCTACGGCCGCCGAGTGAGTTCCCGGACGCCGCGGGTCATGGCATCGCCACAAGCACGTCGAAAGCGTGTCGACTGGTGCCGGAAGTCCATGGAGTGAGACAAGAGGTGCGTGAGATAGGTCTCGCACCGGAGAGGCACACCGAAGTCCGGTAGTACGAACCGACCTGGTACCGCACGGGGATCGCCCGTTATCCGATTTTGACATAGCTAGCCCCCCGAACGGTGCAGTCCAGATGGCAAGATGCCCAAATCACACGAGGTCGCGAACACCCATGGTGTGTGCTTGCGGCCCCGTATGTCCCCCCCGTGTTCCCACGCAGTGACCCCAGTGTTTAACAGTCGGCTATCCCCTCACCCGCAGGAGGAACCAGCAATGACCGCAAGCACCACCCCCCGCCCGGCTGCCGCCAGGAGTCGTTTGGCCGCCGCCGGCGCGATCGCGGTCGCCGGCGCCCTGCTGCTGACCGGCTGCGGCGACCAGCGGAACAAGCACGGCGGCGGGTCCGAGACCGCCTCGGGCTCCACGGCCCCGCTCTTCGCCAAGCTCCCCAAGGACATCCAGGACTCCAAGGTCATCAAGGTCGGCTCCGACATCGCCTATCCGCCGGTGGAGTTCAAGAAGGACGGCAAGACGGTCGGGATCGACCCCGATATCGCCGATGCCCTGGGCAAGGAACTCGGCGTGAAGTTCGAGTTCGACAACGGCACCTTCGACGCCCTGCTGACGGGTCTGCGCTCCAAGCGCTACAACATCGCGATGTCCGCGATGACCGACTCCAAGGACCGGCAGAACGGTGTCGACCCGAAGACGGGCAAGAAGGTGACCGAGGGCGTCGACTTCGTCGACTATTTCACCGCCGGTGTCTCGATCTACACCAAGAAGGGCGACACCAAGGGCATCAAGACCTGGGACGACCTCTGCGGCAAGAAGATCGCCGTGCAGCGCGGCACCGTCTCCCACGACCTGGCGAAGTCCGAGTCCGACAAGTGCGACAAGGCCGGCAAGGGCAGCATCGGCATCGAGGCGTTCGACACCGACGTGGAGGCGCAGACCCGGCTGAAGGCCGGTGGCGTCGACGCCGTGTCCAGCGACTTCCCGGTCGCCGCCTACGCGGTGAAGACCGCGGGCGGCGGCAACGACTTCGAGACGGTCGGCGACCAGGTGCAGGCCGCGCCCTACGGCATCGCCGTCCCCAAGGGCGACGCCCAGCTGCGGGACGCCCTGCAGGCCGCCCTTGACGCGATCATCAAGAACGGTGCGTACGAGAAGGTCCTCAAGACCTGGGGTGTCGAGGCCGGCGCGGTCAAGGAAGCCAAGACCAACGGCGGTTCCTGACCCGGCCGCCACGGGCCGTCATCTCCGCGCCGCCGCCCCTCCCCCGGGCGGACGGCTCCCCCCGCCGTACCCGCACGCGCGGCGGACGGCCCGCCCGGCGCCCCCTTTCTTCCCCCGAATACGGACCGCTGAAAGGCCATACCGTGACTGCTGCTCCCGAAAAGACGGGGCCCGCCGACGCCCCGCCCCCCGGCCGTGAGCCGGAGACCATCAAGGCCATTCCCGTACGGCACTACGGGCGGTGGGTCTCCGCCGTCGTGGTGCTGGTGCTGCTCGGGCTGCTGGTCAATGCCTTCGCCAACGCCAAGGTCAACTACCACGCCATCCCTGATTACCTGTTCAACTCGAACGTCCTCACCGGTCTCGGCAAGACAGTCCTGATCTCGGTGCTCGCCATGCTGCTCGGCCTGGTGCTCGGCATCGTGCTGGCGGTGATGCGGCTGTCGAAGAACCCCGTGACCTCTTCGGTCTCCTGGGCCTACATCTGGTTCTTCCGCGGCACCCCGGTCTACGTCCAGCTGCTGCTCTGGTTCAACCTCGCGCTGATCTTCCCGGAGATCAACCTCGGGTTCATCTACCGGGACTACACGAGCTCGTTCATGACCCCCTTCATGGCCGCGCTGCTCGGCCTGGGGCTCAACGAGGCCGCGTACATGTCGGAGATCGTCCGGGCCGGCATCCAGTCCGTCGACGAGGGCCAGACCGAGGCGTCGCACGCGCTCGGCATGAGCCAGGGCAGGACGCTGCGCCGGATCGTGCTGCCGCAGGCGATGCGGGTCATCGTGCCGCCGACCGGCAACGAGTTCATCAACATGCTCAAGACCTCGTCGCTGGCGGCGAGCGCGGCCCAGTACCTGGAGCTGCTGCGCTCCACCTCCGACATCGGCCAGACCACCGGCGCCACGGTCGAGATGCTCTTCCTCGCCGCGACCTGGTACCTGATCCTGACCAGCGTCTTCAGCGTCGGCCAGTTCTATCTGGAGCGGTACTACGCCCGTGGCTCGCTGCGCAGCCTGCCGCTCACCCCCTGGCAGAAGGTCAGGGCCAACCTGGCGATGATCGGCCAGCGCTCCAAGGAAGGCGTCCGCGCATGAACGCGATGGTGAAGGCCGAGGGCGTGCACAAGTCCTTCGGCGCAGCGCACATCCTCAAGGGGATCGACCTGGAGGTCGCCCAGGGTGAGGTGTTCTGTCTGATCGGCCCGTCCGGCTCCGGGAAGTCCACCTTCCTGCGGTGCATCAACCACCTGGAGAAGATCAACGCCGGGCGGCTGTACGTCGACGGCGAGCTGGTGGGCTACCGGCAGAAGGGCGACAAGCTCTACGAGCTCAAGGACAGCGAGGTGGCCCGCAACCGCCGGGACATCGGCATGGTCTTCCAGCGCTTCAACCTCTTCCCCCACATGACGGCGCTCGCCAACGTCATGGAGGCGCCGATCCAGGTGAAGGGCGAGTCCAAGGCGTCGGCCAAGGAGCGGGCCGTGAAGCTGCTGGACCGGGTGGGCCTCGCCGACAAGGCCGGCAACTACCCCTCCCAGCTCTCCGGCGGCCAGCAGCAGCGCGTGGCGATCGCCCGTGCGCTCGCCATGGAGCCGAAGCTGATGCTCTTCGACGAGCCGACCTCGGCCCTCGACCCGGAGCTGGTGGGCGACGTCCTCGACGTCATGCGCGGTCTCGCGGAGGACGGCATGACGATGATCGTCGTCACCCACGAGATGGGCTTCGCCCGGGAGGTCGGCGACGCGCTGGTCTTCATGGACGACGGCGTGGTGGTGGAATCCGGCCACCCTCGCGAGGTGCTCACCAACCCCCGGCACGACCGCACGAAGTCGTTCCTGTCGAAGGTGCTGTAGGGGTCCGCGGGCGGGAAGGGGCGGTGGCACGGGCGAGCCGTGCCACCGCCTCGGCTTTTGCCCCGCGCCGAGTAATACCCTCGATAGAGTGAGGGCTATTACCTTTAGCCGGGCGCCCGGAAAAACGCCTTGAGTCGCCGCTCGCACAAGCCATAAGGACCGAAAGTGGAACTGGCCTATTACTCGGACTATGCCGTGCGGCTGGTCAACACCGAGGAGCCCGCGCGCGGCACCGACTCGCTCACCTCCGTCGAGGCGGTGCGCGAGCTCTTCGGCGCCGGGGCGCAGGCCGCCCGCCGCGCGTCCGACAGCGACGTCACCCGGCTGCGGTCCGTACGGACCCGGCTGCGCGCGGTCTTCGAGGCGGCCGACGCGGGCGAGGAGGTGCGGGCGGTGGACCTGCTCAACGCCCTGCTGATGGAGTTCCCCGTCAGCCCGCAGATCTCCGGCCACGAGTACCGCGACGAGGACGGCCGCCCCAAGTGGCACATGCACATCGCCGATCACGCCGCCAGCGCCAGCGCCTCCTACACGGCCACCGCCTGCATGGGCCTGGCCGTCCACCTCACCGAGCTGGGCGTGGACCGCCTCGGCATCTGCCAGGCCGCCCCCTGCCGCAACGCCTACCTCGACACCTCGACCAACCGCTCGCGCCGCTACTGCTCCGACCGCTGCGCCACCCGCGCCAACGTCGCCGCCTACCGCGCCCGCAAGCGCCTGGAGAGCCGGGCGGCCGCGGGCGCCGCGCGCAGCGGCCGCAGCGCGGACGCCAGCCAGGACAGCAGCGCCCCCGGCGAGCGCTGACCCGCGCCCGGCGGGCGCCGCAGCCGCACCCAGGCGCGGGCCACCACGAACTCCTCGGGCACCGTGCCGAACTCCCGGCTGTCGTTCTCCACCAGCGGGTTGTCCCCCATCACCCACCAGCCGCCCTCGCGCCGCTCGACCACCCGCTTGACGATCAGCAGGTCCTGCCGGAACGGGTGCCGCAGCACCACCACATCACCCGGCCGGACGGCCGCCCCGTACTGCACGACGAGCTGGTCCCCCGGGTTCAGCGTCGGCACCATCGACGGGTTGTAGACCTCGGCCAGCCCGATCCGCAGCAGTCCGCGACGCTCGCGGTCCTGCTCCTGCCCGCGCTCGTCCACTTGCTCCTGCACCTCGGCACCTCCCGGTCCGTTTTTTCCTCCACCAGTCCCGGCAGCAGTTCCAGACTGACACCGGACTTTTGTCCTAAGCCCCCCGGGGCACCCGAGAAAAGCCTTCCCACACCGAGTAATCTCGCACCTGAGAAGACGATCACGAGGAAGGACAGTTTTATGCTCTCCCGCCTGTTCGCCCCCAAGGTGCAGGTCAGCGCGCACTGCGACCTGCCGTGCGGCGTTTATGACCCCGCCCAGGCCCGTATCGAGGCCGAGTCGGTCAAGGCAGTCCAGGAGAAGTACCAGGCCAACGAGGACCCGGACTTCCGCACGCGCGCCCTCATCATCAAGGAACAGCGCGCCGAGCTGGCCAAGCACCACGTCTCGGTGCTGTGGAGCGACTACTTCAAGCCGCCGCACTTCGAGAAGTTCCCCGAGCTGCACCAGCTGGTCAACGACACCCTCAAGGCCCTGAGCGCGGCCAAGGCGTCGAACGACCCGAAGACGGGCGAGAAGGCGCTGGAGCTCATCGCCGAGATCGACCGCATCTTCAAGGAGACGAAGAAGGCCTGACCCGTATCTCACGCGCGGCCGCACCCGGTCCGCGGCTCCGTCGGGAGCCCGCGGGCCGGGTGCGGCCGTTTCCGGGCGGGGTCAGGACCAGGGGCGGAAGGCCAGGACCTCGTTGTGGCCGCCGAAGCCGAACGCGTTGCTCACCGCGAGGCCGACCTCCTGCTCGCGCGGGGCCTTGTGGACGAGGTCCAGCTCGAAGTCCGGGTCGGCCGTCTCCAGGTTGGCCGTCGGCGGGACCAGCCGGTGCTGGAGCGTCAGCACGGTGAGGGCCGCCTCCACCGCGCCGCCCGCGCCCAGGCAGTGGCCCAGCGCCCCCTTGGCCGAGGTCACGCTGGGGGCGTGCGGGAAGACCCGGGCGAGCAGGGCGGCTTCGGTGGAGTCGTTGATCCGGGTCGAGGTGCCGTGCGCGTTGACGTGGTCCACCTCCCGGGGCGCGGCGCCCGCCTCGGCGAGCGCCGCGCGCAACGCGGCCTCGGCGCCCCGGTGTTCGGGGTGCGGGGCGGTGACGTGGTACGCGTCGCTCGTGGAGCCGCAGCCGGCCAGGACCGCGCGCGGCACCGCGCCGCGCCGCCGGGCGGCGTCCGCGCGCTCCAGGACCAGCACGGCGGCGGCCTCGCCGAGCACGAAGCCGTCGCGCGTGGCGTCGAAGGGACGGGAGGCCGCGGCCGGGTCGTCGCGGCGCCCCGAGAGGGTGCCCATGCGCTGGAACCCCACGGCGATCAGGGGGGTGACGGCCGCGTCCGCGCCACCGGCGACCACGATGTCGCAGGCACCGGACAGCAGCAGGGCCCGGCCCAGCGCGATGGCGCCGGCGCCCGAGGCGCACGCCGTCGACACGCTCAGGCTCATCCCGCGGACCTTCAGGTCCATGGAGACCTCGGCGGCGGGCATGCTGGGGATCATCTTCGGCACGAGCGCCGGGGAGACCCCCTCGTGCCCGTCCCGGAGCAGGTCGCGGTGGCCGTCCTCGCACGCTTGCTGACCGCCGAAGCAGGTGCCGACGACCACGGCCACCCGGCTGGCGTCCCAGACGCCGGGGTCGAGTCCCGCGTCCCGTACCCCCTCCCGGGCGGCGGCGACCGCCAGTTGGGAGCAGCGGTCCGTCCGCCACAGGGCCCGGCGCCCGAGGTGCGCCCCGGGGTCGAAGCCCGGGACGCGGCAGGAGAAGTCGACGGGCAGGCCCGCCAGCCGGGGGTCGGGCGACGCGGCCGGGCGGCCGTCGCGCACGCCCTCCCAGGTGGCCTCCGCCCCGACCCCGGCCGGGGTGACCATGCCGAGGCCGGTCACGGCGACCCCGGTACGGGTCACGGCATCACTCCCTGCGCCGCCCGCAGCGCGCGCTTCTCCTCCAGCAGGGCGACCAGCTGCGGGAGGGTGTGGTGCGAGGTCACCTCGTCCTCGCCGACTTTGACGTCCAGCTCCCTGCCCAGGGTGTAGAGCAGCTCGATCACGGCCAGCGAGTCCAGGTCCATGGAAGCCAGCGTCCCGTCGGCCGCCAGCTCCTCGGGAAGCACCTGGAACTTGCTCGTCAGAATCGCTTCCACGATCTCCCGCACTGGGGTCATGCAGTCACTCCTGTGGCACTCGTTGGGTCGGCGAAGGCGTAGTTGCCCGTCTTCGCCACGCTGTGGAGCACGTCCCGCACACGGTCGGCGAAAACGGCGACGCTGATTCCGGCGAGCTCCGTGTCGGGATGGCGTGCGGTGAACCGCACTCCGTCGTGGGTGCGGTTCACCCAGATGTTGGCCTTGTTGCCGCGGGTCATCCGGAACAGCGTCCGGGCGTTCCACTCGGTCCACCGCCCCGCGCCGGGGAACACCCGCATGTCGGCGAAGGAGACGAACGGGAAGAACTCGGGCATCGAGCGCTCCAAGTCCCGCTCCATGCCGAGGAGTTCGACGACCCTGAGGAACGGCACCCGGGTGAGCCGCATCGCCGTCCTGGCGGACCGGTGCGCACCGTGCACGGCGTCCTGGAACGTCCCCGCCGGACCGAGGTCGATCTCGACCGGGCCCACCCCGATGAACCAGCCCATCGAGCGCGCCCACTCCGGCCGGGAGCGCGTGTGCATCGGCATCACGGTCCGGTAGACCCGCGCGCCGGTGAGCTGGTGGGCGGCGATCGCGAAGGCGGCGAGCAGCCCGGCGAGGAAGCCGCCGTCCGCCGCGTGGCAGATCTCCTCGACCGCGTCGGCCTCGGCGGCGTCGACCAGCAAGGTGTCCAGCATGGTGTGCGGCACCAGTTCGCCCTCGGCGACACCGAGGTCGAGGGGGAAGCGCGGCATCCGTCCGCCGGCGTTCTCGACGAAGCGGCCCCAGTCCGCGACGGCGGGGTGGTCGGCGCCGATCTGTTCGGCGGTGGCGCGCTCCGCGACGCTGAAATCCACATAGCTGCCGATGCCGTCGTGCCCGATCGTTTCTCCGGTGGCGATCGCGGCGTAGAGGTCCTGCAGCTCCTGGACGGCCATCGCGACGGAGTACCCGTCGGCGTGCGCATGGTCCAGTCCCACGACGACGGTGGTGGAATCTGCGCGCTCCACGGTCTCCACCACGAAGCTGGGCAGCCGGAACGCCTCGGCGGCGCCGTCGATGCGCTCCTGGAGGTACCCGCAGATCTCCTCGCCGCTCGTGAAGTCGCCCAGGGCCACGTCCCGTACGGACACCGCGCGGCTGTCGACGGTGAACCGCTCGGGCTTCCCGCCCTCCAGCCGGAAGCCGCTGCGCAGCGTCTCGTGCCGTTCGGCCCAGGCGCGCACCGTCTCGCGGAACGCCTCGGCGTCGAGGGGCCCGGGGATCTCGAACCCGAATCCCAGCCAGTCCGGTGTTCCGAGACCGCGCTCCATGAGCTTCAGGAAGAATTTCAGGTGCAGTTGCTGGTTGTACGACAGGGGCGTCGCGTTCCCCGCCGTCCGCGCCGCCTCGTGGAAGGGTGCCGCGTCCAGCGTCCACTCCCGGAGCCGGCCGGGGGCCACGTAGTAGTCGGAGAGGGGGGTCATCAGCATCCGCGGACCCCGTCCCCGGTGCGCAGCCGATCCTCGGAGCCGGTTCCGACAACCCTCGCCACGCCCACGTGCAGCTCCCAGACCTCGCCGTCCGTCATGTCTCCGCGTTCAGTGCCCAACGGGGGTCCGACTCATGGCGCGCGGACCGACCGCGTACACGGATTGGCGAACCGTCCCCGAACCGGTGGCAGGGCCGACTCCCGTGGCGTAAAAGGCGGCGGGCAGCCCACCGGGACTCAAGTCGCTCGCGCGCAGGGCCCCGACCCGCTTGGATACGGGAACACACGTCCGTATCGCGGGGTCGGGAAAAGGTAACGGGAGCATGTTCGACGTATTCGTCCTGGCCGTGCCGGGGCTGATGGCAGCCGGTGGCATCGCGGGAATGGTGTGGGCGGTGCTGCGGATCGGACGGCTGAGAGCCGCGTGGCGCAGCGGCATCGAGGTGCGGGGGCGCTGCCTGCGGCTGTACGCGGCCACGACCACGCGCGGGCGCCGGCACGGCGCGCACGTCTCCTCCTCGACGACGCTGCACCACGTCTACGAGTTCACGACGCCCGAGGGCCGGGTGACGCGGTTCGAGGAGGCGGGCGGCCCGGCGACGGTCGTCGAGGGGGACACGGTCGTCGTCCGCTATCCGCGGGGACGGCCGGACCGGGCCACGGCGCTCGCGCCGGGGGACTCCCGGACGCTGGTGGGCACGGGGGTGCTGCTGGCCTTCCTCACGGTGTTCGTGGCGGCGTGCGTGGGTTTCGGCGTCTTCTATCTGTCGGTGTTCAAGCCGGCGAAGGAGAAGGTCGTGGAGCGGATCGAGCACTTCCCCGAAGACGCGACCCGGCCGCCCGAGGTGACCCCTCCGCCGTTCCCGACGCTTCCGACGGGCCCGCCGGACGGCTTCCCGACCGGCCCGCCCGAGGGGTTCCCGACGCCGCCGCGCTAGCCGGCGCGACGGTCGCGACGGCCCGCGGAATCGGACGCGCACTTTTCGGTCATGACCGGGCGAAGCCTGGGTAGGCGCCGTGACGAGGAGAGAAGGAGCCGCACAGATGGTCGTGATCGAATTTCCGTACGGGGATGCCGCCGGGGCCCGCCACGCGACGGCGGAGTTCCTGGCCCGGCACTGCCCGTGGGCGGATCTCGACGCCGTCGTGCTCGTGGTGTCCGAGCTGGTGGCCAACGCGATCCGGCACACCGGCGGCTGGTGGCGGCTGTGCGTGCGGGCCGTGCAGGGGCGGCTGGTGGTGGAGATCGCCGACGCCAGCCCCCGCCCGCCCGAGCCGCGCTCCCCGGACCTGACCGGTGGCGGCGGCTTCGGCTGGCACATGGTCGAGCGGCTGGCGAACCGGCTGGAGGTGGTGGACCGGCAGCCGGAGGGCAAGACCGTACGGGCCACCTGGCTGCGGCCCGTCCTCCCGGTCGGCGGCTGAGGCGCCGCCGCGGATCGAGCGGATCGATACGCCTAGCGCAGGCCAAGCAGTCCCAGCCGCAGCCTGCCCAGGATGCGGGACAGCAGCCGCGACACGTGCATCTGCGAGATGCCCAGCTCGGCGCCGATCTCCGACTGCGTCATCTCCCCGCCGAACCGCATGCGCAGGATCTGCCGTTCGCGGTCGCTCAACTCGGCGACCAGCGGCTTGAGGGCATGGAGGTTCTCCACGCCCTCCAGGGCCGGGTCGACGTCGCCGAGCCGGTCGGCGTAGCTGGTGCCCGCCTGGTCGGAGCCCTCGTCCACGGGCACGTCGATGGAGCCGGCGGTGTAGCCGTTGCTGGCGACGATGCCCTCGACGACCTCTTCCCGGGTGATCCCGAGGTGCTCGGCCAGCTCGGCGGGGGTCGGCGAGTGGTCCAGCTCCTGGGAGAGCTCGCCGGTGGCCTTGGCCAGTTCGACGCGCAGCTCCTGCAGGCGCCGCGGCACGTGCACGGACCAGCTGGTGTCCCGGAAGTGCCGTTTGATCTCACCGACGATGTACGGCACGGCGAAGGTCGTGAACTCCACCTCGCGCGAGAGGTCGAAGCGGTCGATGGCCTTGATCAGCCCGATGGTGCCGACCTGGACGATGTCCTCCATCTGGTCACCGCGGCTGCGGAAGCGGGACGCGGCGAAGCGCACGAGCGAGAGGTTCATCTCGATCAGCGCGTTGCGCGCGTACTGGTACGCGCGGGTGCCCTCCTCGAGCTCGGTGAGGCGGTCGAAGAAGAGCTTGGACAGCGCGCGGGCGTCCCGTGGCGCCACCGTCGTCGCGTCCTCGATGAACGGCAGCCCCCCGACCGACGCTTCGAACCGCCGCGCAACAGCGGCCGAACGCTCTGTCGTAACCGTGGATGCCGTGATGGTCACGTCGTCCTCCCCAGATCCGTTGCTGACGTCCGCCGCCTACCCGGGGACCCGGCGGGCATGCCTCCCTTTTCGCCGGGCGGGTCCGGCCCGCGGCGCTGTCCGCCCGTCCGTCCGTGCGGCCCCGCCTAGACTGGTCGTGCCGGGCGCCGGATGCCCGACAAGGACGGGAGAGCGACAGTGGCCGCAGGAGTCGGAAGGGTCGGAGGCTTCGAAGGGAGCCTCGACGAAGGCTTCGGCGACCCCTCGACGGAGGTGCTGTCGGAGGCCGCCGCGGCGTTCGGGCTGCTCGCCTCGTCGGCCCGGCTGCATCTCGTGTGGGCCCTGTCCCAGGGCGAGAGCGACGTCAGCGGGCTTGCCGAGCGGGTGGGCGGGGCGCTCCCCGCGATCAGCCAGCACCTGGCGAAGCTGAAGCTCGCGGGGCTGGTGCGGTCCCGGCGCGAGGGGCGCCGCGTGGTCTATCTCGTGGACGACCCCGACGTCGTCACGATCGTCCGTCTCATGGTCGGCCAGCTCGTCGACCGCAAGACCGGTGCGGAGGCCGTTCCCGGCGCGGCCGCCGGGTCGCGTGCCGGTTCCGGGCGCCTCCGTGGTCTGGGCGCCTGAGGGCCCTGCCGCGGGCGGGGCAGCGGCTGAGGAGGACACCCGGGAGAACACGGGGGAGCACGGCAGCGCCCTCGAAGTCCTGCGCGCGCTGGACAGCGGACCGCGCGGGCTCGTGGAGGCGGAGGCCGAGGAACGGCTCGCGCGCCACGGCGAGAACACCTTCCCCGGGCGCCGCCCGGCCTCCTGGCCGCGGCGGTTCGCCCGCAGCCTGCGCGACCCCTTCACCGCCGTGCTGCTCTGCCTCGGGCTGGTCTCGGCGGTCATGTCCGCGTGGGCCACGTCCTGTGTGATCGCGATCCTGGTCACGGTCAGCTGCGTCCTGCGGTCGACCGGCGAGCACCGCGCGGACCGGTCCGCCGCGGCGCTGCGCGACATGATCGCGACCACGGCGACAGTCCGGCGGCGGCCGTCGGCCGACGCGCCTCCCCTGACCCGCGAACTCCCCGTCGACCAGCTCGTCCCGGGCGACGTGGTCCTGCTCGCGCCGGGCGACCTGGTCCCGGCGGACCTGCGGCTGCTGCGGGCGACGGGCCTGACGGTCCATGAGGCGGCCCTGACGGGCGAGTCGACGCCGGCCTCCAAATCCGTACATAACGGGCATGGTTCGGAGCCGGCCCGCGCCGGCCTCTGCTTCCAGGGAAGCAGCATCGTCTCCGGCACCGGCATGGGCGTCGTGGTCGCGACCGGCGCCGGCACCGTGCTGTCGGGCGCGCTGCCCGACCGCGACCGCGAGCCGTACGGATGGCGCCGCCGGTCCGCCGCGGCCAGCCCGTTCGACCGGTCGGTCAACGGCATCGCCTGGACGCTCGTGCGCTTCATGCTGCTCACCGCCCCGCTCGTGCTGATCGCGGGTGCCCTGCTGCGCGGGCGCGGCATGGAGACCCTGCCGTTCGCGGTGGCGGTCGCGGTGGGGCTCACCCCCGAGATGCTGCCGGTCGTCGTGACGACCGCGCTGGCGCGGGGCGCGGCGCTGCTCGCGCGCGGCGGCGAGGTCATCGTCCGGCGGCTGCCCGCGCTGCACGACCTCGGCGCCGTCGACGTGCTGTGCGTGGACAAGACCGGCACGCTCACCCAGGACGCTCCCGTCGTCACCTGCGCGGTCGACGGCGACGGCCGGGACGACCCGGCGGTGCTGCACTGGGCGGCGGTCAACGCCCTGTGGACGCTCCAGCTGGCGGAACTGCCCGCGCCCGACGCCCTGGACGAGGCGATCCTCGACGCGGACGAGGAGCGCGGCGGCGGGGTGCTCGGCGCGGACAGCGTCGAGGGCGTCGCCGCGCTGCCGTGCGGACCGGGGCGCCTGGTCGCGACGGCCGTCGTACGCGGCCCGGCCCGTTACGAACCCGGCGGCACCGAAACGCCCGGCAACGTCCGCGCGCTCACCGGCGGTCCCGTACCGACGGCGGTGCACACGCTGGTGGTCAAGGGCGCGCCGGAGGAAGTGCTCCGGCGCTGCACGCGCCGGGCGGGCTCCCCCCTCGACGACGGGGAGCGGGCCCGGCTGGGCGAGCGCGCCGCCGCGCTGGCCGCCGACGGGCTGCGGGTGCTCGCCGTCGCGGTCGCGGAACGGCCCGCGCGGGGGCGGCCCTACACCCCGGCCGACGAGCACGACCTGACCTTCCTCGGCTTCGTCGGCCTCAGCGACGCGCTCGCGCCCACCGCCGCCGAGGCGCTCACCGCCCTCGCGGACCGCGGCGTCACGGTGAAGGTGCTCACCGGCGACCACCCGGGTACCGCCGCCCGCGTCTGCCGCGAGCTGGGCCTCGCGCCCGGCGAGGTCGTCACCGCCGACCGGATCGACGGGCTCGGCCCGCTGGAGCTGGCCCGCCTCGCCACCCGTACGACGGTGTTCGCGCGGTGCACGCCCGAGCACAAGGCCCGGGTCGTCCGGGCGCTGCGCGAGGGCGGGGGCCATACGGTCGGCTTCCTCGGCGACGGGGTCAACGACCTGTCCGCGCTGCACGCCGCGGACGTCGGGATCTGCCCGCGCGACGGGGTGGACGTGGCGCGCGAGGCGTCCGACGTGGTGCTCGCCTCGAAGGACCTCACCGCGCTGGAACGGGCGATCCTCGCCGGGCGGCGCAGCACCGGCAACATCGCCGCCTATCTGCGCATCACCCTCTCCTCCAACCTCGGCAACGTCATCGCGATGCTGGCGGCCGGGCTGCTGCTGCCGTTCCTGCCGATGCTGCCGGCGCAGGTGCTGGTGCAGAACCTGTGCTTCGACGCCGCGCAACTGGCCCTGGCCTTCGACCGGCCCGGAGCGTACGCGCTGCGGCACCCTGCGGTGCTGCGGCCGCGCTCGCTGTTCCGCTTCATGACCGGCTTCGGGCTGCTGAACGCGGTGGCCGACCTGACGACGTTCGGGGTGCTGGCGCTGGCCGTCCGGTCGTTCGACGACGAGCGGGGCCAGGCGGCCTTCCACGCGGGGTGGTTCACGGAGAACCTGCTGACGCAGGCCCTGGTGATGCTGCTGCTCCGCTCGGGCCGCCGGGCGGCCGAGGGCCGGACACCGGGCCCGATCCGGCTGGCGGCGTCGGCGCTGGCGGTGCTGGGTCTGCTGTTGCCGGTGTCTCCGGTGGGGCCGGCGCTGGGGATGACGGTGTTGCCGCCGCTGTATTACGGGCTGATGGCTGTGGTGCTGGCGCTCTATGGCGGGGCGCTGGTGGTGGCGCGATCACGTCAGCGGGGCTGAGCTCCGGGGGCTTTTTCCCCAGCCCCGCCCCTTCCCGAAACTGGGGCTCCGCCCCAGACCCCGAAGCACGCTCCGCGCGCTGTCCTCAAACGCCGGACGGGCTGGATATCCAGCCCGTCCGGCGTTTGAGGACGCTCCCGCAGGGAGCTCCCGCCGCAGGCGGCAACCGGCCCGCGGCCGGGGGTCTGGGGCACGCGCCCCAGTTGCGGGAAGGGGCGGGGTGGGGAACAAGCCCGCCGCAGGCGCACCGCACCCGCACTCGTAAGCCCGCCCTCACCAATCGCCGCCCCCGAAACCACCACCGTCGCCACCGCCGCCGAAGCCGCCCCCGTCACCCCATCCGCCACCGGAAAAGTCGTCGGAGTTGAAGTCGGACCCCGAGTAGTCGCCCCCCTCCGGCCCCGCCTCCGGCGAAGCCGCGTACGCGGGGCCGCTGAAGACGCCGCCGAGCATCGTGCCGACGAGAAGCGCCGGCAGCAGGCCGCCGCCGAAGTAGCCGCCGGCCCACGGCGCGTAGGCCGGTCCCGCGTTCCAGTACGGCTGGGGACCGCTCGCGGTCTGGACCTCGCGGGACATCGGCTCCACGCCGTCGGCGATCCGGGCGGCGTCGGCGGCGCAGGCCGGCACGGTCCGTACGGCGCCGCCGGGCGGTGCCCACTCGACGTCCTGGACGGAGGGCCCGTGGCGCGGGTCGAAGAAGCACGGGACGCGGCGCTCGGGCAGCGGCGACTTCGTGCGGCGCGCGGCGAGGGTGGCGAGGGCGAAGCGGCCCTTGTCGAGGGACTCGGTCACGCCCGTGACGTCCTGCGGCTTCGCGGCCGCGGCCATCTTGGACTTGGCCTCCTCGTAGGCGTCGAGGGCCTCCTCGTAGTCCTTGCGCATCGCGTCGTCCGCGCCGGGCTCGGCAGGGGAGAAGTCGAGCCGGTCGAGCTCCTCGCCGAAGGCGGTGATGTCCTCGTCGACCACGACCCGCAGGGCGTCGAGCTCGGCGCGCTCGCGCTCCTCGCGCTTCTTGCGGTTGCGGCGGTAGAGGGCGTACGCCCCGGCGCCACCGGCGACGATCACGGCGCCGCCGGTGATCAGCCCGGTCGCGCCGACGCCCCCGGCCCCCGAACCGCCCCAGGAGCCCGGCTCGCGGCCCTTGGCCTGCCGGTCGGCCTGGTCGACGAAGCTGTTGAGCTGGGTCTTGGCGTCGCCACCGGAGCGCCGGACGGAGTCGACGAGGTTGCGGGTGGCGTTCTTGGACATCACGCGGGGGTCGGCGCCCGCGTTGATGGCGTCGCCCAGGTGGATCACGTAGACGCCGGTGACGCCGACCTTGGTGCGCAGGTCCTGGAGGACGGTGGCCTTGGGGTATTCGGAGGCGGCGGACAGCACGGCGACGAACACCGGCTTGCCCGCGTCCCTGATCTTCTTCGCCAGCGCCTGGGCGTCGGCCGCCGGCAGCTGGTCGGTGGCCCGGGGGTCGACGTAGACCGGGCCCTTCCGCAGCGCGTCGGCGGCGGCGTCCAGGCCGGTGGTGCTGGTGTCGGCGTGGGCGGCCGGTGCGTACAGCGCCGCGCCGACCAGCACGAACAGGGCGGCGATCAGGGCCAACAGCGGCCTGGGCAGCGCCCGGGGGAAGGCGGGCATGGTGTTGCTCCTCGGAGACGGACTGCTCATGGAACTCTTCGGGCTCACGGGACTCACTCTGCGCTTACCACCAAAACGGAACAATCAGGCACGGGGTTCCCTCTCGACCACTCTTCCCCCCTTTGCACGGCTCAGCCGTAGGACAGGTTGGCGCAGGGGTCGTCGTCGGCCGACCGGGCCTTGTCCGCGATGTCGGAGGAGAGCGCGCCGCCGCCCGGCTGCGCCGGGGAGGGCGAGGCGGACGAGGCGGACGCGGGCCCGTCGGCGTAGTCGCGGCCGAGGACGATCGAGATCCCCGGTGTGGACGATCCCCGCACATAGGCGCCGGGGAAGAGCCGGGCCGCGGTCCGGGCGTGCTCCGCCTCGCCGGGGCCGAACTCGATCACGGTGGTGGACTGGCCCTGGGCGGCCGCGGTCGCGGTGCCGGTGACGGTGTAGCCGTGCTCCTCGAGGGTGCTCGCGGCCCGCGCGGCGAGGCCCTGGACGGTGGTGCCGTTGGTGACGGCGACGCTCACGCCCTTGCCGGAGACCGGGGCGTCCGCCTGGGTGGCCTGCTGCGGCTTCCGCGTCTGCCCGGCGTCGCCGTGCCCGCCCGCTCCCGCGTCCTTGCCGTCGATGGTGCGGTCGGCCTTGAGGGAGGCCCACAGGGCGTCGGCGTCGGGCTGCACGATGTCGACGCGGTTGCCCGCGTAACGCCAGGGCACGGTGATGAACTTGATGTTGTGCAAGTCGATGTTCTTCATCGACATCGCGAAGGACAGCAGCTTGTCGGCGGAGCCGAGGCCGGGGTCGACGGTCATCGACTTGGTGGCCGCGTCGGCCAGCGGCAGCAGGGTGGTGGGGTTGAACCCCTGCGAGCGCACCTTCTTGATCATGCTGGAGACGAAGGCCTGCTGTCGCTGTATGCGCCCGATGTCGGAGCCGTCGCCTATCCCGTGGCGCACGCGCACATAGTCCAGCGCCTTCCGGCCCGAGACGCTCTGCCGGCCCTTGGGGAAGAGAAGGTCGCCGCGCGAGCCGAGGTTCGGGTTGAGGTCGCCCTGATAGACGTCCTTCGGCACGCACACCTGGACGCCGCCCACGGCGGAGGTCATCGAGGAGAAGCCCGCGAAGTCGACGACGAGCGTGTGGTCCACCCGCAGACCGGTGAGCTTCTCGACGGTGTTCTGGGTGCAGGCGGGGTTGCCCTTGGCGGAATCCCCCACGGAGAAGGCCGAGTTGAACATCACATGGGTCTGCTCGGAGGTCCAGCTGCCGTCGGGCAGCTTGCACGGCGGGATGTCCACCAGGCTGTCCCGGGGTATGGAGACCCCGATGGCGTGCTTGCGGTCGCCGTAGACGTGCAGCAGGAAGGCGGTGTCCGAGCGGCCCACGTCGCCCTCGCCGCCGCCGAGGCTCGCGTTGCTCCCTGAGCGCGAGTCCGAGCCGATGACCAGGACGTTCTGCCCCGCGGCGCTCGCGCCGGGGCGGTTCTCGGAGAGGCCGTCGGCGCCGAAGGTGCTGATGTTGCCGTTGAGCTTCAGATAGAGCCAGCCGACGCCTGTGGCCAGCAGCACCACGAAAGCCAGGGCGACCAGGCCGAGGGTCCGCATTCTGTGATGCGCGCGCCTGTCCCGGGTGCCAGTCATGTGCGAGCCCTCATCCACTCCCCCGCTCCGTACGTCTCCCCACCGGAATAGACGGACGAGCACGGCCTTAGGTTGTCCAGTTGCGCAATCTAGCAAGTATGGTGAAGGCGGCCGTCGTACAGAGGGCCGGTGGAAGACAACCCAGACCAACCCAGCTCAACGCGGAAGAGAGAGGTGGATCCGTCATGTTTCGCAATGCCCTGGAGCCCTGGCACATCCTCGTCGTCGTACTCGTCGTGGTCGTTCTGTTCGGGTCCAAGAAGCTGCCCGACACCGCCCGCGCGCTCGGCAAGTCCATGCGCATCCTCAAGAGCGAGGCCAAGGCGATGAAGGACGAGGGCGGCACCGAGGCCGGCACCGTGGTGACCCCCGCCCCCGCCCCCGCGGCCACGGTGACCACTGCCAACAACGTGACCCCCACCACCCCCGTGAACCCCGTCGACAGCCCCAGGTGACCCACAGGCCACTCGACGGCCTCCTGAGGTACACCCTCCCCTGGTGAGCTTCCCCCGGCCGGGCATTCCCGCCGGGTCACCGAGGGAGGAAACACCATGGGTTCTCGTCCGTACGGGCGCCGTCTCGCCTGGGGCGCCGCCGCACTGCTCGTCGCCGGGGTCGCCGTACCGGCCGCGGCCTCCGCGTCGCAGTCGGGCGGCGCGTCGGACGTCTCCGCGCTGGGTGCCGGCCACGGCGCCAAGAAGGCCAAGAACGTCATCCTGCTCATCGGTGACGGCATGGGCGACTCGGAGATCACCCTGGCCCGCGACTACACCGTGGGCGCGGCCGGCCGGCTGAACATGGACACGTTCCCGCTGACCGGCGCGTACACCACGTACTCCGTCGACAAGAACGGCAAGCCGGACTACGTCACCGACTCCGCGGCCAGCGGCACCGGCTGGGCGACCGGGCAGAAGACGGTCAACGGCCGGATATCCAAGACGCCCGGCACGGACAAGCCGATGACGACGATCCTGGAGCTGGCCCAGAAGAACGGCCTGGCGACCGGCAGCGTCACCACCGCCGAGCTCACCGACGCCACCCCCGCCGTGCTCGCCTCGCACGCCACCGACCGCAGCTGCCAGGGCCCCGCCGACATGAAGGCGTGCCCGTCCGACACCGTCGCCAAGGGCGGCCCGGGCTCGATCGCCGAGCAGAGCGTGAACCACAAGGTGGACGTGCTCCTCGGCGGCGGCAAGGCCCGCTTCGACCAGAAGATCACCGAGGGCCCGTACCGGGGCATGACCGTCACCGAGCAGGCGCAGAAGCTCGGCTACCAGGTGGTGACCGACGACAAGGGCCTGGGGGGCGCCCGTTCCGGCAAGCCCGTGCTCGGCCTCTTCGCCCCCGGCAACGTCCCCGTCGAGTGGACCGGCAAGCCCGCCGCCCAGGGCGGCACGGACCCGCAGCGCTGTGTGACGAGCAACCCCGAGCGCGCGGCCGGCACACCGAGCCTGGAGGCGCAGACCCGCAAGGCGCTCCAGCTGCTGGAGCAGAAGCAGAAGGGCTCGGGCGACCGGAAGAAGGGCTTCTTCCTCCAGGTCGAGGGCGCGTCGATCGACAAGCGCGACCACGCGGCCGACCCCTGCGGCCAGATCGGTGAGACCGCGTCCCTGGACCGCGCCGTGAAGGTCGCCCGCGCGTACGCCGCCGAGCACCCCGACACCCTGGTGGTCACCACCGCCGATCACGCCCACACCAGCCAGATCGTGCCGCTGGAGGCCACCCCGCCCGGGCTG
The DNA here is from genome assembly GCF_003391135.1 of Streptoverticillium olivoreticuli subsp. olivoreticuli. Lineage (GTDB taxonomy): Bacteria > Actinomycetota > Actinomycetes > Streptomycetales > Streptomycetaceae > Streptomyces > Streptomyces blastmyceticus. Next base: position 6,327,619 of record NZ_CP031455.1, on the reverse strand, counting down.
TCCTCGACGCTCGTGACCAATGAGGGCCAGCAGCTCAAGGTGAACTACTCCACCAACACGCCGGGCAAGTCGCAGGAGCACACCGGTACCCAGGTGCGCATCGCCGCGCAGGGCCCGCAGGCGGAGCGCGTCCTCGGGGTCACCGACCAGACCCAGCTGTTCACCACGATCCGCACGGCCCTGTCGCTGCGCTGATCACCGTCGCGAATCCGGCGTCCGGCCCACCGGCCGGACGCCGAATCGCGTTCCGTGCCGCTAGGGCTTGGTCCAGTAAACCGGGGCCATCTGCTTCGACATGATCGAGACCATTTCGTACGCCACGTGGGAGGCCGCCACCGCGGTGATGTCGGCGTGGTCGTAGGCCGGGGCGACCTCGACCACGTCGGCGGAGACCAGACGGCATTCGGACAGCCCGCGGATGATCTCCAGCAGCTCGCGGGAGGTCATGCCGCCGGCCTCCGGGGTGCCGGTGCCGGGGGCGTGGGCCGGGTCGAGGACATCGATGTCGACGGAGATGTACAGGGGGCGGTCGCCGATGCGCTGCCGCAGCTGGTCGATGACCTCGTCGACGCCGCGCCGCATCACGTCCGCCGAGGTGACGATGCCGAAGCCCAGCTTCTCGTCGTCCTCCAGGTCCTGCTTGCCGTACAGCGGGCCGCGCGTGCCGACGTGGGACAGCGCGGAGGTGTCGAGGATGCCCTCCTCGACGGCCCGGCGGAACGGCGTCCCGTGGGTGTACTCGGCACCGAAGTAGGTGTCCCAGGTGTCCAGGTGCGCGTCGAAGTGCAGCAGGGCCACCGGACCGTGCTTCTTGGCGACCGAGCGCAGCAGCGGTAACGCGATGGTGTGGTCGCCGCCCAGGGTCATCAGCCGGGTATCCGTGGCCAGCAGGCCGTCGGCCGCGGCCTCGATGGTCTCCACGGCCTCGTTGATGTCGAACGGGTTCGCGCTGATGTCACCCGCGTCCGCGACCTGGGAGTAGTGGAACGGATAGACATCCTGCGCCGGGTTGTACGGGCGCAGCATGCGCGAGGCCTCGCGGATGGCGTTGCCGCCGAAGCGGGCGCCGGGCCGGTAGGAGACGCCGGAGTCGAAGGGCACGCCGACCACGGCGACGTTCGCCTCCTTGACGTCCTCGATTCGGGGTAACCGGCCGAAGGTCGGCAGGCCCGCGAATCGCAGGGTCCGCTCGGACTCCTCCGGGGCGACCGGTGGGGTCTTGTCGTTGGGGAACGTCATTTCGGCCTCGTGTGGTGGGGGAATGTGGAATGTAAATTTCGCCTCTACCCTGACAAGGGCCGCGCTCCCCGAGAAACCCCTCACAACCCCACCCGGCGTCGAGCAGCCCCTGTTACCCCCGATATCGCCTCCGCGTGCGGACGCGGGCCCGGCCCCGTGACCGCGTCCGCGGCGGCATCCTGGAAGGTGGGCCCGCCGGGCGGAGGCCGGGCCCCTGCGGGTTGTGCCAGTTATACGGGCCGAACATTGGCGGATCACATACCTCCGGGCGGCCCCGCAGCACCGAGACTGGCAACCCCGTACCACCACCGCCCGTCCGCCCCGCGCAGGAGGAACCGCCGATGACCGGGTCCCGCATCCTCGCCCTCGGCCACTACCAGCCCGCAAGGGTGCTGACCAACGACGAGCTGGCGACCATGGTCGACACCAGCGACGAGTGGATCCGCTCCCGCGTCGGGATCCGTACGCGCCGGGTGGCCGAACCCGACGAGACCGTCGCGTCGATGGCCACGCAGGCCGCGGCGAAGGCCCTCGCGAACAGCGGGCTCGACGCCGAGGACATCGACCTCGTGCTCGTCGCCACCTGCACGGCGGTCGACCGCAGCCCCAACACGGCCGCGCGCGTGGCCGCCGCGCTGGGGCTGCCCTCCCCCGCCGTCATGGACGTCAACGTCGTCTGCGCGGGCTTCACCCACGCCCTCGCCAGCGCCGACCACGCGATCCGGGCCGGGGCCTCGACGAACGCGCTGGTCATCGGCGTGGAGAAGTTCACCGCCGTCGCGGACTGGACCGACCGCACCACGTGTGTCCTGGTCGGTGACGGCGCGGGGGCCGCGGTGGTCACGGCCTCGGCCACCCCCGAGATCGGCCCGGTCGTCTGGGGCTCCGTGCCGGGCATGGGCCACGCCGTACGGATCGAGGGCACGCCGTCCCGCTTCGCCCAGGAGGGGCAGTCCGTCTACCGCTGGGCCACGACGCAGCTGCCGCCGATCGCGCGCCGGGTGTGCGAGCGGGCCGGCATCGGCCCGGAGGACCTGGCGGCGGTCGTGCTCCACCAGGCGAATCTGCGGATCATCGAGCCGGTGGCCCGCAAGCTCGGCGCGGTCAACGCGGTGATCGCCACCGACGTCACCGAGTCCGGCAACACGTCCGCCGCGAGCATCCCGCTCGCCCTCTCCAAGCTCGTCTCCCGCGGCGAGGTGGCCTCCGGCGAGCCGATTCTCCTCTTCGGCTTCGGAGGCAACCTCTCGTACGCGGGCCAGGTGGTGCGCTGCCCGTAGGGCGAACGCGGCGAGGTGCGACGCCGTTGCCGCCTGCGGCGGGCTTGTTCCCCAGCCCCGCCCCTTCCCGCAGCATCTGATGCTCGGCTCCGCCGAGGCCGGGGCTCCGCCCCGGACCTCCGGTCGGGTGCGGCCCGGCGGGCACTTGTTCCCCAGCCCCGCCCCTTCCCGCAGCGTTTGATGCTCGGCTCCGCCGAGGCCGGGGCTCCGCCCCGGACCCCCGGTCGGGTGCGGCCCGGCGGGCACTTGTTCCCCAGCCCCGCCCCTTCCCGAAACCGGGGAGACCCCGGACCCCCTGAAGCGGCTGCGCCGCTTGTCCTCAATCTCCCCCAGCTACCGCTGGGAGGTGCCCCCACGGGCTGAATTCAGCCCGTCCGGCGATTGAGGACGCTCCCGCAGGGAGCTCCCGCCGCAGGCGGCAATCGGCCCGCACCCGGGGCCCGGGCGGAGCCCCGGCTACGGGGCCTCGCGCAGATACAGCGCCCCACACGCGTGGCACAGGTCGAGACCAGGCGTCCCCCAGTCGTCGGCGGAGCGCACCGCCGCCGCGGGCGAGAGCTCACGCCCGCACATGGCCGTCACGCCTTCCTCCCGCACCACATGCCACGTCTTGACCGCCGCTCCCGGCGACCCACCGTCCACGTACTCGGCCCGCAGCTCATGCTCCATGGCCCCACCATGCGACACAGCCGCACCACGCGCCACCGCGTCAGAAGACCGACCACCCCGTCAGCGTCGTGAAGTGGTCGAGCGCCGCGACGCCCGCGACCGAGTTGCCCCGCGCGTCCAGCCCGGGGCTCCAGACGCACAGCGTGCAGCGGCCCGGTATGACGGCGACGATGCCGCCGCCGACACCGCTCTTGCCCGGCAGCCCCACGCGGTAGGCGAAGTCGCCCGCGGCGTCGTACGTCCCACAGGTGAGCATGACCGCGTTGACCTGTTTGGCCTCGCGGCGCGGCAGCAGGCGCGTGCCGTCGGCGCGCAGGCCGTGGCGGGCGAGGAAGCCGCTCGCCAGGGCGAGGTCGCGGCAGCTCATCTCGATGGAGCACTGCCAGAAGTAGTGCTCCAGCACCGTGGGTACGGGGTTGTCGAGGTTGCCGTAGCTGGCCATGAAGTGCGCGAGGGCCGCGTTGCGGTCGCCGTGCTCGGTCTCGGAGGCGGCGACGGCCGGGTCGAAGGAGACGTCCGGGTTGCCGCTCTCCGCGCGCAGGAACTCCAGCATCGTGGTGCTGGCGTCGCCGGTCAGGGTCTGGAGCCGGTCGGTGACGACGAGGGCGCCCGCGTTGATGAAGGGGTTGCGGGGGATGCCGTTCTCGTATTCGAGTTGCACCAGGGAGTTGAAGGGGTTTCCGGACGGTTCCGTTCCGACGCGGTCCCAGATCCGGTCGCCGCCCTCGGCGAGGACGAGCGCGAGGCTGAACGCCTTGGAGATGGACTGTACGGAGAACGGCTGCTCCCAGTCCCCCACCCCGTACACCCCGCCGTCGACGTCCACGACGGCCATCCCGAAGCTGCCGATGTCGACGCCGGCCAGCGCCGGGATGTAGTCGGCCACCTGCCCACGGCCGACCAGCGGCCGCGCGAACGCGGCGACCTCTTCGAGAACGGTCTGGTAGTCCACTGTCCCGGGGCTCGCGTTTCCGTGTCGACGATGAGATTTTCGGCCTGAGGCCGGATCGGCTCGCACGATATCCGAACGCCCGGCCCACCTGCGAACTTTTGGGTACAAGGGGGTCATTCGGCCTACGCGTCCGGCGTACGCCACCCGGTTTCGCAAGGAGGGCGGCATGGCCCCACCCATGTCCGCGAACGAGTTCCTCGCCGCGCTCAGGCGCGAGGGCGCCACGGTCGTCGAGGTCGACGGCTGGCGCAACCACAACCGTGCCGGACACGGCCCCTGGGGCCCCGTCAACGGCGTGATGATCCACCACACGGCCTCCTCGGGCACCGACAGCACCGTACGGCTCTGCTGGAACGGCTACGACCAGCTCCCCGGCCCCCTGTGCCACGGCGTGATCGCCAAGGACGGCCGGATCCACCTCGTCGGCTGCGGCCGCGCCAATCACGCGGGCGGCGGCGACGGGGACGTGCTCCAGGCGGTGATCGCCGAGAAGCGGCTGCCACCCGTCCGCTGGGCGGACACCGACGGCAACGTCCACTTCTACGGCTTCGAGTGCGTCAACCTCGGTGACGGCAAGGACCCCTGGCCGGAGGAGCAACTGCTGGCCATCGAGCAGGTGGCCGCCGCGATCTGCCGCTTCCACGGCTGGACCGAGCGGTCCGTGATCGGGCACCTCGAATGGCGGCCGGGCAAGGTCGACCCCACCGGGTTCTCCATGGACCGGCTGCGCGAGCGCATCGGCGAGCGGCTCAAGTGACGGCCGCGCCCATCGCGGCGAGAATGGGGGCGTGACCAGCGATCTCCCCACCGTCCCCGCCGGGCTCGCCGCGCTGCGGCCCCTGCTGCCGTCCCCGCTGGAAGAGCTGCGGGACGAGCGGTTCGCACGCCGGGGCGTGACACTGCTGCTCAAGCGCGACGACCTGATACACCCCGACCTCCCGGGCAACAAGTGGCGCAAGCTGGAGCCCAATCTGCGGGCCGCCGCCGAGGCCGGGCGGCGCACGCTGCTGACCTTCGGCGGCGCGTACTCCAACCACCTGCGGGCGACCGCCGCCGCGGGCCGGCTGCTGGGCTTCGCCACGGTCGGCGTCGTCCGGGGCGAGGAGCTCGCCGACCGGCCGCTCAACTGGTCGCTCACGGCCTGCGCGGCCGACGGCATGCGGCTGCGCTTCGTCGACCGCGCCACGTACCGGCGCAAGACCGAGCCCGACGTCCTCGCCGGGCCGGCCGACGAGGACTGCTTCGTGATCCCCGAGGGCGGCAGCAACGCGGCCGCCGCGCGCGGCTGCGCCGGACTCGGCCGCGAACTGCGCGGCACGGCGGACGTCGTCGGCATCGCCTGCGGCACGGGCGGCACCCTCGCGGGCCTCGCGGCGGGGCTGTCCGGCACACAGCGGGCGATCGGCTTCCCCGTGCTCAAGGGAGGCTTCCTGGGCGAGGAGATACGACGCTTGCAGCGCGAGGCGTTCGGTGGGCCGCGGGGTGACTGGGCCTTGGACGAGCGCTTCCACTGCGGCGGTTATGCGCGGCTCTCACCGGAGTTGCTCGCTTTCGCGGACGATTTCGCCGTCCGGCACGGTATTCCGCTGGAGCGGCTGTACGTGGCGAAGATGCTGTACGGCCTGACGGCCTTGGTCGAGGAGGGAGCCTTCAGGCAGGGCACGACGGTGGCAGCGGTGATCACTGGGAGCGAGCCCCCAGACCCCCAGGTGCGCAAAATCAGCCCGTCCGGCGTTTGAGGACGCGCCCGCAGGGCGCTCCCGCCGCAGGCGGAAATGGACCCGCACCCGGACGCAGGGGCAGCAGCCTGCTACCCCGCCTCTTCCTCCCGATACGCCGCCGCCTCCTCCAGATCCAGCCGACGCAGCAGAAGACGAAGCATCTCGTCATCGATCCGCCGGGCGTCCCGCAACGACACGAACACCTCCCGCTCCGCCCCGATCATCTCGCGCGCCAGCCGCCGGTACGTGTCGTCCGCCGACTCCCCCGTCACCTCGTTGACCGCTCCGAGCCGCTCCCACACCGCGTTGCGGCGGCGTTCCATGACCGCGCGGAGGCGGTCGGCGAGGGGTTCGGGGAGGGCGTTGCGGTCGTCGGCGAGGAGTTCGTCGAGGCGGCGGTCGGCGGCGGCCGACGCCTCGCTCTGGGCCTGTGCCTCGGCGAGGGTGACGGCGCTCGGGTCGGGCGCGGGCAGCCGCAGCCGGCGGATGAGCGGGGGGAGGGTGAGGCCCTGGACGACGAGCGTGCCGATGACCGTGGCGAAGGTGAGGAAGAGGACCAGGTTGCGGGCGGGGAAGGGCTGCCCGTCGTGCGTGGTGACGGGGATCGAGAAGGCGATGGCGAGCGAGACCACGCCGCGCATCCCGGCCCAGCCGACGACGAGCGGCGCCTTCCAGGTCGTGTCGGGCTCCCGTTCGCGGATGCGGGCGGAGAGGGCGCGCGGCAGGAACGTCGCGGGGAAGACCCAGACGAAGCGGGCGGCCACGACGGCGGCGAAGACGGCGGAGGCGTACCAGAGGGCGGCCTGCCCCAGGTCGTACTCCCCCAGGCCCCGCATCACCACGGGCAGTTGGAGCCCGATGAGCGCGAAGACCCCGGACTCCAGGATGAAGGCGACCATGCGCCAGACGGCGGCCTCCTGGAGGCGGGTCGCGAAGTCGACCTGCCAGGCGTGGTGGCCGAGGTAGAGGGCGACGACCACGACGGCGAGCACCCCGGAGGCCTCGACCTCCTCGGCGGCGGCGTAGGCGGCGAAGGGGATGAGGAGGGAGAGGGTGTTCTGGAGGAGCGGTTCGCGCAGCCGCTTGCGCAGCCAGTGCAGCGGCACCATGAGGACCAGGCCGACGCCGATGCCGCCGACCGAGGCGAGCGCGAACTCGCGGAAGCCCTCGCCCCAGGTGGCCCCCTCGCCCACGGCGGCGGCGAGGGCCACCTTGTAGGCGGTGATCGCGGTGGCGTCGTTCACCAGGGACTCGCCCTGGAGGATGGTGGTGATGCGGGAGGGCAGGCCGAGGCGGCGCGCGATGGCGGTGGCGGCGACGGCGTCGGGCGGGGCGACGACCGCGCCGAGCACCAGCGCGGCGGTGAGCGGCAGCCCGGGCACGATCAGGAAGGTCGCGTAGCCGACGGCGAGGGTCGCGAAGAGGACGTAGCCGACCGACAGCAGGGCCACGGGCCGGATGTTGGCCCGGATGTCGAGGTAGGAGCTGTCGAGCGCGGCCGTGTGCAGCAGGGGCGGCAGCAGCAGGGGCAGCACGATGCCGGGGTCGAGGGTGTAGTCGGGTACGCCGGGCACGTAGGCGGCGACGAGCCCGACGGCGACGAGCAGCAGGGGGGCGGGCACGGGGGTGCGCCGGGCGGCGCCCGCGACCGCGGCGCTGGCCGCGATCAGCATCAGCAGTGGCATGACATCCATCGGTCCCGGCCGTCTCCGTTCGAAGCCCTCGGCAGTGCGAACTAGTCTGGCAATCATGAGCGAGTGCCCGCATGTTCCCGAGCTGCCGCGCCCCGAGCCCGTGCCGCTGCACGCGACCTGCCCGGAGTGCGAGGCGGCGGGCAGCCACCCGGTGCAGTTGCGGTTGTGCCTGGTCTGCGGGCATGTCGGGTGCTGCGACTCCTCGCCCTACCGCCACGCTACGGGGCATTTCGAGGAGACCGGGCACGCGGTGATGCGCAGCTTCGAGCCGGGGCAGAGCTGGCGCTGGTGCTACACGGACCAGCGGATCGTCTGAGGGAGCGGGGTGAGTGCCCGCGGTTGCCGGAGCGCTGTCACCGCCGACCGCTAGCATGCAGACATGATCCGACCCGCCACGCCCGACGACGTTCCCGTCATCCACGCCATGATCCGCGAACTGGCGGAGTACGAAAGGGCGCTGGAGGACGTGAAGGCGACCGAGGAGCAGCTGCGCGCGGCGCTCTTCGGCGCGGAACCGGCGGTCTTCGCGCTGATAGCGGAGAGTGACGAATCCGTCGTCGAGGGCGGGATATCGGCGGGCGACCCGGTCGGCTTCGCGCTCTGGTTCCGCAACTTCTCCACCTGGACGGGTACGCACGGTATCTATCTGGAGGATCTCTACGTACGGCCGGGGGCGCGCGGCGCGGGTCACGGCAAGGCGCTCCTCGCCACCCTCGCGCGGATCTGCGTGGACCGCGGCTACCAGCGTTTCGAATGGTCAGTGCTGGACTGGAACGCACCCTCGATCGCGTTCTACAAATCGCTCGGCGCCGAGCCGATGGACGAGTGGACGGTGCGACGGATGTCCGGAGAACCGCTCCGCACTCTTGCGGCGCTCGCGCAGAGTGACGAAAATCCCAACAGGGCGACTGCTCTTTCGATTTGAGACCGCAAGCCCCTAGCCACTGTCCGTGCTCATGGGTTTACCATGAGTGACAGTCGCGGGGCTGCTCCACAGAACCGCAGATCGCGATAGCGTCGCAGCCGAACCATGTGCCGCACCGGGCCGTGCGAAAGCCCTTCGTCCGAGGGGCGATCAGCGCGGGGCCGGTGCTCGTAACAGCTCAAGAAGCTTGTGCCACCTTGGAGGTGAGGGTGTCCCAGATCGCAGGCGAGCCCGGGACCCAGGACTTCGTGGAAGTCCGGCTGCCCGCTGCGGGTGCCTACCTGTCGGTGCTGCGTACGGCTACGGCCGGTCTCGCGGCCCGCTTGGACTTCACCCTCGACGAGATCGAGGACTTGCGTATCGCGGTGGACGAGGCGTGCGCGATCCTTCTGCAACAAGCCGTGCCCGGCTCCGTTCTCAGCTGCGTCTTCCGCCTGGTGGGCGACGCGCTGCGGGTGACCGTCTCGGCACCCACGACGGACGGCCGCGCGCCCGAGCGCGACACCTTCGCCTGGACGGTGCTCTCCGCGCTGGCCGGCGAGGTCGACTCGACGGTCGCGGACGACCGCACGGTCAGCATCAGCCTGCACAAGAAGCGCGGCGCCGGCCCCGGACAGCCGTGACGGAAGAGGGGGCTCCGTGAGTACTGCATCGTCGCGGGGAGTGCGTGCCCCGGCCATCCCGCAGCAGCCTGCCCGACAGCTTCCGGCGGAACCGGGAGAACCGGTGACACCGGTGCCGGGCGAGGCGAGCGACCCACCAGAGCGGGCGGACCACATGGAACAGCACCGGCATCAACAGTGGCACCAGCACCCCACCGCGCAGGACCGCAGTGGTGCCCGGGCCCTGTTCATCGAGCTGCGGGCGCTGCCGGACGGCTCGCTCGAACGGGCCGAGCTGCGCAATCACCTGGTGCAGATGCACCTGCCCCTGGTGGAGCATCTGGCCCGGCGGTTCCGCAACCGCGGTGAGCCGCTCGACGACCTCACCCAGGTCGCCACGATCGGGCTGATCAAGTCCGTGGACCGCTTCGACCCCGACCGCGGGGTGGAGTTCTCCACCTATGCGACGCCCACGGTCGTCGGCGAGATCAAGCGGCACTTCCGCGACAAGGGCTGGGCGGTGCGGGTGCCGCGCCGCCTCCAGGAGCTGCGGCTGGCGCTGACCACGGCCACCGCCGAGCTCTCCCAGCGGCACGGCCGCGCCCCCACCGTCCACGAGCTGGCCGAGCAGCTGGGGATCTCCGAGGAGGAGGTGCTGGAGGGGCTGGAGTCCGCCAACGCCTACAGCACGCTCTCCCTGGACGTCCCCGACACGGACGACGAGTCCCCGGCCGTCGCGGACACCCTGGGCGCGGAGGACGAGGCGCTGGAGGGCGTCGAGTACCGCGAGTCGCTCAAGCCACTGCTGGAGGACCTGCCGCCGCGCGAGAAGAAGATCCTGCTGCTGCGCTTCTTCGGCAACATGACCCAGTCCCAGATCGCCCAGGAGGTCGGGATCTCCCAGATGCACGTCTCCCGGCTGCTGGCGCGCACCCTCGCCCAGCTCCGGGACCGCCTGCTCATCGAGGAGTAGCCGGAGCGGACACCGGCGGAGACGGAGCGGACGGGGCCCTCCGGGGCCCCCGCGTCAGCTTTCGCGCGGGCCGATGCCGAGTGCCTCGGTCGCGGTGGGGTTCACCAGCATGACCAGGGTGGCCACGGCCACCAGTGCGAGCGCCACGCCCGCGGCGATCAGCGCGCCCCCGGCGTTGGCGAGCGTCCAGGCGACGGGCAGCGCCATGATCTGGGTGATCATCGCGGGTCCCCGGCTCCAGCGCTTCCGCTGCCACAGCCCCCGTGCCGCCGCCAGCGGCAGCACGGCGAGGGCGAGCACGGTCACCGCGAGCATCTCCGCCTGCTGGGGGCTCTCCGGCTTCCCGGCGAAGCCCATGATCAGCAGATACACCCCGCCGGCCAGAAGGGTCACACCCTCCAGCGCGGTGAGCGCGGCGGCCGCCGTCAGCCGCCCCGGGCGGGGGTCCGCGGGCTCGGGGGTACGGCTCTTCTCACCGGCCCGGCTCACCCGGTTGTCGTCACGGGTGCTCTTACGGGCGGACTTCGGCGCGGACTGCTTGCTGCTCACCCCGTCAGGGTAGCCCTGGCCCATTCCGTGCGGGGTCCTGCGGGCGCTCGACGTGACCGACGGGACACCGGTGGACCGCGGGCCGGGGATGGGTCGTGTACCGACAGGTAGGTAGGCTGGCGCGCATGCGTGCGCTTCTTGTGGTCAATCCGTCGGCCACCACCACCAGTGCCCGTACCCGTGATGTCCTGATGCACGCGCTCGCCAGCGACCTCAAGCTGGAGGTCGCCACCACGGAGTACCGGGGGCACGCCCGGGACCTGGCGCGGCGGGCAGCGGAGGACGGCACCACGGGCCTGGTGGTCGCGCTCGGCGGCGACGGCACGGTCAACGAAGTCGTCAACGGCCTCCTGCACGGCGGCCCCGACCCGGAGGGCCTGCCCCGCCTCGCGGTGGTGCCCGGCGGCTCGACGAATGTCTTCGCCCGCGCGCTGGGGCTGCCCAACGACGCGGTGGAGGCCACGGGCGCCCTGCTGGACGCGCTGCGCGACGGGACCGAACGCACGGTCGGCCTGGGGCTCGCCGCGGGCACCCCGGGCACGGCGGACGAGGGCGTTCCGTCCCGCTGGTTCACTTTCTGTGCCGGCTTCGGATTCGACGCGGGCGTCGTGGGCCGGGTGGAGCAGCAGCGCGAGCGCGGCAAGCGTTCGACACACGCCCTGTATGTGCGACAGGTGATGCGTCAATTCCTCGGCGAACCGAATCGCCGGCACGGCACGATCACCCTCGAACGACCGGGCGAGGAGCCACTCGAGAATCTCGTCATGTCGATAATCTGCAACACCGCGCCGTGGTCGTACCTGGGCAACCGCCCGCTCTACGCCTCGCCGCAGGCCTCCTTCGACACCGCCCTTGACGTGCTGGGATTCACCAAGCTGTCCACGGCGGCGGCCGGTCGCCATATCGCTCAGTTGATGACGTCGACGCCCGAACGAGGACCGCGCGGAAAGCATGCCGTGTCCCTGCACGACCAGACCGCGTTCACCTTGCATTCGCAGGTTCCACTGCCATTCCAGATGGACGGTGACCACCTCGGACTGCGTACGAGCGTGACGTTCACAGGCGTACGCCGTGCACTGCGTGTGATTGTGTGAGTGGTAGGGCCTAAAGTCCTTCCACTCGAACGTTTAGGCTGGGTTCCACCCCCTGGAAGTACGGCTGTGACCTAGCTGACACCGAGGAATCAAAAAAAACTTTCCAGAAGGGGTTGTATCCGCCGCCGAGGTTTGCGAGTCTCTTCATGGCGATCGGGACGGCCGCTCATCAAGGCTCCCCGACTCAGCCCGAACCCCCTCCCTTTTTCCTGGACTGCCCCAGTTTCGGCTGGGTATCAGCCCTTCCCTTGCGGGGGGATTCGTGAAAGCGTTCACATTCACAAGCAACGTAGCCGCAATAACGAGGAGATGGAGCAGCCATGGACTGGCGTCACAACGCCGTTTGCCGCGAGGAAGACCCCGAGCTGTTCTTCCCCATCGGCAACACCGGTCCTGCGCTGCTGCAGATCGAGGAAGCCAAGGCCGTCTGCCGCCGCTGCCCCGTCATGGAGCAGTGCCTGCAGTGGGCGCTCGAGTCCGGCCAGGACTCCGGCGTCTGGGGTGGACTCAGCGAGGACGAGCGCCGCGCCATGAAGCGCCGTGCCGCTCGCAACCGGGCGCGTAACGCGACCGCCTGACCCAACACCCCTTCGGCCACCCGAGCCGCAGCGCGCAGTACCCCCCGATGCGCATAGCTTTGAGCCCCGGACCTCTTGGTTCGGGGCTCGTTGCGTTGTGCGGCACCACGGGCCGGAAGCTACGGCTTGTCCGCCCTGACCGGCAGGTCCAGGACCACCTTCGTGCCGCCCCCGGCGGAAGGCCGCATGTCGAACGTGCCCCCCATCTCGCCCTCCACCAGCGTCCGCACGATCTGCAGGCCGAGATTCCCCGCGCGCTGCGGATCGAAGCCCTCCGGCAGGCCGCGGCCGTCGTCCTGGACGGAGATCAGCAGGCGCGCTTCCTTGCGGGTGCCGCTGCGGACCGCGGTGACCTCGACCGTGCCGGTCTCCCCCGGGCCGAAGCCGTGTTCCATCGCGTTCTGGAGCAGCTCGGTCAGCACCATCGACAGCGGCGTCGCGACCTCCGCGTCGAGGATGCCGAAGCGGCCCGTACGCCGCCCGGCGACCCGGCCCGGGGAGATCTCGGCGACCATGGCGAGCACCCGGTCGGCGATCTCGTCGAATTCGACGCGCTCGTCGAGGTTCTGCGACAGCGTCTCGTGGACGATCGCGATCGAGCCGACCCGGCGGACGGCCTCCTCCAGCGCCTCGCGCCCCTCGGCGGAGCCGATGCGGCGGGCCTGGAGGCGGAGCAGCGCGGCGACCGTCTGGAGGTTGTTCTTCACCCGGTGGTGGATCTCCCGGATGGTCGCGTCCTTGGTGATCAACTCGCGCTCGCGCCGACGCAGTTCGGTGACGTCGCGCAGGAGTACGAGCGAACCGATGTGATTTCCCTTGGGCTTGAGGGGAATCGCCCGCAGCTGGATGACGCCGTCGCTGCCCTCCACCTCGAACTCGCGCGGGGCCCAGCCGCTGGCGAGCTTGGCGAGGGACTCGTCCACCGGTCCGCGCGAGGGCGCCAACTGAGCGGTGGTCTCGCCCAGATGATGCCCCACGAGGTCGGCGGCGAGGCCGAGGCGGTGATAGGCGGAGAGCGCGTTGGGGCTGGCGTACTGCACGATGCCGTCCGCGTCGAGCCTGATCAGGCCGTCGCCGGCGCGCGGCGAGGCGTCCATGTCGACTTGTTGACCAGGGAACGGGAAGGTCCCGTTCGCGATCATCTGGGCGAGGTCCGAGGCGCTCTGGAGATAGGTGAGCTCCAGCCGGCTCGGCGTCCGCACGGTCAGCAGGTTCGTGTTGCGGGCGATGACCCCGAGCACCCGGCCCTCCCGGCGCACGGGGATGGACTCGACCCGGACCGGGACCTCCTCGCGCCACTCCGGGTCGCCCTCGCGGACGATCCGGCCCTCGTCGAGCGCGGCGTCGAGCATCGGCCGGCGGCCGCGCGGCACGAGGTGGCCGACCATGTCGTCCTGATAGGAGGTCGGTCCGGTGTTGGGCCGCATCTGGGCGACGGACACATAGCGGGTGCCGTCGAGCGTGGGGACCCACAGGACGAGGTCGGCGAAGGACAGGTCGGAGAGCAGCTGCCACTCCGAGACCAGCAGGTGGAGCCACTCCAGGTCGGAGTCGCTCAGGGCGGTGTGCTGGCGTACGAGGTCGTTCATGGAGGGCACGGCTGTGAGCCTACCCGCGCCCGGCTGCCTCATTTTGTTCCACCTGTCGGCCGCACGGGCATGGACATGGGCGAATGGTCTAGTCCACAATGAGTAAGCAAAGTTTCCGCCTTCCCCGCACAGGAGGGTGGATCGAGGCCCGGCGTCTTCTGCCCTGATCGCGCCATGGCCTCCGGTCGGCCGCTCCGGCCGCGGGGCCCGCACACCCCGCGCCACCGGTGGGCCGATGCCGGCTCCGGGCTGCGGCGCCTGGCCGGGCCGAGGGTCCCGGCCAGGCGCCGCGGCCCGTAGTGGCACATCCCCCGGGGCGGCTCACCCCCAGCCGCCGCCTCCCGCCGATATCCCCGGCCCCGCTTCGTCCTCAAACTCCGGGCGGGCCGATTTCCCGGGCCGTACGACCGGTCCCGGACGGGCCCCCGGTACGCGGGCGGGCAGGGAGGGGAAGCATCTCCTGGACACCCCACTCTGTTAGATTGGTCTATACCACAACCCCACAGCCCACTCTCCAGATCGGCAGGCACAGCGTGGAAGTTGTCATCGTCCCGGACGCCAAGGCAGGCGGCGAGCTCATCGCGGAGGCCATGGCCGAGCTCCTGCGCCGCAAGCCGGACGCCCTGCTGGGCGTGGCCACCGGCTCCACCCCGCTGCCCATCTACGAGGCGCTGACGGCCAAGGTCCGCGGGGGCGCCGTGGACGCCTCGCGCGCCCGCATCTGCCAGCTCGACGAGTACGTCGGCCTGCCCGCCGACCACCCCGAGTCCTACCGCTCGGTGGTGCTGCGCGAGGTCGTGGAGCCGCTCGGGCTCACCGAGGACTCCTTCATGGGGCCCGACGGCACCGCCCAGGACGTCCAGGCGGCCTGCGAGGCGTACGACCGGGCGCTGGCCGGGGCCGGCGGCGTGGACCTCCAGCTGCTCGGCATCGGCACCGACGGGCACATCGGCTTCAACGAGCCGTGCTCCTCGCTCGCCTCCCGCACCCGGATCAAGACGCTCACCGAGCAGACCCGCGTCGACAACGCGCGGTTCTTCGAGGGCGACATCGAGCAGGTGCCGCACCACGTCATCACCCAGGGCATCGGCACGATCCTGGAGGCCCGCCACCTGGTCCTGCTGGCCACCGGCGAGGGCAAGGCCGACGCGGTCGCGGCGACCGTCGAAGGCCCGGTCTCCGCCCTGGTCCCGGCCTCGGCGCTCCAGCTCCACCCGCACGCCACCGTCGTCGTCGACGAGGCCGCGGCGTCCAAGCTGAAGCTGGCGGACTACTTCCGCCACACGTACGCCAACAAGCCGACCTGGCAGGGGCTGTAGGCGCCCCTGCCAGGAGTGGCTGCTCCCGGGTGCGGCCCGGGGCGCCTGCGGCGGGCTTGTTCCCCAGCCCCGCCCCTTCCCGAAACCGGGGAGACCCCGGACCCCCTGAAGCGGCTGCGCCGCTTGTCCTCAAACGCCGGACGGGCTGGATTTTCCAGCCCGTCCGGCGATTGAGGACGCGCCCGAAGGGCGCTCCCGCCGCAGGCGGCAACGAACCCGCAGCCGGGGGTCTGGGGCACGAGCCCCAGTTACGGGAAGGGGCGGGGTGGGGAACAAAGCCCGCCGCAGGCGGCAACGGGCCCGCACCCCGGATCAGGCGCGAGCCACCCCGGTCACAACCTCCGCCGCCGCCACGCCGCAAACGCGCGCAGCCCCATGCGTGGCCACATGCAGCGCCCCCACCGCAGGCGCGACGTTCAGCCCCATCTCGACAACGACCGTGTCCGGCCGAGCGGCGAGCAGCTCGGAGAGCACCTTCGCCATCCACCCGTGCCGGTGCGCATCCCGCACCACCGCCACCACCCGCCGCGCCCCCGCGTCGGCCAGGACGCGCTCCACGCCCGCCTCGGCCGAGCCGTACGTACCGGTCGAAGTCCCCGGCAACAGCCGGGAGAGCTCGGCCGCCACCCCCCACGGCGTCTCGTCGCCGACGGCGAAGTTCGCGACGGGGGTGAAGGCGGCGACATGGGCGGGCCCGGTCAGCGGCTCGTACCCCGTCGGCGGAGTCACCCGCAGCGCGCGCCGGGCCGCCACCAGGCCCACCTCGGGCGCGGGCTTCACCTCGGCAGGCCCGCGGGCCACGTCGTGCGCCAGCGCCCGTACCCGCGCCGCCGCGTCGGCGAGCCGCTCCTCCGTCAGTTCCCCGGTGCGCACTGCGTGGACGAGCGCGTCGCGCAGCCGCAGCACCGTCTCCTCGTCGGCCAGACCGCCGCCGACGCAGATCGCGTCGGCGCCCGCGGCGACGGCCATGACGCTGCCGCGTTCGATGCCGTAGGCCGCGGCGATGGCCTGCATCTCCATGCCGTCGGTGACGATCAGGCCGCCGAAGCCGAGGCCGCCCTCGGTGACGGGGGCGCGCAGCAGCCCGTGCAGGGCGGCCGGGCTGAGGGTGGCGGGGAGCGCGGGGTCGAGCGCGGGCAGCAGGATGTGCGCGCTCATCACGGCCTTGGTGCCCGCGGCGACGGCCGCCCGGAACGGCACCAGTTCGCGTGTGTGGAGCGTGCGGAGGTCCGCGTCGATGCGCGGCATGTCGTGGTGGGAGTCGACGGCGGTGTCGCCGTGGCCGGGGAAGTGCTTGGTGCAGGCGGCGACGCCCGCGGCCTGCATCCCCTCGACGTAGGCGGCGGTGTGCCGGGCGACGAGTGCCGGGTCGGCGCCGAAGGACCGTACGCCGATGACGGGGTTGTCGGGATCGGAGTTGACGTCCGCGGACGGCGCCCAGTTGAGGTTGACGCCGCAGGCGGCGAGGCGGCGGCCGAGTTCCAGGGCGACGGCCCGGGTCAGCGCGGTGTCGTCGACGGCGCCGAGCGCGAGGTTGCCGGGGAAGGAGGAGCCCGTACGGACCTCGAGGCGGGTGACGTCGCCGCCTTCCTCGTCGATGGCCACGAGCACGTCGCCGCGTTCCGCCCGCAGCTGCGCGGTGAGGGCGGCGAGCTGTTCCGGCGTGGCGATGTTGCGGCCGAACAGGCCGACGGCCGCCAGCCCTTCGCCGAGTCTGCGCAGCAGCCAGCCGGGGGCGGCGGTGCCGGTGAAGCCTGGCTGGAGGACCGTGAGGGCGTCCCGGGTGAGCGTGTCCATGGAAGTAAGTGCTAGCCCTTCACTGCGCCGGACGTAAGGCCACCGACCGCCTTGCGCTGGAGGATGACGAAGAGGATGAGGATGGGGAGGGCGAAGAGCGAGGAGGCGGCCATCGTGGCACCCCAGTCGTCGCCGAAGGTGGAGCGGAAGCTGGTGAGCCACAGCGGGAGGGTCTGCGCGCCGGGCTCCTTGCTGAGGATCAGGACCATCGGGAACTCGTTCCAGACGGTGATGAAGCCGAAGAGCGAGGTGGCCATCACCCCGGGGGCGAGCAGCGGGAAGATCACCTTGATGAAGGCCTGGGCGCGGGTGCACCCGTCGACCATCGCCGACTCCTCCAGCTCCTTGGGCACGGCGGCGACGTAGCCGCGCAGCGTCAGCACGGTGAAGGGCAGCACCATGACCGTGTAGATGGCGATGAGCGGCGGGAGGCTGTTCAGCATCTCGGCGTCGCGCACGATCATGTAGTACGCGATGACCATGACCTCCCAGGGGGCCATCTGGGCCATCATCATCACGAGGATGAAGCTCTTGCGGCCCTTGAAGCGCATCCGCGCCACGGCGAACGACGCGAGCAGCGCGATCACCAGCGACAGCCCGACGGCGACCAGCGTCACGGTGAGGGAGTTGCCGACGAGCGTCCAGAAGCCGTCCGCGTCCACCGCCTTGCGGAAGTGCTCGAAGGTGGGGCTCGCGGGGATCCACTGGGGGGTGTCGCCGACGATGTCCTTGTTGGCCTTGAAGGCCGTGGAGAACATCCAGTAGACGGGGAAGACGAAGACCGCGAAGAGGACGACGGCGATCGCCCCGGGCCAGGCGCGGCCAAGAAGGGAGCGGTTCACAGCTCGTCCTCCTCTTGCTTGAGGACAAGGCGCAGGTAGTACGCCGTCAGGGCCAGCAGGATGACGATGGTGAGGATGGAGATCGCGGCGCCGACACCGAAGTGCTGGCTGCCCATGCCCTCCTGGAAGGCGTAGACCGGCAGGGTCTCGGTGAGCCGGTCGGGCCCGCCCTCGTTGATCGCGAAGATCTGGGTGAACGACTTGAAGACCCAGATGACTTCGAGGAACGTCGTGGCGAGGAAGAACGGCTTGAGGAAGGGGAAGGTCACCGAGGTGAACTGCTTCCAGCTGCCCGCGCCGTCCAACGAGGCCGCTTCGTAGAGCTCCTTGGGGATCGTGGTCGTCGCCGCGTAGAGGTTGATCGCCACGAAGGGGATCGACTGCCACACGATGAGCACGGTCACCACGAAGAAGGTGGAGAACTGGCTGCTGGTCCAGTTGTAGTCGGCCATGGAGTGCCAGCCGAGCTTGTCCAGCACGTAGTTGACGACACCGAACCGCTGGGCGAACAGCCACTGGAAGACGGTGGTCGCGGCCACGACGGGCATGGCCCAGGCGAGGACGAGGCCGAGCGCCAGCAGCAGCCGCGTCTTGGTGCCGAGGCGGGCGAGCAGCAGTCCGACGAGACAGCCGAGCGCCATGATCAGTACGACGTTGGCGGCGGTGAAGACCACCGAGCGTGCGGTGACCTTCCAGAAGTCGGAACTGCCGAGCTGCTCGCTGTAGTTGTCGAAGCCGATCCACTCGGTGAGGTGCCGGATCAGCTGCCGCCGGCCCAGGTCCTGGAAGGACAGCAGCCCGTTCTTGACCATCGTCCAGCCGAGCAGCAGCACGGTGACGAGGCCGGCGGGGAGGATCAGGAGGTACGGGGCGCCGGCCGCGGCCCGGCCGCGGCGGGGCGGCGGGGCGCCGCCTCTGCTGATCCGGGCGGCGGGATCGGCCGCCACCTCTTCGATCTGCGCTGACATCGTCGTCCGCCTTCTCCCCTGTCGAACGGTATTGCGTGGTGCGCGGCGGTGGTGAGAGGAGGTCCTACGGAAGGAGGGCCTCCTCTCACCACCGGCCGGGTCACTGCTTCTTGCTGAGGCGCTTGTTCATGTCGGCCTCGACCTGCTTGGCGGCTTCCTCCGGCGACTTGCCGCCCAGGACGGCCGTCATATAGGCCTTGATCGGGTTCGGGGCGTTCTCCACCTCGGCCCACTCGGGGATCAGCGGGGTGGTGCCACCGCCCTTGGCGGCGGGGGCCGCGGCCTCGGCGGCCGCGTTGCCCTTCACGTTCGCCAGCAGGGAGTCCTTGTTGGGGATGTTGCCGACCTCCTTGGCCAGCGCGCCCTCGTTCTTGTCGGACAGCGCGATCTTCAGGAACTCCTTGGCGAGGTCCTGCTTCTTGCTGCCCTCGGCGATGGCGAGGTTGGAGCCGCCGAGGAAGACGCCCTCGGGCTTGTCGGCGGTCTCACCGGGGATGGTGAAGTAGCCGATCTCCTTCTCGATGGCCGGGTTCGCCTTGATGGCGGTGGCCGCCTCCCAGCCCATGCCGATGAACGCGCCGGTCTTGCCCTTGGCGAAGACGTCGGCCTGCTGCGGGGTGGCCTCGTCCTTGTCCTTGGGCGCCTTGCTGAACGCCTGGTACTGCTTGTAGATGTCCATGGCCTTGGCGACCTTGGGGTCACCGAGGTTGGACACGTACTTCTTGCCGTCCTGCTTCACCAGGTCGGCGCCGGTGCCGATGGTGAGGCCGTCGAAGAAGTACCAGTTCTGGCCGGGCAGGTAGAGCGGCTCGGCGTCGCCCTTCTTCTGGATGGCGTCCAGGTCCTTGAAGAAGTCGGCGCGGGTCTTCGGGACGTCCTTGATGCCCGCGTCCGCCCAGATCTTCTTGTTGTAGATCACGACGCGGTTGGCGGCGTACCAGGGGGCGGCGTACTGCTTGCCCTCGAAGACGGACGGCTTGTTGAGGGACTCGGTCCAGTCCCCGCCGATCTCCTTCTTGAGGTCGCCGAGGTCGGCGAGGCCACCGGTCTGGGCGTACGAGGGGGTCTGCGTGTTGCCGACCTCGATGACGTCCGGCGGGGAGGACTCGGAGAGGGCGGTGGTCAGCTTCTGCTGGATGCCGTCCCACTTCTGGGTCTGGATGTTGAGCTTGGCGCCGGTCTTCTGCTCGAACTCGGCCTGCACCGACTTCGTCCAGCCCGCCGGGTTCGAGCCATCCATGAACCACACGGTCAGGCTCTTGTCCTTGGAACCGCTGTCGCCCGATCCCTTGTCACTGTCGCTGGACCCACAGGCAGCAACACTCACCAACATGGCCGCGACACCCGTCGCCGCTATGAGCCCACGCTTCACAGCACTCTCCTCAAGGACCGAATGTGGTCTTTAATGGTTTAGACCAGTGCCCGCAGCTTGGCCTAGACCTTTTGGGGTGTCAAGGGTGTATAAGAGTCGCTGTCGGCTCCGTTATCGGACCGACACCTCGAGGTCGACCTGGGCGTCTCCGGGCTCCTCGGGCTCTGCCCGTGCCACGATGTGACCGCGACAGACGGAGGAGCCGGTGACAGCAGCAGGATCGGAGTCGGGAAGGCACACGATGGTGACCGACGGTGGTACGGCAGGTGCGACGGAGGGCGGCAGCGCGTCGGGCGGCGCGCGGATCGCGCGCGTCCCCAAGTACTACCGCCTCAAACGCCACTTGCTGGAAATGACCGAAACCATGCCCCCCGGCACCCCGGTGCCGCCGGAGCGGACGCTGGCCGCCGAGTTCGACACCTCTCGTACGACGGTCCGCCAGGCCCTCCAGGAGCTGGTGGTCGAGGGGCGGCTGGAGCGCATCCAGGGCAAGGGGACATTCGTCGCGAAACCGAAGGTCTCCCAGGCGCTGCAACTGACCTCCTACACGGAGGACATGCGCGCCCAGGGCCTCGAACCGACCTCGCAGCTGCTCGACATCGGCTATGTCACCGCCGACGACCGGCTCGCCTCCCTCCTCGACATCACCACGGGCGGCCGCGTCCTGCGCATCGAACGCCTGCGCCTCGCCAGCGGCGAGCCCATGGCGATCGAGACGACCCACCTCTCCGCGAAGCGCTTCCCGGCGCTGCGCCGCAGCCTGGTGAAGTACACCTCGCTCTACACGGCCCTGGCCGAGGTCTACGACGTCCGCCTGGCGGAGGCCGAGGAAACGATCGAGACCTCCCTGGCGACCCCACGGGAAGCGGGCCTGCTCGGCACGGACGTGGGCCTGCCGATGCTGATGCTCTCGCGCCACTCACTGGACGCGCAGGGGGAGCCTGTGGAGTGGGTGCGGTCGGTGTACCGGGGGGACCGGTACAAGTTCGTGGCGCGGCTGCGGCGGCCGGCGGAGTAGTCGGCGGAGGCCCTTGTCGAGTGATCGGCGAGGGCCTTTCCTATTTCCCGGTTCAGCCCCGGGCCCAGCAACTCCGCCAGGTCCCGCCCCGCACCGCCGGGGCGCGGCCGCCGTGCGGCCCTGCCCCGGCGAACATTCACGGACGACGCATTAGTAGCTATCCGGACATGACATGATCTAACCGCCCCCCCCCACACACCTTGCGCCACAAGCTCCACAGCCAGGACTCACACCATGCTTCACAAGAACGGCGCACGCCGCGCCGCCCTGATCTGCGCCGCCGTCACTCTGGGTCTCGCCATCCCGGCGACAGCCGCCCACGCCGCGCCCACCGCCTCCGCGGCCGCTGCCTCAAGCACCCAGAACCTCACGCCTCCCAAGCCCGTATCGGGACTCCTCGCGTCCGAATCCGAGGACGGCATCTGGATTCACTGGGACGAGAACTACGCGAATCCGTGGGATCGATTCCCGACCGTGGACAAGAACGTCAAGTCCTTCGAGCTGTACCGGGCAGACGACAACGGCGAGCCTTTCAAGCACATCGCCACTCTGCCGGGAGAGTCCGCGGACAACGGCTTCATCGACGCGGAGATCAAGCGCAATCGGTACGCCATCTATTACGTGACCACGGTGGACATCGCCGGAAATGAGTCCGAGGCGTCCGACACGGCGACCGGAACGCCCATGATGCGGATCACGCGCGAGACCCCGGACACGCCTCAGGGGCTGAAGGCGAAGAGCGTCTCCGGCTCGGTCGAACTGAGCTGGACGACCGACCCCTACGGCACGCTTCCCTCGAAGTACCTGGTCTACCGCTACGACAAGGACCGGCTCAACCCGACCCTGGTCTTCGAGACGGACGCGACCACGTACTCCGACAGCCGCGACCTCAAGCCGGGCGCGAGCTACACCTACCGCGTCGTGGGCGTCAACTCGAAGGGCGAGGAAGGCCGTCGCTCGGACGCTGCGCAGATCACGGTTCCGCAGTCCTGAGGCGTCGGGCTTCCGCCTGCCCGTACGCGGCCGGGCGGGCGGAGGCCGCGCCACCGTTCCAGTCGCCCAACGCTGAGCGCCTGCCAAGTTGATACTCGTGGGCCCAATGCCGCAGCCCGTGTTCTGCCCGGCGGGTGCTGGGCAGAACACGGGCTGCGATGCGAGCGAGGCAGGTCAGTCGACGAGCTGGACCTCGCCGTGGGTGCCGGCGGCGTCGACGCCGGGGTAGTAGCTGAGCGGTCCGGCGGCCCAACGGACGAGGATGTCGTTGGGGCGGTTGGCGGCGGTGAAGGACCCGGTGGTGAGGATCTGGGCGTTCTTCCAGGCGGATTGCGGGGAACGGATGCCGGTGCGCCCGTGGTATCCGGTGGAGTCGACGTTCCTGAGGAGGCTTGCGCTGCCGTCGCTCCAGCGGATCACGAGGTCGGCGGTGCTGCCGCCGGTGAATTCGCCAGAGGTGATCTGCTCGGCTGCGGCCCAGGAGTCTCCCTTGTTGATCTGGTATTCCTTCGAGACCTGGTTGGTATCGGTGTCGGCGTAGAGCCCCGTCTTGCCGTCGTCCCAGACGACGACGAGGTCGTCGCGGAGGGCGTTGGCGGTGTAACGGCCCGCGGTGATCAGACGGGCGCGCTTCCAGGTGTCACTGTAGGCGAGGGTCTTCTCGTCGTGGAAGCCGTTCTGGTCGACGTGGGTGTACGTCGAGAGCTTGCCGCTGGCCCAGCGCACGGTGATGCCGTCCGAGCCGCTGCCGGTGAAGTTGCCGGCGGTGACGGCGCGGGCGTCCTTCCAGTAGCTGCCCGCGGGTGCGACCTTGTGCTCCATGGAGAAGGCGGGCTTGGGGTTGTTGTGGTCGGCACCCTGGAAGATGCTGGCCGAGCCGTCCTTCCACGCGACGAACAGGTCCATCCGGCGCTTGGCACCGGCGGAGTTGCCCGTGAAGTAACCGGACGCCATGTAGGCGGCGTTCTTCCAGTCGACCCGGGACAGGAGGTTCCGCGAGGAGACGGTCTGAATCCACCCGGCGATGTCGTCGACGCGGGTGTCGACGGCACCCTTACGGGTCTCGGACTCGTCACTGCCGAAGCAGCCGCCCTGCCCGGAGGTGCTGTTCACGCCGACCAGCTCGTACCGGCCGCCGATGTCACGGAATGCCGGGCCACCGGTGTCGCCCTGGCACACCACCGCGTCACCGGACTTGCCGGTGAGGCCGAGGGACGTGTCGTTGACCGTGCCCACAGAGAATTTCGCGTAGTGCAGGCGATCGGGCACCCACTCGTCCTTGGTGCGGCCATAACCGGAGACCCACAGATCCTCACCCGGCAGCACGGCGTTGAAACCGACACCGACAGGGGTGACCCCGGTGACGCGCTGGTCCAGCCGGGCCATCACCAGGTCACGGCCCTCGCTCGGCACGAGCTCCACGACATTCGCCACAACGCCGCTGTCACGGGTCAGGTCGGTACGCCCGATGGTGGCCGTCGTCTTCAGCTTCGGCGCACCAGCGGCAACCTTGAACCCCTGGGCCGGGTTGTCGGCGAAGCAGCTCGCGGCGGTGACCAGCCACTCCTGCTCGACCAGGGCCGCGGAGCAGCTGCGCTGCCCGCCACCGATGTCGAGCTTGGCTGTGAACGCGAAGGTGCCGTCCTTGGCCGCTTCGCCGACAACCGCGTGGGCGGGCACGCCGGTCAACAGACTCGTCGTGACAGCAGATGCGAGAAGCCCGGTCACCCACGCTGCGCGGGGACGTATGGCAGGCATGTTCTCTTCCTTACGAGGGTGGGGAGTTCGGGATGCGTGCACCCCTTGAGGAGCGTGACTGAGCGTCAGCCAGTGATGCGGAGCTCGACCAGAACGGTCGGGCTGCCGGGCGGGTTGGTGGCCTGCCCCACGGATTCCCCGTCGTTCTTCGCCACGTTGATGTCCTGGGTACGGCCGTCGGCGGTGAGGCTGGCGCGGACGGCATAGTCACCGGTCGCGATGCGATAGACCTTGGGGATCTCCAGGGAGAGGTAGCCGGCCTTGCCCGAACCGGTGACCTTGAAGCAGTACTGGCCCCGGTCCGGATTGGGCTCCTCGATCCGGGACGACCACACGACAATGTCCGTCGTGGCAGCACAGTCGGAGAGAAGGATATGCCCGTCACCCTTGCGCAGCGCGATGCCACGCTCCTTGAGGATCTTCGCCGCGTTCGGGTACTCGAACGTCTCGACGGCGGACGGGAGGGGCGCGTCGCCCCCGGGATTGGGCGCGGCCGTGGCGGTGAAAAGTGCCGAGCTTCCAAGAACGGCGGAGGCGGCTCCGACGGCACCGGCAAATGCGATTCTACGCACGCGAGACAACACCGATAATCCCTTCCAGGATTTCCGCAGAAGAAGTAAGTCGTTGGTAATGGCCAAACAAAGATGACGGGACGAGAACGTATCACCTCACGTGATCCGGCGGTTACTTGACGGTGCGTGATGCCTATCTCCCCTTGGCCTGCCTGGCGTTACCCTCGGTAGATAATTGTCAAGAGCATGACACTACCTTCTCCTCTCATGCAGGCCTGTGGGTCAACTCGCCCTTTGCCAAGCTAGATTTGAGTCAAGGTGACCTCGTATTCCGCTCAAGGATGCGGCTATGCTCCCGCGAGCCGAATAACGGCAACCGGAAACCTGCAAAGGGAATCTGATCGGTGAGAGACAGCATTTACTTCACAAGAGCCGAGGGAGGGTGGGCATTCGTCATACGCGCGCTGTGCCTGGCCCTGCTCCCCTTGGCCCTCCTCGCAGGGCTGCTGGCCGCGAACAGCCCCGCGTCCGCGGCGGACAAACCGGATGGCTCTGCTCCGGTTGACGGTCTGCCGATGTCCGACCGGGCTCGCGTCGTGGACCTTTGGGTGCGCGGTGGGCCCCAGGTCAAGGCCGCCGCGGAGGCAGCGCTCGTAGGCACCGACGCGGACATACGCAAGTTCCTCGACCATGACGAGGAACTTGCGGGGCTCAATGACGACCGCATCAACGCGTCCCAGATCTACTCCATCGGCGGGCCGGGCATCCGCGAGGCCGCAAGCAAGGCCCTTCTGGGTTCCGACGAGGACCTGCTCAAATTCCTGAGGTACGGCTGGAAGGCTCCCCTGGAGCAGGACCAGCGGATCCAGGTCGCGCAGATCATCGACGACGCCGGGCCGACCATCAAGGAAGCCGGGCAGAAAGCCCTCAACGGCTCGATCGACGACGTACGCAAGTTCCTGAACGACACCCAGTACACGGCCCAGGAAGCCGACGACCGGCTCCGGCTCGCCCAGATCATCAGCATCGGCGGCCCGGCCACCAAGGAAGCCGGCAATGTCGTCTTCAAGGGCTCCATCCAGGACGTCCGCGAGTTCCTGAACGTAGGCCAGTACATCGCCCGCAATCGCGACCAGGAGCGCCTGACCGTCGCCCAGTTGGCCAAACTGGCGGAAGACGCGGGCAAGGTGGCCAAGCGCGAGACCGACGCCGCGAAGAAGGCATCGGACCGCGCTGTGAAGGCCGCCGAGCTGGCGAAGAAGGCCGCCGAGAAGGCCCGCGACGAGACCAAGGCAGCCGCGAAGGACGTCAGCCGCGCGGCCGAGGCCGCAGGGCGCGCCGCGAGGGCGGCGAAGGGTGCCGCGGAAGCCGCACAGGAAGCCATCGGCGCTGCACAGGCGGCCAATTACGCGGCCCGCATGGCAGCCAATGCCGCAGCGAACGCCGCGGCGGCGGCGGCAGGTGCAGCCGAAGCGGCATCACGTGCTCGCAACGCCGCGGCGGATGCGGCGTCGGACGCCGGGCGTGCGTCGGACGCACGCCAGGCCGCCGAGGACGCCCGCGACGCTGCCGATGCAGCCACGGAAGCGAAGCAGATCGCCGGTCAGGTGAAGATCGCTGCGAAGGCTGCGGGTGATGCGGCGGAGGCTGCTGCCAACGCGGTCGGCAACGCCAATGCGGCAGCTGACGCGGCCGACGAATCCGGAGCCTTCGCCGACGCGGCAGGGGCGGACGCGTCGGAGGCCAGGGAGTGGGCGGCAACGGCCCGCAGTCAGGCCCGCGAGGCCGGACGTGCCGCCGGCAGGTCCCGGGCACTGGCCTACGAGGCCGCGGACGCGGCGGACGACGCAGCACAGGCGGCCGGTTCCGCCGCCGTGCACGCCGCGAACGCGGCCAAGGCGGCGGAGGAAGCCGCCAAGCATGCCGGGGAAGCAGCTACTGCTGCCGCTGAGTCGAAGAAGCACGCCACGGCCGCCAAGGAAGCGGCCGACACGGCGAAGGGCGCGGTCGACACGGCCATCAAGGTCCACAAGATCGCGGCCAAGATCGAGGAGGAGGAGCTCAAGTCCAGGACAGCCGCCAGACTGGAACAGGCCAAGGTCCTGAAGAAGGCGGATGACCGGCGTAAGGCCGATGCCGCACGCCAGGACAAGGCTCGCAAGGACCTCGACGCTCTGGCCGCAAGCCTGGCGGACGAGGCAGCCAAGCCGGGTACCGACACCAAGGCCCTGGCTGTCAAGGGACGCACGTTCGCGGTCCAGGTCATGAAGACCGGCGCCCCCTGGAGTCAGGCCGCCGCGAAGACCGCGCTCGCCGGTACTGACGACGACATCCGCACCTATCTGCGGACAGGTCGGCAGGAGGCTATCCGGGAGGACGAACGCGCCAGCGTCCAGCGCCTCGCGGTCGAAAGCCGCATAGATACCGTCCGCGGCGCGGCGAACAAGGCGCTCAAGGGCGACGCCAAGCAGATCTCCGAGTTCCTGCGCACTGGCCAGCATGACGTCGCGCTCAATGACTACCGCATCCGCGTCTCTCAGATCGCCGACGGCGCCGGCACCGAAGTGCGGAGCGCGGCGAACAAGGCGATGCTCGACAAGGACCCGGCCAAGCTCCGCGACTTCCTCACCACGGTGCAGTACACCGCCCGGGAAGCCGACGAGCGTGTCCGCGCCGCCCAGCTCATCGACAGCGGCGGCCCCGAAACCAAGGCAGCCGCCCAGGTTGCTCTGGAAAGCCCTCCGCAGCTCCTGCACGACTTCATCCGGGTCGGCCAGTACAGCACCGCCCGCCTCGATCACCTGACCGCAACCCACGTCGCAGGCATCAAACAGCTCATCGCCAACGCGTCCGCTGTGGCCGCGACCGCACAGCAGAACGCGGCCCAGGCAGCCGCAGCTTCCGCCGTAGCCGACAAGGCCGCGGCCCAGGCAGCCGACTACGCAAAACAGGCCAAGGAACAGGCGGGCCAGGCCAAACAATTCGCCGCCCAGGCAGCCGACTACGCCAAGCAGGCCCAGGCATCGGCAGCGGATGCAGCCAAATCGGCACAGGCTGCGGACAAGGCGGCGAAATCCGCCGCAGCGGATGCCGACGCTGCCGAAGCTTACGCGGCTCAGGCCGGGGAGTCGGCTGCTTCAGCACGCGCATCCGCTGACGATGCTTATCTCGCAGCGGCAGAAGCGCGAGCCGATGCCGAGAAAGCAGGCAAGGACGCCGACGCGGCCTCGATCGCGTATGCGCAGGTCAAGGCGGACTCCATGGCGCTCTGGATGAAGGAGCGCCAAAAGGAACTCAACGCGCAAGAGGAGAAAGAGGAGAAAGAAGAACGCGAAGCAGCCGCGAAACGTCGTGATGCCGAGATCGAAGAACAGGCTTCCAGTGACGGCCGCGAGAGCGCTCTCGAGCGCAGCATCCGAGAGTGCATGGACGCCCCTTGGTACAACCTCCCATGCGATGATGCTGTCCTCCTCGGGAGGGAAATTTTCGGCTTCAATGATGCAATTGACTGCAAAAACGACCTGGGGTGGAATGCGCAGTGCGGCTGGACTGCCCTCACGCTGATCCCCGTCGCGGGGTGGTTCGGGAAGCTTGCCAAGGCCAGCGGCAAGTTCGCGAAGATAGCGGAGATCGCGGAGCGCGTACGGATCCTGAAGGGGTGCAAGTGTTTCATCGCCGGCACCCAGGTTCTGATGGCCGACCGCTCCACGCGGAATATCGAAAACATCAACGAGGGTGACCGGGTTCTCGCGACCGACCCAGTCACAGGCCGAACAGAAGCCCGCGCGGTGACTCGCCTGATCGTCACCGACGACGACAAGCGCTTCAACGACCTGATGATCACTACCCCCGACGGCCCCAAGAAGATCACGGCCACCCATGAGCACCCCTTCTGGAGCCCCTCCAAGCATCGCTGGGTCGAAGCAGGCGACCTCAGGGCAGGCTCTGATCTTCTGAGCACCGATGGCGCCATCATCCGCGTCGAGGGAAATCAGGCCTACGAGCAGCAGGTACGCACCTATAACCTCACGGTCGAAGGGCTTCACACGTACTATGTGCTGGCGGGACAGACGCCAGTATTGGTACACAATTCGGGGCCGTGCCCAACTGGTGTTGACGCTGTCTGGCACGAGGGCACTTTCGAAAATCCCGGGGGCAGCTTCCAATATCACTGGGGAAAGCACGGCGAGCCATTGAATGTCACGCGTGAGAAGTACTTGCAAGATTCGAGCGACTGGGTAAAGCGGCTGGCTGAGCCAGGAGGAAAGAAGGGGTATAACGCAAAGAGGATGCCATTCGATGACGGCAAGTGGGGTGTGAAGTACTCGGATCCCAACGGAGGCAAGGGCGGGATCATCGGGCCGGACGGACGAGTCGTTTCCTTCTGGTACGACGAGGCTCATTAGAAATAGAGGAAAACACGATGCTCAGCTTCATTGACGCCTACACCCTATGGCGCAATCTGCCGTTCCCCCGGAGCGGGTCGAGCAAGGATCTGATTCTGACGCGCAGCGATCTGGCGGAAGCCGACGAATATGTGACGACGGTGATCCGATATGTGGAACGCGGGATCTTCAAGCCAGCACCCGTTGATGTCCTCGCAATGCTTCAAGCGCTGATGCGGCGAATGGATCGACTCGGTGACATAGCATCGGGTGACGACCAAACCGTCGCCCGCTCGCAGCACGCATACGCAGCACTGCTAGATCTCGTTTATCGACAGTTCCTGCAGGCGGGGCGCCCGAGTGAGTAGCGGAGTCGCCTTCCTCAGCACTAACCGACTCGGGGCGAAATAATGAGGACGGGCTGAAATTTCAGAGGACCCATCGGGTTTACCTCCAGCGATTAAGCGATAGAAATAAGCGTACCGCCCAAGCTGTCGCGGAAGAGCCGATGTGTCAAAACCGCGTCACGAGTGGCCCAAATTCTGCCGACCTTCGAAGCATCATCGACAGGGTAGGCAAGGCCAACTGCACGACGTCAGTGACATCTCGGCAGCCTTGAAACGAGGCCCTCCTGAAGTCTCAGGAGGGCCTCGTGCCGTTTGACGGCGGCAGTGGTGAGACCGCTCCGGATTCGGACATGGGAGCTTGCCCTCGACGACCACCCGAGCGTCCAGTCCGGCCGCGCCGACGAACACATCCACGCGATGCGCCCACGCATTCGCCCCTGCTTCAGGAACCACGCTGCACGTGATCTCTACGTGCGCGTACGGCTGGTCCATGTTGCCGCAGCCTGATCAAGCCACCCGCGGGCACACCGCTGCTTGAGCTGATCCCCAGCGCTGCCTGCGGGCGGGCGTCGATTACCCGCCAGGTCATCCGGCCTCCAGCTTCGCACGATTTTCGTTGGGCATGACATCTAAAGTGGCGTATGTTCCTTTCTGCGCCCGCCTGAGCGAGTGCGCTTTTTTGTTCCCGTGGGGGGTTCCGAACCATGTCCTTCAACGCTGTCCCGGTATCGGTCGGCAGACCTGCCCGTCAGCCATCGCGTGGCTGGGCGACAGCCGTTACCGTGCTGCTCGCATTGACCGCGGTCGCCGACCTCTTCGCGGTCTACGCCGATTACAACGTCTACTCGTTGATGGGTGACGTGCTGTCCACCAGTGACGAAGACCTGTCCCGTGCTGACGTTTTGTACGCGGCGGCCGGCCTCTGGCAGGCGGTGAGCATGCTCGCCACGGCCGTCGTCTTCATCGTCTGGTTCCATCGCGCCCGGGTCAACGCCGAATACTTCGCCCAGAACATCTGCACGATGGGCCGCGGCTGGGCCATCGGCGCCTGGTTCGTGCCGGTCGCCAACCTGTGGCTGCCGTACCGCGTGGCCCGCCAGGTGTGGGAGGTCAGCGCCCAGTCCACATCCGACGGCTCTTGGCGCAAGGTGTCCTATGCGCCGGTGAAGGCGTGGTGGTTCCTGTGGATCGGAGCCCTGGCGGTCGACAGGATCGGCTCGACCTTCTACAACCACGCGGATTCCGCGCACGCCCTGCGGCAGGCTGCGACCGTCGTGATGATTTCCGACCTGCTGTCCATTGCTGCGGCCGTCTTCGCCATTCTCTTCGTACGGAAGCTGACCGCCATGCAAGAGGTATCCGTTACCCCTGAGCCGACCACCGCCGCCCGGTAGCCGCTGCCGCAGGGACCCCTATGGGTTGGGCAAGGAAATCGGGTATGCGTCGAGAGAGTGCGGCGGGCAGGATGGCGGGGTGGCTGATCTATTGTGGGACGACGTCAAATGCTTCTTCGACCCCCGCCTGATGGGGTCGCTGCCGGACGTGATTGTTCCCGAGACTTCGGTGCAGGACTGGCAGGCGGTTCTCGACCTCGTCGGCGCGAGCGGCTGGAAATACCAATACTCCGAAGGCGAGACGATGCTTCCGGTGCCTCGGGCGGAGGCGCCGCTGTCCCGCCCGGCTGACGCCGAGTGCCCGCAGCTGCGGGTCTGGCCGACTGCTGATGTGCTGGCGATCTTCCGCTTCTATTCGGCCAAGCAGATCGACTTCGATGTCGACCTGCGGGAGCTCCAGGGCCAAGAACGACTCGACGTGTTCTACGGCTTCCTCACGGCGATCGGTCGGCGGCTGGGTAAGCCGGTGCTGATGGATTCCGAGGGCAGCAACCACAGTCGTCCGGCACTCGGGTTCGACGTTGAGACCGATCAAGTGATCCTGATGGCGGAGCCCTGGCCAGGTGAGCACTGCTTGTCAGGAGAGATGGGGGCACCCACCGACAGCTCGATCAAACAAAGCCCTCAGGACGCGCACGTCCTGCAAATGGAAACGCAGAACCAGCCATGAACCTCAAGCCTCGATCAATTCAACTCCCCGAGATGAGGGCAGAAGTAATTACCGCGGTACGGGCGCTCTCAGATCCTGAGTATCAGAAGAGGGTTTGGGTTGATCGACAGTACCCAAGCCCAGGGTACTTCGACGACTTCACCCTCAACGTGAACATCCTGGACGATGCCACGGTTCTCGATGCCCCCTACGCGACCATTGGGTTCACCCTGGCATCCGACGAGGAGGCTGGGGCGATGGCCGAGCTTGCAGGCTGCCTCGGCGAAGTTCTCGATGCCGTTGGCGCTGAAAGCCCCGATGATGCTTTCCTGGCATCACCCTTGTGGGAGAAAGTAGTGGCAGCCGCCAAGGCTGCCCTTGATGAGCTGACGCACCGAGGGAGTGTTCCGAAGTTCCTTCTGGTGGCCGAGAACAATGACGGCGCCGAGCAGTTGCTGACACGGTGCGCTGATGTCGATGGGCTGTTCGTAGCCCCGGAGCCAGCACCGAGAGAACGTTTGACCTTCCTCGGATGTACTCCACAAGGCCGGCTACGTACCATTATCGATCAGCCCGGCCCGACGAATGGCCGACTGGGCGACCTGTGCATCGAGGTCTCAAACGACGAGCGCCCGGTCGAATGGTGGGAGCTGTCCAATGCCGTCGTCCTGGCCCATCAGGTGAACGACGGCAATCCTTCACTGCTCGATATCGTTGTCGAGGCAGAGGTGGAAGAGCCCGATTGGGGCCTCGTCGAGCTGCCCGCGTCACCGCGGTTCGAGCTGTTCAAGGGAGATGAATCCCTCATCGAATCCTGCGAGGCGGTCGACGGCCTCCGCATCGCGCGGTCGGGCCCGGCCGAGGTCCCGATGACACTCATCGGGTGCCAGCCGGCGGAGCCACTGCTCGCCACGCTTCAGGAGTCCCGGCGAGGAGGGTGGGCCGAGCTATGGGCGTTGGACCGTACGGGCCGCCCGATGGCGCGTAGGAGCCTTGATCTGAACATCGTGGAATCGGGCCCCTCTGTTCTCGGCGGCGGCCTGATCGACATCACATTTGCCGACGGTCCCTACAGCCCGCCGCCACTGCTTGCCCGACCGGTGTGGGCAGCGTGGTATGAGGGGATCCCCAGCACGTTGAACCAATGGGCTCAATACAGCCCGGAGGGCAGGAATGAGTGGCTCATGCTCGCATTCCACAACAGGACCAACAGGGGTGCCGACCAGTCCGGCGCCACGTATCACCTCGACGGCAGATTCGTCACGGACGTCTCCAGCATGCACTGCGCAATGGGCGAGGCGCTTGCTGGACCTGGCGGGTACTTCGGCTCAGGATGGCAGGCGTTCAACGACTGTCTCGGGGGTGGATTCGGTGTGGCAGTGCCCTTCACACTGATCTGGCACGACGCGGAGATCGCACGCCGCTCGCTGGCCGGGGTCGTATACGACCTCGAGGGGCACCTCAACTACTTCGAGGAGACAGTGCAGCGCCTTGAACGCTACGGCGTCACAGTCGTCCTCCGATGATGAGGCGCACGTCTTGCCGATCTGCCGATGCCGGAAGAGGCCATCTGCCTTGGCTAGGAGAATGAGCGGATGACTGAGCACTGTTGTGAAGAGATGACACGCCACGTGGACTGGCACTGCGATACCCACGCCGACCCGTTCGCCTGCCCGGACGCGCTCGTTGACTTCAGTGCGAAGTTCCGGGAGTACGGACTGATCGTCCACGACGGCGGTACCTCGCGCATCGGCATGCTCTTCTGTCCGTGGTGCGGTCAGCGTCTGCCCGAATCTCAGCGGGACCGGTGGTTCGACGAACTTGAGGCTCGTGGCATCGATCCGTGGAAGGACGATGTGCCCGCAGAGTTCCAGGACGGCAGCTGGCTTCAAACGGCGTCATGAAATCTCCCGAGCACGGAATTCAGAACACGTAGCGGCGAGTAACTCGACTTACACGAACACGGTCCCGGGCCGACGGCGCCCAACAAGCGCGAAGCCCCGCCCACGCTCCTCGGATTGGGGGCACGGACGGGGCCACCGCATAGCCTCCGCTACGACCGACTGTTCTCCCGCACGCAGCCCAGATCACGAAGCGGTTGCTCGGAGGCGACGGGTGCGACTGGGGAGTAGTGAGCGCGAGTGAACGGCGTTGAGGTTCACCACGTACGTAATAAGGTCACCGGTGAAGTCGATGACTGCAAATTCAAGTAGGAGAGCTCGTGATCGTCAGGTGTGTCGCTAATAAAGGATCAGATATCGGGCCGTATCACCAAGGCCTCTTCTACACTCCGGAGACACGCTACGACTTGTCCATCGGCAGCTCTTACGAAGTCTTCGCGATGGCCTTGCTCAACAGTTCCCTGACCGTGCTCGTAGCTGACGACTACGATCAGCCCGCCTGGCTGCCGCTCCAGCTGTTCGAAGTGGAAGATTCGAGCCTTCCTGGTCACTGGGAATTTGCCGCTGGCGAAGCCGGTACGCCTCCTCCTGAGTCCGGTGAACTGATCTGCGGGGGGCGATGGGGTTATAGCGAGGTAGTGCACTCCGACACGCACTACTACGACCTCGAAGAACGAGACAGTGAGGCGCTGCGCGTGTTCAACGAGCAGCGTTCCAGAAGTTCTCACAGCTGAAGAGATCGACCACCTGCCCATGCGCCCCAGCATCCGGCGATGGTGGGCCGGGCACAGCGTCTCGTGACCAGCTGCGGATTCCATGTCGCCGTCATCGACGCGCCCGGTCACGGCGACCAGCCGCGTACAGCGCACGACACCGCGATCGGAATACCGCTGACGGCGATCGACCCCAGGATCACCGCCGCGGTCTTCAGTCAGCACTGGCCCGATGTCCTGTCCGACAGCACGGTCCGGTTCTTCACCCCTCACTTCGGCCGAGCGGTCACCTCGCTGTCCTGACGTGCGCGGTTACGGCGTCCGGCGACGGGTCGGCCGGGGCTAGGGTGCCAGTCACCGCAAGGCCCGCACGATGCGGCGGCGCAAGGTCTCGTCCTCGATGTTCTCGGCACTGCGCCAAGCTGCGGCAGTGACCTCCTCCGCCTGGATCTCGCCGATGTCGGCCGACGTGCGGAAGAGGAACCGGAAGTCGAAGTGTTGGTGTTCGGGCTCGCCCTTGGCGTCGTTGGCCGGGATGGGGTGCGCGTCGATGTGTACGGGGCACAGCCCGGCGGGGACGACGGCCGAGGCCGGAATGCCTGTCTCCTCGGTCAGTTCCCGCTGCGCCGCGTCGACGAGTCGGGCGTCCTCGGGCTCGATGTGGCCGCCGGGGAGGAGCCAGCGGTCGAGCGCGAGGTGCCGGATGTGGAGTACGCGGCCGGCCGGGTCGGTGAGGATCGCCCCGGCCGTGGCGTGGCCCCGGAATTCCTTCCGCGAGGTGAGATCGGCCTCGGCGTCGAGGAGATCGAGGGCGGGCGCGAGCCGCGTCTTCTCCTCGGGGTGTGCGTCGAGGTAGTCGTCGATGGTGTCGCGGATGTGGTGGGGCGCGATGGGCACGCCTGCTCCTATCGGTTGAAGTAGTCGAGCCATGTCGCCGCGATGACAGCGCGGTCGGCGGCGCTGATCTCGTGCAGGCCGGTGTCCAGGTCCCCGCGAGCGAGCGCAGCGGAGGCGGCGAGTATCTCGGCTTGCACGAGGAAGATGAACGGCCCCACGCTGGCCCCGTGCAGGAAGTTCACAGCGTTGCCACCGTTGAGCAGGTAGAAGTAGTGGCCGGTCGTGAGGTACCGAGTGATGTGGTCGCCGACGTGGGCTCGTTCGTAGACGTCCGGCAGTCCGGCGAGCTCGAGTTCGTCCTCGCTGCTGGTCACGGTGGCCACGTACGCGCCGTTGCGCAACCGCGGGAAGTCCTCACCGCGCAGCGCGAGTGAGCCCGTCGCACACAGCACGAGCCCGGCGTCCTTGAGCCCTGTCTCGCGATCGCGGGCCACTGCGAAGCCCTGCGAGAGTGCCTGTGTGCGGCGTACGGGGTCGATGTCGTACACCGTGACCCGTACGCCCTTGGCATGCAGGAGACGGGCAATGGAACTGCCCAGCTTGCCGAACCCGATCACGAGCGCGGCGCGACCGTGCAGGATGTCGCCCCGGCCGCGCATGAGCGCCTCGGTGGAAAAGACGACCGACTGCCCGACGAGGAAGTCCTCGGGGTCCTTCAGCGGCGAGCGTGCCACGGAGACGACGGGGCAGGCCGGCTTGCCGAGGTCGGCGTAGCGGCGGTGACCGTTCTCGGTGTCCTCGACGACCCCCAGCAAGCGCCCCGAGAAGCGGTCGCACAATGCGCTGAGGGCTGGGGCGAAGTACCCGCCTACGTCGAGAAGAACGACCGGACGTCCGGCGGCGCGCGCCTCGATGTACCGCACGGCGCGATCAGGATCCGCGAACATGTCACGCGACAACCTGTCGCACGCGTGACCGTCGCTCTCGACCTGGCGCAGCGCTTCGGCGTGCACGGACTTCGGCTTGGGCAGCACGGCACGCAGCTCGGTCACCCCTGCGATTCCGCGCACGAATGCCGGGCGCTCCGGCAGCAGGTGCGTGATCAGGAACGAGACCGGGCGTTCCTCGGGCGCGAATCGCGACGCGATGCGTCCGAAGTAGGCGTCGAGGCGGGCGAGCTCGAAGGTTTCCATTCCGGCCTCTCTGTGGTCTCGGCTGGTGGTGTTGAGTCGGCCGGCCGACGTTCATCAGACACTTCAGATGTACGGGTCAGGGGGATGATCGGCCGCGGCATCAGCATTGGGCCCGCCCGAGGCCCGGCCATGCTGCGGAGTCCGGCGCGCCCGCACCTGCGCGGTGCTGGTCGCACTGACACGGGGCGAGGGCCAGGGGTCCGGTGGACCTGTCCGGGCCATCAGCCGATTCCCCAAGGTCGCGCCGGATCACCAGCACCCCGCTCGCGCCACGGGGAGCCGCCATCCGGGCGAGCCTGGCTCGCGCTTCGCTCTTCATGCTTCCGCCTCTTCCGGTCCGATGCTTGCCGCCCATGCACTGCATGGCGATGAGTAACCATGGGAGTCCCATGGGCAGTTGGGGTCTTACGTGTGCACAGCGTCCTAGCCGTGTGCGCACGATTCGAGGGCTCTCAGAGGCCGTCAAGCGGACTTCCAAAGGACTTTGTTGCACCCACATGGGTGACTGCACGTCCGGGTGCAAACGACGTACCTTGTGGCCGAGAGCAGCATCCGAAGGGGAGCCATGTCGCGACCATCCGGCAATATCCGCCTCAAATCAGCACGAATGGCTGCTGGTTACTCCTCGCAACAAGCCCTTGCGGACGCCATCGCCGACACGGCGCCCAAGCTCGGGATGCGCGGGGTGGGTACGGGCGTACGCCAAGTCCGGCGCTGGGAGTCTGCCACGCCACCCTGGCCGCAACCCGACATCGGCCGGGTGCTCGTTCATCTTCTGGGGCAACCGCTCGAAGAGCTCGGATTCACGCCCCCGTGGGGAATGAGCGACGCGCAGAGACCGGTCCATCTCTCTCATCGCCTCGGCGTTGGGGCTGTTGCCGCGGCCGGCCCGACCGCAGTGCCGTCCCAGACCTGTGCCGAGCCTCAGCCTGCGAGTGTCGGATTCGACTTCAAGACCGTGACGACTTCCCATCGCCGTCTGTACTGGTCCGTGGCACCCGCGACCCTGCATCCCGCTGTCCTCGGGCACACCCGCCTGGGCTGTTCGCTGCTGCCGCAGACAAACGGCAGCTGCCACCGTGTTCTCGCGGCGGCGCTGGCCGAGAGCTATCTGCTCGCGGGGCGCATCGAATTCTTCGACTTACGGCAACCGGATCAGGCGAGCGAGACGCTGTTGCATGCCCTGCAGGCCGCGGGCGAGGCGGACGACCATCTGCTGGGCAGTGCTGTCCTTGCGCACACCGCGTTCATTCCCGGATGGGCCGGGCGGAGGGACGAAGCAGTCGAGCGCCTGGTCGCCGCCCGTGCCTACGCCCGCCGCGGCCCGGCCTCCGCGGAATTCTGGGCATGGCTGGACGCCGTCGAGGCAGAATGCGAGACCAGGTGCGGTGATATGCGAACAGCGCTCCACCTGATCCGGCACGGCGAGGACATTCTGGTAGCGGGATCCGAGCACCGGTCCCCGGAATGGCTCGACTGGTTCGATGAAACAAGACTCGCCGCGTTCAAGGGCAACACCCAGCTGAAGGCGGGGCATCTGCCCCAGGCTCGGGAGACCCTTCTGCATGTGCTCGATCAGCTGCCCGCCGCCTCGGCCAAGCAACGCACCGTCGTCTTCGGCGATCTCGCAGCGGTCGAGGCAGCGGCGAGCGACCCCGAGAAAGCCTGTGCATACGCAGGGCGGGCCCTGGATCAGCTTGGCGCAACGTGGTACGCGACCGGTATGGATCGGGTGCGGGAGGTGCGGCGGGCGCTCGGTCCCTGGCAGCACGAACGCTGCGTGCGGGATCTGGACGACCGCCTTTACGACTGGGGAACGACGGTCAGCGCTCTTCAGCGTTGAATTTGG
Source organism: Streptoverticillium olivoreticuli subsp. olivoreticuli (assembly GCF_003391135.1). GTDB lineage: Bacteria > Actinomycetota > Actinomycetes > Streptomycetales > Streptomycetaceae > Streptomyces > Streptomyces blastmyceticus. The sequence goes on along the minus strand of NZ_CP031455.1, from coordinate 6,289,907 downwards.
CGACCTTTTCGGGAAGTTCCAGGAGCGAGTCGAGGCGCATGGTGGTCAGGCGATCCGCTTCAGGGTCGTTGCGCTGGATGGTTCCCCACGGCCCGCGCCGGATGAGGGCGGTCTTCATGCCCGCGGCGACGGCTGGACGAATGTCGTTGTCGATCCGGTCGCCAACGTACAAGATCTCGCCCGCCGTAAACGGCACGACCTCTGCCACCCGCGTGAAGAAGGCGGGATCGGGCTTGGACGCACCCCAGTCGTCCGACGTACCGATAAGGTCGACATCCGCGGTGAAGAGATCCCGCAGTATCCCGCCGGCGCGTACGGTCTGATTGCCCGCGATCGCCAGCCACAGACCGTCGGCACGGAGCTCGGCGAGAGCGGGCCGTACATCGGGGTAGAGATCCTTCTCGTCGAAGTGCTCGGGCTGCCCCGCCGCTGCTCGCTTTTCACGCTCCGCGTACAGGTCGAAGCCCCGCCGGAACTCCTGGAACGTCTCGCGATAGTCGCGCCCCTGAGCAATGACGGCGCCGAACATCGCGGCGAACGTATGCCTTGGCACACCCAGCCAGTCGGCCCAGGTCCCGTACTCACGAGTCTCATCCACAAGGCACTCGCCGACATCGAATACCACTGCACGAATCATGACGGCAGAGTAAGGCATGGGCAACGGCCCGGAACAAGGGCCGCACATCCACTCGAAGGGATCAACTTTCCTGAAGCGCCAGGGAAGTTGCTCCGCGCTGGGCTACCGTCGCTCACACGAAAACGACCCCCCACGCCGGGTGCAACCAGCGAAGGGGGTCTACACCCACCAGGAGTAAGGCCCTCCCAGCAAATGCTCAAGCATGCTATCGCCCCCGCACGCTTCTTCTCGCAGATCCCCAACGAGATCATCCGCCACCCCCGACTCTCCTCCGACGCCGTCCGTCTCCTCACCTGGCAGCTCTCGCTCCCCGACGGCGTCGATCAGAGGCTGTCGAAGACCGCCGAGCAGGCCGGGATCAAGAAGACCGCGTTCACCCGCGCCAAGCGGGAGTTGGCCGCCGAGGGGTACTTCCACGAGTGGCGGGGGCAGGGGGCCGGAGGGCTGTGGAGGACGCGGCAGTTGGTGTCCAACGTGCCGTTGTCGGAGGAGCAGGCGCTCGCTGTGCGGGACGGGATCACGCCACCGGGTGACGCGCGACCGGCCGTCGGTGAGCCGAGTCGCCCGGTCGTCGGTCGTTCCCAAGAAGAGAACACCGGGGAGAACACCTCCCACCCGCTCGCCGAGCGTGGGGCGCGGGCGCTCGTCGCGGTGTGCCACGCGGAGCGGCGGTTGCGGATTTCCGGGCGGGATCTGAAAGAGCTCGCGCCGCTCGCCGGGGAGTGGCTGTCGCGCGGGGCCACGCTCTCGGAGATGCGGGAGGCGCTCACCGACGGGCTGCCGGAGCCCGTCCGCTCCCCCGTCGGGATCCTTCGCGACCGGCTCACGCGGAAGATGCCGGAACCGGCTCCCGAGCCCGCGCCGCGCCCCAACCCCCTGCGCGCGTGCGGCGGTGGCTGTGGCCGCGTGATCCGGCCCGTCGCCGATGAAACCGAGTGCCGTGACTGCCGTTTGGAGACGGCCGGAAGCGACGCTTCCGGGGCGGTGGCAGCAACTCGGCGCGGCATGAGCGCCGTTCGAGCCTCGCTGGAGGCGTACGTACAGGCACGGCCCGCCGGATGACGTTGTCATACCGATATGCGGACAGGGGGTGACGCCCAGCAGGACCCTGACCTAGATTTCCTGCGCATCACGCAGTGATCACCAAAGGGGGAGTCGCCACCATGACCGAACCACCGATGGAACCACCGGAGAGCGGCCGCAGGGCTGCAGTCGTCACGGTGCCGATGATCGTGGCGGGGGTGTGTCTCGCCATCCCCTTCGTCGCGATGCTGTGGGTCGGCTCCTATGCCCGGCTCACGCCCACGTTCATCGGCATTCCGTTCTTCTACTGGTACCAGATGGCCTGGGTGCCGATATCCACCGGGCTCACCGTCATCGCGTACGTCATCGTGCGCCGCCACGAGCGGGCCCATAAGGCGGAAGCGGGTGAGCGGGCATGAAGGACGGCGTGAACGGCGTGGCACTCGCCGTGTTCATCTTCTTCTTCCTGGTCGTCACGGTCATGGGATTCGTCGCCTCGCGCTGGCGGCGGGCGGAGAACGCGGACAACCTCGACGAGTGGGGACTGGGCGGCCGTTCGTTCGGCACCTGGATAACGTGGTTCCTGCTGGGCGGCGACCTCTATACCGCGTACACCTTCGTCGCCGTGCCGGCGGCCATCTACGCGGGCGGCGCGGCGGGATTCTTCGCGGTGCCGTACACGATCCTCTGTTATCCGCTGGTGTTCACCTTCCTGCCCCGCCTGTGGTCGGTGGCGCACAAGCACGGCTATGTGACGTCCTCGGACTTCGTCCGCGGGCGGTTCGGTTCGAAGGGGCTCTCACTGGCCCTGGCGCTGACCGGACTTCTCGCGACCATGCCGTACATCGCGCTCCAGCTCGTCGGCATCCAGGCCGTACTGGACGTGCTGGGGGTCGGTGGCGGGTCCAACTGGTTCATGAAGGACCTGCCGCTGCTCATCGCGTTCGGCGTGCTCGCGGCCTATACGTATTCGGCCGGACTGCGGGCCCCCGCGCTGATCGCCTTCGTCAAGGACGCGCTGATCTACATAGTGATCATCGTGGCCATCATCTACATCCCCATCAAGCTGGGGGGTTTCGAGCACATCTTCGCGAAGGCGGGTGACGCCTTCGCCCAGAAGAATCCGGCGACGGGCAAACCGCGCGGCTCCCTGGTGAGCGGTCCGGACGCGCAATGGGCGTACGCGACGCTCGCGCTCGGCTCGGCGATGGCGCTGTTCCTCTATCCGCATTCGGTGACCGCGGTCCTCTCCAGCAAGAGCCGCAACGTCATCCGCCGCAACACCACGATCCTGCCGCTCTACTCGCTGATGCTGGGCCTGCTGGCCATGCTCGGCTTCATGGCGATCGCCGCGGGCGTCAAGGTGAAGAATGGCCAGCTGGCCATTCCGCAGCTCTTCGAGGACATGTTCCCGGACTGGTTCACGGGCGTGGCCTTCGCGGCGATCGGCATCGGCGCGCTGGTGCCGGCGGCCATCATGTCGATCGCGGCGGCGAATCTCTTCACGCGCAACATCTACAAGGACTTCATCAAGCCGGACGCCTCCCCCGAGCACGAGGCCAAGGTCTCCAAGCTCGCCTCGCTGCTGGTGAAGGTCGGCGCCCTGATCTTCGTCCTGACGATGGACAAGACGGTCGCGATCAATTTCCAGCTGCTCGGTGGCATCTGGATCCTGCAGACCGTGCCGGCGCTCGTCGGCGGGCTCTTCACCCGCTGGTTCCATCGGTGGGGGCTGCTGGCGGGCTGGGCGGTGGGCATGACGTACGGGACATGGCGGGCGTACGACACGCCTAGTGCCACACAGGATCATTTCGGGAATACCAACCTGATTCCGTTCATCGGGGAGAAGGGGTACATCGGGCTCACCGCGTTCGCGCTCAATGTGATCGTGGCCGTCGTGCTCACGCTTGTGTTCAAGGCGACGGGCGTGCGGGATGGTGTGGACGAGACGAAGCCGTCGGATTACACGGCGGATGCGGGCGATCCGGGCGTGGCGGAGGAGCTGCCGCCGGCGACGGCGGGGGCAACCGGGGGGCACTGACGCCTCCGGCGGAGCTCCCTGCGGGAGCGTCCCCAAACGCCGGACGGGCTGGATTGCGCACCCCAGGGGCCCGGGTGCTTGACCCCTAGACGCCCCTCAGGGCACCCCCAGGCGGGCCGCCGGGCGGCCCGCCACCCGCCGGATCACCGAGGGCCGTCGCGCGCCGGACAGGCGCGCGACGGCCCTTCGTCATGCCCCTTGCCGCCAGGCCCTGTTAGCACATTCAGACCCATCCGATTACCGCGCGACACAAGATGTGGTGGTGCATGCGACGGCCAGCACTAGATGTATGCTCGTCCTCGCTGTCGTCGCAGGGGAATCCGGTGGAAATCCGGAACTGTCCCGCAACGGTGCATGTATGCCGTAATGACGCATGCAGGAGTCCGAGTACCTGCCGACAGCACGCCCACCGCCGCGCCGCCCCGGCCGGCACCGGGCGTTTTGTATTCGTCCGGGCCTCGCGGGTTGGGCCGATGGACGCTACGAGCATGCCCTGGTGCAAAGAGGCATGCCCGTACGCGCCCGTCGCGCGCCACCCGCCCGGCCCTTTGCCGAGCGAGGGAGAGCCTCAGTGACCATCGCGCCCGCCGATCCGGTCTCAGCGTCCGCGGAAGCGACCGGCGGCCCCGGGACCGCGCTGCTGCGCACCCTGACCGACCTCACCGCCGATCTGCCCGCCACCGACCCCGGAAAGGTCGCCGCCGCCGCGCTGCGGGGCCGCCACCCGGGCTCGGACGAGGCCGAACTGCGGTCCCTGGCCACCGAGGCCGCCGCCGGTCTGATCGCCGAGGAGCCCGAGTACTCCAAGCTCGCCGCCCGGCTGCTCACCCTCGCCATCGCCGAAGAGGCCGCCGGACAGGGCGCGCTCTCCTTCTCCGCGTCCGTCGCGACCGGGCACCGCGAGGGCCTGATCGCGGACGACACCGCCGCCTTCGTCACGACCCACGCCGAGCGGCTGGACTCCCTCGTCGACGCGGCCCTGCTCGACGGCGCGGACGACCGCTTCGGCTACTTCGGCCTGCGCACGCTGCACAGCCGCTACCTGCTGCGCCACCCGATCACCCGGCAGGTCATCGAGACCCCGCAGCACTTCCTGCTGCGCGTGGCCTGCGGCCTGGCCGAGAACCACACGAAGCAGGCCCTGGAGGACGTCGCCGAGCTGTACCGGCTGACGAGCACCCTCTCGTACCTGCCCTCCTCCCCCACGCTCTTCAACTCCGGCACCCGCCACCCGCAGATGTCGTCCTGCTACCTGCTGGACTCCCCGCTGGACGAGCTGGACTCGATCTACGACCGCTACCACCAGGTGGCGCGCCTGTCGAAGCACGCCGGCGGCATCGGCCTGTCCTACAGCCGCATCCGCTCGCGCGGCTCGCTGATCCGGGGCACCAACGGGCACTCCAACGGCATCGTGCCGTTCCTGCGCACGCTCGACGCCTCCGTCGCGGCGGTCAACCAGGGCGGCCGGCGCAAGGGCGCGGCCTGTGTCTACCTGGAGACCTGGCACGCGGACATCGAGGAGTTCCTGGAGCTCCGCGACAACACCGGTGAGGAGGCCCGCCGCACGCACAACCTCAACACCGCGCACTGGATCCCGGACGAGTTCATGCGCCGCGTGGAGGCGGACGCCGACTGGTCGCTGTTCTCCCCGGCGGACACGCCCGACCTGGTCGACCTCTACGGCGACGAGTTCGACGCCGCGTACCGCGCCTACGAGGCCGCGGGCAAGGCCGTCAAGCAGATCCCCGCGCGGGTGCTGTACTCCCGGATGATGCGCACCCTCGCGCAGACCGGCAACGGCTGGATGACCTTCAAGGACGCGTCCAACCGCACCGCGAACCAGACCGCCGAGCCCGGCAAGGTCGTCCACTCCTCGAACCTCTGCACCGAGATCCTCGAGGTCACCGACGACGGCGAGACGGCCGTCTGCAACCTCGGCTCGGTCAACCTGGCCCAGCACCTGGGCACCGACGGCGAGATGGACTGGGAGAAGCTCGACCGTACGGTCCGTACGGCCGTGACGTTCCTCGACCGCGTCGTGGACATCAACTTCTACCCGACCGAGCAGGCCGGGAACTCCAACAGCCGCTGGCGCCCGGTGGGCCTGGGCCTGATGGGCCTCCAGGACGTCTTCTTCCGGCTGCGGCTGCCCTTCGACTCCCCCGAGGCGAAGGAGCTGTCCACCCGGATCTCCGAGCGGATCATGCTCGCGGCCTACGAGGCGTCCGCCGACCTCGCCGAGCGGCACGGCCCGCACCCGGCCTGGTCCGCGACCCGCACCGCCCGCGGCGTGCTGCACCCGGACCACTACCCGAACGCCGAGCAGCGCTGGGCCGGCCGCTGGGACGCGCTGCGCGCCCGCATCGCCCAGGTCGGCATGCGCAACTCGCTGCTGCTGGCGATCGCGCCGACGGCCACCATCGCGTCCATCGCGGGCGTGTACGAGTGCATCGAGCCGCAGGTCTCCAACCTCTTCAAGCGCGAGACCCTCAGCGGTGAGTTCCTCCAGGTCAACACCTACCTGGTGGAGGACCTGAAGAAGCTCGGCGTGTGGGACCGCACCACGCGTGACGCGATGACCGACGCCAACGGCTCGATCCAGGACATGCAGTGGATCCCCAAGGAGGTGCGCGACCTCTACCGCACCGCCTGGGAGATCCCGCAGCGCTTCCTGATCGACATGGCCGCGGCCCGTACGCCGTACCTGGACCAGAGCCAGTCGCTGAACCTCTTCATGGCGTCGCCCACCATCGGCAAGCTCAGCTCGATGTACGCGTACGCCTGGAAGCAGGGCATCAAGACGACGTACTACCTGCGCTCGCGCCCGGCCACCCGGATCGCGCGCTCCGCCGGTGCCGCCGCCACCGTCCCCGTGCAGCAGGCCGTGCCCGACGCCGACGCCGTCGCCTGCTCCCTTGAGAACCCCGAGTCCTGCGAGGCCTGCCAGTAATGTCGACCGCTGAACAGAAGAACCTGCTGGACCCGGGCTTCGAGCTGACCCTGCGCCCGATGCGGTACCCGGACTTCTACGACCGCTACCGCGACGCGATCAAGAACACCTGGACCGTCGAGGAGGTCGACCTCCACTCCGACGTCGCCGACCTGGCGAAGCTGTCCCCGGGTGAGCAGCACATGATCGGCCGCCTGGTCGCGTTCTTCGCGACCGGTGACTCGATCGTGGCGAACAACCTCGTGCTGACGCTGTACAAGCACATCAACTCCCCCGAGGCGCGGCTGTACCTGTCGCGGCAGCTCTTCGAGGAGGCCGTGCACGTCCAGTTCTATCTGACGCTGCTGGACACCTACCTCCCCGACCCGGACGACCGTGCCGCCGCCTTCGACGCGGTGGAGAACATCCCGTCGATCCGCGAGAAGGCCCAGTTCTGCTTCAAGTGGATCAACGAGGTCGAGAAGCTGGACCGGCTGGAGACGAAGGCCGACCGCCGTCGCTTCCTGCTCAACCTGATCTGCTTCGCGGCGTGCATCGAGGGGCTGTTCTTCTACGGCGCCTTCGCGTACGTCTACTGGTTCCGCTCGCGCGGTCTGCTGCACGGCCTGGCCACCGGCACCAACTGGGTGTTCCGTGACGAGACCATGCACATGAACTTCGCGTTCGAGGTCGTGGACACGGTCCGCCAGGAGGAGCCCGACCTCTTCGACGACGAGCTCCAGCAGCAGGTCACCGACATGCTGCGGGAGGCCGTCGAGGCGGAGCTGCAGTTCGGCCGCGACCTGTGCGGCGAGGGCCTGCCGGGCATGAACACCGAGTCCATGCGCGAGTACCTCCAGTGCGTCGCCGACCAGCGCCTCCAGCGCCTCGGCTTCGCCCCGGTCTACGGCTCGGAGAACCCGTTCTCCTTCATGGAGCTGCAGAACGTCCAGGAGCTGACCAACTTCTTCGAGCGCCGCGCGTCCGCGTACCAGGTGGCGGTCGAGGGCTCGGTCTCCTTCGACGACGAGTTCTAGCAGACGGTTTCCATCTGCCATGCCGAAGGGCCCGTACGGATCGCTCCGTACGGGCCCTTCGGCGTTGCTTCAAGCCGTGTGCCGCGCTCAGTCGTTGGGGACGACCTCGTACCGCGGCGTGCCCTCCGCCATCTGGCGAAGCGCGTCCTTGCGGTCGCGCTTGGAGAGGCGGTCGATGTAGAGGTAGCCGTAGAGGTGGTCCGTCTCGTGCTGGAGGCAGCGGGCGAAGTAGCCCGTGCCCTCGACCGCGATGGGGTTGCCCTCGGCGTCCTGACCGCGGACGACCGCGTAGTCCGGGCGGGCCAGCGAGGCGTAGGCGGTCGGGACGGACAGGCAGCCCTCGTTGGAGTCGTCGAGGATGCGGCGGTCGGCCGGGATCTCGTCGAGGACGGGGTTGCAGACGGCGCCCACGTGCCGCACGCCCTCGTCGTCCATGCAGTCGTAGACGAAGACCTTGAGGTCGACGCCGATCTGGTTGGCGGCCAGGCCCACGCCCTCGGCGGTGCGCTGGCTGGCGAACATGTCGTCGACGAGCTGCGCGAGCTCGTCGCCGAACTCGGTGACGTCCTTGCACTCCTTGTGCAGCACGGGGTTGCCGACGACGGTGATCGGGCGGGACGTGCCACGCTCGCGGTGCGCGAGCTCGCGCGCCTCGCAGTCCTCGGTGTCCACGATGAACTCGCCGGTCATCGGCTGATCGGTCTCTTGCTGCGCCATGCCGCCGTTACGCCTCTCTGCAAAACTCGGAAGTCAAACCCGGAAAAAGGGATGCCTGTACAGGGTACGGGGGCCACGGGCGCACCTCAGCAGACTTCTTCCAGATCCCGCCACTCCCGGGTGTCCGGGCTGTCCGCGACCCAGCCGTCGAGCAGGCCGCGCACGAGGCCGGCCGGGGCGGCGATGCCGCACTCGCGCTCGGGCACCCACAGCGAGCCGGAACCGGCCGTGCGGTGGCCGAGCGGGCCCGGGTGGCCCGGCTCGCTGTGGTCGTGCGGGTCGAGGTGCTCGCCGTCGCCCTCGTCGCTGGGCATCCGGCTCTCGGAGCAGGTGCGGCACAGCAGCCGCACGGAGGAGGACCAGTCCTCGGCGGCGAAGCCCGCGTCGGCCGCGAGCCGCTCCAGGGCGTCCCGGTCGGCCTCGGTGGCGGCCTCCAGGAGGACCACCCAGGTCGGCACGGGCGAGGGGGCCCACAGCTCGATCTCGTCGAAGACGGGGTAGGAGGGCCCGGCGGCGGTGACCCGCTCGCCGTGCGGGACGCCGTCGTGCAGCACGACCTCGCCCCAGCGCCGCCCGGACGACGGCAGCGGGATGGAGAGGACCTCCATCCGGGCCGGGTCGAGCCGGCGGCCCCAGACGACCTCCGCCTCGCCCTCCGGCGAGAGCCGTACGGCCGCGCTGCCCAGCTCCATGCCGACCGGCTCACCGGCCGGGGCGGCCTCGCCGGGCACCCGCAGGCCGTACGCCTGCCAGGCGCGGCGGGCCAGCGGCCAGTCCTGGAGGGCGGTGGCGGCGATGCCCACGTTCCACCAGTCGGGGGCGCCCGCCTCGCGGTCCAGCAGGGCGACGGCCCGCAGCCCGGCGGCGCGGGCCTGCTCCCAGTCGTGCCGGAACTTGTGCAGCAAGGCGAGGTTGAACCACGACTCGGACAGCCACGGCTCCATGTCGGCGGCACGGGTCAGCAGTGCGCCCGCGTCCTCGTACCGGCCGTCGCCGATCAAAGTGAAAGCACGGTCGGTGGCCTGCCGCCACGAGGCGGAAGGCCGATGCCGTACCTTGCCGAAGATCCTCACGATTCCCGCCTGCCGGTTTCTGCGTGCGACCACGCCGGATGACCCAGGTGACGGTCGCCGTCCTCCCTGACGACAACCTGCCACATCTCTTCTGCTCCGGGAAGCTGCGCCCGCCACTCCTCGATGGCGACGCGAGCGGCACCCCCCGTAGTCCGCGCTCTGTGTGTCGTTTTCTTCTCTTCGCATCCAACCATGCCCCTTTGGACGCCCGCTCATTACCCGTGGGTTCAGCGACCGCGCGGGCTTTGCCGGGGCTCCTACGGGTCAGGGGGCGGGGTCCGGGGCGGGCAGGGGGCGCGCGCCAGCACCCGGGCCAGGGCCTCGACGACCTGGGGGTCGTGGTCGTGGGCCGTGGCCAGGCGCAGCCGCTCCAGGGCGCGCAGCGGGCCGCAGGCGGCGGTCCCGGCGAGGTCGTCGTAGGCGTTGACGGTACGGACGATGCGGGCGGTGAGCGGCTGCTCACGGAAGGGGTCCGCCTGCCGCTCCACGACCACCGCGACCTCGGAGGGGACGCCGGTCTGCCGGACGACCGCGCCGCCCAGCAGGGCGATGCGGCGGCGTTCCGCGGGCGGCAGCGGCTCGGTCGCCCCGGCGGGCACGGGGTCCAGCAGCGAGAGCTGGCCGATGTCGTGCATCAGCGCCGCGTACTCCAGAACGGTGAGATCCGCCTCGGTCAGACCGAGCTCGCGGCCGGTGGCGCGGCTGAGCGCGGCGACCCTGCGGGCGTGCCCGGCCGGGGTGTGGCCGGCGATCTCCGTGGAGCGGGCCAGGGAGGCGATGGTCTGGTGACAGGTGGCGCGCACGGCGGTGTAGCGGCGGAAGGACAGCTGGGTGAGCAGCAGCGGCAGGCAGAAGACCGGCAGCGCCCAGAGCCCGGCGACGGCCACGGCGAGCGCCATGACGACGCCGGTCGCGCAGATCGCCGTGCCGATGCCGGGCAGGGCGCGCAGCTCGTCGCGCAGGGCCGGGCCGTACGGTCCGCCGGTGCGGGCCCGGGACAGGGCGGCGGCCAGGACGGCGTCGCACAGTGCGGTGAGGGCGAGCAGGAGCAGCAGGAACGGCGCGTAGTACGGGCTGTGGCCGGGCCAGCGGTCGAGGGCGCCGGTGTTGTGCAGGGGCTGGAAGCAGACGGCGGCGAAGCCGGTGGTGAGCAGGCGGCGCGCGAGGTGGTCGCGCGCGGGCGGGCGGCCGAGCGCGCCGGCGAGCGTGGCGGCGAGGACGACGGCGACGACCTGGGCCGGGCCGTGCGTGGTGGGCCGCCCGCCGACCTCGCCGAGCAGGGCGTACGCGAGGGCCCCGGCGGCTCCGACGGGCGCGGTCTCGCGGGCCTCGGCGGTGGCCGTGGGGCGGCGTCGCACGGCTTCACCGAGGGTGATCAACACTCCGTACGCGAAGGCCACTTGGGGCTGCGCCACGCCGCCGCGGGCGGTCCACGCGAGCGCGGTCACGGCGGCGGCCGCGGCGGCGGCGTGCACCCAGCGGACGGCCAGGGTGGCGTTCGACGGTTTCGATGGTGCGCTCATCATCCCTCGCCGCCGTGAAGGGTCGCTCCGGTGACCGAATCCCGCGCAGAAGGGACGTTTCCGCTGGGCAGAATTATGCATTCCGTGAGCAGGGAGCCCTCCGAAGTGACGGTCGGGTGCCAGCCGTGGTGCTCCAGCGCGGCCTCCAGCGCGTCGACCATGTGCGGGTCGAACTGGGTGCCGGAGCAGCGGTGCAGCTCGGCCATCGCGGTGGCGACCGGCCGGGCGCGGCTGTAACTGCGGGTGGAGGTCATCGCGTCGAAGGCGTCGGCGACGGCGACGATCCGCGCGAACTGCGGGATCTGCCGGCCGCTGAGCCCGTACGGATAGCCGCTGCCGTCCAGCCGCTCGTGGTGGTGGAGGATCGCCGCGCGCGCCTCGTCCAGGAAGCCGATGCCGCGGACCATCTCGTGCCCGTACTCCGGGTGGAGCTCGATGACGCGCCGCTCCTCGGGGGTCAGCGGGCCGTCCTTGCGCAACAGCCGGGTGGGGATGCCGAGTTTGCCGATGTCGTGCAGGATGCCCGCGAAGCGCAGCGCCTCCAGCCGCTCCCCCGCCAGGCCCAGCTCGCGGGCGATCAGCACCGACGCGCGGCCGACGCGCTCGCTGTGGCCGCGCGTGTAGCGGTCCTTGAGGTCGACGGCCTGCACCAGGGCCCGGATCGTGGCCTGGTGGGCGGCGCGCTCCCGCTCATAGCGGTCCAGGAACCAGGACGAGACGGACATCGGCAGCAGGACGAGCAGGGCGGCCAGCGGCCCGTACGCGCTGCGCCAGAGCACCGCCGTCATCAGGCCCGTGGGCCCGTGCACCAGCGCGGGCAGCAGCGCGCCCGGCAGCAGGCCGCACCAGGCGGCCCGGGGCGAGCGGCGCTCGGCGGTGAACCGGATGACGCCGTCGAGGACGGCGGCGGCGAGGGAGAAGGCGAGGGCGGCCGCGAGGGCGGGCGGCAGCGCGGCGGTGAACGCGGCGCCGGACGGGGCGGTGAGGGCGAAGACGTACGAGGCGGCGCACGCGGCGAGCGACAGCTGGGCGGCGTGCCACCAGCGCCGCGCCCACACCGGGCGCTGCTCGACGCGGCCCGCGAGGGCGCCCGGCACGGCGACGAGCGCGGCGGCGGCCGGGGGCAGCAGGAACGCGCCGGCGAGCAGGACGGGGAGCGTCAGCGTGCGGCGGGGCAGCCGCTCACAGGCGGCGCAGACGGCGGCGAGCAGGGCGGTCGCGGCCCAGGGGGCCGCGGTTCCGGCCCGCACGGCGGGCGCGGCACACAGGGCCGCGGCGACCACGGCGCAGGCGACACAGCCGCGTGCCACCGCCGGAAGTGCCCACATGGCGCGTCCTCCCCGTCCCGTACGAAGCAGGCCAGCTTGCCGTCAGGATGGGGAGAATAGGCTGAGGGGACGCCCTGGAACGGCGCATTCGGGTATTACCCCGGCCGAACCGACCGGTTGCACACCTTCGGGTGATGTTGCCCCGGGAGGGTGTTTGCCCAGGGGGCAGGCCCGCCGAAACGGCTCTTCGCCGAGCCCGGGGAGCGTGCGGTCAGTCCTGCGCGACCTTGCGCGCCGCCTCCGCCGCCCTGGCCTCGGCCACCACGTCGTGGTCCGGCACCGCCTGTCCGGCACGGATCATCTCGATGCGGCCCATGACCTTGGAGCGGAGGTCGGCGGGGACGTCGTCGTGGCCGCAGCAGCGCTTGACGAGCTTCTTCACCGCCTGCTCCAGGCCGTACTTCTCCAGGCACGGGGAGCACTCGTCGATGTGCACCTCGAACTTGGCGCAGTCGCCGTCGGGCATCTCGTGGTCGAGGAACTCGTAGAGATGGTCGAGGACTTCAGAGCAGTCCGTCTCGTGCGGGTCTCCGCAGCTCATGAGTCCGAGCCTTTCCGATTGTGCGACTCGTCGGAACCGTTCGGCGCCGGAGCTGTACCGGCCGGGACCAGACCGCGCTCGCGGGCGTAATCCTCCAGCATTCCGCGCAGCTGGCGGCGGCCCCGGTGCAGTCGGGACATGACCGTGCCGATGGGCGTACCCATGATGTCCGCGATCTCCTTGTAGGCAAAGCCCTCCACGTCCGCGAGGTAGACCGCTATGCGGAATTCCTCGGGAATGGCCTGAAGGGCCTCCTTGACATCGGAGTCGGGGAGGTGGTCCAGGGCCTGGGACTCGGCGGACCGCAGACCGGTCGACATGTGCGACTCGGCGCGGGCGAGCTGCCAGTCCTCGATCTCCTCCGACGCGCTGCGCAGGGGCTCACGCTGCTTCTTGCGGTAGGAGTTGATGAACGTGTTGGTCAGGATGCGGTACAGCCACGCCTTGAGGTTCGTACCGTCGCGGAACTGATGGAAGGAGGCGTACGCCTTGGCATACGTCTCCTGGACCAGGTCCTCCGCGTCAGCGGGGTTGCGCGTCATGCGCAGGGCGGCCGAGTACATCTGGTCGAGGAAGGTCAGAGCGTCCCGCTCGAAGCGGGCGTTGCGTGCCGCGGCGCTCTCGGCGCCGACGGTGCCGTCATCGGTCCCCTCGTCGGTCCCAGATACCGGACCCACCTCCTCCAACACCCTGGCGGATCCGGAAACGGGCCCGCTCGAATCGGAGAATAGACGACGATCCGGCCCGTCCGCCGCTCCAGCGGAAGCGGGCTGCGCCACATGCAGTGCCGACCATCCCAGGTCAGCGGTCTGCGGGCGGCGGGACAGGCAAGCGGTCGAACCCATGCTGCGAGCTCCCATTCCTCTGTCGTGCCAGTGCGTGGTGACGTTGTGCACAACAGCGGTGCCCGGTCCCGCATTCCCGAAGCGCGGGACGCTTTCCGCGGGGTCGGCCGAACGGGTCAGCCGGGCAGCCCGGCGAGCCACGCGGCGACCGCCTCGGTGATCACGGCGAGGGCGCCGTCCTGGCCGATGGCCGCCTTCTTCGGTACGGCGAAGCCGTGGTCGCCGTCCGGGACGGCGACCAGCTCGGTGCCGGACGGGAATTCCTGAGGGCGCCCGAAAGGGTCCTTGGCGCCCTGGACGACGAGCGTGGGCAGCGGCGCGGCGCCTGTCAGTTCCTCCGCGCGGGACTTCTCGGGCCTGCCCGGCGGGTGCAGCGGAAAGCTCAGAGCGAGGACGCCGACCGCGCCGAGCTCCTTCGCCGTGCGGCAGGCGACGCGGGCACCGGCGCTGCGGCCGCCCGCGACGACCGGCCGCCCCGGCTCGGCCAGCGCGGGCCACAGCGCGGTCCAGGCGGAGTCGAGCGTCTTCGGCGCGGGGGCGACCTTCTTGCCCGCGACGCGCCAGGGTTGTTCGACGAGGGCGACGGTGATCTTGTGCGTGGGGAGGGTGGCGGCGATCGCTTGAAGGTCGCGAGCCTCTACGCCGCCGCCGGCGCCGTGCCCGAGGGCGAGGATCAGGCGGGGCTTCGGGGCGGGGTACCAGTGGATTCTGGCTTCGCCGGTGGGGGTGCGCACTGTTTCGATCACGGGTCCATGGTGCGGCACGGCTGCGCCTGCGGCGGGCTTTGTCCCCACCCCGCCCCTTCCCACAGCGTCTGATGCTCGGCTCCGCCGAGGCCGGGGCTCCGCCCCGGACCCATGCTCGGGTGCGGCCCAGCGGTTTGTTCCCCACCCCGCCCCTTCCCGAACTGGGGCTCCGCCCCAGACCCCGAAGCACGCTCCGCGCACTGTCCTCAAACGCCGGACGGGCTGAATTCAGCCCGTCCGGCGTTTGAGGACGCGCCCGCAGAGCGCTCCCGCCGCAGGCGGCGACGGACCCGCACCCTGGCACTCAGAACAGCGTCGACTCCTCCGGTGCCTCCAGTTCGCGCAAAAGCTCCGGCGTGTTGTTGCGGACGTCGCTGACCGCCGTCGACACCGGATACGCGCGCACCAGCGAGGACCGCGGCGGCACCAGCAGCGACCGCAGGTCGGAAGGGTCCGTGCGGGAGGGGTCGAGCCAGGCGTCCCACCGGTCCGGCGGCAGGATCAGCGGCATGCGCGGATGGATCTCCGCCAGGGACCGCGGCCCCTCGCCGCCCGCCAGGGCGAACGGTTCCGGGGACGCCTCCGTCGTGATCACCGTGCACGTCGCCCACCACGCCTGCGGATGGTCGGCGGGCAGCGTCGGGTCGCGCCAGAACTCGTACAGCCCGGCCATGGCCATGACCGAGCCGTCCGCCGGGGTCACGAAGTACGGCTGCTTGCGGGAGCGCTTCCTGCGGCCGCGCTCCTCCAGCTCGCGCTCGGCCGCGCCGGTGACCCACTCGTAGTAGCCGTCGGCGGGTATCAGGCAGCGGCGCGCCTCGAAGGCCCGCCGGTAGGACGGCTTCTCGTGGACGGTCTCCGCCCGCGCGTTGATCATCTTCGCGGCTCCCTCGGGCGATTTCGCCCAGGACGGAACCAATCCCCACCGCAGCGAGCGGAGCTGGCGAACCGGACCGCGCTCCCTGGCGTCTTTAAGAGGACGTTCGAGCACCACGGGCACGCTCTTCGTCGGCGCCACGTTCCAGTCCGGAGCGAGCGTCTCCTCCGGTTCCCACTTCCCGACGCCGAAGAGCCCCACGAGATCCTCGGGACTCCGGCTCGCCGCATATCGACCACACATGTTCGCCACCCTGCCACGGACCCCTGAGGAGCCGCGCACAAATGGACACCACCAACGCCACCGCCCTGTGGGACCGGGTGGTCGGGACCCAGCCCGACCCCACGCTGTGGCTGGTGGTCGCCACCGGGGTCGTCGCGCTCGCCGCGGTCCTCCCGCGCCGGGTCTGGCTGGTCACCCGCAACGCCATCACGATCGCCCACGAGGGTGGCCACGGCCTCGTGGCCCTGCTCAGCGGCCGCCGCCTGGACGGCATCCGGCTGCACTCGGACACCTCGGGGCTGACCGTCTCCCGGGGCAGGCCCACCGGCCTCGGCATGATCCTGACCGCGGCGGCGGGCTACACCGCCCCCTCGCTGCTCGGCCTGGGCGGGGCCTGGCTGCTCGCGGCCGGGCACATCACGGCCCTGCTGTGGGGTGCCACGGCGCTGCTCGCCGCGCTGCTGGTGATGGTCCGCAACGCCTTCGGCGTGCTGACCGTGGTGCTCACCGGCGCCGCCTTCGTCCTGGTGTCCTGGCTGGCGGGCCCGGCGGTGCAGGCGCTGTTCGCGTACGGGGTCGTCTGGTTCATGCTGCTGGGCGGCGTCCGGCCGGCCTTCGAGCTCCAGGCGAAGCGGCGGCACGGCCGGTCCGGGGACTCCGACGCCGATCAGCTCGCCCGGCTCACGAACGTGCCCCCGGTGGTCTGGCTGCTGTTCTTCCACGTGGTCTCGCTGTGCGCGCTGACCGGAGGGGGCCGCTGGCTGCTCGGGCTGTGACCCGGTACGAGCCACTAAGGTAAAGACATGACCGAGAGCCCTGCGCCCACCGACCTCTGGCCTGCCCCCCTCGCGAGCGGGGCCGTCGACGCGACCGTCACCGTGCCGGGATCGAAATCGGTCACCAACCGTGCCCTGGTCCTGGCGGCCCTGGCCGCCGAGCCCGGCTGGGTCCGCCGGCCGCTGCGCTCGCGTGACACGCTGCTGATGGCCGAGGCGCTGCGCGCCATGGGCGTGGGCATCGAGGAGACCGTCTCGTCGAGCTCCACGGGCGCCGGTTCCGGCGAGGCGTGGCGGGTGATCCCCGCGCGGCTGCACGGCCCGGCCACGGTCGACGTCGGCAACGCCGGCACGGTCATGCGCTTCCTGCCGCCCGTCGCCGCGCTGGCCGACGGCCCGATCCGCTTCGACGGCGACCCGCGCAGCTACGAGCGGCCGCTGCACGGCGTGATCGACGCGCTGCGCGCCCTGGGCGCGCGTATAGACGACAACGAGCGGGGCGCGCTGCCGCTGACCGTGCACGGCGGCGGGGCGCTGGACGGCGGGACGGTCGAGATCGACGCGTCCTCGTCCTCGCAGTTCGTGAGCGCCCTGCTGCTGTCCGCGCCGCGCTTCAACCAGGGCGTGGAGGTGCGTCACACCGGCGCCGTCCTGCCGTCGATGCCGCACATCCGGATGACCGTGGACATGCTGCGCATGGCGGGCGCCCAGGTCGACACCCCGGAGTCGGGCGGCGAGCCCAATGTGTGGCGGGTCTCCTCCAGTGCCCTCCTCGGCCGCGACATCGTCGTGGAGCCCGACCTGTCCAACGCCGCGCCGTTCCTGGCGGCGGCCCTGGTCACCGGCGGCCGGGTCACCATCCCCGACTGGCCCGAGCGCACCACCCAGCCGGGCGACGCGCTGCGGGAGATCTTCACCGCCATGGGCGGCGCCTGCGAGCTGTCCGACGCGGGGCTGACCTTCACCGGCACGGGCCGGATCACCGGCATCGAGGCCGACCTGCACGAGGTCGGCGAGCTGACCCCGGTGATCGCGGCCGTCGCCGCGCTCGCCGACTCCGAGTCCGTCCTGAGCGGCATCGCGCACCTGCGGCTGCACGAGACGGACCGGCTGGCCGCGCTCGCCAAGGAGATCAACGAGCTCGGCGGCGACGTCACCGAGACCGAGGACGGCCTGCGCATCCGCCCGCGCCCGCTGCACGGCGGCGTCTTCCACACCTACGAGGACCACCGGCTGGCCACCGCGGCGGCCGTGATCGGCCTCGCGGTCGACGGTGTCCAGGTGGAGAACGTGGCGACGACCGCCAAGACCCTGCCGGACTTCCCGGAGCTGTGGACCGGGATGCTGGGGCCCGTCGCGGGGGCGACGACGGTGTCGAGAGCCTGAGAAGAGCGGAAGAGCACCATGCGCCGCTACGGCAAGAACCCCGACGAGGACGACATCCGCGTCCGCCCCAACCGCAAGGGCAACCGGCCCCGCACCAACATCCGCCCGAAGCACGAGGACGCAGCCGAGGGCTTCGTCCTCACCGTCGACCGGGGCCGGCTCCACGTCCTCGTCGAGGACCGCACCATCATCGCGATGAAGGCGCGTGAGCTGGGGCGCAAGGGGGCCGTGGTCGGGGACCGGGTCGCGGTGGTCGGCGACCTCAGCGGCGCCAAGGACACCCTGGCGCGGATCGTCCGGGTCGAGGAGCGCTCCTCCGTGCTGCGCCGTACGGCCGACGACGACGACCCCTTCGAGCGAGTCGTCGTCGCCAACGCCGACCAGCTCGCGATCGTCACCGCCCTCGCCGACCCCGAGCCGCGCCCCCGGCTGATCGACCGCTGCCTGGTCGCGGCGTACGACGCGGGCCTGGAGCCGCTGCTCGTCCTGACCAAGTCGGACCTGGCCTCGCCGGACAAACTGCTGGAGTCGTACGGCGCGCTGGGCGTGCCCCATGTGGTCACCAGCCGTGAGGAGCTGGCGAGCGGCGGGGCCGCCGACCGGGTCCGGGAGCGGCTGACGGACCGCGTCACGGCCTTCGTCGGGCACTCCGGCGTCGGCAAGACCACGCTCGTCAACGCCCTCGTCGAACGGCAGCGCGCCACCGGCCACGTCAACGCCGTGACCGGCCGCGGGCGGCACACCACGACCTCGGCGCTGGCCCTGCCGCTGCCCGGCGACTCGGGCTGGGTCATCGACACCCCGGGCGTGCGGTCCTTCGGCCTGCACCACGTGGACCCCTCCCGCGTCATCCTCGCCTTCCCCGACCTGGTGCCGGGCACCGAGGACTGCCCGCGCGCGTGCAGCCACGACGAGCCGGACTGCGCGCTGGACCAGTGGGTCGAGGACGGTCACGCCGATCCCCAGCGGCTGTACTCCCTGCGGCGGCTGCTTGCCACGAGGGAGCGGCGCGAAGGCGACTGATCGCCTACGTTTGCGAGTGACCGCCTGTGGCAAGTGCAACAAACACACCGGACGGAACGGCGGTCACCGAGACACGGGAGGCAAACTGATGGCGTGGCTGCTGGTCGTGGTCGCCGGTCTGCTGGAGACCGGCTTCGCCGTCTGTCTCAAGCTCTCGCACGGTTTCACCCGGCTGTGGCCGACGATTGCGTTCGCGTGCTTCGCCCTCGGCAGCTTCGGCCTGCTGACGATGTCCCTGAAGAAACTCGACGTGGGCCCGGCGTACGCGGTGTGGACGGGCATCGGCGCGGCGGGCACGGCGATCTACGGCATGATCTTCCTGGGCGACCTGGTGTCGACCCTGAAGCTCGTCTCGATCGGCCTGGTGATCCTGGGCGTGATGGGCCTCCAACTGTCGGGCTCGGCCCACTGAGGGCAGGGGGTCCGGGGGTCTGGGGCGGAGCCCCCCACGCGGCGGAGCCGCAAATCTACGCAGCCGGGAAGGGGCGGGGCTGGGGAAAGTGACAGGCGACCTCCCCCACCGGCCGCTCCCCTGCACACCGCGCCCGATCCCCCGCCCCCAGCCCGGCATACACAGGGCACCGCCCCACAAACCCGCACCCCTCCGCCCGCAGCACAGCGCTGGGCGGGTCTCCCGCCAGCAGGACGCGCGAGCGAGACCGCTCCGCCACAGGATCCGGCACCGGCACCGCCGACAGCAGCGCCTGCGTATAGGGGTGCCGAGGCCGGGCGAAGACCTCCTCGACGGCGCCCGATTCGACCGTACGCCCGAGGTACATGACGCTCACCCGGTCCGCGATGTGCCGTACGACGGACAGGTCGTGGGAGACGAAGAGGTAGGCGAGCCCGAGCTCGTCCTTGAGTCTGCGCAGCAGGTTGAGGATGCCCGCCTGCACGGACACGTCCAGCGCGGACACCGGCTCGTCAAGGACCAGCAGCCGCGGTTCCACGGCGAGCGCGCGGGCGATGCCGATGCGCTGCCGCTGTCCGCCGGAGAACTCGTGGGGGAAGCGCGCCGCGTGCGCCGCCTCCAGGCCGACCAGGCGCAGGAGTTCGGGGATCCGGCGGGCCACCGCGCCCCGGTCGGCGCCCTGCGCGCGCAGGGGTTCGGCGACGATCTCGCCGACGGGCTGCCGGGGGTCGAGACTGGCCATGGGGTCCTGGAAGACGATCTGCACGGAGCCGCGCAGCGCCTTGATCTGACGTTTCGTCAATTCCGAGGTGCGGTGGCCCAGTACCTCCACCTCGCCCGCCTCGGGGGCGGCCAGCCGGAGGATCTCCAGCAGGGTGGTGGACTTGCCGGACCCCGACTCCCCCACCAGGCCCAGCGTCTCGCCGCGCCGGATGTCGAGGTCCACGCCGTCCACCGCGTGGACGCTGCCGACCCGGCGTCCGAACGCGGCGCCCTTGAGGAGGGGGAAGGTCTTGGTGAGGCCTTCGACGCGCAGGACGGCGGGGAGTTCGCCGCGGGGCGTGACGGCGCGTACGGGCGCGGGCTCGTCCACCGGATAGACGTCCGTGGCGGCCAGGTCGCGGGCGGCGATCTCCGGTGCCTTCACACAGGCCGTGCGGTGCTCCTCCGGGCCCGCGAGCTCGGGTTCGGCCGTGCGGCAGGTGTCGTCGGCGAGCGGGCAGCGGGGCGCGAACGCGCAGCCCCGCGGCAGAAGGCGGAGCTCGGGCGGCGCGCCCGGCACAGGGGTGAGCACCCGGCTCCCGGGCCGGGGCACGGCGCCGAGGAGGCCCATGGTGTACGGCATGCGGGGCGCGGCGAACAGCTCGGGCGCGGGGGCGCTCTCCACGATCCGGCCCGCGTACATCACCGCGACCCGGTCGGCCATGCCCGCGATCACCCCGAGGTCGTGGCTGACGAGCAGCAGGGCGGCGCCGGTCTCCCGCTGCGCGGTCCGCAGCACCTCCAGGACCTGGGCCTGCACGGTGACGTCGAGGGCGGTGGTGGGCTCGTCGGCGAGGATGACGTCGGGGTCGTTGGCGATGGCCATGGCGATCATCGCGCGCTGGCGCATACCGCCGGAGAACTCGTGCGGGTAGGCGCGGGAGCGGTGCTCCGGGTCGGGGATGCCGACGAGGTCGAGGAGTTCGACGGCGCGGCGCCGGGCGTGGACGCGGCCGACATCCTGGTGGGTCCGTACGGCTTCGGCGATCTGGTCGCCGACGCGGTGGACGGGGGTGAGCGCGGAGAGGGGGTCCTGGAAGACCATGGCCATGCGGCGGCCGCGCAGCCGGGACAGCTCCCGGTCCCCCGCGCCGATCAGCTCGGTGCCGCCGGCCCGCACCGAGCCGCGGACCCGTGCCGTGCGGGGCAGCAGGCCCATGGCGGCGAGGGCGACGGTGGACTTGCCGGAGCCCGACTCGCCTACCAGGCCGAGGACTTCGCCGCGGCGCAGCGCGAGGTCCACGCCGCGTACGGCGGGGGCTCCGTCGAAGTCGACGTGCAGGCCGGTGATGTCGAGGACGGGCGGGTCCGCGTCAGCGTGCGGCGCGGTCATGGGTGGTTCCCTTCCGGCGCCGGCGGCGCCTGTGCTGTCCCGAGGTGGGGTCCAGTGCGTCGCGCAGGCCGTCGCCGAGGAAGTTCACGGCGAGGACGAAGACCACGAGCAGTCCGGCGGCGAAGAAGAACATCCACGGGTAGGTGACCGCGGCCCCCGAGCCGTCGGCGATGAGCGTGCCGAGGGAGACGTCGGGCGGCTGGACCCCGAACCCGAAGTACGAAAGCCCGGTCTCGCTCATCACCGCGCCGCCGACGGCGATGGTGGCGTCGACGATCAGGAACGAGGAGACGTTGGGCAGGATGTGCCGGAAGATGATGCGCAGCGGGTGCACGCCCATGAGTTCGGCGGCGCGGACGAAGTCGCGCTCCTTGAGGGACCGGGTCATCGACCGGACGACGCGGGCGGTGATCATCCAGCCGAAGACGGCGAGCAGCCCGACGAAGGCGAGCCAGCCGGTGTCGCGCAGCCGGGGCGAGACGATGGCGATGATCAGGAACGCGGGGAAGACCAGCAGCAGGTCGATGAAGAAGGTGACGAGCCGGTCGGTCCAGCCGCCGAAGTAGCCCGCGCAGGCGCCGACCACGGAGGCGAGGACGGTGGCGAACAGCGCCACCAGCAGCCCGATCAGCAGGGACTTCTGGAGCCCGTGCAGCACCTGGGCGTAGACGTCCTGCCCGATGCGGTTGGTGCCCCACCAGTGGGTGGCGGAGGGGGCCTGCCGCAGCGCGCTGTAGTCGATGTCCGTGTGGCTCCAGTGGGTGAGGTACGGGCCGCCGAAGGCGAGCAGGAAGAGCAGCAGGAGGGCGGCGGCGCCGACGACGGCATTGGTGCTGGCGGCGAAGCGGCGCAGGGCGACGCGGGTCCGTCCGGTGGGCTCGGGCGCTTCCGGGGCGGCGGTTTCGGGCGGGGTGGCGGTGATCGTCATGGGCGTTCCTAGCTGGTCCGGACGCGGGGGTCGAGCGCGGCGTGGAGCACGTCGGCCAGGAAGCCGGAGAGCAGCACCATCACGGCGGCGAACACGTTGACCGCGACGACGGAGTTGACGTCGCTCTTGCCGATGGCGTCGATGAACCAGGAGCCCATGCCGTGCCAGCCGAAGATCTTCTCCGTGAAGGCGGCGCCGGTGAACAGCGCGAGGAAGCCGTAGGCGAAGAACGTCGACATGGGGACGAGCGCGGTCCGCAGCCCGTGCTTGAGCACCGCCCGGCCGCGCGTCAGCCCCTTGGCGCGGGCGGTGCGCAGGAAGTCGGAGCCGAGGACGTCGAGCATCGTGCCGCGCTGGTAGCGGCTGTACGCGGCGGCGGTGCCCAGCGCGATGGACAGGGTGGGCAGCAGCAGATGGATGGCGCGGTCGCCGAGCAGGGTGGCGGTGGAGCCGGTGAGTCCGGGGGTCTTCTCGCCGGTGAAGGCGATGAGTTCGCTGCCCGCGCTCTGGTTGAGCCTCATCGCGCCGATCTTGAGCAGGACGGCGAGGAGGAAGGTGGGCGTGGAGAGCAGCAGGAACGCGAAGAGGGTGACGGCCCGGTCGGAGAAGCGGTACTGCCGTACGGCTCCCCAGGCGCCCGCCAGGATCCCCGCCAGGGTGCCGAGCGCCGTGCCCGCGAGGAGCAGCCGCAGGCTGACCCCGATCCGGCGCCCGAACTCCTCGCCCACGCTGCCGCTGTCGATGGTGCGCCCGAGGTCGCCGCGCACCGCGTGGGAGGCCCAGGTGGTGAAGCGGTCCATGAGCGGCGTGTGGTCGTTGATGCCGAGCGCGGTCAGCTGCGCCTCCACCGACGAGGCGGGCGGCGGTGGTTGGCGGCCCTCGAAGTAGCCGCGCGGGGACAGCGCGAGGGAGGACAGGACGTACGACAGGAAGACTGCCACGGCCAGGAGAACGGCGTAGTAGCCCAGCCGCTTGGTCAGGTAGGCGAGCACGGTGCGTGACGCTATCCGGCGCATTCGACGGCTCCGTTGCTCCCCATGTCCGCAATATGTCGGGTGGGATAAATGCACTGGCCCGGAGCTTCCCGGGCCTGTCGGGGGCACGGCGACGTGCTTACGGTGACCGGGCTCCGCCCAGCCGCCGCGCGCGTCGTGCCGTGCGCACCGACGAGAGGAAACCCGCCATGATCAAGGCTGTCAGAGCCGCCGCCGTCGTCGCCACGACCGTCTCCGCCGCCCTGGTGCTCACCGCCTGTGGCAGTGGCGGGGACGGCTCCTCCGACGACGGCGCGCAGGCGAAGGCGGCCCCCGCGGCCGGTGTGCAGGACCTCAATCCGCACCCGGTGGGCGACTTGAAGCAGGGCGGCGTCCACAAGGTGTCGATCGAGCAGTGGATCAACCAGTACAACTCCAACCAGACGGACGGCACCCAGGGCGACGCCACCGCGATCACCCAGCTGGTGGAGCCCGATCTCTTCACCTTCGACCCCAAGGGCGTGCCGCAGGCCAACCCCGACTTCCTGGTCTCGGCCGAGGTGACCTCGGCCGATCCCCAGGTCGTGACGTACGAGCTGAACCCGAAGGCCAAGTGGTCCGACGGGAAGCCGCTGGGCGTCGCGGACTTCGAGGCGCAGTGGAAGGCGCTGAACGGCACCGACGACCGCTTCCAGGTGGCGAACACCAGCGGCTACGACCAGATCGGCAAGGTCGAGCAGGGCAAGGACGCCCACGAGGTGCGCGTCACCTTCAAGACCCCGTACGCCGACTGGCAGGGCCTCTTCGACCCGCTGCTGCCGGCCTCCCTCAACGCCACCCCGGACAGCTTCAACAAGGGCTGGACGGGCCGGATCCCGGTGACGGCCAACGCCTGGAAGATAGGCGAGTACGACCGGACCGCGAAGACCATCACCGCGGTGCCGGACCCGGACTGGTGGGGCGAGAAGCCCCGGCTGGACAAGTACATCTTCTGGGCCATCGACGGCACCGCCAAGGTCGACGCCTATCTCAACAAGGAGATCGACGACACCAGCGCCGCCGCACCCGAGGCGTACAAGCGGCTGAAGCAGGACAAGGACACCGACTTCCGCATCGGTGCCCGCTGGGACCAGGTCACCCTCAGCCTCAACGGCGGCCGGGGCCCGCTCCAGGACGTGAAGGTCCGCCAGGCGGTCACGCTGGGCGTGGACCGCGAGGCGCTCGCGAACGTCGCGGGCAAGGACCTGCCGTTCCGGCCCAAGGTGGTCGGCAACCACTTCTTCATGCCGAACCAGGAGGGCTACCAGGACAACGCGGGCAGCTTCGCCAAGCGCGACCTGGAGCGCGCGAAGAAGCTGCTGGAGGAGGCCGGCTGGAAGGACGGGGGCGCCGGCAAGCCCCGTACCAAGGACGGCAAGCCGCTCTCCCTGGACTACGTCATGCCGTCGGACTCCACCGGGCTCGCCGAGGACCAGGCCAAGCTCACCCAGCAGATGCTCGGCGAGATCGGCGTCAAGGTCGAACTGCGCAAGGTGCCCGGTGACGACTACTTCGACAAGTACGTCCACCGGGGCAACTACGACCTGACGCAGTTCCGCCAGGTCGACCGGGTCTACCGCTCCAGCTCCTACCAGGACTACCGCATGCCGCAGGGCGGGAACGCCTTCGGCAACTACGGCCGGGTCAGCTCGCCGGAGGTCGACAAGCTGCTCGTGGAGGCGTCCCGGACCACCGACGCGAAGCGGCAGATCGCGCTCTACAACGAGGCCGACGCCAAGGTGTGGGAGCTGGGCCACTCGCTGCCGCTCTACCAGCGCCCGCAGATCCTGGCCGTCCGCAAGGGTCTGGCCAACACCGGCGCGCCCGGCCTCGGCGAGGAGAACCCCATCCACATCGGATGGCTCAAATAATGCGGTCGCCCTCCGCGGTGTCCGCCCCGTCCTCCGCGTCGCCCTCCTCGTAGCTCAGAAGGGCGCGGACCAGACGGGCGACTTGTCCGGCCGCCTCCTCGTACGACACGGCCGGGGCGAGCACATAGGACAGCGTCAGCCGGACGGCCGCCTCGCAGGCCCACAGCACCGCGTCCGCGGCGGGCTCCGGCCCCGCCCGCCGCAGGTCCGCCGTGACCGCGCGGGCCGTACGGTCGCGGATGCCGTCGGCCAGCGCCCAGGGCGTGGGGGTGCCGCGCGCCGGGGCGGGTCCGGACGGGCCGCGCGGTGCGGGCACGGCGGGCGCCGCGACGGCCGGGAGCCGGTCGCCGCGGCAGCCGGTCAGCGCGGCCCGCACGAGGGGGTTGGTGCGGGCCGCGCGCAGGATCCAGCCGGTCGCCGCGGCGCAGCGGTCACCGGCGTCGGCACAGTCCCCCGCGTCCGCGAGGGTGCGCTCCACACCGGCCAGCAGGGCGTCCGCCTCGCGGCGCACCAGGGCGCGCGCCAGGCCGGCCTTGCTGCCGAACTCGTTGTAGAGCGTCTGCCGGGACACCCCGGCCGCGGCCGCGACGTCGACCATCCGGACCCCGTTCCAGGGCCGTCTGTCGAGCGCCGCGTAGGCCGCGTCCAGCAGGAGCTCTCGTGCCGCGGGCATCGTCGCCTCCCCGGCCGTGCGGCCGCACGGCGGTAGTGGGCACAGAATTGACGTGCGACCGGACGGTGTCAAGAGCCCCGGGCGGGCCGCCGGTGTCCTGAGGGCACCCACAGGTACTGTTCAGCCATGTCCGACTACCACGATGATCTGCGCCTGGCCCACGTCCTGGCGGACGCCGCCGACGCGGCGACCATGGACCGGTTCAAGGCCCTCGACCTGAAGGTCGAGACGAAACCGGACATGACTCCGGTGAGCGAGGCGGACAAGGCCGCCGAGGAGCTGATCCGCGGCCATCTCCAGCGCGCGCGGCCGCGGGACGCCGTGCTGGGCGAGGAGTTCGGCGCCGAGGGCACGGGCCCGCGCCGCTGGGTGATCGACCCCATCGACGGCACCAAGAACTATGTGCGCGGGGTGCCCGTCTGGGCCACCCTGATCTCCCTGATGGTGCAGGTCGAGGGCGGCTTCGAGCCGGTCGTCGGGGTGGTGTCGGCGCCCGCGCTGGGCCGCCGCTGGTGGGCCGCGAAGGGCTCGGGCGCCTTCACCGGGCGCAGCCTGCTCTCGGCGAGCCGCCTGCAGGTGTCGCGGGTCGGCCGGATCGAGGACGCGTCGTTCGCGTACTCCTCGCTGACCGGCTGGGAGGAGCGCGGCCTGCTGCCCGGCTTCCTGGACCTGACGCGGGACTGCTGGCGGACGCGCGGCTACGGCGACTTCTGGCCTTACATGATGGTGGCCGAGGGCTCGGTGGACATCTGCGCGGAGCCGGAGCTGTCCCTGTGGGACATGGCGGCGAACGTGGTCATCGTCGAGGAGGCGGGCGGCCGCTTCACCGGCCTGGACGGCCGGCCGGGGCCGCACAGCGGTGACGCCGCGGCGTCGAACGGGCTGCTGCACGACGAGCTGCTGGGCTATCTGCGCACGTAGGCCCGTCCTCGGGGGCGCGCCCGCTTCTGTCCTTGGCGCGCGCTCCCGGTTCAAACATGGGCGCGGGAGCGGGAAGAAGCGGAATTCCGGCTCCACGCGCCTCTTGTTGTGTCCGCGCGGACATGTGACGATGAGGGGCCCCACGCTTGTGAACTTGTGAATTCCTTCCCGGAGTTCGCACCGGAGTTCACAGTCGCCAAGGAGGTGGCTCCGACCATGCTCGTCCGCGACGCCATGAGCACGGTGGTCCTCACCATCGGCCCCGCGCACACCCTTCGGCAGGCCGCGCGGCTGATGTCCGCGCGCAGGATCGGCGCAGCAGTCGTGCTCGACCCCGACACCTGCGGGATCGGCATCATCACCGAGCGCGACATCCTCAACTCCGTCGGCGCGGGCCAGGACCCGGACCGCGAGACCGCCCACGCCCACACCACCACCGACGTCGTCTTCGCCGCACCCGAGTGGACGCTGGACGAGGCCGCGTCCGCCATGTCGCGCGGCGGCTTCCGGCACCTGATCGTCCTCGACGGGCACGGCCCGGTCGGCGTGGTGTCGGTGCGCGACATCATCCGCTGCTGGGCGCCCGCGCGGACCCGGGCGGGCGCGCTGTCGTTCTGACCGGCCGCCGGGCCCGGGACGGAACAGCCGGAGAGGCCGGAGCCCTTTGGCGTCCGGCCTCTCCGGTTCTCACGGCAAGCC
Source organism: Streptoverticillium olivoreticuli subsp. olivoreticuli (assembly GCF_003391135.1). GTDB lineage: Bacteria > Actinomycetota > Actinomycetes > Streptomycetales > Streptomycetaceae > Streptomyces > Streptomyces blastmyceticus. The sequence continues at coordinate 6,262,571 of NZ_CP031455.1, read as the reverse complement.
ACTGGTGGGACAACCCCCGGCCGGTTCACCGCCGCTGACGGCGGATCAGCCGGCCTTCGGGGTCAGCCGCGCAGGGCCTGGACCGCGGCTTCCAGCCGCTTGCCGTAGTCGGGGTCCGCCTGGCGGAAGTTGTTGATCGCGCGCTCGGCGATGTCGTCGCGCGACACCTTGGCGATGAAGCCGGCGAGGTTGTCGATCAGACGGCCCTTCTCCTCCTCCGACATCAGGCGGTAGAGGTTGCCCGCCTGGACGAAGTCGTTGTCCTCGGCGTGCGAGGGGGCCTCGATGTTGCCCGTGGCGCCGGTGACGGTGACCGGCTGCCACAGCGGACGGCCGGTCTCCTTCGGGCCGCCGAAGCTGTTGGGCTCGTAGTTCTTGGCGCGGCCGTGGCGGCCGTCGTAGGCATAGCCGTCACGGCCGTACGTGCGCGCCTCGGTGGCGTGCGGGCGGTTCACCGGCAGGTGGTCGGCGTTGATGCCGACGCGGTAGCGGTGGGCGTCGCCGTAGGCGAAGAGGCGGCCCTGGAGCATCTTGTCGGGCGACGGGCCGATGCCGGGGACGAAGTGCGCCGGGGAGAAGATGGACTGCTCGACCTCGGCGAAGATGTTCTCCGGATTGCGGTTGAGCTCCAGCCTGCCGATCTCGATCGGCGGGTAGTCCTCGTGCGGCCAGACCTTGGTGAGGTCGAACGGGTTGAAGCGGTAGGTCGCGGCCTCGGCCGCGGGCATGATCTGCACCTGCACGGTCCAGGACGGGAAGTCGCCGCGCTCGATGGCCTCGCGCAGGTCGCGCTGGTGGCTGTCCGGGTCCTCGCCGGCGAGCTTGTTGGCCTCGGCCTGGGTGAGGTTCTTGATGCCCTGGTCGGTCTTGAAGTGGTACTTGACCCAGAAGACCTCGCCGGCCTCGTTGTTCCACTGGTAGGTGTGCGAGCCGTAGCCGTTCATGTGGCGCAGCGTCGCGGGGATGCCACGGTCGCCGAACAGCCAGGTCACCTGGTGCGTGGACTCCGGCGACAGGCCCCAGAAGTCCCAGACGTTGTCCGCCTCCTGCGAGCCGGTGTACGGGTCGCGCTTCTGGGTGTGGATGAAGTCGGGGAACTTGATGGCGTCCTGGATGAAGAACACCGGGGTGTTGTTGCCGACGAGGTCGTAGTTGCCCTCTTCGGTGTAGAACTTCAGCGCGAAGCCACGGGGGTCGCGCACCGCGTCGGCCGAGCCGAGGTTGCCGGCCACGGTGGAGAACCGCAGGAACGTCTCCGTCTGCTTGCCGACCTCGGAGAGGAACTTCGCCCGCGTCCACCGCGACACGTCGCGGGTCAGCGTGAAGGTGCCGTACGCGCCGGCGCCGCGGGCGTGCACGATGCGCTCCGGGATGCGCTCGCGGTTGAAGTGCGCGAGCTTCTCCAGCAGCAGCTGGTCCTGGACCAGAACCGGGCCGCCGATGCCCGCGGTCTCGCTGTTCTGGTTGTCCGCGACCGGAGCTCCGGACTCCGTGGTCAGCGGGCCCGCATTCGTCCTGGCCTCGTCCTGAACCGACACGTTCGCCTCCGTCTGATCGTCCTGCCACCTTGGCCTGCGCCGAGATCGATCCTACATTGGACTCTGTCTAAGTCAAGATGGATCCCATGGCGATATCCGATCCAGGGATGGACGAGGGCCGCTGCTACGCTGGTCCTATCTGACTGATAGGTGAATGGCATGAGTGACCTGCTGGAACGGCTCCGGGGACGCGGCTGGCGGCTGACCGCGCAGCGACGCGTCGTCGCCGAGGTCCTCGACGGGGACCACGTGCACTACACGGCGGACGAGGTGCACGCCAAGGCGGCGCACCTGCTGCCGGAGATCTCGCGTGCGACGGTGTACAACACCCTCGGGGAGCTGGTCTCCCTGGGCGAGGTCCTGGAAGTGAGCACGGACGGCCGCGCCAAGCGCTACGACCCGAACGCCCACCACGCGCACCAGCACCTGGTGTGCTCCCGGTGCGGCACGATCCGCGACGTCCACCCCTCCGGCGACCTGCTCGCGGAGCTCCCGGCGGAGGAGCGCTTCGGCTTCCAGGTCGCGGCGGTCGAGGTCACCTACCGCGGCATCTGCCCGAACTGCGCGTCGTGAGCGAGCGCGGCCGGGCCGGCGGGTCCGGCCGAGCACGACAAAGGCCCGGATCCTGAGGATCCGGGCCTGAGCACTTGAGTAGCGGGGACAGGATTTGAACCTGCGACCTCTGGGTTATGAGCCCAGCGAGCTACCGAGCTGCTCCACCCCGCGTCGGTAAACCAACCTTAACCCGCTCGGCCCACGAGAAGCAAACGGCTCTGCCGCCCCCGTACGGGGACCTTGCGGCCGCGGAGGCGCCACAGAGCGCACCCCGCAGCCGCGAACCCTAAGCGCTCAGCTCCTGCTGGAGCGCGTCCCGCAAGCGCGCGGCCCGCTCCGAGACCTCCGCGGGGCCCAGCTGCACGGCGCAGTCGCACCAGTGCCGCCCTTCGGTCAGGTCGCCCCGCCGCGCCGCCAGCAGGGCGAGCCGCAGCGCGGCGCGCCCGTGCCCGGCCTCCGCCGCCCGCGCCCACCAGAGCGCCGCTTCCGGTTCGCTGCCCTCCCGGGCGAGCAGCAGCCCGAGGTTGAAGGCGCCGTTGCGGCTGCCGGCCTCGGCCGCCTCGCGGTACCAGTGCGCGGCCTCGACCACGTCGCCCCGCTCGGCGACGAGCATGCCGAGCCGCACCTGGGCGCGCCGGTGACCCTGCCGGGCGGCCCGCCCGTACCACTCCTCGCACTCCTCGTGCGCGTGGTCGTCGCGGTCGAGGAGCGCGCCCAGCCGGAAGGCGGCCTCGGAGCTGCCACCGCGGACGGCGACCCTCAGGTGCCGCTCGGCGGCCTCCTCGTCGCCGTCCCGCAGGAGGGCGATGGCGACCTGGAGGGCCGCTTCGGTGTGCCCGGCGGTGGCCGCCCGCTCGTACCACTGGAGGGCCATGCGCTCCTCGCCGCGCCCGGCGTAGAGGATGCCCAGGTTGAACGCGGCGTCGACGCTGCCGGCCTCGGCCGCCTTGGAGAACCACGGTTCGGCCCCGGCCGCGTCGCCGCCCTGGAGCAGCAGCACGGCCAGCGCGTTGGCCGCCTCGCGGTGCCCGGCGTAGGCGGCGCGGCGGTACCACTGCTCGGCCTGGGCGGTGCGGCCCTGCTCGGCGCAGAGCAGCCCGAGGTTGTACGCGCCGTTGACGTCGCCGTGGTCGAGCGCCGTGCGGTACCAGCGCTCGGCCTCGCCGGACTCGCCGCGGTCCGCGTGCATGGCGCCCAGGGCGTTGGCGGCGTTGCCGTCGCCGTCCTGGGCCGCGCGGCGCCACCAGACGGCCGCGCTCTCGGAGTCACCGGCGTCGCGCAGCAGGAAGCCGAGCGCGCACGCGGCACGCGACTCGCCGTCCTTGGCGGACGTCAGATACCAGCGCGCGGCCTCCTGGGTCTCGCCGCGCCCCTCCAGCAGCGTGCCGAGGTGCAGGGCGGCGCGGCGGTGGCCGCGCGCGGCGGCCTGCCGGTACCACTGCTCGGCCTCGCGGGCCGGGCCTCCGTCGCGGCCGTCCGCGGCGGCGGCGCGCAGCTCGCGGACGGAGGTCTCCACACCGCCGGGGCCGAGGCCGCCCGCGAGCCCGCCGGAGCGGGCGCGGGGCGCCCGGCCGTCCAGGATGCGGGCCAGGCGGTACGCGGCCTCGCGGTGCCCGCGCTCGGCGGCGGCCCGGAACCAGCGCTCGGCGCCGACGTCGCTGCGGTGCTCCAGGAGGTCGGCGAGGGCATAGGCCCCGAGCGCGTGCCCGGATTCAGCCGATTGGCGCAGCCAGTACTCGGCGGCGGGCTCGTCGCCGCGCTCACGGTGGTAGCGGCCGAGCGCGTGCGCGGCGGCGGCGGAGCCGGCCACGGCGGCGATCCGCCACCAGCTCGCGGCCTCGTCGCCGTAGCCGCGCTGGTGCAGCAGCACGCCGAGGTTGTTGGCGGCGGAGCGGTCCCCGTCGGCGGTGGCGGCCCGCAGGTGACGCTCGGCGCCGTCGAGGTCGCCACGGCGCAGCAGGAGCGCGCCGAGCATGCTCAGGGCGGCCGGGTCGCCGGTCTCCGCGGCCCGGCGGCGCGCGGTCTCCAACTCGAGGTCGGCGGGGTCGCCCGCGTCGGCGGTCGCCGCCGCCTCCGGCCCGTACGCCGTCAGATCCTGTTCGCTCCCGTCACCGGGAGCCTCTACAAGCCGACGTGTCTCCCACAGCCTCGTCCTGTCCCCCATAAGCCCCATCGTCGCACCACCCGCAACCCGCGTACACCTGGTATGCCGCAGCCAGTGAGGTCACTTCAGCGTTTTGTCGACTTCCCGACTTCCCGACACGACGGGGCTCCAAACTCTCCACAGAAGCCCCGCACACAACCCGCACACACCGCGCCCTCCCGGACACCTTGCGGTACGACCGACCGCCCGGGTCCGGGCACAGAGAAGGCCCGGAGTCCGAGGACTCCGGGCCTTGTCTTTGAGTAGCGGGGACAGGATTTGAACCTGCGACCTCTGGGTTATGAGCCCAGCGAGCTACCGAGCTGCTCCACCCCGCGCCGTTGTGTGACAACCGTACCACGACGGCGCGGGGCAGATCTCCCGAATGGGTGTCAGCTGCCCGGCTTGCCGCTCTTGTCGGAGCTCCCGGACTCCGCCTTGGCGATCCGGTCGAGGGCGTCCTTCAGGTCCTTCTGGGCCTTGCCGTACGCGCCCCAGTCCTTGTCCCCGAGCGCCTTCTGTCCGGCGTCGTAGGCGTCCTGGGCGTCCTTCACGGCCTGCTTCACCGTCTGGTTGGCGGGCGGCTGTCCGGAGGGCTGCCCGGGCGGCTGCTTGGTGCCGTTGTCCGGCACCTTCCCGCCGAAGACCTCGTCGAGGGCCTCGTCCAGGGTGTCCTTGAAGGCGATCTTCTCGCCGTAGTTCACCAGGACCTTCTTGAGCAGGGGGTAATTCGTGCCCGCGCCCCGGAGATAGACCGGCTCGACGTAGAGCAGCCCGCCGTCCAGGGGAACGGTCAGCAGATTGCCGTACTCGACCTCGGAGTCGCCCCTCTTCCAGATGTTGATCGCGTTGGCGACCGCCGCGTCACTGTTGAATTTGCTCTGCGCCTGCTGGGGACCCCAGACCGTGGTCTCCGACGGCAGTTTCAGCACTCTGATGGCGCCGTAGTCCGGACTCTTCGCATCGGCGTCGACGGCCATGAAGGCACCGAGGTTCGGCCGGCTCTTGGGCGTGAAGGTCGTCGTCAGCGAGAAGGTCTGCTTCTGCTGGTCCGGCATCTTCATGCTCAGGTAATACGGCGGTACCGCGTTGCCTTCCTTGGTGGTCGGGTCGTCCGGCACCTGCCAGCGCTCGCTGCCCGTGTAGAACGTGCCCGGGTCGGTCACGTGATAGCGGGTCAGCAGCTCGCGCTGCACCTTGAAGAGGTCCTGCGGATAGCGCAGGTGGTCCATCAGCGCGGGGCTGATCTCGCTCTTGGCCTTCACCGTGCCCGGGAACGACTTCATCCAGGTCTTCAGCACCGGGTCCTTGGTGTCCCACTGGTACAGGCTGACCTTGCCGTCATAGGCGTCGACGGTCGCCTTGACGGAATTGCGGATGTAGTTGACCTGGTTCTGCTGGGCCACCACCGCCCGCTGCCCGGTCGTCAGCGAGTCCGCCGTGGTGTCACCGAGCGTGGTGCGGGAGGCGTACGGATAGCCGTTCGTCGTGGTGTACGCGTCCACGATCCACTGGATCCGGCCGTCCACGACCGCCGGATAGGCGTCGCCGTCGATGGTCAGCCAGGGGGCGACCGCCTCGACGCGCTCCTTGGGCGTGCGGTTGTAGAGAATCCGCGAACCCTCGCCGATGGCGCCCGCGTAGAGCATCTTCGGCTCACCGAAGGCCACGGCGTAAGCGGCGCGGTTCACGGGGTTCGAGAGGTTCACACCGCTCTTGCCCTGATAGCTGTAGCTCTTCTCGCCCTGGTCGCTGGAGTAGTCCAGCTCCTTCTGGGGACCGCCCACGATCGAATACTGGGTGGTCTTCTCGCCGTAGTAGATCCGCTGCTCGTACTTCCCGAGCACGCCCTCGGTGGGCAGGTTCTTCTCCGTGAAGTCCGGCTCGCCCTCACTCGTGATGGACGTGCCCTTCGCGGTGATGGCGCCGTAGCCGTGGGTGTATTTGAAGTGGTCGTTGATCCAGTTGCGCTCGGGAATCCCCTTGATGTTCAGCTCGCGCAGACCGATGACTGTGTCCTGCTCCTTGCCGTCCTTCTTGTAGCGGTCGACGTCGAGCGTGGACGGGAACTGGTAATAGCCACGGACCTGTTGCTGCTGCTGGAACGTGGGCGAGACGATATTGGGGTCCAGGAGCCGCAGGCTGGCCGTGGCGTTCACGTCCGCCCGCAGCTTGTCCTTGTCCTTCGGATCGCTCTTGCCCGCGTACTCCTTCACGTCGGTGCCGTCGATGCCATAGGCCTCGCGGGTCGCCGTGATGTTCTTCTTGATGTACGGCGCTTCCTTGGCCTGCTCATTGGGCTGGACCTGGAACTTCTGCACGATCGCCGGGTAGAGCCCGCCGATCAGCACCGCCGAGAGCACCATCAGGCCGAAACCGATGACCGGCAGCTGCCAGGTGCGGCGCCACAGCGTCGCGAAGAACAGCAGGGCGCAGATCAGCGCGATGATGAAGAGAATCGTCTTGGCCGGCAGATAGGCATTGGCGTCGACATAGCGCAGGCCGGTCCAGCCGTCGGTCGACTTCAGCCCGCTGGACTTCACCGCCAGGCCGTAGCGGTCCAGCCAGTACGCGATGGCCTTCAGGCCCACGAAGAGGCCCAGCAGCACGGACAGGTGCCCGGTGGCGGCGGAAGTGGCCCGGCCGCCGGGGCTGGTGAGCCGCAGCCCGCCGTAGAGGTAGTGCACCAGGGCGGCGGCGATCAGCGAGAGGACGACGGCGGCGAAGCCGAAGCTCAGCAGGAAGCGGTACCACGGCAGGTCGAAGGTGTAGAAGGAGATGTCCTTGTGGAACTGCGGGTCCTTCTGCCCGAACGGCACGCCGTTGATCCACAGGAGCCAGGTGCGCCACTGCCCGGCCGCGGACGCGCCCGCCACGAGCCCCACGAGCGTGGAGATCGCCAGCAGCGCCCATTTCTTGTACGGCGCGATGCTCATCCGGTAGCGGTCGAGGTTCTGCTGCTCCATCGACATCGCGCTGAGCGGCGGCCGCAGCCGGTGCGCCAGCCAGATGTTGATCCCCACCGCGAGGGTCATCAGCACCCCGAAGACGGCGAAGAGGCCGATCTTGGTGCCGAGGGTGGTGGTGAAGACCGAGGAGTACCGCACGGAGCGGTACCAGAGCCAGTCCGTCCAGAACCCGGCGAACATCACAAAGAGCATGACCAGCGCGGCCAGTACGCCCAAGGTCATCAGCAGGGTCCGGATCCGCCGGGACGGGCGGCCGACTCTGATCCGTGGCCCTGTCGGGCCTCCGCCGCGGTCCGGCATCTGGAAAGCCAAGGTGCGCACCTCGAAGTTCGCTGTGAGTGGAGCTGTCGATCAGGGCCCAGCGATCCTAGGGCCCAGTGTGGCAACTTACCGAGGCTTTACTCAGTTCCCATTTTTGGTCACTCTCAGGGCACGATATTGAGCATGTCCAGCACTTCCAGCATTCCCGACCCCGCCGACTCCTCCGGGCCCGCGCTGCCCAATACCCCGATGGCGGCCAGCCCGCTCACCCGTGCCGTGCTCGAGATCGACGAGTACGCGTCCACCCTGGGCTGGGATCAGCCCGCCCGGCTCTTCGCCCTGGTCGACACCGCGAAGCTGCGCGCCCAGGAGCCCGGCCTGGCCTCCCAGCTCGGCCTCGACGAGACCGCGCAGTCCACGCTCACCCCGATCGAGCAGGACGAGGTGCCGGCCGGCACGGCCCTGGACAAGTTCCTCGGCACCATCGCCTGGCCGGACGCGGTCACCGGCTGCGCCCTGACCGTGGAGCGGCTCATGCTGCCGCCGTCCGCGGAGGGCACCGTGCCCAACGGGCTGAACGAGAAGCAGCTCGCCAAGTGGGTCGCGGCGCACCCGGACCGCCAGGAGGTCCGGATGACGGTCGCGGTGCTGCGCGACGGCGCCCGCGAGTCCGCGGTGCGGCTGCGCGAGAAGGACTCCCCCACGGAGGTCCTCACGGGCGCCGATCTCGTCCCGGGTCTCGCGGAGGCCCTGGCCGCCACCTTCGAGGACTAGCCCTCCCGGCTCCTCGACCGCCGGACGGGCTCGGCCCCCGAGCCCGTCCGGGGGGAGGAAACGGCTACTTGCCCGCCGTGCACTGCGCCAGCCCGGCCGTGTCGCCCTTGCGGATCTTCTCCAGGGCGCCGAGCGCGTCCTTCATCGTGTCGACCTTCACCAGGGTGAGGCCGGACGGCCTGTCCTTCGCGGCGGCCGCGCAGTTGTCCTTCGGCGTCAGGAAATACTGCGCGCCCTTGGAGCGCGCGCCCACCGTCTTCATCTCGACGCCACCGATCGGCCCGACCTTGCCGCTGTCGTCGATCGTGCCCGTACCGGCGACGAACTTGCCCCCGGTCAGGTCGTCCGGGGTGAGCTTGTCGACTATCCCGAGGGCGAACATCAGCCCGGCGCTCGGCCCGCCGACGTCCGCCAGCTTGATGTTGATCGAGAACGGGAAGGTGTGGTCGGTCCCGGCCTGGATGCCGACCACGGCCCGCTTGTCGTCGGTGGCCTTGGTGGTGGTGAGGGTGACGGTGTCCTCCCCCTTGGGCTGCCGCTTCTCCTTCTCCGCCGCGGCCGCCTCCTTGGCCGGGACGATCAGGAAGGTGACCTTCTCACCGGGCTGGTGCTTGGTGACCAGCTTGGCGACGTCGCCGGGCTGCTTGATCTCCGTACCGTCGACGGCCTTGATCACGTCGCCCGCGTGCAGCTTGCCCTCCGCCGGGCTGCCCTTGACGACGGACGAGACGACGACACGGGTGCCGACCGGGATGTCCAACTGCTTGAGGGCCGCGACCTTGGCGCTCTCCTGGGACTGGCTGAACTCCTCGGCCGTCTCCTGGTTGAGCTCGTCGGGGCTCTTGTCGTCGGGATAGAGCGTGCTGTGCGGGACCACGAGATTGTCGTGCCCGAGCCAGCCGGCGATCGCCTCGACCAGATTCATGCGGTACTGCGAGCCGGTCACCCTGACCGTCGTCATGTTGAGGTTGCCGGTGGTCGGATAGGTCTTGTGCCCGGAGATCTGGAGCACCGGCTCGCCGCCGTGCTCACCGAGCGTGTTGACGGTCGGCCCCGGGGACATCTCCGAATACGGCACCGGGATCAGCACACCCGCGCAGAGCAGCGCGATCAGCATCAGGAGGGAGGCGAGCATCGTCGCTGTGCGGCGGGGCATGGAACGACAGTACGGGACGGGTCCGACAGTCCACCTTCGGGGCGGTCCGTACGGGGAAGCAGACGGGGGCGCGCCTTGCACAGAGGGGCGCCCGGTGGTGTCCGGGCGCGGTTCCGGACGGCGCTAGGAGACGCCGCTGCCCGTGTCCGAGCGCTCCATCGCCTCCCGGAAGCGCGCGTATCCGGCGAGCTCGGCGACGTCGCCCGATTTGCGGTTGCGGGCCGCCCAAGCTGCCCAGCTTCCCCACATGACGGCGACGATGACCGCGGCGACGGGAATCAGCAACCACACGAGCGCTGCCATGCCACCCTCCCGGCCCCAGTGCACCACCATGACTGACTGATGAGCAGATTAATCGTCCGTTCCCTCAACGCTCACGTCAGGGGGGCGGTTACGCAACCGGGGGCGGTCCGTGAGGGGTTGACGCAAGTGACTGGAGGGAGCCGTGTGCCGTCAAACGCGGAGCTTCACGCCCCCACCCATTCATCCGTCCCGTCCGCGAACGTCTGGTGCTTCCAGATGGGCACCTCGCGCTTGAGGTCGTCGATCAGCCGACGGCAGGCCGCGAACGCCTCCGCGCGGTGCGGGCACGACACCGCCACCACGACGGCCAGGTCGCCGATGGAGAGCTCGCCGACCCGGTGCACGGCGGCCAGCGCGCGTACCGGGAAGTCCGCGGCGACCTTCTCGGCGATCCGGCGCATCTCCGCCTCCGCGGACGGGTGCGCGGAATAGCCGAGTCCGGCGACGTCCGTGCCGCCGTCGTGGTCACGCACGGTGCCCACGAACAGCGCGGTGCCGCCCGCGGCGTCGTCACCGGCCGCGGCGAAGACCTCGTCCACGGACAGGGGGGTGTCGCGGATCGCCAGCAGGCGGATCGGGTCCGTCGCGGCGAGCTCGCCGGGGTGCTCGTAGATGGCGTCCATACGGTCCATCGTGCCGCACCCGGGCGGACGTCCGGGCATGGGCGTTCGACAGGCTGTTCGTGCGCCCGTATGGACGCTTCTCCAGCCGTTGCCGGGCTTCCGGGCCGTACGGGCGCCTCCGCGGCCCGTACGGGGGCCGCTACAGCCTGCGGCGGGCCTTGCGGGCGCGGCGGACCAGGGCGGCGGTGCCCAGCAGTGCCACGGTCGCCCCCGCGGCACCCGCGGCGGTGGCGTCCTTGCGGCCGAGCCGGCGGCCCGCGACCGTGTGCCGCCCGGCGACCTCCTCCAGCAGCTCCGCGAGGACCTCCTCGTTGGTCCAGCGGGGCCGCCAGCCCGCGTCGTGCAGCCTGCTCCCGCTGACCACCCACGGGTGCATCGTGTATTCCAGGTCGCCCGCGGGCGAGGGGGTCAGCCCCAGGCGGTGCAGCCGGGAGGCCGCGCCGAGCGCGACGGCCGAGGGCAGCTCCATGCGCCGGATGCCGGTGAGCTCCTCGACCTCCTCCTGCTCCAGCCAGCCGTCGCAGCCCACCGCCAGCTCGCCCTCGGCCTTCTCCAGGGCGGCGAACTCCAGCGCGCTCACGAGGTCCTCCACGTGGCAGAACTGCCACGTCGGCCGGGACCCGGCGACGACCAAGAGGCGGGGCGATTCGAAGTAACGCGTCAGGGCCGTGTCGGTGCCGCCGACGAGGACGGCGGGACGCAGCACCGTGACGTTCAGCCCGGGGTGCGCGCGAGGCGCCCTCCGGGCGAGCCGCTCTATCTCCAGCAGATCGCCCACACCCGTGGCCTCCGCGGTCGCCCGGAGCTCCGCATCCTCGGCGAGCGGCACGTCGTTGTCCGGCAGCGCGCCGTAGACCATCGCGGAGGTGCACAGCACCACGCGGTGCACCCCGGCGGCCGCGGCGGCCGTCAGCACGGTCTGGGTGCCCCGCACGTTGTAGGCGGTGCGGGCCGCCGGGTCGCTCTCCAGGTCGAGGTCGAGCGCGAGGTGCACGACGACGTCGGCGCCCCGCAGCTTCTCGGCGATCACCGGGTCCCGTACGTCCAGGACGTGCCACTGCGCCTCGGACACGTCGCCGCGGCGCTCGTCGATGGCGACGACCTGCTTGATCTCCTCGGAGGCGGCGAGCCGCTGCGTGAGCAGCGCGCCGACGCCGCGGGCGGCGCCGGTGACCGCGACGACCGGCCGACGGCGGGCATGCGGGCTCGTACTGTCACGCGCGGAACCGTTTCGCGCTGCGCGAACTTCTCGGTCAGGGGAACTCACCGGGCATCTCCAGCGGTTGTCTTCAGTACGTACGGGTCATGACACGTACGTACCAGGTGACGTCCATCCTGCCGCAGGCCCGGGGTCGGCGAAGCACCAAGCCCGGATACGGGCGGGGGTGTCTACGCTGGGTGGTGATGTCGGGCATTCGCCGTCGGTTCTCGAAGCCGGCGGCCCTACGAGCCGAGGAAACCCGTGAGTGACAACCCATTCGGATTCGGTCTGCCGCCGGAGGAGCCGGAGAACGGCGGCGACGGCAAGAGGAAGGGCGACGGCCAGGGCGGCCAGGGACCCGCGAATCCGTTCGGGTTCGGCGGCCCCGCGGGCGGTGGGGACAACCCCTTCGCCGCGATGTTCGGTTCCCTGAACCCGAACGACCTGGGCGCGGCCTTCCAGCAGCTCGGGCAGATGCTCTCCTACGAGGGCGGCCCGGTGAACTGGGACATGGCCAAGGACATCGCGCGGCAGACCGTCGCGCAGGGCACCGCCGACGGCTCCAAGGACGCCAGCGTCACGTCCGGTGAGCGGGCCGCGGTCGAGGAGGCCGTGCGCCTGGCGGACCTGTGGCTGGACGGCGTGACGTCGCTGCCGTCGGGCTCGGGCACGGCGGTGGCCTGGAGCCGCGCCGAGTGGGTCGAGGCGACCCTGCCGGTGTGGAAGGACCTGGTCGACCCGGTCGCCGAGCGCGTCGGCGCGGCCATGGGCGACGTGCTGCCCGAGGAGATGCAGGCCATGGCGGGCCCGCTGCTCGGCATGATGCGGTCCATGGGCGGCGCCATGTTCGGCACGCAGATCGGCCAGGCCGTGGGCGTGCTGGCGGGCGAGGTCGTCGGTTCCACCGACATCGGCCTGCCGCTCGGCCCCGCGGGCAAGGCCGCGCTGCTGCCGGTGAACATCGAGGCCTTCGGCTCCGGCCTCGGCGTCCCTCAGGACGAGGTCCGGCTGTACCTGGCCCTGCGCGAGGCCGCGCACCAGCGTCTCTTCGCCCACGTGCCGTGGCTGCGCTCGCACCTCTTCGGTGCCGTCGAGGGCTACGCCCGGGGCATCAAGGTCGACACCTCCAAGCTGGAGGACGTGGTCGGCCAGCTCGACCCCTCGCACCCCGAGCAGCTGCAGGACGCCCTCCAGCAGGGCATGTTCCAGCCGCAGGACACCCCCGAGCAGAAGGCCGCCCTGGCCCGCCTGGAGACCGCGCTCGCGCTGGTCGAGGGCTGGGTGGACGCGGTCGTGCACGCGGCCGCCGAACCGCACCTGCCATCGGCAGGCGCGCTGCGCGAGACCCTGCGCAGGCGGCGTGCCTCCGGTGGCCCGGCGGAGCAGACCTTCGCCACGCTGATCGGCCTGGAGCTGCGTCCGCGCCGGCTGCGCGACGCCTCCCGGCTGTGGGCGTCGCTGACCGACGCGCGTGGTCTGGAGGGCCGTGACGGCCTCTGGGAGCACCCGGACATGCTGCCGACGGCCGCCGACCTGGACGACCCGGACGGGTTCGTCCACCGCGAGCACCTGGACTTCTCCGAGATCGACAAGATGCTGGGCGAGGCGGCCGGTGGCGCCGCGAAGCCGGATCTGACGAAGGACTCCGGCACGGAGCCCAGTGCGGGCGACGACTCCGGCGAAGGTGACGACAAGAAGTGAGCCTGCACGAGAACGCCGTCCTCGTCCTGAAGGAGTACGAGGACCAGGAGGAGCTGCGCGGGCTCTATCTGGACCACCTCGCCGAGCACCCGGACGGCATGTGGAAGGCCTGCGGCGCCGGGCACATCACGGCGAGCGCGCTGGTGATCGACCCGGCGCGCGGCCGGGTGCTGCTCACGCTGCACCGCAAGCTGCGGATGTGGCTCCAGATGGGCGGCCACTGCGAGCCGGGCGACGGCACGCTCATGGAGGCCGCGCTCCGGGAGGCCACGGAGGAGTCGGGGATCGCGGGTCTGACGCTGCTGCCGGGCGGTCCGGTGCGGCTCGACCGGCATCCGATCCCGGCGCCCTGCCACTGGCATCTGGACGTGCAGTACGCGGCGCTGGTCCCGGAGGGCGCGGTCGAGGCCATCAGTGACGAGTCGCTGGACCTGCGGTGGTTCCCGTACGACGAGGTGGCCCAGGTCGCGGACGACTCGGTCGTCCAACTGCTGAAGCGGACACTGGCGCGGCTGTCGTAGCGAGCTGATGCGTGTGTAAGGGGCGGTCGCCTGGGCGACCGCCCCTTACACGGCTCAGCGGCTGGACCAGCTGTTGCCCTGGTTCTGGGCGTGCGCGCCCTGCTGGCCGATGCCGTACTGCGCCATGAGCCCCTGGCCGATCTCCGCGCCCTGCGGCGGGAGGAGCTCGCTGGGCTGGACGAGGGCCATACCGTGGCCCTGGAAGTTCAGCTCCCAGCCCTCACCCGTGCTGCCCCGGCGCCGCCAGACGCCCGACGAGGACGTGGGTGCCTGCATCTGGACGACCAGGGAGGTCGACCAGGCGACGACGGCGTCCGCGTCGGCGTTGACGTACTTGTCCGGGGTGACCTGGAGCATCAGCGGCTGGCCGGAGGTCATCAGGGCGACCTTGCCCTGTCCGCTGATGACGAGGTTGTACGCGCCGGTGCCGGAGATCCCGAACTGGCTGTCCACCGCGATGGTGTCCCAGTGCAGGGTGGAGTCCAGCGCGAGGACGTAGGCGCTGTCGACGGTGAGGCCGTTGTGGTCCACGTCGACCACGTGGACGTGCTGGGCGAGGTTGGCGAAAAAGACCGTGCCCTGCCCCGAGCAGCGCATCAGGTCCAGGCCCTCGCCGGTGCGCGTGAGCGAGGCGTGCTGACCGCGGGACTGGTACTCGCCGTCGAACTCCATCATGCCCTGGTAGGCGACCATGGAGCCCTTCCGGGCGAGGACGTCGTCGTGGCCGGTGAGGGAGACCCGCAGCAGCTGCGGGTTCTGCAGGGCGTAGCGCTCCTGCGTCTGTGCTTCGGTGTGGCCGAAAAGCGGGCTCTGCATGCTGTCTTCGCTCCCCCTCAGCCCCGCGCCCGGAGCCGGTCAGTGCTGTCCTCGCTGGGCTGTACGACCACGAATCCCTGGCCGGAGAAGCCCAGTTGATAGGCCTCGCCACTGCCCCGGCCGATCATGGAGGAGGCCTTGAAGCTGCGCTTCCCCTTCATCTTGAGGCCGGTGGACCAGGCGACGAGCGCGTCGGGGTCCACATAGGTCTCGTCGTCGCCACGGCCGCAGTCGACGACGATCGGGGTGCCGCGGGAGGTGAGCGCCACCCACCCGGTGCCGGAGACGGCCACGTTGAACAGGCCCTGCCCCGCGAACTTCGCCATCCCCTTCACGCGCTGCACGCCCCACTGCAGGTGGGCGTCGAAGGCGAGGATGTTGGTGCCGTTGACGGAGAGCGAGTCCCCGTCGAGCTGGAGGCAGACGACGTCCGCGCCGTAGTCGGCGAGGTAGAGCAGCCCGTCGCCGTGGCACTTCATCAGCGGCATGCCCTCTCCGGTGAGCCACTGGGAGGCCATCTGCCGGAGGGCGGGCGGGTTCGCCTCGTACTGGACGTAGCCCTCGTACGCGATCATCGAGCCCGTCCGGGCGAACAGGTCGTGGCCGGACTGCATGGCGACCTTCAGCATGTTGCTGCCGTGGTTCTCCATGCGCGCCACGACGGGGGTCGGGGCATGGCCCGCGAACGGTGTCTGATGCATGGTCATTTCGGGCTCCCTCAGACCTCGTAGGGCTGGACGACGATGAAATTGCCGGGCGCGCCGCGGAATTGGAGGTTCACGGTCTCTCCGCTGTGGCCCGGGTAGGAGTTGCGGCGCAGCCGCACCTGGCTGGAAATGATCACCTGTGCGGCGGCGGACCAGGCGACGACGGCGTTGCTGTCCGCGTAGGTCGTCGGGGTGACCGGCAGCACTACGGGAACCCCGTGGGTCTTGACGACGACGGTGCCGTGGCCCTGGAACTGCATGGTGAACAGGGCGCCGCCGGGGATGCCGTGGCCCTCGATCCGGCGGACCTCGTGCTGGAGCGACTCGTCGAAGGCGAGCACCGCGTCCGCGGAGACGCAGATGGCGTCGCCCTGGAGCTCGATCGGGTGCACATGGGCGGAGTTCTCGGCCAGGAAGACCTGTCCGCGGCCGGTGCAGCGCATCAGCTGCATCTCCTGGCCGGTGACATTGCCCATGATGCGCCCGGCGAAGCCCGCGCCCTTGTAGCCGAAGTCGACCTTGCCCTGGTAGAGCACCATGCTGCCCTGCCGGGCCAGCACGGGCTGCTGGTCGACTCCGAGGTCGACGCGGACGAGCTTGGAGTTCTGGAGCGTCCACCGCTGCCCGGTGGGCACTTCGCGGTACTTCTCGAAGGCCGCCTGGGCACCGCCCGACGCGGAGGCGCCGGGCGCGGCCTGGCCGTACGGCGCGGGCCGGCCGGGGTAGGGCACACCCTGCTGGGGCGCCGCCTGCGGAGACACGCCGTAGGGCTGCGGCGGCGGGCCGGGGTATCCGTACCCGCCCGGCTGCTGCCGGCCGTACGGAGCGTGCTGACCGGGCGCTCCCGGCGGGCCGGGCGGGTGCGGGAGCTGACCGCCGAGCGCGCCGCCACCGTGCTCGGCGAAGTAACCGGGCGGGGCGATCGGCGCGGCGAGCGTGGGCGCCGCGTGCATCTGCGGGGAGGAGGGCGCCGGGGGCGGGGTGCTGCCCTGCGGCGGCGGGGTCCGGTGCTGGTACGGGGGCGCGGGCGCCGGGGGCGGCGGGGTCTGGAAAGGGGCCTGCGGCGCGCTCGGGGGCGGTGGCGGTCCCTGCTGGGCCGGGGCCGCGAAGGCGGGAGGCGCCGCGGCCTGCGCCGGGGGCGCGAAGGCGGGGGCGGGAGCGGGGGCGGACACGGGGGCCGGTGCCTGGGCGGGCTCGGGCTCCTCGTCCAGCACCTCGCCGCCGAAATTCTTGAGGAGCGCTTCCAGTCCGCCGTCGAAGCCCTGTCCCACGGCGGCGAACCGCCAGAAGTCCTTCATATAGAAGTCGGCGAGCATCACCGCGCGTTCGGTGCTGAATTCCGCGCCGGTGAAGGAGTAGCGCGCGACTTCCTCGCCGCCGGCGACGACGCGGAGATACCCGGGCCCGATCTGCGACATCTGGCCGGCGCCGTCGACGGTGGCCGTGAAGGTCAGTTTCCGCACGTGCGCGGGAATCCGGTCGAGCGTGACGCGGAAGGATTCCGTGTCACCGGCCTGCGCGCCGAGTTGCCGAATGGCGCCCTCGGGCGACTCCGGCTGGTTGAAGAAGATGAAGTACCGGTCGTCGGACAGCCGCTCCTGGGCGTCGAGGCCGAAGCAGCTGATGTCGAAGGTCAGGCCGGGGCCGGCGATCTGCACACCCACGTACAGATCGGTCCCCGCCGTCAGATCACTGATCTTGGCCTTGTGGCCGCGCTGGAATTCCCTGGCCATGCGTAACGACCGTCCCCCATCCGAACGTGTGATGAATGCGTTGCGTCAGGCTAACGGCTGAGCCGGACCCTTACGGCTCCGGGCCGTTCGCACCCGGGCCGAAACGCGTTCGCGCTATTCGCTGCGCGCCGCGGGAAGATGGGGCAACCGGTCGGCGGCGACCACACCTTCGAGGTATCCACGGGCGCGCTCGGTCCGCGGATACGCCTCCAGGAGCCGCCAGAATCCGGGCCCGTGCCCGGGGACGAGCAGATGCGCCAACTCGTGGAGCAGCACATAGTCCACGACGTACTCCGGCATGCCCTTCAGCCGGTGCGAGAGGCGGATGCTGCCCTCGGCCGGGGTGCACGAACCCCAGCGGGTGTTCTGATTGGTCACCCAGCGGACCGTCTCCGGGCGGGCCCGGCCGCCGAGATACTGCGCCGAGAGCCGCCCCGCCCGGTCGGCGAGCTCGGCGTCGCCGAGCATCCGCTTGCTCTCCTGGGCAGCGAGCTTGTCGAGCATCACCGTCACCCAGCGCTGCTCCTCCGCATCCGACATCCGGGCGGGGATCAGCACGACGGTCCGGTCCCCCTCGCGGTACGCGGAGACCGTTCTGCGGCGGCGCGCGCTCCGTCTGACCTCGACCGCACTGGTATCCGATCCGCTGGTCAGCGGGCTCGGAATGCTGCGCGGTGGTCTTGCGGCACTGTGCAGAGGATCGACGGGCACGCCCCGACGTTACCCGCTGGCGGCGCGTGAAGTCCCGCCCATCGCTCCTTGTCGGGGGAAAGACACCGGAGAGTGCACGGCTTGTACGACAATCACCCAGCGCTTGTGGATAACTTCGCGCGGCGCACCGCCGGGAGGCCCACTCTGGAGGCCGACGGAGGGGGAAGACCATGCAGAGGAACGCAACGACGTGCGCGGACACCGCGTGGGACGGTGTCACGCGGCCCGGCTCCCCGCGGACGGCTCCGGGCGCCGGGGATACGAGCTCCGCGCCGCCGGGCCCCACCCAGCCGGACCGCGCGCACCCGATGCTCAAACCCGCGCTGCGCCGGAGCTGGCGCAATCGGGACACGGTGCAGTTCGGCGTGGCTCCCGCGCACGCGGTGGCCGTCGGGCCGGTGGACACGGCGACGGGCAGCTTCCTGCCCCTGCTGGACGGGACACGCGGCATGCCACTGCTCAGGGAGGAGGCCAGAGCCGTCGGCCTGCCCGAGGGGCGGGCCGACGCCCTGGTCGAGCGGTTGACCCGGGCCGGGCTGCTCGACGACCCACGGGCCGGGGGCGGAGGTGCCGCTGCCTTGCGCGACCAGGGTCCGGCGCTGGAGCGGCTGCGGCCGGACCTGGCCTCCTTGTCCGTCCTCCACGCCGGCGCGGGGGCGGCGATGGGGATCATGGCCGCCCGCCGTGCGCTGCGGGTGCAGGTGCGCGGCGCCGGACGGGTGGGCGCGGCCGTCGCGGCACTGCTGTCGGCGTCGGGGGTGGGACAGGTCGACGTCCAGGACGGCGGCTGTGTGGAACCTTGGGACGTGGGCCCGGGCGGTGTGGGTTTCGAGCGGATCGGGGAGCGTCGCGATGGCGCCGCGCGGCGGGTGGTCCGGCAGGCCGCGCCGGGTCCGCGGCCACGCTCCCCGGGTGGCGCCGGTGCCGAGCCCCCGCTGGCCCTGGTGGTGTTCGCCCCGCGTGACGGGCTCGCCGCCTATGCCCCCGACCCGGCGGCCGCGGAGGAGCTCGTCCTGTCCGGAACTCCCCATATGTACGCGGGCGTCCTGGAAGCCACCGGAGTGGTGGGGCCGCTGGTGGTGCCCGGCGGGTCGGCGTGCGCGGGCTGTGTGGAGCTCGGGCGGGCCGAGCGGGATCCGGCCTGGCCCCGGATGCTCGCCCAGTGGCGGTCCGGCCGTGGCTCGGGGGTACCGTCGTGCGACATGGCACTGGCCACGGTTGTGGCGGGGCTGACCGTGGGGCGGGCGCTGTCCTTCCTCGACGGCGGGTCCCCGGCGAGCGCGGGGGTGCGGCTGGAGCTGGCCCTGCCGGGCCCGGCCTGGTCCCCGCGGCCCGTCGAGCCGCATCCGCGGTGCCCGTGCGGCGCGGCGGGATCTCCGGATCCCGGATATGCCTCGGCCGCGGGGGCACCGCACGGGACAATGAGCAGGTAACCGCCGTCCGCGGCGTGGCTGTTCAGCTAGTTGGAGGGTCGCATGTCCGATCTACCCCGCAAGGCGGTCACACGTACCGCCAAGTTGGCCGCGCTGCCGTTGGGGTTCGCGGGGCGCACGGCGCTCGGGCTCGGCAAACGCATCGGCGGCCGGTCCGCGGAGCTGATCGCCACGGAGTTGCAGCAGCGCACGGCCGAGCAGCTGTTCGCGACCCTGGGCCAGCTCAAGGGGGGTGCGATGAAGCTGGGTCAGGCGTTGTCCGTCTTTGAGTCGGCGCTCCCGGAGCAGGTGGCGGGCCCCTATCGGGCGGCGCTGACCAAGCTTCAGGAGGCGGCCCCTCCGATGCCGACGAAGTCGGTGCACGCGGCGCTGGCGGAGCGGCTCGGCCCAAACTGGCGGGAGCTGTTCGAGGAGTTCGAGGACCAGCCCGCGGCGGCCGCGTCGATCGGGCAGGTGCACCGGGCGGTCTGGCACGACGGGCGCGAGGTTGCCGTGAAGGTGCAGTACCCGGGCGCGGGCGAGGCACTGCTGTCCGACCTCACCCAATTGGGGCGCTTCGCCCGGCTGCTGGGGCCGCTGATCCCGGGCATAGACATCAAGCCGCTCATCTCCGAGCTCCGCGACCGGGTGGCCGAGGAGCTGGACTACGAGCTGGAGGCCCGCGCGCAGGCGGCGCACGCCCGGGAGTTCGCGAGCGATCCGGATGTGACCGTCCCGGAGGTGGTGCACCAGAGCGATCAGGTGCTGGTCACGGAGTGGATGGAAGGGGTGCCGCTGTCCGAGGTGATAGCGGACGGCACCCAGGAGCAGCGGGACCGGGCCGGTCAGCTGCTGGCGCGCTTCCTCTTCTCGGGCGCGGCGCGCACCGGGTTGCTGCACGCCGATCCGCACCCGGGCAATTTCCGGCTGCTGACCGGGGACGCCCCCGACGGCCCGCCGGAGAAGTGGCGGCTGGGCGTGCTGGACTTCGGCACGGTGGACCGGCTGCCGCAGGGGCTGCCGCCGACGATCGGCACGGCGCTGCGGCTGACGCTGGACGGCGACGCGGAGGCGGTCCACGAGCTGCTGCGGGACGAGGGGTTCGTCAAGCCGGAGATCGAGCTGGACCCCGGGGCGGTGCTGGATTATCTGCTGCCGATCATCGAGCCCGCCCAGGTGGCGGAGTTCACCTTCACCCGGGGCTGGATGCGCGCCCAGGCGACGCGGATCGCCGATCCGCGCTCGCCCGCCTATCAGCTGGGGCGGCAGCTCAATCTGCCACCGGCCTATCTGCTGATACACCGGGTGACGACCAGCACCATCGGAGTGCTGTGTCAGCTGGGTGCGACCGTGCGGCTGAGAGACGAGATGGAGGCGTGGGTGCCCGGCTTCGCGGCGGCGGACGAGAGTCAGGAGACGCCCGCCTGACGGGCCGGGGGCGGGCCCTCACCACCAGGACGAGTCGAGTCGGCTCTCGATCGCTCTGAGGTTGGCACGGGCGCAGTCGTCGCAGAAGTAGCGGCGGCTGCCGTTCTCGACGGAGCAGGTCCAGGTCGGCGGCGTACCGTCGGCGGCGGTGCCACAGCGAGCGCACGTCACGGGCGCGGCGGTCTCGGTGGCCTCAGGGTCCAACTGCACTGATTCATGCGTCTTCTGGTCCACTCCCAGACGATATCCCCGTGGACGCGCCGGGAGGGCACAACGCACCCAACGCCCCGCGGGGCCGGTCCGTTCGGACCGGCCCCGCGGGGATCGGGATGAGCTCCGGGTGAGCCCTGGGCCCGGGCTGTGGCCCGGCTCAGTGCATCACGGCCATGGCCAGCGCGCGGCGGGCGCGCAGCGAGGCGCGCTCGGCGCGGCGCTGCATCCGACGGGCGGTGACCAGCCGGACGGCCCTTCGCTCGGCCTCGGCCACCCGGAGGCGTTCGTGCATATGAGCACGGGCCAGGGCTTCTGGGATGAGTTGCATTTCAAGGTTCCTGTTCTGGCGCGGGGCGGTCGCGCCGGCGGTGTCACGGGTGAGGGCTTCGGGGCCGAATGGCTCGGCGGAGGGGCGGTTCATCGTCGGATCCTGCTTCTTGGGGTCGTGCGTGGTGGGGCGGTCGATGGTGCCGAAGACGCTCATGCGGCGACCGGGTTCTTGCGCGGACGGCCACGGGGCCGCTTGCGGGCCACCACGACGCCCTGGACGAAGAGCTCGCCGCCCCAGACACCCCACGGCTCACGCCGGTCCAGGGCACCGGCCAGGCAGGCCTCGCGGAGCGGGCAGGTCTGGCAGAGCGACTTGGCGTACTCCACGTCGGCCGGGGTCTCGGCGAAGAAGACCTCCGGGTCGTAGCTGCGGCAGGGGACGGGCGTGCCCAAGTTCTCGATGGCGTCGTCGAGGTCGGTGAGGGCGGTGAGCGGGGTCAAGGAGTCCTCCGTGGGGACAGGCGGGGGGATCAGGTCGGTCGCTACTGACGGGGTGTGTGCCTTGAGTTGCACGGTGTTTGTTCCTCGTCTTGTCTTCCGGCTTGTGGCCGGGCTGGTTCCCCCCGCACGGGCGAGGGGGCAAACAAAAGGGCCGCGGATCCCGGTGTGGGTTCCGCGGCCCTGGAAGGTGCCGACCTGATCATGCCGATCAGGCTGGATCTCTCCAGGGTTCGAGCCCACGGAAGGCCCACATCGTGAGGTGCTGCTGCTGCGCGTTCAGGGATCCGGCGCCGTCGGTCGCCGCTTCAATGGCATAGGCCTGGGCCTGTGCCGCTGCTGCTGCCCTTACCGCGGACGCCTTGGTCGGTCGCTCATTGACCGGGGCAAAGCCTGCGATGGACAGACCGGTGCCCTGGAACAGGGAGAGAGAGCCGACAGTGAGGCCGAGGGGACGGGTGGCGACGACCGGACGATCGGTCATTTTGTTGCAGGTCTTGAAGCTGATCATTGGTCTCCGCCTCCTCTCGGCGTCTTGGGGACCGGTTGAAACCGGTCCGGACGGTTCAGTACAGCACGGATCCACCGGAACTCGAAAGAGCCGCTGTCTCCGTGCTCGGAAGGCTATGGGTATGCCGTCCGCGTGCGCAAACTATTTTTCCGGAGTTTCTTCCGAGGCGTCTTCCGAGGTCACTTCGGACGCGTCTTCCGATGCCGGTTCCCTGCCCGCGCACAGGGCCAGGACGTCGGCGCCGAACTTGTCGAGCTTCCGTCCTCCCACCCCTGAGATGCCCACGAGCTCCGATTCGGTTCCCGGCACGGCCTCGGCGATCGCCAGCAGGGTCTTGTCGGTGAAGACGCAGTAGGCGGGCTGGCCCAGCAGGCCCGCCTGCCCGGCCCGCCAGTCGCGCAGCCGCTCGTAGAGCGCCTCGTCCAGGTCGGAGGGGCAGTCCTCGCAGCGCGTCAGTTTGATCTCGCCCGCGTCCGTCAGGGTCTTGCCGCAGACCCGGCACCGCGCGGGCCCACGGCGCCTGCGCGGGCCGCCCCGCTCGACGCCCGCCGTGCCGCCGGTGAGGGCGGGCGCCCCTCCCCCGCCGGGGCGGGCGACGGAGCCGGGCCGCAGCCCGCTCAGGAAGCGGGTGGGGCGCCGGGTCGCGCGGCCGCCCGGGGTGCGGGACAGCGCCCACGACAGGGAGAGGTCGCGACGGGCGCGGGTGACCCCCACATAGAGCAGGCGGCGCTCCTCCTCGACCTGTTCGTCGGTCTTGGCATAGGTGATCGGCATCATGCCCTCGGCCAGCCCGACGAGGAAGACGGCGTCCCACTCCAGACCCTTGGCCGCGTGGAGTGAGGCGAGAGTCACACCTTCGACGGTCGGCGCGTGCTGGGCGGCCGCCCGTTCGCCGAGTTCGGTGACGAGGTCGGCGAGGGTGGCCGCCGGTCTGGCCCGTACGAAGTCCTCCGCCAGCCGCACCAGGGCCGCCAGGGACTCCCAGCGGTCCCGGACCGCCCCCGAGCCCGCGGGGGGCTCAGCGGTCCAGCCACGGGTGCCGAGCACGGCCCGCACCTGGGAGGGCACGTCGTCGGCGTCGGCGAGCTGGGGGTCGGAGTGCCCTCCGGCACGGGCGGCGCCCCGCAGCAGCAGGGTGGCCTCACGGACCTCCGGGCGCTCGAAGAACCGCTCGGCGCCGCGCAGCTGATAGGGCACCCCGGCGTCGGCGAGGGCCTGCTCATAGACCTCGGACTGGGCGTTGATGCGATAGAGGATCGCGATCTCGCTGGCCGGGACCCCGGAGCCGATGAGCTCGCGGACCCGGCGCGCGGTGCCCTCGGCCTCGGCGGGCTCGTCCGCGAACTCGGTGTAGCGGGGCTCGGGGCCCGCCGGGCGCTGGGAGACCAGCTCCAGCCGGTGCTCGGCGGCCCGGCCCCGGGCCTGCGAGAGGAGGCCGTTGGCGAGGTGGACCACCTGAGGGGTGGAGCGGTAGTCCCGGATGAGCTTCACGACGGTCGCGCGCGGGTGGCGGGTGCGGAAGTTCAGCAGGTGGTCGGGGGTGGCGCCGGTGAAGGAGTAGATGGTCTGGCTGGCGTCGCCGACCACGCAGAGGTTGTCGCGGTCGCCAAGCCACAGCTCCAGCAGCCGCTGCTGGAGCGGGCTGACGTCCTGGTACTCGTCGACCACGAAGTGCTGGTACTGGCGGCGCACCGTCTCCGCGATGTCGTGCCGGTCCTGGAGGACGCCGACGGTCAGCAGCAGGACGTCCTCGAAGTCGATCACGCCGCGGTCGCGCTTGAGCTGCTCGTACGTCCCGTAGATCAGGCCGATCTCGGCGGGGTCGCGGGGGGCTTCCCGGCCGGCCTTCGCGGCGGCGGGAGCGTAGTCCTCGGGGACGGTCTGGGTGACCTTCGACCACTCGATCTCGCCCGTCACGTCGCGCAGCTCGTTGCGGTCGAGCCGGATCCGGCAGCGGGCCGCGGCCTCCGCGACGAGCTGGACCTTCCGCTCGACCAGGCGCGGCACCTCGCCGCCCACGGCCTTGGGCCAGAAGTACTGGAGCTGGCGCAGCGCGGCCGAGTGGAACGTGCGCGCCTGGACGCCGCCCGCGCCCAGCTGGCGGAGCCGGCCGCGCATCTCTCCGGCGGCGCGGTTGGTGAAGGTGACGGCAAGCACACTCGCGGGCTGGAGCATCCCGGAGCGGACGCCGTAGGCGATCCGGTGGGTGATCGCGCGCGTCTTGCCCGTGCCCGCTCCGGCCAGCACGCACACCGGACCGCTGAGGGCCGTCGCGACCTCGCGCTGCTCGGGGTCGAGCCCGTCGAGCACGGCGTCGGCAGAGTCCGGGACCTGCGGGAAGAGGGTTGCTGTCACCCCGCCATGCTGCCAGGTCGGCGGGGGCGACCGGGAATGTCGTCCACAGGGACGGCCGACCGGTCGTATTAATGGCCGGGTCCACTCGGAGCGGCGGACGGGACCGCCGTACGGGCCGTGGGCGGCTCGGCGGCCGCCCCGTCGCGGCAGCCGCCCGGGAATGGTCCTGTACGAGCGCGCGTTCTACTCCTGGCACCACACCCACCACCGAAGGAGCACGAGGCGCATGTCGGGCACCGTGACGATGTACAGCACCACCTGGTGCGGCTACTGCCGTCGGCTGAAGAGCCAGCTGGACCGCGAGGGAATCGCGTACAACGAGATCAACATCGAGCACGACGCCGACTCCGCGGCCTTCGTGGAAAAGGCGAACGACGGCAACCAGACGGTCCCGACCGTCCTGGTGGTCTCCCCCAAGGGCACCGAGCTGGTCATGACGAACCCGAGCCTCGCCCAGGTGAAGGAAGCTCTGGCCGCCTGACCCCGGCCCGGCCGCGGGGCACCGGCTCGTGAGAACGGTGCCCCGGACGGCTCAGCTCGGGCTCTGCGGCAGCGGCTCGCCGTACCAGAGCTCCAGGAGGCGGGCCGCGATGGAGATGCCGGTGGGCGGCAGCACCTCGCCGGAGGCGAAGGCCGCCCGCAGCTCCTCCCGCGAGAACCAGCGGGCCTCGTGGATCTCCTCGCCGTCCACCTGGATGTCCGCGGACGTGGCCCGCGCCATGAAGCCCAGCATCAGGCTGGACGGGAAGGGCCAGGGCTGGCTGGCGACGTACTCCACGTCGCCGACGACCACGCCCGCTTCCTCGGCGACCTCCCGCCGCACGGCCTGCTCGATGGACTCGCCCGGCTCGACGAAGCCCGCGAGCGTCGAGAAGCGGCCCTCCGGCCAGTGCATCTGCCGGCCCAGCAGCGCCCGGTCCTCCTTGTCGGTGACGAGCATGATGACGGCCGGGTCGGTGCGGGGGTAGTGCTCCGCGCCGCAGGCGGGGCAGCGGCGGATATGGCCCGCGGCCGCCACCACCGTGCGCTCACCGCAGCGCGAGCAGAAGCGGTGCAGTCGCTGCCAGTTCTCCAGGGCCACCGCGTGCACCAGCAGCCCGGCGTCGCGCGGCGACAGCAGCAGCCCCGCCTCGCGGAGCCCGGCCGGGCGCGCCGACTGGTCCATGCGCCCGGGCAGCGTGTCCTTCTGGAGCGCGAAGTAGGCGACGCCCTTCTCGTCCTCGCCCAGGAAATAGCGGTGCGTCTCGGTGACCGGCGCCTCGAAGGCCGGAGTCATCACCAGCTCGGTGCGGCCGTCGGGAGTGTCGTCGATCAGCACCTGCCCGCCGGAGACCACGAAGACCCTCGTGGAGGGGTGGCTCCACGCGGCGGCGAGCCACGCCTCGTCGAGGCGGTGGTGCGCGGCGCGGTCGATGCCGCTGTCGCCGCTGAGCGTGATGGGCCGGGCGGCTGACAGATCGGTCCAGGTGGTCACGGCTGCTTCCAACTCCCCCTACGGATGGTGGTGTACGTCAAGAACGCGAGCTACCGGTCACTGCTTCCGGCCAGGTCGGACCAGAGATAGGCGCTGGTCTCGACGCCCTTCATGAGGAGGTCCAGCTCGACCTTCTCGTTCGGCGCGTGCCAGCCGTCCGACGGCACCGAGATGCCGAGGAACAGCACCGGCACGCCGAGCACGTCCTGGAGGTCGGCGGCCGGGCCGGAGCCGCCCTCGCGCGTGAAGAGGATCTTCTGCCCGAAGGCGCGGCCCATGGCCCGGACGACCGACTGGAGGTACGGGTGGTCGAGCGGGGTCAGGCAGGGGCGGGTCACGCCCCAGAAGTTGATCTCGTGGCGGATGCCCTCCGGCAGGCTGTCGGCCACCCACTTGCGCACGGCCTGCTGCACACCGTCGGTGTCCTGGCCCGCGACGAGCCGGAAGGACAGCTTGAGCTGCGCGGTGGACGGCACGATCGTCTTGCCGCCGGGGCCCTGGTAGCCGCCGCCCATGCCGTTGACCTCGGCGGTGGGGCGGGCCCAGATCCGCTCCAGGGTGGTGTAGCCCTTCTCGCCGAGGGAGGCGTGGGAGTGCGCGATGCGCAGCCACTGCTTCTCGTCGAAGGGCAGCTCCGCGAACAGCTCGCGCTCGCGGTCGGTCAGCTCCACGACGCCGTCGTAGAAACCGGGGATCGCGACCTTGCGGTCCTCGTCGTGCAGGGCGGCGACCAGGCGCGCCGCCTCGGTGGCCGGGTTGGGCACGGCACCGCCGAAGGAGCCCGAGTGGATGTCCTGCCCCGGCCCGTACAGGTCGATCTGGCAGTCCGTGAGGCCGCGCATGCCCGTGCAGACGGTCGGGGTGTCCTCGGACCACATGCCGGTGTCGGAGACGATCACGGTGTCGCACGCGAGGCGGTCGGCGCGGGCGCGGACGAGGGCCGGGAAGTGCGGCGAACCGGACTCCTCCTCGCCCTCGATGATCAGCTTGAGGTTGACCGCGGGCGCGGTGCGGCCGGTCGCGGCGAGGTGGGCCCGCAGGCCCAGGGTGTGGAAGAAGACCTGGCCCTTGTCGTCCGCGGCACCGCGGGCGTGGAGCCGGCCGTCCTTGAGGACGGGCTCGAAGGGCTCGGTGTCCCAGCCGTCCTCGCGGGCGGCGGGCTGCACGTCGTGGTGGCCGTAGACCAGGACGGTCGGGGCGCCGGCGTCGCCGGAGGGCCACTCGGCGAACACCGCCGGGGCGCCGTCGGTCTCCCAGACCTCGACGGTCGGGAAGCCGGTCGCGGTGAGCTTCCCGGCCAGCCAGTCAGCACTGCGGCGCACATCGGAGGCGCGGCCGGGATCCGCCGACACGGAGGGGATGCGGAGCCACTCGACCAGGTCGTCGAGGAAGGCGTCGCGGTGCTCTTCGATATACGCGCGGACAGCGCTGTCCGGGGTGTCGCTCATGACATCGAGCCTATCCGGCCACACGGCGTGACCATGACCGGGCTTGCTCATGCGCCCTCCCCGAGCAGGACCTCTTCGAGCCCCGCGCGGTCCGGCAGGCCCTCGGGGCGGACGGTCTCGCCGTCGCGCACGTAGACGAAGGCGGCCGTGACGGCGGACAGCGGCAGACCGTGCTGTTCCGCCCAGGCGACGCGGTAGATCGCGAGCTGGAGGGGGTCCGCATTGTGGGTGCGGCTCGTCTTCCAGTCGACGATCTCGTACGTGTCGCCGTGGGGGCCGCGCTCGCGGTAGACGGCGTCAATGCGGCCGCGGATCACTCGGCCCGAGAGGGTGAGCTGGATCGGCGCCTCCACGCGGTACGGCGTGCGGTGGGCGTACGGAGTGCGCTCGAAGGCGGCCTTGAGCGCGGCGAGGTCCCGTTCGTCGGCGATCTCCGGGGCGTCCGTGCCGTCCTCGGCGGCGCCCGGCAGCTCGTCGGGTCCCAGCATCGGGAGGGGCAGCGCCTCGAACCGGGACTCGATCCAGGCGTGGAAGCGGGTGCCCCGGCGGGCGGCGGGCTGCGGAGGGCGCGGCATCGGGCGGGCCAGCTCGTGCGCGAACCCGTCCGGGTCGGCGGCGAGCCGCACCAGCTGCGAGGCGCTCAGGGCCCCGGGCAGGACCACCTCGCGCACGCTCGCGCGTGCCCGGCGCAGCTCCCCGGCCAGCGCCTCCAGATCCCGGTCCCACGACCCGACGAGCCGGGCCTCCTCGGGCACGAGCGAGTGCCCCGCGGGCGGCTCGTCGAAGTCGAAGTGGTGACGCGGAGGGCCGGATCCGGGGTCGCCCTCCGGCCGCACGCGCGCGTGCGGCGTGCGTACGGGTCCGCCCGCGCCGTCCTCGTCCGGTGTCTGCCGGGGGGCGGGCAGGGGCGGCTGCGGGCGCGTCGTCGGCAGCGCGTCCCAGTCCGTGAGGTCCTCGTCGGCCGACGGCGGGCCCTCGTCGTAGGCGTCCGGGTGGTCCTCGTCCTCCGGCGGCGGCCAGTCCGGGTCGTGGGCGGGCTCCGGGTCGGGGTCGGTGGGGCGCGGGGGCTCGTCCTGCCGGGCCGCCACGCGGTCGAGGTGGGCGAGGACCGCGTCGGCGGCGGCCCGGCGGCGGGTCAGTGAGACCGGGTCGAGGGGCAGCGGCCAGGAGTGGTCCGTGTCCGGCTCGGCCAGGGCGGGGTTCTCCGCGCCCTCCTCGGGCTCCTCGGCCCAGACCTCGATCTCGCCGTTGCCCGCCTCGCAGTGCGCGCGCAGGGCCTGGAGGAAGTCGGACGGGCCGCGCGGCTGCTTCTGGCTGGGGCCCCACCAGTGGCCGGAGCCGAGGAGCAGGGACCGGGGGCGGGTGAAGGTGACGTAGCCGAGGCGGAGTTCCTCGGTCCGCTGGTGTTCCTTCATGGCTGCCTTGAACGCGGCCAGGCCCTTGCCGTCCCAGGCCCCGACGTCGGGCAGCGTGTCCGCGTCGCCGCGCAGGGCGTGCGGCAGCACCTTGGCCTGGGCGGTCCAGGACTCGCGGGACTGCTCGCTGGGGAAGGTCTTGGTGACGAGCCCGGGGACGGCGACCACGTCCCACTCCAGGCCCTTGGACTTGTGCGCGGTGAGGACCTTGACGGTGTTCTCCCCGCCGGGCAGGGAGCTGTCGAGGCCCTTCTCGTACTGCGCGGCGGTGCGCAGGAAGCCGAGGAAGGCGAGCAGGCCGGCCTCGCCGTCGACGGCGGCGAAGCCCGCGGCGATGTCCAGGAAGTGCGAGAGCGTCTCGCGTCTGCGGGCGGCCAGCGCGTGCGGGGAGGCGGACAGCTCGACCTCCAGGCCGGTGGCGGCGAGCACCCGGTGGAGGACGTCCATGAGCGGGTCGGCCAGCGAGCGCCGCAGGTCGCGGAGTTCGGCGGCGAGGCGGGCGAAACGGACGCGGGCCTCGGACGAGAAGGGCAGGCCGGCGTCCTGGCCCGCACCGGGCTCCGCCCGGGAGGGGCCGCCGGCCGTCAGGAAGCTGTCGAGGGCGTCGGCGAGGGAGACGACCTCGGCCGGGTCGACGCCCTCGACGGCCTCGGCGAGCCTGCGCTCGGGGTCCGTCCCGGCGCCGCCGTGGGGCACGAGCGTGCGGGCGAGGCGGCCGAGCAGCGCGAGGTCGCGCGGGCCGATGCGCCAGCGCGGGCCGATCAGCAGCCGCACGAGCGCGGCGTTGGCGGTGGGGTCCTGGAGGACCTCGCAGACGGCGACGAGGTCGGCGATCTCGGGCAGGTGCAGCAGCCCGGACAGGCCGACGACCTCCACGGGGACGTCCCGCTCGACGAGCGCGCCCTGGATCTGCGCGAAGTCGACGGCGGTGCGGCACAGGACGGCGATGTCGCCGGGCCGGGTGCCCGTGCGCACCAGGTGGTCGAGGGAGTCGGCGAGCCACTGGAGCTCCTCGGCGTGGGTGGGCAGCAGGGCGCAGCGCACCACGCCGTCCCGCTCGGCGCCGGGGGCGGGCCGCAGGGCCTCCACGCCCGCGTGGCGCGCGCGCAGCGGGGCGGCCAGGCCGTTGGCGAGGTCGAGGAGGCGGCCGCCGCTGCGGCGGTTCTCGCTGAGCGCGAACCGCCGGGCGGGGCTGCCGTCGGCGTGCGGGAAGTGGAGCGGGAAGTCGTCCAGGTTGGCCACGGAGGCGCCGCGCCAGCCGTAGATGGCCTGGCAGGGGTCGCCCACGGCGGTGACGGCGTGGCCGGTGCCGCCGCCGAAGAGGCCGGAGAGGAGCAGCCGCTGGGCGACGGAGGTGTCCTGGTACTCGTCGAGGAGGACGACGGCGAACTGCTCGCGCATGATCTGCCCGACCTCCGGCCTGCTGCGGGCCAGCTCGGCGGAGAGGGCGATCTGGTCGCCGAAGTCGAGGAGGTCGCGCTTGCGCTTCTCCTCGCGGTACGCCTCGACCAGGTGGAGGAGTTCGAGCCGGGCGCGGGCGGTGTCGGGCACGCGCCGCAGGTCGGCGTTGGAGAGCTTGGCCCCTTCGAGGGCGGTCAGCAGCCCGGTGTCGTACGCCCGGAGCCCCGCGGGCGCGACGAGGTGCTCGGCGAGCTCGCCGTCGAGGGCGAGGAGGTCGGGGACGAGGTCGCCGAAGGAGCGGGTGAGCGCGGGATACGGGCCCGGGGAGGTGCGCAGGACGCGGGCGGCGAGCTGGAAGCGGGTGGCGTCGGCGAGCAGCCGGGCGCTGGGCTCCAGGCCGATGCGCAGGCCGTGCTCCTTGAGGAGGCGGCCGGCGAACGCGTGGTACGTGGAGATCTGCGGCTCGCCGGGGGCCTGGTCGGGGTCGCCGGGCCTGGGGTCGGGGTCGGTGACCCCGGCCTCGACGAGGGCCTTGCGCACGCGCTCGGACAGCTCGCCCGCGGCCTTGTTGGTGAACGTGAGGCCGAGGACCTGCTCGGGGGCGACCTGCCCGGTGCCGACGAGCCAGACGACGCGGGCGGCCATGACGGTGGTCTTGCCGGACCCGGCGCCGGCCACGATGACCTGCGGGGCGGGCGGCGCGGTGATGCAGGCCGTCTGCTCCGGGGTGAACGGGATGCCCAGCAGCTCCTTGAGCTGCTCGGGGTCGGTCAGGCGCGGGGTCACCCGAAAACGCTAACCGGCGCCACTGACAATCCGGCACCGCCGCAGGTCGGGGCCGGTCCTGAGCAGCGGCCCCCGCTCACTCCACCACCTGCCGCCCCTCCGGCCGCGCCGTGCAGGAGGCCCGGAACGAGCAGTGCGTGCAGTGCGCGCCGGGCCGTGGGGCGAAGCGCTCCTCCAGGACCCGGCCCGCTGCCTCGGCGAGGAGGTCGCCGATCCACGCGGCGCCGTCCAGCGGTTCCTGCGCCTGCACCTTGGGGACGGTGTCCCCGCCGTTCTTCTTGATCGCGCCCTGCCGCAGCTGGACGAGTTCGGCGCCGCCCGCGGCGGGCCGTCCGCCGTCGAAGAGGTCGTCGACGGCGCCCTGTTCGACGGCGAGCTGGTAGACGGCGAGCTGCGGGTGGCGGGCGACGTCGTCCGCGGACACCGTGCCCTTGCCGGTCTTGAAGTCGACGACGTAGGCGCGGCCGTGGGCGTCGGTCTCCACGCGGTCCATGGAGCCGCGGATGCGCACCAGGTGGTCGGCGGCCTTGAGGGTGACCTCGAAGGGGTGTTCCGTGGCGACGGGCTCCCGCCCGCCGCGCTCCATCACGTGCCAGCGCAGGAAGCGTTCCAGGGCCGCGCGGGCGTTCTCCTTCTCCTGGACCGACTTCCAGGGCGCGTCGAAGGCCAGCGCGTCCCACACGGAGTCGAGGCGCTCCATGAGGACGGCGAGGTCGGCCGGGGTGCGGCCGGAGGCGACCTCGTCGGCGAGCACGTGCACGACGTTGCCGAAGCCCTGGGCGGCGGTGGAGGGGGCGTCCGCCTTCACCTCGCGGCCGAGGAACCACTGGAGCGAGCAGGTCCCCGCCGTACCCGCCAGCTGGCCGACGGCCGAGCCGGACAGGGCGACGGGCCGTGTGCGGTCGCGCAGCGGCACCTCGCTGTGCGTCGGCTCGTACAGGCCCCACCAGCGGTACGGGTGGGCGGCCGGCACGAGCGGCTGGCCCTCGTCGTCGCGCAGCGCGGCGAGCCGGGCGAGGCGTTCCGCGGCGGCCGCCCGCAGCGCGTCCGACACCTGCGGGTCCACCGTGGTGGCGCGCAGCTCGGCGACCAGCGCGGCGACGGCCAGGGGGCGGCGCGGGCGCTGGGTGACGTCCACGGGCTCGGTGCCCAGCTCGGCCAGGAAGCGGGAGGGCTGGTCGCCGTCCTCGGCCGCCGCCTTGACGGCGGTGACGACCAGGCGCTCGCGCGCACGCGTGGCCGCCACGTAGAACAGGCGGCGCTCCTCCGCCAGCAGCGCGCCGGGGCTGAGCGGCTCGGCGAGGCCGTCGCGCCCGATGCGGTCGGCCTCCAGGAGCGAGCCGCGGCGGCGCAGGTCGGGCCAGAGGCCCTCCTGGACGCCCGCGACGACCACGAGCCGCCACTCCAGGCCCTTGGAGCGGTGCGCGGTCATCAGGCGTACGGCGTCGGGGCGTACGGCCTTGCGGGTGAGCGTGTCCGCGGCTATGTCCTGGGCCTCCAGCTCGTCCAGGAAGTTCAGGGCGCCCCGGCCGCCGGTGCGTTCCTCGGCGCGGGCGGCGGTCTCGAAGAGGGCGCAGACGGCGTCCAGGTCGCGGTCGGCGTTGCGGCCCGCGGCGCCGCCGCGGCGGGCGGCGCGCTCCAGCCGCTGCGGCCAGGGGGTGCCGTTCCACAGCTCCCACAAGGCCGTCTCGGCCGTGCCGCCGGCCGCGAGGAGTTCGCGGGCCGCGAGGAGGAGCGTGCCCAGGCGCTGTGCGCCCCTGGCGTACGCCGTGTCGTGGGTGGCCAGGCGCCCGGGCTGGGCGAGGGCCTCGGCGATCAGGTCGTCCGAGGGCCGCGGCACGGGGCGGCCGGCGGCCCGCTCCTCGTCCCTGAGGGCCCGGCCCAGCCGGCGGAGGTCCGCCGCGTCCATGCCGCCCAGGGGGGACGTGAGGAGGGCGAGGGCGGTCTCGGCGTCGAGCCAGGGCCGCGGGTCGTCGGCCGGCGGTTCCTCGGCCGTCTCCTCCGGAGGGGTCCCGTGGGGTGCGGCCGCCGGTTCGGCCACTGCCCGCAGCGCCGTCAGCAGGGGGGCCACCGCCGGTTCGTGGCGCAGCGGTACGTCGTCGCCGTCGACCTCCACGGGGACGCCCGCCGAGGTCAGGGCGCGCCGCAGGCCCGGCATGGAGCGGGAACCCGCGCGCACGAGGACGGCCATGTCGTGCCAGGGGACGCCGTCCTCCAGGTGCGCGCGACGCAGGATGTCGGCGATGTTGTCGGTCTCGGCGCCCGCGGTCGGGTAGGTGTACGCCTCCACCCGGCCGCCCTCGCGCACGGCGGCGAGCTCCCGGTGTGCGCGTACGGCCTGTGCCGGGAGGCGGGTGAGAGGCATCCGGCGGGTGAGCAGCCGGGTGGCGGCCAGGAGGTCCGCGGCGGAGCGGCACGAGGTGGTGAGGACCTCGACGGGCGCCGGTGTGCCGTCCCGGCGCGGGAAGGCGTCCGGGAAGTCGAGGATGCCGTTGATGTCGGCGCCCCGGAAGGCGTAGATCGACTGGTCGGGGTCGCCGAAGGCGACCAGCGTCCGGCCGTCGCCCGCGAGTGCGTGCAACAGCCGCACCTGGGCCACGTCGGTGTCCTGGTACTCGTCCACGAAGACGGCGTCGTAGGCCTGCGCGAGGCCGGCGCCGATCTCGGACCGCTCGGTGAGGAGCACGGCGCGGTGGACGAGCTCGGCGTAGTCGAGCACCCCCCGCATGTCGAGCAGGTCCAGGTATTCGGCGAGGAAGGAGGCGGCGGCGCTCCAGTCGGGGCGCCCGGTGCGGTCGGCGAAGGCGCCGAGCGCGTCCGGGCCGAGCCCCAGCTCGCGGCTGCGGGCGAGCACCGCGCGCACCTCGTCGGCGAAGCCCCGCGTGGTCAGGCAGGCGCGCAGTTCGTCGGGCCAGCGCACCGCGCCGCGCCCCTCGCGCTCCAGGTCGGCCTGCCCGGCGAGCAGTTCGCGCACGACGGCGTCCTGCTCGGGGCCGGACAGCAGCCGCAGCGGGTCGACGAACAGGTCGGCGTCCTGGTGGGCGCGGACCAGGGCATAGCAGTACGAGTGGAAGGTCGTGGCCTGCGGTCCCCGGGCGCCGCCGAGCCGGGCGGCCATCCGGTCGCGGAGCTCGACGGCCGCCTTGCGGCTGAAGGTGAGGACGAGGATGCGCTCCGGGTCGGTGCCCCGCCGCACCCGGTCCGCGACGGCCTCGACGAGCGTGGTCGTCTTGCCCGTGCCGGGGCCCGCGAGGACCAGCAGCGGCCCTTCCCTGTGGTCAACCACGGCGCGCTGCCGCGCGTCCAGCTCAGGAGGGGCCGTGGGGCCCGGCCGGGTCCGCACGAGGCGGTACGCGCCCTGGGAGGGCTGCCGTGCCTGCCGCGGCGGGCGGACGGCACCGGGCGCGCCGGTCGTACCGGCCGTGCCGGGAGAAGGGGAGGAGCTCACGTGGGTTGCCGGTCCTGGTGGGGGTGCGGGGTGCCGTGCGGCGGGGTGCGCCGTACGGCCGGGAGGGGGTCCCGGGCGTGACGGCGGTTCTCGACGCTACGCCAGACGGCACGCGGGGCGCAGGGCGTACCGCGGGCCGGCGCACGGTCGTACGGCTCTCACCCGTTCGGGTCAGCCCTTGGGCGCACTGGCCGGGGTGTGGTCCGGGGGTTCCCGGACGGCGGATGCTGTCAGGTGTGAGGAGTCACACCGGCCGGGCCGCCGTCCTCGGCGGTGCCGTCCCAGCGCGCCCGTGCCATGGCGAGCCGCGGCACGTGCCCCTGGGCCGAGCGGCCGGCCTCGCGCAGCGGTGTGCCCTCCTCGCGGTAGTGGGCGAGCGCGCGCAGTTCGTGGCCGGGCAGCAGGGCGCCGTCCGAGCGGACCACCCGCCACCAGGGCACCGCGCCGCCGTAGAGCGCCATGACGCGCCCCACCTGGCGGGGTCCGCCCTCGCCCAGCCACTCGGCGACGTCGCCGTAGGTCATCACCCGGCCGGGCGGAATCCGCTCCGCCACGTCCAGCACCCGTTCCGCGTATTCGGGAAGCTCGGCGGCCTCTCCCCGGCCCGTGCGTACGTCCTCGCTCACCCGGCCCATCCTGCCGCACCCCGTCGGCGCCCGGCCGGGCGCCCGCCCGTACGCGGCACCGCCCGCCCGTCCGGCAAGATCACCCAGAGTGCGTATCCGTACTACAGGGCGTACGATCCGGAGTCCGCGCCCCCGAACCACACCCTGATGCCCCCTCGCCCGGCGGGGCCATGCCACCATCTTCCGGGCGGTGACTGGTGATACGAGACCAAGACGAGAAGACGGAGCGACAGCAGGGCGCGGAGCCTCAGGGAGGCGACCGCGCCCCCGAAGCGCTGTCCGGCTCCGACGGCCCCGCGGCCGGGGACCCGGACGGGCCCCGCGCCGAGCGGGCGGCACAGGCGTCCCCCGAGGGGGCGCGCGGCGGGTACGACTGCCAGGACGGCGAGGCGCACATCGACCAGGTGTCGGGTGACGAGCCGCTGCTGCCCGCCCGCGTCCACCGCCCCGCGGACCTGGTGCGGCTCTTCCTGGGCATCGTCGGCATCGCCCTCGTCCTCGCCCTCGCGGCCTTCGCCCACGGCACCACCCAGGGCCTGGAGAAGGACATCGGCGACAGCACCGGCCGGGCGCCGCAGCTGCTGGCGAACTTCGCGGGGCTCGCCGCCAACATCGCCATCTTCATCGTCCCGGTGGCGTTCGCCATCGAGCGGCTCATCAAACGCGACGGGCTGCGCATCGCCGACGGCGTGCTCGCCGCCGTCCTGGCGCACGGCGTGTCCCTCGCCACCGACCTCTGGGTGGCCGACACCGCGCCCGCCTCGATCCGTGACGCGCTGACCCAGCAGGCGCCCACCGGCGGCCTCACCGATCCGGTGCACGGCTATCTCGCCCCCGTGATCGCCTATATGACGGCCGTCGGAATGTCGCGACGGCCGCGCTGGCGGGTCGTGATGTGGGCCGTGCTGCTGCTGGACGCCTTCGCCGTGCTGGTGAACGGCTACACCACACCGTTCTCGATCGTCACCACCGTGCTGATCGGCTGGACGGTCGCCTACGGCACGCTCTACGCCGTCGGCTCGCCGAACGTCCGGCCCACCGGCCGCCACCTCCTCGCCGGGCTGCGCCGCGTCGGCTTCAAGCCGGTCACCGCGCTGCGCGCGGAGGACAGCGCCGACGCCGTGGGCACCGAGCCGTCGCACCCCCACGACCGGGGCCGCCGCTACATCGTCACCCTGGAGGACGGCCCGCCGCTCGACGTCACGGTCGTCGACCGCGAACAGCAGGCGCAGGGCTTCTTCTACCGCCTCTGGCAGCGGCTGGCGCTGCGCGGCATCACCCAGCCCCGCAGCCTCCAGTCCCTCCGGCAGGCCCTCGAACAGGAGGCGCTGCTCGCCTACGCGGCCATCGCCGCGGGCGCCAACGCCCCCAAGCTGATCGCCACCTCCGAGCTCGGCCCGGACGCCGTGATGCTCGTCTACGAGCACATCGGCGGCCGCACCCTCGGCGCGGTCCCCACCGAGGAGATCACCGACGAGCTGATGGCCGGTGCCTGGCGCCAGGTGCAGGCCCTCCAGTCGCGGCGGATCGCCCACCGCAGGCTCGACGGCGACGCCCTCCTGGTGGATCGTTCCGGCAATGTCGTCCTGACCGACCTGCGCGGCGGAGAGATCGCCGCGGGCGATCTGGTGCTGCGCATGGACGTCGCGCAGCTGCTGGTGACCCTCGGCCTGCGGGTCGGCGCGGAGCGGGCGGTGGCCACGGGCGTGGACGTGCTCGGCCCGGACGCCGTCGCCGACAGCCTGCCGCTGCTCCAGCCGCTGGCGCTCACCCGCATCAGCCGCGCGACCCTGCGGCAGCTCGCCCGGGAGCGCTCGCAGCGGGAGCGGGAGACCGTCCTGGAGGCCGCGCGCGCGGCCAAGGAGGCCAAGGAGACCGGGGCCGCCGAGGCGGGCTCGGAGGAGATGCCGGCGGAGGACCGCAAGGCGCTCAAGGCCGAGCGGCAGGCCCAGAAGAAGGCCATGGAAGAGGCCCTGGAGGAGGCGCGCGAGGAGGACCTGCTCGCGCAGATCCGCCGCCAGGTGCTGCTGATCCGTCCCCAGGCCCCGATAGAGCCCGTGCGCCTGGAGCGCATCAAGCTGCGCACGCTGCTCAGCTTCGTGGCCGGCGCCTTCGCCGCGTACTTCCTCCTCTCGCAGTTCACCCACGTCCAGTTCGGCGACCTCGTCGACAAGGCGAACTGGGCCTGGGTCGCGGTGGCCGTGGCCTTCCAGGTGCTGACCTATGTCGCCGCCACGATGAGCCTGCTGGGCTTCGTGCCGGAGAAGGTGGCGTTCGGACGCGCGGTCCTGGCACAGGTCGCGGGCTCGTTCGTGAAGGTCGTCGCCCCGGCGGCGGTGGGCGGCGTGGCGCTCAACACACGCTTCCTCCAGCGCGCGGGCATCCGCCCCGGCCTGGCCGTCGCGAGCGTCGGCGCCTCCCAGCTCTTCGGTCTGGCCTGTCACATCCTGCTGCTGCTGTCCTTCGGCTATGTGACCGGTACGGAGCGCAGCTCGTCGCTGGGCCCCTCGCGGACGATCATCGGCGGGCTGCTGACGGCGGCCGTGCTCGTGCTCGTCGTGGCGGCCGTGCCGGTGCTGCGGAAGTTCGTATCGACTCGGGTGCGGTCCCTGTTCGCGGGCGTCGTGCCGCGCATGCTGGACGTGCTCCAGCGGCCGCAGAAGCTCTTCGCGGGCATCGGCGGCATGCTGCTGCTGACGGCGGCGAACGTGATGTGCCTCGACGCCTCGATCCGCGCGTTCGGCGGCGATCTGAGCTACGCGAGCATCGCGGTGGTCTTCCTGACGGCCAACGCGCTGGGTTCGGCCGCACCGACGCCGGGCGGTGTGGGAGCGGTCGAGATCGCGCTGACCGGTGTGCTGACGATCGCGGGGCTGCCGGCGGAGCAGGCCACTCCCGCGGTGCTTCTGTTCCGTTTGATGACGCTGTGGCTGCCGGTGCTGCCGGGATGGATCTCGTTCAGCTATCTGACCCGCAAGGGAGCGATCTAGCCGACCGGGCGGGGTGCCCGCCGCTGCCGGGCCCTACGCACTCGCCGCCGCATCTGCCAGGCGAACCGGCCCATCGGCCTTGCACATGCGAGCCACCTGCTCATACCGTGCGCTCATGCAGACCTACACCATCGGCCAGGCCGCCAGGCTGCTCGGTGTCAGTCCCGACACCGTGCGGCGGTGGGCGGACGCCGGGCGGATACCCACGTCGCGGGACGAGACGGGCAAGCGGCTCATCGGCGGGTCCGATCTGGCGGCCTACTCGGTGGCGCTCGCCGCGGAGGCGAACGAGGGCGAGGAAACGGCGTACACCACCGCCCGCAACGCCTTCCCCGGCATCATCACCGCCGTCAAGCTCGGCGACGTCGCCGCCCAGGTGGAGATCCAGGCCGGCCCGCACCGCCTCGTCTCCCTGCTGACCAGGGAGGCCGTGGAGGAGCTCGGCCTGGCCGTCGGCATGGAGGCCGTGGCCCGGGTGAAGGCCACCAACGTGCACATCGACCGCGCTTGACCCGGCACCTGGAGAACCCGATGCACCGCACGCCCGTACGCGCCGCCCTCGCCGCCGCGCTCCTCGTCCCGCTCGTGGCCGCCTGCGGCGGCGGCGAGGACAAGAAGGACACCAAGTCCTCGACGACGCTCACCGTGCTCGCCGCCGCGTCCCTGACGGACGTCTTCAAGCAGGCCGGCGCGGCGTACGAGAAGGCGCACCCGGGCACCACGGTGAAGTTCTCCTTCGCCGGTTCGCAGGAGCTCGCCTCGCAGGTGCGCCAGGGCGTGCCCGCCGACGCGCTGGTGACCGCCGACACCACGACCATGGACGGCCTGAAGTCCGACACGGACAAGCCGGCGGTCATCGCCAGGAACCGGCTCACCATCGCGACCGCCCAGGGCAACCCGAAGGGCGTCAAGGGCCTCTCCGACCTCTCCAGGAGCGACCTCAAGGTCGTGCTGGCCGCGCCCGAGGTGCCGGTGGGCCGCTACAGCAAGAAGGTGCTCGACCAGCAGCACGTCACGCTCAAGCCGGTGTCCCAGGAGCCGAACGTCCGGGCCGTCCTCGGCAAGGTCTCGCTCGGTGAGGCGGACGCGGGGATCGTCTATCTCACGGACGCGGCGGCGGCCAAGGGCAAGGTCTCCACCGTCACCGTCCCGGACGCGCAGAACGCCGTCGCCTCCTACCCGGCCGCGACCCTCAAGAGCTCGAAGCACACCAAGGACGCCGCGGACTTCGTGAAGTGGCTCGGCTCGGACGAGGCGCAGAAGCTGCTGCGCGCGGCGGGCTTCCAGCAGCCGTGACCGGCGGGACGCGCCCGGGGCGCACGCCCTGGGCGCTCGGGCTGCCCGCCGCGCTGGCGGTGGGCTTCCTTCTCCTGCCCCTGGCCGGGATCCTGGCCCGTACGCCCTGGACCACCCTCCCCTCCCGCCTCGGCTCGCACGAGGTCACCGAGGCGCTCGGGCTGTCGCTCCTGGTCTCCGGCTGGGCCCTGCTGCTGTCCCTGCTCCTCGGCGTCCCGCTCGCGTGGCTGCTCGCCCGCGTGGACTTCCCCGGCAAGGCTCTGGTGCGCTGTCTGGTGATGCTGCCGATGGTGCTGCCCCCGACGGTCGCGGGCGTGGCCCTGCTCCAGGGCTACGGCCGCAGGGGCGTGCTGGGCCCCTGGCTGGAGTCCTGGTTCGGCATCACGCTGCCGTTCTCGACGGCGGGCGCGGTGATGGCCTCCACCTTTGTGGCGATGCCTTTCCTGGTGATCAGCCTGGAGGGCGCGCTGGCGGGCCTGCACCCCCGCTACGAGGAGACGGCGACGTCCCTGGGGGCGACCCCGCTGCGGGTCTTCCGTACCGTCACCCTCCCCATGGTCCTGCCGGGCCTGGTCGCGGGCGCGGCCCTGAGCTGGGCGAGGGCGCTGGGCGAGTTCGGCGCGACGATCACCTTCGCGGGCAACCTCCCGGGCACCACGCAGACCCTCCCCCTCCAGGTCTATCTGCTCCTCCAGGACGACCCCGAGGGCGCGACGGCCGTATCGCTCCTCCTGCTGGCGATCGCGACAGCGGTCCTGCTGTCGCTGAGAGGCCGCTGGCTGACGACGAAGAAACAGACCGGTCCGCAGCAGTCTTCCGGCCTCTCCGGGAGGCCGGAACGGCCGACAGGGTCCGTGGATCAGAGCGCCCCGGAGGGCCTGGACCGCCCCGGCCCCGCACCCGCGCCGCTCCCTCTGCGCACCACGGTGACCGGCGCGACGGCAGCGGAACTCGACGTGCGGCCGGGCACCACCATCGCCGTGGTGGGCCCCAACGGCGCAGGGAAGACAACGCTCCTGAGAGCCCTCCTGGGGCTCACGGACAGGGCCACGGCGCGCCCTCTGACCATTGGTGACACGGACGCGTCCGAACTCCCCCCGCACGAAAGGCGCATCGCCTGGGTCCCCCAGGACGGCGCCCTCTTCCCGCACCTCACCACCCTGGCCAACACCGCCTACGGCCTCCGCGCCCAGGGCGTCCCCAGGAAGGACGCGCACCGCGAGGCCCGCCACTGGCTCGCCCGGCTGGACGTGGGCGACCTCGCCCACCGCCGCCCCGGCGAGCTCAGCGGCGGCCAGGCCCAGCGCGTGGCCCTGGCCAGGGCCCTGGCCGCGCGCCCCCGTCTCCTGCTGCTGGACGAGCCGCTGGCCGCGCTGGACCAGTCGACGCGCGCCCGGGTCCGCCACACGCTGCGCACCCACCTCGCGGATTTCCCGGGCGTCTGCCTGATCGTCACCCACGACCCCGTGGAGGCCGTGTCGCTGGCCGACCGGATCCTCGTCCTGGAGGACGGCCGCACGGTCCAGTACGCGTCGCCGACGGAGCTGACCCGGCACCCCCGTTCCCCCTGGGTGGCGCGGATGCTGGGACGCAACGCCTGGCAGGGCACGTCCACGGCGGAGGGCACCCTGCTGCTCGAGGGCGGGGCGAGCCTGGTCGCGGCGGACCCGCTGCCCGGGGAGGCCGCGAGCGGGCTCGCCGTCGTGGGTCCGGAGGCGGTGTCCCTGCACGTGGAGCGGCCGGCCGGGAGCCCCCGCAACGTCTGGCGGGGAACGGTCCGCGAGATCACGGCACAAGGCGGGCGGCTACGCGTCCTGGTGGCGGGCGAGCCGGACGTGGTCGCGGAGATCACGCCGTCGGCGGCGGCGGACCTGGCGCTGAAGGAGGGCCTGCCGGTGTGGGTGAGCGTCAAGGCCACCGAGGTCACGTTCGTGGCCCTGTGAGCCTCGCGCGGCGGCCCCGGCACGGCGTCCGGGCCGGCGCGCGCGACCCGCGCCCGGCGGCCCACTACTAACCCGTACGCCCGCACCGCGCGCGCCCCTCACCGCCCGCCCGGACGATGGCAGTCCAACGCCTGCCGTCGACCCCCGGGAGTGCCGCCGTGTCCAGATCCGTAAGGGCCGGGGGGCTGCTCACCGCCGTGCTGCTGACGATGGCGGCGGTCACGACGGCCGCCGGTTGCGGCGGAGGGGACGACAAGCCGGTGGCGGACGTCTCGGACCGCCAGAAGCTCGCCTGGAAGGCGTGTCCGGCGCCGAGCGGCAGTCAGGGCGGCACGACGGACAAGGCGCCCGGCAACGACTGGGAGTGCGCGACCCTGCGGGCGCCCCTCGACTACGCCGCCCCCAAGGGCGAGACGATCGACATCGCGATGATCCGCGCGAGGGCCACGGACCCGGCGCACCGCATCGGCTCACTGGTCTTCAACTTCGGTGGCCCCGGCGGCTCCGGGGTCACCACGCTCCCGGCGTTCGCCGACGACTACAAGAAGCTGCGCACGCGCTACGACCTGGTGAGCTTCGACCCGCGCGGGGTGGGCCGCAGCAGCGGGGTCACCTGTCTGAGCGACAAGGAACTGGACGCCTATTACGCGGCCGACGCCACCCCGGACACCAAGGAGAAGGAAAGGGCGTTGGTCGACCGGGTGGCGAAATACGCCACCGCGTGCGCGAAGCACTCGGGGAAGATCCTGCCGTATGTGGGCACGACGAACGCCGCCCGCGACATGGATCTGATGCGCCAGGTGCTGGGCGAGGAGAAGCTGCACTACTTCGGGGTGTCCTACGGAACCGAACTGGGCGGTGTCTACGCCCACTTGTTCCCGGACAGGGTGGGCCGCGCCCTCTTCGACGGTGTCGTGGACCCGACGAGCGACCCCGTGCAGGGCTCCCTCGGCCAGGCGAAGGGCTTCCAACTGGCCCTGGGCAACTACATGGAGGCCTGTGTGAAGACCTCCGACAACTGCCCGACCGAGCAGCAGATCGGCGATCTGCTGCGACGCCTGGAGAAGAAGCCGATCCCCGGCACGGGCGGCCGTCTGCTGACGCGGTCCCTCGCCACCGGCGGGATCGCCCAGTCGCTCTACTCCAAGGACTTCTGGGACTACCTCACCGAGGGCCTGGAGGACGCCGGGAACGGTGACGGCAGGCTGTTGCTCTCCCTGTCCGACTCCATGAACGGGCGGGGCCAGGACGGGCGTTACAGCTCGCTCCAGTCCTCCCTCAACGCCATCACGTGCGCCGACTCCGCGCAGCGCTACACCACGGCCGAGGTCGAGGGGAAGGTGCCGGAGTTCCGCAGGGCGTCGGCCGTCTTCGGCGACTTCATGGCCTGGAGCCTCACCCAGTGCACGGGCTGGCCCGTCAAGGGCGAGTGGCGGACGCCCGACGTGAGCGCCGAGGGGGCGGCGCCCATCCTCGTCGTCGGCAACACCGGTGACCCCGCGACCCCTTACGAGGGAGCGCACCGGATGGCGCAGCAGCTCGGCACGGGCGTCGGCGTGGAGCTGACCTTCCGCGGCCAGGGGCACGGCGCCTACGACAGCGGCAACGCGTGCGTCAAGGGGGCTGTGGACGCCTACCTGTTGGAGGGTACGGTCCCTCAAGCCGGTAAGATCTGCTCATAGCACACATAGCACATATCACCGGTGGCCCGAACGACATGGATCGAATGTCAGTGGCCCGCACTACGATCGCCCGCACAGCAGTTCCGTGACGGACGGTCGGGGGACAAGGTGTCGTACAGCACGCTTCGCGACGGCGGCCGGACCGGCCGCAGGAGCCGGGTCCTGACCGGCGTCCTGGCCATCGCCGCGCTGGTGGCCGCCCTCGTGGCGCTCTGGCAGACCCAGTCCACCCCGCTCGCCCGGCGTTCGTACTGCTGGGGCGCCTGGCCCGAGGACGGCGGCCTCTTCCACCGCGGCGCCCACGACCGCACCGCGCGGGAGAGCGCCCCCGCGCCCGGCCGCCCCAGCGGCCTCTGCACGCTCAGCTGGCGCGGCGGCCAGGGCTCCGGGGCGTACGAGCAGCGGGTCGAGCTCCGTCTCGGCACCGGCCCCGGCGAGGCCGTGGCGCGCCGCGCGTGGCTCGACGGCCTCTTCGAAGGGGGCGACACCGCGCTCCCGGGCCGGCTGCCCGGATTCACGGCCGCCGGTTCCGGCGCCCTGGTGCTGCCCGCGAGCTGCGACGTGGGCGGCAGGCCGTCCGTCGTGACGTTCACCAGCTCCTACACGGACGCGGCCGGTCGCGGCGGCCACCCGGGCTTCCCCGACGGCACGTCCCCGGCGAACACGGGTGCGTTATTGGTGAGCGCCGCCAACCGCGCCGCCGAGGCGACGGGTTGTTCGTCGGCGCCACCGATGAGACTGCGCGCACGGGCGATGACGACGAGGCCCGTACGGGTGAACCCTGGCGCGTCGCCGGGGCGTTGCGCCATCCCCGGGCTCGGGGCCGAAGGAGCCCCTGCGGGCGGGCCGGACGACCGGCTGACCGACACCGTGGGCAGCGTCCACGACGACTTCCAGACCTG
Organism: Streptoverticillium olivoreticuli subsp. olivoreticuli; assembly: GCF_003391135.1. Lineage (GTDB taxonomy): Bacteria > Actinomycetota > Actinomycetes > Streptomycetales > Streptomycetaceae > Streptomyces > Streptomyces blastmyceticus. The sequence continues at coordinate 6,218,761 of NZ_CP031455.1, read as the reverse complement.
CGCGGTCTCGGGCGACGGGCAGTGGGCCGCCCGCTTCACCATGGTCGGCAGGCCCAGGATCGTCGCCCTCTTCGACGGCCTCACCGGGGACAGCCCGCCCGCCCCCGGCTGGCGGGCGCACGGCCGGATCGACGCGACCGGCGCGCTCATACGGGCCGACTGCGACGGCCGCGCCACGGTGTTCACCATGCGGACGGGCCCGGGCCGCACCCACACCGGCCTGGACGACCCGCGCCGGTCGTTCCCCGTCTTCGTCGACGCGGTGGGAGAGCGCATAGGCTGCGCGCGCCTGCGCGCCCGCTGAGCACTCCCTCTCCCGCGGGGACGGCGGGCCCGCCGCCTCGTAGAGTCGGTGGAATGACTCCCCTACGGCCACGGGCCGGCGCCCTCCTCCCCACCGCGCTCGCGGTCGCCCTCGCCACCGCCGGGTGCGGTGGCGGCTCAGGCGGCACGTCGGACGGCGCGGACGGCAAGCGCGGCGGCGCGTCCGTCGGCACCCAGGCGGCACCGCGCTGGTCGGCGTGCGCCGCGCCCACCGACGCGCAGGGCGGCGACGGCAAGGCGCCCGGCAAGGAGTGGGAGTGCGCCAAGCTGTCCGTCCCCCTGGACTACGCCGAGCCGGACGGCGAGAAGATCGACCTCGCCCTCATCCGTACGAAGGCCCGCGACCGGAACCACCGCATCGGCTCGCTGGTGTTCAACTTCGGCGGGCCCGGCGGCTCCGGGGTGGCGACGCTGCCGGGGCTGGCCGCCAGCTACGAGAAGCTGCGCGACCGCTACGACCTCGTGAGCTTCGACCCGCGCGGCGTGGGCGAGAGCGCGGGCGTGCGCTGCCAGAGCGACACGGAGCTGGACACCGCCGCGCAGATCGACGCCACCCCCGACGACGACGCGGAGCTCCGCACGACCCTGGCGGCCGACAAGGCGTACATCGACGCCTGCGCGAAGAACTCCGCCAAGCTGCTCCCCCACGTGGGCACGGTGAACGCCGCCCGCGACATGGACCGGCTGCGCGCCGCCCTGGGCGACGACAAGCTCTCCTACTTCGGCATCTCCTACGGCACCGAACTGGGCGGGGTCTACGCCCACTTGTTCCCCAAGAACGTGGGCCGCGCGGTCCTCGACGCCGTCGTGGACCCGACGCAGGACCCCGTGCAGGGCAGCCTGGGGCAGACCAAGGGCTTCCAGCTCGCCCTCGACGACTACCTCAAGGACTGCGCCACCCGCACCCCGGAGGCGGGCTGCGTCACACAGGACCGCATCACCGCCCTGTTGAAGCAGCTCGACGCGAACCCGCTGCCGACCTCCCAGGGGCGCAAGCTCACGCAGGACGAGGCGGTGAACGGCATCGCCTCCGCGCTCTACTCCAAGGACACCTGGCGCTATCTGACCGCCGGGCTCAGGGAGGCCACGACCAAGGGCACCGGCAACACCCTGCTGGTGCTCTTCGACGCCATCAACGGCCGCAACCCGAACGGCCATTACAGCAATCTCCAGGCGGCCAACCGGGCGATCTCCTGTGTGGACGCGGAGCAGCGCTACTCGGTGGACGACGTGCGGAAGTACCTGCCCCAGTTCCAGGAGGCGTCGCCGGTCTTCGGGGAGGACGCCGCCTGGTCCCTGCTCGGCTGCACGGGCTGGCCCGTCAAGGGCGGCTGGAAGACGCCGGACGTGAGCGCCGAGGGCTCCGCGCCGATCGTCGTCGTCGGCAACACGGGGGACCCCGCGACGCCGTACGCCGGTGCGCGGCAGATGGTCCGGCAGCTCGGGCAGGGCGTGGGCGTCGAGGTGACGTACAAGGGCGAGGGGCACGGGGCGTACAACAGCGGCAACCCGTGCATGGTGAACACGGTCAACAGCTATCTGCTGGACGGCAAGGTCCCGGCAGAGGGCACGACCTGCTCGTGAAAAAGGCGCCGGACGGGCCGAAAATTCAGCCCGCCCGGCGCCCGGGAAAAACAAGGTCAGTAGACCGGTTTCTCCGGCTCGATCTGGTTGACCCAGCCGATCACGCCGCCGCCCACGTGCACCGCGTCCGAGAAGCCCGCGGACTTCAGGACGGCCAGGACCTCCGCGGAGCGGACACCCGTCTTGCAGTGCAGGACGATCTTCTTGTCCTGGGGCAGGTCCTGGAGGGCGTTGCCCATCAGGAACTCGTTCTTCGGGATCAGCCGGGCGCCCGGGATGGAGACGATCTCGTACTCATTGGGCTCGCGGACGTCGATGATGTCGATGGTCTCGCCGCCGTCGATCCACTCCTTGAGCTGCTTGGGAGTGATCGTGGAGCCCATGGCCGCTTCCTGGGCCTCCTCGGAGACGACGCCGCAGAAGGCCTCGTAGTCGATGAGCTCGGTGACCGTCGGGTTCTCCCCGCAGACCGCGCAGCCGGGGTCCTTGCGGACCTTGACCTGGCGGTAGGTCATCTCCAGGGCGTCATAGATCATCAGCCGGCCCACCAGCGGCTCGCCTATGCCGGCCAGCAGCTTGATGGCCTCGTTGACCTGGATCGAACCGATCGAGGCGCACAGCACGCCCAGCACGCCGCCCTCGGCGCAGGAGGGCACCATGCCCGGCGGCGGGGGCTCGGGGTAGAGGCAGCGGTAGCAGGGGCCGTGCTCGGACCAGAAGACCGAGGCCTGGCCGTCGAAGCGGTAGATCGAACCCCACACGTACGGCTTGTTCAGCAGGACGCAGGCGTCGTTGACGAGATAGCGGGTGGCGAAGTTGTCGGTGCCGTCCACGATCAGGTCGTACTGGGAGAAGATCTCCTTGACGTTCTCCGCCTCCAGGCGCTCCTGGTGGAGGACGACGTTCACATACGGGTTGATCCCCTGCACCGAGTCCCGGGCGGACTCCGCCTTGGAGCGGCCGATGTCGGCCTGGCTGTGGATGATCTGCCGCTGGAGGTTGGACTCGTCGACCTCGTCGAACTCCACGATGCCGAGCGTGCCCACGCCCGCCGCCGCCAGGTACATCAGCGCCGGCGACCCCAGACCGCCCGCGCCCACGCAGAGCACCTTGGCGTTCTTCAGCCGCTTCTGCCCGTCCATCCCCACATCCGGGATGATCAGGTGGCGGGAGTACCTGCGAACCTCGTCAACGGTGAGCTCGGCAGCCGGTTCGACTAGGGGTGGCAGCGACACGGGGTCTCCGTAGGTCGGACGGAAGGGTCGTCCCCGCAGGTGCGGGGTGCTCTTCGGCGTAACACTGCCACGCCCCGCCTCATTCCGAGACACCAGGTCCGATGCGCGAGACGAGTTCGTCCCAGTAGCCGGGCATCACCTCCCAGGGGTCCGTTTCGTCCTGATCCGAGCGGTCGGTGACGTAGACCGTGCCCGCGCCCTGTCCCCGGGCGAGGCGCAGGGCCTCGTCCAGGTGCTGCCGGGGCACGCCGTGCACGAGGTGGCAGAAGCGCTCGGGCGGGTGGGCGGCCGTCCAGTCGGGCGCCTGCGACCGGCGGTACGCGGACCACGGTCCCCGGAAGGTCACCAACTGGTCGGCGAGACCGGCGTAGGCGGGGCAGGGGTGGGTGCCGTGCTGGAGCACGACGTAGGCGCGCTCCAGCAGCGTGCGCAGGCCCGCGACGGTGCGGCGGGTGCCGGGGAGCGCGGCCGGACCCGTGGGGGTGGCGTCCAGCGAGAAGCCGTCCACCTTGTACCAGTTGAGGTAGCGCTGCGCCTCCGACAGCAGCTCCGCGAAGGGCCGTTCGCCGAAGCCCGCGTCCAGGTGCCCGAGGACCCGGACGCCCGCCTCGTGCAGCCGGGTGGCGGCGGCGAGGCAGTGCGGGTCCGGCCGGGTGCCGGGGCCGCCCGACGCCTTGCCGCACTCCCCCAGCGCCCCGGCCCCGAACACCACCCAGTCCACGGGCACGTCGGGGCGCACCAGCTCGCCCCACTCGGCCGGCGCGAGCAGCGGGTGGGCGAAGCCGGGGACGCCGAAGCGCAGCGGCCGCCCGGCGGCCCGCGCGGCGCGGCGGTGGCCCGAGGGGCTCAGATGCGACACGCGGCCTCCATCCAGATGTCGGCCAGCGACTCCTCCAGGCCGATTCTGGGGCGCCAGCCGAGCCGGTCGCGGGCGGTGCGGACGTCGGCCTGCTGCCAGCTGCCGCAGCCGTCCGGGTAGGGGTACGCGGGCGGGCTGCCCAGGTGCGGGTCGTCCAGCTCGTGCAGGGCGCCGCCGAAGCCCGCGACCCTGGCCAGCAGGGACGCCGCGTCGCGCAGGCGCACGGCGCGGCCGGTGCCGATGTTGACGGCGCCCTGGGCGGCGGACAGGGAGGCGGCGTGGACGGCGCGGGCGACGTCCCGTACGTCGACGAAGTCCCGCTGCACGCCGAGTCCGCTGAGCTTCAGCTCGCTGTCGCCGCTCTGCATGGCGCGCCGCATGGCGTCGGCGAGCCGGCCGAGAGGGGACCCGGCGGGCGTGCCCGGTCCGACGGGCGAGAAGACGCGCAGCACGATGGCGTCGAGGCCGGAGCCCAGCACGAGTTCGGTGGCGGCGAGCTTGCTGACGCCGTACGGGCCGCCGGGGCGCGGCACCGCGTCCTCGGCGGTGGAGGAGCCGGGCTGCGAGGGGCCGTACTCGGAGGAGCAGCCCAGCTGGACCAGGCGGGCGCCGCAGCCGCTGCGGCGCAGCGACTCGCAGACGGTGGCGACCGCGACGGTGTTGTGCCGGGTGAGGTCGCGGGCGCCGCCGCGGGTGGCGCCCGCGCAGTTGATCACGACCCCGGGGTGGACGGCGTTGAGGAACCGGGTGAGCGCGCCGGGGCTGCCGCTGGCGAGGTCGAAGCGGACGTCCGCGTCGTCGCCGCGGCCGAGGGCGGTGAGCTGGACGGCGGGGTCGGCGAGCAGCCGGTCGGCCACATAGCGGCCGAGGTAGCCGTTGGCACCGAGCAACAGGACCCTCATCGGTCGCGCCCTCGCTCTCGCCCGGCGGTGCGGGTGGGGTGAACGGTCATCTTCCTTGCTCCTCTGACGGGGTGTGCGGCTCGGGGTGCGGTGGCCGGACCGGGGGTCCCGGTGCCTGTGGCATGGGGGGTGTGCCCGGGTCGGCGGGGTCGGTGAGGCCGTCGGGTGCGGTGGCGGGCGCCCCGCGCCGGTGGGCGGAGGCCCGGGACAGCGCGGTGAGCGCGTGGCCCAGCAGGGCGAGCGCGGGGACGGCACAGGCCACGAGGGGGATGGCGGCGGGGCCGTGGGCGGCAGCCGCGGAGGCGAGGGCGGCGGGCGGCCCGCCGCCCGGCAGCCACGCGCCGAGCAGGGGCACGGCCTCGGCCGCGCAGGCGGCCAGGACGGCGAGGGCGCCCGCCCTGGCGCAGCCGCGCACGGCCGTCAGCCGGGCGAGGAAGAGCAGTCCGCCGAGTGCCGTGGTGGCGGCGAGCGGGGCCGCGGGGTACGGGAGGGGGTGCCGGTCCAGTGCCGCGTGCAGGGCCCACAGGAGCGCGAGGAGCGCACCGAGGAACAGCCCGGTCGCACTCACCAGGGCGGGCCAGGCGCGCGTGCGGAAGGCGCCGAGGGTCCGGCTGACCGCCAGGGCGTGGCCCATGCGCAGGGCGTACCAGCGCGCGCACCAGGCGGCGAGCGCGACGGCGCAGGCCAGGGCGACGGCCGTGGGCGCGGCGGCCGACAGGGCGCGGACAAGGTCCATTCGGCCCGCCGGACGGCCGTCGAGCAGCACGGTGAGCAGCGGGTCGCCGAGGAGGCCGTAGGCGATCAGCCAGAGGGCCGCGAACCGCCCGGCGGTCCACCACCCGTCCGGGCCCGGAAGGCGCGCCGGGGGCGCCTCCCGGAATGCCGTGTGCCGGCCGGATCCCCAAACGGTCGGTGCCGGGTCGCGGCGCACGCGCGCGTAGAGCTCCTCGGCGAGGGAGAAGACGTCGCGGTGCCGGCATTCGGCGGCCACGCGCTCGGCGATGCCCCGGGCCTCCAGGACCGCCGCGATCTCCAGCGGGTCGACCGCCCGGGCGCACAGTTCGCGGTGGCGGTGCAGCAGCGCCTTCACCGGGTCGCCGGGCGCCGGGGTCACCGGCGTGGCGGTGTCGGCGGAGGGTATGCCGGCGGACGTCGGGGCGTTGCCGTCGCACAGGGGTGCGCTCATCGGCGGCCCGCCCAGGTGGGGGCCTGGCGCGCCGACCAGGAGAGCGGTGGGTGCGCCCCGGTGGCGTGGGCGAAGGGGACCGACGGATCGGCGGGGGCGTCCTGCCGCGCCGGCGCATGGGAGATGAGTTCGAGGTAGATGCCACCGAAGGCCGTCACGTGCCGCTCGACGGTGAAGAGTTCGAGGGCACGGGCGCGCGCGGCCGCGCCGAGGCGGGCGCGCCGCTCGGGGTCGCGCAGGAGGGCGAGGCAGGCGTCGGCGAGCTCGCGGGGGGCGCGCGGCGGGACGACCAGGCCCGTGCCGCCGATGACTTCCCGTACGGTGCCCGCGTCCGGTGAGACCGTGGCGCGGCCGCAGAACATCGCCTCCACCAGCGGCAGCGGGAAGCCGTCCGCGGCGCCGGCGAGGACGACGCTGCCCGCCGCGTACGTCTCCGGGCTCGCGAACTCCTCGAAGCAGACCCCGTCGGGCGGCTGGTTGCCCGGCAGGGGGGTGCCGACGACCCGCAGCCGGACGCCGGGCTCGGCCTCGCGCACTATGTCGAGGGCCTCCCACAGATAGGGCTCGGCGCGCCCGCCCGCCCACACCAGCGTCCGCCCGTCGTCGACGACCGTGCCCTCGGCGCCCTCGCCCACGTCCTCATAAGGCCGTTCGTCGACGCCGGGGGGCACGGTGCGCAGCCGCTCGCGGTCGGCTCCGCAGCGCTCCTGCCAGCGCCGCACCTGGGCGTCGCCGGGGGTGATGAGGTCGGCCCGGCGGTAGACCTCGGCGGTCAGCAGCCGGTGGAAGGCGGCGAGCAGGGTCCGTACGGGCAGGGACAGGCCCGCGGCGCTCGCGGCGCTGTTGAGGTAGTACGCGCGGAGCCGGACCTCGTACTCGGTGACGAGGAGCGGGGTACCGAAGAAGCGCTTGGCCAGCAGGCCCGGGAGCGCGGCGGGTCCCGCGGAGGTGGCGTGGCAGAGGTCGACGGCGGCGAGCCCCCGGTCGCCGTCGCGGGCGCCGTACCAGTCGAGGGACAGCGGCCGCAGCGCGCGTTCGAGCAGCGCGGAGGCGGCGAGCAGGTCGGCGACGCGGGTGCCGTAGACCGCGGGGTGTGCGCCGGGCGCGCGGCAGGCCGATTCCAGGGTGCGCAGGGCCTGTTCGGAGCGGAGGGCCGGGCCGAGTCCGCCGGCGTCGTGGGCCAGGTCGGCGAGGCCGTGGAGAGCGTCGGCGAAACGGTACGCCTGATCACTGGGGGAGCCGGTGGGACCCGGGTCGTCGGCCGGGTCGGAGGGGGGCGCACCGACCGAGCCGATGGCCGCCGCGAGCTCCCCGAAGTGCTCGCCGAACCGGCGCCGTTCGCGCTTGCCGTACGCGCCGCCCGCCGTTCCCTCCAGGGCCTCGGGCGGGTCGCCCCACAGGGGGGCGGTGCGCACCCGACGGACCTGCTCCGGCAGGCCGTACCACCCGCAGCGCTCCTGGCGGGCGCCCCGGCTCAGGGCATAGATCTCGAACTCGTGCCCGCCGAGCCCGCGCACCAGTTGGTCGCACCACTGACCGCCCTCACCCGCGGCATACGGATACCCACCCTCCGTGAGGAGTCCCACGCGCACGCACGCACCCCCGTCTGTCCACTGTGGCCACGCCGACCGCCGCCGAACGGCAGCGGGAGCACGCTATGCGCGCCGCCACGGGGCGCGACGGACGGTTGTCCGTCGCGCCACCGGAAGGGGTGAACAGAGGTGACTTTCCCGGAGATGGGACGTTGCTCCGCGCTATGCGGCGGCTTCCTCCCGTTCGAGCCGCGGGACGGCCGCCAGCAGGCCCTGCGTATAGGGGTGCCGGGGGTTCTCGTAGACGGAGTCCGCCGGTCCCTCCTCCACGATCCGCCCGCCGCGCATCACGACCAGCCGGTCGCTGACCTGGCGCACGACGGCGAGGTCGTGCGCGATGAAGACGAGCGCAAGACCCAGGTCGCGCTGCAGCTCCCCGAGCAGCTTGACGACCTGCGCCTGGGTGGTGACGTCGAGGGCGGACACCGGCTCGTCGCAGACGATCAGCCTGGGCTCGGGCGCGAGCGCCCGCGCGATGCCGACCCGCTGCCGCTGGCCGCCGCTGAACTCGTGCGGATAGCGGTGGTACGCGCCGGGGTCGAGCCCCACCCGCTCCAGCAGTTCGCGCACCCGGGCGGCGATCTCGGCGTCGGTGAGCTTCCCGGCCACGCGCAGCGGGTCGGCGATGGACTCGCCGATGCTGCGGCGGGGGTTGAGCGAGGAGACGGGGTCCTGGAAGACCATCTGGAGCTCGGCGCGGAAGGGCCGCAACCCGCTCTCCTTCAGGCCGCCGATGTCCCGCCCCCGGTAGCGCAGTTCGCCGCCGGTGGGCTCCAGGAGCCGTACGAGCATCCGCCCGAGCGTCGTCTTGCCGCTGCCGGACTCCCCCACGACGCCGACGGTCTCCCCGGCCCGTACGGTCAGCGAGACCTGGTCGACGGCGGTGACGGCCCGCTTGCCGCGGCCGAACTCCCGGGTCAGGCCGGTGGCTTCGAGCAGGACCGCGTCGTCGGCCTTCGCGGGACGTGCGCCCGGACGGCGGACGTTCATCCGCGGAACGGCCGCCAGCAGAGCGCGCGTGTAGTCCTCGCCCGGCGCGTCGAGCACCTTGCGGACCGCCCCGCGCTCGACGGCGCGGCCGTCCTTCATCACCAGCAGCTCGTCGACGCTGTCGGCGGCCACCCCCAGGTCGTGGGTGACCAGGATCAGGCCCATGCCGGTCTCGGCGCGCAGTTCGCGCAGGAGGCCGAGGATCTGGGCCTGCACGGTGACGTCGAGAGCGGTGGTGGGTTCGTCGGCGACCAGGAGGCGCGGTTCGCAGGCGAGCGCCATGGCGATGAGGGCGCGCTGGCGCATGCCGCCGCTGAACTCGTGCGGGCGGGAGCGGGCGCGCCGGGACGCGTCCGGGATGCCCACCCGGTCGAGCACCTCGACGGCGCGGGCGCGGGCCGCGCGCCGGGTCGTGCCGCGCCGGTGGACGCGGTGGACCTCGGCGATCTGGTCGCCGATGGCCTGGTAGGGGTCGAGCGAGGAGAGCGGGTCCTGGAAGACCATGGCCGCCACCCCGCCGCGCACCCGCCGCAGTTCGGCCTCGTCGGCGGCGAGCACGTCGTGGCCCGCGACCCGCACCTCGCCCGTGGCCTCGGCACCGGTGGAGCGGTGCAGGCCCAGCAGCCCGTACGCCACCGTGCTCTTGCCCGAGCCGGACTCGCCGACGAGGGCGAGCGCGCCGCCGGGCGCGAGCTCGAAGGAGAGCCCGTCCACGGCTCGGACGAAGCCGTCGCCCGCGGGGAAGGAGACGGCGAGGTCGGTGACCTTCACCAGGGGATCGGTCATCGCAGGGCCACCCTCCGGTCGGCGGCGGCGTAGAGCACGTCGCCGATGATGTTGGCGATCACCACGGCGGCGCCGATGACCATGACGATCGCGACGACGACCGGCAGGTCGACGGTCTGCACGGAGTGCACCAGCAGCTGTCCGACGCCGGGCAGGCCGAACATCGTCTCGGTGAGCATCGTGCCGCCCACCATCGACCCGAAGTCGACGGCCGCCATCGCGATGACCGGCGCGACCGCGCCGCGCAGCGCGTGCCTGCCGACGATCGCGCGTTCGGAGACGCCGTAGGCACGGAAGGTGCGGACGTGGTCCTCGGCGAGGGTCTCCAGCATGGAACTGCGGGTCATCCGGGCGTACTTCGAGGATTCGAGCAGGGCGAGCGCGACCCAGGGCAGCAGCATGTTCCAGGCCCACTGCTCGGGGTCGTCGGTCAGCGCCACATAGGACGGGAAGGGCAGCCACTCCAGGTACGCGCAGAAGACCATCAGCAGCGCGAGTCCGCTGATGAAGACCGGGGTCGCGATGCCGGCGAGGGTGAGCCAGGTGAGCGCGCGCTCGACCACGCCGCCGCGCCGGACGACGGACAGCAGGCCGGTGCCGATGCCCAGCAGCAGCGTCAGGGCCATCGCGCCGGCCGCCAGCGAGAGGGTGGCGGGCAGCCGCTGCGCGATCAGCTCGGTGACCTGCTGGTCGTTCTGGTACGACAGGCCGAAGCAGGGCGCGTCGCAGTGCATCACGCCGGTGCCGGTGGAGTAGTCGTGCCCGACGAAGACGCCCTGCAGGAAGTGCCAGTACTGCAGGTACACCGGGTCGTCGAGGCTCAGCTGCTCCCGTACCTGCCGGAGCTGTTCGGGGTTGCAGCGCGGTCCGCACGCGAGCTTCGCGGGGTCGCCGGGGGCGACGTAGAAGGTCGCGTAGATGACCACGGAGATCGCCAGGAGCACGAGGACGGCGCCGAGCGCGCGGCGCAGGAAGTACAGGCTCATGCCGCCTCTCCCCCCGCGGGCGCGGCGGCCTTGCGCGCCTTGGCGCGGCCGACGCGCAGCCGGGACGCGACGCGCGGGTCGAGCGCGACGCGCACGGCGTCGCCGAGCACGGTGAAGGCGAGCGTGGTGACGAACAGCAGCAGCGCCGGGAGCACCACGTACGTCGGGTCCGCGCGGAACCACGTGGTGGCCGAGGAGAGCATCTGCCCCCAGGAGGGGGTGGGAGGCTTCACGCCGACGCCGAGGAACGACATGGACGCCTCCAGGACGATGTTGGAGGGCAGCAGGTAGACCGCGTAGGTGATCACGGGTGCGGCGATGCCGGGCAGCAGTTCGCGCCGGGCGACGCGCCAGGTCGAGCCGCCGGCCAGCCGTGCGGCCGACACGTAGTCGAGCTTCTTCAGGCTGAGCGCCTGGGCGCGGACGACGCGGGCCAGGCCGCCCCAGGCGATCAGGCCGATCACGACGACGAGCAGCAGTGGCCGGGGGAAGTCGGTGGGGACGACGGCCGTCAGGGCGATCGCGAAGACCAGCAGGGGCAGCGCGATCATCACCTCGGTGATCCGGCTGAGGAAGCTGTCCACGAAGCGGTTGCCGAGCGCGGCGGCGAGCCCCACGACGACGGCGACGAGCACCTGCACCAGCGTCGCCCCGACGGCGACCATGAGCGAGACGCGCGCGCCGTACAGGAGGCGGACGAACAGGTCGCGTCCGGTGCCCGGTTCGACGCCGAGCCAGTGGTCGGCGCTGACGCCGCCGAAGGAGCCGGACGGCACGCCGCCGCGCGCGGAGTCGACGAGCGTGTCGTGGTAGGCGTTGACGTCCTGGCCCTCCAGCGCGGCCAGCAGGGGTGCGCCGAGGGCGAGGAGTACGAGCAGGCCCAGCACGGCGGCGGCCACGAGCGCGGACTTGCGCGCGCGCAGCCGCCGCCACACCTGCCGGGCGCCGGAGGCGGCGACTCCGGACGGAGTCACCGCCTCCGGCTCCTTGGTGCCGATGAGGTCCGTCACTTGACCGCGACCTGCGAGATGTCGAGGACGCCGGTCCAGTCGCTGATGACGACGTTCTTGATGTCCTTGCCGAAGAGGCGCTTGTAGACGGGGTGGAACAGCGGCACGGTCAGGGCCTGCTCACCGATCGTCCGGTCGAGAGCGCCCCAGCGCTTGGCGGCGGCGGCGAGGTCCGTCACCTTGTTGATGCCGTCGATCTCGTCGTTGACCTTGGAGTCGTCGAGCTGGGCGGAGTTGTAGTTCGAGCCGTCCTTGACGATCTGCCGGCCGTCGAAGATCGGGGCGAGGAAGGGGCCGCCGGACGGCCAGTCGGCGCCCCAGTGGGCGAGGAAGAGGTCCGGCTGCGTCTTGACCTGGTGGACCTTCTCGTCGTAGTCGTTGGTCTCCAGGCCCTGGAGCTTGACCGTGATGCCCGCCTGCTTGAGCGCCGCCTGGATCGCCGTGGCGATCTCGGGGCTGGTCTCGAAGTCCTGCGCGGTGGAGTGGGTGAGGGTGATCTCCAGGCCGTTCTCGTAACCGGCCTCCTTCAGCAGCTCCTTGGCCTTCTCCGGGTTGCCGGTCGCGCCCGCCGGGAAGTGGTCGTAGGGCGTGTAGCCGAAGGACTTCTGGTTGGGCAGGAAGGTCGTCGCCGGCTCGGCGAGCGAGGAGCCGCCCGCGGCGTTCACCACGCTGGTGCGGTTGATCGCGTACGCGATGGCCTGGCGGACCTTGGGGTTGTCGAACGGCTTCGCCTTGGGGTTGAAGGCGAGGTAGTTGGTGTAGCCGAAGTGGCCGGTGCCGACCCGGTCGGCGAGCTTCTTGTCGCCGGTGACCTGGGCGAGTTCGGCCGGGCCGAGGTTGTTGTCGGTGGTGACGGCGGCCGCGTCGGCGCCCTGGCCGGTCGAGAGCCGCTGGTTGATGACCGCGGAGTTCAGGCCCGCCTGCACATCGATGCTGTCGGGGTAGGCGTGGCGCTCCTTGTCGGTCTCCTCCGACCAGTTGGTGTTGCGCTCCAGCACCAGGTGCTCGCCGTCGCCCGTGTTCTTGACGACCTTGTACGGGCCGGACGAGACCGGGTGCTCGGCGTACTTCGCGCCGGTGTCCTTGGCCTTGGGCACCGGGGCGAACTGGGTCTGGGTGGCGACGAAGGGGAAGTCGCCCTCGGACTTGCGCAGGTGGAAGACGATCGTCTTCGCGTCCGGGGTCTCGATCGAGGCGAGGCCCTTGGAGTCCTTGTAGATGCCCTGGTAGTTCTCGCCGCCGACCAGCCAGTCGCGCAGATAGGGGGCGCCGCCGGAGAGTTCGGGGGCGAAGGAGCGCTCGATGCCGTACTTGATGTCGGCGGTGGTGATGGGCGAGCCGTCCTCGTACTTCAGCCCGTCCTTGAGCTTGAACGTCCAGACCCTGGCGTCGTCGCTGGGCGTGCCGGTGTCGGTGGCGAGGTCGGGCACGACCTTGGTGCCCTCGGCGCCGTTGGCGCGGTGGCGGGTGGTGAGCGTGCGGAAGACGAGCGAGGGGACGTTGCCGCCGCCGGAGGTGTAGAGCCGGGCGGGGTCGAACTGCTTCTGCGGCTGTCTGTTGAGGACGGTCAGGGTGCCGCCCTTCTTCGGCGCGCCGTCGGCGCCGCCGCCCTTGGCATCGCCGCTCTTCTCCGGACCGCACGCCGCCGCGCCTCCGAGCAGGACCACACTGACGGCTGCCGCGGCGACGCGGCGGGATATGGCGGGAAGTTGACGCATGACGAAGAGAGCCTTTCGCGGGACACGACGGGACGAATGCGAACGAAATGCACCCACGGAAGGCGGTTGGGAAGCGCGCGGACAGACGCGGGACCGCCCCCGGCGGACGCGACGCTAATGCGCGAGGGCGCAACGCGGAAGTACGCGGGGGGAAAGTGCGGTCTCAGCGACAGAGAATGTCGGCGACTGCGTGCGCGGCCACGCCGATCAGCGCCAGCTCGAAGCCGGCGTTCTCGGAGGCGTGGTGGTGCGACATGCGCAGAACACTGGACGAATTTTCGCCCAGTGGCAAAGGTGTCTCAGGCATAGAGACGGGGCGTCCCGCAGAACGAGACATTGGATCACGACATGCCGGACATGCCGGAGGTGGGGCCGGAATACCGGTTCATGGAACCGGCCGCTCCGGTCACTCCTTGGGGAAGGGCCAGGGGTTCGCCCGGCAGGTGACGCCCTCCGGCGACTTCAGGAACTTCGTCTGCTGCATCATCACCGGCGCCAGGGCGCCCTCCTTGGAGCAGCTCTCGTGGTCGTGCCCGAGCCGGTGACCGACCTCGTGGTTGATCAGCATCTGCCGGTACATGTGCATCTGGTCGCCGTAGGTCTGCGCGCCCTGCGCCCACCGATAGGCGTTGATCATGACCCGGTCGGTGGCGGCGGAGTCGCAGGAGACGTTGTCCTCGGTGGTGTCCAGGCCCGACTTGGCGCACCAGGCCGCCGTCGTGCCGGGAGTGGCGAGGGTGACCACGAAGTCGGCGTGACCGGAGGAGACGCGTTCGAACGTACGGGTACCGCCGTGGCCCCAGCTGCGGTCGTCGTTCAGCGTCCGCTGGACGGCCGTCGCGAAGAGCTCGCCGTCGAGCGGAAGCCCCTTTTCCACGTCAACGCGGTACCGCAGCACTTCACCCTTACCGGGGGCCTTGTCGTGGCCGCCCACGGTCTCGAAGTCACCCGATCCGTGGGCCTTCTCGTCCAGCGGGTACTTCTTGGCCATCTTCTCCTCATAGGTGGCCGCGACCGCGGCACCGCCGTTGGGCGTCGGCCTGCTGTCGGAGCGGGAGGCGGCGTCCGGGCTGCCGCGCTCGACGTCAGCGGACCGGGCCTGGGCCTTGCTGTCCGTGCTGTCATCGACCTGACCTGCGATGATGACGGCGAGAACGGCGGTAATCAGGGCGGCCGCGACGCCCGTCGCGGTCCGTGCCACGCCCTGGCCGGACTTCGCGGGAGCGGCCCGGCGCCGCGGGGCCGCGGTGCTCGTCTCGGGCCGCGGTGCGGGCACGCGCGCGGGTGCGGCGGCAGCGGCGGCCGGGACGGTGGCGGCCGGTGCGGCGGGCGCGCCGCCCTGCCAGTAGGCCGCGGACGCATATCCGGTGGAGTGCTGGGCAGACTCGGGTACGGGCTCGAATTCAGCGGCGTACCCCGGGCTGTAGGAGGCCCCGTAGCCGGCCGCCCGGCCCGCGTCCTGACCGCGCTGCACACCGATGACACCCCAGCCGACACCCTGCGTCCGCGGCTCGGGGTGCCCCTCGCCCGCGGACGGCTCCTCGGGCGCCCGCGACCCGTCCCCGCCCGTACCGACATCCTCCGGGGAAGGCTCCTCGGCGGCCTCGGACCCCTCGGCGGGCCGGGCCGATCGGCGTCCCGTGCCCCCCTCGGCCCCGGCGGCCGGGGGCCGGCGAGTGGCATGGGAGGCGCGTGCGCTGTGTTTACCCACGAGGCGTAGCGCTCCGTTCAGCAGTGGCGGCGGTGTCCGTGAGGAGGTCGCGGAAGGCACGAGCCACCGCGTCCGGGTCCTCCATCATGGCGACATGTCCTGATTCCAGGAGCGTCAGCAACCGCGAGTCGCGGAAAGTCTTGCTCGCGCGGTGCGCCATGCGGAAGGAGACGAGCTGGTCGCGCTTTCCGTAGACGAGCAGCGTAGGGGCAAGCACCTTCTCCGCCTGACGCCACAGCGAATGCTGGCCACCGAGGGTGTAGGAGTCGACTATGCCGCGCGCGGCGCGCGCCATGACGTCCCAGAAGTAGGGCAGCTCCAGCCGCCGCTCGAATTCCGCGACCGCCCGTTCGAATTCTTCCGGTGCCACCCGGCCGGGGTCCCCGTAACAGAGTGCGAGCACCTCGCGCGTACGTCTCTCGGGTGTCCAGTCCTTGGTCGCGCGGGCGAAGAGGGAGACGATCCCGGGCACGGCGAGCAGTCCGGTGGGCACCGCCGTGCGCTGCGGGCGCAGCTCGGGGAGCGCGGGCGAGATCAGGGTGAGCGTGCGGACCAGGTCGGGGCGGACGGCGGCGACGCGCGTGGCGACCGCCCCGCCCATCGAGTTGCCGAAGAGGTGCACGGGCCCGCGTCCACGGGCGTCCAGATAGCGGATGACCACGCGGGCGCAGCCGGTGATGGAGAAGTCCCGGTCGTCCGGTGGCGGTGAGTCGCCGAAGCCCGGCAGGTCGAGGGCCTCGCCGTCGACGTGACCGGCGAGCCGGTCCATGAGCGCGGACCAGTTCTGCGAGGAGCCGCCGAGCCCGTGCACGTAGAGCGCGGGCGGCAGCCCCTCCTGCGCGGGCTTCCGGGAGCGCACCGACATGGTGACGCCCGGCAGGGTCACCGTGCGGACCTCCTCGCCCCGGCTGACCCACGAGGGCCGCCCGGGCGGCACCACGGGGACGGCGCGGGCATCGGGCGACTCGGTCGAAGACATGCGGGCAATGTTACGAGACGATCACGCCGGGACTTCTGTGGCGGGCGTCACAGATCACCTGGCGTCGCGGGGCCGCCTCTCCTAGGCTCGTACCACGGAGTAAGAGGGCTTCCTCCCTGAGAAGGGGTACCGCATGACCGTTGACCCGTCCGACCCGGAAACCTTCGACGAAGCGACCGACGTCACGGAGTTCGACGTCGAGGCCCCGGAGGCGGACGCCGCGGAGCAGCACGCCGACATCGCACCGCGCCGGGACGATCCGCTGTCCGCCATCGACCCGGACAGCGCCAACGAAGCCGACGTGGCCGAGCAGGCCAGGGTGGTGGAGCTGGACGAGGACGACTACCGCTGAGAGCGGCCCCGTACGGCCGACGCCGGGGAGCAGGGAGTGAGCTGCGCGTCAATTGTCAGGATTTTGTTGACTTCCCACAGCGTCCGGTACATGAAATTCTCCGCTCCGACCACGCACGGCCCGGTTACCCAAAAGTACGATGGCGGGCGCGGTGCACACCGTGCAGGGAACGATCATGGGAGGCGGCGTGACAGCCATCGAGCAGACCGAGGCGCGGCCGCGAGGCACGCGTCTGCCGCGCCGAGCCCGACGCAATCAGCTGCTGGGCGCGGCCCAGGAAGTCTTTGTCGCACAGGGTTACCACGCGGCGGCGATGGACGACATCGCCGAGCGCGCCGGCGTCAGCAAGCCGGTCCTCTACCAGCACTTCCCCGGCAAGCTGGACCTCTATCTGGCCCTGCTGGACCAGCACTGCGAGGCCCTGCTGACCGCGGTCCGCACCGCGCTCGCCTCGACCAGCGACAACAAGCTGCGCGTGGCGGCCACCATGGACGCCTATTTCGCGTACGTGGAGGACGAGGGCGGCGCCTTCCGGCTGGTCTTCGAGTCGGACCTCACCAATGAGCCGGCCGTCCGCGAGCGCGTCGACAAGGTGTCGCTGGAGTGCGCGCAGGAGATCAGCGACGTCATCGCCGAGGACACCGGCCTGTCGAAGGACGAGGCGATGCTGCTGGCCGTCGGGCTCGGCGGGGTCTCCCAGGTCGTCGCCCGCTACTGGCTCTCCAGCGAGAGCAGCGTGCCGCGCGACACGGCGGTGCAGTTGCTGACGTCGCTGGCGTGGCGGGGCATCGCCGGCTTCCCGAAGAACCCGGCCGACCACTAGAGCGCGTCCGCCGTCCGTCCCGGGCGGGCACTGTTCGCTGCCAGCGTGGACGCACCCGCTCGGCTCGTGCCCGTACCGGGCTAATGTGTGGAAGGTACGGGACCCCAAACCTTCGGAGGGACATAAGCCGTGGAGGTCAAGATCGGCGTGCAGCACGCGCCCCGCGAGATCGTTCTCGAGAGCGGGCAGTCTGCCGAAGAGGTCGAGCGTGCGGTTGCCGACGCGCTCGGCGGCAAGGCGCAGCTGCTGAGCCTGGTGGACGACCACGGCCGCAAGGTCCTGGTTCCGGCCGACCGGCTGGCCTATGTGGAGATCGGCGAGCCGACCACCCGTAAGGTCGGTTTCAGCGCTCTCTGAGCGAGCGCGGACGCAGCAGCGAACGGCGGGGCCCCGGTGAGGAATTCACCGGGGCCCCGCTGTTGTCATAAGGGTCAGGAGCAGCGCCGCGGAGGGTTGCCGGGCCGCCCGGAGGGGTAGTACGGCTTCGACCGATTTGCACCTGCTCCTCGATCTCGCACGATCTCAGCACGGGAGGAAGTGACCATGATCCTCTGGGAAGCGCTCGGCTCGGTCCTCATCGGCCTCGCCGTCTCCTACGGAGCCCTGCGCTGGCTGCCCGCGCGGTACGGGCAGTTCCGCCCCCGGAGCCTGGCGCTGGCCACGGGTCCGGTCGCCGCGCTCTTCGGCGCCCTGATCGGCCACTCCGTGCTGGGCCCCGGCCACGCGCCGGCCGTCCTGGCCGTCTCGCTCGGCGTTTCCGTGGCGCTGCTGTCCCTCTTGGTGCGGCAGGGCGACCGGCCCCGCCGATCAGCCACCGCCTGACCCGGGCCCGCCCGGCTCCGGGGGCGCGTCGTGCGCCGCACGCAGCCGGACGGGCGAGGTGAGTCAGGCCGCCAGGCCCAGCGCGGCCATCCGCTTGGTGTGCGCCTCGGTGATCCGGGAGAACATCTTGCCGACCTCGGCGAGGTCGAAGCCGTCGGCCACGCCGCCCACCAGCATCGTCGACAGCGCGTCACGGTCGGCGACCACGCGCTGCGCCTGCGAGAGCGCCTCGCCCATCAGGCGCCGCGCCCACAGCGCGAGCCGGCCGCCCACCCGGGGCTCCGCCTCGATCGCGGCGCGCACCTTTTCGACCGCGAAGCTCGCGTGGCCGGTGTCGTCCAGGACGGCCAGCACCAGCGCGCGGGTGTCGGAGTCCAGGCGGGCGGCGACCTCGCGGTAGAAGTCGCTGGCGATCGAGTCGCCGACGTACGCCTTGACCAGGCCCTCCAGCCAGTCCGAGGGCGCGGTCTGGCGGTGGAACTCGTCCAGCGCCGCCGCGAAGGGCTCCATCGCGCCGGTCGGCTCCACGTCGATGGCCGCGAGGCGGTCGCGCAGCCGCTGGAAGTGCTGGAACTCCGCCGCGGCCATCTTCGCCAGCTCAGCCTTGTCGTCCAGCGTCGGCGCCAGTTTGGCGTCCTCCGCGAGCCGCTCGAAGGCGGCCAGCTCGCCGTAGGCGAGGGCGCCCAGCAGGTCCACGACCGCCGCCCGGTACTGCGGGTCGGCGGATGCCCGGGACCAGTCCTGGGCGGCGATTCCGGTGTGTGCGGCTACGGGCTCGGTGGCGTTCTCAGCGTTGTCGGGCGTCTCCATGGAGCGCACAATAGCCCGCCTGGGATCAGGGGGAAGGCCCTGGTCAGCCAGTTCCTCCTCATCTGTCCGAAGGATTGTCCGGACACACATGCGTGTTTCCGGGGTACAGTGGTAATGCGCCTGCCGAGTATTCGGCGGGCTGTCCCATGCTGTGTCTTCCGGTGGCGTCACTCGCCCGGCCCCCGGATCCCCAGCGGATGCCCGGTCGGTGGCCCGATCGGCTTCCAAAACCGACCGCCCTCCGCGCGGCGCATGCGAGACGTATGCGCTTGGAGGGATCCGCTCGCGGCACGTGTGCAAGAGCGAAGGCAGTGGTCCCGCGCGTCACCCGGCTTCTCCAAGGCCGGACAGTACCCCGGCGCGGTACGTACGACCCCCTTCGCCGCCTCGCGCCGCGTCTCACAGAAGAGGCAAGATCCTGTCTACTCTCTCCACCTTCCGAGAAATCGGGATTCTTCCCGAGACCGCCGAAGCCCTTGAAGCCGTCGGCATCGTCCACCCCTTCCCCATCCAGGAGATGACGCTCCCCGTGGCCCTGTCGGGCTCGGACGTCATCGGCCAGGCCAAGACCGGCACCGGAAAGACGCTGGGCTTCGGCCTTCCCCTGCTGGAGCGCGTCGTCGTCCCCGCGGACGTCGAGGCCGGCCGGGCCAAGCCCGAGCAGCTCACCGACGCCCCGCAGGCGCTCGTGGTCGTCCCCACCCGTGAGCTGTGCCAGCAGGTCACCAACGACCTCCTCACCGCCGGCAAGGTCCGCAACGTACGCGTGCTGGCGATCTACGGCGGCCGTGCCTACGAGCCGCAGGTCGAGGCGCTCAAGAAGGGCGTCGACGTCATCGTCGGCACCCCGGGCCGACTGCTCGACCTCGCGGGCCAGAAGAAGCTGGACCTCTCGCACATCAAGGCGCTCGTCCTGGACGAGGCCGACGAGATGCTCGACCTGGGCTTCCTGCCCGACGTCGAGCGGATCATGATGATGCTGCCCGCCAAGCGCCAGACGATGCTGTTCTCGGCCACCATGCCGGGCGCCGTCATCAACCTCGCGCGGCGCTACATGTCGCAGCCCACGCACATCCGCGCCACCGCGCCGGACGACGAGGGCCAGACCGTCGCCAACATCGAGCAGCACGTCTTCCGCGCGCACAACATGGACAAGCCGGAGATGGTCTCCCGCATCCTCCAGGCCGAGGAGCGCGCCCTCGCGATGGTCTTCTGCCGTACGAAGCGGACGGCCGCCGACATCGCCGACCAGCTGGCCCGCCGCGGCTTCGCCTCCGGCGCGGTCCACGGCGACCTCGGCCAGGGCGCCCGCGAGCAGGCGCTGCGCGCCTTCCGCAACGGCAAGGTCGACGTGCTGGTCTGCACCGACGTCGCCGCCCGAGGCATCGACGTCGACAACGTCACGCACGTCATCAACTACCAGTCCCCCGAGGACGAGAAGACCTACCTGCACCGCATCGGCCGTACGGGCCGCGCGGGCAAGTCGGGTACGGCCGTCACCCTCGTCGACTGGGACGACATCCCGCGCTGGAAGCTGATCAACAAGGCGCTGGACCTGCCGTTCGACGAGCCGGAGGAGACGTACTCCACCTCCCCGCACCTCTACGAGCTGCTGAACATCCCCGCGGGGACCAAGGGCATACTGCCGCGCTCCGAGCGGACCCGTGCCGGGCTCGCGGCGGAGGAGATCGAGGACCTCGGCGAGACGGGTGGCCGTGGCGCCCGTGGCCGCGGCCCGAAGCAGGCGCCCGTGGCGGAGGAGCGCCCCGCGCGCACCCGCACCCCGCGTCAGCGCCGCCGCACCCGTGGCGGTGCGACGGCCGGCGACGAGGCGCCGCTCACCACCGTCGCGACGCCCGCCGTGGCGGAGCCGGTGGCCGAGCCCGCCGCCCGGCCCGTGGCGGAGGGCGCTCCCGAGACGCCCTCGAAGCCGCGTCGCCGTCGCCGTACGCGCCACAGCGCGTCGTCGGCCGCACCTTCGGCTCCCGCCGTGACCGCGACGCCCGAGGCCGTTCCGGCTCCGGCCGCCGCTGTCGAGCCCGAGCAGCCGCGCCGTCGTCGTGCGCGGGTGGCGAAGCCGGTGACCACCGACACCGAGGCCGGTTTCCAGACCGTCGAGACCGCGGCCGCGGCCCTGGCGGCGGCGACGGCCACGATCCCGTCGCAGGCCACGGAGTCGACTCCGGTCGAGGCCGAGGAGAAGCCGAAGCGGACCCGCAAGGCGGCGGCCCCGAAGGCCGACGCGGCGGAGACGCCGGTGAAGCGCACCCGCAAGACCGCGGCCCCCAAGACCGAGGCGGACGCCGAGGTCACCGAGGAGAAGCCGAAGCGCACGCGCAAGGCGGCAGCCCCCAAGGCCGAGGCCGAGACGCCCGAGGCCGAGGCCAAGCCGAAGCGCACCCGCAAGACGGCAGCCCCGAAGGCCGAGGCCGAAACGGCCGAAGCAGAGGCCAAGCCCAAGCGCACGCGCAAGGCGGCAGCCCCCAAGGCCGAGGCCGAGACGCCCGAGGCGGAAGCCAAGCCGAAGCGCACGCGCAAGGCTGCGGCTCCCAAGGTCGAGGCCGAAACGGCCGAGGCCGAGGAGAAGCCGAAGCGGACCCGCAAGGTGGCGGCCCCGAAGGCCGACGCGGCGGAGACGCCGGTGAAGCGCACCCGCAAGACCGCGGCCCCCAAGACCGAGGCGGACGCCGAGGTCACCGAGGAGAAGCCGAAGCGCACGCGCAAGGCGGCGGCCCCCAAGGCTGACGCGGCGGAGACGCCGGTGAAGCGCACCCGCAAGGCGGCGGCTCCCAAGGCCACTGCCACGAGCTGACGCTCACCCTCTGACGACGGCCGGTCCCCCACGACGGGGTGACCGGCCGTCGCCGTCCCACGGCGGGTCGCTACCGCGACGGGGAGACACCCACCCGCGGCCCTGCGGACCGTCGCCCCCCGCCCGCCGCGGTCGGCTGCCCGCCGCTACCGCGGCGGGACACACCCACCCGCGACCGCCCGGCACTCAGAAGGTGATGGGCACCCTTTTCGGTGCCAACCACCCGCCGTCGGCGGCGTACGGCCGTCGCCCGGAGGACACCCCGAACGGTCCGCAGCTTGCCCTCCGGCGGAGGGGGTGGGGCCGCAGGGGTAGGGGTTCTGGACGCTGTCGTGTATTTGCGGCGCAAGCCCCGGGTGATCAATACCCCAGAGGGCAACGCGCCGTAAATATACGGTCCAGGACCCCTGCCCCGGAGGCCACGCCCCCGGCCCAGCCACAACCCAGCCCGTGGGGGCACCTCCCAGCGGTAGCTGGGGGAGCTTGAGGCCGCGCCCGCAGGGCGCCCCGCCGCAGGCGCAAACAAAGCCGCACCCACAAACAAACCGCCCCCACCCAACGGCTAGCCTCACCCCCATGAGCCGCCCTCCCTTCCTCACCCCGCCCCCTCAGGCCCAGGCCCGCCCCCTCCCCACCCCCCGCGGCGAGTTCGCGACGCACGACGCCCTCCCGGACGCGGCCGGGGTCGCGACCCGCGGCACCGTCCTGCTCGTGCCGGGGTTCACCGGGAGCAAGGAGGACTTCATCGCGTTGCTGGAGCCGCTCGCGGCGGCCGGTTATCGGGCGGTGGCCGTGGACGGGCGGGGGCAGAACGAGAGCGCGGGGCCGCGCGAGGCGTCGGCGTACGCGCAGGACGAGCTGGCCCGGGACGTCATCGCGCAGGCGGAGGCCCTCGGCGGTGGAGTGCACCTGCTGGGGCACTCGTTCGGCGGTCTGGTCTGCCGTGCGGCGGTGCTGCTGGACGCCTCGCCCTTCCGCTCGCTCACGATCATGAGCTGTGGCCCGGCGGCGATCGCGGCGGAGCAGCAGGCGCGTACCCGGCTACTGCTCGCCGCCCTGGGGCAGTTGGACAAGGAAGCGGTCTGGCGGGAGATGCAGGAACAGGATCGGGAGACGGCAGCCACGGAGCCCCGGGACCCCGCTCTGGAAGAGTTCCTGCACCGCCGCTGGACGCTCACGACGACGGAGCAACTCCTCGCCGCCGGGCACCAGTTGACCGTCGAGCCGGACCGTACGGCGGAGCTGGCGGCGGTCCCGCTGCCCAAGCACGTACTCTCCGGCCGCCTGGACTACGCCTGGCCGGTGCCGTCGATCGACGCGATGGCGAAGGAGCTGTCGGCGGTCCGTACGGTCGTCGAGGGCGCGGGCCACTCCCCCAACGCGGAGCGCCCGGCGGCGACGGCGGAGGCCCTCGTGCGCTTCTGGGACCTGGTGGTCTGAGGGCGGTCTACGAGGGATCCGGGGCGACGCCCGCCCCGCTCGTGGTCACGGTGAAGAGCCCGCCCTGGGGGTCGCGGAGCGTCGCCTCGCGGCCCACCTGGGACTGGCCCGGCTCGGCGGCGACCGTGCCGCCCGCGGCGAGGGCGGTCTCGACGGCCTTCTCGACGTCGTCGACGCAGAAGTAGACGTGCCAGCGGGGCCGGATCCTCGGGTCGGGCGCCGCTTCCACCGCGCCGCCGCGCAGGCAGGCGACGGTGTGCCCGGCGGAGCGGACCATCACGGCGTCGTCCTCGTAGCGCACCTCGCAGCGGTCGGGGCGGCCGGTGGCCCACTCGAAGACCTCGCCGTAGAACATGGCGGCGG
Organism: Streptoverticillium olivoreticuli subsp. olivoreticuli; assembly: GCF_003391135.1. Lineage (GTDB taxonomy): Bacteria > Actinomycetota > Actinomycetes > Streptomycetales > Streptomycetaceae > Streptomyces > Streptomyces blastmyceticus. The sequence continues at coordinate 6,195,477 of NZ_CP031455.1, read as the reverse complement.
CGAAGGCGTCGCGCGTGCGCAGCTCCAGCCAGGCGGGCGCGCTCTCCCGGCCGACGCGCCACTCGCGGAGGGTCTCGCCCTCCCAGAAGCCGAAGACGGCGCCGGCGGAGTCGGCGGCGAGGGCAGCCCGGCCGTGGCCGACGGCGATCGGTCCGACGGCGACGGTGCCGCCGCGCTCGCGGATGCGGGAGGCCACCACGTCGGCGTCCTCGACGGCGAAGTAGGAGGTCCAGGAGACGGCGACGCCCATGGTGCGGGCGACGTTGCCGATGCCGGCGACGGGTTTGCCGTCGGCGAGCGCCACGGTGAAGTTCTCGCCCAGCCTGCCGGACCGGAAGGTCCAGCCCATCACCGGGCCGTAGAAGTCCTGGGCGGCGGTGAGGTCGTGGGTCAGCAGGGACACCCAGCACGGCGCGCCCGGCACGGCACGGTCGGAGGACGACGCCATGGCCGATCGCCTCGATTCTGTTCGGGGTCTCTTCCGGGGATTTCCGGATTCCGGACGGTGGCAGCACTCTGGGGTGGCCGTGCCCCGGGGGCCACGACCACCCGAAGCAAGGGTTCCACTCACCGTCCCCGCGCGCATTCCGGCACGCGCACGCGCCACGCTGGTTCCGTATGTTCAGTACTGGGTGCCCAGGTGGTCCCAGAATCCGTCGCGCAGCGCCCGGCGCAGGTCCGCGTGGCCGCGCAGCGAGAGGCCGAGCAGTGCCTCGGCCTCCACCAGGAGTTCCTGGTCGACAGCGCCGGGGAGATAGGGGTGGCCGGGCAGCAGCTCGGCGAGGGTGTCGCGGCCGCGGGAGCCCAGCCACTGGGCGGCGACCTGGGCGCCGACGAAGCGCACGTCGTCGCGGCTGGGCGCGGGTGCCTGGTGGGCGGCGGCCTCGCCGTAGGGCTCGGGTACGGCGCGGCGGGCGACGTAGGGCTTGCAGAAGTCGAGGTCGAAGGTGCGCTGGCTGTCGACCTCCCAGAGCAGGGGCTCGGCCTGGTTGCGGCCGCCGACGGCCTCGATGCCCCAGAGGTGGACGCGGGCGCCGTAGCCCTGCGCGGCCTCGACGGCCGAGACGAGGTCCTCGTCGCCGCCGATGAGCGCGGCGTCGCTGATGGCGCGGTGCCGGGCGAGGGATTCGAGGTCGCTGCGGATGAGGGAGTCGACGCCCTTCTGCTGGTTGTTGGCGTTGAGGTTGCCGAGGCGGACCTTGACGTCGGGGAGTTCGGCGATGCTCTGCTGCTCGGCGGTGTGGATGCGGCGCCGGGCGCCGTCGTACCAGTAGACCCGCAGCAGCCTGCTGTCGGGGAAGATCATGCGGGCCTTGTCGATGAACGCCTCGATCAGCCCTTCGGCGTCGAGGTCGAAGGACCGCCGGTCCTCGGTGCCGGCGACGAGCCGGCCCGCGGCGGCGTAGACGTAGCCGGCGTCCACGAAGATCGCGTGGGTGGAGGGGGTGGTGGCGACCTCGGCGAGGACGCGGTTGAGCAGCTCATTGGTGCGCTCGATGCCCGCGGTGATCGCGGCCAGGTCCGGGGTCTGCGGGGGGTGTGCGACGGGGTGGTCGGTCATGTGCGAGCTCTCAGTAATTAGTCACGTTAAAAATTTCCTTAGCGTAGGGAATGTTTGAAGTGATCACCTCGTTGGACACGTATGTGAGCAGGTCGCACCGTCGCGACTCTCGTTCACCTACTCATGGAGTTCTCCTCAGGAGGATCAGACGAAGGGAGAAGCCTTGCGCTTCGAAATCATGCGCCTGGACGACATCGACGGCAGCGCCGTCGACAGCACCGTCGTGGACGCCGCCTCCGTCAACAGGATCGTGCAGCAGGCCGCGTCAACAGGCCAGCGCATCTACATCCGCCCGGCCCACACCGCGGCCCGGTAGTGCGCGAGCACTCCCACGTGCACGACACCCCCGTACGGGACCGTACGGGGGTGTCGTGCGTTTGCGGGTGAGCCGCGCCGGGTGCGGCGCCCGCGCGGTCAGCGGTTGGCGATGACCTGGGTGATGCCGTTGATGATCTGCTGGACGGCCAGCGCCGAGAGCATCATGCCCGCGAGCCGCGTCACCAGCACCACGCCGCCGTCCTTGATGACGCGGATGATCAGCAGCGAATAGCGCATCACCAGCCACAGCACGACGTGCATCGCGGCGATGGCGACCCACACCGAGATCTGGGCGCTGACCGAGTTCGCGTGCTGGACGGCGAGGATCACCGAGACGATCGCGCCGGGCCCGGCCAGCAGCGGCATGCCGAGCGGGACGAGCGCGACATTGACGTCCTTGGTCTGGGTGGGCTCCTCGGACTTGCCCGTCAGCAGGTCCAGCGCGATCAGCAGCAGGAGCAGACCGCCCGCGATCATCAGCGCGGGCGTGGTGATGTGCAGGTAGTCCAGGATCTGCTGGCCGCAGATGCCGAAGACGGCGATGACGCCGAAGGCGACCGCGGCCGCCTGCCAGGCCATGCGCCGCTGGACCTTGGCCGGGCGGCCGGAGGTGAGCGCGAGGAAGATGGGGGTGATCCCCGGCGGGTCCATGATCACGAAAAGCGTGAGGAAGAGGGATCCGAAGACGGCGAAGTCGAACACAGTGAGGCCTTGCGAGAGTGGTGCGAGCAGGAGCTGGGGGGGGGGAGGGAGCGGACGCGGGCGCGGGACAGCGCACGGCGGTGGGCAGAGGAGTGCGTACGAGCGGTACGCGCCGGTCGCACGGCAAAGGTGCTCAGGGGCGTACAGAGGTTCCCCCAGCTACCGCTGGGAGGTGCCCCCTGTCACGCACGTGCGGTCGGCACGCGCGCGGCCCGGAGGGACCGGGAAGAGGGAGGGGTCAGCCGCCGGCGCCCGGGACGGGGAACGCGCCCGTGGCCCGGCGGGTGATCTCGCCGTAGATCTCCGGGTCGGTGGTGAACTCACCGAGCCGGCAGGTCTTGCGGCTTCCGTGGTAGTCGCTGGAGCCGGTGGCCAGCAGGGAGAGGTCGGCGGCCAGGCCGCGCAGCCGGGCGCGTGTGGGCGCGTCGTGGTCCATGTGGTCCACCTCGACGCCGTCGAGACCGGCCGAGGCCAGCTCGGCTATCCCGCGCTCGGAGACACAGTTGCCCCGCTTGATCGCGAAGGGGTGCGCGAGGACGGCGACCCCGCCCGCCGCCTTGATCAGGCGGATCGCGTCGAAGGGGTCGAGCTCGTGCTTCTCGACGTGGGCGCGGCCGCCATCGGCCAGCCAGTCGGAGGTGAAGGCGTCGGAGACGGTGTCGACCACGCCCAGCTCGACCATGGCGCTGGCCACGTGCGGCCGGCCCACGGCACCGCCCGCGGCGAGCTCCGTGACGCGCTCCCAGGTGACGGGCACGCCCAGCTCGTTGAGCTTGCCGACCATGGCCCGGGCGCGCGGCACCCGGTCGTCGCGCACGAGCTCCCGCTCGCGGGCGAGCTCCGGCTCCAGCGGGTCGAAGAGGTAGGCCAGCATGTGGACGCCGAAGCCGTCGGGTCCCGCGAAGCGGCAGGAGAGCTCGGCGCCCGTGACCAGGGTCAGCCCGGCGGGCAGCGCGGCGATGGCCTCGGCGTGGCCGCCGACCCCGTCGTGGTCGGTCAGCGCGACGACGTCCAGCCCGGCGGCGGCCGCGTTGCGGACCAGCTCGGCGGGGGTGTCCGTACCGTCCGAGGCCGTGGAGTGGGTGTGCAGATCGATGCGCACGACTCGGACTCCTGGCAGTGGTACGGACGGGACCGGTTCAGGATAACCGGCGACCGGAAGTCTCCGGCCCCTGCGGGCTTATGAGATCGCTTACGCCCGCGGGGCCGTCCCGGTCAGGGCGCCAGCAGGCGCGGGGACAGCGCCCCGCAGGGCAGCAGCTCCACCTCCGCGCCCGCCTCGCGCAGATCCGTGAGCACCAGCTCGTCGTACATCAGCAGGCCCGAGCGCTCCGGCCAGACGACCGCCCACAGCCACAGCCCGCGCGCCTCGCCCGCGAAGACCGCCCGGTCCTCGGGCGCGCCGTCGACGTGCCAGAGGGGGGTGGGGCGGCCCGCCGCGTGCACCTTGGCGTGGGGAGAGCGGTCGACGGAGATATAGGGGCCGGGGTCGGGTCCGTCGATCCCCGCGTAGCGGGCGCCGAGGCCGACGCCGAGCTCCTCGGCGACGAGCAGCAGCTCGCCGGGGCCGCCGAGCGGGCTCGGCCCCGAGCAGGCGACGGCGGTGGCCCGGCCGCCGCTGCGGTCGTCGCCCGCGCACACCACGCCAGTGAAGAGCCAGCCGACGGGCAGCGGCCAGGGCATCCACACCGGGACCCGGGCACGGTTGACGACGACGGCGAGCGCCTCGACGCTCGGCGGAACGACCGGCTGCAAGGGGTGCACCGGGCCGTGCACGGAGCACTGCCAGGAGTCGGCGAAGAGACCGGGCGCGCGCACCCGGCCTCCGCACTTCGGGCAACTGGGTTCGCCCCTCATAAGGCCCAACGGTCCTCCGAGGCCGCCGTCGCGTCAAGGATGATCACCCGTCCGGACGCCGACACCCCGGAGCGTCACCCCAGGGGCACCCCGGGCCGCAGTGGGTCACGCAGATCGGTGCCGTGCCGCAGCCACCGCTCCTCCAGCGCGGCCGCTCCCTGGACCCGCTTCCACGCCGCCTCGTTCGGTGTCATCGGCAGCAGCGGGAGGAAGCGGACGGGGTCCATCGGGGCGTCCAGTTCGAGGTCCTCGACCAGGCCGCCGGACTCCGCGACGAGCACGGAGGTGAAGGGCGCCCCCGGCCACAGCGGCTCGCCCGTGTCCAGCGAGGCGCCGGGCGCCACGACGAGGCCCTCCACCTGTGGTGACGCGGCGAGCACGGCCAGCGGGCGGAGCACCTTGTCGGTGTCCGCGCGGCCGGCGCGCACGGAAAGGACCAGCTCGGCACGAGGGCCGCGCAGGGGGTCGGTGACAACGGCGGCCGGGTCGGCCATGGGCTGGGCGGACATGCCGAGGGTGGCGTAGCGGACGACGTCTCCGTCGAGAAAGCGGAGAACCTCGATCCGGTCCGTGCCGAGGAAGGTGATCGCGGCACGCGCGTCCGGTTCGCCCAGGGCTGTCCGCAGCCGGGCCTCGACCAGTGCGAGAACGTCTGACATGCAGTGAGCATAGAACGCGTATCGAACGGGCAAAGGAGGGTATTGACGGGTCCAGTGGCTGCTAGCCTTGGCCTCTGGTCAGGGAGTTACGTTCGTCCCCCAGCGGGGACCGGCCGGAGGAGGTGGGGCTGCGGTGGATCCTAGTCGACCGTGCAGTACCGATAGTTCTCCCGTCCCTCCGCTCCGGACGCGCTCCTTGTGACCTGAAGACTTCCCGCACCGGCCGCTTTTGCCGGAATTCGCCGGGATTCTCCCTGGAAGTCCTTTCGCGCCCGCAGCAATTGACGGAAGAGCGCCTTCTCTCGCTTTGTTCCGTGTTCTCTGCGAAGTTCTTGCGCACTGCCGTCAGTCCACCGCACCACGCGAAGCGCCGCCCGCTTTGCGGACGTACACCCTCCGCAATGGGACTACGTCCACGTTCCGGGCAGCGTTGCGCTCGCCCCCGTGACTGACGGCCGGCCCGTGAAGGAGCCTGCCATGTCGATGATCCGCGACCTGCGTGCCGCCGTCCGCCCCGCTCTGCGCCGGGGTGCCACTCCCTATGAGTACGACTCCACCCGGGATCCCTCGGTCAGCAGCGCCGTCGTCGACTGCGCCATCTACCGCGATGGCAGGCGGTCGAGCGACCACGTCGGCCCGGCCGAGGCCATGCGGCGCGTACGGGCCGACGGCGGCTTCGCGTGGATCGGGCTGCACGAGCCGACGGAGCGTGAGTTCTCCGGCATCGCCCAGGAGTTCGGGCTGCACCCGCTCGCCGTGGAGGACGCGGTCCACGCCCACCAGCGGCCCAAGCTGGAGCGCTACGACGACACGCTGTTCACCGTCTTCAAGACCATCCACTACGTCGAGCACGCCGAACTGACCGCCACCAGCGAGGTCGTGGAGACCGGCGAGGTGATGTGCTTCACCGGCCCGGACTTCATCATCACCGTCCGGCACGGCGGCCAGGGCTCGTTGCGCGCGCTGCGCCACCGCCTCCAGGACGACCCGGAGCTGCTCGCCAAGGGGCCCTCCGCGGTGCTGCACGCCATCGCCGACCAGGTCGTCGACGGCTACATCGCGGTCGCCGACGCCGTGCAGGACGACATCGACGAGGTCGAGATCGACGTCTTCTCCGCGCCCAGCAAGGGGTCCTCGCGCGGTGGTGACGCGGGCCGGATCTACCAGCTCAAGCGGGAGGTCCTGGAGTTCAAGCGGGCGGTCTCGCCGCTGATGCGGCCGATGCAGCAGCTCAGCGAGCGGCCGATGCGGCTGGTGGACCCGGACATCCAGAAGTACTTCCGCGACGTCGCCGACCACCTCGCGCGCGTGCACGAGCAGGTCGTGTCCTTCGACGACCTGCTCAACTCCATCCTCCAGGCGAACCTGGCCCAGGCGTCGGTCGCCCAGAACGAGGACATGCGGAAGATCACGTCGTGGGCGGCGATCTGCGCGGTGCCGACGATGATCGCCGGGGTGTACGGCATGAACTTCACGTACATGCCCGAGCTCAAGTGGAAGTACGGCTACCCGACAGTGATGGTCGTGACGGTGGCGATCTGTGTCGCGATCCACCGGGGTTTCAAGCGGAACGGGTGGCTGTAGCCGGGGGCAAGGTGCGTTTGCGGGTGCCGGTCCGTTGCTCCCCCGGCTACCGCTGGGAGGTACCCCCAGCGGCCCGAGCGGCCTCAATCGCCGGCCGGGCCGAATCTGCCGCACATGGTCGCCGACCTGCGGCACGTCCAAGCCCTCGCCCCGATCACCTGCCCCCGCGATCCCCTCTGATCACCAGGGTCAGGCCCGCCAGGATCACCAGGAGTGCCGGGTAGGCCGCCGCCGGTGGGAGCTGGTTCAGCCACAGTGCCGCGATCAGCGCCGCTCCCGGTGTCTCCAGCAGGATCGCCGTCGAGGTGACCGACGGACCGAGGCCCTTCACGACGCGGTTGATGAGCGAGTGCCCGAGCAGCTGCGCGGTGACCGTCAGCAGGGCCAGCTTCAGCCACGTACCGCCGCTGTAGCCGCCGAGCGAGGCGCCGGACAGCAGGCAGGTGCCGAGCAGCAGGACCGTCGTCGTGATGTACAGGACGTAGGTGTACGCCACGGTGCCCACCGTCCGCCGCACCTCCGCGCCCAGCAGGACGTACCCGGCGGCCGCGATGCCGCCCGCGAGTGCGAGCGCGTCCCCGGCGAGCGCGCGGGCGGATACCGCGAAGTCGACGCCCGTCAGGATCACGACACCGAGGAAGGCGAGCCCGGTGCCCGCCCAGACCAGCGCGGGCGGGCGGTGGCCGCGCAGGCGCAGCAGGAGCGTCGTCCAGATCGGGGTCGTCGTGACCAGCGCGGTCGAGGACGCGACCGAGGTCATCCGCAGGCTCGGCAGCCACACCGCGAAGTGCACGGCGAGCAGCACGCCCGCGGCCAGGGACAGCAGCACCGCCCGGCGCCCCATGCCGCGCAGCTCGCCGCGGTGGCGCACGAGCGCGAGCGGGGTGAGGGCACCGACCGCCATGGCGTTGCGCCAGAAGGCGATGGCGAGGGCCGGTGCGGCGATGGTCGCGGTGAGCGGCGCGGAGAGCGAGATCCCGGCGATGGCCACGGCGAGCAGGACGATGTCCGTACGGACCGGGGACGCGGCGCCCGGGCCTGGCGCCGTCGGCGGGGCGGCGGGGCCCCTGCGGGCGGTCCTGGCAGTCCTGGCGGTCCGGGCAGTCATCACCCGTCCAGCGTAGGCGGCATAAGGTGACCGTATGACGCAGACGCTGGCGCTGATCGAAGAGGCCACCAAGAAGTCCGGCCTCATCTGGGTGCAGGGTCCGACGGGTCCCAGCCGTGCGCTGTGGCACGTGTGGCACGAGGGCGCCGCCCACCTCGTCGGCGGGCCCGGCGAGCAGCCGCTGGAGGATCTCGGGCTCACGGACGGCGCGCGGGCGACCGTGACGGTGCGCAGCAAGGACAAGGGCGGCCGCCTGGTGACGTGGACCGCGCTCGTGGGCGAGCCCGCGGTGCGGGGCGAGGAGTGGACGGCCGCCGTCGCCGAGCTCAAGGGCAAGCGGCTCAACGCCCCGGACGCGGAGCGGATCGAGGAGCGCTGGGCCACGGAGTGCCGGGTGCTCCGCCTGGAGCCGACGGGTTCGACGGTGGAGCTGCCCTCGGGGGCGCTGGCCGCGGTGCCGTTGCCGACGGCGGCCACCACGCGCCTGCCCATGCCCGCGGCCCTGCCGCGGCTGCTGCGCGGCCGGCGCCGCCGGGGCTGACCGCACGCTCGGGCTCCGGAGGGCCGGCCTAGGGCTTGCCCGAGGACGGGTCCGCCCCGGTGGGGATCTTCTTGCCGTAGTCGACCGTGGCGCCCTTGTCGGGGACGGAGAGGGCGAAGTCCTGGCCCCAGTCGCCCAGTTCCAGCTGACCCGCCCCGCCGGCCCGCTGCACCCGCACGGGATACGGCGTGCCCGTCAGGGAGACGTCGAGCGTGCCGCCGCTGCCGTTGCCGCCGGTGACGCGGATCGTGCGGACCCCGGCGACCGTCCCGTGGTCGCCGCGCGTGAGCTTGCCGTGCAGGCCGAGGAGGCCGTCCAGCAGGACGTCCTTGTCGGTGAAGCCCTTGAACTGCTGGTAGGAGGGGTCGCCGGACGGGACCTTCACATACTTCTTCTCCAGCTTGCCGCCCGCCGCGCCGCCGCCGCTGCCCTGCGACCAGAACGCCGCCGGCGCCTTGAGGTAGAGCTCGTCGCCGACCCGCAGCAGCTCGAACGCGGTGGCGCCGGTGGAGAGCTGCCCGGTCCCGCCGTTCTTCTTCAGCCGCATGTCGATCTTGTACGTGCGGCCCTGGCTGACGACGTTGCCGGACAGATGGACCGCGTCCGCGCCCCGGGCGGCCTCGCGGGCCTTGTCCTGGATCTTCGCGGCGTCGAGCTTGCCCACGCCGTTGGTGCCCGCGTCGGGGTCCGTGGCCCCGCTGCCACAGGCCGTGAGCGCGGCGGACAGGCCGACGCAGAGCGCTCCGACGAGTGCCGCCTTCCGGGTTCGCACGTCTGCTCATGCCTCCTGTGACCGATGGAGTACGGCAGCGTACCCGGGCCGTACGGGGGCGGAAGCCGGGGCTCCGTACGGCCCTCTCTCCCGCGCCGGGGAGAAGCCGGTCACGTTAGCCTGAAACCGGACATCGCCCCTTCGGGAGCCCGGAGAAGGAGGACGCGCCATGGCGGGAGGCGTCCACCGGGTGTTCGTCTCGCACCTCTCCGGCGTGGCCGTCTTCGACCCCAACGGCGACCAGGTGGGCCGGGTGCAGGACCTCGTGGCGATGCTGCGCGTCGGCGGGCGGCCACCGCGCGTGCTGGGGCTGGTCGTGGAGGTCGTCAGCCGCCGCCGGATCTTCCTGCCGATGACCCGGGTGACGGGCGTGGAGTCCGGCCAGGTCATCACCACCGGCGTGATCAACCTGCGGCGCTTCGAGCAGCGGCCCACGGAGACGCTGGTCGTCGGCGAGCTGCTGGACCGCCGGGTGCGGCTGGCCGACGGGGGCGAGGAGGTCACCGTCCTCGACGTGTCGATCACCCGGCTGCCGGCCCGCCGGGACTGGGAGATCGACAAGGTCTTCGTCCGCAAGGGCAAGGGCGGGGCGCTGCGCCGCAAGGGCGAGACGCTGACGGTGGAGTGGTCGGCGGTGACCGGCTTCTCGCTGGAGGAGCACGGGCAGGGCGCGGCGAACCTCCTGGCCACCTTCGAGCGGCTGCGCCCGGCCGACCTCGCCAATGTGCTGCACCACCTGTCGCCGAAGCGGCGCGCGGAGGTGGCGGCGGCGCTGGACGACGACCGGCTCGCGGACGTCCTGGAGGAGCTCCCGGACGACGACCAGATCGAGATCCTCGGCAAGCTCCAGGAGGAGCGCGCGGCCGACGTCCTGGAGGCCATGGACCCGGACGACGCCGCCGACCTGCTGTCGGAGCTGCCCGAGGACGACATGGAGCGGCTGCTGACGCTGATGCAGCCGGACGACGCGGCCGACGTGCGGCGGCTGCTGGCCTACGAGGACCGGACGGCGGGCGGCCTGATGACCACGGAGCCGATCGTGCTCCGCCCGGACGCCACGGTCGCCGACGCCCTCGCGCGGGTCCGCAACCCCGACCTCTCCCCCGCGCTGGCCGCGCAGGTCTACGTGTGCAGGCCGCCGGACGAGACGCCGACGGGCAAGTACCTGGGCACGGTGCACTTCCAGCGGCTGCTGCGCGACCCGCCGTTCACGCTCGTCGGGTCGATCGTGGACACCGATCTGCGGCCGCTGCCGCCGGACACCCCGCTGCCCTCCGTCACCAGCTATCTGGCGACCTACAACATGGTCGCCGCGCCCGTGGTGGACGAGAGCGGCGCGCTGCTGGGCGCCGTGACCGTCGACGACGTGCTGGACCACCTGCTGCCGGACGACTGGCGGGAGACCGAGCTGCACTCCGGTGCACTGGGCATGAGCGATCTGCCGGAGGCCGCCGATGGGCACTGAACGCACCCGTGAGGAACGGGCCAAGGAGCGGGTGGCGCACACGCCGCGGGTGCGGCTGGACCTGCCGAGGGTGCGGCGGCGCAGCTGGCTGCCCGCGTACGACCCGGAGGCGTTCGGGCGCACCTCGGAGCGGATCGCACGGTTCCTGGGGACGGGCCGGTTCATCGTCTGGATGACGGTCGTCATCGTGCTGTGGGTGCTGTGGAACACCACCGTGCCGGGGCATCTGCGGTTCGACAACTATCCGTTCATCTTCCTCACCCTGGTGCTGTCGCTCCAGGCGTCCTACGCGGCGCCGCTGATCCTCCTCGCGCAGAACCGGCAGGACGACCGCGACCGGGTCAACCTGGAGCAGGACCGCAACCAGAACGAACGGTCGATCGCGGACACGGAGTACCTGACGCGGGAGATCGCGGCGCTGCGGATGGGCCTGGGCGAGGTCGCCACAAGGGACTGGATCCGCTCGGAGTTCCAGGATCTGGTGAAGGAGCTGGAGCAGCGGCGGATATTCCCGTACGAGAGTGAGGAACGCGACCGCTGAAGGGCCTTTCCGGAGGCCCCCTCGGGCGCCGTACCATCGTCTTCATGGCTACCGACACGAACGGCACGTCTGTGAGCGAGGACGCGATCCGCGCCGCGCTCGCGACGGTGAACGACCCCGAGATCCACCGTCCGATCACCGATCTCGGCATGGTCAAATCGGTGGAGATCGGTGCGGACGGCGCGGTCGCGGTAGCGGTCTATCTGACGGTCCAGGGCTGCCCGATGCGCGAGACGATCACGAGCAACGTGCGCAACGCGGTGGCGTCCGTCGAGGGCGTCACGGAGGTCTCCGTCGAGCTCGACGTGATGAGCGACGAGCAGCGCAAGGAGCTGGCGGCCTCGCTGCGCGGGGGCACGGCCGAGCGCGAGGTGCCCTTCGCCAAGCCCGGTTCGCTGACCCGGGTCTACGCGGTGGCGTCCGGCAAGGGCGGCGTCGGCAAGTCCTCGGTGACGGTCAACCTGGCGGCGGCGATGGCCGCCGACGGCCTGAAGGTCGGCGTCGTGGACGCGGACATCTACGGCCACTCGGTGCCCCGCATGCTGGGCGCGGGCGACAGCAGGCCCACCCAGGTCGAGAACATGATCATGCCGCCGTCGGCGAACGGCGTGAAGGTCATCTCGATCGGGATGTTCACCCCGGGCAACGCCCCGGTGGTGTGGCGCGGCCCGATGCTGCACCGCGCGCTCCAGCAGTTCCTGGCGGATGTCTACTGGGGCGACCTGGACGTCCTCCTGCTCGACCTCCCGCCGGGCACCGGTGACATCGCGATCTCCGTCGCGCAGCTCGTCCCGAACGCCGAGATCCTGGTGGTGACGACGCCTCAGCAGGCCGCCGCCGAGGTCGCCGAGCGCGCCGGTTCGATCGCCGTGCAGACGCACCAGAAGATCGTCGGCGTCGTGGAGAACATGTCCGGGCTGCCCTGCCCGCACTGCGACGAGATGGTCGACGTGTTCGGCACGGGCGGCGGCCAGACGGTCGCCGACGGGCTGACGAGGACGACCGGGGCGAACGTGCCCGTGCTGGGCTCGATCCCGATCGACGTCCGGCTGCGCGAGGGCGGCGACGACGGCAGGCCGGTCGTCCTGACGGACCCGGAGTCCCCTGCGGGCGCCGCGCTGCGGGCCATCGCGGGCAAGCTCGGAGGGCGCCGGCGCGGCCTCTCGGGGATGTCGCTGGGGATCACCCCGCGCAACAAGTTCTGACCGCCGTACGACGGCATGAGCACATGAGTAAGGGGCGCCCTCCATGGAGGGCGCCCCTTACGCGCTACTGCTTCCCCGTCTCCAGGTCCTTGACGGGTGCGTCGGCGGCGTTGTTCTTCACGGACGCGATGCCCTTCTCGGCCGCGGCCTTGCTGTTGTACGCCTCGCCGACGGCGATGATCTCGCCGTTGCCGGCCTTGAGGCGGAACCGGTGCTGACCGGCCTTGTCCTTGTAGAGCTCGAACGAACCACCCATGTCGTCTCACCTCTCCGAGTGCTGCCCCTGCCAGGCATTCAAGCCCGGCACCGGGGCGCACGCAGCTCGGGTGGGCCCGATGGGTGGCGTCCTCAGCTCCCGTAGGCGGCGAGGTCCTTGATCACCGAGAAGCCCATGCCGTACGCGCTCATGCCCCGCCCGTACGCGCCGAGGTGGACGCCCTCGGCGGAACCGGCGAGGACCCAGCCGTACTCGGACTCGCGGTAGCGGAAGTCGGTGGGCACCCCGTCGACCGGGAGCGACAGCGTCGACCAGGCGGGCTCGTCCAGGTGGTCCGCGAGCTCCCAGGCGAGGGCCGTCTGCTGGTCCAGCCAGTCCTGCCGCAGGGCGCGCTCCATCTGCGCGGGCCAGGTGCACGACAGCAGCCCCGAGCCGGCCAGCCAGGCGGCGGAGGAGACCGAGGTGGCCTCCAGCACGCCCGTGCCGTCGGCGCTGCGCCGGACGGGGCGGCTCGCGACGGTCACCACGACGGCGAAGCGCTGCTTCTCGGCGGCGGGGTCGACCCGCTCGCCGCGCGGCGAGGGCTCCTCGCCGTGGCCCGTGGAACCGTGCTCCACGGTCCCGTCGGCGGCGGAGCCGACCTGCATCAGCCAGCGCGGCCCGCTGTACGCCTCGTCCAGGCCGTACCACGGGAACGAGGCCAGCAGATAGCCGTCGACGGACCGCCGGGTACCGGGGCCGCTCTGTGCCGCATCCTGTGCGGCGGACGCACCGGCCTCACCGGCCGGTCCCTGCGCCCCTACCCGACTCGTCGTCTCCATCTGCGCGGCGCCTCCTCGTTGCCCGACGTCCTGGGCGAGCCCGCCCCCCTAGGACGACTTCACCCCAAACACAGGGAGGATAGCCACCCCCGTCAATGGCGCACGGGATGCGCGGACTCAGGTGGCGTCGGAATCGAAGGGCGGACGCTCACCGGGGTGCAGCCCTTCGCGCTTTTTGAGCAGGTCAGGGCCACCGGACGGGGACGAGGGGCCGGGGGCGGCCGGGCCGGAGGTCGGCTCCGGGGCACTGCTGCGCCCGTGGACGGCGTCGGCCACGTCGCCCATCTCCGCCTTGAAGTCGAAGCCGTTGCGGATCTCCTTCAGGCCCAGCTCGTCCTTGTCGAGCACATGCTTGCGCACGAAGGTCTTGGGGTTGAGGTCCTCGAATTCGAAGTCCTTGAACTCCGGGCCCAGCTCCGAGCGGATGTCCTGCTTGGCGTTCTCCGAGAACTGCCGGATCTTGCGCAACGTCCGCGACACGTCCTGGATCATCTTCGGCAGCTTGTCGGGGCCGAAGATGAGCACCGCGATCACCACGAGCGCGACCAGCTCGAGGGGTCCTATGTCGAGCACGTTGCAGCTCCTTGAGGCGTCGATGGCCGGGGGTCGCGGCCACCTATCACGGTACCTGGCCCGGGAACCCCCGCGGGCGTCGCCCGGGCCAACATCAGGCCAAAGGTCATCGCGCGCCCGCGGAGCCCAGGGTCAGCTCCACGGTCCGCTCCTTGCCGTCGTGCTCCACGGTGAGGGCGAGCCGGTCACCCGGACGGTGACTGCGGACCTTGACGATCAGCTCCTGGCCGCTGTGCACCGGCGCCCCGTCGATCTTCCTGATCACGTCCTGGTCCCGGATGCCCGCCTTGTCGCCGGGTCCGCCCGGGGTGACGGCCGGTCCGTCGGCGCCCTTGGAGTTCACCCGGGCGCCGTCGCCCGCGTACGTCATGTCCAGGGTCACGCCGATGACCGGGTGGGTGGCCCTGCCGGTGTTGATGAGCTCCTCGGCGACGCGCTTGGCCTGGTTGATCGGTATGGCGAAGCCGAGGCCGATGCTGCCGCCCTGGCCGCCGCCGAGGTCGGAGCCGTCGCCCGCGGAGCGGATCGCGCTGTTGATGCCGATGACACGGGCCTCGGAGTCCACCAGCGGTCCGCCCGAGTTGCCCGGGTTGATCGGGGCGTCGGTCTGGAGCGCGTCCACATAGCTGACGTCGCTGCCGTCCTGCTTCTGGCCGCCCGCGGTGATCGGGCGCTCCTTGGCGCTGATGATCCCGGTGGTGACGGTGCCCGCGAGGTCGAAGGGAGCACCGATGGCGACCACGGAGTCGCCGACGCGGACGGAGTCGGAGTTGCCGAGGGCGAGCGGGGTAAGACCGGACACCCCGGAGACCTTGATCACGGCCAGGTCGTAGCCGCTGTCCCGGCCGACGACGGTGGCCTTCGCGCTCTGGCCGCCGTTGAAGGTCACCGATATGTCGCCGCCGGAGCCCGCGGGCTCCACGACGTGGTTGTTGGTGAGGATGCGGCCTTCCCTGTCCAGGACGAAGCCGGTGCCGGTGCCCTGGTCGCTGCCGCCGCGCACATGGATGGTCACCACGCCGGGCAGGGTGCGCGCGGCGATCCCGGCGACGCTGCCCGGGGCCCGCCCGGACCGGTCGACGGGCGCCTGCGGCAGCCGCACGTGGTGTCCCACGACGCCGTCCCGCTCCAGATACGACCCGACGGCCCCGCCGGCGCCTCCGGCGACGAGCGCCACGATCAGCGCCCCGACGACGATGCGCCCCCGCCGCCGCCCGGCGGCCGGACCGGCCGGGGCTTCGGGGCGGGACGCGGGCGACACGGCCCAGGGGTCGTACTGCCAGGGCGCGGGCGCCCCGTACGGAAGGGGAGGTGTGAACTGCGGGCCGTGACCGGGCGGCACGGGGGGCATGCCCGCCGGCGGGAGGCGGGTGCCGTGCGCCGGGGTGACCGGGCGCTGGACGGGCGGCGCGGGCGCCCACGGGCCGGGACGGCCGTACGGCGGCGTGCTGTACGGGTCGGGCGCGTGCAGGGGCGCCGGGTCCTGGCCGGCCTCCGCGTCGTACGAAGGCGGGGGCGTGGCGTCCGCGGGGGCCGTGCCCGTCGGGACAGGTCCGGGCTGGCCCTCAGGGCCTGGTGACGTAGCGTCAGGCGGTGTCGTACGCCGGGGACGGCTCCACCACTGCGGCTTGGGGCCCATGGGCCGCGCCTTCCCCTCGTCCATCTTCTCCCCACCGTTCGCCGGAGGGCGCACGGCATCGCCCGAGGGATCCGCGGCCCACCAGGAATTCAACCAGGTCCGCGCGGACCTGCGCAGAGGGCCCGGGGCCGCCGACCGGATCCGACGGGCGCGGCCGGGTGGGACCGGTCAGTGACTGATCGGCGCGCTGTCCGCCGTCGAGAGGCCCGGGGCGGGGAGCGCGGCACGGATCAGGGGCGGGAACAGCGCCGCGCCGGAGGGCCGCAGCAGCGACACCTCCGCGGCCGGAGCCGCGGGCGCGGCCGGGGCGCCCGGCACACCGGGGCCGTCCCGCCCGGCGAGCGTGAGGGCCAGCGCGCGGCGGTCCTCGGCGGTGACACCGGGGGTCAGGGCGAGCGGCGCCGTGGCGACGCGTGGGTCCTCCGAGCGCGCGCTGGTGGTCTCACCGACCGAGGCGAGCGGCTGCGCGCTGCCCAGCGCGAACGCGGCGAGCGAGACCGCGCCCGCCGCCGCGAAGGCGAAGCGGCGCCCTCGCGAGGCGCCGCGGGACGCGTCGGGGAAGTCATGGATGCGGAAGCCGCGGTCACGCTGCCAGGGGGCGACGGCGGGGAAGAGGGCAAAGGTTTCAGCCCGGGTGCCGGCGCCGCCTTTTCCCTGACCTCCGGGCCGCCCGCGGCCGTCCGGGCCGGGCTCCGCGCCCTCACCGCGCGGCCTCTCGGCGCCATCGCCACCGGGGCCGGTGCCGGGCAGATTCTGCAGGCGGGCGAGCAGCGCGTCGGAGAGCGGCGGGGCGGCCGCTTCGGCGAACACGCTCTTGAGCCGGCGCTGGGCGTCGGCTTCTGCTTTGCATTTCCAACAGGTCGCCAGGTGCGCGAGCACCCGCTCCCGAGAGTCGTGTCCCAACTCCCCGTCGACCAGGGCCGCGAGGCGGTCGCCGAGATGGTGCTCGGCGGGGGACTGACCGCCTGAACCGGTCACGCGATCCCTACCTCCCCACTCAGCGGAACGCCTGCCACGGCCACAGCGCGCTGCTCGGCCCGGGCGGCGGGCGAGCGGTGCTGGAGCGCCTTGCGGAGGTGGGAGCGGCCGCGGTGGATGCGGCTGCGCACGGTGCCGAGCTTCACGCCGAGCGTCGCGGCGATCTCCTCGTACGAAAGGCCTTCGATGTCGCACAGGACGACGGCGGCGCGGAACTCCGGGGCGAGGGTGTCCAGCGCCTGCTGGACGTCCGCGTCGAAGTGGGTGTCGTTGAAGTGCTGCTGGGGGGAGGGCTCGCGGCTGGGCAGCCGCTCCGCGGCGTCCTCGCCGAGGGCGTCGAAACGGATGCGCTGGCGGCGCCGGACCATGTCCAGGAAGAGGTTGGTGGTGATGCGGTGCAGCCACCCCTCGAACGTGCCCGGGGTGTACGTGGACAGCGAGCGGAAGACGCGCACGAACACCTCCTGCGTGAGGTCCTCGGCGTCGTGCTGATTGCCGGTGAGGCGGTAGGCCAGGCGGTAGACCCGTGCACTGTGCGTGCTGACGATCTCCTCCCAGGAGGGAGGGGCCCACGCCTGCGAATCCGCATCGGTGGCGAAGGTCGCGGTGGGTGCGGAGTCGATGGTGCGCGAACGGTCAGCGGTCTTGGTCACGGATTTCGGCTCGCCGAGGGACCTGCGAAAGCGCTTCAGCACGCCCCGACGGTCTCCGGCCGCAGCCGCACCTCCCCTGTCGGCTCTGGTGGTGTCCAGTGGAGCCCCTACCATATCCATCCCACCCGTTAGCTCAGGATAAGGAATTTTGACCTTTATTTGGTCTTGATCCCCCGTCTTCGGCGTCTCCCCCCGGCTTCTCCCGCCGTAGCCCTCCGATTCTTCCCAACGCGCGGTCCCATCTGCGGGTTCCCGTGGTCAGCGGATACAGTCACGGTTGCGTCGACTACGGGGACAGGAGAGGGCCATTACCGGCAACCAGCAGACGAGCTGGGCGTTCGCCGATGCGTTCGTCGCCGAGGGAGAGGCGCTGCGCTGGGCCCGGGACCGGGCTCATGAGGCAGGTCTCCGCTCGGTGTCGTCCGGCACCGGCGCCGCGCTGCGCCTGCTCGCCGCGGCGGTGGACGCCAAGGCGGTGGCCGAGATCGGCACCGGCACCGGCGTCTCCGGCATCCACCTCCTGCACGGCATGCGGCCCGACGGCGTGCTGACGACCGTGGACAGCGACCCCGAGTGCCAGCAGTTCGCCCGGCAGGCGTTCCGCGCCGCGGGCTTCGCGGGCAACCGCGCGCGCTTCATCCCCGGCCGCGCGCTGGAGGTACTGCCGCGCCTCGCCGACGGCGGATACGACCTGGTGTTCTGCGACGGCGACCGGCTGGAGTGCCTCGACTATCTAGCCGAATCGTTGCGCCTGCTGCGGCCCGGCGGACTCGTCTGCTTCGAGGGCGTCTTCGCGGACGGCCGCACGGTCGACTCGGCCGCCCAGCCCGCCGAGGTGCAGCGACTGCGCGAGCTGCTGCGCGCGGTGCGCGAGTCCACCGTGCTGCTGCCCTCGCTGCTGCCGGTCGGCGACGGGCTGCTGTGCGCGGCCCGGCGCGGCTGACCCGCGGCACGGGACGCGTACGCCCACCGGGGCGCTCCACGGGCCGCCGCGCGCCCGGGGCGTGCGCCGGGCGTGGATACACCGCTGCCCCGGAGCCGGGAACGGGCCGGCGGCCGGGGCAGCGTGAGATTCGCAGGCCGTGCGTCAGACGGTGACCTTCTCCAGGGCCTCGCCGAGAGCCTTGGCCTCGTCCGGGGTCAGCTCGACGACGAGACGACCGCCGCCCTCGAGCGGAACCCGCATGACGATGCCCCGCCCCTCCTTGGTCACCTCGAGCGGGCCATCGCCCGTCCGCGGCTTCATGGCCGCCATGCTCGTTCCCCTTCCTGAAACCAGCTCGCCGCAGCCGACAACCCAGGTGTCACCGGCATCGAACACATTGCTTCCAGGCCATTATCCCGCATCGCGTGACCCGATGACCAACATCGGTCCGCATCCGGTCGGCAACGCGCTCTCGCAAAACCACCCAATTCGGCGATCGGACTGCGATACTGCGCGGCCATCGCGCCGCCTTGATGGCCGGTTTCTTTGACGCAGGTCACATATCGGCCGCCGGTGATCTCCGGCATGCTGAGCCCTGACGGCTGTCGACGCAGCCGCGACGAGGGAGGGAGCGGCTCCATGGCCGACACCGTGCTGTACGACGTGACGGACGGGCTCGCGACGGTCACACTCAACCGTCCCGACGCCATGAACGCGCTCGACATCGGAACGAAGATCGCCCTCCGCGACGTGCTGGGCGAGGCCGGCGCGGATCCGGCGGTGCGCGCCGTCCTGCTGACCGCCACGGGGCGCGCCTTCTGCGTCGGGCAGGACCTCAAGGAGCACGTCGAGCTGCTGGCGCGGGCCGAGTCCGTGATGAGCACGGTCAAGGAGCACTACAACCCCATCGTCACCGCGATCACCGGGATGCGGAAGCCCGTCGTGGCCGGGGTCAACGGGGTCGCGGCGGGCGCGGGCGCGGGCTTCGCCTTCGCGGCGGACTACCGCGTGGTCGCGGACACCGCCTCCTTCAACACGTCCTTCGCCGGGGTCGCGCTCACCGCGGACTCGGGCGTCTCCTGGACCCTCCCCCGCCTCGTCGGCCACAGCCGCGCCTCGGACCTGCTGCTGTTCCCCCGCAACGTGCCCGCCCAGGAGGCGTACGAGCTGGGCATCGCGAACAAGGTCGTGCCCGCCGCGGAGCTCGCCGCGGAGGCGGCGGCGGTGGCCCGCCGCCTCGCGGAGGGCCCGACCGCGGCCTACGCGGCGCTCAAGGAGTCGCTGGCCTACGGTGCGGACCACTCGCTGGCCCAGGCGCTGGCCAAGGAGGACGAGCTCCAGGCGCGCGCCGGGGCGTCGGAGGACCACCGCATCGCGGTGGACGCCTTCCTGAAGAAGCAGAAGCCACGGTTCGTGGGGCGCTGACGGCCCGGGCCGCCGCTACGCGGCCTCCCGCGCGTGGCACTTCGCCAAGTGGTCGTTCACCAGGCCGCACGCCTGCATCATCGCGTACGCCGTCGTGGGCCCGACGAAGCGGAAGCCCCGCTTCTTGAGCTCCTTCGCGAGGGCCGTGGACTCCGGGGTCGTCCCCGGCACGTCCGCCGCCGTGCGCGGCGCCCTGCGGGCTCCGTCCGGTGCGTACGACCAGATGAAGGCGTCCAGCTCGCCGGGCGCCCACTCCGCAGCCACCCGGGCGTTGCCGATCGCCGCGCTGATCTTCGCGCGGTTGCGGATGATGCCCGGGTCGGCGAGCAGCCGCTCCGCGTCCGCCTCCGTGAAGGCCGCCACCTCGGCGATGGAGAAGTCGGCGAAGGCCGCGCGGAAACCCTCGCGGCGGCGCAGGATCGTCAGCCACGACAGCCCGGACTGGAACGCCTCCAGGCACATCCGTTCGTAGAGGGCGTCGTCGCCGTGCACCGGGTGGCCCCACTCGGTGTCGTGATAGCGGCGGTAGTCCTCCATGGACTCCGCCTCCAGGCCCCATGGACAGCGCGCCAGCCCGTCCGGGCCGACGACCACTCCTGTGCTCATGCTTCCGTACCCCCGTTCCGCTCGCCCGGCGCGGCGTCGCTCGGCGCCTGCCCGGGGCTCTCCTCGTCCTTCTTCGCCGCGCCCCGCGCCGCCTCCGCCCGCGCGACCGCGAGAGCCCGCTCCAGCTCGGCGATCCGGGCGTCGCGCTCGGCCAGTTCGGCGCCGAGCCGGTCCAGGACGTCGTCGGTCTCGGTCATGCGATAGCCGCGCAACGCCAGCGGCAGCCGCACCGCGTCGACGTCGGCCCGGCTCGTGGGCCGGTCCGCGGGCAGCGGCCAGGCGATCCGGTCCGGCTCGGCCTCGGACAGCGAGACACCGCTCCCGCCGCCCACGACGAAGAGCGTGACCGCGGCCACCACCACGACCAGCGCGATGAGCAAGAACCAGAACACGACCATCTCCCAGGTGCGCCCGCCACACGAATCCGTCCTCCACGATCGTGCCATGCCCCACTGACGGTTAAGGTCGCTGGCGGACCACGCGAAGAGGAGTACGGAAATGCTGCGGCTGGGACGACGCGAGTTCGATGCGCACGAGCCGGTGATCATGGCGATCGTCAACCGGACCCCCGACTCCTTCTACGACCAGGGGGCGACGTTCCAGGACGAGGCCGCGCTGGCCCGCGTGGAGCAGGCGGTGTCGGAGGGCGCCGCCATCATCGACATCGGCGGTGTGAAGGCGGGCCCGGGCGAGGAGGTCACCGCCGAGGAGGAGGCACGGCGCACCGTCGGCTTCGTGGCCGAGGTCCGCCGGCGCCACCCGGACGTGGTGATCAGCGTGGACACCTGGCGGCACGACGTCGGCGAGGCGGTCTGCGAGGCGGGCGCGGACGTGCTCAACGACGCGTGGGGCGGCTTCGATCCCAAGCTGGCCGAGGTCGCGGCGCGCTACGGGGCGGGCCTGGTGTGCACGCACGCGGGCGGCGTCGACCCCCGGACGCGGCCGCACCGCGTCGCGTACGACGACGTGATGGCGGACATCCTGCGCGTGACGCTCGGGCTGGCCGAGCGGGCCGTCGCGCTCGGCGTCCGGCGCGACGCGATCATGATCGACCCGGGCCACGACTTCGGCAAGAACACCCGGCACTCGCTGGAGGCGACCCGGCGGCTGGGCGAGATGGCGGAGACGGGCTGGCCCGTCCTCGTCTCCCTGTCCAACAAGGACTTCGTCGGGGAGACGCTCGACAGGCCGGTGAAGGAACGGGTGCTGGGCACGCTGGCGACGACGGCCGTGTCGGCGTGGCTGGGTGCGCGGGTCTATCGCGTGCACGAGGTCGCGGAGACGAAGCAGGTGCTCGACATGGTCGCGTCGATCGCGGGGCATCGCGCGCCTGCGGTTGCCCGCCGCGGACTGGCTTGACCCCCGGAGCACGCTTCGCGCGCTGTCCTCGAACGCCGGACGGGCTGTTTCCGGCCCGTCCGGCGTTCGAGGACCCCCGGTTAGGCCCCGGCCTCCTTCGTCACCAAGGCGACCGCCTCGTCCACGTCGTCCGTCACATGGAAGAGATGCAGGTCGTGGAGGCCCGCCTTGCCCTCCGCGATCAGGGTGTCGCGGAACCACTCGACCAGCCCGCGCCAGTACGCCGTCCCGAAGAGGACGATCGGGAAGCGCGTGACCTTCTTCGTCTGCACCAGCGTCAGTGCCTCGAACAGCTCGTCCAGCGTGCCGAGTCCGCCCGGCAGCACGACGAACCCGCTCGCGTACTTCACGAACATCGTCTTGCGGACGAAGAAGTAGCGGAAGTCCACGCCGAGGTTGACGTAGGGGTTGAGCCCCTGCTCGAAGGGCAGCTCGATGCCGAGGCCGACGGAGACGCCGCCCGCCTCCATCGCGCCCTTGTTGGCGGCCTCCATCGCGCCGGGCCCGCCGCCGGTGATGACCGCGAAGCCCGCCTCGACCAGGCCGCGGCCGATGGCCACCCCCGCCTCGTACTCCGCCGAGTCCACCGGTGTGCGGGCCGAGCCGAACACGCTGATGGCGGGTGGCAGTTCGGCGAGCGCGCCGAAGCCCTCGACGAACTCGGACTGGATGCGCATCACCCGGAAGGGATCCTCGTGCACCCAGTCCGCGGTACCTCTGGTGTCCAGCAGATGCTGGTCGGTGGTGCCCTGTTGCATCTGGCCGTGCCTGCGCACGACCGGCCCGCGGCGCTGCTCCCGCTGGGCACGGGCTCCTTCGGGATGTGCCATTCCGCTCTCCCTACGCTGATCGTTGCTGTTCAGCGTAGGCCCCCACGGCGCCACGGGCGGGCCCGTCAGGAGGTGAGCCAGGCGCGCAGCCGCTCCTCGCACTCCGGGATCAGCGCCATACGGACTCGCTCGTCCCGCTTGTGTGCGACTATCGGGTCGCCGGGACCGTAGTTGACGGCGGGCACGCCGAGCGCGCTGAAGCGCGAGACGTCCGTCCAGCCGAACTTGGGCTTCGGCGTGGCCCCGACGGCCTCGATGAAGGCCGCGGCGGCCGGGTGGGACAGGCCGGGCAGCGCGCCGGGCGAGTGGTCGTCGACGACGAACTCGGCGACCCCGCAGTCCGCGAAGACCTCGCGGACGTGCGCCAGCGCCTCCTCCTCGCTCCGGTCGGGGGCGTAGCGGAAGTTGACGGTGACCGTGCAGGCGTCGGGGATCACATTGCCCGCGACGCCGCCCTCGATCCGTACGGCGTTGAGCCCCTCGTGGTACTCCAGGCCGTCGACGACGGGCCGGCGCGGCTCGTACGCCGCCAGCCGGGCCAGGATCGGGGCGGCCGCGTGGATGGCGTTGCTGCCCATCCAGCTGCGCGCCGAGTGGGCGCGCTCGCCCGCCGTGCGCAGCAGGACCCGCAGGGTGCCCTGGCAGCCGCCCTCGACCTGGGCGACGGTCGGCTCCAGCAGGATGGCGAAGTCGGCGGTGAGCCAGTCGGGGTGGGCGGCCGCGACGTGGCCGAGGCCGTTGAGGTGGGCGGCGACCTCCTCGTTGTCGTAGAAGACGAACGTCAGGTCGCGGTTGGGCTCGGGCACGGTCGCGGCGATGCGCAGCTGCACCGCGACACCGGACTTCATGTCGCTGGTGCCGCAGCCCCACAGATAGCCGTCGTCGTCCACGTGGGAGGGGACGTTGTCGGCGATGGGCACGGTGTCGATGTGCCCGGCGAGCACCACGCGCTCGGCGCGGCCCAGGTTCGTGCGGGCGACGACGTTGTTGCCGTACCGGTCGACGGTCAGGTGCGGCAGTTCGCGCAGCGCGCGCTCCACGGCGTCGGCGAGCGTCTTCTCGTTCCCGCTCTCGGAAGGGACGTCGACGAGCCGGGCGGTGAGGGCGGCGGCGTCGAGGGACAGGTCGAGTACGGCGTCATCCATGCCCGCGACTCTAACGCGGCCCGCAGGGCACCGGCCGTCGGGCCGGAAGGGCCCGCGGGAGCCCGCGCGGGGCGGGCGGGACACCGGTCGGGGATCCGGCCCTCATGATTCTCATATCTCTCCAGTAACGTTTGCCGCATGTCCCGGATCTTCGTCACCCGCCGTGGTCGCCTGCTGCGCGTCGTGGCCGCCTGCGCCGTGCTGCTGGCGCTGATCGGCTACGGCGTGGCCCAGCTGGTGACGGGCGGCCCCGGCGCCCCCCGCTGCACCGTGCGGGCCAACGGCGAGTCGTACGCCATGGCCCCCGAGCAGGCGGTGAACGCCGCCACGATCTCCGCCGTGGGCACCGCCCGCGGGCTGCCGGAGCGCGCGGTGACGATCGCGCTGGCGACGGCCATGCAGGAGTCGGGGCTGCGCAACATCCACCACGGCGACCGCGATTCGCTGGGCCTGTTCCAGCAGCGGCCGACGCAGGGCTGGGGCACGGCGGAGCAGATCACCGACCCGGTGTACTCGGCGGGCAAGTTCTACGACCACCTCGTGCAGGTGCCGGGCTATTCGCGGCTGCCCCTGACGGTGGCCGCGCAGAAGGTGCAGCGCAGCGGGTTCCCGCAGGCGTACGCCAAGCACGAGCCGGACGCCTCGCTGCTGGCGTCGGGGCTGACGGGCCGGGCGGAGGCCGCGTTCAGCTGCACGACGAGCCCGTCGGACGGCAAGCACGGGGACCCGTCGGCGGTACGGACGAAGCTGCGGCGCGAGTTCGGCGCGACGGTGCTGCCGGCCACGGACGGCACCGGGGGCGCGGGCACCAACGGCTCGGCGGGCGCGGCCGCCCGCACGGTGACGGTGCCCGCGCGGTCCGCGGCGGACGCTCCGGACGACGCACCGGCGCGGCGGGGCTGGCAGGTGGCCTCCTGGGCGATGGCCCACGCTTCGGAGCTGCGGATCGAGCGCATCGCCTTCAGCGGCCGGGAGTGGACGGCCGAGGACTCCCGCGACGGCTGGCGCAAGACGTCGGACGCCTCGGCCGCCTCGCCGTCAGAGGTCCGGATCACCACCGTTCAGTAGTACGAGGACCCCCTCCTGCGGGGCATCCGCCCGGGGCGCGGGCGGAAATTCGGCGTGCCCCGCCGTTCCCGGTCGGCTTCCCCCAAGTTCCTTGCGACTAAAGGCTTGTACGCCTTTAGGACAACGTCGCACCCGGTGCGTTTTGCCCGGGATTTCCCGAAACCGATAATGCGACGCATTACCAAGGCTTTACCTTCGGGCACCGCAACCTTCGAGGCTCTCACGCGGTAGTCACTGCGTCCGCTCGCCGGACAGCTAACGTCCTCAACTCCGCCAAAAGGAGCATCATGTCCCTCCCCCTTTCGCGTCGGATCGCCCGGGCCGCCCTGCTGGTCGCCGCCAGCGCGGCACCCGTCATCGGCGTGGCCGGAGCTGCCAACGCCGCGGACCTCAAGGCCCCCGACCTGGGCGGTCTGAGCGCGGTGGACGGCGCGAACCTGGGCAACAACATCGCCGCGACCTCGCACAAGGCCGGTGTCACCACGGCCGAGGTGGGCCACAAGGCCGTCGACACCGCCGCGCCGGGCGCCACGGACACGCTCGGCAAGACCGCCCAGTCCACCACCCCGGCCGCGCAGAAGGTCGCGGGCGACCTCGGCGGGTCCGCGGCGGGTGTCGTGAGCAGCACGGCGGAGACCGCGACGAAGGGCGGTCTCCCGACCAAGGGACTGCCCACCGGCGGACTCCCGATCGGCGGCTGACCTCGGTCAACCGGATCGTTCGGCGAAGAGGGCCCGGGAGGTGTCTCCCGGGCCCTCTCTCCGTGTGCCGGGGTTCAGGCGGACAGGCGGCGGACCGCCGCCTCCACCCGCTCGTCCGTGGCCGTGAAGGCGACGCGGACGAACCGCTCGCCCGCCACGCCGTAGAAGTCGCCCGGAGCGACCAGGATGCCCCGCTTCGAGAGGTCCGCCACCGTGTCCCAGCACGGCTCGTCGCGCGTGGCCCACAGATACAGCGACGCCTCGCTGTGCTCGATCCGGAAGCCCGCGCGCTCGAGCGCCGCGCGCAGTGCTTCGCGCCGGCGCGCGTAGCGCTCGCGCTGCTCGGCGACGTGCGCCGAGTCCCCCAGGGCGGCGACGGTGGCCGCCTGGACGGGGGCGGCGACCATCATGCCGCCGTGCTTGCGGATCTGGAGCAGCTCGCCGAGGACCGCGGCGTCACCGGCGAGGAACGCCGCGCGGTAGCCGGCCAGGTTGGAGCGCTTGGACAGCGAGTGGACGGCGACGATCCCCTCGTACGAGCCGCCGCACACGTCCGGGTGCAGCACCGAGACCGGGTCCGCCTCCCAGCCCAGCTCCAGATAGCACTCGTCGCTGAAGACCAGCACGCCGTGCTCGCGCGCCCAGGCGACCGCCCGGCGCAGCTCGTCGACGGTGAGGACCCGGCCGGTGGGGTTCGACGGGGAGTTCAGCCACAGCAGCCTCACCCCGGCCGGGTCGAGCTCCCACGGGTCGTCGTAGACGACGGGCTCGGCGCCCGCGAGCCGCGCGCCGACCTCGTAGGTCGGGTAGGCGAGCCGGGGATAGGCGACCTTGTCGCCCGCGGTGAGCCCGAGCTGGGTCGGCAGCCAGGCCACCAGCTCCTTGGAGCCGACGATGGGCAGGACGTTGGCGTGCGTCAGGCCCCGGGCGCCCAGGCGGCGCTCCGCCCAGCCGGTGAGCGCGTCGCGCAGCGCGACCGTGCCCCACACCGTCGGATAGCCGGGGCTGTCGGCGGCGTCGGTGAGGGCCCGCTGGATCAGCGCGGGGACGGGGTCGACCGGGGTGCCGACCGACAGGTCCACGATGCCGTCCGGGTGGGCGGCGGCCGTCGCCTTGTACGGGTCGAGCCGGTCCCAGGGGAACGCGGGAAGGCGGGAAGAGACTGCGCCCACGGTGCTCGCTCGCTCTCTTGCAGATAGGTGCTCGGTGTCAATGCCGCGGCCCCGCACGGCGTGAGGGCCGTACGGGGCCGTTGGCGGCTGCCGCGAATCAGTGCTCGGGGTTGATGTCCGCCGGCAGCGCGGCGATGAAGGGGTGGTCGCGCTCGATCAGGCCGAGCTTGGAGGCACCACCGGGCGAACCGAGCTCGTCGAAGAACTCGACGTTCGCCTTGTAGTAGTCCTTCCACTCCTCAGGAGTGTCGTCCTCGTAGAAAATCGCTTCGACCGGGCAGACCGGTTCACAGGCACCACAGTCGACGCATTCGTCCGGGTGGATATACAAGGACCGGGAGCCCTCGTAGATGCAGTCGACGGGGCACTCCTCGATGCACGCCTTGTCCTTCACGTCGACACAAGGCTGCGCGATGACGTAGGTCACGCTGTCGTTCCTCCTCGGTAGGGCTCATCTCGCGCGGGAGCGCGGCGTCGTCGATGCCCACACCTAGTATCTCCGTTCCCGGGCACTTGACGAACAAGAGGGGCGAGGAGAGCTGTGGAATTCACCACGGGCGGACGGCTCGAAGTCAGGATCAGTACCGCCGATGTGGGAAAAAGGGTATCTGTCCGCCGACTGAACGACCCGGGACGGTCCCCCGAGCGGTTCACGGACACGGTCGGGGTGCTCGACTCCTGGGACGCCGGTGTGCTGCGGATCACACGCCGGACCGGTGAGACGGTGGTGATCGAGGAGTCCGCGCTCGTCGCGGGCAAGGTGGTCCCGGCCGCCCCGGCCCGCCGGCGCGGGCCCGCCACGACGGTGCGGGAGCTCCAGGAGATCGCGACGCGCGGCTGGCCCGCGCGGGAGACGGCGGCGCTGGGCGGCTGGACGCTGCGGGCCGCGGGCGGGTTCACCTGCCGGGCCAACTCGGTGCTGCCCCTGGGCGATTGCGGGCTGCCGCTGCCGGACGCGCTGGAGCGCGTCGGCACCTGGTACGGGGAGCGCGGGCTGCCCGCGGTCGTGCAGGTCACCACCGGCGACCCGGAGCAGGACGAGCGGCTGGACGCGGAGCTGGCGCGGCGCGGCTGGACGGAGGAGCGGCATGCCGTGATGCGCACGGCCGCGCTGGCCCCCCTCGCCGACACCGGGGCCGACACCGGCCGCGTGCTGCTCTCCCGGCGGCCCGACGAGGCGTGGCTGCGGGCATACGGGCGTACGTCCGCGTCCGCAGCGGACGCGATGGCCGTGCTGACGGGCGGGCCCTCGGTGTGGTTCGCGACGGTGCCGGGCGAGGAGCGGCCCGCGGCCGTCGGACGCTGTGTGGTCGACGGCCGCTGGGCGGGGTTCTCGGCCCTGGACGTGGATCCGGCCCGGCGCCGGGAGGGCCTGGGCACCCTGGTCATGGCCGCGCTGGCCGAGCGGGCGCTGGCCGAGGGCGCCTCGGCCGCGTACCTCCAGGTGATGACGGACAACGGCGGCGCCGACGCGCTCTACGACGGGCTCGGCTTCACCACCCACCACGCGTACCACTACCGCCGCGCGCCACAGGGGTAGGCGGACGGGGCGGGCAGGGCCGCACCATGGACACCGGCGGTGGGACTTCACCCACCGCCCCGAGCGGGTACGAGGACCTATGGACGACGACACCACCGGCCGGCGGCGGCGGTTCGCGGAAGCGGCGCGGGAGGAGCGCCCCGACCTCGCGCTGCTCTGCCTCCTGATCGGCACCGAGGCAGACCCCATGGAGGGCGAGGCCGCGATCGACGCGGCGCAGATAGAACTGGACCGGCTGGCGGGGCTGCTCCCCGCGCTGGGCCGGGGCGCCGAGCCCCGGCGGTGGGCCGCGGCCCTCGCGGACCTGCTCGGGGAGCGCTGCGGGTTCCGCGGCTCCCCCGCCGACTACCGGCGGCTGGAGTCCTCGCTGCTCGGCGAGGTGCTGCGGCGGCGGCGCGGGCTGCCGATTCTGCTGTCCGTGGTGTGGATGGAGGTGGCCCGGCGGGCGGGCGCCCCGGTGTACGGGGTGGCGCTGCCCGGCCACTTCGTCATCGGCTTCGGTGAGCCGTACGGGTCGCACGTGCTGGCCGACCCCTTCGACGGCGGGCGGCAGCTGTCCGAGGCCGGGCTGCTGGTCGCGGGCGCGACCGGGGCGCCGCTGACGCCGTCGATGTTCTCCCCGGCCGAGCCGCTGGAGATCGTGCTGCGCGTCCTCAACAACATCCGCGCCTGGGCCGCGGCCCGCCCCGAGCGGAGCGAGGTGCAGCTGTGGGCGGTCGACCTCTCGCTGCTGCTGCCGAGCCATCCGGCGCGGCTGCGGTACGAGCGGGCGGAGCTGCTGGTGGAACGGGGGGATTTCGTGGGCGGGGCGCGGGAGATGGAGGAGTACGCGGAGGTCATCGACGCGCTGGAGCCGACGGTGGCGCAGTCGGTCCGGCGCGAGGCGCGGGCGGCGCGGGCGATGCTGAACTGACGGCCGTGGCCGCGTCCTCACGCCCGTCCGGCCTGTGAGGACAGCGGGACGCGCTCGCCGCACGCGAGCGCGTCCCGGACGATCAGGACCGCCGCGTCGTCCTTGAGCTCGCCCTCAGTGAAGGCCTCCAGATCCGCGCGGAGCGCACGCGCGAGGTCCGCCGGCGGCAGCCGCACCCAGCGGGTCAGCCGCTCACGCAGGGGGTAGAAGCGGCCCTCGGGGTCGCGGGCCTCGGTGACCCCGTCCGTGCACAGCACCAGCCACTCCGGCGAGGCCGGACCCGTACGGCAGGCCTCCGAATCGACGGCCCGGCGCGGCGCGCCGGTGAGCCCGCCGAGCCCCAGCGGCAGCCCGTGGTGTCCGGGCAGCCGCTCCTCGACCCGGTCGCCGCTGATGACGTAGTACGGGATGTGGCCGCAGGACAGCACCCGGGTCGTGGTGCCCGGCGGACCGACCTCCAGCAGCAGCGCGGTGACGAAGCGTTCGTCCGTACCGGTCAGCGACAGCGCGCTGTTGTGGCGCAGCAGCGCGCCCTCCATGTGGTCGGCGACGGCCTCCAGCGCGGCCTCGTGGTAGGCCGCCTCCCGGAACGACGTGAGCACCGCGTGCCCCGCGCCGATCGCCGGCATGCCCTTGCCCTGGACGTCGCCGATGAGGATGCGCTGTCCGTACGGGCTCTCCACCACCTCGTAGATGTCGCCGCCGACCCGGGCGCCCTCCTGCGCGGAGATGTAGAACCCGGCGATCCGCAGCAGCCCCGCGGTGATGGGCAGTTCCCGCAGCATCGTGCGCTGCACGGCGTCCGCGACCATCCGGGTCCGGTCGTACGCCGCCTCCCGCTCCAGCAGCGCCGCGCACAGGGCCACGGCGAAGCCCCCGACGAGGAGCGCGCCGAGGACGGCGACGAACACGCTCGCGACGTCCCAGCGCGGCACGATCACGCAGTGGATCACCGTCTGGGCCACCGCGAAGACCGCGGCGACGACGACCGTGCGGCGGAAGGAGCACAGCCGGGCGGCGATCAGCGGCATGACGCTCGCGATCAGGGCGAGCCGCAGCCGGGTGCCCGTCACGCAGTCGAGCACGGCCAGCGCGGCGATCCCGGCGATCAGTGCGACGGTCAGGACGCGCCCGCCGTCGGGAACGCGCTTGATGTGCACGGCGGCGTTCCCCTTCCCCCTCGCGTCTTCATGGTCGTAGGGACCCTACGACGGCCATATGACGGCCTTGCGACAGAGTGCCCGGTGCCCATGATCCCCTGCCGCTACAGCCAGCCCTTGTCCCGGGCGATCCGGACGGCCTCGGCGCGGTTGCGGGCCCCGCTCTTCTGGATGGCCGTGGAGAGGTAGTTGCGAACCGTGCCGGGAGACAGGTGCAGGGCCTTCGCCAGCTCCGCGTTGGTCGAGCCGTCGGCGGAGGCGCGGAGCACGGCGCGTTCGCGGTCGGTCAGCGGATTCGCGCCCTCCGCGAGCGCGGCGGCGGCGAGGGTCGGGTCGATCACCCGCTCCCCGCGCAGCACCCTGCGCAGGGCGTCCGCGAGCTGTGCCGCGGGCGCGTCCTTGACGAGGAACGCCTCCGCGCCGGACTCCATCGCCCGGCGCAGATAGCCGGGGCGGCCGAAGGTCGTGAGGATCACCACCTTGAGCGCGGGCAGTTCGCGCCGCAGCAGCGCGGCGGCGTCGAGACCGGTCATCCCGGGCATCTCGATGTCGAGCAGGGCGACGTCCGGGGCGTGGGCACGGGCGGCGTCGAGCACTTCGTCACCCCGGGCGACCTGCGAGACGACCTCGATGTCACCCTCCAGCCCGAGCAGCGCGGCGAGGGCCTCGCGGACCATGGACTGATCCTCGGCGAGCAGGACTTTGATCGTGCGCTGGGGTGGAACGGGGCTGGGCTGGTCGGTCACAGCGCCAGGGTAGGCGGTCCGGGACACCCCGCCGTACGCCCGAGGCGCCCCCCACCCCCGTGAGAGGCGCCTCGCCGCGGACCGGCCCACCCGGCGCCGGAGGGCGGGACCGGACTGGGTGTTGAACCCACATCAGCCGACAACGCCCGCCCCCGCCCACCGCTAGGCCTCCAACCGCACGCTCCGCGAGAGCGGCACGCAAGCCCGCAGGCGGAAGCCGCCCTTGGGGCCCGGGCCCGTCTCCAGGCGGCCGTCCGCGAGGGCGAGCCGTTCCGTCAGGCCGGTCAGGCCGTTGCCGTGCGCGCCCCGCGGGCCCCGGCCGTCGTCCGTGACGGTCAGGCACAGCTCGTCGCCCGCCTCCACCAGCGAGACCTCGCAGCGGCGCGCCCCGCTGTGCCGCACCACGTTGGTCACGGCCTCCCGGAGCGCCCAGGCGAGGGCCCCCTCCTCGTCGGGCGGCAGGTCCGCGTGGTGGGTCTCGACCCGGTCGAGGTCCGCGGCGATGCCCGCGGCGGCGAGGGCCGTACGGGCTCCGGCGATCTCCGCGTCGAGGGTGGGGCGGCGAAAGCCGCTCACCGCCTCCCGCACGTCGACCAGCGCCTGCCTGCTGACCCGCTCGATGTCCGCGACCTGCTGCGCGGCCTGGTCCGGCTTGTCCGGCAGCATCCGCCCCGCCAGCTCGCTCTTGAGCGTGATGAGCGACAGCGAGTGGCCGAGGAGGTCGTGCAGGTCACGGGCGAGCCGCAGCCGCTCCTCGTTGGCGGCGAGGTGGGCGACGGTGGCCCGGGCCTCGCGCAGCGCCCTGGTCGTACGGGCCATCTGCCGCACCCCGACCATCGCGAAACCGCCCAGCAGCGCCGGGAGGACGAGCGCGGGCATGTAGTCGCCGGCCTTCGGTGTGTTCGTTCCGACGGCGATCAGCAGACCCGTGGTCAGCAGGATCGGGTAGCGCGACACCGTCGTCGGCAGGACGGCCCCGCAGGCGACGCAGATATAGACGAAGAGGACGAGCCAGGGGGCGCCGAGCGCCAGTGACAGCACGAGCGCCATCGCCAGCAGCAGGACGAGCGTGGGGAACACCCGGATCCGCTCCAGCGGCCGCGAGGTCTGCCGGAAGACGAGGGCGAGGTAGGCGATCACGAAGACCACCAGGCCCAGCCCGCCGAGGACGTCGGCGGCCGCCGTGTGGTGGTCGCCGAGGATGTCCGCGGCCGGTGCCGCGAGATAGGCGAACCAGATGCCGATCCAGGCCAGCTTCACCAGTACCTGTCGGCGGTTGTCGGGCGTGGCCCCGATGCCGACGAACTCCACCTGCCCGTCCTCGGCCGCGAGGGCGCCCCGCCACAGTTCCCGGCAGCGCGTGAGCACGCTCATCGGTTCTCCCTCCTCGCGACCGTCCGGCACCGGGTGTGTCAGGCCTTGCGGGTGTCCTTGCGGTACAGCCAGGCGGCCGCACCCGCGAAGAGCACAAGATAGGCGACCAGGATGGACACGTCCTTCATGTGCGGGGCGTTGCCCTGCTCGATGGCCTGGCCGAGCGCGGCGTAGGCGTGGGTGGGCACCCACTCCGCGATGTCCTGGAGCCACTTCGGGAACGTCGAGGTCGGCATCCACAGACCGCCCAGGATGGACAGGCCGAAGTAGATGATCATCGTGATGGGGCGCACGGCGTCGCCGGTGGCGAGGTAGCCGACCGCCACGCCGAGGGCCGCGAAGACGATGCTGCCCGCCCAGATCGCGCCCGTCAGCGCGAACCACTGCCAGGCCGCGTCCATCCGCACGTTCTTGACGGCCGCGGCGACGGCGAAGACGACCAGGATCGACGGGAGCGACACCACGGCGGCGGAGGCGACCTTCGCCGTCACATAGCCGCGGCCGGGCAGCGCGGTGAGCCGCAGCTGGCGCACCCAGCCCTTCTCGCGCTCCTTGGCTATGCGCTCGCTGTTGCCCATGAGCACGGCGGTGATCGCGCCGAAGGAGGCCATGGAGACCATCATCAGCAGCGGCAGCGTCAGGTGCGTGCCCTTGACGACCTCCGTGGTGCTCGCGCCGCCCGCGATCAGCAGATAGAGGGCCGCCGGGTAGAGCACGGAGAAGAACATGAACTTCTTGTTGCGCAGGGTGCGCACGATTTCCAGCTTGATCAGCGTGTTCATCGGGCCGCCTCCTCGGCGGTCGCGGCGTCGGTGATGGCGATGAATGCCTGCTCCAGGCCGAGGCCCGCGACCTCGAGGTTGCGCGGGTAGAGACCGAGGCCGTAGAGGGCGTGGACGGTGGCGTCGGCGTCGTGCGACTGGATGCGCACGGTGCGGCCGGATATCTCCAGGGAGGAGAGGAACGGCAGTTCGCGCAGCGCGGCCTCGCCGATGTGCCCGTCCAGGTCGAAGACGATGCGCCGGGCGCCCGCCTTGGCCTTGATCTCGGCGGCCGAACCGTCGGCGAGGACCCGCCCGCGGTGCAGCACGATCACCCGGTCGGCGATCGCGTCGGCCTCTTCCAGATAGTGCGTGGCGAAGAGGATCGCGCGGCCCTCCCGGGCCTGCTGCCGCATCACGCTCCAGAACGCCTGCCGGGCGGTGACGTCCATCCCGGTCGTCGGCTCGTCGAGCACGACGAGCTCGTTGGCCCCGGCCGTCGCGAGGGCGAACCGCACCCGCTGCTCCTGGCCGCCGGAGAGCTTGTTGACCATGCGGTCGGCGATCTCGGTGAGATCCGCCTGCTCCAGCACCTGCTCCAGCGGATAGGCGCGGGGGTGCAGGTCGCAGGCGAGCTTCACCAGCTCGCGGACCTTCACGTCCTCCATGAGGCCGCCGCTCTGCAGCATCGCGCCGACCTTGCCCCGCGCGATGGCCTGCTGCGGAGTGGTCCCGAACAGCTCCACGCGCCCGGCGTCGGGGGTGCGCAGGCCGAGGAGGAGGTCCAGGGTGGAGGACTTGCCGGCGCCATTGGGGCCGAGCAGGGCGACGGTCTCCCCGGGATACAGCTCGAGGTCCAGATCGGCGACGGCCCGCACTTCGCCAAAGCTCTTGCTCACATGCTCAAAGCTGACCACGGGGGCGCCGGTGCGGCGCCCTTCCCCCGTGAACGTGCTCATTGTGGTGGTCATACGGATGATGGTTCCAGGCCGGGGCGCCGGTCGGCAGTGTCAGCCGTCGTGTACTGCCGATGACAGATGTCATGGATCCGATAACCAGCAGGTCACGGCGGTGAACACGGGCGAGCCCCCGTGCCGGGTGGGGCACGGGGGCTCGCACGGGCCGTCGGGCGTCGGTCAGCTCGGGTTGACCGGGATGACGCCGATGCGCTCGGCGGGCGTCTTGCCCATCAGGGCCTTGCGCAGGGGGCCTACGACATCCTGCGGGGTGACGTCGGTCCTGCTGCCGTCACCGCGCTGGATCTTGACCCCGGCGAAGACCGTCCCGTACAGCTCCTTGATCGCTTCGAGGTTGTAGGAGTCGACGAGCTTGCCGTTGACCTCCTTCACCGAAAGGATCTTCGGCAGCGAGCGTTCGGGACCGAACTGGATCTTGTGCGTCGCATCGGTCTGCACGGTGACCAGGCCGGACATGGCGGGCTTCGCGAAGCTCTCCATCTCCCGGTCGACCTCCGCCTTGTCCACCTTGGGCTGCTGCCCGGCGCTGGGCAGCTCGACGGTCTTGTCCTGGCCGGTGGCGGCGCGGTCGCGGTACGCCTGGGCGACGGCCGCGACGGCCTTGTCGGTGTCCAGGCCCTGGTAGGGCTGCCCGTAGACCGGCACGGCCTTGCCCGACTCGAACTTGATCGTGCCTTCCTTGGCCGCGCCCGTCTCGCCGGAGGCCCGCTTCAGGGCGTCCGCGATCTTCTCCTCGTCGGCGCCGATCGAGGGCTCGGCCGTACGGGTGCCGCCGACCAGGGAGCCGATGACGGTGAGCGGGTTGTAGTCCCGCCCGGCCGCATCCCGCACCGTGGCCTGCGTGTCGATGGTCAGCCCGGCCACCGACGGCTTGAGCGTCGCCTGCTTGCCGCCGATCGACACCTTCAGCGGCGCGGTCGCGCGGTCGCCGAGCGCGGAGTCGAGCTTCTGCACGGCCTGCTCCTTGGAGCTGCCGCCGATGGCCACGCCCAGCACGGTGGTGCCGTTCGGCACGTCGGCGTGGTCGAGCAGCAGCCCGGCGCCGTACGCGACACCGACGAGCGCGACGAGCGCGCCACCGGCCAGGACGAGCTTGGAGCGGCCCTTCTTCTTCGGGGCGCTCTTCGCGGGAGCGCTCTTGGCCGCCGGAGCGGCCGGGACCGCCGGCTTGGCGCCCGGTGCGGGCACCTTCGGCTTCGGCACGGCCACGCGGGGCGCGCCGCTGTCCACGGGCGCCGCCTTCGCGCCCGGACCCGCGGGCGGGGGCACGACGGGGACGCCGCTGACGAGCGTCTCGCCGGCCACCTTCTGCCCGGCGGGCGGGGGCACCTTGGGGCCGCCCTTCTTGGCCGCGCCCTTGCCGCCCTTGGGCTGCTTCGGCGCCTTGGCGGCCGCGGGGGCCTGCGGCGCCGCCTGCGCGCCGGTGGCCGGGCCCGGTACGCGCGGGAAGCCCTCGCGCGGCGTGTCCGTACGGCCCTCGGCGAAGGCACCGCCACCGGGCGGGGCGGGGGCGAACGGCGCGGCGCCGGCGCCCTGGCCCATGGTGGGCGCGGGGAACTGCTGCGTGGACTCCACGGCCGCGTCCCACGGCGCGGCACCGGCCGCCGGGGAGGCGCCCGGGGTGCCGCCGGCCATGGGGTCGGCGGGCCAGGGAGTGGCACCGGTCGTGGAGGGGTCGGCGGGCCACGGCGTGCTGCTCGTGGTGGACGCGTCGCCCGGAGCCCCGCCGGGCCACGGCGCGGCGCCGCCGACGGCCCCGCCCTGCGTGGGCTGCTGCGGCACGGCACCGGTCGTCGAGGAGCCCTCGGGCCACGCCGTGGCACCGGTCGTCGAGGACCCGCCGGGCCAGTCGTCGACCTGCGAACCGGAACGGCGCGCGGCGCGCGCCGCCGAGGCGTTGCCCTGCCAGGGCGCGGCTCCGCCGCCGGACGCGTCGAGCGGCCAGTCGTCGGCGGGGGCGGGCGCGGGCGCGGCCAGGCCGGCGCCCGGCCAGGGGCTCGCACCGGTGGTCTGGGAACCGCCGGGCCAGTCGTCGGCCGGGGCGGCCGGGGCGCCGTTCTGCCAGGGCGTGGCGCTCGTCGTGGAGGGGTCGAGCGGCCAGTCGTCCACGGGCGCGGCGACGGCCGGGGGCTCCTGCATCACGGGGTTCGCACCCGTGGCCATGGGGTCCGCGGGCCAGGGGGTGGCAGCGGTGGTGGAGGGGTTCTGGGCGCCGGGCATGGGCGCCTGTCCGGGGGCGCCCATGCCCGGGACACCACCGGAAGCGGAACCTCCACCGAAGCCGCCGGGAGCGCCGTTCGACGGGCCGCCGACACCGGCCGGACCGCCGGGCACGCCACCGGCCGCGCCGGAGCCGCCTGCTGACGCACCGCCGACAGCGCCGCCCTGCGCACCCGCCCGCCGGTTCGCACCGGTCGAGGGGCCGGGGGCCGACGGGCCGGACTTGCGCGGCGCGAACCAGTCGCTCGCCTTCTCCTTCTCGCCCGTGCCGCCCTGCCGCTCCGCCTCCGCGCGCGCCGGGGCCGCGGACGGCTCGGGGCGGCGGGGCAGGGCGGGCTTGCGCTCACCGACGGCGGGGCCGGCCGCGGCCGGAGCACCCGGCGCCGCGGGGGCGTCGTCGCCCGCGGCCGCCTCGTCACCGACGGGCGTGCGCATGATGACCGGCGGAATGGGTCGCGAACCCGGGATGTTGATGCGGATCCGCGTCGTCAGCGTGGTCTCGGTCCTGGGCTCTTCCGGCTTCGGCGACACGGCCGGCTCCTCGCTGACGCCACCGTCCGAGGACGCGTGGCGGGTTCCGTACGGCGGGGTCCCCGACGGGTAAGCGGCGCCACCGCGCCCCTGGGGCCCGGAGGACGAACTGTCAGATTCACGGCTCAAAGCAGGCTCTCCCGGTTGGCTCCGCCGCCCGTCATGACCTCGTTCGGGCGGCTCGGCGGCGCGCACCACCATACTGGGCACCGCGGACACGCACTTGACGGCCGCCGGATCGCCCCGGCGACAGGGAGCGCGGGGCGCGTCTTCGCGCCTCGCTCTCCTCAGGCAGAAATCGTCACGTCACTTGCCAAGTCGGACTGAAGGCCCGCCCGGTTGCGGCAGTTTCGGGAGGGTGGCGCACATCACAGCCACGGCCATCCCGCCCAGCAGGTAGGCGTACGAGCCCAGTCCGGCACCGAAGAGGAAGTCCCCCTCCGGCCTGCTCGTGGTCAGCAGCAGCACCGCGACGATCCAGCCGATGCCGGGCGCCATCCCGCCGGCTCTGGCGCGGGTCGCGAGGAGCCCGCCGTAGCTCAGCCCGGCGATGGCCAGCAGAGCCAGCATCAACCCGCCGGGGAACCAGCCGCCTTGCACGAGCGATCCGGCGACCCCGGCCAGCGCCCCGAGGACGGCCAGGCCGAGGTAGCCGCCGAGGCGCCCGGCGCCGAGCGGAGAGGCCATGCCGGTCACGCGTCCACCCCCGCGAACAGGTCGTCCTCGTGCGCGGCACCCGCGGTGCCCCGCACGAGCCGGTAGCACTCGGTGACGAAGAGCGGCTGTCCCAGGTCGTTGGAGAGCGCGAAGAAGGGGCCGTCCACCGCGATCTGCGTCGCGTGGGCACGCATCGCGGCGGCCTTCGCCGCGGCGAAGGCCGAGCCGTCGACGGCCGCCGTCACCTCGGCGTCGTCGACCACACCCGGCACGTCCGCCGGGGAGGCGACGCCCGGGAAGGGCTTCTCGAAGCCCTGCTCGCGCAGCCGCGCGAAGCCTTCCTCCAGGACGGAGCGCGGCACGCAGTTCCAGTAGACCTTCGCGATCTCGTGCGGGTCGCCGAGGTCGCGGCGGAACGCGGGCTCGCCCGCGAGCTCCACGGCGCGCATCGCGACGCGGTGCGCCTGGATGTGGTCGGGGTGGCCGTAGCCGCCCTCGGGGTCGTAGGTGACCAGCACCTGGGGCCGCACCTCGCGGATCACCTCCACGAGGGAGGTGGCGGCCTCGTCCACATCGGCCCGCCAGAAGCACTGGGGGCGCTCGTTCTGCGGGGCGCCCATCATCCCGGAGTCGCGGTAGCGCCCGGGGCCGCCGAGGAAGCGGTGGTCGGTGACGCCCAGCTCCCGCATCGCGTCGGCGAGCTCGCCGGCGCGGTACGGCCCGAGGGCGTCGTCCCGGTCGGCCACCAGGTGGGCCAGCCCTCCCGGGATCACCTCGCCCTCTTCACCCAGGGTGCAGGTCACGAGGGTGACACGGGCCCCTTCGGCGGCGTACTTGGCCATGGTCGCGCCGTTGTTGATCGATTCGTCGTCCGGGTGCGCGTGCACCAGGAGCAGCCGGCGGCCCGTCGAGGGGAAGCTGTCGGTCATGGGAACAGCCTACGAGCCCGATCGGCCCGGCGGGGCGCCCGCCCGCACTGTCGCCGGCGCCCACGGGCCGCCGTCAGAACTTGATGTTGCTGATGACGTCGGTTGCGCTCTTGGTCAGCTGGTTGAGCGTCGGGGCGATCGACGAGCTCGAGAGGTAGAACCCCAGCAGCACGCAGACCGCGGCGTGGCCCGCCTTCAGCCCGGACTTCCGGACCAGCAGGAAGACGATGATCGCCAGCAGCACCACCGCCGAAATCGAGAGTGCCACAGCGGTTCACCTCCATGTACGCGCGGTCGGACGGACAAGGGGCGGATGACATACGGATGCCAGCCGCGACATACCAACTATGCGTCAGTGATCATAACTTTCCGGTGCCCCGACCTCACTCGGTGCACAGGAGCAAATCCGGGGCGCACGGCGAGATCGCGCCGCCCCGCCGTAGGCTCACCGGCATGACCGGACAGCTCACGTTCCCACGGCAGTACGCCAGAACCCAGCGCTTCTCGCTCGGCGCGCCGCGCGCATTCACCGTGTCGCCGGATGGCTCGCGTGTCGTCTTCCTGCGCTCCCGCACCGGTGTCGATCGGGCAAACGTTCTGTGGGTGCTCGACCCCGGCACCGGACGGGAGCATCCGGCCGCCGATCCCGCGGTGTTGCTCGGCGGCGCCGACGAGGAACTGTCCGCGGAGGAGCGGGCACGGCGCGAGCGCATCCGCGAGGGCGCGGGGGGCGTTGTCGCCTATGCGGTGGACAGCGCAGTGGAGTTGGCGGCGTTCACCCTCTCGGGGCGGCTGTTCATCGCGGAGTTGCGCGGCGGGACCGCCCGCGAGCTGGTGGTTCCGGGCCCGGTGGCCGACCCGCGCCCGTCGCCCGACGGCCGCCGGATCGCCTATGTCGCCCATGGCGTGCTGCGGGTCGTCGAGGCGGACGGCAGCGGTGACCGCGCCCTGGCCGGGCCGGAGGGTGCCACGGTCACCTGGGGGCTGGCCGAATTCATCGCGGCCGAGGAGATGCACCGGACGCGGGGCTTCTGGTGGGCGCCGGACGGGCGGTCCCTGCTGGTCGCACGCGTGGACGACGCGCCCGTACGCCGCTGGTGGATCGCCGACCCCGCCAACCCCGACCGGGAGCCCGCCGAGGTCGCCTATCCGGCCGCCGGCACCCCGAACGCCCTGGTCACGCTGTCCCTGCTCGGTCTGGACGGCTCCCGTACGGACGTCGAGTGGGACCGCGAGCACTATCCGTATCTCGCACAGGTGCACTGGTCGGAGGGGCATCCCCCACTGCTGCTCGCACAGGCGCGCGACCAGCGCAGCCAGGTGTATCTGACGGTGGATACGGCGACCGGCAAGACCCACGTCCTGCACACGGAGGAGGACGGAAAGTGGCTGGATCTTTTCCCTGGCGTGCCCGCGTGGACCCCGGACGGCCGGCTCGTACGGATCTCCGACGAGGGCGGCGTACGGGCCCTGGCGGTGGGTGACCGGACCCTGACCGGACCGCGGCTGCACGTGCGCGCCGTACTCGACGTCGGCGCCGACGACCTGCTCGTCTCCGCCTCCGCCGGGCCCGGGGCGAAGGACCCGGAGACCGGTGAGACCCATGTCTACCGCGTCGGCGAGGAGGGCGTGGAGCGCGTCTCGGAGGGCCGTGGGTGGCACTCGGCGGTGCGTTCCGGCGCCGTCACCGTCCTGGTGTCGACGTCCCTGGAGCGCAGCGGGGCGACGGTTCGGGTCGTGCGCGACGGCGTACGGACCGCCACGGTCACCTCCCACGCGGAAGCGCCGGTGCTGGCCTCCCGCGCACGGCTCGTCGAGGCGGGCGCGCGGCGCATCCCGTGCGCCGTCCTGCTGCCGACCGGTTATTCGGAGGGTGACGGGCCGCTCCCGGTGCTCATGGACCCGTACGGGGGACCGCACGGGCCGCGCGTAGTGGCCGCGCACAACTCCCACCTGACTTCGCAGTGGTTCGCCGACCAGGGCTTCGCGGTGGTGGTCGCCGACGGCCGCGGCACCCCGCACCGCTCCCCCGACTGGGAGAAGGCGATCCGGGACGACTTCGCGGGCGCGACCCTGGACGACCAGGTCGAGGCGGTCCGGGCGCTCGCCGAGGACCACCCCCTGGATCTGGGCCGGGTCGCGATCCGCGGCTGGTCGTACGGCGGTTATCTCGCGGCGCTGGCCGTGCTGCGCCGCCCCGACGTCTTCCACGCGGGCATCGCGGGCGCCCCGGTCACGGACTGGCGGCTGTACGACACCCACTACACCGAGCGCTACCTGGGCGACCCGGCGGAGCGGCCCGCGGTCTACGCCCGCAATTCGCTGGTCACGGACGAGGGGCTGGGCGAGGCGGCCGAACAGGCACGGCCGTTGATGATCGTTCACGGCCTGGCCGACGACAACGTGGTCGCCGCGCACACCCTGCGGCTGTCCTCCGCACTGCTCTCCGCGGGCCGCCCGCACGAGGTGCTGCCGCTGTCCGGGGTGACGCACATGACGCCCCAGGAACAGGTCGCGGAAAACCTGCTGCTGCTCCAGGTCGACTTCCTCAAGCGGTCCTTGGGCATGTAGCCGGAACTCGCACGGGGCCCCGACCGGCGGGCTCGATGTGCCGCAGGCGACCGTCAACCTGCGGCACGTCCAAGCCCGGCAGGGCTGTCAAGCACAGCCCGCGCTCGATCCCCTCAACCTTCGCCAAAGAAGCACCACCGACAAGCGCAGCCCTCTTGACTGCGCCGTGAATCCATTGCCAAAGTCCGCGTCAACCCACCGTGCGTTCCACAGGTCCGCGATGGGCCAACTGGTCTACAGTGCGGGGGATTTACGCGATGACGAGTCCTTCCCGGGGCACCGTGGCACAACCGGAGCTGGCGGGCCGGTCACCCGGACAGTTGATGTGGCGGCGCTTCAAGCGCGACCGGGCGGGGGTGCTCTCCGCGTACGTGGTGCTGTTCTTCTTCCTCGTCGCGGTGGCGGCCCCGCTGATCTCCAAGGTCTACGGGAAGGACGCGACGACGACGTACGGGCTGAACGAACAGGGGCTGCTCAACGAGTTCGGCTACCCCGTGAAGCCCAACGGCGGTGTTTCCGGCCGTTTCTGGTTCGGCATCGAACCGACCCTGGGCCGTGACGTGCTCTCCCAGCTCGTCTACGGAATCCGCACGTCCCTGCTCATCGCGACCGCCGCCACCGTCCTGTGCGTGCTCACGGGCGTCCTGGTGGGGGTGACGGCCGGATATCTGGGCGGGCGGACGGACTATTTCCTGGGGCGCTTCATCGACCTGTTGCTGGCCTTCCCCTCCCAGCTGTCCTTCATCGCCTTCACACCGGTCGTCTACTCCCTTTTCGTCAGCCCGGAAAAGGAGACGCCCACCTATCTGCGGGTGGTGACCCTGATCCTGGTCCTGTGGGTGCTGGGCTGGATGGGGCTGGCGCGACTGCTGCGAGGGCAGGTGCTCAGCCTGCGGGAGCGGGAGTTCGTCGAGGCGGCCAAGGTCACCGGCGCCTCCCCCTGGCGGATCATCAGCAAGGAGCTGCTGCCCAACCTCTGGACCCCGATCCTGGTGCAGTCGACGCTGATGCTGCCCTCGATCGTGACCGTCGAGGCGGGCCTGTCCTTCATCGGCGTCGGCATCGTGGAGCCCACGCCCGACTGGGGCCGGATGTTCGCGAACGGCGCCCACTACTACGAGAGCGACATCACCTACATCTTCTTCCCCGGCCTCGCGATGATCGTTTTCGTGGTCGCCTTCAACCTGCTCGGGGACTCGGTCCGGGACGCCTTCGATCCCAGGACCGGACGCTGACGCAGTGCCCTACCAGTTATCGACGGACAGGCAGGTGCATCGACCCATGAACCCGCTGACGAGATACCGCAGATCCGGAGCCCGGTTGTCCACCGCCGTGGCCCTGGCGGCCGGGGCCCTGGTGCTCTCCGCGTGCAGCAGCGGAGGAGGCGGCGGGGGCGGCGGCAAGGACGAGGGGCCCGGCACGGACAAGAACAAGTCCTCGAACTACTCGGTCGGCACCAAGGCGGACTCGGCCGGCCCCGCCCCCGACGTCCCGGGCGCCAAGAAGGGCGGCACCGTCGGCGTCCTCCAGCGCGACGCCTTCGTCCACCTGGACCCGGCGCAGATCTACTACAACGACATGCTCGCCAACCAGATGCTCTACAACCGCACGCTGACCTCGTACAAGGTGGACGACAAGGGCCAGGTCAAGATCGTCGGCGATCTGGCGACCGACCCCGGCACCGCCTCCGACGGCGGGAAGACCTGGAAGTTCACCCTCAAGGACGGGCTCAAGTTCGAGGACGGCTCACCGATCACCTCCCAGGACATCCGGTGGGGCATCGAGCGGCTCTACGCCGACTTCGAGACGGACGGCCCGCAGTACGTCCCGCAGTGGCTCTCCGGCGACGGCGTCGCCTTCCGCAAGGCGCTGCCCGACGGCCCGTACAAGGGCAAGCACCTGCCCGCGTCCGTGCTGGACACCCCGGACGACAAGACGATCGTCTTCCACTTCCTGGCGCCGCACGCCGACGCCCCGTTCGCGACCGCGATGCCCAACATCGGCCCGGTCAAGGCGGCGAAGGACACCCAGCGGAAGTACGACAACGCGCCCTTCTCCTCCGGCCCGTACAAGGTCGGGGACTACAAGGTCGGCAAGTCGCTGACGCTGGTGCGCAACGACCAGTGGGACCCGAAGACCGACCCGGTCCGCCACCAGTACGCCGACCGGTTCGAGATCAGCTTCGGCCATCAGTTCGCCGACTCCACGCGCCGCTTC
This sequence comes from Streptoverticillium olivoreticuli subsp. olivoreticuli, assembly GCF_003391135.1. Lineage (GTDB taxonomy): Bacteria > Actinomycetota > Actinomycetes > Streptomycetales > Streptomycetaceae > Streptomyces > Streptomyces blastmyceticus. The sequence goes on along the minus strand of NZ_CP031455.1, from coordinate 6,152,456 downwards.
CTCGCCGACCAGGGAGGCGACAAGAACGCCCTGTCGTTCACCAACGCCGTCGCGCCGGAGATGACCGAGAAGGTGCTGAACCAGGCGGACACCAAGGCCCGCCGCTTCGTGGAGATCCAGCCGTACGTCGACTACATCAGCTTCAACATGGACCGGCTCAAGGACGTCAAGGTCCGCAAGGCCCTCGCGTACGCCATGCCCAACGGGCAGATCCTCCAGCAGGTCGGCGGCGCGACCGCCGGGGTGCTGGCCACCAACTACCTCTCCCCCGCCATGGACGGCTACAAGCCGACCGACCCGTACGGGAAGAAGGCCAAGCCCGCCGGTGACCCCGACAAGGCCAGGGAGCTGCTGAAGGAGGCCGGCAAGGAGGGGCAGGAGATCGTCTACGCCTACCCCAACACGGACATCCAGCAGAAGGTCTCCGTGGTCGTCACCCAGGCGCTGGAGCGCGCGGGCTTCAAGGTGCAGAAGAAGGAGATCGACTCCAACACCTGGCGGACCGCGATCGCCGAGGTGAAGAACAAGTTCGACATCTACCGCACCTCGTGGGGCGCGGACTGGCCCGTCTCCTCGACCGTGGTGCCCCCGCTCTTCGACGGCCGGCAGATCGCCGACGGCGGCCAGAACTACGGCCACATCAACGACCCCGCGGTCAACTCCGAGATCGACCGGATCGGCGCCGTCCCGGATGTGAAGAAGGCCGCGCCCGAGTGGCAGAAGCTCGCCGACAAGATCTTCACGGACGACGTCCCGGGCGTGCCGACCTTCTACAACAGCCAGTTCTCGCTGTGGGGTTCGAACCTCGGCGGGGTCCGCTACCACCCGGTCTACGGCACCGTCGACCCGACCGCCGTCTACGTCAAATAGCGCCCGCTCCCGTGCGGCCGGGCGCCCGCCGGCCCGGCCGCACCCCTCGCCGGCCCCGCACCGCCGACCGGAAGACCGCGACCCATGCTTCGATTCCTCGCCCGCCGCTCGCTCGGCGCGATCGTGATCATCCTGCTGATCAGCGCGATCACCTTCCTGCTCTTCTTCGCGCTGCCCTCCGAGCCGGCCCTGATGTCCTGCGGCAAGAACTGCACCCCGGACGCCATCGCCGTCATCAACAAGAACCTGGGGCTCGACCAGCCGGTGCCCGTCCAGTACTGGCACTACATGACGGGCATCTTCGTCGGCCGCGACTTCACCGTCGGCCACTGCCCGGCCCCCTGCTTCGGCTACTCCTTCTCCAACCAGCAGCCGGTCTGGGGCACCATCGTGGACCGCTTCCCGACCACCTTGTCCATCACCCTCGGCGGCGCGGCCGTCTTCCTCTTCGTGGGCGTCGGCATCGGGATGATCGCCGCCGCCTTCCGCGGCACCTGGATCGACAAGTTCTTCAGCTCCCTGTCGCTGGTCGGCAACGCCCTCCAGATCTACTTCGTCGGCGTGATCGCGCTCGCCGTCCTCGTCAGCGGGCTGCACTGGATGGACAACCCCGCCTACTACCCGATCACACAGAACCCCGGGAAGTGGTTCATGGGGATGCTCATCCCCTGGCTGGTGCTCTCCATCATCTTCATCGCCAACTACAGCCGCATGACGCGCTCCCAGATGATCGAGCAGCTGGGCGAGGACCATGTGCGCACCGCGCGCGCCAAGGGCCTCAGCCGGCGCGCCGTCTTCTTCCGCTACGCCTGGCGGGGCGCGCTCGCCCCCATCGTCACCATCTTCGGCATCGACCTCGGGTCGCTCTTCGGCGGCGCGATCATCACCGAGTTCACCTTCAGCCTGCACGGGCTGGGGCGGCTGGCCGTCTCCTCGGTGAGCGAGACCGACCTGCCCACCCTGATGGCCGTGATGCTCGTCGGCTGCACGGCCATCGTCGTCGCCAACATCGTCGTGGACGCCGCCTACGCCGTCATCGACCCGCGCGTGCGCCTCGCCTGACACTTTACGGAGAACCCCACCGTGACCACATCCGAGGGCGCGTTCCTGTCCGTACGGGACCTGTTCGTCCGCTTCGACACCGAGGACGGCGTCGTCAAGGCCGTCGACGGGCTCGGCTTCGAGCTGGAGCGCGGCCGCACGCTCGGCATCGTCGGCGAGTCCGGCTCCGGGAAGTCCGTCACCAACCTCGCGGTCCTCGGGCTGCACGACCCGCGCCACACCGAGATCAGGGGCGAGATCCTGCTCGACGGACAGGAGCTGACCGGCGCGCCCGAATCGGTGCTGGAGAAGCTCCGCGGCAACAAGATGGCCATGATCTTCCAGGACTCCCTCACCGCGCTCTCGCCGTACTACACCGTCGGCCGCCAGATCGCCGAGCCCTACCGCAAGCACACCGGCGCCACCCGGCGCGAGGCCCGGCAGCGCGCCGTCGAGATGCTCGACAAGGTCGGCATCCCCAACGCCGCGCTCCGCGTGGACGACTACCCGCACCAGTTCTCCGGCGGGATGCGCCAGCGGGCGATGATCGCGATGGCGCTCGTCTGCGACCCCGAGCTGCTGATCGCCGACGAGCCGACGACGGCCCTCGACGTGACCGTGCAGGCGCAGATCCTCGACCTGCTCAAGGAGCTCCAGCAGCAGACCGGTTCGGCGATCATCCTCATCACCCACGACCTCGGGGTCGTCGCCCACACGGTGGACGAGCTGCTGGTGATGTACGCGGGCCGGGCCGTCGAGCGCGGCACCGTCCGCGAGGTGCTGAGCGAGCCCCGCCACCCCTACACCTGGGGGCTGCTGGGCTCCATGCCGCTGCTGGACTCCGACGTCGAGGAGCCCCTCGTCCCCATCCCCGGCACCCCGCCGAGCCTGCTCAACCCGCCGCCCGGCTGCCCCTTCCACCCGCGCTGCGCCCACGTCGCCGAGGTCGGCGGCGACCGGTGCCGCACGGAGCGCCCCGAGCTGCCCCCGGGCCGCGGCGCCGCCTGCCACCTCCCGGCCGCCCGGCAGCGGACGGCCTTCCCCCAGCAGACCAAGCCCCGACCGGCCTGAGGAGTCCCATGAGCGAGCAGGTGTCCCCGGGCGAGCCGCTGCTCGTCGCCGAGGGGCTGACCAAGCACTTCCCGGTCATGGGCGGCTTCCCGTTCCGCCGGAAGGTGGGCGCGGTGCAGGCCGTGGACGGCATCGACCTGACCGTACGCGCGGGCGAGAGCTTCGGGCTGGTCGGCGAGTCGGGCTGCGGCAAGTCCACCACCGGGCGGCTGCTCACCCGCCTGCTGGAGCCCACGGCCGGCCGGATCACCTATCAGGGCCGCGACATCACCCACGCGAGCCGCACGGAGCTCGCGCCGGTCCGCGCCCAGATCCAGATGATCTTCCAGGACCCGTACGCGTCGCTGAACCCCCGGCAGACGGTCGGCCGGATCGTCTCCGGGCCGATGGAGATCAACGGCATCCACCCGGCGGGTGGCCGCGAGGCCCGCGTGCGGGAGCTCCTGGAGACCGTGGGCCTCAACCCCGAGCACTACAACCGCTTCCCGCACGAGTTCTCCGGCGGCCAGCGGCAGCGCATCGGGGTGGCCCGCGCGCTCGCGCTGGAACCGCGGCTGGTGGTGGCGGACGAGCCGGTGTCCGCGCTCGACGTGTCCATCCAGGCGCAGGTGGTCAACCTGCTCCGGTCCCTCCAGCGGGAGCTGGGCATCGCGTTCCTCTTCATCGCCCACGACCTCGCCGTCGTCCGGCACTTCTCGCAGCGCGTGGCCGTGATGTACCTCGGGCGCATCGTCGAGGTGGGCGACCGCGACGACATCTACCGCCGCCCGCGCCACCCCTATACGCACGCGCTGCTGTCCGCGGTCCCGGAGGCGCTCTCGGCAGGCACGCCCCGCGAACGCATCCGCCTGGCGGGCGACGTCCCGTCCCCCATCAGCCCGCCGTCGGGGTGCCGCTTCCGTACGCGGTGCTGGAAGGCGGAGCCGCGCTGCGGCGCGGAGGAGCCGCCGTTGGTACGGCTGGAGGGCAACGCGGAGGGCCACTTGACGGCCTGCCACTTCCCGGAGGCGGGCTCCACGACGGCCCGCACCCAGGACGTCGTCCTGGACCCGGCCCTGTCCGGCTGATTTTTCCCCAGCCCCGCCCCTTCCCGAAACCAGGGAGACCCCGGACCCCCTGAAGCGGCTGCGCCGCTTGTCCTCAAACGCCGGACGGGCTGATTTCAGCCCGTCCGGCGTTTGAGGACAGCGCGCGAAGCGTGCTTCGGGGTCTGGGGCGAAGCCCCAGTTACGGGAAGGGGCGGGACAGGGGAACAAAGCCCGCCGCAGGCGCCACGGACCTCAGCCCGGATCAGCCTCCGTCGGGGGCAACACATCCCGCTCTTCAGCGAAATGACACGCAGACTCATGCGTCGACCCCCCACCCCCCTCCCGGAACCAATCCGGCACTTCCAGCGGCGGCACAACCTCCGCACACTTCACCTGCGCCTTCCAGCACCGCGTACGGAAGCGGCACCCCGACGGCGGATGCGCGGGCGACGGCACGTCACCGGCCAGCAGGATCCGCTCCCGGCGCGTCCGCGCGCGCGGATCCGGCACGGGCACGGCGGAGAGCAGCGCCTGGGTGTAGGGGTGCGTCGGGTGTTCGTAGATCTGCGCGTCCGTGCCGACCTCCGCGAGCCGCCCGAGGTACATCACCGCGACCCGGTCGGAGATGTGCCGCACCACGGACAGGTCGTGCGCGATGAAGACGTACGACAGGTCGAACTCGTCCTGGAGCCGCTCCAGCAGATTGACGACCTGCGCCTGTACGGAGACGTCCAGGGCCGAGACCGGCTCGTCGGCGACGATCACCTCCGGGCGCAGGGCGAGGCCGCGGGCGATGCCGATGCGCTGGCGCTGGCCGCCGGAGAACTGGTGCGGATAGCGGTTGATGTATTCGGGGTTGAGGCCGACGACGTCCAGCAGGTCGCGCACCTTCTGCCGCCGGCTGCCCTTGGGTGCCACCTCGGGGTGGATCTCGAAGGGCTCGCCGATGATGTCACCGACGGTCATGCGCGGGTTGAGCGAGGTGTACGGGTCCTGGAAGACCATCTGGATGTTGCGCCGCACGGCCTTCAGCGCGCGCCCCGACAGCTTGGTGATGTCCTCGCCCTTGTAGCGGATCTGCCCGCTCGTCGGCCGTTCCAGGTTGACCAGCATCTTCGCGACCGTGGACTTGCCGCAGCCGGACTCGCCGACGATGCCGAGCGTCTCGCCGCGCCGCAGGTCGAAGGAGATCCCGGAGACCGCCTGGACCGCGCCGACCTGCCGCTTGAAGAGGATGCCCTGGGTGAGCGGGTAGTGCTTGACGAGGTCCCGTACCTCCAGAATCACCTCGCCGTCAGCTCTCATCGAGGGTGTCCTTCCAGAAGTGGCAGGCGCTGGTCCGGCCGGGGGCGACGGCGAAGAGCGGTGGCCGGTCGGTGCGGCAGATGTCCTGGGCGCGGGGGCAGCGGGGGTTGAAGGGGCAGCCCGGCGGGATGGCCATCAGGTTGGGCGGCAGGCCCTTGATCGCGTAGAGCTGCTGCCCCTTGCGGTCCAGGCGCGGGATGGAGTCGAGGAGGCCGCGGGTGTAGGGGTGGGCGGGCGCGGCGTAGAGGTCGTGGACGGGGGCGGTCTCGACGATCCGGCCCGCGTACATCACGGCGATCTTGTCTGCGACGTCCGCCACCACACCCAGGTCGTGGGTGATGAGGATGAGCCCCATGTTGTACTCGCGCTGGAGCTCGGCGAGCAGGTCCATCACCTGCGCCTGGACGGTGACGTCCAGGGCGGTCGTCGGCTCGTCCGCGATGATCAGGTCCGGCTCCAGGGCGATCGCCATCGCGATCATGATGCGCTGGCGCATGCCGCCGGAGAACTGGTGCGGGTAGTCGCCGACCCGCTCCCTGGCCGCCGGGATGCGGACCCGGTCCATCAGCTGGACCGCCTTGGCCCGGGAATCCTTGCGGGTCATCCCTTCGTGCACCTCGAACATCTCGCTGAGCTGGGCGCCCACGCTCAGCACGGGGTTGAGCGAGGACAGCGCGTCCTGGAAGACCATGGCGAGCTTGGCACCCCGCACCCGGCGGCGCGTCTCGGCGGGCATGGTCAGCAGGTCCTCGCCGCGGAAGAAGACCCGGCCGCCGGTGATGTGGCCCGGCGGCGAGTCGAGGATGCCCATGATCGCCTGCGCGGTCACCGACTTGCCCGACCCGGACTCCCCCAGCACGGCGAGCGTCTCGCCCTCGCCGACGCTGTAACTGACGCCGTTGACCGCCTTGGCCACTCCGTCGCGGGTGCGGAACTCCACTTGGAGGTCGCGTACGTCCAGCAGGACCGGCTGTGCTTCCTGGTGCTCCATCCGCCCGCTCCTCAGCGCAGTTTGGGGTCGAGGGCGTCGCGCACCGCGTCGCCGAGCATGATGAACGCCAGCACCGTGATGCTCAGCGCTCCCGCGGGCCACAGCAGCATGTGCGGGGCGTTGCGGATCTGGACGGAGGCGTTGGAGATGTCGATGCCCCAGGACACGGTGGGCGGTTTGAGGCCGACGCCGATGAAGGACAGCGTCGCCTCCAGGGCGATGTAGGTGCCCAGCGCGATGGTCGCCACGACGATGACCGGCGCGACGGCGTTGGGCGCGATGTGCCGCAGCAGCATCCGGCCGTTGCCCGCGCCGAGGGCCCGCGCGGCCTGGACGTAGTCGTTCTGCCTGGCGGTGACCACGGCGCCGCGGGCGATGCGGGAGATCTGCGGCCAGCCCAGCAGCACGATGAACCCGACGACGGGCCACACCGAGCCGCTGGTGACCACGGAGAGGAAGACCAGCCCGCCCAGGATGATCGGGATGCCGAAGAAGATGTCGGCGAGCCGCGACAGCAGCGCGTCCCACCAGCCGCCGAAGAACCCGGCGAGCCCGCCGAGCACGCTGCCGAGCAGGGTGGCACCGGCCGTGGCGCAGATGCCGACGGTGATGGAGGCGCGCGCACCGTGGACCGTACGGGTGTAGACGTCGCAGCCCTGCGCGTCGTAGCCGAAGGGGTGACCGGGCGCGGAACCGTCCTGGGCCTTGGCGAGGTCGCACTGGAGGGGGTTCCCGCTCGCGATCATCTCCGGCCAGATCGCGATCAGGACCAGAAAGACGATGATCAGCGCCGAGACCACGAAGACGGGGTTGCGGCGGAGGTCCTGCCAGGCGTCGGACCACAGGCTGCGGGGCCGGCCCGTGGGCACGCCGCCGGACGGCGGCGGCCCCTTCTCCAGCGTCTCCGCCTCGCTGGTCGCCAGGCTCATCGCACCGCCCCCGGCGGGGGTGATGGCGTCCTGTGGCTCAAGGGACTCAGGCATAGCGGATCCTCGGGTCGAGCACGGCGTAGAGGAGGTCGACCAGCAGGTTCGCCAGCAGGAAGACGATGACCAGGATCGTCACGAAGCCCACCACGGTCGGCGAGTTCTGCCGCAGGATGCCCTGGAACAGCTGGTAGCCGACGCCGTGGATGTTGAAGATCCGCTCGGTGACGATGGCGCCGCCCATCAGCGCCCCGACGTCGGTGCCGATGAAGGTGACCACGGGGATCAGGGAATTGCGCAGCAGGTGCCGGGTGATGATCCGGCGCCGCGGCAGACCCTTGGCCACGGCCGTGCGGATGTAGTCCGCGCGGGAGTTCTCCGCGATGGACGTACGCGTCAGCCGGGTGACGTACGCCAGCGAGGTCAGGCCCAGCACCACGCCGGGCAGGATCAGTTCGTCGACCGGTGCCTCGGGCGAGACCGCGGGCGGCACCAGCCCCCATTTCACGCCGAAGAGGAATTGCAGCACATAGCCGCTGACGAAGGTCGGGATGGAGACCACGACCAGGGTGAGCAGCAGCACCGAGGTGTCCACGGAGCGGCCGCGCCGCAGCCCGCTGAGGACGCCGAGCACGATGCCCACGACGATCTCGAAGACGATGGCGACGAGCGTGAGGCGCAGGGTCACCGGAAAGGCGTTGGACATCAGCTCGGTGACCTTCTGGCCGTTGAACGCCGTGCCGAAGTCACCGGTGAGGATCTGCCCCATGTAGTGCAGGTACTGCTTCCACAGCGGCTCGTCGAGATAGAGCTCCTGGCGGATGCGCGCGGCGGTCGCGGGGTCGGGCGCCTTGTCGCCGAAGAGCGCGGCGACGGGGTCGCCCAGGGTGTAGACCATGAAGAAGATCAGGAACGTGCTGCCGATGAACACCGGGATCATCTGGAGCAGCCGCCGGATCACATACCGTCCCATGGGGGCTCCGGGGGTCGTGGCGGGAGGGCCCGGCGGCGGGGCGCCGGGCCCGGTCCGTACGAAGGCTCGTCAGCCGACCTTGATCTGCTCGTAGACGGGCACGCTGAAGGGGTTGAGCGTGACGTCGGAGAGCCGCTCCGAATAGCCGGCGCTGCCGTTCTGGTACCACAGCGGAATGGCCGGCATCTGCTCGGCGAGGATCTTCTCCGCGTCCTGGAATTTGGCGTTCGCCTTGTCGGCCGAGCTCTCGGCGTTGGCCTCGTCGACGAGGTTGTCGAACTTCGGGTCCGAGAACTTCCCGTAATTCGACGAGGCGTCCGTGTAGTAGAGCGGCTGCAGGAAGTTCTGGATGAGCGGGTAGTCCATCTGCCAGCCCGAGCGGAAGGGATTGGTCATCCGCTGCTCGGTGGTCTGGGCCCGGAAGTCCGCGAAGGTGCCGATGGGGTTGACCGTGCACGCCCGGTCGTTGCCCAGGGCGTTGTTGATGCTGTTGCAGACGGCGTCCATCCACACGCGGTGCGAGCCGGTGTCGACGTTGGAGGTGAGGGTGATCCGGCCGCCCGGCAGCCCGCCGCCGTCCTGGATCAGCTTCTTCGCGGCGGTGGCGTCGTACTTGCACGCGTCCCCGCACAGACCCGCCTTGTAGCCGCCCTTGTCGCCGAGGGCCGGTGAGGTCCAGTCCGTCGCGGGCGTCCGGGTCTTCCGGTAGATCTGATCGGTGATCTGGTCGCGGTTGATGGCCATGGAAAGGCCCCTGCGGACCTTTTCCAGTCCGCTCTTCGACCAGGCCGGGTCGTACATCGGGAAGGCCAGCGTCTGGATGATGCCCGCGGGCTGGTTGATGTAGCGGTCGCCCAGGTCGTTCTTGACGTTCTTGAGCTGCGCGCTCGGAATGTCGTCGACCAGGTCGAGGTTCCCCGCCTGGAGATCGGTGTACGCGGTGTTGTTGTCGGTGTAGACCCGCAGCTCCACCCCGCTGTTCTGCGCCTTGTCGGGGCCGGGATAGGCGTCCCATTTGGAGAGCTTCATCGACGAGCCCTTGTCGTAGGAGTCGACGAGGTACGGGCCGTTGCCGACGGGCTTCTTCAGCCAGGCCGCGTGGTTCTCGAAGAAGGCCGCGGGCAGCGGGGCGTACGCGACGTAGCCGAGGGTGTCGGGCCAGGTCGAGAACTTCGTCCGCAGCTTGACCGTGAAGGTCCTGTCGTCCTTCACGGACAGGCCGGAGAGGGTCTTGGCGGTGGCCGTGCCGCTGGTCGGGTGGACCTTGTCGTAGCCGTCGACATAGGCGAAGAAGGAGGCGTTCTTCTGTTTGTTGTCGACCAGGGCCGCGTAGTTCCAGGCGTCCACGAAGGATTTCGAGGTGATCTTCTCACCGTTGCTGAAGGTCCAGCCGTCCTTGACGGTGACGGTGAAATTCTGCTGGTCGGACGTCTCGATCTTGTCGGCCAGCATGTTCTCGGCCGCGCCGCTGCGGGGGTCGTAGCGCTTGAGCCCCCGGAAGATCATGTCCAGCACCTTGCCGCCCTGGACCTCATTGGTGTTGGCGGGCTCCAGCTGATTCTGGGGGTCGCCCCAGGAGGCCCGCACCACTCCGGAACCGCCGCTGCTCCCGCCTCCCCCGCAGCCCGACGCCACCAGCGCCACCGACAGCGCACAGACGACCCACCGGGCGCGCGCGACTCCCCGCATGGAGTGCCTCCTCGTCCAAAGTCTTGCTTAGGACGAGATAACACCGTATTTGGTGACCTCTTGGGGCCTTCCGGGTGCTGGACGGGGCGGAAACCGCCCGTATGCGTGAGTGCGGTGTCCTCAAATGCCGGACGGGCTGGAAAACCAGCCTGTCCGGCGTTTGAGGACCGGGGTCCGGGGCGGAGCCCCGGCAACCGGCCCGCAGACGAAAACTACGCCGCCGGAACCACTCGCTTCTCCTCGGCGAAGTGGCACGCCGAATCGTGCGCCGCCGGGGTGTCCTTCCCCTTGAAGACCTCGGGGATCGCCAGCACCGGCAGCTCCTCCGCGCACTTGTCCTGCGCCTTCCAGCACCGCGTGCGGAAGCGGCACCCGGACGGCGGGTTCGCGGGCGACGGCACATCACCGGTGAGGATGATCCGCTCCCGGCCCTCGCGCGCCTCCGGGTCCGGCACGGGCACGGCGGAGAGCAGCGCCTGGGTGTACGGGTGCGTCGGGTGCTCGTAGATCTGCGCGTCCGTGCCGATCTCGGCCATCTTGCCGAGGTACATCACGCCGACGCGGTCGGAGATGTGCCGGACGATGGACAGGTCGTGCGCGATGAAGATGTAGGAGAGGTTGAACTCGTCCTGGAGCTTCCCCATCAGGTTGATGACCTGCGCCTGCACCGAGACGTCCAGCGCCGAGACCGGCTCGTCGCAGACGATGATCTCCGGGTTGAGCGCGAGGCCGCGGGCGATGCCGATGCGCTGGCGCTGGCCGCCGGAGAACTGGTGCGGATAGCGGTTGACGTACTCGGGGTTGAGGCCGACGACGTCCAGCAGTTCCTGCACCCGCTTGCGCCGGTCGCCCTTCGGTGCCACCTCGGGGTGGATCTCGAAGGGCTCGCCGATGATGTCACCGACGGTCATGCGCGGGTTGAGCGAGGTGTACGGGTCCTGGAACACCATCTGGATGTTGCGGCGCACGGCCTTCAGCGCGCGCCCCGACAGCTTGGTGATGTCCTCGCCCTTGTAGAAGACCTCGCCCGAGGTGGCCGTCTCCAGGGTCATCAGCAGCCTGGCGACCGTGGACTTGCCGCAGCCGGACTCGCCGACGATGCCGAGCGTCTCGCCCTGGTAGAGGTCGAAGGAGATGTCGTCGACGGCCTTGACCGCGCCGACCTGCCGCTTGAAGAGGATCCCCTGGTTCAGCGGGAAGTGCTTGACGAGGTTGCGGACCTGGAGAATCGGCTCACCCCGCTCGACCGGGGCGTCGAGAACCGCCTCGACCTCCGCGGTCGTGCTCGCGTCGCTGGAGACGACCTCGGTGACGTGCGGCGTCGCCTCGCCCACGGCCTCGTCCTTCTTGCCGGTCTCAGCCATGGATCGTCTCCTTCCAGAAGTGGCAGGCGCTGCCGCGGCCGGCGAGCACGTCGCCGTCCCGCTCGGTCACCTGGTGCAGGACGGGCACGTCCGTGCGGCAGGTGTCCTGTGCCATCGGGCAGCGGGGGTTGAAGGCGCAACCGGCCGGGATGTTCAGCAGGTTGGGCGGCAGGCCCTTGATCGCGTAGAGCTCCTGGCCCTTCTGGTCCAGGCGCGGGATCGAGTCGAGCAGGCCGCGCGAGTAGGGGTGCGCGGGGCGCTTGTAGAGCTCGTGCACCGGCGCGGTCTCGACGATCCGGCCCGCGTACATCACGGCGATCTTGTCCGCGACGTCCGCCACCACACCCAGGTCGTGGGTGATGAGGATGAGCCCCATGTTGTACTCGCGCTGGAGCTCGGCGAGCAGGTCCATCACCTGCGCCTGGACCGTCACGTCCAGGGCGGTCGTCGGCTCGTCCGCGATGATCAGGTCCGGCTCCAGGGCCAGCGCCATCGCGATCATGATGCGCTGGCGCATACCGCCGGAGAACTGGTGCGGATAGTCGTTGACCCGCTCCTTGGCCGCGGGGATCCGGACCCGGTCCATCAGCTCGATGGCCTTGGCCTTGGCTTCCTTCTTGGACATGCCCTTGTGCACGCGGAACATCTCGCCGAGCTGGTAGCCGACGCTGAGCACGGGGTTCAGGGAGGAGAGCGCGTCCTGGAAGATCATGGCGATCTTGGCGCCACGGATCTTCCGCCGCTCCTCGGCGGACATCTTCAGCATGTCCTCGCCGCGGAAGAGGATCTCGCCCTGCGGGATCTTCCCTGGCGGCATGTCGAGGATGCCCATGATGGCCTGCGCCGTCACGGACTTGCCGGAGCCGGACTCGCCGAGCACGGCGAGCGTCTCCCCGGAGTCCACGGAGTAGTTGACACCGTTGACGGCCTTGGCGACGCCGTCGCGGGTGTGGAACTCCACGTGCAGGTCACGGACTTCGAGCAGGGGCACTTTTTTGGCGTTCTTGTCGGTCACGTACGCCTCCCTCAGCGCAGCTTGGGGTCGAGGGCGTTGCGGACCGCATCGCCGAGCATGATGAAGGCCAGCACCGTGATGGAGACCATCAGCGCCGGGAACAGCAGGACGTGCGGCGCGTTGCGCAGCTGGTCCTTGCCCGCGGAGACGTCGATGCCCCAGGACACGACCGGGTCGGCAAGGCCGATGCCCAGGTAGGAAAGGGTGGCCTCGGCGGAGATGTAGCCACCGAGCGCGATGGTCGCGACCACGATCACCGGTGCGACGGCGTTGGGCAGGATGTGCCGCAGCAGGATCCGGCCGGTGCCGGCGCCGAGGGCCTTGGCGGCCACGACGTAGTCCGCCTGCTTGCAGGAGATCACCGAGCCTCGCATGACACGGGCGATCTGGGTCCAGCCGAGGAAGACCAGGGCCGCGGAGACCACCCAGACGGAGCGCACGTCGAAAGAAGTGAGCACGACCATGGCGCCGAGGAGGAACGGGATGCCCGCGAAGATGTCGGTGAGGCGGGAGAGCAGGCTGTCGAGCCAGCCGCCGAAGTAGCCCGCCAGCATGCCCACGAGGCCGCCGAAGAGGGTGACGGCGGCGGTGACCACGACACCGACGATGACGGAGGCGCGGGCGCCGTAGACGAGGCGGGCCCAGATGCTGCGGCCCTGGCCGTCGTAGCCGAGCCACTCGGCCGAGAAGACCTTCCCGTACTCCGGGTCCTTGAGGAAGGCGCCCTGCAGGTTGCCGTCGCGTGGCGAGGCGTCGGTGAACAGGCTCGGGAAGGCCGTCATGACCAGGAGCAGCAGGATCAGCACGGCCGACGCCACGAACAGCGGGTTGCGGCGCAGATCGCGCCAGGCGTCGGACCACAGGCTGCGCGGCTTGGCGCCGTCGCTCCTGCCCTGGCTCTTGGGCACGGCCTGCTCCTCGGCGGCCGGGAGCGTGGCGGTCCCTTCGGTTGCCTCAGGCATAACGGATCCTCGGGTCCAGGACCGCGTAAAGCAGGTCGACGATCAGGCTGGCCAGGAGATAGACGATGACGAGCAGCGTCACGACACCGGTGACGGTGGAGCCCTCATGGCGGTTGAGGGCCTCGTAGATGACGCGTCCGACACCGTTGATGTTGAAGATGCCCTCGGTGACGACCGCGCCTCCCAGCAGAGCGCCGAGGTCTGTCCCGAGGAAAGTCACCACAGGGATCAGGGAGTTGCGCAGCAGGTGGACGCCGACCACGCGGCGCCGCGGCAGGCCCTTGGCAACGGCGGTACGGATGTAGTCCGCGCGCAGGTTCTCCGCGATGGAGGTCCGGGTCAGCCTGGTGACGTACGCGAGGGACAGCGAGCCCAGCACGATGGCCGGCATGAACAACTGCCCGAAGTCCTCGGAGTTCTGGACGGTGGGCGTCAACCAGCCCAGCTTCATGGCGAACAGGAACTGGAACGCGTAGCCGAGGACGAAGGACGGCACGGAGACCAGCAACAGGGTGAAGAAGAGCACCCCCTTGTCCAGCAGGCGATCGGCGCGCAGACCGGCCAGCACACCGAGGCTGATGCCGACGACCACGGTGAAGACGAACGCGAAGAGCGCCAGCCTGATGGTCACCGGGAAGGCGTCGGCGATCACATCGGCCACAGGTCTCTGGCTGGCGATCTGAGTACCGAAGTCGCCCTGGAACAGCCCGCTCAGGTAGTTCCAGTACTGGTGCCAGAGCGGCAGGTCGAGCCCGAGGTCGTGCTTGACACGGGCGATCTGCGACGGATCGATGGCCTGCTCTCCCCACATCGCCCGCACGGGATCACCGGGCAGGGCGTGCATCATGAGGAAGATCAGCAAGGTTGACCCGAGGAAGACCGGGATCATCTGGAGCAGTCGCCGCGCGACATAGCGCCCCATGGTGCCTCCATATGGATAACGACGGCACCGGGGGCCGCCCCGACAGCGGGGCTGTGGGGGCGGCCCCCGGCGCCTTCCCGCCCGTACCGGATTACGGGGGTGGCGGGGGAACCGGTTGCGAAGGAATCCGCGAGGGCGGGGACTACTTGGGGGTGATCTCGGTGACGACGGGGTCGCCGCGGAAGTCGAACTTCACGTTCTCGACCTTCTTGGAGAACCCGGCGTTGGCCTTGTAGTTCCACAGCGGGATGGCCGGCATCTTCTGCGCCATGGCCTTCTCGGCCTCCTGGTAGAGCTTGACCGACTCGTCCAGGGTCTTGGCGTTGTCGCCCTTGTCGAAGAGCTCGTCGATGCTCTTGTCCGAGAAGCGGCCGCTGTTGGCCTCGGCACCGGTGCGGTAGAGCTCGCGCATGAAGTTGACGTTCAGCGGGTAGTCGGCGACCCAGCCACCGCGGTACATCGCCTTGACCTTGTTCTGGTCACGGACGTCGAGGTCGGCCTGGAAGTCCGGCTTGGCGTCGCCGAGGCACTCGATGCCGGTGTTCTGCCGGATGTTCTGGCAGACGGCGGTGATCCATTCCTTGTGGCCGCCGTCGCCGTTGTACTGGATCCAGATCTTGTTGCCCGGGACGCCGCCGCCCTCCTTGATGAGCTCCTTGGCCTTCGTCGGGTCGAACTTGAAGATGTCGACACCGAGGTCGGTCTGGTTGCCCATGACACCCGGCGCCGTGAAGCTGGTGGCGGGGACGCGGGTGTTGTTCAGGACGGTCTTGGTGATGGTCGGGCGGTCGATGGCCATCGACAGGCCCTGGATCACCTTGGGGTTGACGTTCTTGAACGGCTCGCTGTAGTAGGCCGGGACGATGCTCTGGACGGCCGCGTAGGGCTGCTCGATCGCCCGGTCGCCCAGGTCCGACTTGTACTTCGGCAGGTCCTTGGGCCCGACCTGGCGGATCACGTCCAGGTTGTCGGAGAGCAGGTCCTGGTAGGCGGCCTCGACCGTGGAGTAGGCCTTGAACTGGACGCCCTTGTTCTTGGGCTTGTCGTCACCCTTGTAGCCGTCGAAGGCGCCGACCTGGATGAGCTTCTTGTGCTCCCACTTCTCGAACTTGTACGGGCCGTTGCCGATCGGCTTCTGGCCGGCAGCCTTCGGGTCCTTGAAGAACTCCTTCGACTGCGGCATGAACGGCACGTAGCCCAGCTTGTACTGGAAGTACGGGACGGCGTGGCTGAGTTCAACGGTGAACGTGGTCTCGTCCACGGCCTTGAGCCCCGACATCTTGTCGGACTTCGGGTCGCCCTTCTCCGGGTGGACGTCCTCGTAGCCCTTGATGTCGTTGAACCAGAGGCTGTCCTTCTGGTTGTTCTTGACGTTGGCGCCCCAGTTCCAGGCGTCGATGTACGACTGGGCGGTGACCTTCTCGCCGTTGTGGAACGTCCAGCCGGATTTGATCTTGATCGTCCAGATCTTGGAGTCCTCCGTCGAGATCTTCTCGGCGGCGTCGTTCACGATCTTGCCCTGGTCGCCGAACTGCACCAGCGGCGAGTACAGCGCGGTGACGACCTGGTGACCGAAGGTCTCGTTCACATCCGACGGGATGAGCGGGTTCTGCGGCTCACCGTTGTCGATGGAGACATACCCCTGGGGTTTGCCCGAATCTGACGAGCTGTCGGATCCACCGCCACAAGCAGTTGCGGCCATCGCCACGACTATCGCGCTTGTGACCCACTTCGCACTCTTGGCACCGCGCATGGGTATGCCTCCTCAGGAGTCCACTGTCCACTACAAGAGAGGCGCCGGTCCCACGCTGACACCCCTGACAGCGGAGACGGAACCGGCACCTCGAGTGTGCTCGTGAGTCGGCGCTCCCCACAGCGCGTGACCCATTGACCCGAGCTCAATGAACCCAACTATTGAGTACGTCCGGCTTGTAAACCACACTTAAAGGGTCTCGCTTTGGTCACATCGATCACATTCACCTGTCCGAAATCCGGACAAAGCGAGGACAGACAGACACCCGCGAAACGGACTGTTAACACAACAACAGGTTCCGCATGTCCGCTATTCGGACACTCGGCGGTTAAACCTGGCGATAAATCACTTGTCTTGAGGGCACCGGAAGGGCAGCCGCACCCCGAGCATGCCAGAGGCCCGGCCCCACCACTTCGGAAAGTGGTGAAGCCGGGCCTCGGTGAACTGGCGGAGCGTCAGCGCTTCGCGCGGTCCTTTAGCGCTTCGCGCGGGACGCGGTGCGGCCGCGCTCCTTCTGGTCCAGGACGACCTTGCGGATGCGGACGGCCTCCGGGGTCACCTCGACGCACTCGTCGTCGCGGCAGAACTCCAGGGACTGCTCCAGCGACAGCTTGCGCGGCGGGACGATCGCCTCGAAGGAGTCGGCGGAGGAGGAGCGCATGTTGGTGAGCTTCTTCTCCTTGGTGATGTTGACGTCCATGTCGTCGGCGCGGGAGTTCTCGCCGACGATCATGCCCTCGTAGACCTCGGTGCCGGGGTCGGTGAAGAGGACGCCGCGCTCCTGGAGGTTCGTCATCGCGAAGGCGGTGACGGCACCGGCGCGGTCGGCGACCAGGGAGCCGTTGTTACGGGTCTTCAGCTCACCGAACCACGGCTCGTGGCCCTCGTGGATGGAGTGGGCGATGCCGGTGCCGCGGGTGTTCGTCAGGAACTCCGTACGGAAGCCGATCAGGCCGCGGGACGGGACGACGAACTCCATGCGGACCCAGCCGGAGCCGTGGTTGGACATGTTGTCCATGCGGCCCTTGCGGGTGCCCATGAGCTGGGTGACGGCGCCCATGTGCTCCTCGGGCACGTCGACCGTGAGGCGCTCGACCGGCTCGTAGGTCTTGCCGTCGACCTGCTTGGTGACGACCTGCGGCTTGCCGATGGTCATCTCGAAGCCCTCGCGGCGCATCTGCTCGACCAGGATGGCCAGCGCCAGCTCACCGCGGCCCTGCACCTCCCAGGCGTCGGGGCGCTCGGTGTCCAGGACGCGCAGCGAGACGTTACCGACCAGCTCGCGGTCCAGGCGGTCCTTGACCTGGCGGGCGGTGACCTTGCGGTCCTTGACGGCGGACTTGGCGTCCGCGCCCTTGCCCGTGCCACCACGGCCGACCAGCGGCGAGGTGTTGGTGCCGATGGTCATGGAGATCGCCGGCTCGTCGACCGTGATCAGCGGCAGCGCGATCGGGTTCTCCGGGTCGGCCAGGGTCTCGCCGATCATGATGTCGGGGATACCGGCGACGGCGCAGATGTCACCCGGGCCCGCCACCTCGGCGGGCTTGCGGGTGAGGGCCTCGGTCATCATCAGCTCGGTGATGCGGACGTTGGACGTCGTGCCGTCACGCTTGATCCACGCGACCGTCTGGCCCTTGCGCAGCTCGCCCTGCTCGACGCGGAGCAGCGCGATGCGGCCGAGGAAGTTGTCGGCGTCGAGGTTGGTGACGTGCGCCTGGAGCGGCGCCTCCTCCTCGAACGTCGGGGCCGGGACGTGCTCCAGGATGGTGGAGAAGAACGGCTCCAGGTTGGTGCTGTCCGCGGGGACGGTGCCGTCCTCCGGCTTGGTCAGCGAGGCGACGCCGTCACGGCCGCAGGCGTAGACGATCGGGAACTCGATCTGGTCCTCGTCCGCGTCCAGGTCGAGGAAGAGGTCGTACGTCTCGTTGACGACCTCGTCGATGCGGGAGTCCGGACGGTCCGTCTTGTTGATGCACAGGATGACCGGCATGCGCTTGGCGAGCGCCTTGCGCAGCACGAAGCGGGTCTGGGGCAGCGGACCCTCGGAGGCGTCCACCAGCAGCACGACCGCGTCCACCATCGACAGACCGCGCTCGACCTCGCCACCGAAGTCGGCGTGGCCGGGGGTGTCGATGATGTTGATCGTGATCGGGTCCCCGCCGTCCTTGGGGTGATACTTCACCGCCGTGTTCTTGGCGAGGATCGTGATGCCCTTCTCACGCTCCAGGTCGTTCGAGTCCATGACGCGGTCGTCGACGGACTCGAGCTGGTGCGCGGCGAAGGCGCCGGCCTGCTTGAGCATGGCGTCGACGATGGTCGTCTTGCCGTGGTCGACGTGGGCGACGATGGCGACGTTACGGATGTCGTGGCGGGTGGGCATACTTGCGGCGCTTCTCCCGGAATCGTGGATGGCGGCGCGTACGGTCCGGTACGCGTGCCTGCCGGGCAGAACACGCCACGGCCTCTCAGCCTCCATGGTACGGGCCCGGGCCGACTTCGGCGGCCCGGGGATGCGTACGAGTACTCTGACCTGCTCTTATTCTTTGAACCTGGCCGGAATCGAGCCCGCTCAGCCCCTGAAGCCCAGGTCCTGGTACCGCGGAGTGGCGAAGCCGAACGCCCCGGCGTTGGCCACGGTGTCGCGGGCGGCGACCAGCTCGGGGCGCTGGTAGAGGGGGATCGAGCCGGCCGCCGCCCAGATCCGGGCGTCCGCGCGGTCGACGAGCTCGCGGGAGACGTCCGCGTCCAGCTCGGTCGACGCCTGCTCGAAGAGCTGGTCGATCTGGTCCGTGCCGACCCGGGTGTAGTTCTGTTCCACCAGCAGCGAGCCGTCGGCCGCGGGCTGCGGCTTGGCGAAGACGGGCCGCGCGTCGGTCGCGGGGAAGGCGGTGGCGGGCCAGGAGTAGAGGGCGAGGTCGTAGGTGCCCGCTGCGATGTGGTCCTTGAAGTAGCCCGAGTCGCCGACCTTGGTGATGTCGGTGCGGATGCCGACCGCTTCCAGGCGCTGGGCGATGCGCTCGCCGACGGCCCGCACCGGCTCGGCGCCCGAGCCCTCCGGCAGGATGAAGCGGAGGGTGAGCTTCTTGCCGTCCTTCATCCGGACCGGGGCGGCGGCCGCCTTGCCGCCGGTGTCGCGGGAGCCCTTCTCGTCGACGTCCCCCGGCTGCCCGGTGCGCTCCTCGCGCTCCTGCCGCTCCGCGGCCGACTCCTCGGCGGCGTCCGCGCCCGGTTCGTCGCCGGTCCGGGTGCCCTCCTCGTCCTCCGCCGGGTCGGTGTCGCGGCCGGGACGGCCCGCCTTGTCCGCTTCCGCCTGCCTCCTCGCCAGCGCCGAGCCGCGGGGGCCCTTCTCCTGCCAGCCCGCGTCCGCGAGCAGCGCCTCGGCGGCCTTGGGGTCGGGCCCGCCGATGGCGTCGCTGTTGTCCTCGTACCCCTGCTGGCCGGCCATGAAGAGGTGGCTGCCGAGCGGGGCGGCGGGCAGCCCGAGCGGCGCCAGCACCGACTCGGCGAGGTCCTTGCGGTCGATGGCGCGGGCCACCGCGCGGCGGACCCGCTCGTCGGACAGCGGGCCGGAGGCGCCGTTGAGGGCGAGCTGGGTGTAGGCGGGCTCCAGGGACCTGCGGACGGCCAGCCCGCGCAGCGCCTCCGCCTCGGGGGGCCTGCCCACCACGGCCCTGTTCCCCTTCTCCCCGTCCCCCTTCTTCAGGGGCTTGTTCGCGGCAATGATGCGGTTCGCGACGGACGGGTTCACCTCGGCGAGGTCGAGCTTGCCGTCGGCCAGCGCGTCGGCCCGCTCGCCGCTCGGCACGGCCCGCAGCACGAGGCGGTCCAGCTTGGCCCGGTCGCCCCACCACTTCGGGTCGCGCACGAGCGTGAGCGTGCCCTCGTCCTTGTCGCGGGAGTCGACCCGGAAGGGGCCCGCGGAGACCTTCAGCTCGTTGCGGGCGCTGTCGTTGAAGCCGCCCGGGCTGCCCATCACGGACCTCGGGTAGAGCGGGGTGAAGAGCGAGGGCCAGTCGGCGAAGGGCTTGGCGAAGGTGACCTTGACCTCCTGGGCGTTCGTGCCCCGCTCGATCCGGTCGATGCGGTCGTAGCCGGCGTTGCGCGCCGTCCAGTACGCGCTGTCCTTGCCGCGCAGCGCCTTCCACTGGGCCTCGAAGTCGGCGGCGGACAGGGCCTTCCCGTCGCTCCAGGCCGCCTTGGGGTTGAGCTTGTAGACGACGACCTGCCGGGGCTCGCGCTCGACGACGGTGGCGGCCGTCAGGTAGTCGGCATCGCGCTGCGGCCGGCCGCGCCGGTCCATGGTGAACAGGGCGGGCAGCACCGCGCCCGCGACCCGCTGGGTGGCGGTGTCGGCGTCGGCCTGGAAGGTGTTGAAGGTCGCGGGCAGCGCGTCCACCGCCCAGCGCAGGGTGCCGCGGTCGGCGACCTTGGCCCGGGGGGCGGCGGCGATGTCGGGCGGGGTGACCGAGCCCTCGGCGCCGTCGTGGTCCGCGCCGCCGCAGCCGGCCAGGACGGGCAGCGGGAGCAGGACGCCCGCGGCGAGCAGCACGGCGGAGCGGCCCGTACGGGACCGGGCCAGGGTCGAGAGAGGGGCCGAGAGGGGTGCCATGGGATACCTCCGCCGGACGGGGCCGGCTGCCGGACGGTGCTCGATCGGCGCAATGCGCGGTTGATCGCATCTACCGACAACCACTGAAGGCGACGGGCATGGCGGAGAAGCGCCGACACGGCGCCGCCGGCCCGTACGCCACCCACGTGGGCGAACGATGCCCCGGGCCCCCGGCGCGGGGGGAACGCCTCCCCCGAAAGGGCGATCGCGAACGCTATCTTCCCCCGGAGGGGTGTGACGCGCGACACTCACTGTCGCAACACCGTCGCCACCCGCAACCGCCGACCGCGGAAGTGAGGGCAGGACCCATGTCCCTGAACGATGAAGTGACGGCAGTCCAGCGCTGCCTGGACGACCTCGGCCGGGCGCTCGCACGGCTCGAACCCCTCCTGGGCGCCAGGGACCTGGAGCTGCGACGCGTGCGCACCGACGCCGCCCACCTGCGCGAGAGCGTCACGCTCCTGCGCTCCGCCCACCCCACCGACCAGCCTCGCCCCGAGCCGGTGCAGGTCCCCGACGCCCCGTACGACGCCTCGCTGTGGAAGGACGCCGACGAGGAGGGGCTCGGGGCCCACGACCGGCACGCCCCCTGACACCCCCGGGCAGCGCGGCGAGAGACCGACCACCACCCACTCCTCCCCGGAGTCCCACTTGGCCACTGGTACCGATCCCCGGACAGGCACCGCCCCCAGCCCGGCCCCCGGCGGTGTGCACCACGCGTCGCGCGCCGCGATCGCCGCCCGCCACCTGCGCACCGACCGGTGGTGGCTCGCCCCCGCGGCCACGGCCGCCGGGCTGCTGGCGTTCGTCGTCTACTCCACCTGGCGGGCGTTCGCCAACGGCGACTACTACGCCGCCCCGTACGTCTCCCCGTTCTACTCCCCCTGCATCGCGAAGAACTGCGTCCCCATGAAGGACGGCGCGGACTGGGGCCTCTTCGGCTCGTGGTGGGGGCTGTCACCGGCCCTGCTGGTCCTGATCTTCCCGCTGGGCTTCCGGCTGACCTGCTACTACTACCGCAAGGCGTACTACCGCGGCTTCTGGGCCTCGCCCCCGGCCTGCGCGGTCGCCGAGCCGCACAAGAAGTACAGCGGGGAGACCCGCTTCCCGCTGATCCTCCAGAACGTCCACCGCTACTTCTTCTACTTCGCGGTGATCGTCGCGGGCATCCTCACCTATGACGCGGTGCTCGGCTTCCGCAACGCGCGGGGCGAGTGGGGCCACATGGGGCTCGGCACGCTGGTGCTGCTCGCCAATATCGCCCTGATCTGGGCGTACACCCTCTCCTGCCATTCGTGCCGGCACATCGTCGGCGGCCGGCTGCGCAATTTCTCCCGGCACCCGGTCCGCTATCGCATGTGGGGCTGGGTCAGCGCGCTCAACGCCCGCCACATGCAGCTGGCCTGGGCCTCGCTGGTCAGCGTGGGGGTCGCCGACTTCTACGTCTATCTCGTCGCCAGTGGCGCCTTCGACGATCCGCGCTTTTTCTAGAGAGGGGCAATCTTGATGTCGCGTACGGCCCGGCAATCCTGGGACGTGGTCGTGGTCGGTGCCGGAGGCGCGGGGCTGCGGGCCGCCATCGAGGCCCGGGAGCAGGGCCTGCGCTGCGCGGTGATCTGCAAGTCCCTGTTCGGCAAGGCCCATACGGTCATGGCCGAGGGCGGCATCGCCGCCAGCATGGGCAACGTCAACCAGGGCGACAACTGGCAGGTCCACTTCCGCGACACCATGCGCGGCGGCAAATTCCTCAACCAGTGGCGGATGGCCGAGCTGCACGCCCAGGAGGCGCCCGAGCGGGTCTGGGAGCTGGAGACCTGGGGCGCGCTCTTCGACCGCACCCCCGACGGGCGGATCTCGCAGCGCAACTTCGGCGGCCACGAGTACCCGCGGCTGGCGCACGTCGGCGACCGCACGGGCCTGGAGCTGATCCGCACCCTCCAGCAGAAGATCGTCTCGCTGCAGCAGGAGGACCACCGGGAGACCGGTGACCACGAGTCCCGGCTGAAGGTCTTCCAGGAGTACACGGTCACCCGCCTGCTCAAGAGCGGCGACCGGATCTCCGGCGCCTTCGGCTACGAGCGCGAGTCCGGCCGCTTCTTCACCCTCGAGGCGCCTGCCGTGGTGCTGGCCACCGGCGGCATCGGCAAGTCCTTCAAGGTGACGTCCAACTCCTGGGAGTACACGGGCGACGGGCACGCGCTCGCGCTGCTGGCCGGGGCGTCGCTGATCAACATGGAGTTCGTGCAGTTCCACCCGACCGGCATGGTCTGGCCGCCGTCCGTCAAGGGCATCCTGGTCACCGAGTCCGTGCGCGGCGACGGCGGGGTGCTGCGCAACAGCGACGGCAAGCGGTTCATGTTCGACTACGTCCCGGACGTCTTCAAGGAGAAGTACGCCGAGTCCGAGGCCGAGGGCGAGCGCTGGTACGAGGACCCCGACCACAACCGCCGCCCGCCCGAGCTGCTCCCCCGCGACGAGGTGGCCCGCGCCATCAACTCCGAGGTGAAGGCGGGCCGCGGCAGCCCGCACGGCGGGGTCTTCCTGGACATCTCCAGCAGGCTGCCCGCCGAGGAGATCCGCCGCAGGCTCCCCTCCATGCACCACCAGTTCAAGGAGCTGGCGGACGTGGACATCACCGCCGAGCCGATGGAGGTCGGGCCCACCTGCCACTACGTGATGGGCGGGGTGGACGTCGACCCGGACACGGCCGCGGCGGTCGGCGTGCCCGGCCTCTTCGCCGCGGGCGAGGTCGCGGGCGGCATGCACGGCTCCAACCGGCTGGGCGGCAACTCCCTCTCCGACCTGCTGGTCTTCGGACGGCGGGCCGGGCTGCACGCCGCCCGGTACGCGGCGGGGCTCGCGGCGGCGGACCGGCCGGCCGTGGCCGACGCCGACATCGAGGCGGCCGAGGCGGAGGCGCTGCGCCCGTTCGGCGTGGAGGGCGGCGACCCGGCCGTCTCGCACGGCGCGGCGGAGAATCCGTACGCCCTCCACCAGGAGCTCCAGCAGTCGATGAACGACCTGGTGGGCATCATCCGCAAGGGCCCCGAGATGTCGGAGGCGCTGCGCCGGCTGGCGGCGCTGCGGGAGCGCTCCCGGCGGGCGGGGGTGGAGGGCCACCGGCAGTTCAACCCCGGCTGGCACCTGGCCCTGGACCTGCGGAACATGCTGCTGGTCAGCGAGTGCGTGGCGCGCGCGGCCCTGGAGCGCACCGAGAGCCGGGGCGGGCACACCCGCGACGACCACCCGGCGATGGACCGGCAGTGGCGGCGGGTGAACCTCGTGTGCCGGCTGTCGGAGGAGAGCCCGGGCTCCGCGGCGGCCGATTCCCTGCTGGGTCTGGTGCGGGTGGCGCGCCGCGAGATGCCGCCGATCCGCGGTGACCTGCTGGCGCTCTTCGAGAAGGACGAGCTGGTGAAGTACCTGACGGACGAGGAGCTGACGACTTGAGCTACGACGCCCATTTCCGGGTCTGGCGGGGTGACGCGGACGGCGGGGGTCTCGTCGACTACACCGTGGCCGTCCACGAGGGCGAGGTGGTCCTCGACGTCATCCACCGGCTCCAGGCCACCGAGGCCGCCGACCTGGCCGTCCGGTGGAACTGCAAGGCGGGCAAGTGCGGTTCGTGCAGTGCGGAGATCAACGGCCGGCCGCGGCTGATGTGCATGACCCGGATGTCGTCCCTCGACCCGGACGAGACGGTGACGGTCACCCCGATGCGGGCCTTCCCGGTGCTGCGGGATTTGGTGACGGACGTGTCCTTCAACTACGCGAAGGCGCGCGAGGTGCCCGCGTTCGTACCGCCGCCGGGGGTGGCGCCCGGGGACTACCGGATGAAGCAGGAGGACGTCAGCCGGTCGCAGGAGTTCCGCAAGTGCATCGAGTGCTTCCTGTGCCAGGACACCTGCCATGTGGTGCGCGACCACGAGGAGAACAAGACCGCCTTCGCCGGGCCCCGCTTCCTGATGCGCGTCGCCGAGCTGGACATGCACCCCCTGGACGCGGCGGACGGGGCGGGCATCGACCGCAAGCGCACCGCGCAGGACGAGCACGGGCTGGGCTACTGCAACATCACCAAGTGCTGCACGGAGGTCTGCCCCGAACACATCAAGATCACCGACAACGCCCTGATCCCCCTCAAGGAGCGGGCCGCCGACCGTAAGTACGACCCACTGGTGTGGCTCGGGAACAAGATCCGGCGCCGCGGGGAGTGAGCCCGGCGCAAGCCGGGCGCGAACACGCTCCGTGGAGGGCTCCGAGCTCCCGGTAGCGAGTCGGGCAGTACCGCCATACGCTCCCAAATGTGACACGGCTTTCCAGGCGGTACGGGCCGGGGGCGCCGGGCCGGGCCAGGGTCAGGGCCCCCCTCGCCCTCCTCACGCTGTGCGCGCTCCTGGTCCCGGCCCCGCCCTCCCGTGCCGACACGCCCCTCGACCTGGACACCGGCGGCCGGATCACCGACACCGTCGGCGCCCTCGGGCAGCGCCGCACACAGGTCACCAGCGCCCTGAACCGGCTCCACACCGCCCACCACATCCAGCTGTACGTCACCTATGTGCGCGACTTCTCCGGCCGCTCCGGGCACGACTGGGCGAACGCCACCGCCGACCGCAACGGCCTCGGCCCGCACGACGTGCTGCTCGCCATCGCCACCCACGAGCAGCAGTACGCGGTCTCCGCCGCCCCCGACTCCGGCTTCCGCCAGGAGCAGCTGAGGGCCGTCGCCGGCACCGCGATCGCGCCCGCCCTGGCCCAGCACGACTGGGCGGGCGCCGCCATCGGCGCCGCCGAGGGCTACGGCGCCGTGCTCCAGGGCAAGCCGGTCCAGCTCCCCGCGATCTCGCCCGGCAGCAGCGACCCGGGCGGCGACGGGCTGGTGCCGGGCCACCGCCGGGTCTGGCTGCCGGTGACCGTGGCGGTCCTGGCCCTGCTGACCGGGCTCTACCTCTGCTTCTGCTCCCGCCGGGCGGCCCGCCGCCGCGCCGCCCGGCGGGAGCGGCCCACCGTCGCCACCTCGACCCCGCCCGGCCTCGCCCGGATGGCCCAGCCGCTCACGCCGTTGCCCGCGCTGGAGGCCGAGGCCGCGCGGAACCTCGTCGAGACCGACGACGCGGTCCGTACGAGCGCCGAGGAACTCCTCTTCACGACCGCACAGTTGGGCAAGTCGGCCACCCGCCCCTTCGCCGAGGCCGTCGCCTACGCGAAGAGCGAACTCGCCCACGCCTTCCGGCTGCGGCAGGGCCTGGACGACGCGCCGTACGAGGACGAGGAGATCCGCCGCCGCACCCTGGACGAGATCTGCTCGCACTGCACCAGCGCCAACCGCCGGCTGGACGCGGAGTCCGCGGCCTTCGACCGGCTGCGGGCCCTGAAGGTCAACGCCACCGGCATCCTGGAGCACGCCGAGGGCACCGCGCGGGCGCTCGGGCCGCGCGTCGATGTCGCGGAGGCCGCGCTGGCCTCCCTCGCCGACTGCTGCGCCACCACCGCGCTCTCCCCCGTGGCCCGGCACCCCGCCGAGGCCCGCGACCGTCTCGCCTTCGCCACGGCGGGCCTGGCGGAGGCGCGGCGCGCCCTGGCGGAGGGTGACTCGGACGGCGCGGCGATCTCCCTGCGCGCCGCCGAGGCCGCCCTCGCGCAGGCCCGCACGCTCACCACCTCGGCGCTGCGCCGGGCCCGCGAGCTCACCGGCACGGCCGCCCGGCTGCCGGTCGCCCTGGCCGACGCGGAGGCGAGCCTGCTGGCCGCCCGGGCCGCGGGCACCGCGGACGCCGAGCGGGTGGCGGCCGCCGAAGCGGCCCTCGTGGCGGCGCACCGGGAGATCGCGGGCGGGCGCTACGACCCCCGGGCGGTGCTGCGGCGCCTGCAGGAGACGGCCGCCGTCCTCGACGCGGAGGCCGGGGACCACGCCGACGAGGGGCGCGCCCGGCGGCGCGTGGAGCGGGCGCTGGGCGCCGCGCGGGGCGAGGTGGCGGCGGCGCGGGACTTCATCAGCACCCACCGGGGCGCGATCGGCTGCCGCGCCCGCACCCGGCTGGCCGAGGCGGAGCGCCATCTGGCCGTGGCCCGCGCCCTGGTGCCCGTGGGCGGCCGGGCGGTCCTCCACGCGACGGGCGACGCGGACTCCCTGGCCCGCCAGGCCCGCGCCCTCGCCGAACACGACGTCGCCGACTACGCCACCCCGTACGACCCGCACACCCCCCACCCCGCCCGGGCCCTCTGCGGGGCGCTGCTGGGCGGCATCATCCTGACGGGCCTCCTCCCCGCGACGTTCGGCGGCGGCGCGACGAGGGGCCGTCTGGCGGCGGACTGAGGGGCCCGGTTCAGTACAGGCTCATCAGCGCCTCCACCGCGTCCGGCGTGGGGGTGTCACCGTCAGGCAGGGCCAGTTCGAACCACACCGTCTTCCCGTGCGGCGTGCGCCGGCTGCCCCACGCCGAGCTGAGCAGCCCCACGAGCTGGAGCCCGCGCCCCCCTTCGTCCGTGTCGCGCGCCCGGCGCCGCCGGGGCTGGACCAGCCCGCCGTCCCAGACCTCGCACACCAGCGTCCGGTCGAGGAGCAGCCGCAGCCGGATCTCGCCCTCGCCGTACCGCAGGGCGTTGGTGGCCAGCTCGCTGACCAGCAGTTCCGTGGTGTCCACGAGGCTCTCCAGGCCCCAGGAGAGCAGTTGCTCGCGCGCCAGTTCACGGGCCCGGGCCACGGAACGGGCGTCGGGCGGCAGCGTCCAGTCGCCGACGCAGTCCGCGGGCAGGCCCCGCAGCCGCGCCATGAGCAGCGCGATGTCGTCCTCGCCGTGGTGGGTGTCCAGCGCGCCGAGTACGTGGTCGCAGACGTCCTCCAGCGGGCGCGAGGGGTCGGTGAGGGCGTCGCGGAACGCCTCCAGGCCCTCGTCCAGCGGGTGGTCGCGGGACTCCACGAGGCCGTCGGTGTAGAGGACGAGCAGCGCGCGGTCCGGCAGGTCGATCTCCACCTGCTCGAAGGGCTCGCCGCCGACGCCCAGCGGCATGCCGGGCGGCACGTCCAGCAGGAGCGCGGGCTCGCCCGCCTCGACGAGGACCGGCGGCAGGTGTCCGGCGTTGGCGACCGTGCAGCGCCGGGTGACCGGGTCGTAGACCGCGTAGACGCACGTGGCCAGATAGACCTCGGAGAGGTCGGCCGCCCGCACGCCGCCGCGCACGCCCCGCGACGCCGACTGCTTGCCGCCCGGCCGACCGAGGCCGTGGGCGATCTCGTCGAGCGCGGAGAGCACCTCGGCGGGCTCCAGGTCGAGCATGGCCAAGGTCCGCACGGCCGTGCGGAGTTCGCCCATGGCGACGGCGGCCCGCAGCCCGCGGCCCATGACGTCGCCGACGACCAGGGCGGTGCGGTGGCCGGGCAGCTCGATGACGTCGAACCAGTCGCCGCCCACCTCGGTGGCCGCGTTGGCCGGGAGATAGCGGCAGGCGATCTCCAGCCCGGCGGCGTCGGGGTCGCCCGGGGGCAGCAGGCTGCGCTGGAGGATCAGCGCGCGCTCGTGCTCGCGCCGGTAGAGCCAGGCGTTGTCGATGCAGACCGCGGCGCGCGCCGCGAGCTCCACGGCGAGCGCGGTGTCGCGCTCCCCGAACGGCTCGCTGCCCTTCGTACGGGAGAACCGCGCCAGCCCGACCACCGTGTCCCGGGCGACCATCGGCACCGCGAGCGTCGACTGCACGACCGCGCCCAGCTCCGGGCCGTCCTCGCGCTCGCGGCTCGGGACCACCTGCACCTGCGCGGTGCGCAGCGCCCCGGCGTACGGCGAGTGGAAGGCGTAGCGGTGCACCTCGCCGACCTGTACGGGCTTGTCGGCGCCGTCGACGGGCACGCCGGAGACCGCGCTGGCGTAGGCGACGCGACGCAGCTCGCCGCTGCCGTCGGCGAGGCCGGGCGGCGCCTCGTCACCGGCGAGCAGCCCCTGGTAGAGGTCGACGGAGGCGAGGTCGCAGAACTGGGGCACGGCGACGTCCAGCAGCTCCCGGGCGGTGGTCTCCAGGTCCAGGGAGTTGCCGATGCGCGCGCCCGCCTCGTTGAGCAGCGCGAGGTTGCGGCGCACGCCCGCGGCCTCCCGCTCCGCGCGGCGGCGCCCGGTGACGTCGGTGGCGAGCGCGGCCACCCCGATGGGCCGTCCGCTGCCGCTGTGCAGCCGGTAGAGCGAGACGGACCAGCGGCGGCGCTCGCTCTGGCCGGGCACCGGCCCCACGAGCTGGACGTCGGACACCGGCCGCCCGGTGTCGAGGACCTGTCGCAGCGCCGCGGTCAGCCGCTCGGCCTCGCCGCGGGGCAGGAAGTCGTGCGGGGTGCGGCCGCGGTGCCAGGCGGCGGGGCGGCCGAAGGTCTGGGCGAAGCTCTCGTTGACGCGGAGCAGGGTGAGGTCCGTGCCGAAGAAGAAGAATCCCAGGGGAGATTGGCCGAAAACGGCCTCGGAGGCCGCGATGTCGGTCTCTATTCCCCGCAGCGCCCGGGCGTCCACGGCCACGCAGAGCGCGCCGCGCTCGCCGTTCTCGCTCCGGGTGGGCATCACATAGATCTCGGCCAGCCCCGGTGACCGTTCGCCGCGTGGATAGGGCACGATGCCCGTCCACTCCCGGCCGTCGAGCCCGCCCTCGCCCAGGAACGGGGCGGCGGCGGGGTCCGGACCCCGCCTCGCCCCCGGCGCGGCGGGGGCGAAGATCTCCAGGGGGTCCTTGCCGACGGCGTGCCGGGCCGCTATTCCGAAGAGCTCCGCCGCGCGCTCGCTCCACTGCTGGATGCGCCCGTCGGCGCCCAGGGAGAACGAGGCCACGCGGATGTAGTCGTAGAGGGATCCCGGCGGGCTGTTCTGCCACATCGCGGTGGCCTGTGTTCCCTCCGGCGTACCGCTCGCCGTACCCGCTGGCTTTTCGCTCACGTGCCCGTCCCCTCCGGCTCATGTGCTCGCACCGGCATCAGAAGCCCGAGTATCCAGCACCGGGGCCTCTCGGAACACGGACTTCACGATCACAGCACGGTCTCAACCCGCTATGTCTCCCCAGGGGGTTACTAACCGGGCAGGCCCAGCTCGAACCACACGGTCTTGCCGGTGTTTCCCCTGCGCGTTCCCCACCGGCGGGATGTGCATGCCACCAATTGCAGGCCGCGTCCGCCCTCGTCGTCGGGGTGGGCCGCGCGCTCCTGGGGCGGGTCGGGCAGCGGGTCGGAGACCTCGACGAGCAGGACGGGGCCGGCGCGGGAGTACATCCGTACGCCGATGGGGCCGCTCGCGTACCGCAGGGAATTGGTGACCAGCTCGCTGACCAGCAGCACCGTCACATCGGTGACCGCCTCGAGGCCCCAGTCGCGCAGGGTGTCGCGCACGAGCGTACGAGCGGTCCGTACGGCGCCCGCCTCGGCGGGGAAGCTCCACTCGGCGAATCCGGGCGTGGACGCCAGGGTCCCTGCGCTGTCGCTCACGCCGACCACTTCCCAGACCGCTGCGAACCCCACCGGGATTGCCCCGGTTCGGGGAGAATAATCAGCACATACCCGATATGGCAGGCCGACTATCTTCTTGGCGGCGGCGGGCGGGGTCTGTGACACGGATGGAGTACGGCGCGACGGGCGGGTGACGGGGCCCGGCCAAGATCGCATGGCCCCGGCGGGCGGCCCCTACGCGCCCGCGAGCAGGCGGACGGCCGCCGCCACGGCGGGCCTGTCCTCGTCCAGCCAGTCGACCTCGTCGACGCGGTCGGGCGTCAACCAGCGCACCTCGTCGTGGTCCTGAAGGGCGCGCACCGTGCCCGAGACGAGCTTCGCCGTCCACACGTGCAGCACGAACGGCGGCCGCAGGGGCCACTCCCCCGCGACCCGCTCCAGCGGCTCGACCTCGACGCCGAGCTCCTCGCGCAGCTCCCGGACCAGCGCCTGCTCGGCCGTCTCACCGGGTTCGAGCTTGCCTCCGGGCAGCTCCCAGCGACCGGCCAGCTCGGGCGGCGCACTGCGCCGCGCGGCGAGCAGCCGCCCCTGGTCGAACACCGCTCCACCCACCACCACACGCGCCGTCGTCATGGGGTGCAGCCTATGCGCCGGGCTCGCGTCAGGAGACCGCGCGCCCCACCCGCACGACGACGTAGAGCTGTCGGCGGCCACCGGCGTCGAGCCGGTCGGCGACCTCCTCGGCCTCCGTCTTCGTGGCATAGCGCCCGACGCGGTAGCGGTTGCCGTTGCCCTCCTGACGGATCACCAGCCAGGGCAGGACCGGTCCGCTGTCAGTCATCGCCCCCGCCTTCCCGCCGCCGTGCCCACCGGCGCATACCGTCTGGCGTTTCCCGGAGAAACCGCAGTCCGCATATGCCCGAGCCTACGCCCGACCTTTACTCAGCGGATACGCTTTTTCACGAAGAGGTACGCATTTGGCCAAGCGGTCCCTCGCCGCTTCCCCGAGGCCGCTCCTGGCCGTTACCCGGACTTGCCCGCGGCATGCGCACGCGCAACCGCCGGATCTCCCCCGGAACGCCGCAGGGGGCGGTCGCAGGCCCGTCGTGGACCCGTGACCGCCCCCTGCGGGGACACTGCTTGCGGAGTTACGCCTTGGCGTCCGAGAGCGCGGCTTCCTCGTGCTCCTGCTCGGCGCGCATCTCCTTCTCGGTCTCGACCAGGGTGGGGTTGCGCCAGGCGCTCCGTACGCCCCACATGTAGAAGCCGAGCGCGAGCAGCACGACGACGGCGATGTCCCAGCCCTGGGCCAGGTAGCCCTTGCCGCCGAACTCCGTGCCGCCGGCCCACGACACAAAGGCCATGACCAGCAGGTACGCGACCATCCAGACGCCGGCCTTGAGGTGCGGCTTGAGCTCGGCCCACGGCTTGCGCAGCTCGTACCAGGCCCAGATCGGCAGGCCGACGGCCATGATCAGGATGACCTTGCCGGTGAGCGGCCAGCGGGCCCAGTACAGGACCAGCGAGCCGAAGACCATCGCGACGGGGGCGATGACCGGCATGGCCTTCAGCATGACCGGGCGCTTGATGTCCGGCGCGATGCGGCGCAGCGACATCACGGCGACGGGGCCGGTGATGTACGAGATGACGGTGGCCACCGAGACGATCTCGGCGAGCGAGCCCCAGCCGCGGAAGACGGCCAGGAACATGAACGCGACGACGAGGTTGAGCAGCAGCGCCGGGCGCGGCACGCCGGTCTTCTTGTCGACCTTGCCGAAGACGCCGGGCAGGTGGCCGTTCTCCTGCACGCCCTGGATCATGCGCGAGGTGGTGGCGGCGTAGATCATGCCCGTGCCGGACGGGGAGATGAAGGCGTCCGCGTACAGCAGCATCGCGAGCCAGTTCAGGCCCCAGGCGACGGCCAGGTCGGCGAGCGGCGAGTTGTAGATCTTGCCCAGGTCCACCCAGCCGTGGCTGGAGAGGTCGCTCGCCGGCACGGCCATCAGGAAGGCGATCTGGAGCGCGATGTAGATGACCAGCGCGATCAGGATCGAGCTGATGACGGCCTTCGGCAGCGACTTGCCCGGGTTGCGGGCCTCGCCGGCCATGTTCAGCGGGGACTGGAAGCCGTTGAAGGCCCAGACGATGCCGGAGAGCGCGACCGCGGTGAAGACCGAGCTCCAGCCGTTCGGCGTGAAGCCGCCCGCGGACTCGATGTTCTTGGTGTCGAAGTGCGCCCACATCAGGGCGCCCGCGGTCAGGACCGGGATGACGACCTTGAACACGGTGATCGCGTTGTTGGTCTTCGCGAAGAGGGTGATCGCGAACCAGTTGAGGAAGAAGTAGAAGAGCAGCAGGACGCTGGCCAGCGCCACACCGCTGCCCGTCAGCTCCTTGCCGTCGTACAGCTCCTTGGCCCAGCTCCACTTCCAGGAGCTCATGTACTGCACGGAGGCGGTCGCCTCACCGGGGATGACGGAGACGATCGCGATCCAGTTGGCCCACGCGGCGAGGTAGCCGGCGAGCGAGCCGTGCGAGTACTGGCCGTAGCGGACCATGCCGCCGGCCTTGGGGAACATCGCGCCGAGCTCGCTGTAGGTGAGCGCGATGGTCAGTGCGACGGCCGCGCCTATGACCCAGGCGAGGATCGCGGCGGGACCGGCGATGGCCGCGGCCCGCTGGGCGCCGAAGAGCCAGCCGGAGCCGATGATCGACCCGAGGCCGACGGCGGTCAACGCCACCGGACCGAGGGTCCGGCGGTAGTTGGAGTGGGAACCCTGCTCGGTACTCAACGCCCCGGATCTCCTTTGCTTTCTTCTCCCCCACGGGCAGGACACAAACCGCGCCATCGTACGAGCGATTTGGACGATTGCATTCCGCGAAAAGGCTCTGACCTGGCCGTATGTGAGGTTTGCAACACTAAAAAACGCCCTGCCCTATCGGGGCAAAGCGGTACACAATGCACACTTCCTACCTGCCGGTACAGATCGGGGAGTGGATCACGGGCGGCCGAAAACCGATCTTCAGGACGCGTACGCCGGACGTCCGGAGGCAGTTCACGCGGACTTCATGGCCGCTTGACGAGCAGGTGGTAGCGGACGCGGGTCCGGCGCGGCCTGGCTATTTGACCGGCAGGTGGTACGCGACGCGATAGCGCTCGGCGAGCACCACCACATCCGCCGTCTCGACCGGACAGCCGCCCGCGAAATAGGTGCGCGAGACCACCACCACGTAGTGCCCGGGGACGCCGCCGAGTGCCAGCACCTCCTCCGCGAGGCCGGGCCGCGCGCTGACCTCCTCCGCGACGTTGTCGACGATCAGGTCGATGGCGGCCATCCGCTCGACGACACCGCGCCCGGCCAGCGGCCCCTCCTCGGGGAGCATCACGGGCGTGCGCCCGGTGAGCGCGAGGGGCTCCCAGGAGGTGGAGAGCATCACCGGCTCGCCCCCGGCCCGGAAGAGATAGTCGGTGCGCATCGCGCGGTCGCCCGCGGCGACGCGCAGCCTGCGCGCCAGCACGGAGTCCACCGCGACCTGCTCGCTGCGCGACTCCCAGGTGCCCTTGACCCTGCTGTCGGCCTGCTCCTGACGGAACGGCGTGGACTCGCCGGCCGTGCGGTAGCCCGTACGCGCCAGGGCTCGCGGCACGGGCTGCTCGCGCACATAGGTGCCGGACCCGGATCTCCCCTCCACCAGACCCTCGGCCATCAGGACCTTGCGGGCCTCCAGGGCGACGGTGTCCGAGACGCCGTACTGCTCGCGGATGCGGGCCTGGGAGGGGAGGCGTGTGTGCGGCGGCAGCTCGCCTGCGACGATCTTCTGGCGAAGATCACCGGCGACTCGGAGGTATGCGGGCTGGTCACCGAAGGCCACGGCCACTCCCAACAGGTTGACAGTCCGCAACAGCTTGGCAACCCTGGGTTGCGATGCGCAACTACAGGCCAAGGATTCACTAGATGCAGTGAATTGCAGTTCAGGGACGTGTAGTTGGCGGCGAGAGCAGCATGTGCGACCGGCACTCCCCCCAGGCACTTCTGCAATTATGCGCCGCACGCTCACCATCCGATACCGCGCGTCCGCCACTCTCCGTGACGGAGCGGCAAGGTCGTCAACTACCGCTCCGGGCGCTCCAGTTGCCTCCCGAGGGCCTCTGGCCGATCTCCCCCGATGTTGTTATCTTCATCGAAATCACAGGGTTTGAAGTTCAAACCCACCGGGTTGAGGGGGAAGCGAAATGTCGACGGACACCGACACGGCACCGGATCCGGTCACGGGCGTCACGGGCGTCACGAGCGGGGAAACCACCGACACCCATCTGGCGGCGTCCCTGGACGGCGCCTTCAGCAGCCGGTACGCGAAGGTCAACGGGGTCGGACTGCACTATGTGACGGGCGGCGAGGGGACCCCGCTGGTCCTGCTGCCCGGCTGGCCCGAGACGTGGTGGGAGTACCGCAAGGTCATGCCCGCCCTGGCCGAGCGCCATCAGGTCATCGCGGTCGACATCCGGGGCATGGGCGGCTCGGAGAAGCCGCGGTCCGGCTTCACGAAGAAGAACATGGCCCGGGACGTCCACGAGCTGGCCCGCCACCTCGGCCACGAGCGGATCAATATCGCCGGGCACGGCATCGGTGCCATGGTCGCCTTCGCCCACGCCGCCAACCACCCGGCGGCCACGGCGAAGGTGGCGATCCTCAACACCACCCACATCGACGACAGTTACTACGACTTCCCCATGGTCCCCCGCCCCGGCGACCAGGGCCCCCACCGCTGGTGGCTCGCCTTCCAACAGGTCCAGGACCTCCCGGAGCAGCTCCTCGCCGACGGCCGCTACCGCCACCTCGTCGACTACATGTTCAACCTGAGCCTGCTGAACCCGGACGCGATCACCCCGCGCGACCGCGACATCTACGCCCGCGCCTACTCCGCGCCGGAGGCGATCCGCGCCGGCCAGGGCTGGTTCCAGGCCTACCGCGAGGACATCGCGGACTTCAACGCCTACCCCAAGGTGACCGCCCCGATGCTGGGCCTGGCCTACGGCGCCTTCTACGACTACATGCGCCGCGCCCTCCCCGCCCAGGGCACGGACGTCGAGGTCAAGGAGATCAAGAACACCCGCAACTACCTGGTGGAGGAACAACCGGAAGCGGTGACGGAGGCGCTGCTGGACTTCTTCGGGTGACGCGGGCAGGCGAGCGCACTGCCCGGGATCTCGTGGCCGGGGCCCGGCCGAATCGCTACGGTGGAGCCATGACCGCCCTGCCTGACTGGATGCATCCGCCCCGGCCCGAGGGCTGGGTCGCGGAGGATCTGGACCGACTCCCGCATGCGCCACGGCACACCGAGCTGATCGACGGAGCCCTTGTATTCATGATGTCGCCGCAGCGGTCCTGGCATGGCCGCCTTGTCACCGTTCTGACCGCGACCCTCATGGATCGGGCACCGACCGGCATCGAGATCGAGCGCGAGATGACGATCCGTCTCGACGAACACAACCGCCCCGAACCCGATGTTCTGGTGACCACCGCTCCCTTCGCCCCCGACCGCACCTGGTTCGCGCCGGAGGAGGTGCAGCTGGTGGTGGAGGTGGTCTCACCCGAGTCCGCGCACCGCGACCGGACAGTGAAGCTACACAAGTACGCCAAAGCGGGGATTCCGAATTACTGGTGCATCGAGGAGGAGGACGGCGCACCGGTCGTCCACGTCTACGAGCTGGACGGGCCGACCGGCCGCTACGCCCCGGCCGGGATCTTCCGGGGCACCCTGAAGCGTCCCGTGCCGTTCGACATCGAGCTCGACCTGGACGCGCTCGTTCCCGGCAAGTGAACGGCCGCCCGGGGCGGTGACGAACGTAAGGGCCGAGCTCACCGGAGCTCGGCCCTTACGTGTGTGCCGGTGACGAGCCCTGCCCCGCTTGCCGTCGGTCGGCGTGCCCTGGTCCCTGCGGGAGGTGATGCTGAAAGCGGACTTGATCGTTCCGCTGAGGATCACCGGAGGACCCATGACACGGAGAACCCCCGTCCGGACAGCCGTCGTCGCCGCCGCGGTTCTGCTCGCCGGCGCGGGTCCGGCCCACGCCGCCGGGGGTCCGCCCCCTGACGCGCGTACGGCGCACCACGCGGTTGTCGCGAAGCCCACCCCGCGGCGGATCGCCGCCCTGTTCGACCGGTGGAACGCGGCGCTGGCCACACGGAACGCCCGTGCCGTCGCGGCTCTCTACGCGCCCGACGCCGTCCTGCTGCCGACGCAGTCGTCAGAGATCCGCACCACTCACGACAGAATCGTCGACTACTTCGAGCACTTCCTCCAGCAGAAGCCCCAGGGCAGGATCCAGGAGCGGCACATCACCGTTCTCGGTCCCAGGTCGGCGATCGACACCGGCCTGTACCAGTTCACCCTGACGGACAAGAACGGCAAGGCCGGCAAGACCGACGCGCGCTACACATTCGTCTATGAACTGCGCGGCGGGCACTGGCTGATCGTCAACCACCACTCGTCGGTGGTGCCGTAGGGCCACCCCCAGGGACTCATCCGGCACGGGCCGATGGCAGCGAGAGCCGTTGTGTACACATGGTACATCCGGTACCCTTGAGCACATGACGCAGCCGCTGCCCATAGAGTCCATCCGTGACGTCCGCGCGCACTTGGCCGAAGTCGTCGAACGGGCCGACCGTGACGACGTGCCCACCGTGATCACACGACGGGGCAAGGAGGTCGCCGCCGTCGTCTCGATCGACGTCCTGCGCAAGTACCAGAAGTGGGAAGAGCAGGAGATCAACCGGATCATCGACGAGCGCATGGCGAACCGTTCGGCTGGCATCCCGATCGAGGACGTCATGAAGGAGACGCTGGCGCGCAGTGAGTAACTACCGCACCGTCTTTCGTCCCGAGGCCCATGCCGAGCTTCGAAAGATCCCACGGGACATGGCCCTGCGCATCCTGGCCAAGCTGACAGAGCTGGAGAGTGACCCCTTCGGCTTCAACACCACCGCACTCGTCTCCCAGCCGGAGCGCCGCCGCCTACGAGTCGGCGACTACCGGGTCGTCTACACCATCGACAACGGCGAACTGGTCGTGTGGGTCGTTCACGTCGGACATCGCTCCACCGTTTACGAGACCTGATCACCACTGACCCCGCGTCGGAATATCCAGCACCCATCCAGCACGGGAGCAGCGCAACCGCGCTTGCCTCCTTCGAAGGCTGGACAGCCACATCAGGGGCGAGAGCCACATAGCGTTCTGCACGACACCAGTCCCGGGTTCGAGGATCGCGGGGAGGACTGTCAGTGGGGTCCGGCATGCTGGAGGCAGCCCAGGGCAGAGGGGGAGACGTGGGTGGAGTTGACACAGCGCGGGGCATGGGGTTCCAGACAGCATGTGCCATTCTGCAACTGATTCGCACCCCGGAGCAGTATCCGGAGGCCGACACCTTTCGGGTTGAGGGCGCCGACGAAGCCATCGACTTCGAAGTACGAGACGTACAGGGGCAGCCGCTCTTGCTGGCCCAGGCCAAGACTCGGGTCGAGCCGGGCTCGTGGTCCGGCCCGGAGCTGGTGCGGCTCGCCCGTCGGTGGGGAGAGGCCGATCCGGGCGGCACGGCGGTGTTGCGGTTCCTCTCCGATGCTCCAGTGCACCCGTCATCGGGGCAGGCCGTGCGGGATGCGGCGGAGCTGGCCCGCACCGTTCCAGAACCGGACCGGTGGCTGGCCAAGTGCGCGGGCCTGCGGACCTCGATCACGCTCACCGCAGACGACCACGCGCTCCTGCGTCGGCTCGAGACCGACACCCGGATCGGCCCGTGGGAACAAGTCCTCGACCAGGCCCGGCTGGAGCTGTTGCGGATGTCCCCCACCGCCATGGCAGCGGCCGAGGTCGACGGCACCATCGACGCGTTGTTCGTGAAGATGTTTCAGTGGTCCGCGGACCGTCAACTCGCCCGACGTACGCTTCGGCTGGACGAGCTTCCGGGACTCCTGCATGGACACCGGACCGTGCCCGGGGCGAAGCCGGGCGAGCTGTCCGGACCAAGCCGCGCCCTGTTCCGCGGCGTACCCTCGGCCGCGGGCGTGCGCGGCAGGGAGCAGGAACTGACCGCACTGCGGGAGCGGTTCGAAAGAGACCCCGACACGGGGACGGTCCGCGTGGTCGTGTCCGGACTCGGGGGCATCGGCAAATCGAGTATCGCCCGGCTGTATGCCCACCGTTACCGGGATCAGTACGAATTTGTCTGGTGGATCCCCTCCGACACCCGGGAAGGCGTACTCGCCGCCTATCGGCGGATCGTCGCCGAGGAGCGACAGGAAGCCGAGCCGACCACAGAAGAGGAGGTCCTCGCCCAAGTCGGCTTCCGTCTCGCGCATCTGGGCACGCGACTGCTGCTCGTCTACGACAACGTCGCGAACCGGGAGCTGCTGCACGGGCTGCTGCCAGCCTGTGAGGGTACGCACGCACTGATCACCACCCGCGACTCGGCCTGGGCCGCGGCTGACGGTGGACTGGTCGTGAAACGGATGACCACCGAGGAGGCCACCGCCTGGGCCGGGGAGCGACTGCCGGATGTCTCCAAGACCGAGGTGTCCGAACTGGTCGACGCGGTGGAGGGCATCCCGCTCGGCATCGCCCAGGCCACCGGCTACATCGCGGCGACTCAGTGCCCGGTCGGTGTCTATCTGACAGAACTCGCCGCCTGCCGAGCCCGGTTGCTCGATGACTCCGGATTCGTGCCGCTCGACTACCAGGAGGGTGCGACGCTGACGGCGGCGGTGGCCCTCAGCGTCGGCAAGGTCCTAGATCAGGCGCTGCACTCGCCCGAGAATTCGGGACGGCATCTCGCCGCCGGCCTGCTCGCCCGCTGTGCTCTGCTCGCCCCGGACTTCATTCCGCTTCACCTCGCAACGCTCGACCTTCCGACCGGATCGGGCGTCTACAGTGCCGTGGCGGAGCTGCGCAGGTTCTCCCTGGTCGACCCCCGGGACGGCATGCTGGCAATCCATCGCATCGTCCAAGAGGTAGTCAGCGCGCTGATGGACGGCGAGGCCGTCGACATGATGCAAGAGCGCTTCCAGTACGAGCTGGTGAATCGGTTGGTGGACTGCCAGAAGCAGCACACGTGGACCGAAGCAGCCGCACTGATCGAGCATGCGGTACACGTGACGCATCACGTGATCGGCAGCGGCCACGCGGACGGCAGCACCGTGGCGTTGCTGGCGAATGTCGCGGGAGCGATCTCGAACATCCACGGCGATCTGGTGCGCAGTGAGGCGCTGTTGCGTGAGGCACTCGAGATCGTGGAACACGCCGACGAGGGGGCAGTGGACGATCCCGTGTACCGGCGGGCCGCGACGACGACCACACTGGCCCAGTGCCTTCTGAATCAGTCGCGGTTCGATGAGGCCGCGGAGGCGGCACGGATCAGCTGGAACCTGTTGGAAAGCAGGAACGCACTCGACGCTGAGGGCGTGCAGCACCTACTGCTGGCCCACGCAACCGACATGCGCGCGGCCGTGGCAACGGACCGCTTCGCCGACATCGCCCGCGCCAACGCCAGACTCGATGAGGTTCTGCAGCGCGAGGACGTGACCCCCTCAGTTGCCTTGGGGTTCCGGTTGGAACAAGTGCAGGTGCTCGTATGGATCCAGAACTGGGATGGCGCAGCCATGGCCATCGACCAGACCAAGGCGGAAGCCCCGGCAGAGGCGGAGACGAACGCGGAGCTGCACTTCCTGGACGCCATCGTGAAAGCGTCCACAGGCCAGCTGGAGGAGGCTCTCGCCGTCGCCGCAAGAATCCCCGAGCCCGCCGAGCGGGTAGCCGTGAACATCATGCGCCACCACGCGGACCACATGGTGGACACGGCCCATGCTGTGATGGTCGGCAGCCTCCACCGACAGAAGCACGAGCTGACCACTGACGTCTGGATCCTGCAGGCCGCAGAGTCATTGATCGACCGGGCCGAGGCCCTCCTCAGAGCGCACGCCGAAGCCGGGCCGGACGTACTGGCCTATGTCGTAAACCGGCGCGCAATTCTCGCCTGGACTCGGCATCTGCTGGGACATCCGGACGGAGATCCGGACCTGTGCCGCGCTCTCATACGAGAGAGTCTGGAGCTGTTCGAGGCAGCGGGACAGGCTCATGTACCGCTCGCGATCACCGCGCGCCAGTTCCTGGAACTGCACGAGCAGAGCTCCCATGACGAACCGTCCGAAACAGTGGGCGAGGACGGGCCTCCTCGCGTCCCGCTGCCACCGTCGAGCGGCAACGGTACACACCGGATATCCGAATACCCCTGGCGCGACGCCGTGGCCCTGACCCAGGCCGTTCCCCCGGATGCGCGCTTGGTGTATGGCCTGCTCGGAGCCACCTCCTACCACCTGGGCGGGCATGCGGCGCCCTCCTCCGCCTTCCTCGCCCTGGCGTTCGCCGCGGCTCTGCGCTCCATGGGCTTGGAATGCAGGCTGCTCCCGACCAGGTTGCGGGTGGCACGGGGTGACGACGAACCACTTGATCTGCCAGGCTGGCAGCAGCCGCCGATGGTTCTGCCGGACGGAGAGGTCCGCGGGCACGTGACCATCTGGTGCGAGGAAGCTGGGCGGCTGGTGGATCCGGCCCTGCTGCTCGGCCAGAGCCGATTCGCCCCCGGCACCACGGAGCGCAAGATCTTCCGGACCCCTGCGGTCTTGCCGGCGCCTGGACTGGAGACCCTGCTCAACGTCAGGCTGTCCACTCACCGTGAAGGGCACCTGCTCACATACGATTTCCGTCCCGACTGGGGCGACCGACTCGGTAACGTGGTCGCGTATCTGGACAAGACGGCGGTCGCCGACTTCGCGCGGCTGCTCGCCACCTCCGCAGCCCTTGCCACCAGCATCGATCGATAGCGGAGAAGACCCCGTGTGGCGGCTCCACGTCGCCTCTCTCAACCGTCTACAACACCTGAAGGGGGCAGGTCCAACACAGGATCTGCCCCTTCGACAGCGATGCGTCTAGTAGTGATAGCGAGCTGCGAGGATCACGATCTTCTTGTCCGTGACCAGGTAGACGAGGCGGCGCTCATCGTCGATCCGCCTCGACCACGCTCCAGGCAAGTGGTACTTAAGCGGCTCGGGCTTGCCGATCCCCGAGAAGGGATCGCGCTTGACGTCTTCGATGAGCTTGTTGATCCGGGTGAGCATCTTGCGGTCGTTCTTGAGCCAGGACGTGTAGTCGTCCCAGCCCTGATCCTCGAAGAGGAGCCTCACTCGGCACCCGCGCCTGCGTCCACCGAATCCGGATCGATCAGCTCACGCTCCGACACGCTGATGTTGGCCAGGGCATTCTCGTACGCCTTGAGGAGTCGGCGGGCGTTCGCCGGGGAGCGCAGCAGGTACGCGCCCTCGCGCAGCGCCGCGTAGTCCTCGGCCGAGACGAGCACGGCGTTGCCGTGCTTGGAGACGATCTCGATGGCGTCGTGGTCTTCGTCGACCTTTTTGATCAGCGGAAAGAGAGCCTTGCGGGCTTCGCTCGCGGTTATGGACATGACCTGCCCCCTTCCCTCAAGCGGTACCTAATGACGTACCACTCTCGGTGTCATTTGGGAGGGGAAAGCGGCTGATGGACGATCGGCTATCCCAGCACCGATCCAGCACGGGAAAAGCGTAGGGGCCCACCCCCGGAGGAGTGGACCCCTTCTGACCTGCATGTTTGCCAGATCAGCGACGTGGCGGTATGTCACCCACTACACGTTGAACCGGAACTCCACCACGTCCCCGTCCGCCATCACATAGTCCTTGCCCTCCATGCGGGCCTTGCCCGCCGCGCGGGCCTCGGTCACCGAGCCGGTGGCCACGAGGTCCTCGAAGGAGATGACCTCGGCCTTGATGAAGCCCTTCTGGAAGTCGGTGTGGATGACACCGGCCGCCTCGGGGGCCGTGGCGCCCTTCTTGATGGTCCAGGCGCGGGTCTCCTTGGGGCCTGCCGTGAGGTAGGTCTGGAGGCCCAGGGTGTCGAAGCCGACGCGGCCGAGGGTGGCGAGGCCGGGCTCGTCCTGGCCCATGGACTGGAGGAGCTCCAGCGCCTCGTCGTCGTCGAGCTCGATCAGCTCGGACTCGATCTTGGCGTTGAGGAAGATCGCCTCGGCGGGCGCCACCAGGGCGCGCTGCTCGTTCTTGAAGTCCTCGTCGACCAGCTCGTCCTCGTCGACGTTGAAGACGTAGAGGAACGGCTTGGTGGTGAGCAGGTGCAGCTCGTGCAGGAGGTCGCCCTGCTCGGTGCCCTTGGTGATGCCGGCGGAGAAGAGCGTCTGGCCGGACTCCAGGATCTTCTGGGCGGCCTCGACGGCGGCGAGGACGGCCACCTTCTCCTTCTGGAGGCGGGACTCCTTCGTCAGGCGCGGGACCGCCTTCTCGACCGACTGGAGGTCCGCGAGGATCAGCTCGGTGTTGATGGTCTCGATGTCGTCCTTGGGCGAGACCTTGCCGTCGACGTGGACGACGTTCTCGTCCTTGAAGGCGCGGATGACCTGGCAGATCGCGTCGGACTCGCGGATGTTCGCGAGGAACTTGTTGCCCAGGCCCTCACCCTCGGAGGCGCCGCGCACGATGCCCGCGATGTCGACGAAGTCGACCGTGGCGGGGAGGATCTTCTGCGAGCCGAAGATCTCCGCGAGCTTGTTCAGCCGGGGGTCCGGGACGCCGACGACACCCACGTTGGGCTCGATGGTGGCGAACGGGTAGTTGGCCGCCAGCACGTCGTTCTTGGTCAGGGCGTTGAACAGGGTCGACTTGCCGACATTCGGCAGACCGACGATTCCGATCGTGAGCGACACGTGGCGACTTCCCGTAGCGAGATTCCCGGGTCGGTTCCGGCAGCGGGTCGGCCGCCGCCTTCCCCGGGAAGGGTGTAAAGGGTCCGCGGCCCACGGCGGGGCCGGTGAACCAGTCTACGGGTCCGTGCCGCACCGCGGCCCCGGAAGGACTATCAGTCGAACGCGCGGCCAAGGTGGCCCAAACCGCGTGTCCAACGTCGGATTCCTCCCGCTTCTCGACCTAGTTTGGTCGGGTGGAGCAACCCAGCACCCGTGCGCCCCAGCCCAAGGTCCGCCGCACGCCCCCCGTGCCCAGGCCGTCCTCCCCCGTGGGAAACCCCGTGGGAAAGGGCGGGACAGCGACGGTCTACCGCGCGCGCTCCGGGCGCGCCTCTCCCCCGCTGCGGGTGCCCGGCCCCCGGCTGACCGGCTTCGGCTGCGGGCTCCTGACCACGCTGGCCATGCTGGCCGTCGGCGCCCTGGACTCCGTGGCGGGCCGCTCGCCCGCCGTCTACGGCGTCTTCTTCCTGCTGGCGGGCTCGGCCTGCGCGCTGTGGGTGAGGCCGGCCGACCTGGTGACCGCGCCGGTGACCGCGCCCATCGCCTTCGCGGTCGGCGCGGTGCCCCTCGCCGAGGGCCCGGACAGCTTCGCCGGGCAGGCCATGGGCCTGGTCACCGTGCTGTCCCTGCACGCCGGATGGCTCTACGCGGGCACCGCGCTGACCGGGCTGATCGCGCTCACCCGCCGGATGCTGCTGATCAGGCAGCAGCGGCGGGACCGGGCCAGGCCGCGCCGGCGGCCATCGCGGCCCCTACGATCCCCGCGTTGTTCTGCAGCTGAGCGGGCAAAATCTCCGCGCTGACGCCCTCGATCAGCGGGAGGAACTTGTCCGCCTTGCGGCTGACGCCGCCGCCGATGACGAAGAGCTCGGGGGTGAAGAGCTTCTCCACATGGGCGAGATAGCGCTGCACCCGGCGCGCCCAGCGCTGCCAGCTCAGATCTTCCTCGTCCTTGGCGCGGGTCGAGGCCCGCGTCTCGGCGTCGTGGCCCTGCAGCTCCAGATGGCCCAGCTCGGTGTTGGGGACGAGCTTGCCGTCGGTGAAGACGGCGCTGCCGATGCCGGTGCCGAAGGTGAGCACGACGACCGTGCCCCGGCGGCCGCGCGCGGCGCCGTAGTGCAGCTCGGCGAGGCCCGCGGCGTCCGCGTCGTTCAGCACGGTCACGGGCGAGTCGAGCCGCTCGCCGAGCAGCCCGGCCGCGTCCACGCCCACCCACTCCTCGGCGACATTGGCGGCCGTGCACGTCGTGCCGTCGACGACCACGCCCGGGAACGTCACCCCGACCGGCCCGGACCAGCCGAAATTCGCCACGACTTCCCGGACGCTGTCCGCGACGGCGTCCGGGGTGGCCGGCTTCGGCGTGAGGATCTTGAAGCGCTCCTCGGTCAGCTCGCCCCGCTTCAGGTCGACCGGTGCGCCCTTGATGCCCGATCCGCCGATGTCCACGCCGAATACGTCCATGCCGACCACGCTAAGGGGTGGGACCGACACTCACCCCTCGGAAAGCCCGGGCGGACCGCCCGGTTCAGGCCTTCCGCGCGCCGTCGCCCTCGGCCGACACCGCCGCGGCGGCCTCCGCCCGCAGATCCCGGCGCAGCTCCTTCGGCAGCGAGAAGGTGATCGACTCCTGGGCGGCGGTGATCGTCTCGACGTCGCCGTAGCCCCGCGCCGCGAGCCACTCCAGGACGCCCTCGACGAGGATCTCCGGCACCGAGGCGCCCGAGGTGACGCCGACCGTGCCGACGCCCTCCAGCCATGCCTCGTCGATCTCGTCGGCGAAGTCGACCAGGTGGGCGGCGCGGGCGCCGGCGCCCAGGGCGACCTCGACCAGGCGGACGGAGTTGGAGGAGTTCTTCGAGCCGACGACGATCACCAGGTCGGCGTCGGCGCCCATCTGCTTGACGGCGATCTGCCGGTTCTGCGTGGCGTAGCAGATGTCGTCGC
Source organism: Streptoverticillium olivoreticuli subsp. olivoreticuli (assembly GCF_003391135.1). Lineage (GTDB taxonomy): Bacteria > Actinomycetota > Actinomycetes > Streptomycetales > Streptomycetaceae > Streptomyces > Streptomyces blastmyceticus. The sequence goes on along the minus strand of NZ_CP031455.1, from coordinate 6,107,749 downwards.
TCGGCGGGCTGATCAGCTGCGGGAAGCGGCCCTTGAGCGCGTCCACCGTCTCCATCGTCTCGTCGACGGACAGAGTGGTCTGGGAGAGCCAGACGACCTTGGACTCGTCGCGGACCGTCACGTTGCCGACGTCGCCGGGGCCGTCGACCAGGGTGATGTGGTCGGGCGCCTCACCGCTGGTGCCGATGACCTCCTCGTGGCCCTCGTGGCCGATGAGGAGGATGTCGTAGTCGTCCTTGGCGAAGCGGACGGCTTCCTTGTGGACCTTGGTGACCAGGGGGCAGGTCGCGTCGATGGTGGCCAGCTTGCCGCGCGCGGCCTCCTCGTGGACGACGGGGGCGACGCCGTGCGCGGAGAAGATGACGATGTTGCCCTCCGGCACTTCCTCCGTCTCCTCGACGAAGATCGCGCCCTTCTTCTCCAGCGTCTGGACCACGTACTTGTTGTGGACGATCTCGTGGCGCACGTAGACCGGCGCACCGTACTGTTCCAGGGCCTTCTCGACGGCGATCACGGCGCGGTCCACACCCGCGCAGTAGCCACGGGGGGCGGCGAGCAGGACCTTGCGGGCGGCGGCAGCAGTCATGCCCTCCATCGTACGGGCCCGCCCTCCGGGGGCGTTCCGCCGACCGGCGTCGCGGCCGGAGCTGGTGCACGATGACGGGAGGTACGGACCGACGAGGGGCGACTTCATGGCCACACCACCCGGCGACGGCCGGAAGGACGCGCTCCGCCGCACGCTCTCGTTCCGGGACCTCGTGGTGTACGGCCTGCTCTTCATCGCCCCGATGGCGCCCGTCGGCATCTTCGGCACGCTCGACGCGAAGGCGCACGGCGCGGTCGCCCTGGTCTACGCGGTGGCGACCGTGGCGATGACCTTCACCGCCGTCTCGTACGCGCAGATGGTGCGCGTCGCCCCGCAGGCGGGCTCGGTCTACACCTACGCGCGCGTGGGGCTCGGCGAAGGGGCCGGGTTCGTCGCCGGCTGGATGGCGCTGCTCGACTACCTGCTGATCCCGGCGGTCGCGTATCTCTTCTCCGGCATCGCGATGCACGCGCTCGTGCCGTCCGTCCCGCAGTGGGTGTGGACCGCGCTCGCGGTGGTGGTGACGACCGGGCTGAACCTGTGGGGCGTACGGGCCGCGGCGGCGGTCGGGTTCCTGGTGCTGGCCATGGAGATCGCCGTGCTGCTGGTCTTCGTCGCCTCGGCGGTCTTCGCGCTGTCGGAGCACGGCACCCGGCGCGGGTGGCTGTCACCGCTGACCGGGGACGGCGGCCTGTCGACGGGGGCGGTGTTCACGGCGGTGTCGGTGGCGGTCCTTTCGTATCTCGGGTTCGACGCGATCGCCGCGTTCGCGGAAGAGTCGGCCGGGGGCTCCGAGCGGGTCGCGCGGGCCGTGCTCACGTGTCTGGCGGTGGCGGGCGTGCTGTTCGTCCTCCAGACCTACCTGGCGGCGCTGCTCGCCCCCATGTCCCCCGCGGAGCTGGCGGCGCACCCGGCCGACCAGGGGTCGGCGTTCTACGACACGGTCGACTCGGCGACCGGCGCCTGGCTGCACGACCTGGTGGCCGCCAGCAAGGCGATCGGCGCCGCCTTCGCCGCGCTGGCCGGTCAGGCGGCGGCGGGCCGGCTGCTGTTCGCCATGGCCCGCGACAGGCGGCTGCCGAACCTGCTGGCGAAGGTGGACCGCGGCTCCGGCGTCCCGCGGCCCGCGCTGCTGGGCGCGGCGACGGTGACCCTGGTGGCGGCGGTGTGGGCGGCCCGGCGCGACGACGGGCTGGACCGGCTGGTGTCGGTGGTCGACGTGGGGGCGCTGGCCGCCTTCGCCCTGCTGCACCTGTCGGTGATCGGGTGGTTCGCGGTACGGAAACGGGGCGGGCCCGTGCGGGCGGTGCGGCATGTGGTGGTGCCGTTGCTGGGGCTGGCGGTGGTGGTCGCGGTGATCGTGAAGGCGGCGGGGGCGGCGCAGTCGGTCGGAGCGATCTGGTGCGCGGTGGGGTTGGGCGTGCTGGGGGTGCAGACGTTCCGGCGGGCGCGGGTGGGCTGACGCGTCTTTTTCCCCAGCCCCGCCGCTTCCCTCCCCCAGCTACCGCTGGGAGGTGCCCCCACGGGCTGAATTCAGCCCGTCCGGCGATTGAGGACGCGGCCGCAGGCCGCCCCCGCCGCAGGCGGCAACGGGCCCGCACCCCCGCCGCTACCCTCAAGCGCATGGCCCTCAACACGTCACCCGACGCTCCGATCCCCGTAGGGCAGGTGTCCCGTCTCATCGGCGGGTGGATCGACCGGCTGGGCGCCGTATGGGTCGAAGGGCAGATCACCCAGCTGTCCCGCCGTCCGGGCGCGGGTGTCGTGTTCCTGACCCTGCGCGACCCGTCGCACGACATCTCGCTGTCCGTCACCTGCTACCGCGCCGTGTTCGACGAGGTCGCCGACGTCGTCTCGGAGGGCGCGCGCGTCGTCGTGCACGCCAAGCCCGAGTGGTACGCGCCGCGCGGCTCGCTCTCGCTGCGCGCCGCCGCGATCAGGCCGGTCGGCGTCGGTGAGCTGCTGGCGCGGCTGGAGCAGCTGAAGAAGTCGCTCGCCGCGGAGGGCCTGTTCGCCGCCGAGCGCAAGCGGCCGCTGCCGTTCCTGCCGCAGCTCGTCGGGCTGGTCTGCGGCCGCGCCTCCGCCGCGGAGCGCGACGTGCTGGAGAACGCCCGGCACCGCTGGCCCGCGGTCCGCTTCGAGGTGCGCAACGTCCCGGTGCAGGGCGTGCACGCCGTGCCGCGCGTGATCGAGGCGGTGGCCGAGCTGGACGCCGACCCGGACGTGGACGTGATCGTCGTGGCGCGCGGCGGCGGCAGCGTGGAGGACCTGCTGCCGTTCTCGGACGAGCAGCTCGTACGGGCGGTGGCCGCGTGCCGTACGCCGGTGGTGTCCGCGATCGGCCACGAACCGGACACCCCCCTGCTGGACCTGGTCGCCGACCTGCGCGCGTCCACGCCCACGGACGCGGCGAAGCGGGTCGTGCCGGACGTGGGCGAGGAACTGCTCCGCGTACGGCAGCTGCGGGACCGCGCGCTGCGCTGTGTCACCGGGCACCTGGAGCGCGAGGAGCGCGGGCTGGCCTCCGTGCGGGCGCGCCCGAGCATGGAGCGGCCGCAGCGGATGGTGGACGAGCGGGAGGCCCATGTCGCGGCGTTCACGGAACGCGGGCGGCGCGCCTTCGGCAACCGGCTGGACCGCGCGGACTCGGAGCTGACGCACACCCACGCGCGCGTGGTCGGCCTGTCCCCGGCGGCGACGCTGCGCCGCGGGTACGCGGTGCTCCAGCACGCGGACGGCTCGGTGGTGCGCGCCGCCGACGAGGTCGCGGCGGAGGAGGAACTGCGGGCGCGGGTCGCGGAGGGCGAGTTCACGGTGCGGGCCGTTGTCACACCCCCCGCTTAGGCTTGGCCGCATGGCGAAGACGGATGCGGCTGCCGCTGCCGATGCTGAGGGCGACGCGGGCGAGAGCGTGCTGGGGTACGAGCAGGCGCGGGATGAGCTGATCGAGGTCGTGCGGCGCTTGGAGGCGGGCGGTACGACGCTGGAGGAGTCGCTGGCGCTGTGGGAGCGGGGTGAGGAGCTCTCGAAGGTGTGCCGGCATTGGCTGGAGGGGGCGCGCGCCCGCCTCGACGCCGCGCTTGCGGCGGATTCCCCGGCCGCTGAAGGCCCGCAGGACTGACTCCCGCAGCGTCTGATGCGCGGCTCCGCCGCGGCCGGGGCTCCGCCCCCAGACCCCCGGGGTGCGCAAACTCAGCCCGTCCGGCGATTGAGGACGCGGCCGCAGGCCGCTCCCGCCGCAGGCGGCAACGGACCCGCACCCGGGACACAGCCGCGACCCGAGCAACCGCACCCCCACCGGAGGTGAGTCGCATCACAATGCCCAGGATTTAGTTGAAAGTTAACGTACTGCGCGCCAAAGTATCTCTTACCGCACACATTTCCGTACCCAAAGAGAAGGCGTGCCCCGATGACCCTCGCACTCGACCCCGCCGCCCAGGACCTGCTCTTCCGTGAGGCCCGTACATCCAACACCTTCTCCGACGAGCCGGTGACCGACGAGCAGATCCAGGCCGTCTACGACCTGGTGAAGTACGCCCCGACCGCGTTCAACGGGTCGCCGCTGCGCGTCGTCCTGGTCCGCTCCGAGGAGGCCCGTGAGCGCCTGGTGGCGCACATGGCGGAGGGCAACCAGCCCAAGACCCGTACGGCGCCGCTCGTCGCGATCCTCGCCGCGGACAACGAGTTCCACGAGGAGCTCCCGACGCTGTTCCCGCACTTCCCGCAGGCCAAGGACGTCTTCTTCAGCGAGCGTTCGGCCCGTGAGGGTGCGGCCTCGGTCAACGGCGCCCTCCAGGCCGCGTACTTCATCCTCGGCATCCGCGCCGCCGGTCTGGCCGCGGGCCCGATGACCGGCTTCGACTTCGCGGGCGTCCAGAAGGAGTTCCTGGACGACGACCACACCCCGCTGATGGTCGTCAACATCGGCAAGCCGGGCGAGAACCCGTGGTTCCCGCGCTCGCCGCGTCTGTCGTACGACGAGGTCGTCACCACCGTCTGAGAACCGACGGCAGTCGCGCCCCCGACCCCCGGCTGGGGGTCCGGGGGTTACCCCCCGAAGGACACAGTCCGCGCTCGCCGCGCCTGTCGTACGACGAGGTCGTCACGACCGTCTGAGAACCGACGGGAGACGCGCCCCCGACCCCCGGCTGGGGGTCCGGGGGTTACCCCCCGAAGGACACAGTCCGCGCTCGCCGCGCCTGTCCTACGACGAGGTCGTCACCACCGTCTGATCCAGCCGTCGCGCTCAGGCCTTTCCGGCCTTGAGCGCGGCGGCCATTTTCGTCAGCCGCTCCGGCGCGGCGGTGCCGGTGACCACCGTCGTCACGCCGTGCTCCTCGCGCACCAGGGCGTTGTACTTCTCGCCCTCGTAGCGCCGCCAGGTGGCGTCCCCCACCTTCTCGGTCCTGGGGGTCTTCGTCGCGCCCTGCGTCACGTTGTCGACGAACGACGCGGACGGGCCGTCGCTCTGCTCGACCGCGACGTACTGCGTGTCCGGGTCGAGGAAGCCGAGGTGCCAGGCCGAGCCGTCCTTGCCGCCCGCGCGGTACGAGACCGAGGTCGCGCGCCAGCCCGCGGCCAGCCCCTCGGGCGCGGCGACGGGGTACGGCGCGGCGCGCCGGGCCGTGTCGAGCTCCACCCGGTAGTCGACGGTCCTGACGGGGTCCTTCTTGTCGTCGTGCGGGATGAAGACATAGCTGACGAGGGCCACCGGGACGATCACCACCAGTGCCAGCAACATGTTCCGTACGGTCTGCGCCTTAGGGTTCCTACCTGCCACGCCCCCATCGTCCCTCATGGCCGCGCCGATCTTGACGCCGGTGCCGCACCGGGAGTCACCGGAAGACCTTGACGCCGCTCATGCGTGGGGTGGCCTGCTCACTCTCGCGGTCAACCGATAAAGTCAGCAGCACCCTCACCCTCTGCCCCCTTCGGGGGACGAGGGGTTCCACGGCCGTCGCCGTACAGAAAGGTGCGCTCCGATGACCGAAAATCATCTGCCGTCCCCGCTCGAGGTCAGCCCCGAGGCCCCCGACCGCAACCTCGCCCTGGAGCTCGTCCGGGTCACCGAGGCCGGCGCGATGGCGTCGGGCCGCTGGGTCGGGCGCGGTGACAAGAACGGCGCGGACGGCGCCGCGGTCAAGGCCATGCGCGCCCTCATCGGCACCGTCTCCATGAACGGCGTCGTCGTCATCGGCGAGGGCGAGAAGGACAACGCCCCCATGCTCTACAACGGCGAGCGCGTGGGCGACGGGACCGGCGCCGAGTGCGACGTCGCCGTGGACCCGGTGGACGGCACGACCCTCACGGCCAAGGGCATGGCCAACGCGGTCTCCGTCATGGCCGTCGCCGACCGGGGCTCCATGTTCGACCCGTCCGCGGTCTTCTACATGGACAAACTGGTCACCGGCCCCGAGGCCGCCGACTACGTCGACATCGACGCCCCGGTGGGCGTCAACATCCGCCGCGTTGCGAAGGCGAAGCACTCCTCGCCGGAGGACGTGACCGTCGTCGTCCTCGACCGCCCCCGCCACGACGGCATCGTCAAGGAGATCCGCGAGGCCGGCGCCCGCATCAAGTTCATCTCCGACGGCGACGTGGCCGGCGCCATCATGGCCGTGCGCGAGGGCACGGGCGTGGACCTGCTGCTCGGCATCGGCGGTACGCCCGAGGGCATCATCACGGCCTGTGCCATCAAGTGCCTCGGCGGCACGATCCAGGCCAAGCTGTGGCCCAAGGACGAGGAGGAGCGGGAGCGCGCGCTGGGCGCGGGCCACGACCTCGGCAAGGTCCTGCACACGAACGACCTGGTCAGCGGCGAGAACGTCTTCTTCGTCGCCACCGGCATCACGGACGGCGAGCTGCTGCGCGGGGTGCGCTACCGCGCGGAGACCGCGACCACGCAGTCCCTGGTGATGCGGTCCAAGTCGGGCACCATCCGGCAGATCGACTCCACGCACCGGCTGTCCAAGCTGCGCGCCTACAGCAGGGTCGACTTCGAGCGCCCCAGCTGACGCTCCGCCCCGGCGGCCTGCGCACGCGCCGGGTCACACGCCGAGGCCGCCGGGCGGGCTCCATCGGTGCGGGCCGGCCCGCACCCCCGAGCCCGCCCGGCGGCCCGGGACGGGATCCGCACCCGGGCTGCCCCCTGCCTGCCCGGGCACGGTCGAACGGTCAGCCCGCCGCGGCGATGCGCGTCGTACGCTGCAGTTCCGCCTCGCGCCGACGGCGCCGGGCCAGGACGACGCGGCGCTCCGCAGCGGTCAGCCCGCCCCACACTCCATAGGGCTCCGGCTGGAGCAGCGCGTGCTCCCGGCACTCGACCATCACGGGGCAGCGCGCGCAGACGCGCTTGGCGGCCTCCTCCCGGGAGAGCCGAGCGGCCGTTGGTTCCTTGGATGGTGCGAAGAAGAGCCCGGCTTCATCCCGGCGGCACACCGCCTCCGAATGCCAGGGGCCGGCCTGATCCCGGGCGGGCATCCGCTGGGACGGTACGGCGGCTTCAGGCAGGGGCTGATGCGGTAGCAGCACGGTCTACTCCTGACGACGGCTTGGCTTGGCCGATTGAGTCACCTTTGCCCGCCTCCACTGCGCACGGCCATTCGCACCGGCAGCCGTACGAGAGACGATGCACCAAGCTTTACCCGCTGTGCGCGTGCTTATTCACACCGTTGCCATGAGCGGAACGGAGTGACCCGCGATCAGGCGCGCGCCCGGAGGTTCCGAAGGCGCTTGCCGCGCTTGGGTTTGGCCTCCACGCCCCCGAAGATCGCGAAGCCCATCACCGTCACGACCGGGGCGGCCTCGTCCGGCGCCTCGGAGACCTTCACCTCGAAACCGCCGAAAATGCCGGTGCCCGTGGAGCGCAGGGTGACGTTCTCCGGCACCCTGATCTCGACGCCGCCGAAGATCGCGGTGGCGTTGATGACGATCTCCCGCTGCTCGAAGACCGCCTCCGTCAGGTCGATCTCCACCCCGCCGAACAGGGCGAAGGCATTGGTCCGCCGGGGAACGCGCCAGCGGCCCTTGCGCGTGGCGCCGCCGAAGACGGCGATGAGATTCTCGGCGGGCTCACCACCGGGGCGCACCGATGCGTCGTACGGGCGCGTGACCGCGGCGGGCGCGGACCGGTCCGGGAGGGGGAGGTCGCGGATCAGCGGCTCCAGCTCGCCGACGGTGCGCGCCTCGTACACCGCGCCGACCCGCTCTGCGTGCTCCTCGGCCGTGATCCGGCCCTCGCCCAGCGCCTCGCGCAGGATGTCCGCCGTCCGGTCCCGGTCGGCGTCGGAGGCGCGCAGCGCCCCCTCCGCCGGAGCGGTCTTCTCCAGCTTCACCGGGGAGCGCTTCTCGCGCGATGACTCGTCCACCCCGTCAGGGTAGCGAAACGCGATAGATCGCGACAGGGGCGGATGCCGGTGAGCCTTACCTCACAGCCGCGCGCCGGGCCCCGCGCTCTACGCTTGTGGGTGCTGTCGCAGTAGCCAGCATGTCTGCCGAGTGAGGAATGGCCGCAATGCCAGAGTTTGCCTACACGGATCTTCTGCCCCTGGGCGAGGACAACACTCCGTACCGTCTGGTGACTTCGGAGGGCGTGAGCACCTTCGAGGCCGACGGCCGTACGTTCCTCAAGGTGGAGCCGGAGGCGCTGCGGAAGCTGGCCGCCGAGGCCATGCACGACATCTCGCACTACCTGCGCCCCGCGCACCTCGCGCAGCTGCGCCGCATCCTCGACGACCCCGAGGCCTCGGCCAACGACCGCTTCGTCGCGCTCGACCTGCTGAAGAACGCCAACATCGCCGCGGCCGGCGTGCTGCCGATGTGCCAGGACACCGGCACGGCGATCGTCATGGGCAAGCGCGGCCAGAACGTCCTCACCGAGGGAGGGGACGAGGAAGCGCTCTCGCACGGCATCTACGACGCCTACACCGAGCTCAACCTGCGCTACTCCCAGATGGCGCCGCTGACCATGTGGGACGAGAAGAACACCGGCTCGAACCTGCCCGCGCAGATCGAGCTGTACGCGACGGACGGCGGCGCGTACAAGTTCCTCTTCATGGCCAAGGGCGGCGGCTCGGCCAACAAGTCCTTCCTCTACCAGGAGACGAAGGCGGTGCTCAACGAGTCCTCCATGATGAAGTTCCTGGAGGAGAAGATCCGCTCGCTGGGCACCGCCGCGTGCCCGCCGTACCACCTGGCGATCGTCGTCGGCGGCACGAGCGCGGAGTACGCGCTGAAGACCGCGAAGTACGCCTCCGCGCACTACCTCGACGAGCTGCCGGAGGAGGGCTCCCCGCTCGGTCACGGCTTCCGTGACAAGGAGCTGGAGGAGAAGGTCTTCGAGCTGACGCAGAAGATCGGCATCGGCGCGCAGTTCGGCGGCAAGTACTTCTGCCACGACGTGCGCGTCGTCCGGCTGCCGCGGCACGGCGCCTCCTGCCCGGTCGCCATCGCCGTCTCCTGCTCCGCCGACCGCCAGGCCCTGGCGAAGATCACGCCGGAGGGCGTCTTCCTGGAGCAGCTGGAGACCGACCCGGCGCGCTTCCTGCCGGACACCACCGAGGAGGAGCTGACCGCGGGCGCGGGCCCCGACCTCGACGCGGTCGCCATCGACCTGGACCGGCCGATGGACGAGATCCTCGCCGAGCTGTCCAAGCACCCGGTCAAGACCCGGCTGTCGCTGACCGGCACGCTGGTCGTCGCCCGCGACATCGCCCACGCCAAGATCAAGGAACTGCTGGACGCGGGCGAGGAGATGCCCGCGTACCTCAAGAACCACCCGGTCTACTACGCGGGCCCGGCGAAGACGCCCGAGGGCTACGCGTCCGGCTCCTTCGGGCCGACGACGGCCGGCCGGATGGACGCGTACGTCGAGCAGTTCCAGGCGGCGGGCGGCTCCAAGGTCATGCTCGCCAAGGGCAACCGCTCGAAGCAGGTCACCGACGCGTGTGCCGCTCATGGTGGCTTCTACCTCGGGTCGATCGGTGGTCCCGCGGCGCGTCTCGCGCAGGACTGCATCAAGAAGGTCGAGGTCCTGGAGTACGAGGAGCTCGGCATGGAGGCGGTCTGGCGGATCGAGGTCGAGGACTTCCCGGCGTTCATCGTCGTCGACGACAAGGGCAACGACTTCTTCGTCGACCCGTCCCCGGCCCCGACGTTCACGTCCATTCCCGTACGCCAGGCATAACGCTGGTCCTCAAGCGCCGGACGGGCTGATTTCGGCCCGTCCGGCGCTTGAGGCCGCGCCCGCAGGGCGCTCCTACGCGAAGCGCTGGGCCGACGAGCCGTCGCAGCGCTGCAACTTCACCGGATCCTTCGCCGCAGCGAGCGTCAAGCACAGATCAGGCGCGCCCACCGGGCGGAACGTCGAACCGTCCCGTACGAACTGCTGGTTGACGCCACCGTGGCAATCCCACAGCTCGACAGCCGCACCGGCCGCATACTTTCCACCCGGCACATCCACACACCGGTCCTGCGACAACTCCGTGTGCACGGACTTCCGCGACGCGTCGTACCACCAGCCCTGGTTGCGCGCACCGGAGCAGGGCCAGCCCCCGACCTCCGTGCCGTTGCGGCTGCTCGCCGCGTACGCGTCCACGCACGCGCCCGTCGCCTCGTTCTTCAGCGGCTTGTACGCGTCGTCCCACGCGCCCTTGTACAGCACCGGTGACCCCGTGCTCGCCGGGTCCGTGCAGCCCGCCTCGCGGTAGCCGGAGGCGTAGAGCCGGCTCAGGCAGGACGCGAAGGCGCCGTGGCCGCGGTAGTTGGGGTGGAAGGACTGGCGCACGGAGTTGGCGTCCGGGGGGAAGGGGTTGGACAGGTCGATGTAGAGGCCGCGCGCCCAGGTGTTCTCCGTGCACACCTCGTGGCCGTGGAAGAGGCGCGAGTTGTCGAGGAAGATCGCGCCGGTGTCGCGGGCGACCTCGCGCATGCCGCGCTCGAAGGCGGGCACGGCGGTGTTGCGCCCCCACGCGGCGTCGGAGGTGTAGCCGACGCAGCCGCCCGGGATCTTGCCCGGGTAGTCGGGGTTGTCCTCGAAGTCGGGCGAGATGGGGCTGGGGTAGCCCATGACGACGAGCTTGTAGTCGCCGTCGGCGTAGCCCGCGCCCGTCATGACGGTCCGCAGGTCCCGTACGGTCTGCTCGACCTTGGGCACGAGGCCGTCGACGCGGGCCTGCCACCCCGGCGCGTACTTCGGCTCGCAGGTGCCCTGGAGCAGCAGGTAGCGCTCGACGCAGTCGGTCATCACGGGGCCGAACTGGAGGTCGTCGTTGGCTCCCGCGACCAGCAGGACCAGCTTGACGTGGGTGTTGCGGGCCTTGATCGCCAGCGCGTCGCTCTGCACCAGCTCGTCCGCGTACTGCTTGCCGCCGCCGATGCGGATGTTGCCGGTGGCGGCGCCGGAGCAGGCGACGTTGTAGGTCACGTCGGCGGGGATGGTGGTGCGGTGGATGGCGGAGTCGGGCGAGCGGTGGCACCAGTTGGTGGGGCCGGCGGTGCCCGGCTCGTAGGTGCCGACGCCCTCGCCGGAGATCTCGCTGTCGCCGAGCGAGACCAGCGAGGTCTTGCGGTCGGCGAGCGGGCGCTCGGTGGCGTCGCCGTACAGCCCGGTCGCCTCGGCGGCGCGGATCTTCTCCAGTTCCGGGCTCAGGGGGGTGGAGGCGGCCGTACGGCCGGCGGCCTGGGCGGTGGGTCCGGTGGCGGCCATGCCGCCGAGCGCCGCGGTGAACGCGGCGACGGCGGCGAGGGCACAGCGCAGGGTGGGTCTGCGTGTCATGGAGCCTCCCCGATTTCAGTTGTTACCCGCGGTATTTACTAGGTGGGAGTGCCTCTTGGGAACACGTCGGACCGGACAAACGCTGTGCTGGACAGGAGGTAAGTGACGATGACCGACAGTGAGCAGTACCGGACCGAGCACGACTCCATGGGAGAGGTGCGGGTCCCGGCCCGTGCCAAGTGGCGCGCGCAGACCCAGCGGGCGGTGGAGAACTTCCCCGTCAGCGGGCAGCGCCTGGAGCGGGCGCACATCGAGGCGCTGGCCCGGATCAAGGCCGCCGCCGCCAAGGTCAACGCCGAGCTCGGCGTGATCGACAAGGATGTCGCGGAGGCCGTCGCGGAGGCGGCGGACGAGGTGGCGGAAGGGCGCTGGGACGACCACTTCCCGATCGACGTCTTCCAGACCGGCTCGGGCACGTCGTCCAACATGAACGCCAACGAAGTCATCGCCACCCTCGCCACCGAGCGCCTCGGCCGTGACGTGCACCCCAACGACCACGTCAACGCCTCGCAGAGCTCCAACGACGTCTTCCCCTCCAGCATCCACATCGCCGCCACCGCGGCCGTCACGGGCGATCTGATCCCGGCGCTGGAGCACCTGGCGGAAGCGCTGGAGCGCAAGGCCGCCGAGTTCGCGGACGTCGTCAAGTCGGGCCGCACACACCTGATGGACGCCACGCCCGTCACCCTCGGCCAGGAGTTCGGCGGCTACGCGGCGCAGGTGCGCTACGGCGTCGAGCGGCTGCTCGCCTCCCTGCCCCGCCTCGCCGAACTCCCCCTCGGCGGCACGGCCGTGGGCACCGGCATCAACACCCCGGCGGGCTTCTCCGCCGCCGTCATCGCGGAGGTCGCCCGCACCACCGGGCTGCCGCTGACCGAGGCGCGTGACCACTTCGAGGCGCAGGGCGCGCGCGACGGCCTGGTGGAGACCAGCGGCCAGCTGCGCACGATCGCGGTCGGCCTCACCAAGATCTCCAACGATCTGCGCTGGATGTCCTCCGGCCCGCGCACCGGCCTGGCCGAGATCAGCCTCCCCGACCTCCAGCCGGGCTCGTCGATCATGCCGGGGAAGGTCAACCCGGTGATCCCCGAGGCGGTCCTGATGGTGGCCGCGCAGGTCGTCGGCAACGACGCGACCGTGGCCACGGCGGGCGCCGCCGGGAACTTCGAGCTCAACGTGATGCTCCCGGTCATGGCGAAGAACCTGCTGGAGTCCGTCCGGCTGCTCGCGAACGCGTCCCGGCTGCTGGCGGACCGCACGGTCGACGGCATCACCGCCAATGTGGAGCGGGCGCGGGAGTACGCGGAGTCCTCGCCGTCCGTCGTCACACCGCTGAATCGCTACATCGGGTACGAGGAGGCGGCGAAGGTGGCGAAGAAGTCGCTCGCGGAGCGGAAGACGATCCGGGACGTGGTGCTGGAATCGGGCTATGTGGAGCGGGGGTTGCTGACGCGCGAGGAGCTGGACGCGGCGCTGGACGTACTGCGGATGACGCGGCCTTGAGATCTGCGGGCCCGCGCTTCGCGGACTGCGGTCCGGCGAACCAGCCCGTCCGGAGATCGAGGACACCGCCGCGCAGCGGTGGTGCGGACGGGACGGTCCGCAGACAAACACCCGCGTCAACCCCCGCCTCTGGACCGTACCAATTGCGGCGCACATCACGGCGCACCTGCCACCACCCCGCCTAGGATCTGCGCATGACAGCGGACACCGTGGACACGACAGCAGGCAGCGCCGCCCCCTGGGCGCCGGGGGACCACATCCTCTGGCGCTACCGGGGCAACGGCACCGATCGCGTCCACATCTGCCGTCCCGTCACCGTCGTCCAGGACACCGACGAGCTCCTCGCCGTGTGGATGGCGCCCGGCACCGACTGCGTCAAGCCGCGGCTCGCGGACGGCACGTCCATCCACGAGGAGCCGCTGGCCACCCGCTACACCAAGCCGCGTACCACCGTCGTCTCCCGCTGGTTCGGCACCGGCGTGCTCAAGCTCGCCCGGCCCGGCGAGGCCTGGTCGGTCTGGCTGTTCTGGGACCGTGACTGGGGCTTCAAGAACTGGTACGTGAACCTCGAGGAACCGCTCGCGCGCTGGGCGGGCGGCGTCGACTCCGAGGACCATTTCCTGGACATCGCCGTCTATCCGGACCGCAGTTGGGAGTGGAAGGACGAGGACGAGTTCACCCAGGCGCAGCGCGCGGGCCTGATGTCCGCCGGCCAGGCGGCCAGGGTGCGGGCGGCCGGGCACGACGCGGTCGCGCGCATCGAGTCCTGGGGGGCGCCGTTCGCCGGCGGCTGGGAGGACTGGCGCCCCGACCCCGCCTGGACCGTGCCCGCGCTCCCCGCCGACTGGGACCGCTCCCCGGCCCGGATCCGGGCGTAACCTCGGGAACCGCTTGGCGGGCCCCCGACGGACAACCGTAGGATCGGCCTCCGCGATACTGCACAGCAGCACGGCACGGCGCGAACAAAGCACGGCATGTGACGCATGATCACAGAAGACGGTCACAGGAGGGCGGAGCCGTGAGCGGTGACGAGGGGCGGGACTACGAGGGCTACGCCCGCTTAGGGCTGGACCGCAGTGGTCAGGCCGAGGCGTTCGACGCGATAGGCGAGCGCTACGACGAGGCCTTCCCGCACAAGGAGGGCCAGCTCGCGGCCGGTGCCTGGCTGGCGGGGACGCTGCCGCCGGGCTCCCGGATCCTGGACCTGGGCTGCGGTACGGGCCTGCCGACCGCCCGGCAGCTCAGCGACGCGGGCCACGAGGTGGTCGGCGTCGACCTCTCCCCCGGCATGCTGGACCTGGCCCGCGGCAACGTCCCCGGGGCCGAGTTCCTCCGCCTGGACCTGGCCGAACTGCGGGACGGGCGGCTGGGCTCGTTCGACGGGGTCGCCGCGTTCTTCTCCCTGCTGATGCTGCCGCGCGCGGAGATCCCGCACGCCCTGCGGATGGTGCGCGGGCTGCTGAGACCCGGGGGGCTGCTGGCCCTGTCGATGGTCGAGGCCGACGTGGACGACTTCGCGATCCCGTTCCTGGGGAACACGATCCGGGTATCCGGATATCTGCGGGACGAATTGCGCCAGGTCGTCTGCGAGGCGGGCTTCGACGTCGCCGGGGAAAGCGCGCTGGCGTACGCCCCGGCGAGTACGGACGTACCACCAGAGATCCAGCTCTTCTTCAATCTGCGACGCGCCTGACCCATGGTGCGCCCCTGAACGACCCGGGCGTACGGCCCCGACGGATGGAACCCCACGCGTGACGGAGCATCCCAACTCCCACGGAAGACAGCGGACCGCGCCGACGCGGCAGGCTGCCGCCCGGCAGCCCGCTGCCCCTGCGCCGGGTACGGCCGCGCTTGGCTCTGAGGCCGCCGCCGCGGCCGCCCGCCTGCCGCGCCAGCCGGACGGTCGCGCGGGTGGTCCGCGCGACCTCAGCCGTCCGGAATCCAGCGATCCGGCCACCGGCCGGGCCCACGCTTCCGCCGAGCCCGCCGAGCCCGGCCGCGCCGGGGAGCACGACGCTTCCACCGGCGGCCCTGCGGACGGGCCGGACCGGCAGGAACCGGGATCCGGCGATCCGGCATCCGGCCGGGCCCGCGCTTCCGGCGCCGCCGCGGACGGCCCGGCCCACCGGGGTCCGGATACCGCCGAGCCCGGCGGACCGGGCCGGGCGGCTTCCGGCCGGGGCGACCGCGACGACTCCGGCCGTGCCGGGGAGCAGGCCGTGGCGCACGACGACCCGGACGGCAGCGGCGCCCCTGACCCGTCCGGCAGCGGCAGGGCGCGGCCCGAGCCGGGCGCGGGCGCCCGGGGAGCGGCCGGTGGCTCCGAGGCGGCCGGCGGGGCGCACAGCGGGCCCGAGGCGCCGAGCGCCGGGCATCGCACGCCTGGAAAAGGCTCACCCTCCGAAGCGGCCGGCAGCGGGCGCCGCGCGCCCGGAAAGGGCTCACCCTCCGAGGCTGCCGACGCCGGGCGCCGTGCGCCGGAGGCGCCCGGTGCGGCCGGGATGCCCAGCGCCGGGACCACCGGTGGGGAGCGGCTGCGGTTCGTGGGGGCCGCGACGCGGCGGATCGCGCGCGGGATCGACCTGGACGAGATCGTGCTGGGCCTGTGCCGGGCCACCGTGCCGACCTTCGCCGACGCGATCCTCGTCTATCTGCGCGACCCGCTGCCCGTGGGCGACGAGCGGCCCGTGGGCCCCGTCGTCCTGCGGCTGCGCCGCACCGACCAGCTGCCCGAGCACGTACGGGGCCTGGGCGACCCCGCCGACCCCGACGCCCCGGCGGACCGCGGCGACCCCGCCACCGACCTGGCGGCCGTCGCGGCCGAGCGCTGCGAGGTGCGCATAGGAGGGCCGCTCGCGGAGGTGCTGCGAGGGGTCAGGCCCGTCTACGGCGACTCCTCCGCCGCGCGGGCGGCGCTCCCGGAGCTGCTGGGCGAGGACCGTACGGTGCCGGACCGGCAGCGGACGATCCTCGCGCCGCTGCGGGGCCGGCGGCGGGTGATCGGCGCGGCGGTGTTCATCCGCCGCGCGGACCGGCCCGCGTTCGAGGGCGACGACCTGCTGGTGGCGGCGCAGCTGGCCACCCACACCGCCCTGGGCGTGGACAAGGCCGTGCTCTACGGCCGCGAGGTCTACATCGCGGACGAGCTCCAGCGCACCATGCTCCCCGACTCCCTGCCACAGCCGACGGGCGTCCGGCTCGCCAGCCGCTATCTCCCGGCGGCCGAGACGGCCCGGGTGGGCGGCGACTGGTACGACGCGATCCCGCTGCCGGGCAACCGGGTGGCGCTGGTCGTCGGTGACGTGATGGGTCACTCGATGACCTCCGCCGCGATCATGGGCCAGCTGCGGACCACCGCGCAGACCCTCGCGGGCCTGGACCTGCCCCCGGCCGAGGTGCTGCACCACCTGGACGAGCAGGCGCAGCGGCTCGGCTCGGACCGCATGGCCACCTGCCTGTACGCGGTCTACGACCCGGTCGCCCACCGCATCGTCATCGCCAACGCCGGGCACCCACCGCCGATCATGCTGCACCGCGGCGGGCGCGCGGAGGTGCTGCGCGTGCCGCCGGGCGCGCCCATCGGCGTGGGCGGGGTCGACTTCGAGGCGGTGGAGCTGGACGCGCCGGCCGGGGCGACGCTGCTGCTGTACACCGACGGCCTGGTGGAGTCCCGGATAAGGGACGTGTGGACCGGCATAGAGCAGCTGCGGGAGCGGCTGATCGAGACGGCCCGGCTGACCGGCCCGAATCCGCCCCCGCTGGAGCCGCTGTGCGACGAGGTGCTGGGCATGCTCGGCCCCGGCGACCGGGACGACGACATCGCGCTGCTCGCGGCCCGCTTCGAGGGGATCGCGCCGAGCGACGTGGCGTACTGGTTCCTCGACCCGCGCCCGCAGACGGCCCGCCAGGCGCGCAGGCTGGCGAAGCGCGCGCTGGCGCGCTGGGGTCTCGACGAGCTCAGCGACGCGGTGGAGCTGCTGGTCAGCGAGGTGATCACCAATGCGGTGCGGTACGCCGAACGGCCCATATCCCTGCGGTTGCTCCGGACGGACGTGCTGCGCTGCGAGGTCGGCGACGATGTGCCCCAGCTGCCGCGGCTGCGGCAGGCGCGGCCCTCGGACGAGGGCGGCCGGGGGCTGTATCTGGTGAACAGGCTGGCCAGGCGGTGGGGAGCCACCCGGCTCAGCACCGGGAAGGTGGTGTGGTTCGAGATGGCGCTGCCCGCGCACGCCCGCTGAGGGCGCCGCGCACGCGCCGGGGTGCCGGGGCTTCCGGCGGGCCTTCCGTTTCGCCCGTACGGGGTGAAATTCTGGACAGTGTCCAGGCTCCTGTTGCCGACGCGCTGTCGGCGGAGTTCACTGGCTCGGGTGGAGGGCGGCACGGACGCGCCCTCTCCCAATCCCCGTTCCGGGAGGCGTCCCATGACCGACTCGGCGCAGCAGGTTCCGTACACCACGAACAATGCCGGCATTCCCGTGGAGAGCGACGAGCATTCGCTCACCATCGGCGATACCGGCCCCATCCTGCTCCAGGATCACTATCTGATCGAGAAGATGGCCCAGTTCAACCGGGAGCGGGTCCCGGAGCGGGTGGTCCATGCCAAGGGCGGCGGTGCTTACGGCGTCTTCGAAGTCACCAATGATGTCAGCCAGTTCACCAAGGCCGATCTGTTCCAGCCCGGCAAGCGGTGCGAGATGCTGGCCCGTTTCTCGACCGTCGCGGGCGAGCAGGGCAGCCCGGACACCTGGCGCGACCCGCGTGGTTTCGCCCTGAAGTTCTACACGGAACACGGCAACTACGACCTGGTCGGCAACAACACCCCGGTCTTCTTCGTGCGTGATCCGCAGAAGTTCCAGGACTTCATCCGCTCGCAGAAGCGCCGGCCCGACAACGGGCTGCGCGACAACGACATGCAGTGGGACTTCTGGACGCTGTCCCCGGAATCCGCGCACATGGTCACCTGGCTGATGGGCGACCGCGGCATTCCCAGGAACTGGCGCCACATGAACGGCTACAGCTCCCACACCTATATGTGGGTGAACGGCGGTGGCGAGAAATTCTGGGTGAAGTACCACATCAAGACCGACCAGGGCATCGACTTCCTCACCCAGGAGGAGGCGGACCGGCTGGCGGGTGCCGACGGGGACAACCACCGCCGGGATCTGTACGAGGCGATCGCGTCCGGCAACGCCCCGTCGTGGACCGTGAACGTCCAGGTGATGCCCTTCGAGGACGCCGCGGACTACCGCTTCAACCCCTTCGACCTCACCAAGGTGTGGCCGCACGGCGACTATCCGCTGATCGAGGTCGGCCGGATGACGCTGGACCGGAACCCGGAGGACTTCTTCGTCCACATCGAGCAGGCGGCCTTCGAGCCGTCCAACCTGGTGCCGGGCATCGGCCCGTCGCCGGACAAGATGCTGCTGGGCCGGCTGTTCTCGTATCCGGACACCCACCGCTACCGCATCGGCCCGAACTACGCCCAGCTGCCGCCCAACCGCCCGCGCTCGGTCCTCAACTCGTACGCGAAGGACGGTCCGATGCGCTACGAGCCGGCGAACACGCCCCGGCCGTACGCGCCGAACTCGTACGGCGGACCGGCCGCCGACACCGGCCGCTTCGGTGAGATCGCGGGCTGGGCGGCGGCGGGCGAGATGGTGCGCGAGGCGTACAAGCTGCACCGCGAGGACGACGACTGGGGGCAGCCGGGCACGATGGTCCGCCAGGTCCTCGACGACGCCGCGCGCGACCGGCTGGTCGCCAACGTCTCCGGCCACCTGCGGCAGGGCGTGAGCAGGCCCGTGCTGGACCGCGCCTTCCAGTACTGGCGCAACATCGACAAGAAGGTGGGCGACCGGATCGCCACCGCGGTCAACGGCGGCTGACGAGCCCGTACAACGCCTCCGGCCGCCGTCCCGCAGGTGCGGGGCGGCGGCCGGAGGGGTGTTCACCGGGTCAGTCGCGGTTGTTGAGCGGCGGGTCTCCGCCGTCACCGCCTGTGGGCGGCGTCGGCGGCGTGGGCGGCGTCGGCTTGGTCGTCGGCGGCGTGGGCGGCGTCGGCTTGGTCGTCGGCGGCGTCGGGCCGTGCGACGGCACGTTCCTGGAGTTGCTCGGCGACGGCGGCGTCGACGGGCCGGTGGACGGCGGCGGGGACGGCTTGCCGGACGGCGCCGTGGAGGGCCTGGTGGAGGCCGTCGGGGCCGGCGGCGGGGGCACCGCGCCCGCGTCGTCGGTCTTCAGGTCGAACTCGGTGTCGCCGTCGGCGACCTGGCCGGTGTACGCGGCCCAGATCTCGGCCGGGTAGCCACCGCCGTTGACACGGCCGCCCTCGACACCGCCGGTGCCCGTCAGCGGGACCTGCTTGCCGCCGGGGCCCTCGCCGAACATGCCGACCGAGGTGATGAGGTCCGGGGTGTAGCCGGAGAACCAGGCCGACTTGTTGTCGTCGGAGGTGCCGGTCTTGCCCGCCACCGCGTACTGCGAGCTCTGCACGACGCTGGCCGTACCGTCGTTGACCACGCCCTTGAGGACCTGGGTGACGTCGTCGGCGCTGGTGCGGTCGAGGATCTGCGGGCCGACCGCGTCCGGCAGGGCGGCCTTCTCACCGCCGCGGCTCAGGGAGGCGACGATGCTCGGGGTGGTCTGCTTGCCGTGGTTGGCGAGCGTGGCGTAGACCCCGGCCATGTGCAGCGGGCTCGCGCTCATGGAGCCGAGCGACATGGCGGGCCGCTCGACGAAGCCGCCGGCCTCGCCGTTCATGCCCATGGCGACCGCGGTCTTCTTGACCTTGTCGAGGCCGACATCGACGGCCATCTGCGCGAACGCGGAGTTGATCGACTTGTTCATCGACTCCTGGACCGTCACCGAGCCATAGCTCGTGTGGTCCTCGTTCTGCGGCGCGAACGGGGTGTCACTGCCCTTGACGGGCCGCTCGTTGGTGCCGTCGTACATCGAACCCGCCGTGATCGGCTGGCCGTCCTGCGTCTTGGACTTGTTCTCCAGGGCCGAGGCGAAGATCACCGGCTTGAAGGTGGAGGCCGGCTGGTAGTCCTCGCGGGTGGCGTTGCTGATCTGGTGCTTGGCGAAGTCCTGGCCGCCGTACAAGGCCACGACCTTGCCGGTCTTGCGGTCCACCGACACGGCGCCGACCTGGGCGTACGCGTCGACCTTGCGGGCCTGCGGGTCGAGCTTGGAGGTGACCTTGTCCTTGACCGCCTGCTCAAGGGCCTTCTGGCGCTTGGGGTCGATGCTGAGGGTGATCGTCCAGCCGCCGGCCGCGAACGCGCTCTCGCCACGCCCGTTCTTGCGGAAGGCCTGCTCGACCTCCTTCTTGGCCGCCTCGACCAGATAGCCGTTCTGCCCGTTCAGTCCCTTGGGGGGCGTGGGCTGCCTCGGCTCCTCGAACTTCATGTCCTTGCGCTTCGCGGGGTCGAGCCACTTCTGCTCGACCTCCTTGTCCAGGACGTAGTTCCAGCGCGCCAGGGCGTTGCGCTTGCCCGCGTCGGTGGCCGCCGTCCAGTCGTACTGGCTCGGCGCCTGGAGCAGGGCGGCGAGGTAGGCGCCCTCCTCGGCGGTGATGTCCTTGACGTCCTTGTCGAAGTACGCGCGGGACGCGGCCTGGATGCCGTAGGCGTTGCGGCCGAAGTAGCTGGTGTTCAGGTACCCGGCGAGGATTTCCTTCTTGTCGACCTTCTGGTCCACCTTGAGCGTGATGATGAGCTCCTTCACCTTGCGGGTGATGGTCTGCTCCTGGCTCAGGTAGGAGTTCTTCACGTACTGCTGGGTGATGGTCGAACCACCCTGCTTGCCACGGCCCATGACGGTGTTGAAGATGCCGCGCGCGGTGCCCTTGATGTCGACGCCGGAGTCGGTCCAGAAGTTCTTGTTCTCGGCGGCGACGACGGCGTTCTTGACGCTGTCGGGGACCTTGTCCAGCGTCACTTCCTCACGGTTGACCTGGCCCGTACGGGCCAGCACCGTGCCGTTCTCGAGCTTGTAGACGTTGCTCTGCAGCCGCATCTCGAGCTTGCCGTCGGGCACATCGACGTACATGTAGAGCGCCACGAAGGCGCCGGCGCCGAGGGCGATGACGGCCACGAAGTAGGCAAGCAGCTTCTTCCAGGTGAAGAAGCGGCGTATGCCGGTCTTCTTGGGCCTCTTGCCCTTTGCTGTGCGGGTGCTCTTCTGCGCCCGTCGCGCTTCCGCTCGGCCCATCTCTC
Organism: Streptoverticillium olivoreticuli subsp. olivoreticuli; assembly: GCF_003391135.1. Classification (GTDB taxonomy): domain Bacteria; phylum Actinomycetota; class Actinomycetes; order Streptomycetales; family Streptomycetaceae; genus Streptomyces; species Streptomyces blastmyceticus. The sequence goes on along the minus strand of NZ_CP031455.1, from coordinate 6,086,667 downwards.
CCGTAGCTCCACTCTGTCCGCCCCCAACCCAGCTCACGAAGCTAACACCGCAACTGTCACCAAACGCCCATCGATCAAGGCTTTGCGGCACGTGACATACAGCACCCCGGGTGGCGGGAACCGGGTACGGCGCCAGTGCGGAAAACCGTACAGGGCGGTAAAGTGATATCACTTTGCTAGACACCCACCGGGGTGCGGCCGACCACCGCGCGCCGCCGAGGAAACGGGGAACCTCCATGCAGGACACCGCCATCGCCTCCGCCGACACCGCGCCCGCGGCGGACGTTCCGGCCGAGCGGAAACCACGTGTGCGCGAGTTCCCCGCCCGTGACATCGGCGGCGGGACCGCCCTGTTGCTCGGGCTGGTGGGGCTGCTCGTCGCCGCGGGCGCCATCGCCCTCGCGGTGTCCTTCGGCCACGACGGCAAGAGCGCGCTGTGCGCCGCGCTCGTCGCCTGCGGCATCCTCATAGGCATCGGTTCGCTGACGGCCATGAGCGGGCTCAACACCATCGCCCCGGGCGAGACGCGCGTCGTCCAGCTCTTCGGCCGCTACCGCGGCACGATCCGCACCGAGGGCCTGCGCTGGGTCAACCCCCTCACCAGCCGCGACAAGGTCTCCACCCGGGTGCGCAACCACGAGACCGCCGTCATGAAGGTCAACGACGCCTACGGCAACCCCATCGAGCTGGCCGCGGTCGTGGTCTGGCGGGTCGAGGACACCGCGCAGGCGATGTTCGAGGTGGAGGACTTCCAGGAGTTCGTCGCCACCCAGACCGAGGCGGCCGTCCGGCACATCGCCATCGAGTACCCCTACGACGCGCACGACGACGACGCGCTGTCGCTGCGCGGCAACGCCGAGGAGATCACCGAGAAGCTCGCCGTCGAGCTGCACGCCCGCGTCGAGGCCGCCGGCGTCCAGATCATCGAGTCGCGCTTCACCCACCTCGCGTACGCGCCGGAGATCGCCTCTGCCATGCTCCAGCGACAGCAGGCGGGCGCCGTCGTGGCCGCCAGGAAGCTGATCGTGGAAGGCGCGGTGGGCATGGTCGAGGAGGCGCTGTCGCGGATCAGCGAGCAGGGCATCGTGGAGCTCGACGAGGAGCGGAAGGCGGCCATGGTCAGCAATCTGATGGTGGTGCTGTGCGGCGACCGCGCCGCACAGCCCGTCCTGAACACGGGCACTCTCTACCAGTGACAGAAGATCTCCCACCGCAGCAGCGGGGGCCGCGGCAGCGCAAGCAGGTGCTGCTGCGGCTCGACCCGCTCGTCCACGACGCGCTGACGCGCTGGGCCGAGGACGAGCTGCGCAGCGCGAACGCTCAGATCGAATTCCTGCTGCGCAAGGCCCTGGCGGACGCGGGCCGCCTGCCCCGAGGCACGACCGCCCTCCCCCGCAGAGGCCGCCCCCGCAAGTCCGAACCCGAAGCGGACTGAGTACCACCGCGAATTCAGCCCGTCCGGCGATTGAGGACAGCGCGCGAAGCGTGCTTCGGGGTCTGGGGCGGAGCCCCAGTTGTGGGAAGGGGCGGGTAGGGGAAAAGGCCCGCCGCAGGCGGCAACGGACCCGCACCCAAGTCACGCCTCAGCGATACGTACCGGCAAAGACGCAAGCGCCCCCCGCAACGCCCCCGCGAACTGCTCGAATTCGCCCTGCCGCGCCGCCCCCGACCGCATCGCGAGCGCCACCGTCCGCGACGGTGCCGGATCGGCGAAGTACCCCGTGGCCAGCTGGTCGTCGCGGCCGGTCTCCACCCGCAGCGCCGTCCGCGGCAGCAACGTGACGCCCATGCCGCCACCGACGAGCTGGACCAGCGTGGACAGCCCGGCGGCGCTGGTGGTGACGGGGAGCCCGGCCGTACGCCCCGCCTCGCGGCAGATGTCGAGGGCCTGGTCGCGCAGGCAGTGGCCCTCGTCGAGCAGCAGCAGGTCGAGTTCGCGCAGCGCGTCCCGCGGGATGTCCTCCCGCCCGGCCAGCCAGTGGTCACTCGGAGTGACCAGTACGAAGTCCTCGTCGAAGAGCGGCAGCTCGACGACCCCGGGCGCGCCGAGCGGCACGGCGAGCAGCAGCAGGTCGAGCCGCCCCTGGGACAGCCCGTCCAGCAGCGAGGAGGTCTGCTCCTCGTGCACCTGGAGGTCGAGGTCCGGATAGGAGTCGCGGACCAGCCGGAGCACCGTGGGCAGCAGATACGGCGCCACCGTCGGGATCACGCCGAGCCGGAGCACCCCGGTGAAGGGCGCGCGGGCGGCGTCGGCCTCCTCCAGGAGCGCGCCGACGGCGTCGAGGACGGCGCGGGCCCGTACGGCCAGGCGCTCGCCCGCGGGGCTGAGCAGCACCTTTCTCGTCGTACGCTCGAGGAGCTGCACGTCGAGCACCTCCTCCAGCGCCGAGACGGCACCGGAGAGCGCGGGCTGGCTCATGCCGATGGCGGACGCCGCGTCGCGGAAGTGCAGGTGCTCGGCGACCGCGACGAAGGCACGGAGCTGGGCGAGGCTGGGCTGGCGCGGCCGGGTCGGCACGGCCTTGGCGGGGCCGGTGCGCGGGGGTTCCGCGGGGGTACCGGAGGGCTCCGCCTCCGGGCTTATGGACGACATACTGATAACCACCTCCGATCAACTTCACTCAGTCTAGCTATTTCCGTTATCAATGCCTCCTGTGGCAGGGTGGCCGGAGTCCAACCCCCGCAGGAAGTTCCACGATGGTCTTCCTCGATGCAAGGAGAGCGCGTGCTCACTGTCGGTGACCAGTTCCCCCAGTACGACCTGACTGCCTGTGTGGACCTCGACGCGGACAAGGCCTTCGCGCAGATCGACAACAAGTCCTACGAGGGCAAGTGGCGCGTCGTCTTCTTCTGGCCGAAGGACTTCACCTTCGTCTGCCCGACCGAGATCGCCGCGTTCGGCAAGCTGAACGACGAGTTCGCCGACCGTGACGCCCAGATCCTCGGCGTCTCCGGCGACTCCGAGTTCGTGCACCACGCCTGGCGCAAGGACCACGCCGACCTGCGTGACCTGCCCTTCCCGATGCTGGCCGACGCCAAGCACGAGCTGATGCAGGCCTGCGGCGTCGAGGGCGAGGACGGCTACGCCCAGCGCGCCGTCTTCATCGTGGACCCGAACAACGAGATCCAGTTCACCATGGTGACCGCCGGTTCCGTCGGCCGTAACCCCAAGGAGGTCCTGCGGGTCCTCGACGCGCTGCAGACCGACGAGCTGTGCCCGTGCAACTGGAACAAGGGCGAGACGACCCTCGACCCGGTCGCGCTGCTCGCGGGCGAGTGACCTGAGATGGCCCTCGACGAGCTGAAGTCCCGGATACCGGACTTCGCCAAGGACCTGAAGCTGAACCTCGGTTCGGTCATCGGCAACTCCCCGCTCCCGCAGCAGCAGCTGTGGGGCACGGTCCTCGCCTGCGCGATCGCGAGCCGCTCGCCGATCGTGCTGCGGGAACTGGAGCCGGAGGCCAAGGCCAACCTCTCCCCCGAGGCGTACACCGCGGCCAAGTCGGCCGCCGCCATCATGGCGATGAACAACGTCTACTACCGCACCCGGCACCTGCTGTCGGACCCGGAGTACGGCAACCTGCGCGCGGGCCTGCGGATGAACGTCATCGGCAACCCGGGCGTGGAGAAGGTCGACTTCGAGCTGTGGTCGCTGGCCGTCTCCGCGATCAACGGCTGCGGCATGTGCCTCGACTCGCACGAGCAGGTGCTCCGCAAGGCCGGCGTGGACCGCGAGACGATCCAGGAGGCGTTCAAGATCGCCGCCGTCCTCCAGGCGGTCGGCGCGACGCTCGACTCCGAGGCGGTGCTGGCCGAGTAATTCGGCCCACAGCCCGGCGACACGAACAGGGCCCCACCAGGCATTCGCCTGGTGGGGCCCTGTTCGTGTCGCCGGTTCGCCCTGAAGGCAAATGGAATAGGAACTTCCGCCTCCAAGGCGTCAATTGAGCCCATCCACGACCTTTCGTGATCAAGGTCATAGTCACTCCCGGTGACCGTCCCCATCCCGCGACATCAGCGCGCCCACTACATACCGACCTTGCGGGATGTTTTCCGTGACGTTCAGTAGCGCGTGATCCACCTCCGTCCGGCGAGATCGGTCTCCCCCCTTTCCGGCATGCCCCTGTCAGCCGTAGGTTCCTCCTCGATCACCGAGGCGACCCACCCCGCACGACCGGCGGGCCAGGGGAATCGCCTTCTCCGTGATCCCGACCATTCAAGGAACCCAGGGGGAAGGGACAGCCATGTCCATCACCATCAAGTCCGCCGTGCGCGCCATGTCGGCCGTCGCCGTGATCGCCGCGTTCGGCCTCACCGCCCCGCAGGCATCCGCCGCCGACCACTCCGCACCGCGTGCCGGCCTCTCGGCCAAGGCCGACAGCAAGACCCGCGCGTTCGCGGCGGCCAACCCGAAGGCGGTCGCGGCGGCGGGGAACGCCTGCGGCGAGGGTTACGAACTGCAGCGGGCCATTCCGCTCCCGAAGGGCGTCGACCCGAAAATGCGCCTGGCGACCCTTTTCAATTACACCAAGGGCGGCAACAAGGGCGGCTGTTCCATCTATGACAACAACACGGGAAAGTCCCAGACCATGAGCGTCAAGGTGTGCGCATCGATGAGGGGCGCCTGCCAGGAGGACAAGGGTAATTTCACCCAGTACGCCGGGCCGGTCCGCACCGACGAGCCCGTGTGCGCGACCGTCACCGCGTACATGCAGGCCAGCAACGGTGTCCACTTCGCGGACTACAACTCCGAGTACGCCTACCTGTGCGACTGACCGCACCCCGGAATTCGTTGAATTTGGCATGAATTTAATTCACTGAATTCACGATTGCCTGCCGGATTTTTTTGTGTAGCGTATGACCCTGTTGCCGATATCGGCAATTCAAATGACACGGGGTCGATCACGTGAAACGAAGAAATCATTCCATAGCCGTCGTGGCCGCGATAATGGCCGCGGGGGCAACGGCATTCCAGGGGCCGACGTCCTGGGCGCTGGACCGGGCGGCCGCACCGGCCGCCGGTTCCCGGGCCGTACAGCAGGAAGGGTCCTCGCCCGCCGCGGTGGCCCCGAAGGACCGGAAGGCCACCCTCGGCAAGGGGTGGGAGGAGTCGGCGGACCGCGCCTGGACGTCCAGCGGCGACGCCGACGGATTCCACCTCCTCGTCGCGGACAAGAAGAACGGCTATGCCTGGCGGACCGCCGCGACGCTGTCGGAGCCCGGCTTCGACACGGACACGTGGATCGGCAACGCCTGCGTGACCGGCTCCGGGCAGCGCGCGGTGGTCGCCTACGCGCCGCGGACCTTCACCAACAAGGCCGAACTGATGGCCCGTGGCGCGTTCACCGCCGTGGTGGACCTGGCCTCGGGCAAGGTGACCAAGCTGGACAAGCAGGCGTCACTGGCCTACTTCAGCCCCGGCTGCGGCACGGGCGAGACGGCGGTGCTGACACAGGCCGGCGGCGAGGACAAGAACGCCACCCGGCTGATGAAGGTCGACACGCAGGCGGGCACGCTCGCCAAGCCGATCGAGCTCAAGGGCCAGGTCACCTCGGCGGTGCCGGTCGGCAAGGACATCGTCGCGGCGGACGACGCCCGGCTCGTGAGGATCGACGACTCCGGCAGGCGGACCGCGATCGCCACGACGGCCCGGATCCCCTTCCAGCTCAAGCCGGACGGCGACGGCGGCGTGGTCTATCTGGACCGCCCGGTGGACAAGTCCTCCTCGCTCGCCGCCCGGACGGACGCCTCGGCGAAGGGCGAGGTCCGGCGGGTCACCGCCCAGGACATCGCCAAGGGGGACGCGAAGAAGGCCAGGCCCGCGGTCCTGGCCAGCGGTGCCCTGACGAAGATGGACCTTTCGAGCAGTGCCCGCGGCACGGTGTTCATCACCGGTGAGACCAAGGCCGGGGCCGAGCTGCCCGGCTCGGTGAAACGGCCGTCCGGCGCGCCCAAGGAGGCGCAGGCGTCCACCCGCGGCGAGGCGCTCGTCACCGACACCACCTGGGTGGGAACCAAGGACTCCAAGGTCCGCCCGGAGGAGGCGCTCGCCGCCCGTACGGTCAAGATCGGCCTGAAGGTGCTCGGCACCGGCAAGGGCGCCGGGTTCGAGGTCGCACCGGCCAGTGCCGAGAAGACCGCGGCCACGGGCCGCGCGCCTTCGCCGAGCCTGACCGCGGGCGCCCCGGCGAAGGGCTCGGCCAGGCCCCGCGGCGTGACGGGCTCGCCGAGCAACCCCGTCGAGGACGAGCGGTACTGCGCGGTGCCCCGCAACGACCCGGGCAAGCAGGCCATGCAGCCGAAGCCGCGTCAGGTCGAGTGGGCCGTCGACCAGGCCATCACCAACAACCTCAACAAGTTCATCTCGCGCCCGGCGAACTGGAAGAACACGGGGATGTCGGCGTACCAGCCGCAGTCCCTCTTCCCGCGCACCGAACTCGACGGCGGCGGCCGCATTCCGGCCCAGGTGATGCTCGGCATCACCGCGCAGGAGTCGAACATGTGGCAGGCCGCCCGCATGGCCGTGCCCGGTGTCACCGCCAACTCGCTGATCGGCAACTTCTACGGCATCCAGTACAACCCCGACGGCAAGCAGGCCGACCCGTGGGCCATCAACTGGGACAAGGCCGACTGCGGTTACGGCATCACCCAGGTCACCGACGGCATGCGCATGCACGGCAAGGAGAAGCCGGACGAGAAGCCGCTCTCCACGACGCAGCAGGAAGCCGCCGCGCTGGACTACACCGCCAACATCGCCGACGGCATCAACGTCCTCATCGAGAAGTGGAACCAGACCCGCCGTGACGGTCTGATCGTCAACAACGGCAAGCCGCAGTACATGGAGAACTGGTTCTTCGCGCTGTGGGCCTACAACGCGGGCTACTACCCGAAGTCCGAGGCGGGCAAGCACGACGGCCTCTGGGGCGTCGGCTTCACCAACAACCCCGCGAACCCGCTGTGGAAGGCGAACCGTCTGCCCTTCCTGGAGGACGAGAACGGGCGCGACCGCTACAAGGACGCGGCGCACCCCCAGGACTGGCCCTACCAGGAGAAGGTGCTCGGCTGGGCCGCACGGCCCCTCGAAGCCCTGGAGTCGCCGGGCAAGATGGTCTCCGGCTTCCGTCCGGCGTGGTGGACCAACAACTCCGCCCGTACGACGGTGAAGCCCCCGGAGGGCCTGTTCTGCACGGCGTCCAACAGCTGTGACAAGAGCAAGATCGGGCCGAACGACTCGAACATGCCCGGTCTCGGCGCGTGCACCCGGCAGGACCTCAAGTGCTGGTGGAACGAGCCGACCGTGTGGAAGGACTGCGACACGGCCCGCGCGTGCGGGAACGAGATCCTGCGCTTCGACCCCACCTACCCGGAGGAGGCCGACGGCGAGGCCTACAAGCCGAACTGCTCCAAGGACGGCCTGCCCGCGGGCGCGCTCGTCGTCGACGACCTGCCGAACAGTACGCCGACGACCCGGCCGGGCTGCGGCAACAGCTCCTCCGACGGATCGTTCAAGTTCACCTTCGCCGGCAACGAGGGCGGCAACGGCCTCTACCCGTCCAAGATGGATGTCCATCAGCTGGGTGCCGGATACGGTGGCCACTTCTACTTCACCCACACCCGCGGCGACGGCACCGTGACCGACAACCACGACCTGACCGTCACCGGCACCTGGACGCTCGGCCAGCAGATCAACGGCTGGTCCCGGGTCATGGTCCACATACCCGACAACGGTGCGCACACCCGCCAGGCGAAGTATGTGATCGACACCGGCAAGGGCACCAAGTTCCGCGTCGTGCCGCAGCGCACGCAGGAGAACAGGTGGGTCTCCCTGGGCGTCTTCGAGTTCGCCGGCACCCCGAAGGTCTCCCTCGACAACCACTCGCTGGACGGGGACGGCAGCGAGGACGTCGCGTGGGACGCGGTCGCGTTCCAGAAGCTGCCCGGCAAGCCCAAGGACATCGTGGTCGCCATGGGCGACTCGTACTCCTCCGGTGAGGGCGCCTCGAAGTCCGGCGGCGGCGACTACTACAAGGAAACCGACGTCTACGGCGACAACGACAAGCTCCGCAACGCCTGTCACCGGTCCCGCTACGCGTGGTCGCGCCAGGCGAAGCTCGCCGACTCCGGCAGCTCGATCGGTGACCGGTCGGACTCCTGGGACTCCTCCATGGATTACCACCTGATCGCCTGCTCCGGCGCCACGACCGACAACATCCTGCCGGGCGGCGAGGGCGGCAGGGCCGCGTGGGACCAGATGCACTGGGGTGAGCTGACCCAGCTGGACCAGGGCTATCTGGACGAGAACACCTCGCTCGTCACCATCTCCATCGGTGGCAACGACTCCCGGTTCTCGAAGATCATCACCAAGTGCATCTTCGGCGGGATCGGCTGGCCCGAGGTCTGCCAGGAGGGCAAGCTGGGCAACGACGGCGAAGCGCTCAAGGACTCCCAGCCCAAGGTCATGAAGGGCGAGGTGCGGTCCAAGATCGCCCAGACCATGAAGGCCATCCACGCGAAGGCCCCCAACGCCAGGATCGTGCTGATGGGCTACCCGATCCTGCTGGAGAAGGCCGGCTCGTGCATCCCCGGCGTCGGCTCCGCGGAGGCACCCTGGATCAACGAGATGGGTGATCTCATGCTCCAGGTGATGCAGGACGCCACGGCGGACGCCAATGCCGCCGGAGCGAACGTCACGTTCTCCAACCCCAAGGAGTTCTTCAAGGGCAAGGCGGTCTGCGGCGATCCGGAGAGAATTCACGGCATCGTCCTGGACAAGACCCCGGGCGACAACCCGAGCACCTCTGATCAGCCGGCGTCGGGGCAGTCGTTCCACCCGAAGGTCGAGGGGGCCCGGCTCTACGCCGACTCCCTGGAGAGCACTCTCCGGACGATGGGCATGTAGCGAAGGGAGAGGAAGATGCGGAGCGCAGCCCGGGAGGACGGTCCCTCGGCACCACGCGTGAGCGACGACCGGCTGAAGGTTCTCGGCGCAGCCGTGGGCGGCGCCGCCATCGGCTGGGCCGGTCTCGAGATACAGCGCTGGGCCGATGCCGCCGAGTCCCGCGTGTGCCGACGGCACCCCCTCGACGGCTGCCTCACTCTCTACCCCGAGATGGGCATCGCCGGCTGGATCGCGGTGACGCTGGTCGGTTTCGTGGTCCTGCTGTGGGTCCTCGATGTCCGACCGCTGGCCGGGACGGTCACGGCGTGCCTGGCCCTGTCGCTGTGCACGCTGATGACCTGGGCGGATGTCGGAGGGCTCGCACGGTCCTGGATCTTCTACGCGCTGAGCGCGGCCGGGCCCGGGCTGGTAGCCGCCATACGGTCACCCCGTATGCGGCTCCCGGCGTCGATAGCCCTGGCCGTCCTGCTCGCCCCGCTCGTCGTATGGCTGGGGTGGCGGGCCGCCCGTTGATCATCCGGCTCTGAAACGTCGAGGCCGCAGCATCACTGCTGCGGCCTCGACGCGTGTGAGGGGTGGCGGGCCCCACCGGGGTCAGTGCCCGGGTTCGGAGCCTGTCGGTACCGGTGCCGGTGCCGGTGTCTGCGCCGGTTCCGCCGTGCTGACGGCGTGCTCTCTCGAATACGCCCGTAGGTATCCCACGACCGTGTTGGTGACCGCCACCAGCGGCACCGCGACCACCGCGCCGCCGACGCCCGCGATCAGCGAGCCGGCCACGACCGAGAGGATCACGGCCAGCGGATGGACGCGCACGGCGCGGCCGAGGATGAAGGGCTGGAGGACATGGCCCTCGATCTGCTGCACCGCGAGCACCACGACCAGCACCATCGCCGCCGTGAAGATGTCACGCGTCACCAGCGCCACGACGACGGCGAGCGCGCCGGAGGCGACCGCGCCGACGAGGGGGATGAAGGCGAAGAGGAAGATGAAGACGGCCAGCGGCACGGCCAGCGGGACGTCGAGGAAGAACAGCCCCACGCCGATGAAGATCGCGTCGATCAGGGCCACTATCACCGTGCCGCGCACATACGCGGTCAGCGTGGCCCACGCGCGCGGACCCGCGCCCGCCACGCCGTCGCGGGCGGCGCTCGGCACCAGCTTGAGCAGCCACTCCCAGATCTTGGGGCCGTCGTAGAGCAGGAAGAGCGTGCTGAACATCGCCAGCAGGATGCCGGTCAGCACCTCGAGGATCACCTGGACGCCCTCTATGCCGGCCGAGGTGATGTCCTTGGTGTTGCTGCCGATCGCCTTGCTGAGGTTGTCGGCGATGTTGTTGATCTGCACCTCGGTGACATGGAACGGGCTGTTCAGCAGCCAGCGCTTGAGTTCCTTGATGCCGTGCTGCACCTGTTGGGACAGGTCGTCGAGGTTGTCCGTCACCTGCCAGACCACGAACCAGCCGACCAGCCCCATCACGATGAAGCCGGAGACGAAGGTCATGACCGTGGCGAGCCCGCGCGGCACACCGCGCCGCTTGAGCATGGCGACGGTGGGCTGGAGCAGCGCGGTGATCAGCAGACCGGCGACGAAGGCCAGCACCACCAGGCGCACCGCGCTGATCACCCGCATCAGCACCCAGAGCGTTCCGGCCAGGATCAGCAGCCGCCAGCCCACCTCGGCCGCGACCCGCACGCCCCACGGGACGGCGGCGACCGGGTCGGGCCGCGCCGAGACGGCGGGCGCGTAGCTGGGCGGCGGAGGCACGGACTCCTGGGCGGCGGGGGGTTCGGGATCGGTCACCCGCGAACCGGGCGGCCCGGCGGTGGGCGACTCGGCGGCGGGCTGCTCGGTGACGGGCGCGGTGGCCGGATCCGGACGGGGGGCGGGGTCGGAGCCGGATGCGGGGCGGGGCGCCGACTGCGCGTCCGACGCGTCCGACGTCGCCGCCCCGCGGCTGTCGAGACGGTCGGCGAGTCGTATCAGACCCGTCCCCAGGCCGCCGACCCATTGTGGCAATCTGGACATTCTTCTTCCTCTACCCCTCGTCCCCCGTGGTCATCCGTGTCGACGGTACCTGTCTCAAGACGCCACGAAGCCCCCGACCGGTTGAGGTCGGGGGCTTCGTGAAGGCATGGGTCGGGACCGTCAGCGGTCCGGCCGCTCTAGTACCACTGGTTGGCCTGCCAGAACGACCAGGCGGCACAGGGGCTGCCGTAGGCCTCGTTCATGTAGTTGAGGCCCCACTTGATCTGGGTGGCCGGGTTGGTGCGCCAGTCGGCACCGGCCGAGGCCATCTTGCTCGCCGGGAGCGACTGCACCAGACCGTAGGCGCCGGAGGAGGCGTTGGTGGCGGTGTAGTCCCAGCTGCTCTCGTTGTTCACGATGTTGCTGAAGCACTGGAACTGGCCACCGGGGACGATCTGCCGCGCCATCGCCTGGATCTCGGCGACGGAGTAGGAGCCCTTGACCGCGAAGTCGGAGGCGTCGCGGGTGGCGGACCGGCTGCTGACCGCGTCCTTGTCCTCGCGCTCCTTGGCTTCCTTGGCCGCCTTGTCTTCCGCTTCCTTCTTGGCCGCGGCGTCCGCGGCCTCCTTCTTGGCGGTGGCGTCCTCGGCGGCCTGCTTGCGCGCGGTCTCCTCGGCGTCCTTCTTCGCGACCGTGTCGGCGGCGTCGGACTGGGTGTCCGCCTGCTGCGTCAGGAAAGCGGCCTGCTCCTGGACGTTCTGTCCGGCGGGGATGTCCGCGAGGAGGGTCGTGTCGGCTGCGGTGGCCTCGACCTGACCGGTCGTGCCCTGGTCGCTGCCCGACGCGACACCTACGACGGCGCCAACGGTGGTGACCGCGGTGGCGGATGCCACGGCGAACCCCCGGACCGAAATCCGGCTCACACGGTTTCCTTCCAGCATCGCCCGCTTAGGTGACCTCGCGGGCGCAATCGTGCCCCTGGCGCTGGCCCCCGTCTTGCGCGGCCCCGCGGGAAGGCGGGACCGGCCGGTCACAGGAGGCACTGACCCGGTGGGCCCTCCGCAGGGAGGTCCGCGTGATGCTCGGGCGGCATACGACGACGCTGTTCAGTTCTTGTGGTGCAGCACCCGGAGGGTGCTGAAGTGCCGTATGCGGGGCCTGACAGGACCCAGACTCTGCCCGACGTCGACGCCCCGAGGCAATTCCGCGTTGCGTGGGAAAGCTCACATGGTGTTTGGTCCAGGCGATTCACGGAAAGTGCGGCGCGGCACAACAGCGCGCGGCTAAGCTCCTTCGCTCCGCCGCGCGCCGCCGGTTCGGATCACCCCCGGTGGGGCGATTCCCCTGCCCACTCCCTCAGATGCGGCCGTCCTCCAGCATTTCGGTCACCAGTGCCGCGATGGGCGAACGCTCCGAACGCGTCAGCGTGACATGGGAGAAGAGCGGATGTCCCTTCAGCTTTTCGACCACGGCGACCACGCCGTCGTAGCGTCCGACCCGGAGGTTGTCGCGCTGGGCCACGTCATGGGTGAGCACCACCCGCGAATTGGACCCGATGCGCGACAGAACGGTCAGCAGGACATTCCTTTCGAGCGACTGCGCCTCGTCCACGATCACAAAGGCGTCGTGCAGCGACCGCCCGCGGATGTGCGTCAGTGGCAGCACTTCCAGCATGCCGCGCCCGACGACCTCCTCGATCACCTCGGCGCTCGTCACGGCGGAGAGGGTGTCGAAGACGGCCTGCGCCCAGGGGCTCATCTTCTCGGCCTCGCTGCCGGGCAGATACCCCAACTCCTGCCCGCCGACGGCGTACAGCGGGCGGAAGACCATCACCTTCCGGTGCTGCCGGCGCTCCAGGACGGCCTCCAGGCCTGCGCACAGCGCCAGCGCGGACTTGCCCGTGCCCGCCCGGCCGCCCATCGACACGATGCCGATGTCCGGGTCGAGGAGCATGTCGAGCGCCACCCGCTGCTCGGCGCTGCGCCCGTGGATCCCGAACGCCTCGCGGTCGCCCCGCACCAGCCGCACCGAGCCGTCGGCCGTGACCCGGCCCAGCGCCTTGCCGCGCTCCGACTGGAGCACCAGGCCGGTGTGCACGGGCAGTTCGGCCGCTTCCGGCACATATGCCACCTCGGCGGAGTAGAGCTCGTCCACCTGCTCGGCGGTGACGGCGAGTTCCGCCATCCCCGTCCAGCCCGAGTCGGTGATGGCGAGCTCCGCGCGGTACTCCTCCGCGAGCAGCCCGACCGCGGACGCCTTGATCCGCAGCGGCAGGTCCTTGGAGACGACGGTGACGTCGTACCCCTCGGCCTGGAGGTTGCGGGCCACGGCGAGAATGCGCGAGTCGTTGTCACCGAGGCGGAACCCGGCGGGCAGTATGCCGGGGTCCGAGTGATTGAGCTCGACCCGGAGCGTCCCGCCCAGCTCGCCGATCGGGATCGGCGAGTCGAGGCGGCCGAATTGCACCCGGTACCCGTCCAGCAGGCGCAGCGCCTGCCGCGCGAAGTAACCGAGCTCGGGGTGTTGCCTCTTGGCCTCCAGCTCCGTGACCACCACTACGGGCAGCACGACCTCGTGCTCCTCGAAGCGGGCCATGGCACCTGGGTCGGCCAGCAGGACGCTGGTGTCGAGGACATAGGTGCGCCGGTCGTTCTCACGGCGCTTCTTGCTGGTCACCACGGGTGGACGAACCCCCTCGGGGAGAGGTCGGGGCGCGACGACGTCGCCTGGGGAAGTGGGCCGGGTCCATGCCCTTCGAGGGCCGGACGCCGGCCCTCCGCGTCGTCCGCACGGGCCCGCGGGTCCGCTCGGTCCGCACGGTCGTCGTCCGTGTGCAAAGGGCCTCCCGGGCGGGCGGCCCCATGCCACCCGCTGGCAGAGCGACGGTCTTTGGACAGACCGTCGACCTGGAGGGGATATTCCCGCTGGACCGCTTGACCATGCAACGGCATATGCGACGGCGAGGTGAACGCCCGATCCGTCAGCGGCCGTAGCCGCGCCCGAACTCCGCCCGCGGAGCCCGCTCCCGTGCCGCGCTCAGTAGCCGTAGCGGCGGTGCCGCGCCGCGTAATCACGCAGCGCGCGGAGGAAATCGACCTTTCGGAAGGCCGGCCAGAAGACCTCGCAGAAGTAGTACTCCGAGTGCGCGCTCTGCCAGAGCATGAAGCCGGACAGCCGCTGTTCGCCGCTGGTGCGGATCACCAGATCCGGGTCGGGCTGGCCGCGCGTATAGAGGTGCTTGGAAATGTGCTCCACGTCGACCATCTCGGCGAGTTCCTCGAAAGAGGTGCCGTTGTCGGCCGCTTCGAGCACCAGCGAGCGCACCGCGTCCGCGATCTCCTGCCGACCGCCGTAGCCGACCGCGACATTGACCAGTATTCCGTCGACGCCGATGGTGTCCTGCTCGGCCTCCTTGAGCACGGACTGCGTACGGGCGGGCAGCAGGTCCATGGTGCCGACGTGGTGGACGCGCCAGCGGCCGTCCGCGGCGAGTCCGCGCACCGTGTTCTCGATGATGCCGAGCAGCGGGTTGAGCTGGTCCGCGGGCCGGTCGAGGTTGTCGGTGGAGAGCATCCAGAGCGTCACGACCTCGACGTCGGTCTCGGCGCACCAGCCGAGCAGCTCATGGATCTTGTCGGCGCCCGCCTGGTGGCCCTGCTCCAGCGTCCGGCCGTCGGCGCGCGCCCAGCGGCGGTTGCCGTCGAGGATGACTCCGATGTGCTTGGGCACCTGCGCATGGTCGAGGCGGCCTTCCACCCGGCGTGCGTAGAGCCTGTACACCAGGTCGCGCAACTTCACGTCTTCCAGCCCCTCCATGCCACGGCGGTCGCCCCGAGGGCGCCACACTACTGCCCGCGTGTCACGAGAACCCAACTCGGTCTGTCACAGGACCGTGATAGTCAGATGCACATGACCGATTCCACTCATTCCGCTCACCATCGTGCAGCCGAAAATCGCTATGACGCGATGGAGTACCGCCGCACGGGGCACAGCGGCCTCAAGCTGCCCGCCATCTCGCTCGGGCTGTGGCACAACTTCGGCGACGACCGCGCCCTGGAGTCCCAGCGCGCCATTCTCCGCAGGGCCTTCGACCTGGGCGTCACCCACTTCGACCTGGCCAACAACTACGGCCCGCCGCCCGGCTCCGCGGAGCTGAACTTCGGCAAGATCTTCGCGCAGGACTTCCGCCCGTACCGCGATGAAATCGTGCTCGCCACCAAGGCCGGCTATCTCATGCACCCCGGCCCGTACGGCGAGTGGGGCTCCCGGAAATACCTGCTCTCGTCCCTCGACGCGTCGTTGCGCCGAATGGGTGTCGACTACGTCGACATCTTCTACTCGCACCGCTTCGACCCGGAGACCCCGCTGGAGGAGACGATGGGCGCGCTCGCGTCCGCCGTCCAGCAGGGCAAGGCGCTCTACGCGGGCGTGTCGTCGTACAGCGCGGAGAACACCCGTGAGGCGGCGCGCATCCTGCGGGCGATGGGCGTGCCCGCGCTGATCCACCAGCCGTCCTACTCGATGATCAACCGCTGGACGGAGGACGACGGGCTGCTGGACGCCCTGGAGACGGAGGGCATGGGCTGCATCTCCTTCGCGCCGCTGGCGCAGGGGCTGCTCACCGACAAGTACCTGCACGGCGTCCCGGAGGGCTCGCGGGCGTCGCAGGGCAAGTCGCTGGACCCGGGGCTGCTGACGGAGGACGTCGTGCGGCGGCTGCGCGGGCTCGACGGGATCGCCCGGGGGCGCGGCCAGTCGCTGGCCCAGCTCGCCCTGACGTGGGTGCTGCGCGACCCGCGGATGACCTCGGCGCTGATCGGCGCGTCCAGCGTGCGTCAGCTGGAGGCGAACGTGGCCGCGCTCGGTGCTCCGAAGCTGACCGATGAGGAGCTGGTGGAGATCGATTCCTTCGCGGTAAGCACCGAGGGTGTCAATATCTGGGCGCGCCGCAACGGCTCCTAGCCCGTCTCTCAAACCTCATACGAATCATCACGCACCGTGATGTGAGGGAAAGAAAACGGGCCGGTCCGTGGGGGGGATACGGACCGGCCCGAGGGGGGGTTTCCACCTTAACCCCCCTGAGGCCGTGCTCCGCGCACCGACGAGGGTGACGGCGCGTGCGATGCTGACGCTCGGTGACGTTATTGATCTTGAACTCGACGGCGGAGCGACATCGCCCACGACCGCATAGGGCCTGCCAGCGCTGGGCTTACGGCGTAGAACAAGCCATTCGGGACTCGGCCGGATGTCTCCCCTCGGCCCTTACGAAAACTTCCTGAAAATTCATCATCAGCTTGACGCCTTTGACGTCTTTTGGCGGCTGACGGTCCGGGTCTGCCCCACGAGGGGTTCCTGGTGGATTGCACTCTTTTAGGCGATATACCCCTCCGATGGGGCGACCGGGCCCGCCGGTCCGGCCGGGCGGCGGGTGAGGGCGGGGACGAGGGTCAGGATGCCGATCGCGGCCATGCCCGCCCCGATCCACAGCGGCGCCCGCAGCCCGAAGGCGTCGATGGCCGGTCCGCCGACCGAGGTCCCGAAAACGATGCCGAAGGTGATGAACGAGGAGTGGATCGTGTTGACCAGCGGCCCGGCGTTGCCCGCGCGCTGGACGCGGGTGACCATCGCGGGGTTCATGGTGACGCCGACGAGGCCGACGCCCAGCATGAACGCGACCGCCGGTACGGGCAGGTGGGCGAACAGCGCGAACCCGGTGAGGAACGCCAGGTTCAGGGCGAGGCCGCACAGCAGGACGCCGAGGGTGTGGCGGTCGGCGAGGCGCCCGACGACGGTGTTGCCGACCACGGTGGCGGCGCCGTACGCGATGAGGAGCAGCGGCACGGTCCCGGCGGTGAAGCCCGTGACCTCGGTGAGGATCGGGGTGAGGTAGCTGAACGCGGAGAACGTCGCGCCGATGATGAAGGTGCTGGTGGAGAGGGCCAGCCACAGCGCGGGGCGGCGGAAGACGCCCAGTTCGCCCCGCACGCTCCCGCCGTTCTCGCCAGGGGCGCGGTCCAGGCGGGGGACGCCGGCGAGGGTGCACAGCGCGGCGGCGACGGTGAGCGCGGTGACGGCCCAGAAGGCCGCGCGCCAGCCGAGGTGTTCGCCGATCACGGTGGACAGCGGCAGCCCGAGCAGGGTGCCCAGCATCAGGCCGTTCATGGCCACCGCGATGGCGCGGCCGCGCGCCTCGGGGCGGGCCAGTTGGGCGCACAGCGAGATGGAGACGCCGAAGAACGCCTGTGAGGCGACGCCGGTGACGACGCGGGCCACCACCATGGCTCCGTAGGTGGGCGCGGTGGCGGCCAGCACATTGCCGGCCAGGAAGACGGCGAACAGCACCATCAGCGCCTGTTTCTGCCGCAGCCTCAGCACGGCCACGGTGAGGAACGGACCCCCGACGGCCATGGCCACCGCGAAGGCGGTGATGAGGTAGCCGATCTCCGGAATCGTCGCGTCCAACCCCTCGGCCATCTGCGGCATCAGCCCGGCGACGACGAACTCGCCGGTCACCATGGCGAAGATGCCGAGGGCGAGGACATATACGGCTCGTGGCACGGCAGGTCACCTTGTCGTTGTTTCGGAACACGTTCGGGAACAGGTTTTGGAACGCGCAGTTCAAAATCAGGGCGTGAAAAAGCAGGACGGAGGAGGGCGTCGACAGCGGGGGCGGTACGCGGGTGGGTCAGATCGCGGCGAGCGTGGCGCGGGCGACGCCTTCCAGCGCCGAACGGCCGGCCCCCGCGCAGGCGGAGACCCGCATGCCTCCGATGGCGGCGATGACGAAGTGCGCGAGGGCGCGGGCGTCCTTGCCCGCGTCGATGTCACCGGCGCGCTGCCCCTCGGCGATGGCGCCGGTCAGGAGCTCCAGCCGTCTGCCGTAGTCGCGCTCCAGCTCGCGCGCCACCTCGGCGTCACGGCCGGCGAGCTCGACGGCGGTGTTGACGACCAGACAGCCGCGGCGCTCGCCGGGCGGCCCGCATTCCTCCACGACGACGGAATCCAGCAGCGTGCGGAGCTTCTCCCGTACGGGCAGGTCGCCGCCGAACAGGGCCTGTTGGAACTCGGCCCTGCCGTCCATATAGCGCAGCAGGGCCCTGCGGAAGAGGTCGTGCTTGCTCTTGAAGGTGTTGTAGATGCTGCTGCGGCCCAGCCCTGTGGCATCGCACAGATCCTGGGTCGAGGTCGCCTCGTACCCGGCGGTCCAGAACGCCTGCAACGCGGCGTCGACCGCCCTCTCCTCGTCGAACATCCTCGGCCGGGCCATGCCTCGAACCGTACCTGTTTTGGATCACGCGGTCCAATACCTTGGCCCTCGGTGCGCATCCCCCGCTCACGCCCCTGTGGCACCTCCCAGCAGGAGGCCCAGCCACGCGCCCGCGAGCATGAAGGGCCCGAGCGCCAGGGCCGTGCCGCGGGCCGCCCGGCGGGTCATGAGCAGCGTCGTGCCGTAGAGCGAGCCCAGCAGCAGGCCCGCGAAGGCCCCCAGGAAGAGGACCTGCCAGCCGTACCACCCCAGGGCGCAGCCCAGGCCGACCGCCAGCTTCACGTCGCCGAAACCCATGCCGCTCGGGTGGATCAGGAACAGCGCGAGATAGCAGCCGCCCAGCACCGGCCCGCCCAGCAGCGCGCCCGGCCAGGACCCCGCCGACCCGGGTATGAGGGCCGCGAGGCCCAGCAGCGCCGCGACGCCCGCCGCCAGGGGCAGCGTCAGCACGTCCGGCAGCCGCCGCACCGACCGGTCGACCGCCGCGAGCAGCACCGCCACCGGCGCCGCCAGCAGCCACACCGCGAGCTCGGGCCGCGCCCCGACCACCGCGGCGAGCCCCGCGCACACCAGGGCGGTCGCCGCGGCCCACCACGGCGCGCCCGGCGCGTACCGCTCACCGCACTCCCCGCACCGGCCCCGCCCCAGCCAGCCCGCGAGCGCGTGCCCGCACGAGCCCACCGACCGCCACGGCTCCTCCGGCTCCACGCTCAGCCGATAGCGCGCCCGGGGCAGCGACACCCCTGCGACGGCCCCGTACAGGGCGGCGAGAACGATCAACAACGCGTCCATGAACCGAGGTTACGCAGAACCGCCGATCCCCGTCGGAGCCTGTGGATAAAGTGCCCGCGGGGCACCGCGCACCGCACGGGCCACGGCCGAAGGGACCTCTCATGCCGCGTCGGCACGACGGCACCGCAAGGCTCCGCGTCCCGCACGGGGACGGCGCGCCCGGCACGGAAGAGGGCACCGGCCACGACGCCGGCCTCGTGATCCCCCTGGAGGTCGCCGCGTCCTACCGCGCCCGCACCCGCGGTCTCCTCGGCCGTGACTTCTTCGAGGGCGCGCTGCTCCTCACCCCGGCGTCGTCGGTCCACACCTTCCGGATGCGCTTCCCCATCGACGTGGCCTATCTGGACCGGAACTTGACCGTCCTGGCCGTACGCACCATGCGTCCCTGGCGCCTGGGGGCGCCGCGCGTCCGCTCGCGCCATGTGCTGGAGGCGCCGGCGGGGGCCATGCGGCTCTGGGGCCTGCGGCCCGGGGTGCGCGTCGAGATCCTTCCCTGAACGGCGTCCTCACTCCTCGCCGCGCCGGGCCGCCAGCGTCCACCCGCCGAGGCCGAGGAGCAGCAGCGACCCGGTGGTGACGCCCGCGTAGCCGACGGCCCGCAGCCGTCCGTCCCGGTGCCGCACGGCGACCGCCGCCATCGGGCGCGTGCTCCCTCCGGGCTGCCGCGCCTCCTTCCGGGCCGCGCCGACGTCCACGGTGAGCGTGACGGGCACCCGGTCCGGCTTCCCCTGGCCCACCTTGGGGTTCAGACTGACCTGGAGGTAGTACCAGCCCGCGAGGCGCATGCCCCGGGCGGCGTCCCCGCCCGCGCCGCCACTGTCGCCCGCCGCGGCGGGCGTGGTCAGCGAGAGGGTGGCGGGCCTGCCCTGATAGCCGCCGGTCTTGTTCATGACGTAGCCGCGGGCCGCGTTGCTCAGCCCCATCCGCACCCCGGTGATCACATACGGCGGGCCCGCGGCGTCCGGGGCGCTCCCGAACCGGGCCTCCGCCGCGAGCTGCTCGCCGGCGCCGACGGGGACGCGGTAGAAGTGGGTCTCCCCGGGCCGGAGTTCGTCCTTCCAGACGCCGGGGCGGATCTCCGCGGCATCGTTGAACCCGGAACCTCCCTGGACGCCACCGCCCTGGACGCCCACTCCACCACCTCCCTGCCCTGGCGCGGCCCGCGCCGTCCGGTCCCCGGCCGGATCGCTCGCGGACGCCGAATTCGCGGGCACGCTCACGTACTTCAGCTCGACCGGCACGGCGGCCGGGTCGCCGCCCGCCGCGTCGCCGCGCTCCACGACGAGGCGGTACGTCCCCGCCGCCCTGCACGCACCGCCCGCGCCCGCGACCCGCTCCGCGTAGTCGGCGACCGGATAGGCGCCACCGGCCGAGAGGAACGTGCGGTGGCGGCCCACGCCGCACTGTGTGCCGTCCATGGCCTCCAGGGACACCGAAATCCCGTCCCGCGCCCCCATCGAGCTGCCGGGCCGGGGCACGGCCACGGCCGAGACGTACGCGCTGGACTCCGCGTCCAGTTGCACGGCGTAGTGCTTGCGCCGGCCGGGCTCGACGCGGTCCTTGTAGGTGTGCGCGCCCGGCTTCAGCAAGGGGGCGTCGGCGGTGGTCTCGGAGCCGTTCAGCTCCTGCGCGTCCGGGGCCATCCTGTACGAGGTGACGGGGGCGGTGCCCTCCCCTGTCGCTTCCGTCTTCGCGGCGGCGGCGACCAGCATGCTCAGGGCTGCCGCCCCGATGAGTCCGCCTCTCGCTCTCCCCCGGCGCATCTTCCGCCTCCCTAACACGTTCTGGCTTCCCGGGACTTATCCTGCCGCGTGGTGGGTGCTGTACGCGAGGCGCCTGCGGCGGGCTTTGTCCCCTACCCGCCCCTTCCCGAACTGGGGCTCCGCCCCAGACCCCGAAGCACGCTCCGCGCGCTGTCCTCAATCGCCGGACGGGCTGAAATTGCGCACCCACTAGCCGCGTGCGGGGAAGCTCACCTCCACTCGGCGGTTGCGGCGGCGGCCCTCCTCCGAGGAGTTGTCCGCGATCGGGTAGTCCTCGCCGTAGCCCCGTATCTGGTACGTGACGCCCGACGACCCGACATCCAGCGCCAGTTGGCGCTGCACCGCGTTCGCCCGCTGCTTCGACAGCTCCACCCCGTGCTCCGCGGAACCCAGGTTGTCCGTGAACCCGAAGACGCGGAGCGTGGTCGCGTGCCGCTTCCTGACCTCGTCCGCGATCGTCCGGATCCGTTTGTCCGCCTCCCCGCCGAGCGTCGCGCTGTCCTTGTCGAAGAGCACCTCCGCCTGGAGGGCGAAGGTGACGTCGACGTTGGTGTCCTCGCGCCGTTCGCCGCCGTCGCCCGTCTCGACGACGGACTTGATGTCCAGGACCCGGCCGGGCGCGAGCTTCGCGCCGGGGCGCATGCGCAGGCCGTGGGCGGAACCGTCGATCTTCACCGGCGGTCTGGTTTCGGCCTGGCTGCCGGGCCCGCTCTGCGCGCGGGCGGGGGCGGGGGCCGGGGCGGTGACCAGCAGGGCGGTGGACAGGGCCACGGCGACGGCCGGTCCCCAGCCGATCCGGCTCACCCCGAGATCCGCACGCGGACGGACGGCATGGTCGGCACCTGGAAGTCGACGTCCGTGACGTTCTCGGGCGGCGCGGGGAACTGCGCGAATACGGGCCTGCTCTCCTGCGGCTTGATGTTGGTCAGGCCCGTGCTGCACAGGCACTCGCCGTCCGTGTCGCGCAGCACCAGATAGCGCTTCTTGCTCGACCCGTCGACGAGCGAGGCGCCGGAGATGGAGGAGCGGGACTTCATGTCCGTCTCCTTCGACAGCCAGTGGATGGCGTTGAACGGTTTGCTCCCGCCGTTCGTCAGCGTGCCGCTGACGGTGACGAAACCGCCGCTGTCCCGTACCGCGGAATTGACGGCGATGACGACGCCGTCAGGTCCCTTCATCTCGCCTATGACTTCACCGGGCTTGCCGGAGGGGGCGTTCTTCGCGCTGCCCGGAGGGCCGGCCGACTTCTTGGCCGATGCCGCGTCCGCGTCCTTCCCGCCACTGTCGCCGCCGCAGCCGGACACGGCGAGGGCCAGGAGGGACACGGCCGCCACCGCCGCCGCGCGGCTACGGGACTTCGTGCTGTGCCGCATGCTCATGAGGACGCGTCCTTTCGGGGAACGTAAACCGCCGGGAGGGTCGCTTCAGTCGGCGAGGCGTACGGAGAAGAGCGCTCCGAGCGCTCTCGCGAGGTCGTCGGGGCGCGTCGGGTCGATCGTCACCACCCGCCCGTCGCACACGATGTCGAGGGGTGGCTTCCGGCTCTCGGGGGACCTTCCCGCGCAGCGCGGTTCCACGACCGCGCGGGCCGTGGCCGTCGCGTGGACGTCCTCGGTGCCGGGGACAACCGAGCGGCCGACGGCCGCCGAGGAGCGGACGGTGACGGTGAAGGCGACCGGGAGCGTCCCCGGGGCGGACGTCCCGCACCCGCCGACGACTTCGGCGCCGTTGCTGCGGGCGTACGTCCCGGCCTCGCCGCAGGCGGCCTCCGGGTCGCCCGTGCGCCCGTCGAGCCAGTCCGCCCAGCCGGTTCCGGCCCCCAGGGCCGTCAGCAGCCCCGTACGCAGCTGATCCCGGTAGCTCTGGGCCGCGGCGAGGGCGGCGGCGTCCGCGGCCGTCTGCGCGCCGTTCTTGTTCGCTCCCGCCTGGCCCACGGCGAAGAACGCCAGCGCGAGGAAGAGCAGTCCGGCGACGGCCGTGACGTAGATCGGGAACGCCTGTCCCCTGTCGCCCCGCGCGCGAAGGGCGGCGGCGCGGGTCAGCCGCTCGTGACCTGGGAGATCTTGTCGGAGATGGCGCTGGCGATCGCGCTGCCGAAGTCCGTCCGGGTCAGCACCAGGACGATCGCCACGACCACGGCGATGATGCCCAGGTACTCGATCGCGGTCTGCCCCCGGTCGCACCGGAATGAACGGCGGCGCTCCCCGGGGTCTCTCCCCGGGGAGCGGTCGTTTCCCGGGATGTGCTCGCGCGACGTCTCCATGCTGTTCCCCTCCATCGACGACAACCCCCGTGCGGTACGGAATCCGGGTGTGGTGCGTGGTGTCGCTCACGACACATGAAAAGTACGCCGGAACGGCACTTGCGGAACAGTGCGTCCGGCACCATTCCCTTCCCTTGAACGGGAGTTGGGACACCACCGAACAGATATGCCTCACGGAACCCGCTCGCCCCACACGCCTCACCCCCTACTCGGGCTCAACGCCCCATGATCGTCCCGAAGTTCGTCCCCGATCCCAGGAAGAATCCCGCCACCATCAGGATCATCGTGCCCGGCACCATGCAGGTGGTGATCACGACCGTGGCCTTGGGCACGGCGCGGGCCGCGCGGCGGCGGGCCCGCTGGGCGTCCGTGCGGCGCATGTCGTCGGCGATGGCGATCAGCGTGTCCACGATGGGCGCGCCGAGCTCCTCGCCCTGCTGCAGGGCCGTGACGAACTGCGCCACCTGTTCGGAGTCGTTGCGGACGCGCAGTTCCTCGAACGCCTGTCGCCTGCTGACGCCCATGTCCAGCTGGCGCAGGGTGATGCGGAGTTCGTCGGCCCACGGCCCCTCGTACTTCTCCGCCACCCGGTCGAGCGCCTGCCGGAAGCTCAGCCCCGCGCTCACGACCACGGCGAGGACGTCCAGGAAGTCCGGCAGCGTGCGGTCGATGGCGTCCTTGCGTTCGCGTACGGCGGCCCAGATGCCGACCTCGATCCAGAAGAGCCCGAAGGCGACCAGCAGCAGGGCGACGACCAGCCGCCCGTCGAGGAGCATGACGAGGGCGCCGCCGAAGCCCAGGAAACCGTAGACGGCGCGGCGGGCGGCGTAGCGGTCGACCGTGAGGCCGCCGGGGTTGCCCGCGCGGTCGATCCGGCCGCGCACCCTGGCGACCCGTTTCTCGCCCATCAGGCGCAGCACGAGCGGCGCGTACCGCATGCCGAGCCGGTCGACGGCCGAGCCCACGGCCGTGGTCCTGGTCGAGCCGACCTCCAGGGCCAGGACCAGGTCCGTCGGCAGCTTCACCTCGCTGCGGTAGAGCGCGATGCCCGCGCAGGCGCCCGCGGCGGACAGCGCGGCCAGCAGCCCCAGCAGAAAGCCCATGCCCACCCCCTCAGACGTCGATCCTGGACAGGCGGCGGATCGCGAGGAAGCCGAGCCCGTAGAGGCAGAACGCGGCGACGACGGCCGCCTGGCCGAGGAAGGTGGACGTCATGCGGTCGATCGACCCGGGGGCGATGCGGTCCATCAGCAGCAGGGTGCCGATGCCCATCAGGGGGACGACATAGGCCGTGACGGTCACCTGGGACAGCTGGGTGCGCACCTCCCGGCGGGTCTCCTTCCGCTCCTCCAGCGTCTTGGTGAGGTTGCGCAGGGACGTGACGACCGTGCCGCCCGCCCTGTTCGACAGCACCAAGGTCGTCACCAGGACGACGAGTTCGCGTGAGGGCAGCCGTTCGGCGAGCTCTCCGAGGGCGTCGTCGACCGAGTGTCCGATCGCCAGCTTGTCGGCGACCTTGGCGAGCTCCTCGCCCGCCGGTGCCTCCATCTCGTCGGCGGCCATGCCGAGGGCGGTACGGAGGGCGAGTCCGGCCTGGGTGGCGTTGGCGAGGATGCGGGAGAGCTCGGGCAGCTGGTTGATGAACCGCTCGATGCGCTTGCGGCGTTGCAGGCCGAGGAAGGCGGACGCGGACCACAGGGCGGCCAGGGCGGCCGGCGGCCCGAAGAAGGGCGCGAGGACGGAGGCCGCGACGAGCCACAACCCGGCCGCCCCGGCGACCGCGCAGACGGTGAACTCGCCCGGTGTGACGTCCAGTCCCGTCGACGCGAGCCGCCTCTCCAGGCGCCGCCCGGCCCGCGTGGCGCGCAGCCGCCGGTCGAGTCCCCGGAAGTGCCGCGCGCGCCCCGCGGGCGGCAGGGCCGGGGCGTCGGAGAGCCGCTCCACCAGTGACTGCCGCTGTGCCTTCCCGGCCGCGTACACCAGCACGCCTGCGGTGCCCAGCGCGCAGCACAGCAGGGTGGCCCCCGCGGTCAGCAGTACAAGAGCGTTCATGGGCGGCTACCTCTGCCTCGCCTCTCGGACGGTGAGCTCGGTGGGGAACGCGGCGACGCCGAACGCCGCGGGCACGGCCTCGTCGGCCATCCGCAGCCGTTCGGCGACGCGCTCGGGGACGGGGAAGCACGTGAACTGCCCGCGCACGATGCGGTCCGAGTCCATCGGCCGGGCGTCGAAGCGGCAGACGGTGGCCAGCCGGTAGTCCTCCCGGCCGTGCGAGTCGAGGAGGGCGATCTCGACGACGCGCCGTGAGCCGTCGGCGTGCCGGGTGAGCTGGACGATGCAGTCGACGGCGCTGTTGATCTGGTCGCGCAGCGCCTCGTACGGGATCTTCACCTCGGACATCGACGCGAGCGTCTGCAGGCGCATCAGGGCGTCCTCCGCGCTGTTGGCGTGCACGGTGGCGAGCGAGCCGTCGTGGCCGGTGGACATGGCCTGGAGCATGTCGAGCGTCTCGCCGCCGCGGACCTCGCCGACGATGATGCGGTCCGGGCGCATCCGCAGGGAGTTGCGGACGAGGTCGCGGATGGTGATGCGGCCCTTGCCCTCGACGTTGGGCGGCCGGGACTCCAGCCGGATGACGTGCGCCTGCTGGAGCTGGAGCTCGGCGGCGTCCTCGACGGTGATGATGCGCTCGCCCTCCGGGATGAGCCCGGAGAGCGCGTTCAGCAGGGTGGTCTTGCCGGAGCCGGTCGGGCCGGAGACGACGACGTTGAACTTCGCCCGGACGAGCGCGGAGAGCAGCACCAGCATCCGCTCGTCGAGCGTCCCCATGCCGATGAGCTCCGGCAGGGTGTACGCGCGGGGGAAGCGGCGGATGGTCAGCGTCGCGCCGTTCAGCGCGAGCGGCGGGATGATGACGTTGACGCGCTCGCCGCTGGGCAGCCGGGCGTCGACCATCGGATTCGACTCGTCCACCCGCCGGTTGACGGTGGAGACGATGCGTTCGATGGTCTGCATCAGCTGTTCGTTGGACGCGAACCGCACGGGTACGAGCTCCACTCGGCCGGCGCGTTCCACGAAGATCTGGTCGGGTCCGTTCACCATGATCTCGGTGACCGAGGGGTCCTCCAGGAGCGGTTCGAGGACACCGAGCCCGAGCGCCTCGTCGACGACGCGGCGGATGAGCCGGTCGCGCTCGGAGGTGGAGAGGACCGGGCCCTCCCGGCTGATGATGTGGCCGAGGACCCGCTCCAGCCGGGTGCGGCGCTCGGCGGCGGCGAGCGCGGACATCTCGGCGAGGTCGATCTCCTCCAGCAGCTTCGCGCGGTAGACGGGGACGAGATGGCTCGACTCCCGCCCGTCCGTGGGTGCTTCCGGTGCGGCGATCCGCGCCCGCAGGCTCATGGCGCACTCCTCGGCAGGGGCAGCGGTTCGGTTGGGCAGCGCATGGTGGCCCGGCGGGTGACGGCACGGTCGCCCAGGAGCGGCAGGACGGCCGGGATCCTGACGGTCACGGTGGCGGTGGTCTCCCCGGCCCCCTCGCAGGGGGGCGCGTCGGGCGCGCCGTCGGTCCGCAGCCACCCGCTGAGCGCCGCGCGGCCCGCGGCGGCCGGGGTGGTCCTCGGGTCGTCCTGGGAGGCCGTACGGGCTGCCGCCCGGGCCGCACTGCCGGCTTGTTGGGCGGCGAATGCGGCGAGACCGAGTTGCAGGGCGGCGAGTGCGACGAGGAGCAGCACGGGGAGGAAGCCGAGCAGCTCGATGGAGGCGGATCCGCGGTCGGGGTGACCTTGTGTGGGTGCGGCTCCGGTTTCGCCTGCGGCGGGCTTTTTCCCCAGCCCCGCCCCTTCCCGAAACTGGGGCGCGTGCCCCAGACCCCCGACTGCGGGTCCGTTGCCGCCTGCGGCGGGAGCGCCCTGCGGGCGCGTCCTCAAACGCCGGACGGGCTGAATGCACACCCTCACTCGCCCTCCTCCGACGCCGCGCCCGCCGATCCCTCCACCCGCCACGGCCAGCTGACCGCCCCCGGAAAGAGCACCGGCACCGACAGCGAGACCTTCGCGCGGTAGACGCCGTCCTCGGGGCCGCAGCCGATGCCGTCCGTGCCCCACGCGCCCGGTACGTCCGCGGACGCCGCCGCCGCGCAGTCGCCGCCCGCCGCTCCGGCGCGTGCGCCCTTGTCCGCCGCGTCGCCGGCGAGGGAGTACGTGTAGCCGATCAGTACGCACTGCCAGACCACGGCCAGCACCACCAGGATCAGCGGCAGGACGCCGAGGAACTCCACCGCCACCTGGCCCCGGTCGCCTCCGCGCCTGCGGAAGCGGCTCGTCGGTACGGGCGCGAGCTGGTCGGGGCCGGTGCCGCCCGAGCCGCCGGGCCCTATCGCCGCCCGGCGCCTGCGCAGGCCTCCGGTGAGCGAGCGGTCCGCGTGGGCGGCGGCGCGCGGCCTGCCCGCCGGGGCGGACCCGGAGGCGAGGCCGAGTTCGGCGGCGAGGGCCCACAGGGCCTGCCGGACGGCGGACCGGGCGTCGAGGTCCTGCATCCGGCCGGAGTCGACGGCGGCCTGGAGTTCCTTGTAGCCGGCCGGGACCGTCGTGCGGGCCGCCCGGGTGCCGGTGGCGCGCTCGACGAGGGGCGGCTGGATCTCCGCGCTGCGGGTGTGCCGGTTGACGACGGTGACGGTCTCGGCGGCCTTGCGGATCTGGAGCCGTTCCCAGAGCCGGACCATGCGCTTGGCGGCCCGTACGGACACCACGTCCGGTGTGGTGACGAGCAGGGCCACGTCGGCCGTCTCGACGACCGCGGCGCAGGCGGCGGTGATCTGGGTGCCGCAGTCCACGACGACGAGCTCGTAGCGGCCGCGCAGGGCGCCCACGATCTGCCGGGACGCGAGGTCGCCGACCTCCTCGCCGCGTTCGCCCTCCGCCGGGGCGAGCAGCAGGCCGAGCCCGGAGGGGTGCGGGAAGACGGCGTCCTGGAGGACGCGCGGGGAGATGTCGCTGATGCCGGCCAGGTCGGCGATGGACCGCCGGAACTGCACGTCGAGATAGGAGGCGATGTCACCGGACTGGAGGTCCATGTCGACCAGGGCGACGCTGCGCCCGGCGGCGCGGGCGGCCAGCGCGAGCTGGACGGCGGTGACGGTCGTGCCGACGCCGCCCTTGGCGCCGGTGACCGCGACGAGCGTGCCGCCGGGCCCCGTTCCGGCGGCCGCGTCGCCGCCGCTGCCGAGGTGGCGGCGCACGCCCGCGGCCCACTGGGCGGCGGCCTGCACCCGGACGCCCAGTTCGTCGTAGGAGAGCGGCAGCCCGGCGAGGCCGCGGGCGCCGGAGTCCATGGCGGCGGCGTAGAGCGCGGGGCTGGGGGACGCGGTGACGAGGACGACCCCGGTGGCGGGGAAGCGGAGGGCCACTTCCCGGATGAGTTCGAGCGCCGGTAACGGCCCGAGGCGCTCGTGGACGAGGACGACCTCGGGCAGCTCCTCGACCGAGGCGGCGCCCAGGACGGCGAGCGTGTCGAGGAGGCGGGTGGAGTCGCCCGCGGTCGGCAGGGGTTCGACGCCGGGGAGCTGGCCGAGGAGCCCGCCGATGGCGCGGGCGGCGTCCGGGTCGCCGATGGCCGGGAGAATTCTGATCGTCACCGTGTCCCTTGCCTCTCCTGGACCGCTGTCCGTCGCCGTTACTTGTCGCTGTCGAGCGTGTAGGTGCGGTCCGCGCCGCTGATCCCGTCGTCGCCGCCGGGGGCGACCAGGGCGAGCCGTACGTGGGAGGCGAACGACTCCGCGTAGGCGACGCGCTGGGCGTCCTTGGTGTCGAGGGCGAAGGTGATCGGCACGGCCTCCCCGGCGCGCCGGGTGGTGGTCCCCGTGGAGCCGTCGCGGTCGAGGGCCTTCAGCTTGCCGACGGCGATGACCCGGGCGCCGCTCACGATGACCTTGGAGACGGGCTTGGCGCCCTGGTCCTTGCCGTCGAAGGTGGCGAAGATGTTGACCTTCGAACCGGCGTTGATCTTCCCGGCGACGCCCGTCGCCGCGTCGATCATGATGGCGATCTCCTGCTGGCCCGGCTTGAGTTCGGGCCGGTCGGCCATCATGTCCTCCTGGAGGAGGGAGCCCTTGCGCAGGGGGGTGACGGCGATCTTCCCGGACAGCTCGCCCAGGTCGGTGACGGCGGTGGAGGGCAGCCAGCGCTTGGGCATGGAGATCCTCTCGAACCGGTCCCGGGCCTCTTCGAGCGGCTGGTAGGCGGGGATGTCGGCGCGCAGCCGGTACGCGGTGGTCCCGGGGCCGACCTTGGACTCCGCGTCGTGGATGACCGAGAAGACCCCGGCGAACGCTCCGAGGGCGCAGAGGACCGACAGGAGCAGCAGGATGATCCCGCGGCGCTGACGTGAGTTCATGGGGCGGCGGACCTCGTTCGGGGACGGTACCGGTGGTCGTGCGGCAGGGGCGGCGGCACGGCGGCTCAGCCTCCGGCCGGTGCGAGGCGGTGGCGCGCGGGCGGGTCGAGCGCGTGGCCCCCGGCCGCACGCGGCAGGGGGCCGGCGCAGAACCCGCAGCGGTCACCGATGAGTTCGAGTCCGCACCAGTGGCACTCCTCGCGCCTTACGGACGACACGAGCTGGTAGAGCACGGAGGGGTCGGGGATGGCGGCCGCGAACTCGACGGCCCGGTGGGTGCCCCACCAGCGGCCCGATTCGGCGGGCAGGGCGGTCTCCTGGACGCCCTGGACGCGCCAGTGCGGGGCGAGGGTGTCCACGACCCAGTCGTCGCCCCTGAGGGCCTTGCCGCGGGCGACGGTGAGCCGGGTGCCGAAGCCGGGGCCCTCGGGCGCCTCGTCACCGTTGATCCTGGACAGCCGGGGCACCGGGTTGACTAGGACCGCGAACCGGGCGCCCGGGAGTAACGAGCCGAGGTGGGTGGCGAGCCCCACGTCCACCCGGTCGAGCCGGGCGACGCTGGCGAGTTGGGCGCCCGCGTAGATGTAGTGCGCGAGCAGCCGGGCGGCGGAGGCGAGCACGCCGGGGCTGAGGTCGGAGACGGACAGCTGGCGCAGCTGGCGGGCCAGGACGCCGACGGCGAGCGGCGGCAGCGCGACGGGCAGGAGGGCGAGCCGGTCGCTCTCCAGGACGGACCGGATCATGTGGAGGCGCCGGACGTACGGGCCGGGGAGCGAGTCCGGGTAGAGGGTGACCACATAGCCGCACTGGTCGAGGAGGATCGCGGCCTGGGTGACCGCGGTGTCGAGCGGCTGCGCCTCGGGTGGCTGGAACACTGCGGCGTCGGGGGTCTGCCCATCGGGGGGTGGGAGCACCAGGTCGGGGCTGGTGACTGCTATCGCAATGGGCACGTCGGCTTCCCCGTTCACTCCGGCCGCTGGGGGCTGCGGCGGACGCAGATCGATACTGCCCTGTGCTGGCGCCTCCGCACTTTATCCACGAACGGGGCGGCTGAGAACCGCTCCTGGGGGTTTGAGCCGGGTGCCCCCGCGGTGGCCTGGGGGTCTTCACGGAAAGCCGTGCCGAATGTATTGACGGACGCATTGGACTAGACCATCTTTACGCCAGACGGCGGCGGCCGTCCGTCACATCCCCCACGTACAGACACCCGGGCATTCCCCGGAACCCCGCCCTCAACTCCCTTCCCACCGGAGGCAGTAGTGCACCATGCGATACGCAGCACCCGCACCGGAACGAGACGCCGCCTGGGCGCCTTCCTGGCGACCGCGCTCGCGGCCACCGGCCTGGCGGCGCTCGGCGGCTCGCCCGCGCATGCCGCGGACGTGAACCTCGTCAAGAACCCGGGATTCGAGTCCGGGATCTCCAACTGGACCTGTTCGAGCGACAGCGGCACCACGGTCGGTTCACCCGTGCACAGCGGCACGAGCGCCCTGAAGGCCACTCCGGCCGGCTCCGACGACGCCCAGTGCGCGCAGACCGTCAGCGTGAAGCCCAACTCCTCGTACGCCTTGAGCGCATGGGTGCAGGGGTCGTACGTCTACCTCGGCGCGAGCGGCACCGGCACCACGGACGTGTCGACGTGGACGCCGTCCGCGAGCGGCTGGCAGCAGCTGAGCACGACGTTCACCACCGGCGCGAACACCACGTCCGTCACCGTCTACACCCACGGCTGGTACGGGCAGCCCGCGTACCTCGCGGACGACGTCACCCTGACCGGCCCCGGCGGCGACCCGGGCAACCCCGGTGACCCCGCTCCCGCCGCGCCCGGCGGGCTCACGGCCGGGGCGGTGACGCCCACGTCGGTGGCGCTCTCCTGGAACCCGTCCTCCGGCGCGACCGGATACAACGTCTACCAGGACGGCACCAAGGTGCAGTCCGTGAGCGGCACCTCGGCGACCGCGACCGGGCTCGCCCCGTCGACCGCGTACCGCTTCGAGGTGACGGCCACGAACGCCACCGGCGAGTCCCCCAAGTCGGCACCCGTCACCGCCACGACCGGCGCGGGCAGCGGCAACGGCCCGTCCGTGCCCAAGCACGCGGTGACCGGCTACTGGCAGAACTTCAACAACGGCGCCACCGTGCAGAAGATCGCGGACGTCCAGAGCCAGTACGACATCATCGCCGTCGCCTTCGCGGACGCGACGACCACGCCGGGGGCGGTCGGCTTCACGCTCGATCCGTCGCTGAACTATTCGGAAGCCGCGTTCAAAGCCGACATCGCCGCCAAACAGTCGGCCGGGAAGAACGTCGTCATCTCCATCGGCGGCGAACGGGGCACCGTGAGCGTCAACGACTCCGCGTCCGCGAACAACTTCGCCGACAGCGTCTACGCCCTCATGCAGAAATACGGCTTCAACGGTGTCGACATCGACCTGGAGAACGGGCTCAACCCGACGCACATGACGCAGGCGCTGCGCGCCCTGTCGGCGAAGGCGGGCAGCAAGCTCGTCATCACGATGGCCCCGCAGACCATCGACATGCAGTCGGCGTCCGCGGGCTACTTCAAGACCGCGCTGAACATCAAGGACATCCTGACGGTCGTCAACATGCAGTACTACAACAGCGGTTCCATGAACGGCTGCGACGGCAAGGTCTACTCCCAGGGCACGGTGGACTTCCTCACCGCCCTCGCCTGCATCCAGCTGGAAGGCGGCCTCGACCCCTCGCAGGTGGGCCTCGGCCTGCCCGCGTCGACGCGGGGCGCGGGAAGCGGCTACGTCGACCCGTCGGTGGTGAACAACGCGCTGGACTGCCTGGCGAAGGGCACGTCCTGCGGCTCCTTCAAGCCGTCCAGGACGTACCCGGGCATCCGGGGAGCGATGACGTGGTCGACGAACTGGGACGCGACGGCGGCCAACACCTGGTCGAACGGCGTGGGCCCGCACGTGCACGGCCTGCCGTAGCGGCCAAGGGGGTGCGCACTCGCCGCGTGCACCCCTTCAGTCTCCCGTCATCCCTTGGGGAAGACGAAGATCCCGTCGTCCAGCGCCACCGCACCGTGGCCGTCCGTGCTGAAGACCGGGACCTGGTCCTCGTCGAGCTTCTCGGCGAGGACCTTCTTGGTCTTGATGTCAACGGCGAGCGGGTCGTGGAACTCGCCCGCGGTCTGGCCGGTGTAGCCGAACAGCACACCGTTCCCGGCGGCCACCGGCGAGAGCTCGCTCTCGTCCTTGTCCTGGGTCCACACCTGCTTGCCGGTGTTCACGTCGAAGACGGTCGTGCGATCGCTGTAACCGAGAGCCTGGCCGGACACGGCGACGAGGCCGGTCGCCGGGTCGGTCACGGTGTGCAGGAACGGGTCGCCGCCCGCGCGGTCGGTGTCGAACCCCACCCGCTGGGCAGTGACGGCCGGGCCGGTCGCGAGGAGCCGCCCGGTCTTGATGTCGTGCACGCCCATCACCCAGGACAGCTCGGACGACAGACTGTCCTTCTTCGGCATCAGCCACGCGACGACGAGCTTGTCGCCCACAACGGTGACCGGCCGGGCGTATGTCTGGCTGTCGGCCTTGTCCTCGGGCGCCGCCCCGTCGGGCCGCTGCGCGTCCTGCGACGTCCACGCCTTCTTGCCGGATCCCAGCTCGCTGACGATCAGGCGCTTGGGGTGGGCGAAGGGCCCCGCCTGACCCTCCTCCCAGGTGAAGCCGTAGCCGCCCGCGCTCAGCAACTGGGACTCGGGCACCCCGTCGCGCCCCGTTCCGGCCGGTCCCTGCATCCGCCAGACGTCACCGGCCCCGTCGAGCTTGTGCTCGGCCCCTCCTTCGGCGGGGCCGACCGCCCGGTCGTCCCTGAAGACCCACCCGTCCGCGAGCCGCTGCGACATCGAGTGCTCACCGAAGTCGACGCGGCCGAGCTTCTTGCCGTCGGCACCGTAGACGTCCGAGACGACGGTCCGCTTGGCGGCGGTCAGCCCGTCGGAGGCGGTGTGGGTGCTGGACTCCACCCGCAGCGCGGGCCTGCCGTGCCAGGTGGACGCGTACACCTGGCCGTCGTCGACGTTGACCGTCTGCCGCACCGTGCCGCTCCTGGCGTCCCGGAACTCGACCTTCTTCGCCCCCTCGCGCTCCGCGAACGGCCGCTTCTCGTCACTCGGCGGTCCGGCCTTGGAAGGGCCGGTGACCACGGCGAACGACTCCCCCACGGCGATGACGGCCGCGCTCCCGTCCCCCTTGGGCGCACTCCAGGCGGCGTCGCGCGCGAGGCCGGGCAGCCGGCCCCCGTTGTAGACCGGCCCGCTCCCCTTCGCCTTCGCCGCGGCGGACTGCTCGGGCGCGGACGACGGATCGGACTTGCCCCCGCAGCCGGACAGCAGGACGGCAAGAGCAGCGGCCGGCACGACGGCGGCGCGCTTGGTGAAACCCACGGAGTACCCCCATGATCGAATATGTGCAGGTCAGGAGGGTACTTCGGCGACTGCCGGACGAGCGCTCCGGCCCGTCCGGCAGGTGTTGGACCGCCGGCTACCGCTGCCGCGCCGGCCCGTCGTCCGTCGTGCGGGGGAGTTCACAGCCCGGCAGGGTCAGGTCCAGCTTGTTGCCGGAGCCGAAGCACTTGCCGATACCGTAGGTCTCCTCCGCGTAGTTGGTGCCCTGCCGCACGGTCACCTGGCCGTTCTCGTCCACCTCACAGGGGTTGTTCACGGTGCACTGCTCACCGTTCTCGTTGCCCGTGTTGTTGATGGCGATGACCTTGCCGGTGTTCGCGTCGATGACGGGCGAACCGGACGTCCCGCCTATCGTGTTGCACGACGGCGTGTAGCGCAGGGAGTCCTTCCAGGTCCAGTCGCCCTCGCGCAGTTGGTAGACGAAGCCGTCGACGTTGCAGGAGTAGATCTTCTTCCAGTAGCCGGAGACCACCTTGATCGGCGTGCCCGCGGCGGGGTGGTCGGCGGAGAGGTTCAGCGCGTCGATCCTGTAGCGCTGCTTGATCTGCGCGTACGTCATGTCCAGCTCGTACAGCGTGACGTCCGTGTCGGTCATCGTGGAGTACGAGACCTTGGTGGCGCGGAGCGTACCGGCCTTGCCCGCCGAGGAGTTGAGCAGCGTGAACGTGCGGGACGACGGCTGGTCGGTGATGACCTCGCCGGGGCCCGGCATGCCCGTCTCCAGACAGTGGCCGTTGGTCATGACGAGACCGGGGTCGTTGTCCGACGAGTTGGGCATCTTGATCAGCGATCCGGAGCAGTTGCTGAGCGCGACCGTGCCGGCGAAGTCGACAGCCTTGGTCTTGCCCGCGGGCGCCTGCGAGGCCGCGGACGCCGTGCCGGCGCCGGCGACGGTGGCCCCGGCGAGCAGGAGCGTCGCGAGCGTGCCGACGAGGGGTCTTCTGATGCGCGTCATGGGGGGTGGGTCCTCTCTGGAGGCATCCGGGACGTGCGTTCGCTTTGACGTGTGCATTGTTGGGGGTGGTGGGGCCCGGCGCAATGGGATCGGCCCGGATAGGTGATCTCAAATGTCACTCGGCAGGCCGGAGTTCACAGCCGCAACAACCGGAACACGTCCGTCAGACGACCGCACTCAGCGCGCAGACCACCCCGAACCCCACCACCGACAGCACCGATTCGAGTACCGTCCACGACGCGAGCGTGTCCCGTTCGGAGATGCCGAAGTACGTCGAGACCATCCAGAAACCGCCGTCGTTGACGTGCGAGGCGAAGATCGAGCCCGCCGAGATCGCGACGATGACCAGCGCGAGCTGCGGCTGCGAGTAGTGGCCGTCCGACAGCATCGGCGCGACGATGCCCGCCGCTCGCCGAACAGCGCCAGCAGCCGCGAACTCAGCGCCTCCGCACCACCATGGTGCAACGGCGTTGTCGGGTGCGGGTCCGTTGCCGCCTGCGGCGGGGGCGGCCTGCGGGCGCGTCCTCAATCGCCGGACGGGCTGAATTCAGCCCGCGGGGGCACCTCCCAGCGGTAGCTGGGGGAGATTGAGGACAGCGCGCGAAGCGTGCTCCGGGGTCCGGGGCGAAGCCCCCACGCGGCGGAGCCGCAAATCGACACAGCCGGGAAGGGGCGGGGCAGGGGAACAAAGCCCGCCGCAGGCGGGAGCCTCAGCCCAGAACGGCCAGCGCGTCCATCTCGATCAGCAGATCACCCGGCAGCCCGACATACACCGTCGTACGAGCGGAAGGCACCGACTTCAGATCGGCGAAGTACTCGTTGTAGATCGCGTTCATCTCGTCGAACTGCGACGGATCCGTCAGATAGATGCGCAGCATGATGACGTCCTCCCACGCCGCGCCCCCCTCCTCCAGAATCGCCTTCACATTGGCCAGAGTCTGCAGCGTCTGATCGCGCAGCGTCGGCCCCGCCGCGACCGGCTCCTCGCCCTCCGCGGCCGGCAGGAAGCCGACCTGACCGGCGACCTGGAGGATGTTCCCCTTCTTCACCCCGTGCGAGAACTTCGCGGGCGGCGCGCTGTGCCCGGCGGGGGTGATCGCTATCTTTTCGAGCTTCTCGGTCATGCCTTCTCCTTGGGGGAGTTCATGGGCGGTGTGGTGTTTCCGGAGTACTCCGCGCTGATGGCGTCGGCGGTGCGGCGCAACAGCGGGAGAAGGTGAAGGAGTTCCTCGGCGGAGACGACGACGTTCGGCGCGGAGATCGAGCACGCGGCGACCACGCGCCCGTCGACGCCCCGGACCGGCGCCCCGACGCAGTTGATGGACTCCTCGTGACCGCCGAGATCGGTGGCCCACCCCTGCGCGCGTACGGTCGCGAGCTCCTTGAGGAACGCGGCGGCGTTGGGTGTGGAACGGGCGGTGTACGAGGGGTAGTCGAGCCGCTCGGCGACGGCCCGCCGCTCCGGCTCCGGCAGGTCGGCGAGGAGCAGCTTGGCGACGGCGGCGACGGTGATCGCGACGGGCTTGCCGATGCGGGAGTACATCCGTACGGGATAACGGCTGTCGACCTTGTCGATGTAGAGGACCTCGTTGTCCTCCAGTACGGCCAGGTGCACGGTGTGGCCGCAGCGCTCGTTGAGGGCGACGAGGTGGGGGTGGGCGATCTCCCGTACGTCGAGGCTCTCCACGGCCTGCTGGGCGAGGGCGAAGAGGCGGGCGCCCAGGCGGTACCGCTGGTCCTGCTGCCGGTAGACGAACCCGTGCTCGTGCAGGGTGCGCAGCAGCCGCAGCGCGGTCGACTTGTGGACGTCCAGCCGCCGCGCGACCTGTTCGAGGTTGGCGGGCCCCTCGGCGAGCAGCGGCAGGATGCTGAGAGCGCGGTCGACGGTCTGACTCATACGGCGGTGCCTTCTTCCACACTCGCGCTCCGACCGGTCCAGCCGGGGCCGAGTCGCAGTCTCCCCCACGCGTCGTCGTCGAGCGCGACCAGCCGGTCGGCGTACGCCCGCTCCGGCGGCACGGCGAGATCCCCGGGCACGGTCAGCGCGGCGGCGGCGGCGAGATGCGCATGCCTTACGCGGGCTTCGAGGGGCAGCCCGCGCAGTGTTCCGGAGAGGAAACCTGCGGCGAAGGCGTCGCCTGCGCCTACGGGGGCTACTACGTCTACGTGCAATGCGGGAACGGTAACTGCGGCGGAGCGCCCTTGGGGGTCCCCCCGGACGAAGTCTGGGGGAGCGTCCTCAAGCGCCGGACGGGCTGAATTTGCGCACCCCGGGGGTCTGGGGGCGGAGCCCCCAGTTTCGGGAAGGGGCGGGGTAGGGGAACAAACCCGCCGGGCCGCACCCGAGCACGGGTCCGGGGCGGAGCCCCGGCCGCGGCGGAGCCGCGCATCAGACGCTGCGGGAAGGGGCGGGGCTGGGGAACAAAACGCCGTCGCCCCCACCGCACCCCCCTTCACCACCAAAACCGACGGCTCCGGCAAAAACGACCGCACCGCGTCAGCCCCCCGCACGCCCCAGACCGCCTCCGCCTCGTCCTCCCCCACAAAGACAATGTCCGAGCCCCGAGCAAGCCCGGCAAGAACATCAGCCGCTTCCGGCCCCCACAACCCCGCCCGGTAATTCACATCGAAAGACACCACCGGCCGCCCAGCCCCCCGAACCACAAGCTGACGCATGAGCGCCAGGCAATCCGCCGACAACGCGGCAGTGATCCCGGACAGATGCAGAATCCGACCGGACCACACATCCGAAGCAGGAATCAGCGCCGGGGACATCGCCGAAGCCGCCGACCCGGCCCGGTAGTAGACGACTTCGGAAGCGCCGGACTGAGGCAGGTCACCGAGCACCCGCTCCCCCGCCGTGCGGAAATACACCCCCGTAGGCCGCGAAGGGTCGCGCCGCACGCCGCTCACATCCACGCCGTACGCGGCGATCGCCTCCACCACATGGTCGCCGAAGCCGTCCGTGCCCACCCGGCTGATCCACCGCGTGCGGTGCCCGGCGGCGGCGAGCGCGCAGGCGACGTTCGACTCGGCGCCGCCGATGCCGCGCTCGAAGGAGGGGACGTCCGCGAGACGCCCGGGGCGGGAGGGCCGGAAGGTGACCATGGATTCACCGAGGCAGACGACGTCGGCAGCCACGATCCCGCTCCTTGATCCGCGCTTTATGCGCACTCTGTGACGGTCTCCCGGGGAGCCGGACGAACCGTTGACCCGGCGCTTGTCGGGATGTTAGACAGCGACGAGCGCCACACGCAATGGAAGTTGCACATGCTGCAATGCCACCGACACACCCTGGAGGCTCCATGGCCGCCGCCGGAGACGCCCTCGCCCGCCTCGCCGAGGAGCACGTCGACCACCGTTTCAAGGGCCTGCCCCCGGATGCCGAGGGGCTGACGGTCGGCGCGCTGGCGGCGGAGCGCCGTTCGCTGTTCACCGGTGGCTTCACCACGCCCGTACTCGCCCTCTCCGCCGAGGCGCTCGACCACAACCTCGCGCTCATGGAGCGCTGGTCCGCCGAGCACGGCCTCGCGTTCGCGCCCCACGGCAAGACCTCCCTCGCTCCGCAGCTGCTGGAGCGCCAACTGGCCCACGGCGCCTGGGGGATCACGGCGGCCGTGCCCACGCAGGTCCGCGTGTACCGCGCCTTCGGCGTCCGGCGCATCTTCCTCGCCAACGAGGTCGTGGACGAGGCCGCCCTGCGCTGGCTGGCCGCCGAGCTCGCCGCCGACCCCGACTTCCGCCTGGTCACGTACGTCGACTCCGTGCGCGGCGTCGAGCTGATGGACACCGCCCTGCGCGCGGCCGGCGCCAACCGCCCCCTCGACGTCGTCGTCGAACTGGGCGCCGAGGGCGGCCGTACGGGCATCCGCACCGAGGCCGACGGCACCGCCGTCGCCGACGCCGTGGCGGCCACGGAGACGCTGCGCCTGGTGGGCGTCGCCGGGTACGAGGCCGAGATCCCGGGCGCCGACGGCGAGCTCGTACGCGCCTGGCTGCGGCGGATGACCGCGCTGGCCGTCGAGTTCGACAAGGCGGGCCGGTTCGCGGGCGTGGAGGAGATCGTCGTCAGCGCGGGCGGCAGCGCGTGGTTCGACGCGGTCGCCGAGGTCTTCGCGGAGCTTCCGCCGCTGTCCGCACCGGTGTTGAAGCTGCTGCGTTCCGGGGCTTACGTGACGCACGACGACGGTTCGTACCGCCAGAAGACACCGTTCAACCGCAACCCCGAAGAGGGCGCCCTGCGCCCCGCGTTCCGCCTCTGGGCCCAGGTCGTCTCCCGCCCGGAACCGGGCCGCGCCTACCTCAACGCGGGCAAGCGGGACGCGGCGTACGACCTTGACCTCCCCGAACCCCAGACAGTCCGCTCCGCCCGCGACGGCTCCGTACGCCCGGCGACGGGCATGCGCGTGGTGGGCCTGGCGGATCAGCACGCGTTCGTCTCCCTGACGGAGGAAGCGGAGCTGGAGGTCGGCGACTGGGTGGCCCTGGGGTTGTCGCACCCGTGCACGGTCTTCGACAAGTGGCAACTCATCCCACTGGCGGAGGATTCTGGCACGGTCACGGATTACATCCGCACGTTTTTCTAAGCCGAGCGGACGCCTGCGGCGGGCTTTTGTTCCCCACCCCGCCCCTTCCCACAGCGTCTGATGCTCGGCTCCGCCGAGGCCGGGGCTCCGCCCCGGACCCCCAGTCGGGTGCGGCCCGGTGGGCACTTGTTCCCCAGCCCCGCCCCTTCCCGAAACCGGGGAGACCCCGGACCCCCTGAAGCGGCTGCGCCGCTTGTCCTCAATCGCCGGACGGGCTGATTTCAGCCCGTCCGGCGATTGAGGACAGCGCGCGAAGCGTGCTCCGGGGTCCGGGGCGAAGCCCCCCACGCGGCGGAGCCGCAAATCGGATGCAGCCGGGAAGGGGCGGGGTGGGGGAAAAACCCGCCCGCCACAGCGAAAGGCAGCGCATCCCATGGACCTCGTCATCCAGAACGCCGCCATCATCGACGGCACCGGCAAGCCCGCCTACAAAGCCGACATCGCCCTGGCCAACGGCCGAATAAAAGAAATCCACCCCGAAGGCCACGGAAACCGCCCCACAGCCAAGCGCACCCTCGACGCCACCGGCCTAGCCCTATCCCCCGGTTTCATAGACATGCACGCCCACTCCGACCTCGCCCTCCTCCAAGACCCCGCCCACACCGCGAAAGCCGCCCAAGGCGTAACCCTCGAAGTCATAGGCCAGGACGGCCTCTCCTACGCCCCCGTCACCCCCCGCACGCTCGAAGAGATCCGCACCCAGATCACCGGCTGGAACGGCCACGGCGAGGACATCGAATTCGACTGGCGCACCGTGGGCGAATACCTGGACCGCCTCGACCGCCAAGGGACGGCCGTCAACGCGGCCTACCTCATCCCCCAAGGCACCGTCCGCGCCATGACGACCGGCTGGGAGGACCGCCGAGCGACCCCCGCCGAGATCGAGCGCATGAAACAACTGGTCGCGGAGGGCCTGGAGCAGGGTGCGGTCGGCATGTCCTCCGGGCTCACATACACACCCGGCATGTATGCGACCGACGCCGAGCTGACGGAGCTGTGCCGTGTCGTGGCCGCGTACGGCGGCTACTACTGCCCGCACCACCGTTCGTACGGGGCGGGGGCCCTCGCCGCGTACGAGGAGATGATCGCCCTCACCCGCGAGGCGGGATGCGCGCTGCACCTCGCGCACGCCACCATGAACTTCGGGGTCAACAAGGGCCGCGCCCCGGAGCTGTTGGCCCTCCTGGACAAGGCGCTCGCGGAGGGCGCGGACATCACGCTGGACACCTATCCGTACACCCCCGGCTGCACCACGCTCGCCGCGATGCTGCCGAGCTGGGCGAGCGAAGGCGGACCGGAGGCGGTCCTCGCGCGGCTGCGGGACGACGCGACGGCCGAGCGCATCCGGCATGTGATGGAGGTCGAGGGCGCGGACGGCTGTCACGGCGTGCCGATCGACTGGGACACCGTAGAGATCTCCGGCGTCACGGAGCCGGCCCTCGGCGATCACGTCGGCAGGACGGTCGCGGAGACGGCCCGGCTGCGCGGCGAGGAGCCGTGGACGACGGCTCGCAGGCTGCTGGTCGCCGACCGGCTGGGGCCGACGATCCTCCAGCACGTGGGGCACGAGGAGAACGTCCGAGCGATCATGCGGCACTCCGTGCACACGGCCGGCAGCGACGGGATCCTGCACGGCAGCAAGCCGCATCCGAGGGCGTACGGCACGTTCCCGCACTACCTCGGACACTACGTGCGCGAGCTCGGCGTGCTGTCGCTGGAGGAGTGCGTGGCGCATCTCACGTCGCGCCCGGCGGCACGGTTGAGGCTGCCGGACAGGGGTCTCGTGCGCGAGGGATTCCGTGCGGATCTCGTTCTCTTCGATCCGGAGACAGTCTCCGCGGGCGCTACTTTCGAAGCCCCGAGGACCCTTCCGACCGGCATTCCTTTTGTCCTGATTGACGGGCGCTTTGTAATGGAAGACAGCAGGCGTACGGACGTGATCGCGGGGCGCACGGTCAGGCGCACGCCGGTCGCGTTATCCAGGGCGCGCCGGGCCCGTCCGCAGGCAACCCGGGCGGCCTTAAACCGCGCGCGACCCCATTTACGCCCCCGTAAGGTGGCCGTCATGCAGGTGATCCAGTCAACGAAGCTCGCCAATGTCTGCTACGAAATCCGTGGCCCGGTGCTCGAGGAGGCAATGCGGCTGGAAGCGGCAGGTCACCGCATCCTCAAGCTCAACACGGGCAACCCCGCCATCTTCGGTTTCGAGTGCCCGCCCGAGATCCTCGAGGACATGCTGCGCAATGTGGGCGACGCGCACGGTTACGGTGACGCGAAGGGCCTGCTGTCCGCGCGGCGCGCGGTGGTGCAGCACTACGAGACCAAGGGCATCGAACTGTCCGTCGAGGACGTCTATCTCGGCAACGGCGTCTCGGAGCTGATCCAGATGTCGATGCAGGCGCTGCTCGACGACGGCGACGAGGTGCTCGTCCCGGCGCCGGACTATCCGCTGTGGACGGCGTCGGTGTCGCTGGCCGGCGGCACGGCCGTGCACTACCGCTGCGACGAGCAGGCGGACTGGATGCCGGACCTCGCCGACATCGAGCGCAAGGTCACCGACCGCACCAAGGCCATCGTCATCATCAACCCCAACAACCCCACGGGTGCGGTGTACGACGACGAGATGCTGCGCGGTCTGACGGAGATCGCCCGCCGTCACAACCTGATCGTCTGCTCCGACGAGATCTACGACAAGATCCTCTACGACGGCGTGACGCACACGCCGACCGCCGCCATCGCACCGGACCTGCTGACGCTCACCTTCAACGGCCTCTCCAAGGCGTACCGCGTCGCCGGCTACCGCAGCGGCTGGCTGGCGGTCTGCGGTCCGAAGGCGCACGCCGAGAGCTATATCGAGGGTCTGACGATCCTCGCCAACATGCGGCTGTGCGCCAACATGCCCGCGCAGTACGCGGTGGCCACGGCGCTCGGCGGGCGGCAGACGATCAAGGACCTGGTGCTGCCGGGCGGCCGGCTGCTGGAGCAGCGTGACGTCGCGTACGACCTGCTGACGCAGATCCCGGGCGTGACGTGCGTGAAGCCGAAGGGCGCGCTGTACGCGTTCCCGAGGCTCGACCCGAAGGTCTACAAGATCAAGGACGACCGGCAGATGGTCCTGGACCTGCTGCGGGCCGAGAAGATCATGGTGGTGCACGGCACGGGCTTCAACTGGCCGGAGCCGGACCACTTCCGCCTGGTCACGCTGCCGAACACCAAGGATCTGGCGGAGGCCGTGACCCGGATCGGCAACTTCCTGGACGGTTACAGCCAGCCATAGATCCGGCCCGATCTGTAAGCGGAACAACTTTAGACGCCGTCTAAGTTAGGATGGCCTTCTTAGCGATTGCAGGAGGCCATCCATGTACGAGCCGATCCGCACGAAGTCGGTCCACACCATGGCCGAGCCGTGCCGCAGGACCCGCGGGCCGCAGCGCTCCCGCGAGGAGGAGCTGGACATCCGGCTCGCGGGCCACCTGACCGCGCTGCTCACCGTGACGGACGAGCTCCGCGCCCTGACGCCCGCGCCCGCGCTGGACGAAGCCGCGCAGCGCCTCGCGGACCGCGTGACGGCCCTGAACGACGGCCGCCCGCCCCTGCGGGCGACCCCGACGACGCCCGGCGCCACGGCGCCCCGCGTCACCGCCCTCCACCAGCGCGCCCACACCCTCGCGGGCCAGGCACTGGTCGTGGCGACGTCCTGCGCGGACGAGGCGGGCGCCCAACTGGCGGCCGAGCGGCTGCACTTCCACGCGACGGCGCTCGGCATCGCCTAGACCTGACGGGCATCCCCCTCGGAGTCGCCCGGGAACATCAGCTTCGCGCTGCCGCCGACCAAGCCCAACACGCCCAGCCCCAGGGCGAAACGCAACAGCTTCAGGCCGCCGTCCCACTCGTGGGGAGCTCCGAAGGCCAACCACAGGCCGAGGGCTATGCCGGCGAGGAGCACGACCACAGCGCTTAAGCGACGCATCACAAGACTCATGCGTTCATGATCTCAGCGGCAGCGCCGGGCACACAAACTCAATCGACCTCCATATGCCGATGATCGTCATATAGTGTTCGCATGACTGACCGACCGATGCAGGAGCCGACACTGCTGCTCCTGACCGCCCTGAGTGACCAGCCGCGGCACGGGTACGGCATCGTCCAGGAGGTCCTGGCCATCTCCGGCGGCCGGGTGAAGCTGCGTACCGGAACGCTGTACGCGGCCCTCCAACGGCTCGTGGACGAGGGGCTGATCGAGGTGCACCACGAGGAGATCGTCGACGGCCGGGCACGTCGCAGCTACGCCCTCACCGGCGGCGGCCGGGTGCGCCTGGCCGCCGAGGCCGAGCGGCTGGAGGCCACGGCGCGCGAGGCCCGGCGCCGCCTGAGCCTGGCCGACCGGAGCGGCTTCGGCCCGGCGCCGAAGGGGGCGACCGCGTGAGCCGGCCGCCCAGAGCGCTGTCGCTCTACCCCCGCGCGTACCGCATGGCGTACGGCGAGGAAATCGCCGCCCACTACGCCGAGTCCACCGCCGGCGCCTCACGCCTGGAGCGGTGGCGGGAGGAGGCGGACCTGGCCGGACACGGGGTGCGCCTCCGGTCCCGGCTGACCTCGACCGATACCGCAGGCCGGATACTGGCCGCGGCCGCTCCGTACGCCGCGATCGGGGCGGCGGCCTACGCCGCGCTCGTCTTCGCCCAATGGGCCGTGCTCGCGGCCCTGATGACCTCCCAGCCGGACGCACCCGCAGGGCTCCTGTTGGGGGCGGGGGCAGCGGGTGACCTGCTGCTGGCAGCGGCCGGTGCCACGGCTCTCGCAGGGCGGTGGCACGCCACGCGGCGACTGATGCTGCTCGGCACGCTGTTGCTGGCCGTCCAGTGGATCGGCGACAGGGTCTACGTTGTCGAAGGCCCGAGCCGGCCCCTGTCGCTCGGCCTC
Organism: Streptoverticillium olivoreticuli subsp. olivoreticuli; assembly: GCF_003391135.1. Classification (GTDB taxonomy): domain Bacteria; phylum Actinomycetota; class Actinomycetes; order Streptomycetales; family Streptomycetaceae; genus Streptomyces; species Streptomyces blastmyceticus. The sequence continues at coordinate 6,042,420 of NZ_CP031455.1, read as the reverse complement.
GCCCTGGTACTGGTCTTCGGCTGCCCGCCCGACACCCCGCCGGTCCGCAAGGGGCAGCGCGGACGAATGGCCGTCTTCGCCGCGCTCACTCTCGTCCTGCTGCCGGCCATGCTGTTCTCCGGCATCAACCCGGAAGTCGTCTTCGTGGGCCTCGGCAGCGCCGCGCTGCCCGTCCTGGTGCTCACGGTGCTCCTGGCCGTCGAAGGAGCACGTTCGGCCACCCCGGTGGTGCAGACGGCAGGCGTCGCGCTGTCGGTGTTGCCGTGGCTGACCTTCTTCGTACAGATCCTGCACTGGGAGCTGGACGTTCTGGCGCTCTACGGGATTCTCTTGGCGGTCGCCGTCCTCACCGTCTGGGCATGGCACTTCCGCCGATCCCGGTCCGTCGGCTCACCTGTCTGAGAAGTCCGGGCGGGGCCGGGGAAAACCTCACCGCCCCGCGGCCCGCAACGGCGGATGCCCCGCCCGGGCATGCTCCGCCAGCTCCCCGTCGAGCCGGAGCACTCGCTCCGAATCCAATTCCCTGAGCGCGACCGCCCGGTCCAGCCGCAACCGGTCGCAATAGCGGCATGAAACACGCCCCGTGGAACGGACATTGACCTCCGCCACCCGGTTTCTCAATGCCTGCTCCCGACTCAGCGGCCGAATATCGGGCAGCGCCGCATCCCACTCCCGTCCACCCCCGAGCGGACGCAGAGCGTAGAACTCTTTGCCCTTCGCCATGACCTCTCCGACCCGGTTCCGTGCGATATCGAGCACGGTCTCGCCGATTTCCGGCACATAGGGGGAGGGCGTCGTGTGCGGCATGCGGGGTTCCTCACGCATTTCGGTCCCATAGACAGTAACTTCCCTGACACACAACAGGTTTGCCTGTCAGGGGAGGGGGCCGCAACGCCCCCGTCGTTCCAAGGTCATCTGTCACGGGACACGGAGGGGAACCAGTGAATCGACGCATGTCCAGGCCGGAGCCGGGCGCGAGCACGGCTGCGGTGTTCGGGGAGCTCTTGAAGCACTTGCGCGAGGCGGCGGGCCACACGCAGGAGACGCTGGGGAAGCTGATCCCGTGCGACCGCTCGCAGGTAGCCAGGGTCGAGTCTGCGACGCGGGTACCGAAGGAGGAGTTCGTCGCTCGGTGCGATGAAGTGCTGGACACAGGCGGCATGTTGCTGCGCCTGTGGGTTCGCATCGACTGGTACCAGGAGGTGGAACGGCCGGACTGGTTCAAGCGGCGGGTCGAGATGGAGAAGGAAGCTGTATCCATCCACGAGTACGAGTCGCAGGTAGTGCTAGGGCTTCTGCAGACGGAGGATTACGCGCGAGCTCTGTTCTCCACAGCCACGGATCGGACGGAGTCCGAGGGTCGCGTACGCGCTCGCATGAGTAGACAGGAGCGCTTCCTCTGTCCGGATGGGCCAATGCTGTTCGCGGTGATGGATGAGAGCTGCATCCGCAATGTATTTGGGGGCCGACAAGTGATGCGCCGACAGTGCGCTCACCTGCTCGCCCTCGGAGAGCAGCCCAATATCCGCATCCAGTTCGCACCTGCCCAGGTCGCCAACCTCCTGCGCCCCAAGGCCCCCATGTCCATCCTCAGACTCCCGGACGGACATCAGTGGATCTACACGGAGTCGCTGCACCGGGGCCACTTCAGCGACGATCCAACAGTCGTGGCCCGACACTCCCGGACCTATGATGTGCTCAGAGCTGACGCCCTGTCGGCCAGCCAGTCAGCCGCCCTGATCAGCGAGGCGATGAAAGGGTACGAGCACGATGAAGAGGATCGAGCTCAGCTCAGCGACTTGGACGAAGAGCAGCCACAGCGACAACGACCACGGCAACTGCATCGAAGCAGCCCTCGATATCCCCGGCTCCGTCCCCGTCCGCGACAGTAAGAACCCCACCGGCCCCGTACTCGACCTCTCCCCCGCCGCGTGGGCGACCTTCGTCACCGCCGTACGCCAACAGCGGATCTGAAAATTGGCCGTATTTCCGGACACGCTTACCGGAAATGTAACAGCATGCAGAGGGCATCGATCTGCCGATGGTCCGTCAGGCGCCGGGCGAGGGTGGCCACATGTCGGCAGGGGCCCGCCCCGGAAGCCGGGGCGGGCGGGGCATCAGCCCAGGCGCTGGACCAGCGCGCGGTACTCGTCCCACAGCTCCTTCGGCGTGTGGTCACCGAAGGTGTTGAGGTGCTCGGGGATCAGGGACGCCTCCTCGCGCCAGACGTCCTTGTCGACGGTCAGCAGGAAGTCGAGGTCGGCGTCGTCGAGGTCGAGACCGGCGGTGTCCAGCGCGGCCTTCGTCGGCAGAATGCCGATCGGTGTCTCGACGCCCTCCGCCTTGCCCTCGAGGCGCTCGACGATCCACTTCAGGACCCGGCTGTTCTCGCCGAAGCCCGGCCACACGAACCGGCCGTCCGCGTCCTTGCGGAACCAGTTCACGTAGTAGATCTTCGGCAGCTCGGCGGCGTCCTTGTCCTTGCCGACCTCCAGCCAATGACCCATGTAGTCACCCATGTTGTACCCGCAGAAGGGCAGCATGGCGAAGGGGTCGCGGCGCAGCTCGCCGACCTTGCCCTCGGCGGCGGCGGTCTTCTCGGAGGCGACGTTGGCTCCGAGGAAGACGCCGTGCTGCCAGTCGAAGGACTCGGTGACCAGCGGGACGGCCGAGGCGCGGCGGCCGCCGAAGAGGATCGCGGAGATCGGGACGCCCTTGGGGTCCTCCCACTCGGGCGCGATGATCGGGCACTGCGAGGCGGGGACGGTGAAGCGGGCGTTGGGGTGGGCGGCGGGGGTCCCGGAGGCCGGGGTCCAGTCGTTGCCCTTCCAGTCCGTGAGGTGCGCGGGCTGCTCCTCGGTCATGCCCTCCCACCACACGTCGTTGTCGTCGGTGAGCGCGACGTTGGTGAAGACGGAGTTGCCCCACATGGTCTTCATGGCGTTGGCGTTGGTGTGCTCGCCGGTGCCGGGCGCGACGCCGAAGAAGCCGGCCTCGGGGTTGATCGCGTAGAGGCGGCCGTCGTCACCGAAGCGCATCCAGGCGATGTCGTCGCCGATGGTCTCCACCGTCCAGCCGGAGATGGTGGGCTCCAGCATGGCGAGGTTGGTCTTGCCGCAGGCCGAGGGGAACGCGGCGGCGACGTACTTCGACTCGCCCTGCGGCGGGGTCAGCTTGAGGATGAGCATGTGCTCGGCCAGCCAGCCCTCGTCGCGGGCCATGACGGAGGCGATGCGCAGGGCGTAACACTTCTTGCCCAGCAGGGCGTTGCCGCCGTAGCCGGAGCCGTAGGACCAGATCTCGCGGTCCTCGGGGAAGTGCGAGATGTACTTCGTGGTGTTGCACGGCCACGGGACGTCGGCCTCGCCCTCGGCGAGCGGGGCGCCGAGCGTGTGGACGGCCTTGACGAAGAAGCCGTCGGTGCCGAGCTCGTCGAGGACGGCCTGGCCCATGCGGGTCATGGTGCGCATCGAGACGGCGACATAGGCGGAGTCGGTGATCTCGACGCCGATCGCGGACAGCGGCGAGCCGACCGGGCCCATGCAGAACGGCACGACGTACATCGTGCGGCCGCGCATCGAGCCCCGGAAGATGCCCTGCTCGCCGGCGAAGCCGCTCCCTTCTCCGGTAAAGATGGCCCGCATCTCGGCGGGGGCCTTCCAGTGGTTGGTCGGACCGGCGTCCTCCTCCTTCTCGGAGCAGATGAACGTACGGTCCTCGACGCGGGCCACGTCGCTGGGGTCGGAGGCGGCGTAGTACGAGTTGGGGCGCTTGACGGGGTCAAGCTTCTTGAACGTGCCCTTGGCGACGAGCTCCTCGCACAGGCGCTCGTACTCGGCCTCGGAACCGTCGCACCAGACCACCCGGTCCGGCTCGGTGAGGGCGGCGATCTCGTCGACCCAGGAGATCAGCTCCTGGTGGTTGGTGAGGGTGGTGGGAGCCGCATTGCTGCGCGCCACGATCGCTCCGTCCCGCCGGAAACCACGCTGCCCCGGCGTCAGGTGTTGAGGGTTGAACGGGCCGGGCCGCGGCAGCTGCTCCGACGGCGTAGTCCGTTTCTGTGGAAGGTTGCCCCTTGGGGGCTGCGACCCAGACGCTTCGTGACCGCTCATCCGGTGCCGCCCGCACTCATTTGATCATCCGACTCCGATTCCGTTCTGTCCAGGGGGCGCTCCCGTGACCATCGCCACGTGATACTGATCCGTAACTTACGGTGGCGTAGGTAGCATGGCGCCATGACTCCCGCGCCCGACGCAGCGCCTTCCGCGCGCCCCGCTCCCGCCGGCGCCGCGGCCGCCGCACCCCCCGCCGCTCCCTCCTCTTCCGGCGCATCCGACACGGCACTTGACGCCAAGCCGCGACTGCGCGGCTGGCTGCACGCCGGGATGTTTCCCGCCGTGCTGATCTCCGGTGTCTTCCTGACCGCGCTCGCCGACAGCACCCGCGGCCGGATCGCGTGCGCGGTCTATGTGCTCTCCGCGTGCCTGCTCTTCGGCATCAGCGCGCTCTACCACCGCGGCAACTGGAGCCCCCGCGCCAACGCGGTGCTCCGCCGCCTCGACCACGCCAACATCTTCCTGATCATCGCGGGCACCTACACCCCGCTGACCATGCTGCTCGTCCCCGGCGGCCGGGGTCAGGTGCTGCTGTGGGCGGTGTGGGCGGCGGCCGCCGCGGGCATCGCCTTCCGCGTCTTCTGGGTCGGCGCGCCGCGCTGGCTCTACACCCCCTGCTACATCGCCATGGGCTGGGCGGCCGTCTTCTTCCTGCCCGACTTCCTGCGCACGGGCGGCATCGCCGTGCTCGTCTGCGTGATCGTCGGCGGCCTCCTCTACAGCGTGGGCGGCGTGATCTACGGGATCAAGCGGCCCAATCCGTCACCGCGGTGGTTCGGCTTCCACGAGGTCTTCCACTCACTGACGCTGGCGGCCTTCATCGTCCACTACGTGGGCATCTCGCTCGTCGCCTATTCGCACGCCTGACCCTCTCGGCGCCAGGCGCGCGGCACGCCCCGCACCCGCCGTCCCCAGTGGCCGTGGCCTCGACGCCACGGCCACTCGCCATGCCAGGGCCCCGACACCGGCCAGCGCCACCAGCACCACGGCGATCTCGCCGACGATCACATAGCCCCCGACGCACAGCGCCCCCACCAGCACGGCGAGCAACTTCACCATGACCAGCATGGTCACCACCCCTTATCGATCATCGCTGATCTCACCCCTGCCCAGCACCCAGCGTCACACACCCCACTGACAGTCAGCATGCCATTAAGAGTCCGCGCGATTGACAGCCTCAATCTTTTGAGAGTTACTGCCATTTAACGCCGACTCCCGGAGGTATGCCCGTGAGCAATCGACCCGACCCGCGGCGCTGGTGGGCGCTGGGCGCCCTCGTCGCCTGCATGCTCGTCCTCGGTTTCGACGCCACGATCCTCAATGTCGCGCTGCCGACCATGGCCACCCAACTGGGCGCCGACACCGGTCAGCAGCAGTGGATAGCCAACTCCTACCTCGTGGTCTTCGCCGCCCTGATGCTCCCCGCGGGCCTGCTCGGCGACCGCTACGGCCGCCGCCGCATGCTGATCACCGGGCTGACGGTCTTCCTCGGCGGCTCCCTGCTCGGCACCCTCGCCGACAGCCCCGGCCCGGTCATCGCCGCCCGCTCGGTCCTCGGCGTCGGCGGCGCGCTGATCATGCCCCTCGCCCTGTCCGTCCTGCCCACGCTCTTCCCGCCCGAGGAGCGCACCAAGGCCGTGGGCATGGTCTCCGCCGCCTCCGCGCTCGGCATGCCGCTCGGCCCGATCGTCGGCGGCTGGCTCCTCGACCACTACTGGTGGGGGGCGATCTTCCTGATCAACGTCCCGCTGGTGCTCGTCGGCATCCTCGCCTGCGTCTTCCTCCTCCCCGAGACCAGCGCTCCCTCCTCCCCCGCCGTGGACCCCCTCTCCACCGGCCTCACCGTCACCGGCCTCGGCGCCTTCGTCTTCGCCCTCAACGAAGGCCCGACCCGCGGCTGGACCTCCGCCACCGTGCTCGGCACGCTCGCCGCCTCGGTGCTGCTGCTCGCCTCCCTCGTCGGCCGGGAGCGGCGCCGCTCCCGGCCGATGCTCGACCTGGCCCTCCTGCGTCACCGCGGTTTCCTGTGGAACACCGTCACCGCGGCACTGGTCACCTTCACGTTCATGGGCCTGCTGTTCGTCCTGCCCACCTACCTCCAGGTGGTCAAGGGCCAGGACGCCTTCGGCACCGGGCTGCGGATGCTGCCGATGATGGGCGGGCTGCTCGTCGCCTCCCGGGCGGCCGGTCCGCTCGTCCAGCGCTTCGGGCCGCGGCCGGTCGTCACCGGCGCCCTGCTCGTCATGGCCGTCGCCGCGCTGCTGGGCAGCCGTACGGACGTCCACGACGGCTACGGCTGGACGGCCCTGTGGCTGACCCTCACGGGCTTCGGATTCGGCTTCGGCATCATTCCCGCCATGGACGGCGCACTGGGCGCCCTGCCGCGCGACCGCGCGGGCAACGGCTCGGGACTACTGATGACGCTGCGTCAGGTCGCCGGTGCCGTCGGCATCGCCGCACTCGGCAGCCTGATCGCGGGCACGTACACCCACCACCTCGACACCGCCGGGCTCCCGCCCGCGGCGGCCGACGCCGCCGAGGCCTCCGTCGGGAGCGCCCACCAGGTGGCCGCCGAGCTGGGCAGCGAGGCCCTCGCCCGCTCGGCGGACGCCGCGTACCTCCACGGCATGGACCTCGCCCTCCTCGTCGCCGGCATCGCCGCCACCCTGGCCGCGATGCTGACCACCGCCTGCCTGCCCGACACCCGCCCCGGCCGGCCCGCCTCCCGGGACCACGCTGTGGTCGCCGAGAAGACCGATGCCTGAGAATGCAGACATGGCCCCCGCGAACACCTCGTCCGCCGCGACGTCCGAGCCCAGGCTCGGGCTGCGCGAGCGGAAGAAGATCCAGACCCGTCAGGCGATCCGCCGCGCCGCCTACCTGCTCTTCGAGCGGCAGGGCTACGACGGGACCCCGATCGACCAGATCGCCGAGGCCGCGGACGTCTCCCCCAGCACCGTCTTCCGCTACTTCCCGACCAAGGAGGACATCGTCCTCACCGACGAGTACGACCCGGTGATGGAGGCCGCCATCCGGGCCCGCCCCGCCGACGAGAGCCCGGTCGAGGCCATCCGGCAGGGCGTCCACGTGGCCATGCGCCACATCATGGAGAACGACATCGTCGAGCTCAGGCAGCGCACCCGGCTCGTCCGCGAGGTGCCCTCCCTGCGCGGCCGCCAGGCCGAGGGCATGGGCCAGTCGGCCCGGATGCTGTGCACCGTCCTCGCCGAGCGCTCCGGCCGCGACGCGAACGACGTCGAACTGCGCGTCGTCACCAGCGCGATCCTCGGCGCCATGCACGAAGCCCTCATGTACTGGGTCGAACAGGGCCAGCAGGAAGACCTCATCGCCCTCATCGACCGCACCCTGGACGTCCTGGACCGCGGCCTCACCCTCTGACCGCGCCCCGCCTCACGCCTCCCCCGCCAGGCGCTCCGCCAACACCTCCGGATCGCCCGTCGGCGCCTCGCAGGTGAAGGCACGGCACACATAGGCGGCCGGACGGCCGTCGAGAAGCGTCCGGTGCGCCAGCAACGGCACCTCGGCGCCCGCCCCGTCACCGTCCGCGGGCGGGCCGCCGACCGCGACAGCCAGACCGGGCGCGGTGGACAGCAGGGCCGTGCGGTGCAGCTCGCGCGTGGCCGGATGGTCCTCCGGGCCGACCACCGCGACCTCCCGGGGGCCGTCGAGCAGCGCCTCCGCCACCGCCAGCCCCCAGCTGATGAAGCGCGGAGCCCGCGGCCCCAGCGCCCGTACGACACCGAGCGCCCGCTCCGCCGCCTCCCGGTGCGCACTGCTGCCGGTGTACGCGGCATACGTCAGCAGCGCACCACAAGCGGCGGTCCAGCCGGACGGGGTGGCGGTGTCGGTGGGGTCCTGCGGGCGGCGGATGAGCGCCTCGGCGTCGTCGGCGGTGTCGAACAGGCTGCCGTCCGGGCCGGTGAAGTGAATCAGCACCGTGTCCAGGAGCAGCCCCGCGAAGTCGACCCAGACGCCCTCGCCGGTGACCGCGCTGAGCGTGAGGAAGCCCTCGGCGACATCGGCGTAGTCCTCCAGGACACCCGCGTGGGACCCCGCGGCACCGTCCAGGGAGGTGCGGAACAGCCGCGCGTGCCAGTCCATATGGGTGCGCACGAGCAGATCGGCGGCGTCCGTCGCGGCCTGGATCAGATCCGGGCGGTCGAAGTACGCGCCGGTCTCGGCGAGCGCTGCGACGGCCAGACCGTTCCACGCGGCCACGACCTTGTCGTCGCGGCCGGGCCGGGGCCGCTGCTCGCGCGCCGCCAGCAGCCTGGACCGCACCGACGCGAGCTTCCCGGCGTCGAAGAGCCGCTCGCGGTCGGGCAGCTGAAGGACGGAGGCACCCTCCTCGAACGTGCCCTCCTCGGTGACGCCGAAGTGCGCGGCCGCCTGCAGCGCGTCCTCCTCGCCCAGGACCTCCCGCAGCTGCTCGGGGGTCCAGACGTAGAACGCCCCCTCCGCGTGCTCGTCCGACCCGTCGGCCACGGCGCTGTCGGCGTCCAGCGCGGACGCGAACCCGCCCTGGTCCGTGCGCATTTCACGGACCAGGAAGTCGGCCGTCTCCAGGGCCACGCGCCGCGCGAGGTCGGATCCCGTCGCCCGCCACAGGTGCGCGTAGACGCGGCACAGCAGGGCGTTGTCGTAGAGCATCTTCTCGAAGTGCGGCACCGTCCAGGTGGCGTCCACCGCGTACCGCGCGAAGCCGCCGCCGAGCTGGTCGTAGATCCCGCCGCGCGCCATCGCCTCGCACGTGGCCTGCGCCATCTGGAGCGCGGCCTCCGAGCCCGTACGGGCGTGATGGCGCAGCAGGAACTCCAGGGCCATGGACGGCGGGAACTTCGGCGCGCCCCCGAACCCGCCGCGCACGGCGTCGAATTCCCGGGTCAGACCCATCAGCGCCTGGTGGAGGTCCTCGGCGGCCGGCGGCCGCGCGCCCTCCTTCTCACCGGGCATGCCGAGGGCGAGGGTGCGCTCGGACAGATCCCGGACGATCCGGCCCGCGACCTGCCCGACCTCGTCGCGGCGGTCCGCCCACGCGGTCCGTACGCCCTCCAGGACCTGGGGGAACGACGCCGAGCCGTGCCGGGGCGCGGGCGGGAAGTAGGTGCCGAAGTAGAAGGGCTCGGCGTCGGGCGTGAGGAAGACGGTCATGGGCCAGCCGCCGTGCCCGGTGGCGGCCTGGACGGCCTCCATGTACACGGCGTCGATGTCGGGCCGCTCCTCGCGGTCGACCTTGACCGAGACGAAGTGCTCGTTGAGGAAACCGGCGGTCTCCTCGTCCTCGAAGGACTCGTGAGCCATCACATGACACCAGTGACAACTCGAGTACCCGACGCTCAGCAGCACGGGCACATCGCGGCGCCGGGCTTCTTCGAAGGCCTCGGGCGACCACGGCCACCAGTCGACCGGGTTCTCGGCGTGCTGGAGGAGGTAGGGGGACGTCTCATGCGCCAGGCGGTTCGGCATGACCCCCATCCTTCCCCACGCGGGCCCGAGGGCGAGTTATCCACAGGGCTGCCGGAAATCTCGCGGAGACGGAACACTTGAGGCACTGAGCACTTGAGGCACAGAGCGATCGCTGGTGGAGGGGGAAGCCATGGCGGGAGTGCGGGCCGTTCTGAGGGACAGTCACCGAACGGAAGTCGAGGATCTGCTGGGCCGGATGGCGGAGGAGGAGGTCCGCCGTTCGGGCGGGGCCACCGACGGCGCGGCGCTGCTGCGCCGCGCGCGGACGGAGCTCGAGGCGATAGCGGCCAAGGCCACCGAGGAGTACGAGGCGTATGTGCGCGCGCTCGACGAGGAGGCGGCCGCCCGGCGGCCTCTGACGGCCGGGCTCACCCGTTCGGCGCTGGCCGCCCCCGCGCTGGTCACGGCGGTGGCGGCGCTCTCGGCGGTGGGCACGGACCTCGGTTTCGGCACCTCGGCGGGCACGGCGCTGGGCGCGGGCGTCGGCGTGGCGGTGGCGGGCTCCGCGGCCACGGTCCTCAAGCTGACCGCGGGGCACTGGCCCGCCGCGCACCGGCGGGCCGGGCTGCGGGGGCAGCCGGGCGGCGCGCAGCAGTTGAGGCTGGCGTGGCTGACGGCGGTCGAGGTGCGCGGGGTGCGGCCGTTCCTGGACCAGCAGCGGATGCTGTCCGCGGCGACGCGGGCGGGCGGCGGCGGGCGGACGACGGGGCGGCCCGGCGCGAACGGCACGGCCCGGGGGCCGGTGCTGCGCGGAGCGGACCGCAGCGCGGCGGCCCGGCGGCGCAATGTGCTGGAGCACTCCTTCGACCACATCCCGGAGGCGGTGGGCCCGTTCGCGGGCCGCCGCGACCACCTCGCGCGGATCACCCAGTGGGTGCACCAGGCGCGGGCGAGCACGGAGACCAAGCCGACGGTGGTGCTGCTGCACGGGCCGCCCGGCTCGGGGCGCTCCACGCTCGCGATCCGGGCGGCGCACCACCTGCGCGACCAGTTCCGCGGCGCGTGCGTGGTGGATCTGCGCGGCGAGTCCGACGAGCCGCCGCTGCCGACGCGCGACGCCCTGCTGCATCTGCTCAACCGGCTGGGCGCACCCCGTGACCAGCTGCTCTTCCGCGAGCGGTCCTCGCACGAACAGCACCTCAAGAAGCTCTCCGAGCTCTATCACCAGCACCTCACCGACCTGCCGGTGACGGTCGTGCTGGACGACGCCTCGGACGCCGAGCAGGTCCGCACCCTGATCCCCGAGCGCTCCGAGAGCCTCGTCCTGGTCACGACGCGGGCCCCGCTGGCCCTGCCGCCCGATCTGGTGGCGTGGGTGCACGAGCTGCCCGTCGGCCCGCTGGACGAGGCGGGCGCGGAGGAGCTCCTGCGGGCGGCGTCCGAGGAGCCGCAGGCCGCTTCGTACGACGAGAAGGCCCTGGCCCAGGTGCGCGAGCTGTGCGGCGGGCTGCCGCTGGCCCTGCGGGTGGCGGGTTCCTCCCTGGGCGAGCGCGCCCCCCACCTGCTGGCCGCGGAGCTCGCGGCGTCCGGGCAGGACGACCCGGTGGAGCGCGTGCTGTGGCTGCGCTACATCGACCAGAGCGACAGCGCCCGGCAGCTGCTGCGGCGGATGGCGCTGGCGGGCCGGGCCTCGCTGGGCGCGGCCGCGGCGGCGGCGCTGCTCGCGCAGGACGAGCGGGAGGCCGGGCGCGAGCTGGCGGCCCTGGCCCGCGCGGGCCTGATCGAGCAGGTCCGCGCCGGCCGGTATCGGATGCACGACCTGGTCCGGGCCTTCGCTCACGCGCGGCTGCACGAGGAGGAGGGGCCGGGCGAGCTGAGCGCGGCGCAGGAGCGGCTGATCCGCAGCTACGCGGAGCTGGCGGACTCCGTGATCCGGATGGTCGACGGCAAGACCTCGACGCGGGCCGACATGTTCGTCAAGGGCGCGGCGAGCGGCCACGGCTTCACCTCGCTGGACGCGGCGCTGCGCTGGCTGGACGACGAATCGAGCTTCATCACGGCGGCGCTGCGGCACACCGAGGGCGTCGACCAGGCGGCGGTGCTGCATCTGCTGGGCGCCCTGTGCGACTACTGCCTGCTGCGCGGCGACCTGTACCGCCTGGGTGAGCTGAGCGAGCTGACCCAGGCGACCGACCGGAGCCTGCTGGTCCGCTCGGTGCAGTGGCGTACGGGCATCGCGGCCAGGCAGCTGGGCGAGCTGGACACCTCCCGTACGACGCTCTCGTCCGTCGTGGATCTGTATTTCGACGCCGAGCACCCCGCGGGCGCCGCCCGGGCGCTGCGCGATCTGGGCGTCACCCTCCAGCACCAGGGCCATCTGCGCGAGGCGACGGACAAGCTGCGGGAGGCGCTCGCCCTCCAGGAGGCCCGGGAGCTGAGCGGGGACCGGGCGTGGACGCTGCACGCGCTGGCCGCCGTGGAGCGCGACCGCGGCGGGATAGCGCGGGCGCTGGAGCTGCTGACCGAGGCGCTGGAGCTGCACCGGGAGAGCGAGAGCCTGCACGGGCAGGCGTGGGCGCACTTCCAGCTCGGTCAGGTGCGGCTGCGGATGGGCCAGGTCGAGCGGGCGGAGGCGGACTTCCGCGAGGCCCAGGAGCTCTACGGCCGCACCCAGGACGGCCGCGGCGGGGCCTGGGCGCTGACCCAGCTGGCGCGGGCCCGGCTGGTGGCGGGCGACGCGGGCGCGGCGGTGGAGCAGTTGCACCGGGCCGCGGCCCGGCACCGGGAGAACGAGGACGCCCGCGGCGAGGCCTGGTCGCTGTACTACCTGGGCCTGTCGCTGGAGGAGAGCGGCGACCGGGCGGCGGCCCTGCGCGCGCTGGAGCGGGCGCGCACCATGTTCAACCGGATGAGGGACGCCTACGGCCTGGCCTGTGCCCGGCACCACGCGGCGCGGGTGACCCGCGACCAGCGAGCGGCGCAGACGGGCAACCTGCGCAACAGCGGCTTCGCCCGGCAGCTGCTCCAGGACGCGCGGGCGGACTTCCGGCGGCTGGGCGTGCCGCACGGCGAGGCGTGGTCCTGTGTGGAGCTGGCCGTCGTCGACGCGGGCAACGGCCGGTCCGACTCCGCGCTGGAGCTGGTGACGGAGGCGGAGCGGCTGTTCACGGGCTACGGAGACCGGCGGGGCGCGGCCTGGGCCCGGTTCCTGCGGTGCACGCTGCTGCCGCTGACCTCGGCGGGCGGCTCCGTGGTGGGCACGGCGGTGGCACAGGAGGAGCTGGCGCAGCTGCTGTTCGAGCTGCGGTCCGCAGACTGGGCGACGGACCCGACGCTGGAGGACTGCGCGGACGCGTTCGCCCTGCTGCTGGAGCGCGGCATCGAGCCGGAAGAGGGATGGCAGGCATGGCGGCTCGGCATGGTGCCGGGCCGCCGTGCCCGGGAGGTCATGGCGGTGCTGTCCCGTGACAGCTGACCGTCAGCCCTCGGTGGAGTCGCCCTTGCCGTCGGCCTTGGCGGCGCCGCGGGCCGGCGAGGCCGAGGCGGCGGCCGGAGCGGCGGCCGTGGCCATGGCCACGCCGCCCTCCGGGATCTCGTCGAAGGCGACCTTCTTCATGTGCTTGTTCATGCTCTTCATCAGCATCCACACGGCGGCGCCGAGGAGAGCGAAGACGATGAAGCCGAGGACGCCGGGGGTGACCTTGTTCTTGTCAAGATCCTCAGCGGCGAGCGGCACGAGGTGGGTGGCGGCGAGGGAGACAGTCGCGCTCATCATGGGCTCAATTGTTGCGGATGCCCGCGAAGAGGTCGTCCTCGGGGAGGGATGTCCCGACGAGAGACTTCGCCAGTTCGTACTCCTCGGTGGGCCAGACCTCGCGCTGGAGGTCCAGCGGCACCCGGAACCAGCCGCCGTCGGGGTCGATCTGCGTGGCGTGCGCGATCAGCGCCTTGTCACGGATCTCGAAGAAGTCGCCGCAGGGCACATACGTGGTCAGGGTCCGCTCGCGGCCCATCTTGTGCCACCGCTCCAGCCACTCGCCGTACGGGGACTCCATGCCCCGCGCCAGGAGCGCCTCGTGGAGGGCGAGGGTGCGCGGCCGGTTGAAGCCCTGGTTGTAGTAGAGCTTCAGCGGCTGCCAGGGCTCGCCGGCCTCGGGGAAGCGCTCGGGGTCGCCCGCCGCCTCGAAGGCCACCATCGAGATCTTGTGGGTCATGATGTGGTCGGGGTGCGGATAGCCGCCGTTCTCGTCGTACGTGGTGACCACGTGCGGGCGGAACTCCCGGATGAGCTTCACCAGCGCGCCGGCCGCCTCGTCGACGTCCTGGAGCGCGAAGCAGCCCTCGGGCAGCGGGGGCAGCGGGTCGCCCTCGGGCAGCCCGGAGTCCACGAAGCCCAGCCACTCCTGCTTCACTCCGAGGATGTCGCGCGCCTCGTCCATCTCCTTGGCGCGCACCTCGTGGATGTGCTCCTCGATGTACGGGTCGCCCTGGAGCTTGGGGTTGAGGATGGAGCCGCGCTCACCGCCCGTGCAGGTCGCGACCAGCACGTCCACCCCCTCGGACACGTACTTGGCCATCGTGGCGGCGCCCTTGCTCGACTCGTCGTCGGGGTGGGCGTGCACGGCCATCAGTCGCAGCTGCTCAGTCAAGGCTTGATCCTCAGTCACTGGTCACGGCCCGTCTTATCGGTGTTTCGGGGCGCCTCCTATAGTGACCGAAGCAGGCGACGTTTCATTCCGGTCGATGGGACCGGTCCCCGACCAGGAGGAAGATCATGGCTGCGGCACGCGAGGGGCTGCCCGACGGTCGTTACGGCCGGTCGGCGGACCAGCGCGCGGACCGCAAGCTCAAGATCGTCGCCGCGGTGCTGGGCGTCGCGCTGGCCGGGGTGCTCGTCTGGTTCGGTGTGCACTACCTCACCAAGACGGATGTCAGCGCCCAGTTGATCCGCTCCAAGCCGATGACGGACACCTCCGTGCAGGCGGTGCTGGAGGTCCGCAAGAACAAGGGCGACACGGGCGTCTGCACACTGCGCTCGCTGGGCAGCGACGGCTCCGAGGTCGGCCGGGTGGATGTCACGCTGGACCGCCGTGAGGATCACTTCACCGAGCGCGTCACGTTCCGCACCACCAGGCACGCCGCCGCCACCGAGCTTGAGGGCTGCACCACCACGTCCCGGGGCTGACCGGCACTGACCTGCGTTGACGCGTTTCTTGCGCAGTTTCTCCCCGCGGCTTCTTCCCCCTTTCCGGACCTAATTGTTAGGCTCGTGGTTTCGCCCACCTTTGAAGGTGCACCCTTCTGAGTAGGGCGTTCATTTGTATCCCCGATGTATCCCCAAGTTTTTCCCCAGTACCGACGAGGAGCACCTGTGACCCAGACCAGCGACAACGTCACCTGGCTGACTCAGGAGGCGTACGACCAGCTCAAGGCCGAGCTGGAGTACCTGTCTGGTCCCGCTCGCACCGAGATCGCGATGAAGATCGCGGCGGCCCGCGAGGAGGGTGACCTGCGAGAGAACGGCGGTTACCACGCGGCCAAGGAGGAGCAGGGCAAGCAGGAGCTCCGCGTGCGCCAGCTCACCCAGCTGCTGGAGAACGCCAAGGTCGGCGAGGCTCCGGCGGCGGACGGCATGGTCGCCCCCGGCATGGTCGTCACCATCGCCTTCGACGGCGACCCGGACGACACCCTGGACTTCCTGCTGGCCTCCCGGGAGTACGCGAGCTCGGACATCGAGACCTACTCCCCGCAGTCCCCGCTGGGCACCGGCGTGAACGGCAAGAAGATCGGCGCCGACGCGGAGTACGAGCTGCCCAACGGCCGCAAGGCCAAGGTCCGCATCCTGGACGCCAAGCCGTACCAGGGCTGAGCCCTCGCGAAGAGCCCCGGGCCCTCACTTAGGTTCTAGTGGTCGTTGCAACACCCCAGCTCAGGGGATTGCGATGGACCATCAGATCCGGGAGGACCGGAGGCCGCAGGGACGGAAGAAGCTGATCGCTGAGCGGACGGCATACTTCCAGCTCATGCGGCAGGGCTACAGCAACAAAGAGGCGTGCCGGATCGTGGGTATCAACCCGCGGACCGGCAAGGTGTGGCGCAACGGCCGCCATGCTCACAAGGGCTTGTCGAAGGCGCGTCCCCCGGTCCACCGGGAGCCGTCTTCGGCAGGCCCTGGCCGCTATCTGCGGGAGTCCGAGCGCATCCATATCGCTGACCGGCGGCGGGAGAAGGCGTCCATCCGGACCATCGCGGCCGAGCTGGGCCGCAGCCCCTCAACAATCAGCCGGGAGATACGCCGCAACGGCATACCGCTGCACAGGGGCGGCTCCGGCTGGGCCTACCGGCCTCACGCCGCACAGGCCCGTGCTGATGCCCGCCGGCCCCGTCCGAAGCCCGGGAAGATCGGCCAGAACCCGGAATTGCGGGACTTCATCCAGGACCACCTGTCGACACGGTGGAGCCCTGAGCAGATCTGCCAGGCTCTGCGGGCACGCTTCCCCGACCAGCCGGAGATGCACGTGACCCACGAGACGATCTACCAGGCCCTCTACGTCCAGGGCCGCGGAGAACTCCGGCGCGGGCTGACCCGCGCTCTGCGCACCGGACGGGCCATACGTCGGCCGCACCGCCAGTCCCACAAGCGCCAGCCGCGCATGTCGACAGGCATGGTGATGATCAGCGAGCGTCCGGCAGAGGCAGCCGACCGGGCGGTCCCCGGACACTGGGAGGGCGACCTCATCATCGGCAAGGCGCACAAGTCCGCGATCGGGACGCTGGTCGAGCGGTCCAGCCGCTTTGTCGCCCTGGTCCACCTGCCCGACGGCCGCCAGCCCGCCCAGATGCGCGACGCGCTCATACACACCGTCTCAGCCCTGCCCGCCCAGCTCAGACGCTCACTCACCTGGGACCAGGGCTCCGAGATGCACCTGCACCAGCAGTTCAGCACCGCCACAGACATGCCCGTCTACTTCTGCGATCCCGGCAGCCCCTGGCAGCGCGGCTCGAACGAGAACACGAACGGCCTGCTACGGCAGTACTTCCCCAAGGGCACCGACCTGTCCGGCCACGACCCTGAGCACCTCAAGGCCGTAGCCATCGAACTGAACAGCCGCCCACGCAAAACGCTCGGCTGGGAAACCCCAGCCGAGCGTCTCGCTAAGCTTCTGGCCACAGCCAGTTGATCACTGTGTTGCAACGACCCCTGGAATTCGCCTCATGGGTCCGGGGCTCTTCGCGTGCCACGGGCCGCTCAGGCGGTGGCCGAGCGGTATTTGCGCACCGACAGCGTCCGGAAGGCCACGATGATCAGCACCGACCAGATCAGCGAGGCCCACACCGGGTGCTGCATCGGCCACGCGGACGGCACCGGATAGCCGTCCGGCAGATTGCCGAAGAGCTGCCGGGCCGCCTGCACGGTCGCGCTGAAGGGGTTCCACTCTGCGATGTTGCGCAGCACCATCGGCATGTTGTCGGACGGCACGAACGCGTTCGAGATGAAGGTCAGCGGGAAGAGCCAGATCAGCCCGCCCGAGGTGGCCGCCTCCGGGGTGCGCACGGACAGCCCGATCAGGGCGCCGATCCAGGAGAAGGCGTAGCCGAGCAGGAGCAGCAGGGCGAAGCCCGCCACCGCCTTGGGGATGCCCGCGTGCGTCCGCCACCCCACGATCACCGCGACGACCGCCAGCACCACCAGCGTCAGCGCGGTCTGCACCAGGTCCGCGAGCGTACGGCCCGTGAGCACGGCCCCGCGGGCCATCGGCAGCGACCGGAAGCGGTCGATGAGCCCCTTGTGCATGTCGTCGGCGATGCCCGCGCCCGCCCCCGCCGTGGCGAAGGTCACGGTCTGGGCGAAGATGCCCGCCATCAGGAACTGCCGGTAGGTGGAGGGGTCGGTGTTGCCGCCCACGGCGATCGAGCCGCCGAAGACATAGCTGAACAGCACCACGAACATGATCGGCTGGATCAGCCCGAAGATGACCACTTCCGGGATCCGCGCCATCCGGATCAGATTGCGCTTGGCGACGACGAGGGAGTCGCGCACGGACTGGCCGACACCGCCGAGCGCCCTGGGCGTCACGGTCCCGGCAGCGGCGCCGCCGAGGGTGCTCACGAGGCCGCCTCCTTCCTGTCCTGCTCCTCCTCGCTCACGGCGGCGTGCCCCGTGAGCGAGATGAAGACGTCGTCCAGCGTCGGGCGGCGCAGCGCGATGTCGTCGATCTCGATGCCGCGCCCGTCGAGCTCTCTGATGACCTCGACGAGCAGTTTGGCGCCGCCGGAGACCGGGACGGTGACCTTGCGGGTGTGTGCCTCGATCTTGGAGTCGCCCTTGCCGAAGCCGCGCAGGACCTCGTCGGCGACGCCGATGTGCTCGGGCGCGTGCACGACGACCTCGACGCGCTCGCCGCCCGTGCGGGCCTTGAGCGCGTCGGAGGTGCCGCGCGCGATGACCCGGCCGTGGTCGACCACCGCGATGTCGTGCGCGAGGTGGTCGGCCTCCTCCAGATACTGGGTGGTGAGCAGCAGGGTCGTGCCCCCGGCGACGAGCTCCTGGATGACCTCCCACAGCTGCTGGCGGTTGCGCGGGTCGAGGCCGGTGGTCGGCTCGTCCATGAACATCACGGGCGGGCTGACGACCAGGGCCGCGGCGAGGTCGAGGCGGCGGCGCATGCCGCCGGAATAGGTCTTGGCGATGCGGTCCGCGGCGTCGCCGAGATTGAAGCGCTCCAGCAATTCGCCCGCGCGGGCCTTCGCGTCGCGCGCGCTCATCTGGTAGAGCTGGCCGACCATCCGCAAATTCTCACGGCCCGTCAGATATTCGTCGACGGCGGCGAATTGGCCGGAGAGTCCGATGGCGCGGCGGACCTCGTTCGGTTTCTTCAGTACGTCGATGCCCGCCACCACGGCCGTTCCCCGGTCGGGTTTGAGTAGCGTGGTGAGCACACGTACGGCGGTGGTCTTGCCGGCGCCGTTGGGGCCGAGCAGTCCTAGAACGGTTCCTTCCGGTACGTCGAGATCGACGCCGTCCAGAGCCCTGACATCGCCGAAAGTCTTGACCAGGCCTTCGGCAAAAATGGCGCCTGGCATGGAGGTTCTCCCCGTTTGGGTGACGTATTACGCGATTTTACGTTCGTAGTAGTCGTTCCGCCCTGTGAATGAACCTCCCTCGCCGGATCAGTCCATGACCAGATATCCCGCGTCCCGCAAAGCCGATCCCACCTCGGCACAGTGCTCCGGCCCCTTGGTCTCCAGGTGCAACTCCACCTCCGCCTCCGTGAGCCCGAGCCGCGGATCGGTCCGCACATGGCTCACGTCGAGGACGTTCGCGTCGACCTCCGACAGCACCTCCAAGAGCGCGGCCAGCGCCCCGGGGCGGTCCGTCAGCCGCAGCCGCAGCGACAGATAGCGGCCCGCCGCCGCCATGCCGTGCCGCAGGATGCGCTGCATCAGCAGCGGGTCCACGTTGCCGCCCGACAGCACCGCGACCACGGGCCCCTCGAACGCCCCGGGATCGGACAGCAGCGCCGCCACCGGGCTCGCCCCGGCCGGCTCCACCACCAGCTTCGCCCGCTCCAGCAGGAGCAGCAGCGCGCTGGAGAGCTCGTCCTCGGAGACCGTGCGGACCTCGTCCACCAGCTCCTCGACGATGCGGAACGGCACCTCGCCGGGCCGCCCCACCTTGATGCCGTCCGCCATCGTCGCCGGCGCCTCGACCGAGACCGGGTGCCCGGCGGCCAGCGAGGGCGGATAGGCGGCCGCTCCGGCGGCCTGGACCCCCACGATCCGCACGTCAGGCCGCAGCGCCTTCACCGCCACCGCGATGCCCGCGGCCAGCCCGCCGCCGCCGATACCCACCACGACGGTGCGCACCTCGGGGCACTGCTCCAGGATCTCCAGGCCCACCGTGCCCTGGCCCGCGATGACGTCCGGGTGGTCGAAGGGGTGGATGAAGACCGCGCCGGTCGCCCGCGCGTACTCCTGCGCCGCCCGCATCGTCTCGTCCACGATCTGCCCGTAGAGGCGCACCTCGGCACCGTACTCCCGGGTCGCGGCGACCTTCGGCAGGGGCGCGCCCTCCGGCATGAACACCGTGGAGCGCACGCCCAGGAGCGCGGCCGCCAGGGCCACGCCCTGCGCGTGGTTGCCCGCGCTGGCGGCCACCACGCCCGCCGCGCGCTCCTGTTCGGAGAGCCCCGCGATGCGCACATACGCGCCGCGCACCTTGAAGGAGCCCGTCCGCTGGAGGTTCTCGCACTTCAGGTGGACCGGCGCCCCGACCAGCCCGGACAGGAAACGGCTGCCTTCGAGCACGGTGGTCCGGGCCACCCCGGAGAGCATCTTCTGGGCTTCGCGCACCTCGTCGAGGGACACAGCCGACACGGACGTACCGGACATCGGTGGAACCGCACCCGACTGGGCGGATACGTCGGACATGGCGGACGCCCCGAGGCCGTCCTCGTCACCAACTCGTGCAGCCATGCCGCCCAGTCTCGCAGCTCGCACCTGTGACGACCGACGCAGGAGGGATACAGCACGACATACCGGCACGGCGTACGGCGAGGCGTACGCGACCACGCATGACACCGCATACCGAGCGGTTTGCGAAGCACCCGTACGGGCGCCCTTCCGGCCGCGTACTCTGTCCCCCAATCCTCAGCGATTCCCTGCCCGCCGCACGAAGTGAGCCCCAGGCCATGCCCACCCCTTCGGACATGACGACCGACCTCGCCCCAGGCGTCCTCGACGCCCTCCAGCACCAGGTGGCCGTTTTCGCCCGCCGCGCCGAACAGACCCGGCTCGGCGGTGTAGGCCAGGTCCGCAACTCCATGGACCGCGCCGCGTATCTGCTGCTCAACCGCCTAGACCAGGAAGGCCCGATGGGCGTCAAGGCGCTCGCCGCGGGCATGGGCATCGACTCCTCGACCGTCACCCGCCAGGTGGCGCCGCTGGTCGACACCGGCCTCGTCAAGCGCACCTCGCACCCCGAGGACGGCCGCGCCGTCGTCCTCCAGCTCTCCCCCCGCGGCAAGGCCCGCCTCGACGAGGTACGGGCCTCACGGCGCGAGCTGATGGCCCTCGTCACGGAGGGCTGGACCGAGGACGAGCGGGATGTCTTCTGCACCCTGCTCACCCGCTTCAACTCCGCGCTCTCCGACGCCCTCCTCCCGATCGCGCCCACTTCTTGACGACCTCTTGACCGGGCGCCGCCGTCTGCCCTCTCCTGGTGCGTACGAACAGGAGCGCGCGGAGGCGCGGTGCGAGAGCGACAGGCGGCCAGGGAGCGCCGCCGCGCCCGGGAGTTCGAGGCGTTCGTCGGGGGCGCGGGCGGCAGGCTGCTGCGTGCCGCCGTCCTGCTCACCGGGGAGACCGGCCCGGTCGGCACGGGTCCGCACGAGGCCGCCGAGCGGCTGCTGACGGCTGCCCTGGCCGACACCTACGCCTGCTGGGACCGGCTGCGCGGCGAGGACCCGTACGACCACGCCCGGCAGGAACTCGCGACCCGCTTCGCGCGCTCCGCCCGGCGCTACCGCCATGCCCGCGGCGGGATCCTGGAGCGCCTCGCTCCGCGGGAGCGGCTGGTGCTCGTGCTGCGCCTCCACGAAGGCGTCGCCGAGGAACAGGTCGCGGCCTGCCTGGGCCTGCCCGCGGAGCGCGTACGCGTCCTGTGCACGCGCGCGGTCGCCGTCCTGCGCAGCCGCCGGACACCGTCGGGTGTGCCGTGAGCCCGTACGACCGCAAGGAGGACGAGATACGCCGGATGCTGGAGGGCCCGCATCCGGCGCTGCCGCCGGACCTGGCCCTGCGTGCGGCCGAGCGGGGCCGTCGCCTGCTGCGCAGACGGCGGGCCGTGCAGGTGGCGGCGTGGGGGCTGCTGGTGGTCGCGCTGGCGGTGTTCTGCGTGTGGGCGGCCACCGCGAGGCCCTGGGCCGTGCCGCCGGTGGACGTGGCGCCGCCGTTGCGCGACTGGTAGCGGCCGGTGGCGCCGCCTCCTCGGACGCCGGCCCCCCTGGTGGCACGGCGTCCGGGGAACGGCGGGCGTCGGCTAGCCCAGCGCCCGCGCCAGGTCGGCCAGGAGGTCGTCCGCCGACTCGATGCCGACCGACAGGCGCACGAGGTCCGCGGGGACCTCCAGCGGGGAGCCGGCCGTGGACGCGTGCGTCATCCGGCCCGGGTGCTCGATGAGCGACTCCACGCCGCCAAGCGACTCACCGAGGGTGAACAGCTCGGCGCGGTTGCAGACCTCGACCGCCGCCTCCTCGCCGCCCGCGACGCGGAACGACACCATGCCGCCGAAGGCGCGCATCTGCTTGGCCGCGACCTCGTGCAGCGCGTGCTCCGGCAGACCCGGGTAGAAGACCTGGGTCACCTTCGGGTGCGAGACGAGCATCTCGGCCACGCGCTCCGCGTTGGCGCTGTGGCGGTCCATGCGGACGGCCAGCGTCTTGATGCCCCGCAGCGTCAGCCAGGAGTCGAACGGGCCCGCGACGGCACCCATCGCGTTCTGGTGGTACGCCAGCTCCTCGGCCAGCGTGGTGTCCGCCGTGATGAGCGCGCCGCCGACGACGTCGGAGTGGCCGCCCATGTACTTCGTGGTGGAGTGGACGACGACGTCCGCGCCCAGCGACAGCGGCTGCTGCAGGTAGGGGCTGGCGAAGGTGTTGTCGACGACCAGCTTCGCGCCCGCCTCGTGGGCGACGCCCGCGACGGCCGCGATGTCGGTGATGCCGAGCAGCGGGTTGGACGGCGTCTCGACCCAGACGGCCTTCGTGCGGGGCGTGATCGCGGCCCGCACCGCCGCCGGGTCCGAGGTGTTGGCCACCGACCACTCGACGCCCCAGCGGCTGACGACCTTGGCGAAGAGCCGGAACGTTCCGCCGTAGGCGTCGTCCGGGATGACGACGTGGTCACCGGGCGACAGGAGCGTACGCAGCAGGCAGTCCTCGGCCGCCAGGCCCGACGCGAAGGCGAGGCCGCGGCGGCCGCCCTCCAGCGCCGCCAGGTTCTCCTCCAGCGCGGTGCGCGTGGGGTTGGCACTGCGGCTGTACTCGTAGCCGTTGCGCAGGCCGCCGACGCCGTCCTGCTTGTAGGTGGAGACTTGGTAGATGGGCGGGACCACGGCCCCGGTCAGCGGATCCGCCTCCTGACCTGCGTGGATGGCGAGGGTTTCAAAAGAGTGCTGGTCGCTCATTCCACCGAGGGTAGTACCCCGTTCACGTGAACACTCCTGTCATTTGTAACTGGAGGATGAACGATCCGCGGGGCTGCGGCGTTGTCACTCAGAGGGCCGCCGTTTCCGCCCCCGCCCTGTCTCCCGTTTCTGCCCCGTTCTGTCAGGAAAGCCCATGGAGTATCTGTTCATCCTGTTCGCCGTCGTCGTCATCTGCGGCGTCCTGGTCGTCCCCGCACTGCGTCGCAGGCGCGCCGGACAGGACGTCCTCCAGGGGCACCAGGCGGCCGTCGACCCGGCCGGGGCGTACGGCTTCGTCCCCGCCGAGCAGCTCGACGTGCGCCTGCCCGGGCCCGACCCGCAGCTGCTCGCGGCCGTCGAGGAGGCGAGCCGCACACAGGACTGGAAGCCCGCCGCCGAGCTCCTGGCCCGCACGGACGCCACCACGGACACCGAGCTGCGCTGGCAGCGCGTGCAGACCCTGGCGGGCGCGGCCGCCCACGAGCTGGCCCGGACGCCGGGCACCGGCGGGATGTGGCTGCGCCACTGGCGGGTCGTGGCCCCGAAGGACGCGGGCGGCGCGGCCGTGCAGGCGGAGTTCCTCGTCCAGCAGGCGCTGCGCGACCCGTCCTCGCAGGACTTCCGGATGATCCTGGAGGAGGCCCGCACGGTGTGCGGGGAGGCCGCCCTGCTGGCCCCGGGCGATCCTGTGCCGTACATCGTCCAGCTGGGCGTCGCGCGGGGGCTCGGCGCGAGCGAAGCGGAATTCCAGTCCGTCTGGGAGACGGTCGTCAGCCGCACGCCACACCACATGGGGGCGCACCTGGCCGCCCTGCGCTACTGGAGCGCGAAGTGGCACGGCTCGCGGGAGCAGGCCGACGCCTTCGCCCGGCGCGCCGCCGCGTCCGCGCCGTCCGGCAGCCTGCTGCCGGCCCTCCCGCTCTTCGCCGTCCACGACCACCTGCCGGACATGCTGTCCCGCGACGCGTTCCTCGGCACCGTCGTGTCCGAGGCGATCGAGGGGGCCCGGTTCGCGGTGGCGGGCGCGCCCGCCGACCACCCCGTGCTGCCGCACGTGCGCCACTTGCTGGTGTGGTTCCTGGTCCGGGCCGAGCGGTACGCGGAGGCGATGGAGCAGCTGCGCGCGGTCGACGGGCACATCGGCGCGGTGCCGTGGTCCTACGAGGCGGACCCGGTCGCGGCGTACGCGACGTACCGCGCGCTGGCCGTAGCGGGCTGGGAGCAGTCGGGCCGGCGCTGAGGGCGGAAACCGGGAGCGGGAATCGGCCTCCGCTCTCGTACGTTGTAGGGAGGACGCCACCTCCCTGGAGCCGCCGCCATGCTGTTCTCGCGCCACGAAACCCGCCTGCCGACCCCGGACGAGGCCCTCAAGGGCCGCCCGGAGCCGGAATTCCAGCTCCCCGGACGCCACACCGTCCTGGGCAATCCGCCGGCCGGCCCCTACCCCGAGGGCCTGGTCGTCGCCGACTTCGCCCTGGGCTGCTTCTGGGGCGCCGAGCGCAAGTTCTGGCAGACGCCGGGGGTGTGGACGACGCTGGTCGGCTATCAGGGCGGCCACACGCCGAACCCGGCCTACGAAGAGGTGTGCAGCGGGCTCACCGGCCACACGGAGGCCGTGCGCGTCGTCTTCGACCCGTCGGCGGTCTCCTACGAGTCCCTGCTGAAGCTCTTCTGGGAGTCCCACGACCCCACCCAGGGCTTCCGCCAGGGCAACGACAGGGGCACGCAGTACCGCTCCGCGATCTACACCCACTCCCCCGCGCACCAGTCGACGGCGGAGGCGTCCCGCGACGCCTACCAGTCGGTCCTGCGGTCCTCGGGCTACGGCGCCATCACCACGGAAATCCTCCCGGCGGGCCCGTTCTACGCGGCGGAGCCGTACCACCAGCAATACCTGGACAAGAACCCCACGGGCTACTGCGGCATCGGCGGTACGGGCGTGAGCTGCCCTATCGGCGTGGCCAAGGCCTGATCGGGTTCGTCGGCCTTCACCGAGCCCCCGTCTGTTCTTGCAGGCGGGGGCTCGGGGCTTTCCACGGAAGCCTGTTGGCGCTCTGCCCTCGGCAGATCTGCCAGGGGCAGAGAAAGCTGACGTCGGGGCGGGGCTGAGCCGAGAGTGGGAGGGCGCGGCCGGGAGCGGTCGCGTACGTCCCGAGGAGGCACCGCATGTCCACGCTCATCACCGGATGGGATCCGGCCCTCGCCCCGCGAGCCGCCGAAGGGGACACCCTTCCGTCGCGGTTCGACGACCACCTGTCCGCCCAACTCCTCGCGCAGCGCATCATCTTCCTCGGCACGCAGGTGGACGAGGTCTCCGCGAACCGCGTCTGCGCGCAGCTGCTCCTGCTCTCCGCGGAGGACCCGCGGACCGACATCAGCCTCTGCGTCAACAGCCCCGGCGGGTCGGTGACGGCGGGGCTCGCGATCTACGACACGATGCGGCTGATCCCGAACGACGTCTCCACGCTCGCCATGGGCTTCGCCGCGAGCATGGGCCAGTTCCTGCTCACCGTGGGGGCGGAGGGCAAGCGCTACGCCCTGCCGAACGCCCGGATCATGATGCACCAGCCGTCCGCGGGCATCGGCGGGACCGTCGCCGATATCGAGATCCAGGCGGAGAACCTGGAGTTCACCAAGAAGGCCATCGAGCGGATCACCGCGCGGCACACCGGGCAGAGCGAGGAGACGATCTCCCGCGACAGCGACCGCGACCGGTGGTTCACGGCCGGGCAGGCGAAGGAGTACGGCATGGTGGACCGCGTCGTCGAGTCGCTCGACGACGTCCGCCCGGCCGGTTCGCGTCGGCGGATGGGGATCTGAGATGAGCCAGTACACGATCCCGACCGTCGTCGAGCGCACCTCCAACGGCGAGCGGGCGTACGACATCTACAGCCGGCTGCTGTCCGAGCGGATCATCTTCCTCGGGACGGAGATCGACGACGGCGTCGCGAACGTCGTCATCGCCCAGCTGCTCCACCTCGAATCGTCGAGCCCGGAAGCCGAGATCGCGATCTACCTCAACTCCCCCGGCGGCTCGTTCACTTCCCTCATGGCGATCTACGACACGATGACGTTCATCGGCTCGCCGATCTCGACGTTCTGCGTCGGACAGGCGGTCTCGACCGCGGCGGTGCTGCTGGCCGGAGGGGACCCGGGGCGGCGGTTCATCCTCGAGCACTCCCGGGTCCTGCTGGGGCAGCCCGCGACCGGCGGCCACCAGGGCACGGTCTCGGACCTGGCCCTCCAGGCCAAGGAGATGCTGCGGGTCCGCTCCCAGGTCGAGGAGGTCCTCTCCCGGCACACGCACCACGACGTGGCGACGCTGCGCGCGGACATGGACCGCGACAAGGTCTTCACGGCGCACGAGGCGGTGGCGTACGGACTGGCCGACCAGGTGCTCGCCCGACGGCGGCCGGCCGCCTGATACGCCCGCGGGCTCCGGCGGCCGTCGTTCAGCGGGGGTACGGCCGCCGGTCAGGCCGCGAGGCGCACCTCGCCCTGCCGGCGGGCCACCGGCGCGCCGAGGGAGGTCACCGTGGAGCCGCGTCCGGCGGACGCGAGGCGGACGAGCTCGCCCTGGGCCAGGGCGAGGAGGTCGGCCAGGGTGAGACCGAGCGCGTGCGCGGCGGCGGCGAGCACCTCGGACGACGCCTCCTTGCGGCCGCGTTCGAGCTCGGAGAGATACGGCATCGAGATCCGCGCGGCGTCGGCCACGTCCTTGAGCGTGCGTTCCTGCGCGAGGCGTTCACGGCGCAGGACGTCACCGACGACGTGCCGCCACAGCGGCTCCTTGACCCCTGCCGCCGGAGCCTCCTGGGCCGGGCGCAGCGGAACGACACGGGCTCGGTTCGACGCGTGGCTGGTCACCTCTTCAGAGTAGAAGCGCGATGCCCGAGGAAGAACCAACCGGGTTCCGCCCGGGGCGAACGCTCACCGCCGGTACGCCAGGAAGCGGAAGCTGCCCTTTCCCAGAGCGACTTCGCAGTCGGCGAAGCCCGCCGCGCGCAGGCGCGCGGGCAGGGTCCGCGGGGGTACGGGCACACAGGTGTCGCCCAGGTGGACCAGCCGGAAGCCCCAACTGCCGAGGGCGTCGCAGCCGGTGAAGAGACCGCCGGGACGCAGCACGCGGTGGGCCTCGGCGAAGAGGCGGTCCTGCGCGGCGGGCGACGGCACATGGTGGAGCATCGTGAAGCAGGCGACGGAGTCGAAGCGGGCGTCGGGCAGCGGGAGGTCCGCGCCGTCGCCGTGGATGACCTCGACACGGCCGCCGAACTCGCGCCGCAGGCGCGCCGCGTAGCCCGCGTCGGCCTCCACCGCGCTGAGGTTGGCGACCTGGCGGAGCAGTACGCGCGTGGTGGCGCCGTAACCCGGGCCGATCTCCAGCGTGTCGGGCCCCAGCGGCACGCCCTCCAGGGCCCAGGGCAACAGCTCGTCCTCGACGGCGCGGGCCCACTTGTCGGAGGAGCAGAGACGGCGGTGGATGAGGTTCATCGGCATGCTCCGAGGCTAGGAAGAGGGCAGGTGTGTCGGATACGGGCCAGGAGGTCAACTCATGTCGCCAAAAGGACAACGGCCGTCCCCGGGCGAGCGACAGCCCTGGGACGGCCGGTTGAGCGCGGACGACCGGCACAGTGCCCCGCACCCCGCCGCGGGCAAGGCGGGCACCGGCCACCTCGTCGCCCCGCCCGGCGGCGCCGTCGCCGTGGGCAGCTTCGCGCTCGACGGCGGCGAGTGGTTCGACAGCCATGCGCACGGGGCGCATCAGCTCGCCTGGGCGCCGCACGGCGTCCTGGCCGTACGGGCCCGCGGCCGTACGTGGGTGCTGCCGTCGACCGTCGCCCTGTGGATCCCCGCGGGCACCGAGCACTCCACCGGCGCGACGAGCACGGCCCTGCTGCGCAGCCTGTACTTCTGGCCGGACCGCTGTCCGATCGCGTGGCGAGAACCTCAAGTCGTGCCCATGCCAGGGCTGTTGCGGGAGCTGATCGGCCATCTCGCGCAGGGCGCGGACGCGCTCACCGAGGAGGCCCGGCGGCGCGCGGAGAGCGTCGTCCTCGACCTGCTGCGCCCCGTGTCGGTGACGACCGTGCGCGCTCCCATGCCGGCGGACCCCCGTGCGCGCCGCGTCGCGCGGGCACTGCTCGCGGACCCGGCCGACAACCGCACGCTGGCCGAGTGGGGGACGGTCGTGGGGGCGGCGGGCCGGACGCTGGCCCGGGCGTTCGTGTCGGGGACGGGCATGACGTTCGGGCAGTGGCGCACGCAGCTGCGGTTGCAGGCGGCGATGCCCCTGCTGGCCGGGGGCGCGACGGTTTCCGCGGTGGCGCGGCGGGTGGGGTACGGGTCGCCGAGCGCGTTCGTGGCGGCGTTCCGCAGGGGGGTGGGGGTGCCGCCGGGGACGTACTTCGCGCCGTGAGCGAAGTGGTCGCACAGCCGCGGCCGGGCACCCGGCGCACCGCTAGCGCAGCTTCGCCGCGTCCGCCGCTTCCTCGCCCCGGGCCCAGCCGTCCGCGTCGCGGCCCTTCAGGCGGTGCGCCGTCGTCGTCGGGAACAGGCGTTCCGCCGTCTCGCCGACCGCCACCTCCCGCGCCGCCAGCACGGGCAGGACCTCGGTCTCGGTCGCCTCCTCCGCCCGGGCGGCCACCGTCAGGCGGTCGCGGATGCGGGCCGCGTAGGCGATGAGGAAGGACTGCCGGAAGTCACGGGTGCGGCGGGAGCGGCCGCGGGCGTGGTGGTCGTCGCCCGCGCGCCCCATCGCCGTGGTGGCCTGCACCAGCAGCGAGGTGTACATCAGCTCCACCAGCTCCAGGTCCGCCTCGAAGCCGACGACCGTCGAGAAGTCGTAGTCGCTCGACCACACCGACCGGCAGTGGTTGGCGGCGGCCACCGCGTCGAGGAGCAGCGCCTTCGCGGATTCGTACGGGCCCTCGACGCCGATCCTGCAGGTGCTCGGGCCGTCCACGGGCCCGGTGGCGTGGGCGGCGAGCAGCGCCTCGTCCATGGAGTGCCGCGCCATGAGCTGCTGTGCCTTGGCCGACAGGGCCTCGGCCTCCTCCGCGAACTGCGTCGACTCCGCCTTCGCCAGCAGCGCGCGGATCCTGGCGAGCATCTTCGGCGGGGCCGCGGGGGCGTCCGCCAGCCGGTGCCCGGCGCCCGGCAGCGGGCCGGCCGCGCCGATCCGGGGCAGTCCGCCGGCCAGCCGCAGCGCGCCGAGCGCGCAGGCCACCGTCTCGAAGCGGCTCAGCCGCTCGCGCCCCGCGAAGCCGTCCAGGAAGGCGTCGTCCGCCGCCCACCACACGCGGGCGTCGAGGTCCCGCAGCTGTGCCGCCCAGCGCGCGCCGAGCGTGTCCGGGGCATAGCGCCGTGCCTCCGCCGCGACGGCGTCGACGGTGAAGCGGACCTCCGCGGCGGTCAGCTCCCGCCGCGCGAGCCGGACCACGTCGGCGGGCTGCCAACCGCCTTCCCAGGCCCGGCGCAGCGCCGTGGTGGCCGCGCGCAGCAGGACGCGTCCGACGGCGGCGGGACCGGCCGGGGAGGCGGCCAGGGCCGACGCGGCGGCGTAGACGGCGTCGTCGAGGGCGTCCGCGCGCAGCCCGCGCAGCCCGGCCAGCGTGGTCTCGACGCCCGCGAGCAGCTCGTCGTCACCGGGCGGCTGCTCGGGCCGGCCTCCGGGCCGCTCCTGCTGCCGGTCGCTTCGCTTGGCCACGGGTCTCACTTCCGGGAAGGGGTACGTCAACGTCCGTACGCCCCATTCTCCCGGAAGGGGGACCCACGGCCGGACGTCACCCGGACGGGAGCCGCGCCTGGAACAGCCCGACCGACCGCTCGGGCCGGTAGCCGAGCAGCTTGTTGACGGCGCGCATCGGGCCGTTGTCGTCGGCGACGGTCGTGGCGATCTCCCGTACGGGCAGCCCCTGCTCGCGCAGCAGGCCCAGCAGCCGCCGTTTGACGGCGAGGCCGAGCCCGCGGCCGCGGTGGGCGGGGGCGACGCCGGTCGCGAACTGGATGGCCCGTACGTCGCCCGGGGAGCGCTGGACGACCTCCGTGTAGGCGGCGTGAGAGCCGTCCGGGGCGACCACGACGACGGTGAGCATCCGCCCGCCGCGCTCGACGACGGCCCGCTGCGCGTGGGTGACGCGCTCCGCGGTCGCCCGGGGCGGGCCGAGCTCCAGGTCGCCGTGCGGGGCGTCCCGCATGGCCTCGTGGACGACGGCGAGCCGCTCGGCGTGCTCGGCGGGGACGACGCCGGTCCACTCGGCGAAGCGGTAGCCGTCGGGGAGGCTCGGCTCGGTGGTCTCGTCGGCCACCCGCTGGACGTACCAGACCATCGGCAGCGCGCTGTCGAAGCCGCGCGCCTTGGCGAACTGTTCGCCCGGACCGCCGATTTCGACCGACACGGTCGCCGATGTCCGGCCCTCGTCGGTGACCGCCTTCCGCAGTTCCTGCCACAACCGGGTGCCGATGCCGCGGCGCCGCCGGTCGGGGCGGACGGCGAAGTCGCCTATGTAGGCGGTCGAAAGGTTCTCCTCGTCGTCGAACAACCGCACCCAGCCGACGCCCGCGTACGCGGGCCGGCCGTGGGAACCGGGGAGCGGCACGGCCACCTTGACGTAGTGGCTCAGCATGGCCGGCACCTGGAGGTGACCCGCGGTCTCGGCGCGGCCGGGCGGGGGCACGGTGGGGGGCATGTCGTGGAGGTGCGCGGTTCTGACGACGTCGTACCAGGCGTCCGTCTCGGCGGCGGTGGGGCACGGATCCAGTCGCACCACGGTCAGTTCATCGCTCATCCGGGGGACGGTACGTCGTGCGGTGCGGGCTGTCGCCGGGATTTTTCCCCCGGACGCCTCAAACGCCGGACGGGCGGGATGTGGCCAAGCTCGGCCACATCCCGCCCGTCGTCGGGTCAGGCGCTACGCGCCGGTCGCGCTGCCCGCCACCCACGCGTTCCAGTCCATGTTCCAGCCGTTGAGGCCGTTGTCCGGAGCGATGGTCTTGTCGTTCGAGTTCTTGATCTCGACGACGTCGCCGATCTGCGAGTTGTTGAAGAACCAGGCACCCGACGTGGACGGGTCGTCCGCGCCCTGCTTGTCCTCCAGGCCGACGCAGCCGTGGCTGGTGTTGGCCACGCCGAAGATGCCGCTGCCCCAGTAGTTGCCGTGGATGAACGTGCCCGACGTGGACAGGCGCATCGCGTGCGGCACGTCCTTGATGTCGTACTCGCCCTTGCCGTCGGCCTTGCTGAAGCCGACGGTGGAGCCGTCCATCCGGGTCTCCTTGAACTTCTCGGAGATCACCATCTTGCCGTTGTACGTGGGGTTCTCGGGGCTGCCGGCCGAGATCGGGATGGTCTTGAGGGTCTTGCCGTCCCGGACGACCGTCATCTGGTGGGTCTTCGCGTCGACCGTGGAGACCTGGGAGTGACCGATCTTGAAGGAGACCGTCTTCTTCTGCACGCCCTTGATGCCCGGGGCACCCTCGACACCGTCGAGGTCGAGCTTCAGGGTGACGTCGGAGTTGGCCTTCCAGTAGTCCTGCGGGCGGAAGTCGAGGCGCTGGTCACCGAACCAGTGGCCGACGACCTTCTGGCCGCTGCTGGAGTTGACGGTGATGCCCGACTGGACGGCCTTGCGGTCCTTGATCGGCTTGTCGAAGTTGATCGACACCGGCATGCCGACACCGACGGTGGAGCCGTCCTCCGGCGTGAAGGAGCCGATGAAGCTGTTGGTGGGCGAGACGGTGGCGAAGGAGGAGTTCTCCGTGGCCTTGCGGCCCTCGGAGTCCTTGGCCTCGACGACCACCTTGTACTTGGTCGACCGCTCGAGCTGCTTCGCGGGCTGCCACGACTTCTTGTCGGGCGATATCGTGCCCTCGACCGGAGTGCCCTTGTCGTCGGTCATCTTGACGCTGGTCAGCTCGCCGTCACTGACGGTGACCTTGGCGGCGTCGGTGGTGATCCCGGCGTTGGTCGAGCCGTCCTTCTGCGCGATCTTGATCTGCGCCTTGGAGGCTTCCTTGGCGGCCGCGGCGTCGACCTTGTTCTGCGCCTTGCCGTTGTTGCCGCCGGAGCCGTTCTTGCCGTCGTCGTCGCCACCGCCACAGGCGGCGAGGGTCAGCACACCACCGAGCACAGCGGCCGCGGCCACCAGGGCCTTGCGGCGCTTGCCGTCCGTCATCACACGCTTCTCCATTGCTCCTGGACCCCGAATCCCCGAGCCGAATCGTGGGGCAACACGTATACCGGCTACTGCTTGAGGAACGCCTGGACCGATTCGCCCGTTCCACCCCTCGGGGAAGTGTGGGGAAGACCACGCCAGTAAAGCCCCTCAGAGGGCCGACATGATAGCCGGGGTCTTGGTATGACCGTGTTGTCCATGATGCAGGCGGGGCGAGGACCCGGACCAGGGTCGAGGGCCCCTTGACATTCCTTCGGGGCGTCCCGGCGCGGCTCACGCGGTTCCGGGCCACTCTCCGGCTTCCCCCGGGCCCGTTCGTATCACTAACATCGGGTCAGTTGAGACGGCGCGCCGCTGCCGCTCCCTCAACCTCCGGCACATCGAGGGGGATTCGTTCCGTGACCGCACGCCGCCCGCTGCTGACCGCCGTCGCCGCCGGCTCGCTCCTGTGCGCGGTCTGGTTCATGCCGAGCGCGCACGCGACGCCCGAGCGGACCGCGCCCGCCCCTCGCGGGCACAGCCTGGAGCAGACCGCCGATCCGGCCGCTGACCAGCAGCTCTCCCTGGCCGACACCGGCAGCGTGGACACCACGCCGTACGTCTTCGGGGGCGTGGCCTTCGTCGCGGCGGGCGGTGCGCTGGTCACGGCCGCCGTGCGCAGATCGCGCACGACGGCTCGCTGACCCCGGTCGTTCAGGCCAGTCGCCCGGTCACCGGCTCGACGGTCTCCACCAGCTTCCCGGCACGGACGAACTCCTCCGCCGCCGCCAGGTCCGGGGCCAGGAAGCGGTCCCCGCCGGGGCCCTCGACACCGGCCTCGCGGACGGCCTTCACCACCGCCTGGCTCGCCGGTGCGGCCACAAGGCCCGTACGCAGCTCTATCGCGCGGGTCGCGGCGACCAGCTCGACCGCGATGACGCGGGTGAGGGCGTCAACAGCCGTACGCAGCTTGCGCGCCGCGGACCACCCCATCGATACATGGTCCTCCTGCATCGCGGAGGACGGGATGGAGTCCACGGACGCCGGCACGGCCAGCCGCTTCATCTCGCTGACCAGGGCGGCCTGGGTGTACTGCGCGATCATCAGACCGGAGTCGACGCCCGGGTCCCCGGCCAGGAACGGCGGCAGGCCGTGCGAGCGGTTCTTGTCCAGCAGCCGGTCCGTACGGCGCTCGGCGATCGAGGCGAGGTCGGCGGCGGCGATGGCGAGGAAGTCCAGGACGTACGCGACGGGGGCGCCGTGGAAGTTGCCGTTGGACTCGACCCGGCCGTCGGGCAGCACGACGGGGTTGTCGACGGCGGCGGCCAGCTCGCGGTCGGCGACCAGCCGGGCGTGGGCGAGGGTGTCCCGGCCCGCGCCGGCGACCTGCGGGGCGCAGCGGATGGAGTAGGCGTCCTGGACCCGCGGCGCGTCGTCCTGGTGATGCCCGGTCAGCCCCGAACCGGCCAGCACGCGCAGCATGTTGTCCGCGCTCGCGCCCTGGCCCGGGTGCGGGCGGATGGTGTGCAGCTCGGGCGCGAGGACCTTCTCGGAGCCGAGCAGCGCCTCCAGGGACAGCGCGGCGGTGACGTCGGCCGAGGTGATCAGCCGGGCGAGGTCCGCGCAGGCCATGACCAGCATGCCCAGCATGCCGTCGGTGCCGTTGAGGAGCGCGAGCCCCTCCTTCTCGCGCAGCTCGACGGGCTCGATGCCATGCACGGCGAGCAGCTCGCCGGCCGGGCGCAGCACGCCGTCCGGGCCCTCCGCCTGACCCTCTCCCATGAGGGTGAGCGCGCAGTGGGAGAGCGGCGCGAGGTCGCCGGAGCAGCCGAGGGAGCCGTACTCGTGCACGACCGGGGTGATGCCCGCGTTGAGGATCGCGGCCATCGTCTCGACGACGAGGGGCCGTACGCCCGTACGCCCCGAGGCGAGCGTCTTCAGCCGCAGGAACATCAGCGCGCGGACGACCTCGCGCTCCACGCGCGGGCCCATCCCGGCGGCGTGCGAGCGCACGATGTTGCGCTGGAGCTGGGCGCGCAGGTCGGGGCTGATGTGGCGGACGGCGAGGGCACCGAAGCCGGTGGAGACGCCGTAGACGGGGTCGGGCTTGGCGGCGAGGTCGTCGATGACCTGCCGGGAGGCGGCGACGGCGGCCAGCGCCTCTTCGGACACGACGACGCGCGCGCCGTTACGCGCCACGGCGATCACATCTTCCGCGGTCGTCCCGGCCGTCCCCACCACCACAGTGTGCATATCCATATTCAGGCACCCTAGAGACTGAATCGCCACCTGTCACTAGTCGTTTCGACCAGGCGTACTCCGGGCCCGGCCTCGGCTACTCACGGCGACCGCGGAAGCGGCGCCGTTCGGCGGGCTGCGGGGCCGGCGGGTGGTCCGCGAGCTCGATCACCGTCTCCCCCGGCCCGTCGCGGCCGGCGACAACCGGTTTCTCGGCGAGCGCCGCCTTCGCGCGGTACTGCGCCGCGTCCGCGAGCCGGAAGAGCCGCCGGGCCGTGCGCACCGGCCCGATCGGGTCCCCCGTGGAGGCGACCCCGCACGCGACGCCCTCGCCGAGCTCGAGGCCGCCCGCCCGGCGGCACAGTTCATCGGCGACGCGCACCACTTCGTCGGCCGTCGGCCCGACCGTCAGCAGGCAGAACTCGTCACCGCCCAGCCGCGCCGCGAGCGTCCCCGGCAGCATCGCCCCGCACAGGGACAGCACCGAGCCGAACCGTTCCAGCAGCCGGTCCCCGACCGCGTGCCCCAGGGTGTCGTTGACCCGCTTGAGGCCGTTGAGGTCGCACACCACGAGGCTGACGACCACGCCTTCCGCGAGGTGCCGCTCCACGGCCTCGTCGAGGCGGGCGTCGACCGCGCGGCGGTTGCCGAGGCCGGTGAGGGGGTCGGTGAAGGCGAGGCGGCGGACCTCCTCCAGCCGCTCGGTCTGGGCGATCCCGGCCGCCGCCACGGCCGCGAGCACGGTCGCGAAGTCCGCGTCCGTACGGTCGAAGGCGGGCGCACCGGGCGGGCGGGCCACGTACAGCTCGCCCCAGGCCCGGCCGTGCAGCACGATCGGGGCGACCACGCAGCAGCCCCGCCCGCGCCGCCGCAGCGCGGCCACCCGCTCCCAGCCGCCTCCGGTGGCCGCGCCGAGGTGGCGGTACGTGCCCTCCAGGCCGTACGCGCCGGACTCCGCCCCGCCCTCCGCGCACTCCACCCACGCGCGCGGCCCGTGGCCGCCTCCGGCCCACTCCTCGTGCAGGAACTCCGCGATCTCGGGGAAATCGTGCACCGGATAGGACTCGTCCTCCGGATAGCGCTCCTCGCCCTCGGCGAGCTCACCGGCGTTCACCAGCACGCGCAGCCGGCCATGCCCGCGCTCCCACGCCGAGATGGCCGCGAAGGTGCCGCCCAGCGCCGCCCGGGCCCGCTCCGCGGCGGCACCGACGGAGTCCAGGGGGGACTGGGCCGCCGCCATCGCCTGCGCGAGCTCCACCACGGCGCGCAGCCGGATGTCGCACTCCCCGCGTTCTGCCACCCGAGTGCCTCACATTCTTTCGCCGCGCGCGGATTATGCACCCAGCGTATGAATGTTGTCGGCGTTCCGCGCCGCGACCGGATTCTTGGACTCCGGTCGCAGGTTCCGGGCAGTGCCGCTGCCGCCTGCGGCGGGCTCGTTCCACTGCGGGTCCGTTGCCGCCTGCGGCGGGAGCTCCCTTCGGGAGCGTCCTCAAACGCCGGACGGGCTGATTCCGCGGACCGTAGCCAGCAAATTCAGCCCGTCCGGCGTTTGAGGACAGCGCGCGGAGCGTGCTTCGGGGTCTGGGGCGGAGCCCCAGTTCGGGAAGGGGCGGGGTGGGGAACAAGCCCGCCGCAGGCGCGCTACTCCCCCGGCCACTCCGGCGGGCGTCGCTCGTTGAATGCCGCTACTCCCTCCACCCGGTCGCCCGAGAAGGCCACCGTGCGCCAAGCCGCGTCCTCGACCTCCAGCCCCGTGCGGAGGTCCAGGCCATGGCCCAGCCGCAGCGCCCGCTTCGCCGCGCGCAGGCCCACAGGGGAGTTCGCCGCCATGCTCGCGGCCAGCGCCAGCGCCGACGCACGGTCCTCGCCCTCCGGTACGAGCTGGTCCACCAGGCCCAGGTCATGGGCCTCCGCGGCCGGTACCCGCCGCGCCGTGAAGATCAGTTCGGCCGCCCGCGCGGCGCCGACGCGGCGGGGCAGCAGCTGTGTGCCGCCGCCGCCCGGGATCACCCCGACCGACACCTCGGGCAGGCCCACCACGGCCGTGCTGTCGGCCACGATCACATCGCAGGACAGGGCCAGTTCGAACCCGCCGCCCAGAGCGAACCCGTGCACCGCCGCGACGGTCGGCATCGGCAGCTCCAGCACGCCGGTGTACGCGGCGCGGGCGTGCGGGCGCTGCCGCGCGAGGTCGGCGTCGGTGAAGGAGTTGCGCTCCTTGAGGTCGGCCCCGACGCAGAACGCGCGCTCGTGCGTGGACGTGAGCACGACGACCCGCACCGAGGGGTCGGCGGCGAGGGCCGCGGTGGCCTCCGCGATGCGGCGGCCCATCTCGGTGGAGACGGCGTTCATGGCCTTGGGGCGGTCGAGTACGAGCTCGGCGACGTGGCCGTGCCGCTGGATCCGGATCCATTCGCCGAAGCGCTGCTCACTCATGCGACCTCCTGTTAACGACCGTGAACCTTTCGCAAGGATCTTCGCCCGCCGAGGAGATGTCCAGAGCGGGGGCGAGCCGTCAGCCGCCCCTGCGGGTGAGCAGCCAGGGTTCCACCACGCCCAGGCCTCGCACCGGCCGCTGCCACATCGGCTGGAGCGCGAACCGGTACTGGTCGTCCGCCTCCGGCCCCACCTCCGCCTCCGACTTCGGGGCGTCGCCGCTGCG
This sequence comes from Streptoverticillium olivoreticuli subsp. olivoreticuli, assembly GCF_003391135.1. Lineage (GTDB taxonomy): Bacteria > Actinomycetota > Actinomycetes > Streptomycetales > Streptomycetaceae > Streptomyces > Streptomyces blastmyceticus. The sequence goes on along the minus strand of NZ_CP031455.1, from coordinate 6,005,637 downwards.
GGCCAGTTCCTCGGCGAAGGCGCTGTCGACGAGGACGGCGTCCTTCGGCGCTATCGACGTCAGCCGGGAGGCCAGGTTCACGGTCGTGCCGAAGACGTCGCCCATGCGGGTCGTGACGGTGCCGAAGGCGATGCCGACGCGGAGTTCGGGCATCGTCTCGTCGTGGGTCATGGTCTCGATCAGCCGCAGACCGATCTCGGCGGCGGTGCCCGCGTCGTCGGCCGCGTAGAGCACCTCGTCGCCGAGGGTCTTGATCAGCCGGCCGCCGTGCGCGGCCACGAGGTCGGCGGCGGTGGTCTCGAACGCCTCGACCAGCTCGCCCAGCTCCTCCTCCTCCAGACGGCGCGTCAGGCGGGTGAAGCCCACGAGGTCGGCGAAGCCCACGGCGAGGCGCCGGTCGACCATCTCCGCGTCGTCCTGGGCCTGGACGACGCGGCCGGTGGCGGCGGCGAGCTGGCGCCGCCAGACGTAGATGAGGAACTCCTCCAGCTCCGGCAGCAGCAGCTCGACCAGCGGATAGGTGATCTCCGTCCGGGTCATGCCCGGTTCCTGAGGCTCGGTCAGGCCCTCCAGGAAGGAGTCGATCTGCCAGTCGGCGAGCCGGGCCGTGGTCTGCCCGGTGGAGCGGGCGACCTGCACGGCCATCGGCTCGCTGAGCAGCCCGGCCTCGACCAGGCCGGCGAGGCGCCGCAGGGCGAGGACGTCCGCCTCGGTCAGCGCGCGGGCCTGGCCGATGTCGGCGAAGCCCATGGCGCGCCAGAAGCGGGAGGCCAGGTCCATGGAGACGCCGGCCGCGCGCGCGGCCTGGAAGGGGGTGTAGCGGCGCTCGGCGCCGAGGATCAGCGCTTCCAGCCGCAGGGCGATGGGGTCGCCGCCCTCGTCGCCGTACTCCTCGACACCCTTGGCGGCCGCGCGGCCGGTGTTCTCCGCGCCGCCGCCCGCGCCGGACCGGCCGGTGTCGCCCTCGGCTCCCCCGGCGTTCCCGTGCGCGGCACCGTCGTCACCCGTGGCCTCAACGGCACGGGAGGTTCCCCCACCGTCGGCGGTCACCGCCCGCCCCCTGTCAGTTCCGTGCGCACTGCCCTGCCGATCACTGCTCGCTTAGGTTCCGGGCACAACGATACGACAGGTGTGCCGTAGCTCACTCTTCCGACAGCGCGGGCCGTAGGTGAACGATGTCGCCCGCGCCCACCGGCTGCCGCACCCCGCCGCCCGTCGCCAGCACCAGCCGGCCGTCCCCGTCCACGGCCACAGCCTCCCCGACGAGCTCGCGCCCGCCGGGCAGTTCGGCCCGTACGGTGCGGCCGAGCGTGGCGCAGCCCGCCGCGTACGCCTCCTGGAGACGGCACGCGCCGGGGTCGCCCCCGGCGCGCCGCCACTCGCCGTACCACTCCTCCAGGGAGCGGAGCACGGCCCGCAGCAGTGGGTCGCGGTCCACGGAGTGCGCTCCGGCCAGGGCCAGCGAACCGGCCGTCGGCACGGGCAGTTCGTCGGCGCGCAGGGAGACGTTGAGCCCGATGCCCACGACAACGCTGTCACCGGCGCGCTCGGCGAGGATGCCGCCGGCCTTGCGCTCGGCGCCGTCGACGGTGACCAGCAGGTCGTTGGGCCACTTCAGGGCGGTGTCGACGCCCGCGGCCCGGGAGAGCGCGGTCGCCGTCGCCACACCGGCGAGCAGCGGCAGCCAGCCCCAGAGCCCGGCGGGCACGCCGGGGCCCGGGGTGAGGAGGACGGAGAAGAACAGCCCGGAGCGCGGCGGCGCCGACCAGGTACGGTCCAGCCGCCCGCGCCCGGCGGACTGTTCCTCGGCGACCAGCACCGCGCCTTCCTTCGCCGCGCCGGACGCGGCGGCGGCGACCAGGTCCGAGTTGGTCGACCCGGTCCGGGCGACCACGTCCAGGGAGGTCCACAGCCCGTCGGGCCGCAGCAGTCCGCGCCGGAGCGCGGGGGTGTTGAGGGGCGGGCGGTCCAGGTCGGACCAGCGGTTGCCGGAGGTGTCGGAGGGCGTCATAGGAGCCACCATAGGAGGCGGTCGGCGAGTGACGGGTGTGGCCAACGACGCAGTGCCGTAGCGCATCCACGCGGATACGCTACGAACCGGTAGCCCAGTCAGCCCCCTCTGGACGAGCAGGAGCCGCATCCCGATGTCCGAGCCAGACACCACCCGTGGATCCGATATCGACATCCACACCACCGCGGGCAAGCTCGCGGACCTCCAGCGCCGGATCGAGGAGGCGACGCACGCGGGCTCCGCGCGGGCGGTGGAGAAGCAGCACGCCAAAGGCAAGTTGACGGCCCGCGAGCGCATCGGACTGCTGCTGGATGAAGGTTCCTTCGTCGAGCTGGACGAGTTCGCCCGGCACCGCTCGACCAACTTCGGCATCGAGAAGAACCGGCCGTACGGGGACGGCGTCGTCACCGGCTACGGCACCGTCGACGGCCGGACGATCTGCGTCTACTCCCAGGACTTCACGATCTTCGGCGGTTCGCTCGGCGAGGTCTACGGCGAGAAGATCGTCAAGGTCATGGACTTCGCACTGAAGAACGGCTGCCCGGTCGTCGGCATCAACGACGGTGGCGGCGCGCGGATTCAGGAGGGCGTGGTCGCCCTCGGTCTGTTCGCCGAGATCTTCCGCCGCAATGTGCACGCCTCCGGGGTGGTCCCGCAGATCTCCCTGATCGTCGGCCCCTGCGCGGGCGGCGCGGTCTACTCCCCCGCGATCACCGACTTCACGGTGATGGTCGATCAGACCTCGCACATGTTCATCACGGGCCCGGACGTCATCAAGACCGTCACCGGCGAGGACGTCGGCTTCGAGGAGCTGGGCGGCGCCCGTACGCACAACACCACCTCGGGCGTGGCGCACCACATGGCGGGTGACGAGAAGGACGCCATCGAGTACGTCAAGGCGCTGCTGTCCTACCTCCCGTCCAACAACCTCTCCGAGCCGCCCGCCTTCCCCGAGGAGGCGGACCTGGAGCTGTCGGACACCGACCGCGAGCTCGACACCCTGATCCCGGACTCGGCCAACCAGCCGTACGACATGCACACCGCGATCGAACACGTGCTGGACGACGGCGAGTTCCTGGAGACCCAGGCGCTGTTCGCCCCGAACATGCTCACGGGCTTCGGCCGGGTCGAGGGCCACCCGGTGGGCGTCGTCGCCAACCAGCCCCTCCAGTTCGCCGGCTGTCTGGACATCAACGCGAGCGAGAAGGCGGCCCGGTTCGTCCGGACCTGCGACGCCTTCAACATCCCGGTGCTCACCTTCGTGGACGTGCCGGGCTTCCTCCCGGGCACCGACCAGGAGTACAACGGCATCATCCGGCGCGGCGCCAAGCTGATCTACGCCTACGCCGAGGCCACGGTCCCGCTGATCACGGTGATCACCCGCAAGGCGTTCGGCGGGGCGTACGACGTCATGGGCTCCAAGCACCTCGGCGCGGACCTCAACCTCGCCTGGCCCACCGCCCAGATCGCGGTCATGGGCGCCCAGGGCGCGGTCAACATCCTGCACCGCAGGACGATCGCGGCCGCGGACACCCCGGAGGAGCAGGAGGAGCTGCGCGCGAAGCTCATCGCCGACTACGAGGACACGCTGCTCAACCCGTACGCGGCCGCCGAGCGCGGCTACGTCGACGCGGTGATCATGCCGCACGAGACGCGCGCCCACATCGTGCGCGGGCTGCGGGCGCTGCGGGACAAGCGCGAGAGCCTGCCGCCCAAGAAGCACGGCAACATCCCGCTGTAGGCGGCCGGGCCGTGCCGGAGCCGCCGGAGAAACGACACGCCGTCGAGGAGCTGACCATGATCAAGGTCGTACGGGGCAACCCGACCCCCGAGGAGCTGGCCGCCGCCCTGGCGGTGGTCCAGGCCCGCGCGGCGGCCCGGGCGACCGCCACGCCGGAGGGCTCCGCCCGCACGGAGTGGGCCGACCCGGCCCGCCGGGTCACCGCCCGGCGCACGCCCCGCCCGGGGCCGCGCTCCTGGCGGACGTCGTACTGGCCCGCCTGAGCGCTCCTCCCGCCGGGCCCCGCGCGGGGCCCGGCACCGGCTTTTGCCGGAGTTGACCCTCGTACCGGCGTGCCTGAGTACGCGTACTCAGGCGCCGGAGGCGGTCCGGCAGCAGCATGGGAGCCATGCTGTGGTCGGACCCGCCCGAAGAGCCTCCCGAGGAGCTGCGCGAAGTCCAGGCGATGCTCCGCCGGGCGGGCTTCGTGCTGGCCATCGGCGTGGTGGCGCTGTTCGTCCTGCTCGGGCTGAGCCCCTGACGCACCCCGGGCGACACGCCCGGCCCCGGCGCATCTGCAACCGAAAACACGGCATTCACGTCATCCCCAGTGAATTGCCGCGATTCCGGGAGTGCGTCACAACATGAACAAACCCGTGCGTCACATATCCGTCTTCGTCGGAGTGCTGGTGCTCGCCCTGCTGGCGCAGGCGACCCTGCTCCAGTTCGTGCGCGGCAACGAACTCTCCGACAACGAGCACAACCGGCGCACGAAGATCGCCACCTTCTCCCAGCCCCGCGGAAACATCATCGTCGGCGGAGAGGCCGTCACCGGCTCCGTCGAGACCAACAGCGGCGATCTCAAGTACAAGCGGACCTACAAGGACGGCGAGATGTACGCCCCCGTCACGGGCTACTCCTCGCAGATCTACCTCAGCTCGCAGCTGGAGAACCTCAACGACAAGCTGCTGAGCGGCCGCGACGACAAGCTCCTCTTCCAGCACACCACCGACCTGCTCACCGGCAAGAAGCCGCGCGGCGGCGACGTGGTCACCACCATCGACCCCAAGGCGCAGAAGGCGGCCTACGAGGGCCTCGGCAAGTACAAGGGCGCCGTCGTCGCCCTGGACCCGCGCACCGGCAAGGTCCTGGCCCTCGCCTCGACCCCCTCCTACGACCCGTCGGTCTTCGCCGGTGACCGGACCAAGGACTCGGACGCCTGGAAGAAGCTGGAGGCCGACAAGAACAAGCCGCTGCTCAACCGAGCGCTGAAGGACCGCTACCCGCCGGGCTCCACCTTCAAGATCCTCACCGCGGCGGCGGCCCTGGAGCACGGTGTCGTCTCCGACATCAACGCCAAGGGCGACGCCCCCACCCCGTACAGGCTCCCCAACACCACGACCTACGTCCGCAACGACGTGCAGACCCCGGACTGCGACAAGGGCTCGCTGAAGTCCGGCCTCCAGTGGTCGTGCAACAACGTCTTCCTCGACCTCGCGGACAAGCTGGGCGTCGACAAGATGCGCGAGACGGCGGAGAAGTTCGGGTTCAACAACCCCAAGGTGGACATCCCCGTCCGGGCCGTCGAGAGCATCTACCCCAAGAAGCTCGACCGCCCGCAGACCGCGCTGACCGGCATGGGCCAGGGCAGCCTCGACAGCACCCCGCTCCAGATCGCCATGATGACCGCCGGGCTCGCCAACGACGGCAAGCTGATGAAGCCCTACATGGTGGAGGAGCTGCGCGGACCCGACCTCAGTGTCCTGGAGAAGCACAAGCCCGAGGTGATGGAGCAGGCCGTCTCCGCCGACACCGCGCGCAAGGTGCAGTCGATGATGGAGAACACCGCCGAGAACGGCACCGGCAAGAAGGCCCTGATCGACGGCGTCACCGTCGGCGCCAAGACCGGCACCGCGCAGCACGGCGTCAACAACGAGAAGCTGCCGTACGCCTGGTTCGTCTCCTACGCCAAGCAGGGCGACGGTTCGCCGGTCGCGGTCGCCGTCTTCATCGACCCGGAGGGCTCGGGCATCGACCGCGAGGAGATCTCCGGCGGCGGCCTCGCGGGCCCCATCGCCAAGAGCGTCATGCAGGCCGTGCTCAAGAAGTAGCCCGCCGGGGCCCCTCTACGATGGCGGGATGACCGCTCAGCGCCGCCTCGTCCTCGCCTCCCAGTCCCCCGCCCGCCTCGGGCTGCTCCGCAACGCGGGGCTCGCGCCCGAGGTGATCGTCAGCGGGGTGGACGAGGACGCGATCACCGCCCCGACCCCCGCCGAGCTCGCCCGGGTCCTCGCCGAGGCCAAGGCCGGGGCGGTCGCCGCGCGGGCGGAGGCGGCGGGAGCGCTGGTCGTCGGCTGCGACTCGGTGCTGGAGCTGGACGGCCGGGCGCTCGGCAAGCCGGCGGACGCCGAGGACGCCACGGCCCGCTGGAAGTCGATGCGCGGCCGCTCGGGCGTGCTGCGGACGGGCCACTGCGTGATCGATACGGCCACCGGGCGGAGCACCTCGGCGACGGCCTCCACGACCGTGCGGTTCGGCGAGCCGACCGACGCCGAGATCGCCGCGTACGTGGCCTCCGGCGAACCGCTGCACGTCGCGGGCGCCTTCACCCTCGACGGCCGGTCCGCGCCCTTCGTCGAGGGCATCGACGGCGACCACGGCAACGTCATCGGCCTGTCGCTCCCGCTGCTGCGCCGGCTCCTGGCCGACCTGGACACCCCGATCACGGACCTGTGGGTGTGACACCGCGCGGGTGAGACCGCAGCACGAACGCCGGTACGGGCCGGGTCTCGGCTCGTACCGGCGTTCGTGGGCCGGGGTGTCCGGGGTCAGGCCGGCACGAGCCCGGTGATCGGCGACAGCAGGCCCAGCAACGGATCCGCCGCCTTGGTGACCTGGGTGACCTGACCGAGCTGATTGAGCTTGCTCAGCTCCCTCGTGCCGTCCGGGGAGATGCTGGTCGGCGGCGCATCCGGGATCGACCCCATGTTCGGTGGGGCGACGGTCTCCCCCGCGTTCGAGGTGGGGGTATGCGGCATGGGTGCGGCCGAGGCGACGGTGGCGGTCATGGTGAGGGCGGCGCCGGCGAGAACGGCGGCGGCTGCAATGCGCTTGATCATGCCCCACCAACGAGGTCGGCGCGCGTCGGTCACCATTCCTTGCGCCACTCGGGGGGCCCGCCCCTCTGCGAGGCGCACAGGGCCGCCGACGGCCGCCGCGCGGGCCCGTGCCGCCCGCCCGAAGTCGGCGGGCGCGCCGCGCCGTTGACCGGACGACGGGCGCCCCGCCGGTTTTCCCGTCCGCGCCCCGGCGCATATTCGGGTTAACCGACACCGAGGAGCGCCAGCCATGCCGAGGATCCTCATCACCACCGGCGACGCCGCCGAGGACCTGGAGGTCATGTACCCCTACCAGCGCCTGCTGGAGGAGGGCTACGACGTCGACATCGCCGCACCGACCGTGAAGAAGCTCCAGTTCGTGGTGCACGACTTCGTGTCCGACTTCGACACCTACACCGAGAAGCCCGGCCACTGCTGGCCCGCCGACATCGCCCTCGCGCAGGTGAACCCCGCCGACTACGCGGCCGTGGTGGTCCCGGGCGGCCGGGCGCCCGAGTTCCTGCGCCTGAACGCCGACTTCCAGCGGATCATCACGGCCTTCTTCGCCGCCGACAAGCCCGTCGCGCACATCTGCCACGCCGTGGTGGCCCTCGCCCCGCTGGGCGTGCTCCAGGGCCGCAGGACCGCCGCCTGGCCCGCCTGCGAGCCGGACGTGCGGATGGCCGGGGGGACGTTCGTGGACGCCGAGGCCGTCGTGGACGGCAACATGGTGTCCGCCCGGGCCTGGAACGACCACCCGGCGTGGATGCGCGCGTTCGTCGACCTCCTGCGGGAGAAGGCGCCGCTCAAGGGCTGACACGGGCGCTCCCGGGCGCTGTGCCAAGCTGGAGGGTCCACGTCCGCATTCCGGTCCGGCCACGCCGGCGCCCGAGGAGCCCCGCCGCCATGCCCCAGTCCGTCGACCGCGCCCTCGACGTCCTCGACGCCGTCGCGAGCTCCTCCGGGCCCGTGACCGCCAAGGCGCTCGCCCGGCTGACCGGCTGCGGGCTGTCCACGGTGTACGAGCTGCTGGGCGCCCTCACGGCCCGGGGCCACGTCGTCCGGACCGCGGGCGGCTACACCCTCGGCTACCGCGTGCCGTCCCTGCACCGCGCCTTCCAGCGGCAGATGCGGCTGGACGACGAGGTGCACGGACTGCTGCTCTCGGCCCGGCTGGCGGTGGGCGCGGACACGTACTTCAGCACCTACCGGGACGGGGACATCGCCGTCCTCGCCGGAACCTCCGCCTCCGTTCCGGCCACCGGGGGCTTCGGCGTCGGGCAGGACCCCGACGGGCACGCGACGGCCCACGGCAAGATGCTGCTCTCCGCCCTCCCGCGCGCCGCGCGCCTGCGCTATCTGACCGCGACCGGCATGCGGGCCATCACCCCACGCACCATCACCTCGCCCGAGCGGCTCGACCAGGAGCTGATGCGGGTGCGACGGGAAGGGGTCGCGGTGGAGATCGAGGAGTGCGCGCCGGGAGTGGCGTGCGTGGCCGTGCCCGTGCCGTCCACCGACGGCGGCGCGATGACGGCCGTCTCCGCCGCGCTGCCGCTGGAGGACTTCCACCGGCGCAGGCGGGAGCTGACCCGGACGCTGCGCCATGTGGCGGCGGAGGCGGGCAAGTTGGCTGCCCGTCAGTGCGCCGGAGGTCCACCGGCGCACTGAGCGGACCGGAACGCTCCGCTCGGCCGGGTGGTTACCAACGGGTAGGCGAAGGATCGGCGCTACCCATGGGTACACCGGAGAAAGGGAGGGAGACGCGGCCCCCGCGTCCACTGCGACCGTCCGGCGACCGCGCAAACTTTCTGTCACCCCTTCGTAGGGAGTCAACAAAGAATGCGCACCGCATCTCAGGATCATTGATCGAGATCTTGCCCACACGCCCGGACCGCCATCGGCCGCGGAACCCGGCGTACCGTGGGAGAACCGGGATTTCCGGCCTCTTCCCGGCCCGTCTTTCACGCTCCGTGTGGGCAAGCTCACCCCGGGAGTCGGGTCGGCACAGAGTGTTGCCTGTACCTAAACTCACCTTGTTTCAAGGAGGGAGCCATCGTGCGCAAGGTGCTCATCGCCAACCGTGGCGAAATCGCTGTCCGCGTCGCTCGTGCATGCCGGGACGCCGGGATCGGAAGTGTGGCGGTCTACGCCGATCCGGACCGGGACGCTCTGCACGTCCGCGTCGCCGACGAGGCGTACGCGCTGGGCGGTGACACCCCGGCGACGAGCTACCTCGACGTGGCCAAGGTGCTTGCCGCAGCAGCCGAGTCGGGCGCGGACGCCGTCCACCCCGGATACGGATTCCTGTCCGAGAACGCGGAATTCGCGCAGGCCGTCATCGACGCAGGCCTGACGTGGATCGGCCCGCCGCCGCAGGCCATCCGCGATCTCGGCGACAAGGTGGCGGCCCGTCACATCGCCCAGCGCGCCGGTGCGCCGCTGGTCGCCGGGACCCCCGACCCCGTCTCGGGCTCGGACGAGGTCGTGGCGTTCGCCCGTGAACACGGCCTGCCCATCGCCATCAAGGCCGCCTTCGGCGGCGGCGGACGCGGCCTGAAGGTCGCCCGCACGCTGGAGGAGGTCCCCGAGCTCTACGACTCCGCCGTCCGCGAGGCGGTCGCCGCCTTCGGCCGCGGCGAGTGCTTCGTCGAGCGCTACCTCGACCGGCCCCGCCACGTCGAGACCCAGTGCCTGGCCGACAAGCACGGCAACGTCGTCGTGGTCTCCACCCGCGACTGCTCGCTCCAGCGCCGCCACCAGAAGCTCGTCGAGGAGGCCCCGGCACCGTTCCTGACCGAGGAGCAGAACGCCGAGCTCTACCGCGCCTCCAAGGCCATCCTCCGCGAGGCCGGATACGAAGGCGCCGGCACGTGCGAGTTCCTGGTCGGCCAGGACGGGACGATCTCCTTCCTGGAGGTCAACACCCGCCTCCAGGTCGAGCACCCCGTCACCGAAGAGGTCACCGGCATCGACCTCGTACGGGAGATGTTCCGCATCGCCGACGGCGAGGAACTCGGCTACGACGACCCGCCGCTGCGCGGACACTCCTTCGAGTTCCGCATCAACGGCGAGGACCCGGGCCGGAACTTCCTGCCCGCCCCCGGCACCGTCACCCGCTTCGACGCCCCCTCGGGCCCCGGCGTCCGCCTCGACGCGGGCGTGGAGGCCGGCTCGGTCATCGGCCCCGCCTGGGACTCCCTCCTCGCCAAGCTCATCGTGACGGGCGCGACCCGCGAGCAGGCGCTCCAGCGCGCGGCCCGCGCGCTGGGCGAGTTCACGGTCGAGGGCATGGCCACCGCCATCCCCTTCCACCGCGCCGTCGTCACCGACCCCGCCTTCACCTCCGACCCCTTCCGCGTCCACACCCGGTGGATCGAGACGGAATTCGTCAACGAGATCCCGGCCTTCGCGGGCGCGGTCGCCGAGGACGAGGAAGAGGCCCCCGGGCGCGAGACGGTCGTCGTCGAGGTCGGCGGCAAGCGGCTCGAGGTCTCCCTGCCGTCGTCGCTGGGCATGACCATCGCCCGTACGGCGGCGGCGGGCGGCGCGAAGCCGAAGCGGCGCGCGACGAAGAAGGCGGGCTCCGCGGCTTCGGGTGACGCGCTCACGTCCCCGATGCAGGGCACGATCGTCAAGGTCGCGGTCGAGGAGGGCCAGGAGGTCGCCGAGGGCGATCTCATCGTGGTCCTCGAGGCGATGAAGATGGAACAGCCGCTGAACGCGCACCGCGCGGGCACGGTCAAGGGCATCACGGCGGAGGTCGGCGCGTCGGTCTCCTCCGGAGCGGTCATCTGCGAGATCAAGGACTGACCCGGATCGAGCCCGCCGCGGGTACGCCTGCGGCGGGCTTTCCCCTACCCGCCCCTTCCCGGCTGTGTCGATTTGCGGCTCCGCCGCGTGGGGGCTCCGCCCCAGACCCCGAAGCACGCTCCGCGCGCTGTCCTCAATCGCCGGACGGGCTGAATTCCGCGGACCGTAGCCCGGAATTCAGCCCGTCCGGCGTTTGAGGACGCGGCCGCAGGCCGCCCCCGCCGCAGGCGGCAACGTACCCGCACCCGAAGGCAAAGGCGCGCCCACCCCAACCCGCCCCCGCGCAAGCGAATGGCATTCTTGAGCCGCGGGGACCCCAAGGGAGGCGGCAATGACCACGGAGACCACACACGCGCCACGCCCCATGCGCGCGGACGCCCGGCGCAACTACGAGCGGCTGCTCGTGGAAGCCCGTACCGCCTTCACCGCGCACGGCACGGACGCCTCCCTCGAAGACATCGCCCGCCGCGCGGGCGTCGGCATCGGGACCCTCTACCGGCACTTCCCCAACCGCACGGCCCTGATGAGCGCCGTCTTCCAGGGCGAGGTCGACGCCCTGCTGGCCCGGTCGCGGGAGCTGCTGGCCTCGCCCGAGCCCTGCCGGGCGCTCGTGGACTGGCTGCGGACGATCGTGGCGCACGCCAGCACCTACCGGGGGCTGTCGCGCGCCCTGATGGCCGCGCAGAGCGACGAGGCGTCCGCGATGTCGCGGTGCAGCCTGCCGATGCGGGAGGCTGGCAGCGAGCTGCTCGCCCGCGCCCAGGGGGCGGGGGCGGTCCGGGAGGACGTCGGCATCGTGGATCTGATGCAGCTGACCAACGCGATCTCCCTGGCCGTCGAGCAGTCGCCGGACGACCCCGGTCTTGCGGACCGGCTCCTGATGCTCACGCTCACCGGTCTGAAGGCGCCCGCGAGCGCCGGACGGGACTGCGAAGACACCCCGTCCGACGCCTGAGGCCCCGGGTCAGCGCCGCCTGGGCGCCAGGTCGGCCACCCGCGCGGTCGCCTGGTCGCCCAGGGACACCGCGCTGCGCAGCTGGGGGCCCGGCGGCCCCCCCTGCACCGGCCCGGGCGGCTGCCCGGGCCCCATCGGGTGGGTGCGCCGCTGTCCCGGCAGCGGCACGTCGCGGCGGCGACCCGGCGGCACCGCCTCGCCCCCGCCGGGGACGCCCGCCGGTCCCGAGCCCGACCCCGCGCCGGGCCCCGCGACCGAGATGTGGACGCCCTGGTCCGCGAGGGCCTGGAGCTCCGTGGCCGCGCGGTCGTCGTGCCCCGGGGGCGCGTCCGTCACCAGGCGGGTGATCACGTCGGTGGGCACCGTCTGGAACATGGTGTCGGTGCCCAGCTTCGTGTGGTCCGCCAGCACCACGACCTCCGCCGCCGCCTGCACCAGCGCCCGGTCCACGCTCGCGGAGAGCATGTTGGACGTGGACAGGCCGCGCTCGGCGGTCAGCCCGCTGCCGGACAGGAACGCTCTGGACACCCGCAGCCCGTGCAGCGACTGCTCGGCCCCGCTGCCCACCAGGGCGTAGTTGGAGCCGCGCAGCGTGCCGCCGGTCATCACGACCTCGACCCGGTTGGCGTGGGCCAGTGCCTGTGCGACGAGCAGGGAGTTGGTGACCACGGTCAGGCCCGGCACGCGCGCGAGCCGGCGGGCCAGCTCCTGCGTGGTCGTACCGGCGCCGACGACTACCGCTTCGCCCTCTTCGACAAAGCTCGCCGCGAGATCGGCGATGGCCGTCTTCTCCGCGGTCGCTAGATGGGATTTCTGCGGGAAGCCGGACTCCCTGGTGAAACCGCCCGGCAACACCGCACCGCCGTGCCGGCGGTCGAGCAGTCCTTCTGCCTCCAATGCCCGCACGTCCCGCCGTACGGTCACTTCGGAGGTCTGGACGACGCGGGCGAGCTCACGGAGCGAAACCGCTCCGTTGGCGCGCACCATTTCGAGGATCAATTGACGACGTTCTGCAGCGAACACGAAACCGACAGTAACGCCAACGACCATCCGTTTTCAGCAGGTTGCAGAATTTTACGGAAGTTGTCCGCTGCGGACCGTATGACGTGGTATAGGGAACCCCCCGGTCCGCTACCCCTCGCGCTGCGTCTTCCTCGCGTGCAGCTGGCGGGCCACCTCGGCGAGGGAGCCGGACAGCGAGGGGTAGACGGTGAACGCGTTGGCGATCTGCTCCACGGTCAGGTTGTTGTCGACCGCGATCGAAATCGGGTGAATCAGCTCGCTCGCGCGGGGCGCGACCACCACGCCGCCGACCACGATGCCCGTACCCGGACGGCAGAACATCTTCACGAAACCGTCGCGAATACCCTGCATCTTCGCCCGCGGATTCCGCAGCAGCGGCAGCTTCACCATGCGGGCGTCAATCTTGCCGCTGTCGACATCGGCCTGCGTATAGCCGACCGTCGCAATCTCCGGATCCGTAAATACGTTCGCGGATACAGCCTTGAGATTGAGCGGCGCCACCGCGTCACCCAGGAAGTGGTACATCGCGATGCGGCCCTGCATCGCCGCGACCGACGCGAGCGCCAGCACCCCGGTGCAGTCACCGGCCGCGTAGACGCCGGGCGCGCTCGTGCGCGAGACCCGGTCCGTCCAGATGTGGCCGGACTCCTTGAGCCGGACGCCGGACTCCTCCAGGCCGATCCCCTCCGTGTTGGGGATCGAGCCGACGGCCATCAGACAGTGCGTACCCGTGATCACCCGGCCGTCGGCCAGCGTCACCTCCACGCGGTCGCCGACGCGCTTCGCGGACTGCGCCCGCGACCGCGCCATCACGTTCATCCCGCGCCGCCGGAAGACGTCCTCCAGCACCGCGGCCGCGTCGGGGTCCTCGCCCGGCAGCACGCGGTCGCGCGAGGACACCAGCGTGACCTTGGACCCGAGGGCCTGGTAGGCACCCGCGAACTCCGCGCCGGTGACACCCGAGCCGACCACGATGAGCTCCTCGGGGAGCTCGTCCAGGTCGTAGACCTGCGTCCAGTTCAGGATCCGCTCGCCGTCCGGCAGCGCGTCCGGGATCTCCCGCGGGTGCGCGCCCGTGGCGATCAGCACCGCGTCCGCGACCAGGGTCTCCTCGGTGCCGTCGACGGCCCGCACGACGACCTTGCGCGAGCCGTCCGGGGCCTGGTGCGGCTCCAGCCGGCCGCGGCCGCGCAGCACGCGCGCGCCCGCCCGGGTGACGGACGCGGTGATGTCGTGCGACTGCGCCAGCGCCAGCCGCTTCACACGGCGGTTGACCTTGCCCAGGTCCACGCCCACGACCCGCGCCGCCTGTTCCTGCGGTGGACCCGCGGCGCAGCCGCTGTCGGATGCAGTGTCCGCGACGATGATCCCCAGCTCCTCGTACGAGGAGTCGAAGGTAGTCATCACCTCGGCCGTCGCAATAAGGGTCTTCGAGGGCACACAGTCGGTGAGCACCGACGCCCCGCCCAGACCGTCGCAGTCGACGACGGTCACCTCCGCGCCGAGCTGCGCGGCGACGAGCGCCGCCTCATAGCCGCCGGGTCCGCCACCGATGATCACGATCCGAGTCACGTACTCCATTGTCCCGCACCCATCAAAGCGACTTCTCCCGGGGCCTCCCCCGGCGGATCCGTACGTAAATACCTACGTACATCCCTACGGGCATCCGTGCGAGGACCGGCAGGAGGTTCCGGACGAACCTCCCTTCGAGACTGCCACCCCAAATGCCGTTCCGCCTCACTCCCGTACTCTCGGAGCCATGTCGCTCTACGCCGCGTACGCCGGCAACCTCGACGCGCGGCTGATGTCCCGCCGCGCACCCCACTCGCCCCTGCGCGGCACGGGCTGGCTCGCCGACTGGCGACTGACGTTCGGCGGGGAGCAGCTGGGCTGGGAGGGAGCGCTCGCGACCGTCGTCGAGGCGCCGCGCTCCCAGGTCTTCGTCGCGCTCTACGACATCGCCCCGATGGACGAGGACTCGATGGACCGTTGGGAGGGTGTCGGCCTCGACATCTACCGCCGGATGAGGGTCCGCGTGCACACCCTGGACGGCGAGGAGCCCGCCTGGGTGTACGTCCTCAACGGCTACGAGGGCGGGCTGCCCTCCGCGCGCTACCTCGGCGAGATCGCCGACGCCGCGGAGTCGGCCGGGGCGCCGCACGACTATGTGATGGAGCTCCGGAAGCGGCCCTGCTGAGGGCATCGGCGGTGCCTTGGCTGCGCCCTGGCCGTGTTGCTCGTACGGCGTCCGTGGCGGCCTGCGGGCCGCCGCGCCGGGCCCGGCGGATTTCTCTGACGAATGCGTCTCGTCGCATTCCACAAAGCAACAATCGGAACACCGTCACCAGCGACATCTACGCGCGTAGGCGAATAGCGGCTACCCTCGTCCGCGTGAACGCATCAGTTACCCCCCAGACCGACCCGTACACCGCGGCCGACGCCGCCGCCTCCCGCCTGCGCGAGCTCACGGGCGCCGAGACCCACGACGTCGCCCTGGTCATGGGCTCCGGATGGGTTCCCGCCACCGAAGCCCTCGGCACCCCCGAGATCGAGTTCCAGGTCACCGAGCTCCCGGGCTTCTCCGCCGCCGCCGTCGCCGGCCACGCGGGCACCGTCCGCTCGTACAAGGTCAACGACAAGCGCGTCCTGGTCTTCCTCGGCCGCACGCACTACTACGAGGGCCGCGGTGTCGCCTCCGTCGTGCACGGCGTCCGCACCGCCGTCGCCGCCGGCTGCAAGACCATCGTCCTGACCAACGGCTGCGGCGGCCTCCGCGAGGGCATGCGCCCCGGCCAGCCGGTGCTGATCAGCGACCACATCAACCTCACGGCGACCTCGCCGATCGTCGGCGCCAACTTCGTCGACCTCACCGACCTCTACTCGCCGCGGCTGCGCAGCCTCTGCCAGGAGGTCGACCCGACCCTCGAAGAGGGCGTCTACGTCCAGTTCCCCGGCCCGCACTACGAGACGCCCGCGGAGATCAAGATGATCCGCACGCTCGGTGCGGACCTGGTCGGCATGTCCACCACCCTCGAGGCCATCGCCGCCCGTGAGGCCGGCGCCGAGGTCCTCGGCATCTCCCTGGTCACGAACCTGGCCGCGGGCATGACGGGCGAGCCGCTCAACCACGAAGAGGTCCTCCAGGCCGGGCGCGACTCCGCGACCGCGATGGGGGCGCTGCTGGCTTCGGTGCTCGACCGCCTGTAGGTCTGTTGGGTGCGCTTTCCGCTGGGTGCGGTTCGCTTTGTGGGTGCGGCTTTGTTCGCGCCTGCGGCGGGGCGCCCTGCGGGCGCGGCCTCAAACGCCGGCCGGGCTGGGTTGTGGTGGGTGCCGGGGGCGTGGCCTCCGGGCTGGGAACCTGGAACGCGGTGCGTGGCGCTGTGACGCGTATTGCGTGCTGTGACAACGCACCGCGTTCCAGAACCCCACCCTGCGGCCCCACCCCCTCCCGCCGGAGAGCAACGTACGGGCCGTTCGGGGCAACCCACGCGGTACGGCCGTACGCCGCCGACGGCGGGTGGGTGGCACCGGAAGGGGTGCCCGTCACCTTCTGAGTGCCGGGCGGTCGCGGGTGGGTGTGTCCCGCCGCGGTAGCGGCGGGCAGCCGACGACGGCGAGTGGCCTGCCCCACAGCGCATCAACGTGTGATTTACCAGCCCTGCGTCAGGGCAACGATGCAACACCCGGCGACGGACCTGCGCACCCGGCAGAGCGCAGCGGACCCGCGCCCAGACTCGACCACTCCGGAGGAGAAACCGTGGAGCGAGACCTCATCGCGCGAGCCAAGTCGTGGCTGGCCGAGGACCCCGACCCCGACACCCGTGACGAGCTCGCCCGGCTCATCGACGCCGGGGACACCGCCGAGCTGAGCATCCGCTTCGGCGGCACCCTCCAGTTCGGTACGGCCGGTCTCCGCGGTGAGCTGGGCGCCGGTCCCATGCGCATGAACCGCGCCGTCGTGATCCGCGCGGCCGCCGGTCTCGCCGCGTACCTCAAGAAGCAGGGCCACGCCGGCGGCACCGTCGTCATCGGCTACGACGCCCGCCACAAGAGCGCCGACTTCGCCCTGGACACCGCGGCCGTGATGGTCGGCGCGGGACTCAAGGCCGCGCTGCTCCCCCGGCCGCTGCCCACCCCCGTGCTCGCCTTCGCGATCCGCCACCTCGGCGCGGTCGCGGGCGTCGAGGTGACCGCCAGCCACAACCCGCCGCGCGACAACGGCTACAAGGTCTACCTCGGCGACGGCTCCCAGATCGTGCCCCCGGCCGACGCGGAGATCGCCGCCGAGATCGCCGCGGTCGAGAGCCTGGACGACGTGCCCCGCCCCTCCGCCGGCTGGGAGACCCTCCGCGACACGATCGTGCAGGCCTACCTGGAGCGTACGGACGCGGTCCTGACCAATGGCTCCGCCCGGGACGTACGCGTCGTCTACACGCCCATGCACGGCGTCGGCCGCACCGTACTGACCGCCGCCTTCGAGCGGGCGGGCTTCCCCGCGCCGACGGTGGTCGCCGAGCAGGCCGAGCCCGACCCGGACTTCCCGACCGTCTCCTTCCCCAACCCGGAGGAGCCGGGCGCGATGGACCTGGCGTTCGCGACGGCCCGCGAGGCCCAGCCGGACATCGTCATCGCCAACGACCCCGACGCCGACCGCTGTGCCGTCGCCGTGCCGGACCCCGAGTCCGCCGAGGGCTGGCGCATGCTGCGCGGCGACGAGGTGGGCGCGCTGCTGGCCACGCACCTGGTGCACAAGAAGGCGCAGGGCACGTTCGCGACCACGATCGTCTCCTCGTCCCTCCTCTCCCGCATCGCGGCCGCCGCCCCCGGCGCCGACTACGAGGAGACCCTCACCGGCTTCAAGTGGCTGGCCCGCGTGGACGGCCTGCGCTACGCGTACGAGGAGGCGCTGGGTTACTGCGTCGACCCCGAGGGCGTACGCGACAAGGACGGCATCACCGCCGCCCTGCTGGTCGCCGAGCTGGCGGCCGAGCTCAAGGAGACCGGCCGTACGCTCACGGACCTGCTGGACGACCTCGCGGTCGAGCACGGCCTGCACGCCACGGACCAGCTCTCGGCGCGCGTCGAGGACCTGTCCCTGATCTCCGACGCGATGCGCCGCCTGCGCGAGCAGCCGCCCGCGATGCTGGCCGGTCTCCAGGTGACGTCGGCCGAGGACCTGGCCAAGGGCTCGGAGGCGCTGCCGCCGACGGACGGCCTGCGCTATCACCTCGCCGGTGACGCGTCCGGAACGGTCTCGGGGGCGCGGGTCATCGTCCGGCCGTCGGGCACGGAGCCGAAGATCAAGTGCTACCTGGAGGTCGTGGTCCCGGTCGCGTCGGCGATCGCCCTGACGGACGCGCGCGCCCGCGCGACGGATGTCCTGACCCACATCAAGCGCGACCTGTCCCAGGCGGCGGGCATCTAGGGCCCTTTCACGTCCCGCCGCGGCCGGCTGCCCGCTGCTACCGCGGCGGGACACACCCACCCGCGACCGCCCGTTACTCAGAAGGCGATGGGCACCCTTTCCGGTGCCAGCCGCTCGCCGTCGGCGACATACGGCCGCACCGGCGAGGGTTGCCCCACACGGGCCGCAGCCGCCCGGCACTCAGAAGATGACGCGCACCCCTTCCGGTGACGGCCCGCAGCCGTCCTCCGGCGGGAGGGGGTGGGGCCGCAGGGGTAGGGGTCCTGGACGCTGTCGTGTATTTGCGGCGCAAGCCCCGGGCACTCAACACACTCAGGGGCAACGCGCCGTAAATATACGGTCCAGGACCCCTGCCCCGGAGGCCACGCCCCCGGCCCAGCCACAACCCAGCCCGTGGGGGCACCTCCCAGCGGTAGCTGGGGGAGCTTGAGGCCGCGCCCGCAGGGCGCCCCGCCGCAGGCGCAACGAACCCGCAGCGGACCAAAACTCAGCCCAAAACCCTCAGCCCATAACCCCGAGCACAACCAAAAGCACAACCCCCACCCCCACCGGCACCAACACCTCATAAGCCCACCGCACCAACACCCCGCCGCCATCATCGGACGCATGGCGCGCCGCCAACTCCCGGATCTCCTCGATCGCCTGATCCGCCGGCGCCCGCACAGCACCGTCACCGGCCTCGGCCCCAGTCGACCCCCGCCGCGCCGCAGCCTTCCGCTTGCGCAGCGACACCGGGATCGACCAGAGCTGATACTTCGCGCCCCCGGCGTAGAGCTCGCTGGAGTACCCGGCCCGCACATCCTCGACGCAACCCCACGGCACGGTGATCGTCCGGAACGGGTTCCGCACCAGCAGCCGCTTCTCGCCCGCCCACACCGCGGGGCGCAGCGTGAAGGCGACGATCAGCGGTACGACGCACAGCAGGCCGGCGAGGGCCAGCCACGGCGTCCGGCCGGAGCCGCGGAAGACGGCGTCGCCGCCCAGCCAGGCGGCGAGGAGGAGCAGCAGCACGCCGCTCGCGATCCCCGCGGGCGAGCGGTAACACCGGTCGGCGTAAGGGGTCTGCGGGGCGGAGGAGTCGTCCGGGCTCGTCATGCGGCGATTGTGCCCCACCCGTCCCGGGAGAGGGCGGCGGGAGGACAGCAGACCACAAGGGAAGGTGCCGGACACCGGATCCGGCACAGGGGGGTGACACGCGCTACGCGCGTAGATATGCTCATCTGGTGACCATGCCCACCACAGTTCCCGCACACGGCAACGACGCCGCGGGGCGGCTGAAGGACCTGGCGGACGTGACCGCCTCCGACAGCACGCTGCGCCGCTTCCTGCACGGCCTCCCGGGCGTCGACGCGGTCGGGCTGGAGGCCCGCGCCGCCTCGCTCGGCACCCGCTCGATCAAGACGACGGCGAAGGCCTATGCCATCGACCTCGCGATCTCGATGATCGACCTGACGACGCTGGAAGGCGCAGACACCCCGGGCAAGGTCCGGGCGCTCGCCGCCAAGGCCGTCCACCCCGACCCGACCGACCGTACGACGCCCACGACCGCCGCGGTCTGCGTCTATCCGGACATGGTGGCGACCGCCAAGGCCGCCCTGAAGGGCACGGACGTCAAGGTCGCGTCCGTCGCCACCGCGTTCCCCGCCGGCCGCGCCGCGCTGCCGGTGAAGCTGGCCGACACCCGGGACGCCATCGCCGCCGGGGCGGACGAGATCGACATGGTCATCGACCGCGGGGCGTTCCTCGCCGGCCGGTACATGGACGTCTTCGAGGAGATCCGCACGGTCAGGGCGGAGTGCGGCGACAAGGCCCGCCTCAAGGTCATCTTCGAGACCGGTGAGCTGTCGACGTACGACAACATCCGCCGCGCGTCCTGGATCGGGATGCTCGCGGGCGCCGACTTCATCAAGACCTCGACCGGCAAGGTCGCGGTCAACGCGACTCCGGCCAACACGCTGCTGATGCTGGAGGCCGTGCGCGACTTCCGGGCGCAGACGGGCGTCCAGGTCGGCGTGAAGCCGGCCGGTGGCATCCGCACCACCAAGGACGCGATCAAGTTCCTGGTCCTGGTCAACGAGACCGTGGGCGAGGAGTGGCTGGACAACACCTGGTTCCGCTTCGGTGCCTCCAGCCTGCTGAACGACCTGCTGATGCAGCGGCAGAAGCTGAGCACCGGGCGCTACTCCGGTCCCGACTACGTCACGGTGGACTGATCATGTCTTTCACTTACGCACCGGCCCTCGAGTCGCGGGCGGTCGTCGACATCGCCCCGTCCTACGGCCTGTTCATCGACGGCGAGTTCACCGAGGCGACCGGCGGCAAGGTCTTCAAGACGGTCAGCCCCTCCTCCGAGGAGGTGCTGTCCGAGGTCGCGCAGGGTTCCGCGGAGGACGTGGACCGCGCGGTGAAGGCGGCCCGCAAGGCGTTCGAGAAGTGGTCGGCGCTGCCCGGCTCGGAGCGCGCGAAGTACCTCTTCCGCATCGCGCGGATCATCCAGGAGCGCTCGCGCGAGCTGGCCGTCCTGGAGACCCTGGACAACGGCAAGCCGATCAAGGAGACCCGCGACGCGGACCTCCCGCTGGTCGCCGCGCACTTCTTCTACTACGCGGGCTGGGCCGACAAGCTCGACCACGCGGGCTACGGCGCGAACCCCCGCCCGCTGGGCGTCGCGGGCCAGGTCATCCCGTGGAACTTCCCGCTGCTGATGCTGGCGTGGAAGATCGCCCCGGCGCTGGCGACGGGCAACACCGTCGTCCTGAAGCCGGCCGAGACGACCCCGCTGTCGGCGCTGTTCTTCGCGGACATCTGCCGCCAGGCCGGGCTGCCGAAGGGCGTCGTCAACATCGTCACGGGCGACGGCACCACGGGCGCCGCGCTGGTGGCGCACGAGGACGTGAACAAGGTCGCGTTCACCGGCTCCACGGCGGTCGGCAAGGCCATCGCCCGCACGGTCGCGGGGACGGACAAGAAGCTCACGCTGGAGCTGGGCGGCAAGGGCGCCAACATCGTCTTCGACGACGCCCCCATCGACCAGGCCGTCGAGGGCATCGTCCAGGGCATCTTCTTCAACCAGGGCCAGGTCTGCTGCGCGGGCTCCCGCCTGCTGGTCCAGGAGTCGATCCAGGACGAGCTGCTGGACTCCCTCAAGCGCCGTCTGTCGACGCTGCGCCTGGGCGACCCGCTGGACAAGAACACCGACATCGGCGCGATCAACTCCGCCGAGCAGCTGGCCCGGATCACCGAGCTGGCCGACAGCGGCGAGGCGGAGGGCGCGGAGCGCTGGGCCCCGGCCTGCGAGCTGCCGTCCGCGGGTTACTGGTTCGCGCCGACGCTGTTCACGAACGTCACCCAGGCCCACCGGATCGCCCGCGAGGAGATCTTCGGCCCGGTGCTGTCGGTGCTGTCCTTCCGCACCCCGGCCGAGGCGGTCGCCAAGGCGAACAACTCGCAGTACGGCCTCTCCGCCGGCATCTGGACGGAGAAGGGCTCGCGGATGCTGGCCGTCGCGGGCAAGCTGCGCGCGGGTGTCGTCTGGGCCAACACGTTCAACAAGTTCGACCCGACCTCGCCGTTCGGCGGCTTCAAGGAGTCGGGCTTCGGCCGCGAGGGCGGCCGTCACGGTCTGGAGGCCTACCTCGATGTCTGATCGCCTGGCTGTCTTCAAGACCTACAAGCTGTTCGTCGGGGGCAAGTTCCCCCGGTCCGAGAGCGGACGGGTGTACGAGGTGACCGACTCCAAGGGCAACTGGCTCGCCAACGCCCCGCAGTCCTCCCGCAAGGACGCCCGTGACGCGGTCGTCGCGGCCCGCAAGGCCGTCGGCGGCTGGTCGGGGGCGACCGCGTACAACCGCGGCCAGGTCCTCTACCGCGTCGCCGAGATGCTGGAGGGCCGCCGCGACCAGTTCGTGGCGGAGGTCGCCGACGCCGAGGGCCTGTCCAAGGCGAAGGCCGCGGCCCAGGTGGACGCCGCGATCGACCGCTGGGTCTGGTACGCGGGCTGGACCGACAAGATCGGCCAGATCACCGGCGCCACCAACCCGGTCGCCGGCCCGTACTTCAACGTCTCCTCCACCGAGCCGACCGGCGTCGTCGCCGTGCTGGCCCCGCAGGAGTCGTCGTTCCTCGGCCTGGTCTCGGTGATCGCCCCCGCGATCGCCACCGGCAACACGGTCGTGGTCGTGGCCTCCGAGAAGGCCCCGCTGCCCGCGCTGTCCCTGGGCGAGGTGCTGGCGACGTCCGACCTCCCCGGCGGTGTCGTCAACGTCCTGTCGGGCCGTACGGCGGAGATCGCGCCGTCGCTGGCCGCGCACCAGGACGTCAACGCGATCGACCTGGCGGGTGCGGACGCCGCGCTCGCGACGGAGCTGGAGATCGCGGCGGCGGACAACCTCAAGCGCGTTCTCCGTCCACAGGCTGTGGACTGGGCCGCGACGCCGGGCACCGACCGGATGACGGCGTTCCTGGAGACGCGCACGGTCTGGCACCCGACGGGTTCGCTGGGTGCGGGCGGCTCGTCCTACTGACGCCCCACGACCGGACGGGCTGGATTTTGGCTGAGCTCAGCCAAAATCCAGCCCGTCCGGAGTTTTGCGGGCGCCTGCCTAAATCGGCAACGGCGGCAACAGGCCCGCCGCCTGGTCCAGCAGGGCCAGGTCCCGGAGCGCGCCGCCGTTCGTCAGCGGCTCCGTGACGGAGGACGTGCTCACCGGCTCGAAGTCGGCGACCTGTGTGCCCACCGCGTTGGCGAACGGGTCGCTGCCCGTGCCCGCGAGCGGGTTGAGCTTCAGCGCCTCCAGGGACCGCAGCGCGCCCTCCGAGGACGCGCCGAGCGCCGTGTCCGCACCGGCCGTGGCCGCGTCGATGGACGTCACCCCCAGCTCGGCCCGGGGGCCCGCCTTGGGCGCCATGGGCGCGGCGTTCGCGGCTCCCGCGCCGCCCGCGACGATGGCCGCACCCGCCGAGACGGTCAGCCCGACGCGCACCAGACCGCGCGAGGAGGAGGGGCGGGAAGAGCGTGCGTGTCGTGCGTGCGAGGCCATGGGCACCTGCCGGGTCGTGAGGTACAGGATGGAACGACAACGCACCGTAGCGGGATCGTGACACTGCGCGCACCCTCCGACCCGGGGGGATCCCCCATGCGGCCCAATGCCTCACACTGGTGTCCCGTGACTCCCCATATGACCCCCGCGCGCGTCATCCTGCTGACCGGCCCGTCCGGTTCCGGAAAGTCGTCCCTCGCGGCCCGCACCGGGCTGCCCGTACTCAACCTCGACGACTTCTACAAGGAGGGGCACGACCCGACGCTCCCGCTGCTCGCGGACGGCTCGGGCACCGACTGGGACTCGCCCCTGTCGTGGGACGCCGACACGGCCGTGGGCGCGATAGAGGAGCTGTGCCGCACGTCCCGTACGAGCGTGCCGGTGTACGACATCGCCACCAGCTCGCGGACCGGTGCGAGCGCCCTGGACATCGGCCGCACCCCGCTGTTCATAGCGGAGGGCATCTTCGCCGCCGACATCATCGACCGCTGCCGTGAGCTGGGGGTGCTCGCCGACGCCCTGTGTCTGCGCGGCCGCCCCTCGACGACGTTCCGCCGCCGGCTGCTGCGCGACCTGCGGGAGGGCCGCAAGCCCGCGCCGTATCTCATCCGCCGCGGCCTGCGGCTGATGCGCGCCGAACGCGGCATCGTGGCCCGCCAGACGGCGCTCGGCGCGTACGCCTGCGGCAAGGAGACCGCCATGGGCCGGATAGCCGCCGCGGCCGCGGGCCGCCGGGAGGGCGTCCGCGTCTGACGCGGTGCCCGCTCCGGAAAACAGTGGAGCGGGCGGACATACCCCCCGGCTGTCCGCCCGCTCCTCCCCCGTGGCCCCATACGCTCCCCCGAGCGTTCCCCGTCCCCCCGGGGCCCCTTGGTTCTCCTGGTCCCCTCAGGCCACCAGCTCGCCGAAGGACTCCGCGACGCCCCGGCCGGAGCCGATGACCTCGTCGTCGCGCAGCCGGCGCAGGGAGCGCCAGATGCTGCTCTTGACCGTGCCGACGCTGATGTCGAGGATCTCCGCGATCTCCGGGTCCGTACGGCCCTCGTAGTAGCGCAGGACGAGCATCGTGCGCTGGAGTTCGGGCAGCCGGGCCAGTGCCTGCCAGAGGACGGCGCGCAGTTCGGTGCCACGCATCGCGTCGGTCTCGCCGACCGTCTCCGGCAGCTCCTCCGTCGGGTACTCGTTCAGCTTGCGCCGACGCCAGGCGCTGATGTGCAGATTGGTCATCGTGCGGCGGAGGTAACCGCCGACGGCCGCCTTGTCGGTGATCCGGTCCCAGGCGCGGTACGTGGAGAACAGCGCGCTCTGGAGCAGGTCCTCCGCCTCGTGCCGGTCACCGGTCAGGTGGTAGGCGGTCGCGTACAGGGAGGCCCGGCGCTCCTGGACATAGGCGGTGAACGCCGCTTCGGCGTCCGCCTGCTTCGTCCGGGACGCGCCCTTGCCCTCCCCCGAGGCCCCCGTGGCCTCCCCGTACGTGACCGCGTCGATCGCCACCATGTACGGCGGCCGTACACGTCCGGTGCCGCGGGCGCACCCCCGCCCGCCCACGGCACCGGACTTCTCCGGGCCCCGCCCGGCGTCGTGCAGGCGCGTGCGAATGACTGCGCTGGTCGTGGTGCTGTGCAGTGTGTTCATCTCGCGCCCCCCGTCGGTGGAGCCAGCTCGGTCCGTTTGCGTTCCCGGGCCGCCCTGCTGCCCGATGTCCCCAAGCCTGGCGGGCCAGTTTCATCGCGTTGTCCGCCGACTGTCACAGCCCTGCAACAGGCTGCGGGCCGCATGCGCGGCGGCTTCGGTCGAACTACCGGCCAGTCGTAGGCCAGAATGACCACCGTGCCTTTCCTGTTGCTGATCGAGGACGACGACGCCATCCGCACGGCTCTTGAGTTCTCCCTGTCCCGCCAGGGCCACCGTGTGGTGACCGCGGCGACGGGTGAGGACGGCCTGAAACTGCTGCGCGAGCAGCGGCCGGACCTGATCGTGCTGGACGTCATGCTGCCCGGTATCGACGGTTTCGAGGTGTGCCGGCGGATCCGTCGCACCGACCAGCTGCCGATCATCCTGCTGACCGCGCGCAACGACGACATCGACGTCGTGGTCGGGCTGGAGTCCGGCGCGGACGACTATGTGGTCAAGCCCGTGCAGGGCCGGGTGCTCGACGCCCGGATCCGCGCGGTGCTGCGCCGCGGCGAGCGGGAGTCGAACGACTCCGCGTCGTTCGGTTCCCTGGTCATCGACCGGGCCGCCATGACGGTCACCAAGAACGGCGAGGACCTCCAGCTGACCCCGACCGAGCTGCGGCTGCTGCTGGAGCTCAGCCGCAGGCCGGGGCAGGCGCTGTCGCGGCAGCAGCTGCTGCGCCTGGTGTGGGAGCACGACTATCTGGGCGACTCGCGGCTGGTGGACGCCTGTGTGCAGCGGCTGCGCGCCAAGGTCGAGGACGTCCCGTCGTCGCCGACCCTGATCCGTACGGTCCGTGGCGTCGGTTACCGCCTGGACACCCCGCAGTGATCGCCCCGGCCCGCCGCAACAGCACAGAGAGCACACCGTGACAGAAGAGCCCGGCCGGGAACGGGATCGGCGTCCGGCCAGGAACGCGCTGAAGCTGAGCATGCGGTGGATCAGCCTGCGGCTGCGGCTGATGCTGGTCTTCGCGCTGGTGGCGCTGGCCGCCGCCGTCTCCGCGTCCGCCATCGCCTATTGGCTCAACCGCGACGCGGTCCTCACCCGTACCCAGGACGCCGCGCTCGACGACTTCCGCAAGTCCTTGCAGGACAACACCGGTTCGCTGCCGCTGGCGCCGACCTGCCAGGAGCTCCAGGCGGCCGCGGACCGGATGGCGGCGACCTCGCAGAAGTACGAGGTGCTGCTGATCGGCAAGTCCGGTGGCGGCGACTGCGTCGCGCCCTCCAAGCCCGATCTGTTCACGCCGAAGGTCGTGCCGGAGTCGCTGCGGGCGGCGGTGGACCGCGAGCGCCGGATCGACGACTCCAACCGCTACGCGTACCACCTGTACTGGCAGCGGATCACGCTCGGCGGCAAGCCGTATCTGATCGGCGGCGCCAAGGTGATCGGCGGCGGCCCCACCGGCTATCTGCTGAAGTCCCTGGAGAACGAGCGCCAGGACCTGAACTCGCTGGCCTGGTCGCTCGGCATCGCCACCGGCCTCGCGCTGATCGGCTCCGCCCTGCTCGCCCAGGCCGCGGCGTCCACGGTGCTGCGGCCCGTGCAGCGGCTCGGCGACGCGGCCCGGCGGCTCGGCGAGGGGAAGCTGGACACGCGGCTCCAGGTGTCGGGCACGGACGAGCTGGCCGATCTGTCGCGCACGTTCAACAGGACCGCGGAGTCGCTCCAGAAGCGGGTCGAGGAGCTCAGCGCCCGGGAGGCGTCCAGCCGCCGCTTCGTCGCCGACATGTCGCACGAGCTGCGGACCCCGCTCACGGCGATCACCGCGGTGACGGAGGTGCTGGAGGACGAGGCGGACAACCTCGACCCCATGATCGCGCCCGCGGTGCAGCTGGTGGTGAGCGAGACCCGCCGGCTGAACGACCTGGTGGAGAACCTGATGGAGGTCACCCGCTTCGACGCGGGCACGGCCCGGCTGGTCCTGGACGACGTGGACGTCGCCGACCAGGTCACCGCCTGCATCGACGCCCGCGCCTGGCTGGACGCCGTCGAGCTGGACGCCGAGCGCGGCATGATGGCCCGGCTCGACCCCCGCAGGCTCGACGTCATCCTCGCCAACCTCATCGGCAACGCCCTCAAGCACGGCGGGTCGCCGGTCCGGGTGTCGGTGCGGACGGAGGAGGGCTCGCTGCGGATCGACGTGCGCGACCACGGCCCCGGCATCCCCGAGGACGTCCTGCCGCACGTCTTCGACCGCTTCTACAAGGCGAGCGCGTCCCGGCCGCGCTCCGAGGGCAGCGGCCTCGGCCTGTCGATCGCCCTGGAGAACGCCCACATCCACGGCGGCGGGATCACCGCCGCCAACTCCCCCGAAGGCGGCGCGGTCTTCACCCTGACCCTCCCCCTGGGCGAGGACCCGGCGGAGGCCGGCGGCACCTCCCTGCTCACGGACGAGCAGGGCCGGGACCGGGCGGAGGAGAGCGGAAAGTGAAGACGCCCAATGTGAGGATCGGAACCGCCGCCCTGGCACTGACGCTGCTCGGCTCCTTCCCCGCGCTCTCCGCGTGCGGGATCCGGGGCACCGCCGTGCCGGTGGACGCGGGCGGCGCGCCGTCCCGGGCGTCGTGCGTCGCCCGCCCCGACCCGAGCGCGGCCGCGGGCCTGGCCACCGTGACCGTGCAGCTGGAGTGCGCCTCGCAGCTGGTGCCGGTGACCCGCCGGGTCCCGCTGCCCGACAAGCCCGACGACGCGGCGGTCGTCGCCGGCGCGCTCCTCGACGAGCTGCGGAAGGTGCCGTCCGGGGAGGAGGCCGACGCAGGGCTGATCACCGTGGTCCCGCAGCGGCTGACCGTCGCCGGGCCGCGGCCGGGCGACCCGGCGGGCACGCTGCGGCTGAGCCGGGAGCCCGGTGAGCTGCCGCAGGTCGCGCTGGCACAGGTGGTGTGCTCGTTCGTGGGGACGGCCGCGGCCGACGGCAGGTCGACGGTGATCCTGGGCGGGCCGGGCGAGACGCGGCCGCTGAGCTTCGGCTGCACCGAGGAGATGCGGACGCATCCGGACACCGCGGACATCAGCGGTACGGCCGTCTCCTGACCCGGGCACTCTCCGTCACCGCGGCCGTCCGCCACTCTCCGTCGTCGAGGGCGGAACCGGACGGCGCACACCCCGCGTCCTGTGGGGCGTGCAGGGTCATGGTTACGGCGGTACGCCCGCCCTCCGATACCGCTACCGCGTCGCGGGGTGCGTGCTGCTCGTCGCCCATCTCCTGGCTGTCGGCTGGCTGGCCCTGCGTCCGCTGACGGCGCCCTGGGTGACGGCCGCGCCGCTGGAGCCGCTGGCCACGATCCGTGCCGACCTCGCCCTGAGTCCCTGGGAGGCGACGCGCGCGATCGGCGCGGGGATGCTGCCGCTGGCGCCGCTGGGGGTGCTGCTGCCGTGGGCGGGAGGGCGGCTCGACGCCTCGCCGCTGGGCTCGCTGACCCGCACGGTCTTCACCAGCGCGATGCTGTCGCTGGCCCTCCAGGTCGTCCAGAGCGGTGTGGTGGGCCAGGTGCTGGACGTGGACGCGCTGCTGCTGAACGTGACGGGCGTCGCCGTCGCGCACCTCGCGGTGGTGCCCGCGGTACGGGCCCGGCTCCGTCGCAGGGGTGACGGACGGCGACCGGAGGCCCTCCGCCGGAAGGAGCCGTCCCAGGGTCGGACCCCGACGATCCCCAGGGTCGGGATCGCCCCGTAGAGCGATGCTTCGCCCCGGCTCGTGGCCGTAGCGTCGTAGGCATCGGGAAACGTTCCCGCACGGCGCGTCCCCGACGCCGCCGGACCGACGACGAGGAGTCGCCATCATGTCCGCTCCCCTGGTCCGCCCCCGTGACCACAGGATGATCGCCGGCGTCTGCGCGGGCCTGGCCGAGCGCTTCGGCACCTCCCGCACCACGATGCGCGTCATCTTCCTGGCCTCGTGCCTGCTGCCCGGCCCGCAGTTCCTGCTCTATCTCGCGCTGTGGGTGCTGCTGCCCGCCGAGAAGGGCCACGGCGGGACTGCCACGTCCTGGTGATGCTCCCTGCCGTGCGGTTGACGCGACGGCGGGCCGCGCACCCCGGTGCGGGGGATGCGCGGCCCGCCGTTCGCGCAGGGGGTTCAGCCGCCGATGCTCGGCAGGGGCAGACCGTTGGTGGGCAGCGTCGGCAGACCGCCGAGCAGGCCCTTGTTGCCGGAGTTGTTCATCCTGCCGCTCGCGCTGCCGCCGCCGGTGCCGTTGCCGGCCGGGCTGCTGTCGGACTTCTTCGACACCACCGGGAGGTCGGGCGTCTTCGGGAGGTTGGGCGCCATGGCCTTGTCCACGGCCTGGGAGGGCGCCTTCAGGATGCCGCCCTGGACCGCGCGGTCCGCGGCGGCGACGACGGGGCCCCCGGCCGGGGCGAGCTTCGCGGCCTGCTGGATGGGCAGCCCGCCCATCGTGGTCGCGGCGGTGCCGGTGACCGACTCCACGGCACCCGAGGTCCCGAGCGCGGCTGCGTTGCCCACCGCCGTGGCGGCGAAGGCGACACCGAGCACAGCGACACCGAGAGTCTTGATGGTTCCCTGCTTCATCTGAATTCTGTCCTCGCGACGGGGGAATTTGGAGCGGCACTGCAACCTAGTCACGAGAGCCGGGAAGCCGCAATGAATGACACGGCCGGGACCTGAAGTCCCG
The DNA here is from genome assembly GCF_003391135.1 of Streptoverticillium olivoreticuli subsp. olivoreticuli. GTDB lineage: Bacteria > Actinomycetota > Actinomycetes > Streptomycetales > Streptomycetaceae > Streptomyces > Streptomyces blastmyceticus. Next base: position 5,976,236 of record NZ_CP031455.1, on the reverse strand, counting down.
GCCGTTTTCACGCTATTACCCGTGGATTCACCGTCGGTTGCGACGGGAACAGAATTGCTGGTCAGGCGGTGCCCGTCACGGTCTGCCGGAAGAGCCACTCCGACTTGAGCTCGGCATATCCGGGCTTGATGACGTCATTGATCATCGCGAGACGTTCATCGAATGGGATGAACGCGGACTTCATCGCGTTGACGGAGAACCACTGCATGTCGTCCAGGGTGTAGCCGAACGTCTTGACCAGGTGCTCGAATTCGAGGCTCATGCTGGTGCCGCTCATCAGCCGATTATCGGTATTCACCGTGGCCCGGAAGTGCAGCTTGCGCAGCAGGCTGATCGGGTGCTCTTCATAAGAAGTGGCCGCACCGGTCTGGAGGTTGGAGGTCGGGCACAGCTCCAGCGGAATGCGCTTGTCCCGCACATAGGACGCGAGCCGGCCGAGCCTGACCGTGCCGTCCTCGGCGATCTCGATGTCGTCGATGATGCGCACACCGTGGCCGAGCCGGTCCGCGCCGCACCACTGGAGCGCCTGCCAGATCGACGGCAGGCCGAATGCCTCGCCCGCGTGAATGGTGAAGTGGTTGTTCTCGCGCTTGAGGTACTCGAACGCGTCCAGGTGGCGGGTGGGCGGGAAGCCCGCCTCCGCGCCCGCGATGTCGAAGCCGGCCACGCCCGAGTCGCGGTAGCGGTTGGCGAGTTCGGCGATCTCCAGGGCGCGGGCCGCGTGCCGCATGGCGGTGAGCAGCGCGCCCACGCGGATGCGGTGACCGTTGGCGCGGGCGCGGCGCTCGCCCTCGCGGAAGCCCTCGTTGACGGCCTCGACGACCTCTTCGAGGGTGAGACCGCCCTCCAGGTGCTGCTCGGGGGCGTAGCGCACCTCGGCGTAGACGACGCCGTCCTCGGCCAGGTCCTCGGCGCACTCGGCGGCCACCCGGACCAGGGCCTCGCGGGTCTGCATCACGGCGCAGGTGTGCGCGAAGGTCTCCAGATAGCGCTCCAGCGAGCCGGAGTCGGCGGCTTCGCGGAACCAGACGCCCAGCTTGTCCGGGTCGGTCTCGGGCAGGCCGTCATAGCCCGTGGCGCGGGCCAGGTCGACGACGGTGCCGGGGCGCAGTCCGCCGTCGAGGTGATCGTGCAGCAGCACCTTGGGGGCGCGGCGGATCTGCTCGGGGGTGGGTTGGGAGGTGGTCTCGGTCGTCATTTCGGCACTCTAGCCCCTACGCGCGTAGATATCGGCGAACGATACGGAACGGTGACCCATCGGCGGGGTGGACACCGCGCGGCGTTCTGCCATCGTTTCTGCCATGCCTCAGCAAGCGTTGCCGCAGCGGGACCCACGGGGGCCGGGGACCGGCTCCCCCCGCCTCGGAAAACCGCTCGGCGCGGAGCATTCCGTGCACGGCGTGGCCCTGTTACTCCCCGGCGGGCGCCCCGCCGGGACCCGCCGCCCCTCGGCGCTGACACTGGCCGCGCAGCGGCCGCTGGCCCGCCGGCTGGCCCGCTCGGGCACGGCGGAGGGGCTCGTCACCCACGTCGTCCGCTACCGCCACCGCGGGTGGAACGGTTCCGCGGCCGATCCCGTACGGGACGCGGAGTGGGCCGCGGACGAAGTGCTGCGGCGCTACGGCGACGTACCGGTGTGCCTGGTCGGTACGGACATGGGCGGCCGGGCCGCGCTGCGCGCCGCGGGGCACCCGGCCGTCACCTCCGTACTGGCGCTGGCCCCCTGGCTGCCCGAGCCGGAGTCCGTGCTCGACCCCGATCCGGTGCGGCAGCTCGCGGGGCGGCGGGTGCTGCTGGTGCACGGCACCAACGATGAACGCACCGACCCCGATCTGTCGTTCCGGCTCGCCGAGCGGGCGAAGAAGGTCAATCGGGACGTGTGCCGCTTCGAGGTGCACTCCGATGGGCACGCGCTGCATCAGCATCGGGCCGAAGTGCTCGCCCTTGCCGTCGACTTCGTGCTCGGGTCGCTCTTCGGGCGCCACTACGCACGACCGGTGGCCGACGCGCTCGCGGCTCCGCCGCCGCTCGGGCTGCGCATGCCGCTCGCTTCTGGGTTCGGTGCGTCGCTGGGTTACTGACCATTGCCGAGCGCGGCACCGTTGCGCCTGCGGCGGGCTTGTTCCCCACCCCGCCCCTTCCCGGCTGTATCCGATTTGCGGCTCCGCCGCGTGGGGGGCTTCGCCCCAGACCCCGAAGCACGCTCCGCGCGCTGTCCTCAAACGCCGGACGGGCTGGAAAACCAGCCCGTCCGGCGTTTGAGGACGCGCCCGCAGGGCACTGGGGGTCCGGGGGTCTCCCCCGGTTTCGGGAAGGGGCGGGGCTGGGGAACAAAGGTCCAGGCCCGGGGCGGAGTCCCGTCAGCGCGGCAGCAACTGCCCCCTCCTGGACAGGAGGAAGCGCTTGAAGGCCGCCACCGGGGGCGTGTCCGGGTGCCCGTCCAACCACGCCACACCGATCTCGCGGACCGCACGCGGCGCCGTGACCGTCAGTTCCACGACGCCGGGCCGCGGCACCGCCGGCGGTGGCAGCAGCGCCACGCCCAGGCCCGCGGCGACGAGGCCGCGCAGGGTCTCCGGGTCCTCGCCCTCGAAGGCGACCTTGGGCGTGAAGCCCGCCTCCGCGCAGAGGGCGTCGGTGATCCGGCGCAGGCCGTAGCCGGGTTCGAGGGTGACGAAGAGCTCCGTGGCCGCCTCCGCGAGGCGGACCCGCTTGCGCCCGGCCAGCGGATGGTCGTCCGGGACGACGAGGCGGAGCTTCTGCTCGTCGAGGCGGCGGGCGACGAGGTCGGGCGCGTCGGGGAGCGGTGAGGTCAGGCAGAGGTCGAGGTCGCCGAAGCGCAGCCGTTCCAGCATGGCCTCGCCGTAGTTCTGCACGAGCTGGAACCGCACGCGCGGATGGTCGGCGCGGAAGGCGCGGATCAGCTCCGGCACGGTCTCGGAGCCCAGGGTGTGCAGGAAGCCGAAGGCGATCTTCCCGGCGGTGGGGTCGGCGTCGGCCCGTACGGACTCGGCGGCCCGCTCGACCTCCGCCAGGGCCCGCTCGACGGAGGCGAGGAACGTGCGGCCCGCGGCGGTGAGGGAGAGCGTGCGGCCATGGCGGGCGAACAGCGCGACGCCCAGGTCCTGTTCGACGCGCGCCATCGAGCGGCTGAGGGTGGACTGCGGCATCTCCAGCTGGTGCGCGGCCCGGGTGACGTGCTCGTGCCGGGCGACGGCGACGAACTGCGCGAGGCGGGGCGTGAGGGTCGCGGCCCAGGAATCCGCCTTGATGTCAGGAGTGTCGGGTGTTACCGAGTTGTCAAAAATCCTCGTCACGCTTTCATTGCCGGTTGGTGACAGAGACGCCCCTGGCCTGCGGTCATGCTGCATGGGATCGATTATCGCGAATTTGTGCATTGGACGCATGAGCGTTGCGTGCATACGGTCGATACATGCCTCCTGCCGATACCGGGGCATCCGTCGTCACCGTGCGCTCGGGTGCCTCCGCACTGTCGTCCCTCACTCCTTCCTCCGCCGATGACAACAAGCTGGTGCCCGGCGGGCCCGGCTACCGCAGGACGAGCCTCGCGCTCTTCGCCGCGGGTGTCGCCACCTTCGCCCTGCTCTACTCCACGCAGGCCCTGCTCCCCGCGATCTCCGACGACCTCGGTGTGACGCCGGATCAGGCGAGTTGGACCGTCTCGGCCGCGACCGGCGGACTCGCCGTCGCCGTCGTCCCGCTCAGCGCGCTGTCCGAGCGCTACGGGCGGCGGGCGATGATGACCGCCTCGCTGTGTGTGGCCGCCCTCGTGGCCCTGCTCGTGCCCTTCGCCCCCGACCTGGGCTGGCTGGTGGCGCTGCGCGCCGTGCAGGGTGCCGCGCTGGCGGGGCTGCCCGCCTCCGCGATGGCGTATCTGGCCGAGGAGGTGCGCGCCAAGGCCCTGGTCGGCGCGATCGGCCTGTTCGTGGCGGGCAACAGCCTGGGTGGCATGTCCGGGCGCATCCTCGCGGGCTGGGTCGCCCAGGCGTGGGGCTGGCGGGCCGGGCTCGGCGCGGTGGGCGTCCTGGCGGTGGTGTGCGCGGTGGCCTTCCGGCTGCTGATCCCCAAGGCGCGGCACTTCACCCCGACCACGGTCTCGCCGCGCGCGCTGGCCCGTACGGTCGGCGGCCACCTCGCGGATCCGCTGCTGCGCCGGCTGTACGCGATCGGCGCGCTCTTCATGACCGTCTTCGGCGCGGTCTACACCGTCATCGGCTACCGGCTGGCGGCGGAGCCGTTCAACCTGCCGCAGGGGGTCGTCGGCTCGATCTTCCTGGTCTACCTGGTGGGTACGGTCTCGTCGGCCGCGGCCGGGAAGCTGGTGGGGCGGCTGGGGCGGCGCGGGGCGCTGTATCTGGCGATGGGCACGACCACGCTCGGTCTGCTGCTCTCCCTGACGGATTCGCTGACCGCGGTGCTGCTGGGTCTGGTGCTCATCACGGCGGGCTTCTTCGCGGGGCACGCGGTGGCGTCGTCGTCGGTGAGCCGTACGGCGAAGACGGGCCGGGCGCAGGCGTCGGCGCTGTACCAGACGGCGTACTACCTGGGCAGTTCGGTCGGCGGCACGCTGGGCGCGCTCGCGTTCCGCAGCGCGGGGTGGGACGGCACGGTGGTGCTGGGCTTCCTGGCCATGCTGGCCGCGGCCTCGATCACGCTGTACGCGACGCGGCGCGCGCTGGTGGAGCGGCGCTCCCCGGCCGCGGTGGCCCGCCGCTAGGACCTCGCGAGAGGGCCACGGAAACCCGAAGGGCCCGTCCCACCACCTGTCCTGGTGGGGCGGGCCCTTCGCCGTTCACGGCGCCCGATGACTAGTAGTCGTCGTCGCCCTCGTAGTAGTTGTTGACGACGACGTCCGGCTCGTCGTCGCTCATCGCCTCGTTGAGGAGCGCGCCGCCGACGAGACCGGCCGCGCCGGCGCCGATGAGCGCGCCCGTGCCGAAGCGGCGGCCGCCCTGCTGCTGGTTGCCCTGCTGCGGGTAACCCTGCTGAACCGGCTGCTGGGGGTAGCCCTGCTGCGGGTAGCCCTGCTGGACGGGCTGGGGGTAGCCGGCCTGCGGGTAGCCCGCCTGGGGCTGGGGGGCCGTGTAGTACGGCGGCGGCGTGGTCTGCACCCGCTGCGCACAGCCGTTGCACGTCTGGATCTGGCGGGGCACACCCCACTGCGGGGACCACATCACGGACGCCATGCCGGGGCCATGGTTCGGGTCGAAGAAGCACGTCACGGTGGAACTCCCTGAGGATTGCTGAGGTACTGCAATGGGTGCGGCGACCGTGGGAGCCTGCGGCACGGTGCCGGCAAACGGTGCGGACGCCGTGGACGGCACGGGCGGTTCCGCCTTCGCGGTGGCCGCCTTCTCGGTGACCACCGGTGCCGGGCGGGCGTCGGAGGAGGGCGGGGTCTCGCGCAGGACGTCGACGCCGTAATCGGTGGCGATGCCCGCGAGCCCGGAGGCGTATCCCTGGCCGACCGCGCGGAACTTCCACTCCGCGCCGTGCCGGTACAGCTCGCCGAAGACCATGGCGGTCTCGGCCGAGCCCGCGCCGCCCCTGAGGTCGAAGCGCGCCAGCTCGGCGCCGCCGGCCTGGTCGACGACGCGGATGTGCGCGCTGTCGATCCGGTCGAAGCTCTGCCCCCGCTGCTCCGCCTCGTAGAGGGAGACGGGGAAGACGATCTTCGCGACCTCGGCCGGGACCCGGGCGAGGTCGACGTGGATCTGCTCGTCGTCACCCCCGGCGGCACTGCCGGAGTGGCTGACCGAACCGTCGGGGCTGCGCCGGTTGTTGAAGAAGACGAAGTGCTGGTCCGAGAGGACCTTCCCGGCCTGGTCGCACAGCAGCGCGCTGGCGTCCAGGTCGTATCCGGCCCCCGCGGTGGCACCCACCCGCCATCCCAGCCCGACCGTCACGGCGGTCAGACCCGGGGCCTGCCTGCTCAGTGACACGTTGCCGCCCTTGGCCAGGGACACGCCCATGAACTCTCCTCCAACTGTCCTGGCTTCCCGCGTTCATCGCGAACAACGGGGCACTCGCGCTCACAGTTCCTGGATTGCGCAACAGACAAAATATGCGATGCGGCCGACAACGCATCGGGCGCCCCGGCCGACGGCTTCCGTCGGCCGGGGCGCCCGGTCACCTCTTGTCGGACCGCTTACGCGATGCGGTCCAGCACGATCGGGTTCGGCGTGAAGGCCGTGCCCGGGGCCGAGATCTCGACGCCGCCCTCCAGGGACTGGAGCGCGTAACCGAACTTCTCGGGGGTGTCGGTGTGCAGGGTCATCAGGGGCTGGCCCTCCTTGACCTCGTCGCCCGGCTTCGCGTGGAGCTCCACGCCCGCGCCGGCCTGGACCACGTCCTCCTTGCGCGCGCGGCCCGCGCCCAGGCGCCAGGCGGCGACGCCGACGGCGTAGGCGTCGAGGCCGGTCAGGACACCGGTCGAGGTCGCCGTGACGATGTGCTGCTCGCGCGCCACCGGCAGGGTCGCGTCCGGGTCGCCGCCCTGCGCCCGGATCATGCGGCGCCAGTGGTCCATCGCGGAGCCGTCCTTGAGCGCCTTGGCCGGGTCGGCGTCCGGCAGGCCCGCCGCGGCGAGCATCTCGCGCGCCAGGGCGAGGGTCAGCTCGACGACGTCGGCCGGGCCGCCGCCCGCCAGCACCTCGACCGACTCGCGGACCTCGAGGGCGTTGCCCGCGGTCAGGCCGAGCGGGGTCGACATGTCGGTGAGCAGGGCGACGGTCTTCACGCCGTGGTCCGTGCCCAGGCCGACCATCGTGGAGGCGAGCTCGCGCGCGTCCTCGATGTTCTTCATGAAGGCGCCGGAGCCGACCTTGACGTCGAGGACGAGCGAGCCCGTACCCTCGGCGATCTTCTTCGACATGATGGACGAGGCGATCAGCGGGATCGCCTCCACCGTGCCGGTCACGTCGCGCAGCGCGTAGAGCTTCTTGTCGGCCGGGGCGAGACCGTCGCCCGCGGCGCAGATGACCGAGCCGACGTCGCGCAGGACCTGCATCATCTCGTCGTTCGACAGCAGCGCGCGCCAGCCGGGGATGGACTCCAGCTTGTCGAGCGTGCCACCGGTGTGGCCGAGGCCCCGGCCGGACAGCTGCGGCACGGCCGCGCCGCAGGCGGCGACGAGCGGGGCGAGCGGCAGGGTGATCTTGTCGCCGACGCCGCCGGTGGAGTGCTTGTCCGAGGTCGGGACGGGCAGGGACGAGAAGTCCATGCGCTCGCCCGACTTGATCATCGCGGCGGTCCAGCGGGCGATCTCGGCCCGGTCCATGCCGTTGAGCAGGATCGCCATCGCGAGCGAGGACATCTGCTCGTCGGCGACCTCGCCGCGCGTGTACGCGTCGATCATCCAGTCGATCTGCTCGTCGGTCAGACGGCCGCGGTCGCGCTTGGTGCGGATTACGGAAATGGCGTCCATCAGCACATTTTCCTTAAGTTCGTGCGTCCTCAGTCTTCCCGGGGCCGGAAAGTGACCCGGACGGGCTGATCATCAGCCCGTCCGGCGCTTGAGGACATCTTCAACGATTCAGGTCGGCGGGCCCAAACGCATCGGGCAGCAGCTCCGACAGCGGGCGGATGCCCGTCGTCGTGTCCACGGCCAGCTCGGGGCCGCCGTGCTCCCACAGCAGCTGACGGCAGCGGCCGCACGGCATCAGGACATTGCCCTTGCGGTCGCAGCAGGTGAAGGCCGTCAGACGGCCGCCGCCGGAGGAGAACAGCTCGGAGATCAGCCCGCATTCGGCGCACAGGGCGACACCGTAGGCGGCGTTCTCCACGTTGCAGCCGGTCACGGTGCGGCCGTCGTCGACGAGCGCCGCGGCGCCCACGGGGAAGTCGGAGTACGGGGCGTAGGCCCGGGACATGGCGTCCCGGGCCTGCGACCGCAGCTCGTCCCAGTCGACGGACTGAGAAGAAGACATCACTTGCCTTGGCCCTTCCGGTACGGCTTACCGTTCGCCTTGGGCATCCGCAGGCGTTGCGCGGAGACGCACAGCACCAGCAGCGTCACGACGTACGGGGTGGCGTCGACGAACTCCAGCGGCACCGTCTTGGTCAGCGCGTACCAGACGATCAGCGCGACGGCGAGGACACCGGCCGCGATCGCGACCTGGCGCTTGCCGGTCCGCAGCCGCCAGGCGGCGAAGCCGACGAGCAGCACGGCGAGCAGGAGCAGCAGCGCGTGGACGGTCGCGCCGCCGCCGCGCAGCTGGAGGCTGTCCATGAAGCCGAACAGGCCCGCGCTCATCGCGACGCCGCCCGGCCGCCAGTTGCCGGAGATCATGGTGGCGAGACCGATGTAGCCGCGCCCGCCGGTCTGGCCGTCGGAGTACATGTGCGTGCCGATGGCGAGGAACGCGCCGCCCAGGCCCGCGAGGGCGCCGGAGACGACCACGGCCGCGTACTTGTAGGTGTAGACGTTGACGCCGAGGGACTCGGCGGCGACGGGGCTCTCGCCGCAGGAGCGCAGGCGCAGGCCGAAGGCCGTGCGCCACAGCACGTAGAAGGTGCCGGCGAAGAGCGCCACGGCGACGATCGTCAGCCAGGACACGTCGGTGACCAGGCCGTCGACCATGCCGGCGAGGTCGGAGACGAGGAACCAGTGGTGCTTCTCCACGCTGTTCAGCCAGTCCGACAGGCCGGGGATGGAGAAGTTCGGCATGTTCTCCATGACGGGCGACTGCTTGTCGTTGCCGCCCGCCCTCTGGGCCGCGCTGCCTTCCGCGCCGAACGTCAGCTTGGCGAGGTACTGCGTGACACCGAGCGCCAGGATGTTGATGGCCACACCGGAGATGATGTGGTCGACGCCGAAGGTGACGGTGGCGATGGCGTGCACGAGGCCGCCCAGCGCGCCGCCGATGACACCGGCGAGCGCCGCGGCCCAGGGGCCGTGCTGCCAGCCCATCCAGCCCGCGCAGAAGGTGCCGAGCATCATCATGCCTTCGAGGCCGATGTTGACGACGCCCGCGCGCTCGGCCCACAGGCCGCCGAGGCCGGCGAGGCCGATCGGCACGGCGGCGGCGAGGGCGCCGCCGAACTGGCCGGAGGAGGTGAGGTCACCGGCACCGGTGATCGCGCGCAGCGCGGACACCAGGATCAGCGCGCCCGCGATGACCAGCAGGACGACGGGGGTGGAGAGCCTGCGCCCCCCGGGCTTGTTCTTGCCGCTGAGCGCGTTGCTCACGGCGTCGGTAAAGGTGGTGCTCACGCGGATACCTCCGCCTTGTCGCTCTTGCGGGCCTGGGCGGCGAGCTCCTCGCCGACCTTCCGCTGCTGGGTCTTGAGTCCGTAGCGGCGGACGATCTCGTACGCGATGACGACGCAGAGGACGATGACGCCCTGGACCACGCCGACGATCTCCTGCGCGTACCCCTCGAACTCCAGCTGGGTGCCGGTGCGCTCGAGGAAGCCCCACAGGAGGGCGGCCAGCGCCATGCCGACGGGGTTGTTGCGGCCGAGCAGCGCGATGGCGATACCGGTGAAGCCGATGCCGACGGGGAAGTCGGTGCCGTAGTTGTACGAGATGCCGAGCAGGGTCGGCATGCCGACGAGGCCCGCGGTCGCGCCGGAGAGCACCATCGAGGTGATCACCATGCGCTTGACGTTGACGCCGCTGGCCGCGGCCGCGGACTCGGACTGGCCGACGGTGCGCAGGTCGAAGCCGAACCGGGTGCGGTTGAGCACGAACCAGTAGGCGAGGCCGGCGATGGCCGCGATCACGACGAAGCCGTAGATCGGCTTGGGCTGGGTCGGGATCTCGAAGAAGTGCGCGGAGTCGGGCAGGACGGGCGTGTGGACCATGTTGCCCTCCTTCTTCCCGAGCCGGCCGTCCTGGAGGAAGTAACCGATGATCGAGCCGCCGATGGCGTTCAGCATGATCGTGCTGATCACCTCGTTGACGCCGCGGGTGACCTTCAGCAGGCCGGCGATGCCCGCCCAGATCGCGCCCACGACCATGGCGGTGATGATGATGACCGGGATCTGGATGAAGCCCGGCATCGTCATGGCGCCGCCGACGACGGCGGCGAAGAAGGCCGCGATGCGGTACTGGCCGTCGACGCCGATGTTGAAGAGGTTCATCCGGAAGCCGATGGCGACGGCCAGCGCGGACAGGTAGTACGGGACCGCCTTGTTGATGATCCAGACCTGGGAGTCGCTCTTGGACCCGTAGTCGACCATGACCTGGTAGGCGTGGAAGGGGTCCTTCCCGGTGATCGCGATGATCACCGAGGTGACGGCCACGGCCGCCACGATCGCCAGCAGCGGCGCGGCGAGGCCCAGGATCAGTTTGTTCTTGTCGAACTTCTTCGCGAGGCTCATGCGTCGTCGCCCCCTTCCTCTTCCTGCTCGTCTACGTGCTCAAGGTGGCCGGAGGCGGCGCCGGTCATGGCCGAGCCCAGCTCCTCCGGGGTGATCGCCGCGGGGTCGGCGTCGGCGACCAGGCGGCCGCGGAACATCACCCGCAGGGTGTCGGAGAGCCCGATCAGCTCGTCCAGGTCGGCGGAGATCAGCAGCACCGCCAGGCCCTCGTGGCGCGCCTCGCGGATCTGGTCCCAGATCTGCGCCTGCGCGCCGACGTCCACGCCCCGGGTGGGGTGCGCGGCGATGAGCAGCTTGGGCAGGTGGCTCATCTCGCGGCCGACGATCAGCTTCTGCTGGTTGCCGCCGGACAGGGACGCCGCGGTGACCTCGATGCCGGGGGTGCGCACGTCGTACTCGCGGACGATGCGCTCGGTGTCGGCGCGAGCGGCCTTGGGGTCGAGGAGCGCGCCCTTGCTGTTGGGCTTCTCGGTGACGTGGCCGAGGATGCGGTTCTCCCACAGCGGGGCTTCCAGCAGCAGGCCGTGCCGGTGGCGGTCCTCGGGGATGTAGCCGATGCCGTCCTCGCGCCGCTTGCGCGTCGGGGCCTGGCTGACGTCGGTGCCGTCGAGGGTGACGGTGCCGGAGTCCAGCGGGCGCATGCCCATGATGGCCTCGACGAGCTCGGCCTGGCCGTTGCCCTCCACGCCCGCGATGCCGAGGACCTCGCCCTTGCGGATGGTGAAGGAGATCCCGCCGAGCACGTCCCGGACGACGCCGTCGGGGTCGACGGCGGACATCTTGAGGTCCTCGACGGTGAGCATCGGGGTGTCGGTGACCGTCGACTCACGGGTCTCGGGCGAGGGCAGCTCGCTGCCGACCATCAGCTCGGCGAGCTGCTTGGGGGTGGTCTCGCTGGGCACCGCGCTGCCGACGGTGGTGCCGCGCCGGATGACGGTGATGTCGTCGGCGACGGAGAGCACCTCGCCGAGCTTGTGCGAGATGAAGATGACCGTCAGGCCCTCGGCCTTGAGCTCGCGGAGGTTGTCGAAGAGCGCGTCGACCTCCTGCGGGACGAGGACGGCGGTGGGCTCGTCGAGGATCAGCGTGCGGGCGCCGCGGTAGAGGACCTTGAGGATCTCCACGCGCTGGCGGTCGGCGACACCGAGGTCCTCGACCATGGCGTCGGGGCGGACGCCGAGGCCGTAGGAGTCGGAGATCTCCTTGATCTTCGCGCGCGCCTTGCCGCCGATGCCGTGGAGCTTCTCGGCGCCGAGGACGACGTTCTCCAGGACGGTGAGGTTGTCGGCGAGCATGAAGTGCTGGTGCACCATGCCGATGCCGCGCGCGATCGCGTCGCCGGGGGTGTGCAGGGTGACCTGCTCACCGTCGAGCGTGATGGTGCCCTCGTCCGGCTTCTGCATGCCGTAGAGGATCTTCATCAGGGTCGACTTGCCGGCACCGTTCTCGCCGCAGAGGGCATGGACGGTGCCGCGACGGACCGTGAGGTGGATGTCGTGGTTGGCCACGACGCCGGGGAACCGCTTGGTGATGCCGGCGAGTTCCACCGCGGGGGCTGTGGAACCGCTGGATTCTTTGGACGCTTTGATGGCGCACTCTCCTCGGGGAAGGGAGCGGGAGGAAACCGGGGCCGGCCGGGCGGGGACCGGGGTGGGCTCCGGGAGGGCGGGGGCGACGCTACAGCGTCAACAGGAAGCTACGCGCGTAGCGTTGGCCGGAGGCTCCCCGAGCGTTGTCGCGGGGAGCATGTGCGGGCCCGGCGGCGGGGGCACTCCCCCGCCACCGGGCCCGTGGCCGCGCAGGACCGGCCGGAGCCGGTCCCGCAGGTCACGGGGAGGTCTTGACCGTGATCTTGCCGTCCACGATGTTCTTCTTGGCTTCCTCGATCTTCGGCTTGATGTCGTCGATGAAGCCGCCCGAGGTCGCCAGCGAGACGCCGTTGTCCTTGAGCAGGTACTTGTGCTCGCCCGTGAAGGGCTTGCCGTCCTGGACGCTCTTGATGAGGTCGAAGACCGCCACGTCGACGTTCTTCACGACCGAGGTGAGGATGGAGCTCTTGTACTTCTCCAGGCCCGGCTGCTGGTACTGGTCGGAGTCGACCCCGATGGACCAGGCGCCCTTCTTGCCCGCGACGGCCTCCATCGAACCGTTGCCGGAGAGACCGGCCGCGCTGTAGATCACGTCGATGTCCGAGTCGAGCATGCCCTTGGCCTTGTCCTTGGCGGCCGCCGGGTCGTTGAAGCCCTTGTCGTTGTTCGTGTAGAGGTACTCGGAACGGATCTCCGCCTTGGAGTCCGTGTCCTTGACGCCCTGCTCGAATCCGGCCTGGAACTTCTGGATCAGCGCGTTCTGCACACCGCCGATGAAGCCGACCTTGTGGGTCTTGGACTTCAGCGCGGCGGCGACACCGGCGAGGTAGGAGCCCTCGTGCTCACCGAAGGTGATGCTGGCGACGTTCGAGCCGTTGGCGATCGAGTCGACGACCGCGAAGGTGGTCTTCGGGAAGTCCTTGGCCACCTTCTCGATCGAGTTCTTGTAGTTGAAGCCGACGCCGATGACCGGGTTGTAGCCCGCGTCGGCGAGCGAGCTCAGCCGCTGCTCGCGCTCCGCCTCGGTCTCGCCGTTCTTGGCGGTCATCATCTTGCCGCCGACCTTGAGTTCCTTCTCCGCCTTGTCCAGGCCGCGGGCGGCGGACTCGTTGAAGGAGTGGTCGTCACGGCCGCCGACGTCGAACGCCAGGCCGACGCCCTTGTCCTTGCTGCCACCCGAATCGGTGGAGGACTCACCACAAGCGGTGAGGGTGAATGCGAGAGCCGCGGTGGTGACACCCGCGACAGTGATTGTGGATACCCGGCGCACGAAGGGGCCCCTTCACTCGAAGCGCCTCCGTCGGCGCTGGTTCGCGGGCATCGTAACGCGCGTAGATGGAGATAAAAGGGGTGCTTCAAAGCCGTTATCGGATCGACGCGAACGCCTCTTGACCCGATTGCCGACGGATTGCCGACCGATTGCCGACGGATTTTGTCTATGAAGCGCGTCCGTCCAGCAGTGCCGCCGCGGTGAACAGCTCGACGCCGGCCTCGATGGACCCCTCGTCCACGTCGAAATCACCGCGATGCAGGTCACGCCGGGTGTTGTCGCCCACCGGCCGGACCCCGAGCCTGGCCATCGCGCCGGGGACGTGCTCCAGGTACCAGGAGAAGTCCTCCCCGCCCAGGCTCTGCTCGGTGTCCTCGACGGAGTGCGGCCCGCGGCGCGCCGTCATGGCCCGCCGGAGCAGCTCCGTGACCTCGGGGTCGTTGATGACCGGGGGCACCCCGCGGACGTAATTGATCTCCGACTTCGCGCGGTGCAGGGTCGCGACCTCGTCGATCGCGGCGTGCACCAGGTCGGGCGCGTCCCGCCAGGCGTGCAGGTCCAGGCAGCGGACCGTGCCGGAGAGCTCGCCGTGCTGCGGGATGACGTTGCAGGCGTGCCCGGCCTCCATCCGCCCCCAGGTGAGGGACAGGCCCGAGCGGGCGTCGACCCGGCGCGCGAGCACCGCGGGGACGTCCGTGGCCACCCGGGCCACGGCGGTCACCAGGTCGGTGGTGAAGTGCGGCCGCGCGGTGTGGCCGCCGGGGCCGTCCAGCGACACCTCCAGCCGGTCGCAGGCCGAGGTGATCGCGCCCTGCCGCAGGCCGATGCGGCCGACCTCGACCTTGGGGTCGCAGTGCACCGCGATGATCCGGCCCACGCCCTCCAGCGCCCCGCACTCGATGGCGTCGAGGGCGCCGCCGGGCAGCACCTCCTCGGCGGGCTGGAAGATCAGCCGGACCGGGTGCGGCAGCAGGCCCTTCGCGGCCAGGTCCGCGAGGACGAGACCGGCGCCGAGCACGGCGGTGGTGTGCACGTCGTGACCGCAGGCGTGCGCCATTCTGGGGACGGTCGAGCGGTACGGGACCGTCTTGGTGTCCGGGATGGGCAGCGCGTCGAGGTCGGCGCGCAGCGCGAGCATGCCCCGGGCGACGGTGGTGTGCCGGCCCGCCTCCCGCACGGCGTCCCGCCCGATGTCGCAGAACAGCCCGGTGCCTGTGGAGAGGGTGCGGGGCTTGAGCCCCGCCTTCTCCAGCCTCGCTTTGACCGCCGCGGTGGTACGGAACTCGCGGTTCCCCAGCTCCGGGTGCATGTGCAAGTCCCGGCGGAACGCGATGAGTTCGGCGCGCAGCGCGGAGGGGAGTGCACCGGGCAGCTTGGCGTCGACGGTGTCGGGTTCGGCGTCCAAAGGCATCAGATGGTTCACGCAGTGAAGGGTAGAGCCCTCACCCGGGCAACTGCCCCCAGATCTAGAAAAGTTCAGCCGCATGGATGGGTCGCGGGGAGGGTATGACCAATTATTACGGCTCAGGGGGCCGTCAGCGGCATGACCGGGAGTCGTCGCACATCAGGGGCGGTGTCGGTCACCTCGGAGAGGAAGCCCTCGGCCCTGGGCGAGGCGCCCTCGGTGAGCCATACGGGGTCGATGTCACAGACGGCGACGGTGACGCCGGTCCCGGCGAGGGCGAGCGGCAGGGTGTGCACCACGGTCGAGGGGAAGCTGAGGACGGTGCGGCCGATGGGGCCCCGGCGCGCGATCAGCTCCAGCGGCAGCTCGGGGCGTACGACCTCCAGGCCCACCACGGCCCCGATGCGCCGCAGCTTGTCGGTGCTCTCCCGGCGGTGCGCGAAGTAGCGGGTGGCACCGTGGGTGCGGGCGAGGGCCGCGACGGCGTCCAGATAGCGGTCCGGGTCGACGACGCCGGTCTCGACGAGCGAGGTGCCCACGAGGTCCGTGCCACGGGTGAGGCGGGGCGGGCCGAAGGTGGCGCGGGTCCAGGCGAAGTCGTTGGGCGTGACGGTCACGCCGGGCGGCGGCTCGACGGGCATCGCGGTGAACACCTCTACCGCCCGGCGGTCGTTCGGGGTGAGCCGACGGCGCGCGGAAGCGGAGACAGGCGCGAAGGCGATGTCACGCGCCCCACGGCTGCCGCGCCGGTGCCACCGCACGAGGCGCTCCCCGCGCGCGAGTTGGGAGACGAACTCCATGGTGGCGGTCCCGTCGTCCACCACGACCAGCTCCCGGGCCCGGGTGATCGTCAGCAGCAGCTGCACATAGCGCGAGAACGGGTCCCCGATGACGACGCGGTGCGCCTTGCGCAGGGCGCCCGCGAGGCCGCCGACGGTCTGCACCGGCGCCCCCGGCCCGCCCCGCGCCTCCTCCCAGCGCACCTGGTGCCCCTGGTCCCGCGCCAGCTCGGCCATGCGCCGCAGCTGACCCCGCGTCATGGGGTCGTGCGGGGCGAGGACGACGACCACGAGGCCGGTGTCGGCGGGCCTGACCGGCGCCGGGTCGCGGTCCCTGGGCTGGCGCGGGATGCCGTCGCGCAGCGGCCGGTCCCCTTCGCGCGGTCCGGGCACGGGGGTGTCCGTCCCCGGACCGCCGGTGACGTGCGCCCATTCGAGGACGTTGAGGAGCTGCACCGGGCTCTCGACGAAGGCGAGGGTGCGGGCGGACGGCCCGGCGGGCGCGGTCACCTTCAGGGCCCGTCAGACCGCGGCGGGTTCGCGGTCGGCGGCCTGCTCGCGGTCGCCCTGGGCGACGACGCCCGCGACGCGGCGCAGTTTGCGCATCGGCCCCAGCTCGCTCTCGTACACCCGCTTCACCCCGTCCCCCAGCGACTCCTCCACGACGCGGATGTCGCGCACGAGCCGCTGGAGGCCGCCCGGCTCGACGGACGCGGCCTGGTCGGAGCCCCACATCGCCCGGTCGAGGGTGATGTGCCGCTCGACGAAGGTGGCGCCCAGGGCGACGGCGGCCAGGGTGGTCTGCAGGCCCGTCTCGTGGCCGGAGTAGCCGATCGGCACGTTGGGGTACTCCGCCTGGAGCGTGTGGATCACCCGGAGGTTGAGCTCGGCGGCCTTCGCCGGGTAGGTCGAGGTGGCGTGGCAGAGCAGGATGTTGTCGCTGCCGAGCACCTCCACCGCGTGCCTGATCTGCTTCGGGGTGGACATGCCGGTGGAGAGGATGACCGTACGGCCGGTGGCGCGCAGGGCCCGCAGGAGTTCGTCGTCGGTGAGCGAGGCGGAGGCGACCTTGTGCGCGGGCAGGTCGAACTTCTCCAGGAACGCGACGGCCTCGGTGTCCCAGGGCGAGGCGAACCAGTCGATGCCGCGCTCGCGGCAGTGCTCGTCGATCCGGCGGTACTCCTCCTCGCCGAACTCCACCCGGTGGCGGTAGTCGATGTAGGTCATCCGGCCCCACGGCGTGTCGCGTTCGACGTCCCACTGGTCGCGCGGGGTGCAGATCTCGGGGGTGCGCTTCTGGAACTTCACGGCGTCGCAGCCGGCGTCGGCGGCCGCGTCGATGAGGGCGAAGGCCTTGTCGAGGTCGCCGTTGTGGTTGATGCCGATCTCGCCGGTGATGTAGACGGGGTGGCCGGGTCCGGCGGTCTTGGTGCCGAGGGGGCGGGTGCGCTGGGCGGGGCTCATCTGGGGCGGTTCCTTAGGGCTCGGAGAGGGCTCGGGGACAATCAGGCGGATCGGAGGGTGGGGCCGAGGATCCAGGAGGCGATCTCGCGGAGGGCTCCGCTGCCACCGGGTGCGGAGGTCACCGCGCGGGCCGCGCCGCGCACGGCGTCGTGGGCGTTCCCGACGGCGACGGGCCAGCCGACGAGGCCGAAGCACGGCAGGTCGTTGACGTCGTTGCCGACGTAGAGCACACGCTCGGGTGCGATGCCGCGCTCGTCGCACCACTGCTTGAGGGCCACGT
This sequence comes from Streptoverticillium olivoreticuli subsp. olivoreticuli, assembly GCF_003391135.1. Lineage (GTDB taxonomy): Bacteria > Actinomycetota > Actinomycetes > Streptomycetales > Streptomycetaceae > Streptomyces > Streptomyces blastmyceticus. The sequence continues at coordinate 5,959,102 of NZ_CP031455.1, read as the reverse complement.
CCTTGCGGTCGATGCCGTGCAGCACCGGCACGTCGAGCTTGCGGCCGCGCGCGGCGACCACCGGGTTGGCCTCGGTGGACAGGATCAGCAGCGCGAGCCCGGCGCGGCGCAGGGCGGCCACGCCGAGGCCGTCGCCGCGGTGCACGGCGACGATCTCCCGGCCGTCCGCGTCGATGAGCACCCGGTCGTCGGTCTGGGTGCCGTCGAAGTCCATGACGACGGCGTCGACGTCCTCCCGCGCGGGCAGCGCGGCGGTGGGGCCGTCGAGCAGCGGCGCGAGCGCCCGGGCCCGCGCGAGGTCGTGCGGGTCGTCGATCTCCAGCACGCGGGCGGGGTCGGTGCGGACGAGTTCGGTGCGGCCGAAGAACCGGTGGCGCTCCGCGCGGAAGCGGTCGGCGCGCATGGCGTAGGCGGCGCCGGTCTCCAGCAGGTCCTGGGGGCGGTCCTGGCGTCGGGGGCGGTGCGCTTTGTCGTGGTTGACGCCGCAGCCGCCGACGGGGGCGGATGTCTTTTCCCCGATCCCGCCCCTTCCCGAAACCGGGGGCAAGCCCCCGGACCCCCGAACCGCGCTTCGCGCGGTGTCCTCAATCGCCGGACGGGCTTGGCCGGGAAGGGGCGGGGCTGGGGAAAAATCGCCCTCCTCCCGCCACACGAAGCCGTGGAACGGGGCCACCGTCAGCGCCGTGTCCGCGCCCTGTTCGACCACCGCCGCCGCGACGCCGTCGACATCGGCCGCGGTCAGGAAGGGGCTGGTGCACTGCACCAACAGGACGGTGCCGATCTCCCGGCCGTACATCTCCTCGTACGCATCCATCGCATGCAGCACAGCCGCCTCGCTCGACGCCGTGTCCCCCGCGATCGCGGGTGGCCGCTGCACCACCACCGCCCCGGCCCCCCGCGCGACCGCCGCGATGCCGGGGTCGTCCGTCGAGACCACGACGTCCGTGACCAGGCGGGCCGCCCGGCACTCCCGTACCGCGCGGGCGACGAGCGGCACGCCGCCGACGGCCGCGAGGTTCTTGGCGGGGACGCCCTTCGACCCCCCGCGGGCGGGGATGACGGCCAGGACTGCGGACATGGTGGCTCCTTCAGCAGATGCGGCGGGCGCGCTCACAGCTCCCCCAGCCGCCGGATGACGGGCGCGACGCGCTGCACGCCGTGGCGGTACGCGCCGCGCGCCGCTTCCCGTACCGCCCGGCGCAGGGCGCTCGGTTCGCCGGGCGGCCGGGCGGCACCGGGGAGCGGCCGGCCCTGGGGGTCGAGGCCGTGGCGGGCGAGGACGGCGGGGAGGTAGCCGGGGGCGGTCGCTGCGGTGTAGTAGGGGGCGAGCGGCGGGAGCGCGGGGCGGGCGACGAGCGCGGCGACGCGCCGCCGGGCGGCGTCGTGGACGGTGCCGTGGGCGTACGGGCCGACGGCGGCGACGCCCTGGCGCGCGACCCAGTCCGCGTCCGCCTCGGGGAGGTGCCCGGCGTCGAGGCGGTCCCAGGAGGCGAGGCAGCCGGACCCGAGGAAGTGGTGGTTGCCGAGGGCCTCGCGGATGCCGAGGTCGGTGAGGACGGCCGTGGGCACGCCCCGGTGCAGGGACTCCAGGGCGGCCGTGGAGCTGACGGTGACGAGGAGGTCGGTGCGGTCGAGCACCTCGCCCATGTGGCCGTAGACGAGACGGCAGTTGGGGGGCAGGCCGCCACGGAGCCGGGCGGCCAGCTTCTGGTACGGGAGTTCCTCGATGTGCGTGGTGTGCTCGCCGGGCTTGCTGCGGAGCTTGATGAGGACGTCGCGCCGCGGGTGCTTCCGGGCGTGCTGGGCCGCGCGGTTCAGCAGATACGCACGGTCCGCGCGGCTCTCGGGCACGGAGGGCTGGGCGGCGAACACCACGGTGAACGGCCGGGGTTCGGGCTCCTCCTTGGAGATCTCGTCCGACAGGAACGGCAGCGCCCATTCCGTCACACTGTCCACGGGCGCCCCCACTCCCTCGTACACCTCACGGAAACGCTCCGCGTCCTGCGGGGAGTTGGCGAGGACGACGTCCGCGCCGTGGCGCAGGAGGAGGCCGTCGGCCAGCTTCTCGTAGACGACGCCGACGTAGCCGGTGACGACGACCGGGCGGGCGGGCGCGGACCCCCAGGCGCGGGCCAGTCCGTGGAGCATGGTCTGCACGGCGCCGCCGACACAGGCCAGCACGACGATGTCGTACCGCTCGCGGTCGGCCGTGCGGACGAACTCGACGCCCGTCACCTCGCGCAGCGTCTCCGCGCGCACGCCGACCTCGGCGAGCTGGCGGACGGTGGGCGTCGCGCGGCCCCTCAGCAGCAGGCCGTCGAGCCGGGCGCCCGGGGCGAGGCGGTGCGCCGTGAGCGCACCCCATTTCCACCGGGTGTCGGAGTCGGCGAGCACGGCGATCCGCGGCGCGGACGAGGAAGAGGCAGCTCGTGATGGCACGTCGCCGACGATAGAAATCCATTCCGTTTGGCTGCCCAACGCCAGCACAACAACCGGTAAACAGCACACCGACGATCGGCGAATCGGCTTGTCCACGCGGCGGGTTCATCATTCCGCCGCGCTTCGTTCACCTTCGCGCCCGCCCCAGGACAAGACGAATGCCGGGGGGCCACCTAATGTCCGGTGAGTGGTCAAGCTCTCCGTCATCGTGCCGTTCTTCAATGTGCAGACCTATGCGCCCGACACATTGAGGAGCCTGCAAGCGAACACCCGTGAGGATTTCGAATTCATTCTCGTGGACGACTGCTCGACCGACGGCACGCCGGAGCTCCTGGAGCGCGCCGCGCGCGACCTGCCGGGCGCCAGGGTCGTGCGGCACGCGAAGAACGGCGGCCTCGCCACCGCCCGGAACACCGGGCTGGACGCGGCGAGCGGCGAGTACCTGACCTTCCTCGACGGCGACGACTGGCTCGCCCCCGGCCACTACCCCCAACTGCTCGACGTGATCGAGGAGTTGGCGGTGGACTTCGTGCGCACGGACCACGTCCAGTGCACGGGCCGCGTCCGCACCGTGCAGCGCGTGCCGCACGGCAGGCGCGGGGTGGTGCTCGATCCGCGCGGCGCGATACTGCCCGCCGACCGCTCGACGTCCGTCGACTACGCCTACGCCTGGGCCGGGATCTACCACCGGCGGCTGCTGGACGAGGGGCTGCTGCACTTCCGGGACGGCCTGCGCACCGCCGAGGACCGGCCGTGGATCTGGCGATTGCACCGCGAGGCGCGGACCTTTGCCGTGACCGGACTGCTGGGTGTTTTCTACCGCCGGGGAGTGGCCACTTCGCTCACCCAGATCGGCGATGTGCGACAACTCGATTTCCTTCGCGCATTCGATCAGGTAATCGAGGAGACGGCGCGGGACAAGGACGCGGAAGCGCTTCTCCCGAAAGCCGTTCGAACATACTGCGCCATCATGTCCCACCAGCTCGGCACGATCGAACGCTTTGAACCCGCCGTGGCCCGCGCACTGCGTTCGAGAAGCGCGGCCGCACTTCGGCGAATGCCCCAGGAACTGGTCAAGGACGCTTTGAATTCCATGGATTACGACCGCGCCGCCCGGCTGCGCCGACTGCGCCGCCGGCCCACCGCCCCGGGGGTCTCCGCCTGATGCACGGCCGCCCCCGCACCCAGATCTTCCTGGCGTCGACCCTCTACGGGGCCGCGACGCTCGCCGCCGCCCTGGACACCGGCTGCTTCTCCCCCGCCGACCGCAGGCTGCTGCTCGTCGCCAACACCGCGGCCGTCCCGGAGACGACCCCGGCCCTGGACGAGGCGCCCGGCTTCGACCGGCTGCGCGCCCGCTTCGACGGGGTGCTGTCCTGGAACGCGGCGATCAGCCCCTTCCACCCCAACGGCTGGACGCCCCGCCCGGACGACGCCCCGCTGTGGGAGCGGCACTTGAGGCTGCTGTGGGGCCTGGGCTCCGACGATCTGGAGCTGATCGTGGAGTCGATCCAGGTCAGCCCGGCGCAGGCGCTGGCCCTGTGCTTCGCGGACGCCCCGCTGGAGGTCTACGCCGACGGGCTGATGAGCTACGGGCCCACGCGCAGCAAGCTGGACCCGCTCGTCGGCACCCGCGTCCGCCGGCTCCTGCACCTGGACCTGGTGCCCGGCCTGCGCCCGCTGCTGCTGACCGAGTTCGGGGTCGAGCCGGAGATCGTGCCGACGGCCGCCTTCACCGCCGTACTGGCCGAACTCGCCGACGCCGCACCCCCGGTGACCGCACCCGGGGGTGCGGCTCTGTTGCTCGGGCAGTATCTGTCGGCGCTGGAGATCCTCACGCCCGAGGAGGAGGAGCGGCTGCACGTGCGCATGCTGCGCGGCGCGGCCGCTCGCGGCCACCGGCAGCTGGTGTTCAAGCCCCACCCCTCGGCCCCGGCCCGCTGGTCGCGGATGCTGGAGGAGGAGGCGGAGCGCCTCGGTGTGGGGCTGACGGTGCTGGACACGCCCGTGCTGGCCGAGGTGGTCTTCCTGCGGATCCGGCCCGTGCTGGTGGCCGGCTGCTTCTCGACCGCGCTGCTGACGGCGAGCACGTTCTACGGGCTTCCGGTCGCCCGCACCGGCACGGATCTGCTGCTGGAGCGGCTCACTCCGTACCAGAACAGCAATCGCGTCCCCGTCACCCTCGTCGACGCGCTGCTGCCCGGTCTCGAGGACGCATCGGCGCACCGGCAGCTGTCGGTCGAGGAGGCCCAGGGGCTGCTGGCCGCCGTCGGCTTCGCCATGCAGCCGCAGGTCCTGCCCGGTCTGCGGGAGGCCGCGGAGCGGTATCTCGCCGCGCACCTCGACGCCCGTACGCGCCCCTATTTCAAGCGGCGCCGCCTGACCGCCCTCGCGCTGCCGGGGGCGGTCCCCTCCCAGCTCGCCTTCCTGCCGCGCAGTCCGACCGTACGGAAGGTGGCCCGCCGCGCGCGGGCCGTGCAGCGGCGGCTGGCCCGCAAGACGGCGAAAACGACGAAGACGACGGTGACGGCATGACGGCCCCGACCCTGCCCGAGGCCCGTACGGCTCCGCTCGCCACCGGCGCCGCCCCGCCGGCGAAGGAGTCGGGCAGCCGACTGAGGGCGCTGGACGGGCTGCGGCTGATCGCCGCGCTCATGGTGGCGCTCTATCACTACGGGGGCCGCGACGGCGATGTCAGCCGGGCGTGGGGCTCCTCGCCGCGCCATGAATTCCCCACGCTGTCCGGGGCGTTCGCGTACGGCTGCCTCGGCGTGGAGATCTTCTTCGTCATCAGCGGCTTCGTGATCTGCATGAGCGGCTGGGGGCGCCCGCTGCGCTCGTTCTTCGCCTCGCGGGTGGCCCGTCTCTATCCCGCCTACTGGGCGGCGATCGTGCTGGTGACGCTGGCGTTCGCGCTGCCGTGGGTGGCGTACAGGACGGTCTCGCCGAGCGACTTCCTGGCGAACCTCACCATGCTCCAGCAGCCGGTGGGCGCGCAGCGGGTGCTGGGGGTGTGCTGGACGCTCTGGGCGGAGCTGCGCTTCTACGCGCTGTTCGCGCTGTTCGTCGTCCTGCCGGGGGCGACGCGCCGCCGGGTGGTGCTCTTCTGCGCAGTGTGGACGCTGGCGACGGTGGTGACGACCGCGTCGCACGTGGAGCTGCTGCGGGTGGTGGTCATGCCGGAGTACTCCTCGTTCTTCATCGGCGGCATCGGCCTCTACCTGATCCACCGCTACGGCCATGACGCGCTGGCCTGGGGCATCGTCGGGGTGAGCTTCCTGATCGGGCAGCACTACGCGGTGGCGGGGCTGTGGCACCCGCCGAACCCGCACTACTTCTCCTACCGTTCGGCGTACGTCATCATCGCCGTGATCGCCCTGGGGTACGCGGCCGTCGCCCTGATCGCGCTCGGCAAGGTGCGCCGGGCGAACTGGCGTTGGCTCACCGTGGCGGGGGCGCTGACCTACCCCTTCTATCTGGTGCACGAGCACCTGGGGTGGGTGGTGATCGGGGCGCTGCACCGGAAGCTGGGCGTCCCGGCGTACGGGACGTTCGCGCTGACGATCGCCCTGATGCTCGGGCTGGCGTGGGTGCTGAACCGCTGGGTGGAGCGGCGGTTCACCCCCGCCCTGCGGCGGTCACTGCTGCGCGGGGTCCCCGGGAGCCTCTCCGGAAGCGGCGGAGCGGCCGCCCGGTAGCAGTGTGGCCTCGATGCCCGCTATGACGACGCGCAGCCCGTCCTCGTAGCCCGCGTCGAGGTCGTCGAAGAACTCCCAGCCCGCTTCGTCGGCCAGCGGGTGCCCGGCCAGGCGGCGGGCGCGCTCCTCCTTCTCGTAGGCGGGGTCGCGGTCGTCGCTCTCCGGCGTGGGGTGGACGGACTGCTCCTCGATCACATAGCCGACGGTGTACGTGCTGAGCGTGAACCAGGCGCGGGCGGCAGCGCGCGGGGTGAACCCGGCCTCGATGCAGTCGCGCAGCATCTTCTCCAGCGGGGTGGCGTAGCTGTCGTCGGTGAAGCGCGTGCCGCTGAAGACCTTGGCGCCGTCGCGGTAGCCGAGCAGGAAGCGGCGCTGCTCACGGATCGCGGCGGCCATCCGCTCCTGCCAGGTGTCGCCCTTGGCGTGCGCGATGGGCGCGGCCATGCGGCGGAACATCTCCGTCGCCACCTCGTCGAGCAGCTCCTGCTTGTTCTTGAAGTGCCAGTAGAGCGCGGGGGCCTGGACGTCGAGCTCCTTGGCGATCCTGCGCAGGGTGAGGCCTTCGAGGCCCACTTCGTTGAGCAGGCGCAGTGCGGTGTCCGCGACGAGGGCGCGGTCGATTCGGGTTGCCACCTTGACAGCTTAACGCTGTTCAGTTCACGCTGGGGGCAGAGCGAATTTAACGTTGTTAAGGGGGGTCCTCGATGGACACCATCACGACCACGTCCACGTCCGCATCCACGTCCTCCGACACCGAGGTGCTGATCGCCGGTGCGGGCCCGACCGGTCTCGTCCTCGCCGCCGATCTCGCCCGCCGGGGCGTCCGCCACCGGATCGTCGAGCGCGCCGGGCGCGGCTTCCCGGGCTCGCGGGGCACGGGCATCCAGCCGCGCACGCTGGAGGTGCTCGACGATCTGGGCCTCGCGCCCGCGTTCCTGGCGGAGGCCGGGCCGTGCCCGCCGGTGCAGACCTGGGAGGGCGCCGAGCGCCTGCGCACCTGGGATCTCGTCGAGCGGGGCGAGCCGACGCCCGCCGTGCCGTATCCCGAGACCCTGATGCTCCCCCAGTGGCGCACGGTGGAGCTGCTCTACGCCCGGCTCGAAGAGCTGGGCGGCCGGGTGGAGTTCAACGCCGAGCTCACCGGCTTCACCCAGGACGAGGACGGCGTCACGGCAACCCTGCGGCACACCGACGGCTCCGCCGAAAGCGTGCGGGCGCGGTATCTGGTCGGCACCGACGGCAGCCGCAGCACCGTCCGCAGGACGCTGGGCACGCCCTTCACCCGCACCCCCGTCGACGCGCGTCCGGTGCTCCTCGCCGACTTCATGCTGGACGGGATCGACCGCGACCACTGGCACATGTGGCCCACGGCGCCGGGCGGGATGATCGCCCTGCGGCCGCTGGAGAATGTGGAGACGTTCCAGCTCATCGCCGGGTTCGACGACACCGCCCACGAGCCGGACCCCGAGCGCGACGCCACGCCCGAGGCCCTGGCCCGCCTCCTCGCCGAGCGCACCGGGCTGAAGGGGCTGCGGGTGGGCGAGGTCCGCTGGTCCTCCGCGTTCCGGGCCAACGCCGCCATGGCGGAGCGGTTCCGCACGGGCCGGGTCCTCCTCGCCGGGGACGCCGCCCACATCCACGCCCCGGCGGGCGGCCAGGGCCTCAACACCGGTGTGCAGGACGCGTACAACCTCGGCTGGAAGCTGGGTGCCGTGCTGCGGCACGGCGCACCCGACGCCGTGCTCGACTCCTACGACACCGAGCGGGTGCCCGTGGCGGCCGGCGTGCTCAGCCTGTCCACCCGTCAGAACGCGGCGGACCGGGCCGCAGGCTCCGGCCTCTCGCCCCGCGGCTCCGAGACCCTCCAGCTGAACATCTCCTACCGCGAGAGCCCCCTCGCCCAGGAGCGCCGCCGCCACGTACCCGAGGACGGCCTCCGCGCGGGCGACCGCGCGCCGGACGCCCCCTGCCACGACCGCGCGGTCGAACCCGTCCGCCTCTTCGACGTCTTCCGGGGCCCGCACTTCACCCTGCTGGACCTCACGGAGCAGGGCGCCGACCTGCCGTCCGCCGAGTGGCTGCGCACCTGCCGCGTCGGGGGCCCGGAGGCGGACCTGCTGGACACGAGCGGCCACGCCAAGTCGGCGTACGGACCGGGGCTGTTCGTGATCCGCCCGGACGGCTATGTCGGCCTGGCCACGGACGACCCGGCGGACGTGCGGGAGTATGTGGCGGCGCTGCTCCCCCGCGCCGGCGGTCACTTCCCGTCCGACGAGCCCCTCAGGACCTCGATGACGCTCCCGTAGCTGTCGGAGCCGTGCCCGGCGCCCTTGGCGCGCTCCATGAAGGACTTCAGGAGAGCGGGCAGCGCGGTGTCAACACCACGCGCCTGGGCCGCGTGCAGCAGGTGGTCGATCGCCGCGATCTGCACATCGACCGTCGCGTCGTCGCCCGGGTAGCGCCCGGCGTCCACCTGCGGCGCGTAGGTCGCCATGAAGCCGGTCACGGCGGTGAGCCAGCGAATGGCGACGGGAGTGAAGGCCGTCGCCTCGGTGTTCTCCGCCGTGACGAGAGCGGTGCCGTGCAGCCAGCCGGTCAGGGTGGCCCACATCAGGCCGAGCAGGGCGGCGTCGTAGAGGGAGGCGAGCCCCGGGTCGGTGCCCAGGTGCAGCGGGTCGCCGAGAGCGGACAGGGCGGGCCTGTGGGCCTCGACGACCTCCGATGAGCCGCTGTAGAAGAACATCATCTCGGGGCTGCCGACGCCCGGCGGCGTGGTCATGATCGCGCCGTCGAGGTAGTCGGCACCGTGCCCGCGGGCCCATGCGGCGGTCTCGTGGGCCTGTTCCGGGGAGCCCGACGTGAGGTTGACCAGGGTCCGGCCCGCCAGGGTGCCGGCCACGGGGTCGAGGAGCTCGTGCATGACCCCGTAGTCCAGTACGCACACGATCGTGAGCGGGCTCGCGGCAACCGCCTCGGCGACGGACTCCGCGCGCCGCGCGCCCCGGGCGACCAGGGCGTCGGCCTTCCGCGGCGAGCGGTTCCACACGGTGGTGGGGTGCCCCTGCTCCAGGAGCGCGGCGGCCAGTGCCGAGCCCATCGAGCCCAGTCCGACGACAGTCACGGCCTCGCGTTCGCGGTTCATTGCTGTTTCTCCTTGATGCCCGTACATATCCGTCAACAGGCGCTTGTTCGCGTGTCGACCACGTACGGACCACTTTCGTGGAGCGCGACGGGCCGGGACAGTGACAGGGATGACTGCCGTCACCAAATTCCTGCCATACGCTCCGGGCATGAACGCTGGCTCCGTCGCGGTCGTCGTGACGCAAGACGTCGATGTGCCCTCCTGGGACCTGTACGAACTGAGCATCCCGTGCACGCTCTTCGGCAAGCCGCAGCCCGACCTGGTGGACACCTGGTACGACCTCCGGCTGTGCGCGGACGAAGCGGGGACGGGGCCCCGGGACGGTTCCCCGGCCGGGCTCTCGCTGCGGACCCCCTACGGCCTGGACGACCTCGCCGACGCCGACACGGTCATCGTGCCCTCCGTCCCGGACGCCTGCGTGGAGGACGGCATGCCCCTGCCGCCGAAGCTGATCAGTGCCCTGCGCCGGGCGCACGAGGCGGGCGCCCGGATGGTCTCCCTGTGCACCGGGGCGTTCGCGCTCGCCGAAGCCGGGCTGCTCGACGGCCGCCGCGCGACGGCCCACTGGATGCACACCGCCCAGCTCGCGGAGCGCTATCCGAAGGTGCGGGTCGACGACTCCGTGCTGTACGTGGACGACGGCGACGTCCTGACGAGCGCGGGCCTGACGGCGGGCCTCGATCTGTGCCTGCACCTCGTGCGCCGCGACCTGGGCTCGCACGTCGCCAATCAGCTGGCCCGCCGCATGGTGGTCCCCGCCCACCGGCCGGGCGGGCAGGCCCAGTTCATCGACCTGTCGGTGCCCACTGCCGACGACGAGGGCCTGGGCCCCGTACTGGAGTGGGCGCTCCAGCGCCTCGACCAGCCGCTCACGGTCGACGACCTGGCCCGGCGGGCGGCGATGAGCCCCCGCACCTTCTACCGGCGGATCCAGGCCGCCACCGGCACGACCCCGGTGCAGTGGCTGCTCAACCAGCGCATCGGACGGGCGCAGGGCCTGCTGGAGGCCACCGACCTGCCGGTCGAGAGGGTCGGCGAACTCAGCGGCCTCGGCACGGCGAACAATCTGCGGCACCACTTCACGCGCCACGTGGGGGTGTCCCCGACGGAGTACCGCCGGGCGTTCCCCGGAGCGGCACCGCACTCCCGGCCGTCCGGTGTGTGAGCTCCTCCCTTTTTCGTCCCCTGCGCCTCCACTGGCATGATCGGGGGATGTCTGACCGCATCATTGCCGCCTGCGACGGCGCGTCGAAGGGGAACCCCGGGCCTGCCGCATGGGCCTGGGTCATCGCCGATCCGCACGGGCGGCCCGAACGCTGGGCCGCCGGGCCGCTGGGCAAGGCCACCAACAACGTGGCGGAGCTGACCGCCCTGAAGGACCTCCTGGAGACCGTCCCGCCGGGGACGCCCCTGGAGGTGCGCATGGATTCGCAGTACGCCATGAAGGCGGTCACCCAGTGGCTGCCCGGCTGGAAGCGCAACGGCTGGAAGACCTCGGGCGGCAAGCCGGTCGCCAACCGTGAACTGGTCGAGCGCATCGACGAGTTGCTGACCGGCCGGGAGGTGGAGTTCCGCTACGTCCCGGCGCACCGCGAGGACGGCGATCACCTCAACGCGATCGCGGACCAGGCGGCCAGCGACGCCGCCGCGACCCAGCAGCCGGCCGGCACGGCGCTGGGCGCCGAGACCATGCCCGTACCGGCACCGGCCCGCAGCACCCCGGCGCGTACGGCGAAGAAGTCCACCGGCCCGAAGTCGGCGCCCCGGGGCGGCACCCGCACCATCAAGGCGAAGTTCTCCGGCCGCTGCCCGTGCGGGACGCCGTACGCGGCGGGGGAGGACATCACCAAGCTGGAGAAGGGCTGGGGACACCCGGCCTGCCGCGTCTGAGAGGGGCGCCTGAGGGAGAGCTTCCGCATCTTCCGGTCGTTTTCCGGTCAAACAGTGCCGCGAACACGTCATAGCCGTGCACGGTGGATCCTTCCGCCACGGCCTTGCTGACAGAGTCCCGGTGCGGTGCCCTGCCGGGCGCCGCACCGAGGTACCACCTGACGCAAGGAGTTCTCTGGTGAAGAAGAAAGTCGCCACACTTCTCGCAACCTCAGCACTCGCCGCCATGACACTCGCCGGGCAGGCGAGCGCGGCCCCTACGGACCACGCCTCCTCCGACGCCGCTAGACAGCCGGCGAGCGCGGCCATCAGAGCGAGCCAGGTATACAACGCGCCGTTCGCCCTGGGTCGCGGCGAGTCCGTGAGTTCCGACACGGCCACGCTGGTCATGCAGACCGACGGCAACCTCGTCATCTACGACGAGTTCGGCCGCGCCCGCTGGAACTCCAACACCGTCGGCCAGGGCTGGACGGCCCAGTTCCAGACGGACGGCAACTTCGTCGTCTACACCCGCTCCGGCCGCGCGGTATGGCACTCCCACACCTGGGGCCACCCGGGCTCCCGCCTGGCCGTCCAGGACGACGGCAACGTCGTGATCTACGACGGCAGCCAGGCGATCTGGTGGTCGGGCACGAACCACTGATCCTCCGCTTTCGCTTGCGGCCGGGCCCTGTACAGGGTCCGGCCGCACTTGCGCGTGCACCGCGCGAAAGCGCCGAACAGGGCGACCATGACGTGGAGTTGTATGGACACGCAACGGCAGCTCGGCAGGTCGACCACCCGGGTTCGGTCACTTGATCCGGTAGATCCGGGCGCACGACCGCAGTTGGGAGTATCTTGGTCCGAACAGTGCCAGAGAGCGACACGTCCGGCACGAATAGCAACGCGCCTCGGGGAGTGGCCGGTCCCGCATCGAGGCCGGCATCGGAGGAGAATCCCCCTCAGTGTCATCTGACAACCATAGCCGCATACCTCTTGCGATCGTTGGCGAGCTCCGGCTTCCAGCACGGCTCGCCAACTTCTGGCCGGTTGACCCCTCTTGCCGTTCGGGGGTGAGTTGATGGTCGGCAAACCCCTGGATGCGTCGAGCATCCAATCCAAGGACGTGCGCAAGGTCGTCGAGGAGCTGCTGAAAGAGGGCGGCTGGACCCTCCGCAAAGAAGGGCACGGCGCCCGCTTGCACTGCCCGTGCGACAACGCGTGCACAACGATTCCGGTTGCAGGGACACCGCGGAACGAGGGCAATCTCGCCAGACGGATCGCTCGCATGGCACGGCGATGCCCTCTTCCGCCAGACGCCCCGAACAGGAGTCTGACAGGGAGGCCTCGCGAGTGATATCCCACTCACAGGCTTGCAATTTGCCCCAATATGGGAGACCTTACTGTTGACGGTTGCCAACAGCTCAGGCACTCTAGCCACCAACACAGGGGGCATTCATATGGAGTATGAGTTCACGTTCGTCGTGGACGGAGCGACTGTCGACGACGACACAGCAGTCAACCGCCTCACAGATGAACTGGACGCAATGCTCGCCCGGGCCGGCGGTCAAAACCTCCTCAGCGTCTCTTCCTATGGGGACAATGCCGTCGAGGCCGCGCTCTCCGTGGCCCACATCGCCCGCGACCTGATTCCCGGGCTGCGACTGCTGCGACTGGACCGCGATCTGGTCGGGGTGCAAGAGATCGCCGAGCGAACAGGCCGTTCGCGTCAGAACGTTCATCAGTGGGCGACCGGCGCACGCCTCGCCGACAAAGAGCCCTTTCCCCAGCCGGAAGGCACCGTGGGCCGGGCACATGCCTGGCTGTGGAGCGAGGTGAATGCCTGGCTCCACCAGCACGGTCTTGACGACGGCGCCCTTTACCCGACTCGACACGAGATGACACAGATCGACTATCTCCTGGCGAACGGTCTGAGTTTCTCGTTCCGCTCCACTCCTGCGCAGGGGTTCAACGAGTCGAGGGAGGAAGTCGTCGCCGCGCTGATGGAACATCTCGTCGACTTCTCCCAGTTCCTGTCCCGCCTTCCACTGGAGAACGCAGCCGATCAGCACATCCTGGCCGTCGCCGGCCACGACGAGCCCGCTCATGAAGTCATGCGCTTCATAGCCGAGGCGAACCGGGATGTCGTACTGGTCAGCTCCAGGGACGGCGTGATCACGGGCGTCCACTTCTCAGTGGATACGAAGGGGCCGCAGAAGGTTGTCTATGTGCGGCATGACTTCACAGTGTGGGACTGGATGGACCTGGTGAGGGACGAGCCTTCAGCGACGTTTGTTGCCGAGAATCCCGCCCTCTTGGCGGCTCCACACTTCCATCACAGGCAAACACTGTCTTTCAACACGGCCGCGGCCTAGCCGGTCCAATCGTCAAAGCGGACGCTGCTACGCCGCGAGTTCGTACGCCTCCAGCCGCTTGATCATGCGCCGGACGATCAGCAACGGGATCACCCCGAAGAGTCCGAACGACATGTCGATCAGCTGCCAGTAGAAGGGGATTCCCCGGATCGGCCCGCAGATCAGGGCCAGCGGGACGATGGCGACGCACGCGATCATTCCGAATTCGATGACCCGGATATTGCGGACCGGGTCGCGGTAGGGGCCGTAGAAGGCGATCGCGATGACCAGGTGGGCGAAGGCCGGCCAGTCCGTTCCGTACAGCACGAACGGATATTTCGCGTCGGTCGCCTCCAGCCCCTCGCGAGCCCTGCCGACCCAGTCCACCAGCCCGGGCAACTGCCCGGGGACCGGCGATCCGTCGGACCGCGCCCATCGCCGTTCCCGCACCGGGTCCGTCGCCAGGGTCGGGTTGATCGGTTATCTGCACACTCCGTCGTAGCCACGGCTACGCCCATGAACCGGGAAGGGGGGCGTGCGGCAACTGATTACGCCCCCCAATTCCCCTTGTTCTCACATTAGTTCGTGAGGATTCTTGTCTACGACAGTGGGCTCCGCTCACGTCCGGCACGGGGGATCAGCCATGGCCAAACGCAAGGTCATCAACGTGAGCATCCGCGATCGGATTCTCTGGGTCGGCAGTGCGGCTTACCCCGTGCAGAACATCGCCCGGGCGATGACGGTCACATACGCTCCCAGGCGCGCGGCAGCCGTAGGTCGCTTCCTGGTGTCCATGCTGGTCCTGGCACTCGTGATGGTTGCTGCGACCGCCGCGATCGATAACACCCCCTGGCCTCTTGCGGACAAGGAAACCGCCAGGCGTGCCCTACGGCTCCTTGCGCTGGGGCTGATCGCCATCTTCACCATCCAGCTGCTCCGGGTGCTGCTGGCGAAGACGCGCCATGCGGTCTTCATCGAGACGTCGGGAAGCCCTCTTGCCGTGCTCGCCAGCACAAAGGAACAGAAGATGCGCGAGATCGTCGGCGAGGTCGCGAAGGCGATCAACAACCCACTCGCCCTTTACCACACCACGGTCAACAACCACCTCGGCGACAAGGTATTCGGAGACAAGGTCTCCGGTGACAAGTTCAACGTGTTCGGCAAACACAACGTGGGAAAGAGGAGGGAAAATTGACCGGCAACGGCGACAACGTCCACGGCGACAAGGTGTTCGGAGACAAGTTCACCGTGGAAGGGCACCACAACACCGGCAAGATCCAGAATCAGTATCACGATCGACAGGACGCCTTGATCAGTGCGGTCCAGGCGCTGAGGGTCCGGGTCTCGGCCGAAAACCGCCACGTTCTGGACGAGTCTCTGGACATAGTCCGGGCCGGCGACAACACCGATCCGGGAACCCTGCACCAGGCGCTCTGGAGCATTTCCGCGATCGCCCGGCGGGTCGGGGAGATCGGGGTCCCTGTGGCAAGGGCGGTCCACGAGGTGATGTCACTGCTCAACATGTAGGACAAGGGATGGGCAGGCGCAGCAGCAGGCCAGGGCAGTGACAGGGGCGACCGCACTGGGGGCAGGACTGGTCGCCGGTCGTTGTGGCCTGCAGCCAGTAGTCGTGGAGGATGGCGACCGGCTGCCAGCCGAGGGCCCTGAACAGGCCTTCACTGCGACCCTCCTGGTTGTGCAGCCAGGAAATCGTGTACGCCTCGGTGCACCGCTCTCCCAGCCACTCGGTGCGGTGTGCGGTAAGGGCACGACCAAGGCCACGTCCGCGCATCGGCGCGGTCACGGCCAAGGAGTTCAGCCGGCCGATCCGGCGGCCGTCGGCTGAGGGTGGAGCGGCGGGGAGGGTGCCGGATGGCATAGGGGCGATGAAGTCGCGGTAGCCGTCGTCGTCCAGCACACGCGCGGTCGCCACGCCCACCGGAACAGGAGGCTTCCCCGCGTATGCGGTCAGGAAGAGCAGGGCGCCGTCGCGGAGGTCGTCAAGGACTTGTTCGACAGTGAACATGCCACGTCCCAAGATGCTGTCGGCCAGGCTGCCGGCGTCCGCCACGGCTTGCCGGTCGTGTGGACCGAGTTCGGAGATGGCCCAAGTGGTCACAGCGTGATGCTGCCGGGCGTGTCGTGTCACCGTGCTTCAACGGACCGGCGAGGACGCACTCAGCCGGGGATGCGGCCGACGGTGATGACGTCGATGGAGACGCGCTGTCCGTCGATCTTGTAGGTGACGCGGTACGGGCCGACGCGCAGCCGATAGATCGGCCCGAGGCGGCTGACCCCAGCGGGCTGCGGGTCGTGGGCGAGTGCGTTGACGGCCGTCTTTACGGGCTTGAGTGCGTCGCTGCCGTCGCGGGCCTTGAGCTCACGGAACCCTGCCGTCGCGCGCGGGGTCCAGATGACCGTGTAGGTCATGCGGCATCCTCGGCATCGTTCAGCAGGGCTTCGACCTGGTCGTTGGTCAAGTCTCGTTCGCTGCTGCGAGTGTGCAGGGCCCACAGGGTGACGGCGAGGTCGGCGACGTCGATGGCGCGTTCCCGGCCATCGTCGGTGGCGGCAGAGACGGTGGCCTGGGTCCACCAGTTGTCGAGGAACGCTTCGAACATCCCGCCCTCGCCCAGAGTCGCCAGCTCGTTGTAGAAGGCACCCCGGTGATCCAGGGGGAGGGCGTCGCCGATCGCGGTCACGGTGCGGTCGATGAGGACGGGGAGGGTGTGTCCGAGCTGCCGCTCGGCGTCGGCCACGGCGTCGCGCCACGTCGCGTAGGTCGTCATGCCGGGCAGCCTAGCGTCGGGCCGGTCGCTCGGTCAGGTGGACAGGGCGGGCTGCTCGTCCTGGACCGTCCCTATGCGGTGAGGGTGTCGGCACTCACTGCGGTGATGAACGAGGACCAGGCGCCGGACGGGATTGCCAGGGCCGGTCCAGTGGGGTTCTTGCTGTCCCGTACAGGGACGATGCCGGGGAGGTCGTCGGCGACCTCGACGCACGTTTCCCCGTTGCTGCTGTACGAACTCTTACGAAGTACTCCTTCACCATCCAGAAGCCCGCGTCGTTCACATGGCTGAAGAAGAGCGAGCCCGCGCCCACGGCCAGTACCAGGAGCGCCGCGTGGGAGGTGCTCATGTCGGCGGCGAGGGGGGTCACCAGGCCCGCCGCGGAGATCGTGGCGACCGTCGCCGAGCCCGTCGCGAGGCGGATGCCGAACCCCGAAGGCGTCGTTTGCCCTTGGCGGCACGGCGGCCGCGGCGGCCGGGCTCGTGGCCTGGGCCGTACTGAGGGGCGGCCGGGCCCGTGGCGTGCGGCGACAGCAAAAGGCCCGACGGTCCCGCACTCTCGCTCACGCCGGCAGCATGGAGCTCGTTCGTCGACGAGATCAAGAGTGCGGGGCTCGGGACCGATTAGGGCGCGCCCTGCAACACCAGCGACACAACGGAGGGTTCTCGAGGTCAGCGGACGTAGTTCTTCAGCCGTTCGGTCGCCAGGGAAATGCCAAGGCCCGGAAGCGCGACGGTGTTCCCGAAGTCGGCAATGTGGGTGTTGCTGTACCGGCCATTCTCAGGCTGGGAGAACACCGTCACCGTGCATTGCTCCCTGTCGACCAGCAGGTACACGGGGATACCGCTCTCGGCGTAGGCGCGGGGCTTTTCCTTCCGGTCGCGCTGGTCGGTGTCCCGGTCCCAGGAGGTGATCTCCAACGTCATCAGCACGCCGTCCGGGTCGGCATACTCTCCCTGGCCGGTGAAGTGCTCTTCGGGGGCCAGAACGCCATCCGGCTTGACCCGGCCGTGACGGTAGGTTTCGACCTTCAGTCCTTGCTCGGGGAAGAGGTTCAGATCAGGCCGCTGCTGAATACATTGCCGGATGAGCCACATGATGATCTGGCTATGATCGCCATCGGGCACCGGCTTCGCTCCGATCTTTCCGTAGAGAAATTCGAGGGTCACGGTCTCCGGTGCCCGGAGGGAAAGCTCTTCGAAGTCCGCCACGTACATCTGCGGCCGTTCCCGCGCCGTGGGTGTCATAGCATGCGCTCCTTCATCGGTGCTCGGCCATCCTACTGAGGAGATCGGGAGCGCGGGGCTCGGGACCAACTGGGGCGCACCCAAAGGGCCTACAACACCAGCGACAGCAGCAGCACGAACCCCAGCGACACCACCGAGATCACCGTCTCCATCAACGACCACGTCTTGATCGTCTGGCCGACGTCCATGCCGAAGTACTCCTTCACCATCCAGAAGCCCGCGTCGTTCACATGGCTGAAGAAGAGCGAGCCCGCGCCCACGGCCAGTACCAGGAGCGCCGCGTGGGAGGTGCTCATGTCGGCGGCGAGGGGGGTCACCAGGCCCGCCGCGGAGATCGTGGCGACCGTCGCCGAGCCCGTCGCGAGGCGGATGCCGACGGCGATCAGCCAGGCCAACAGCAGTGCGGGGACGGACCAGTTCTGCGAGATGTCGAGGATCATGCGGCCGACGCCGACGTCGATCAGGGTCTGCTTGAAGCCGCCGCCCGCGCCGACGATCAGCAGGATGCCCGCGATCGGGATCAGCGACTTCTCGACGGTCGTGGCGAGCCGGTCGCGGCCGAAGCCGGCGGCGCGGCCGAGGGTGAAGAGGCCCACGAGCACGGCGGCGAGGAGGGCGATCAGCGGGGAGCCTATGACGTCGGTGACGCGCTGGACGTGGTCCTTGGGGTCGTCGACGACGATGTCGACGAGCGCCTTGGCGAGCATCAGCACGACGGGCAGCAGCACCGTTCCCACCGTGGCGGCGAAGCCGGGGCGGCGCTCCAGCTCCTCCGAGGGGCGCTGCGGGATGAGCTTCTCGGGCGGGGCGATGTCCACCCAGCGGGCGGCGATACGGGAGAAGAGCGGCCCCGCGATCACGGCGGTCGGCACGGCGACGAGCACGCCGAGCGCCAGGGTCACGCCCAGGTTGGCGCCGATGGCGTCGATGGCGGCGAGCGGGCCGGGGTGCGGCGGCACCAGGCCGTGCATCACGGAGAGCCCGGCCAGCGCGGGGATGCCGATGCGCATGAGGGAGAAGTTGCCGCGCTTGGCGACCAGCAGCACCACCGGGATCAGCAGCACGATCCCGACCTCGAAGAAGAGCGGCAGCCCGATGATGCCCGCGATCAGCACCATCGCCCAGGGCATGGTCCGGTTGCTCGCGCGGGCGAGGATCGTGTCCACGATCTGGTCGGCGCCGCCCGAGTCGGCGAGCAGCTTGCCCAGTATCGCGCCGAGCGCGATCAGGACGCCGACGCCCGCGACGGTCGCGCCGAGTCCGGTGGTGAAGCTGGTGATGACCTTGTCCATCGGGGCGCCCGCGACGGCGCCGAGCACCAGCGAGCCGATGGTCAGGGCCAGAAAGGCGTGCAGCTTCAGGCGGGTGATGAGGAGGACGATGACGGCGATGCCGACGAGGACGGCGATCCCGAGCTGTGCGTGACCCGCCGAAGTGATCGGTCCGGCGGGGGCCGCGGCCAGCATCTCGACGCTGAGAGTGCTCACGGGGCTTCCTAAGGGGGGAGGGAAAGGGTCAGAGCTTCCGCAGTGCGGCGGTCGCGCGCTCGGCGACGGCCTCGGGGCCGGGCGCGACGTCCACGGCGACGCCCGCCTCGTCCGCTTCGAGCGGTTCGAGGGTCGCGAACTGCGAGTCCAGGAGCCGGCCCGTCATGAAGTGGCCCTTGCGGGCGGCCATCCGCTCGGCGATCAGCGCGCGGTCGCCGGTGAGGTGGAGGAAGACGATGCCGGGGGCGGCCGCGCGCAGCCGGTCGCGGTAGGCGCGCTTGAGGGCGGAGCAGCTGACGACCCCGCCCAGCCCGGCGCGGCTGTGCGCCCAGGCGCCGACGGCGTCCAGCCAGGGGGCGCGGTCGGCGTCGTCCAGCGGGGTGCCGGACGACATCTTGGCGATGTTGGCCGGCGGGTGGAAGTCGTCCCCCTCGGCGTAGGGGACACCGAGGGCGTCCGCCACCAGGGGGCCGATCGTGGTCTTGCCCGTACCGGACACTCCCATGACGGCCACGACGTGGGGGGCGTGGGGGGCCTGCATCGCTACCTCGCTGTCTCCATTGACCTCGACGTCCGACCTCGACGTCGTCGGCGATGCGGCTCACTCAAGCTCATTGGTACGACGTATTCAAGCCCCTGTGACCTAAAAGTCATACTTAATTGCCGGTCCCCGGAAACCGTAGGCTGACCCCATGGAAAACCAGGGGCAGGGGCTGCACGCGCGCGTGCTGGAATCCCTCGGGCCCGCGATCACGGCAGGCGAGTACGCACCGGGCACGGTGCTGCGCACCGACGAGCTGGAGGAGCGGTTCGCCGTCTCGCGCACGGTCGTCCGCGAGGCCGTCCGCGTCCTGGAGTCCATGCGGCTGGTCACCTCGCGGCGCCGCGTCGGCGTGACCGTGCTCCCCACCGAGGAGTGGAACGTCTACGACCCGCGGGTCATCCGCTGGCGCCTCGCCGGCGCCGACCGGCCGCGCCAGCTCCGCTCGCTCACCGTGCTCCGCTCCGCCGTGGAACCCGTAGCCGCCGGGCTCGCCGCCCGCCTCGCCACCCCCGCGCAGTGCGCCGAGCTCACCGAGCACGCCCTCGGCATGGTCGCCACCTCGCGCGGCCAGCAGCTGGCCGGCTATCTGGTGCACGACATCGCCTTCCACCGCGTGATCCTGCGCGCCTCGGGCAACGAGATGTTCGCCCGCCTGGGCGACGTCGTCGCCGAGGTCCTCACGGGCCGCACGCAGCACGAGGTCATGTTCACCGACCCCGACCCGGCGGCGGTCACCCTGCACGTACGCGTGGCGGAGGCCGTACGCGAACACGACTCCGTCCGCGCGGAGGCCCTCACCCGCGAGATCACGGCGGGCGCGATGGCGGAACTGGACATTCTGGCGCCGTAGCCGGCCTCCCCGCCTCTGGCCTTCGGGTGACTGTTCCGGACAACTCGCGCACTACTAGCGTGTGTTCGAACGGGGGAAGGGGAACACACGATGGACCGCACAGCCGCCGGACTCGGCGAACAGGCGCGGGCGCTCGCAGCGGGGGACGTGACCTCGCGGACGCTCGTGGAAGAAGCACTGCGACGCATCGAGGAGACGCAGCCCGTACTGAACGCCTTCCGGCGGGTGCGGGCCGAGGCCGCACTGGCCGAGGCCGACGCCGCGGACCGGAGGCTCGCGGCGGGGCACCGGGCGCCCCTCCTCGGCGTGCCGCTGGCGGTGAAGGACGACATGGACGTGGCCGGGGAGCCGACCGCGTTCGGCTGCGCGGGCGACTTCCCGCCACGGCCCGCGGACAGCGAGGCCGTCCGCAGGCTGCGGGCCGCGGGCGCGGTGATCGTGGGCAAGACGAACACCCCGGAACTGGGACAGTTCCCCGTCACGGAGGGCCCCGCCTTCGGCGCCACCCGCAACCCGTGGAGCCACGAGCACACACCCGGCGGGTCGTCGGGCGGGGCAGCGGCGGCGGTCGCCGCGGGCCTGGTGCCGGCCGCGCTCGGCTCGGACGGCGCCGGTTCGCTGCGCATCCCCGCGGCCTGGTCGCACCTCGTCGGCATCAAACCGCAGCGCGGGCGCGTCTCGACCTGGCCGGAGCCGGAGTCCTTCCACGGCATCACCTGTCACGGCCCGCTGGCCCGTACGGTCGCGGACGCGGCGCTGCTGCTGCACGTGGTGAGCGGTTCGCACCGCGGCGACCTGCACCGGCCGCCCGCCGTCGACCTGCTCGCGGCGGCGGGCCGGGAACCGCGGCGGCTGCGGATCGCGCTGTCCTTCCGGCCCGCGTACGCCGTGGCCCGGCAGTGGCTGGACCCGGCCGTACGGTCCGCGACCCTGCGGATCGCCGAGCGGCTGGCGGCGCTGGGCCACGAGGTGGTCGAGGCGGAGCCGCGCTACGGACCGATCGGGCTCACCTTCGTACCGCGCTCGATGGCCGGGATCCGCGACTGGGCGGAGCGGGCCCCCGACCGGACGCTCCTCGACCCCCGTACGAACGCGAACGCGCGGAACGGGCGGCTGCTCGGCGGCCCCCTCCTGCGGGCCGCGCGGGCGGCGGAGGGCCCGCTGCGCCGCCGGGTCGGCGAGCTCTTCGGGCGCTTCGACGTGCTCCTGACGCCGACAACGGCCGTACCGCCCCTGCGGATCGGCGCACTGGACGGCCTCTCCACCCGGCACACGGACGAGGCGATGATCGGCGCGTGCCCGTACGCGTGGCCGTGGAACGTGCTGGGGTGGCCGGGGATCAGCGTACCGGCGGGCCTCACGGACGAGGGCCTGCCGATGGGCGCGCAGCTGCTCGGACCGGAGTCGAGCGAGCCGCTGCTGATCTCACTGGCGGCGCAACTCGAAGCGGATCAGCGATGGTTCGAGAGGTGGCCCGCGGGCACAGCCCCGGGGCTCCGCGAAGCCGGGCAGGCCTGAAAGGAGGGGGTTATCCCCACCCTTCAAGGAACGGCTGGCCGGATGGGCAGGCGGGCCCCGCCCGCATCACCCTTACCCCATGCGACCGTTGACACGTAAAGCCCTCCTGACCACCCTCTCCGCCGCCGCCTGCGCCGCCACTCTGACCGCTCCCACCCACGCCGCCACGCCCACCGCGAAGGCGCCGCGGCTCACCTGGCAGCCCTGCGCGGAGAAGGACGGGCGCGAGTGCGCCGTCCTTCCCATGCCGTTGGACTACAGCCGTCCCGGCGGGCCGACTGTCGACATCGCCGTGTCCCGGCTGCGCAGCGACCACCCGGAGGCCCGGCGCGGCACGCTGCTGCTGATACCCGGCGGACCGGGCGGCTCCGGGCGGGAGGAGGTGGCCCGCAGGGGTGCGCAGCTGCGCAAGGAGACCGGCGGCGCGTACGACATCGTCGGGCTCGACCCGCGCGGCGTCGGCGGCAGCACCCAGGCCGACTGCGGCATCTCCGACGACGACCGGCGGCCGGTCAACCTCCGCCCCTGGCCCGGGCCCGACGGCGACATCAGCGCCAACGTCGCCCGCGCGCGCCGGGTCGCCGACGCGTGCGCCCGCAACGGCGGCGCGCTCGTACGCAGCCTCTCCACGGCCAACGAGGTCCGCGACCTCGACCGCTTCCGGCAGGCGCTGGGCGAGGAGAAGCTGTCGGCCTTGGGCGTTTCGTACGGTACGTACGTGGGTGCCGTGTACGCGCAGAAGTTCCCGCAGCACACCGACCGTTGGGTGCTCGACAGCAGCGGCGACCCCGACCCGGAGCGGGTGGAGCGCGGCTGGCTCGCGAACATGTCGGGCGCCGCCGACGACCGCTTCCCCGACTTCGCCGAGTGGGCGGCCGACCCGGCGCGCGGCGATCAGCGGCTGGCCGCGAAGGCGGCGGACGTGCGGCCGATGTTCCTCGCGCTGGCGGCCGGGCTGGACCGCGAGCCGCGCGAGTTCGCCGACACCGGGCACGAGCTGACCGGCAACCTCCTGCGGCAGGTCATGCAGAACAGCCTCTACTCCGACGCGGATTTCCCCCGCCTCGCCGACCTGATCCGCGCCGCCCGCACGGGGACCGGCCCGCTGACCGTCGCAGACCCGGCGCCCCAGCCCCTGTCGCAGTCCGACGCGGCCGTCTTCGCCGGTGTCGTGTGCAACGACGTCGGCACCTGGCCGCGCTCGATCCCCTCGTACGCCCGCGCCGTCGCCACCGACCGCGCCCGCCACCCCCTCACGGCGGGCATGCCGGCGGGCATCCTCCCCTGCGCCTTCTGGAAGACGCCCTCGGCCGACAAGCCGACCCGCATCACACCGAACGGCCCGTCCAACGTCCTCATGATCCAGAACCTGCGCGACCCGTCGACGCCGTACAGGGGGGCACTCAAGATGCGCGCCGCGTTCGGGGAGCGGGCTCGGATGGTGACGGTGGACGCGGGTGGACACGGGGTGTATCTGGACAACGGGAACGCGTGCGGGGACCGGGCGGTGACGAAGTTCCTGGTACGGGGTGAGCGGCCGGGTGCGGACGCGTTCTGTTCAGCGGAGCCGCGCCACTGAGCAGAGGTGCGCTCCGGCCCCCAAGACGCCCCCTTCGCGGTGGGACCGTGAGTGCGTCAGCTGAAGTCCAGACCGCCCGTGCGAGTGCGCTTGAGCTCGAAGAAGTGCGGGTTGCCGGCCAGCAGTCGTACGCCGTCGAAGATCCGGGCGGCTTCCTCTCCGCGCGGTATCGCGTTCAGGACCGGGCCGAAGAACGCGACACCGTCGACGTGCAAGGTGGGGGTGCCGACGTCCTCGCCGACCGGGTCCATGCCCTCGTGGTGGCTCTTGCGCAGTTCCTCGTCGTACTCCGTGGTGTGCGCCGCGTCGGCCAGCGCCTCCGGAAGGCCGGCCTCGGCCAGCGCCTCCCGGATGAGGGCGTCGGAGACCTCGCGGTCGGCGTCGTGGATGCGCGTGCCGAGGGCGGTGTACAGATCGCGCAGTACGTGCTCCCCGTGCTCGCGCGCCGCGGCGATGCACACCCGCACCGGCCCCCAGCCCACGTCGAACAGCCGCTGGTACCGCTCGGGAAGGTCGGCGCGGCCCTCGTTGAGGACGGACAGGCTCATGACGCGGAACCGCAGATCGAGATCGCGGTGGCGCTCCACCTCGAGGATCCAGCGGGAGGTGATCCAGGCGAAGGGGCAGATGGGGTCGAAGTAGAAGTCGGCTTTGTGTGTCATGCCCATGAGGCTATGGCGCGGAACGGCCCATCGGGCAGGTCCATTTCCCATCGAAGATCATGGGCCAATCAGAGGCGGCGGATCGCCGAGTGGCCGGGTCGGCGCTACGGCAGGATCTCCAGCTGAACCGCGCTCCAAGTGCCCTGGAGGCCGGAGGCGAGGCAGTCCGTGGGCGATTGCCGGGGTGTCGAGGTCACGGTCCGGCGTACGAAGTGGCCTTCACCGCGGCCCTCGGTGACCCGGCCCGACTGTTGGGCGTCCAGCAAGCCCACGGCGCGGGCGGTGACACCGTCGATGACGATCACCGACCGGCCGCCGCCTTCGTAGCGGATGGTCTCGGTACCGCCGGCGCCGGACAGCGAGAGGCAGGACGCCGTGGGCGCGACGGCGTCGAAGGAGCCTGTCGCCGGGACGGTGTGGCCGGGGGCAGTGGTGCAGGTGTAGCGCACGTCGGCGTGGATGCGGGTCTCCTGGGGCCGGAGGGTGAGCGGCGGGTCGTAGCGTCCGTGGGCATTGCCCACACAGGTGACGGCCTCGTACTCGCCCGTCCCGGCCCGACCGGCCGGCGCCCACACCAGCGACGAGACCACCAGGGCCAGGGATCCCAGCATCACCGTCGTACCGCGGCCTCGAAACACATTCCCCTCCAGCAAGTTGTGCTCTTTTATGGGCACTTGCCTACCCCGGGGCCGCATCGGCTGATCCAGTGTCTCGAAGCGCGCCACCGGCGCGTGTCCGCCTCGGCGCACTGTCGCGCACGCCCACCCCCTCCCGGCGACCCGCTTGGCACCCGGGACGCGCCGGGTAGGAGGCGTCGGACGACCCCTCGTCGAGCGGGATCACGAACCGACCAGGAGGAGACCCGAGTGAGCCGTACGACTGCCACAGCCGCCACTGCCGCGAGAGTGCGCGTGTTCGCCATGATGGACGCCGACGGGGACCGGGTCGTCACACGGCACGACTACCTCTCCCGCATCGACCGGACCGTCCTGGCCACGGAGCGCATGGAAGATGACCCCCTTGTCGTCGCCGCCCGCGCGGCAGGCCTCAAGGCCTGGGACGAGATGGACGCGGACGGCGACGGGAAGCTGACCTTCGACGAGTACAACGCGTGGGTGGGCGCCGACAAGTTCGACAACATCTGCCGCTTCGCGCTCGGCGCGCTCTTCGACCTCGTCGACGCGGACGGCGACGGCGCCCTGGACAAGGCCGAGTTCACCACGCTGCGCACCGCGCTGAACAACCCGCCCGGGAACGCCGCCGCCGCGTTCGACGCGCTGGACGCCGACGGCGACGGCCGGGTGGGCCGCGCCGCGTACCTCGCGTCGATCCGCGCCTACATCGTCGGCGACAGCTCCCCGATGGGCGAGGCCCTGTACTAGCGGCACTGCCGACGGCCCTTACCGCGGCATGACACGCGTCTCGCCTACAGTTCCCTGATGGTCGGGAACAACATGGTGCGCGCCGTCCGGCGGCTGCCCGCGACGACGGCGTACGTCGCGCTGCTGGTCACCACCGCCGCGTGGATGTCCAGCCAGTCACTGCGCGAGCAGGCGCGGTTCGTGCGGCACAACAGCAGCAACGTCCACCACCTGGAGGTCGGGAAGTGGTGGACGCTGTTCACCAGCGGGCTGGTGGTCGACGGTGTGCCCGTGCTGCTCGGGATCGCCGCCGTGGCCGCGGTGCTCGGGCTGGCGGAGTGGCGGTGGGGGTCGCTGCGCGGGTTCGGTGTGTTCCTGCTGGGCCACCTCGTGGCGACCCTGCTGACCGAGGGCGCCATGTGGCTGATGCACCTCGCGCACCTGCCGGGCGTCCTGGCCAGGGCCCGTGACGTCGGGATCAGTTACGGCCTGGTGGCCACCGCCGCCTGCCTGCTCGCCCTCGGCGGCCACCGGGCCCGCCGCTACGGGCTCCCGGCCCTCACCGCGGCGCTCACCGTCGCCTGGATCGTCAACCACGAACTGGCCGACGCCGGGCACCTGGTGGCCCTCGGCCTCGGCGTCCTCGGGGCGCGCACCCGCTGGCTGCGCACGCCGAGAAGGGCTCCCCGAGAAGCCCCCCAGGAAGCCCTTCAGGCACGTGCGGCGACCGAGGCGCCCCCGGTCGCCGCCGTGCGCTAGCGCCGGACCGGGCCCCTGGCTAGCGCTTCTTGGCGGTGGGCTTCTTCTGCTCGTCGAGCTTGCGGGCCTCGTACTGGCCGACCTCGATGAAGTGACGTACGTCGGCGGCGGTGCCCTTCAGCGCCTTGTCGCCCGCCGCCTTCACGGCCTTGCCGCCCTTGGCCATGATGGTCAGGGCCTCGACGCGGTCGTCCTCCTCACGAGCCCGGAACTGACCCACCTCGATGAAGCGGCGTACGTCGGCGGGGGTGCCGTCCAGCGCCTGGCTGCCCGCGTCCTTCACAGCCCGACCACCCTTGCCCATGATCGTCAAAGCCTCGACGCGGTCATCCTCCTCACGAGCCCGGAACTGACCCACCTCAAGGAAGTGACGCAGGTCCGCGACAGTGCCGTTCATCGCCGCGTTGCCCGCGTCCTTCACGGCCCGGCCGCCCTTGCCCATGATCGTCAGCACCGCGACCCGCAGGTCGTCGTCCGACATGTCGGAGACCTTGGTGGTCTCGCCCTGCTTCGCCGTCGACACGGCGGCGGGCGACTTGGCGGCACCACCGGCGGCGAAGGACGGCGAGGACAGCAGGACCGCCGGAGCGATCGCGGCGGCCACGACGACGGCGGACACACGTGCCAACTTCATGCGGTACACCCACTCTTAGCTTTCAAGATCGTTAAATTGCTCCACAGGCTACGCCCCCTCCAGGCTCCGGCCACGGCGGGTCGGCGTCAGAGAAGCGTCAAGGTCAGACGAGCCTGATCCCGATGGTCCACGCCCAGGTGGTACCCGTGGCGGCCTCGGCATGGTCCTTGGCGCGCGCGGTGAAGGACTGATACCCGGAGTTGTCGATCGATGGCTCCAGACTCCACAGCGCGCAGCCCCAGCCGGCGCATTTGACCTGGCCACCGCCGCCGGTCATCACATACCCCGGCTGGACGCGGGCCGACGCCGACGGGTGGTTCGACACCCCCGAAGGCACCGGGTACGACGGGTAGGTGTCGATCCAGCCGACCGGAAGATTCCGCTTGATGCCGATGGCCCAGGTCTGGATGGTTCCCGGGGACGCGTGCAAATGGTCCTTCGAGCCGGCCGTCCACTCCACCGGGCCCGACGGGTAGGAACCGGTGGCCAGTTGACCCCACCCGTTCCAGTAGGTCCGGAACCCGCCGCCGAGCAGCACGTCGGTGTCGGAGTTCAGGTGCGACGAGGCCGAAGGGGTCGAACCGTACGCCTGTCCGTCGCTGTTGTAGACCAGGTAGTTCTTCAGCTCGTCCCGGGTCATGCCGGCGATCTTCAGCCCGATGACGTAGGTCGTGAGCTGGTAGGACTGCGCGATCGCGTGGTCCTTCGCGCTGACGATCCACCCCGTACGCGAATCGTTCGGATAGGACGCGGTCAGCAGGGCGCCCGCGGGGTACTCGACCGCGGTGGCACCGCCGCCGATGGCGACCATGGCGTCGTCGCCGACGGTCACCTCCTGGTTGTCCCAGATCTCCCGGTAGTCGGAGCTGACGTTCTTGAACACCGTGACCGTCACCCGGCCGGACGCGTCGTGCGCGGTGTACAGCGGCGATCCGCCGACGCTCCTCGGCGCCGCCACGGTCGCCGACGCCGTGAACTGGGAACTGAATATGAGCCCGACGGCCGCGGCCAGCACCAGCGACCAGAATCTTCGCGCAGGTCTCGATCCCATGCTTGTGTTCATCCTCATCTCTGCGTCCGTCGATGTGCGGTACGCCACCGGATAGTGCCCACGGCCCGCTCGGCGGACGCCCGTACGGATGCGGGTGCGCACAACCCGGCCACGTCGCCGACCGGGACGGATCACCGACCTGCGCCGGATCGGCGACGGCGGTTCCACAATCGGCTGAAACACTCGCGCTCAGCGCCCGGCCGCCACCCTCATCAGCGGTCGGTAGTAACCGGCCGGGAACGGCTCGCCGACCGGCTCGCCTTCCGCTTCGACCCAGGCATGGGCCCGGAACGGCGCCGTCCGCACGCCCGTGCACCAGTCCGGCCAGACGCCGCGCAGGCGGCACAGCAGTGCGGTCGCCACGGAACGCTGCAGGCAGCCCTCGCCCGCGCAGCGCGCGCTGGTCGCGACGACCGCCTGCCGGGCCGCGAGGGCCTGCGCCATCGTGGCGGGGGCGGCGCCCCGGCGGAGGAACGACAGGATCCGGCGGATCCGCCGGGGCGGCAGGAGGACGAGCAGCCGGGCGGTGGCCGCGGCCATGAACGCGGCGGGCCGCCCGGCGCGGGCGAAGAAGCCACGGGAGTACGGAACTTGGTGGATGCTCATCCGACCACCGCCTCCGGACCCGGGCCGCCCGCGCCGAGCGCCGAGCGCAGCCACATCTCGCAGGCCAGGGTGTTGTCGAGCGAGCGCATCAGGTCGGGCGACAGCTCGGGGCGCCGCAGGCTCGCGCGGAGGGCCGCCGCGTCCAGGAGCCCCGCGCGGGCGAGACGGGACTCGGCGACGATCTCCGCGAGCGCGGCCTTGTTCCGCCGCAGGCCGAGGTGGAAGTCGGCGCTGTACTCCCCCTTGGTGGAGCGCGCCAGCACGGTGTCCGGAACGATCCCGCTCATCGCCGTCGCGAGCACCGGTTTATAGCGGTCACGCGCACTGCGCTCGGCGACGCGTACGGAGAGGGCCGCCTCGATCACCCGGTCGTCGAGATACGGGGCGGCGTACGGCAGCCCCTGGGCGGAAGTCACCTGATCGACCTGCCGGAAGCCACGGCCGCACATCTGCACACAGGACAGGGCGGCGTGCTGGCCGCGCTGGGCCGCGAGCGGCTCCGGAAGGTCGGCGGCCGCCGCGCGCAGCAGACTCTGCACGGAACGGACCGCGTCCGGAGAGGCCCAGGGCGGCATCCGCAGGTCCGCTCCCCAGGCGGTGGAGGTACGGGCGGGGGACGGCCTACGCGTCCCGGTGAGGCCGTCGGCCCAGGCGGCCAGCCACTGACTGAACGTGCTGCGGTCCGCCAGCCCCCGGAGCAGGGGCCACAGCGACCACCTCTGAAGCAGTCGCTGTCTGCGCACCAGGCCGAGCGTGGGCAGCGGGTGACTGCGGAGGCTGTCGTGCACATACGAAGGGAAAGCACAGAAGAGCTCGTCACCACCGCCGCCCGACAGGTGCAGCTGCGAGCCGTGCTCGGTCATCAGCCCTACGAGCGTGGCGAGCCGGGCGCCGTCGCGCACCCAGCTGCCCGGTTCGTCGGCCGCCGCCTCCAGGTCGGCCAGTCCGCTGAACCACAGGGGCGCGCGCGACCGTTCGGGAACCACGTGCTCGGCGCTGCCCGGCAGCCGGGCGGCCGCCAGCCCGGCCCAGGCCGCGTCGTCGTTCGCCGCGTCGACGCTCTCCCAGCGGAAGGTGACCAGGCGGGCCTGGCCACGGGCGGCGAGGAAGCACAGGCTGGTGGAGTCCATCCCGCCGGAGAGGTCCGAGCTCACGGTCTTGGCGTCGGCGGTGCAGGAATCCACGGCGGCGGTGAGCGCCCGGCCCACCTCGACGGCACCCTCCGCCAGGGACAGTTGGGGTTCGGGGGGATTCCACCACCGGTGCACCTCGGCGCGCCCGTCAGCTTCGAGCAGCAGGAAGCTCCCCGCGGGCAGCGCCTCGACGCCCCGCCACAGGCCTGGACCCGCGTCGAGCGGATACGGCGGCGGGGAGGACAGCAGGTGGAGAGCCACCCGGCGCTCGTCGACCCCCGCGCCGACGGCCCGCGCCAGCACATCGGCACGGCTCGCCGCCACCGTCACCCCGTCCACCCGCGCCCGGAAGACGCGCCGCACGGCCGAGGCACTCCCGCGCACCCTGACCCGGCCGCCCACCGACGCGACCGCGTGGAAGCTGCCCTCCAGCCCCGCGAGCGCCCCCTCGACGTCGGCGACATCCCGCACCCGTCTCAGCCTCGACGCCAGCGCATCGGTGGTGACGGGACACCGCCCGATCACCGCCAGCCGCGCACCACCCACCGCGGCGACCACCACCTGCCCGGCCGGCCAGCTGCCCACCAGCCATGGACGGCCGGAGTGGTGGTCGATCACCTCAGTGGTACCGCGACGCAGCGCCCGCGCCGCGGTGCCCCCGGATTCGCCGTCGGGAAGGACCGCGAACCACGCCTCACTGGTCAACGTCCCGTCAGCTCGGTCGGACGTACCACGGGGCGTAGCCGCCTTCGAAATACGTGCCGTTGCCCGTGCCCAGCGTCAGCTCGGCGAAGTCACCGACCTCCATCAACTCGGGCGGCTCGTAGACCTCTTCCTGCTGCTCCACGACATTCCCCTCCCAACGTGATCAGCCCCAACAGCCGGGTAACTTCCCGATATCGCCCCCTAATTACTCCTGATCAACACTTCATCCACCCAAATGGGTGAGGATTACTGTCAGTTGACGGCCCGTCCCCACCACTCCGTACGGCGCCGCGTCCGCCTCATCACCCACAGCGCGGCCGCACGGTCCGCGCTCCCGCCGTGGGGCGGTTTCACCGCCTCGGCCAGGCCCGGCGGGCGCAGCGCGCCGTACTCCGTGAAGCGCACCACCCCACAACTCCCGCACCGCGCCTCACCCTTGCCCCGCACCCACCCCGCGCGGTGCGCGCACGTCGCCACCGCCGTACTCACGCCCTGCCTCCCGGCAGCATGTGCACCACCCGGCCGTGGCGCCGCAGCGCGACGAGCGCGGTCGCCTCCTTCAGCTTGTCGCCCCCTTCGGCGGCGTCCCGCCACGCGAGCTCCAGCGCCGGGCATTCCGGGCACCCCTTCCGCGACCGCGTGCCTCTCGGCCAGAGCCCGACCTCGTCCCGCTCCTCGCGCGTCGCCAACCGCAGGACGGAGAACGGCACTTCCCATTCGGCGCCGCCGCCGGGGGCTCGTACGTGTACGCGGCTGCCCGCGCTGTCGATCACTTGCCCGATCCATCCCTCGCGCGTGTCGACTACGAACGCGCCGTTTCTGTACGTCATTGCCGTGGGCCTCCCGGGTTCGCTCCACGCTGCCGCACTCGACAGCGACCTCATTCTGAGGCGGGCGCGAATCGCGCGAGCAACTTACGCCGGGCAAACCAACTCGATAGGGTGAACATTGGCATATGCCAAGCCAGTTGATGTCGGTAGAGTCGCTCGCAGAAGGGGGTGATCACATGTCTGACGCCAAACCGACCATGCTGCGCCGGAGGCTCGGAGCGATCCTGAAAACGATGCGAGTGCGGACGGGGCTCAATCTCGCGGAAGCCGCCAAACTGTTGGGCCTGGCCGGCCCGCCCGCCTTGAGCAAGATCGAGAATGGTAAACAGCGCCCCGATCTGGAGAAGTTCTTCACCGTGTACGGGGTGAAGGACGCGGTGCGCATCGCGGAGACGATGGAGATCGCGAGGCTCTCCGACAGTGCCCGCCAGCGGAGGATCTTCACGCAGTTCAAAGATGTGATCCGCCCGCAGTTCGCCGACTTCCTGGAGTTGGAGGAAATCGCCACCCACACGGATACCTACGCGGCGCTCGCCATCCCCGGTCTGTTACAGACCGCGGCGTATGCCAACGCGATCATCCAAGGAGGCAGCGTATGGAGCACGGCACGTGACGTGCGCGACTTCGTGGAGCTGCGCATGAAGCGCCAAGACGTCCTGGCGCTCACACCCGGCGACGAAGCCTCCAGAACCCCGCTCGCGCTCCGGTGCGTCCTCGACGAGGCATGCTTGAGGCGCGCGGTCGGCGGGCCCGACACCCTGCAAGGGCAGCTTGAGCACCTGCTCCTCATGTCGAAACTGCCGAACATCGAACTGCGGGTTCTCCCGTTCACGACAGGCGCGCACACTGGGATGGACGGCAGCTTCACGATCTTCCACCTGGCCGCAGGTGAGCCCGTGGTTGCCGTGGAGCCGCTGACGCACTCGCTCTACCTGGACGAGGACGCCCGGGTCGCTCGATACACCCATGCATTCGAGTACCTGCTGGACCAGGCACTGGCCCCCGCCGCATCACGGGACTTCATCACGCGGATCGCCAAGGAAACGACATGAGCCGATTCATAAAGAGCAGCTACAGCTCCGTGGTCGAGAACTGCGTGGAGATATCCCTCTCCCCCGACCTCATATCCATACGCGACTCCAAGAACCCCAACGGCCCCGCACTGCACTTCACTTCACTCGCGTACCGCCTATT
Source organism: Streptoverticillium olivoreticuli subsp. olivoreticuli (assembly GCF_003391135.1). Lineage (GTDB taxonomy): Bacteria > Actinomycetota > Actinomycetes > Streptomycetales > Streptomycetaceae > Streptomyces > Streptomyces blastmyceticus. Next base: position 5,926,650 of record NZ_CP031455.1, on the reverse strand, counting down.
TATTCACGCTCTTATGAACTGCGAACTCTGCTCACCCATTCGAGTGGCCGCACGTCAACACTCTTCCTAAACTCCCCAAAAAGTTGGGACGCTCCCATTCCATCCCCTGCCAAGAGGGAAGGGAGAGCGTCCTCATGCGCGCACTCCGAAAAATCGGCAGGATCGGCCTCACCATTGGCGCGGCCGCCGCGCTGGTGACGGGACTGACCGCCAACGCCCAGGCCGCCGACGGACCGTTCTCGTACATCAGGGCCGACACGGGAGCCCCCGACGAGCTCGACAACCCGCCGAACGACGTGTGCCTCCCCATCCCCGGCGGCGCGGCCCACGCCGAAAACGACACGGACGCCACGGCTTTCGTCTACTCCGACGGCTCGTGCCGCCGGCTTCTGGCGATCGTGGGAGTCGGGGGCACCTGGGACGAGACGGGCCCGCCGCCCGAGCCGGCCCACTCCGTGGGATTCGGCTCCGGATAAGAGCGCACGGCAATTGAAGGGGCTGCCCTCCTCCCGAACGGAGAACCCCCATGAAATCCCCCCGGCGGGCCATCAGGACTCTGCTGGCCGCGGCCGTCCTCGTCACGGCATTCGCCGCCCCGGCGGCGGCAGTTCCGGCCGACACGGACCCCGCAGCCTCGGGCACGGTCAGGCAGGGCATCGCCACGGACTACAAATGGTGGACCTGGGGCGACCTGAGCGCGGGCGACTGCCACCAGACCGGCGGAGAGCTGCGGCTCTACTCCGACGGCAAACTCACCTTCACCGCAAAGACGCAGACGACTTTCACGCTGAGCGGCGACATCTGGCACGCGCGCTTCGGCCTGAAGAACACGAGCGGCCAGGAGCTCTACAGGACCACGACCTACGACAGCCCGACGATGTGGCCGAGCAAGTGGTACGACATGAACGCACAGGGCACGTTCGAACCCAGCGTGTACGCGGCCACGGCCCAGGTCACGCAGTACTACTCCTGCTGACGGCCCGGCCGCCACGCCGTGCTCCAGGCCGCGCGAGCGGCTCGGAGTGCGGCGTTTGCCGTGCGTCCGGCCGATGCGGTTCCCTTGATCTACCCGGCGGAGGAGGAAACAGTGGAGTGGGCACGCAGGGAGGACGAAAGGTGGGCAGCCGCCTTCAAACTCCACCTGGTCACGACGTACGACCCGCCCAAGGGGCTGGCACAGCAGGCGCTGTCCGAGATCCACGAGACGGTGACCGAGGCCGACAGACCAGCGGAGGCGCTATTCGGCGACCCGCGACAGTACGCGGCCCAACTGGCCGGCCCACACCGCGCGCGACAGGCGCGGCGTCGAAAGACGTACGCGGCCGTGGCATTCGCACTGACCATCACCGTGGCGAGCACCGACGCCCTACGCGGCCTGTGCATGACCTCGTTCTGGTTCTGGATCGGCTTGCTGGCGGTGGTCTTCTCGGTGGTCAACGCGGTTGTGCTGTACGGGGATTTCCGCCGCCATCGGTGACGGGCGGCGGCACGGGACGACGCATCCGCCCGACCGCCGGGGGCTCCACCTCGGCACCGGACTGGGCGACGACGTCCTGACCGGGGTGCGTGGTCACGAGCTGGGCATTGATCTGCCGCACGATGCGGGTGGCGATGGCCTCGTGGCGCTTGACCGGGCTCATCATGACGACGACACCCGCCGCCCCGATCTCAACTGCCCATGCGCCTGGCATGCGTTCGATGATCGGCCAGAGCTCGTCGGCGATCTTCCGCATGCGCGCGTAGGTTTGTGGATCTACGACATCGGCCACGGCGCCTCCCCGGTCGCTCAGCTCCCACCACGCCGGACACCTCGACCGTACAAGGCGCGGCGCGCCGCCCGCTCTCACCGTTCCAGATACGCCAGAACCGCCGGCACCCGCCGGTTGCCGCCCTCGTTCGGGTGCACGCCCAGCTTCAGGGAGATACAGCGGGCTGCGGCAGGAGGTGGCCGCTCGCTATCCTCGGGGTGTCGAGGGGAGCCGCCGATGCCCGCACCGCAGGAGCAGACGTGCACGGCCTGCAACGGCGAGGGCATCACCACCAAGGTCGAGTACACCGTCGAGACCGATGCCCACGGGCACCAGAATCCCGTTACCCACACCAGCTATTCGTCCTGCACTCTCTGCGGCGGCACGGGCAGCACGTCGGGCTAGCCGTACAGGGAAGAGGTTCTCGTGCCATCCGAGCAGACCGAGCCGATGCGTCCTGTGTTCACCTGCGTGGTCTGCGGGTGCGTCTACATGCCGCCCAAGACCATGACCTACCCGCACCTGGGCCTGACCGCATCCCCTCTCCACTGCGGCGAAGCCCCCTGCCGACAGGTCGTCGCACGGCTGCCCCGACAGCTCCAGGGCCTCTACGCCAAGGCCGCCTGGTCCCGGGCGAAGGCATGGATGGCCAAGGAACCCACGGCCGCCCCCGCACACGCACGCCGCCGCGCCCGCGCGGCCACCCGGCCGCAGGGCGGCCGCTCCAAACTGCGCTGAGTACGAGCGCGGCCCTGGAAGCCCGTCCGCTCAGGCGTCGGCGTAGCGCTTGAAGTCGGTCGTATCGATGTTCCACGGGCCGAAAGGCACCTGGTCGCCGAAGACGTAGGGCAACACCGTCGCGTAGTGCGGCCCGTTGGAGCCGGGGGCGGGGTCGGCGTAGGTGTGGACGAGGCCCTTGCGAGGGTCGACCAGCAGGTACAACGGGATGCCCATGGCCGGGTAGTCGGCGGCCTTCTCGACGTAGTCGTTGTCCGGGTTGGGCTCGGACACCACCTCGACCACGGCGAGAAGGTCGGCGGGATCAACCGTCGCTCCCGGCTCGTCCAGAACAGCGAGCGGGACGACCACGGCGTCCGGGCGGCGCATCCGCCCAACCACCGGGTGCTCCACCTCGGCACCGGACTGGGCGACGACGTCCTGACCGGGGTGCGTGGTCACGAGCTGGGCATTGATCTGCCGCACGATGCGGGTGGCGATGGCCTCGTGGCGCTTGACCGGGCTCATCATGACGACGACACCCGCCGCCCCGATCTCAACTGCCCATGCGCCTGGCAAGCGTTCGACGATCGGCCAGAGCTCGTCGGCGATCTTCCGCATGCGCGCGTAGGTTTGTGGATCTACGACATCGGCCACGTTGTCTCCTGGTCGCTCGGCGCCCATCACGCCGGACACCTCGACCGTACAAGGTCCGGCGCGCGGCGCCCCCTACCTGCCGTCCGCCGGAAAGCGCTCCTCGAACCACGCGAGCACCCTGGGAAGTGCCGCCCGACGCGAGGGCGAATACTCCACGTCGCCGACGTCCGTGAGTGTCACCCTGGCACCGGCGGCGGTCAGTGCTCGTTCGCAGAGCAGGGAGTTCTCGTAGGCCACGTCCTTGTCGCCGTGGGCCGCGAAGAGGTGGACGGGGACGCGGGGGCGCCAGTCGGTGCAGCTGGTGTCGTTCTCCTCGTAGGCGCGCAGCAGGTTGCCCGTGGGGTGCAGGGCCCAGGCGATGACCTTCGGGGTGAGGAGTTGCCGCGGGGTGTCGGGGAGGGCGGTGAAGATCTCGGCGTCGCCGTGCGTGCCGTCGTAGAGGGATTCGACGGAGGCCGCGTACGGCGCCCGGAACACCTCGGACGGGTCGTCGTACAGGTGGTATTTGCGGTTCATGGCGATGAGCCAATAGGCGAAGAGGTAGTTGGTGTCCTTGCCCCGCAGCGTGCCGCGCTCCAGGCCCGCCGGTGCCTCGGCGTGCTGGGCGTCGTAGGGGCCGCTGACCGGGGCGAGCGACGCCAGGCCGAAGTGCGGGGCGGCGCCGCGCTGCAGGGCCCGGCCCAGGGCCATCGCGGCGGGACCGCCCTGTGAGAACCCGGTGACCTGGACGCCCCGGGCGAGGCGGCGCCCTTGGCCGTGGGCCACCGTGCGGGCGGCGCGCAACAGGTCGACCGAGGCGGTGGTCTCGGAGGCCAGGTCGTCGTAGGGGTGGAGGCCCGGGCCGCTGCCCAGGCCCAGGTAGTCGGGGGCCACTGTGGCGTAGCCGGCACCCGCGAAGAGCACCGAGTCGGCCCGCACCGACGGAGCCGCTGGCACGCGCGGGTCGCCGGACGGCGCGTCGCCCCGCGCGGCGAACGTACCGTGCTCGTAGACCACCACGCGCAGCTCCCGCCGGTCGTTCTCCGGCAGGCTGACCAGGCCGCTCGCGGTGGTGGGGCGGCCCTGCGGGTCGATCGTGCGGTAGAGCACCCGGTAGTGGTCCACTCCGTAGCGCGGCACCGCGGCGTCGTCGGCGTAGCCGCGGTCGTGCACCTGCTGGGCGGCGGTGGACTGCGGGATTCTGGCGACGAGCTCCGCGGAGACCAACTGGCCGCGCCGCAGGCCGTGATCGTCGGCGGTGGCCGAAGCGGGGACGGCCGAGGCGGCGAAGGCCACGGCGGCGCCGAGCACGGCGAGACAGTGGCGCGCGGCGGCGCGATCGGGGATTCTCATGCGCTCATCGTGCGCACCGCGGCACGCACCACGCCTCCGGGAACTCCCCTGCGAATACCCCGAGTTCACCCTGATCGGGGAGGCGCGCTCTCACCGCTCCAGATACGCCAGAACCGCCAGCACCCGCCGGTTGTCGCCCTCGTCCGGGTGCAGGCCCGGCTTCGGACGCAGTCCGGTGAGGGAGGTCAGCAGGTCGGAGCCGTTGTCGACGGCCGCGACGATCTCGTGGCCGAACGCCCCGAGCAGCCGTATCAGACCGTCCCTGAGCAGGAAGTGGTCTTCTGCGAGGACAACGCGGCCCGGGAAGCCCGTCCGTCCGCTCAGGCGTCGGCACACCTCGACCGTACAAGGGCCACAGCCGCTCCGAACTGCGCTGAGTACGAGCGCACGTACGAATGAGTACGCGCGCGCTGCCGGTACGACGACCCGCCGCGGTGGACTGGGTTCATGAACCCGACGCCGTCCCCACTGCCCTGCCCACCCCGCCCCGCGCCCGAGCCGGACGAGCTGTGGTGGCTGGCGCCCGCGATCTGCACACCCCTCGCCCTGCTGCTCGCGTACGCGGACTTCGCGGGCTCCGGCTTCCCGCTCGTCTGGGCCCTCGGCTACGCGCTGCCGCTCGCCTTCGTGGCGGGCGCGTGGGGCGGCGCGAAGGTGCGGTACAAGCGGGTGCAGCGCATCGTCCTCGGCATCACGGGCTGCGCTTTCGCGTTCGTGTACACCAAGGCCGTGATAGCGGCGTTCATGCCGATAGCCATCGTGCTGTGGCTCATCCACGGCGACGGGTGAGCGCGCTCAGGCCGTGGGTTCGCGCCGCCCCCACATCGACCGTCCGATATCCGGTCGAGGCTATGCGAAGGCCTCAGAACAGCTGCCCCTGCCCCTTCATGTCCGGTTCCTCCGGGTCGAAGAGGCGGGGTTCCGTCGAGAGGAGGGGGGCCGAGCGGCGGGAGCCGGGGCAGGAGATGAGGTCGTAGGACGCGCGGCGGCCCGGGGGGTCGTGGCGGGCGAAGCGACCGCCGACCACGGCGATCTCTCGGGAGCAGACGGGGCACGTGCGGCGCGGAGAGGACATCCCGCCATTTTCCCTCACCCGGCGGGCGCGGGTCCCCGGTCCGGTCAGAACGACTCCCTCGGCGCATAGGTGCCCCACACCTCGCGCAGCGCCCCGCACACCTCCCCCACCGTCGCCCGCTCCCTGAGCGCGGTCTTCATGGGGGGCAGGACGTTGTCCGTTCCCCCGGCCGCCTTCTTCAGACGGGCCAGCGCGGCCTCCACCGCCGCCGCGTCGCGGGCGGCGCGCAGCCGCCGCAGGCGCTCCACCTGCTGCTCCTCGATCGCGGGGTCGACGCGGAGCGGTTCGTAGGGCTCCTCCTCGTCCAGCCGGTAGCGGTTGACGCCGACGACGACGCGCTCGCCGCTGTCGGTCTCCTGGGCGATGCGGTACGCGTTGCGTTCGATCTCGGCCTTCTGGAAGCCCTCCTCGATGGCGGCGACCGCCCCGCCGCGGTCCGCCACCCGGGCCATGAGGCCGAGCACCGCCTCCTCGACGGCGTCGGTCAGCGACTCCACCGCGTACGACCCGGCGAAGGGGTCGACCGTGGCCGTCACGTCCGTCTCGTGGGCCAGCACCTGCTGCGTGCGCAGGGCCAGCCGGGCCGACTTGTCGGTGGGCAGGGCGATGGCCTCGTCGAAGGCGTTGGTGTGCAGCGACTGGGTGCCGCCGAGCACCGCCGCCAGGCCCTGCACTGCGACCCGTACGAGATTGAGCTCCGGCTGCTGCGCGGTCAGCTGCACACCCGCCGTCTGCGTGTGGAAGCGCAGCATCAGCGACTTGGGGTCGCGCGCGCCGAACTCCTCGCGCATCACCCGCGCCCAGATCCGCCGCGCCGCGCGGAACTTCGCGACCTCCTCCAGGAACGTGGTCCGCGCGACGAAGAAGAACGACAGCCGGGGCGCGAAGGCGTCGACGTCCATGCCGGCGGCGACGGCGGTGCGCACGTACTCGATGCCGTCGGCCAGGGTGAACGCGATCTCCTGCGCGGGCGAGGCACCCGCCTCGGCCATGTGGTAGCCGGAGATCGAGATCGTGTTCCACCGCGGCATCACCTCACCGCAGTACCGGAACATGTCCGCGACGAGCCGCAGCGACGGCTGCGGCGGGAAGATGTACGTGCCGCGGGCGATGTACTCCTTGAGGATGTCGTTCTGCACCGTGCCGGTGAGGCGGTCGGCCGGCACGCCCTGCTCCTCGGCGACCAGCTCGTACAGCAGCAGGAGCGGCGCGGCGGGCGCGTTGATGGTCATCGACGTGGAGACCTCGCCGAGCGGGATGCCGTCGAAGAGCACCCGCATGTCCTCGACGGAATCGATCGCGACGCCGACCTTGCCGACCTCGCCGCTCGCCAGTGGCGTGTCCGAGTCGTGGCCCATCTGGGTGGGCAGGTCGAAGGCGACCGAGAGGCCCATGGTGCCGTGCGCGATGAGCTGCCGGTAGCGCGCGTTGGACTCGGCGGCGGTGCCGAAGCCCGCGTACTGCCGCATGGTCCAGGGGCGGCCGGTGTACATCGTCGGGTAGACGCCGCGGGTGAAGGGGTACGCGCCGGGGGCGCCGAGCCGCTCGGCGGGATCCCAGCCGACGAGCGCCCCGGGTCCGTAGACGGGTTCGACGGTCAGCCCGGACTCGGTCGACCGCGTGCTGCTGCTGTCCGGCTCGCGCGCCATGGGTGCCGCCTCCCGCTGCTGCTCGTCACGCCGTGCGGTGTCGTCCTTCGGTACGTCTTCCGTACGTACAGGATGCTCCGCCGGGTGGCGAAGGGAAGCACCGGCGCGACGGCTGAGAGGTGACGGCTGAGGGGGGCGCGGGCAGAGCCGGGGGAAGAGCCCCGCCCGCGCCGGTGCGCCGAGCCGACGGTATGGGGGGAACTCCGGCTCGTACGCGGCCGATGACCAGTCGGCACACTTCTTACAGCGCCGGCGGCACGGAAAACGTCACACCAAGGGGGTGAGCGGGACCGGAAGCACCTTCGGGAGCTGGAGGCCGGGGCCGCCGAGGACGGGCGGCAACAGCCCGGTGGGCCGGCCGCGGTGGCCGCCGTCGCCGTCGTCACCGCCCTTGGCCTTGCCGTCGTCGCCGCCCTTGCCCGGGGCGCTCTTGCTGCCGCCGTCCGACGCATGGCGCTCGCAGTACGCGCGCAGGGCGTCCGCGCCCGCCGCGCCCACGACGTGTTCCAAGTCGCGGAGGTCGTGCTCGTCGACACCCTGGCCGGGGTGCTGCTGCGCGGCGAGGAAGTCACGGCACATGCGGGCGGCCCAGTCGGAGCCGCGCTTGGCCGTGTCCCCGTCGTCGTCGCCGTGGCCACCGCCGTCGCGGCGGGGGGTCGCCGAGGGGCCGCCCCCGGGTCCGTCCTCCTTGCCGCCGTGCCCGGTGGTGGCACCGCCGCCCTTCGGTGCGGGGGTGTACGGGCTGCCGCTCGGGCGGGAGTTGCCGTCCTTGCCGGGCGAGGGCGAGGGACCGGGCGTGCCGGAGGGAGGCAGCGGGGTCGCCATGCCGGTGTCGTCGAGGGCGGAGACGCTGGTGCTGGTCTCGGGCTCGCTCGTCGTACGCCCGAAGGGTGCCGACAACACGCCCGTACCGGCCGCGACCGCGACCCCGCCGAGCGCGCACCCGGCGACGGCCATCGCCACCGCGACCTTCACGGGCCGCCACCGCTGCCCGAACAGCCCCCGCGCTCTCTCGACGACGCCGATCCGGGCGACGGGGCCGGGGGGAGTTACGCGCGTAGTGGATGCGCTTGCGGCTGTCGCCGCGAGACCGGATGTGGGTGCGACATCGGCCGCGATGCGGGCGGCCCGCGCGTCTGCGGCTGCCGCCGCGGGGCCGGACTCGGCCGCGAGGGGGTGGGTGGCCGGGGCGTCCGCGCGCCCGGCGATTACCGACACACCGTCAGCTGTCCGGGCCGGACCGGTGGCGTCCGTCACCGACGGCGTGGCCCCGGGTATGAGTCCGTGCGCGTCCGCTCCGGGAGCGCCCTCCGAAGCACTCGCGGCCGCGAGACCCCGCACCGGTCCAGGGCCGTCCGCCGCGAACGCCCGGCCCGTACCGGGAGCGTCCGCCGCCGACGGCGCGACCCCGTACGCGTCCGCGCCGGGCGCGAACTCCGAAGCGCTCGCGGCCGCGGGACCGTGCGCCATGCCAGAGCCGTCCGCCGTGAAAGCGCGGCCCGCGCCGGAGGTGTCCGCCGACAACGAAACAGCCGTCGCATGGCCACCCGGCGCCGTGCCCGGAGCGGTCTCCTCCGCGAAGGCGTGCGCGTCGCGCGTGCGTTCCGCGCGGGCCGCCCGGAACGCCGCCAGGGCCGCTTCCTCGCCCGGCAGGGCGCAGGGCTGTGCCGGGGTCAGGGAGCGCAGGAGCGCTGCCAGCCGGCGCTCCTCCGCCGCCTCGGGGTCCGCCGAAGGCGACTGCGCGGGCGTGAGCAGACGCTCCACGGCGTCGTCATCCAGCCACTCGTACCGGTGGTCGTCCGCCATCACATGTCCTTCTGCGTCCGCGTACGCAATTGCGTCACACCGGTGGAAGCGTTCGCTCCGGTGTGTGACGGTTGTGCCTGCCGCTGCCCGGGGACGGCCTCGGGGGCCGTCACCAGTTCGGCCAGCCGCCGCAGGCCCCGATGGGCGGCGGTGCGGACCGCGCCCGGCCGCTTGCCGAGGACCCCGGCCGCGCTCTTCGCGTCGAGGCCGACGACCACCCGCAGCACGACGGCCTCCGCCTGGTCCTGCGGGAGCTGGGCTATGAGCGCGAAGGTGTGGTCCGTGCCGAGGGACTCCAGGGCCTCCCCTGCGGTGTCCGCGTCGGCCGCGCGGCCCGCGAGCTCGCTCTCGTCACCGCCGATGGCCGGGCGCCGGCCGCGCATCCGTATGTGGTCGAGGGCGCGGTTGCGAGCGATCCGGGCCGCCCAGCCGCGGAAGCGGTCCGCGTCCCCGGTGAACCGCTCCAGGTCGCGGGCGATCTGGAGCCACGCCTCGGACGCGACGTCCTCGGCCTCCGCGTCCCCGACGAGGGTGCGCAGATAGCCGAGCAGGCGGGGATGGACAGCCCGGTAGACGGTACGGAACGCCGTCTCGTCCCCGCTCTGCGCCGCGCGCACCGCGGCGGTCAGCTCAGTGTCGTCCCCCTGCACACCCTCATCCTGCCCCACTGGGAGAATCCTCGGCTCAGTAGCCGGCCGGGCCGTTGCCGTAAGGATTCTGCGATGGATGCGGCGGATGCGGCGGATTGCCCCAACCGCCCGCCATGGGACCGGCCATGGGACCCGCCATGGGACCGGCCACCGGACCACCCATCGGGCCGCCCATCGGACCCGGCATCTGGCCCGGCATCGGAACGCCCATCGGGCCCATCGGGCCCATGGCTCCCATCGGCGGTCCCATCGGCGCGGGACCCATCAGGGCACGCTGCTCCTGGAGCCGCGCCAACTGCCGTACGACGAAGATCGCGAGGACACCCGCCGCCGCCGTCAGCAGCGCCGCGAACCCGGCGAGGTTGGCCGCGGACTTCAGGGCGTCGACGTCGTTCTGCCAGGTGGAGCCGTCATAGTTCCGGGACCGGAGCCGGGCGCCAGCCGAGGCGGCCATGACGGTCGAGACCATGTTGAGGGCGAACGAGCCGATCCACAGGCTCCACCAGGTGTTCAGCAGTCCCTTGGGCGCGCTCTGCGGGCCCGCCGGGGCGCTGGCCCGGTAGATGTCGTTGACGATCTGCTTGGGGAACCAGAGGTTGACCACGGGGGTGAACCACGCGCCCGCCGCCCAGCCGGTGCCCATGCGGTGCGTACCGGGGGCGAAGAGCTCCGCGTTCAGCCGCGCGCGCCGGAACCACACGGCCCACAGCGCGGAGGTCACGGCGAGCGTCAGGAAGTAGAAGAGCTGCGCCGCCATGACGTAGCCGTCCGCGTCCTCGGCGCCGTTCGCCGCGCCACCGCCGACGCCGTCGTCGATGACCGTCTGGATCGCCGAACGCTGCTCCGTGCGCGCCCAGAAGACGAGCAGCAGCGCCACCACGCTCACCGACAGCATCACGCTCAGCGCGATCCGCAGGCCGCGGCGCAGGTCGGCGGCGCCGACGGGCATCGCGGCGGCGTACGGGTACGGCGGCGCGGGCGGCATGCCCATCGGCGGGGCCGGCTGCTGCTGATACGAGCCGCAGGCGGCGCAGCGGCCGTCCGGGCCCACGGCGGCAGCGCGGCATCGACCGCACGGATACATTTCTCAGACCCCCTGGGGACGTGGCCGAACTTACGGATACCCCCCGGTTCCCCGGCCACCGGGACCGAACGGGAGAGACGCGCGCCGCCTCGGGCGCGGACCCGCACGTTACGGGCAGGGGCCCGGCCTCGTCCAGAAACGGCCTCCGCCTTGCCGGTATGACAGTGTGACGGATTTCGGGGCTTCGGCGCTGTAGGTAGTGCGGGCCCCACCAGGGTTCGCACCGGATGGCGGTCGGGGCCTCTCCTGTGGGGGGTGGCGGCCCCGGCCGTCTCCGTCTGGCGCATGGGGCTGCGCGCGCCTTTTCTTTTCCCCAGCCCCGCCCCTTCCCGAACTGGGGGCTCCGCCCCCAGACCCCCGAGGTACGCGGATTCAGCCCGTCCGGCGTTTGAGGACGCGCCCGCAGGGCGCTCCCGCCGCAGGCGGCAACAGACCCGCGGCCGGGGGCCTGGGGCACGAGCCCCAGTTCGGGAAGGGGCGGGGCTGGGGAACAAGCCCGCCGCAGGCGGCAACGGACCCGCGCCCGACAGACGAACCGCACCCAGCGGAAAGCGCACCCAAAAACCGCTACGCGGCGTCCGCCGCTGACGCGTCCTTCACCGTCACCGTCAGATCGTTCGTCACCGTGAAGTACGGCCGCAGCCGCACCTCACCCCGCGCCGCCGCCGGGAACGTGTCGATGCCCTTGCGGTCGGCGAAGTCGCCCTCGATGCGGCCGACGCGTACGAGGGACGCGCCGGAGGCGGGGCGCGCCCACAGGTCCCACAGGTCCTGTTCGTCGGCGATGCGCTTCTGCATCGGCTCGTAGGGGAGGACGCCGGTGCCGTCCTCCAGGGGCACCCGGACGTCCCCGGCCGCGCCGTCGCCGTCGCGGAGCCGGGCGACGAGTTCGGCGCCGTCGCCCAGGGGCGTGCCGTGGAGCGAGACGGTGACGGTGATCCCGTCGGCGCCGACGCGCACCTCGGTGGCCTCGGCGTGCCGCTCGCGCAGCCACGTGCGGACGGCGAGGAAGCCGTCGCTCGTCTCGTACGGCACCCAGGCCGCGACCCCGGCGGCGCCCTCGGTGAGCGGGAGGCCGAGAAGCGCCTTCTGTTCGACGAGCGCGGCGGCCAGACGGCGCCGGGACTTGTCGCCGGCCCGCTCGACGTACGTGTCCCAGCGGCCCTCGGCCATGGTGTGCGCGGCGCGCTCGATCCGGGCCGTGCCGTCGGCGGACAGCGGTACGCGCACGGCCTCCTTGCCCTTGGTGCCGCGGTGGCGGAGCAGGACGTGGGTGTCGGCGCCGGTGAGCTGCTCCGGGCGCAGCCGTACGGTCAGGGAGCCGTCGGCGTCGACGGCGCAGCGGGCCTCGGGGTGGGCGGTGTCGCCCTGGGGCGAGGGGGCCTCGGCCGCCGGCTGCTTGGGGCGGCCGCCGCCGAAGAGGCCGCGCAGGAAGCCGCCCTTCTTCTCGGGGGCGGGCGCGGCGGCGGTGGAGCCGGGGCGGAGTTCCTCGAAGAGCTCTTCGTAGCGCTGGGCGATCCGGGACGGCTCGTAGCGGTGGGCGGTCTCGCGGGCCGCCGTGCCGAGGCGGCGGCGGAGGTCTGCGTCACCGGTGATCTTCAGGAGCGCCTCGGCGTAGGCGTCGACGGCGTCCGCGTCGTCGAGCGGGACGAGTACGCCGTCGGTGCCGTCGGTGAGGATCTCGCGGGGGCCGTACGGGCAGTCGGTGGCGACGACGGGGAGCCCGGCGTGCATGGCCTCGACGATGGTCATGCCGAAGGACTCGGCGTCGGAGGCGACGGCGGCGACGGCGCCCTTCGACCACTCGGTCTCGATGGGCGAGCGGGCGCCCATGAGCGTGACGCGCTCGTACAGCCCGAGCTCCTCGATCTGCTTGCGCAGCTTGGCCTTGGCGGGGCCACGGCCGTAGATCCGCAGGTTCCAGTCCGGGCGCTCGGCGGCGACCTTGGCGAAGGCGGCGACCAGGCGGTCGTAGCGCTTCACCGCGACGAGGCGGCCCGCGGAGACGATGGTCCGCGACGTGCCGTCGGAGGGTTCCGCGACGGGCGCCGGGACGGCGTTGGGGATGGAGAGGATGCGCGCGCGGGCGTCGGGGAGGGCCTCGCGGTAGTGCCCCGCGTCCGCCTCGGAGACGGTGGCGAACGCGTCGAGCGCGGCGATCGCCGGGTCCATCACGGCGTGCAGCTCGGGGACGTGCGCCTCGTGGGTGAGGTGCTCCTGGCCGAGGCGCAGGAAGCGGTCGCTGCCGTACTTCGCGAGGTAGCCGATGAGCTTGGGGCGGGTGGCGATGACGACGTCGGCATCGGTGGCGGCGAGGTGCGCGGCCACGCGCTCGTCAGTGAGGGCCGTCGCGGCCATCCGGCCGTTGTCGATGCGCTCGTCCCGGAAGATCTCGCTGGGCCGCTGGTTGAGGGGGGCCTCGTACTCGTCGGTGTCCGTGCCCTCGCGCAGGTCGACGAGCGGTGTGAGGCGCACGCGGGGGTCGATGGTGAGCTCGGGTTCGTCCACGGGGCGGTTGACACTGACGATGCGCACCTCGTGCCGGTCCGCGAGGGCGGCGGCGAGGTTGACGGTGGAGCGGATGGTGCCGCCGATGCCGTAGGCGTTGTGCAGCAAGAATTCGATCTTCATCGGGCCCTCGTTCAAGTGCGCGTGCGTACCTCCCGGAGGGTAGGGCCTATTGGTCCTGCGGGGGTATCCGGGCAGCTTGGGGTGCGGGCCGTTGCCTGGTGCGGGCCGGTTGCGCCTGCGGCGGGCTTGTTCCCCAGCCCCGCCCCTTCCCGAAACCGGGGCGCGTGCCCCGGACCCCCGGCTGCCGGTCCGTTGCTCCCCCAGCTACCGCTGGGAGGTGCCCCCAGCGGCGGAGCGCCCTGCGGGCGCGTCCTCAAACGCCGGACGGACTGGATTTCGCGAACCCTAGCCCGCAAATTCAGCCCGTCCGGCGTTTGAGGACACACGGAGCCCCGCAGTCGTCAGTGGACCTTTTGAGTGAGTGCCGTGAAGTCCTTCCAGGGCATCGGCGGCGGGCCCGCGTTCCAGAGGCGTTGGGCGAGGGCGGCCAGTGGCAGGTGGATTCCGTCGGCGACCTGCTGGGGCGACTGCGCGTCGGCGCGATCGCACCAGACCGCCAACCTGCCGCCGGGCACGCGCGCGGGCGTCGCGCCCCCTTCCACGGGAGTGGTGCCGCGCAGCACGGACGGCGACCACTGTTCGTAGATCCGCTGCCCGGTGGGGTACGTGAACTGGTTCGGCTGGCCGAGCACGTAATAGAGGTACTCGTCGTTGAGGTTGACGACCGTGCGTCCCTCGTTCAGGTATTCCTGCGGATCGCGCGCGCCGAGCTCCTTGCCGGTCCAGTACTCGACCTCGATGTCCTTGTCCGCGGTGATGACGCCGCCGGTGAAGAAGCCGTCGTTCCACGCCTTGGGCTTCCTGCCGAGGGTGTGCAGCACGGCCGCCCGGTCGTTGAGCCAGCCGGTGGCGAGGTCCTGGACGCGGGCCTGGGGTCCGTAGCGGCGGCGGGCCTCCTCGGCGAGGCGCGGGAAGGAGGACTCCGGGTCCTTGTACGTCAGCGCCCGGTACTCGTCGGCGCCGAGGTGGAAGTACGGGCCGGGGAAGAGGGGCGCGTACTCGCGCAGCAGGTCGTCGATCAGGCCGGCGGCATCGGGGTTCGCGATGTCGACGGCGCCGCGCAGGGCGGTGCCCGTGGTGTCGCGGAGCTGGAGGTCGGGGTGGGCGTCGATGACGGCGCCGAGGTGGCCGGGCGAGTCGATCTCGGGGACGACGGTGATGTGCAGGGAGTCCGCGAGGGCGAGGATGTGGCGGACCTCGGCCTTGGTGAGGTGCTCCGGGGAGACGATCTCGGGGTGGGTGTCGCTCTCGATACGGAAGCCCTGGTCGTCGGAGAAGTGCAGGCCGAACTGGTTGAGCTTGAGGTCGGCCAGCTCCCGCAGCCGGTCCTCGATCCAGGCGGCGGTGAAGTGCTTGCGCGCGGTGTCGAGGTTGAGCCCGCGCTGCGCGCGGTCCGGCGCGTCGCGCACGACGCCTTCGGGGAGCCCGCCGCCGGAGCGCACGGCCTGCAGGACGGTGCGGGTGCCGTAGAACACGCCCGCCTCGCCCTGCGAGGTGATCAGGACCTTCCGGTCGTGCGTGGCCAGTTCGTACGCCTCGGGGCCGCCGGCCTGGCCCGGGCGCAGCGCCAGTTCGATGTCGCCGGGGTGGGCGGGGCCGGCGGCGGTGCCGAGCTTCAGCTCGTCGGCCAGGCGGCGGGCCTCGTCGGCGAGGGGTCCGGCCTGGTCGGTGACGACGCGGGCGCCGGGGGCGGGCCGCCAGCCGGGCCCGGCCGCGGGCGTCGCGGAGCGCAGGGCGGGCACGGTGCGCGGGGTGCCCTGCGCCACGGGCGCCTGGCCGGCCGGCGGGGCGGCGGAGGAGGGGGATGCCTGGGGGGAGCGGGAGTCGTCCCGTGCGGGGTGGGTGGCGCTGTCCCGGGGGCAGCCCATGATCGTCATGGTGGCGACGAGCGCTACTCCGGTGACGGTGCCCCGCACCACGCCCGCCCGGGTGATTCTGACTGGTGGACCCATGGGAGCAAAGCCTCCTATTTGGGGCAAATATGAGGCGACCGTAATCTGCGCGTGCCCGTGGCGGGTGTCCACCACGCGCCCAGGAGCGGCCCGTCCGAAGGAAATTCGCGCATCCGTCGGACAGTGGCCGATAACCATCGCTACGGTGGCGGCCCAGTGTGCACGCCGGACCGTGGAGTTCTCACGCGTCCCCGCATCACAAGACCGTCACAACCGCATGACGAACCCGCATGCCGCGCCCGTCCCGTCCCGCATGGCCCCGCATCGCCCGTACGGCCCCGTGCACCGCTTCTCGTCCCCTGTGCGCGGATTCGTACGTCTTCACATCCGCACTCCCGAGGAGGCCACGCTGCACGGCCCCGCCCGCCACGGCCTCGACCGCCTCAACTCCGCGGTGCCCGGCGCCGCCGAAGCCGCCCTCCTGGCCTGCTGCGGCAGCCGCCGGTGGGCCCGGCAGCTGGTGGCCGGGCGCCCGTACCCCGATCTGGCCGCCCTGCTCCGGGCCGCCGACCGGGCCGCCCACGCCCTGACCCCCGCCGACCTCGCCGAGGCGCTCGCGGACGAGAGCGGCCCGTATCCGGCGCTCGTCCGCCGTACGGCCCCCGGCATATCCGCCGGCTCCGCCGCGCTCGCCGCACTGCGCCGGGCCCAGGCCGCCTACGAGCACAGATTCGGCCACGTCTTCGTGATGTGCCTCGACGGCTGCCGCCCCGCCGAGGCCCTCGACCGCGCCCTCGCCGCGCTCCGCGCCCGGCTGGAGGGCTCCGTCGGGGAGGAGGCCGCCGTCACCGCCGCCGAGCTCGCCCGGCTGGCCCGCGGCCGGCTGGTCCGGCTCGCCCCCGACACTCCGTGCACCCGGAACCACGACATCCGGCAGCACCACGGGACATAGCGCCTGAAGATCATCAAACCGGTGCCTGTCCGGCACTCGGACGCCCCCGAACAGCCCCTTTTGGGCCTCACACTGGGCCGTACGTGCGTGATTGACCACACCCGACGACCCCGGGAGAAAGAACCGACAAGGCGTCGCTACGATGGCCAGGGCCGGTGGACCGTACCCGGCCGGGCCCGCTGACAGTGAAGCCGGCAGGCCCCGATCCCCGCTCCCGGAGGGTTTTCCGTGCCGGCTGGAACGCTGTACCGCGGCCGGGAAGGCATGTGGTCATGGGTGGCTCATCGAGTCACCGGCGTCCTCATTTTCTTCTTCCTGTTCGTGCACGTCCTCGACACCGCTCTCGTTCGCGTCTCCCCGGAGGCGTACGACGATGTCGTCGCGACGTACAAGACGCCCGTCGTCAATGTGATGGAGTACGGCCTCGTCGCCGCCATCCTCTTCCACGCCCTCAATGGTCTGCGCGTCGTCGCGGTGGACTTCTGGTCCAAGGGCGCGCGGTACCAGAAGCAGATGCTCTGGACCGTGGTCGCCATCTGGGTCGTGCTCATGGCCGGCGCCTTCTACCCCGTGCTCCAGCACACGCTGCGCACGCTGTTCGGGAGCTGACGCGAGATGTCCGCTGACACCACCCCCGCTGTGAACGACACCGTGTCGCTGTACGACGTGGACCACCCGGCTCCGGTCATCGAGGCGCCGCGCAAGCGCACCAAGAAGACCCCGAAGTCGACCCGCACCAACTTCGAGATGTACGGCTGGCTGTTCATGCGGCTGTCCGGCATCGTCCTGGTCGTGCTGGTCCTCGGCCACCTGCTGATCCAGCTGGTGCTCGACGGCGGCGTGTCCAAGGTCGGGTTCGCCTTCGTGGCCGGCCGCTGGGCCTCCCCGTTCTGGCAGGCCTGGGACCTGATCATGCTGTGGCTGGCGATGCTGCACGGCGCCAACGGCCTGCGCACGGTCATCAACGACTACGCGGAGCGGGCCACGACCCGCTTCTGGCTGAAGAACCTGCTGTACGCCGCCACGGTGTTCACCGTCCTGCTGGGCACGCTGGTGATCTTCACCTTCGACCCGAACATCCGCTAGAGCCCGGGGCTGACGCGACCATGAAGATCCACAAGTACGACACCGTCATCGTCGGCGCGGGTGGCGCCGGCATGCGCGCGGCCATCGAGTCGACCAAGCGCAGCCGCACCGCGGTGCTGACGAAGCTCTACCCCACCCGCTCCCACACCGGCGCCGCCCAGGGCGGCATGGCCGCCGCCCTCGCGAACGTCGAGGAGGACAACTGGGAGTGGCACACCTTCGACACGATCAAGGGCGGCGACTACCTGGTCGACCAGGACGCCGCCGAGATCCTGGCGAAGGAGGCCATCGACGCGGTCCTCGACCTGGAGAAGATGGGCCTGCCGTTCAACCGCACCCCGGACGGCACCATCGACCAGCGCCGCTTCGGCGGGCACAGCCGCAACCACGGCGAGGCCCCGGTCCGCCGGTCCTGCTACGCCGCGGACCGCACCGGCCACATGATCCTCCAGACGCTGTACCAGAACTGCGTCAAGGAGGGTGTGGAGTTCTTCAACGAGTTCTACGTCCTGGACCAGCTGATCACCGAGGTCGACGGCGTCAAGAAGTCGGCCGGTGTGGTCGCCTTCGAGCTGGCCACCGGCGAGATCCACGTCTTCCAGGCGAAGTCGGTCATCTACGCCTCCGGCGGCACCGGCAAGTTCTTCAAGGTGACCTCCAACGCGCACACCCTCACGGGTGACGGCCAGGCGGCCTGCTACCGCCGCGGCCTGCCGCTTGAGGACATGGAGTTCTTCCAGTTCCACCCGACGGGCATCTGGCGCATGGGCATCCTGCTGACGGAGGGCGCCCGCGGTGAGGGCGGCATCCTCCGCAACAAGGACGGCGAGCGCTTCATGGAGAAGTACGCGCCGGTCATGAAGGACCTCGCGTCCCGTGACGTCGTCTCGCGCTCCATCTACACGGAGATCCGCGAGGGCCGCGGCTGCGGTCCCGAGGGCGACCACGTCTACCTCGACCTCACCCACCTGCCGCCGGAGCAGCTCGACGCCAAGCTCCCGGACATCACCGAGTTCGCGCGGACCTACCTCGGCATCGAGCCCTACACGGACCCGATCCCGATCCAGCCCACCGCGCACTACGCCATGGGCGGCATCCCGACCAACGTCGCGGGCGAGGTGCTCTCCGACAACGACACCGTCGTGCCGGGTCTGTACGCCGCCGGCGAGGTCGCCTGCGTCTCCGTGCACGGCGCCAACCGCCTGGGCACCAACTCGCTGCTGGACATCAACGTCTTCGGCAAGCGGGCCGGCATCGCCGCCGCGGAGTACGCGCACCGCTCCGACTTCGTCGAGCTGCCGGAGAACCCGGCGCAGCTCGTCGTCGACCAGGTCGAGAGGCTGCGCGAGTCCACGGGCAACGAGCGGGTCGCGGAGATCCGCAAGGAGCTCCAGGAGACCATGGACGCCAACGTCATGGTCTTCCGCACCGAGCAGACCATCAAGACGGCCGTCGAGAAGATCGCCGAGCTGCGCGAGCGCTACAAGAACGTGTCCGTCCAGGACAAGGGCAAGCGCTTCAACACCGACCTGCTGGAGGCCATCGAGCTGGGCAACCTGCTCGACCTGGCCGAGGTGATGGCCGTGTCCGCGCTCGCGCGCAAGGAGTCCCGCGGCGGTCACTACCGCGAGGACTACCCGAACCGCGACGACGTCAACTTCATGCGCCACACCATGGCGTACCGCGAGGTCGGCAAGGACGGCAAGGACTCGATCCGCCTCGACTACAAGCCGGTAGTGCAGACCCGCTACCAGCCGATGGAGCGTAAGTACTGATGGCAACCCCGACGACCCTGGACAAGCTCGAGGCGGACTCCACCACCTCGCACCTCATCACGGTCACCTTCCGGGTCCGCCGGTTCAACCCGGAGGTCGCGGCCGAGGCGAGCTGGCAGGACTTCCAGCTGGAGATCGACCCCAAGGAGCGGGTCCTCGACGGCCTCCACAAGATCAAGTGGGACCAGGACGGCTCGCTGACGTTCCGGCGTTCCTGCGCGCACGGCATCTGCGGCTCCGACGCGATGCGCATCAACGGCAAGAACCGCCTGGCGTGCAAGACGCTGATCAAGGACCTCAACCCGAGCAAGCCGATCACGGTCGAGCCCATCAAGGGCCTCACGGTCCTGAAGGACCTCGTGGTCGACATGGACCCGTTCTTCCAGGCGTACCGCGACGTCATGCCGTTCCTCATCACCAAGGGGAACGAGCCGACGCGCGAGCGCCTGCAGACGGCCGAGGACCGCGAGCGGTTCGACGACACCACCAAGTGCATCCTGTGCGCCGCGTGCACGTCGTCCTGCCCGGTGTTCTGGAACGACGGGCAGTACTTCGGCCCGGCGGCCATCGTCAACGCCCACCGCTTCATCTTCGACTCGCGTGACGAGGCCGGCGAGCAGCGGCTGGAGATCCTGAACGACAAGGACGGCGTGTGGCGCTGCCGCACGACGTTCAACTGCACCGACGCGTGCCCCCGTGGCATCGAGGTCACCAAGGCGATCCAGGAGGTCAAGCGCGCGCTGATCACGCGCCGCTACTGATCCCCGGTCGCAGCCGCGCATGAGGCCCCGCCCCCGCGAGGGAGCGGGGCCTCATGCGTTGACGGTGCGTCACATGACAGGCTCGACGGCATGACACAGCTTCCGATATCCCTGTCCGCCACGGTCCGCGGCTCCGGCCCCGGCGTGCTGCTCGCGCACGGCGCGGGCGGCAGCGTCGCGGGCAATTTCACGACGCTGATCCCCTCCCTCGTCGCGCACCACACCGTGGTGGCGCCCGACTTCCCCGGCTCCGGTGCCTCCCCGCGCGCGGACGTCCTGACGGCCGACCTGCTGGCCGACGCGCTCGTCGCGCAGGCCGACGCGGCCGGGCTCGACACCTTCACCGTGATCGGCTACTCGATGGGCACCCTGGTGTCCGTACGGCTCGCGGCCCGGCATCCCGAGCGGGTGCGGGGGCTGGTGCTGACGGCGGGTCTGGCCAAGGCCGACAACCGGTTGCTGGCCTCCCTCGACCTGTGGCAGAAGCTGCTTGCGGACGGCGACCTGGAGGCCTTCGCGCGGTTCACCGCGCTGAGCGGCTTCAGCCCGGGTTTCTTCAACGCCATGCCCGAGTACCAGCTCCCGGCCTTCTACAACCTGCTGATCAAGGGCGTCCCGGCCGGTGCCGCCGAGCAGGCGGCCGTGGTGCAGACGACGGACACCACGGGCGACCTCGCGGGCATCTCCGTGCCCACCCTGGTCATCGCCACCCTGCAGGACACCCTGGTCTCGCCCGACAACTCCCGGATCCTGGCCGACGGCATCCCGGGCGCGGAGTACGCCGAACTCGACACGGGCCACATAACCATGGCCGAACGCCCCGACCAGTGGTCCAAGCTCATCCTGGACTTCCTCTCCCGCCACGGCCTCTGAGCCCGCCCGCCGCCCGGGATCAGATGCGGTCGAGTTGCCACAGGCGCCAGGTGCCCGTGCCGTCCGAGAGGTATTCCGTGCCCGAGATGTCGGCGTCGCCCAGGACGTATTCCTTCTTCTGCCACAGCGGCACCAGCGGTACGTCCTCCGCGATGATCTTCTGGATGGCGCGGAAGTCGTCGGACGTGCGGATGCGCTGTTCCTCCTGCTGGGTGCCGCGGATGAGCCGTTCGACGCGGGCGCTGGTGTAGCCGGAGTGCAGGGCGGAGTCCTTGCCGACGACGGAGGTGGTGAAGGTGTCCGGGTCGGGGAAGTCCGCGAGCCAGCTGACGCAGTAGGTGTCGTAGGCGCCGCGGGCGTAGCCCGCCAGGAACTCCGTCCACTCCACGTGCTTGGTGGTCACCTTGAACAGCCCGGTGGCCTCCAGCTGCTTCTTCAGCAGGGCCGCCTCCTCGTCGGTGGCGGCCCCCTGCGAATAGGCGAGGCCGAAGCGCACCGGCTCGGTGATGCCCGCCTGGCTCAGCAGGGTCCGGGCCTTCTCCGGGTCGGGCGCCGGGTAGGCGTCGAAGAAGGACGTGCTGTGGCCGGTGAGGCCCTGCGGGATGAGCGCGTACAGCGGCTCGACGGTGCGCAGGTGGACGTCGCGCGCGAGGGCCTCGCGGTCGACGACCGCGGCGATCGCCCTGCGCACCGCGGCCTGCCGCACCGGCGAGCCGTCCCGCAGGTTGAAGACCAGCGAGCGGGCCACCGAGCCCGAGGACTCCATCAGCTTGGCGCTGGAGTCCGACGGCGACTGCCGGGCGATGTCCGCCGGTGGCAGCTGGCGGCCCGCGACCTCGATGCCCCGCCGCTTCCACGCCTCGCTCAGCTTCGCGGGCCCCGCGAAGTAGCGCACGTCGACGGCGTTGCCCTTGGGCTTGACCGCGCCCTGGTAGTGCTTGGCGGGCCTCAGCTCGGCGCGCACCCCCGGCCGGTAGCTCTTGAGGACGTACGGGCCCGAGCCGTCGGCCTCCGCCCCCGGCCGCAGGGCGTCCGCGGGATAGAGCGTGGAGTCCACGATCGACCCGGCACCCGTGGCGATCTTGAACGGGAAGGTGGCGTCCGGCGCCTTCAGCCGGAAGGTCACCGTCGCCCCGGCCGTCTCCACCGCGTCCAGCGTCGCCAGCAGCGCCGAGGGGCCCTGCTCGGCGTGGATGCGCCGGATCCGGTCGAAGGAGAACTTCACGTCCTTCGCCGTCAGTTCGTTCCCGTTGCCGAACTTCAGCCCGTCGCGCAGGGTGCACACGTACGTCTGCAGGCTCCGGCCCCGGAAGCCGCAGCGGCTCGCCGCGTCCGGCACCGGGGTGGTGGAGCCGGGCGTGAAGGTCAGCAGTGACTGGTAGAGGTTGCCGAACAGCGCCCAGGAGCCCACGTCATAGGCGCCCGCCGGGTCCAGCGCGGTGACCGTGTCGGTCGTGCCGACCGTGATCGGGCCCCGGTCCCCGTCGCCCGGTGACACCAGCCCGCAGCCGGCCGCCACCGCCGTCAGCAGCACCGCTCCCGCGGCCGCCGCCGCACCCGTCCGTAACCGGCCAGCACGCATCCCCCACGCCCCCTCCGCCCGTGATGCGCATCACCCAAACACACGAGCGCCCGTACGTCCCGGGAATCGGCCAAGTGATCGGCACCGGCCGGAGGAGGTGGCCGGAATCATCCCGCTATGAGGTGCGCCGCAACGCCCGCACCCCGCGCAACCCGATGACCCCTACAACCGTCCCCAGGAGAAACGAGGTGATCGCGAGCAGGAGATGCACCCAGAAGTACGTGGTCGGGTCACCCGCGTCGTCGAAGGCGAGCCCGCTGCCGTCCTTCCACAGATTCTTCGCGAAGGTGATCCAGATGACCCAAGACCACGCGCCGAAGGCGAGCAGGAACCAGGACACGCGACGGGAGAGGACGGCGGGGGCGGGAGAGGCGCCGGTGGTCTCCCGGGAAGAACTCAGCATGCGTTTCAGTATGCGTTCGGCCGCCTCGACTCCCCCTATCGGGTCCCCGGGCGGCACCCGCACCGGTGAGGCACCATCCACAGGCCACGGGCGGCGGGGTACGTTCACGGACGTGCCGACGACATCACACCCCCCGCGGTACGCCGCGACGCGCCGCTACCGCGCCGCCCTCGCGGCTGCCGCCTCGTTGCTCCTCCCGCTGATGACCGCCGCTCCCGCCGTCGCCGACAACCCGGCCGACGGCAAGGGCGCCCCCAAGACCCCGCCTCCCCGGATGTCCACGGTGGGCGGCGAACTGCTCGGCAGGCCCGGTCCCCAGGTGCAGCTGGGTCCGGGCGCGCCGCAGCTGCCCCAGGGCCTCAGCGGCCGCTCCTGGCTGGTCGCCGACGCCGAGTCCGGCGAGATCCTCGCCGCGAACAACGCGCACTGGCGACTGCCCCCGGCCTCCACCCTGAAGATGCTCTTCGCCGACACGGTGCTGCCGAAGCTCCCCCGCGACAAGGTCCACAAGGTGGTGCCCACCGACCTGGAGGGCATGGGCGCGGGCAGCAGCGCCGTCGGCCTCCACGAGGGCTCCTCCTACACCGTCCACGACCTGTGGCTCGGCGTCTTCCTGCGCTCCGGCAACGACGCGGTGCGGACGCTGGCCACGATGAACGGCGGCATCCCCCAGACCGTCAAGGACATGCAGGCCCACGCGGACGAACTCCAGGCCGCCGACACCCACGTCGTCAGCCCCGACGGCTACGACGAGGAGGGCCAGGTCTCCAGCGCGTACGACCTGACGCTCTTCGCCCGCTCCGGCCTCCAGAAGGCGGACTTCCGGGAGTACTGCTCGACGGTGACCGCGCAGTTCCCGGACGAGGAGAAGAAGGGCGAGAAGCGCACGTCGTCCACGATCGTCAACACCAACCGGCTCCTCACCGGACAGGGTGTACCCGCGTACAAGGGCATGGCCGGCGTGAAGAACGGCTCCACCACGAACGCGGGCAACACGTTCACCGGCGTCGCCCAGCACGACGGCCGCAAGCTGCTGGTGACCGTCATGAACCCCGAGAAGAGCGAGCAGTACGAGGTCTACACCGAGACCGCGAAGCTCCTCGACTGGGGCTTCGAGGCGGCCGGGCACGTCAAGCCGGTCGGCATGCTCGTCCCGCCCAAGGGCACGGCGGGCAAGTCCGGCGACGGGTCGGGCCGGCCGTCCGCGGACCGCACGCAGGCGTCGGTCGCCGGGTCCGGCGGCGGCATGTGGACGGCGGTGGGCATCGCGGGCGGCGCTCTCGCCGCGCTGGCGGTGGCGGGGTTCATCGTCCACCGCCGCCACCCGCTCCCCGACCTGGTGCGCAAGAAGCGCTGACGCGCTTGAGGGCGGCGTCGCCGTCCACGCCGCGCAGAAGAGCATCAGCTTCGCCGTGAAGTTGATCCAGAGGAGCAGCGCCACCGGGGCGCCGAACGCGCCGTACATGCTCTTGGCCGCGACGCCCTGGAGATAGCCGCTCAGCAGCAGCTTGAGGAGTTCGAAGCCGATCGCGCCGATCAGCGCGCCCTGCACGAGCCGCCACCGGTCCGGATGGACGCCCGGCAGGCGCGACAGCACGTAGATCATCAGCAGGAGGTCGGCGAGCACGGCGATGCAGAAGCCCGCCGCCGTGAGCAGGCCGCCGACGCCCTGCAGCCCGGCCTTCTCGACGACCCACCCCACGGCCGACGTGGCGAACGTGGAGCAGCCCAGCGAGACCAGGGCGACCCCTCCCAGGCCCAGCAGCACGGCCGCGTCCTTCAGCCGCAGCAGGACCGGGTTGCCGGGGCTCTCCTCGTACTCCCAGACGGCGCGCAGGCACTCGCGCAGGGAGCCGATCCAGCCCAGGCCGGTGAAGAGCAGTGCGGCGCCGGCGACGACACCGATGGTGCCCGCGTTGTCCACGAGGGTGCTGAGGTCGAGCTTGCCGGAGATTCCGGGCACCTGCTCGGCGAGCTTGCGTTCGAGCTCCTGCATCCGCTGGGTGCTGAGTATGGCGGCGCCGATGGCCGCGCCGACGGTGATCAGCGGGAAGAGGGACAGGAAGCTGGTGAAGGTGATCGCGGCGGCCAGGCGGCTCCACTTCACCCGGTCGAGGGTCTCGTAGGAACGCCATGCGTGGGTGCGCATGAGCCGGGCGATCAGGGGCCCGATCCAGGGCAGTCGGGTCAGCCATTGCATGGACCCACACATTGCCACTCCGGAGCACCCCGAATCCTCCGGGGAGGTGCCCTCACGGGCCGGTTTCCGGCCCGGCTAGCGCGAAGGCGCCGGGGGGCGGGCCACGTCCGACTGGCTGGGGACGGACGATTCCGCGCCCTCACCGAAGGGGTACTCCCGCTCCAGGCGCCACACCGCGTCGTCACCCTGTTCGTACAGCGCGAAGCCCGTGATCGTCCAGGCCGCCTCGAACTCCGACAGCTCCGCGTACGCCCGGTCCATCGCCTCCTCGGCGATGCCGTGGGCGATGGTCACGTGCGGGTGGTAGGGGAACTGGAGCTCGCGCGCGACCGGGCCGGACCCGTCGCGGATGCGCTTCTGGAGCCAGGCGCAGGAGGAGGAGCCCTCGACCACGTTGACGTAGACGACCGGCGACAGGGGGCGGAACGTGCCGGTGCCGGACAGGCGCATCCGGAAGGGGCGGCCGAGGGCCGCGACGTCGGCGAGGTGCCGCTCGATGGCGGGCAGGGACGAGGCGTCGACCTCGGTGGGCGGCAGCAGGGTCACGTGTGTGGGGATGCCGTGCGCGTGCGGGTCCCCGAAGCCCTCGCGGCGCTTCTGGAGGAAGCTGCCGTACGGCTCCGGGACCGCGATCGAAACGCCGAGCGTTACGGTCCCCATTGCGTTCTCCCTCCTGTGCGCCTGTGTGTCCCCGTGGCCAGTGTGACGGCTGGGCCGCCCCTGGTGCCAGGTTTCCTGGTCCCGCGCGCCCGGGGCACATGGTCCCGGGCGCGCGGCCGGCCGCCACCGGTCCGCTCGGCGCTTGATCGATGCCTGCTGCGTGCTCGCCGTGCTCAGTGCTTCGCGGGCAGGAAGCCCATCCTGTCGTACGCCTGCGCCAGGGTCTCGGCGGCGACCGCACGGGCCTTCTCGGCGCCCTTGGCCAAAATCGCGTCCAGCGTCTCCGGGTCGTCGAGATATTCCTGCGTACGAGCGCGGAACGGGGTCACCCACTCCACCATGACCTCGGCGAGGTCGGTCTTGAGCGCACCGTAGCCCTTGCCCTCGTACTTCTGCTCCAGTTCCGGGATTCCCGTGCCGGTGAGCGTGGCGTAGATGGTCAGCAGATTGCTGACGCCCGGCTTGTTCTCGGCGTCGAAGCGGATCACCGTGTCGGTGTCGGTGACCGCGCTCTTGATCTTCTTCGCGGAGACCTTGGGCTCGTCGAGCAGGTTGATCAGGCCCTTGGGGGTGGACGCCGACTTGCTCATCTTGGCGTGCGGGTCCTGGAGGTCGTAGATCTTCGCCGTCTCGCGGACGATGTGCGCGGCGGGCACGGTGAAGGTGTCACCGAAACGAGCGTTGAAGCGCTCGGCGAGATCACGGGTGAGCTCGACGTGCTGACGCTGGTCCTCACCCACCGGAACCGCGTTCGCCTGGTAGAGCAGGATGTCCGCGACCTGGAGGATCGGGTAGGTGAACAGGCCCACCGTGGTCTGGCCGGCGCCGTGCTTCGCCGACTTGTCCTTGAACTGCGTCATCCGCGACGCCTCGCCGAAGCCGGTGAGGCAGTTCATCAGCCAGCCGAGCTGGGCGTGCTCGGGCACATGGCTCTGCACGAAGAGCGTGCAGCGCTCCGGGTCGAGACCCGCGGCCAGCAGCTGGGCGGCGGCGCTGCGGGTGTTGGCGCGCAGCTCCTTGGGGTCCTGCGGCACGGTGATCGCGTGCAGGTCGACGACCATGTAGTAGGCGTCGTGGGTGTCTTGCAGCGCCACGTACTGCCGGACGGCACCGAGGTAGTTCCCGAGGTGGAACGAACCTGCGGTGGGCTGGATACCGGAGAGAGCGCGCGGACGATCGAGGGCCATGAGCACATTCTCTCAGGTGCGCAACCGGACCAGGTCCTGCGGTACGGGTGGGGGTGTAGAAAAGCAAGAGCAGCATGCCCCGCACACCGGAACGGAGCACACGGTGACATCCACGGAACGCAGCATCGCAGCCGCCGAGGCCCACAGCGCGCACAACTACCACCCGTTGCCGGTCGTCGTCGCGTATGCGGAGGGCGCGTGGATGACCGACGTCGAGGGGCGGCGCTACCTCGACATGCTCGCCGGGTACTCGGCGCTCAACTTCGGCCACGGCAACCGCCGGCTGATCAACGCGGCCAAAGCACAGCTCGATCGGGTGACGCTCACCTCGCGCGCCTTCCACCACGACCGCTTCGGCGACTTCTGCACCGAGCTGGCCGCGCTGTGCGGCAAGGACATGGTGCTGCCGATGAACACGGGCGCGGAGGCGGTCGAGACGGCCGTGAAGACCGCCCGCAAGTGGGGCTACCGCGTCAAGGGCGTGCCGGACGGGCAGGCGAAGATCATCGTCGCCGACAACAACTTCCACGGCCGGACCACCACGATCATCAGCTTCTCCACGGACGAGGAGGCCCGCGCCGACTACGGCCCCTACACCCCGGGCTTCGAGATCGTCCCGTACGGCGACCTCGCCGCGCTGGAGGCGGCCGTCGACGAGAACACCGTGGCCGTGCTGCTGGAGCCCGTCCAGGGCGAGGCCGGGGTGCTGGTGCCGCCCCCCGGCTATCTGCCGGGCGTGCGGCGGCTGACGGCCGAGCGCGGGGTGCTGTTCATCGCGGACGAGATCCAGTCGGGGCTGGGCCGCACGGGCCGGACCTTCGCCTGCGACCACGAGGACGTGGTGCCCGACATGTACGTCCTGGGCAAGGCGCTCGGCGGCGGGGTGGTGCCGGTGTCCGCGGTGGCCGCCTCCCGCGAGGTACTGGGCGTCTTCCGCCCCGGCGAGCACGGGTCGACCTTCGGCGGCAACCCGCTGGCCTGCGCGGTGGCACTGGAGGTCATCGCGATGCTCAGGTCGGGCGAGTTCCAGCAGCGTGCGACGGAGCTCGGCGAGCACCTGCACCACGAGCTCGGGCTGCTGGTGGGCGGCGGCGCGGTGGAGGCCGTACGCGGCAGGGGCCTGTGGGCGGGCGTCGACATCGCCCCCGCGAAGGGCACCGGCCGGCAGATCTCGGAGCAGCTGATGGAGCGCGGGGTCCTGGTCAAGGACACCCACGGCTCCACGATCCGCATCGCCCCGCCGCTGGTGATCAGCAAGGAGGACCTGGACTGGGGCCTCGACCAGCTGCGGGCGGTTCTGGCGGACTGAGGAGGGCGCGGCGGGGCGCCGGGCGGCGGCCGGGCCGCCGTCCTCGCACCCGTTCAGGCTTCAGGCATCGAAGTTCTTGTCGAAGATCTCGCGGGCCTTCCACTCCTCGACCTCGGCGTCCACCTTGGCCCGGCGGGCGCGGTCGTCGGCCTTCTCCCGCTCCTGGGCGGCCTTGGACTTCGCCTGGTCCTTCTTCTGCTCGGCCTTGTCCCGGGACTTGTCTCCACCGGCCATCTGCGTTCACTCCCCAGGGGTGACTTCGGGGATTCCGCTCTCGCCGTCAGGCTGTCACAGCCCCCGATCACCCGCAATCCCGTCGGGGACGGGCCCGCCCGTCAGCGGATGACGTGCGGCAGGAACCGGGCGTACCCGTCCGTGACCAGCCCCGCCGACTCGCGGATCCCCAGCCCCGCGGGGGCGCCGTCGACGGTCCACGCGCCGAGCACGACGTGGTTGCCGTCGAAGCCGGGCAGCGGCGCCAGTGCCTGGTAGCAGCACGGCTCCCCGGGCACGTGGCGTTCCGCGCCCGGCGGGTGCACGGTGACGCCCGCGCCCTCGCGGCCCAGGAGCGGCTTGGTCACATAGCCGCTCGTACGGGCCAGCTCGCGGGGCCCGTCGAGGTAGGCGGGCAGCAGGTTCGGGTGGCCGGGGAAGAGCTCCCACAGGACGGCGAGCAGCGCCTTGTTGGACAGGAGCATCTTCCAGGCCGGTTCGATCCACAGGGTGGAGCCCGTGCCGCCGCCGTTGTCGAGGGTGTCGAGGGCGTGCGGGCCGAAGCGGTCCGTGGCCAGCCACTCCCAGGGGTAGAGCTTGAAGCAGGCGCGGATGAAGGCGTACCGCTCGTCGACGAAGCGGCCGGAGAGCGGGTCCCAGCCGATGTCCTCCATGGAGATCGCGCGGGTGGCGATCCCGGCCTGCTCCGCGGTCTCCCGCAGATAGGCGACGGTCATCAGGTCCTCGCCGATCTCGTCGCCGGCGGAGTGCGCGAAGTGCAGCGGGGCGCCGGGCGGCAGCAGGTCCGCCTGGCGCTCCCAGGCGGCGACGAGGCGCTCGTGGAGGGAGTTCCACTGGTCGCCGTCGGGGAAGCGGTCCTCCATCCAGAACCACTGGGCGCTCGCCGCCTCCACGAGCGAGGTCGGCGTGTCGGCGTTGTACTCCAGCATCGTGGCCGGGCCGCGCCCGTCGTAGCGCAGGTCGAACCGCCCGTAGACGGAGGGCAGTTCGTCCCGCCGCCGCCAGGACTCGGCGACCAGGTCCGCCAGGCGCGGGTCGGTGATGCCGAGGTCGGCGAAGCGGTCGCGGCCGACGATGTGCGCCGCGGCGGTCAGGCACATCTCGTGCAGCTCCGCCACGACGGCTTCCAGCTCCTCGACCTCGGCGAGCGAGAAGGAGTAGTACGCGCTCTCGTCCCAGTACGGGCGCAGCGAGCCGTCCGGGTGGCGGGTGAGCGGATAGACGACGCCCTGTTCCTCGACGGTGGTCTGCCAGTCGGGGCGGGCGGTGATGCGGTGGCGTCGCACGGCCGGTCAGCCGCCGCTCGGACCGGAGCAGCCGAAGCCGCCGCGGTCGACGGCCTTGCTCCTGTCGAAGGTGCCGCTGCCGGTGTACGTGCCGGACTTGCCGCTGTTGTAGTACCACTTCCCCGAACCCTGGGACTTGCACGCCTTCGCGTCGAGGACGCGGTAGCCGCCCTGGGCCACGTCGTAACTCCTGGGGTCCACGCAGCGCTTGTCCGGCTCGGAGCCGCAGGAGGTGAGGGCGGCCGCGAGGGCTCCCATGCTGCCGAGTACCACCGTGGACGAGCGCAAGCGCCGTCGCCCTTTCTCCGCCATGTTCCGACCCCCGTCAGAATGCGTTCTGTTCAGCGTGTTCCCCCTGAGGCGTTCACCTTAAAGGGGGAATTCCTGTGGCGGGACGCCGGGCGGCCTACAGTCGGGGCGTGCTTCTAGGGATCCTCTGCGCGCTCGGTTCGGCGGTCTGTTTCGGCACCGCGTCCGTCCTCCAGGCCGTCGCCGCCCGGGCCTCCGCGCCCGGCAGCGGCTCGGGCGTGGACCCGGTGCTGCTGCTGCGGGTGCTGCGGCAGTGGCGCTATCTGGCGGGCCTGGCGCTCGACGGCGTCGGCTTCCTGCTGGAGCTGGTCGCACTGCGGTCCCTGCCCATCTACGCCGTGGGCGCCGCCCTCGCCGCGAGCCTCGCGGTGACGGCCGTGGTGGCCTCCCGGGTGCTGGGCGTGCGGCTCAGCGGCATGGAGTGGGGCGCGGTGTGCGTGGTCTGCGGGGGCCTGGCGCTGCTGGGGCTGGCCTCGGGGGCGGAGGGCCATGGCACGGGCTCCACGGCCCTGCGCGTGGGCACCCTCGCGGCCGCCGCCGCGGTGCTGGGCCTGGGCGCGGTGGCCGGCCGCCTGCCGGGCCGGGCGCGGGCGGCGGCGCTGGGTCTGGGCGCGGGCTTCGGCTTCGGCGTCGTGGAGGTGGCCGTCCGCCTGATCGACGACCTGTCGGTGGTGCGGGTGCTGACGAACCCGGCGTCGTACGCGCTGCTGCTGGGTGGGGGTGCGGCGTTCCTGCTGCTGACGTCTGCGCTGCAGCGGGGGTCTGTGACGGTGGCGACGGCGGGCATGGTGATCGGCGAAACGTTGGGGCCGGCGCTGGTGGGTGTGGCGTGGCTGGGTGACCGTACGCGGCCCGGTCTCGAGCCGTTGGCTGTGGCGGGGTTCGTGCTGGCGGTGCTCGGCGCTTTGGCGCTGGCACGCTTCGGTGAGGTGGCGGGGGAGTAATTCCCCGCAGCGTCTGTTGCGCGGCTCCGCCGCGGCCGGGGCTCCGCCCCGGACCCGTGCTCGGGTGCGGCCCGGCGGGGCTTTGTTCCCCTACCCCGCCCCTTCCCGAAACCGGGGAGACCCCGGACCCCCAGCGCCCTGCGGGCGCGTCCTCAAACTCCCCCAGCTACCGCTGGGAGGTGCCCCCACGGGCTGAATTTGCGCACCCTCTGGGGGCCTGGGGGCGGAGCCCCCTCACCCCGCCGGAAGGACTCGCAGCAACGCGGACAGTGCCCCCTCGAACGCGTGGGACGGTGGCGTCGCGTAGCCCACCACCAGGCCCTCCTCGCCCGTCGTCGGGCCCTGGCGGAAGCGGGAGAGGCCCTCCAGGGCCAGGCCCTCCCAGGCGCCCGCGCGCACCGTGTCCTGTTCCGTGCCGGGCGGGAGGGAGAGCACCGCGTGGAGGCCCGCCGCGATCCCGGTGACCCGGATGTGCGGCGCGTGGGCGGCGAGCGCGTCCACGAGCTGGTCGCGGCGCCGCCGGTAGCTCAGCCGCATCGCCCGTACGTGGCGGTCGTACGCCCCGCTGGTGATCAGTTCCGCGAGCGTGAGCTGGTCGAGGGCGCCCGAGCTCCACTCCCCCGCCCGCTTCAGCCGCACCACGTCGCCCACGAGGTGCTCCGGCAGCACCATCCACGCCAGACGCAGGCCCGGCGCGAGGGACTTGCTCGCGGTGCCGAAGTAGACGGCGTGCTCGGGGGCGAGTCCCTGGAGGCAGCCGACGGGCTGGCGGTCGTAGCGGAACTCGCCGTCGTAGTCGTCCTCCAGGATCAGCCCGCCGGTGCGCACCGCCCAGTCGACGACGGCCGCGCGCCGGTCGGGGTGCAGGGGGACGCCGGTGGGGAACTGGTGGGCGGGGGTGAGCATGACGGCCCGCAGGCCCTTGCGTTCCTCCAATTCCTCGACGCGCGCGCCGGATTCGTCGACGGTCAGCGGGGACGTGCGCAGCCCGTGCCGTTCGAGCGCCTCGTGGTGGAACCAGAGCCCGTACGACTCGACGCCCAGTTCGCGGGTCCCGCGCTCGCGCAGGACCCGGCTCAGCAGGGCGAGGCCCTGGGTGAAGCCCGCGCACACCACGATCCGTTCCGGGTCGGCGCGCACGCCGCGCGCCCGGGACAGATAGCCGGCGAGGGCCGTCCGCAGCTCGACGCGGCCGCGCTCGTCGACGTGGCCGAACGCGTCGGCGGGCGCCGCCGCCAGCGCCCGCCGGGCGGCGGTCAGCCACGCGGCGCGCGGGAAGGCGGAGACGTCGGCGGTGCCGCCCCGCAGGTCGTACACGGGGCGCGGGCGGGTCCGGGGCACGGGGGACCTGCGCTCGGGCGCGCCGGGCGCCGCGCGCGGGGCCACCCGGGTGCCGGAGCCCTGCCGGGCGGTGAGCCAGCCCTCGGCGACGAGCTCGCCGTAGGCGTCGGCGACGGTGTTGCGGGCCAGGCCGAGGTCGGCGGCGAGCGTGCGGGAGGCGGGCAGCCGGGTGCCGGGGGCGAGCCTGCCGGTGCGGACGGCGTCGCGCAGGGCGCGGATCAGCGAGGCCCGTACGCCGCCGGGACCGGTCAGGTCGAGGTGCAGGTCGGCGCCCGCGCCGGCACCGGAAATGGCCCACGTTCTCTCCATGGGAATGGACCATACCCGTGGGCTATCGGGAGCCTAGTGTCGTAGTCATGACGAACGAGACCACGCACCACCACAGCCCCCGGATGTTCCTCCACCAGCTCGCCCCCGAGGTGCAGAAGGCGATGATCGCCCTCTCCAAGGCCGCCACGAAGGGCCTGGAGCCGTCCCTCGTCGAGCTCGTCCAGATGCGCGCCTCGCAGCTGAACCACTGCGCGTTCTGCCTGGACATGCACAGCAAGGACGCGCGCAAGGCGGGCGAGACGGAGGAGCGGATCTTCCTCCTTCCCGCGTGGGAGGAGGCGCACGGCTTCTACACCGAGAAGGAGCGCGCGGCCCTCGCCCTCACCGAGGCGGTGACGGTCCTGACGGACGGCTTCGTGCCGGACGAGGTCTACGAGCGGGCCGCGCGCCACTTCCCCGAGCAGGAGCTGGCCCACCTGATCTCGCTGATCATCACGATCAACTCGTGGAACCGCATCGCCGTGACCACGCGGCTGGCGCCGGGCGCGTACGAGGTCCACTGACCTTCCGCAGGTCACAGGGGGTTTCCCGTCTCCCGCCCGAGGAGGAAACCGGGAAACGTCTTCACTGCCGGCCGTTTCCCGGCTGAACTGTTCCCCATCGGCCGGGCCAGGACGGTACGGGGGTCCGTCCCGGCCCGGCCGGTCCCGCGGGCAATCGGCCTTCTACGGAATCCACCGCTTCCAGACGTCCGGATGCTCCTTGACCCACCGCTTCGCCGCCTCGTCGGCGGAGAGCTTGTCCTCGGCGATCAGCTGTGCCACTTCGTTCTGGTCGCGCTTGGTCCAGTTGAAGTCGGCGAGGAAGCGGGCCGCCTTGCCGCCCTTGTGGGTGAATTCGGCGTTGAGGTACTTCTTCAGCGACGTCGTCGGGTACGCGCAGTCGACGGTGGAGGGGTCGGCCGTGCCCTTCTCCTCGCACGCGGAGGTGTGTTCGGGGAGCTTCACCTCCACCATCGGCACCTCGTTGAAGAGCCACTGCGGCTCGTACCAGTAGGTGAGGAACGGCTTCCGGTCCTTGGCGAACTGCTTGATCTGGGTGATCTGCGCGGCCTCGGAGCCGGCGAAGACGACCTGGTAGTCCAGGCCGAGGTTCTTCACCAGGGCCTTGTCGTTGGTGACGTAGGACGGGGAGCCGTCGAGCAGCTGGCCCTTGCCGCCGCTCTCGGGGGTGCGCAGCTGCGACGCGTACTTGTTGAGGTTCCGCCAGTCCAGGACGTCCGGGTGGGCGTCGGCGAAGTACTTGGGGACGAACCAGCCGATGTGCCCGGTGACCCCGAGCTCGCCGCCGGGCGCGATCGTCTTCTTGTCCTCGACGTAGCGCTTCTCCTGGTCCTGGTGGCCCCAGTCCTCCAGGATCGCGTCGACGCGGCCCTGGCTGAGCGCGTCCCAGGCGGGCACCTCGTCCACCTGCACGGTGTCGACGCGGTACCCGAGTTCGTGCTCCAGGAGGTACGTCGCGACGGCCGCGTTGGCCCGCGCGCCCACCCACGACTGCACGGACAGGGTGACGGACTTCGCGCCCCGCACGTTCGCGTACGGGGAGGACTGCTTGGTCATGTCGGCCGCGCCGCAGCCGGTGACGGCGAGCAGGCCGAGGGCGCCCGCCGCCACGATCCACTTACGAGCCATCACGGGCTCCTCCCTTCGTCGGCTGCGTGACCCGGTCGAGCATCAGCCCCAGGCACACGATCGCCGCGCCCGCGACGAGGCCGGTGGCCAGGTCGCCCTGGGCGAGGCCGAACACCACCTCGTAGCCGAGCGCGCCGCCGCCGACGAGACCGCCGATGATGACGACGGACAGCACCAGCACCACGGCCTGGTTGACGGCCAGCAGCAGCTCCGGGCGGGCCAGCGGGAACTGCACCTGGCGCAGCTGCTGGCCGCTCGTCGCGCCCAGCGAGCGCGCGGACTCCAGCGCGGCCGGGTCGGCCTGGCGCAGGCCCTGGCTGGTGATGCGGACGACGGCGGGCAGCGCGTAGACGATCGCGGCCGCCGCGGCCGGGGCCCGGCCGACGCCGAAGAGGGCGACGACGGGGATCAGGTACACGAACTGCGGCATCGTCTGGCACACGTCCAGGACCGGGCGCAGCAGCCGCTCGGCCCGGGCGCTGCGCGCCGCGGGCACGGCGATCGCGAAGCCGAGGACGAGCGTGACGGCGACGGCCGCCAGCACCTGGGACAGGGTGTCCAGGGAGGTGTCCCAGCGGCCCAGCACGCCGATCGCGGCCAGGGCGAGGACGGCGGTCAGCGCGGTGCGCCAGGTGCCGATCAACCAGGCCAGGGCGGCGACCAGCAGCAGCGCGCCCCACCAGGGGAGGGCCTGGAGGCCGTCGCGCAGCGGGTCGAGGACCCAGCCGGTGTAGTGCGCCGCCCAGTCGGCGGTGCCGCCGACGCCGGGCAGACCGGAGTAGAGGTGGTCGACCATCCAGTCCTTGGCGTCGTTGACGGGACCGGCGATGGCCACGTTCCAGCCGCCGGGCCAGTCGAGTGCGGACAGCGCCCGGCCCGCGAGGGCGACGGCGGCGGTGGCGCCCGCGACGAACAGCCAGGCCGTGCGCCCGCCGGTCCGCCGCCCGGAGTCCCCGGCCGCGCCCGCGGCGGCCGTCGTGCGGTCCATGACGACCGCCAGCAGCACGATGGGGATGCCCGCGGCCAGCGCGCTGCCGACGTCGACGGTCGACAGCGCCTGGTAGACGCGGTCGCCGAGGCCGTCCGCGCCGATGACGGACGCGATCACGGCCATCGACAGGGCCATCATGATGGTCTGGTTGACGCCCAGCAGGAGTTCGCGGCGGGCCAGCGGCAGGCGCGCGGTCAGCAGCCGCTGCCGTCCGGTCGCGCCGAGCGACTCCACGGCCTCCAGGACGCCCTTGTCGGTGGAGCGCAGGCCGAGCGCGGTGAGGCGGGCCATCGGCGGGGCCGCGTAGACGACGGTCGCGAGGACGGCCGGTGCCACGCCGATCCCGAAGATCAGCACGACGGGCATCAGATAGGCGAACGCGGGCAGCGCCTGCATGGTGTCAAGTACGGGGCGCAGGGCGCGGAACGTACGGTCCGACAGCCCGGCCGCGAGGCCCAGCAGCGCGCCCACCGCGACGGACGCGGCGACGGCCACGACCATCAGCGCGAGCGTGCGCATGGTGGGCACCCACATGCCGAGCAGCCCGCACACGGCGAACGACACGAGCGTGGTGACGGCCACCCGTACGCCCGCGACCCGCCAGGCGAGCAGCGTGGCGCCCGCGGCGACCCCGGCCCAGCCGAGGGCGAGGAGCACGGTGTAGACGGCGTGGACGGCGGCGATGATGCCGCCGCTGATGTAGCCGAAGAAGTAGAGGAACAGCCAGTGGCTGTCGCGGTTGTCGATGATCCAGTCGTTGGCCCGGCCGAGCGGCCCGCTCAGGTCGACGGTCAGCGCGTGCGGCCAGCTGCCGCTGCCCCACGTGGCCGCCGCAACGGGGACCAGGACGGCGGCCGCGACGGCGAGCACGAGGAGTTTGCGGGCGGCGGGGTTCCGGGTGAGAGCGCGCAGGCGCTCGTCCTGGCGGACAGGAGCGGTGTCGCCGCCCGCGGGCGCGGCGGGCGGTGCGGACACGGCGGTGTCGGCAGGGGTGGTCGTGATGCTCATACGGGGCTCCCGTCCGGGCGGGTGGCTCCGGGTCGTGTCCGGCGCGCGGGCTGCCGGGCCGAGGGCGGACGCCCGGAGCCGGTGGCGGGGCGCACGGCCGCGCGACACGCGTACTCCGTCATGCCGCCGCCTTCCCGTCGCTGTCCAGGCCGGCCACCACGCCGAGCAGGCTGCGGTGGTCCACGATGCCCAGACAGCGGCCGTCGTCCACGACGCGGGCCGCGGAGCCCGTACGGGCGACGGTCTCGATCGCGTCGGCGACCGTCGTCGCCGGGGTGAGGGCGGGGCCCGCGTCCTCCTCGCCCGGCAGGGCGGCGCGCATGGCGCGGCGGACGGTGAGGACCTGCTCGCGCGGTACGTCGCGGACGAAGTCCCGTACGTAGTCGTCCGCCGGGGAGCCGACGATCTCCTCCGGCGTGCCGCACTGCACGACGCGCCCGCCGCGCATCAGCGCGATCCGGTCGCCGACGCGCAGCGCCTCGGACAGGTCGTGGGTGATGAAGACCATCGTGCGGCCCTCGTCGTGGTGCAGGCGGACGACCTCCTCCTGCATGTCCCGCCGGATCAGCGGGTCGAGGGCGCTGAACGGCTCGTCGAACAGCAGGACTTCGGGGTCGGCGGCGAGCGCGCGGGCGAGGCCGACGCGCTGCTGCTGGCCGCCGGAGAGCTGGGTGGGGCGGCGGCCTTCCAGTCCGGCGAGGCCCACCTTCTCCACCATCTCGCCCGCCTTGGCCCGGCGTTCGGCCCGGCCGACGCCCTGGATCTCCAGGCCGTACGCGACGTTGTCGAGGACGGTGCGGTGCGGGAGCAGGCCGAAGTGCTGGAAGACCATCGCGGCGCGGTGGCGGCGCAGGTCGCGCAGGGCGCCGCTGTCCATGCCGCACACGTCCTCGCCGTCGATGGCGATGGTGCCGGAGGTCGGCTCGATGAGCCGGGTCAGGCAGCGGACGAGCGTGGACTTGCCGGAGCCGGACAGGCCCATGACGACGAAGACCTCGCCCTGGCGGACGTCGAAGGACACGTCGCGGACGGCCACGGTGCAGTTGGCGCGTTCGCGCAGCTCCTCCGGGGTGAGGTCGGCGAGGGAACTGCCGGGCACGCGCTCGGCCTTGGGGCCGAACACCTTCCACAGGTTGCGGACGGAGAAGACGGCCGGGGGGCCGTCGGGGACACTGCCGTCCGCGGCCGGGGCCGCGCCCCGCACCGGACCGTCCCCGACGATCTCCGCAGGAGAGCCCGGCGCGCCGGCGCCATCTGTGCCGTTCACTCGCGGTCACCCCCACCCGGTATGCCTGCTGCAAGCAAAGCGGCACACTTCTCTCCGACCATCAGGACGCCGATCATCGGGTTCACGGCGGGCATGGTCGGGAAGACGGAGGCGTCGGCGATGCGGACGCCCTCCAGGCCGCGGACGCGCAGCTGCGGGTCGACGACGGCCCCGGGGTC
Source organism: Streptoverticillium olivoreticuli subsp. olivoreticuli (assembly GCF_003391135.1). Classification (GTDB taxonomy): domain Bacteria; phylum Actinomycetota; class Actinomycetes; order Streptomycetales; family Streptomycetaceae; genus Streptomyces; species Streptomyces blastmyceticus. The sequence goes on along the minus strand of NZ_CP031455.1, from coordinate 5,889,101 downwards.
GTCGGCGGCGCCCATGCGGCACGTGCCGGCGGGGTGGTAGACGGTGTGCGCGACCTTCCGCGCGTACTCGCCGATCTCCTCGTCCGAGGTGATCTCCGGGCCGGGGCACACCTCGCGCTTGAGCCAGGTCGCCAGCGGCTCGGACTTGGCTATCTCGCGGGCGATCCTGATGCCGTCGACCAGGGTGCGGCCGTCGTAGTCGTCCTCGTCCGTGAAGTAGCGGAAGTCGAGGGCGGGCTTGACGGCCGGGTCGGCGCTGGTGAGGTAGAGCCGGCCGCGGCTGCGCGGCTTGGGGATGTTGGGGGTCATCGACACGCCGTGCGCGGGCTTCTCGTAGCCGAGGCGCTCGGGGTTGTCGGTGAAGGGGATCTGGTAGAAGTGGAACATCAGGTCGGGGCCCGGGGATTCGGGGTCCCGGCGCACGAAGAGGCCCGCGTCGGAGTCCATCGCCGAGTTCTCGGGGATCGGCCCGTGGGTCTCCCACACGATGACCGACTCGGGGTGGTCGAGGAGGTTCTCGCCGACGCCCGGCAGGTCGTGGACGGGGGGAATGCCCAGCGCGTCCAGGTCGGCCTTGGGGCCGATGCCGGAGTGCATGAGCAGCCGGGGCGTGTCGATCGCACCGGCGCACAGCAGGACCTCGCGGCCCGCCTCGACGAGGAGTTCCTCGCCGTCCTTGGTGCGCACGCGCACGCCCGTGGCGCGGGTGCCGTCGAGTTCGAGCTTGTACGCCCAGGTCTCCAGCAGGATGCGGAGGTTGGGGCGGTCGCCGGCCTCGATGTGCGGGTGCAGATAGGCGACGGAGGCGGAGGACCGCTTGTTGTTCTCCGGGTGGTAGGCGAGGTCGAAGAAGCCGACGCCCTCGTGGAACGGCTTCTTGTTGAAGCCCTCCACGCGCGGCACGTCGACGGCCGTCCGCGCGGCCTCCACGAAGTCGCGGGCGATGGCGTTGCGGTCCTTCTCGTCCACGGCGACGATGTTGTTGCGCAGCCGCGTGAAGTACGGGTCCATGGACGCCGCGTCCCAGCCCTCGGCGCCCGCGGCCACCCACTCGTCCCAGTCGCCCGGCAGCGGCTTGAAGGCGATGAGGGTGTTGTGCGAGGAGCAGCCGCCGAGCACCTTCGCCCGGCTGTGCCGGATGTGGGAGTTGCCGCGCGGCTGTTCGGTCGTCGGGTAGTCGTAGTCGAGGTCGCCGCCGAGGAGCCCGAGCCAGCGGCGCAGCGTGAGCACGTCGGGGCGGTCGATGTCGGACGGGCCGCCCTCGATGACGACGACGGACGTTCCGGGGTCCTCGGCGAGCCGGGAGGCGATCACCGATCCGGCGGTGCCGCCGCCGACGACGACGTAGTCAGCGGTGATCTTCTGGACTGCGGGGGGCATGGGCGTACTCCTCGGGGCAGAAAGGTTCTTCGCGTCGGGTCCTGCGGGCGGCCTCAGCCGGCGAACCAGCGCACCGGCTTCGGAGCGAGGTTCTGATAAATGTGCTTCGCCTCGCGGTACTCCGCCAGACCCGTGGGGCCGAGCTCGCGGCCCGTGCCGGACTTGCCGAAGCCGCCCCACTCCGCCTGCGGCAGGTAGGGGTGGTAGTCGTTGATCCACACGGTGCCGTGGCGCAGCCGCCCGGCGACGCGGCGGGCCCGGCCGGCGTCCTTGGTCCAGACGGCGCCCGCGAGGCCGTACTCGGTGTCGTTGGCGAGCTCGACGGCCTCGTCCTCGGTGCGGAAGGTCTCTACGGTGAGGATCGGCCCGAAGGTCTCCTCCCGGACGACCTTCATGCCGCGGTGGCAGCGGTCGAGGACGGTCGGCGAGTAGAAGTAGCCGGTCGCGGGCCGGACGTCGCCCGGCTCGGGCTGGCCGCCGCCGCAGCGCAGCACGGCGCCCTCGGCCAGCGCGGAGGCGACGTACGCCTCGGTCTTGTCGAGCTGCTGCGCGGAGACGAGCGGGCCGCACTCGACGCCCTCCTCGGTGCCCCGGCCGAGCTTGATCTTCTCGGCGCGGCGGGCGAGTTCGGCGACGAACCGCTCCCGCACGGACTCCTCGACGATGAGGCGGGAGCCGGCCGAGCAGACCTGGCCGCTGTGGATGAACGCGGCGTTGAGGGCCTGGTCGACGGCGGTGTCGAAGTCCTCGTCGGTTTCGCAGGCGTCGGCGAACACGACGTTGGGGTTCTTCCCGCCGAGTTCGAGTGCGACCTTCTTCACGCTCGGCGCGGCGGCCTGGGCGACCTTGACGCCGCTGGTGAGACCTCCGGTGAACGAGATCAGGTCGACGTCCGGGTGCTCGGACAGGCGGGCGCCGACGGGGTCGCCCGCGCCGGTGACCAGGTTGGCGGCACCGGCCGGCAGGCCCGCCTCGGCCAGCAGCCGGACGAGGTGCACGGTGGACAGCGGGGTGACCTCGCTGGGCTTGATGACGAAGGTGTTGCCCGCGGCCAGGGCCGGGGCGATCTTCCAGCTGGCCTGGAGCAGCGGGTAGTTCCACGGGGTGATCAGCGCGCAGACGCCGACCGGCTCGTGGACGACGATGCTGTGGACCTCGTCCGAGCCCGCGTCCACCACGCGCCCGCCGCCCTCGTTGATGACAAGATCGGCGAAATAGCGGAAGGCGTTGGTGACGTCGTCGACGTCGACCCGGCCCTCCTCCAGGGTCTTGCCGGTGTCCCGGCTCTCGGTCAGCGCGATCGTCTCGCGGTCGCGCTGGAGCAGATCGGCCACGCGCCGCAGCAGCGCGGCCCGTTCGGCGACGGGCGTACGCGGCCAGGCGCCGGTGTCGAAGGCGCGGCGGGCGGCGGCGACCGCGGCGTCGGTGTCGTCCACGCCGCCCTCGGCCACCACGGTCAGGGGCCTGGCGTCTGCGGGGTCGAGGACCTCCCGCTGCGCGCCGGATGCGGCGGCACGCCACACCCCGTCCACAAGGATGGTCTCGACTGACGACATGTCTCTTCTGCCTTCCGGTCCACTGGGCACTTCCCTGCCGTCCGGGCCCTACGGGGCCCGGCAACGGGGCGCGCCTAACCAGAAGGCGGCAACATATGTCACTTCTCTACCGAAGAGTGACCCGAGTCACTTATTTCTCACTACTGACGGGTAGGGCCGGGCCCGCCCCCTCCCGTTCGGGAAAGGGCGGGTGAGGCAGAACGCCCGGTCAGCCTCCGTTCGCGCAGTAGCCCGTCGGGCAGAAGGAGTTCAGCAGGACCTGGAAGACGCGGGCGTGTGCCGGCCAGTCCCCCGACGGCCCGGCCACCAGCAGTGCGTACTGCTGGTGGTCCGGTGCCACGAGGTCGTGGACGGCGACGTGGCGCGCGCCGCCGTCGCTGCGTGTGTAGGTGTACTCCAGCTCCGCCGCGCCGCTGCCGAGCCGGTCCATCCTGAGCCTGCGGTAGTCCGCGTTCTTCGACATGGCCGCCTCGGTGGCCACTATGGCGTCGTACGGCGTGGCCTCGGGCCCGTGCAGCTGGAACACCTGGATGAAGCTCTCGTCACCGGCCGTCCGGAAGAAGACGCTGGTGCCGTCCGTGGTGCGCTGCCACCCCAGCGGCACGTCGAGCGTGAAGCCCGCCGGGTCCCGGGTGCGCAGATAGCCCGCGGGGGCGGCGGCCGCGCTCGCGAAGGTGCTGGGCGGTGCGTACGTCGGCACGCCCGTCGCGCCGCCGATGACACCGCCCGAGACGGTCGAAGGGTCGTAGGACGGCCCGATGGTCGCGGGGGCGCTCGCGGTGGACGGGCCGCCGCCCCCGGGCGTGCCGCCCCCGCCGCCGTGGCTCAGTTCCCAGATGCCGAAGCCGATGCCGCCCGCCAGGACCACCCCGGCCAGCACACCGGCCAGGACCGCCGCGTGCGAGGGGCCCTCCGGCCCGTCGTCCGCGGGCCTCGGGCCCGACAGGACGTCCGGCTCGGTCGGCTCATGGGGCCCGTGGTGATGGGGCCTTCGGGGTGGCGGGTCGTCATCCACCCACTGCTGGAGATCAGCGTCCCAGCGGCTCATGTGCCCGCCTCCTCACGCCAGCAGCTGGCTGATCGCCTGGACGACGGCGAGCGCGGACGCGAGGCCCGCCGCCACCGTGGCGCCGCCGGTCAGTAAGGACCGCAGCCGTTCCAGCCGGCCGCGGTCGGCCCGGCCGGTCCGCTCGGCCTCGTCCTCCAGGCCGGCGAGCTCGCCGTCGACCGCGTCGAGCCCGTCGCCCTCGGCCCGTGCGAGCAGGGGCAGTTGGCCGCGCAGTTCCCGTACGGCGGTGAGCAGCGCGGCCGGCACCGGCAGGGGCTCCCGGGTGGAGTCCACCGCCTCGGCCTCGGGGCCCGCGGCGAGCGCGCCCCCCTCCAGCTCCCCCACCGCGATGCCGCCCTCGCCGGGCGCCTGCCGCGGCACGGGGGCTAAGCCGTCCCCTCTGGACGCGGCCCGGGCGACGCGCTCCGAGCGGTCCTCCGCCCGTGCCTCGCGGCCGCTGGCGACCGCGCCGCCGGTCATCCGCCCGATGGCGATGCCGCCGCCCTGCCGCGGTCCGCGGTCGTGTTCGTGCTCGTTCCGATCGGTCATGATCCCCCGCTTTTCACCGTGTTCTTGGCCTGCGCTCCGGCGCCCGTGGCGACCGCGCCGCCGCTCATCGAGCCGATGAAGACGCCGCCCTCGCTGATCTGCACGATCTGCTGCTCGAACTGGTCGGTCTCGAAGCCCTGGGAGCGCAGCGCCTCCCGTACGCCGCTGGCGATGCGGTCCTGGACCGTCTTCACATAGCGGCTGATGTCCATCTCCTGGAACAGCGACACCGACCGCGTGCCGCCCAGCTCCCGCACGGAGGTCGCCGGGCCGTCCGGCAGCCCGCGCCGCGGTTCGGCCAGCCAGGTGCGGAAGCCGGAGACGCCCGCGGAGAGCGTGGAGAGCGCGGACGCGAAGCCGGCGGCGGGTCCGCTCAGCAGCGCCCGTACGCCGTCGCGCAGCAGGTCGTCCTCCCCGCGCGCCGCGATCACGTCGACCGCCCGGAACTCCGGCCTGATCGGCGTCAGGACGTGCGGCACGACCTCCAGCACCAGCATGCCGCCCTGGGTGTGCACCCGGACCAGGACGGACACCACGACCTGCTCGTCCCAGGCGCCGACCCGCACCCGGAGGAAGTAGCGGCGCGCCTCGCCGCCCTCGTCGACCGACTCGGCGAGGTGGCGCAGGACGGTGGCTTCCGCGTAGTCGAGGCGGGCCCGCGGCGGGCCGACCGGGAGATAGACGAACTCCTCGATCTCCAGATCCTTCAGCCGGTCCCGGCTGGTCTCGGCGGCGGCCTGCCGCAGCGCCTCCAGGCGCGGGCGTACGAGCTCGACGACCGTGCGCCCGGTGAACGGGGCCGTGGCGTTGCCGAGACCGGCCGGCTCCTTGCGCCGCTTGAGCTCCAGGACGAACGACCAGGGCTCGTAGGGCTTCCCCATGCCGATGAAGGGACGGCCCGCGTCGTAGATGGTCAGTCCCGCGTACTGCTCGCGGTCGACGGCCCGCGCGATCCGCTGGTGGTACGGGGTGGTGGGCTCGGCCCTGCGCGCCTGGGCGAACGCCTCGCGGCTCAGTTCGTCGCGCATCACGGCCGCCACCCGCGTGCGGTGCGCCCACACGGGGAGGACCAGCAGCAGCGGGAAGACGACGCCGATCCAGTTGCCCGCGCCCGTGGCGAGGGAGTAGAAGGCGTAGACCCAGTAGGCGATCGCGAGCACCGCCGGGACCACGGGGACCAGCGCGCGCACGTTCCCCTTCATCGCCTCGCGCAGCGTGCGCTTGTCGACCACGTACACGGAAGAGCCGCGCCCGGCGGAAGCCGCGGCACCCCACTGGAAGAAGCTCACCAGCGCGTAGAGCCCGGACCAGAACGGGAAGCCGCCCTCGGCGGCGGTGCCCACCTCTATGCCGATGAAGGTGCCCCAGAGGGCGAGGAGCAACAGCGCGGTCCGGCCGTCCTGTCTGCGGGCGCGCAGCGCGTGCGCCAGCACCGGCACGACGTCGACGCCGAGCGACGGCGCTATGGGTCTCTCCTCGTGTTCCACCAGCTCCTCGATGACCCGGCGGCGGAACTCGATGTCCAGATAGGTCCCGGCACACAGAAGTCTGGTGGCCTCGGTGCGGGAGTCATGTCGAACACTTGCCATACAGTCCCCCGATCGTCGAACTGGCCTGCGTACGCACGGCAGTTGACGTATTTTCGGAGAACTCAGAATAAGCCAGAAGGCCCGCCATCGACCCCGGTCGGGGGTGAATGACGGGCCGGAAACCGACGCGTACGGGCGTACCCAGGCACGCCCGTACGAATGGGGTCGATCAGATGAGGCCGAGGGCGCGCACCGCGTCGCGCTCCTCGACGAGCTCCTGCACGGAGGCGTCGATGCGGGTGCGGGAGAACTCGTTGATCTCCAGGCCCTGGACGATCTCGTACTTGCCGTCCTTCGTGGTGACCGGGAAGGAGGAGATGATGCCCTCGGGCACGCCGTAGGAGCCGTCCGACGGGATGCCCATCGAGGTCCAGTCGCCGGCGGCGGTGCCGTTGACCCAGGTGTGCACGTGGTCGATCGCGGCGTTGGCGGCAGAGGCGGCCGACGAGGCGCCACGGGCCTCGATGATCGCGGCACCGCGCTTGGCGACGGTCGGGATGAAGGTGTCGGCCAGCCACGCCTCGTCGCTGACGACCTCGGCGGCGTTCTTGCCGGCGATCTCCGCGTGGAAGACGTCCGGGTACTGGGTGGCCGAGTGGTTGCCCCAGATCGTCAGGCGCTTGATGTCGGCGACGGACGTGCCGGTCTTCTGGGCCAGCTGCGAGAGCGCGCGGTTGTGGTCCAGGCGGGTCATCGCGGTGAAGCGCTCGGCCGGGACGTCCGGCGCGGCGGCCTGGGCGATCAGGGCGTTGGTGTTGGCCGGGTTGCCGACGACGAGGACCTTGATGTCGTCCGCGGCGTGGTCGTTGATGGCCTTGCCCTGCGGCTTGAAGATGCCGCCGTTGGCCTCCAGGAGGTCACCGCGCTCCATGCCCTTGGTGCGCGGGCGGGCGCCGACCAGCAGCGCGACGTTGGCGCCGGCGAAGCCGACGTTCGGGTCGTCGGTGATGTCGATGCCGCGGAGCAGCGGGAAGGCGCAGTCGTCGAGCTCCATCGCGGTGCCCTCGGCGGCCTTCAGGCCCTGCGGGATCTCCAGCAGGCGGAGCTTGACCGGCACGTCCGCGCCGAGCAGCTGGCCGGAGGCGATGCGGAAGAGCAGCGCGTAGCCGATCTGACCGGCCGCGCCGGTGACGGTGACATTGACGGGAGTGCGGGTCATGGCGATCTCCTGCTGCGAACTGGGGTTGGGTGTCCCTGCCCATTTGTGGGGATCTCTCTCGGTGTCAAGAGATCCGGCGTCAGGCTATCCGACGCGGCGCTCGCAGAACGTTCGCCCCCGTGTGGAACGCCTCACCGCTGCGCTCGGCTCGCGTACGGCCTTCCGGTGCGGCGGCTGACGCGCAGCGCCTGCGGCGCTGTCCTCACCCCGCCGGCTACCGCCGGGGGAGTTCGAGGACCGGGGGCCGGGGCGGAGCCCCGGCAACGGACCCGCACCCGGAGACGGAGGCCGCCCCCACGGATCACCGCGACAGCGAAGTGCACCCCCGGGGCCCCGACAGGAGCGTCGCGCAGGCCGTCGCCTGGTCCGGGGCGGACACCGTCACCATGGGCGTGTAGCCGTCCGCCGCGTGACCGGGGGTGGCCCCGACCCGGCCGGCCTCCGTGCGGCCCGGCGCCGAGCCGGTCGGGCGGGCGTTTATGCGCACGGCGTCACCGCTCGCGGCCTGGGTGATGCGGCCCCACGCCGCCCGGCAGACCTCGCTGTAGCGGACCTCGACGTAGGACGTGCCGACCGTCGCCGAGCCGGCCGTCGTGGCGCGGTTGCCACCGCAGCCCATCGCCTCGGGGTCCTTGCCCGCGCAGCTCTCACCGGCGCACTTCACCCCGGTCGGCAGGTCCGTGGAGGCGCTGACGGCCGGCGGGGCGGCGGGCGCCGTCGCGCCCTTGCGCTTGCCGTCGCCTCCCGAGCCGAGCAGCAGCGCGGCCGCGGCGACGAGGAGGAGGGCGCCCACGACGCCGGTGACGAAGAGCGCGACCCGGCGGCGCGGCGGCTGCCCGACGGGGATGGCCTTGGCGCGGTAGTCGGGCGGCCGGGGCGAGCGCGGCACGGAGGGGGCGCGGGGCGCCGGGGCCTCCTCGGCGAATGCGGTCCGCACCGCCTCGGGCCGCGGCGGGACCTCCTGGCACAGCGGCTCGGCGCGGACCGGTTCCGGGCGCGGGGCCGACGGGCCGAACTCGCCCAGCGCGGCCCGCGCCTGGGCGACCCGGACGGCCTCCATCGTCACGTCGTGCCGCAGCTCGGAGCGGCTCCAGGACCGCTCGGCCAGCTCCCACATGGTGCTCAGGTGCCCGACGTCGGCGCCCGTCACCTCGGCGAGCGCCTCGGCGGCGCCGAGCGGCGGCAGCAGCCGCCCGTTGAGATAGCGCTCCCAGGACGTCTTGCTGTAGCCGGTGCGATCGGCGACGGCACCGAGGCTCAGCCCGCTGCGCTCGACGAGTCTGCGCAGCTGTTCGGTGAATTCGCCGACCAGCGGATCGAGTTCTTCCGGTAGCGCCCTCCAGCGAGGCATTGCCGTCCCCCTGTCCCCCGATGCGTACGGATGTCCCCACGGTCCCGGTGCTGGCTACCCAAGGGGATGCCACAACCCAGCATGGCAGTTCCCGGCCGAGGGGCGCACGGTGGCATTTGGGGTGAACGGCCCGGCCGATACGCGCCCTTGTGACACCGCGGGCACAACTGGTACACGACGGGGACCTCGTCCCAGAACCGTCACTTCCCGGCCACAGGAGGCTTGAAGATCTTGATCGGTGCCGTCCCGATCATGATTCTCGATGTCGGGCGGTGTCCCGTCTTCCCACGGGGGTGGAAGACAGGACACCGTGGCCGCTCACCGAAGGGAAGGCGGTCCGTCCTCCCCCGCCAGGGGAGGACGGACCGCCTTCCCGCGTCGGGGGGTCAGCGGTCGGCCATCCGCTTGCCGAGCCTCTCGTCCAGCGCGTCCAGGAACTGCTCCGTGGTCAGCCACGGGGTGTCCTTGGAGATCAGCAGCGCCAGGTCCCTGGTCATCCGGCCGCTCTCGACGGTCTCGACGCACACCCGCTCCAGCGTCTGCGCGAACCCGGTGACCTCGGGGGTGCCGTCCAGCCTCCCCCGGTGGGCGAGGGCCCGGGTCCAGGCGAAGATCGAGGCGATCGGGTTGGTCGAGGTCGGCTTGCCCTGCTGGTGGTGGCGGTAGTGGCGGGTGACCGTGCCGTGCGCGGCCTCGGCCTCCAGGGTGCGGCCGTCGGGCGACATCAGGACCGAGGTCATCAGGCCCAGCGAGCCGAAGCCCTGCGCGACGATGTCGGACTGCACGTCGCCGTCGTAGTTCTTACAGGCCCAGACATAGCCGCCCGGCCACTTCAGCGCCGAGGCGACCATGTCGTCGATCAGCCGGTGCTCGTAGGCCAGCCCCGCCCGCTCGAAGTCCGCCCGGAACTCGGCGTCGAAGACCTCCTGGAAAAGGTCCTTGAACCGCCCGTCGTACTTCTTCAGGATCGTGTTCTTCGTGGAGAGGTAGACGGGGTAGTTCCGCGCCAGGCCGTAGCGGAACGAGGCGCGCGCGAAGTCGCGGATCGAATCGTCGTGGTTGTACATCCCGAGCGCCACCCCCGGCCCCGGGAACCTGTGCACCTCCAGCTCGGTCGGCTCGGAGCCGTCCTCGGGGGTGAAGGTCATGGTGAGGGTGCCGGGGCCGGGGACCTTGAAGTCGGTCGCGCGGTACTGGTCGCCGAAGGCGTGGCGGCCGACGACGATCGGCTCGGTCCAGCCCGGCACCAGCCGCGGCACGTTGGCCATGATGATCGGCTCACGGAAGATCACCCCGCCGAGGATGTTGCGGATCGTGCCGTTGGGCGAGCGGTACATCGCCTTCAGGCCGAACTCCTCGACCCGCGCCTCGTCCGGCGTGATCGTCGCGCACTTCACCCCGACGCCGTACTCCGCGATGGCCCTGGCGGCGTCGACCGTCACCTGGTCACTGGTGGCGTCGCGGTGCTCGATGCCCAGGTCGAAGTACTTCAGCTCGACGTCGAGGTACGGAAGGATCAGCTTGTCCTTGATGAAGGACCAGATGATGCGGGTCATCTCGTCGCCGTCGAGCTCGACGACGGGGTTGGCAACCTTGATCTTGGCCATGGGGAGATCTTCGTCCCGCGCGCCCGCCCAGTCACGTTTCTCCGCGCGCGCCACGCCCCTAGACCGTGAAGTGCAGTACGTCCTCCAGCAGCGGGATCTTCACCCAGGCGTGCGGCTGCGCCATCAGCGTCAGCAGGACGATCGCCAGGCCCAGCCCGCCGTACGTCACCAGGTCGGTGAACCGCGAGCGCACGGCCAGCATGCCCACCGACGGCAGCGCCCAGCGCAGCACCGCGCCGCCGAGCATCGCCACGCCGACCAGCAGCGTCCCGACCCGGAAGACGTCGAACGCGACGAGCAGCAGGCCCAGGCCCGTCACCCCCAGCACGGCCAGCAGCGGCCACTGGCGCGCGGGGGCCGGAGCGTCACCGGGGGCCGCGCGCCCGCCCCCCTCGGGGCGGGCGGTGTCCCGGGTGAGCTGGAAGCGGCGCGACTTGCCCGGGCCCGGGCCCGGGCCCGTCTCAGCCCGCATTGCCGATCCCGGCGGCGCGCTCCGCGGCCTCCACGACGTTGACCAGCAGCAGCGCGCGGGTCATCGGGCCGACGCCGCCGGGGTTCGGGGAGATCCAGCCGGCCACCTCGGAGACGCCCGGGTCCACATCGCCCATGATCTTGCCCTCGCCGTCCCGGCTGACGCCCACGTCGAGCACCGCGGCGCCCGGCTTGACGTCCTCCGGCTTGATCAGGTGCCCGACGCCCGCCGCGGCGACGATGATGTCCGCCTGGCGCAGCTGGGCCGGCAGGTCACGGGTGCCGGTGTGGCAGAGGGTGACGGTGGCGTTCTCGGAACGGCGGGTCAGCAGCAGCCCGATGGAGCGGCCGACGGTGATGCCGCGGCCGACGACCACAACGTGCGCGCCGTTGATCTCCACCTTGTGGTGGCGGAGCAGCTCGATGATGCCGTTGGGGGTGCAGGGCAGCGGGCCGGGCACGCCCAGGACGAGGCGGCCGAGGCTCATCGGGTGCAGGCCGTCCGCGTCCTTGGCCGGGTCCATCAGCTCCAGCACGCGGTTGGTGTCGATGCCCTTGGGGAGCGGGAGTTGGACGATGTAACCCGTGCACTCGGGGTTGTCGTTGAGCTCGCGTACGACCGCCTCGATCTCCTCCTGCGTGGCGGTGTCGGGCAGTTCGCGCTGGATCGACGCGATGCCGACCTGGGCGCAGTCACGGTGCTTGCCGGCCACGTACCACTTGCTGCCGGGGTCGTCGCCGACGAGGAGGGTGCCGAGACCGGGCGTGACGCCCTTGGCCTTCAGCGCTTCCACGCGGGTGGTGAGTTCGGACTTGATCGCGGCTGCGGTGGCCTTGCCATCGAGAATCTGGGCGGTCATGCCCCCCATACTCCCGGATGGACCGGCGCTCGTTCCAATCAGGTCACGTCCTTACGCGCGCCGTATATCACGCGTCCCCTGTGCCTACGATGATCCGCGCCGTGGCGGATGCCCCGGCCGTCCCCAGTTCAGCCCGGCACCGACCGCTCGAAGGACCTCAGGTGACCCACCCGAACCCGCCCGGCCAGTACCCGTCCTACCCCCAGCAGCAGCCGGGCCAGCCGTATGGGCAGGTTCCGCAGCAGCCGTACCCGGGACAGCCGTATCCGGGGCAGCCCTACCCCGGCCAGCCCTACCCGGGGCAGCAGTACCCCGGCGCCGGCTACGGCCACCCCGGCCAGGACCCGTACGCCATGCAGCGCCCGCCGCTCGCCGGCTGGGGCTCGCGCGTGGGCGCCAGCCTGCTCGACGGCCTGATCGGCGGCCTGATCCCGATGGTCCTGTTCGTCGTCGGCCTCGTCATGATGGTCTCGGCCGCGAAGGACACCACCTGCGACAGCTACTCCAGCTCCTCCGCGTACCAGAGAACCTGCACGGTCGACTCGGTCGACACGGGTGCGATGACGACCGGCGTGATCATGTTCCTCATCGGCGCCGTCGCCGCGCTCGTGATCGGCCTCGTGATGCTCTACAAGCAGGGCAAGACCGGCCAGACGTGGGGCAAGAAGATCGTGGGCATCAGCGTCCTGCGCGAGCGCGACGGGATGCCGACCGGCTTCGGCATGGCCTTCGTCCGCAACCTCTGCCACATCGCCGACGGCTTCTTCTACCTCGGCTACCTGTGGCCGCTGTGGGACGAGAAGAAGCAGACCTTCGCCGACAAGATCGTCAGCACGGTGGTCGTCCGCACCAAGTGACCGGCCGGTCACGGCAGGACGAGGCCGCGCCCCGGGGTTCCGGGGCGCGGCCTCGTCCGTTCGTCATCAGTGGAAGAAGTGGCGCGTGCCCGTGAAGTACATCGTCGCGCCCGCCGCCTTCGCGGCCTCCACGACCTGCTCGTCACGGACCGAACCGCCCGGCTGGACCACGGCCTTGACGCCCGCCGCCAGGAGGACCTCCAGGCCGTCCGGGAAGGGGAAGAAGGCGTCGGAGGCCGCGTACGAACCGGCCGCGCGCTCCTCGCCCGCGCGCTGCACCGCGAGCTTCGCCGAGTCGACGCGGTTGACCTGGCCCATGCCGACGCCGACCGTGGCACCGCCCTTGGCCAGCAGGATCGCGTTGGACTTCACGGAGCGGCACGCCCGCCAGGCGAAGGCCAGCTCGGCCAGCTCGTCGGCGGAGAGCGCCTCGCCCGTGGCGAGCGTCCAGTTGGCGGGGTCGTCGCCCTCCGCCTGGAGGCGGTCCTTGGCCTGGACGAGCGCGCCGCCCTCGATCGGGCGGTACTCGCCGACCGCGCCGGGGGCGTCGGGGCAGCGCAGCACGCGGATGTTCTTCTTGCGGGCCAGCGCCTCGACCGCGCCGTCCTCGTAACCGGGCGCGACGATGACCTCGGTGAAGATCTCCGCGACCTGCTCGGCCATCGCCACCGACACCGGGCGGTTGACGGCGATGACACCGCCGAACGCCGACAGCGGGTCGCAGGCGTGCGCCTTGCGGTGCGCCTCGGCGACGTCCGAACCGACCGCGATGCCGCAGGGGTTGGCGTGCTTGATGATCGCGACGCAGGGCGCGTCGTGGTCGTACGCGGCCCGGCGCGCGGCCTCGGTGTCGACGTAGTTGTTGTACGACATCTCCTTGCCGTGCAGCTGCTCGGCGACCGCCAGACCGGTGCCCGTGCCGTCGGTGTAGAGCGCGGCGGGCTGGTGCGGGTTCTCGCCGTAGCGCAGGACCTGCTTGCGGCTGAGGACGACACCGGCAAAGTCCGGCCACGGGCCCTCGTCGGCCGCGTAGCCGTCGGCGAACCAGCTGGCCACGGCCACGTCGTACGCGGCCGTGTGCTGGAACGCCTCGGCCGCGAGCCGCTTGCGCGCGGTCAGGTCGAACCCGCCGTCCGCGACGGCCTTGAGCACCTCGGCGTAGCGGCCGGGGTTGACCACGACGGCGACCGAGGGGTGGTTCTTGGCGGCGGCGCGGACCATGGAGGGGCCGCCGATGTCGATCTGCTCCACGCACTCGTCGGGCGAGGCGCCGGAGGCGACCGTCTCCTTGAAGGGGTAGAGGTTGACGATCACGAGCTCGAAGGGCTCCACGCCCAGCTCGGCGAGCTGCTCCCGGTGCGAGGCGAGCCGCTGGTCGGCGAGGATCCCCGCGTGGACGCGCGGGTGGAGGGTCTTCACCCGGCCGTCCAGACACTCGGGGAAGCCCGTCAGCTCCTCGACCTTGGTGACCGGGACGCCCGCGGCGGCGATCCGCCCGGCCGTCGAACCGGTCGAGACGAGCTGGACGCCGGCCGCGTGCAGCCCCTGGGCCAGCTCCTCGAGCCCCGTCTTGTCGTAGACGCTGACCAGCGCGCGGCGGATGGGCCGCTTCGCGCCGTTCGTACCGTTGGTGCCTTCGGCAGTCACGGGATTCTTACCTTTCGTCCCTCTATGCGGTAGCCGTTGTGGGCCAGACGCCCCACGACATCGACGAGCAGCTCTCGCTCGACTTCCTTGATCCGCTCGTGCAGCGCGGATTCGTCGTCCTCGTCCTGGACCTCGACCACGCCCTGCGCGATGATCGGCCCGGTGTCGACGCCGTCGTCGACGAAGTGGACGGTGCACCCGGTCACTTTCGCGCCGTACGCGAGCGCGTCGCGCACGCCGTGGGCGCCGGGGAAGCTGGGCAGCAGGGCGGGGTGCGTATTGATGATCCGCCCCCCGAAGCGGGCCAGGAACTCCTTGCCCACGATCTTCATGAACCCGGCGGAGACCACGAGGTCCGGCGCGTACGCCGCCGTCGCCCCGGTCAGCGCCCGGTCCCAGGCCTCGCGCGTCGGGTGGTCCTTCACCTTGCAGACGAAGGTGGGCAGGCCGGCGCGCTCGGCGCGCTCCAGCCCGGCGATGCCGTCCCGGTCGGCGCCCACCGCCACGATCCGCGCGCCGTAGCCGTCCGGGTCGGCGGCGATCGCGTCGAGCAGGGCCTGGAGATTGGTGCCCGAGCCGGAGACCAGCACGACGAGCCGGGCGGGGAGCGCGGGAGGCGGGGAGGCCACGGTGGGGCCCTTTCTCGCGGGTGGTGCGGTTTGTATGGTCGTACAAGTCGGAGGGGTCCCCGAATACGGGGGACTCTACGAAGCCGCCGACCGCCAGCAACGATACCGGCACGCGGAACGGCCCCCACGGGACGGGGGCACGCACGGGAGGTAGCGTCTGGAAGCAGCGCACGGAAAGCGCGGGCCACGCGCATGGAATCCGAGCGCGACGCCGTACGTTCGGTGTGCAGTACGTCATGGCGTGCGGGGCACGCCTGCGACGTACAGGACGACGACACAAGGGGAAGACACACTCCACATGCCGGACCGACGCCTCCACGCGGCTCACCGCTTCCCGCTGCCCACCGAGGCCCTCCGGGGAGCGGCCGTTCATCCGGGGAGGACCGCCCGCATGTCCCACGACCGCCCCTCCCTGGACAAGCAGCCGCCCTCGGAGGAGCACCAGGACAACCCCTTCGCACCGCCGCCGGAGGGCGGGCCCGACCAGCCCTGGCAGCCGCGCGAGCACCCCGAGGGGCGCGGCGGCGAGAACGGCGACGACACCGGGGAGGGATCCGGCCGGGAGGGCGGGCAGCCCCCCGCCTGGGGCAGCCAGTGGAGCAGCAGGCAGCCCGGCCGCCACGACGGCGGCTTCGGCGGCGGCCCGGGCGGGCAGCGCCCGCAGCCCGGCGGCCCGGGCGGGCAGGGCGGCGGCCTCCGCTGGGACCCGACGGACCCGGCACAGCGCCGGGCGCGCTACGCGCTGCTGGCGGGCCTGTGGGGGTTCTTCTTCGCCCTCTTCAGCATTCCGCAGGTCGCGCTGCTCCTGGGTGCCCTGTCCGTGTACTGGGCCATCAGCTCCCTGCGCGCGAAGCCGCAAGCGGAACGGCGCCCGGACCCCGACACCCCGCCCCCGCCGCCCCCCGCCCCCGGCACGGCCCGCCCGCAGACCACGGCGGCCGTGAGCGGCCTGGTCATGGGCGGCCTGTCCCTCGCGATCGTGGCGGCGACGTTCGCCTTCCAGATCGTCTACAGCGACTACTACACCTGCGTGGACGACGCCCTGACCCAGACGTCCCGCCAGTCCTGCGAAACCCACTTGCCGAAGCAGCTGCGGCCGCTGCTGGGGGCGCAGGACTGAGGGGGCTCCTCAATCGCCGGACGGGCTGGAAAACCAGCCCGTCCGGCGATTGAGGACAGCGCGCGAAGCGTGCTTCGGGGTCTGGGGCGAAGCCCCAGTTCGGGAAGGGGCGGGGCTGGGGAAAAAGCCCGCCGCAGGCGGCAACGGACCCGCGCTCACGCCCCATCCGACGGCCGGCTCAAATCGCGCGGCTCGAACTCCGGCACCAGCCCGCCCCCGGAATCCCGCAGTGCAGCCCACCGCACCTGCCGCGCCCCCGTCTCGTGCCAGGCCGCGACCCCCGCGTCGTACGCCGCCCCCACGACCACCCCCTCCACCGGCACCCGCACCGCTTCGGCGGCCGCGGCGTGCCGCCCGCGCCCCTTCTTCGCCGCGGGCCGCCACCAGCCACGCGCCCACGGCCACTTCGGCTCGCGCTCGGCCTCCAGGACCGCGGCCCCCGCCCGCTGCCGGACGGCGGGCCCGGGCAGGACCAGGGAGGCGGGCGACGGCGCGGGCCGCACCGGCAGCTCCTCCACGGCCTGGGCCCCCTCGGGCTCGCGAACCTCCGGTTCAAGTGGCTCGGGCACCTCGGGCTCACGCACCCCGGATTGCCGCGCCCGGACCTCACGGATCCGGCGCTCACGCCGTGAGGTCTCGCGCCTCGCGCCCCCGCGCCTCGACGGCTCACGAGCCGTCGCCTCGCTCCTCGGGGCCCCGGGGTCCGGAGCCTCACGGACCAGGGCGGCCGCACCGGCCGGACCTTCCGACGGCTCCTCCTCCGCGCTCTCCACCGGCTCCGCCTCCTCCGGAGGAGAGCTCGCGCAGAACCCCAGCCACGCCCCGGCCGCCCGCGCCGCCGCGCCACCCGGCCACCGGCGCGGCCGCGCGACCGGTTCGGGCCCCGGCTCCGCCGGGACCTCGCCGGACCCCGGCGGGACCATCCCCAGGGCCGCCACGGCCCCCTTGCACCACGCGGGCACCGGCTCCGGCTGCCGTGCCCGGTGGCGGGGCGCGCGGGCCGGTGCCGGGGGCACGGCCGGCTTCCGCCGGGCGTGCCGCCGCACCCAGCGCAGGATCAGCGCGCCGGGCACGCCGAGGACCGTCGTCCAGACCAGCGCCGCGGCGCCCACGAGCCACCAGGGCGGGCCGAAGTCCTCGAGCGTGGCGTGCCCGAGCGGGCCGGACGCCGCGTAGGACAGGACGGCCATCAGCACCGCGCAGAGCACCGCGCCCAGCGCGGCGGTCGCGGCCGTGCGGCCGGCCTTCGACCGGCGCAGCGCCTTCGGCTCCCGCGGTACGGTCGCGAAGGCAATCGCCACCCCCGCGCCGACCGACAGCGCCGACGCCAGCGCCAGGGCCGCCGGACCGGACGCGCCGGGCGGCGGCAGGGCCGCGAAGAGGGGGAAGCGCGGCATCAGCGGATAGCCGGCCACCCCCAGCGGGCCGACGACGCCGTCCACGCCGACGGTGAACCCGGGCCCCAGCCCGTACGCCACCGCCCACACGACCGCGTTCGGCAGCAGCGCCAGGCACAGCAGCAGCACGGCGACGCGGCCGGACCACGCGACGGTCATCTGGAGCAGCGACTGCTGGGCCACGGCCGCGTGCGCGACGAGCGAGCACGCCAGCAGCAGCGTGCCGCCGCCGAGCAGGGCGCCGGTGCCGACGGCCCCGGTCCGTACGATCTCCGCCAGCCGGGGGCGCGTGAACCAGCGCCGTACGCCCCTGGGGAGCCCCTCCAGCGCCCGGCGCGCGAACGGCGGGGGCGTGATGCCGGGGAAGCCCGCGGCCGCCCACGCCCCGCCGCCCACGGTCACGCCCGCGAAGAGCGGCAGGTGCAGCAGGGCGCTCAGCGGCGCCACCGGGAGGGGGCCGGAGGAGGCGTAGAGCGCGGCGGCCGCGGCCACCAGGAAGTAGCCGCCGAGCAGGACCGCGATCGCCTTGCGCGGGGTCAGCCCGGCGTGGCCGTCCGGGCCGGGCCCCGGGAGGCCGTCCGGCGCGTCGTCCGGCGGCGGGTCCTCCACCGGGTCGAGCGCGTGCCGGGTCGCCCGGTAGAGCAGCCAGCCCGGGAGCACCGTGAACAGCAGGGGCGTCAGGCCGATCGGCGCGGGCGTGCCGGAGAGCGTCTCGGTGCGTACGAGGTGCGCGCCGTGCGCGAGCAGCCACAGTGCGGCGGCGACGCGCAGGGCCGTCGCGGGGCCGCTGTCGGGATACGGGGAGGAGATCCACAGCGCCAGGACGACCACGGCGAGCGTGCCGAGCCCGAGGCCCGCGGCGACCATCCCGCCGAGGAACACCGCGCCCGCCGGTGGCCCCGCGGCGGTGGACCTGCTCCGCGAAGGCAACGGCGGGCTGTGATCGGCAAAAGGGGTCACGGGGCCATGCTGCCAACAAGATGGCTTTCGTACGGGTAGCAGGCAAATAGCCGTCGTGTCGCCCGGATTCGTTTATGCACCTTTTAACCCTGGCGGGCGCGCGACTTCACCCGGGCGGCCCCGCCGAACGGCCGTGGGCCCGCACCCCTCACGGGATGCGGGCCCACGGCCTGGAACCGTACGGCTCAGACGGACACTCAGGCGGAGAGCGCCTCGCGCGCCAGCAGGGCGGTCTCGGACGGCGTCTTGCCGACCTTCACGCCCGCGGCCTCGAGGGCCTCCTTCTTCGCCTGGGCGGTGCCGGACGAACCGGACACGATCGCGCCGGCGTGGCCCATCGTCTTGCCCTCGGGCGCGGTGAAACCGGCCACGTAGCCGACGACCGGCTTGGTGACATTGGCCTTGATGAAGTCCGCGGCCCGCTCCTCCGCGTCGCCGCCGATCTCACCGATCATGACGATCAGGTCGGTCTCGGGGTCGGCCTCGAACGCGGCGAGCGCGTCGATGTGCGTGGTGCCGATGACCGGGTCGCCACCGATGCCGACGGCCGAGGAGAAGCCGATGTCACGGAGCTCGTACATCATCTGGTAGGTCAGCGTGCCCGACTTGGACACCAGACCGATGCGGCCGGGCTTGGTGATGTCGCCCGGGATGATGCCGGCGTTGGACTGGCCCGGGGTGATGAGACCGGGGCAGTTCGGGCCGATGATGCGGGTCTTGTTGCCCTTCGAGCCCGCGTACGCCCAGAAGGCGGCGGAGTCGTGGACGGCGATGCCCTCGGTGATCACGACGGCCAGCGGGATCTCGGCGTCGATCGCCTCGACCACGGCGGCCTTGGCGAACGCCGGCGGCACGAAGACGACGGTGACGTTCGCACCGGTCTTCTCCATCGCCTCGGCGACGGAGCCGAAGACGGGCACCTCGGTGCCGTCGAAGTCGACGCTCGTGCCCGCCTTGCGCGGGTTCACGCCACCGACGATGTTGGTGCCGTCGGCCAGCATGAGCTTGGTGTGCTTCATGCCCGTGGCGCCGGTCATCCCCTGGACGATGACCTTGCTGTCCTTGGTGAGGAAGATAGCCATGGTTGTGGAGTCCTCGTCCCTTACTTCGCAGCCAGCTCGGCGGCCTTGTCGGCCGCGCCGTCCATGGTGTCCACGCGCTGCACCAGCGGGTGGTTGGCGTCGGACAGGATCTTGCGACCCAGCTCCGCGTTGTTGCCGTCGAGGCGGACGACGAGCGGCTTGCTGACGTCCTCGCCCTTGGCCTTGAGCAGCTCCAGGGCCTGGACGATGCCCTTGGCGACCTCGTCGCACGCGGTGATGCCACCGAAGACGTTGACGAAGACGGACTTGACGTCCGGGTCGCCCAGGATGATCTCAAGACCGTTGGCCATGACCTCGGCGGAGGCACCGCCACCGATGTCGAGGAAGTTGGCCGGCTTGACGTTGCCGTGCTTCTCACCGGCGTACGCGACGACGTCCAGGGTGCTCATGACGAGACCCGCGCCGTTGCCGATGATGCCGACCTCGCCGTCGAGCTTGACGTAGTTGAGGCCCTTGGCCTTGGCGGCGGCCTCGAGGGGGTTGGCCGCGGCCTTGTCCTCGAGCGCCTCGTGCTCCGGCTGGCGGAAGTCGGCGTTCTCGTCGAGCGAGACCTTGCCGTCGAGGGCCAGGACGTCGCCGTTAGCGACCTTGGCCAGCGGGTTGACCTCGACGAGGAGCGCGTCCTCGGCGACGAAGGTCTTCCACAGGGTCACCATGACCTCGGCGACCTTCTCGGCGACCTCGGCCGGGAACTTCGCCTGGGCGACGATCTCGCGGGCCTTCTCGATGGTCACACCCTCGTTGGAGTCGACCGGGACCTTCGCGAGGGCCTCGGGGGTCTTCTCCGCGACCTCCTCGATGTCCATGCCGCCCTGCACCGAGGCCATGGCCAGGAAGGTGCGGTTGGTGCGGTCGAGGAGGTACGAGACGTAGTACTCCTCGAGAATCTCGGGAGCGGTCTCGGCGATCATCACCTTGTGGACCGTGTGGCCCTTGATGTCCATGCCGAGGATGTCCGTCGCGCGGGCGACGGCCTCGTCCGGGGTGGCGGCCAGCTTCACGCCGCCGGCCTTGCCGCGGCCGCCGACCTTCACCTGCGCCTTGACGACCGACTTGCCGCCCAGCCGCTCAGTGGCCTTGCGCGCCGCCTCAGGCGTGTCAATGACTTCACCGGCCAGCACCGGTACACCGTGCTTGGCGAAGAGGTCCCTCGCCTGGTACTCGAACAGGTCCACGCGCGTCCGTCCCTTTTCCATGGATATCGCGGTTCGTTGTCTGCGCGGGCGTGCCGCAGGCCAGCGTGACGACGCGATCTTTTACGAGGGCGGCACACGTTCACCGTTGACGCGGCATGTCCGTCTCGCAGGTTATCCCCGAGGGACGGAGGTCCCTAAATCGCAGGTCACACTCCGGCCGTGATTACGCTCACAGATCGCACACGGGTCGCTCACGGATCGCACGCGGAGCCGCCTTTCGTCAGGGCTCCGGGACGGGCAGCGGACGCTTCTCCAGCGCGGCGGCCATCACCTCCGGGAAGAGGTCGGGAGTGCAGGCGAAGGCAGGCGTGCCCAGGGCGGCGAGGGCCGCCGCGTGCTCGCGGTCGTAGGCGGGGGCGCCCTCGTCGGACAGCGCGAGCAGCGTCACGAAGCACACGCCGGACGCCTTCATCGCCGCGACCCGCCCGATCATCTCGTGGCGTATCCCGCCCTCGTAGAGATCACTGATGAGGACGACAACGGTCTCCGCCGGGCGGGTGATCCGTGACTGACAGTAGGCGAGCGCCCGGTTGATGTCGGTGCCGCCGCCGAGCTGGGTGCCGAAGAGCACCTCGACCGGGTCGGCCAACTGGTCGGTGAGGTCGACCACGGCCGTGTCGAAGACGACGAGCCGCGTGTCGAGGGACCGCATCGAGGCGAGGACCGCGCCGAACACCGCGGCGTGCACGACCGAGGCCGCCATCGAACCGGACTGGTCGATACAGAGGATCACCTCCTTCCGCACCGAGCGCGCCGCCCGCCCGTGGCCGACGAGCCGCTCCGGGACGACCGTGCGGTGAGCGGGCAGGTAGTTCTTGAGGTTGGCCCGGATGGTGCGGTCCCAGTCGATGTCCCGGTGCCGGGGCCGGGCGACGCGGGCCGACCGGTCGAGGGCGCCGCCGACCACCGCCCGGGTCCGCTGCGTCAGGCGCTTCTCCAGCTCCTGGACGACCTTGCGGACGACGGCCCGCGCGGTCTCCCTCGTGGTCTCCGGCAACACCTTGCCGAGCGACAGCAGGGTGCCGACGAGATGCACGTCCGCCTCCACGGCCTCCAGCATCTCCGGCTCCAGCAGCAGGGTGGACAGCCCGAGCCGGTCGATGGCGTCACGCTGCATCACCTGAACGACGGACACCGGGAAATACGAGCGGATGTCCCCCAGCCAGCGGGCCACGTACGGCGCGGACCCCCCGAGCCCCGCGCTCCCGCGCGCGTCCCCGTAGAGCGCGTCGAGGGTCCGGTCCATATGGACGTCGTCCCCTCGAAGCGCCGGACTGTCGCCACCCCCGTCACCCCCGAGCACAAGCCGCCACCGCCGCAGCCGCTCGGGGTCGGGGTGCGAAGAATCAGCCCGTCCGGCATTTGAGGACAAGGGGGTCCGGGGGCTCGCCCCCGGTTCGGGAAGGGGCGGGGCTGGGGAAAAATCCGCCACCCCCAACAGCACGCGCAGCACAGGCACCACCGCCGCCGCCCGCGCCTCGTCCACCCCCGCCCCAAACCCGGACGCATCCCGCGAGGCCACCGCCCCGCCCCGCCGGATCAGCTCGCCCAGAACCCGCCGCACCCCCGCCCCGTACGCGGAGAACGTGCGCCGCAAGAGCGGCAACACCCCGGTGAAAGCGGGCGGCGGCACGGACACCAGCCACGAATCCACCAGCCCGCGCAACCGCTCGTCGTGGACGAGCAGCATCCCGCCGGAGTCCCCGTCGCCCAGGAACCCCTCGATCCACGCGGCCGCCTCCACCGGTGCGACCGCGCCCGAGAGGGCGAGCCCCATGAGCAGGGCGGCGCGGTCCTGCGTCAGCCCGCCGTCGTCCAGCAGCAGTCGTGCGGCCCGCCCCCGGATCCCGCCGGGCAGGGCGTCCCGCCCGGCGAGCAGCCGCAGCACTCCGGCCCAGCGCTCCCGTATGCCGGGGGCCACCGCGGACCCCGGTCCGGCGAGCAGGCCCACCGCGTGGTGCACCGCGTCCAGATGGCCGCGCATGTCCGCCGCCGCGTCCGCGTCCAGGCCGGCGCAGGCGGCGGGGAGGCCGACGAAGACGCGCTCGGCGAGGCCCGCGGCCACCTCGCCGAGGGCGGCGGTGTCCGTACGGCGCACGTCGCCGTACCGCATCGAGCGGACCAGCGCGGGCAGGGCCGAGGCCAGGTGCGCGACGTCCGCGTCGAGCGCGGCGCGGTCGGCGAGGACGCGCATCACCGTGGGGAGGGCGTCGGGAAGCCCGGCGAGCAGGCACCGCTCGGCGAGGGCGGTGAGACCGGCGAGTGCCGGTGTGGCGGCCGCCTCGGCCTCGGCCTTCGCCGTCGCGGCGGCCTCGACGGTCGTCCCCCAGGAGCCCGCCTCGGCGACCCGCACGGACAACTCGGGCTCCCAGCAAAGCCGCCAGGTCTCCCGGAAGGTGCCCGTGCCGCCGCGGGGCCGCGACGGTTCGCCCCAGTCGACGCCGAGGAGCCGCAGCCGGTGCAGCAGCCGGCTGCGGGCGGCGTCGGTGTCCTTGCGCAGGTCGAGCTCCCGGTCCCGGGCGGCCGCCTCCGGCTTGAGCCGCAGCGTGCGCTGGAGGCGGGTCAGGTCCCGCCGCAAGGGGGTGGCGGGCGCGGAGTCGGGCACTTCGCCGAGGTCGTCCCCGATGACGAGGCGCTCCTCCACCAGGGTCAGGGGCGCGTCGGAGCCGTCGCACATCACGGACCGGACGGCGTCGAGGGTCTCGGTGAGCCCGGCGAGCGGGCGGCCGCGCAGGGTGGCGAGGGTGTCGGCGAGCCGTACGGCCTCGATGACGTGCGCCGGGGAGACGGGGTGGTCCTCGGCGCGCAGCAGCCGGGCGACCTCGGTCATCCAGCGCTCGACGGGCCGGTCGGGGGCGTGGAAGAGGTGGCCGTACCAGCCGGGGGACTCGATCCCCGCGCCGTAACCGCTGTGGCGGGCGAGGCGCCTGTGGGTCCAGGGCACCCAGCTGAGCTCGGTCCTGGTCTTGGGCAGCCCCTTGAGCTCGGCCCGGTCGGCGGCGACGGTCCGCTTTCCGGTGAGCGCCGGGACGTGCCAGGCGCCGCAGACCACGGCGACCGCGTCGCCGAACTCCCGCCGTGCCTCCCGCAGTTTCAGCCGCATGTGCGCCTCGCGCGCGGCGTCCCGGCCGCCGGTGTCGCCGTGCGCGGCCCGCAGCTCGGCCATGGCCTCGGCGAGGGCGTGGAACGGCGCGAGCGCGTCGCCCGCGCGCGGGGTGCCGCGGTGCTCGACGGCGTCCTCCCACCAGCGCTCGGGGTCGTCGTGGCCCGCGGCCTCCGCGAGCGCGGCCAGCGGGTCGGCCCGCTCCTTCCGGCTTTCTTCGCCGGGCAGTTGCTCCTGGTCGCGCAGTGCGAGGGTGTGGGCCGCGGGCAGGTCGATGAAGCGTACGGGCACGCCGCGGGCGAGGGCCCAGCGGATCGCGGTCCACTCCGGGGAGAACGCGGCGAGCGGCCAGAACACGGACCGCCCGGGGTCGTCGACGGCGTGGGCGAGGAGGGCGACGGGCGGCCGCATGCCCTCGTCGTCGGCGAGGTGGACGATCGCGTCGGCCTCGGGCGGGCCCTCGACGAGCACGGCCCGCGGCTCGCACAGGTCGAGTGCCGCCCGGACGGCCCGCGCGGAACCGGGGCCGTGGTGGCGGACGCCCAGCAGGGCCGGGCCGGTCCCGCTCACGCGGCGGCCTCCCGGCACGCGCGGTAGAAGTCCTTCCAGCCGTCCCGTTCGCGGACGACCGTCTCCAGATACTCCTGCCACACGAGGCGGTCCGCCGCCGGGTCGCGGACCACCGCGCCCTGGATCCCGGCGGCCACGTCGCCCGCGCGCAGGACGCCGTCGCCGAAGTGGGCGGCCAGCGCGAGCCCGCCGGTGACGACGGAGATCGCCTCGGCCGTCGAGAGCGTCCCCGAAGGGGATTTGACCTTGGTGCGGCCGTCGGCGGTGACCCCGTCACGCAGCTCGCGGAAGACGGTGACGACGCGCCGGATCTCGGCGGCGCCGTCGGGGACGGCGGGCAGGTCGAGCGAGCGGCCGATCTGGTCGACACGCCGGGCGACGATGTCGACCTCGGCCTCCGCGGTGGCGGGCAGGGGCAGGACGACGGTGTTGAAACGGCGGCGCAGGGCGCTGGAGAGCTCGTTGACCCCGCGGTCGCGGTCGTTGGCGGTGGCGATCAGGTTGAAACCGCGCACCGCCTGCACCTCCTCCCCCAACTCGGGGATGGGGAGGGTCCTTTCGGACAGGGCGGTGATGAGCGTGTCCTGCACGTCGGCGGGGATGCGGGTGAGCTCCTCGACGCGGACGGTCGCGCCCGCGGCCATGGCGCGCATGACGGGGCTGGGCACGAGGGCCGCGCGGCTGGGGCCTTCGGCGAGGAGCCGGGCGTAGTTCCAGCCGTAGCGCATGGCCTCCTCCGGGGTGCCGGCCGTGCCCTGCACCAGCAGGGTGGAGTCGCCGCTGACGGCGGCGGCCAGGTGCTCGGAGACCCAGGTCTTGGCGGTGCCGGGCACGCCGAGCAGGAGGAGCGCGCGGTCGGTGGCGAGGGTGGTCACGGCCACCTCGACGGTGCGGCGCGGGCCCACGTACTTGGGAGTGATCACCATGCCGTCGGGCAGGGTGCCGCCGAGCAGATAGGTGGCGACGGCCCACGGCGACAGCCGCCAGCGCTCGGGGCGGGGCCGGTCGTCGGCCGCCGCGAGGGCCTTGAGCTCCTCCGCGAAGGCGTCCTCCGCGTGCGGGCGCAGAGCTTCGGTCTCGATTCCGGGCACGGTCACAAGTCCCCCTCGTTCGTGCGGTTCCGGGTCACGTGGACAACCCTGCACCACACCACTGACAATCGGCCCCGGCGCCGGGAAGCCGCAGGTCAGGGCGATTGTCAGTGGGGGGTCGTAGCGTTTGGGACATGAATCCGCAGGGGGAACGCTGGACGGGGGATCAGGTGCTGGCGCTGGCGCCTGACGATCCATCACGCAAGGCGGGCGGCAGGCTCGCGGTGCCGGGTCCGTGGTCGGGCGCGGGGGCGCGCACGGGCGGGGGCGCGGTGTGGGGGGAGTGCGCGGGCAGCGGCGGCACGCCTTATCGGACGGTCGTGGATCTCGACAGCGCCGAGGGGCCCGGCTTCCACTGCTCGTGCCCGAGCCGCAAGTTCCCGTGCAAGCACGCGCTCGGCCTGTTGCTGCTGTGGTCGGCGGGTGAGGAATCAGTGCCGGTCGCGGACGGGCCGCCGCCGGACTGGGCCGGGCAGTGGCTGGACCGGAGGCGGCAGCGGGCGGAGTCCGCGGCGCCGCCCTCCGCACCCCCGGATGCCGACGCGGCGCGAGGTCGCGCGGAGCGCCGGGTGCGGCGCATCGCCTCGGGGGCGCGGGAGTTGGAGCAGCGGCTCGGCGATCTGCTGCGCGGCGGTCTCGCGGCCGCGGACGGCTCGGAGTACGGACCGTGGGACGAAACGGCCGCCCGCATGGTCGACGCGCAGGCCCCCGGACTGGCCTCGCGGGTGCGGGAGTTGGCGTCCGTGCGCGGTTCCGGCGGCGACTGGGCGTCGCGGCTGCTGGCGGAGTGCGCCCTGCTGCACACGCTCAACCAGGGCTTCCTGCGCCTGGACGGGCTCCCCGGGCCCTTGGCCGCCACGGTGCGGACGCGGGTCGGCATCACCGCGGACTCCGCGTCCCTGCTCGCCTCCGCCACCCCCGTCCGCGATCACTGGCTGGTCCTGGCGCAGTCCGACGGCGACGACGGCCGCCTGATCACCCGCCGGATCTGGCTCCGCGGCCGGCGTACGGGCCGCATGGCGCTGCTCCTGTCCTACGGAGCGGCGGGCCGGGCGCCGGAGTTGTCACTGCCCACGGGTCTTTCCCTGGACGCGGACCTCGCCTATTACCCGTCGGCGCGCCCCCTGCGCGCCGCCCTGGGCACCCGCCATGCCGCCCCCGGGCCCAGCCCCGGGCCGCCTCCGGGCGGCGATGCCGGCCGGGCGCTGGCGGCGTACGGCGAGGCGCTGCGCGACGACCCGTGGCTGGACGCCTGGCCTGTGCTCCTGGAATCCGTCGTCCCGATACCGGACCCGGAGGGCGGCTGGCAACTGGCCGACGCCCAGGGCGACTCGGCGCTCCCCGTCGACCCCCGTCACCGGGACCGTACGGGCCTGTGGCAGCTCGCCGCGATATCCGGCGGCCGCCCCGTCACGGTCTTCGGAGAATGCGGCCACCGCGGCTTCACCCCGCTGTCCACGTGGGCCCCGGAACCGGTCCTGCTGTCACCCGGCCTGTCCGGCATCTGAGAACAGGAGGTCCGGGACCGGCGCCCGTACGACCACACGAAAGGGCAAGCGCATGAACACCACCTGGGACGAGCTGGTCTCCGCCGCCCTGCTCGGCACCGAGCGGCGCACCCCGCCCGTGCGGCCACGGGAGGGCCAGGACGTCACCGCGGCCCTGCTGGACGCCGCGGCCCTGCACACCGTCCGGCGGCGCGCCGGGCTCGTGCCCGCCGCCGCCCGCGCCCGGCCGGAGCCCGCGCCCGCGGACCCCCGGCCCGCGCTGCCGCCCGCGGCGCGGCGGCGGCTGGCGCTGCTGCTCGCCGACCGCTCCGGGTCCGGGAGCGGCGGAGGGCGGCGGATCGGCGCGCCCGATCTCACGGAGCTGCTGCCGCAGTGGCTGGCGACCGCCAATGGGCACGGCTATCAGGCACCCGCCGATCTGCTGCCCGCGCTGCTGGAAGCGGCCCGCGCCCGCACGGATCTGCGTCCCGCGGCGCTCGCGCTCGGCGGACCCCGGGCGCGGTGGCTGGCCGGGCTCAACCCGCAGTGGAAGTACGCGCTCCGCGCCGGGTCGGCCACGGCGCCCGGCCGCGCGGCGGCAGCGGGCCGGGCCGGCACCGACGAGGCGCGCCAGGTGTGGGAGGAGGGGCTGTTCGCCGAGCGGGTGGCCCTCCTCGGCTCCGCGCGGCGCCACGATCCGGCGGCCGCGCGGGAGCTGCTCACGAGCACCTGGCAGACGGAGCGCGCCGAGGACCGGCTGATGTTCCTGGACTCGCTGCGCGAGGGGCTCTCCCCCGGCGACGAGCCGTTCCTGGAGCGGGCCCTGGCCGACCGGAGCCGCAACGTCCGGAGCACGGCGGCCGAGCTGCTGGCGGCCCTCCCCCACTCCGCCCTCGCGCGGCGGATGGCCGAGCGGGCGCGTACGTGCGTGGCCCTGGAGCGGACGGGCGGTGCCGCCCGGATAGCGGTCGAGGCGCCGCACGAGTGCGACAAGGGCATGCAGCGGGACGGCGTCGTCGCCACTCCGCCGTCCGGCCGCGGCGAGCGGTCGTGGTGGCTGAGCCAAGTCGTGGAGGCGGCACCGCTGGCCATGTGGCGGGAGCGGTTCGGGGGCCGCGGCGCCGAGGCGGTCGTGACCCTGCCGGTCGCCGACGGCTGGCAGCCGGAGCTGCACGCGGCCTGGTGCCGGGCCGCCGTGCGCCAACGGGACGCGGAGTGGTCACGGGCCCTGCTCGGCCCGGCGACGGCGCCCCAGGAAGGCTCGTCGTGGCGGGACCCGGCGAAGCTCCTGTCGGCGCTGCCGCCGAGGGAACGGGCGGAGTGGGTGGCGGAGTTCATCGCGGCGCACGGGCTGTCGGAGGCGTTCCGGCTGCTGGGCGTGTGCGAGGTGCCGTGGGCGGAGCCGCTGGGCACGGCCCTGGTCGACGCGCTCGACATCGCCCGGGACGCGGGCAGCTATCCCTGGAGCTTCAGCGGGGTGATGGGCCTGGCCGAGCGCTGTCTGGACCCGGCGCAGGCGGACCGGCTGGAGATGCTCACGGCGCTGTCCGACGAGCCGCCCTCCGCGTCACCCGGCGCGGTCGCCTATTGGGCGGAGGCGTTCGGCCGGCTCGTCGGTACGTTGCGCCTGCGTGCGGTGATGGCCGCGGAGTTGGCGGGCTGAGGCGTGGGCCCCTCACGCCCTGACGTGCTCGTTGACCCACTCCACGATCGACGCCGTCGTCGCGCCCGGGGTGAAGATCGCGGCCACGCCCTGCTCCTTGAGCGGGGCGATGTCCGCCTCGGGGATGATGCCGCCGCCGAAGACCTTGATGTCCGCCGCGTCGCGCTCCTTCAGCAGCTCGATCACCTTGGCGAAGAGCGTGTTGTGCGCGCCGGAGAGGATGGACAGGCCGATCGCGTCGGCGTCCTCCTGGATCGCGGTGTCCACGATCTGCTCCGGTGTCTGGTGCAGGCCGGTGTAGATGACCTCCATGCCGGCGTCACGCAACGCACGGGCGATGACCTTGGCCCCGCGGTCGTGACCGTCGAGCCCCGGCTTGGCCACCACTACGCGGATCGGACCGGTCACTCCCATCACTGCCTCCAAGTACGACAAGTACGACGCCGGCGACCGGCCGAGAGGATTCCCCGCGCCTCGGGGGGCGGGGATGTGAACGAACGTTATCCCCAGCATCCCGCACGCGGCCGTTTCGCGGTGGAGAGGGAGGGGGAAATCACACGTGGGACAACACGTTCGCTACGCACCGCCCTCGCGCTTCCGTATCTCACGGGCCATGGAGCCTCTCGTGTCACCGGGGCGGCGGGGCAGCGGGCGGTCGCGAGGGGAGCCGCGGCGAACCCGCCGTATCACTGTGCCGACAGCCGCACGGCACAGCGGTGCGGCCGGTGGCGCACAGCTGCCCGTGAATGCGCACGGGGGGAGAGAGCCACCTTCTGTGTGCCGTTCAGGAGGTCGGCCATGGTGGCCCTTCGCTTGCTCACCATCCTCTCCGCCCTGCTGCGCCCCTCGGCGCTGCTCGTCCGGTCCACTCTGCTGGAGCTGGCGATCCTCACCGGCCACGCGCTGCTCTACCCCACCGGCCTGGCCCAGGAGCGCCGCCCGCCGCCCCTGCCCCCGCCACCCACAGGGCGCAACGACACGCCCGACGCCGAATCCGAATCGGGAACAAAAGGCCAAACAGCACAGAAAACAGAACAGGAGTCCCACCCGCCCGTGCTCCTCCTGCACGGTTTCATCGACAACCGTTCGGTTTTCGTCCTCCTTCGCCGCTCCCTCCGCAGGCACGGCTGGCAGCAGGTCGAGTCCCTGAACTACTCCCCGCTGACCTGCGACGCCCGGGCCGCGGCCGAGCTGCTGGCCCGCTACGTGGAGGAGCTCTGCGCGCGGACGGGCCGGGCGGAGGTCGACGTGGTGGGGCACAGCCTGGGCGGACTGATCGCGCGCTATTACGTCCAACGCCTGGGCGGCGACGCCCGGGTGAGGACCCTGGTCACCCTCGGCACCCCGCACGGCGGCACCCGCGTCGCGCCGTTGATGTCCGCGCATCCCCTTGTCCGGCAGATGCGCCCGGGGTCGGACGTCATAGCCGAACTCGCCGCCCCCGCCCCCGATTGCCGAACGCATTTCATCAGCTTCTGGAGCGACCTGGACCAGATAATGGTGCCGGTCGAGACAGCGCGCATCGATCACCCGGACCTGATCACCCGCAATGTCCGCGTGACCGGTGTCGGCCATCTCGCGCTGCCGGTGCACGGGGCGGTGGCGGCGGGCATCCGCCAGGCCCTGACCACGGAGGAAACCGCAGCTGACGCGTCCGGCGCGGCGTCGGTCGCCTGATCCCGGGCCGCCTCCCGAACGGCGTGCGCGGCCCCGCGCGTTCACCCCTGAGGGGGCACAAACTCGAATCCGCCCGACAGAAAACCGAACAAGTATCGAACGTCAAATCGGTTTCCCGGGATTCAGTCCACCGAAAGGCGGCCAAATGCCCGCCCCAGGACCACCTGAAACGTGACGAAGATTGTCGCCATCCCGAACCGCCGGGTACAGTCGCCGCTAATTCTCCTGCTCCCGAGGCGAAAGAGAAGTGGTGGTGAACGACCGTCACCCGTCGGCGGGCTCGAGCCCGGCCGGTCCCGCTCAGGACATCTCCTACGGGCACTACACGTCGTACGAGCAGCAGGCCACCCCGCACGGCTACCCCGGCTACGAAGGCCAGGACTCCGGCCAGTGGGACACCTCCGCCTGGGGCCACTCCCCCGACGCCTCCTGGGGCGGCAACACCTCGGGCTGGGGCCAGTTCGCCGACGGCGGCTGGGACCAGGGCGCCACCGGGCAGACCCAGACCTGGGAGTTCACCGGCTACGACACCGGGCAGACCGGCCAGTGGGACACCTCCGCCTGGGGCCACCCGGGCGGCGCCCAGGCCCCGGACACGGGCTCCTGGAACACGGCCGGCGCGTACGACACCTCCGGCTCCGGCTGGGGCCAGTTCGCCGACGGCGGCTGGGCCCCCGACACCTCCGTCCACGCCCAGAGCTGGGACACCACCGGACAGCACGCGACGACCGGGACGGCCCCCGACTGGGGACGGCAGCAGGCCGCCGGCTGGGGCGATGTCAGCGAGCAGCAGACGCAGACCTGGGACGCCGGCGCGTACGCGGCCGTGGAAGAGCCCGAGGCACAGCGCACCCCCACCCTCATGGTCGACCTCTCCGGCGCCGACCTGGACCCCGGACCCGGCGCCCGGTCCGTCGCCGACGCCGAGACCCGGACCATGTCGGTGATCGAGCCGCCGGAGCCCGGGGACGAGCAGGACGTGCCGACCGGACCGGGCATCCCGGCGCAGAGCCGCAGCCGCCGCAAGGGCGCACCCTCCCGGACCAACTACCGGCCGCGCCGCAAGGCCCTGTTGACCGTCGCCGTGCCGTCGGTCGCGGTCATGGGCGTCGCGGGCATCGCCGCCGCCTCCGTCTCCGGCGGCGGCAAGAGCGATTCCAAACAGACCCAGGCGGCCTCCGCTCCGGACGCCGCGGCCGTGCCCTCGATCGCCAACAGCAAGCTGGACACCCAGCTCGCCGGGCTCAGCCGGGGCGCCGACGACTTCGCCACCCGCGCCACCCGCACCCAGGAACGCCTCGACCTCAAGGCGCGCCAGGAGGAGGAGAAGAAGCGCAAGGCGGAGGAGGCGGCGCGCAAGGAGGCCGAGCGCCCCAAGTTCGCGCTCCCCGTCACCCAGCACGGGCTGAGCGCGTACTACGGACAGGCCGGCGTCAACTGGATGTCCGTGCACACCGGCATCGACTTCCCCGTCAGCTACGGCACGCCGGTCATGGCCGCGACCGACGGCACGGTCCGTACGCAGTACAACGTCGCCTACGGCAACATGGCCATGGTGACGTCGCCCGACGGCACCGAGACCTGGTACTGCCACCTCAGCAGCACCAAGCTCCGCTCCGGCCAGGTCAAGGCCGGTGACGTCATCGCCTACTCCGGTAACTCCGGCAACTCCACCGGCCCGCACCTCCACTTCGAGGTCCGCCCGGGCGGCTCGGCGGTCGACCCGCTGCCGTGGCTCCGGGCGCACGACCTGGACCCGACCTAGGCATACCCACCGCGCTTGTTCCGGCTGAGCTCAGCCGGAACAAGCGCGCCTCGTCAGGGCTAGAGCTTCTCCACCGGCGCGTACCGCAGCAGCAACCGCTTCGGCTTCTCCGCGCCGAAGTCGACCGTCGCCTCCGCGTTGTCACCGCTGCCCTTGACGCCGACGACCGTGCCCAGGCCGAACGAGTCGTGCGTGACCCGGTCGCCGACGGCGAGCGCCACCACCTGCCGGTCCTTCGCGCGCCGCGTCGCGAAGCCGCTCGGACCCGCCTTCTTGCCGCCGCCGGTGCGCGACGACGAGAAGCCGGACGTGAGCCCCGAGACCGCGCCCATCGACGCGGACGGCGTCGCGGGACCGGTGCGGCGCCACTGGAGATACTGCTCGGGGATCTCCTCCAGGAACCGCGACGGCGGGTTGTACGCGGGCTGTCCCCAGGCGCTGCGCATGCTCGCCCGGGTCAGATACAGCCGCTCGCGCGCCCGGGTGATGCCCACATAGGCGAGCCGCCGCTCCTCCTCCAGCTCCTTCGTCTGGCCGAGGGCGCGCATGTGCGGGAACACGCCGTCCTCCATGCCGGTGAGGAAGACGACGGGGAACTCCAGGCCCTTCGCGGTGTGCAGGGTCATCAGCGTGATGACGCCCGTGCCCTCCGTGTCCTCGTCCGGGATCTGGTCGGAGTCCGCGACCAGCGCGACCTTCTCCAGGAACTCCGCGAGCGTGCCCTGATCCTCGCCCTCCCGCTCCTGCTCGAACTCCAGGGCGACGGCCGCCAGCTCCTGGAGGTTCTCGATGCGGGTCTCGTCCTGCGGGTCGGTGGACGCCTGGAGCTCGGCGAGATAGCCCGTGCGCTCCAGCACCGCTTCCAGGACGGTCGCGGGCCCCGCCCCCGACTCGACGACGGTGCGCAGCTCCTCCATCAGGACGTTGAAGCGGTTGACCGCGTTGGCCGAGCGCGCGGCCATGCCGTACGCCTCGTCCACGCGCCGCAGCGCCTGCGCGAAGCTGATCTTCTCGCGCAGCGACAGCGCGTCGATCATCGCCTCCGCGCGCTCGCCGATGCCGCGCTTGGGGACGTTGAGGATGCGCCGCAGCGGCACGGTGTCCTCGGGGTTGGCGAGCACCCGCAGGTACGCGAGCACGTCGCGGACCTCCTTGCGCTCGTAGAAGCGCACTCCGCCGACGACCTTGTAGGGCAGGCCGACGCGGATGAAGATCTCTTCGAAGACGCGCGACTGGGCGTTGGTGCGGTAGAAGATCGCGACGTCGCCGGCCTTGGCGTCGCCGGCGTCGGTCAGCCGGTCGATCTCGTCGGCGACGAACTGGGCCTCGTCGTGCTCGGTGTCGGCGACATAGCCGGTGATGGACGCGCCCGCCCCGGCCTCGGTCCACAGGTTCTTCGGGCGGCGGTTCTGGTTCCGCTCGATCACGGCGTTGGCGGCGCTGAGGATCGTCTGGGTGGAGCGGTAGTTCTGCTCCAGCAGGATCGTGGTGGCGTCCGGGTAGTCCTCCTCGAACTGGAGGATGTTCCGGATCGTCGCGCCGCGGAAGGCGTAGATCGACTGGTCGGCGTCACCGACGACGCACAGCTCGGCGACGCCGTCCTCGGGGGCGTTGTCGGGGGTGCCGACCAGCTCGCGCACGAGGGTGTACTGCGCGTGGTTGGTGTCCTGGTACTCGTCGACCAGCACGTGCCGGAAGCGGCGGCGGTAGTGGTCGGCCACGTCCGGGAAGGCCTGGAGCAGGTGGACCGTGGTCATGATGATGTCGTCGAAGTCCAGCGCGTTCGCCTCGCGCAGCCGCGACTGGTACATCGCGTACGCCTGCGCCAGCGTCTTCTCGAAACCGTCGGCCGCCTGCGCCGCGAAGTCCTCCTCGTCGATCAGCTCGTTCTTGAGGTTGGAGATCTTCGCGCTGAACGACTTCGGCGGGAACTTCTTCGGGTCGAGGTCGAGGTCCCGGCAGACGAGCGCCATCAGCCGCTTGGAATCGGCGGCGTCGTAGATCGAGAAGGAGGACGTGAAGCCCAGCTTCTTGCTCTCCCGGCGCAGGATCCGCACGCACGCGCTGTGGAAGGTCATCACCCACATCGCGTTGGCGCGCGGGCCGACGAGCTCCTCGACGCGCTCCTTCATCTCGCCCGCGGCCTTGTTGGTGAAGGTGATCGCGAGGATCTGGCCGGGGTGGACATGGCGGGCGCCCAGCAGGTGGGCGATGCGGTGGGTGAGCACGCGCGTCTTGCCGGACCCGGCGCCCGCGACGATCAGCAGCGGCGAGCCCGTGTGCACCACGGCGGCGCGCTGCTGGTCGTTCATCCCCTCCAGCAGCGCGGCGGGGTCGACGGCGGGCCGGGCCGCGCCGTCGCGGTAATACGCCTCCCGGGGCACGGGCGCGTCGAAAGCGCCCCCGAAGAGGTCGTGCGGCACCGGCTCAGGGGCCGCGTCCTCCGGGGGCGGCGGGGGCTCCTCGCCGCTGGGGCCGAGATCCGCCAGGAAGCTGTCGTCAAAGAGGCTGCTCATCGCCTCCCGAGTCTAGGCCGCCCCACTGACAGCCGGTCCCACTTCCCCGGGCACCCCGCGAATCGGCCATGATCCGCGCCGGGCCCGGGGATCGCGGGGCTACGTCCAGAGCACCGCGATGAAGATGTTGGCCGCGGTCAGCGCGCCGACCGTGCCGAAGGCGGCCGCCTCGACCTTCTCGTCGTCCCGCTTCACATAGACCAGCCCGAGGATCACGATCAGGAACGCCAGCTTCACGCCGATCTTGAAGGTGTCCAGGGTGTAACCCTGGGCCTGGTTCAGGCCGACCAGCGCCATGCCGGTGACCAGCATCGTCAGGGCCCCGTGCAGCATCGCCGGGACCATGCGCGCCTCGCCCTTGCCCATGGCCTTCATCTGGGTCATGAAGCCGCCGAGCAGGGCGGCGATGCCGATGATGTGGAGGCCGACGACGGCGTGAATGAGTACGTCCATGAGGACCGACCCTAGCCGGGGCCATAGCACCCCCCGACGGCGAGGTGGGCCTCAATCGTCACTTCGATCACGCACGGCATATATCCATCCGTACCGACGCGTTCCGCTCGATCAACGGCAGTCGCATCATGGCCGATTCCATCCAGTACCGGTCATGTGCGTTCTCGGGCGTGACCCCTCGGATTAGCGTCCTGCCCCAGACGGCGGCGGTCCGCGCTCTCCCCCCTCCTGGCGGGCCGCCGCCGTCTGGGCCGCACGGCCGCGACAAGCCGTACGGCAGGACAGGGACAAGTCAGCACCACCAGCGCGAACCGCACCACCAGCACCACCAGCCGGTGTGGAAGGAAGTGACGGCCGACGTGGCATCGCACCGAAAGCCCAAGCAGCACCCGCTCACCAGCAACACCGTGCGGACCGCGGCCACACTGGCCCTGGCGGGCGCCGCCACCGCCACCCTGCTCGACGGCACCGGCCATGCCGCCCCCCGCCTGACCACCGCCCAGCTGCGGGACCGGGTCGACCGGTTCTACCAGCAGGCCGAGGTCGCCACCGAGCGCTACAACGGTGCGAAGGAGAAGGCCCACGCCGCGGAGACGGCGCTCGGCGGCCTGCAGGACGAGGCGGCGCGCAAGACCCAGCGGCTCAACGCCGCCCGGGACGCGCTGGGCTCCGTGGCCACCGCGCAGTACCGCGACGGCAGCGTCCCGACGGGCATGCGGCTCCTGCTGTCGTCCACACCGGGCCAGTACCTGGACCGGGCGTCCCTGGCCGACCAGGCGGGCAGCCGCGAGGCCGTCGCGGTCGACCGCTTCCGGCACGAACTGCGGGACGTCCAGCAGGTGCGGACCACCGCCGGCACCCGGCTCGCCGAGCTCAAGCGCCAGCAGTCCTCGATCGCGCGCGACAAGCACACCATCGAGGCGAAGCTCAACGAGGCCCGGCAGCTGCTCGACCGGATGCCCGCCCCGGCCCGTACGGCCGTCGAGCAGGGCGACATCACCTCCGCCCCCGCGCACGCCGTCGCCGCCGTCGTCCCCGCCGCGGCACAGGCCGTCCACACCGCTTCCACCACGGGGCGCGCCGCCAAGGCCGTGGCCTTCGCGTACGCGGCGCTCGGCAAGCCGTACGTCTGGGGGGCCACCGGGCCGTCGGCGTTCGACTGCTCCGGTCTGACCCAGGCCGCGTGGCAGGCGGCGGGGGTGTCACTGCCGCGTACGACCTACACCCAGATCAACTCCGGCCGGCGGATCGCCCGGGGTCAGTTGGCACCCGGGGACCTGGTGTTCTTCTACTCCGGCGTCAGCCATGTCGGCATCTACGTGGGCAACGGACAGATGATCCACGCACCGCACCCGGGCGCTCCGGTGCGGCTGGCCCCGGTCGACGAAATGCCTTTCGCCGGGGCGGCGCGGCCGGCTTGAGTGAGCGTCTGTTGCCGGGTGCGGCTCCGTTGCCGCCTGCGGCGGAGCGCCCTGCGGGCGCGTCCTCAAACGCCGGACGGGCTGAATATCCGCACCCGGGGGTCTGGGGGCTTGCCCCCGGTTTCGGGAAGGGGCGGGACTGGGGAACAACCCGCACCCACCGCTCAGTGCCTGATCTGCTTCGTCAGCCACCGGAAGACGTCCGGGACCTGGTGTTCCCAGACCACCGTGCCATGGCCGCCCGCGCCCGCCGGGACCTTCACCACGTCCACCGTCGTCGGCGCCTTCGCCGCCTGCTTGATCGCCATCCCGCCCTGGTAGCCGTCGCCCTCCGCGCCGGAGATGAACAGCGCCACCCGCGGCGGCGTCTTGGCCCGCTGGAGCATCTTCCAGGGGTTGTTCTCGTCGCGCAGCTCGGGCGTCCTGGCGGTCAGGGAGGCCGGCTCGCCCGAGGGGTCGTTGTAGCCGGACAGGCTGACACCGGCGCGGTAGCGGTCGGGGTGGGCGATGGCCAGCTTCGCGGCGCAGTGCGCGCCCGCCGAGTAGCCCGCGACGGCCCAGCCGTCCGGCTTGTCCTCCGCGCGGAAGTTGTCGACGACCATCTTGCGGACGTCGACGCTCAGCCAGGTGTCGGCGTTGACCTTGCCGGGGATGTTGGCGCAGCCGGTGTCCACGTCGCCGAGGAGGGTCGTGCGGGGCGCCACGATGATGAAGGGCGCGACCTCGCCCTTCTCCATCATCGGCTTGAGCTGCGTATTGACCTCCAGCGAGCCGAACCACGCCTTCGCCGACCCGGGGAAGCCGGGCAGCACCTCCACGACGGGGAACTTCTTGTCCTGGTACGCGGGGTCGTCGTACTGCGGCGGCAGCCAGACGTAGACCTCGCCCTCCACACCCGATATGTGCCCCTTCAGCTGGGTTTCCTGGACCCCGGCGCCCATGCGCTTGTCCGACGCGGGCGTGAACTTCTGGAGCACCTTCGGCTCGTCCTTCACCGACTTGCCGCCGGTGCCGTCGGGGCCGAGATCGGCGGCGGCCCGGACGTGGTTGCCGGTGCCGAGGAGGTCGGCCCAGTTGTCGAAGAGCCCGTTGGCGTTGTTGACGAGAACAAACACCAGGGTGATCGCGGTCGCCTGCGCGAACAGCAGCATGAAGAACCGGGTGACGTGCCGTACGGCCTTGGGGCCGCCGACCTTGCCCCACAGGGTCAGCGGCAGGGCGAGGGCCACCACGACCAGCACGATCGTGGTGAGGAGGAAGGGCGTCCCCGTCAGGCTCATCGGGCTCTCGTTTCGGATCGAAGGGCCCGTCCGGGGCCTCGGCCCTGCGGGAGTGAGAGCCTCTCGTCCGTTCTAGATGGCCTGGGGGCCGCGCAGGTTCCCGCCGGGCCCGGCCGCCGGACGGAGCGGCCGGGCGGGACGGACGCCTCAGACCAGCCGGCGGGCGGTCGCCCAGCGGGTCAGCTCGTGACGGTTGGACAGCTGGAGCTTGCGCAGCACCGCCGACACATGGGACTCCACCGTCTTCACCGAGATGAAGAGCTGCTTGGCGATCTCCTTGTACGCGTAGCCGCGCGCGATCAGGCGCAGCACCTCGCGCTCGCGCTGGGTGAGTCGGTCCAGGTCCTCGTCGACCGGCGGGGCGTCGGTGGAGGCGAAGGCGTCGAGGACGAAGCCCGCGAGCCGCGGGGAGAACACGGCGTCGCCGTCCTTGACCCGGAAGACGGCGTCGACCAGGTCGGTGCCGGTGATGGTCTTGGTGACATAGCCGCGCGCGCCGCCGCGGATGACGCCGATGACGTCCTCGGCGGCGTCCGAGACGGACAGCGCGAGGAAGCGCACCGGGTTCTCCGGGTCGGCCATCAGGGGAGCGCTGCGGCGCAGCACCTCGACGCCGCCGCCACCGGGGAGGTGGACGTCCAGGAGGACGACCTCGGGGCGGGTCGCGGTGATGACCGTGATCGCCTGGTCGACGTCCGCGGCCTCCCCCACGACCTCGACGCCCGTGCGGTCGGTGGCCCCGATCTCCGCCTGCACCCCGGTCCGGAACATCCGGTGGTCGTCCACCAGGACCACCCGCACATGGCGCTCCGCCGTCTCTTCGGTCGTCATGACGCCCTCTCCATTTCCAGCTCCACTTCGGTTCCCCCACCGGGCACGGAGCGCAGTCTCGCCGTGCCGCCGTTGCGCTGCATCCTGCCGATGATGGATTCGCGGACGCCCATCCGGTCGTCCGGCACCGCGTCCACGTCGAAGCCCGGGCCGCGGTCGCGCACGGAGACAAAGACCGTACGCCCCTCGACCTCGGCGTAGACCTGGACGGCGCCGCCCTCGCCACCGTACTTGGCGGCGTTGACCATGGCTTCACGGGCGGCCTGCATCTGTGCGGCCAGCCGCTCGTCCAGGGGGCAGTCGCCGACCACGACGACCTCGATGGGCACGCCGTGGTGGTCCTCGACCTCGGCGGCGGCGGCCTTGACCGCGTCGGCGAGGGTGGTGGGCTCCTCGGCCTCGTCCTTGCCGCGGCCCTCCGGCTTGTAGAGCCAGGCGCGCAGCTCGCGCTCCTGCGCCCGGGCGAGGCGGGCGACCTCGCGGGGGTCCTCGGCGTTCCGCTGGATCAGGGTGAGGGTGTGCAGGACGGAGTCGTGGACGTGGGCGGCGACCTCGGCCCGCTCCTGCGCCCGGATGCGCATGGTGCGCTCGGCGGAGAGGTCCTGGGTCATGCGGACGACCGAGGGGCCCGCCAGCAGCGCGATGCCGACGAGGACGGCCAGTGACGCCTGGAGGACCGTGCCCAGGTGCTCGGCCGAGCCCTGGAGGACGACGATGCCGGTGACGCCGACGCCCGCGAGCACGACGCCCGCCGCACCGCGTGCCAGCGGCAGGACGCGCTTGCGGCGGCTGACCTCCATCCAGTGCGCGCGCCGGGCGTTGTCGGCCTGCCGCCATACGAGGGCGACGCCCGCGCCGACCAGCAGCAGCGGCCAGATGTAGGCGTTGGCGCGGCCGAGGTGGAGGTTGTCGACGAAGATCGCGGCGCCGATGACGAGCGCGATCAGCGCGAAGACCTGTCCCCGGTCGGGCTTGCGGGCGAAGAGGCCACGCCGCCCGTCGGGGTAGGTCTCCACGGGCGCCGGGCGGGGCGCGTCGACCCCGCCGACACCGAGCGGCACGACGAACCAGAAGACGGCGTAGAGCACCGCGCCCATGCCCTGGGCGAGCAGCAGCGCCAGGAACACTATGCGCACCCACGACACCGGCACCCCGAGGTGCCCGGCGAGGCCGCGCGCCACGCCGCCGAGCATCCGTCCCTCGGCGCTGCGGTAGAGCTTGCGCAGGGGGCGGTCGTCGGCGTGGGGGGTGGCGGTGGTCATGGTCCGATCGTCACACGCGGGAGCGGCAGGGGGCATCAGGGTCGACCCTGACAAGACCCGGGGTCGGGCTACCGCCTGGGTCTGAAGCCCTCGCTCACCGCGTCGAAGACCGGCAAGTGGTGGTCCCAGTCGGCCGCCGGGGCGGAGAGGTAGATCGCGTACTCCTTGCCGCCCTCCCGCCCGAACCCGAGGTCGATCGCGCGGTAGTCGCGCGCCCGGCCCTTGAACGTGAACTCCCAGACCGCCGCGGGCTCGTCGCGGAAGCGCGTCCGCTGCATGCGCTTGAGCCTGTAGCCGCTGACCTCCGTCTTGAGCTGGCCCTCGACGTCCTTCCAGTGCTGGAGGTGGTCGGGTCCCGCGAAGTCGAGCGCGTTGATCTTGAGGTCGACCCGGCCTGTGGGGTCGATGTAGTCGACCTCCACCGCCGATTTCTCCTGCCGGGTCCAGCCGTTGGGCACAGGGAAGGACACGCCGAGCTTCTTCTCCTCCACCAGCCGGTAGCCGGGCGGCACGGGAGGCGGCGAGAAGAGCGTGGCGGGGCTCGGGGGCGCCGACGGCCGGGGCCCGCCGGACGCGGCCTCCTTGCCGGGCTCTTCGCGGGCGACGGTCTCCTCGGAGGATCCGCCGCCGCCCTGGAGCGCGAGGTAGAGGCCGCCCGCGATCCCCGCGGCCGCGACCACGGCCACCGCGCTCCACAGGAGCGCGCGCCCCTTGCGGGCCCCGCTGCCGCCGTCCGTGGGCGGGGTGACGGGCGCGGGCTCCGTCCTGACCTCCGTCGCCGCCTCGCTCGCGGCACGACGGCCGCCGTCCGCGGCACCGGCGCCGTCGGTACGCGCCTGCGTGTCCGTACGGGTCCCGGGCGGCCGCTCCCCCTCGCGGGCGGGCGGCACCGCCTCCGACACCGTCGGGTGCACCGCCGTCTCCGACTCGGCGGCGGGCTCCCGCAGGATCTGCTCGGCCAGCTCGGCCGGGGGCCGGATCGCCGGGTCCTTGGCCAGCAGCGTCTCGATCAGCCTGGTGAGCGGTCCCGCGTGGCGCGGCGGCGGCAGCGGGTCCATGGCGATGGCGTAGGCCGTCTCGACCGCGGTGTCCTTGCGGAACGGCGGGCGGCCCTCCAGCGCCTGGTACAGCGTGGCGCCCAGCGCCCACAGGTCGGAGGCCGGACCGGGCTTGGCGCCCTTGACCCGCTCGGGCGCGATGTAGTCGATCGAACCGACCATCTCGCCGGTCTTGGTGAGCGTCGAGGTGCCGGTGGAGTGCGCGATGCCGAAGTCGGTCAGCACGATGCGCCCGTCGTCGCCGAGCAGGACGTTGCCGGGCTTGACGTCACGGTGCAGCACCCCGGCCGCGTGGGCCGCGCGCAGGGCGGCGATCATGCCGCGGCCGATCCGGGCGGCCTCGTCCGGGGTGATCGTGCCGTCCTTGAGGACGTCGCCGAGCGTTGTCGACGGCACGTACTCCATCACGATGCAGGGCAGGCCACGGTCCTCGACCACGTCGTGGACGACGACCACATTGGGGTGGTTGATCCGGGCGGCGCTGCGGGCCTCGCGCCGGGTGCGCTCGTAGAGCGTGGCGAGCTCGTCCTCGTCCAGATAGGGCGAGACGTGCAGCTGTTTGAGGGCGACCTGACGGTCCAGCAGCGAGTCCTCGGCGCGCCAGACGGTGCCCATGCCGCCCCGGCCTATCCGGTCGAGCAGCCGGTAGCGGCCGGCGACCAGCCGACCGCGGTCCGACCCCGGCCCCACCGCCGCGGCCCCGGACACTGACTCAGACACCGTGCACCCCTCCGGTTCCCCCGTAAGTGTTCGATGCGCCACGATATCCGGCACCGTCTCAGGGGTGATCTCAGGGAACGGCCAGGGTTGTGAGGTGTGCCGAAAGCGCGTTCCGGTTGACACCATGTTCCGTATGACCGACACACCCACCACCGAGGACGCGCAACAGGCGGGCGCGGTTCACGGCTCCCCGCCGGATGTCCGGCCACCGCTGCGGCGCAGCCGTGAGCACAAGGTGGTCGCGGGCGTGTGCGGCGGTCTCGGCCGCTGCTTCGACCTCGACCCCGTCATCTTCCGAGTGGTGCTGGGCGTGCTCGCGGTCACCGGCGGCCTGGGCCTGATCGTCTACGGCTTCGCCTGGCTGCTGATCCCGCTGGAGGGCGACGAGGAGAACGAGGGCAAGCGGCTGCTGTCCGGGCGGGTCGAGGGCCCGGCCCTGACCGCCGTGCTGTGCGCGCTGGTGGGCTGCGGCCTGTTCCTCTCCATGCTCAACAACAGCGCGGTGATGTCGTTCTCGCTGATGCTGACGCTCGCCATGGCCGGGGCGGCCTACTGGTCGATCCACCGCCACCGGCCGGAGGCCGCCGAGGAGACGGCCGCCACCGCTCAGAAACCGCAGAAGACACAGAAGACCGTGGAGGCCCCTCCGGAGACCAAGGCGCCGCCCGCTCCGGGCACCCCGTCGTGGTGGCGCGACCCGATCGTCAAGGACGGCACCACCGGCCCCATGGGCTCGGAGACCGGCTATCTGTGGGGGCCCGACGACGGTCCGTACGACAAGGAGACCGCCAGGCGCACCCGGTCCCGCCCGGTCCGCCGCCCCCGCCCGCTCGGCGGCTGGACGTTCCTGCTGGCCTGCCTCCTCTTCGCGCTCGGCTCCGGCCTGTCCTGGCACCACCAGCCGCTGGGCACCAGCCTGGAGATCGGTCTGGCCTGCGCCCTGGGGGTCTACGGGCTCGGCATCGCGATCAGCTCGCTGTACGGGCGCACGGGCGGCGGCACGGTCGTCATGGCCGTGCTGACGGCGGCGCTGCTGGCGGGCGCGGCCGCGCTGCCCAAGTCGGTCACCACCGACTGGAGGCGGTCGACCTGGCACCCGGCGAGCGCGACCGCCGTGCAGGACACCTATCGGGTGGGCAGTGGCGTGGGCGTGCTCGATCTGACGGGCCTGCAGTGGCCGAAGGACACCCCGGTCCGTACTGCCGCCGAGGTCGGCGCGGGACAGCTCAGGCTGGTGGTCCCGGAGGACGTGACGACGAAGCTGACCGTCGACGTGGGCGTCGGTGACATCCGGATGCCCGGCGAGGGCCGCGACGACGTCGACATCAGGCCGGGCCAGAAGCAGCATCTGACGTTGGAGCCACGCGTCGGGCAGTCCTCGCGCGGCACCTTGGAGATCCGGTTGAAGGTCGGCATCGGCCAGGTGGAGGTGGACCGTGCGGCGGCATGAATTCGAGCCGGGCAAGCTCGTCGTCGGACTGGTGCTGCTGGGCGGCTGCTTCGCCTATCTCGCCATGGCCCACGGCTCCTGGCGCTTCCCCTCCTACGCCGTGCTGCCCGCCCTGGGCGTCGGCTTCTGCGTGGCCGGGCTGGTCTCCTCCCTCGCCTTC
Source organism: Streptoverticillium olivoreticuli subsp. olivoreticuli (assembly GCF_003391135.1). Classification (GTDB taxonomy): domain Bacteria; phylum Actinomycetota; class Actinomycetes; order Streptomycetales; family Streptomycetaceae; genus Streptomyces; species Streptomyces blastmyceticus. The sequence continues at coordinate 5,846,115 of NZ_CP031455.1, read as the reverse complement.
GCGGTGCGCCGGCACCGGACCCGCGGCGGCGACGCGGCCGAGCCCGTGGACCGGTCCCTGCGCTGAGGCCGCCGGGGCCGACAGAGCCGGCGATCCCCCGCGGGGCTCGGCGCGATGGCGGGTCAGCCGAAGAGCCTGCCCCGCCGCGCGTGGTCCCGGCGGCCGCGGGTCCATATCGCGTCCACCGACAGATACGGCGCGCCCGCGAGTATCAAGGGCAGCCAGGCCATCAGATAGGCGAGGTCGTTGCCGTAGTAGTAGGGCGTGGACGACCAGCTCACCGTCAGCCACAGGCTCAGCGAGATCAGGGCACCACCCGCCGCCGCGACACGGGCGAGCACACCGAAGAGGGTGCCTATGCCCACCGCCAGCTCCCCGAGGGCTATGGCGTAGCCGAAGCCGACCGGGCTCTTGAGCGCGAGGTCGACCAGGGCCGGGACCGCGCTGGTGTCCCGCACCGAGCGCAGCAGCTCGCCGAGGGAGCCGGCCCCGCCGCTCGCGAGGAAGGCTGCGTCGGTGAGCTTGTCGAGCCCGGCGTAGATGAAGGTGACGCCGAGGAAGATCCTCAGCGGCAGCAGGGCGTACCGGGACAGGGCGGACCGTCGCCCGCCCGCGCCACCGCCCACCGCCTCCCCGCGACCCAGGAGTGTCATGCCGTCCGCCGCCTCTCCGTCTCTGTCGTCATCCGACCATACGTACGGGAGGCGGTGCGTGTTCAGCCCTGTGGACAACCTGCCTGTGGACAACCCCCTCGGCTTCACCCACAAGGCTTGCGGATTTCTCAGCCCGTGCGGACGCCCAGCGCGCTGCCGTCCAGCCACTCCTGCCAGCTGAGGTTCCAGTCGCCGTAGCCGTTGCCGAAGTTGTCCATCGGCTTCGGCTTGGAACTGCCGGTGACCTGCACGACGTCGCCCTTGAGGCTCAGCCCGTACAGCCACTTGGCGTCCTCGGTGGACATGCCGATGCAGCCGTGGCTGACGTTCTCCTTGCCGAAGGCCTCGGCGTTGTCGGGGGCCGCGTGCACATACTCGCCGCTGATCGTCTCGCGCATGCTGAAGTCGTACGAGCCGTAGAACCCGTCCGGGTGGCTGCGCGGAATGCCGATGGACAGCGAGTCCATGACGACCCGGCCCTCCTTGGCGAGGATGGTCTTGACGCCGTCGCGGGTCTGGAAGTTCTTCGACTCGTCGCCGCCGCTGATGGGGATGGAGCGCAGCGTCCTGCCGTTGCGCACGACGGTCATCCTGTGAGCCTTGAGGTCCACGGTGTTGATCATCGAGTCGCCGACGGTGAAGGAGACCGTGCGGTCGCCGCCGCCCGCGGCCGTGCCGTCGGCGAGCTGGACGCCCGCGAGGCGCGCGTCCAGCGTGACCTTGGTCCCGGCGGGCCAGTACTTCTCGGGGCGGAAGTGGACGCGGGTATCGCCCTTCGTCTCGTTCCAGTGCCAGGCACCGGGGACGTTCGGCGAGGTGGAGACCTTCAGCCGGCCCTCGATGCCCGCGCGCAGCTCCTTCGGGACCTTCTGCTGCTTGAAGACCAGGGCGATGGGCTGACCGACGCCGACCTTCTCGCCGCCCGCGGGGGCTATCTCCGGCCGTACGACCTTGGCCGCGTTGGTCAGCATGCGGGCGGGCGGAGCGGGCTTCTCCGTGACGGGCGTGGCGGAAGGGGCCGGCGAGGACGGTGCCGACGAGGAGGACTTCGCGGCGGGCCGCTCCTCGGCCTCGGCGCCACCGCCGCAGCCGGTGACGGCCAGGCCCGCCAGGGCCAGGGCGGCGGACAGCCCGACGGAACGGGAGAGGCGCATGGTTCTCCAACCGGTTCATTGCTTCCAGGCACGACGGAGCCGAGGCGGCCACGCCCCGGCTCTCGACCATCGTAAGCAGGGCGAATGCCCCGAAAAGGCGCCCGGAAGAACGAGCGACCCCCGCCTGTCGGAGGGGGTCCGGCCACCGGCGCCGACCTCAGCCCAGCAGCTCCGGCTCGCTCCGCGTGATCTGCTGGTAGAGCGGCTGGTAGTTGATCCACGCCGCCAGGTCGCTGCCCAGCCTCTCCCGCGTCTCCTCGGCGTGCGCGGCGTCGATGTGCACCGGCTTCCCCGCGGCCTTGGCCAGGAGCTGCACCTGGCACGAGCGCTCCATGGTGATGAACCACCAGGCCGCCGCGTCCACGGAGTCCCCGACCGTGAGCAGCCCGTGGTTGCGCAGGATGACGGCCTTGTGCGGCCCCAGGGCGGTCGCGATGCGACGCCCTTCCTCCAGGTCCACGACGACTCCCGTGTAGTCGTCGAAGAGGGCGTGGTCCTGGTAGAAGGGGCAGACGTCCTGCGTGATCGGCTCCAGCAGCTCCCCGAGGGCGGACAGCGCGCGCCCGTACGTGGAGTGGCTGTGCGCCGCGGCCACGACATCGGGGCGGGCCCGGTGGATCTGCGAATGGATCGCGAACGCCGCCTCGTTGACGTGGTGGCGCCCTTCCACGACCTGCCCTTCGTGGTTGACCATGATCAGGTCGCTGACGGTGATGTGCTTGAAGGACATCCCGAAGGGGTTCACCCAGAAGCAGTCCGTGAACTCCGGGTCCCGCGCGGTGATATGACCCGCGACGCCCTCCTCGAAGCCGAACCGCCCGAAGAGCCGCAGCGCCGCGGCCAGCCGCTCCTTGCGGTGCCGCCGTTCGTCCTCGACGTTCTCGTGCCGGGGCGGCAGCGCGAACCGGAGCTGATCCGCGGGTACGGGCTCGGGCCTTGGCGACATGGGCTTCTCCTTACGATGCGCACGCGGTTCCGTACGCCACGGAAGCTACCTCCGGGTACGCGAGGAGAACAGGGTCCCGGCGCCGCGGGATAAGCAACCGCCGTGTGCGCCAGGACCGCTTCGGCTACAACTGGTTGATCTCCGTGAGGTCGATGTCGATATCGAAGGGGACGGAGAGCTTGAGGGTGTCGCGGTACGTACCGGTCGGGACGTAAGTGCGCGTCTCCTTGTCGAGCTCGAAGACCTGGACAATGGGCTGAAGGTCCGTACCGGCCATCTCGACCCGCCAGAAGTGCGGGATGCCCGCAGCGGCGTACTTGTGCGGCTTGGTGTCGGTGTCACGGGCCTCGGACTCCGGGGACACCACCTCGACCGCGAGCAGGACATCCCTGACCTGGAAGTAGGTCTGCTCCATGCTCCGCACCGCCCCGGCGCGGACGACGGAGATGTCCGGCTCTGGGCCGTTGCGCCTGTCAAGCACCACCGACATCTCCCGGGCGGCCCGCAGTTCGGGTGGCGCAGTGCGACGCAGCCCACTCACCAACAGGTCGATCACGATGCTGTGGAAATATCGCTGCGGACTCACGAAAACCAGGCTCCCGTCGATCAACTCCGTGTGCGGCGGGAGGTCGGGCAGCGTCAGCAGGTCGTCCACGGTGTAACCGTCCTGCGGCGGCACCGGCCAGGGGTGCGCGATCTCAGCGGTCATGAGTCCTCCCATGAACGGGATTCTGGGCCGTACGGTCAGCGTACCCACCCCAAATGACAATGCCGCCGCCCAAATGAATGAGCGACGGCACTGGCGTTCGACCTCAAGGAGCCTCAGGAGGTCTCAGGGGAGGACTACTCCCACTCGATGGTCCCCGGCGGCTTGCTGGTGATGTCGAGGACGACGCGGTTGACGTCGTCGACCTCGTTGGTGATGCGGGTCGAGATCTTCCCCAGGACGTCGTACGGCAGGCGCGACCAGTCGGCCGTCATGGCGTCCTCGGAGGAGACCGGGCGCAGCACGATCGGGTGGCCGTAGGTGCGGCCGTCGCCCTGGACGCCGACGCTGCGGACGTCCGCGAGCAGGACGACCGGGCACTGCCAGATCTCGCGGTCGAGACCGGCGGCGGTCAGCTCCTCGCGGGCGATGGCGTCGGCCTCGCGCAGTAGGTCCAGGCGCTCCTTGGTGACCTCGCCGACGATGCGGATGCCGAGGCCCGGGCCGGGGAAGGGCTGGCGCTGGACGATCTCGTCCGGCAGGCCCAGCTCGGAGCCGACCATGCGGACCTCGTCCTTGAAGAGCTGGCGGAGCGGCTCGACGAGCTCGAACTCCAGGTCCTCGGGGAGGCCGCCCACGTTGTGGTGGGACTTGATGTTGGCGGTTCCGGTGCCGCCACCGGACTCGACCACGTCGGGGTAGAGCGTGCCCTGGACGAGGAACGCGACGTCCTCGCCCTCGGCGCCCGCCTCGGCCACGATCTCGGCCTGGGCCTGCTCGAAGACGCGGATGAACTCCCGGCCGATGATCTTGCGCTTGGCCTCCGGCTCGGAGACGCCGGCGAGGGCGGTCAGGAAGCGCTCCTGCGCGTCGACGACCTTCAGCTGGACGCCGGTCGCGGCGACGAAGTCCTTCTCGACCTGCTCGGTCTCGCCCTTGCGCATCAGGCCGTGGTCGACGTAGACGCAGGTGAGCTGGTCGCCGATGGCCTTCTGGACGAGGGCGGCGGCGACGGCGGAGTCCACGCCGCCGGAGAGGCCGCAGATGGCGCGCTTGGTGCCGACCTGGGCACGGATCGCGGCGACCTGCTCCTCGATGACGTTGCCGGTGGTCCAGCTGGGCTCGATCCCGGCGCCGCGGTAGAGGAAGTGCTCCAGCACCTGCTGGCCGTGCGTGGAGTGCATGACCTCGGGGTGGTACTGGACGCCGTAGAGCTTCTTCTCGTCGTTCTCGAAGGCGGCGACGGCCACGACGTCCGTGGACGCGGTGACCGTGAAGCCCTCGGGGGCGGCCGAGCAGGCGTCGCCGTGCGACATCCACACCGACTGCTCGACCGGGGTGCCCTCGAAGAGGGTCGAGCCCGGCTTGGTCACGGTCAGAGGCGTACGGCCGTACTCACGCGCGCCGGAGTTGTCGACCGTGCCGCCGAGGGTGGTGGCCATCAGCTGGAAGCCGTAGCACATGCCGAAGACCGGGACGCCGGCCTCGAAGAGGCCGCGGGCGTCGTCGAGGCGGGGGGCGCCCTCCTCGTAGACGGACGACGGACCGCCGGAGAGGATGATCGCCTTCGGGTTCTTCGCGAGCATCTCCGCCACCGGCATGGTGGACGGGACGATCTCGCTGTAGACCCGCGCTTCACGGACTCGACGGGCGATGAGCTGGGCATACTGCGCACCGAAGTCGACAACGAGCACCGGTTCCGCGGTGTTGTCGTGGGCGGCGGCGGGGGGTGCTGCTGACACGGGAGCGGCCTTCCGGCGGTCGGTGAGGGGGTCTCTATTTGTCGATTCTACCGGGGCGCGGGTGCTTGCTTTTGTCTCACCATCCGAATCCGCGTTGGCCCCGGGGCCTCCCCCGGGCCATACTGTCCGCCATGCGCAAGCACCTGACCTACGTCTTTACCTATGGCAACCGGCCCGTCCGGCTGCCATGGTCGTGCTGCTTGAGCCACTGACAAGCGACTTCGACAGGCGCCCCGGGCCGACAAGGCCCGGGGCGCCTGTCGTTTTCCCGGACCTTGTCGCTCCGGGGGGCCGCGCCCCTTTGGAGGAACACACATGAGCACGCAGACCGTCGCGGAGACCGGAGCCCGTACCGACGAGGCCGCGGGCGTCATCACCGACGCGCGCGGGCGGATCGACGACCTGGACGGCCGGATCATCGGGCTCGTGCAGGAACGGATGGCCGTCTCGGCGGTGATCCAGCGCGAACGCATCGCCTCCGGCGGCCGGCGCGTGAACCTGGCGCGCGAGATGGAGATCCTCACCCACTACAGCGATCAGCTGGGCAAGCCGGGCACGACGCTGGCCATGACGCTGCTGGAGCTGTGCAGGGGGCGCGTCTGAGCCGGTGGTCCGCTCCCGCACCACCCCCTCGTCACTCGTACGACGCGTGACCGCGCCCTGACGCCTTCGTTGGACCCGGTGTCGCGCCAGCCAGGAGCGGCCCACCAGATCCACGCGTGGCTTCCGTCCCTGTTCATCTGGGCGCCCGGCAACGACAGGGCGGATCCACCGGAATGCGAGACGTACGCGTACGTACGTCGTGGGACCGCCTTCCGGTGGCACGGCGACCGGTCAGCAGGGGACAGCAGCCCGGCCGCCACTCGAAGGACGGTCGGTTCCGGGGACGCCTGGAACCGACCGTATCCGGTCGAAACGGTTGCGCTGGGCACGGCGTATCCCGCACGATGCCAAGGGACACCAAAGCCCCGGTTCCGTACCGCCATTGGTTCGACCACTGCGCCGCACGGACCGCCGCCGAGGCGCCCGTACGAGCCCGGCACGCATCAGCCGGGGCGCACTCAGGACCCGCAGCAAGCGACGCACCACCCCGAAGCCCGCGGCGCTCCCCCCGGCGCCGCTCCGCGGCACCGACTCCGCCCTGCCCCTCGGTGCCGGCAGTCAAGGGCCCCGTGGCCGCCCGCACGCCCCCGCGGAGGCGGCCCGGGGCCCTTCGCCGTGCGCGCCGCCGCAGGGGTCACAGGCCCGCTCCCGGCTAGGGCAGCCGCAGCGCCGCGAACGCCCCCTTCGGGACCGCCGGGTGCCGCGGGCGCACCACCGGCACGCGCTCGTACGCGGCGCCCTGCACAGGGCGCGTGTCGGGGTCGCCCTTGTTGGGCCAGAAGGACATCGCGCGTTCCGCCTGAGCCGTGATCGTCAGGGACGGGTTGACGCCGAGGTTCGCCGAGACCGTGGCGCCGTCGACGACCGAGATCCCCGGGTGTCCGTACAGCCGGTGGTACGGGTCGATGACGCCCTGCGAGGCGTCCGCGCCGATCGGGCAGCCGCCCAGGAAGTGCGCGGTGAGCGGGGTGCCCATCAGCTCGCCGACGTTGCTGCCCGCGAAGCCGTTGATCTCCCGCGCGATCAGCGTCGCGGCCTGTGCCGCCTCGGGGATCTGCGTCGGGTTGGGCGCGCCGTGCCCCTGTCGCGCGGTGAGCAGTCCCTTGCCGAGGCCCTTCTCCTTCCGGTACGTCGTCAGGGAGTTGTCCAGCGACTGCATGACGAGCCCGATGATCGTGCGCTCGGACCAGCGGTGGTTGGACAGCGACCGCAGCAGCTGCACCGGGTGCCGCGCGCAGTGCGCCGCGAAGGCGACGGCCCGCGGCGCGCGCGTGTCCACCGGCACCTGGAGGATCGACAGCGCGCCCATCGCGTTGGAGCCCTTGCCGTAACGGACCGGCTCGATGTGCGTGTTGGCGTTCGGGTGGATCGACGACGTGATCGCGACGCCCCGGGTGAAGTCGACCTCCGGCACGCCATGGGCCGCGCGGTAGCGGCGGTTGTCGGTCTGGGCGCCGACCACCGCCTCGGAGTTCGTACGGGTCAGCCGCCCGAGCCCGTCCGGGATGCGGGGCAGCAGCCCCTTGTCCTTCATGGTGTGCAGCAGCGTCTGCGTGCCGTACGTGCCCGCCGCGATCACCACCCGCTCCGCGCGCAGCACCCGGGGGCGGGCCTTGCGCCGTTTGTCGGTGGGGAGGGTGACGACGCGGTAGCCGCCCTCCCGGTGTTCCGTGACGGCGACGACCGTCGTCATCGGGTGGATGACCGCCCCGGCCCGTTCGGCGAGGTGGAGGTAGTTCTCATTGAGGGTGTTCTTCGCGCCGCGCCGGCAGCCGGTCATGCACTCGCCGCACTCGATACACGCCTTGCGCGCCGGACCCGCGCCTCCGAAGTACGGGTCGGCGACCTCCTCCCCGGGCCGCGCCCGGGCCGCGCCGTCGGCGTCCTGCCCGTCCCCGAAGAACACGCCCACCGGCGCGAGATGGAAGGTGTCCCCCACGCCCATCTTCTCGGCCGCCGCCCGCAGATGGACGTCCGACGGCGTCATGGTCGGGTTGAGCCGTACGCCCAGCATGCGCTGCGCCTGTGCGTAGTACGGCTTCAGCTCCTCCTGCCAGTCGGTGATGCCGGCCCACTGCGGGTCGTCGAAGAACGCCTTCGGCGGGACGTACAGCGTGTTGGCGTAGTTGAGCGATCCGCCGCCGACGCCGGCGCCCGCCAGGACCATCACATTGCCGAGCAGATGGATGCGCTGGATGCCGTAGAGCCCGAGGGCGGGGGCCCACAGGTAGTTGCGCAGGTCCCAGGAGTTCCTGGGCAGGGTGTCGCGCGTGAAGCGGCGGCCCGCCTCCAGCACGCCCACCCGGTAGCCCTTCTCGGTCAGGCGCAGGGCGGACACCGCGCCGCCGAAGCCCGAGCCGACGACGATCACGTCGTAGTCGTAGCCGCCCTCGCGGTCCTTTTCGTGAGCAGACGCCGGCACCAATACCTCCGTGAGAGCTTCCGGTCAGCGCAGGCGCAGTGCCTTCAGCGCGCGCAGGCTGCGGGTCATGAACTCCGCGTACTTCTCGTCCGTCATCCCGAAGGACGGTGCGAGCGGCATGACCCGCTGCTGGGCGACGGTCTGGGACTCGGTGTACTTCAGGATGCCCTCGGAGCCGTGCCTGCGGCCGAGCCCCGAGTCGCCCATGCCGCCCATGGGCGACTGCGCGCTGCCGTACGCCGCCGCGTACGCCTCGTTGACGTTGACGGTGCCCGCCCGCAGCCGGGCGGCGAGCGCGCGGCCGCGCCGCCCGTCCCTGGTCCAGACGGACGCGTTCAGTCCGTACGGGGTGGCGTTGGCCAGTGCGACCGCCTCGTCCTCGTCACGGAAGCGGTATACGGAGACGACCGGGCCGAACGTCTCCTCCGCGCAGACCGCCATCGGCGCCTCGACGCCTTCGAGGACGGTCGGTTCGTAGAAGAGCGGGCCGATGTCCGGCCGGGGGCGACCTCCCGTGAGGACGGTGGCGCCCTTGGCCACGGCTTCCTCGACGTGCCGGGTCACGGTCTCCAGCTGTCTGCCGGAGACGAGCGACCCCATGTCGGCGCCGTACGCGAGGCCCGTACCGAGCCGCATCGCGCGCGTGCGGGCGACGAAGCGCTCCACGAAGGCGTCGGCGACCGATTCGTGGACGTACAGGCGCTCGATGGAGATGCACAGCTGCCCCGCGGACGAGAAGCAGCCGCGGACCGCGCCCGCCGCCGCCTTCTCGACGTCGGCGTCGTGCAGGACCAGCATGGCGTTCTTGCCGCCGAGTTCGAGCGAGCAGCCGACCAGCCGGGCGGCGGCGCCCTCGGCGACCTCGCGGCCGGTGCGGGTGGAGCCGGTGAACGAGACGTAGTCGGCGTGCGCCACGACGGCGGGCCCGACGACCGGCCCCTCCCCCAGCACCATCTGCCAGACGGGCGCGGGCAGCCCCGCCTCGATCAGCAGCTCACGGGCCCACAGGGCGGTCAGCGCGGTCTCGGTGTCGGGCTTGGTGACCACGGTGTTGCCCGCGACCAGCGCGGGCAGCGCGTCGCCGACGGACAGCTCGAACGGGTAGTTCCACGGCGAGATCTGGCCGACGACACCGCGCGGCTGGCGCAGTTCGGTGACCTTGGTGAGCGTCGGCACGACGCCGGTGTGCCCCCTGGGCCGCAGATAGGCGGGGGCCTTGCGCCCGTAGTGCCGGGCGGCGACGGCCACCGCCTGCACCTCCTCGTGCGCGTGCAGGCGGGCCTTGCCGGTCTCCACCTGGATCAGGTCCAGCACCTCCGACTGGCGGGCCAGCACGAGGTCGTGGAAGCGCAGCAGGACGGCGGCGCGCTCCCGCACGGGCACGGCCGCCCACGCCCGCTGCGCCTGGCGCGCCCGCCCGAACGCGGCCGCCACGTCCTCCGGGCCCGACTCCGGCAGGTCAGCCAGCTTCCGCCCGGTGAGCGGCGTGTGGCTGACGGTCGTACCGGACCCGGTCAGCCCCCGGGTCAGCCGGGCGACGAGCGCGGGCGTGACGACGTCCGCGGCGGTACGGGCTCCGGGCGGGGCGACCGGGTTGCCGCCTTCCACGGGTATCGCCGCCTGTGCCGTTACCTCTGCTGCTGCGCCATGCCGCGAGTCGGTCATGAGGGCGAGCGTAGGCGGGCTCGCACACTTTGGGTACCCGGCAGTAACCACTTTCCGCCGGACCGGGACGGACGGCTGCGTCGCTTCCGTGACGGCCGTCAAGGGATTCCCGACGACCGTCGCGGACGACGTCCCGTGACGGCCGTCAGGGAACCGATACGGGTCTGACGCGCACGAACGTGTCGAGCGCCGTCTGCGCGTAGCGGCGCCCCTCGTCGGTCTGGTCGGCGGGCGACGCCACCCACACGTCGTACCTCCTGTCGCCTTCGTCCCAACAGACGTCGTACATATGCCGAGCGCTCCCGTCGTCGCCCGGATCCTCGTTCCAGGTGAACTCCCACCGGGCGGCGAAGGCGTCCTTGTGCTCGGTCGGCGCGACCGTGGCGTCGCGGTATCCCGGATAGCGGTCGGGGGCCTCCTCGGCGGCGGTGCGCAGCGCGCCCATGGGGCCGTCCTCCTGCCGGTCCTGGATCGTGACGCCGATGACGAACTTCCCGCCGGGCGAACGGAAGAGGACGCGCGGCGGCTCGAAGGAGCGGGTGAAGCCGTCCGGGACGGCGAGGGCGAACCCGGCGGGGTCCCGGACCGCCCGGTAGCCGGCCGGGGCGTCGACGACGGCGGTGGCGGGCGGCCCGGAGGGCGAGCGGGGCGAGGGCGTCAGCGGGCCGCTCGTCACATGGGGCGGCTTGTCGTCCACCCCTGTGGTGTGCGAGTCCGTCAGCAAGGTGGCGAGCCCGGCGCCCATTCCGGCCAGGGTCATCACGGCGACCCCGGTCATCAGGGCGAGCCGGGCACGGCCTTGAGACGGGGGCTCGAAGGGCGGCGGCTCGCACGGCGAAGGCAGTGCCGAGGTCGCGGCGCCGGGCGGTGGGGGCGTGGGGGCGTCGTGAACGCGCCGTCGGGCGCGCAGCCTCCCCCGGCGGCGGGGCCGCCCGGCCGTGCGGTCGCCGGTACCGGAGGGGGCGGCCGCCTCCGGCATGCGCCCCGACGCGAGATAGGCCAGCAGCAGCCACTCCGCCTCGTCCACGCGCATCCGGCGCTCGGGGTCGCGCTCCAGCAGCCCCCGTACGACCGGCAGCAGTGGTTCGGCCGCGGCCGGTGGCCGGATCTCGTCCTGGACGACGGCCTGCAGGATGCCGCCCAACGAGTCGCGGCGGAAGGGGGATTCACCGCTGAGCACCACGCAGAGCAGCACTCCCAGTGACCACAGGTCCGACGCCGGTCCGGTGCTGCGGCCCGCGATCCGCTCCGGCGCGGTGTATTCGGGCGAGCCGACGAACGCGCCGGACTCCGTGATCGTCGTGGCTCCGGACACCCGGGCGATGCCGAAGTCCGTCAGCACGACGCGCCCCGTACCGGCCTCCAGCAGGACGTTCGGCGGCTTGATGTCACGGTGCAGGACGCCCCGGGCGTGCGCGGCCCGCAGCGCTCCCAGCAGCGCGGTCCCGATGCGGGCCGCCTCCCGCGCGCCCACCGGCCCGTCCGTCGCCAGGACGTCGGACAGCGCGCGCCCCTCGATCAGCTCCATCACGATCCACGGGCGCCCCTCCTGGATCACTATGTCGTGCAGGGCGACCACATTCGGGTGATTGATCAGCGCGGCCGCACGGGCTTCCCTCAGGGTGCGGTCGACGCCGGACGCGGGAAGGGTGGCGGCTCCGGACAGCGGACGACCGTCGTCCATGTGCAGCTCTTTGACCGCGACTTCACGGGCGAGCAGCTCATCGGTGGCACGCCAGACGGTACCCATGCCACCGCGCCCGATCTTCTCCCTCAGGCGGTAGCGGCCGACGATCAGACCATCGTGCGCGGCGAAGGTCCCCATGAACACATCTTGCCCCTCCTCCCCCCACCTCACCGCGTGCGTACCGGCCGGTTGTGCGCATACGGATGACACGCCCCCGGAACCGCCCTACCGGGAGCTCTCCACGATCAGCAGCACGCCCTCGCTGCCGGGCCGTACGGAGTGCGGGGTGCGCGCCGGCACGACGCAGAGCTCACCGGCCGCCACGGTCAGACGGGTGCCCCGTATGTCGAGCTCCAGCCGCCCGTCGACCACGAACAGGACCTCGGCGCAGTCGTGCACTTCCTCTTCGAGCGGCAGCCCGTCCATCCGCAGCGCCTTGACGGCCACCCCGTCCACGTCACCGAGCACCCGCGAACGCCACGCGCCGGGGAGGGCGGCGGCCAGATCTCTCACCTTGATCGCTTCCATGAGGTGGACGCTAGTGGCGCGGGGCGAGGCGTTGGCTGACCGTTGGGCAAAGGTTCCCGGCCTCCGGCCGGAGCCACGGTTTTGGGCGCGGGGCGTTCCGCGCCACCCAGTGCGCGGCCGTGCGGTCGGCGCGGAGGGCGCTCCCCCGTGAGACGGTCACCGCCTGCGGCAGGCCGGGCGGGCGCAGCGCGCCGTAATCCGTGAACCGCACGACGCCGCAGCCCTCGCACCGCACCGCGCCGCGCGCCGGTGCCCATCCCATACGGTGCAGGCACGCGCTCACCGCGCCTCCCCTGCGAGCGTGTGCGCGTTCGTCCAGTGCATGCGCTGCGCGACGAGGGCGGTGTCCACGTCGGCCCTGCCCCCTCCGGCCTCGGCTTCCCGCAGCGCCACTTTCAGCTCCTCGCACTCCGCGCAACGCGCCGGTGCCCCTTCGGCCCACAACCCCACCGTGCCCCGCTCCTCCCGGGTCGCCAACCGCAGCGCGCCGAACGGCACTTCCCACTCGGCCCCGCCGCCGGGCTCCCGCACATTCACACGCTGCCCGCGGCCGCCGGTAACCTGCGCGATGCGACCGTCCCTGGTGTCCACGACGAACACACCGTTCCTGTAGGTCATCCCTCACACCCCCTCGATCGACCGTACTGCCATTCGCGAAATGCAGCCATGCCACGAAAGGGTGGCATTCTCCGAGAGGTCGCATACCGTGTGGGACAACACGGTGTAGGTCAACGGCCAGTGGGAGGACATCGTGAGCAACAGCCGGTGGGTCAGCAGCTCGATGCCGTATCTGACGCCGGACGCCGCCCGACCGGACGCCTGGGGCGCCGAAGCCGCTGCTCAGGGGCGCAAGGGGACTCAGCGCGTCATCCGCGCCGAGGAGGTTCCCGCACCGCCCGACGTCGCACTTCTGCTCGGACTGCACGAGGGAGAGTCCGTCGCCGTACGTCGCCGGATCATGTATCTGGACGACCGGCCCAATGAGTTGACGGACACCTACTACCCCGTCGGCATCGCCCGCGGCACGCGTCTTGCCGGGACGGCCAAGATCCCCGGTGGGGCGATCCGGCTGCTCGCCGAGCTCGGGTACGTGGGCGCGAGAGTCCGTGAGGACGTGGTCGCACGGATGCCGGATCCGGAAGAACGCACGCTGCTTCAGACCGCGCAGGACGAGCCGGTCCTGCAGCTGACCCGAGTCACCGCCGACAGCCAGGACCGGCCGTTCCAGGTCGACATGATGACCATGCCCGCGCACCGCCAGCGCCTGCGGTACGAGCTCACGATCGGATGAACCCGCCCATGACCGAACCCGGCACCTCCGACCGCCGATGCCTGCACGAGCGGATCGCCGCCGATCTGCGTGACGAAATCATGAGCGGCGACCTGGCCCCGGGGGCCGACCTGCCCTCCACCGCGCAGCTCAAGGCCAGGTTCGACGCCTCCAGCGCGACGGTGCAGAAAGCACTGCAACTGCTCAAGGACGAGCGCCTGATCATCGGGCGGCCCGGCACCGCGGTCACCGTGCGCGAGCGCCGGCAGCGGACCATGCGACCGGCCGCGTACATGGCGCCGTCGGCAGCGGGCGAACCGTACCGCTGGCTGACCGAGGCAGCCGGTCGCGGCCGCCGGGCCCGGAGCAAACTCCTCGGCGTCTCGGAAGCCACACCTCCCGCAGACGTCTCCGCGGCCTTGGAGCTGCCCGAGAACGGCACCGCGCTGCTCCGCCGCCAGGTGCTGCTGATCGACGACGAGCCGGTGGAGCTCGTGAAGTGCTACTACCCACTGGACATCGCCCACGGCACGCCCATCATGGAGCGCCGCAGGATCAGGGGCGGGACACCGACCCTCCTCGCCGGTCTCGGCTTCCCGCCCCGGCTCAGCGTGGACAAGGTCTCCGCGCGGGTGCCCACCCAGGAGCAGTACAACGCGCTCCGGCTGCCCACCAGCCTTCCGGTCCTGCGGACCCTCCGGGTCGTGTACAGCGACGACGAGCGACCGGTCGAGGCCGCCGTGATGGTCAAGGCCGGGCACCTGTACGAGTTGCGGTACGAATTCACACCGGAGTGACCTGCCGGACACGGCACCCCGTCGGCCGGGCGGGAAGGATCACGGAAATGTTCGGGTAATATTGCTCCCGCAACGCCGACCGGCAGCCTCTCGAAGGCCACCGGAAGCGCCGAGCACTCGTAGCTCAACGGATAGAGCACTTGACTACGGATCAAGAGGTTGCAGGTTCGAATCCTGCCGAGTGCACACTCACCGCCCCGGACGAATCATCGTCCGGGGCGGTTCTGCGTTGCCGCGCCGCACCCGTCGGTCACTTGCGCGAAGCCACCGTCTGCGCCATCCCCGGCAGGAAGTCCGTGAACAGTTCGTGGACTTCGTGGACGAGCGGGCGCAGTACGCGGAAGCGGGCCAGGGAGACGCCGCGTGTGGTCAGGCGGGCGCCGCGGTCGGCGAGGCGGCGGCTGCGGGTGCGGTCGGGGGAGCGGTCGAAGACCCAGTACAGGACGAGGCCCATCTGGGACAGCCACATCAGCTCGGGCAGCACGTCGGCGAGCTCGGCCGGGACCTTCGCCTTGGAGCCCGCCAGCACCTCGCGGTGCACGGCGATGGCCGCCTCGCGCGCGTGCTCGGACTCGGGCGAGAAGGGGCTGAGGGGGCTCTCGGGGTCGGCGGCGTTCTTGAAGAACTGCGCCGCGAACTCGTGGTACGGCGCGGCGATGTCCAGCCACGCCTGCAGGACCCCGGCGAGCCGCGCCTCCAGGTCGGTCTCCCGGTCGAGCACGTCGCGGACGGCCGTCTGGTGCTCGGCGGCGATCCGGTCGTAGAAGCCCTGGATCAGGTGCTCCTTGCCGGCGAAGTAGTAGTAGGCGTTGCCGACGGAGACCCCGGCCTCCTTGGCGATGGCCCGCATCGTGGTCTTGTCGTAGCCCCGCTCCTGGAAGAGCCGCATCGCGGTCTCCAGGATCAGGGTGCGGGTCTGCTCGCTCTTGGCGGGCCGGGGCTCGTTCTCTGCTGGCACGCTCAGAGCCTAATCGGGCGCGGCACAGCCGGTGTCGCAGGCCGAGGGGCCCACGAAGACCCACCCGGCCGCCGGGTCGTACGCCCAGCCGCTCCGCCCGCCGTACGCGTCACGGCCGGCCTTCCCGGAGCGCTGCCGCCACTGCGCCCCGCGGTACTTGGCCGCGGCCAGCACCGCACCGCGTGCCAGGCGGAGGCCGGATGGAGTGCTGAACCTGTGCGAGAGCGGGCGGTACTCGGCGAGCGCCCACAGGCACACCACCCAGGCGGCGGGCCCCCGGTAGACCTGTCCGCCGTCCCCGACCACGGTGATCTCCTCGAAGGTCGAGGCGTGATCGAGGTAGGGAAAGCGGCTCCGGGCCTCCTCGGAGCCGACCGGCACCGCGTCGAGCGGCACGAGCTGCCGCTGCCTCATGAGCCAGTCGCGCAGGAAGCGGCAGAGCGAGCACTGCGCGTCGTACAGCACGGTGAGCCGGCGGACCGGCGCGTACTGGACGCCCCGGCCGCCGACGGTGGTGGTCGTCACCGGACTCAGGCCCCGCCGGCCGGCGTGGCCCACGGCCCGGGCTGACCCATGTATCCCTGCGGCGGGACCGGCGGGATCTGCTCCCGCTCCACCATTCCGCGGCGGCGGAACTTGTTGAGCACGAAGACATTGCCGAGGTGCATGACGCCGAGCACGAGCAGCACGACACCGAGCTTCTTCGACAGCGCCTCGAACACGCCCCGGGCGTTGGCGATCGCGTTGTCGTCCTGCAGGTACAGGGCGATGAAGCCCATGTTCACCAGGTAGAAGCCGACCACCAGCAGGTGGTTCACGGCTTCCGCGAGCTTCTCGTTCCCGTGCAGCACGTCGGCGAGGAAGACCCGGCCGTTCCGGCTGAGCGTCCGCGCGACCCAGACCGTGAGGCCCAGGCTGATCACCAGGTAGATGACGTACGCGACGACTGTGAGGTCCACGCTCCCCACCCCTTCTTGAACGTGTTCAAAACTCTCTTGTCGGCGACTGTAGACCTGTTTTTGAACACGTTCAAGCGCGGAGTCGGGGGTGCCCTCCGGACGGCACCCCCGGCCAGACGTAGCGGATGTCCGGCTCCCTCTCCTCGTTCGCGCTGCCGTCCGTCCGCTCCGCCTCCGTGAAGCCGTGGCGTTCGTAGAAGCGGTGGGCCGGGATGTTGACCTGGAAGGTCCAGAGGTCGAGGCCGGCGGGGTGGCGCCGCTTCGCCAGGGCTACGAAGCGGTCGCCGAGGCCCCGGCCACGCCGGTCCGGCGCCAGGTAGAGCTGGTCGATGCGACCCTCGTGGAGGACCAGCACGCCGACGACCGGCCCGCCCGGTTCCTCCGCCACCCAGGTCTCGCGCTCCGGGATCACCACTGCCCGGAAGTAGTCACGGACCTCGTCGTCGGAGTGCGCCCGCCGGACCGTGGGCAGCGCCGCGTCGTACGAACGGAGCCAGACCTCGGCCGCCGGCCCCGCGTCGAGCGCCCCGGCCCGCCTGATGATCGCCTCGTGGGCGGTGTCGTCATCCATGCGGCGCACGGTTCCAGCGCCACCGCGTCACCGCACGCGAATTACTTCTCCCCGCGCGCCGTGCGCGCCGCGGGCCCCCAAATGCCGGACAGGACCGCCCTCAAGCCCCCGCGTCCAGCACGTCCGAGTCCGCGTACGCCCGGCCGAGGCGGTCGGCGGCGCGGTCGAGTGTCTCCCGGACCGCAGCGCGGACGCGGGCGGGCGGCTCGTCCGCCGCGAGCGTCACGTGCAGCACGTCGAACACCAACTGCCGCACGGCTACGGCGAGGGAAGCGAAGAGCTCCAGCTCCGCGCGGAGCCCCGGCTCGGCGAGCACGCGGGGGCCCGCGCGCTCGACGAGCATCTCCAGGAGCCGCTCCTGGCGGCGCCGCATGAAGGGCAGATAGCTGCGACCGAGGACGGAACTGCCGAGCAGCACCCGGGAGAAGACGCGCCCCTGGGCGATGGAGTCCTCGTCGGCGAGCGCCAGTTCACAGGCGTCCACGCACGCGACGATCAGGCCGTCGAGGAGCTCGGCACCGGTCGAACCGGGCCGCACCGCTTCCCACAGCCGCGCGTCGAACTCCTCACGGCGGCCGAAGAAGATGTCCTCCTTCGAGGCGAAGTGGGTGAAGACCGTGGCCGGCGCCACGTCCGCCTCGGCGGCGATCCGGGTGAGGGTGACGGCGTCGAACCCCTCCTCGGCGAAGAGCCGGAAGGCCGCGTCGGAGATCGCGCGGCGGGTGCGCTCCCGCTTGCGGCCGCGCAGCCCGGTCGCGGGCACGCAAGCGGGCCGCGTGGCGGAGGCGTCGGCGGTGACGTGCGTGGTCATGGACCCAAGGATACGTCCCCGGGAAACCAAAATTAGAGGTGCTACATTTTTAGAGCATCTCTAATTCCGGGGTGTGGTCAACCCTCGTGAGGACGTCTTCGCCATGCCCGATCCATCAGCACCGACGACCCGGACCCCGGCCCGGCCGGACGCGCCCCACCCGGCCGCGGCCCCCACGGGCCCCGCGTCCGGCGCGCCCGCCCGAGGCCCCCGGTCCACCGCCGCGATCCTGTTCATCGCCTGCGCGGCCCAGTTCATGGTCATCCTCGATGTGTCGATCGTGAACGTGGCCCTCCCCTCCATCCGCGCCGAACTGCACCTCAGCGGCGCCGGCCAGCAGTGGATCGTCAACGCCTACACGCTCGGCTTCGCCGGGCTCCTGCTGCTCGGCGGCCGCGCGGCCGACCTCGTCGGCACCAAGCGCGCCTTCCTGACCGGCCTCGCCGCCTTCACCCTGGCCTCCCTCGCGGGCGGCCTCGCGAACGACGGCGCACTGCTGATCGCCGCCCGCGCCGTACAGGGCATCGGCGGCGCGGTGCTCGCCCCGGCCACGCTCACCCTGATCATGACGACGTTCACCGAACCGGCGGCCCGGACAAGGGCGATGGGCGCCTGGAGCGCCGTCATGGCGGCCGGCGGCGCGGCGGGCGCGGTCGTCGGCGGCGTGCTCACCGAGTACGCGGGCTGGCGCTGGGTACTGTTCGTCAATGTGCCCATCGGCGTCGCGCTGCTGGCAGCCGCCCTGGTGTACGTCCCGGCCGCCGCCTCCGGGCGCGGTGGCGGACTGCGCCGCCTCGACCTCCCGGGTGCCGTGTCCGTGACCGCGGGTCTGACCGCGCTCGTCTACGGGATCATCTCCACCGAGACCCACGGCTGGGGCTCCCCCACGGTGTGGGCGCCGCTCGCCGCCGGGGTGCTGCTGCTCCTGGCCTTCCTCGCCGTCGAGTCGAAGGTGGCCCACCCGCTCGTACCGCTCGCCATCCTGCGCCGCCGCAGCCTGGCCACCGCCAACCTCGTCGTGATCGGGATGGGCGCGGCCACCTTCGCGATGTGGTTCCTGCTGTCGCTCTACTTCCAGCAGATCCTCGGCTACAGCGCGGTCAAGGCGGGCCTGTGCTTCCTGCCCGGCTCGCTCGCCATCATCGCGGGCGCGCAGCTCGCCACCCGGATCATCGCCCGCACGGGGCCGCGCCCGCTGCTCGTCATCGGCATGGCGCTCAGCACCGCGGGCTTCATCTGGCTCTCCTGGATCCGGGCCGACGGGAATTATGCAACTGATGTGGCGGCACCGTTCGTTCTCGCCACCTTCGGCGCGGGACTCGCGATGATGCCCGCCACCGTCGCCGCGACCAGCGGCACCGACCGCGCCGAGGCGGGGCTCGCCTCGGGTCTCGTCAACACCTCACGCCAGGTCGGCGGCGCGCTCGGCCTCGCCCTCCTGGCGACCGTCGCGACGCACATCACGGCCGGCCGACTGGCCGCCCACCCCCATGACGTCCAGCAGGCACTGACCGCTGGATACGGCAGGGCCCTGCTGATCGCCGCCGCGTTCACGGCATGCGCGGCCCTCGGAGCGCTCGCCGTGCCCGGCAGGGCGCGCAGGGTCATCTCATGAAGGAAGGATCCATCATGGCCAACGAGTTGAACCACATCATCGTCCACGTCAAGGACCGCCGGCAGAGCGCCGCGTTCGTCGCGGGGCTGATGGACACCGAAGCGCCGCTCGACTGGGGCCCGTTCACGCAGATCACCAGCTCCAACGGCGTGGGCATCGACTTCGCGGACGACCACGTGGCGCCGGACGCCATCAACGGCAGCCACCTCGCGTACCTCGTGACGGACGAGGAGTTCGACGCCATCTTCGAGCGGATCGAGAAGGGGGGCGTGCGGTACTGGGCGGATCCCGCGATGTCCCGCGAGGGCGAGATCAACCGCCACTACGGTGGGCGGGGGGTGTACGTCCTGGACCCGGGCGGCACGTGTGTGGTCGAGTTCATCACCACGCCGTACGGTGAGACGCCGTCGCCCGAGGTGAAGCACCCCGGGCGTATGTGACCCTGCTCGGGGCTCCGCCCCGGCCCCCGGTCGACCTGTGTCGGCGCCCCGGCCGCTGCTCCGTTGCCGCCTGCGGCGGGGGCGCCCTGCGGGCGCGTCCTCAAACGCCGGACGGGCTGGGTACGGTGCGGCCGGTGGATGGACTTCCAGTCCGTCGGGCTAGCCCACCAGCTCCCGTTCCAGCGGGGTGCGGAAGCGTGGGGTGACCCTCACCTCGCCCAGCCACGAGGACAGGCGCGCGGCCTCCGCCTCGATCGCGGAGGCCGCGTCGGTGCCCGCGTCCGACAGCAGCCGCCAGGCGATCTCGCCGTCCGGGCGCTGCGCCCAGCCGCCGACGACGCGGCCGTTCCACCACACGGTGGGGCCGATGTTGCCCGCGCGGTCGAAGAGGGCGGGCACGTGGTCCGGTGACAGGTACCAGTCGCGGTCACGCCAGCCCATGGCCGTGGGGTCGAGACCCGGGAGGAGCGCCGCCCACGGTTCCGCGGGTTCGACGTCCTCCAGGTCGTCCGGCAGCACGAAGCCGGGGCCGTGCGCCAGTTCCACGTTGTGGGCGCCCACGTCGGCCAGCGCCCGGCGGGTGTCGCCGAGCGTCCAGCCCGTCCACCACTTCAGGTCCGCCTCGGTCGCCGGTCCGAAGGACGCGAGCCACCGCCGTGCCACCTCCGCCTTGGATTCCCGCACGGGGAGTTCCGGCAACTGGTCCACGGGCGCCCATGCATACATGCTGCTGGTCCACGATCCGCGCGGGCGGCTGCGGCGTACGTGCCCGTCCGAGGCCAGCAGCCGCAGCAGTCGGCTGCCGACGCTCTGCCGCGCCGCGTACGGCTTGCCCGCCGAGACCAGGATCGTCTCCCGCAGGGCGGGCACGTCCTTGGCGAGCTCGGCCGTCGTCGCCTCACCGCGGGCGGCGAGGGCGGCCAGCACCTCCCGCTCGGTCCGCGCGAGCCGCTGTTCGTCCCAGCTGCCCTCGGTGCCCTGCTGCAGGAACTTCAGGAACGCCGCCCGCTCCCGCGCCGCGATCGCCCGGGCGGTGGAGGCGTCGACATACGGGGCGAGCCCGGAGCTCACGGCGAAGATGGTGCGCCGCATGGACAGCAGCTTCACCAGCGTCACGTCGTCGTACAGCCCGCGCTCCACCTCCGCCGTCGACGGCTCCACCAGCCGCGCGCACGCGGAGAGATACACGGTCGCCGCGTCGGTGGCGTGCAGCCCCACGAGGGCGTCCGCCACGTCCTCCACGGCGGTGACGCGGTGCGCGGGCGAGAGGAGGTGCCGACGGCCGAGGCGGGCGCGGCGCTGGTCATCGGTGATGCGGGGGCGGAGGCTGCTCATGGGGGTGAGCGTAGGAGGGATGTAGGACGGATCCTGTCCTATGGCGCGCGGGAGTCCGGGCGGCGCACCGGGTTCAGCACGCCGTCTCCCACGTCAGCGAGCTCCGCATCCGCTCGCGCAGCCGCGGGTCCCGTACGGCGTCCGTGCCGTCCACCGCCCTCGCCGTCACCGCGTGCGTCCGCCCGTCCGCGGGGACACCGAGCGAGCGGGGGGTCACCGAGACCCGTCCGCGCGCGTCGACGGCCTCGCGCCCGTCGACGTACCAGCGCACCACCGCGCTGCTCGCGGACAGCCGCACCGTGACGCGCTCGGCCCGGCCGATCCTGCTGTCCGTGCGGCGGTCGCTCGTCAGCACGCTCGCGTGCCGGTAGAACCC
Source organism: Streptoverticillium olivoreticuli subsp. olivoreticuli (assembly GCF_003391135.1). Lineage (GTDB taxonomy): Bacteria > Actinomycetota > Actinomycetes > Streptomycetales > Streptomycetaceae > Streptomyces > Streptomyces blastmyceticus. The sequence continues at coordinate 5,824,877 of NZ_CP031455.1, read as the reverse complement.
GGCGATCATCGCCTCGCGTCCGGGCAGGTTGAACTCGTGCCCCAGGGTGCGCATGATCGAGTTTTCGGTGGGCCGGAAGAGGCCCTTGGGGTAGTAGCCGCCGCCTTCGTACGCGCCGACCGTGCCGCCGTCCGGTGAGGTCCGGCCGATCCAGCGGTACCACTTCTGCCGTTGCGCGGCCATCTCGTCGGCGCTCAGCTTGGTGATGTTCGCCTCGGCGGGTTCGGCGCCGGTGTAGGTGCCGTACTCGTCGTACTGGTACTCGTCCGCGAGCTTCCCCAGCGAGTGGCCGGTCTCGTGGACGGCGATCTGGTCGGACTTGGCGTGGTCCGAGGAGGCGGTGGCGATGCCGTCGTAGCCCACCTTGGAGACGACGTCGTTGTAGCCCGCCCCGCCGTATTTGGTGGAGTTGGACAGGACCACCACGAGGTCGGCGGCGGGCGCCTTGGCGGCGTACGACTCGACCCTGCCGGTGTCGACGCACAGCAGCCGCTCGATGCCGTCGCAGAAGAAGGCGGAGCGGAGCGCGGTGTCCTTGACGACGTCCTTGCCCGGGTCTCCGGAGACGCCGGACTCCCGGGAGACGGCGTCCACGGCCCATACGTTGAACAGGTTCTTGTAGGAGGCGTACGGCTCGACGGCCGACATCTTCGCCCACTTGGCGCGTACGGCGGTGTGGAAGTCGCCCTGCTGGCCCGCCGTGTAGCCGTCGCCGACGAAGACGACGTCGAGCTTGCTGCCGACCGGGCCGTTCTCGACGATCGGGGTGACGTCGCCGTCGCCGCGGACCGACGGCCGCAGGGACCTGGGCGGCGTGGGGGACGCGGGGACGGTGGTGTGGCGGGGGTGGCCGTCGGGGCCGGTGAAGTATTCGACGTGCTGGGTGCGTTCGGGTCCCGGTGTGGCACCGGAGGCCACCGGTGCGGCCGTGGCGGCCAGCGCCGCCGTCAGGGCGGTCACGCCGACCGCGAGGGATATTCGTCTGCGCATGGGGGGTTCCTCCCGAATCCCCACCGCGGTGTAAGCGGCGGGTCAAGTCGAGTTAAGGCGCCGCTCAACGTAGGGGCTCGGGAGGAACTGGGCAATGGTTGCGGCGCAAGTGACGACTCGGAAAGAGGCGGGAACTTCCGGTGCGTCACGGGGAGTTATCACTCCGGTACGGCCACCCGCCGGTCCGTACCGGCCATGAGCACCACGGTCACCACCACCCGCCCCGAGCCACGGTCACCCGTCGTCCCGTACGAGCGTCAGCAGCCGGTCCAGCACCACGCGACCGCTCGCCCGTACGCCGTCGTGCTCGTATTCGTCGGTGACCCAGGTGCGCAGGCCGCCGATGGCGCGGGCGGTGCGCAGGGAGTGATCGGTGTCGACGTAAAGGTCGTCGTGATAGATCGCGGCGGCCACGGGGACGGTGTTGCGGGCGAGGCGGTCGGGGTCGTAGAGGGGCGTCCAGCCCTTGCGCTCGGCGAGGAGTTCCGCGGTGTGGCGCAGGGGGCGCAGGGCGGGGTGGGTGCGCAGCATCCAGGGGTGGACGGTCTCACCGGTGAAGAGGAAGCGCGCGCCGGGCTCGAAGTGGCGGTCGAACTGCGGGAATTCGGCCCGTACGCGCTCGGCGGACCAGTGCGTCGCACGCCCGTCCTGGGCATAAATGGCCTCATGGAGGATCGCGTAGAGCGGGCAGTGGGCGCGGGAGAGCACCGCGGCGACCGCTTCGGCGAACGCGTCGGACAGCCGCGGGCCCGCGACCGTGTCCACGAAGGCGTCCTCCAGGAGGTAGTGCAGCCGGTGCGAGCCGTCGCCGGTGCCGAGCAGGATGCCGAGCTGCTGGAACGCCTCGACGGTGAGCAGGGTGCCGTCGGGCAGCACCTCCTCGCGCCCGGCGAGGTGGGCGGCTATGCGCCGGGCGGCGGCCTCGTCGCCGGGGTAACGCGCGTAGTGCGCGAGGTTCTTGCGCTCCATGCGCGGATAGGCGGCGCGGTAGACGGCGTCCGGGTCGGCGTCGAGCGAGGGCAGGCCGCCGGTGATGATCACCTCCGCGAGCCCCTCGGGGGCGTACGAGAGGTAGGTGACCGCGCAGAAGCCGCCGAAGCTCTGGCCGAGCACGGTCCAGGGCCGCCCGCCGGTCAGCCGGGGGCGGATCAGCTCGCAGTCGCGGACGATGGAGTCGGCCCGGAAGTGGGCGAGGTAGTCGGCCTGTTCGGCGGGCGTGCCGCGGAGCGGGAGCGTCTGGCGGCCGGCGGGCGTGGAGCGGCCGGTCCCGCGCTGGTCGAGGAGGAGGACGCGGTAGTCCTCCAAGGCGCGGTCGAGCCAGTGCTCCCTGCCGACAGGGCGGCCCGCGGCGAAGCCGGGCCCGCCCTGGAGGTAGACCAGCCAGGGCAGGTCGTCGTGCTCGCGGCGGGTGGCGACGACCTCGCGGGCGTAGAGCCGGATCGTCGCGCCGCCGGGGTCGGCGTGGTCGAGCGGCACGTCGAAGTGGTGGTCGGTGAGGACGAGTCCGGGCTGCCGGAAGGTGGCCGTCCCGGCGGCTCTCGTCGTGGCGGCCGCCTCGCGGACGGTCTCCGGCATGGTTCTCCACCCTCATTCGGACGGGCCCGTCGGATGTCGGCCGGACATCGGACAGGCATCAGTAAGACATCGGACAGCCGTGAGCGGTCCCGGACGGGTTTGACTCACCGCGTGCATCGCACGGCGTAACCTACCGAGGGGCACCAGTGGCGGAGAACAGCACCCACGGCATACGGGCGGACGAGCCCGCCGACATCGGGCGGCGCGTGCTGCGGCTGCGCACGGAGAAGGGCCTCACCCAGCGCCAGCTGGCCGAGCCCGCCTATACGGCCGCGTACGTCTCCACCCTCGAGGCCGGGCGGGTGCGCCCCTCGGAGAACGCCCTGCGCCACCTCGCCGAGCGCCTCGGCACCACGGTGGAGGAACTCGCCACCGGCCGGCCGCCGCACCTGGCGACCGGGCTGCGGATGCGGCTGACGGACGCCCGGCGGACGCTGGCCACCGGAGCGGCGCAGGACGCGGCGGAGCAATTCCGCGCGCTGCGCGACGAGGCCGCCGGGCTGACGCTCGTCACGGAGCAGAGCGCCGCGCTCCTCGGGCTCGGCGACTGCGCCCTGGAGACCGGCGACCTGGTCGAGGCCCGCGACCACTTCGCCGCCGCCGAACAGCTCCTCGCGGACGAGCCGCTGCCGCGCCGCGTCCCCGCTCTCCGGGGGCGCGCCACCGCGCACCTGCTCGCCGGTGAACTGCGCTACGCCTGCTATCTGCTGGAGACCGCCGTCGACGAGCTGAACGCCTCGGGGATGCACGATCCGGACGCGCTGCTGCTCCTCTACACGGCCTCCATCGCGCCCTATATGGACATGGGGGCGCACGCACGGGCCGTGCACGCCGCGGAGCTCGCGCTGGCGCTCGCACCCAAGGTGGACGACCCGGCGCTCGTCGCGGGGATGCACCGGGGAGTGGCCCGTACGCTCATCGCCGAGGGGCGCATCGCCGAGGCCGACGCGTCCCTGGCCTAGGCGCAGGAGCTCTACCTCCAGCTGCACATCCGCACCGAACTCGCCCACTGCCACTGGATGCGCGGCTACGTCCGCGCGCAGGACGGCGACCTGAAGGGCGCCGAGAGCGAGCTGCGCACGGCCCGGGACATGCTGGCGTCCAAGCGGGCCGCGCTGTTCACCGTGCAGGTCGAGGTGGAGCTGGCGGACGTGCTGCGGCGGCGCGGCAAGACCGGCGAGGCGGAGCGGCTGCTGCGGCCCCTCCTGTCGCCCTCGGCGCTGGGCGCCGAGCGCGGCGCCGTCCACGCGGGCGGCGCGCACCGGCTGCTGGGTCTGATCGCGGAGGAGCGCGGCGAGACCGAGACCGCGGAGGAGCACTACTGCTCCGCCCTGTCCCTCCTGGAGCGCACCGGAGCCGCGGGCGACCTCGCCGACCTGTGCCGGCTGCTGGGCGATCTGCTGCGGCGTACGGGCCGGACGGAGGCGGCCCTCGACGCGTACCGCACGGGCCTGGGGCACCGCGCCGCGCCGGGGACGACGACGCTGGGGCCCGCGCCCACGGAGCCGCCCTTCCGGGGCGGGGTGCTGTAGCGGGGCCTTCCGAACCGCATATTTTCACCCCGAATTTTTCCGGTCGCGGCTCTCACGTCACAGGCCGCCGCTTGTGGGGGACGCGGCGGCCTGCGACCGCGAGCTGCCCGTGCCGTCACCGGTGGGGCGCGCGGGCGCGCCACGGGCGGCCGGGCGTACCGACGCGGGTCCCGGCATGGTGCAGCATGGACGTCACTCTGCCGGGCGATGCGCCCGGACGGTATCCGTCCCGGGTCAGAGCGGCACCCCCTCCGGTCGGCGGGGGTGCGTCACGGAGCGGACAAACCGACGACTGGAGCCTTACGCTCCGTTTCTAGCGGTCCGCACCGGAACGGTGCGGCAGGCTGGAGATCCGCCGGGTGGTCCGGACCGGCGGACAGAGCGCACAGGAAGAGGTAGCTGTCGGTGATCCGTGTTGCGGTGGTGGACGACGAGCAGCTCGTCCGGTCCGGGCTGCGGATGATCCTGGGCACGGCCCCGGACATCGAGGTCGTCGCGGACTGCGGCGGGGGCGAGGCCGTGGACACCGTGCGCGGATCCGCCCCGGACGTCGTCCTGCTCGACATCCGGATGCCGGACGTCGACGGCCTGACCGTGCTGCGCGGCCTGCGCGACCTTCCGCGGCCGCCCGCCGTCGCCATGCTCACCACCTTCGACGCCAACGAGTACCTCGCGGCGGCGCTGCGCGGCGGGGCCACCGGCTTCCTGCTCAAGGACACCGACCCGGAGCAGCTCGTCCAGGCCGTGCGCACCCTCGCGGCCGGTGGCAGCGTCCTCGACCCGGGCGTGACGCGCGCGGTCATCGGCGGCTACCTCGCCGCGGAGGCCGAGTCGACGGCCGCGCGGGCGGTGGCCACGCTGACCCCGCGCGAGCGCGAGGTCCTCACCCACCTCGGCGCGGGCCTGGCCAACCCCCAGATCGCCGAACGCATGGGGCTGGCCCCCAGCACGGTCAAGGACCACGTGCGCGCCGTCCTCGGCAAGCTGGGCGGCCTCAACCGCGTCCAGGCCGCGATCATCGCCGACCGCGCGGGCCTGGTCGCGACCCCCCGCCCGGCCCCCGCCCGCGCCCCGGCCCGCCCGGGCGACCACCCGGCGCCGCGGGACGCGCGGTGAGGCACACCGCGGCGGGCACACGGCGTGGCGACACGGCGGCGGCCGGACGGGGACCGCGCCGCGTGCCCGTGGACGTACGGGCCCGGTGCGCGAACCCGGCACACGTGGCGGACCACAGCGCACGGCGCGGGCCTGTGGACGCGGGCGGGCGCAGACCGCGACCCGCACGCGCGGCCCGGCCGGCCCCGCCTGCACCGTCCAGGAGTCCGCGGTGATCGGGAGAGCGGGGCGCCGGCTGCCCGCGAGGGTGCGGTCGGCCGTGCCCGTCCTCGTGCCCGCGCTGCTCGCCGCCGTGGACGCGCTGCTCGTCAACGGCGCCGGGTTCGGCCTGGGCATGGGCATGTCCCTGCTCGCCGCGGTGGCGCTGCTGTGGCGGCGGCGGTTCCCCGTTCTCGTCTTCCTGACCACGCTGCCGGGCATCTACATCGGCTACATCTGGTTCGCCCCGATGATCGCCCTCTACACCGTGGCCACCCACCGCACCGACCGCCGGCTGCTCGGCGCCGCCGGACTGCTGCTGGCCGTCGCGCACTTCGTGCCGTACCCGGTCTCCGACTTCTCCCTCTCCGACCGCCGCCAGACCGCCCTCCTGCTCGTCGACGCGCTGGTCACCGCCGCGACCCCCATCGCCCTCGGACTCCTCACCCGCACCCGCCGCGAACTCGCCACCCGGCTCGACGAGCTGACCCGCAGCCGCGCCCGCGAGGACCGGCTCCTCGCCGACCAGGTGCTGGCCACCGAACGCGCCCGGCTCGCACGGGAGATGCACGACGTCGTCGCCCACCAGGTCAGCCTGATCAGCCTCCAGGCGGGCGCCGTGCAGATCAGCACGCGGGACGCGCAGGCGCGCGAAGGGGCCACGAGGATCCGCGAACTGTCCGTGCGCACCCTGGAGGAGCTCCGCCACATGGTCGGCATCCTGCGCGCAGCGGGCGCGGACACCGAGGAGCTCACCCCGCAGCCGAGCCTCGCCGATCTGCCGCGGCTGATCGAACTGAGCGCGCTGGACGTCACGTACGACAGCGAGTGCGACCCGGCGGCGGAGCGCTCGGAGCCCGTGGAGCGCGCGGCCTTCCGCACGGTCCAGGAGGCACTGACCAACGCCCGCAAGCACGCACCCGGCGCGCGCGTACGCGTGCGCGTGGCCGAGACAGGTACGGGGACGGCGGCGCCCGGCCTGCTGGTCGAGGTGCGCAACGGCCCGCCGGACGCGGCCGCGGCCGCGCCGGACCTGCCGGGAGGCGGGCACGGTCTGGTGGGCCTGCGCGAGCGGGCGCAGAGCCTCGGCGGAACGCTCCAGGCGCACCGGACGGAGGACGGGGGCTTCGTCGTACGGGCGGAACTCCCCCTGGGGAGTTAGGCGCCCGACGGAGCCCCGGCCGACGCCCGAAGAACCGCTAGGCGGAAAGCGGCTCTTCGTGCGTCGCCGTCGCCAGGTCGGGGTAGATGTCGAAGAGACGGCGCACCCCGAGCGCCGCGAGGACCCTGTTGATGTGTGATCCGTCCGCACCGCCCTGCGCAGGCAGGATGAGTCTCAGCCGACCCTGACAGGAGCGCATCAGACGGCGGGCGGCGATCAGCACGCCGACGCCGCTGGAGTCGCAGAAGCGCACCTCGGCCAGGTCGAGCACCAGACTGCGGCGGCCCTCCGCGACCGCGTCGTGCACGCGTTGCCGGACCACCGGCGACGTCACCAGGTCCATCTCACCGGAGACCAGGAGGACTGCCCAGTCTCCCTGCTCGGCGTCCTTCACCTTCAGCGTCACGCGCTCGAAGCCCCTTCGCTCGGTTTCTCGTTCCCCGGAACGGACCCTTCCTCGGTTGCGGCTGCCCGACCGCTCTTCCGTGAAACGCCACAGCGCCAACCGGCCCTCAACGAGCCTATGCCCAGCTCGAACCCCGAATTCTCCTGGATCCGGTCACACACGCATAACACATCGGCACATTCGCGCACGTACGATCTATAACGATCGGACAATGGTGCGGAAAGTGACCGGGGCAATACCATCCGCAGCCACCGAGGGGCCTGCTTTGCCGCAAACGCGTCTGCGTTGTCACACCCGGCGACTAGATTCGAGAAGCATGTGACGCCGAGCACAAGCACGAGCGATCATCAGTACGAGCCACGGCACGGGCCACGCGACGACGGCAGGGACGCACGGAGGGGGCGGCATGGCGACCGACGCACCACCCAAGTGGGACCGCAAGATGCAACAGCGGCTCGCGCACGGTGAGGCGGCGGCGCTCGGCGAGCTCTACGACCGCTTCGCCTCCCTCGTCCACACCCAGGCCCAGCGGGTGCTCGGCGACGAGAGCGGCGCCGACCGCGTCACCCGCGAGGTCTTCGGCTATGTCTGGGAGCACCCCGGCGCCTACGACCCCAAGCAGGGCTCCCTGCGCTCCTGGATCGCCGCCCTCACCCACCAGCAGGCCGTCGAGCGGCTCCGGCGGGCGAAGAGCGACGACCGGAGCAGCCCGGAGGAGATCGAGGAGAAGGTCCGCGCGGCCTCCGCCGCCGCCCGCGCCGACTACATCGTCACCTCCATGCCCGCCCCGCTGCGCGCCGCCCTGGACCTCGCCTATCTGCGCCGCCTCGACTACCGCCAGGCCGCCGCCCACCTCGGCGTCACCGAGGACGAGGCCCGCCGCCGGCTGCGGCTCGGGCTGCAACTGCTGTCCACCGCGCACCACGGGCCCCGTGTGACCGCGCCTCGCACCCACGGAGGCGCACGATGAGCGGCACCGCTTCGGAGACCCGCCGGCCCCAGGCGACCCACAAGGTGCTCAAGTCGCTGCTCGGCGCCTGGGCGCTGGCCGCCTGCTCCAACGAGGAGACGGCCGCCGTCGAGGAGCACCTGACCGACTGCGCCACCTGCGCGGACGAGGCCGTGCGGCTGCGGGACGCGGTCGCGCTGCTGCACCCGGAGGACAGCCTCGACCTCGACCCGAGGCTGCGCTCCCGGGTGCTCGCCTCCTGTCTGGCCCGCCGCCCCGCCCGCGTCCCCGTGCCGGACTGGGCCGCGCCCTACGACGCCGAGACGGCCCGGCTCGACGCCCTGCTGCGCGACATCGGCGAGGCGGAGTGGCGGGCGCCGGTGCGGCTGAGGTGGTTCGACGGCGAGCGGCCCGTGGCCCGCGACCTCTCGGCGGCCGCCGTGATCGGCCATCTGATGGCCGTGGACGGCCTCGTCGCCGCCGCGCTCGGCCTCCCCGACCCCGTGGGCCCCGGCGCCACCGACTCGCCCACGGAGCGCACCGAGGCGCTCTGGGCACACCAGGCGGCCTCCGGCGCGCCCGACCGGCACGGCCCCGGCACGGCGCACGCGGCCTGGCGCGACCAGAGCACGGCGCTGATCCGCGGCGCGTCGTTCGCCGCCGACGAGGTGGCGGAGCTGCCCGTGTCCTACGGCGCGTTCAGCCTGCCGCTGCGCGACTCCTTCGTGGACCGCGCCTTCGAGTGCTGGGTGCACGCCTCGGACATCGCGGAAGCCGTCGACTATCCGTACGGCCCGCCCGCGCCCGGCCACCTCCGGCACATGGTGGGCCTGGCGGCGCGGATGCTGCCCGTCGCCCTGGCGGGCCGCCGCCGGGCCGGGCTCGCCCCACCGGCCCGCACCCTGGTCGCGGCGGGCGCCCCGGGCCGCACGCTCCATCTGGAGGTCGAGGGCAGCGGCGGTGGCCATTGGTACGTCCCGCTGGACTCCCCGGGCGCCCTCGGTTCACCCGAGGGGACGGTGGCGCACGTCGCGCTGGACGGCATCGAGTTCTGCAGGCTGGCCGCGGGCCACATACCTCCCGAGGACGCGGCCGTCGGCCGGACCGGCGACAGCGAGGCCATCGAGGACGTCCTCCTGGCCACCGCCTCCCTCTCCCGGCTGTGACCGGAGCGGGCGGAACGGGGGCGTCCGCCTAGGCGAAGACGACCGTCCGCCGGCCGTTGAGGAGCACGCGGTGCTCGCTGTGCCACTTCACGGCACGGGCCAGCGCCTGGCACTCCACGTCACGGCCGATCGCCACCAGCTGGTCGGGGGTGACGCCGTGACCGACGCGCTCGACCTCCTGCTCGATGATCGGGCCCTCGTCGAGGTCGGCGGTCACGTAGTGCGCGGTGGCACCGATCAGCTTCACACCACGCGCGTGCGCCTGGTGGTACGGGCGGGCGCCCTTGAAGCTCGGCAGGAAGGAGTGGTGGATGTTGATGATCTTCCCGGAGAGCACCTTGCACAGGTCGTCCGAGAGCACCTGCATATAGCGCGCCAGCACGACCAGCTCGACGTTCTCCGCCTGGACGAGCTCCAGCAGCCGCGCCTCGGCCTCCGCCTTGTTGTCCTTCGTCACCGGGATGTGGTGGAAGGGGACGCCGTACGAGCCGACCAGCTCGGCGAAGTCGGTGTGGTTGGAGACGACCGCGGCGATCTCGACCGGCAACGCGCCGATCCGCGAGCGGAACAGCAGGTCGTTGAGGCAGTGCCCGAACTTGGACACCATCAGCACGATGCGCATCTTCGCGTCGGCCCGGTGGATCTGCCAGTCCATCCGGAAGGAGTCACCGATCGCCGCGAAGCTGGCCCGCAGCTTCTCCAGCGTCACCGGCGCGTCCGCACCGAAGTGCACGCGCATGAAGAAGAGCCCGGTGTCACGGTCGCCGAACTGCTGGCTGTCCTCGATGTTGCAACCGGTCATGAAGAGATAACTGGACACCGCGTGCACGATGCCCTTCTTGTCCGGGCAGGAGAGGGTGAGGACGTACTGTTCCGGGGCCCCTTCGGTGACAGGGGACTGCGAGGCGTTCATAGCCCAATAGCGTCGCACACCCGGCGGCCCCTCCCGACCGCGCCGGCCGCGGCCCGCTCAGCGGGCGCCGGTGGCCAGGGCCAGGATCTCCAGCGAACGGGGCGGCGCGTCCGGGTCGTCACCGTCGTTCGCCGCCAGCCGGACGTGCGCCTCACGGGCGGCCCGTACGGCGTCCGGCCAGCCGTGGTGCTCCAGATACGCCGAGACCGGGGCGTCGGCCCCCACCTGGTGCATGATCCGCAGCACCCGCAGCACGGCGACGTCGACGACGGCGACCTCGGCGGAGTCCCGGAAGATCGTTCCGAGGTACTTCTCGGCCGACCAGTTGTCCAGCCAGGTGTCCTCGACCAGCCGGTAGACGGCGTCGGTCACGTCACCGAATCCCGCGCGCCCGGTCAGCCAGCACTCCTGCTGGAACACCGGGTCGGAGAGCATGTGCAGCGCGGAGCGCACGTTCACGCGCCAGCGCCACCACGGCATGTCATTGAGCGGCATGCCGTCCATGGTGGTCGAGCGGCGGCCGCGGCGGGGAGACTTCTCCGAAGCTTGCACGCGTCCGATCGTACGTTCCCCTCCCGGGCCCCCGGTCGGGGGTCCGGGCACGGCCACCCGCCACCCGCTGCTACAGCTGGGTCCATTTGTGCTGGGACAGGTGGTATTTCCTCGCGATCGGGTTCCACAGGTCGGCCGCCTTCTTCTTGGCAGCCGTCGCGTCGTCGCTCGCCTTGTCGCCCGCCGTACTGTCACCCGTCGGCTTCGGACGGCCCTTGACGCAGCCGCCCTTGCCGCCCGCCTGCCCCGCCCACGCCGCGTAGTGGCTGTCCGCCGCCGACGACGACTGCCAGGCCTTCGTCAGCTGCGCCGACAGCTCCGCACTGTCCGGAAGCTTGTCGACCGAGGTCTGCTGAAGGCGGGTCACCAGGCCGTCGCGCTGCTTCGCCGCGTCCCGGAGGTCGCTCGCCGACTTGTCGAGGTCCTTGCAGCTCCGGGTCGAGTCGACCGCCTTGATGACGGCGTCACGGCTGTTGTTGCTGTCCTTGAGGAGCGCGTCCAGCGCCTTCGCCTGCGCGAGTGCCGGGTCGTCGGCCTTGGGCGCCGGCTCCTGCTTGCCGCTGTCGGCCGACTGCTCGGGGGCGGGCGAGCTCGACGCCGTGTTCTGCTGGTCGCTCTTCTTGTCGTCGCCACCACCGCTGAGCAGCGCACCGGCGCCGAGCCCGGCCGCGGCACAGGCCGCGACGACGATGCCGACGATCGCGGCGGTCGGCAGCTTCTTGCGAGGCGCGGGGGGCTCCTGGGGCCGGGGCCGGGGCGGCGGGCCCGCGTGGGGGCCGCGCGGCGGCGGCACCTGCTGCCGGGGACCGGGCGCGGCGCCGCTCTCCCGGAACAGCCCGTCGAACTCGGCCGGCGGCGGCCGCTCCCCCGTCTGTGCGAAGGCCGCGCCACCGGCCTGGGGTATGTGCGGGGCGGCCGGATCCGGGCGGCCGGACGACACCGGCGGCAGGTACTGCGTGGCGGCGTCGTTGGTCACCGGGGGCAGGTACTGCGTCGCGGCGGACTCCTGCACCGGCGGCAGGTACTGCGTGGCCGCGCCGTTGTCGACCGGCGGCAGGTACTGGGGAAGCTCGGGCCCGCCCGGCTGCGGGGGAATGAGCTGCGTGGCCTCGCCGTGCGGGCCCGCGGGCACGGGCGGCAGGTACTGCGTCGCCGCGGACGCGGCGTCGGGCAGCGGCCCGCCGCCCACGGGCGGTATGTACCGGGTCGCCTCGTTCGCCGAGGTGGGCGGCAGGTACTGGGTCGCCTCCGACGCGGAGTCCCGCACCGGCGGCAGATACTGCGTGGCCTCCGGGGCACCCGGCGCATGGGCGGGCGGACGCGGCGCACCCGGCGGCGCCTCCGGCGGCAGCGGCGCACGCTGCGCGTCCGGCCCCCAGGGCTGACCCCACGGGCGGCCCGGCGCCGGGGCCTGGTGCCCGTCGGCGCCCCACGACTCCTGCTGAGCGGGCAGCACGACACCCTCGCGCGGCGCCTGCGCGGGAGGCTGCGGCGCGTTTCCCTGTCCGCTCTGCGTCACCGGGACTCCTAGCTGTACGGGACTTACGGAAGCGTCGGCTCACGCTACCGGTCGTCGTACGCCGGTGCCATGTCCGCTGGGTGCGGTTGCTTTTGTGGGTGCGGCTTGTTCGCGCCTGCGGCGGGGCGCCCTTGGGGGTCCCCCCGGACGGAGTCTGGGGGAGCGGCCTCAAACGCCGGCCGGGCTGGGATTGTGGTGCCGGGGCGTGACCTCCGGGGCAGGGGTCCTGGACCGTATATTTACGGCGCGTTGCCCCGAAGTGCGCTGATTGCCCCGAAGTTGCGCCGCAAATAGCACGTCAGCGTCCAGGACCCCCACCCCTCCCGCCGTGGAGATCGAATGCATCCGCCAGGGTCGCTTGTCAAGCGCGTGTGCGTGGGGTTGCGGGGTGCCCTAGCGTGCTCCCAAGTAGCCAGGAAACCATGGGCAGAAGGAGGGGAAGCGTGGACGAGGAGGAGGACCGGCGGCTGCGGGCGATCGCACCGGAGATCTCCCACACCACGATCGGCCTGATGCGGAAGGTCGTCGGACTCGAACCGGCCGAGCGGGTGCCCGAGGAGGCCATGCGGGTCGCCGACGAGGTGCTCGCCAAGCACGGCACCGACGGTCTGCGCGTACTCATCATGAGCCTGTCGGGATGGATGGCGGTCGGGATCGAGAACGTCGCCCACCTCACCCACCAGACGAACGAGGCCGTCATCGACAGCATCGAACTGACCTGCCTGGAGGCCAACCCCGACGGCTGACCTCCGGCGAGAGGGGCGGGGCCGCAGGGGCGGGGGTCCCCCGGCCCCACACCCCGGCCCGGTGGGGGCACGAGAGCGAGGCCGCCCGCCGCAGGCGCGAACAAGCCGCACTCAACGGAAGGCTCAGCCCCCGACTACGCCGCCACAACCTCCAAGCGCGCCCCGAACTCCCTCACCACCGGCTCCTCCCGGTACGGCGCCAGCCTCTGCTGGAAGTCGTCGAGATACTCCGCGCCCCGGTTGGAGCGCAGCGTGCCGAGCAGTTCCAGGGCCCGCGTGCCCGTCGCGCACGCCTCGTCCACGTCGCGCTGCTGCACCTGTGCCGTGGCCAGCAGCAGCATTCCGATGGCGCGGCGGCGCACCCGCCCCTCGGGGTGGCCCGCGATGGCGTCCTCCGCCTGGCGCCGCGCCTGGTCGGCCTGGCCGAGGTCGCGGTGGCAGTGGGCGAGTTCATCGGCGAGGTAGGCGTGGTCGAAGTGCCGGATCCACGGCGGGTCGTCGCCGGTGTCCTTGCCGGCGCCGGCCTGTTCGAGGTGGTTCAGGGCCCGCCCGGCGGCGGTCTGGAAGGCGCGCGCGTCGCCCATGAGCGCGTGCCCCCGTGCCTCGGCCGCGCAGAACATCGCTTCAGCGCGCGGGGTGACCTGCCCCCGCGCCCCTTCCTGCGCGGCCTTGGCGAGTTGGGCGATCTCCCGTGGGTTGCCGAGGGACGCGGCGAGGTGGCTCATGCCCGCCGCCAGTACGTATCCGCCGTAGCCGCGGTCCCCGGCGGCCTGGGCGAGCCGCAGGGCCTGGATGTAGTAGCGCTGGGCGAGCCCCGGCTGGCCGGTGTCGACGGCCATGTACCCGGCGAGCTCCGTCAACCGGGCGACGGCAGCGAAGAGTTCACGTCCGACGGATTCCCGGTACGAGCCGGCGAGCAGCCCGGAGACGACGCTGTTGAGGTAGTGGACGACGACGGGCCGGACGTGTCCGCTGCCGTAGCGGTGGTCGAGCTCGACGAGGGCGTCGGTGGTCGCCCGTACGGCCTCGACGTCGGAGGCGCCCACGCGGGCCCCGGCGTTGCGCGCGACCTGGGGGTCGGCGCCGGTGATCAGCCAGTCGCGGCTGGGCTCGACGAGGGCGGAGGACGCCACGGACGTACCGCTGAGGAAGTCCCGCCGTCCGACATCACTGCGCCACAGTTCGCAGACCTGCTCGATGGCTCCCAGTACGGTCGGGGAGAACTGGAGGCCGACGCCGGACGCGAGGTTCTTGCCGTTGGCCATGCCGATCTCGTCGATCGTGACCGTACGGCCGAGCTTGCGGCCCAGCGCCTCGGCGATGATGCCGGGAGCGCGGCCGCGGGGCTGCTGGCCGCGGAGCCAGCGCGCTACGGATGTTTTGTCGTACCGCAGGTCGAGGCCGTGCTCGGCGCCGCACATATTGACGCGGCGCGCCAACCCGGCGTTGGAGCAGGCTGCTTCCTGGATGAGCGCCTGCAGCCGTTCGTTCGGCTGCCGCGCCACGAGTGGCCGTGCGGCCATGCTGTACCCCCTGAGACTGCTAAGCGTTCGCGGCTCGCGCCGCGAGATGCGGAGAAGCTGAGACAGCTGCTGAGAGCGCCTTCCCCTGTGATCTTTGCCCCCTGAATGTCCGGAGAATGCGGACTTAACGGTAATGACAGCAAAGGCGGTAATGGCCAAACAATGACTGTCTCGCCCTTTCGCCTCGGAGGTGGCTACCCACCTGGGCGGGGAACCCGCGCCTGCGCCCCCGTACATGCATCCGTGCGCCCCATGTGCATATCCGACCGCCACCGACAAGCCCGACCCTGAGCCGTAACCCCTCGTGACAAGGGGGAGTTGTGAAGGACGTGGAAGAGACCATCGGAGTAGTAGGAGCACCGCTCGTCCCCCAACAGCGCGGCGAGCGGCTGCTCGACGCGGCTGTCCGGTATGCGGAAGAACGGCACTGGGACGTCTTCGCCGGCACCTGGCTGGAGGCCGAGGAGGGCCGGGAGCGCTGCTCGTGCGGCGAACTCGGCTGCCCCGCCCCGGGTGCGCACCCCGCCCGCCCCGACTGGGCGACCCAGGCCACCGGGAGCGCCGTCGCCGCCCGCCGGATGTGGGCCAGGCAGCCCGACTCCTCGGTCCTGCTGCCGACGGGGCGCACGTTCGACGCGCTGGACGTGCCGGACACGGCCGGGTGCCTGGCGCTCGCCCGCATGGAGCGGATGGGCACCCCGCTGGGGCCCGTGACCTGCACTCCGTACGGCCGGATGCTGTTCTTCGTGCTGCCCGGCGGGGCGTTGAAGGTCGGAGACCTCGCGCGGAAGCTGGGCTGGCACCCCTCCACGCTCGACCTGGTCGCCCGCGGCGAGGGTGACTACGTGGTGGCCCCGCCGACCCGGATGGGCTCGCGCGGCTCGGTGCTGTGGGCGCGCGAACCCACCGCCGCCAACCGCTGGCTCCCCGACGCGGAGGAGCTGGTCAGCTCGCTGGCGTACGCGTGCGGCCGGGACGCGGCGGACGCCCGGCGCAGGTGACCCCGCCCGGACGTCCCCGTTCCGCGGCACCCGCGCCCGGCCTGTGTCACGACACCTCGGCCACGTGCCCGTCCGGCCGCACGAGCAGCGTCAGCGGCAGCGCGTCGGCCCGGGTCACCGTGGTGACGTCCGGCTCGGGCCCCGCCTTCGCGCCGCGCGGCAGGACGCGTACGTACGCACCTGCGCGCAGCGCCTCGTACAGCCTCGACGGGCCGTCGGCGGTCTCGGCCAGCGGCAGGTCGGGGGCGCGGCGGCCGGTCATCGGGTGGGCGCCGGGAGGCGCGGGGTAGTCGATGCCGATGCCGGACACCAGGCTCGCGCCGCGGTCGACGGCGAAGGGCAGGGCGCCGACGGCACCGGCCGCGACATCGCGCAGGGCGCGCCCGGCGGGCGAGCCGATGAGGGCGGCGCGCACGATGGCTCCGCTGAGGCGGAGGATCAGCTTGCCGACCGGGTGGCGTTCGTCGTGGTAGCTGTCGAGCAGCGCGTCGGCGGCCCGCCCCTGGAGGACGGCGGCGAGCTTCCAGCCGAGGTTGGCGGCGTCCTGGAGCCCGGCGTTCATGCCCATGCCGCCCGCGGGCGAGTGGACGTGCGCGGCGTCGCCCGCGAGGAGGACCCGGCCCTCGCGGTAACGCGGCACCTGCCGCTCGTCGCTGTGGAAGCGCGAGGTCCAACGGGCGTCACGCATACCGAAGTCGGTGCCGAAGGCGTCGCGGGTGACGGCCCGCAGATTGTCCATGTCCACGGGCACGTCCGACGGCAGGCTGCTGCCGCGCTCCCAGGCGATCGCGCGGTACCAGCCGTCGCCGAACGGCACCAGGAACGCGAAGCCGCCGGTTCCCGCCTCGAACGCGGGCAGTCCGGGCGGCTCGGTGTCGACCCGGACGTCCGCGAGCATCACGGACCGCAGGACGGACTTCCCCGGGAAGGGCATCCCCAGCGCCCGCCGCACGGCGCTGTGCACCCCGTCGGCCCCCACCACATACGCGGCGCGCAGCCGCCGGGTCTCCCCGCCCTTCTCGCGCACGTCCACGTCGACGCCGTCGGCGTCCTGGCGCAGCCCGGTCACCTCGGCGCCCCGCCGGATCTCGGCGCCGAGGGCGACGGCGCGCTCCTCCAGCACGCGCTCCGTCTCGTACTGCGCGGTGAACAGGACGCCGGGGAAGCGGGTGGGCAGCCGGGTGAGGTCGATCCGGCCCCGCCCGAAGAGGCGCACGGAGCCGGTGAACGTCCCCGTGGCCAGCAGCTGTTCGGCGATCCCCCGGGCGTCGAACAGCTCCAGGGTGCGCGCGTGCACCGCGAACGCCCTGGTCAGATTGGACTCCTCGGCCCGCCGCTCCAGCAGCGCGACCCGCACTCCGGCGGCGGCGAGGTCCCCCGCGAGCAGCAGCCCGGTGGGGCCGGCGCCGACGACGAGGACATCGGCGGACAGGGACGTGGAAGGCAGCTGGGAGGACATGGTGTCTCCTCGGGTGCGCACGGTCGGTGCTCGGTGAGCCGTACCTCCAGTGCACACCCGCCGCCGAATTATGTCAACGCTTGTTGAATTAATCCCGGGCCGGGCCGGAGGGCCCGCTCCCGCCTACGCCGGGAGCGCCGTCTCCAGAAAGCGCTCGACCACGCGCCGCCAGGCGTCCGGCTGGTCGTAGTGGACGAAGTGCCCCGCGTCATGGACCTCCGCGTAGACCCCGCGCGGGAGCACCCGCACCATCTCGTGGGCCTCGGCCCGCCCCAGCTCGCCGTCGAGCCCCCGGACGACCAGCGTCGGGCACTGCACCAGCGCCAGGTCCTCCCAGTGCGCGTCACGTGCGTACGTCTCGCGGGCGATCAGCATCTGGCGGCGCGAGAAGACCGGGCGCCAGCCGTCGGAGCGCTCGGCCATCACCTCGGCGTAGAAATCACCGCGGGCGGGCTTGGGGCGCTCCAGGGCCGGGTCGTCCTCCCCGAACCACTTGCGGACGTCCGCGAGCGTGGCGAAGGGCACGGGCCAGGACTTGAACCACTCGCCCCACTCCCGCCGCCCGGCCACCCCCAGCGCGGAGGCCCGCATCTCGCAGATCACCAGGGCCCGCACGAGGTCGGGGCGGCGGGCGGCGAGCTGCCAGGCGGTGAGGGCGCCCATCGCGTGACCGATGAGGGTGACGGGCGCGAGGCCCAGGCGCTCGACGGCGGCCTGGGCGTCGGCGACATACGCCTCGCGGGTGAAGGGGCCGTCGACGGGGCGCTCGCTGCGGCCGTGGCCCCGCATGTCCAGGGCGACCGCGCGATGGCGGGTGGAGAGCCAGCGGGCGGTCTCCGCCCAGTGCGCGGCGCGGCCCATCAGGCCGTGGAGCAGCAGCACCGCGCCGGGGCCGCCCGCGCCGTCGCCGCCCTTCGGCGGGTCGGCGAACTCCCAGGCGGCGAGCCGCACTCCGCCGCTTCCACTCACGTCGATACGCCGCGCCATGAGCCTGGCACCCCCTCTTCTCCCCCGAGCAGCTCCACTGTATAGAACTGGTATTCGAACACTCGGCCGTCGCGCGCAACACCCCTCGTTCGAGTGACCTTGCAGAAGGGTTGACCGGCGGAGCCCAGGGGAGTAATCGACCTGGGCGTGGACCGCTCGGGGAAGAAGGTCCACGGGGCGGACCCTGGGAGCTCGGGGCTCCGGGTCGCCACGGGGGTACATGGGGAGGCGGGGCCCCGGCAGCTCGCAAGGGCGCCGGGGCCCTCGCCATGACCGTCCACCGACCTCATCGGAGCCCCTCCCCAGGACGACGGCGCGCCGCGCATATGCGTCAGCGCCAGCGTGGCACGCGAATGGGCGCTTCGCGCCCTATACGCGGAGTCCGGGCCTGAGTTGGCCGTCGGCCAAGGGTCCGTCGCGACCGCGGCGCGTCAAGGGCCCGGGGAGGAGCCCCGGGAGCCCGCGGGCAGCCGGACCGGCCGCCCGTCACCCACCGCGCCGCCGTCGGCTACCTCTTCGCCACGAACACGTGCGTGGCGATGTCCGCCTCCAGCTCCGCCGCCTCGCCGCCGCTGCCGACGAGGACGCCGCCCGCGGACTCCGTCACGCTGACGACCGCGCCCGGCTGCACGCCCGCCCGGCGCAGCGTGTACATCAGCTGGGGGTCCGTCTGGATGGGCTCGCCGATGCGGCGGACGACGACGGTCTTGCCGTCGGCGCCCGGCTCCAGGTCCATCAGGCTGACCATGCCGTCGTTGAGGAAGGGGTCCGGCTCGGGCTTCTCGCCCAGCTCCTCCAGGCCCGGGATGGGGTTGCCGTACGGCGACTCCGTCGGGTGGCGCAGCAGCTCCAGCACGCGCCGCTCCACCGCCTCGCTCATCACGTGCTCCCAGCGGCAGGCCTCGGCGTGCACCTGCTCCCACTCCAGGCCGATCACGTCGACGAGCAGGCATTCCGCGAGCCGGTGCTTGCGCATGACGCGCGTCGCCAGCCGGCGGCCCTCCTCGGTGAGCTCCAGGTGCCGGTCGCCCGCGACCGAGACCAGGCCGTCACGCTCCATGCGCGCCACCGTCTGGCTCACCGTCGGGCCGCTCTGGTCGAGCCGCTCGGCGATGCGGGCACGCATGGGGATCACACCCTCCTCCTCGAGCTCGAGAATGGTGCGGAGATACATCTCCGTGGTGTCGATCAGTCCGGACATGCGTGCCCCTTGATAAGTCGTGCGCTGGCCCTGGACTCAATTCTGACGCATATCACCGACAACGGTGCCGCGGACGGCCACGCCCGCCGCCGCCGTATTGACAGGGCCCAGGTCCAGACCGCAACGTGATCCGCGCCACGAGCGTACGCCCAGACGGTACGCGCCACCGGATCCCTAGCTAAGGAGCCCCGCAGCGATGAGCGAGAACAAGCTGGCCGGGCAGTTCTTCGACGCCGCGATCGGGCTGCTCCAGCGGGTGCGCGACGAAGAGGCGGGGCACATCGCCGAGGCGGGATCCGTGCTGGCCGACGCCGTGGCGGCCGGGGGCAGGCTCTTCGTCTTCGGCGCCGGGCACTCCTCGCTGCCCGCGCAGGACGTCGTCTACCGCGCCGGCGGCCTCGCCCTGATCAACCTCCTCGCCGTGCCCGGTGTCATCGGCCTCGACGTCATGCCCGCCACCCTCGGCAGCGCCCTGGAGCGGGTCGACGGCCTCGCCGGGGCGGTGCTGGACACGAGTCCGGCTCGGCCCGGTGACGTACTGATCGTCATCTCCCTGTCCGGGCGCAATTCGCTGCCCGTCGAGATGGCCATGAACGCCCGCGCGCTCGGGCTCACGGTCGTCGGCGTGACCTCGCTCGCGTACGCCGAGCACACCAGGTCGCGGCACACGTCCGGGACGTTCCTCAAGGACCACTGCGACCTCGTCATCGACAGCAAGATCGGCATCGGTGACGCGGAACTGACCGCCGACGGCATCGCCGCGCCCTTCGGGCCCGCGTCCACGGTGGTCACGAGCGCGCTGATGCAGGCGGTCGTGGCCTCCGCCGCCGGGGAGCTCGCCGCGCGGGGGATCGACCCGCCGATGCTCCGGTCCGGGAACGTCGACGGGGGCCACGAGTGGAACGGCCGCGTCATGGACGAGTACGGCGACCGCATCTTCTTCCGCCACTGACCGCTTCCGCGGACCCCTCACTCCCCCGTCGCCACCGCCAGGTCGACCGACGCCGCCACCCGTGAGGCGATGTCCTCCGCGTACGTCGCGTCCGCCCGGTCGAAGGGGCGGCGGGACGGGCCGCGCAGGAAGGTGACCACGCCGACCGTCCGGCCCCGGCTGCGCAGGGTCGTGGACAGGGCGTGCAGGGTGCCGTCGGGCCATTTGCGCGCCGCCGCCCACCCCTCGGAGCAGTCCGAGACCGCCCGTACGCTGCCGCAGCGCTCGACCGCCTGGAGCGCCGGGTGGCCCTCCGCATACGGGACCGGGATGCCGCCCCGGACGGTCGCCGGGGAGGCGGCCGGGCCGGGCATGCCGGCGGGCGTGGCCGCGGCCCGTACGAGCCTGACCGGCTCGCGCGGGGTCGCCTCCGGCTCCGGCAGCAGGTCGACCAGGGCGTGGTCGGCGAAGCCCGCGAGCGCGAAGTCCAGATAGAGGGTGGCGGCCTCCATCGGGTCCTCGCACTCGGCGACCGCCCGGCCCGCCCGGTGCAGTTGGCTGCTGCGGAAGCGCAGCCGCGCGCTGTCCTGCTCCACCAGCCGTGCCGCCGTCACGTCCAGGAACAGCCAGGCCACCCCCAGCGGCACCGGCTCCTCCGCCAGCGGCGAGGCCAGCCGCAGGAAGCCGCTGCGCCAGCAGCGCCGCTCCGGCGGAGCCCCGCCCTGGTCCCGCAGCGTCACCCACAGATCGGTGGGAGCGGGCGGCGCACCGGCCGCCAGTACGTGCTGGAGGGCGCCCTCGATCTCCTCCACGCCCTGGTCCAGCAGCTCACCGAGGGGGCGCCCCAACAAGGCCGTGCGCCCCGAGCGCAGGGCGCGCGCCGCGTGCGCGTTGGCGAGCGCCGGGCGCAGGTCGGCGTCCACGAGGACCACGCCCCACGACGCGTCCCCGAACAGCGCCTCGCTCAGGGCGATCGACCGTTCCAGGTCGATCTGGGTGTGCACCTCGCTGAAGGCGCAGTACGCGC
This sequence comes from Streptoverticillium olivoreticuli subsp. olivoreticuli, assembly GCF_003391135.1. Taxonomy (GTDB): domain Bacteria; phylum Actinomycetota; class Actinomycetes; order Streptomycetales; family Streptomycetaceae; genus Streptomyces; species Streptomyces blastmyceticus. The sequence continues at coordinate 5,803,924 of NZ_CP031455.1, read as the reverse complement.
CCGCGGGCCTGCCGTCCGCGCCGGGCACCGCCGACAGCTGCGTACGGACCAGGACCCGCCCGCCGTCCTTGGTGAGCAGCGCGAACTCGTGCACCTGGCGGCCGTGCGCCCGCATCGCGGCCATCAGCCGCGCGGTGACCTCCTCGGCGTCCGCGGAGCGCACCGCCCAGCCGGCCAGCCCCTGCCGCCCGACGGCCTCGGCCGCGGTCCAGCCCAGTATCCGCTCGGCCTCGCGGTTCCAGTGGGTGACCGTGCCGTCGGCGTCGAACGCGCACAGGGCCGCGTCCATGCCGTCGAGGAGCGCGGCGAGAAGGTCCGAGTCGTCGCAGTCGGCGCCGGGGACGGAGCCGGACCCGGACCCGGGCCCGGCGAGTGCTTCCGGGCGGGCAGGCCCGGACTGGTGTGGTGCGGTCACGAGGTACCCCCAGCTGGACGCGTCTGCATGTCCTGCACGACGGGTCATTCAACTCGACCGTGCTGGGCACCACACCGACTTCGGAGAAATCGTTGCCCACAGGAAATTGGGTTGTGGGCCCCGGACGCGCTTCCTAGGGTGGTGCGCACACGAGAAGGGAGGTGGTTCGGAACATGATTTCAATCCGGACGCGTGAGGTGACTGCGGGCTAGACGCCCGTCGTCGCGCATTGCGCAGCGCCGGCGTCGCCGGCCAATCCCGAGCAGTCACCCGATCCGTGGGCTGCCGAGTCGTCCGCTCGGCGTTCGTCATGACGACGAACAGTGGCCCACGGATCGCTGCGTTTCGAAAGCCCCTGCGGGTTTCGAAGCCCCTACGGGCAGAGGCGCTCCACCCGCCAGCCGTCGCCGGACCGCACATAGCGCAGACGGTCGTGCAGCCGGTTCTCCCGCCCCTGCCAGAATTCCACGGATTGCGCGGTCACCCGGAAACCGCCCCACCCCGTGGGGACCGGCACCGGTTCGCCCTCCGGATAGCGCGCGGCCAGCCGCTCGTACGCCGCGTCGATCTCCGCGCGCGAGCCGACGACCGTCGACTGCGCGCTCGCCCACGCGCCGAGCTGCGAGCCGTGCGGGCGGGAGTGGAAGTACGCGGCGGTCTCCTCCTGGCTCACGCGCTCCGCGGTGCCCGTGACGATGACCTGCCGGGCGAGCGGGTGCCAGGGGAAGAGCAGGCAGACGTGCGGATTGCCGTCGATCTCACCGGCCTTGCGCGAGCCGTAGTTGGTGTAGAAGACGAAGCCGCGTCCGTCGTAGCCCTTGAGCAGCACGGTCCGTGCGCTGGGCCGTCCTTCGGCGTCCGCGGTCGAGAGGATCATGGCATTGGGTTCCTGGAGCCCGCTCGCGAACGCCTCGGCGAACCAGACGGCGAACTGCTCGTACGGGCTCGCGGCCAGGTCCGCCTCCAGCAGGCCCGTGGAGCCGTACTGCTCGCGCATGGCGGCCGGGTCGAGGGCGCCCGCGTGGAACTCCGGTGCGTGGAACTCATCGGCGTGGGTCACGCGCCCATCTTCCAGCATCCGCCCGCTTCCCCCACTCGGGCGTAGCCGCTCAGTTTGCCCGGTGCGGGCCCTCGCCAACCCCTCGATCGGCAAAACCCGCGGTGTGCCGGACATCACCCTTCCCCGCGTCTGTCCGGACACCCCAAAATCGCAGGGCGGGAGGCTGTGGGACCCGCACATCACCAGCTATCGTGTCCGGCCTGAATCCGGCACCCGGCGCCCGCGAAGGGCCGGGCGCGGAGGCCGGGTGAAAGCCAGCCGCACGGGGCATGACCGGGTTGACCGTTCCGGACCGCGAGCCGCGCCGAGCGGCCGTGTAACCGGCCCGGCACCCGCTTGTCGCACACATCATGAGGAGCCGCCTGATGTCCGACTTCGTACCCGGACTCGAAGGAGTCGTCGCGTTCGAGACGGAGATCGCAGAACCCGACAAGGAAGGCGGCTCCCTCCGCTACCGAGGCGTGGACATCGAGGACCTGGTCGGTCAGGTGTCCTTCGGGAATGTCTGGGGTCTGCTGGTCGACGGTTCGTTCAACCCCGGTCTGCCGCCCGCCGAACCGTTCCCGATCCCCGTGCACTCGGGCGACATCCGCGTCGACGTGCAGTCGGCGCTGGCGATGCTCGCCCCCGTATGGGGCCTGAAGCCCCTCCTCGACATCGACGAGGCGACCGCCCGCGACAACCTCGCCCGCGCCGCCGTCATGGCGCTCTCCTACGTCGCCCAGTCGGCGCGCGGACAGGGCCTGCCGATGGTGCCGCAGCGGGAGATCGACAAGGCGGAGACCGTCGTCGAGCGCTTCATGAAGCGCTGGCGCGGCGAGCCGGACCCGCGGCACGTCAAGGCCGTCGACGCGTACTGGACGTCCGCCGCCGAACACGGCATGAACGCCTCGACGTTCACCGCGCGCGTCATCGCTTCGACCGGCGCGGACGTCGCGGCCGCCCTGTCCGGCGCGGTCGGCGCGATGTCCGGCCCGCTGCACGGCGGGGCGCCCTCCCGGGTCCTCGGCATGATCGAGGAGATCGAGCGCACGGGCGACGCGACGGCGTACGTCAAACAGGCCCTGGACCGCGGCGAGCGCCTCATGGGCTTCGGCCACCGCGTCTACCGCGCCGAGGACCCCCGCGCGCGCGTCCTGCGGCGCACGGCCAAGGAGTTGGCCGCGCCCCGCTTCGAGGTCGCCGAGGCGCTGGAGAAGGCGGCCCTGGAGGAACTCCACAACCGCCGCCCGGACCGGGTGCTCGCCACGAACGTCGAGTTCTGGGCGGCGATCGTGCTGGACTTCGCGGAGGTACCGGCGCACATGTTCACGTCGATGTTCACGTGTGCCCGCACGGCGGGCTGGAGCGCGCACATCCTCGAACAGAAGCGGACGGGCCGACTGGTCCGGCCGTCGGCCCGCTATGTGGGGCCCGGGCCCCGCAACCCCCGCGAGGTCACCGGCTACGCCGACATCGCCGGCTGACCGTTGCCGCCTGCGGCGGAGCTCCCTGCGGGAGCGTCCTCAATCGCCGGACGGGCTGGATTTCGCGGACCGTAGCCAGCGAATTCAGCCCGTCCGGCGTTTGAGGACAAGCGGCGCAGCCGCTTCGGGGGTCCGGGGTCTCCCCGGTTTCGGGAAGGGGCGGGGCTGGGGAACAAAGCCCGCCGGGCCGCACCCGAACCTCAGCGCGACGCCGCGGCAGCAGCGCGAAGCATCTCGTCCAAGACCCCCGACCAGTGCGCCACCACCCGCTCCCGACGCGCGCTGTCGTCCGTCAGCAAGTTGGCCAGCCCCAGCCCCCGGGCCATGTCCAAGAAGCCCTGCACAGTCTCCCGCACGCCCGGACGGCGCTCGTCCGCACCCAGCAGTTCGACGGCCATCCGGTGCACCTCGCGCCCCACCCGTGTCTCCAGGTCGGTCACCCGGGCCCGCAGCTGCTCCTCGTTCGTGGCGGCGATCCACAGCTGGAGGGCCGCGCGGAAGAGCGGGCCGGTGAACAGGCCGACGAGTTCCCGGACGGCGCCGTACGTCCGCGCGGGGCCCGAGATCAGCTGCACGGGGACGAGCGCGTTCCGCAGGACGGCCAGGCGCTGCTCGGCGACGTATTCGACGGCCGCCGTGAACAGGTCCTCCCGCGTACGGAAATGGTGCTGCGCGGCACCCCGCGACACCCCCGCCCGCTCGGCGACCACGGAGACCGTCGACCCGGCCCACCCGTACTCGGCGAGGCACTCGACGGCCGCCTCCAGCAGCCGCTGCCGGGTGGCCCTGCTGCGGTCCTGCTTGGGCGCGCTCACCGTGCCCATACGGGGTCCCTCCGCTCCAGGAACGCCGTCATGCCCTCGCGCGCCTCCTCCGACGCGAACAGCCGCGCGGACCGCCCGGCCAGCTCCTGCGTGTCGCGGTCGAGGACGCGCAGGAGCTCCGCCGTCACCAGGCGCTTGGACTCGGCGAGCCCCTGCGGCGACCCGCGCCGCAGTCCGTCCAGCACCGGCCCGAGCACCTCACCGGGCTCCCCGGCCAGCGTGATCAGCCCCATGCCGGCGGCTTCCCGCGCCCCGAAGCGCTCCCCGGTCAGGAAGTACCGCGAGGCCGCGCGGGCGTCCAGCCGCGGCAGCAGCAGCATGGAGATCACCGCGGGCGCCAGCCCCAGCCGCGCCTCGGTGAAGGCGAACGAGGACTTCTCCCCCGCCACGGCGATGTCGCAGGCCCCCAACAGCCCGAGCCCACCGGCCCGTACGTGCCCGTCGACGACGGCGACGACGGGCTTGGGCAGCTCCACCACCGCGCGCATCAGCCGTACGAGCCCCAGCGGGGCCGTCGCGTCCGACCCCGCCTCGCTCAGGTCGGCACCGGCGCAGAACGTGTTTCCGGTGTGCGTCAGCAGCACCGCCCGGACGTCGGGATCCTCCGCGGCCCGCGCGAGGGCGTCGTGCAGCTCACCGACGAGCCGTGCGGACAGGGCGTTGCGATTGTGCGGCGAATCGAGCGTGAGGGTGGCCATCCCCCGCTCGGAGGAACGACGGACCAGCATCCGGCAAACCACCTTCATTCATCGGGACTTGGTTCAGTAGGACTTGGGCAGTCCGAGGGTCCGGTGCGAGACATAGTTCAGGATCATCTCGCGGCTGATCGGCGCGACCCGTGCCACCCGGGACGCCGTGATCAGCTGTGCGAGCCCGTACTCGGTGGACAGCCCGTTGCCGCCCAGCGTGTGCACGGCCTGGTCGACGGCGCGCACGGCGGCCTCGGCGGCGGCGTACTTCGCCATGTTCGCGGCCTCCCCCGCGGCGATGTCGTCACCGGCGTCGTAGAGATGAGCGGCCTTCTGCATCATCAGCCGGGCGAGCTCGACCTCGATGTGCGACTGGGCGAGGGGGTGCGCGATGGCCTGGTGCGCCCCGATGGGCTGCTGCCACACCTGACGCGTACGGGCGTAGTCGACCGCCCGCCCCAGCGCGTAGCGGGCCATCCCGATGGCGAACGCGGCGGTCATGATGCGCTCGGGGTTGAGCCCGGCGAACAGCTGGAGCAGCCCGGCGTCCTCGTCCCCCACCAGGGCGTCCCCTGACAGCCGTACGTCGTCCAGGACCAGCTCGAACTGCAGCTCCGGCGAGGCGAGTTCCATGGGGATCCGGCGGAACGAGAACCCGGGCGCCTCGCGGTCGACGATGAACAGGCAGGGCTTGAGCTTCCCCGTCCGCGCGTCCTCCGTGCGCCCGACGATCAAGGTGGCGTCGGCGGCGTCGACCCCTGAGATGAAGACCTTCCGCCCGCTGAGCACCCACCCGTCGCCGTCCCGGCGGGCCGTGGTGGTGATGCGGTGCGCGTTGGACCCGGCCTCGGGCTCGGTGATGCCGAAGGCCATCCGGAGCGTTCCGGCGGCGAGGCCGGGCAGCCAGCGGCGCTTCTGCGCGTCCGTGCCGAAGCGGGATATCACGGTGCCGCAGATGGCGGGCGAGACGACCATCAGCAGCAGCGGGCTTCCGGCGGCGCCCAATTCCTCCAGCACGATGGAGAGTTCGGCGATGCCGCCACCACCGCCACCGTACTCGACCGGCAGATTGACCCCCAGATAGCCGAGCTCGCCGGCCTCCGCCCAGAGCTCGTCGGTGTGCTTCCCCTCCCGTACGGCCTGGGAGACGTACTCCCGCCCGTAGCGCCGCCCGAGAGCGGCGACGGCGGCGCGGAGATCGGCGTGTTCCGTGGTCTCGACAAGGGTCATGGCGTCGGCTCCTCGGTGACGACAGCGAGCAGGGCGCCGACCTCGACCTGGCGGCCGGGGACGGCGTGCAGGGCGGTGAGCGTGCCTGCGGCGGGCGAGACCACCCGGTGCTCCATCTTCATGGCCTCCAGCCACACCAACGGCTGCCCGGCGCGCACGGCTTCACCGACCGCGAGTCCGTCGGCGAGCCGCGTGACGACACCGGGCATGGGCGCGAGCAACGAGCCGGGCACGGCGTGGGTGCGGGGCTCGGGAAAGCGCGGCAGGGCGGTGAACGCGTGGGAGCCGCCGGGGGTGTCCACGTGAATCAGCGACCCGTAGGCCGCCACGTCGAAGACCCGGCGCACACCGTCGGATTCCAGTGCGACCCGGTGGGGATCGGCGCTCAGCAGCCGCACCCCGTCATGGGATTCCGCGACGAGCCCACCGCGCGCGAGCCGGTAGCGGACCTCGATCTCCTCGCCTTCGGGTTCGGCGCGATAGCGCTTGATCTGCGGCTGGGAGGGAAGATTGCGCCATCCGCCGATATGGCGGGGTACGGCGGGCGATCGCGCTGTCCGCCGCGCGGCGGAATCGGCGAGCGCGGCGGCAAGGGCGGCGAGTCGTACGGATTTGCCGTCGCCTTCGGCCGTGAGTGCGGCCAAGTGCCGGTCGAAGAACCCGGTGTCCATCTCCCCGGCGAGGAACTCCGGATGCCGAAGGGAGCGCACGAGCAATTCCCTGTTGGTCACGAGCCCATGGACGCGGGCACGCTCCAATTCATGGGCGAGCCGTCGGACGGCCTCGTCGCGCGTGGGCGCCCAGGTGATGACCTTGGCGAGCATGGGGTCGTAATGCACGCTGACGGCATCACCGCTCTCGACACCGGCGTCGACACGTACACGAGCGCCGCCGTCCCCCACGGACAGGCACCGCACGACCCCGCTCTGAGGGGCGAATTCCCGCGCCGGATCCTCGGCATACAGCCGGGCGGAAACCGCGTGCCCCGAAGGCGATGGCGCCTCGCCCAGGGGCGATCCCTCCGCCACCCGGATCTGGAGCGCGACCAGATCCACCCCGTACACGCATTCCGTCACCGGATGCTCGACCTGCAACCGCGTGTTCATCTCCAAAAACGCGGGCCGCCCGTCCCGCCCCACCAGGAACTCGACCGTTCCCGCCCCCACATATCCCACGGCCCGGGCCGCGGCGACGGCGGCGGACAGCAACCCGGACCGCACCTCCTCGGGGAGCAGCGGCGCGGGCGCCTCCTCGATCACCTTCTGATGGCGTCGCTGGAGCGAGCAGTCCCGGGTCCCGAGGGCCCATACGGAGCCGTGCGCGTCGGCGAGCACCTGCACCTCGACATGGCGCCCGCCCTCGACGTACGGCTCGACGAACACCTCGCCGTCGCCGAACGCGGCGAGCGCCTCGGCCCGGGCTGAGGCCAGCGCGGCGTCCAGCTCCGGGAGCGCCCGTACGACCCGCATCCCGCGACCGCCCCCGCCCGCTGCGGCCTTGACCAGTACGGGCAGGTCGGCGGCGCGGATCCCGGCGGGATCGAGGGGCGCGAGCAGCGGCACCCCGGCCGCCGCCATCAGTTCCTTGGCCCGGGTCTTCGACGCCATGGCCTCGATCGCGGACGGCGGGGGCCCCACCCACACCAGCCCGGCGTCGAGGACGGCACGGGCGAAGGCGGCGCTCTCGGACAGGAAGCCGTACCCGGGGTGCACGGCATCGGCCCCGGCCGTGAGCGCGGCCTTCACCACCAGGTCGCCGCGCAGATACGTATCGGAGGCGGCGGATCCCGGCAGCACGACGGCGGTGTCCGCCTCCCTTGCGTGCCGGGCGGTGGAATCGGCGTCGGAATGCACGGCGACGGTGGCTATTCCGAGTTCACGGCAGGTGCGGAAGACGCGGCAGGCTATCTCGCCCCGATTGGCGACCAGCACGGAATGAATCGTCACGAGAGCCTCACATCCGGAAGACGCCGAAGCCGCCACGCGCGCCCTCGACCGGCGCGGTGTGTACGGCGGAAAGGCAGAGCCCCAGCACGGTCCGCGTGTCGCGCGGGTCGATGACGCCGTCGTCGTAGAGCCGCCCGGAGAGGAACGCGGCCAGCGACTCGGATTCGATCTGCCGCTCCACGACGGCACGCAGAGCGGCGTCGGCCTCGTCGTCGTAGGGCTGTCTCTTGGCCGCCGCGGAGGCGCGGGCGACGATGGAGAGCACCCCGGCGAGCTGCTGCGGGCCCATGACGGCGGATTTCGCGCTGGGCCAGGCGAAGAGGAACCGGGGGTCGTACGCCCGCCCGCACATCCCGTAGTGCCCGGCGCCGTACGAGGCGCCCATGAGCACGGAGAGGTGCGGGACCCGGGAATTGGACACGGCGTTGATCATCATCGCGCCGTGCTTGATGATGCCGCCCTGCTCGTACTCCTGGCCGACCATATAGCCGGTGGTGTTGTGCAGGAAGATCAGCGGGGTGTCGAGCCGGTTGGCCAACTGGATGAATTGCGCGGCTTTTTGGGACTCGGCGCTGAAGAGGACGCCCTGGGCATTGGCCAGCACGCCCACGGGATATCCGTAGACCCGCGCCCACCCGGTCACCAGGCTGCTCCCGTAGAGCGGCTTGAACTCGTCGAAGTCGGAGCCGTCGACTACGCGCGCGATGACTTCCCGGGGGTCGAACGGCACCTTCAGATCGCCGGGGACGATCCCCAGCAGCTCGTCCTCGTCGAAAACGGGCTGCTCGAACAATTGCGAACCCGCGCCCGCTTTCCGCCAGTTGAACCGGGCGACGACCCGGCGGGCCTGCCGCAGCGCGTCGAGCTCGTCGACGGCCAGATAATCCGCGAGCCCGGACACCCGCGCGTGCATCTCGGCCCCGCCGAGCGACTCGTCGTCCGCGTCCTCCCCGGTGGCCATCTTGACCAGCGGCGGCCCGCCGAGAAAGACCTTGGCCCGCTCCTTGACCATGATGACGTGGTCGGACATTCCGGGGATGTACGCGCCACCGGCGGTCGAATTCCCGAAGACGACCGCGACGGTCGGCACACCGGCGGCGGACAGCCGGGTGATGTCCTTGAACAGGGCGCCGCCGGGGATGAAGATCTCCTTCTGACTGGGGAGATCGGCACCGCCGGACTCGACGAGCGAAATGCAGGGCAGGCGGTTCGCGTAGGCGATCTCGTTGGCGCGCAGGGCCTTCTTCAGCGTCCAGGGATTGCTGGCGCCGCCCCGTACGGTCGGGTCGTTCGCCGTGACGAGGCATTCCACGCCCTCGACCACGCCGATCCCGGTGACGATGGACGCCCCCACCGCGTAATCGCTGCCCCAGCCGGCCAGCGGTGACAGCTCCAGGAAAGGGGTGTCGGGGTCCAGGAGCAATTCGATGCGCTCCCGGGCGAGCAGCTTGCCGCGGGCGCGGTGCCGGGCGATGTATTTCTCCCCGCCTCCGGCGACGGCCTTCGCGTGCTCGGCGTCGAGCTCGGCGAGTTTGGTGAGCATCGCCTCGTGGCGGTCGCGGTATTCGGGGCCGGCCGGATCGAGCCCGGACGCCAGGGTGGTCACAGCAGCACCTCCGGTATCTCCAGGTGGCGTGCGCGCAGCCATTCGCCGAGGGCCTTGGCCTGCGGGTCGAAGCGCGCCTGGGAGGCGACGCCCTCGCCGAGGAGCCCGTCGACGGTGAAGTTGAGCGCCCGGAGGTTGGGCAGCACATGCCGCTCGACGGTGAACCGGGCGGTCTCCGGGAGGAGTTCGCGCAGCCGGTCGACGGTCAGCTCGTGGGCGAGCCAGCGCCAGGCCTCGTCGGTGCGGACCCAGACGCCGACGTTGGCGGACCCGCCCTTGTCACCGCTGCGCGCACCGGCGATCGTCCCGAGCGGAACGCGACGGGTGGGGCCGGGGGGAAGGGGCAGGGGCAGTGTGACACCAGGGTCGGGGGTCCCGTCCCCGAACACCGGGCAGGCCGGTTCCTGCGGACCGTGGCCGTCGGGCACGCACGCCGGGATCCTCACCCGCGTCGCATCGGGGAGAACCGCCACATGCCGCACCGCGTACGCGTCGATGTACGCCGCCTCGAAGACCCCGTACGGCATGCTCTTCCCCGGCGGCGCCGTGACGTGGAAGCCCGGATAGCTGGCCAGGGCGAGCTGGATCGCCGCGCTGCTGACGGCCCGGCCGACCACCTCGGGGTCGGGGTCGCGCACGACGAGCCGCAGCAGGGCGCTCGCCTCCTCCTGCACATCCGCGTCGGCCCGGTCCGTGCGGGCCAGGGTCCACCGGACCTCCGCCGGGCGCCGCCGGGCGAGCGCCGCTTCGAGCTGCTCGCGGACGAGGGCCGCCTTGGCCTCGATGTCGAGGCCGGTGAGGACGAACACGATCTCGTTGCGCCAGCCGCCCACCCGCGTCAGACCGGTCTTGAGGAACGGCGGCGGCGCCTCGCCCCGCACCCCGTCGATCCGCACCCGGTCCGGGCCGTCCTCCGTGAGCCGTACGGTGTCGAGCCGGGCCGTCACGTCCGGCCCGAGGTAGCGGGGGCCCGCCGTCTCGTACAGCAGCTGCGCGGTGACCGTGCCGACGGTCACCGCGCCGCCCGTGCCCGGGTGCTTGGTGATGACGGCGGACCCGTCCGCGTGGATCTCGGCGATGGGGAAGCCGGGGTGGTGGACGCCGTGCGGCCCGGAAATCTCCCGGAAGAAGGAGTAGTTGCCGCCTGTCGCCTGGGCGCCGCACTCCAGGACGTGCCCGGCGACGACCGCGCCCGCGAGCCGGTCCAGGTCCTCCGCGAGCCAGCCGAAGTGCGCGGTCGCGGGGCCGGTGACGAGCGCGGCGTCGGTCACCCGCCCGGTCACCACGACGTCGGCGCCCGCCCGCAGACAGGCGGCGATCCCGGCGCCGCCGAGATAGGCGTTGGCGGTGAGCACGCCCGGCCCCCACTCCCGCTCGGCGAGCAGGTCGTCGCCCTCGACATGCGCGACCCGCACGGGCACGCCGACGCGCTCGGCCAGGGCCCGGATCTCCTGGGCGAGCCCGGCCGGATTGAGCCCGCCCGCGTTCGTGACGAGCCGCACCCCGCGATCGACGGCGAGCCCGAGCCCCTCCTCCAGCTGCCCGAGGAAGGTCTTGGCGTAGCCGCGCTGGGGGTTCTTGAGCCGGTCCCGGCCGAGGATGAGCATGGTCATCTCGGCGAGGTAGTCACCGGTGAGCACGTCCAGGGGGCCGCCGGTGAGCATCTCGCGCAGGGCGTCGAACCGGTCTCCGTAGAAACCGGAGGCGTTGCCGACGCGGAGCGGGGAACGGTCCCCGGCCATCCGTAGGTCCTCGGCTGCCTCGACGGGGTTGACCACCGCGTACTCCTCTGGGACAGGTGATGTGACGAACGGCTGCGCCTACCCCCGTGCCTGACGTTTCCGCCGGCACCGAGCGTCCCAGCCCCCGGAGAAACAAGCAAGCGTGCTTGCCTTTATTTTTCGCCGTACTGACGGGAGTTGCCGGCGATCCCCTCCGCGAGCACCTCCGCCAGGTGGCGCCCGCGCCGCCCCGCCAGCTGCGCCAGCTGCGTACGGCAGGAGAACCCGTCGGCCAGCACCTCCGCCCCTTCTTCCGCCCCGCGCACGGACGGCAGCAGTTGCTCCTCCGCGCAGGCCACGGACACGTCGTAATGACCTTTCTCGAACCCGAAGTTCCCGGCGAGGCCGCAGCATCCGCCGCTCAACTCTCCGTGGAGTCCTGCTCTTCGCCTCAACCTCCGCTCCGCGTCATCCCCCAGCACGGCGTGCTGATGGCAGTGCGTCTGACCGACGACGGGACGGTCGAGGCGCGGCGGCTCCCAGTGCGGGGCGAGCTCTTCGAGCGTCTGGGCGAAGGTGCGGACGGAGGCGGCGAGCCGGTGCGCGCGCGGGTCGTCGGGGAGCAGCTCGGGCAGGTCGGTACGGAGCGCGGCGGCGCAGCTCGGTTCGAGAACGGTGACGGTGAGCCCGGCGTCGAGGGCGGGGGCCATGGTGTCAAGGGTCTGCTTGAGCTTCCGCCGGGCGGTCCTGAGCTGGCCGGTGGAGATCCAGGTGAGGGCGCAGCATGTGGTTTTTGCGGGGAGGGTGGGGGTGAGGCCGGCGTCCTGGAGTACGGCGACGGCGGCACGGCCGACGTTCGGGGCGAGGTAGTTGGTGAAGGTGTCGGGCCACAGCACGATGTGGACGCGATCCGGAAGATCCAGCCCGTCCGGCGTTTGAGGACAGCGCGCGGAGCGTGCTTCGGGGTCCGGGGCGGAGCCCCTCACGCGGCGGAGCCGCATAATCCGATACAGCGGGAAGGGGCGGGTAGGGGAAAAAGCCCACCACTCCCGGAACGTCATCGGCGGCAGCACCGGCAAGGCCCGTTCCCGCGCGATCCCCCCAACCCGCTTGGCCACCGCCCCCAACGGCCCGCGCGCCAGCGCATTGAGCAGCCCACTCAGCCGCAAAACCGAAACCCCCCGCAACCACACCGGCAGCCACCCCATCGAGTAGTGCCCCGCGGGCCGCACCCGCCCCGCATAGTGGTGGTGGAGGAACTCCGCCTTGTACGTGGCCATGTCCACGCCCACAGGGCAGTCGCTGCGGCACCCCTTGCACGACAGGCACAGGTCGAGCGCCTCCCGCACCTCCTCCGAGCGCCAGCCGTCCCGCACGACCTCGCCCGCCAGCATCTCGTGCAGCAGGCGGGCGCGGCCGCGCGTGGAGTGCCGTTCCTCGCGCGTCACGCGGTACGAGGGGCACATCACGGCCGTGCCGCCCACGGACGTCTCGCGGCACTTGGCGACGCCCACGCACCGCCGGACCGCCGCCGTGAAGTCCCCGCCATCACCCGGATAGGTGAACTCCACGGGCACCGGGCCCTTGGGCAGGGGTGCGAAGCGGAGGTTCTCGTCCAGGCGGTGGGGGCGGACGAGCATGCCGGGGTTGAGGCCGTTCGCCGGGTCCCAGAGGTCCTTGAAGCGCTCGAAGGCCCGCACCAGCTCAGGCCCGTACATCCTGGGCAGCAGCTCCGCCCGCGCCTGCCCGTCGCCGTGCTCGCCCGACAGCGAGCCGCCGTGCGCGACGACCAGCTCCGCGACCTCCCCGGAGAACTCCCGGAAGCGCCGCACCCCGTCCGCGCTCACCAGGTCGAAGTCGACGCGTACGTGGACGCAGCCGTCGCCGAAGTGCCCGTACGGCGCGCCGCGCAGCCCGTGGCGGCCCAACAGCGCCCGGAATTCCCGCAGATACGCGCCCAGCCGGGCCGGTGGGACCGCGCAGTCCTCCCAGCCGGGCCACGCCTCGGTGCCGTCCGGCATGCGGGTGGCCGTGCCGGCGGCGTCGTCCCGTACGCGCCACAGCGCGCGCTGCGCCGCCGGGTCGGTGAGCACCGTGTGCCCGGTCGTCTCCGGCGCCGCCGCCCGTACGATCTCCCGCGCGCGGGCCGCCGCCCCGTCCGCCGAGTCCCCGCCGGTCTCCACGAACAGCCAGGCCGTGCCCCGCGGCAGCGCGGAGGCGTCGCCCACGAGGTCGGCGGCCATGCCTTCGACGGTCAGCGGCCCGTACGGCAGCAGCAGGTGCGCCGCGTCGGCTGCCGCGCTCTCGTGCCCGTACCCCAGCACCGCCAGGGCGCGGGCGCGCGGCGCCGCCACCAGGCGGACCGTCGCCTCCGTCAGCACCCCGAGCGTGCCCTCGCTCCCCGTGAAGGCGCGGGCCACGTCGACGTGCTTCTCGGGCAGCAGCTGGTCCAGCGCGTACCCCGAGATCCGCCGCGGCAGCTCCGGGAAGCCCGTGCGCAGCAGCGCCAACTGCCCGTCGGCGAACCCCCGGAGCCCGTCGGCCAGCCGCGGCGGCAGCCCGCCGAGGCCGCGCGCGAGCCGGGCCCGCTCCCCGCCGTAGGTGAGAACCCTCAGCTCCGCTACGTTGTCGGCCGTCGTGCCCCAGGCGACGGAGTGCGCGCCGCACGCGTTGTTGCCGATCATCCCGCCGAGCGTGCACCGCGCGTGCGTCGAGGGGTCGGGCCCGAACGTCAGCCCGTACGCCCCCGCCGCCGCCCGCAGCGCGTCCAGCACGACTCCCGGCTGCACCACGGCGGTACGGGCCTCCGGGTCGATGCCGGTGATCGCGTCCATGTGCCGGGTGAAGTCCAGGACCACGCCCACGCCGGTGGCCTGCCCGGCGATCGACGTCCCCCCACCCCGCGCAACGACCGGCACCCCGCGCTCCCGGCAGACCGCGAGCACCGCCTCGACGTCGTCTTCGTCGCGCGGCGCGACGACGCCGAGGGGGACGCGCCGGTAGTTCGAGGCGTCCATGGTGACCAGGGCGCGGCTCCCGTCGTCGAAGGCGACGTCTCCTTGGATGACGGCTCTCAGGGCGCGCTGGAGATCGCGGGTTTCCTTCATGTCCCACAGCGTGCCCTCTTTTGGGACGGGTGTGGGCGCGGCCCGTCGCGCCTGCGGCGGGCTTCTTCCCCGGCCCCGCCCCTTCCCGAAACTGGGGGCTCCGCCCCCAGACCCCCAGGGTGCGCGAATTCAGCCCGTCCGGCGTTTGAGGACGCTCCCGCCGCAGGCGGCGAACCGGCCCGCAGCCGGGGGCCTGGGGCACGAGCCCCAGTTTCGGGAAGGGGCGGGGTGGGGAACAAAGCCCGCCGCAGGCGGAAACGGACCCGCACCCATCTCACCCGATGGACCACCCTCGAGCCCCACCCACGGTGCCGCTAGGCTCAGTCGCGTGGCTGATATCCAGATCCCCGCTGACATCAAGCCCGCCGACGGTCGCTTCGGCGCGGGCCCGTCCAAGGTGCGTACGGAGGCGCTCGGCGCCCTGGCTGCCACCGGAACCTCTCTGCTCGGCACGTCCCACCGCCAGGCCCCGGTCAAGAACCTGGTCGGCAAGGTGCGCGACGGTGTCCGTGACCTCTTCTCGCTGCCCGAGGGCTATGAGGTGATCCTCGGCAACGGCGGGTCCACCGCCTTCTGGGACATCGCGACGCACGGGCTGATCGAGTCCAAGTCGCAGCACCTTTCCTTCGGCGAGTTCTCCTCGAAGTTCGCGAAGGCGGCAAAGCTCGCGCCGTGGCTCCAGGAGCCCACGGTCGTCGCCTCGGAGCCGGGTACGCACCCGGAGCCGTACGCCGAGGCGGGTGTCGACGTCTACGCCTTCACCCACAACGAGACCTCCACCGGTGTCGCCGCGCCCGTACGGCGTGTCGAGGGTGCCGACGCGGGCGCGCTCGTCCTGGTGGACGCCACGTCCGGCGCGGGCGGGCTGCCCGTGGACATCGCGCAGAGCGACGTCTACTACTTCGCCCCGCAGAAGTCCTTCGCGTCCGACGGCGGGCTGTGGCTGGCCGTGTTCTCCCCGGCGGCCCTGGAGCGCGCGGCGCGCGTCCACGCGTCCGGGCGGCACATCCCGGAGTTCTTCTCGCTGCCGACGGCGATCGACAACTCCCTGAAGAACCAGACGTACAACACCCCCGCCCTCTCCACCCTCTTCCTGCTCAACGAGCAGCTGGAGTGGCTCAACGGGCAGGGCGGCCTGGACTGGTCGGTCGCGCGGACCGCCGACTCCTCCTCCCGGCTCTACACCTGGGCGGAGAAGTCCTCGTACGCTTCCCCCTTCGTCTCCGACCCGGCCAAGCGGTCGCAGGTCATCGGCACGATCGACTTCTCCGACGACGTGGACGCGGCGGCGGTCGCGAAGACGCTGCGGGCGAACGGCATCGTCGACACCGAGCCGTACCGGAAGCTGGGCCGCAACCAGCTGCGCGTGGCGATGTTCCCGGCGATCGAGCCGTCGGACGTCGAGGCGCTGACGGTGTGCGTCGACTATGTGATCGAGCGCCTCTGACCGTCGGGTGCTCCGTCCCGGCCGGGGACGGAGCGCCTCATTCGGGTGAATCTCCACCATTCCTCTTGTATTGCCGCGGGCGCGTCGCAAGCATTCGCAACACAGAGGAGGCGCGTCGATGACCAACTCACCCGACACTCCCGTCCCCACACCCAACACCGACCAGGAGCCGTCCGCCCCGCACTCGGACGAGCGCGAGACCTTCCGCCCCGCGGTCGACTATCGGCCCGACGAGCGTGCCGAGCAGGCGTTCCTGGCGAGCAAGGTGCACATCGCCCGTACGCACCCCACGCTGCACCCCGCAGAACGGCAGGCCACGCTCACCGAGTTGGCCGAGCGGCTCGGCGAACCGGCGCTCGGGCTGCGCGACCGCGAGGACGCCCCGACGCCCGGCGGCGTCGGCTACGGCGTCTTCTACAACACTCCGTTCAAGACCGGTTTCGCCCAGGGCACTTCCCTCTATTGGGAAGTGATCTGCCCGACCGCGCCCGGTGGCAACGTCAATACGTGGCTCTATCTCACCGCCATGAACAGGGCGGGCAAGGGCCTCGAGGCATTCGTCTCCTATTACGCCCAGGACGCTCCGCGTTTCAAGGTCTTCGACTGGGCGCGCGACGATCACTGGCAGATCGACATTCCATGGTCGTCCCTGGGCAGCTATCTGATGACCAGGTCCGCCCATGGCCAGAACTACCAGGCTCTGGGTGTGTGGAACAGCACCTGGCAGCTCTCCCCCAACCTCTGGCGGAATCAGGCGCTGCTGTGGAATCAAGCCGCCCAGCGGTACGACCTGATCTATCAGTACGACTACGCCGCCGCGCTCGCGGATCAGACCGGAGGGTGGATCGGCTCCTGGGGTCCGATCGTCGAGACCTTCCAGCCGTCGTACAGCCACACCAACCGCTTCGGTGCGCTCCGCACGATGCTGATCACCCGGGACAGCGGCGGCAGTTGGGGCTCCTGGCAGCTGCTGAGCAGCGGCGACAGCTATATCCGCACCGACAACACCGGATTCCGCTCGGTCTTCCTCGACCCGAACTACGCCTTCGCCGTAGAGAGCTGAGCGGGCCGCGATGTCCCGGCCTCCCGGCCCGCCGAGCGACCGCCGACCGGGCGACCCGGAAGCGGAGGAGCCGGCACCGATCGCGGACATGCGGAAGGAATTCGCCCGCAAATCCTCCCGTGAGCCACGGGACCGGGAAGCGGAACGCGCCTTCCTCAAAAACAAGATCGAAATTCTGCGCTCGGACCGGAAGCTCTCGGAATCCGAAAAGGAGGAGGCCGTCGCGGCGCTGCTGCGCGAACTGGACCGGCTGGAGGAAGAAGATCCCGACGGCCGATCATAGCCAACCCCTTTGACCGGGCCCGGATCCCCAGGATCCGGGCCTGATCCAATTTGCGGGGGAACATGTTGGCGAATTTCGACGCTTCGACCCGGGCCCGCCGCCTATAGGTTCACGTCGACCAGTGCAGCGATCCATGGGAGGGAATTCATGAAGCTCATGAAACGCCGCTTGACGTACGCCGCCGTATCCTCGGTCCTCGCAGCCGGCGGGCTGGTGGCAGGCGCGACCGCCGCCTCGGCCGCGCCCGCGCACGTCTCGTCCTGCGACAGCTTCCGCAACACGGGCACCGTCTGGACCGCCAACTGCCGCGTCGACTACGGCAGCACCCAGTCCTGGACCCAGTGCTCCGACGGCACCTGGCTGTACGGCGCGTGGGTCGGCCCGGGCTACTGGATCTTCAGAGGCGACTGCGGCGGACACGGCTACGTGGTGAACTACGGCTGGACCGACAGCTGATCGCGCGCAGCGCACCCTGAGGTTCTCCCTTCGTTCTGCCCCGTCGACCGGTCGGCGGGGCAGAACGCTGCTCCGGGCGTACTCGGCCCTAGGAGTCCAGCCCTGTGACGTGCTCCTGGGTGTGCGCCTCGATGTCCTCCACGGCGCTGTGGACGAGCTGGTGCGTCAGCCCCGACAGGGCCCGCGCCACCGCCAGCTCGTCCCCGATCTCCGGAACGTTCTCGTCCGCCGGATGGCAGCGGGCCGTCCCCTCACCGACCAGCTGCCCCGGCTTCTTGCCCGTGAGCCGGGCCTCGGCCGTGACCGTGTGGTCGTGCTCCTCGATGGTGATCTCCACCGTCCACAACTTCGCACCGCTCATGAGTGGGCTCCTTAACCACCGGCCGCACACCCTGCCACTCTCCACGTTGGCACCGTCTCCCCCCACCCGCACGCCGGGGCGTCCCCGCCGTCTCCGCCCGGGGGGGGCATGCGATACCGGTCTGCGACTACGCTCCGGGCGTGTGACCGAACGTGCCTGTGAGCGAGAGGGACGCATGAGGATCGGTATCACCGGGCACCGGGGTCTGTCCGACGACGTCGAACGGCTTGTGCGGCAGCAACTCGTCGAGGCAGTGAGCGCCCGTACACCCGACGGCCTCGTAGGTGTCAGCTGCATCGCGGACGGGCCGGACGCCTGGTTCGCGCAGGCCGTGCTCGATCACGGCGGCCGGATCGAGGTCGTCGTCCCCGCGGAGCGGTACCGGAACGGCCTGCCCGACTGGCACCACGAGACCTACGACGAACTGCTCCACCGCGCTTCGGACGTCCACCACACGGGCATGGCGGAGTCCGACTCACAGGCACATATGGCAGGCAGTGAACTGCTCATCGGCCTGGTCGACGAGGTGCTCGCGGTGTGGGACGGCCAACCCTCACGCGGCTACGGAGGCACCGCCGACGTAGTCGCCCACGCCATCCGCACCGGGGTGCCCGTGCGCGTTCTGTGGCCGGACAACGCATCACGGGACTGACGCCCCGGCTGACCGGACAACAGGATGAAGCTCCTGGCTTACGCGTCCACTTCGCCCCGACGCGGCGTAGCGTCGAAGGTATGAGCAGCGAGCACTTGGGCGATCGTGTGTACCGGCTTCGCCGAACGGCCGGCCTCACCCAGGAGGGTCTGGCCGGGCGGTCGGGTGTCTCGGTGGACGTGGTGCGCAAGCTGGAGCAGAAGCGCAAGAGCTCCGCCCGGCTGCCGACCCTCCACGCCCTCGCCAAGGGGCTGGGAGTCGAGGTCACCGCGCTGTTGGGCGATCCGCCCGCCGTGCCCTCCACAGGGGAGGCCGAGCCGCCCGCGCTGGTCGCCGTGCGGCGCGCCATCATGCCGCCGCTGTTCGCATCGCCCGTCGAACCGAGTGGAGTGGAGACCCTGTCGCTTCCCCTGCTCCGGGCCGAGATCGCGGCAGCGTGGACGCTGTACCACTCGGCGGACTTCGCCCAGGTGATGGAGATGCTCCCGGGCATCATCGCCGACGCTCGCCTCACCTCCGCCGTGGGAAGCATCGATCAACGTGCCACTGGGCAAGGCGCCTTGGCCAAGTCGCTCCAGCTGGGCGGCCATCTGGCCGTCAGGCTGGGCAAGACGGACTTGGCCCTGTCCAGCCTCGAACGCGCCCTCACCGCTGCCGACTCCTCGGACGACCCACTGCTCGCTCCGATGATCTGCGGCTCGGTCGCGTGGGCGTACCAACGCCAGAACCGGTTGGACGACGCGGGGAGCCTCGCGGTCCACGCGGCCGACAGCGTGGAGCGCGGTCACCTCCACCGCGCGGAAGGGGTACGCGTCTGGGGCGGACTGCTCATGTCCGCCGCTACCAGCGCGGCCCGCTCCGGCGACTACGACACCGCGAACGACATGATGCGTACAGCCGAACGCGCCACCCACCGGCTGTCCACCCTGCCTCCGCCGGCCGACGGCAGGCTGGTGAGCGTCTTCAGCAAGTCATCCGTACGGATCGAACGCGTACGCCTGGCCGTCCAGCACGCCCGCCCCGAGGAGGCCCTGCGGCTCGCGAGCGGCATGCGGCTGAGCACGGATACTCCGCTCTCCTGGCGCACCTGGCTGCTCCTGGACGTGGCCCGTGCGTACGCGGACACCGGTAACGCACGGGGCGCCGCCGACTCCTTGACGAAACTCCATCGCCTGGCCCCCGCCTGGATGCGCCACCACACCTTGGCAGTGGCGATCGTCCAGGACCTCCGAGCCGACTCCCCCGGAACCCCGGGGCTGCGCAGACTGGCCGACTTCCTGAACATCGCCGATTAGCGAGGCAAAACTAGGACGTTCCGTCCCTGGGCCATCCGGGTCCGCCGCGAAAACCTTGGGTGACGGGCGAGCAACGCCCGGTCCGCGGAAGGAGCGTCAACATGCTTGGTTTCATCTCCCGGTGGTTCGCACGGGTACGGGCACCCTTCGTACCCGGCACGCCCGGACGGGACCAACGCGCCGACGACGCCACCCCCGTAGCGCCCTCGGCGTCCACCCCCGACGTGCCGAGCGCGTACCGCTCACGCCCGCCGCAAGGCACCACGGGCGAGACCTACCTGTGGGTGACCGCGCACGGCATCGACCTCAAGCCGCACCATCAGCCGACCGCGCCACAGGGAGTGCCAGTCATCGGAATGTTCGTCATCGACACCGTCACCGGAGGCGCCGGAAAAGTAACGGCCGTGGACGGCAACGGAATGATCAGCATCCAGCACCCCAACGGCCACGCCTGGAGGTCCTGCACCGTCCGCCCCGCCGACCGGGTGGAGCGGCTCAACCTCCTCGCTGCGGACGCCTTGGCCGCGCAGCGCACCATCCAGTGGTCGGACGACTAGAAACACCCATCGCGCTTTCCCGCACCACAGCCTGGAGGAAGCACGACCATGACCTACACCTCCGACTGGCCGCGCGACATCCCGGTCGCGGTCAACGACTGCTACGGCGATCCGTTCATCATCGAGCAGGTCCCCGGCACGCTGGACAAGGTCCAGCAGCTGATGGACCAGACAGCGCCCATCGCGCTGTTCACCAAAGCACCGCTGAACCCAGCGGTGTTGCCCTACCTGCGTGACATCGCCGCCAACCCGATGGTGATCCCGTTCTACTCTCTGACAGGCCTCGGTGAAGGTGGCTACGACTTCGACCATCGGCGCCGCATGATCGACACCATGGGCGCCATCTTCGGCGATGTCGTGATCCTCACCCGGCCGATCATCGCCGGCCGCAACGACCATCCCGACAACCTTGCCCGCCTCGTCCGTGTGGCCGCCGAGGGAAGCCGGATCATGGTCCTCGGCGGCATCCATGACGCGAAGAAGCGCAAGCGCATGGACAACGATGTCGAGCAGATGCTGTTCGACATGTGCCGGGCCGGGGGTGTACGGGCCTTCCACAAGTCCAGCTGCCTCGGCGCCTACCTCTACGGCCTGGAGTGCTGGAACCACGACATGGGCACTCCACGGAACCTGAACGCCCTGCCGGAACTCGGATACGCCCACACCCTCGACGAGGACGGCGGCATTGTTCTCGGTGAAGCTTCGACCGGCGACCTGAACTTCCTGCGCATCCTGACCATGTCGGAGATCAGGGCCGGGTCGATCATCAGCAACTACAACCTGCTGACCGTCCCCAGCGGTGACCGCCCGTACGAGTGCACATCCAGCTGGATGGAGTGGTCGGAAAACATCGACACCTGCCTCGGCTGCAGCTACTGCATCATCCTGCAGATCGAGTACCTGAAGAAAACGCCCCGGAAGGTCGGCACCCACCCCAGAGACATGATCGCCACCATCCGGAGCGCCGACGGGGCAACGGACTTCTCCCGGTTCCGCAAGACGAAGCTGCCCGGCCCCGGGGACCAGCTCCACTCCTACGGTGATGTGCGGGTGGTGAAGTCATGCATGCGGCACGCGTACGATGCAGCGCCATGGCGCGGAGCGACAAGGATGACGGTGTGATGCCCGGGACCTCAGGTGCAGCCGCCCAGGGCAGAGAGTTCTGGCAGAAGCTGGACGCCTTCACCCAGGAGGCGGAGCTGAGGATCGACCGGCCGAAGTCAACGCCGCACCCACGCTTCCCCCAGTACGTCTACCCCGTCGATTACGGGTACCTCGACGGCACACAGGGCGGCGACGGCGAAGGGATCGACGTCTGGCGCGGCACGGGGGAGCCCCATGTGGTCGGCGTGGTCGCGACCCTCGATCCGTTCAAGAGGAATGCCGAGATCAAGATTCTCTTCGGGTGCCTGCCGGAAGAGATCAAGTCGATCGAGGACTTCTACGACGGCCAGCCACAGTCCGCGCTCCTCGTTATCCGCCCCAGCATGACCCTGCCGCCCGGCACGGGCGAGAACGGACAGGCGAGATAGCCCTGTTGTTCGGCGGATGCAACCCGCACGCCGTCGCCGCGGCCCCGTTCCGTCGAGGAAAGGTTGTGACGCGATTGCGAGTCGACTGGGCCACACTCCCCGAAGCCGTGCGCGCCGCGATCGAGCAGCGGAGCGGTGCCGTGCGGGCCGTGCAGGACATTCCGTACGGGATCACCTGCCGGTTCGCCGCGGCGCTGCGCACCCGCTCCGGGGCCGTCTTCGTCAAAGGCGTGCCCGTCGACGACGAGCGAGGGCGGACGGCTCAAGCACAGGAAGTGGCCATGAGCGGCGCCGTTCCCCGCGCGGTCGGGCCGCCGTTTCTGTGGCAGGTGGTGGCGGGCGGGTGGGACGTGGTCGCGTTCGTGTGGGTGGACGGGCGGCACGCCGATCTGGCGCCCGGGTCCCGTGACCTGCCGCTCGTCGCGGACGTCCTGCGCAAGGCGCAAGCGCTGCGCGCGCCCGCCGACCTCCCGCCGCTGGCCGACCGTTGGCCCGATCTCGGTGATGACGACCGCGCCCTGCTGGCCGGGGAGACCCTGCTGCACACGGACACCAATCCGCACAACCTCCTGGTCGGCCCGGAGCGGGCCTGGCTGATCGACTGGGCGATGCCCGCGTCCGGCCCCGCGTGGGTCGACGTCGCGTACACAGCGGTACGGCTGATGGAGAGCGGCCACGCTCCCGGCGACGCCCTCGCCTGGGCCGGCGCCTTCCCCTGCTGGCGGGCCGCGGACCCGCGCGCCGTCGCGGTGTTCGTGGAGGCGACGTGCCGGCAGTGGTCGGCCAGGGTGGGGGTACGCGGCGCCCGTGCGAGCAACGAGCGGTTCGCCGCGCTGCCGACGACGTCCCGTCAGCGCCGCCTCGACCCGCCGCGCGACACCGACAGCAGCCACGCCACCCCCAGCAGGGCCACCACGATCAGGCCTCCGTCGGACAACAGCGTGTAGAGATGCTTCTGTTCACCCGTGGGGCGCGGGATGTAGCCGTGGTCGAACAAGGCGTGCTGCTGCGGGCTCGCCGTCAGGACGTACACCAGCCAGACGGCGATGCCGCTGACCGAGTCCCACAGTGCGTGCAGCACGGACACGCCCGCGTACGTGCCGACGACGCGGCCGGTGAGGCGGAAGCGGCCGGCCTCGCGGTCGGCCAGCAGGGCGCCGCCGAGGATGGCCGTCCACAGCCCGTGGCCGAAGGGGGCCAGCAGACCGCGCAGGATCTCCGTCTCGACCAGGCCGCGCAGCGACATCCCGTGCAGGGTGAAGAGCGCGTTGAAGGCGTAGCCCGCGCTCTCGAAGGCGGCGAAGCCGAAGCCGACCGCCGCGCCGAGCACCAGGCCCGCGCGCAGGCCGTGGATCTCGCGGTGGCGGCGCAGCACGAACATCAGGGCGGCCGCCTTGACCGCCTCCTCGATCAGGCCCACGCCGAGGAAGAGCCAGAGGGAGGGGTGCAGCAGGTAGTACTCCAGGACGGACGCGCCGAGCACCCCCAGCACGCCGCCGACGACGAAGCAGCCGAGCAGCACGTCCAGCCCGAGGCCACGCTCCTTCTCGTAGGCCCACAGCGCGAAGCAGAAGGGGACGAGGAAGCTGCCCAGCAGGATGAGGGTGGGCAGCAGGTTCGTGTTCTGCGTCGCGTAGGTGACGACGAGGGCGAGCACCCACAGCGCCAGTCCGCCGAGGAAGCAGCGCCACCACATGGCCCGCGGGGCGGGGGCGGCGGGCGGGCCGCCGCGCCACTGGGCGGGCGGGCCCACCGAGGGCATCAGACGCCGGCCCGGAGCACGGACAGGGCGCCGCCCGCGAGCCGGAGCGTCAGCATCCGGTGGCCCTCCATGGACCGCTCGGACACTTCCAGGCCGAGCGTCCCGCCGTAGAACTCCTCGGCGCGCTCGGTGTCGTTCACCGCGAAGCTGCCGAATGCCTCGGTGTCCTTGAACATGGGTCGCGTTCCTTCCCTCGTACCGCGTGGTGATCAGCGGGTACGAGTCTTCGGCCCGCGCGCGTACGGGCCGCCGCCGAACCGCGGCGGCCCGGCGGAATGGCCGTGCCGATTCGCCCAGGAGAGGGACCGGAGAGGGAGTCGCCCGCGCGGCGGTGCGCGTCGTGCGGTCACATCGGCCCGGCGCGGTACGTCATAGGGGAGCGACGAGGGAGCAGCAGATGAAACTCACGATCTTCGCGGCGACCGGCGGCATCGGCCGGCGCCTTCTCGAACAGGCGGTCGCCGCTGGCCACGAGGTCACGGCGGCCGTACGCAGCCCCGCCACGCTCATGACCCCGCAGGTGCGCATCGTGACGGCCGACCTGGCGGCCGCCGGTCCGCAGACACTGCGGGCCGCCGTCGAGGGGGCCGACGCGGTCCTGTCCGCCCTCGGTCCCCGGTCGGGAGCCGAGGTCGGGGTGGCCCGGCAGGGCACGCAGGCGATCGTCACGGCGATGCGGGCGGCGGGGGTGCGGCGCCTCGTCGTGGTGAGCGCGGCGCCGGTCGGCACGGTGCCGTCGCCCGGCCGCCCGAGCCCGCCCCGGCACGATCCGGGCGACGGCTTCCTCATGCGCCACCTGGGCGCGCCCCTGATCAAGAGGGTGCTGCGCGAACGCTATGCCGACCTCGCCGCGATGGAGGACGTCCTGCGGGACAGCGGACTCGACTGGACGGCCGTGCGACCGCCCCGGCTGACCGACGAGCCGCCGGCCGGCGCGTACCGCACGGCCTACGGGCAGAACGTGCGCGGCGGCCGCAGCATCCCCCGCGCGGATGTCGCCCACTGCATGCTCCACGTCCTCGAACGCCCCGACACGATCGGCCGGACGATCGGGCTCGCGACGTAGGGCCACCGCCGGAAAGACGGCAGGCCACCGCCGGACACGCGTCCGACCGGCCCCGGCCGTGCGGGATGATGGAGGCATGCGGATCATGTTCGTCGGCGACTCCATGACGATCGGTAGCGCCGGTGACTTCACCTGGCGCTACCGCATGTGGCAGCACCTCAACGCCTCCTACGGCGGCCCGTACAAGATCGTCGGGCCGCGCGAGGAGCTGTACGAACCGGCCGCCGACGCGCCCGTCTCCCTCGACTACGGCGACCCGGACTTCCCCGGGCGCGCCCGCGCGCACCTCGCCGGCTGGGGCGAGGGCTGGCAGCACATGGCGCCGCTGATCGAGGACGCCGTACGGGCCGGGCGGGCCGACACGCTGCTGGTCTCGCTCGGCCTCATCGACCTCGGCTTCTACACCGACGCCGGGCAGACCGCCGCCAACGTCCGCCGCTTCCTCGCCGCGGCCCGCGAGGCGAACCCGCGCGTACGGGCCGTGCTGATGCCCGTCATCCCCAACGTCCGCGCGCTGGCCGACCCCGACTTCGCGGCCGAGGTCGAGCGGTTCAACGAGCTGCTCGGCAAGGTGGTCGCCGACCTCGACGCCCCCGGTTCGCCCCTGCTCCTCGCCTCGCACCCGCGGGACTGGGACATCGACGGCGACACCTACGACGGCACGCACCCCAACGCGTCCGGCGAGCACCGGATCGCCGCCGCGTTCGCCGAAGCGATGCACCAGGCGTGGGACGTGGGCGGGCCGTACGAGGGCCGCCCGTAGCGGCGTACGGCACCGCGACTCCGACGCCCCGTCAGGCGTGTGGCTCTTGATCGGAGCGCACTCGAAGGCGTTGGCTGGTTGCCATGGAGTACACGCAGCTCGGACGCACGGGGCTCAAGGTCGGCCGGATCGTTCTGGGGACGATGAATTTCGGTCCCCAGACGGACGAGGCCGACAGCCACGCCATCATGGACGCCGCGCTCGACGCGGGCATCAACTTCTTCGACACCGCCAACGTCTACGGCTGGGGCGAGAACAAGGGCCGCACCGAGGAGATCATCGGCACCTGGTTCGCCAAGGGCGGCGAGCGGCGCGACAAGGTCGTCCTCGCCACCAAGGTCTTCGGCCACATGGGCCCCGACGGTCCCGTCTGGCCCAACCGGGACCATCTGTCCGCCCTCAACATCCGCCGCGCCGTCGACGCCAGCCTCAAGCGGCTGCAGACGGACCACATCGACCTCTACCAGTTCCACCACGTCGACCGCGGCACGCCGTGGGACGAGATCTGGCAGGCCATGGACGTCCTGATCCAGCAGGGCAAGATCCTCTACGTGGGCTCGTCCAACCACGCCGGCTGGCACATCGCGCAGGCGAACGAGGCGGCCCGGCGCCGCAACGCGCTCGGCCTCGTCAGCGAGCAGTGCCACTACAACCTCGCCGAACGGCGCGCCGAGATGGAGGTCATCCCGGCCGCGCAGGCGTACGGGCTCGGCGTCATCCCCTGGTCGCCGCTGGGCGGCGGCCTCCTGGGCGGCGCCCTCCGCAAGCAGCGCGAGGGCGGCAGCGCCCGCACGGCGTCCGGGCGGTCGGCGGACGCGCTCGCCAGCACGCAGGTCCGTGAGCGGATCCAGGCCTACGAGGACCTGCTCGACAAGCACGGTCTCGCGCCGGGTGAAGTTGCTCTGGCCTGGCTCCTCACCCGGCCGGGGGTGACGGGGCCGATCGTGGGGCCGCGCACGTCCGATCAGCTCTCTTCCGCGCTGCGGGCGGTTGAGCTGAAGCTTTCGGAAGAGCTGCTCGGGGAACTGGACGCGATCTTCCCGGGGCCGGGGCCGTCGCCGGAGGCGTTCGCCTGGTAGGCGGCGGGGCTTTTTCCCCTACCCGCCCCTTCCCGAACTGGGGCTCGTGCCCCAGGCCCCCGGCTGCGGGTCCGTTGCCGCCTGCGGCGGGGGCGCCCTGCGGGCGCGTCCTCAAACGCCGGACGGGCTGGATTTGCGCACCCCGGGGGTCTGGGGGCGGAGCCCCCAGTTTCGGGAAGGGGCGGGGCTGGGGAAAAAGCCCGCCGCAGGCGCAACGGACCCGCACCCACAGGGGGCAAAACTCACCTCACCGCAGCCACCACGGCAACAACGACAAGCATCACGGCAAGCACACCGGTCATGATCCGGTTCCTGGTCTTCGGGTCCACCCCTTGAGCGTAACCGCCACGCGTAACCGCTCAGTGCCCCAGCCCCCACGCCGCCACCGTCTCGTAGCGCGGCCGCTCGCCGCGGATGCCGGACGCGGGAAGGACGCTGCGGACGAGTTCTAGGCGGTCGACCGTCCACGGCGTACCGGCGAAGTCCGCGAGGCCCTCCGCGTACGGGCGCAGGTGCACCGGGTCCGTGGCGCGGGCGAGTGTGAGGTGGGCGCGGAAGTCGTGCGTGCTGTCCACCGCGACCCCGGCGCGGCGGGCCCCGGCGGCGGTGGAGCGGGCGAGGTCGCGCAGCACGGTGCGTTCGCCGTCGGCGCCGACCCACAGGATCCGGTCGCCGAACCGCCCGCCGCCGGCGAACCTCAGCTCGTGCGGCGGGTGCCGGTGCGCGGCGCGCGCGAGCCGCTCGGTGAGCTCGGGCAGCAGCGCCTCGTCGACCTCGCCGAGGAAGGCGAGGGTGAAGTGCCAGGTGCGGGGCTCGGTCCACCGCAGGTGCTCCGCGCCGGGCAGCGAGTGCAACGGGTCGACGGCGGCCGCGAGTTCCGCGACGACCTCCGGCGGCGGGCTCACGGCGGCGAAAAGTCGCATGGGGTCAGTGTGCTCCCCCGTCGCCGGACGAGCTTCGCAAAGCCCGTCCGGCGCGTGAGGGCGGCCGTGACGGCGGCCTCAGGCGGCGGTCGTCAGCACGCGCGCCGGCTCCTTGGGGACGAACGCGACATGCGGATGGCCACGGCGCAGGTCGATCTTCAGGCGGAGTCCGCCCAGCCGGGCCAGGACGACGCCGACGCCGACCGCGGCCAGCGCGGAGACCGCGCCGCCCGCGCAGAAGCCGACGCGGGCGCCGTACTCGTCGGTGACCCAGCCGACCAGGGGGGCGCCCAGCGGGGTGCCCCCCATGAAGACCATCATGAACAGGCTCATCACCCGGCCCCGCATCGCGGGATCCGTGGCGAGCTGGATGCTCGAGTTGGCGGTGACGTTGATCGTCAGTCCGCACATCCCGATCGGCACCAGCAGCAGCGCGAAGAGCCAGAACTCGGGTGCCAGCGCGGCCGTGATCTCCAGCAGGCCGAAGAACAGGGCGGCGCCGACGAGCAGGCGCAGCCGTGAGGTGCCGCGCCGGGCGGCGAGCAGGGCACCGGCCAGCGAGCCGCCCGCCATCAGGGTGTTGAGCAGGCCGTAGGTGCCGGCTCCGGCGTGGAAGACGTCGTTGACGTACGCCGTGAGCCAGATCGGGAAGTTGAAGCCGAAGGTGCCGATGAAGCCGACGAGCACGATCGGCCAGATCAGGTCGGGGCGCCCTGCGACATAGCGCAGGCCCTCGCGGAGCTGGCCCTTGCCGCGGGGCGCGCGGTCGACCTTGTGGAGCTCGGCCGTGCGCATCAGCAGCAGACCGGTGATGGGGGCGATGAAGGACAGGCCGTTGAGCAGGAACGCCCAGCCGCTGCCCACGGCGGTGATGAGCACACCGGCGACGGCGGGGCCGACGAGGCGGGCGGACTGGAAGTTGGCGGAGTTCAGGCTGACGGCGTTGCGGAGGTCGTCCGGGCCGACCATCTCGACGACGAACGCCTGCCGGGCGGGGTTGTCCAGGACGGTGACGAGGCCGCCGGCGAGGGCGGTCAGATAGACGTGCCAGACCTGCACATGGCCGGAGAGGGTGAGCGCGGCGAGCGCGAGGCCGGTGACTCCCATCGCGCTCTGGGTGATGAGGAGCAGCCGCCGCTTGGGGCACCGGTCGGCGATGACGCCGCCGTAGAGCCCGAGGAGCAGCATGGGCAGGAACTGCAGGGCCGTGGTGATGCCGACGGCGGTGGAGGAACCGGTGAGGCTGAGGACCAGCCAGTCCTGGGCGATGCGCTGCATCCAGGTGCCCGTGTTGGAGACCACCTGGCCGGTGGCGAAGAGCCGGTAGTTACGGATCCTCAGTGAGCTGAACGTGCCGCCCTTGGGTTTGGTCAGGGCGGTGGTGCGTATGTCGTCGGGGGTGTTCGGTGCGGGTGCGGAGTCTGCTCCGGGTCCCGTACTCAAAGTGGGTTCGCCTCCTCACTTGTGTGGGTGTTACAGGTGCGCGAGCTTCTCCAGTACGGGTGCGGCGGCGCGCAGCGTCGCCCACTCGTCCTCGTCGAGCTTCCCGACCAGTTCGCTGAGCCAGACGTTGCGCTTGCGCCGGCTCTCCTCGAGCATGGCCTCGGCCCGCTCGGTCTGGGTGACCACCTTCTGGCGGCGGTCCTCGGGGTGCGGCTCAAGCCGGACCAGGCCCTTGGCCTCGAGCAGGGCGACGATGCGGGTCATCGACGGGGGCTGCACGTGCTCCTTGCGGGCGAGCTCGCCCGGGGTGGCGTGGCCACAGCGGGCGAGGGTGCCCAGCACCGACATCTCGGTGGGGCTGAGCGACTCGTCGACCCTCTGGTGCTTGAGCCGACGCGACAGACGCATGACACCGGAGCGCAGGGAGTCCACTGCGGCGGTGTTGTCTTTGGGGTCAGGGTCCGACATGTTCCTTAGGTTAACTCATTACCCGCGCTAAATAAAGCGGGAAGGCAGGGGCGCTCGGGGCGGGACGGGGGCGTCCGGCAGCAGGGGGCCCTGGGGCGGAACGCGTGCGCCCTGTCGCGCTCCCGCCCGCGCGGTTCCAGCCGTCCCGGCAGTGGCCCCACGACATGAGGGGCGGCCGGGTGCGTGTGCACCCGGCCGCCCCTCACGCGCGTACTGCCGCTGTCGCTACTTCACGCCCAGCATCTGCTCGATCGGGTTGAGCAGGAAGTAGACGAGGAAGCAGAGCCCGACCACGTTCAGCAGCCAGGGGATCTCCCGCGCCCGCTTGTCGGCGATCCGCAGCAGGATGAAGGCGAGGACGCCGATGCCGATGCCGTTGGTGATCGAGTACGTGAACGGCATCGAGATGGTCGTCAGGAACGCGGGGATCGCGATCGTGAAGTCGCTCCAGTCGATCTCCTTGACGTTGGCCGCCATGATCAGGAAGCCGACGACGAGCAGCGCGGGCGTCGCCGCCTGCGAGGGGACGATCCTGGCGAGCGGGGTGAAGACGAGGGCCAGCAGGAAGAGCCCGCCGGTCATCAGGTTCGCCAGGCCCGTGCGGGCACCCTCGCCGACGCCCGCCGTGGACTCCACGAAGCAGGTGTTGGCGGAGGCCGAGCCGAGGCCGCCCGCGGCGACGGCGACGCCGTCGACCATCAGGATCTTGCCCATGTTGGGCAGCTGGCCGTTCTCGTCGGTCAGCCCGGCCTCCTCGCCGACGCCGATGATCGTGCCCATCGCGTCGAAGAAGCCGGACAGCAGCACGGTGAAGACGAAGAGGCAGCCGGTCAGCCAGCCCACCTCGTGGAAGCCGCCGAAGAGGCTGACGTTGCCGACGAGGCCGAAGTCGGGGGTGCCGACGACGCTGTCCGGCACCTGCGGGATGCTCAGGCCCCAGTTGGCGTCCGGGATCGTGGCCAGCGAGTTGATGACGATCGCGATGAAGGTCATCACGACGATCCCGATGAGGATCGCGCCCCGCGTCCTGCGGACCACGAGGATGAACGTCAGCGCGAGGCCGACCGCGAAGACCAGCACCGGCCAGCCGTGCAGCTGCCCGCCCTCACCGAGGCCCATCGGCACGGTGGTGTGCGCGCCGTCCGGGTTGCGGGTGACGAAGCCGGAGTCGACCAGGCCGATCAGCGAGATGAACATGCCGATGCCGATGGCGATCGCGCGCCGCAGCCCGCCCGGGATCGCGTCCATCACGCGCTGCCGCAGACCGGAGGCGACCAGCAGCATCAGCACCAGACCGGCAAGCACCACCATGCCCATGGCGTCGGGCCAGCTCATCTTGGGCGCGAGCTGGAGCGAGACGACGGCGTTGATGCCGAGGCCCGCGGCGCAGGCGATCGGCACATTGCCGATCACGCCCATGAGGACGGTGGAGAGCCCGGCCATCAGCGCGGTGGCCGTGACCAGCTGACCGTTGTCGAGCTGGTGCCCGAACTTGTCGTGGCCGGCCCCGAGGATGATCGGGTTCAGCACGATGATGTACGCCATCGCAAAGAAGGTGGCCAGTCCGCCGCGCAGCTCACCCGTGATGGACGAGCCCCGCTCGGTGATCCGGAAGTACCGGTCGAGCGGATTGCCGGGCGGCGTGGGGGGCGACTGCTGGGCGTCGACCGGGGAGGTGGCCGAGGAGGGCATACGAGACCTCAGTCGTACGGGCCTGGGGGGAGGCGGGGGCAGCTGGGGGAGAACGGAAAGGATCTTGATTGGACGATCGAACGAAAGAATCCCATCAGATCCGGTTCGATTCAGTATGAATAAACAAACGCGGAATTGCTATCTCCGCGCGTAGACCCCTATAGGGCAAGGGCTCCCCCCGTGGCCGCCACGGGCGCGCCGGACCGCACGGACTAGGCTTTGCGCCATGACGAAGTGGACACCCAGGCACGAGGCACCGGAGCCGCTGGAGGGGCCGGTGGTGGCCACGATCACCGGTGGCACGATCTTGTGGTTCGTCCTCTTCTTGGCGCAGCTGCCGTTCTATGGCTGGTTCGAGGACCACGGACATCTGTGGTGGGTGTGGACGTGCGCGGCCGGGGGCGGGCTGGGCTTGATCGGCATCTGGTACGTGCGCGGGCGGGACGCGGCGATCCGTCGGCACGCGGCTGCGCAGGACGATGGCGTAACGGGCTGAGGTCCGCTTCCGCCTGCGGCGGGCTTCTCCCCACCCCGCCCCTTCCCGCAACTGGGGCTCCGCCCCAGACCCCGAAGCACGCTTCGCGCGCTGTCCTCAAACGCCGGCCGGGCTGAAATCAGCCCGTCCGGCGATTGAGGACGCGGCCGCAGGCCGCTCCCGCCGCAGGCGGCAACGGAGCTCAGCCCAGCCCGAAAGGTCGGTTCGGCGGGTAGATCTGCCGAACCGCCCGTACCGTCGGACTCATGAGCGATCCCGCCCACCCCCCGGCACCGCACACCGGCCTCACCAAGGCCGAGGTCGCCGAGCGCGTGGCGAGAGGCGAGGTCAACGACGTCCCCGTGCGCTCCTCGCGCTCGACCGCGGAGATCGTCCGGGCGAACGTCTTCACCCGCTTCAACGCCATCATCGGCGTCCTCTTCCTGATCATCCTGGTCGTCGGGCCGATCCAGGACGGCCTCTTCGGCTTCGTGATCGTCGCCAACACCGCGATCGGCATCATCCAGGAGCTCCGCGCGAAGAAGACCCTCGACTCCCTCGCCGTGATCGGCGAGGCGAAGCCGACCGTCCGCCGCGACGGCGTGCCCATCGCGATCGCCACCGGGGAGATCGTCCTCGGCGACCTCATCGAGCTGGGCCCCGGCGACAAGTGCGTCGTCGACGGCGAGGTCGTGGAGGCCGACGGGCTGGAGATCGACGAGTCGCTGCTCACCGGCGAGGCCGACCCCGTGCTGAAGAAGCCGGGCGACAAGGTCATGTCCGGGTCCTTCGTCGTCGCCGGCGGCGGTGCCCACACCGCCACCAAGGTCGGCCGCGAGGCGTACGCCGCCCAGCTCGCCGAGGAGGCGTCCCGCTTCACGCTCGTCCACTCCGAACTGCGCACCGGCATCAGCCAGATCCTCAAGTACGTGACGTGGATGATGCTCCCGACCGCCGTCGGCCTCGTCATCAGCCAGCTCGTCGTGCAGAACCACGACTGGAGGGAGGCGGTCCGGCGGATGGTCGCCGGCATCGTGCCGATGGTCCCCGAGGGCCTGGTGCTGCTGACCTCCGTCGCCTTCGCGATCGGCGTGATCCGGCTGGGCCGGAAGCAGTGCCTGGTCCAGGAGCTGCCCGCGATCGAGGGCCTCGCCCGCGTCGACACCGTCTGCCTCGACAAGACCGGCACCCTCACCGAGGGCGGCATGGACGTGAGCGAGCTGCGGGTGCTGCTGAAGAGCGCGGACGAGGCGTACGTACGCCAGGTGCTCGGCGCCCTCGGCGAGTCCGACCCCCGGCCCAACGCCAGTCTCCAGGCCATCATCGACGCCTACCCCGACGGCTCGGGCTGGCGCTGCACCGAGTCGCTGCCCTTCTCCTCCGCCCGCAAGTACAGCGGCGCCGCCTTCAACGGCCCCGACGCCGAGAGCAGCAACTGGCTCCTCGGCGCCCCCGACGTCCTGCTGCCGGACGGCCACCCCTCCCTTTCCGACGTCGAACAGCTCAACGCCCAGGGGCTGCGCGTCCTGCTCCTGGCCCGTGCCGAGCGCGAGCTCGACGACCCGCGCGTCGTCGAGGGCGTACGGCCCACCGCCCTCGTCGTCCTCGAACAGCGGCTGCGCCCCGACGCCGGGGAGACCCTGCGCTACTTCGCCCGGCAGGACGTCTCCGCCAAGGTCATCTCCGGTGACAACGCCGTCTCCGTCGGCGCCGTCGCCGCCAAGCTCGGCCTGCCCGGCGCGGAGGCCCCCGTGGACGCGCGCCGGCTGCCCGCCGAGAAGGAATCCATGGCCAAGGCCCTGGAGGCCGGTGCCGTCTTCGGCCGCGTCTCCCCGCAGCAGAAGCGCGACATGGTCGCCGCCCTCCAGTCCCGCGGCCACACCGTCGCCATGACCGGCGACGGCGTCAACGACGTCCTGGCGCTCAAGGACGCCGACATCGGGGTCTCCATGGGCTCCGGCTCCGAGGCGACCCGGGCCGTCGCCCAGATCGTCCTGCTGAACAACAGCTTCGCCACCCTGCCGTCGGTCGTCGCCGAGGGGCGCCGGGTCATCGGCAACATCACCCGGGTCGCGACGCTCTTCCTGACCAAGACCGTCTACTCCGTGCTGCTGGCGATCCTCGTCATCTGCTCCCGGGTGCCGTATCCCTTCCTGCCGCGCCATCTGACCCTGCTGTCGACGCTCACCATCGGCGTACCGGCCTTCTTCCTGGCCCTGGCCCCGAACACCGAGCGCGCCAGGCCGCACTTCGTGCGCCGGGTGATGCGGTACGCCGTCCCGGCGGGGCTGGTCGCGGGTCTGGCCACCTTCGCCGCGTATCTGATCTCCCGGGCCTACTACACCGGGCCGGACACCCTCGCCGCCGAGACCAGCGTGGCGACGCTGACGCTGTTCCTGATCTCGATGTGGGTCCTCGCGATCATCGCCCGGCCCTATACGTGGTGGCGGATCGCCCTCGTCCTCGCCATGGGCCTGGGCTTCCTCGTCGTACTGGCCACGCCCTGGCTCCAGCGCTTCTTCGCGCTGAAACTGGTGGGCACGACCATGCCGTGGACCGCCGTCGCGATCTCCGCGGTGGCGGCCGTGGCGCTGGAGCTGGTGTGGCGCCTGGTGGGACGCCGCTTCCCCGCCTGACGTCCGGGCGTTTAAGCCTTCGCCTTCTCGTCCTCCAGGAACTCCTTGATCTGCTCGCGCAGCTCGGGGCCTTCCTGGTGCTTGTGCACGGAGACGGCGTGCTGGGTGGCGGCTTCGAGGACCTCGTCCTCTTCGCCGGTGATGGTGAGCGTGCAGTTGGTTTCGCTGGGGAATCTGCGGCAGTCGGCGACTTTTCTGGTCATGACGGCCTCCTGGGTGGGTCCTCTTCCAGGGTAGATCGGGGTGGTGCGCGGCCTGGGCTCCGCCCTGGGCCCTCGTTCCCGGTGCGGCCCGGAGGTTCTGTTCCCCTACCCCGCCCCTTCCCGAAACTGGGGCGCGTGCCCCAGACCCCCGGCCGCCGGTCCGTTGCCGCCTGCGGCGGGAGCGCCCTGCGGGCGCGTCCTCAAACTCCCCCAGCTACCTCCCCCAGACTCCGTCCGGGGGTGCCCCCAGAGGTGCCCCCACGGGCTGGATTTACGCACCCTCAGTCGAACCAGCGTGCCCGGGCCAATTCCGTCGTGCGGGACAGGTCCTCCAGCAACGCCGCCGCCTCGAAGCGGCGGGACCACGCGCCGGACGCCCACGCGAGGCCCGCCGCCACGCCCTCCAGCGTCGTCGCGTGGAGCACGCCGTCCTGGCCGTAGCACCAGTCGAGCTCGACGCCGCCGACGACGAGCCCCTCGTGCTCGACGTACGTGGCCGGCGCGCCCGGCAGCAGCGCGCGGACGCCCTCGGGCACGCTCCGCGGCGCGCCCTCGCCGTCGGGGACGCGCACCGCGAAGACCTCGCTCAGCCGTCGCACCTGGAGCAGTTCCGCCAGCTCCGCGGCGCGCGCGGGCCGTACGGGCAGCAGCGGGCGCCCGGCCGCGAGCGGGAGCACGTCGGGGGCGTCGGCGACCAGCGCGTCCGCGGCGTCGACGACCCGGACCTCGCCGTCGACGACGGCGCGGAGCTCGTCCGGCAGGGTGACCTGGTCGGGGTCGAGCTCGGCCAGGATGCCGTAGACGGCGTGCAGTTGGGCCGCGTCGACCGGGCGGTCCTCGTCGGCGAGCCGCGCGAGCAGCTCCGCGGCGCCGCCCGGCTCGTCGAGGAGGGCGGCCACGGAGGTGCGCACGCCCAGCGCCCGCAGCACCTGGTCGTCGGCGAGGCCGGCCGCGTCGGCCGGTTCGTACAGCCCGCGCAGCAGCGGGTCGCCGCCCGCGACGCGCAGCCCGGCGGGCCTGCGGCCGTCCAGGACGGGGTGGCCGCGCAGCCACCACGCGGTGTAGGGCCGTACTGACTCGGTCGTGCCGTCGGGCAGCAGGACGCGCACGGGCGCGGTCAGCGCGTCCCGCAGCGGCGGCTGCGCCAGCATCGCGAGCGCCCGCGGCCAGGCGTCGTCGTCGACGAGGTCGAGGTCGCGCACGGCGACGATCTCGGTGGCGACGGGCGGCACGGAGGTGTCGGGCAGCTGGTCCAGGACGTCCTCGCACCAGACGTCGACGGCTTCGAGCAGGCCGACGTCGTCGGGCTCGGCGAAGTCGGTGTCGCGCGGCTCCAGTTCGTCCGGGTCGAGGACGACGTCCGTGGCGCGCACGAGCGCGAAGGTGGCCATCACCCCCACGGCGGCCAGCGGCTGCTCGCCCCAGCGTTCGGCCAGCGCGGCGTCGCAGGCGGCGAGCTCGCCGGGGCGGATGACGCTCTCGAAGGGGCTGCCGGGCAGGACGAGTTCACCGGCCGGGGCCGGCTCGCCGTCCTCGTCGGGCAGGGCGAGCGCGGCGAGCCAGGGCTCGTCGCCGGGGGCGAGGTTCGCGTCGCGGACGAGCGCGAGGACGGTCTCCGCGAGGGCCTCGCTGTCGAGGGTGTCCTCGTCCCAGATCTCGTCGGCGTCGAGCGACCCGGCGACGGCGGCCCGCACCTGAGGGGTCGTCAGGATCGCGCGGGGCGAGGCGGGCGTGGCGCCGAGCTTCTCCAGCAGCTGGTGGGCGGCGTCGGGGTGGACGACCTTGAGGCCGAGCCTGGACAGCCGCTCCGTGCCGCCCGGCGGCGGCAGCAGGACCTGCCGGGGGCCGATGGCCGTACGCCCTCCTCCGGCGAGGGGCACGGGCAGTCCGCTGAGCCGGTCGGGGTCGACACCGGCGAGGCTGTCGTAGAGCCGCCGCCACCACGAGGGTTCGCGCTCGACGCCCGCGAGGCGGTCGACGGCCTCGCCCAGCGGGACCCGGGTGACACCGAGGGCGCGCAGCTCGGGGCGGCGCTCGAGCCCGGCGGGCAGCAGGCTCGGGAACAGCTCGCCGAGCACGGCGGCGGTCTCCGACCCGGCGCCCTCCACCACCTCGGCCTCGACGGGCCGCAGCGGCTGGGCGTACGCGTCCCGCGCCTCCTCCGGCACGTCCGCGGGCCGCACGGCGCGCGGCAGGAAGGCGACGCGGGGCAGCTGCTCGAGGACCTGGCGGCGCACCTCCGCGTCCACGGCGCTGCTGGCCAGCGGCGACGGGACCAGGTCGAGGGTGCCGGTGGACACGGGCTGCCAGTCGCGCAGCAGCGCGGTGTAGGACTCGGCGGCGCGCTCGACGAGGAAGTCCGTCAGCGGGCCGGGGGCGGTGTGCCTGCGGGTGGGTTCGAGGGGGAACGTCGCGATGAGGAGCGCGGGCAGGCCCAGCGGCTCGTCGGTGGGGGTGGGCGCGTGCAGCACGGGCGCGGTCTCCGGCCGTGCGGGCGCGCCGTCCGGGCCCACCGGCACCGCCCAGGCCAGCGACCAGTGGGGGCGCAGCTTCTCCTCCACCGGCCGGTCGGCGAGCAGCTCCGGTTCCAGCCGGCCGCCCGCGCGCTCGACGCGCCAGCGGGTCGTGGCGCCGCGCGCGGTGTCGCGGACGAGGACGTACGGGCTCTCGTCGCGCCGGTCCAGGATGCGTACGGGCTCGCCGGGCATCTCCACGACGACCTCGGCCAGGCCGGGCAGGGCCAGCAGCAACGCGTCGTCGATCCCGGCCAGCAGACGCCTGGTCAGGTCCTCGGCGGCGCCGTCGCGCAGCGGGAGGACGACCACGGTCTCGTAGCCGTCGGGCGCGGAGCCCTCGGCGGGCAGCGGGAGCCGCAGCAGCGGCACATGGCCGTCGCGGCGGCGGATCTCCTCGGCGAGGTCGCGGTTGCCCGCGGCGGCCCCGGCGGCGAGGGCCTGTGCCTCCGCGAGGGACCAGCGGACGCCGCCGGAGCGGCCGACGACGGCGGGCTCGTCACTGACGGCCAGCACCGCGGAGAAGCCCACGCCGAACCGGCCGACCGCCTCCCGGGCGTCGTCCCGCTTCGCGGAGGCCCGCAGCGTGGCCAGGGACGCGACGCCCGCGGAGTCCAGCGGGGCACCGGTGTTGGCGGCGGCCAGCACGGCGGGCGCCCCGGCCGTGGCGGGGTGCAGGGTCAGGCGCAGCCTGCCGCGCACCCCGGCGCGGGCGGCGGCGTCGGCGGCGTTCTGGGCGAGCTCGACGACGAGGCGGTCGCGGTAACCGCCGAGGACCAGGTCCTCCTCGGCGTTGGCGTCCTCCCGGAACCGCGCGGGGGCGGTGATCCAGGAGTCCAGCGCGTTGCGTCGCAGCCGCGCGGTCCCGAACGGGTCCGTCCCGTCGGCTTCGCGGGGCGCGGATCGGATGCCGCTCACGTGTTCTCCCTGACCTTGGGGGTTGTATGGCCGAACGTACCGCTACGTCTTCCGCGCTTTCCGCCGGGTGCGGTTGCGGGTATCGGATTACCCCATTAATGAGGGTGCCTGGTCATGACCCCGCCGTCGCCGTCCGCCCGCCGCTGCCGCGGCGGGTTTCACCCACCCGCACCACTCGATACGCCGAAGGTGAAGGGTGGACTTTCCGGTGCCGCCGACTCACCGTCGGCGACGCCGAGGCCGCCCGCCGGCAGAGGGGGCGGGCCCGCGGGGCGCCGCGCCGCAGGCGCGGACAGAGCCGCGGCTACGAGTGACCGAGCTCCTCGTCCGGGCCGTCGGGCTCGACAGAGCCCTGCCGCACCGGATGCAGCTGCAAAGGATCCACCAGCGTCTCGTCGATCACCGGAAGCGAGGGCCGCGGAGCCTTCGGCATGACCGCCGCCTCGGAGTGCCCGCCGCAGCCGTACGCGAGCGACACGACATGGCCGTCCGCGGGCCCGAACTCGTTCGCGCAGATGCCGAACGCCTGCCCGAGGGAGCCGCCGAGCCGGACCAGGAAGCCACAGCTGACGCAGGACGCCGGGGCGGCCTGGGCCATGGGGGTCTTCGCGCCGTGGGACTCGTCCCAGCGGTCGGCCGCGGAGTAGAGGCCGTAGCGGGAGAGGACGCGCGCGCGCCGCATGCCGAGCTCCTCGGCGACGGCGGCGATGGAGCCACGGGCGGGGGGCACGGCCTGGACGGCGGGGGAACCGACGGTGACGTCGGCGTCCTCGGCCTCGGCGAGGCGGTCCATCTCCTCGGCGAGGGCGGAGTTCGGCGGCGGGGTGTCCTCGCCGGTCCAGCCGGGCTCCAGGCGGAGGTCGTCGGCCTCGGTGGGCAGCAGGTCGCCGGGGCCCATGTCACCGGGGCGCAGCCGCTCGCTCCAGGGGACCCACTCGGGGGCCAGCAGGGCGTCGGGGCCGGGCAGCAGGACGGTCTCGTCGAGGGTGACGGCCTTGGCGCGGGAGGCGCGGGCGACGGTGACGGCCCAGCGCCAGCCGCGGTAGCCGGGGTCCTCGCAGGCGAAGTAGTGGGTGACGACGCGGTCCCCGTCGGCGACGACCTCGACGTGGTCGCCGACCATGCCCGGCAGCGCCGCTTCCTCAGCGGCCGTACGGGCGAGTTCGACCGCCTCGGCGCACAGGCGGTCCGGGGTACGGCTTCGCATCGCAGCACTCACAAGAATCGATTCTCTCTTCCACGCCGTCTCACGAGTGCGCCAGCCGAACGGCCGGGTCGGCGGACGGAGCGGACCGGAGGACCGCGTCGACGTCCGCGCCCGAACGGCCTCGGGCGCACCTAGTCACTCCCATTCTGCGGGATCCAGACTCGGTGCGCGGCCAAGAACGACCACCGGTGGCGCGCTACGCACGCTACCCCGCCAGGACACCCGGGGGATACCCGGGCTTCGGCGAGCCCCCCGACGGGCTGCCGGTGAGGGCGCCTGGCACGCCCCGCGGAAGTACCGAAAGTGCCACGCCCCGTGGCAGTTGGGGCAGTATGGCGTGGTGGGAGCCATCCGGTCAGCCGAAGGCGGTCCGCTCCGCCGTACGGCCCGGGGCGCCGGCCGCGTGTTGCGCAGCCCGTTCGCATGGGCGGCGCGGGGCGTCCGCAAGGCCACGCACGCGCACGGCGCGGGCGAGTCGGGGCTGGGCAAACTGATCGAGCTGCACGCCGTGCACTCGGCGGGCGACATGCTGATCACGGTGGCGCTGGCGTCGACGGTGTTCTTCTCGGTGCCCACGGACCAGGCGCGCGGGCGGGTGGCGCTGTACCTGGCGGTCACGATGGCGCCGTTCACCCTCCTGGCCCCGGTGATCGGCCCGCTGCTGGACCGGCTGCCGCACGGCCGCCGGGCGGCGATGGCGGGCGCGATGATCACGCGGGCGGTGCTGGCGCTGATGATGTCGGGCGCGGTGGCGAGCGGCGGTCTCGAGCTGTATCCGGCGGCGCTGGGCGTACTGGTGGCGTCGAAGGCGTACGGCGTGGTGCGGTCGGCGGTGGTGCCCCGGCTGCTGCCACCGCGCATCTCCTTGGTGAAGGCCAATTCGAGAGTGACGCTCGGCGGGCTGCTGGCCACGGGTGTGGCGGCCCCGCTGGGTGCGGGGCTGCATCAGCTGGGGCCGCAGTGGCCGCTGTACGGGGCGTTCGTCGTGTTCGTCGGGGGCACGCTGCTGTCGTTCTCGCTGCCGCACAAGGTGGACTCCTCGAAGGGCGAGGCGCGGGCGCAGCTGGTCTCGGGCGAGCACCGCCCCCACCTGCGGCCCGCGCTCGAACGGCACCGCGGCGCCGTACGGCGCAAGGGCGCCCCGAAGCGGCAGCGGAAGAGCTCCAAGGCCCCCCGGCCCGGTCTGCGCACCGTGGGCAGCTCGGTCCTGCACGCCCTGCAGGCCAACAGCGCGATGCGCATGCTGTCCGGCTTCCTCACCTTCTTCCTGGCCTTCCTGCTGCGCGTACACCCGATCGGGGGGCTGAGCCCGGCGTTCTCGCTGGGCATCGTGGCGGTCGCGGCGGGCGGCGGCAACGCCCTGGGCACGGCGATCGGCGCGCTGCTGCGCTCCCGCGGCCCGGAGAAGACGATCGCGCTGGTGCTGACGCTGTCCCTGGGGGCGACGGTCGCCGCGGCGGCCTTCTTCAGCGCCTTCTTCGTGGCGGTCGTGGCGGCCGTCGCGGGCATCGCGCAGGCGCTGGGCAAGCAGTCGCTGGACTCGCTGATCCAGCGGGACGTTCCGGAGGAGGTGCGGACGTCGGCGTTCGCCCGTTCCGAGACGCTGCTCCAGATGTGCTGGGTGGTCGGCGGGGCGATCGGCATCCTGCTGCCGCTCAACGGCACCCTGGGCATGGCGGTGGCCGCCGGGGTCCTCGCGCTGGGCGTGGCCACTGCCGTACGGGGCCTGCTGACGGCGGCCCGGCGCGGCTCGCCGCACCCGCGCGTGGCGTGACGAGGCGGGCCCGATAGCCTGCGCGCATGACCGATGCGTTTTTCCAGGGCAAGCGCCGACGTGCCGCTGCCGCTGTCGGCGCCGTCGCCTTCGGCCTCGTCGCCCTTTCCGCCTGCGACAAGCCGACGCCCCTGGCAACGGTGACCGTCGGCACCACCACGGTGACCACCGAGGCCGCGTGCTTCGACGAGAGCAAGACGCTCGACGAGGCCGCTCTCCAGAAGTGCCTGGCCGACAAGTCGGTCAAGAGCATCAAGGTGAAGCAGGGCGACAAGATCCGCGTGGGCGTCGAGCCCAAGATCGCTGAGGAGAGCTGGTTCCTGGTGGCCGGCAACCAGCCGCGCTCCAACCAGACGAAGCAGACCTACACCTCGCTCAACGGCGACCAGCTCTTCTACAACCAGCAGATGGGCACCCTGGACAAGTCCACGGTCCTGTCGGTCGTCAGCAAGAACGGTGTGTGGAGCGTCAAGCTCGAGCTCGACAAGGACTGACGGCCCGGAGGCCCCCGCTGATGCGCGTACTCGTCGTCACCGCCGTCGCGGCCGAACGTGACGCGGTCACCCGAGGCACGGCAGGGGCCACCGCCCCGGCCGGCGGCCCCGCGGAGACCGTGGAGCGGGCCGTGCCGGGCTTCGTCCTGCACCGCACGGCCACTGCGGCCGGTCCCTTCCCGCTGGTCGTCGACGCGCTGGCCGCCGGTGTCGGCCCCGCCGCCGCTGCCGCGGGTGCCGCGACCGCCCTGACGGCCGCGGCGGTCTCCGGCAGCCCGTACGACCTGGTGGTCTCGGCGGGCATCGGCGGCGGCTTCACGGGCGCGGCGGCGGACGCCCCGGTGGGTTCCCTCGTCGTGTCCGACGCGATCGTCGCCGCGGACCTGGGCGCCGAGACGCCCGACGGCTTCCTCCCGGTCACCGAGCTGGGCTTCGGGACCGTGGAACACCTCCCGCCCGAGCCGCTCGTACGGGCCGTGGCCCGCGCGACCGGCGCGCGCCGCGGCGAGGTGCTGACCGTGTCGACGGTGACGGGTTCCGCCGAGCGGGCCCGCGCGCTGATCGCGCTGCGCCCCGGCGCGCTGATCGAGGCCATGGAGGGCTTCGGCGTGGCCGAGGCCGCCGCCGCGCACGGGGTGCCGGTGCTGGAGCTCCGCGCGGTCTCCAACCCCGTCGGCCCGCGCGACCGCGCCGCGTGGCGCATCGGTGACGCGCTCGCGGCGCTCGCGGACGCGTTCACGGTGCTGCCCGGGGCCCTCGCGGAAGCGGGTGCCGAGGTCTTCCCGCACGCCGCGCCCGGCCCGCACGACCTTCACGACGGCCGGCCCACGGACCCTCAGGGCGCGCCGGCCTCCGCAGCACCGTCACCGCACGCGAGGAGGACCCCGTGAGTGAACCGCTCAAGATCGCCTATTCGCCCTGCCCCAACGACACCTTCGTCTTCGACGCCTGGGCGCACGGCCGCGTCCCCGGCGCACCCGCCCTCGATGTCACCTTCGCCGACATCGACATCACCAACGGCATGGCCGAGCGCGGCGAGTTCGACGTGCTGAAGGTGTCGTACGCGGTGCTGCCCTGGGTCCTGGAGGAGTACGCGCTACTGCCGTGCGGCGGCGCCCTCGGCCGGGGCTGCGGCCCGCTGGTGCTGACCCGCGAGCCGGGCGAGGCCGCCGGTCTGGCCGGGAAGACGATCGCCGTGCCGAGCGAGCGCTCGACGGCCTATCTGCTGTTCCGGCTATGGGCCGCGACGGAGGTGCCGGGCGGGGTCGGCGAGGTCGTCGTCATGCCGTTCCACGAGATCATGCCGGCCGTCCGGGACGGCAAGGTGGACGCCGGACTCGTCATCCACGAGGCGCGGTTCACCTACCAGCAGTACGGGCTCGACTGCCTGGCCGACATGGGGCAGCACTGGGAGTCGACGACGGGGCTGCCGATCCCGCTCGGCGCGATCATCGCCAAGCGCTCGCTGGGCGCGGCCAGGCTGCGCGAACTGGCGCAGGCGGCACGGACGTCCGTGCAGATGGCCTGGGACGACCCGGAGGTCTCCCGGCCGTATGTGCTGGAGCACGCCCAGGAGATGGACCCGGCGGTCGCCGACCAGCACATCGGGCTCTACGTCAACGAGTTCACCGCCGGCCTCGGCGAGGCCGGCTATGCCGCGGTGCGCGGGCTGCTGACC
Source organism: Streptoverticillium olivoreticuli subsp. olivoreticuli (assembly GCF_003391135.1). GTDB lineage: Bacteria > Actinomycetota > Actinomycetes > Streptomycetales > Streptomycetaceae > Streptomyces > Streptomyces blastmyceticus. The sequence goes on along the minus strand of NZ_CP031455.1, from coordinate 5,761,120 downwards.
CGCGCCGCGGCCGAGGGGCTGGTGCCGCCCCTCGGCCCGGAGGCACTGGAGTTCGCCTGACGGTTCGCACTTCCTGCGAACTCCTTCAAAGAGAAGCGGTGGTCAGACGTCCAGCTGGTCGGCCACCGCCCGCAGCATCCCGGCGATCTTCGAACCATGGGCCTTGTCGGGGTAACGGCCGCGCTCCAGCTGCTGGGTGACGTTCTCCAGGAGCGTGGTGAGGTCCTGGACGATCGACGCCAGCTCGTCGGGCTTGCGGCGCTGTGCGGCCGCGACCGACGGGGCGGGGTCGAGGAGCGTCACGGTGAGCGCCTGGTCGCCGCGCTGGCCGGCCACGACACCGAATTCCACCCGCTGTCCGGGCTTGAGGACGTCCACCCCGTCCGGGAGCACCGAGGAGTGCACGAAGACGTCTCCGCCGTCGTCGCGGGAGAGAAAGCCGAAGCCCTTCTCACTGTTGAACCACTTGACCTTGCCGGTAGGCACGTCTGTCCTCGTCCTCGTGTCTCGTCGGAAATACGGAAAACGTCTGCAATCAACGGAAAAACGGCTCTTGATAGCACTACAGCGGGTCGTAAGACCCGCTCCCCCCAAGGCTAATGGTCCCGGGCCCGGTGACAAGACGTCCTTTTCCGTACGGCGCCGGGGGCGACCGTGCCTCCACGCCGTCGGCTATGGATCTACCCTGGTCAGGTGAGTAGCGAAACTCCCCGGGACGGGGATCTGCTGGTACGCATCGGCGCCATCGTCTTTCTCGTAGGCGCGGTGGCCACCCTGGCGACGGTCGCCCCGCTGTTCCTGGGCGCCGATCCGCTGCCGTCGGCAGCGTACTTCGTCTGCATGCTGATGGGGGTCGGATTCCTGATCGCGGCCGCCGGGGTGCTGCGTTCCGTCGCGGCGCAGCGCCGTCAGGCGCGCGCCTCGCTGTCGGCGGCGATCTCCGGCGCGGTGTCCGGCACGGCCGCCTCGCCGCGGTAGCCGCGCAGCCAGCCGGGGAAGGCCGTGAGGTCGGCGAGGAGCACATCCGCCCCGGCGGCGCGCAGTTCCTCCTCGTCACACGGACCCGTCGCCACCGCTACGGACAGCGCACCCGCCGTACGCGCCCCGCGCACGTCCCCGGTGTGGTCGCCGACGTAGACCACCGCGCCGTGCGCGCGCAGCGCCGTCGCCTTGCCCTCCGCCCAGAGGTCGCCGACGAGGGCGTCGGGGGCGAGGCCGAGGTGGTCGAGGTGGAGCCGGGCGTTGCGCTCGTACTTCGCGGTGACGACGACCGACCGCCCGCCCAGCTCGCGCACGGCGTCGAGCGCCTCGTGCGCGCCCGGCATGGCGGGTGACGCCCCGATCGCGAGCGCGGGGTAGACCGCGCGGTAGGCGTCGGCGGCCGCGGCGACCCGGTCCGCGGGGAACCAGTGGGCCAGCTCCTGCTCCAGCGGCGGCCCCAGCCTGCTGCACACCAGGCCGACGTCGATGTACGTGCCCGTCGAGGCGGCCAGCGACTCGTACGCGGCCCTGATGCCCGGGACGGAGTCGACCAGGGTCAGGTCGAGGTCGAAGCCGACCGTGAACCGGGGGCGGTGCGGGGGCCGCGTACGCAAGGTCATGCCCCACATTCTGCCGTGATGCCCGACCCGTACACTTAGCCTCGCCTAACTTCCCCCGGTACCAGCCACGAAGTGGAAGCGATGTCAGCCGCCGTCCCGATCAGCAGCCCCCGATCCCCACGGGTCCGGCGCCGCGTCGGCTGGACGGCGGCCGCGGTCGTCGCCCTGCTGGCGGCGGTGCTGCTCAGCCTCGCCGTGGGCGCCCGCGCCACCGCGCCGTCCCAGGTCCTCGACGCGCTCTGGTACGGCACCCCGGGGAAGGCCACCGCCGTCGTGCGCGACATGCGGCTGCCCCGTACCGTCGTCGGGCTGATGGTCGGCGCGGCACTCGCCATCGCCGGAACGGTTCTTCAGGGCATCACCCGCAACCCCATCGCCGACCCCGGCATCCTCGGCATCAGCCACGGCGCCTCGCTGGGCGTCGTCCTCGCGATGACCCTCGCCGGGGTGCAGACCCTCTCCGGCTATGTGTGGTGGGCCTTCGCGGGCGCGGCCCTCGCCTCCGTCGCCGTCTACGCCGTCGCCGCGCGCGGCCGCGGCGGCGCCACCCCCGTGAAGCTGGCGCTGGCCGGAGCCGCGATCAACGCGCTGCTGCTGTCCGTCGTGCACGCCGTCCTCACCACCCACGCCGCCGTCCTGGACCGCTTCCGGTTCTGGCAGGTCGGCTCGCTGCCAAGCCAGGACACCGGGATCGCGGCCCAGATCTGGCCCTTCCTGCTGGTCGGCGTGGTGCTGGTGGCGAGCGTGGCCCGCGGCCTCGACGCGCTCGCGCTCGGCGAGGACGTCGCCAAGGGCCTCGGCCAGAACGTCGCCACCGTACGGATCGTCGGCGGCATCGGCGCGACGATCCTCGTCGGCGTCGGCGTCGCCGCGGCCGGGCCGATCGCCTTCGTCGGCCTCGCCGTCCCGCACATCGCCCGCGCGATCGTCGGCACCGACCACCGCTGGCTGCTGCCCATGGCCGCCCTCGTCGGACCCGTGATGCTGCTCGTCGCCGACACGGTCGGCCGGATCGTCTTCCCGCCGAGCGAGGTCCCCTCGGGCGTGATGACGGCGCTCATCGGGGTGCCGTTCCTGATCGCGCTCGTCCGCCGCAAGAAGGCGGTGGCCGCGTGACGCTCTCCCTCGCCCGCCCCGCCGGGTACACCCTCGTACGCGCCGGACGCGCCTCCTTCCTCGTGCACCGGCGGGCCACCGCCGTCGCCCTCGCCCTGACCCTGCTGCTGGCCGCCGCGTGCCTGACGTACCTGTGCGCGGCCCAGTCCTACGTGGCGCCCTCCGAGGCCCTGAAGGTCGTCCTCGGGCAGCCCTCGCCGGACGAGCTGACCGTCGGCACCTTCCGGCTCCCCCGGATGACCGTGGGCCTGCTCGTCGGCGCGGCCTTCGGGGTGGCCGGGGCGCTGATCCAGACCGTCTCCCGCAACCCCCTGGCCAGCCCCGACATCATCGGCGTCACCCAGGGCGCGAGCGCGCTGACGGTGGGCGCGCTGACCTTCGGCGTCACCTCGTACGCGTACCTCCCCTACCTGTCCGTCGCCGGCGGCCTGCTCGCGGCCGCCCTCGTCTACGTCTTCGCCTGGCGCGGCGGGCTGCACGCCACCCGCTTCGTCCTCATCGGCATCGGCTTCGCGGTCGCGCTGCGCTCGGTCACCAACCTCTTCATGACCAAGGGCGACTACCTGGTCGCCCAGCAGGCCAAGGTGTGGATGACCGGCTCGCTCGCCGACCGCGGCTGGGACGAGGCCGTCCCCGTGACCTGGGCGCTGCTCCTGCTCACGCCCTTCGTCTGCTGGGCGGCCCGCGCGCAGCGCACCGTGTCGATGGACGACGACACCGCGACCGCGCTCGGCATCCGGCTGGGCCGGGTCCGGCTCGGCCTCGCCCTCCTCGGCGTCGTACTGGCCTCCATCGCCACCGGCGCCGCCGGGCCCGTCGACTTCGTCGCCCTGCTCGCCCCGCAGCTGGCCCGCCGGATGACCCGCACGGCCCAGATCCCCCTGCTCTCCTCGGCGCTGACCGGCGCGGTCATCGTGGTCGTCGCGGACCTGCTCGGCCGCAAGCTCTTCGAACCGACGCAGCTGCCCGTGGGCGTCCTGACCGCCGCCGTCGGCGCCCCCTATCTGATCTGGCTCATCATCAGGGGCCGCACCGGAGGAAAAGCGTGACCGAGACCGATATCGAGACCGGGACCGGGACCGGTCGGCGCCCGGCCCGGCTCAGCGCCCGCGACCTGACCCTCGCCTACGAGGACCGCACCGTCGTCGACGGCCTCGACGTGGACATCCCGGACGGCGCCGTCACCGTCATCGTCGGCCCCAACGCCTGCGGCAAGTCGACCCTGCTGCGGGCCCTCGGACGCCTCCTCAAACCGGCCCGCGGCTCCGTGCTCCTCGACGGCACCGAACTGGCCCGGATACCCACCCGCGCCATCGCCCGGTCCCTCGGCCTGCTGCCGCAGAGCCCTGTCGCCCCCGAGGCCATCACCGTCGCCGACCTCGTCTCCCGCGGCCGCCAGCCGCACCAGCGCTGGTGGCAGCAGTGGTCCGACGCCGACGAACACGCCGTCACCGAGGCGATGACCCGCACCGACACGGCCGCCCTCGCCGAGCGCTCCGTCGACGAACTCTCCGGCGGGCAGCGGCAGCGCGTCTGGATCGCGATGGCCCTCGCCCAGGAGACGGACCTGCTGCTCCTCGACGAGCCCACCACATACCTGGACATCTCCCACCAGGTGGAGGTCCTCGACCTCTGCCGCCGCCTCAACCACGAGCGCGGCCGCACGGTCGTCGCGGTCCTCCACGACCTCAACCAGGCCGCGCGCTACGCGGACCACCTGATAGCGATGAAGTCGGGCCGGATCGTGGCCCAGGGCGCGCCGTCGGACATCGTGACGGCGGATCTCGTACGGGACGTCTTCGGCCTGGAGTCGGTCGTGGTCCCGGACCCGGTGACGGGCAGCCCTCTGGTGGTGGCGGGCCGTCCTTGGGGCGCGGGGGACTGACGGCGCCGCACCGCTATCCAGGGCGGCGGGAGCGCCAGACCACGTACAGCGCCGAGGCGACGGCCGCCGCGCGGATGGTCCAGGGCCAGGAGTCCGACAGGGCCGCGCCCAGGCCGCCCTCCGGGACGGGAGCGCCCCAGCGGCCCTCCGTGCGGCCCCACAGCCAGACCGCCCAGGCCGCGAGCGTCAGGCCCGGCACGCCCATGACCGCCCACTGCGACTCGGTGTGCGAGAGCTTGCGCGTGAGGTAGGCCAGCGCCCACCCCCCGGCGAGCACGAACCAGTTGCCCAGCACCGCGCCCACCAGCAGCACCAGGGCCACCAGGAGCAGCAGCACGCTGACGGGCTCCCCGTCCGGGCGGCGCAGCAGGCTGGGGCGGCGCCGGGTCTCCTCGGCCTCCTCCGCCTCCTCTTCCGGCTCCGCCGGGGCGGCCTCGGACGGCGCCGCCTCCACCGGCTCGCGGGACGGTGGCTTCAGTATCTCGGGGATCTCGATCCCGCCGACGAACCCGTGGACCGCCTCCCCCTTGCCGAACGGCCCCGGGTCCACCCGCCACCAGTCCGGCACCTCCCCGGAGGGGCTCAGCTCCTCCGGGGTCGCGAGATGCGGCGGTGTCACCGTGGGCACGGTCCGGACGGGCTCGTCCTCACGGCGCTGCGCCGGGACCCTGCCACTCTCGGCGGTGACGAAGCCGTTCGCGTCCGCGACGGCCTCGTCCGGGGTACCGAGCCCGGACAGGATGCGCTGCACGGCGGCGGGGCTGTCCGCGCCCTCGGACGATCTGCGGCGCTCGATCTCCGTACGCAGCCGCGAGACGAGCCGCATGCGGTCGGCGGAGGTCAGCGCGGTGCGTTGCGCGATGTCGCCGACTCGGCTCAGGTAGTCAAAAACAAGCTGATCGCTCTCGATCCCCACCGAATCCCCTAAGACCGCTCCTTCCCCGAAGGTACCGTCCCCTTCGGGGTGGCCGGTGGGTTTTGCGGCAGGTTGCGGCCTACGTGCGGCACATTCAGCCCGGCCGGCGATTGAGGCCGCCCGCCGCAGGCGCCGCGGACCGCACCCGACCGCGCACAGCAACCCGCACACCAAGCAGCAAAGCGCAGCGGACGGGTACCGTAAGCAGAATGACCACCCCGCGCCGTCCCACCAGCACCACCGGCGCCCCCCGAACCCTCGCGGAGGAGCTGCGCGGCCGGCCCGACGACGCCCTCGCCGCCCTCCTCCTCGCCCGGCCGGATCTCATCAATCCCATGCCCGGCGACCTCACGCAGCTGGCGACCCGCGCCGGCACCCGCGCGTCCGTCGTCCGCGCGCTGGAGCGGCTGGACCGGTTCGCGCTGCAGGTCGCGGAGGCGCTCGCGGTGGCCCCGGACCCCTGTCCGTACGCCACGCTGGACGCGCTGATGGGCGGCGACGAGCGCACCGACCCACGGGTCGCGCGCGAGCTGCCGCGGGCCGTGGCGACACTGCGCGACCAGGCCCTGGTGTGGGGCGGCGAGGACCGGCTGCGCCTGGTGCGCACGGCCCGCGAGCTGCTCGCGCCCAGCGCCGCGCACCCCTCCCCCACCGGCCTCGGCCCGTCCGTCGCGGAGGCCACGGCCGGCATGTCGCCGGGCCGGATCCAGCAGATCATCGCGGCGGCCGGGCTGCCCGCGACGCACGATCCGGTGACGGCCGTCGGCGCGCTGACCGAGCTGTTCGAGGACCGTACGCGCATGGCGGCGCTGCTCGACGCGGCCCCCGCCGACGCTACGGCCGTGCTCGGCAAGCTGCTGTGGGGCCCGCCGTACGGCACGGTCACCGCCCACCCCGCCCCGCACCTGCGCTGGCTGCTGGACCGCGGCCTGCTGCTGTCGGCCGGGCCCGGCAATGTGGTGCTGCCCCGCGAGGTGGCCCTGCACCTGCGCGCCGGGCGCGCGCACCGTACGCCCGAGCCGGTGGCACCCGGGCTCGCGCCGGTGACCGAGCACGCGGAGCGGACGGTGGACGCGACGGCGGCCGGGCAGGCGTTCACGGCGCTGGCGACCGTCGAGGAGCTGCTCAAGGAGTGGGAGACCGGCGGCCCGCCGGTGCTGCGCGCGGGCGGCCTCAGCGTGCGCGACCTCAAGCGCGCGGCGGCCGTCCTCGACACCACGGAGCCGATGACCGCGTTCTGGGCGGAGCTGGCGTACGCGGCCGGGCTGCTCGCCTCCGACGGCGAGGTCGACGAGCGGTACGCCCCGACCCCCGCCTACGACGACTGGCTCCAGCTGCCCACCGAACAGCGCTGGACCCGGCTGGCCACCGCCTGGCTCGCCGCCACCCGCGCCGCGGGGCTCGTCGGCGGCCGGGACGCCAAGGCCCGTACGCTCGCCGCGCTCGGACCCGACCTCGACCGCGGCCCGGCCCCCGAGGTCCGCCACCGCGTCCTCGCGCTCCTCGCGACCCTGCCGCCGGGCGCCTCCGTCACCCCGGACACCCTCCTGGCCCGGCTGCACTGGGAGCGCCCGCCGCGCGCCACCACCGGCCCGGAAGAGGACCTCCGCACCCGCCTCGCCCGCTGGACGGTCACCGAGGCCGAGCTGCTCGGCGTCATCAACCGCGGCGCGCTCTCCGCCCACGGCCGCGCCCTGCTCCCCGCCTCCGAGGCGGACGGGGTACGGGCCGCGTGGCGGCCGCCGACCGACGCGGAGCTGGGCGCCGCGGGCGTACGGGCCGCGGCCCTGCTCGCCCCGCTGCTGCCCGAACCGCTCGACCACATCCTGCTCCAGGCCGACCTCACGGCCGTCGCCCCCGGCCCGCTCGTCCGGCCGCTCGCGCAGACGCTGGGCGTGCTCGCCGACATCGAGTCCAAGGGCGGGGCCACGGTCTACCGCTTCACCCCCGCCTCCGTACGGCGGGCCCTGGACGCCGGGCGGACCGCCGACGACCTCAAGGCGTTCCTCACCGGCCACTCGCGCACTCCCGTGCCGCAGCCGCTCGCCTATCTCATCGACGACATCGCCCGCCGCCACGGCCATCTGCGGGTGGGCGCGGCCTCCTCCTACCTCCGCTGCGACGACGAGGCGGTACTCGCCGAGATCCTCGCCGACCGCCGCTCCGCACCGCTGCGGCTGCGCCGCCTCGCCCCGACGGTGCTGGCCGCGCAGGCGGCCCCCGACGCGCTCCTCGCGGGCCTGCGCGACATGGGCTACGCGCCCGCCGCGGAGTCCGCCGAGGGCGACGTGCTGATCTCCCGCGCCGACGCGCACCGCACCCCGCCGCGCACGGCCCCGGCCCCCGTCCCCGAGGGCCCGCCCGCACCCGACGCGACGCTGCTGGGCGCGGCCGTACGGGCCATCCGCGCGGGCGACATGGCGGCGACCGCCGAACGCAAACCGGTGGCCTCCGCCGGCCCCGCCCCCGGCGGCCTGCCGCGCACCACGTCCGCGGACACGCTGGCCGCCGTGCAGGCGGCCGTCCTCACCGGCACGCCGGTATGGATCGGCTACGTCAACGCGGAGGGCGCGGCCAGCCAGCGCGTCATCGCACCGGTACGGGTCGAGGGCGGCTTCGTCACCGCGTACGACCACACGGCGGACGAGGTCCGCACGTTCCCCTTGCACCGCATCACGGGCGCGGCGGAACTGGCGGACGACCCGGCGTAACGCTGTCCTCGCCGGACGGGCTTGATTTCGCAGGCTACGGTCCGCGAAATCAAGCCCGTCCGGCGATTGAGGACGCGCCCGCAGGGCGCTCCGCCGCAGGCGGCAACGGGCACCCCGAAGAGAAAAGCGCACCCAACCCCGCCCGGCCGAGCGCAGCGATCAGGCACACTGGACGTTTGGCCGAAAGAAATGGGTGAAGCGTTGAACGGACCCCTGATCGTCCAGAGCGACAAGACGTTGCTGCTGGAAGTGGACCACGACCAGGCAGACGCATGCCGCCGCGCGATCGCCCCGTTCGCGGAGCTGGAGCGCGCGCCGGAGCACATTCACACCTACCGGGTCACCCCGCTCGGCCTGTGGAACGCCCGGGCGGCCGGGCACGACGCGGAGCAGGTCGTCGACGCCCTGGTCGCCTTTTCCCGCTATCCCGTGCCGCACGCCCTGCTCGTCGACATCGCCGAGACCATGGCCCGCTACGGGCGGCTCAAGCTCGTGAAGCACCCCACGCACGGCCTGGTCCTGGAGTGCACGGACCGGCCGGTGCTGGAGGAGATCCTGCGGTCGAAGAAGATCCAGCCGCTGGTCGGCGCCCGGATCGACCCGGACACGGTGGCGGTGCACCCCTCCGAGCGCGGCCAGATCAAGCAGACGCTGCTGAAGCTCGGCTGGCCCGCCGAGGACCTCGCGGGCTACGTCGACGGCGAGGCGCACCCCATCGAGCTGAACGAGGACGGCTGGGCCCTGCGCCCGTACCAGAAGCAGGCCGTCGAGGGCTTCTGGCACGGCGGCTCCGGCGTCGTCGTGCTGCCCTGCGGCGCGGGCAAGACGCTCGTCGGCGCGGGCGCGATGGCCCAGGCGAAGGCCACGACGCTGATCCTGGTGACCAACACCGTCTCCGCGCGGCAGTGGAAGCACGAACTGGTCAAGCGGACGTCGCTGACCGAGGACGAGATCGGTGAGTACAGCGGCACGCGCAAGGAGATCCGCCCGGTCACCATCGCCACGTACCAGGTCCTGACGACGAAGCGGAAGGGCATCTACCCGCACCTGGAGCTCTTCGACTCGCGCGACTGGGGCCTGGTCGTCTACGACGAGGTGCACCTGCTGCCCGCGCCGGTCTTCAAGTTCACCGCCGACCTCCAGGCGCGCCGCCGCCTCGGGCTGACCGCCACGCTCGTGCGCGAGGACGGCCGCGAGTCGGACGTCTTCTCCCTCATCGGCCCGAAGCGCTTCGACGCGCCGTGGAAGGAGATCGAGGCGCAGGGCTACATCGCGCCCGCCGACTGCGTCGAGGTCCGCGTCAACCTGACGGACAGCGAGCGGCTGGCGTACGCGACGGCCGAGGCGGAGGAGAAGTACCGCTACTGCGCGACCACCGCCACCAAGCGGAAGGTCACCGAGGCGCTGGTCGCCAAGCATCAGGGCGAGCAGACGCTGGTCATCGGCCAGTACATCGACCAGCTCGACGAGCTGGGCGAGCACCTGGGCGCGCCCGTCATCAAGGGCGAGACGACCAACGCCCAGCGCGAGAAGCTCTTCGACGCGTTCCGCCAGGGCGAGCTGAGCGTCCTGGTGGTTTCGAAGGTCGCCAACTTCTCCATCGACCTGCCCGAGGCGACGGTCGCCATCCAGGTCTCCGGCACGTTCGGCTCCCGCCAGGAGGAGGCGCAGCGCCTCGGCCGCGTCCTGCGGCCGAAGGCGGACGGCCATGAGGCGCGCTTCTACTCGGTGGTGGCGCGCGACACGGTCGACCAGGACTTCGCGGCACACCGCCAGCGGTTCCTGGCGGAGCAGGGATATGCGTACCGGATCATGGATGCGGACTCGTTGCTGGCGGGCGAGGACGCGTAGCCGACTGCGGGTTCGTTGCCCCCCAGAGGTGCCCCCAGCGGCGGGGGCGCCCTGCGCGCGAAGCGTGCTTCGGGGTCCGGGGCGGAGCCCCGGGCAACGGACCCGCACCCGCTTGCGCCGAAATCAGACCGCTCGGACGGCCGGTTTGTCGCTGGTCTCGCCGAGCAGCACCACACTGACGGCCGCACCGGCGAAAACCTTGATCGCTCGGAGCGCCTGGGCGAAGGAGAAGGGCGTCGTGTCCTGGGTGACGGATGCGGTGGTCATGTCCTCCATGATGGTTCCCGGCGGCCCTCCGCCACATCGACCTGCCGGTGTAACCGCACCTGCGGCTCTGTACGACCCAAGGCGCATGCCGCCCCCTACGGAAGTGGGACGGCGACCCTGAGAAGGGCCGGGGTCATGGTCGAAAAAACCATTCGCCCGGCGGTTCGCCGCTGACTACAATCGCCCGTCTTGCCGCCTCCCGCCGCCCCGGGAGCGCCCCCGTCCGGACGGAAACCGGCGGGTCCCCGCTCGTCCACAGCACTCTCCCGGAGGCCCTGCCGTGCCCGCGCATGCAACGAACGCGAACGACCCCCTCTCCCGCGAGCGCGCCCACCTCTCCTCGTCCCGGGCAGCGCTGCGCGCGATGCGCGCCGACGTCGAGTCCCTGGACATCAAGGACGTGACCGCGAACTGGGTCAACGCCGCGGTCCTGCAACGCCAGATCGACGAGCGCATCACCGCCCTCGCGGACCTCGCGCACACCCCCCTCTTCTTCGGCCGCCTCGACTATCTGCACGCGCCCGGCGCCGATCAGGCGGAGGGCGCGGAGGGCGAGCGGTTCTATATCGGCCGCCGTCACGTCCACGACGCCGACGGCGATCCGATGGTGATCGACTGGCGCGCGCCCGTCTCCCAGCCGTTCTACCGGGCGTCCAAGAAGGACCCGATGGGCGTCCGTACGCGCCGCCGGTTCGGTTACACCGGCGGCGAGTTGACGGCGTACGAGGACGAGGACCTCACCGACACCGCGGGCGCCGAGCAGGCGAGCCGGCTCCTCCAGTCCGAGATCGAGCGGCCGCGCGTCGGCCCGATGCGGGACATCGTCGCCACGATCCAGCCGGAGCAGGACGAGATCGTCCGCGCGGGCATCGGCGGCACCGTGTGCGTCCAGGGCGCCCCGGGCACCGGCAAGACCGCCGTCGGCCTGCACCGTGTCGCCTATCTGCTCTACGCCCACCGCGAGCGGCTCGCCCGCACCGGCACGCTGGTCATCGGCCCGAACCGGTCCTTCCTGCACTACATCGAGCAGGTTCTGCCCGCCCTGGGCGAGTTGAACGTCGCCCAGGCCACCGTCGACGACCTCGTCGCCCACGTCGAGGTCCGCGGCACCGACTCCCCCGCCGCCGCCTGTGTCAAGGGCGACGCCCGCATGGCCGAGGTGCTGCGGCGGGCCGTGCGGTCCGGCGTGACGATGCCGGTGGAGCCGCTCGTGGTCGTGCGCGGTTCGCGGCGGTGGCGGGTCCCGGCGTACGAGATCGAGGAGATCGTCCGCGAGCTGCTCGCCCGCGACATCCGCTACGGCGCCGCCCGCGACGCCCTGCCGCAGCGCATCGCCCACGCCGTGCTCGTGCGGATGGAGGCCGCCGGTGAGGCGCCCGACGACCGCGTGCAGGACGCCGTGGCCCGCAACGCGGCCGTGAAGGCCACCGTCAAGACCGTCTGGCCGCAGGTCGACCCGGCGAAGCTCGTGCTGCGGCTGCTCTCCGACGCGGACTTCCTGGCCGAGCACGCGGACGGCGTCCTCACCCCGGAGGAGCAGGCGGAGATCCTCATGGACCGGCCCGCCCGGAGCGTCCGCTCGGCCAAGTGGTCCTCCGCGGACGCCGTGTTGATCGACGAGGCGTCCGACCTCGTCGCCCGCACGTCCTCGCTCGGACACGTCGTCCTCGACGAGGCGCAGGACCTCTCCCCCATGCAGTACCGCGCCGTCGGCCGCCGCTGCACGACCGGCTCCGCGACGATCCTCGGCGACCTCGCCCAGGGCACGACCCCCTGGGCCACCCGCAGTTGGACCGAGGCCCTCACCCACCTGGGCAAGCCGGACGCCTCCGTCGAGGAGCTCACCCAGGGCTTCCGCGTGCCCCGGGAGGTCATCGCCTACGCGTCCCGCCTCCTGCCCGCCATCGCGCCGGAGCTCAGCGAGGCGACGTCCGTGCGCGAGGCCGCGGGCGACTTCTCCGTACGGTCCGTGCCGGCCGGCTCCCTCGACGCCACGGTGGTGGCCGCCTGTCGCGCGTCCCTCGCGCACGAGGGCTCGATCGGCCTGATCGCGGCCGACTCGCGCATCCCCGCCCTCGCCTCCGCCCTGGCCGCCGCCGGACTGCCCTTCCTCGCCCCCGGCGAGGAGACGAGCGATTCGGCCCGGCTGACGCTGGTCCCGGCGACGCTGGCGAAGGGTCTCGAGTACGACTACGTCGTGCTGGACGAGCCGGAGGCCGTGGTGTCGGGGGAACCGGACGAGAGGACGGGGTTGCGCCGGCTGTACGTGGCGCTGACGCGGGCGGTCTCCGGTCTGACGGTGCTTCACGCCTCGCCGCTGCCGGGGGCGTTGGCCTAGCCCGTTCCGCGGGTGCGGCCTCAGCCGCCCACGGCCTCCCGCCAGATCGCGACCGCCTCCGGGGAAACCCCGCCCTCCCACCCCGAGGGCCGGGCCGCGCCCCCGATGTGGAAGCCCGTGATGCCCGCGCCCAGGAGCACCGGCACATGCTTGAGCTGGAGCCCGCCGCCGACCAGGATGCGCGGTTCGTAGCCGGGGTCGTCCGAGCGTCCGGCCTCGGCGAGCAGCGTGGCGATGCCGTCGTCGACACCGGAGGCGGAGCCGGCGGTCAGGTAGGTGTCGAGGCCGGGGAAGTCGACGAGCTGCTTGCGCAGCGCGTCCCGGTCCGCGGCGCGGTCGATGGCGCGGTGGAAGGTCCAGCGGGCGCGCGGCCCGACCGCCTCGGCGAGGGCGGCGACGGCGGTGAGGTCGGCGCGGCCGTCGTCGGTCAGGAAGCCGAGGACGAACTCGTCCGCGCCTTCCGCGGCCAGCGCCCGGGCGGACTCGCACAGGGCGGAGAGCTCGGCGGCGGTCCCGGCGGAGAAGCCGTCGGCGGCGCGCAGCATGACGCGCACGGGGAGGGAGACGGCCGCCCGGACGGCGGCGAACGTCCCGACGGAGGGGGTGAGGCCGTCCGCGGCCATGTCGGTGACCAGTTCGAGGCGGTCCGCCCCTCCGGCCTGGGCCGCCACCGCGTCCTCGGGGGTGAGCGCGATGACCTCAAGAATTGGTCTAGACATGTAACACAGACTGCCACACCGGCACCCGGCGTCAAAAGCCGTGCTCCACAATTGGCCTATGGCAGACACGTCCGAGCACCCGTCCGGCCCCGCACTGCGCGCCCGCTGGCGGGAGACCGTCGTACGGGCCCGCGGCGGGGCCCCCGCACCGGACCCCGGCCCGTACGCGGAGGACCTGCTGCGCCGCTGGTCGGAGCCGCAGCGCAGGTACCACACGGTCGATCACCTCGCGGCGGTCCTCGCCCGGATCGACGAGCTGGCGGAGCACGCGGACGACGTGGACGCGGTCCGCTTCGCGGCCTGGTTCCACGACGCCGTCTACCGCCCGGACCGCTCGGAGAACGAGGAGCGCAGCGCGCACCTCGCGGAGCGCGCCCTCCCGGAGCTGGGTCTTGACGCGGACCGGACGGCGGAGACCGCCCGGCTCGTACGGCTGACGGTGTCGCACGACCCGGCGGCCGGCGACCACAACGGCGAGGTGCTGTGCGACGCGGACCTGGCGGTGCTGGCGGGGGCGCCGCAGGAGTACGCGGCGTACGCGGCGGCGGTCCGCGAGGAGTACGGCTTCGTGCCGGACGCGGCGTTCCGCGAGGGCCGGGCGGCGGTGCTGCGCCAGCTGCTGGGGCTGCCGCGCCTGTTCCGCACGCCGCTGGGAGCCGGCCGCTGGGAGCCGACGGCGCGCCGCAACCTCGCCACCGAGCTGGAGCTGCTGACGGCCTGAGGGCCCAAGAGCCTAAGGGCCCGGAAGAGCCCGAGGGGCCGGAAGAGCTAGAGGAGCCCGCCCGCGGGCCGCTCGTGCTTGGGCCTGCGCAGCCCCGCCCCCACCAGCAGCCGCACCAGCTCCTTGCTGCCCACCTCCCGCGCACCCATCTGCACGGCCTTCCCGTACGACGTCGAGGGGATGTCGTAGTGGTCCCGGTCGAACGCCCGCGGGGGCGCGCCGAGCCGCGCCGCGAAGTCGTGCAGCTCGGCGTACGACACGTCGCTGACCAGGTGCGACCACATCCGGCCGTGGCCCGGCCAGGTCGGCGGGTCGATGTAGAGGGTCACCGCAGCGCCGTCCCCAGCGACCCCACCCGCGCCACCAGCACCGCCTGCTTGGCGCAGGCCCAGTGCGGGTCGGGGCCGAGCTCGGGCTCGACCTCCAGCGCGTGGGGATCGCCGGAATCCGTGCAGACCGGGCACAGCGGCCACCGGCCGTGCCGCTCCAGCAGCGCGTCCTGGACGTCCTGGGCGATCAGCCCGACGACGTACGACACGCCCTCCGGCCACTGCTCGACCCACCACCGGCGATGGACGACCGCGTCCTCGACGAGGGAGACGACATCGGCCTCCGCCACATCGCCGGCCACGAGGTCGGCGAGGACGAGGGCGCGCGCCGCGTGCAGTGCCTGTTCGAGCTCCATATGGTCCATTGTCCGGGACGCGGAGGGTTGACGGTTCACCGGTCCGAAAATACCTTTCATGAGGTGAGCAGCAAACTGAAAGAAACTTTCACGGCCGCCGACCGGGCACCCGCCGCCACGCCCCCGGCCCCCGGCGCCCTCGCCGCCAAGGTCCGCACGCTGGTGCCCTCGATGACCCGCTCCATGCAGCGCGTCGCCGAGGCCGTGGCGGGCGATCCGGCGGGCTCCGCCGCGCTCACGGTCACCGGCCTCGCGGAGCGCACCGGCACCAGCGAGGCCACCGTCGTCCGCACCGCCCGCATCCTCGGCTACCCCGGCTACCGCGACCTGCGCCTGGCCCTGGCCGCGCTCGCGGCCGAGCAGGCGGCGGGCCGGGCCCCGGCCGTCACGGCCGACATCGCCGTGGACGACCCCCTCGCCCGCGTGGTCGCCAAGCTCGCCCACGAGGAGGCCCAGTGCCTGGCGGACACCGCCGCCGCGCTGGACACCGCGCAGCTGGAGGCCGCCGTCGGCGCGCTGTCCGCCGCCCGGCGCGTCGACGTCTACGGCATCGGCGCGTCCAACCTCGTCGGCCAGGACCTGGTGCAGAAGCTCCTGCGCATCGGCCTGATCGCGCACGCGCCCGCCGACCCTCATCTGGCCGTCACCAACGCGGTGCAGCTGCGCGCAGGTGACGTCGCCATCGCCATCACCCATTCGGGCCGCACCACCGATGTCATCGAACCGCTGCGGGTCGCCTTCGAGCACGGCGCGACGACGGTCGCGATCACCGGCCGCCCGGACGGGGAGATCGCGCAGTACGCCGACCACGTGCTCACCACGTCCACCGCGCGGGAGAGCGAGCTGCGCCCGGCCGCCATGTCGAGCCGCACCAGCCAACTGCTCGTGGTGGACTGCCTGTTCATCGGCGTCGCCCAGCGGACGTACGAGAGGGCCGCGCCCGCCCTGTCCGCCTCCTACGAAGCCCTCGCCCACCGGCACGACCCCCGCCGCTGACCCGCCCGGCCCGTCACGGAAAGGCGCCGCTCCATGAACTCGCCCGCCCACGCGGCACTCCGCGCCGAGCTCGCCGCGCTCACCACCGAGGCGTTCCGCCCCGAGCTCGCGGACATCGACCGGCTGCCGACGCTCGACATCGCGAAGATCATGAACGGTGAGGACGCCACCGTCGCCACCGCAGTCGCCGCCCGGCTCCCCGAGATAGCGGCCGCCATCGACGCGATCGCGGCCCGGATGGCCCGCGGCGGACGGCTCGTCTACGCGGGCGCAGGCACCGCCGGCCGGCTCGGGGTGCTGGACGCCAGCGAGTGCCCGCCGACGTTCAACACCGACCCGGCGCAGGTCGTCGGGCTGATCGCGGGCGGCGCGCCCGCGCTGGTCTCCGCGGTGGAGGGGGCCGAGGACAGCCGGGAGCTGGCCGCCGGCGACCTGACCGCGATCAGGATCGGCGCGGCCGACGCGGTCGTGGGCGTCTCGGCGTCCGGCCGCACCCCGTACGCCCTCGGCGCCGTCGCCCACGCCCGGGCCGCGGGCGCGCTCACCATCGGGCTGTCCTGCAACGCCGGCTCACCGCTCGGCGCGGCCGCCGAGCACGCCGTCGAGGTCGTCGTGGGCCCCGAACTCCTCACCGGCTCCACCCGGTTGAAGGCGGGCACCGCGCAGAAGCTCGTCCTCAACATGCTCTCGACCATCACCATGATCCGGCTCGGCAAGACCTACGGGAACCTGATGGTCGACGTGCGCGCCTCCAACGACAAGCTGCGCGCCCGTTCGCGGCGCATCGTCGCCCTCGCGACCGGCGCCTCCGACGCGGAGACGGAGGAGGCGCTGGCGCAGACCGGCGGCGAGGTGAAGAACGCCATCCTCGTCGTCCTCGGCGGCGTCGACGGCCCCACGGCGGCCCGCCTGCTGGAGGAGTCGGCCGGGCATCTCCGTACGGCCCTGCGCACCGCCGCGGGGGACTGACCGAGGCAAGGCACTCGAACCCATGGCACCGGACGACAGACACAGCGCCACCGCCGCCGCGCTGCTCCCCCTACTCGGCGGCGCCGGGAACATCGCCTCCGTCGAGAACTGCATGACCCGCCTGCGCCTGGAGCTCCACGACCGCTCCCTCGTGCGGGACGAGGCGCTGCGCGCGCTGCCCGCCGTGCTGGGCGTGGTCGAGGACGGCACGTCGTTCCAGGTGGTGCTCGGGCCGGGGGCCGTCGCCCGGGTGGCCCCGGAGCTGGCGCGGCTGAGCGCGGCCGCGCCGGTCACCGCCGAGGCCCTGGCCGAGCGGGGCGCGGCGCTGCGGGCCGAGCGGAAGGAGCGCAACGCCACCCCGGGCAAGCTCTTCCTGCGCCGGATCGCGGCCGTCTTCGTGCCGCTGATCCCGGCGCTGATCGGCTGCGGCATCGTCGCCGGGCTCAGCGGGCTGCTCGCCAATCTGCGCCTGCTGCCCGGCCTCACGCCCGCGCTGACCGCGGTGGCGTCGGGCTTCATGTCGCTGATCGCGGTGTTCGTCGGCCACAACACGGCGAAGGAGTTCGGCGGCACCCCGGTGCTGGGCGGCGCGGTCGCGGCGATCACGGTCTACGGGGGCACGGGCCGGGTCGGCGCCTTCGGGGAGCAACTGGTGCCCGGCCAGGGCGGGGTGCTCGGCGCGCTGGCCGCCGCGCTGCTGGCGACCCGGGTCGAGCGCTGGTGCCGCAGGCGGGTGCCACAGGCCCTGGACGTCCTCGTCACCCCGACGCTCACGGTGCTGGTGACGGGCCTGGTCTCGCTGTACGGGCTGATGTACGCCGCCGGGAAGGCGGCCACCGCGATCGGCCGCTTCGCCGACTGGCTGCTGGCCAACGGCGGCGCGGGCGCGGGCTTCGTCCTGGGCGGGCTGTTCCTGCCGCTGGTGATGCTGGGCCTGCACCAGGCGCTGATCCCCATCCACACGACGCTGATCCAGCAGGAGGGTTGCACGGTCCTGCTGCCGCTCCTGGCGATGGCGGGCGCGGGCCAGGTGGGGGCGGCCCTCGCGGTCTACGTACGGCTGTCGCACAACGGCTCGGTGCGCGGCACGATCCGCTCCGCGCTCCCGGCCGGCTTCCTGGGCATCGGCGAGCCGCTGATCTACGGCGTCTCGCTGCCGCTGGGGCGGCCGTTCGTCACGGCGTGCGTGGGCGGCGCGTTCGGCGGCGGCTTCGTGGGCCTGTTCAACCAGCTGGGCGACAAGGTCGGCGCCACGGCCATCGGCCCGTCGGGCTGGGCCCTCTTCCCCCTGCTGAAGGGCGACCACGGCCTCGGGCGGGCGGCGGCGGTCTACGGCCTCGGCCTCCTGGTGGGCTACGCGGCGGGCTTCGCGGCGACGTACGCCTTCGGCTTCGGGAAGGGGGAGCTCGCGGCGCTCAACGCGCCGAGGGCGGCACCCCCTTCACAGGGAGTGCCGCCCTCGGCGTACAGCGTTCAGGACAAGTGACCCGTCAGGGTCAGAAGTCCATGTCACCGCCCGGCATGCCGCCCGGAGCGGCCGCGGCGGCCTTCTCCGGCTTGTCGGCGATGACGGCCTCGGTGGTGAGGAACAGCGCCGCGATGGAGGCGGCGTTCTGCAGCGCGGAGCGCGTGACCTTCGCCGGGTCGATGATGCCCTCGGCGATCATGTCCACGTACTCGCCCGTCGCGGCGTTGAGGCCGTGGCCGACGGTCAGGTTGCGGACCTTCTCCACGACGACGCCGCCCTCGAGACCACCGTTGACGGCGATCTGCTTCAGCGGGGCCTCCAGGGCCAGGCGCACGGCGTTGGCGCCGGTGGCCTCGTCGCCCTCGAGCTCGAGCTTCTCGAAGACCGAGGAAGCCTGGAGCAGGGCCACGCCACCACCGGCGACGATGCCCTCCTCGACGGCCGCCTTCGCGTTGCGAACGGCGTCCTCGATGCGGTGCTTGCGCTCCTTGAGCTCGACCTCGGTCGCGGCACCGGCCTTGATGACGGCCACGCCGCCGGCCAGCTTCGCGAGGCGCTCCTGGAGCTTCTCGCGGTCGTAGTCCGAGTCGCTGTTCTCGATCTCGGCGCGGATCTGGTTGACGCGGCCCTGGACCTGGTCGCTGTCACCGGCACCGTCGACGATGGTCGTCTCGTCCTTGGTGATGACGACCTTGCGGGCGCGGCCGAGCAGGTCGAGACCGGCGTTCTCCAGCTTGAGGCCGACCTCCTCGGAGATGACCGTGCCACCGGTGAGGATGGCGATGTCGCCGAGCATGGCCTTGCGGCGGTCGCCGAAGCCCGGGGCCTTGACGGCGACGGACTTGAAGGTGCCACGGATCTTGTTGACGACCAGGGTCGACAGGGCCTCGCCCTCGACGTCCTCGGCGATGATCAGCAGCGGCTTGCCGGACTGCATGACCTTCTCGAGGAGCGGCAGCAGGTCCTTGACCGAGCCGATCTTCGAGTTGACGATCAGGATGTACGGGTCGTCCAGGGACGCCTCCATACGCTCCATGTCGGTGGCGAAGTACGCCGAGATGTAGCCCTTGTCGAAGCGCATACCCTCGGTGAGCTCCAGCTCCAGACCGAAGGTCTGGGACTCCTCGACGGTGATGACGCCTTCCTTGCCGACCTTGTCCATCGCCTCGGCGATGAGCTCGCCGATCTGGGTGTCGGCGGCGGAGATGGAGGCGGTGGAGGCGATCTGCTCCTTGGTCTCCACGTCCTTGGCCTGCTCGAGCAGGGCACCGGAGACGGCCTCGACGGCCTTCTCGATACCGCGCTTGAGGGCCATCGGGTTGGCGCCGGCGGCGACGTTGCGCAGGCCCTCGCGGACCAGCGCCTGGGCCAGGACGGTCGCGGTCGTCGTGCCGTCACCGGCGACGTCGTCCGTCTTCTTCGCGACCTCCTTGACCAGCTCGGCGCCGATCTTCTCGTACGGGTCCTCGAGCTCGATCTCCTTGGCGATGGAAACACCATCGTTGGTGATCGTGGGGGCGCCCCACTTCTTCTCGAGGACGACGTTGCGGCCCTTGGGGCCGAGGGTGACCTTGACGGCGTCGGCGAGCTGGTTCATCCCGCGCTCGAGACCGCGCCGTGCCTCCTCGTCGAACGCGATGATCTTGGCCATGTGAAGTGGTCCTCCCAGGACGGGGTGGATTTCTCCGGACCGCGCTGGCGCCCGCGACGGACGGCTCACCGGCCTGATGGTTCCTTGCCCCACCCGGCCGACGGGCCTCACCGACGGTCCAAATCTGTCACTCTCACTCGGAGAGTGCTAACGCCAATGATTAGCACTCGACCCACCAGAGTGCAAGCGATCCGGCGACGAGCGCACCGGAAGTGGCACCGGGGGCACCTTGGGGGCACCCCCGGACGAAGTCTGGGGGAGGTAGCTGGGGGCGCAAGCGCCTCTGCAGAAGGGCACTCCTACGACGTGACTTCCGGGTACACAGGGAACGCGTACGCGCGTACGCGCGCGAGGGCACACGAAGGGCCCGTACCCCGGTGCTCGGGTACGGGCCCCTCGGCGAGCTGAGTGAGCCGGTGGTCGATGCGCCGAGATCAGACGGCGAGCTTGACCATGTCCGCCTGCGGCCCCTTCTGGCCCTGCGAGATCTCGAACTCCACTCGCTGACCCTCCTCGAGGGTGCGGTAGCCGTCCATCTGGATCGCGCTGTAGTGGACGAATACATCCGCACCACCGTCGACCGCGATGAAGCCGTACCCCTTCTCCGCGTTGAACCACTTGACGGTGCCCTGAGCCATGCCTAACTCCCCTATTACTGGCCCTTGCGCAGGACCGCACTTCGCGGACCCGGGTCAGACCTCACCCCCGGAACACTCCCCCGCCAGCGGCAGGGGGAACCCCGGTGGTGTGCGCCGGAACGCGTCGACCGCGGCTGAATGTATCTGCACGGATGCCGTCTGCAACAGGTCACTCGGACGAGAATTCCTGGCGCGGCCGATTGCCGAAATACGGCGAACTCCGGGGGATCCAGGGCAAGTCGGGCCGGGCATAGCACAAGCAACCCGACAATTCGCGCACACAGTTCGCGCACAACTTGACGGGTTCTCATATGCGTTCGGCACTGACGCCGGAGGGGGATCGCCTCAACTGTATCGCGCTCAACAGACGGAATCGCCCCGTCCACTTCATGGCCGGGGCGATTCCAAGGGTCTTTCACAGGAAGCTTTCGTAAAGCTCAGCCCCCGGCGACGGCAGGGATGATCGACACCCCGGCGCCGTCGGGCGTGGGAGTCTCCAGCCCCTGCTCGAACCGCACATCGTCGTCATTGACGTACACGTTCACGAACCGCCGCAGCTTCCCCGCGTCGTCGAGAACGCGGGCGGCGATGCCGGGGTGGTTCTTCTCCAGATCGCCGATCACCTCGGCGAGAGTCGCCCCCTCGGCGGAGACTTCGGCGACACCGCCGGTATAGGTGCGAAGGATGGTGGGAATGCGAACGGAGATGCTCATGGGTTTACACCTTCGGTGAGTAGGAAAGTGATCGTGGGCGCACACCGGCCCGCGGACGTCAGCCGGCGGCGAAGCCCGCCGCGCGGAACGCCTCCAGCGACGGCCGGATGGTCGCCGACGGCTCCGCCGCCACGGCGTCGAGCGTCTTCAGCCCGTCCCCCGTGTTCAGCACCACCGTCGTCAGCGACGGATCGAGCACTCCCCGCTCGAGGAGCTTCCGGGTGACGCCCACCGTCACCCCGCCCGCGGTCTCCGCGAAGATCCCCTCCGTCCGGGCCAGCAGCCGGATCGCGTCGACGATCTCCGTGTCGTCCACGTCCTCCACGGCGCCGCCCGTCCGCCGGGCGATGTCGAGCACGTACGGCCCGTCCGCGGGGTTGCCGATCGCGAGGGACTTCGCGATCGTGTCCGGCTTCACCGGCCGTACGACGTCGTGGCCGTCCTTGAACGCGCGGGAGACCGGGGAGCACCCCTCCGCCTGCGCGCCGAAGATCTTGTACGGCCGGTCCTCGACCAGACCCAGCGCGATCAGCTCCTTCAGCCCCTTGTCGATCTTCGTGAGCTGGGAGCCGGAGGCGACGGGGATCACGAGCTGGTCCGGCAGGCGCCAGCCCAACTGCTCGCAGATCTCGTACGCGAGGGTCTTGGAGCCCTCGCCGTAGTACGGGCGCAGGTTGACGTTGACGAAGCCCCAGCCCTCGCCGAGCGGGTCGCCGATCAGCTCGGAGCAGAAGCGGTTCACGTCGTCGTAGGTGCCCTCGATGCCGACGAGGTCGCCGCCGTAGACCGCGGCCATGACGACCTTGCCCGCCTCCAGGTCGTGCGGGATGAAGACGCAGGACTTGAAGCCCGCGCGGGCGGCGGCGGCGCCGACCGCGCCGGCGAGGTTGCCGGTCGAGGAGCAGGAGAGCGTGGTGAACCCGAAGGCGCGCGCGGCCTCGACCGCGATGGCGACGACGCGGTCCTTGAAGGAGTGCGTGGGGTTGCCGGAGTCGTCCTTGACGTACAGCCCGCCGGTGACGCCCAGTTCACGGGCGAGGTTGTCGGCCTTGACGAGCTTGGTGAAGCCGGGGTTGAGGCCGGGCTTGTCCGCGACGTCGGCGGGGACGGGCAGCAGCGGGGCGTAACGCCAGATGTTGTCCGGACCGGCCTCGATGCGGCGGCGCAGGGCCTCGGGATCGCCGGCGGGAAGGTCGTACGCGACTTCGAGCGGGCCGAAACAGGCGGCGCAGGCGAAGATGGGACCGAGGTCGAACCGCTCCCCGCACTCCCGGCACGAGAGGGCGACGGCGGGACCGAGAGCGACAGAAGTGGTTGAGCTTTCGACAGACTGCACAGCCATGGAGGCGAGGCCCTTTCTCCTCATCTTCCCCGTGGCGGACGTCGCCACGAGACGGAATTGGCACCTTCCCCGCCGGGAGCCTCGCTGCTGTGAGCAAGACCGGCTGGAGGGTTGCCGGGGCTTCAACGGGCCGTGTCCCTCTGCCCCTCTGGATGAGCGGTATGGCACTGGGCTCGGCCCAGGCGTTTGTGATCGCGGCGACCCCGACATACGTCGGCGTTCCGCGTTGTTCAGACTGTAACCGAAGGCACGGACACCCGAGACAGTCGTCCGTACCGCGAGATACGTCACAGGGCAAGAGGAGTCGTTCACGTGCTGGAAGAGGTGGAGCGCTGGCTGGACCGGCGGTCCTGGTCCGTCGGAGACCGTCCGCTCGACCAGCTGCTCGCGGCCAAACGGGACACCGGGACCACGGTGAGCGTGGTGCTGCCCGCGCTGAACGAGGAGGCGACGGTCGGCGCCATCGTGGCCACGATCCGGCGCGAGCTGATGACGGACGCGGTACCGCTGGTGGACGAGCTGGTGGTGCTCGACTCCGGTTCCACGGACCGCACGGCCGAGGTCGCCGCCGCGGCGGGCGCGCGCGTGGTGCACCGCGACTCGGTGCTGCCGCGGCTGCCCGCGCTGCCCGGCAAGGGCGAGGTGCTCTGGCGGTCGCTGCTGGCGACGAGCGGGGACGTCGTCTGCTTCGTCGACGCCGACCTGCGGGACTTCTCCGCGGACTTCGTCTCGGGCATCGTCGGCCCGCTGCTGACGGACCCCGGCGTGCAGTTCGTGAAGGCGATGTACGACCGCCCGCTGGGCGAGGTGGCCGGGCAGGGCGGCCGGGTGACCGAGCTGGTGGCCCGCCCGCTGCTGAACCTGCACTGGCCGCAGCTGGCGGGCTTCGTCCAGCCGCTGGGCGGCGAGTACGCGGCCCGCCGCTCGCTCCTGGAGCGCCTGCCGTTCCCCGTGGGCTACGGGGTGGAACTGGGCCTGCTGGTCGACGCGCTGCACACGGTGGGTCTGGACGCGCTGGCGCAGGTCGACGTGGGCATACGCGTCCATCGCCACCAGGACGGGCGGGCGCTGGGGCGCATGGCGGCGGCGATCTACCGCACGGCGCAGCTGCGCTTGGCGCGCGGGCATCTGGTGCGGCCTGTTCTGACCCAGTTCGAACGCACGGAAGAGGGCTTCACGCCGCGGACGTACGCGGTCGACACGGAAGAACGCCCCCCGATGGCGGAGATCCCGGAATACGTCGCGAGGCGCCGCGCGGCGTAGCGCCTTCCGCTGGGTGCGGGTCCGCTGCCGGGTGCGGGTCCACTGCCGCCTGCGGCGGGAGCTCCCTGCGGGAGCGTCCTCAATCGCCGGACGGGCTGGATTTCGCGGACCGTAGCAACGGACCCCCCGCCCCGGGGACAAACGTTTGAACAGCCGCCCGCCCGGCAAGGCTGGGCACATGCAACCGCACATGCACGCCGCGCGGATCGTCGTCGCCTCCAACCGCGGACCCGTCTCGTACAAGCAGGACGCGGACGGCCGGCTGACCGCCGGGCGGGGCGGTGGCGGGCTCGTCTCCGGGCTGAGCTCCATGGACCGCGACGCGGGCGCCGTATGGGTGTGCACGGCCATGGGCGAGGGCGACCGCGAGGCGGCGCGGCGCGCGGGCCGCAGACTCGACACCGAGGACACCGGCGGCCACCGGGTGCGCATGCTGGACATCGACCCGGACACCTTCGCCGCCGCCTACAACGGCATCGCCAATTCCGTGCTGTGGTTCATCCACCACCTGCTCTACGAGACGCCCCTGGCCCCCGTCTTCGACGCGGACTTCCGGCGGCAGTGGGCGGCGTACGAGGCGTACAACACGGCCTTCGCGGACGCGCTCGCCGAGGAGGCCGCGCAGGGCGCCGCCGTGCTCGTGCAGGACTACCACCTGACCCTGGTGCCCGCCCTGCTCCGGGAGCGGCGCCCCGACCTGCGGATCGGCCACTTCTCGCACACCCCCTGGGCCCCGCCGGACTACTACCGGCTGCTGCCGGACGACATCGCGGAGCAGGTGCTGCGCGGCATCCTGGGCGGCGACCGCGCGGCCTTCCTGACCGAGCGCTGGGCGGAGGCTTTCGCCGACTGCTGCGCGAGGGTGCTGGGGGCGGAGATCGTCCGGGGGGCGGGCGGGACGGCCGTGCTCTTCGAGGGCCGGACGACCCGGCTCGGCGTGCACGGGCTCGGCGTCGACGCGGACTTCCTGCGGGAGCGCGCGCACCGGGCCGACGTCGAGGAGCGGATGGCCGCGCTCCGGGAACAGATCGGGCCGGACCGCAAGGCGATCGTGCGCATCGACCGCACCGAGCTGTCCAAGAACATCGTGCGCGGCCTGCACGCCTACCGCCGGCTGCTGGAGGAACACCCGGAATGGCTGGGCAAGGTCGTCCACGTCGCCTTCGCGTACCCCTCGCGGCAGGACCTGCGGGTCTACCGCGACTACACGGCGGAGGTCGAGCGGGTCGCCCGGGAGATCAACTCCACGTTCGGCACGGTTGATTGGGAACCGGTCGCCCTGCACGTCAAGGACGACTTCGCCCGCTCCCTGGCCGCCTACCGGCTCGCCGACGTCGCCCTCGTCAACCCCATCCGCGACGGCATGAACCTGGTCGCCAAGGAGGTCCCCGTCGTCTCCGACCACGGCTGCGCGCTGGTCCTCTCCCGAGAGGCGGGCGCGGTGGCCGAGCTGGGCGACGACGCGCTCGTCGTCAACCCGTACGACGTGGAGGCGACGGCCCGCGCCCTGCACTCCGCTCTGCTGATGGACCCGGACGAACGGGGGGCACGCTCGAAGCGGCTGTCCGTGGCGGCCACTGCGCTCCCTCCGGCACGCTGGTTCCTGGACCAGCTGGCGGCTTTGTAGGCAGGAAAAACCGCCGGAGCGCGCGCCGGGCAAACAACCGGGCAGCCTTCGGCAAAGTGCTTCGGGCCGCCGCCTGCAACCCACCGCCCCCGGGTAACCATTGCGGCATGCCAATCGCCCCACCCCGTCGCCGAGCCGCCGTCACCGCGGCCTGCGCAGCAGTCGCCCTGCTGGCCCTGACCACGGGCTGCTCCTCCGACTCCGGAAGCAAAAGCTCCGACGCCAAGGACGCCAAGTCCGGCACCTCCCCCTCCACTTCGGCCTCAGGGTCCACATCACCCTCCACAGGAGGGGACGCCATACCCGCGGGCCCGGGTCCCCAGCCCGCGTACACCGTGCAGAAGCAGCCGGACCCCGGCACCTGTCACTACCGCTACACCACGGACAAGCAACCCCTGCCCGACCCCAAGTGCACTCCGGGGGCGACCAATCCGAAGGTCACCCAGGCGACGCTGAAGACCACGATCTGCCGCAGCGGCTACACCAAGGACATCCGGCCGCCCGTGAGCGTCACCGGCCGCGAGAAGACCGCGAACGCGGCGTCGTACGGCTACAAGGGCTCCCTGCGGGACTACGAGTACGACCACTTGATCAGCCTCCAGCTCGGCGGCGACCCCAACGACCCGCGCAATCTGTGGGTCGAGCCGCCCTCCCCCGGTCACAAGCCGGACGCCGGGCCCAACAACCCCAAGGACGTGGTCGAGACCAAGCTCAAGAACGCGATCTGCTCGGGCAAGACGGACCTCGTCAAGGCGCAGCAGGCGATCGCCCACGACTGGACGACGGCGCTGAAGGCCCTCGGCCTTCCCGAGAAGGCTGCCAGCGGCGAGCCGACGGCCGTCAAGGACCCGGACGACGGCTGAGGTCAGCCGGTGGTGAGACGGTCCGCGAGGGCCGTCAGCAGCTCCACGACGCCGGCCGGGCCGTCCACCACGAGATCGGCCCGTTCGGCGAGTTCGGTGACCTCCGTGCTCCCGCTGCACACGAGGAGCCCGGCCGTCCCTTCGGCGCGCAGCTTCTCCACGGCGGCGAAGGCGGCGAGGTCGCCGAGGTCGTCACCGGCGTAGAGGACGGAGCGGGCGCCCGTCTCGCGTACGTACTCGGCGAGGGCCACGCCCTTGTCGATGCCCGGCGGGCGCAGCTCCAGGACGAACCGGCCCGGCTCCACGATCAGGCCGTGGCGCTCGGCGAGCGCCGCCAGTGGGCCGCGCAGGGCGTCGTACGCGGCCTGGGGGTCGGCGGCGCGCCGGGTGTGCACGGCGATGGCGCGGCCCTTGTCCTCGACCCAGGTGCCCCGCCAGGAGCCGGACCGGTCGAGCTCGCCGGGCAGCGCCGCCTGGACGGCCGCGACGCCGGGGTGCGGGGCGGGGGCCTTCACGGTGCCGCTGACGGCGTCCCAGCGCTCGGCGCCGTAGTGCCCGAGGACGACCAGGTGCCCCAGCCCCTCGACCCCGGCGAACCCCCCGTAGCGCACGGCCACGCCCGCAGGGCGCCCGGTGATCACGGCGACGGACCGCACCTTGGGCGCGAGGCGCGCGAGCGCGGGCACGGCGCCCGGGTGGGCGCGGGCCTGTTCGGGGTCCGCGACGATGGGAGCGAGCGTGCCGTCGAAATCCAGCGCGACGACGCTCTTGTCCGGCGCGGCGAGCAGCTCGGCGAGGCCGTGACGCCCGGCGCGACTACGGGGTTCGGGAAGCGGGTGACTGCCCATGGGGGTGACCTTACTGCGCGGCACGCCTGTACGGGGCCTGCTTGCGCAGCGGCGGACTTGCCGGGGCTCCGCCCCGGACCCCGGGGTGCGCAATCCAGCCCGTCCGGCGTTTGAGGACGCGCCCGCAGGGCGCCCCCGCCGCAGGCGGCAACGAACCCGCACCCGGCAACGCACCCGCACCCAGAGCCGCCCCGACTACCGCCGCCCCCGCCGCGCGTCCCGCAGCCGGCGCAGCCGGTTCACCGTCACAGGGTCGTACGCCACCGCGGCCGCGTCGTCCAGCAGCGCGTTCAGCAGCTGGTAGTAGCGGGTCGGCGTCAGGCCGAGATCCTCGCGGATCGCCCGTTCCTTGGCGCCCGCGCTCGCCCACGTCCGCCGTTCGAACGTCAGCACCGCGCGGTCCCGCTCGGAGAGCCGCGGCGTCCCGTCGTCCGGATCGGAGCTCATGTGACCGTCCTAGCGCCCCTGGTTCGCGTTCTCCAAGGAGTTCGCCTCGCGCTCGATCTCGCTGAGGACGCTGCTCGCGTCGCCGCCGGCCTTCACCGTGGCGCCGATCTTCTCCTTGATCGCCTTGCTGACCGCCGCCCAGGACGTCTTGTCGGCGGGGTAGAACTCGGCGTTCTCCAGCTGCTCAAGGAACGGCCGCAGTTCCTTGCGGTTGTCGTCCGCGTGCATCTTCGCGGAGGCGGACGAGGTCACCGGCAGCAGGTCGTACTGGCCGGTGAAGTCCAGCACGTTCTGAGTGCTGTAGACGAAGTCGAGGAAGGTGCCGATCTGGTCGCGGTTGCCGTTCTCCTTGAACGCCATCATCCAGTCGGCGACGCCCATGGTCGACTTGGACCTGCCCTTGATGCCGGGCAGCGGCGCGGTGATGTACTTGATCCCCTTGGCCTTGGCCTGCTGCATCAGCGTGGGGTGGCCGTTGAGCATGCCGACGTCGCCCTTGCAGAAGGCGTCGAAGACGTCCTGCCGGTTGGTGCGGGCGGGGTCGCCGGGGCCGGTGAGCTTCTTGGCGACGAGCTCGTCGCGCAGCCAGTCCAGCGCCTTGGCGTTCTCGGCGTGGGCGATGGTGTACATGCCGTTGGCGTCGGTGTAGCCACCGCCGGCGCTGAGGAACCACATCATCGTCTCGGCCGGGGCCTCCTCCGGGCCGAGGGGCAGGCCGAAGGGTATCTTCACGCCGCTCGCCTGGAGCTTCTTCGCCGCGGCCTGGAGCTCGTCCCAGCTCTCGGGGGCCTTGACGATGCCGGCCTTGTCGAAGAGGTCCTTGTTGCAGAAGAGCAGGCGCGTGCTGGAGACGAACGGCATGCCGTACTGCACGCGGTGCACCTCACCCGCCTTCTCGATCGACGTGATGAACTCGGCCTGGGTGGGGACAGTGAGCAGCTGGTCGGCGCTGTAGAGCTTGCCCGCCGCGGCGTAGTCCGCGTACGCGCCGATCTGCGCGAGGTCGGGGGCCTTGCCCGCCGCGACCAGGTCGGCGACCTTCTTGTCGACCTCGGTCCAGCTGTAGACCTCGACGTCGACCTTGATCTTGCTGTGCTTGTCCTCGAAGTCGCGGACGAGGGCGTCCCAGTACTTCTTCGAGCTGTTGGACGGCTTGTCGCCGTAGTCCGCGGCGATCAGCTTCAGCTTCTTCGTGCCCGAACCGGGACCGCTGCTCCCGCAAGCCGTCAGTGCGGGAGCCAACGCCGCAGTGGCGGCACCCGCCGCCGTCATACCCAGGAACCGCCGCCGCTGCACTACTGCTTCCCACCTTCGTGGTTCGTGTTCGTCGCTGGAGACCGTGAGTCTCTCCCGCGCGCCACCTTACGGTCCAGCCGACTCCGGTTGCGCTTCGGTATCGCCCTTCCGCTCTTCCCTCCCTCACCGCTGGGCTGCTATCCACGTTCCCGACGCCCACCGCACCTCTCACAAGGAGCCTCAGCGCATGCAGCAGCCCTCTTCCTCACATTCCGCTTCCCGTACGGCGGCAGAGATCGTCACCCAGCCCGGCTGCTGGCGGCGCGCCGCCGACGCGGCGTCCATCGCCCCGGAACTGCCCCGGCCCGGCGAGCGGGTCGCGGTCACCGGGTGCGGCACGTCGTGGTTCATGGCGCAGGCGTACGCGGCGCTGCGCGAGGCCGCCGGGCAGGGCGAGACGGACGCCTTCGCGTCGTCGGAGTTCCCGCGGTCCCGCGCGTACGACCGGGTCGTGGCCATCACCCGGTCCGGCACCACGACCGAGGTCCTCGACCTGCTGTCGGCCCTGCGCGGCCGTACGCGCACCCTCGCGCTGACCGCCGACCCCGGGACGCCGGTCGTGGACGCGGCCGATTCGGTCGCGGTGCTCGACTGGGCCGACGAGGAGTCCGTCGTCCAGACCCGCTTCGCGACCACGGCCCTCGCCTTCCTGCGCGCGGGCCTGGAGCGCCACGGCCCGCTCCCCGCGGGCGTCCGCACCGTCCTCGAGGCGGCGGCGGACGCGGAGTCCGCGATCGCCGAGCCGCTGCCGCCGGCCGCGGTGTCGGCCGGGCAGTGGACGTTCCTGGGCACGGGCTGGACGTACGGCCTCGCGCAGGAGGCGGCCCTGAAGATGCGCGAGGCGGCGGGCGCCTGGACCGAGTCCTACCCGGCGATGGAATACCGCCACGGCCCGATCTCGATCACGGCCCCCGGCCGGGTGACATGGATCCTCGGCGACGTCCCGCCGGGCCTGCCGACGGACGTGGAACGCGCGGGCGGCACGCTCATAGCGACCACCGGCCGCGACCCGATGGCAGACCTGACCCTCGCGCAACGCGTCGCGGTGGCGGTGGCGGAGTCAAAGGCCCTCGACCCGGACGAGCCGCGGGGTCTGACGCGCAGCGTGATCTTGAACGGCTAACGCGGCTTCCGGCTGCGGGCTGGATGTGCTGGCTACGGTCCGCGAAATCCAGCCCGTCCGGCGTTTGAGGACAGCGCGCGAAGCGTGCTTCGGGGTCTGGGGCGGAGCCCCAGTTCGGGAAGGGGCGGGGTGGGGGAAAGCCCGCCGCAGGCGGAAACGAACCCGCACCCAAACGCAAGGGCAGCAGCCTGCACAAACAGTGGACTAGACCTTTCGCACCCCAAAGCGCGACACTACAGACGTGAAACACGTCATCGCCCTGGACGTCGGCGGCACCGCCATCAAAGCCGCACTGATCGGCCCCGAAAACCAACTGCTCCACGAAGCCCGCCGCCCCACCGGCCGAGACCGCGGCCCGGACGCGGTCATCACCGGCATCCTGGACTTCGCAGCGGAGCTCCAGGAAACAGGGCGCAGCCGATACGGCCGGCCGGCCGAAGCCGCGGGCGTGGCCGTCCCCGGCATCGTCGACGACAAGGCCGGCACGGCCGTCTACGCAGCCAACCTCGGCTGGCGCGACGTCCCCCTCCGCGACCTGCTGCGCGAGCGCCTGGGCGGCGGCACTCCCGTGGCCCTGGGTCACGACGTGCGCACCGGCGGCCTCGCGGAGGGCCGCATCGGCGCGGGCAAGGACGCGGACGCGGACCGGTTCCTGTTCGTGGCGCTCGGCACCGGCATCGCGGGAGCGATCGGCGTCGACGGCCGGATCGAGCAGGGCGCGCACGGCTACGCGGGCGAGATCGGGCACATTTCCGTACGTTCCGGCCCGGACGCCCCGAAGTGCGGCTGCGGCGGCCGCGGCTGTCTGGAGACGCTGGCGTCGGCGGCGGCCGTGAGCGCCGCCTGGGCACGGGCCGTCGACGACCCGGCCGCGGACGCGGCGGGCTGCGCCGAGGCCGTCGCGGCCGGCGACCCGCGCGCCCGCGCGGTGTGGCAGGAGGCGGTCGACGCCCTCGCGGACGGCCTCGTCATCGGGCTCACCCTCCTGGACCCCCATACGCTGATCGTCGGTGGCGGGCTCGCCGAGGCGGGGGAAACGTTGTTCACGCCGCTCCGCACCGCCGTCGCGGAGCGGATCACGTTCCAGAAGCTGCCCCGCATCGTCCCGGCGGCGCTCGGGGACACCGCCGGGTGCCTGGGCGCGGGCCTGCTCGCCTGGGACCTTCTCTCCACCGATTCCACGGAGGTATCCGCCTGATGGTCGAACGAACGGTTCTCGCCGGCGCCCGAGTGGTGCTGCCGACCGGCGTGGTCGAGAACGGGCGGGTGACGGTCGAGGGCCGGCGGATCGCCGGCACCTCCGTCGAGGGCCCCGCCGCCCCCGACGCCCCCGACCTGACCGGTCACTGGATCGTCCCCGGCTTCGTGGACATCCACGTCCACGGCGGCGGCGGCGCGTCCTTCTCCTCGGGCGACGCCGAGGAGGCGCTCACGGCCATCCGCACGCACCGCGCGCACGGCACGACCACCACGGTCGCCTCCACGGTCACCGGCGACCTGGACGACCTGGCCCGGCAGGCGGCCGTCCTCGCGGAGCTGACCGAGCAGGGCGACCTGGCGGGCATCCACTTCGAGGGCCCGTTCATCTCGCCGCACCGCTGCGGCGCGCACCAGCCGGAGCTGCTGCGCGACCCGGACCCCGCCGATGTGCGCAAGCTGATCGACGCGGCGCGCGGCGCGGCCCGCATGATGACCCTCGCCCCCGAGCTCCCCGGCGGCCTGGACTCCGTCCGGCTGCTCGCCGACGCGGGCGTCATCGCGGCGGTCGGCCACACGGACTCCACGTACGAGGCCACGATGGAGGCCGTCGACGCGGGCGCGACCGTGGCCACGCACCTCTACAACGCGATGCCCGCCCTGCTGCACCGCGCCCCCGGCCCGATCGCGGCCCTGCTGGAGGACGAGCGGGTCACCGTCGAGCTGATCAACGACGGTACGCACCTCCACCCCGCCGCCCTGCAGCTGGCCTTCCGCAGCGCGGGCGCGGACCGGGTCGCGTTCATCACGGACGCGATGGGCGCGGCCGGGATGAACGACGGCATGTACCCGCTCGGCCCGATGCGCGTCGAGGTCAAGGACGGCGTCGCGCGGATCGCGGACGGCCCGACGGCCGGTTCGATCGCGGGCTCCACGCTCACGCTCGACACCGCGTTCAAGCGCGCGATCACTGTCGACAAGCTGCCGGTCGAGGACGTCGTACGGGCCCTGTCGGCGAACCCGGCCCGCCTGCTGGGCGTCGACGACCGCGTCGGCTCCCTCGACGCGGGCAAGGACGCGGACCTCGTCGTCCTCGACGCGTCGTACGACCTGGTCGGCGTCATGCGCAAGGGCGAATGGGTGGTTAGGCCCGAAGTGCGGTAGTTCTCCGCGTGGTTGAACAGCGGCGGCGCGTCCGGGGTCTGGGCGCGCCGCCGCTGTTTTGGCATGATCGCTCGCGCAGTCTTCACACAGTCGTCACGCCGCCGTAAACGCCGTCCCCGGTCATGGGAGAGAGCCGCCGATGATCCTCACGGTCACGCTCAACACCGCACTCGATCTGACCTACCGCGTTCCACGTCTGGACCCGCACACCTCGCACCGCGTCACGGGCGTCACCGAACGCGCGGGCGGCAAGGGCCTCAACGTCGCGCGCGTCCTCGCCGCGCTGGGTCACCGCACGGTCGTCACCGGCTTCGTCGGGGGCGCGACGGGTGAGGCCGTGCGCCGCCTCCTCGCCGGGAGCGCCCACGCCACCGGGAACCTCACCGACGCCCTCGTCCCCGTCCTCGGCCCCACCCGCCGCACGGTCGCCGTCGTCGACGACTCCACCGGCGACGCCACCCAGCTCAACGAACCCGGCCCCGACATCGCGCCGGAGGAGTGGGCCGCCTTCACCGACTCCTACGCCCGCCTCCTCCGCGACGCCGCCGCCGTCGCCCTGTGCGGAAGCCTGCCGCCGGGCGTCCCGGTCGGCGCGTACGCCCATCTCGTACGGCAGGCCCGCGCGCTCGGCGTCCCCGTCCTCCTCGACACCGGCGGGGAACCCCTGCGCCGGGGCATCGCCGCCCGCCCCGACCTCGTCAAGCCCAACGCCGACGAACTCGCCGCCCTGACCGGCTCCACCGAACCGCTGCGCGCCGCCCTCGACGCCCGCCGCCGCGGCGCCCACGCGGTGGCCGCGTCCCTGGGCGCCGACGGCATGCTCGCCGTCACCCCCACCGGCACCTGGCGCGCCACCCCGCCCTGCCGCCTCACCGGCAACCCCACCGGAGCGGGCGACTCCGCCGTGGCCGCGCTCCTCTCCGGCTGGCTGGAGAACCTCCCCTGGCCGGACCGCTTGGCCCGCGCGGTGGCCCTGTCGGCCGCGACCGTACGGGCAGCGGCGGCAGGCGAGTTCGACCGTCCGACCTACGAAAGCCTGCTGCCCCAAGTGAAGGTAACGGAGGTGTAGCCGTCATGCCCCTCGTACGCACCGGCGAACTGGTCACCGAGGCGCGGGCCGCCGCGCGGGCGGTCGTCGCCTTCAACGTCATCACCGTCGAACACGCCGAGGCGATCGCCACCGGCGCGGAGGCCGCCGGCCTGCCCGCGATCCTCCAAGTCTCGGAGAACGCGGTCAAGTTCCACGAAGGCCGCCTGGCTCCCATCGCCGCCGCCGCGGCCGCGATCGCGAGCGCCTCCCGGGCCCGCCTGGCCCTCCACCTCGACCACGTCGAGAGCGACGACCTCCTGCGCCAGGCCCACGCACACGGCTTCGGCTCGGTGATGTACGACGCGTCGAAGCTCCCCTACGGCGAGAACGTCAAGGCCACGGCGGAAGCGGTCCGTTGGGCCCACGAACGCGACCTGTGGATCGAAGCGGAACTGGGCCGCGTGGGCGGCAAGGCGGGCGACGCCCACACCCCCGGCGTCCGCACGGACCCGGCCGAGGCCGCCGCCTATGTGACCGACACCGGCGTCGACGCCCTGGCCGTGGCGGTGGGCAGCACCCACGCGATGAACGAACGCACGGCAACACTCGACCACCCCCTGATCTCCCGACTGCGCGCCGCCGTACCCGTCCCCCTGGTACTCCACGGCTCGTCCGGCGTCCCGGACGGCGAACTCCGCCGGGCGGTGGCGGCGGGCATGACCAAAATCAACGTGGGCACGGCGCTGAACGTGGCGTTCACGGGAGCGGTACGAGCGTTCCTGGAGGCGCACCCGTCGGCGGTGGACCCGAGGAAGTACCTGGCCCCGGCACGGGGGGCGATGGCGGAGGCGGTGACGCGCTTCCTGAAGGCCGTACAACAACCGGACGGGCCCTGACCGAGCCCGTCCGGCGTTCGAGGGTCAGTCCTGCTCGGAGAAGAGCTCTTCGGCCGTGGCCACGATGAACGCCCGATCCAGCCAGCGCTCGAGAGCGTCCAGGTCGGTGCAGCTGAAGATGCGCTCCCGGGCCTCCAGCGAGATGTCGATGTCCCGGGTCCTCAACACTCGCACCACCGCCAGCCTGCGCCCCTCGGCCCGCCCTTCAACCAGCCCCTCGGCCCGCCCCTCGGCCCGCCCCTTCGCCTCGCCTTCGAGGAGCGCCTGCTCGATCATGGTCCCGCGGCCGGGGAAGTAGGTACGGATAGGCATCAGTCCTGCTCGGAGAAGAGCTCTTCAGCCGTGGCCACAGTGAAGGCCCGGTCCAGCCAGCGCCCCAGGGTGTCCAGGTCGGAGCAGCCGGCGATGCGCTCCCGGACCTCCGGCGGAATGGCGACGTCCCGGCTTCCCAATAGGCGCATCACCATCAACGCACGCTCCTCAGCCGCCCCTTCGGCCCGCCCCTTGGCCTCGCCCTCCTGGAGTGCCCGCTCGATCATGGTCCCGCGGCCGGGGAAGTAGGTACGGATGGGCATCAGTTTCCTCCAGGTCTCTCCCGCCCGGGAGTCCCCCAGGCCGATTTCCAGCAGTTCCGAGTAGTACGTCGAGGACTCCGAGGCGGCCGCGCCCAGGGCACGAGCCAGTGCGTCCAGTATGGCCGGAGCATCCTCGTGGCTGCTATGTGTCATGGCCGAGAACGTCGCCATGGTCAGGTCCCGGGCGGCTTCCTCCGGATCGGTGATCACCGGGACATTGCCCGGCCCCAGGACCAGCGGATGGACCGACAGCGAGGTCCAGTCCTCCACACCGAGCCGGAACGGACCGGCCGCCCAGTCCGCGGTCGCTTTGTCATGACAGACCACGAGGAGCAGCACGGGGCAGGCGTACTTCGCTTTCAGGAACGACATGTAGTACGCCCAGCTGACCGGCTTGGCCCGGTCCTGCCGCCCCTGCGCCTCGATGGCGAGGAGGAACCCACCGCCGTCGCCACTATCAAACGGCTTGATGCGAAGCACGCTGTCCACGCGCCGCTCCAGCGGTCTGATCTCCGTGACGTCCGCCGTGAGGACCTCGACGGCCGCCTTGGCGGGTAACGGCACACCCAACAGCCGGAACACCGGCGCGAGCAGCTCCGGCCGTTCCTGGAAGATCCGATGAGACGCCTCGTGACGCGAAGTAACCATGCAATGACACTAAGGCTCCGAACGGGGATCCATCAGACTCTCGCCCTACGTTCACTCGTTCGAGCAAATGGACCGCTCGCCAGTTCGACGAGTCCGCACGGCAAGAGCTCGCCGCAGGCCGAATTCCGCCTGTCCGCGGACGCCAGGCGCCCCTAGCGTCATGCACGCCTCCTGAGGCACACGCACCCCCACTCATGGATACGTCCACGCGATACGTCCAGTCGAGGAGCGTCATGAAGAAGGCACACCGCGCGTCAACACTGCTGGCCGCCATGGGACTCGTGGCCGCCGGAGTGTTCTTCACCTCGTCGGCATCGGCGAGCACACAGACATCACCCGAATCCCCCAACGGCATAAGAGCGGCATCGCTGGCACAGACCGTCTGCTGGCCCAACGTGACCGACGAACAGATCCTGACCTGGTACGGAGCACCGGTGACGGCATCGCAGCCCATCGTCGCCTCCGCTTCCGAGGGAGTCCTCCACGGAGAGGGCACCGGCGACGCTCACGTCTACTCGGAAAACGTCACTGTGCTGCCGAGCGCGGTACAGGTCCGGGTGCACACCGGCTGGTCGAGCCCCCTCAACGTCTGCGTCCATTTCGTCGGCTAGGCGCGATCTGCATGGCGCAGGGCCCCGAGCCCACGTCCGGGGCCCTGCTGCGGTTACGGCAGCTGATGCCGCACCAGCTCCGCACTCAACGCATCCGCACCCGCGAAGTCACCCTCCCGACGGGCGACCGCACGTGCGAGGAGGATCCGCGAACAGATCAGGCACCCCGAGTGCGGAGGCGGCACCGCCCGCGGCGCCTCCGGCCCGTGCGACGCGAGGAGGTGCCGGAGGATCTCCTCACCGCGCGCCGCTTCCGCGTCCCTGTCCCGCCTGACCCACGCCTCCGTACGCGCCCCGTACAGGCGGATGCACTCGGGGCACGACCGGGGATCCCCCGTGACCACCACGGACGGCCCGGACACATGCGCCACAGCAGGCCGGCTCACAGCTTGCCCCCCGTACTCCGCTTGTTCGCCTCGCCCACCTTCCGCCGCAGCTCCGCGTCCCGCTTCTCCG
Organism: Streptoverticillium olivoreticuli subsp. olivoreticuli; assembly: GCF_003391135.1. Lineage (GTDB taxonomy): Bacteria > Actinomycetota > Actinomycetes > Streptomycetales > Streptomycetaceae > Streptomyces > Streptomyces blastmyceticus. Next base: position 5,724,489 of record NZ_CP031455.1, on the reverse strand, counting down.
TCTCCGGATTCGGCTTGTCTGCCACTGGATCCCTTTCGTGCCGTTCCTTGCCGACTGCACCGACAGCGTTCCCGCGCGGGGCTAGCGTTGGAAGGGGTAAGCCCGCTACAACGGGCCTGTAAGGCAAGGGAGTTACGTCATGGCCAAGGGTCACGGACAGCACAAGGTCGGATGGGACTTCTTCGGCGCCGAACTCAAAATCCGCCGCGAAGCGGCGGGCTTCACACAGCAGGACCTCGGCACGCGAGTCTTCTGCTCGGGCTCCTACATCGGCCAGTTCGAAACGGGCATCCGCAAGCCGCAGCTGGATGTGGCGGAGCGGATCGATGCGGTGCTGAAGACGGACGGGTTCTTCGCACGGATGTGCAGGGAGTTGATCGACAGCTCGCCGTACGAGCATTACTTCGCCGAAGCGGCTTACCTCGAAGGGCTGGCCGACACCATCCGGGAGTACGCGCCGCTGTTCGTACCCGGCTTGGTCCAGACGGAAGCGTACGCGCGGGCCGTCTTTCTGGCGGGTCAACCTCATCTGGCTGACGAAGAGATCGACAACCGCGTCGCCGCACGACTGGAGCGGCAACGCCTGCTCGATGATCCAACAAAGCCCCTGTTGTGGGTGGTCCTTGATGAGAACGTCATCAGGCGCAGGGTCGGCGGCGCCTCTGTGATGAGCGAGCAGCTCACTCACGTAGCCGCCTTGACGCGCAAGCGCCGGATCACCATGCAGGTGCTGCCGATCCATGTCGGCGTTCCGGCTGTCGGCGCCATGCTCAGCCTGATGACCTTCAAGGACGCCCCACCGCTGGCGTACAGCGAAGCCGCCCACTCGGGAAACCTGCTGGATGACCCTGCCCGCGTAACCGGGCTCGAACGAGCCTACGATCTCGTCCGAGCCCACGCGCTCCCACCGGACGCGTCCTTGACGCTCATCGAATCGGTAGCTGAGGAATACGCAAATGAACACTGAGTACGCCTGGCGCAAGAGCAGTTACAGCGACGGCGTAGGAGGAAGCTGCCTCGAAATAGCCGACTCCATACCCGGCCTGGTCCCGATCAGAGACTCCAAGACCCCCCACGGCCCCACCCTGCTCTTCCCGGCCCGCGCATGGGCGGACTTCATCACCGCCCTCACCGCGTAACGGGACAGTCCAATTCAGGAGCCGCCCGGTTCGGCGAACACGAAACCACCGCAAGGCTCAGGAAGAGTGGGCGACCAAGGTAGTACCCAAGACACGCGTCACCGCCCCACTCAAGCATCTCCGCAACACAGGAGACCCTACCCGCGAGGCGAGCCGCGTCTCGGTCGCTCGCGGAGGCGAAGCGCGGCGCGTACTCCGTCAGCCGCTCACGTACCCACCGTGCGGCTTCTGTTGGGCTTTGCCAGCTCCCATGCATCAACTTGGCCGGCTTGCCGAGCCAGTGAGCGGCCTCCAGGGGTGGCACTTCGGTCTCCCTCGCGCGCCGGACGCTTTCCTTGTCGAAGACCGCTTTGTCTCCGACCCACAGGTAGCCGTGAAAATGCAAGGCGCATCCCATCCCATGCAGAGCGAAGCAGCTCCCGCCCTGGTGGAGCAGGAGGGCGGGAGCTGTGATTCAAGAGGGGGTCAGGCCGACAGCTCGAAGCGGCTGGGATCGATGCCCGCCGCGTCCAGTTCGGCCGTGGTGAACCTCAGCGGCTCGGCCTGGGGTCGCTTGCTGTCACCCACGGCCCACGCGTCCTCGCCGATGCGCGCGAGGAGCACGCAGGATTCACCGTCCGGGTGTGTGTTGCCACCACAGCTTTTGGTGAACTGAACGCCGTGGATGTCGATCCGATACAGGTCCGTCATGGTGAACCTTCCCGAGAGGTGGGGGGACACCGGCTTCGATGTCCGCGGTCATGGCCAGGACGCTAGAGACGCAAGGGAGCCCGGGGCCACACGGTTGCGGACGATTGCGGAGAATCACCCGAGGGCGTCGATGGCCCTGGTGACGCATGCACGCGCCTGCGTGCCGTAGACCGCCGTCTTCTGGAGCCGAGCGAATGCCTTGCCGTAGACGGCGATCTCCCCTGGAGACGTGATATTCACGAAGGCCGACAGTGTCTCGACGGAGACGAGAGCGCCGTCGAACATATAGAACGCTTCCAACGGCCACACCCGGCGCTCGGCCGTGAAAGGGATGATCCCGAGCGACACCGAGGGAAGCGGCATGACGGTGAGCAGGTGCCCGAGCTGTCCGGCCATCGTCGCGGCGTCGCCGATGCGGGCCCGCAGCACCCATTCCTCGAGCAGCACCGAGAAGCGGTGATCGCCCTCGTGCAGCAGGCGGGAGCGCGCCAGACGCGAGGCCACGGCCGCGTCCACGTCGTCGGGGGTCCCTTGGAATTCAGTGACGGAAGCCATCAGCGCGCGGGCGTACGACTCGGTCTGGAAGAACCCGGCGACGACGTTCGAGGCATAGACCCGGCAGACCCGTGTCCGCTCGTAGAGAGGCAGTACGTCCTCCTGCGACTTGCGCATGCCTGTGCGGTGGACGCGCTTCCATTCCGTGTACATGGACTCAGCGGTACGGGAGGCGGCGATGAGGTCGTCGATCTGGTCCTCTGCTCCGCAGGCAACGCACCACAGGCGGATATCCGCATCCGACGGCAGCGTCTTCCCATTGGCGATGCGGGAAGACTTCGCGGGGTGCCAGCCACAGCGCTCCGCCAACTCCTGCCCCGTGAGCCCGGCATCCTTCTTGATGTCGGACAGCCGCCCGGCGATGGCTTTCCGGGCGGCCTGAGCACTGGAGAATGGCGAGGGCATGAACTGTGGTCTCCGCATACAGCTCTAGATGACGAAGTCGGCGTGATCCTTCGCCCTGCTCCATACGGACTCGAAGGCCGAGACGCAGAACTGGATGACGGACAGGTCTTCCGAGAAATCGGTGTACATCCAACGCCCGTCGCCCGCGAAGATGTTGAACTGTACGAGCCGGTCGTCGAACAGCCAGAAGTCGTTACCGGGCAGAGGAATGTCCGACGCCTCGCGTCGGGGCAGCCATCGGACCTGTTCCCCCGCGGCCACATTCACCACGGTCGTCGCGTGCTCGAACCGGATGTAGTCGCTCGGAGGATCGGAGAAGACACGCGCCCTTCGCATCCCGACTCCCCGGCTCACAGCCTTCCGGACCATGACGGCCCAAGGCTGCCAATACTCTGAATCGGGATCGGCGTTGAAGACGCCGGACTCCTTCCACACCGCGAGATCCGACACCTCTCCCTCGACGCCATAGAAGTCACGCATCTCCAGATGGAGCGCGGAAACACGGGTGGCGTCGAGCAGTTCAGCGAAGCTCTCCAGGCTCTGCGACATCACATGCCTCCCTCAGCGCCCGCACCATACGGGCCGGAATCCGGATCACGGCCTCATGGGCCGGGATGGGCCCTACGCTCAAGACGTCGGCTTCCGTCCGCTCGTCCACTTTCCAACCCTGCAGGACGAAGTCGGAGGTCTCCTCGTCCACGAAGATCGACGGGGACCCGTTGACCCCCGACTTGTCGTCCTTGGCGATGAACCGTAGTGCCATGGAACCCTCCTGCGCCGAGTGGGTTGCGCCAGCTTGCCCGACCATCGCCCGGGTGAGGAGGAGGCGTCAAGAGGGCGCGCGAGGCTTCCGAAGTGCGCTGCGAGAGGCACCTTCCTGCCTCGCAGCCTGCCTGAACGTTCGGGAGCCGAAACCGGCGCGCAATCTCGTGCAAGAAGGTGGCCCGCGCCCCGTCACCGCCCGTACGGTCCTCCCGGCAGGCCGTGCAGCCCCCGAAGAAGTGAGGCCGGTGACGTCACAGGAACAGCTTCTCCAAGAGCTGGAACGCAAACGCGCCCTCACCCCGGAATGGCGCGACGCCGTCGCCTCCGTGGACCGCGCCCACTTCATCCCCGACACCTTCGAAGGCCACAATCGGGCTGAGAATCCCGGCCATTGGCAAGAAGCCGTCTATTCGGACGCGCCGCTCGTCACACAGGTCAACGACGGCAACCCGGTCACGGGCGGGGAGTTCACACTCTCCACGTCCTCCTCCTCGATGCCCTCCATCATGCTCGAAATGCTCGACCTGCTCGAAGTCGAATCCGGGCAGCGGGTCCTGGAAATCGGCACCGGCACCGGTTACAACGCCGCATGGCTCGCCCATCGCCTCGGCGACGCCAATGTGACCACCGTGGAATTCGACGCGGCGGTGCTGGCCACAGCCGTGGACAACCTCAAAAGAGCCGGCTACCACCCCACCGCGGTCCTCGGCAACGGCCGGTACGGGCACCCCGAAGGAGCCCCCTATCACCGCATCATCTGCACCTGCACCATGCGCCAAGTGCCGCGACCCTGGCTGGAGCAGTGCCCCGACGGCCGCATCCTCACCCCTTGGGGCAGCAGTTACTTCGCGAGTTCCTTCGCCACGCTCGACGTGAAGGGCGGAAAGGCCCAAGGCCGCTTCTCCGGCGACCCGGCCTTTATGTGGGACCGCACGCAGCGGGCGGGCGCCGGGCACGTCCGGGACTTCTACCGCGGGGAGAAGGGCAGAAAGAGCACGACCGATATCGAGCCGCGGAACGTCATCCAGGACGACCCCGCGTTCTTCATCGCTCTGAGCGTCACCGACGCGTGGTACCGATGGTGCGAGGCGGACGACGCCAGCGGAGAAGCCACGCTGTGGCTCTTCGCGGACGACGGCTCGTCCTGGGCGACGGTCGAGTACGCACCGGGCCAGGACACGTACGAGGTCGAACAGCACGGCCCCCGCACCCTCTGGGACGAGGTGCGAACCGCGTTTCTCCGCTGGCACGCACTGGGAACCCCGCAACGGGCCCGCTTCGGCCTGACCGTCGATATCGACGGTCAGCGGGTGTGGCTCGACAACCCGCGCAACACGGTCAGTTGATTGCAGAAATGACCGGAGAAGGGGCTTTCCTTCTCCGGCCGTTCGCTATGAGGTAGGCGGTCCACTCTTACTGATCGACAGCTGGTCAAGGTGCACGTCACACGAATTGCCCTGCTCGCAGGAGAGCTTGATGGAGTTCTCACCCTTCTTGAGCTGGATCAGGGACCAGGTGCCCTTCCACCCGTTCTCCCAGTCCTTCGTGCCCCCGAAGTTCTTCATGTTGATGGGCCGGGACTCGGCCTTGTCATTGATGGTGATGGTGAGATTGGCGTCCGTACCGGGGACTCCGTAGCGGGCGTCGAGACGGTATTCGCCATCCGCGTCGACCTTCACCTGCCACTCGACAGCGGCACCGACCTTGTTCATGCCGGTTATGTACAGGCCGCCGTCGGCCTGGGCGCCCTTCACCGTCTTCTCGGTGGTGGCTCCGCCCGAAAGATTGAGGGTTGCCGCGTCCCGCCGCTGAAGACCCGCCGCCGAAGAATTGCTCGGCTCGTCCTTCTTCTCCGGCTCCTTCGACTTCGCACCGTCCTGCGGCTTCGGCTTGTTGTCGCCGCCGTCCGCGTTCGTCTTGGAAGTGCTGTCGTTGCCGCTGTTGGTGATCATCGCCGCGCCGATGCCGCCCGCCACGACCACCACGACGGCTATCGCGGCGATGAGCAGGCCGCGCCGCTTCGGGCGCTGGCCGCCGCCGTGGCCGGGGCCCGGCTGGCGGGGGACGCCGCCGGGGAGGGTTTCGGGGGCCGCGTAGTGCGGGGCGGGCTGGTGCGGGGGCTGCTGGCCGCCGTACGTCTGGTTCTGCTGGCCGTACTGCCGCGAGCCGACCGTGCGGACCTGGTGGTAGGACGTGCGGGGGACGCCGGGCTGGTGCGCGGCCGGGCCGCTGTCGGTGTTCCCGTCACCGCCCTCCGAGCGGTACAGGTGCGCGAACGGGTCGTCGCCCTCCGGCGTTCCCGAACCGTTGTTACCGGCCGTCATCCCCTGTCACTCCCAACCTGGTGCCCACCGGCGCTCACGTGCGCGAGCGCCCCGGACCGCCGCTGCCGAGCCGGGGCGGCCCGAGGCATCCACGCGATCCGGATGGCCATTTTTCACGATCGATTCACGTCGGCGACAGTGCCGCATTCGGCGCAGCCTACCCCGATATCGCGGGCCCACGCCGTGGTACGGACCTCAGCCCGCCCGCCGCCCCGCCTTGGCGCGTGACCGCTTTTCGACATACATCCGCTGATCCGCGGAGCGGAGCACCTCGTCGGCCGACATTCCGCAGCCCGCCCAGCCGATCCCGAAGCTCGCGCCGACGCGTACGGCCCGGCCGTCGACCCTTATCGGCGGGATGATCGCGTTACGCAGCCGGACCGCGAGATCCTCGGCGTCCGCCTGGCCGAGACCGTCGGCGAGGACGACGAATTCGTCGCCGCCGAGCCGGGCCACGGTGTCCCCTTCGCGCACGCCCTCGGTCAGGCGGCGGGCGACCTCGATGAGGACGGCGTCGCCGGTGTGGTGCCCGAAGCGGTCGTTGATGGACTTGAAGCCGTCGAGGTCGCAGAAGAGCACGGCCAGGCCCTTGGTCCCGTCGTCCTCGGAATCCTCGTCGGGCGCGACGGTGTGCACATGGCCGGGATAGGGCGCGCCGCCGTGTTCGGCGCCGAATTCGCCGGTGGCGCTGTCGGGTGCGAAATCGGACGCGTAGTCGGCGGCGAAATCGGGGGCGTAATCCGGCCCGAGGTCGGAGCCGAAGCCGTGTCCGTACTGCCGGTAGGCCGTGCTCTCGACCTCGTCGAAGCCTTCGAGGGAGCCGTACGGGGCCGCGGCCACCGCCGCGTGCTCCTCGGACCGGGCCGGGGTGCCGCACAGCCGGCTGCTGAGGCGGGCGCGCAGTTCGGCGCTGTTGGGCAGGCCGGTCAGGGAGTCGTGGCTTGCGCGGTGGGCGAGTTGGAGCTCGTGGCGCTTGCGTTCCTCGATGTCCTCGACATGGGTGAGGAGATAGCGCGGGCCGTCGGCGGCGTCGGCCACCACGGAATTGCGCAGGGACACCCAGACATAACTGCCGTCGCGGCGGCCGAGGCGCAGTTCGGCGCGGCCGCCCTCGGCGGAGGTGCGCAGGAGGGTGCCTATGTCCTCGGGGTGGACGAGGTCGGAGAAGGAATAGCGGCGCATCTGGGAGGCGGACCGGCCGAGCAGCCGGCACAGGGCGTCGTTGGTGCGGTGCAGCCGCCCGTGCTGGTCGCCGCCCATCTCGGCGATGGCCATCCCGCTGGGCGCGTACTCGAAGGCCTGGCGGAAGCTTTCCTCACTTGCGCGCAGCGCCTGCTGCTCCCGTTCCAAGCGGACGAGTGCCCTTTGCATGTTTGCGCGCAGCCGAGCGTTGCTGATCGCAATCGCGGCCTGGAACGCGTACATCTGCAGGGCCTCCCGGCCCCAGGCCCCCGGGCGGCGTCCGTTGCGTGGTCTGTCGACGGAGATGACGCCGAGGAGCTCGCCGCCGGCGGTGCCCGCCGTGTACATCGGGGCGAAGAGGCGGTCCATGGGGTGCCACTCGTCCGGGAAGCGCGGTGCGGGCCCGGCGGTGTGCCACTGAGGCACGTCGTCGTCGTCGAGCACCCAGCCCTCGGTGTACGGGATGAAGCGCAGCGAGCCCCACTGGTCGGCCATGGCGAGCCGGCGCTCCCAGGACACGCGGGAGCCGACCCGCCCCGCCATCAGGGCTTCGGCGTGGGCGCTGCCCGCGACTGCGGCCACGACGAGATCCCCGTCGGGGCGTACGAGATTGACCGCCGAAAGCTCATAGCCGAGACCGGCGATGATGCCGTCGGCGACGGTCTGCAAGGTGTCCGCGAGGCTACGTGCCGTGTTCAGATCGGCAACCACCTGATGCAATCCCCGCAAGGTCGCAAGGCGGACGTACGGCTCCGACTCGGTCTCCATCTTCGCTCTCCCCCGAGACCTCGACAGCAACTCCAGGCTTCTTGTCGTCCGTTTATCACGGCCACTGAATCACAGCGAGCTGACCACTCGGTACACAGGGTCAACAATTAGCGCCCTCTGTGACTCATGTCACACTGCGTGATGAAGTCCGGCTACTGGCGTTCGAGCGCGCTCTTATGCTTCGTGAACGCAAATCCGAAACCCATACGACACCCATATGGACGCCATCCGGAAGCGAATCGGATGACACCCGAAGCGCATTCGGCCACGCATTGGCGCGATTCGGTCGCGGAGCGCGAGGATCCGCGGCGGCCGGAGGTTTTGCCCGGGAGACACCTTTTCGGCGGGCCCTTTCGACCTAGGACCCGGCTGGTCCTGAAGCCCGATGCGGGGAAACGGCGCGGCGGCTAGCGTGCACAGCGTGTTGCAGACGACTACGCCCCACGAGACCGCCATACCCCATGCTGAAGGGGTGAGCGCCGACGAGTTCCGTGCCGCCCTCGCCCGCCTCGCCGCGGGCGTCGTGCTGGTGACCGCCCACGACGCCGAGCACGGTCCGCACGGCGAGGACGTCGGCATGACGGCGACCGCGTTCCTGTCCGTCTCCCTCGATCCGCCGCTGGTGATGGTGAGCGTCCGCAACGACTCCCGCATGGACGACCTCCTGGAACGGCAGCCGCTGTGGGCGGTGTCCGTCCTCTCCGAGAGCCAGCGGCACATCGCGGGCCGCTTCGCGATGAAGGGCCGGATCAGCGACCGGCTGCTGTTCGAGGACATCCCCTGCGAGTCCGGCGAGGCGACGGGCGCTCCGCTGGTACGGGGCGCGCTGGCCGTCCTGGAGTGCCGGACCGAGCAGCGGGTCGAGGCGGGGGACCACACGCTGGTGATCGGCCGGGTGCTGACGGCGGGGGCGCCGAGCACGGAGAGCGGACCGCTGACGTACTTCCAGGGGCGCTACCGGCGGCTGGCCTGAGGTCTCCGGAAGGGGCTCAGCCCCAATCCCGCCCCGAGCGGCCGCGCTTGGTGTCGCCGCGCTGCTTCTTCTCGCGCAGCCGCCGCTCGTTGATGCCGCGCGGGATCTTCGTGGCCCGCCGCGGCCGGGGCGGGGGCGCGGATGCCTCGGCGAGGAGCGCGGCCAGCCGGACGGCCGCGGTCTCGCGGTTGCGCCACTGGGAACGGTGCTCCGACGCCCGTACGGTCACCACGCCGCCCACCAGCCGGCCCGCGAGCTTGGCGAGGGCGCGCTCCTTCCACACGACGGGCAGCGCGTCGGTGGCGGCGAGGTCGAAGCGGAGCTCGACCTGGCTGTCGCTGGTGTTGACGTGCTGGCCACCGGGGCCCGAGGAGCGCGAGAAACGCCACATGAGCTCGGCCTCCGGGAGGGAGACGGAGCCGCGGATGACGTAGGGACCGGACATGTCCCCATGATCCCGCGCCCGGGCCCGGGCCGTCACCCTGTTTTGCGCCCGGTGGCGGACGGCGGCGACGCCCCTGACGACGGCCCGGCGACGACCCATCAGGAAATGGCAAAGAAAGTAAAGCTGCCTGGAACCCTGGGTCCCCCGGACGGCGTTATCAAGGGTGACGGCGACCCGCGGTCGGGGGTCGCAGCGTTTCCATCAGAAAGGGACATTTCCCATGGCTGTAAGCCTGTCCAAGGGCGGTAACGTCTCCCTCACCAAGGAGGCCCCGGGCCTGACGGCCGTCACGGTCGGCCTCGGCTGGGACGTCCGCACCACCACCGGCACGGACTTCGACCTCGACGCGAGCGCGATCGCCGTGAACCCCGCGGGCAAGGTCTACTCCGACGCCCACTTCGTCTTCTTCAACAACAAGTCGACGCCGGACCAGTCCATCGTCCACACCGGCGACAACACCACCGGCCAGGGCGACGGCGACGACGAGTCGATCAACGTCAACCTCGCCGCGCTCCCGGCCGACGTGGAGAAGATCGTCTTCCCGGTCTCCATCTACGACGCGGTGACCCGCAGCCAGAACTTCGGCCAGGTCCGCAACGCGTACATCCGCATCGTCAACCAGGCGGGCGGCGCGGAGATCGCCCGTTACGACCTCAGCGAGGACGCGGCGACGGAGACGGCCATGGTCTTCGGCGAGCTCTACCGCAACGGCTCGGACTGGAAGTTCCGCGCTGTGGGCCAGGGCTATGCGTCGGGTCTGGTCGGCATCGCGCAGGACTTCGGCGTCAACGTCTGACGCTGACGCGTCGATACAAGTCGATATAAGTCATTACAAGTGAGAAGGCCGGCTCCCCGGGAGCCGGCCTCTTGCACCCCCGCTAGCGCGTCAGTACCACCTTGCCCTCCGCCTCCCGGGCCTCGAGAGCCGCGTGGGCGGCCGCCGCCCCGCTGAGCGGGAAGCGGGTGATGGGCGGGATGAGGCGGCCCTCGGACGCCTCCGACAGGGCGCGGGCCGCGAGCTCCTGCCAGCCGCCCGCGGGGGTCGCGTTCGGGCCGATGGCCCACGTAGCGGTCAGTTGGCGCTCTATGAGGTCGCGGGTGTGGATCTCGGTGGGTTCTCCGGAGGCCCAGCCGTGGAGGAGGAAGCGGCCGCCGGGGCCGAGCAGTTCCAGGGCCTGGCGGCCGGAGGTGCCGCCCACGCCGTCGAGGACCACGGTCACCTCGCGCCCGTCCAGCGCTTCCCGCACCCGTACGGGCCAGTCGGCCTCCCGGTAGTCCACGGCGATGTCGGCACCGAGCTCGCGGACGCGCTCCACCTTCGCGGGGCCCCCGGCCGCTCCGACCACGACGGCACCGGCAGCTCTCGCGGCCTGCACGAACAGGCTGCCCAGACCGCCGGCGGCGGACATCACCAGCACGACGTCACGGGAGGTGAGCCGTGCGACGCCGAGCACCCCCTGGGCCGTGGCGCCGGTGGTCAGGACGGCGACGGCGGTGTCGGTGTCGAGGTGTTCGGGGATCGGATGCAGGGCGCCGACGTCGGCGATCGCCTGCTCCGCGTACCCGCCCCCCGTCCCCAGTTTGGTCACGACCCGGCGGCCCAGCCACTCGGTGTCCACTCCGGGCCCCACCGCGTCGACGACGCCGGCGACCTCCTCGCCGGGAACCATCGGCAGGGCCGGCGGCCGGTGCGGGCCGACGGCTACGCCCCGGCGAAGTGTGGTCTCGATGAAGTGGACACCGCTCGACCGCACGTCGATCCGCACCTGTCCCTCGGCGGGGACCAGGTCGGGGACCTCCTCGTAGGTCAGGTTCTCGGCAGGGCCGAAGGCGTGCAGTCGCACCGCGTGCATGGCGTCGTCTCCTTGAGCGGGGCGCCGCCCGGCTGTGCGGCGCCTGACGCCATCATGGAACCTCAACCATGCTTGAGATCAAGGGCGGGCCGGTAAGTGGCCCGGGAGGGTAGAAGAGTCCGGGCACTTCGGCACACAGGTCACGGAGGGCGGTCGGCGCGCAACCGGGCCGCCGGCAGCAGAGTTGGGCAGCTCCGGGGCGGGTACGTAGTACCCAAGGAGGGGATCCCGTGGAGACAGGACACACGCACCATGGACGACGGCGACTCACTCGACCGCATCCTCGCCGCGGCGATCGGCGACCGGGATCGGGAGTACGAGCGCTGCCCGGACTGCCGGCATCCGCTGAAGGTGGTCGTCGTCGCCGAGCACCCCGGCGACACCACCTCACCGGTGATCGTCCGTGGCGTCTGCCCCAGCTGCCCCAGAGGGTTGAGCGCCGTCACCCCCTGACGCCCCTGGCACTCGCCTGCCCGAACTGCCAGAACATGATGCAGCAGATGGGCAACGGCGTGTACAAGTGCTGGAACTGCGGATATACGAGCACCGGCTGACCGCCCCCGGCGCCGCCCCGGCCTTGTGCGCCCCGCCGCGACCCCCCGCGCCGCCCGGGGGCCTCCGCGCGCCGCCCGCCGGGGATCCGCCGAGGATGCGGGCCGGGCGGAATGCGGCGATGCTGGGTGCGTCAGCGTTCCGTAAGGAGGACGGCCATGTCCATGCTCGACAAGCTCAAGGGCCTGCTCAAGGGCCATGAGGACACAGCCCGGCAAGGCGTCGAGAAGGCCGGTGACGCCTTCGACGCGAAGACGGGCAACAAATACCAGAGCCAGACCGACACGGTCCAGCAGAAGCTCAACGAGCAGATCGGCAACCAGCCGCCGACGGACGAGCAGCGGTAGCCCTTTACCTTCGCCCCACACCTGAGGCCGTAGCCTCACGCACCTGAGCAGTCCTGCCCCGAACACGGGGCAGGACTGCTCAGGTGCGTTTTCGTATGCGCGGACAACTTCCCGGCCTGTCCGGCATTTGAGACGCACCCGCAGGGCGCCGGGGTGCCACGAAACAAACCCCCGTCCCAGTTCACCGCATAGCGGAATCAAACAACCGCTCTTCGGAGAACGGGAGATCAAATCCTTGTTGCGCCCCTGTCAATGACGCCTGATCAATGGCACTCTCTCCTCAATTCGCTCCTGCACCACACGTGCACCACAGGGCGGTCGTACACCCGGCTGCTCCAACCCCCCTCATAGGAGACAGAGTTGAGAAGCATCACCTCCACCTCCCGTAAGAACACCCTGCGCGCCGCCGCCCTCGTCGCATCGGCGGCCATGGTCGTCGTCGGAGTGCAGAGCGGCTCGGCGACCGCCAAGACCGACCGTGAGAACGGCGCGCAGGCGCTCGCGCTCTCCGCGGGGCAGCGCTCCGCCGCGCTCAAGAGCGCGCAGACGGAGGCCGGAAGCACCGCCGCCAAGATCGGCCTCGGCGGCAAGGAGAAGCTGGTCGTCCGCGATGTCGTCAAGGACGCGGACGGCACGGTGCACACCCGCTACGAGCGGACGTACGAGGGTCTGCCGGTGCTCGGCGGCGACCTGGTCGTGCACGAGACGAAGAGCGGCTCGCGCAGCGTCGACAAGGCGACGGACGCCAACATATCCGTGCCCACGACGACGCCCTCCCTCGCGCCGTCCGCCGCGAAGAAGAGCGCGCTGAGCGCGTCCGCGGAGGAGAAGAACGCCAAGACCGACAGCCAGGCCCCGCGCAAGGTCGTCTGGGCGGCGAGCGGCAAGCCGGTCCTGGCCTACGAGACCGTGGTGACGGGCGTCCAGAAGGACGGCACGCCGAGCAAGCTGCACGTCATCACGGACGCGTCGACGGGCAAGAAGCTCTTCCAGCGCGAGGCCATCGAGACGGGCACGGGCACCAGCACCTACAGCGGCAACGTCCCGCTGACCACGACGAAGAACGGTTCGGGCTTCGAGCTCAACGACGGGGCGCGCGGCGGCCACAAGACGTACGACCTCAACCAGGGGACGTCCGGCACCGGTTCGCTGTACACCAACTCCACCGACACCTGGGGCGGCGGCCGCCAGACCGCGGGCGTCGACGCGCACTACGGCGCGGCCGTCACCTGGGACTTCTACAAGAACGTCCTCGGCCGCACGGGCATCAAGAACGACGGCCAGGCCGCCTACTCCCGAGTCCACTACGGCGACAACTACGTCAACGCCTTCTGGGACGACGAGTGCTTCTGCATGACGTACGGCGACGGTGAGAACAACAGCCACCCGCTGACCTCGCTCGACGTGGCCGCCCACGAGATGAGCCACGGTGTCACCTCGGCGACGGCCGGCCTGAACTACAGCGGCGAGTCCGGTGGCCTCAACGAGGCGACCTCGGACATCTTCGGCACCGCCGCCGAGTTCTACGCCAACAACGGCACCGACAAGGGCGACTACCTCATCGGTGAGGCCATCAACATCAACGGCGACGGCACGCCGCTGCGCTACATGGACAAGCCGAGCAAGGACGGCGCGTCGAAGGACTACTGGTCGTCGAGCCTCGGCAACAACGACGTCCACTACTCCTCCGGCCCCGCCAACCACTTCTTCTACCTGCTGTCCGAGGGCAGCGGCACGAAGACGATCAACGGCGTGACCTACAACAGCCCCACGTACAACAACTCCAAGCTCGCCGGTATCGGCCGGGACAAGGCCACCAAGATCTGGTACAAGGCCCTGACCACGTACTTCACCTCCACCACCAACTACAAGGCCGCCCGCGCGGGCACCCTGAAGGCCACCGCGGACCTCTACGGCTCCACCAGCGCGGAGTACAAGGCGGTCGCGGCCACCTGGACCGCGATCAACGTGAAGTGACCGGTCCGGAGGCGACTCCGGCACCCCTCCCGTGATCCGCCCGGACCGTGCCCCCGCCGCCCAGGAAGGCGGGGGCACGGTCCGGTGCGTACCGGGGGCGGTGGGCCCCCGGCCCGTACGTTTACGCGTACACCTCCCGGCCGTGTCACCATCGAAGCGTGATCGACCTCGGCTACTCGCTTTCGCGCCGCTTCCCCGACCCTCCGCAGATGGACTACCGCACCGCGGACGTGCGGACGCTGCGGCACGACCTCTTCTGCGGTGACGTCTACATCGCCGACGTGAAGTCGGACCGCGAGCTGTCCACAGCCTGGGGATGGGTGCCGGTCCTGGACTTCGCCTGGGCGCTGTGCGACATCCTCGAACAGGTCGACCAGGACCCCCGGGGCAACCGCGCGGCGGTCCCGCAGTACGCGGAGCTGGACTTCACCGAGTCGACCGACCGGATGCTCTTCGCCCGGCGCTTCGGGTGGGTGGAGGTGGAGGCCGACTGGATGCCGGCGGACGAGCCCCCGCTCACCTTCAACCACCGGGCGCTGCGGCGCGAGGCCCGGGACTTCCTGCACGACCTGATCGCCGACCTGTCGGACATGCACGAGGGCCTCGCCGACAACCCGGTGATCTGGGATCTCCAGTCCCGCTTCCCGCGGGTCTGACTCCCCCGCCTCCCTCCTGAGCCGCGCCCGCCGCAGGGGTCACCCGAGCGGCGCCTCCACCCGGACGCCCATCTGCGCGGCGAAGGCGGGGGCGAGATCCAGCAGTTGGGACGGGCTGATGACCGCGCCCGAGAGCTGCTCGATCCCCCGCGCGATGTCCAGCTCCCCGGCCTCCCGCAGGTCGACGTCCTTCATCCGGGCGGCCGTGAAGTCGACGCGCCGCAGCGCGCAGTCGCGGAAGGCGACGCGCTCCAGGACGGCTCCGCCGAAATCCGCCTCGACGAGGACGCAGCCCTCGAAGGTGACGTCCTTCAGCCTGGCCTTGCGCAGATTCAGGTAGTCGATCTTGCCGCCGCGGACCACCACCCGCTCCAGGACCGCGCCGTGCAGCTGCGTCCCGCCGAGCCGGGCGTCGCGCACCTCCACGTCGCGCAGACCGGCCTCGGCCAGGTCGGTGCCCACCCCGCGGACCCCGTCCAGGACACAGTCCACGAACCGCGCCCGGCTCAGCCGGGCCTCGTCCAGGGCGCAGCGGCGTATCGCGCAGTCCATGAAGCGCGCGCCGCGGGCGCTCTGCCCGGTGAAGTCGGTCTCGGTGAAGTCCAGGCCGTCGTAGTCGCCCTCCGGCTCCAGCCCGGGTCCCTCGTACGGCCGCAGCGGTGGCAGCCGCACCTCTGGGAGTCTGGCCGTGGGGGCCGCCTTCCGCGGCCTCGCCCTGCCCTGTGCCCGTTCGTCCATCGCCATGCACCCACGGTGGCACACGGCACTGACAACGCCTCTGACCTGGACCTATGCCCTTACCACCGGCACCCCGCCGCCGAGGAGGAACACCATGCACGCGATCCGGCTGCACGCCTTCGGTCCCGCCGAGAACCTCACGTACGAGAAGACCGACGATCCCGTGCCGGGCCCCGGCCAGGTCCGGATCGCGGTCGCCGCGGCGGGGGTGCACCTCGTCGACACGACCTTGCGGAAGGGCGAGACGAAGGGCCCGCACAAGCCTCCGGAGCTGCCCGCGATCCTCGGTCACGAGATCGCGGGCACGGTCGAGGCGCTCGGCGCGGGCACCGACCCCGCGTGGCTGGGCCGCCGTGTCGTCGCCCATCTGGGCCAGGTGCCGGGGGGCTACGCGCAGCTCGCGGTCGGCGACGCCGACAAGCTGCACGACATCCCCGAGGGGCTCGCCGACGACCACGCCGTCACCATGGTCGGCACCGGCCGCATGGCACTCGGCATCCTGTCGTACGCCGAGCTGACCGCGGACGACGTCGTCGTGATCACGGCTGCCGCAGGTGGCATCGGCACACAGCTGGTGCAGCACGCGAAGAACGCGGGCGCCACGGTCGTCGGGCTCGCGGGCGGGCCCGCGAAGGTGGAGCGCGTACGGGAGCTGGGCGCCGACATCGCCCTCGACTACACGGATCCTGCGTGGCCGGAAGCCGCCCGTACGGCGCTCGGCGGCCGGGCCGCGACCGTCGTCCTCGACGGAGTGGGCGGGGAGGCGGCCCGCGCCGCGGCCGGTCTGCTCGGGCACGGGGGCAGGCACCTGAACTTCGGCCGGTCCTCGGTGGCCCCCGGTGCCGCCCCGGTGCCTCCCTTCACCCCCGAGGAACTCGCCGCACGGTCCATCACCTCTGACAGCGTCGCCGGCTCACGGATGATGGAACGCCTCGGAGGAATGGCGGAGATGCGCCGTACGCAGGCGGAGTCGTTGGCGCACGCGGCGGCCGGGCGGGTGACCCCGGTCGTCACGCGCTTCCCGCTGGCGGAGGCGGCCGCGGCGCACCGGGCGCTGGAGTCGCGCGGGACGGTCGGCAAGGTCGTGCTGATCCCCTGACAGCCGGACGGCTTGATTCCGCCCCACGAGAGCCCCCCGCCGCGGCGACGCGGAGTCGATTCATCCGGATTTCATGGGCGAAATCAAGCCGATTCCGACAAGCGCGCGTCCCCCATCGGGCCTAGTCTGGATGGCGCGCGCAGGCGCATACGTTTACGCACCGCACGCAACCGCATACGCACCGGATCGGATGCGAGAGCAGGTTCCGATGAGCTCCACGAATACGGGCCCCATACCTCCACTGTCCACCGATCGGCAGACCGAGTGCGACCCCCGCCGCTGGTGGGGTCTGGTCGTCATCGCCATCGCGCAGCTCATGGTCGTCCTCGACGCGACCATCGTGAACATCGCGCTGCCGTCCGCGCAGCGCGCCCTCCACATGTCCGACGGGAACCGGCAGTGGGTGATCACCGCCTACACCCTCGCGTTCGGCGGTCTGCTGCTGCTCGGCGGCAAGGTCGCCGACCTGGTCGGGCGCAAGCTCACCTTCATGACCGGGCTCGTCGGCTTCGCCGCCGCGTCCGCGCTCGGCGGTGCCGCGCAGACGTCGGGGCTGCTCTTCATGTCCCGGGCGCTCCAGGGCGCGTTCGGGGCGCTGCTGGCGCCGTCCGCGCTGTCCCTGCTGACCACGACGTTCACGGATGTGCGGGAGCGCAGCAAGGCGTTCGGCATCTACGGCGCGATCGCGGGCGGCGGTTCGGCCATCGGGCTGATCGCCGGTGGTCTGCTGACCGAGTATCTGAACTGGCGCTGGTGCCTGTATGTGAACGTCCCGATCGCGGTCATCGCCTTCCTGGGTGCCGGGGCGTTCCTCCGCGACGACCGCCGCCGTGGCGAGGGCAGGCCGCAGCTGGACGTCCTGGGCGTCCTCCTGGGCTGCGGGGGTCTCGTGGCGATCGTCTACGGGTGCAGCGAGGCCGAGCCCCGCGGCTGGGGCGACGCGCGCGTGCTCGGGCTGCTGTGCGGGGGCGTGGCGCTGCTGGGGCTGTTCACCTGGTGGCAGACGCGGGCGCCGAGCCCTCTGCTGCCGCTGCGCATTCTGCGCAACCGCAACCGCGCGGGTGCGGTGCTGACGATGGCGCTCGCGGTCATCGCCATGTTCGGGATGTTCCTGTTCATGACCTACTACCTCCAGGTCGTGTGCGGCTATTCACCGGTCAGGACGGGGCTGGCCTTCCTGCCGCTGACCGCCGCGATCATCGTCGCCTCCACCCAGATCTCCGCGCGGCTGATGACCCATGTGCCGCCGCGGGCGCTGATCGTGCCGGGTGCGCTGTTCGCGGCGTCCGGCCTCTTCCTGCTGACCTTCCTGCCGGTGGAGCCCGCGTTCACCTCGCACGTCCTGCCGTCCGAGATCCTGGTGGGCCTGGGTATGGGCCTGATCTTCATGCCGGTGATGGCCACCGCGACGTCGGGGGTGGCACCGCGGGACTCCGGGGTCACGTCCGCCACGGTCAACACCGCTCAGCAGGTGGGGGGTTCCATCGGCACGGCGCTCCTCAACACGATCGCCACCTCGACCAGCGCCACGTACATCGCGGCTCGTCTGAGGACCGCCGCCGCCGAGGCGGGCGGGCGTCTGACCCCCGCCGTGCGGGACACCGTCGTGAAGACGGGCGTGGTCCACGGCTTCAACGTCGCCATCGGGTGGGCCTCGGGCATCATGCTGCTCGCCGCCGTCGTCGGTGGCCTGATGGTCACCACGGGCGCGCCCGGGCACGCCGCCCCGGCGACCCCGTCCGACCCCGCGCGGACGGAAGCGGAGGAACGCCATCACATGCGGGCCTACGAGCCCGGCGAGCCCACGGGCTGAGCCCGCCCGCGAACGCCCGTGCCGCGCGCGGAAATCCGCTCGCGTCACCCACCGCCCCGGCCCCATCCTGCTCCGCATGAGGATCAGAACCGCCGAGGCCGCCGACTGGCCCGCCATCTGGCCGGTCGTGCGCGCGGTCGCCGCCGCGGGCGAGACCTTCACCTATCCCCGCGACATCACCGAGGAGTTCGCCCGCGCGTCGTGGATGCTGTCCGCGCCGTCGCGTACGGTCGTGGCGGTCGACGGCGCGGGCACGCTCCTCGGCACCGCCAAGATGAACCCCAACCACATGGGCCCCGCCGCCCATATCGCCAGTGCCGGCTTCATGGTCGCGCCGGAGCACTCCGGGCGCGGCGTCGGCCGGGCCCTCGGTGAATACGCCGTCGAGTGGGCGCGCGCCGAGGGCTATCGGGCCATGCAGTTCAACGCGGTCGTGGAGAGCAACTCCCGTGCCGTGGCGCTCTGGAAGTCCCTCGGATTCACGGTCGTCGGGACGCTGCCCGAGGGCTACCGGCTTCCCGGCGGCCGCTATACGGGGCTGCACATCATGCACCTGGCCCTGTAAAGCGGTTCCGGTCAGCTCACGACGAGCAGTCTGCGGTCCGTGTTGTTCAGGCGGCGCCCGGCCGATTCGGTGCAGACGACAATGTCCTCGACACGGACCCCGAAGCGGCCCGGGAGATAAATGCCCGGCTCGATCGAGAAACACATTCCCGGCCGCAACGGCAGGTGCTCGCCCTCGACCAGATAGGGCGGCTCGTGGGTCGTCACGCCGATGCCGTGGCCGGTGCGGTGGATGAAGTATTCGCCGTAGCCGGCGGCCCGGATGACCTTGCGGGCCGCGCGGTCGATCTCCTGGCACGCCACCCCGGGCCGCACGGCCTCGAACGCCACCTGCTGCGCCTCGCGCACCACGTCGTGCACCTTGCGCTCCTCGGCGGTCGGCTCGCCCACGTGGACCGTACGAGTGGTGTCGGAGCCGTAGCCGTCCATGAGGCCGCCGAAGTCCATGACGACCATGTCGCCGTCCTCGATGACCTGGTCGCCCGCGTCGTGGTGCGGGTTGGCGCTGTGCGCCCCGGCGCCGACCACCGTGAAGTCGACCTGACTGTGGCCGTGTTCGCGCAGCAGCCGCGCCAGGTCCGCCGCCACGTCCTTCTCCCGCCGCCCGGCGAACCGCAGGCTCACGATGTCCTCGTACGCGGCGTCCGCCGCGGCGCCCGCCGCCGCGAGCCGCTCCACCTCGTACGCGTCCTTGACCGCGCGCAGCATCGGCAGCAGCTCCGTGAACGCCCCGAAGGACACGCCGGGACAGGCCCGCTGGAAGGCCAGCAGGTGCAGCGCCCAGGCGCTGTCCGAGATGCCGTAGCGGCCCCGCGGGTCGAACAGCGGCGCGAGGGCGGCATACGGATCCTGGCCGTCCGTCCAGCCGGTGATCGTCAATGCGTGGGCTCCCGGCGCCCGTTCGGCGTCCGGCGCCTCCAGGGCCGGGACCAGCAGCTGCGGCCGGCGGCCGGACACCAGCAGCAGCGCGGTGAGCCGCTCCGTGGTGTGCGGGCGGTAGCCCGTCAGCCAGGTGAGGTCGGGCCCTGGCGTGACCAGCAGACCGGCGAGACCGGCCTCGGCGGCCGAGACGGCGGCCCGCTCCATGCGGGCGGCCAGGACCATGGACCCCTCGGGCGCCCCGTAGGGGTCGGGCACGGCGGCATCACTCATGAGGGCAGCGTAATCCGGACGGAGGCGGTCGGCAGCGCTTCTCTCTACCTCACGGGTGAGAGCCCCTCATCCGCCCGGATGAGAAGCACCCCGACCCAGGACCGATTTCCCCCGGATTTCATTGTGGGCGGGAATCCCGCCCCCCTAGCGTGTTGACGCCCGAACTGAACTCATTCCGTTGTCGTTCTTCCGCCGGGCAGCGCTGGACCACACGTTGAAGGAGCACCATGTTCCGACGGATAGGACGGTTCGCCGTCCACCGCCCCTGGCTGACCATAGCGGGCTGGATCATCGCGGCTGTGGCACTCGCCATGCTCGCCCCGGGTTTGAAGTCGACAACCGATGAAACGGAATTTCTCCCTTCGCATTACGAGTCCGTACAGGCCGGGAAACTCCAGGAGAAGGCCTTCCCGCAGACCGAACAACCCTCCGCGATCGCCGTGTTCCAGCGGAGTGACGGCGGCAAGCTCACCCAGCAGGACCGGGACGCCGTCGCCCGGATCACCAAGGGCCTGGACGCCAAGCACCACAAGGGCATATCCAAGGTGGTGACCAGCCCCCAGGCCGTCTCCCCCAACGGCGAGATAGCCCTGGCCAATATCGTCGCCGTCGACCGCAACCCCCAGGACAGCGCCGCCCCCGACGCGGTCAAGGACCTCCGCTCGGACGCGAAGTCCCTGCTCAGCGGTACCCAGTTGAAGATGGGCATCACCGGTCAGGCGGCCACCACGCTGGACTCCAAGGAGTCCTCGGGCAACACCGACGCCATGATCATGTCGGCGACGCTCCTGCTGATCGTCGTCCTGCTGCTCGCCATCTTCCGCAGCCCGCTGATCGCCCTGCTGCCCGTGCTGATCATCGGCGTCGTCTTCAGCGTCGCCCTCGGCCTCATCGGCATCGTCGCCCACGCCGGCGGGCTCAAGGCCGACAACAACATCACTCCCATCCTCATCGTCGTCCTCTTCGGCGTCGGCACCGACTACCTCCTCTTCCTCCTCTTCCGCTACCGCGAGGAGCTGCGGGCGGGCGAGCAGCCGAAGAAGGCTCTGGTCAACGCCGTTGCCCGGGTGGGCGAGACGATCGCCTCGGCGGCCGGGGCGGTCATCGTCGCCTTCCTCGCCCTGCTGCTCTCCACCATGGGCATGATGCGCGCGATGGGCCCGTCGCTGGCCATCTCCGTCGCCGTGACCCTGGTCGCCGCGCTCACGCTCGTGCCGGCCGTCTTCTCCCTCCTCGGCACCAAGGCGTTCTGGCCGTCGAAGGCATGGAAGAAGAAGCCGCGCAACCGGATCTCGGACAGCCTCGGCTCGTCCGTCGCCCGCCGTCCGGGTGTCATCGCGGCCGCCTCCGCCGTGGTGCTCGCCGTGCTCGCGATCGGCACGCTCAGCTTCAAGGCGGAGTTCGACACCGACAGCCAGCTGCCCCAGAAGCTGGAGTCCGTCCAGGCCATGAAGGACCTCCAGCGCGGCTTCTCCGCCGGCCAGTCCGACCCCGCGATGATCTACGTCCAGTCCGGGAACGGCACCCCGCTCGACAAGGGCGCTCTGGACGCGTACCGAACCAGGCTCGCGGGGATCGACGGCGTCGGCTCCGCCGCGCTCACGGCGACCAGCCCCGACGGGACCGTCGCGCAGTACAGCGTGGTCCTCAAGTACCGCCCCACCGAGGACAAGGCCATCGAGCTGGCGGGCGGCCCGCTCCGCGACGCCGCGCACGCGGCCGCGCCCGAGGGCACCCGGGCCGTCGTCGGCGGCACCTCGGCCGTCCTCTCCGACGTGGAGAAGGCCGTCAACCACGACTACAAGGTCGTCTTCCCGGTCGCCGGCATCGCCATCATGATCATCCTGGGGCTGCTGCTCCGCAGCCTGGTGGCGCCGGTCTACCTGATGATCTCCGTCGCCCTGGGCTTCGGCGCGACGCTCGGCGCGACCGTCTGGCTCTTCCAGGGCGCGCAGCACAAGAGCGGCCTGCTGTTCATGCTGCCGATCATCGTCTATCTCTTCGTCGTCGCCATCGGCACCGACTACAACATCCTCATGGTCGCCCGCCTCCGCGAGGAGGTCCGCCGCGGCGTGCCCGCCCGCGAGGCCATCCGCACGGCGGTGTCCCGCTCGGCGCCCACGATCAGCTCCGCGGCGATCATCCTCGCGGGCACCTTCGGCGTCCTGATGCTGGCCGACAACTCCATGCTCCAGCAGATGGGCTTCGCGGTCGCCTTCGGCATCCTGCTGACGGCCTTCATCATGGCCATGCTGCTGGTCCCGACGGTGACCTCGCTGCTCGGCCACAAGGCGTGGTGGCCGGGCCACCAGGACGCACCGCGGGCGGAGCCGCCCGCCGCCGCCCACCCGCGGGACGCCGCCCCGCACCGGACGGAGGGCGAGGAGGTACGGCGCTGATCCGTACGCGCCCGCAATGACATCGGCCCTCCGTGAGAGATCACGGAGGGCCGATCCACGCGCTGGTGAGCGCTTGCACGAGCCGCCTGTCGGATTCGAACCGACGACCCTCGCTTTACAAGAGCGACGCTCTGGCCAACTGAGCTAAGGCGGCACGACGGACGCGGGACGGCGCCCACGAACGCTGCCCCACTCTACACAGCGCCTCCTTCTGCCATCCACAGAGTTGCCACGGGCGGAGGCCGGGCGGGGACGCGGGAAGGTTCCGCGCCCTTCGCTACTGACAACGGCCCCGGCCCCGGGTAGCGTCACCGGCAACCCCGTCCAATTGGACTGGACCACTCCTTTTACTCGGATCGTCCGGCACGTTCCTGCCGGTGAAGGGATCTCGAACCATGGCTACGGTCACGTACGACAAGGCGACCCGGATCTACCCGGGGAGCGACAAGCCCGCCGTCGACCAGCTCGACATCGCGATCGAGGACGGCGAGTTCCTCGTCCTCGTCGGGCCCTCCGGCTGCGGCAAGTCCACCTCGCTGCGCATGCTCGCGGGGCTTGAGGACGTCAACGGCGGCGCGATCCGCATCGGCGACCGCGACGTCACCCACCTGCCGCCCAAGGACCGGGACATCGCGATGGTGTTCCAGAACTACGCGCTCTACCCGCACATGACCGTCGCCGACAACATGGGCTTCGCCCTGAAGATCGCGGGCGTCAACAAGACGGAGATCCGGCAGAAGGTCGAGGACGCGGCCAGGATCCTGGACCTCACCGAGTACCTCGGCCGCAAGCCCAAGGCCCTCTCCGGCGGCCAGCGGCAGCGCGTGGCCATGGGGCGCGCGATCGTCCGCGAGCCGCAGGTGTTCCTCATGGACGAGCCGCTCTCCAACCTCGACGCCAAGCTGCGCGTCCAGACCCGCACCCAGATCGCCGGGCTCCAGCGGCGCCTCGGCATCACCACCGTCTACGTCACCCACGACCAGGTCGAGGCCATGACCATGGGCGACCGCGTGGCCGTGCTCAAGGACGGGCTGCTCCAGCAGGTCGACTCGCCGCGCAACATGTACGACCGCCCCGCCAACCTCTTCGTCGCCGGCTTCATCGGCTCCCCCGCCATGAACCTCGTCGAGGTCCCGATCACCGACGGCGGCGTGAAGTTCGGCAACAGCGTCGTGCCCGTCTCCCGCGAGGCGCTGACCGCCGCCGCGGACCGGGGCGACCGCACGGTGACGGTCGGCGTGCGGCCCGAGCACTTCGACGTCGTCGAGCAGGGCGGCGAGTCCACCGCGACGCCCCTCTCCAAGGACGCCCCCGCCGGCCTCGCGGTCACGGTCAACGTGGTCGAGGAACTCGGCGCCGACGGCTACGTCTACGGCACGGCCGAGGTCGGCGACGAGCGCAAGGACCTCGTGGTCCGCGTCAACGGCCGCCGCGTACCGGAGAAGGGTGCGCTCCTGCGGGTCGTTCCGCGCGCGGGCGAGCTGCACGTGTTCTCGACGTCGTCGGGTGAGCGTTTGAGCGACTGACGGGTGGGTGCGGGTCCATTGCCGCCTGCGGCGGGGGCGGCCTGCGGCCGCGTCCTCAAACGCCGGACGGGCTGATTTCGCTGACCGTAACCAGCGAAATCAGCCCGTCCGGCGTTTGAGGACAGCGCGCGGAGCGTGCTTCGGGGTCTGGGGCGGAGCCCCAGTTTCGGGAAGGGGCGGGGTGGGGAACAAACCACCGGCCCGCACCCGAGCACGGGTCCGGGGCGGGACTGGGGAACAGGCCTGCCGCAGGCGCGACGCACCCGCCCCCGAGCCCCGTTCCACGTTTGCGGCGTACCCCGACACGGGCCGTCTTTTCGAGCCCGTGCGTCAACTTCCGTACCACCCCGGCCCGCTAATCCTTCGCTCGACCGGGTGACTAAATGTCGCCATATCATTACCCCTCGCTACCATCTGCGACATGAACCAGGCCGCCCGCCGCATCGGCAGAACTCTCGCCCTCGTCCTCCCCGTCGTGCTCGTGCTCTCCGGGACCCTCGCCGTCACCCGCGTCCCGTGGGCCGCGCCGACCGCCGACTCACAGGTGCTGACCGCCTCGTCCGACACCGCCTCCACCCAGGCCAAGGCAGCCCGCGCGCCTTACGAGGTGCTGCGCGACCAGCTGTTGACCGAGCTCCAGGTGAAGAACCCCGGCGCCGCACTCACCCACCTCCAGGCCGCGACCAACGGCCGCCCCTCGCTCGCCCGGCACTGCGCCGACCTGGCCCGCGCCCTCGGCCGTGCCGCGGTCGCGAAGTACGGCCCCAAGCAGGCCCAGAAGTTCTCCCGGCCCGTCTGCGACACCTCGTTCGCCTCCGGCGTCGCGCAGGCCCACTGACCGGCGCCCACGGGCCCGGCCGCCGCAGCATCCGTACGGTTCGCCGTACGGCAGCACTCCGTACGACCGCGCGCACTGCCGCCCGCACCCCCGCCCGGGCCACGGCATATCGTGCGGAGCATGACAGGTACGCACGCGCATTCGTATCCCACCCAAGCCGTCGTCCTGGCCGGAGGCCAAGGGTCGCGGCTTCGCCCGTACACCGACGACCGACCCAAGCCGATGGTCGAGATCCCCGGCACCGGGACCCCGATCATCGGCCATCAGCTGGCCTGGCTCGCCGCCGAGGGCGTCACCGACGCCGTGGTCTCCTGCGGCCATCTGGCGGAAGTCCTCCAGGACTGGCTCGTGTCGGCCGATCTGCCGCTCCGGGTGACCACCGTGGTGGAGCAGGAGCCCCTGGGCCGCGGTGGCGGCCTCAAGTTCGCGGCCAAGTCGCTGCCGCACCCCGACCGCCCCTGGTACGCCACCAACGGCGACATCTGGACCCGCTTCTCGCTCCGCGAGATGGCCGCCTTCCACCACGAGCGTGACGCGACGGCCACCCTGGCCCTGGCCCGGCCGCGGATCCCCTGGGGCGCCGTGGAGACCGACGAGTTCGGTCACGTCCTCGACTTCATCGAGTCGCCGCCGTCCCCGTATCTGATCAACGCGGGCGTCTATGTCTTCTCCGCGGCCTTCGCCGATCTGCTGCCCGAGCGCGGCGACCACGAGCGCACCACCTTCCCGCGCCTCGCGCGCGAGCGCCGGCTGGCGGGCTACCCGCTGCCGCACGGCGCGTACTGGCGGGCCATCGACACGGCGAAGGACCTGACCGAGGCCGCCAAGGAGCTCGCGGGCTGACCCCGCACCCTGCCGCACGGGAGAGCCCCCGCACCCTGGTGGGTGCGGGGGCTCTCCCGTGGCCGGTACTTCAGCCGAGGAGGCCTCCCAGGGCCCCTCCGGTGCCGCTGGTCGAACCGCCGGAGGACGAGCTGCCCGACGAGCCCGTACCGCCGTTTCCGGAGCCACGCGTGGCCGACGAGCCGGAGGGGCTGCGCGGCGCCGCGGGAGCGGCGGGCCGCTCGTGCGTCTGCGGCGTGGAGTGGGCGCCCTGGCTCGCGCCCGGGTGCCCGGCGGCGCCCGCCGTGCTCTCGGGGGCCCGCGCGGCGCCGGGGACGGCGGGCCCGGTCGCGGACGGGGTGGCGGTCTTCTTGCCCGGGAGGGTCGGCTTGGGGGTGCCGGGGGTGGCCGACCCGTGGCCGGCCCTGGACGGGGAGCCGGTGCCCGGGGTCTCCGGGAGGTGGGTGCCGGGGAGGTTGTTGACCGGCGGGTCGCTCGGCCCGGGGGTCCGTACGGTCGACGAGGACCGCACGGCGCCGCCCAGCGTCGAGCCGGCGATCAGGGACAGGCCGATGACGACGGTGGCCATGACCGTGCCCCGGCGCAGCACGCGGCGGCGCAGCTCCCACAGCTCGGCGCGGGGGCCGAGCCGCCGCCACGCCTCTCCGGCGAGGCGGCCGTCGATGGAGTAGAAGGGCGCCCCGGCGATCACGAGGGGGCTCCACGCGGCGAGGTAGACGATGTCGGGCGCGTTGTAGACGGGCACAGTGCGCCAGCTGACCGTCATCAGGAGGACCGCGGACAGCAGGACGCCGATGCAGGCGGCGAGCCGCTGCCAGAGACCGAAGATGGTGAGGACGCCGACGACGACCTGGAGGAAGGCGACGGTGAGCCCGGAGCCGACGGGGTGGGCGAGGGCGAGGGAGCGCAGCGGCGCCGCGGCGGGCCAGGGGTGCAGCGCGGTCAGCCAGGTGACCATGGAGCCCCGGCGCCCGCCGTCGAAGTAGACGGGGTCGCAGAGCTTGCCCATGCCCGCGTAGATGGAGATGAGGCCGAGGAAGATCCGCAACGGCAGGAGCACGACGCCGAGGTTCATCCGGCGGCCGGGGTAATAGGCGTGGCGGACGGAGTCGTTGCCGCCGCGGTCGCGCCTCGGCCCGGAGTCCTCGCCGTCCTCGTCGTCGAACTGCTGGTAGTGGTACTGATCTTCGTCGTACGCACTGTCCGTGGGGCGTACCCCGCGCAGCAGTTGGGTCCGGGGGCCGACCGGTTCGACGAGCTCGCCGGGGGCGGTGCGCTCGCTGGAGCCGCGGGGGCCGACGACGGTCGGCGGGGGGCCGTCGACGCGGATCCGGGGCAGCACCTGGGTGGAGCCCGCGTCACCGCCGGTCGCGGTCTCCACGGGCCCGGTCGCGGAGTCCCTTACCGCTTGCAGGAGTTCGGTGGGCGCCGCGTCGCCGGGCCGGGTCCGGCCGCTCCACACCACCGGGGCGCGGCGCCTGGCCGCGCTCTTGACGGTGGGCAGCTGTGCCGTGTCGGCGACCCCGGCGAACTGGCGGGCGACGCGCGGCGGCCGGGCGAGCTGCACGCGGAAACTCATATGGTTGACGACGATCTGCGCCGGGTCGGACGGCACTTTCACCGTACTCAGCGCGGGCTGGTCGTCGTACCCGGAAGAGCTTCCCCCCGTGGGTGTGCGGGGTGTTCTGGTGTCCACACTCATCTAACCGAGTGACTTCTGATTAGGACACTGCCTTGACCGGTTCGAACTGTCCGAGACCCGTCAAGGTCATGAGACGCCGAACGCCGGACGGGCTGGTTTAACGGCCCGTCCGGCGTTCGATGTCGATTTGTGACCGCAAGCGGTCACTTGGGATCAGGCCCGGCGGCGCGAGGCCTCGTACAGGACCACGCCGGCCGCGACGCCCGCGTTCAGCGACTCCGCGCCACCCGGCATCGGGATCCGCACGCGGAAGTCGCAGGTCTCGCCGACGAGGCGGGACAGGCCCTTGCCCTCGCTGCCGACGACGATGACGACGGGGCCCCCGAGGGCCTCCAGCTCGTGCAGCTCGACGTCGCCGTCGGCGGCCAGGCCGACGACCACGAGCCCGGCCTTCTGGTACGACTCCAGCAGCCGCGTCATGTTGGTGGCGCGGGCCACCGGCGTACGGGCGGCGGTGCCCGCGGAGGTCTTCCAGGCGCTGGCGGTCATGCCGGCCGCGCGGCGCTCGGGGACGACCACGCCGTGGCCGCCGAAGGCGGAGACGGAGCGGACGACGGCGCCGAGGTTGCGCGGGTCGGTGATGCCGTCGAGGGCGACGATCAGCGGGTCCTCGCCGTCGTCGAACGCGGCGGCGGTGAGGTCGTCCGGGTGGGCGTACTCGTAGGGCGGGACCGACAGGACGAGGCCCTGGTGGTTGAGGCCGTTCGTCATCCGGTCGAGCTCGGGACGCGGGGCCTCCATGAGGTTGAGGCCCTTGTCCGTGGCGAGCTGGAGCGCCTCGCGGACGCGCTCGTCGTTGTCCAGGTACTGCTGGACGTAGAGCGTGTTCGCGGGGACGCCCTCGCGCAGCGCCTCGACGACCGAGTTACGGCCGACGACGAGCTCGTTGGTGCCCTTGGGCCCGCCGCGGCGCGGGGCCGGGCGCTTGGACTCGTGCCGGACCTTGGCGTTGGCGAGACGGTTCTTCTTGTGGCCCTTGCGCTCGGAAGCGGGCGGGGTCGGACCCTTGCCCTCCAGGGCACGGCGCCGCTTGCCGCCGCTGCCGACCGTCGCGCCCTTCTTGTTGGACGTGCGGCGGTTCCTGCGCTGGCTGTTGCCGGCCATGGGTGCACCTGTTTCTTCACTGCTCAGAGCCACCGGTGGGGCGGCTCTTGTAAACGTACGTACGAAAAGTGTCTCTCAGGACGGGCCGCGTCGCTTGAGGGCGGAGCCTCTAGGTGAGCGACCAGCGGGGACCGGACGGGGTGTCCTCGATGGCGAGACCGGCCTGCTGGAGCTGGTCGCGGATGGCGTCGGCGGTGGCGTAGTCCTTGCGCCCGCGGGCGGCCTGGCGCTGCTCGAGCACCAGCCTGACCAGGGAGTCGACCACGCCGTGCAGATCGTCACCGCGGCCCGACGCGGCACCGGCCCACTGCGGGTCGAGCGGGTCGAGGCCCAGCACGCCGAGCATGGCGCGGACCTCGGCCAGCCGGGCGACGGCGGATTCCTTGTCGTCGGCGGTCAGCGCGGAGTTGCCCTGGCGCACGGTGGTGTGGACGATCGCGAGGGCCTGGGGGACGCCCAGGTCGTCGTCCATCGCCTCGGCGAACGCGGGCGGCACCTCGGCGGCGGGCTCGACCGGACCGGCCTTCTCCACGACGCGCTGGATGAAGCCCTCGATGCGCGCGAAGGCGGACTCCGCCTCGCGCAGCGCCTCCTCGCTGTACTCGATCATCGATCGGTAGTGCGGGGTGCCGAGGTAGTAGCGCAGGACGATGGGGCGCCAGTGCTTGACCATCTCGGAGACGAGGACGGAGTTGCCGAGCGACTTCGACATCTTCTCGCCGCTCATGGTCACCCAGGCGTTGTGCACCCAGTAGGCGGCGAAGTCGTCGCCGAAGGCCTTGGCCTGGGCGATCTCGTTCTCGTGGTGCGGGAAGATCAGGTCCAGGCCGCCGCCGTGGATGTCGAACGCCGCGCCCAGGTACTTGTGCGCCATGGCCGAGCACTCCAGGTGCCAGCCCGGGCGGCCGCGGCCCCACGGGGTCTCCCAGGAGGGCTCACCGGGCTTGGCGGCCTTCCACATCGCGAAGTCACGGGGGTCGCGCTTGCCGGTCTCGCCCTCGCCGGACGGCTGGAGGAGATTGTCCAGGTCCTGGTTGGAGAGCTGGAGGTAGCCGGGGAAGGAGCGCACGTCGAAGTAGACGTTGCCCTCCGACTCGTACGCGTGGCCGCGCTCGATGAGGCCGCGCATCATCTCGACCATCTCGGTGACATGGCCGGTGGCGCGCGGTTCGTACGTGGGGGGCAGGCAGCCGAGCACGTCGTAACCGCTGTTGAAGGCTCGCTCGTTCTCATAGCCGATCGACCACCAGGGGCGGCCCTGCTCGGCGGACTTCTTGATGATCTTGTCGTCGATGTCCGTGACGTTGCGGACGAACGTCACGTCGTAGCCGCGGTGGGCGAACCAGCGGCGCATGATGTCGAAGTTGAGACCGGAGCGGATATGTCCGATGTGCGGAGCGGCCTGCACGGTCGCGCCACAGAGGTAGATCGAGACACAGCCCGGAGTGATCGGGGTGAAGTCACGGATCTGCCGGGCGCTGGTGTCGTACAGGCGAATGGTCACGCAACCAGGGTAGTGGGCTCCGGGGAGTGCCCCGGGCAAACGGCCGGTTCGTTCGTCGGACGGAACGTTTTGCCCCTTATTTGCTTATTGCGCCAAAAATATAAATTCGCGTGGTAACTTCCGCGGCACGAAGCCAACTTCTCGGTGACGACTTCTCGGTGAGGCGCCGCGGATCCCTGGAGGGGTGTTGCACTCCACTCTGCCGGTACAGCAGGAGCACCCGGAACGGCCGGGCCCGCCTGCCGGGCCCCTGGAGACGGCCCGCAGGCCGGGGAGCGACGGGCGGCGCGGGCGGCTGGCCGCGCTGGACGGGCTGCGACTGTTCGCCGCGCTGATGGTGGTGGCCTACCACTACGTGGCGTTCGGCAGCGGGGTCTGGACGCGGCCGTCCTCGGCGGTCTTCCCTACGGCCTTCCTGCCCGCGTCCTACGGCTGGCTGGGCGTGCAGCTGTTCTTCCTGATCAGCGGCTTCGTGATCTGCATGAGCTGCTGGGGGAAGAGCGTCGGCGAGTTCGCCGTGTCGCGCGTCACCCGGCTCTTCCCCGCCTACTGGTTCGGGGTGCTCGCCGTCGCACTCATCACCTATATGTGGCCCGCGGCGGACGAAACCCTCCGTCCGAGGGATGTCGCCGTCAACCTGACGATGCTCCAATCGCCCCTTGGAGTGGATCCGGTCGACGGCGTCTACTGGACGCTCTGGGTCGAGATGCGCTTCTACCTGCTCTTCGCGCTGATCGCCTGGCGAGGTCTGACCTACCGGCGGGCCGTCGGCTTCTGTGTGGTCTGGGGGTTCGCGGGAGCCGTCGCCGCCGCGGTGCACAACCCCGCGCTCGACCAGATCCTGATGCCTGAGGACTGCTGGTACTTCATCGCCGGCATCGCCTTCCACCTGATGTACCGCTTCCGCCCGAACCTGGCGCTCTGGCTGATCGTGGGCAGCTGCTTCCTGGTCGCGCAGCACGCCCTCCTGGACGCCCAGGCGCGCGCGGAAGGCCATATGGGCCGGCACGTGCCGCACTGGCCGACGACGGCGCTGCTCACGCTGTTCTTCCTCGCGGTGGCGGCGGTGGCGCTCGGCCGGACCCGGCGCCTGGACCGGCGGTGGCTGACCACCGCCGGTGCGCTCACCTATCCGCTCTATCTGATCCACGAGCGCGTCGGCTGGCTGGTCATCCGGCACACCGGGGGCCTGGTGCCGCGTTACGTGCTGCTCCCGGCCCTCGTCCTGGCGATGCTCCAGGCGGCATGGCTGGTACACCGGTACGTGGAACGTCCGCTCTCCGGAGCGCTCGGACGCGGTCTGCGCAAGGCCGCGACCGAGATCAGGACCGGGTGACCTGCCTTGTACGGATATCCGTGGACCCCGGCAAGATCGCCTGGCGGGAGGGACTTGGAAATACGTGAGAGACAGGAGATAACTGTCACGGCAGCACCAGGACCTCCTGTGTCAGCATGCGTGCGAACAGGCCTGCGTAGGATGAGCCGACTTAATCAATGGGAGAGGATGACATGCGTTTCGCCAGACGAGGTGAACTCGATGGCGGCAGGTCAGCCGTCCAGCAGCCCGCACCGCGGCTGTACGTCCTGGACGGGCTCCGCATCATCGCGGCCCTGATGGTCGTGCTGTTCCACTACGTCGCCCTGCGCGGCGGCTGGGGCAGGGACACCCGCGAGATCTTCCCCCACCTGAGCCTGATCACCCGGTACGGGTGGACAGGTGTCGAGATCTTCTTCCTGATCAGCGGTTTCGTCATCTGCATGAGCACCTGGGGGCGCACCCTGGGCGACTTCGTGGTCTCCCGGGCGTCACGGATCTATCCGGCCTACTGGGTGGCGATCTTCCTGACCGCGGGCGTGGTCACGCTGTGGCCGCAGGTGCGCCAGGTGCAGAACTGGGACACGGTCCTCACCAACCTGACCATGCTCCAGACGGGCGTCGGCGTCTGGGACGTCGACGGCGTCTACTGGACGCTCTTCGTCGAGCTGAAGTTCTACGTACTCTTCGCGATCGTCGTCGCCACCGGTGTCACGTACCGCAAGTGCGTCCTGTTCTGCGGCATCTGGACGGTGGCCGCGGTCACCTCGTCCAGCGTGGACAGCAAGATCCTCGACATGTGGGCGATGCCGCTGTACGCGCCCTACTTCATCGCGGGCATCGCCTTCTACCTGATGTACCGCTACAGGCCCACGGCGCTGCTCTGGGGCATCGTGGCCGTGTCACTGCTGCTCGCCGAGCACCACCTGCCACGGCGCGTGGCGGACAACTCCAGCCACACGATCCCGACCTGGCCGGCCTCGCTGATCATCTTCGTGGCGTTCGTGCTGATGGCGCTGATCGCGCTGGGCAAGCTGAACCGCGTGCAGTGGCGCTGGCTGTCGACGGCGGGCGCGCTCACCTACCCGGTGTACCTGATCCACCAGTACATCGGCATGACCGTCATCTACGCCCTGCGCGACCGCATCCCTCCGCACGTGCTCGTACCGGGCCTGATCGCGGTGATGCTGGGCGCGGCGTGGCTCCTGCACAAGTACGTCGAGCGGCCGCTGGGCAAGCGGCTCCGCAAGGGCCTGCTGAAGGGGATGGACGAGATGCGCCGCAATTCGGCGCCGCCCACGCCCGCGCCTGCGACCGCGCAGACCCGGGAAGGGCTGCCGATGCCGAAGCGGGTTCGTCTTTACGAACCCGCCGAGCCGGACCGTGTGGGTGCGGGCAAGTCGGACGGCGCCTGAGGACGCGCCTGCCCTAGATCGAGCCCACGACCTTGCGGGGAGCGATCCGTACGACCACCCGCTGCGCGTCTTCCGCCGACGCCGGGTTGAAGTCCGCGTAATCCTTCCCGGTGTATTTCCGGGACAGCGTGTTGATCAGCTCCTGGCCGCCCTCGGTGGTGAGCGTCGCGGCCCCCCGCACCTCCGCGTAGGTGTAGGGCGCGTTGTGCGGGTTGATCAGCACGGTCACCCGCGGGTCCCGCCGCAGGTTCTGTTCCTTGCGGCGGCCGACGGTCGTGGAGATCAGCAGGTCGTTCCCGTCGCGCGCGATCCAGGTGACGGAGACCTGGGGGCTGCCGTCGGGCTGGACCGTCGCCACGGCGGCGAAGACGGGGGCGTCGTCGAGGAGCTTCTTCAGGTCGTCGGAGAGTTCGGCAGACACGGTGCGGATCCTTCCCTCGGGTGACGGCTGAGGCGGGCCTCACGCACGGCGACCACCGGGTCACCGTGCGTCGACCACCGTATGCCCCCGAGGGCGGGTCCGGTCAGACCCTGGGGAAGACCAGCGCCGTGGCGACGGCCGCCAGGCCCTCCGCGCGGCCCGTGAGGCCCAGACCGTCGCTCGTGGTGCCGGAGACCGACACCGGGGCCCCGATCGCCTCGGAGAGGGCCTTCTGGGCCTCCTCGCGCCGCTTGCCGATTTTCGGGCGCACGCCGATCACCTGGACCGAGACATTGCCGATCTCGAAGCCCGCCGAGCGGACGATCCGCGCCGCTTCGGCCAGCAGGGTGACGCCGGAGGCGCCGGACCACTCGGGGCGGTCCGTGCCGAAGTGCTCGCCGAGGTCGCCGGCGCCCGCGGCGGAGAACAGCGCGTCGCACGCCGCGTGCGCGGCGACGTCACCGTCGGAGTGGCCCGCGAGGCCGTGCGTGGCGTCCTCCCAGAGCAGGCCCGCGCACCACAGCTCGCGGCCCTCCTCGAAGGCGTGCACGTCCGTGCCGATGCCCACCAGGGGCATGACCTGGGCGGGACGGCTAATACCGGTCATTGGCCCTCCTGCGGGCGAGTACGGCCTCGGCCAGGACGAGGTCCAGCGGCCTGGTCACCTTGAACGCCTCTTCGTGGCCGGGCACGACCACGACGGGCCGGCCGAGCCGCTCCACGAGCCCGGCGTCGTCCGTGGCGCCCTCGCCCTCCGTGACGATCTGCTCGTGCGCCTCGTCGAGGGTGCGCCGGTCGAAGCCCTGCGGGGTCTGCACGGCCCGCAGCAGCGCCCGCTCGGGCGTTCCGACGACGCGCTCGGGCTCGCCCGCGGCGTCACCCGTGCGGGGCTCGACCTGCTTGACGGTGTCGGCGAGGGGCAGCGCCGGCACGACGGCGGGGGCGCCGTCCCGTACGGCGGAGATCACGGCGTCGACGGTGTCGACGGGCACCAGCGGGCGCGCGGCGTCGTGCACGAGGACGGTGTCGACGTCGCCGGGGAGGGCCTTGAGGCCGAGGCGGACGGACTCCTGCCGGGTCCCGCCACCGGGGACGACCAGGATCTCGGCAGGGTCGTGGCCGGTCAGCGGATAGGCATCGAGGAGGTTGCGGACCTCGGGAGCACCGTCCGGCGGGGCGACCACGACGACGAGTCCCACGGCCCGGGAGGCTGCCATCGCGCGCACGGCGTGGACCAGCATCGGGGTGCCGTTGAGCGTGCGCAGGGCCTTGGGGGCACCCGGGCCGAGGCGGACGCCGCGGCCGGCCGCGGGGATCACCGCGGCGGTGCGCGAAGGAGTGACGGCGGGGGCTCGATCAGACATTGCGTTGGCGTTCAGGTTTGCTTCCTCGGCCGAATTGGGTATGGCCTCAGCGTGCCGGGCACGACGCCCCGACCAGCCCCTTCCGTGACACTGGTCGGGTCGACTGCCCGGGCCCGGCACGCCAAGCAGAGCGTGAACTTCGGCGCCTGAGCAGAGATGCCGCAGCGCCCGGCGGATGACTGTCGTCATCGCACGGGCACCGCGGCACTTCTTTCGTCCGGCACCTGCTGCGTTGCGCGCAGCGCTGCTGTGCTCCCTCAATGACGAGTGGAGCGCTGCGTCAGGACGCGAGAACCTCGTCGAGCAGGGCCTCGGCCTTGTCCTCGTTGGTGTTCTCCGCGAGAGCGAGCTCGCTGACCAGGATCTGGCGCGCCTTCGCGAGCATGCGCTTCTCACCGGCGGAGAGACCGCGCTCGCGCTCACGACGCCACAGGTCGCGCACGACCTCGGCGACCTTGATCACGTCACCGGACGCGAGCTTCTCGAGATTTGCCTTGTAGCGACGGGACCAGTTCGTCGGCTCTTCCGCATACGGTGCGCGGAGCACCTCGAAGACCCGGTCCAGCCCATCCTGGCCGACCACATCGCGCACACCGACGAACTCCGCATTGTCCGCCGGCACCCGAACCGTCAGGTCACCCTGGGCGACCTTCAGCACCAAGTAGGTCTTGTCCACGCCTTTGATCTGGCGAGTTTCGATGGCCTCGATCAGCGCGGCCCCGTGATGGGGATAGACCACGGTGTCGCCAACCTTGAACGTCATGTGACAGGTACCCCTTCCGTGGCTATCCAGTCTAACACGGGAACTGCCCGTTCTGAATGGCGTTTCCGCAGGTCAGGGCATATCTCAGGGCTTGACAACAGCAACCGGAACGTGCTGCGGGAGGCTTCCGGAAGCGGGTATTCGCAGGTCGGAGCGGTTCTTCGGGCAAGGCGAAACGGGCACGTTACACGCGCACGGAGAGGCTCGCGAGCGGTCGAACGTCCCGTTTTGCCGGGGTCCGGTCGGCGGACTTCCGCTACTCCGTTCGGGGCCGGACTCTCTTCATCGCCCGGATTCCGGAATTGATCACGACCGTCTTGATCAATTCCCGAACATCTTCCCGGAGCCTCCCGCATTCCCTGCGGATAATCCCCCGCATCACCCGTCACCCGGCCCCATGGGTGTTCGGGGCGGATATTCGGCCATGCCGCCGACAGGGGCCTAGTTGACCATGGGGGCGGGTCGGGTGCGAGGGCCCGCGGGGGGCTCGGTAACCTAAGCGCGCTGACACACCTCTTACTTCGTCCAAGGAGATGCCGCCGCCGTGAGCAGCAGCCTTCGACGCGGCACTCTCGCCGCTTCCGCCCTCGTGCTCTCGATCGCCTCGCTCTCCGCCTGCGCGGCGGGCAACAGCGCGCAGACGCTGGAGGTCAAGCCGGACAACGCCGCCACCTCGGTCGGCGACATCAAGCTCCAGAACATGAACGTGATCACCCAGCCGGACCTGGACGCCAAGGGCCCGGCCGTGATCACCGGCAAGCTCTTCAACAACGGCGACAAGGACCAGACGCTCAAGGCGGTCTCCCTCGTCGGCAAGAACGCGACCGTGAAGATCACCCCTGCGGGTGGCTCCGGCCAGCTCGTCGTGCCCGCGCACGGCTCCGTCGTCCTCGGCGGCAAGGGCAACGCCTCGGCGGTCCTGCCGAACGGCCGTGAGGCGCTCAAGGACGGCGAGCAGCAGAAGCTGACGTTCGACTTCAGCGACACCGGCGAGGTGGGCATCGGCGCCTTCGTCATGCCCGCGAAGAGCTACTTCAAGGAGTGGGGCCCCACCGAGGCGCCCTCGGCACCCGCCTCCCCGTCGCAGTCGGGCAAGCCGGGCGGCCAGGCCGGCAAGCCCGGCGACGAGGCCTCCACGGGCGCCTCGGAAGCCCCGGCGGGCGCCCAGCAGGGCAGCGGCAAGCCGGGCACCGGTGAGCCGTCGCAGGGCGGCCGGCAGCACGCCGGTCACTGAGCCGACGACCTGACGCCGAGGGGCCCGGAAGCAGCGCTCCCGGGCCCCTCGGCGTGGTTCCGGCGCCGGGCGGCCGCGCGCGGCCGCCCGTACGCCCGCCGGCTACGGCTCGAACTTGTAGCCCAGCCCGCGCACCGTCACCAGATAGCGCGGCGCGCCCGGGTCGGGCTCGATCTTGGCGCGCAGCCGCTTGACGTGCACGTCGAGGGTCTTGGTGTCGCCGACGTAGTCCGCGCCCCAGACCCGGTCGATGAGCTGCATCCGGGTGAGCACCCGGCCCGCGTTGCGGAGCAGCATCTCCAGGAGGTCGAACTCCTTCAGCGGCAGGTCGACCTTGCCGCCCGACACGGTGACGACGTGCCGGTCGACGTCCATCCGGACGGGGCCCGCCTCCAGGGCCGCGGGGGTGACCTCCTCCGGCTCGCCACGGCGGCGCAGGACGGCCCTGATGCGGGCCACCAGCTCCCGGGACGAGAAGGGCTTGGTCACATAGTCGTCGGCTCCTATTTCCAGGCCGACGACCTTGTCGATCTCGCTGTCCTTGGCGGTCACCATGATGACCGGCACATTGGAGCGCCCGCGCAGCTGGCGGCAGACCTCCGTGCCGGGCAGGCCGGGGAGCATCAGGTCGAGCAGGACCAGGTCGGCGCCGTTGCGCTCGAACTCGTCCAGCCCGTCGGGCCCGGTGGCCGCGACGGCGACCTCGAACCCTTCCTTGCGGAGCATGTAGGACAAAGCGTCGCTGAAGGATTCCTCGTCCTCGACGACGAGCACACGGGTCACGGATGGACCTCCGGTCGGGTCTGTGTGGGGGTAACGGGGGTCGTTCCCCGATCGCGGGTCACGGAAGCACCTCCGGAGTGGGAAGGTGTTCGCTGATGAAGGAGTCGTCGATGCGGCGGGGCCCGCGGCGGTCCCGGTCGCGGACCGAGCCCGCCTCCGGGAGCCGCAGGGTGAAGGTGGAGCCCTGGCCCTCGGCGCTCCAGACCGTGACCTCCCCGCCGTGCGAGGCTGCCACGTGCTTGACGATGGCGAGGCCGAGGCCGGTCCCGCCGGTGGCGCGCGAGCGCGCCGGGTCTACGCGGTAGAAGCGCTCGAAGATCCGCTCGCGGTCCTTCTCCGAGATGCCGATGCCCTGGTCGGTGACGGCGATCTCGATGAGGTCGCCGCCGGGTGCGGTGATGTGGCGGGCCGCGATGCCGACCCTCGTACGGGCGGGACTGTAGTTGACCGCGTTCTCCACGAGGTTGCCCAGGGCGGCGGCGAGCTGGCCGCGGTTGCCCCAGACGTGCAGGTCGGCGGTGCCTCCTGCGGCCATGGTGATCTGCTTGGTGCCGGCCTGGTGGCGGCAGCGGTCGATGGCCTCGGCGACCAGCTCGTCGACCCGGACGGGCTCGGAGTCCTCCAGCGGGTCGTCGTTCTGCACGCGGGAGAGGTCGATGAGCTCCTGGACGAGGTTGGTCAGCCGGGTGGCCTCGATCTGCATCCGGCCCGCAAAGCGGTTGACGGCCTCCGGGTCCTCGGCGGCGTCCATGACGGCCTCGGACAGCAGGGAGAGCGCGCCGACCGGCGTCTTGAGCTCATGGCTGACGTTGGCGACGAAGTCGCGGCGGACGGCCTCGATGCGGCGGGCCTCGGTGAGATCCTCGACCAGCAGGAGCACCAGCCGGGAGCCGAGCGGTGCCACTCTGGCCGAAACCGCGAGGGCGTCGCCGCGGCCCGTGCCGCGCCGGGGCAGGTCGAGCTCGACCTGGCGTATCTCGCCGTCGCGGCGGGTGTCGCGCGCCATCTGGAGCATCGGCTCGACGGCCAGCTTCCCGCCGCGGACCAGCCCCAGGGCGTACGCCGCGGAGCTGGCCTTGACCACGGTGTCGGCCTCGTCGAGGACGACCGCGGAGGAGCGCAGCACGGAGAGCACCGTGTCCACGCCGGGGGGAAGCACGGCGTCCGTGTGCAGTGAGCTGCGGGTCGGCCGGGCCTGGTCGCGCTCGCTCCAGCGGAACGCCAGCATGGCGATCACGCCGGTGCACAGGCCGGCGATCGCTGCCGCTGCGGCGACGGCCGCGTCCATGTTCATGAGTCAAGGTTATGCGGGGGGTACGACACATCCACAGCCAAACGAGTGCCACCTCGAACATACGTTGCCGAGAGTTCACCTTGAGGACGGCGCGGGTTCACTCCGGAGGCTGCCGGCCGTAGCGTTCCGGCCGGAACGTGGGGACCGTGGGCGGCCGAGGCACTCCTCGCCCACCGTTACTCAGAGAGAAGGTCAGGATGCGGGACGCGTACCACGAGGAGCTCGACTCGATCGGCGAGGGCCTCGTCGAGATGGCCCGGCTCGTGGGCTCCGCGATCGGGCGCGCCACCACGGCGATCCTGGACGCGGACCTCAAGCTGGCGGAGTCCGTGATCGCCGCGGACGCCAAGGTGGACGACCTCCAGCGCGATCTGGAGGCGCGGGCGATCGCCCTGCTGGCCCGCCAGCAGCCGGTCGCCACCGATCTGCGGATCGTGGTCACCTCGCTGCGGATGAGCGCCGACCTGGAGCGCTCCGGGGACCTCGCGCAGCACGTGGCCAAGCTGGCCCGGCTGCGCTTCCCGGACACGGCGGTGCCGCGCGACCTGCACGCCACGATCCTGGAGATGGGCCAGCTGGCGCAGCGCCTGATGGCCAAGGCGGGCGAGGTGATCATCACCAAGGACGTCGACCTGGCGCTCCAGCTGGAGCAGGACGACGACGCGATGGACCTGCTGCACCGCGCGCTCTTCCAGCACCTGATGGACGACCGCTGGCAGCACGGCATCGAGACGGCCGTCGACGTGACGCTGCTGGGCCGCTACTACGAGCGGTTCGCCGATCACGCCGTCTCGGTCGCCAAGCGGGTGGTCTATCTGGTGACCGGCGAGCACGCGGACGAGCTGTCCCAGGGCGAGGGGCGCACGGGAGCAGTCGACGGCGCATGACCTCGGGGAGTGCTCCCACACACCCTCCATGCGCCCGGACATACGTACGCGAGGGGCATTGACGGGCGAAGCGGACCGTCCTTGACTGTGGGTCAGGCAGACCACCCTTCGAGGAGGTACCGCATATGACCCACACCCCTCCCACTCCGGCCGCGGGATGCACCTGTGGTCCCGGCTGCTCCTGCGGCTGCCAGAGCGGCGGCTCGTGCCAGTGCGGCGGCGGTTGCGGCTAGCCGCCCACGCGCACGTCACTCACGGAAGCGGGCCCCCGGCCGGATGTCCCCGGCCGGGGGCCCCTTTCGCGTTTCGCGCGCCCCGCGCTACGGGCGGTAGGGATGGGGCCCGCCTGCCGCCGCCGTGTCCTGCGCGGCGGGCGGCGGGGGCACGGGCGCCGGAGGTGCGGGGGGCGCCGGGGGCGCTGGCGGTGGCGCGGGAGGCGCCGGGGGCGCGACCTTCGGCTCCACACTGCCGGTGAGGTAGGCGTAGACCACGATGTTGGCCGTGTAGGTGTGCTTGCCGCGGTCGTAGTCGCCGCCACAGGTGAGCAGGCGCAGCTCCGGGCGGTCCGGGTCGTCCTTGTCGCGCGGTCCGTAGACCTTGTCGTCGTCCCAGTGGTCGTTGGGGACGACGGCGACGTCCTCGACGGTGAACTCCGCGGTGGAGCCGTCCGAGCGGCTGACGTTGATCTTCACGCCGGGCTTGGTGTTGCTCAGTTCGTAGAAGACGGCCGGGGCCTTCTTGGTGTCCACGTGGCCGACGAGGACGGCGACGCCCGGGGTGCCGGGCTGCGGGCCGTCCTGGTACCAGGAGACGGCGTTGGCCCGCTCGTAGGGGGGCGCTTCGACGCCGCCCTGCGCGTCGAGGCCGTGGCCTTCGATCGGGGCCTTGACCCCCATGGCCTTGATGACGATTCCTTGGGGGCCCGCCCCCGGCAACGGTTCGTGTACCGGGGGCAGGCCGTGCGCGGGAGGGTGGCTCTTGGCCGCGGTTCCACCGGTCTTGCGGGCCTTGACCATCGGCTCGTCGGTGTCACCGCTGCCTACCAGGCACAGGGCGAGCACCACGGCCGCCCAGGCCACCCCTGTCAGCAGGCGCTTGGTGAAGCCGCCTGTGCGCTGTTCTGACATGTTGCCTGTTCGCTTCCCGTCACATCACTGCTTGGCCGAGGCGGCCCGGCGGCGGTACCAGAACATGCCGCCCGCTATGCCGACCGTGGCTCCCGCGGCGAGGATGAGGACGGGGGTGTCGCCGGACTCCGTGGAGGAGGCCATCAGTGCGGTGGCTCCACCACCCGCGTGGGCGTGCCCGTGCGGCCGGTGCTCGTCGTGGCGACCCTCGTGACGGCCGTCGTGACGCCCGCCGTGGTCCTCGCGGCCGTCGTGGCGGCCGTCGTGGTCCTCACGGCCGTCGTGGCGACCGTCGTGGTCGTGCCGGCCCTCGTGGTCGTGACGCCCGCCGTGGTCCTCGCGGCCGTCGTGGTCGTGGCGACCGTCGTGACGGCCGTCGTGGTCCTCACGGCCGTCGTGGCGGCCGTCGTGGTCGTGACGCCCGTCGCCGTCGTCGTCGCAGTCGTCGTCGTCCCACCGGCCGTCGTGGCGGCCGTCGTGACGCCCGTCGTGGTCGTGACGCCCGTCGTGACGGCCGTCATGGTCCCAACGACCGTCGTGGTCGTCGTCGCAGTCCTCCCGGTCCCGGTCGTGGCCGGTGGAGGGGACCGCGGGCGCGGCCTTCTCCGCCGGGGTCGCCAGGTTGCCCAGGTTGCCGAAGGCGTAGGCGGGAGCTGCGGGAACTGCACAGGCCGCGACTACCGCGGCGCCGCACAGAGCGGTACGGATTGAATCCATGGTGTTACCTCCTTGACAAGAGGCTCACCCCGCTACTCACGTGTCGCATCCGCACCGTGGTTCTCTTGCTCCATTCGGTGACCAACTTGCTCTGCGTCACCACGCGAAGCGCCGCGCAAAGGCCCCCTGTCCGCGGTGAAACCGCAGGCAGGGGGCCTTTTCCGAGCGGGTTTCGGGCGGGATCCGCCCGAGGTGGTGCGGGCTACTTCTTCTTGCCCTGGTTCTTCACGGCCTCGATGGCGGCCTTGGCGGCCTCCGGGTCGAGGTAGGTGCCGCCCTTCTTGACGGGGCGGAAGTCGGCGTCGAGCTCGTAGGCGAGCGGGATGCCGGTGGGGATGTTCAGGCCCGCGATGTCTGCGTCGGAGATGCCGTCGAGGTGCTTGACCAGGGCGCGCAGGGAGTTGCCGTGCGCGGCGACCAGGACCGTACGGCCGGCCAGCAGGTCCGGGACGATGCCGTCGTACCAGTACGGCAGCATGCGCGTGACGACGTCCTTGAGGCACTCGGTGCGCGGGCGCAGCTCGCTCGGGATCGAGGCGTAGCGCGGGTCGTCGCTCTGCGAGAACTCGGTGCCGTCCTCCAGGGCGGGCGGCGGGGTGTCGTAGGAACGGCGCCAGAGCATGAACTGCTCCTCGCCGAACTCGGCCAGGGTCTGGGCCTTGTCCTTGCCCTGGAGGGCGCCGTAGTGGCGCTCGTTCAGCCGCCAGGAGCGGTGGACGGGGATCCAGTGGCGGTCCGCGGACTCCAGCGCGAGCTGCGCGGTGCGGATGGCGCGCTTCTGGAGGGAGGTGTGGACCACATCGGGGAGCAGGCCGGCGTCCTTGAGCAGCTCACCGCCCCGGACAGCCTCCTTCTCGCCCTTCTCGTTCAGGTTGACGTCCACCCAGCCGGTGAACAGGTTCTTGGCGTTCCACTCGCTCTCGCCGTGGCGGAGGAGGATCAGCTTGTACGGTGCGTCGGCCATGCCCATGAGCGTAATCGACGGCAGGGGTGGTGCTGAAAGCCCCTGCCGTGGTACGGACGATTGACCACCGCCGTCAATTGAGTGGCGCCCCGGGAACAGAGCTATGTAAGTTGCGAGCTTCACAGGAGACACTTACATACCGGGGGTTGGGGAATGTCCGTAGCGAGCGTCGGGCGCGCCGCGAGGGAGAGCGTCTCGGGGTTGCCCCGGGACTTCTGGTGGCTGTGGACCTCGACCCTGGTCAACCGCCTCGGGGCGTTCGTCTCGGTCTTCCTCGCCCTCTATCTCACCGTCGACCAGGGCTACTCGGCCTCGTACGCGGGGCTGGTCGCCGCCCTGCACGGCCTCGGCAGCGTCGTCTCCTCGATCGGCGGGGGCGTGCTGGCCGACCGGCTGGGCCGCAGGCCCACGCTGCTGATCGCCCAGACCTCGACCGCGGTGTCCGTGGCCGTGCTGGGCTTCGCGCAGGGCCCGGTGGCCATCGCGGCGGTGGCCTTCGTGGTGGGCATGGCCGCCAACGCCTCCCGCCCGGCGGT
This sequence comes from Streptoverticillium olivoreticuli subsp. olivoreticuli, assembly GCF_003391135.1. Classification (GTDB taxonomy): domain Bacteria; phylum Actinomycetota; class Actinomycetes; order Streptomycetales; family Streptomycetaceae; genus Streptomyces; species Streptomyces blastmyceticus. The sequence continues at coordinate 5,681,756 of NZ_CP031455.1, read as the reverse complement.
GCAGGCGATGATGGCGGACATCGTGGCGCCCGAGGACCGCGTGCGGGCCTTCGCCCTGAACTACTGGGCCATCAACCTCGGCTTCGCGATCTCGTCGGCCGCGGCCGGGTTCATCGCGCAGTACAGCTACCTCATCGGCTTCCTCGGCGAAGCGGCCATGACGCTCCTGTGCGCGATCCTCGTGTTCGTCAAGCTCCCCGAGTCCCGCCCGGCCGCGCCGGAGGCCACCGGCGAGGACGAGCCCGCGATCAGCATGGGCACCGTGCTGCGCGACGGGCGCTACATGAGCGTGGTCGGGCTGTCCTTCCTGCTCGCCCTGATCTTCCTGCAGTCCTCGGTTGCGCTGCCCGTCGCGATGGCGAAGGACGGCTTCTCCACCACCGACTACGGCATGGCCATCGCCGTCAACGGCGTGCTGATCGTGGCCCTCCAGATCCCCGTGACCCGCTTCATCGAGCACCGCGACCCGGGGCGGCTGCTGGTGATCTCGGCCCTGCTCGGGGGGTACGGCTTCGGGCTCACCGCCTTTGCCGGCGGGTCGCTCGCCGCCTACATGCTGACCGTCTGCGTCTGGTCCCTGGCGGAAATCGTCAACTCCCCCACCCAGATGGGCCTCGTCGTCCGCCTCTCCCCCGTCCAAGGCCGCGGCCGCTACCAGGGCGTCTACTCCCTGTCCTGGTCGGGCGCCGCGCTGGTCGCTCCGCTGGCGGGCGGGGCGGTGCTCGACGCTTACGGGGCGGGTGCGCTGTGGGCGGGGTGTGCGGTTGTGGGGAGCGTGGCGGGGGTGGGGTACTGGGCGTTGAACCGGTCTCTGTCCCGGGGCTCCGTGGAGCGGGTGGAGGCCGAGCGGGTGGCGGAGCCGGCGTCGGTCTGACGGGGCTTGTTCCCCTACCCCGCCCCTTCCCTCCCCCAGCTACCGCTGGGAGGTGCCCCCAATCTGATGCGCGGCTCCGCCGCGGCCGGGGCTCCGCCCCGGACCCGTGCCCGGGTGCGGCCCGGCGAGCCGCGTCAGTCGTCCGCCTTCGACGTCAAGCGCGCGAACGCCTCCAGGTTGCGCGTCGACTCGCCGCGCGACGTGCGCCACGCGTACTCCTTGCGGATCGCGCTCGCGAAGCCCATCTCCAGCAGGGTGTTGAAGCTGCCGTCCGCGTTCTCCAGCACCGTCCCCAGGATGCGGTCGATCTCGTCCGGGGTGACCGCGGCCAGCGGCAGGCGTCCGACGAGGTAGATGTCGCCGAGCCGGTCCATCGCGTAGGCCACGCCGTACAGCCGCGTGTTGCGCTCCAGCAGCCAGCGGTGCACCGCCTCGTGGTTCTCGTCGGGGCGGCGCACGACGAAGGCGTTGACCGACAGCGAGTGCTTGCCGACGATCAGGGAGACGGTCGTCGACAGCTTGCGGGTGCCGGGGAGTTTGACCACATACGTACCGTCGGCGGGGCTCTCCCATTCGAGGCCCGCCTCGTGGAACGTCTGCTCGATGACGGATTTCGCGTCAGACATGCGACGAGCGTAGGCGACGCCGCCGGTCCTGGATCGCCGCGGTGTACACGTCGGCCGTGGCGGCCGCGGCCGTGTCCCAGCCGAAGGACCGCGCGTGCCGGGCCGCCGCCGCGCCCATCGCGTCCGCGAGCGAGGGCTGGTCGGCGAAGCGGCGCAGCGCACGCGCGTAGTCGGCGGGGTCGTGGCCGTCGACGAGGAAGCCGCTGACGCCGTCCCGCACGGCCACGGGCAGCCCGCCCACGGCCGCCGCGACGACGGGCGTGCCGCACGCCTGCGCCTCCGCGGCCACCAGGCCGAAGGACTCGCTGTACGACGGCATGACCAGCACGGACGCGGCCCGGTACCAGTCCGCGAGCTGCTCCTGGCCGACCGGCGGGCGGAACCGTACGACGTCGGTGATGCCCAGCCGGGCGGCCAGCTTGTGCAGCTCCTCCGGCTTGGCCAGGCCGCTGCCGCTGGGCCCGCCGACCACCGGGACGACCAGCCGCGTGCGCAGGCCGGGGTCCTGTTCGAGGAGCTCGGCGACCGCGCGCAGCAGGATGTCGGGCGCCTTCAGCGGCTGGATGCGCCCCGCGAAGAGCGGTATCAGGGCGTCGGCCGACAGCCCGAGCCGCTCGCGCGCCGCCGCGCGCCCGCCGCTCGGGGTGAAGCGGTCGAGGTTCACCCCGGGGTGGACCACGGCGACCTTGCCGGGCGCGGCGTCGTAGTGCCGTACGAGTTCCTCGGCCTCGCCGTCGGTGTTGGCGATCAGCCGGTCCGCCGCCCGGACGATCTGCGTCTCGCCGATCACCCGCGCGGCGGGCTCGGGGGTGTCGCCCGCGGCGAGCGCGGCGTTCTTGACCTTCGCCATGGTGTGCATGGCGTGCACGAGCGGCACGCCCCAGCGCTCCGCCGCGAGCCAGCCGACGTGGCCGGACAGCCAGTAGTGCGAGTGCACCAGGTCGTAGTGGCCCGGCCGGTGGCCCGCCCACGCCTGCATCACGCCGTGCGTGAACGCGCACAGCTGCGCGGGCAGCTCCTCCTTGGCCAGCCCCTCGTACGGGCCCGCGTCGATGTGCCGCACCAGGACGCCCGGGGCCAGCTCCACGGCGGGCGGGAGCGACCCGGTGGTGGCCCGGGTGAAGATCTCGACCTCGATGTCGAGCGCGGCGAGGCGCTTGGCGAGCTCGACGATGTAGACGTTCATGCCGCCCGCGTCGCCCGTGCCGGGCTGGTGCAACGGGGACGTGTGGACGCTCAGCATCGCGATGCGACGGGGGCGACGAGGGGTGCCGATGCGGCGCAGCGGGCTCTGGGCGAAAGTGCCGAGCGCGCGGCCGCGGCGTGCGCCGAGCCTGGATGCGTACTGGCTCACCGGGTGAGTCCTCCGTCCGCTTCTTGGGGGGCATTCAGCGCGTTACAAGGGGGCAACGTCGCGGAGGTCGCCTCCCATTTCCCCTTTACCAAAGTGTGACCCGGGGACGCGTGGGGCCGTGCGGCGGGCCCCGCCCGACGGCGGCGGCCGCGCGGGCGCGCTGGCCTAGAGTTGAGCGCATGGCCAGCCGTACCGCCCCCGCCCGCCGCCCCATCGGGACGGCCACCCGGGGGACGACCAACCCCAACCGGCTGCGCCGCATGGACCGCTGGATCGCCCGCACCCACGGCCCCGCCCTGCGCCGCAGCGCGGACCCCGTCGCCGTCGACCTCGGCTACGGGGCGGCGCCCTGGACGGCCGTCGAGCTGCTCGCCCGGCTGCGCACCGTGTGCGCGGCGGCGGAGGTCGTCGGCGTGGAGATAGACCCCGGGCGGGTCGCCGCGGCGAAGCCGTACGAGCGCGACGGCCTGTCCTTCGCGCACGGCGGCTTCGAGGTCCCCCTGAGCGGCGGTACGGGCCGGGCGCCCGCGCTGATCCGGGCGGCGAACGTGCTGCGGCAGTACGACGAGGACGAGGTCACCGCCGTCTGGTCACGGCTGTGCGCGCGCCTCGCGCCGGGCGGGCTGCTGGTGGAGGGCACGTGCGACGAGATCGGGCGCCGTCACGTCTGGGTCGCGCTCGGCCCGGAAGGCCCCCGCACGGTCACCTTCGCGGCCCGCCTCGGCTCGCTCGACACCCCGTCCGATCTGGCGGAACGCCTGCCGAAGGCGCTCATCCACCGCAATGTCCCGGGCGAGCCGGTGCACGCGTTCCTGCGGGACTTCGACCGGGCCTGGGCGGCGGCCGCGCCGTATTCGGCGCTCAGCGCGCGGCAGCGGTGGATCCGTACGGCGGCTTCGCTGGCGGCGGAGTGGCCGCTGACGGATGACGCGCGGCGGTGGCGCCAGGGGGAACTCACGGTGCGCTGGGACGCGCTGGCGCCGCGCGGCTGGCAATTCAGCCCGTCCGGCGTTTGAGGACGCGCCCGTAGGGCGCTCCCGCCGCAGGCGGCAACGGAGGGACAGCCGGGGGTCCGGGGCGCGAGCCCCGGTTTCGGGAAGGGGCGGGGTGGGGGAAAGCCCGCCGCAGGCGCAACGGGCCCGCACCCGGAAGCCGCTCACGACACATGCAGCGCCGAAAGCAACGCATCCACCAGCGAACGGTCCCGCTCCTGCGTCAGGCGAGCCCGCGCTGCCACCGGTGGCAGCCACAGGAGCGCGTCCACCTCACGGTTCGGCGCGAACGCGCCCGACGTCGCGCGGGCCGCCCAGTAGCGCACCTCCTTCGGCCGCCCGGCCACCGCGTAGTGCGCCGTCGGCAGCGGCGTCCCCACCTCGCACGCCATGCCCGTCTCCTCCAGCACCTCGCGCACCGCGCCGCTCAGCGCGTCCTCGCCGCGCTTGAGCTTGCCCTTGGGGTGCGACCAGTCGTCGTAGCGCGGCCGGTGGACGAGCGCGATCTCCAGCCCGCCGTCGAGCGGCGAGTGCCGCCACAGCACGCACCCCGCCGCCCGGATGACGTCGTCCCTCACAGCCCCGCCACCCCCGTCCGCTGCCAGACCCGGCCGAACGCGAAGCGCGCCGCCTCCACCTCGTGCCGCTGGTCGGCGTGGAGCACGCCGAGGGCGTACGCCGTGGCCGGGGCGATCCTCGGGGTGCGGGCGGCGGCCGCGGCGGCGGCGGCCGCCTCGGCGGCGTCGCGGTGCCGGTCCAGGGCCTGACCCGCGTTCAGCAGCCCTACGGAGAGGGAGGGTTCGACCTCGCCCTGCCCGTGCTCGTCGAGAACCTCCTGCGCGTACCGCCGCAGCCGTACGAGCTTGCGCACGTGGTGCCACGGCGCGTCCTGGCGCGCCTCCGCGGGCGGCGCGTCGGAGGACGGGACCGCGGCGAGCCCGTGGGTGAGGGCCTCCGCGTTGTACGGGTGCCCGGCGACGGACAGCGGCAGCAGCTCGACGGCCTCGACCAGCCGCCGGTGGGTCTGCTCCACGAGCCGGGGCAGCGCCTCGCGGGCGAGCAGGTCGTGCGCGGCCGGGTCGAGCGGCACCTCGGAGGCGAGTACGGCGGCCGCGTCGGCGACGGCGTGGAACCGCGAGGAGCCGAGGGCCTGCAGCGCCGCCGAGTGCGCACGGGTCCTGGCCAGCGTCAGCTGGCGTTCGAGCAGTGCGCCCGCCCGCGCGGCGCCGACCGTCAGCCCGCTCCAGGCCCGCTCCTCGCAGGGCGCCGACCCGGACAGCCGGTGCAGCGCCCCCCGCAGCCGGGCCAGCCTCGCCGCGTAGGCGTATTCGCGCCCCAGCGTCTCGGACAGCCACAGCAGCTCGGAGCGGAGGTGGTCCGTCCAGGCCGTGTCGGTGAGCGGCCGGTAGACGTGCAGGGCCCCGGAGATGCGGCGGGCCGAGCGGCGCAGCAGCCGGGCGGCCTCGGTCGCGTCCTCGGCGCCCGCGCCGCTGTCGCCGTGCAGCCGCAGGCTGCGCAGGAACTCGGCCGCCTGGCCGTGCAGATAGTCCGCCAGCACCTCACCGGAGGCCGCCGTGTCCACGGCCGGGTCCGGCGCGGCCGGCCGCTGTGTCGTCGTCATTTCCCGCCCCCCGGCCACGGTGACCGTAAGCGGCTGGTCATGGGGTCGCTGAGCCACGCCGGCGCCTCCGGGCGTCTATGAGCATCTCCTGTACGTTGCGCAGCGGCTGCCCGTCGGCGTCCGTCGCGTGCCGCCGCCAGCCGCCGTCCGGGCCCAGGTGCCAGGAAGCGGTGGAGTCGGACATCCCGGTCTCCAGCAGCCGGCCGAGCGAGGCCCGGTGCGCCGGATCGGTGACCCGCACCAGCGCCTCGATGCGCCGGTCCAGGTTGCGGTGCATCATGTCGGCGCTGCCGAGCCAGACCTCCGGGTCGCCGCCGTTCCCGAACGCGAATATCCGGGAGTGTTCGAGGAACCGGCCGAGGACGCTGCGCACCCGGATGTTCTCCGAGAGCCCGGTCACTCCCGGCCGCAGCGCGCAGATGCCGCGCACCCAGATGTCCACCGGCACGCCTTCGCGCGCCGCCCGGTAGAGGGCGTCGACGACGGCCTCGTCGACCATCGAGTTGACCTTGATGCGGATGTAGGCGGGCCGCCCGGCGCGGTGGTGCGCGACCTCCTTGGCGATCCGGGCGACGAGCCCGTCGCGCAGCGACCGGGGGGCGACGAGCAGCCGCCGGTAGGTCTCGCGGCGGGAGTAGCCGGACAGCCGGTTGAAGAGGTCGGAGAGGTCCGCGCCGACCTGCGGGTCGGCGGTGAGCAGCCCGAGGTCCTCGTAGAGGCGCGCGGTCTTGGGGTGGTAGTTGCCGGTGCCCACGTGGGAGTAGCGGCGCAGGGTGTCGCCCTCCTGCCGCACCACGAGCGACAGCTTGCAGTGCGTCTTCAGGCCCACCAGGCCGTAGACGACGTGGCAGCCGGCCTCTTCCAGCTTGCGCGCCCACTTGATGTTGGCCTGCTCGTCGAAGCGGGCCTTGATCTCGACGAGGACGAGGACCTGTTTGCCGGATTCCGCGGCGTCTATGAGGGCGTCGACGATCGGCGAGTCGCCGGAGGTGCGGTAGAGCGTCTGCTTGATCGCGAGGACGTCCGGGTCGGCCGCCGCCTGCTCCAGGAACGCCTGCACGGAGGTGGAGAAGGAGTCGTACGGGTGGTGCAGGAGCACGTCCCGCTCGCGCAGGGCGGCGAAGATGTCGGGCGCGGAGGCGGACTCGACCTCGGCGAGGTCCCGGTGGGTGCCGGCCACGAACTTGGGGTACTTCAGCTCGGGCCGGTCCAGGGTCGCTATCCGGAAGAGCGCGGTCAGGTCGAGGGGGCCTGGCAGTGGGTAGACCTCGGCGTCGCTGATCTTCAGCTCGCGGACGAGCAGGTCGAGGACGTACGGGTCGATGGTCTCCTCGACCTCCAGCCGCACGGGCGGCCCGAAGCGGCGCCGCATGAGCTCCTTCTCCAGCGCCTGGAGCAGGTTCTCCGCGTCGTCCTCCTCGACCTCCAGGTCCTCGTTGCGGGTCACCCGGAACATGTGGTGCGCGAGCACCTCCATGCCGGGGAACAGCTCCTCCAGGTGGGCCGCGATCACGTCCTCCAGCGGGACGTACCGCTGCGGGGAGGCCTCCAGGAAGCGGGACAGCAGCGGCGGCACCTTCACGCGTGCGAAGTGGTCGTGCCCGCTGACGGGGTTGCGCACGACGACGGCGAGGTTGAGGGAGAGCCCCGAGATGTACGGGAAGGGGTGCGCGGGGTCGACGGCCAGCGGCGTCAGGACGGGGAAGATCTGCTGCCGGAAGAGGGTGAAGAGGCGGCCCTGCTCCTTCTCGGTCAGCTCGGGCCAGCGGATCAGGTGGATGCCGCGCTCGGCGAGCTCGGGCGCGACGTCCTGCTGGTAGCAGGCGGCGTGCCGGGCCATGAGCTCGCGGGAGCGGGTCCAGATCTGCTCCAGCACCTCGCGGGGCTGGAGGCCGGAGGCGGAGCGGGTGGCGACGCCGGTGGCGATCCGGCGCTTGAGCCCGGCGACGCGCACCATGAAGAACTCGTCCAGGTTGCTCGCGAAGATCGCGAGGAAGTTCGCCCGCTCCAGCAGCGGGGTCGCCGGGTCCTCGGCGAGCTCCAGCACCCGCTCGTTGAAGGCCAGCCAGCTGCGCTCCCGGTCCAGGAACCGTCCGTGCGGCAGCGGCTCCGCTCCGTATGCGCCCTCCAGGCCCTCGTCGCCGTACGCGGGGTCACCGTAGGTACCCAGGTCCGAGGCGTCCAGGTCGGGCTCCAGGCCCGGCGAGTCCGGGGCCATGACCGCGTACGGCCGGTGGGCGGCGATGGAGCCGACGGAAGGCTGCCGATTGTCGAAACCGTCTCCGTGCGGATGGCCGTGTGCCTGGGCGCTCGACGAGGTCATGCCTTCATTGTTCCGCGTCACGGGCGGGGTGGGCGCGTCGGAGACGGGCGCCACGGCGGCGCGTAGCCGTCGGTCGGGTGCACGGTGCACGGCGGGCTGCATTCGGCAAGACTCGCAACCGCTGTTGAATCACGGGTAACGCCCACATGGCGCTAAGGAAAGCGGAGCCCTTCCGGAAGGGGCGTGCCACCTGCGACGGCGGGCTCAGGCGCCGTACGGGCTCGATGCCGCAGGACCCGGCCGGTTCCTGACCGCGAAGGCGCCCACGGCCTTGCTCCCCGCGCGCGGTTCCGCGCTCGGTGTGAGCAGGGGCGGTGCGTCCGGTGCGCGGAGGTGGGCGAGGAGGAGTTCCTCCAGGGTCGGCTCCGACATCTGCCACTCGCCGCGCACGGGGCGCCCGTCGGGGCGTATGAGCGCGGTGAGCTGACGGCCCGTCCGGCGCGTCTCCACGACCGTGTGGGCGGCGAACTCCCGCGGCGCGCCCGACTGCTCGTGCCAGCCGACGAGCAGCGTGTGGGCGGCGAGCAGGTCCTCGACCTCGCCCGCGAGCCGCACCTTGCCGTCGGCCACCAGCAGCAGGTAGTCGCAGATCCCGTCGAGCTCGGCGAGGATGTGCGAGGCCATGACGACGGTGACGGCGCGCTCGGCGGCCGCGGTCATGAGGGCGGTCGTCATCTGATGGCGCGAGAGCGGGTCGAGGTCGGCCATCGGCTCGTCCAGGAGCAGGAGTTCGGGCCGCTTGCCCAGCGCGAGCGCCAGCGCGACGCGGGTGCGCTGCCCGCCGGAGAGGTCGCCGACGCGCGCGCCCGGCGACAGCCCGCCGTCGTCCACGAGCCGCTCGGCGGTGGCCTGGTCCCAGCTCGCGGGGTTGAGCTCGCGGCCCATGCGGAGGGTGTCGGCGATGGTGAACCGGGCGTACAGCGGCTTGTCCTGCGAGAGGTACGCGACGCGGGGCCGCACCTCCGCGCCGCCGGGGCGCCCGCCGAGGACGGTGAGCGAGCCCTCGGTGGGTCTGCGCAGCCCGGCGGCCAGGGACAGCAGCGTGGTCTTGCCCGCGCCGTTCGGCCCGACGAGCGCGCAGACGCGGCCCGCGGGCAGCCGGAAGGAGCAGTCGCGCAGCGCCCAGGCGCGCCGGTGCCTCATGCCGAGCCCGACCGCTTCCAGGGCGGTGCGGCCGGGGCGGAAGGTGAAATCGGTCATCGGGCCCTCTTGTTCACGCTTGTCCACGCTTGTCCACATGGCGTTCAGACCGTGCGGACCGTGGTCACGCGGGGCCCTCGAAGCGCTCCTCCAGCACGGACGTGACCAGCGCGGAGACGTCCTCCCTGGCGAGCCCCGCCGCGTGGGCGCGCTCCATCCAGTCGGCGAGTTCGGCGCGCAGCGGCGAGTCCGCGCCGGCCTGCGGGCGCGCGAGGGAGCGCCGTACGAACGTCCCGAGCCCCGGGCGCGCCTCGACCAGGCCGTCCCGGGTGAGCTCGCGGTACGCCTTCAGCACGGTGTTGGGATTGATGGCCGTGGCCGCGACGACCTCTTTGGCCGTGGGCAGCTTGTCGCCCGGCGCGAGCAGACCCAGCCGGAGGGCTTGCTCCACCTGATGAACGATCTGCAGGTAGGTGGCCACCCCACTGCGCCGGTCGATCCGGAACTCGACCACGATCACCCTTCCACTACTTGACTAGTGAAAGGGTGATGCATGTGATCGGCGGCTGTCAAATGCTGTCGGCGTCGAGACGGGATCAGCTCTCGGTGCGGTACATCAGGTCCGTCTCGTGCACCGCGAACCCCAGCCGCTCGTAGACCGCCACCGCCGGCAGGTTGTCCGCGTCCACGTACAGCATCGCCGTCGGCAGCCCCTCGGCCTCCAGGTGCCGCAGTCCGATCGTCGTCAGGGACTTGCCGAGCCCGCCGCCCTGGACGCCGGGCCGGACCCCGAGGACGTAGACCTCGCCCAGTCCCTCCTCCGCGTGCACCTTCGTCCAGTGGAAGCCGACGATCTCCCCCTCGCGCTCCGCGAGGAAGAAGCCCTCCGGGTCGAACCAGCTCGCCGCCTTGCGGTCGTCGAGGTCCCGCTGCGTCAGCGAGCCCTGCTCGGGGTGGTGCGCGAAGGCGGCCGCGTTCAGGGCGAGCCACGCCGCGTCGTCCTCGCCGGGGCGGAAGGTCCGTACGGTCACGCCGTCCGGCAGGCGCGCGTCGGGGAGGTCCAGTCCGGCCAGCGGGCGCCGCATCTGGCGGAGCTCGCGGAAGAGGCTCAGCCCGAGCACCTGCGCGAGGTGCCGCGCGGCGGGGTGCCCGCCGTGCGCCCAGATGCGCAGCCGCTTGCCGGACTCCGCGAGCAGCGCGCCGCCCAGCGTCCGCCCGTACCCGCGGCCACGCCGGTCGGGGTGCACGACGAGTTCGCCCGCGGGCGCCTCCACGGGGTCGCTGTCCTCCAGCTGCCCATAGCCGATGAGCTCGCCCTCGTCGTCGCGCAGCAGGACGTGCCGGACGCCCGCGCGCCGCCCGCGCAGCTGCAGGCGCCCCTGCTCCGAGACGGCCGGCTGGCCGTCGACGGCGGCGGCTTCCTCCACCAGCCGCAGCACATCCCGCGCCATCTCGGGCGCGAGCTCCTCCACGACCTCGATCGACCGCTGCCCGCCTGTGTTGTTCGCGACGTCACTCATGGGTCGAGCCTACGACCTCGGCATCAGGAGCTACTGAATCGTCACCTCAACGCTCCTGACGCGCTACGCGCGTTGAACATAAAATTCCGGCGACCGAGCAACAACCACATATGCATAAAGGGGAACAAATGCACGCGACGCCGCCACGGAAGCGCCTCTCCAGACGGCTGAGCACCGCCGTCGCCGTCCTCGCCGCCACCGCCGGTGTCCTCGCCACGGCCGGTCCCGCGAGCGCCCACCACTCCCGTACGGTCGACGTACAGCTGCTCTCCTTCAACGACTTCCACGGCAACCTGGAGCCCCCGCAGGGCTCCTCCGGCACCGTCACCGAGCTGCAGCCGGACGGGAGCAAGAAGGTCATACCCGCGGGCGGCGTGGAGTACCTCGCCAACTCGCTGCGCACGGCGCGCAAGGGGCACCCCTATTCCGTGACCGCCGCGGCCGGCGACCTGATCGGGGCCAGCCCGCTGATGTCGGGGCTGTTCCACGACGAGCCGAGCATCGAGGCGATGAACAAGCTCGGGCTGGACGTCACTTCCGTCGGCAACCACGAGTTCGACGAGGGCCGCGCGGAGCTGACGCGGATGCAGAAGGGCGGCTGCCACCCGACGGACGGCTGCTTCGAGAAGGGCAAGAAGTTCCGGGGCGCCGACTTCCCGTACCTCGCCGCGAACGTCACGGACGAGAAGACCGGCAAGCCCATCCTCAAGCCGTACACGGTCTGGAAGCGCAACGGCGTGAAGATCGGCTTCATCGGCGTCACCCTCAAGGGCACGCCGGACGTCGTCACCGCGGAGGGCGTGAAGGGCCTGAAGTTCGGTGACGAGGTCGAGACGATCAACAAGTACGCCGCGGAGCTCGACCGCCAGGGCGTGAAGTCGATCGTCGCCCTCATCCACGAGGGCGGGCTGCCGGCCTCCGGCGCGTACAACTACAACTGCGACACCCCGGGCGCGGGCGCCGGGATCTCCGGCCCCATCGTGGACATCGCCAAGAAGGTCACGCCGAAGGTCGACGCCCTCGTCACCGGCCACACGCACGCGGCGTACACCTGCACCATCCCCGACCCGTCGGGCGCGCCCCGCACGGTCACCTCGGCGGCGTCCTTCGGGCGGCTGTACACCGACACCACGCTGACGTACGACCGGCGGACGAAGGACATCGTCCGCACGGCCGTCAAGAGCCCCCGCACGGGCAACCACGTCGTGGACCGCAACCAGCCGAAGGCCCCCGACATGACGGCCCTCGTCGACCGCTGGAGGAAGCTGGCCGCGCCGGTGGCCGACAGGCCCGTGGGCTACATCTCCGCCGACATCAACGGCCGTGGCGCGGAGGGGTACGAGAAGCCGCTCGGCGACCTCATCGCCGACGCGCAGTTGGAGGCCCTCGCACCGGCCGACAAGGGCGGCGCCCAGATCGCGTTCATGAACCCCGGCGGCATCCGCTCCGACCTCGCCTACAAGGCGTCGGGCTCGGAAGGGGACGGCGTCGTGACGTACGGCGAGTCGTTCACCGTGCAGCCCTTCACGAACATGATGGCCACGGTCGACCTCTCCGGCGCCCAGCTCCTCTCCCTGCTCCAGCAGCAGGTCAGCGGCGCCAACGAGGCCCAGCCGATCATCCTCCAGATCAGCAAGGGCCTGACCTACACGCTCGACCTGACGAAGAAGGGCGCGGCCCGGATCGACGTCTCCTCGGTGAAGCTCGGCGGCGCGGCGATCGACCCGGCGAAGACCTACCGCGTCGCGGCGAACGCGTTCCTCGCGGGCGGCGGTGACGGCTTCCCGGCGTTCAAGGACGGCAAGAACAAGCGCATCGGGGCGTCGGACCTGGACGTCTTCAACGCCTACCTGACGGCGCACTCCTCGAAGTCCACCCCGCTGGCCCCGCCGAAGGCGGACCGGATCACGGTGGTGAAGTAGCGGAACAGACGACTGGACGGGCTCGATTTCGCACCCGCATCAGCGAAATCCAGCCCGTCCGGCGTTTGAGGACAGCGCGCGAAGCGTGCTTCGGGGTCCGGGGCGAAGCCCCGGGGGGTCACAGATTCTGGACCTCAGCCCCGGCCTTCACCAAAAGCTGCTGCCCGATGTCGAGCAGCGCCCGCCCGCCCGCGAGCTCCTCGCCGATCCGCCGCTCGTCCGGGTCCCGGGGGTCGCGCGTGGCCTGGCCCCGCCCCCTCAGCTCCGTGCCGTCCCGCAGCCGCAGCAGCGCCGCCGCCCGCGTATGCGTCTCATCCTCGGCGAACTCGACTTCCACGTGCCAGCCCGCAACCTGCTGCATGATCGCCCTCTCCACGCCGGACCCCGAGATCTGGCACAAATTAGCCCGTATCCGCACGCCTCAAACCCCATGCGCCCGAACAGCCGAACCTCCGCCCTTATACCGGGCATACCCGCTTCTGTCGGGCTTCTCAGGGCTCACTCAGACGGTTTTCATATAGCCGGAGGACAGTCATAGCCATGACGGACAACGACCGCCGCAACGGCGCCCAGGACCCCGAGTTCCCGCAGCAGCCCTTCGCGTACCCGGCCCAGCCGCCGTACGCCCCGCAGCAGCCGGTCACCACGGCGACGGGCGTCACCGTCTGGCCGGGCGACGGCAGCGGCCCGTACGACGGCGGCACCCCGCACAGCGGTGGCACGGGCGGCCCCGGAGGCGGCGGCCACGTCGGCTTCGACGCCCCCGAAGGCCCCGGCAACGGCGGCGGCAACAGCCACGCCGCGCCCCGCGCCCGCCGCCCCGTCGCCCTCCTCGCCGCCTGCGCGATCGTCGCGGCCGTCGTCGGCGGCGGCTCGGCCGCCCTCGTCGGCGAGCTCACCACCCGCTCCGGCAGCAGCAGCCACTCCACGCCCGTGGAGAACGCCTCCTCCAAGACCAGCGGCGTCTCCGCCGTGGCCAAGGCCGTCAGCCCCAGCATCGTGGAGATCAAGGCGACCACCACCTCCGGCGAGTCCACCGGCTCCGGCGTCGTCATCACGAGCGACGGCGAGATCATCACCAACAACCACGTGGTCTCCGGCGCCGACACCGTGAAGGTCTCCTTCAGCGACGGCAGCAGCAGGACCGCGAAGGTCGTCGGCACCGACCCCGACAAGGACCTGGCCCTGATCAAGGTGAACGGCGCGAGCGGCCTCAAGGCGGCCAGCCTCGGCGACTCCGGCAAGCTCCGGGTCGGTGACGACGTCGTCGCGATCGGCTCCCCCGAGGGCCTCACCGGCACCGTGACCAGCGGCATCGTCTCCGCCCTCAACCGCGACGTCACCGTCGCCAAGGAGCAGGGCCAGGGCCAGGGGCAGCAGCGGCAGGGCCGTGGCCTCCCGCAGTGGCCGTTCGAGTTCGGCGGCAACCAGTACAACGGCGACACCGGCTCCTCCAAGACCACCTACAAGGCCATCCAGACGGACGCCTCCCTCAACCCCGGCAACTCCGGCGGCGCGCTGATCAACATGAGCGGCGAGATCATCGGCATCAACTCGGCGATGTACTCGTCCGCTTCCTCGGGCGGCTCCGGCGACTCCGCGGGCAGCGTCGGCCTCGGCTTCGCGATCCCGATCAACACCGTCAAGGCCGACCTGGCGAAGCTCCGGGCGGGCGGCAGCTGACCGGCGGCGGAGGAGCGCCCGGCCACCCTCCGCCGTGCGACGCTGAGAGGGACAGGAGACACCCGTACACCCGTGAGGTAAGCCGATGAGCCCCGCCGAGCACGGCGACCAGCCCGCCCGCGTCCTGATCGTGGACGACGAGCCCGCCGTCCGCGAGGCCCTGCGCCGCAGCCTCGCCTTCGAGGGGTACGGCACCGAGCTGGCCGTCGACGGACTCGACGCGCTGGAGAAGGTCGCCGCGTACGACCCGGAGCTGATCGTCCTCGACGTGCTGATGCCCCGCATGGACGGCCTGACCGCCGCCCGCCGGCTGCGCGCCTCCGGGGTCACCGTGCCCATCCTCATGCTCACCGCCCGCGACACCGTCGGCGACCGCGTCACCGGCCTCGACGCCGGGGCCGACGACTATCTGGTCAAGCCCTTCGAGCTGGACGAGCTGCTGGCCCGCATCCGCGCCCTGCTGCGCCGCAGCTCCTACGCGGCGGCGGCCGCCGAGGCCGTCTCCCACACGCTCTCCTTCGCCGACCTGCGCATGGACCTCACCACGCGCGAGGTGGCGCGCGGCAGCCGGCCGGTCGAGCTGACCCGCACGGAGTTCACGCTGCTGGAGCTGTTCCTCACACATCCGCGGCAGGTCCTCACCCGGGAGCAGATCCTGAAGTCGGTCTGGGGCTTCGAGTTCGAGCCCTCCTCCAACTCCCTCGACGTGTACGTGATGTATCTGCGCCGCAAGACGGAGGCGGGCGGCGAGCCCCGGCTCGTCCACACCGTCCGCGGCGTCGGCTACGTCCTGCGGGCGGACGGCGGCGGCTCCGAATGACCGGGAGATTCCGGCGGCTGAGCCTGCGCTCCCGGCTCGCGCTCCTGTCGGCTGTGGCAGTCGCCGTCGCCGTCGCGGCGGTCGCGGGAGTGTCCTGGTTCGTCCTCAAGCAGCAGCTCGAACAGCAGCGGGACACCACGCTCACCAACGTGCGCCCGACGGACGAGACCGTCGTCGACCTGCTGCGCTCCTGCGGCGCGGGGCTGCGGACCGGCCCCAGCCAGTACACCTTCCAGATCATCACGACGTCCGGCGCGATCTGCACCACCCCGGGCAAGTCGCCCGTCGAGGTGGACTCCGAGGACCTGGCCGTCTCCCTGGACCGGGGTCCGGTGCTGCACGACGGCCGGGCGAAGAACGGCCAGGAGATGCGCGTCGCCACCTCGGCGAGCAATGTGCCGGGCGTGTACGCGGTCTCCATCGCGCAGCCCCTCAGCGACATCGACCGGCCGCTCAACAAGCTCGCCATCGCCCTCGCCGTCACCGCCGGGATCGGTGTCCTCGGCGCCGCCACCGCGGGCCTGGGCATCGCCCGCGCCGGGCTGCGGCCCGTGGACCGGCTCACCGACACGGTCGAGCACATCGCCCGTACGGAAGACCTCGCCGTGCGCATCCCCGTCGACGGCGAGGACGAGATCGCCCGCCTCTCCCGCTCCTTCAACTCCATGACGGCCGCCCTCGCCTCCTCCCGCGACCGCCAGCAGCAGCTGATCGCCGACGCCGGGCACGAGCTGCGGACGCCGCTGACGTCGCTGCGCACCAACATCGACCTGCTCGTGCGGAGCGAGGAGACCGGCCGGGCGATCCCCCCTGAGGACCGCAAGGCGCTGCTCGCCAGCGTCAAGGCGCAGATGACGGAGCTCGCGGCCCTGATCGGCGACCTCCAGGAGCTTTCCCGCCCGGACTCGGCCTCCGACGGCGGCCCGGTGCAGGTGATCGCCCTGCACGAGGCGGCCGGGCGCGCGGTGGAGCGGGCCCGGCTGCGCGGCGCGGGCCTGACGTTCGCGGTGCGGCTGGACCCCTGGTTCGTACGCGCCGAACCGGCTGCCCTGGAGCGCGCCCTGGTCAACCTCCTGGACAACGCGGTGAAGTTCAGCCCGCCCGGCGGCACGGTGGAGGTCACCCTGACCGGCGGCGAGCTGACCGTGCGCGACCACGGCCCCGGCATCCCCGCCGACGAACTCCCCCACGTCTTCGACCGATTCTGGCGCTCCCCCTCGGCCCGCAGCCTCCCGGGCAGCGGCCTGGGCCTGTCCATCGTGGCCCGCACGATCCGCCAGGCGGGCGGCGAGGTCTCCCTCGCCCCGGCGGAGCACGGCGGCGCGGTGGCGTCCGTACGGCTGCCGGGCGCGGCGACGGCTCCGCCGGTTCTCTAGCGCGGGGTTTGCGTCCGCCGCCCGGTGCCCAGGTATGTGCCATGACCCAGGACAACGTGGCACGTACGTACTACGACACCGGCGATGTCGACGGCTTCTACGCGCAGGCGTGGGGCGGGGAGAACATCCACGTCGGGATCTACACCGACGAGCGCGAAGCGATCGGTGTCGCGGCCCGGCGCACCGTCGAGCGGATGGCGGCGAAGGCCGCGGACGCGCTCGGGCCGGGGCGCGCGATCCTGGACCTGGGGTCCGGGTACGGCGGCGCGGCACGGCAGTTGGCCGAGCGGTTCGGCTGTCGCGTCACCGGCCTGAACATCAGCGAGGTGCAGAACCGCCGGCACCGCGAGATCAACGCCGAGCGCGGCCTCGACGGGCTGATCGACGTGGTGACCGGCTCCTTCCAGGACGTGCCCGCGCCGGACGGCGCGTACGACGTGGTCTGGTCCCAGGACGCGCTGTGCCACAGTCCCGACCGGGCGACGGTCCTGCGCGAGGCGGTGCGCGTCCTCAAGCCCGGCGGGCACCTGGTCCTCACCGACTTCATGGCCGTCGAGGACGCCCCCGCCGACGAACTGCGCCCGCTCACGGACCGGCTGACGGTCACGGGCTTCGCGACGCCCGCCTTCTACGACGAGCAGCTGCGGTCGCTGCCGCTCTCCGACGTGAGCTTCGAGGACCTCGGCGAACACCTCCAGACCCACTACGAACGCCTCACCGACGAGGTCCGCGACCCGTCCCCGACTCTTGTGGCGTCGGTCAGCGCGGCGTACTTGGAGGGCCTGCGCGAGAGCCTCCCGCAGGTGGCGGCGGCGTGCGCGAAGGGGCTGCTGAAGTGGGGCATCTTCCACGCGCGCAGGGTGTGACGGCCGGAGCGCGCTGATTCCGGGCCCGGGGCGTGCGCCCCGGGCCCCAGGTGGCCGACAAGGGACCTTCCCCGGGGCGATTTGCCCACGTATGCACCGCAATAGAGCCCCTGCGCATCTGTGAAACTCCGCATCGTGCAGCGCGAAAGAGCCATCGAAGGCTGAATTCCGCCGCGCCGCCGGGACAAGATGCGTGAGCAGGAGCGGACGCCCCCGAGGCGGGATCCGCTCCGGGCCCGGCAGCCCCCACATCCATTCCGGGCCACTCCTCCGAAGTGCCCCCGAAGGCGTTCACGACCATGCCGTGGCGGGCCATTCCCCGACATTCATCAGGAGACTCGACCCGTGTCAACGGACACTTTGGCGAACCATCTCGCCGACACCCACACCGGGCTGCCGATCCCCGCCGACCGCGAGTTCACCTCGCCGGACGAGGAGCGCCGCCACCGCAAGCAGCGGCTCGCGGCGGCCATGCGGCTGTTCGGCAAGGCGGGCTTCGCGGAGGGCATCTCCGGGCACATCTCCGTGCGCGACCCGGAGGACCTCGACACCTTCTGGGTCAACCCCTTCGGCCTGTCCTTCAACCAGGTGCGGGTGCGCGACCTGATCCGCGTCGACGCCGAGGGCCGGGTCGTCGACGGCACGGGCAAGGTCAACCCCAGCGCCTTCACCATCCACTCCAAGATCCACGAGCGCCCCGAGGCCAACGCCATCGCGCACGGCCACACCGTGCACGCCCGCGCACTCGGCGCCCTGGAGCGCCTGCTGGAGCCCTACGACCAGGAGTCGGCGGCGTTCTACCAGGACCAGGTCCTCTACGGCGACTACGACGGCCCGGCGATCTCGGTCGAGCACGGGCAGGACATCGCCGACCGGCTCGGCGACCGGCGCGCGATGCTGCTCCGCCACCACGGCCTGATCACGGTCGGCGGCTCGCTGGAGGAGGCGGTGCACTGGTTCTTCACCTACGAGAGCTGCGCCCAGGTCCAGCTCCTCGCCCTCGCCGCGGGCAAGCCCGTGCCGATGAGCCACGAGCAGGCCCTGCTGGCGCGCGACGGCTTCGGCGACGAGCAGCTCGGCCGGTTCAGCTTCCAGATCATGTGGGACGAGATCACCGCCGACCAGCCCGACCTGCTCGACGAATAACCCACCCACGCCAGGAAGTTGGAGGAACCGATGAGTTCATCAGCCGCTCCGCGCGTGGAAGCGCGCAAGATTCTGATCATCGTCGCGGTCGTGCAGTTCGTGATCGGCGGCTGGTTCTCGTGGACGGCGTCGCACGCCAAACCGCGTGACCTGCCGGTGCTCGTGGTGTCCGCGAGCGAGGACCTCGCGGACTCGCTGCGCAAGGCCGCGCCCGGCGCGTACGAGATCACCACGGCCGCCGACACCGCCGCGGCCGACCGCAAGCTCGAGGACCGCGCGGCGTACGGCGCCTTCATCGCCACGCCCAAGGGCATCGAGCTCCACGTGGCCTCGGCCGCCTCGCCCACGGTGGCGCAGACCCTGACCCAGCAGGCGCAGCAGCTCCAGGACAAGCCGGTCGCCGTCACCGACGTCGTCCCGGCCGACGCCGACGACAAGCACGGCTCCGGCATGGCCATGGGCTTCCTGCCGCTGCTGATCACCGCTGTCATCGCGGGCCTGCTGTTCGTGCTGAAGGTGCGCGACGCCCGCGCCAAGCTCCTCGGGCTTGTCGGCTTCGCCGTGCTGTCCGGCCTGCTCAGCTCGCTGATGCTGACCCACCTCAGCGGCGTGCTGCCCGGCAACTACTTCGTCAACGCGGGCGTCATCGCGCTGCTGGAGCTGGCCATGGTCGGTGTCATCACCGGCTTCGGCTCGCTGGTGGGCCCGCCGGGGATCGCGGTGGGCGCGGTGCTGATGTTCGTCGTCGGCAACCCGCTGTCCGGCATGGCGTCGGCCCCCGAGATGCTGCCCCAACCGCTGGGCGCCATCGGCCAGTTCCTGCCCGCGGGCGCGGCCGCCACGCTCTTCCGCTCGGTCGGCTCCTTCCACGGCGCGGGCGGCGGCACACCCCTGCTGGTGCTGGTGGTCTGGTCGCTGATCGGCCTGGCCCTGCTGTTCCTGAGCGCCCGCCGCGCGGCCGGCCGGACGGCCCCCGAGGCGGCCCCGGCGCCCGATGCCCCGGTCACGGCCTCCGTGGGCTGACGCCCTCCTCAACGCTCCTCCGTTCCCGAAAGATGACCATGACCATGAACGCAAGTGACCACCCGCGGATGCGCATCGGCATCGTCGGCGGCGGAGCGGCAGCCGTCTGCCTGCTGGACCGGATAGCCCGCACTCCGGGGCGCGGCCCCGGGTCGATCACCGTCTTCGAGCCCTCGGACAACCTGTGGCGGGGCCGCGCCTACCAGCGTGACGTCGACTCCGTGCTGGCCAACATCATCCCCTCGGAGATGTCGGCCACCACGGACGACCCGGAGAGCTTCCTGCGCTGGCTCGGCGAGGCGGGGTTCCCCCACGGCGTGGGGGACTACGCGGCCGACGGCCACTTCCCGCCCCGCCATGTCTTCGGCAGCTATCTGGAGCGGACGGCCGAGCAGGCCCGCGCCGAACTCGCCCTCGGCGACTGGCCGGTGACCGTCGTCCGGGACGCCGTCGTCGGGGCCCGGCAGCGGGCGGACGACGTCGTCCTGACCACCGCCGGGGGCCGCGCCGAGAGCTTCGACTACGTGATCTGCTCGGTCGGCGCGGGCCGCCCGGCCGACCACTACGACCTGGCGGGCACGCCCGGGTTCCACGGCGACCCGTACCCGCTGACGCGGACGCTGCCCGCGATCCCGGAGACCGCCGACGTCACCGTGCTCGGCACCGGCCTCGCCGCCGTCGACGTCGTCGTCTCCCTGGCCGCGCGCGGCCACCGGGGCCGGATCACCATGGCGTCCCGCAACGGCGCCCTCCCGGCGGTCCGGCAGCGCCCCATCCACCCGGAGCTGCGGCACTTCACCCCCGCCTCCCTGCGGGCGCTGGCGGCCGGCGGCCCCGACGGCCGGATCGGGCTGGACGAGCTGCTCGGGCTGCTGGAGCGGGAGTTGGCGGAGCACGGCGCGGGCCCGTCCGGAGTGCTGGCCGAGCTGTTCTCCATCGACCGGGAGGATCCCGTCGCCCGGCTGATCCGCCAGTACGAGAACATCGACTCCACCGACCTGGGCATGCGGATCATGCAGCACGCGATCCCGGAGAGCGGCCCCGACGCCTGGACGCTGCTGCGCGCGGAGGACCAGGAGTTCATCCGCGAGAACCACTACCGGGCGATCATGAGCCTGTGCTGCCCGATGCCCCCGGCCAACGCCCGCACGCTGCTCAGGCTGCGCGAAGAGGGCCTGCTGCGGGTGACAGGCGGGCTGTGGAGCGTCAAGCCGCTCGCCACGGAAGGCTTCCACATCGCCGTCGGTGACGACAGCTACGAGACGGACGTGGTGGTCAACGCGGTCAGCGCGCCCTCCCACCGGGTCCCGGTGGAGGCCCACCCGTTCGTCGAGTCGCTCGTCGAGGAGGAGGCGGCCGAGTACCACCCCTCCGGCGGTCTGCACATCGAGCCGTCCACCAGCCGGATCGCTGGCCACGGCCGGGTGCACCGGCGCATGCACGCGATCGGCGACCTGGGCGCCGGGACGCTGTTCTTCACCTCCGGCATGCCCTCGGTGGCCGAGCGCGCCGACGACATCGTCCGCGCCATCGCCGAGGACATCGAGGCCGCGCGCATCGGCACCGCCTGAACCACGCGAACACCATCAAAATCACGGGGGAAACACCAGGATGACCACGGTCACCCGCAGAAATGTGCTCATGACGGCGTTCACCGCCGCCGTCGTCACCGGTACCGGCGCGGCGCTCGCGCCCGTCGTCCTGGCCGACCAGGACGACGGCGCGGCCGCCCCGAACGGGGGCCCGGACCTGGCGACGGACTCCTTCGAGGAGACCTACCGGGGCCGCCGCATCCAGGGCAGGACGCTGTCCACCTGCGGCGCGCGGCCCGCCGCCTACCGCAAGGGCGCCGCCGCCGCGCCCGACGTGCCCGGCATCGAGATCAGCATCGACGGGCGCCCGCTGCACGTGATGCGCCGTGCCGACGGCACCTATCTGAGCCTGGTGAACCACTACGAGTCGTTCCCCACGCCGCTCGCCGTCGCCCGCGCCGCCGTCGACCGGATCGGCACCGCACAGCTGTCGCTCACCACGACGCACCACCACTGATCCGGAGCACCGGTGTACACACGCAAGAACCAGAAGAATCTCACCAGCGCCGAGAAGAAGAAGTTCGTCGCCGCCCTGCTGGAGCTCAAGCGCCGGGGCCGCTACGACGAATACGTCAAGCTGCACGGCAAGTACTTCGTCTCCGACGGCGAAGCGGGCGTGCGGGTCGGCCACATGTCCCCCTCGTTCTTCCCCTGGCACCGCCGGTTCCTGCTGGAGTTCGAGCGCGACCTGCAGTCCGTCGACCCGGACGTGACCCTGCCGTACTGGGACTGGACCGTCGACCAGTCGCCCACCTCCTCGCTGTGGGCCGACGACTTCCTGGGCGGCACCGGCCGGGCCTCCGACGGGCAGGTCATGACGGGCCCGTTCGCCCACGCGGCCGGCCACTGGTCGATCGACGTGGGTGTGACGGAGGAGAAGTTCCTGATGCGGGACCTCGGCCGTCCCGCCGCCCCCGTCGCCCTGCCCACCAGGCAGGAGCTGGCCCACGCCGTCGACGACCCGGTCTACGACAGCGCCCCCTGGGACTCCACCGTCACCACGGCGGGCTTCCGCAACAAGATGGAGGGCTGGACCGTCGGCGCCGACCGGGGCTGGACCAACCACAACCGCGTCCACCTGTGGGTCGGCGGCCAGATGACCGGCGGCACCTCGCCCAACGACCCGGTCTTCTGGCTCCACCACACCTTCATCGACCTGATCTGGGCCCGCTGGCAGCGCAAGCACCCCGGCGCGAGCTACGAGCCGCGCAAGAAGGTGCCCGCCGGGGACCCCCAGTTCGGGCGGGTCATCAGCCTCGACGAACCCATGGACCCGTGGGGCGCGCGGCCGTCCGACCTCCTGGACCACGAGCGCTACTACCGCTACGCGGAATAACACCCTTCATTTCCCACTGAGTTGAGAAGAGGAATCACCATGCGCATTCGTCACACGGTCCCGGCTGTCGCGGCAGCCGCCCTGATCGCCCTCGGCGCGGCGGGCACCGCCCAGGCCGCCCCCGCCGACCCGGCCGCCGTGCCCGCCGCGTCCGTCCGCAGCACCACGCCCGCCTTCGCCGGGCACACCTACGTGCTGACCCTCGACAACGGCGCCGTCCTGCGCAACTCCTACTCCGCCGACGGCAAGACCCTCGACTGGACCGCCCTCGCCGGCCCCATGGAGGGCAGGAGCGGCCAGGAGAAGCTCACCGTCCGCGAGGTCGGCGAGGGCCTGTACTTCGTCAACTGGGTCGAGGCGTCCGGCATGACCGTCAGCCACGTCATGGACCTGCGCACCAAGACCGTGAGCATCTACTGGACGTACGGCACCCCCGACGGCGGCCGCGCCGGCGAGCTGCACACCGCGAAGCTGGAGCGCGTCTCCGCACAGTGATGTCCGTGGGCGGGGCCCGGCGGGCCCCGCCCACGCCTTTCTCTCCCCAGGAGCGATATCACCCATGGCCGCTCAAGCGACCAAGGCACCGGCCGAGGCCGGACACCCGTCGGCCGGATCCCCGGCAGTCGACCCGGCACCGCGGGCGGCCGACCAGAAGGAAGGCGGGGAGCTCGGCAACGGCCTGCGCCCCCGGCATCTGACCATGCTCGCCCTCGGCGGCGTCATCGGCGCCGGGCTGTTCGTGGGCTCCGGCACCGGGCTGCGCGTCGCCGGACCCGCCATCATCGTCTCGTACGCGCTCGCCGCGGGCCTCGCCCTGCTGGTGATGCGGATGCTCGGCGAGCTGGCGGCGAACATGCCCGCCAGCGGCTCGTTCTCCGTCTACGCCGAGCGCGCCCTGGGCAAGTGGGCCGGTTTCACCGCCGGCTGGCTGTACTGGTGGGTGACCGTCATCGCCATCGCGATCGAGCTGATCGCCGCGTCGAGCATCCTCCACCAGTGGCTGCCCGCCGTCCCGCAGTGGGCCTTCGCCCTGGCCGCCCTGGCCGTCTTCACCATCGCGAACATGCTCTCCGTCGCGTCCTTCGGCGAGGCCGAGTTCTGGTTCGCCGGCATCAAGGTCGCCGCGATCATCGCGTTCCTCGCACTGGGCGTCACCGCGATGTGCGGCGCCCTGCCCGGGGTGGACTCCCCCGGCCTGGACAACATCACCGGCCACGGGGGCTTCGTCCCGCAGGGCTGGAACAGCATCGTCGCCGGGCTGCTCGCCGTCGTCTTCGCCTTCGGCGGCATGGAGGTCATCACCATGGCGGCGGCCGAGTCCGGCGACCCCGCCCGCTCGGTCACCAAGGCCGTCAACAGCGCCATCTGGCGCATCAGCCTCTTCTACCTCGGCTCGATCGCGGTGATCGTCGCCCTGCTGCCCTGGGACTCCGCCGTGCCCGGCCGCAGCCCGTACGTCGCCGTGCTCGACCGGCTCGGCGTCCCCGGCGCGGGCCGGCTCATCGAGGTCGTCGTCCTCATCGCCCTGCTGTCGGCGATGAACGCCAACCTCTACGGCGCCTCGCGCATGGCCCACTCGCTCGCCGCCCGCGGCGACGCCCCCCGGGCGCTGCTGCGCACCTCGCGGCGCGGCGCGCCCCGGCTCGCGGTGGCGGCGTCCGCGGCCTTCGGGTTCTGCTCCATCGCGCTCGACTACGGATGGCCCGAGCGGATCCTGCCGTTCCTGGCCAAGGCCATGGGCGGGGCGATGCTCTTCATGTGGCTGACCGTGGCGGTGGCCCACCTGGTGCTGCGCCGCCGCCTCGAACGCGACTCGCCCGAGGCGCTGGTGGTGCGGATGCGCGGCTATCCGTATCTGTCCTGGACCGCCGTGGTGGGCATCGTGACGGTGCTGGTGCTGATGGCCCTCGACGTCAAGGCCCGTGGCCAGCTCGGGTGGTCGGCCCTGCTGGTGCTGGTGCTGCTGGGCATCTCGGCGGTACGCAGCATGCCGTTCGGCAGTGCCCCGAAGGGGCGCGGGGAACCGCGCGACCAGCCACGGCCCACCCGCGGCTGACGTACCGGACTTCCGGCGGAACGCTCAGGGCCGGGCCCGGGGACGAGCCGTGGCCGGGCGGGTGGCGACCCGCCCGGCCACGGCTCGTCCGGTCAGGCCGAGAGCTCCTCCTCCGGCTCCTCCGGCAGTCCGTCGTCCATCGGCAGCATCCCCGTCGTCGCGATGAGATACCCCAGCTGCGCCCGGCTGCGGCTGCGCAGCGACGCGGAGATCCGGCTCACCCGCCCGGCCACGGTCCGCCGGCTGATGCCCAGCCGGCGGGCGATCGCGTCGTCGGTGTAACCGGCCACCAGCATCCGCATGATGGCCCGCTGCGTCTCATCGGTGACGACCGGCTCCAGGGAGCGCGGGGCCGCGGCGACCACGGGGGTGGCCCGCTCCCACGCCTCCTCGAAGACCTGGACGAGGAACGAGACGATGTCGGGGTGCCGGATCTCCAGCGCCGTGGTGCGCCGGGCGTCGTCGCCCGGCACGTACGCCACCGCCCGGTCGATGACGACGAGCCGGTCGAAGACGTGGTCCAGCGTGCGGACCTCGCCGCCCGCCCCCACGATGTCCTCGATGTGCCGCATCGTCGCGGACTGGGTGCGCACCGCGTGCTGGTACAGGCTCCGGTGCCGGGTCCGGCGCCGTACGTGATCCAGCTCCTCCAGGTCGTAGACCAGTCGTTCGCCCCCCGGCTGTACGGTCATCAGCTCGTCCTGGCACGAGCGGACGGCGTGCACCAGCGTGGAGTTGATGACCCGTTCCCCGTGGATCGGCATCGCCCAGCCCTGGTGTTCCCGCTTGGCCGCGGTGTAGATCGCGTGCACCGGGACGAAGGCACCGGCGAGGCTCTGCGCGTCCATCCGCTGCCGCTCCAGCGACTGCT
This sequence comes from Streptoverticillium olivoreticuli subsp. olivoreticuli, assembly GCF_003391135.1. Taxonomy (GTDB): domain Bacteria; phylum Actinomycetota; class Actinomycetes; order Streptomycetales; family Streptomycetaceae; genus Streptomyces; species Streptomyces blastmyceticus. The sequence continues at coordinate 5,656,615 of NZ_CP031455.1, read as the reverse complement.
CGATGGGGCGCACGAGCTCAGCGAGCGCCACCTCGGGTGCAACAGGTACCAAAATGTCCGGGTCGTCTGGTGGCGTCACCAGCAACCCCTTCCGCAACAGACACTGCGGAGCCCCCTCCTTCGGTGTACATCCCTTGACCACGGCCTGCCGATAGCGCGTCAGACCCTCGCCGCACAGGGCATCGGCCCCGTCGGCAGGGTGCGACCCGCTGCAGCAATCCCCCAACTGCTTTGCGTGATCCTGCATGGCGCAATTATGCACCTTTCAATCAAAGATGTAGGGGCTTAGTGCGACACATACTGCTGGTTGCACAAACACGTAACCTTCGATACGCAGGGAATGAGGAGCGAATGATCGGCTCTGGTGTATTGGCGGGCCTGCTGGAGAACTGGCGGGTCTCCTTCGATGAACACCGGGTGAAGGACATCGTCGGCCTCTTCGCCGAGGACGCCCTATTCCAGGGTCTCTCCCCCCGGCTGCTGGTGGGCCGCGCCGAGATCACCACGTACTACGAGAACGTCCCGGCCGGCATGACGGCCGCCGTGGAGCTGCTCCACTCCCGCACGGTCGGCGCCGAGGCCGTGAGCGGCTTCGCGACGGTCACCTTCACGGACGCGTCGGGGGTCAAGCTGCCCGTACGCCTCTCGGTGCTGGCCCAGCACTTGGACGACGCCTGGCTCATCCGGCAGTACCACGTGTCGAAGCTCGGCTGACCATCTGTCACGCGGCCTGCCCGACACCGCCAGCCCCGCGCCTCGAACGCTCAAGTGGAATGCTTCTTCAGAACATCCTTGAGCTGCTGAGTGCCCTGCTTGACCGCTTGTTCGGTGACAGGGTGGACCGCTCCGCCGAGGCCGCCGTTGGTGAGGGTGAGGGCGTTCGGGCCGACGCGGACGGCGGCTGTGTCCAGGGTGAGGGTCGCCGGGAGGCCCTTGAGCGTGGTCTTGAGCGTCAGCTGCAGACCCACGTCGCCCTCGCCCACGCCGGGCAGCTTGGACGTGACAACCTGGCCGGAGCCCTTGACGCCGCCCGAGTAGGCGACATCGAACTGATCGCAGGCCTGCGGGAGCGTCTTGAGCCGCGCGATGCCCTTCTCCGCGTCGCCCGGCGCGTAGGCGGCCACGCGGTAGTGCAGGTCCGCGTTGCTGCCGCCGGTGAAGCGCCGGTCGGCCTGGTCCTGTGGCTTCTCGCCCAGGAGATTGCCACTTGCCAGATCGTCGAGGAACCGCTGGCACTGGGGGGTGTTCGCCTTGCCCCGGAGCAGCTCGTCCCCCGGGCCCCGGGCGTTGGACGTGCGTGTCCAGTTCCCCTCCAGGTTGGTCTCCGTGATCAAGGCGGAATCGGCCTGCGCCCGGGTGACCGCCGGGGTGGCGGCCCCGGGGCTCGGCGACGAGGCGCTCCCGCCCCCGCCTCCCGAGCACCCCGCGACGGGGAGCAGCGCGAGAGCGGCGGCCATGGCAACACCGCGCGGTGTGCGACGCATCGGGGACCTCCTGGACGGGGCGCGGATTCCAGGTCACCACCGGCGTCCGGTGCCCGCCACCGTTCCCGTCCATCCAGGTGAGCCGCCCCGGGGCGCCGGTACGGGCGGGACGCTCCCCCGGGCGCGCACGGCGCCGAAAGGAGGCCGTGCCGGACATCGCGGGCGAAGTCGTGAGCAGGATCGCGGACGCCGAGCGGCTCCCCGCCGAGATCAGCGCGCGACCGGCCGGACCGGTGTCGCCATCACGCACACCTATCGCAACAGCCGCCAGGAGTGGATCTCCGACGCGGACACGTACGAGTGCCTCGGACGGCGCGAGGTACTGGTCGAGCCGTACCGGGGCCTTGAGCCCGGCGCCGTCACCTCCGAAAGCGTGGTCGTCAAGCGGGCCGTGGTGAACGCCAAGAAAGAGCTGCCGGGCGGCGGGACGCTCAATTCGGGTGGCTGAATGCCCTCTTGATCACGTCGGGCTCCGCCACCTACCGTGCCGGGGTACCCACCGAATGTGATCTTGGAGGATGCGCCGTGCCGAAGCTCAGGGTTCTTGTCATCGGTGACGAATACATCAGCGTCGACGTGCCGGACGAAACGTTCATCACCCTCACGAAGAACCCGAACCTCACGTTCGACGTGTCGGGCGCCTCGAAGGACGCGGGCGCCGCGGCGATCCTGTGGAACCTCCACCGCGGAGCCAATCAGCGCTGGAAGATCCAGGCCGTCACCGGCTCCCGCTTCCGGATCGTCAGCGCGCACAGCGGTCTTTGCCTGACCCTGGGCGGCGACGGCATGGGACCCGTCACGCAGGTGCCCGCCAAGGACGGCGACTACACCCAGCTCTGGTGGCTGCGCAGCGTCGACGGCGGCTTCGAGATCGCCAATGGGGAATACATCTCCCGGATAGCGGCCGAAACCGCCACCGCCGGCAAGCCGCTGAAGGGCTTCCACGGAGATGACGGCAGCAGGATCTGGACCTTCACCGCGGTCTGAGACCTTCCGGTGCGCACCGATCCGCCCTGCCGGGATCTCTCCGGCAGGGCGGATCGGCGTGCGGACCGAACACCCGCGCGGGCCGCCACCAATTCGCGTGCAGTCAAGGGTACTTGCCGAGCGCCGTACGTATCCGCCGCCGTACGGCCCCTAGCTTGCCCATATGCATACGGCACGCAATACCGATGACCATGCGACCTGACCGTCTTCTCACGCCCCGCCGACCAGGGGTGTCACCTTGCGGCAACGGGCTCCCCCGGCGGGCTTCTTCGCGCCGAGCTCGCACCACAGCCACTTGCCGCGGAACCCCGGCCCCGACCAGCCCTCCCCGATGGAGTGGCTCCCCCAGTTGTCGGCGCAGCGCCGGACGATCAACAGCCCCCGCCCGTACGTTGTTTCCGCCGCCCTCCTGGGTGCGACGGGCCGGATCACGGGCCGGCCGAACGGCTCGGGGATGTCGGGATTCGTGTCCCAGACGCTGATGCGTACGCCCTCCTCGGGCAGTTCACGGATCCGCAGCTCGACGGGCCCGTCGGAGTACCGGTAGGCGTTGGTGACGAGCTCCGAGGTCAACAGCTCGGCGTCGTCCCGGAGTTCGTTGAGCTCGTGACTGCTGAGCACGCCGCGCAAGGTGATGCGGGCGATCCACGCGGAGCGTGGATCGTTCGGCAGGTTGAGCGTGTACGACCAGGTGTTCTCCGGGGATACGGTTGCCATGACGGCTCCTTGGAGGAGGTGGTTGCGATTGCCGCGCGGTGTCAATGTCGCCGAGCAGGGCGATGCGCTTCCGCGTTCGCGGCGGGCCGGGTGAGTGGCCTGCCTCACACGGTAGGCCAGTAGGTGGTAGACCTGCTACTGAAACGGCAGCCAGGCTGCTACTTACATCCGTGTGGGTGACGCGGGCTCTCCGAAGCTGAACGAAGAGGAGAAGAGATGCCGCCAAGTACGACGCCGTCGTTGAGGCAGCAGCGCCTGGGTACGGAGCTGCGCAAACTTCGAGAACGCGCGGGCCTGACCTCAACTGCGGCCGCCGCACTGCACGGCGTCAACCAGGCTCGGATGAGCAGCATCGAGGCTGGCCGGTACCCGGTGAGCGCAGACCGTGTGCGCACCTTCGCCCGCAATTACTCGTGTCCGGACGAAACACTCATCGATGCCCTTGCCTCCATGACCGGCGGGCGGACACGCGGTTGGTGGGACGAGTACCGCGAGCATCTCCCGGCAAGCTTTCTGGACCTGGCAGAGCTGGAACACCATGCGGTTGGTCTGCACGTAGCAGTCGTCACCCACATCCCGGGATTGCTTCAGACCGTCGATCACGCTCGCGCGGTCATCCAGGAAGTGGTGCCTCCGATGCGCGCCTTCGAAGTCGAGCACAGACTCTCTCACCGCATGAAGCGGCAGGGAATTCTGTACGGGAAGAGCCCAGTACCGTACTCCGCAATCATCCACGAGGCGGCGCTGCGGATGGAGTTCGGCGGAGCATCCACTGCCCGCACCCAGCTGCGCCATCTCATGGAATCGAGCGAGCTGGACAACATCACCATCCGAGTGATCCCCTTCATCGGCAGGGCGATTCCGGGAACAGGGCAGTCAACCGACTACGTATTCGGCCCGATGCCCCAGCTCGACACCGTACAGCTGGACGTTGCTCACGGCTGTCAGTTCATCGATGCTGAAGCCGAATTGGCAAAGTACAGGGCCGTTATGGACCGCATGGAAGCGGTCGCCTTGAAGCCCGCCGAGTCGCGGGACTTCATTCACAACATCGCGCGAAGCATCTGAGGGGTGAGAGGCGTGACTACGCACAATTGGCAGAAGTCGTCTTACAGCGGGGACGCTTCGAACTGCCTGAACATCGCCGCCGCGGATGGTTCCACCCTGCTCCTACGCGAGAGCGACAACCCCACCTCCATCCTCACCCCATCCTCGGCAAAGCTGGGTGCACTCATAAGCGCCGTCAAGGGCAACCGCTTCTCTCGGGAGGGGTGCCCATGACGCACACCTGGCAGAAGTCCTCCTACAGCACGCAAGGAGCGAACTGCCTGACCATAGCCGCCGCCCCCAACGGCAAACTACAGCTCCGCGAGAGCGACAACCCCGATACCATCCTCACCCTCACCGCCACCCAACTCCGCACACTCATCCGCATGCTCAAGGGAGAGATCCGTTGACCGAGTTCCAGATACGCGCCCTGGACATGGCCGACGAGCAGACCGCCGTCACAACCCACCGCATCGGCCGCAGTGCCTATGCCATAGAAGCCGAGCTCATCGCGTTCGACGGGATTCCCGCCCTCCGGGAAACCCTGGAAGAAATGCGCGCCCAGCCACTGAACTGGCTGGGCGCCGTACACGAGAACACCCTCGCCGCCTTCATCGCCTGGCGGGAGGACACCGACCCCGTAGAGATCGACCGGCTCTGCGTGGACCCGGAATTCTTCCGCAGGGGCCTGGCCGCGCGACTGCTGACGCACCTGCTCGACGAGATCGTCCCCGACCGCGACATCGTCGTGACGACCGGCGCCGCGAACCACCCGGCGGTCACGCTCTACAAGCGCCTCGGCTTCACGCGCGGCAAGGACTTCCAGCCGGTCCCAGGCCTGACCATGGCCTACTTCGAGATGCGCCGCCGCTGAACGCGCGTGGGGTCAGACAATCGGGGCGAGGAAGTTCGGCAGTTCGACGATGGGGTCGCTCCCGGGAGGAGCGGTCACGTCGATGCTGCCGTTCGTTTTCGCGCCGAGCAGGCCCAGGACAGTGGCGTCGACTTCCGCATGAGCCGGCGCCGCCAGCGCGGCAGCTCCGATGGTGAGCAGAAGACTCGCGGCGAAGGCGGTCACGGCGCGCTTGACGGTTCGCATGGTTCTCCCCTTGTCGATCACGCGTGGCAGGCGCGGGAGTTCTTTCCACCGGGTTGTCCGACAAACGGCGCCCGCCGGGGGCGCGGCAGCGCGAGCCCTCGCGCACGCCGAGGCGCGCGCCCACGCGCCGTGACGCCTGCGGCGGGCATCGCCCGTGGTCAACATGCGGTCACATGATAGGCGTTATGCACCCGTTGAGGTGAATTACGCGCGCAGCCCCTATTCGAGGTTGACGTGTCGCGCTGTGCTGCTGGTATTGCCCCGGCCAGGGCAATACCGTCGAAGAAGTGAGGCAAGCATGCCCTCTACATATTCTCCGACTCACCGCACGGGGCTCATCGTCCTGAGCGCCTTCGTTCTCGTCATCGGCTTCCTCTTCGCCGTCCCGCAGCGCGGGTTCGCAGCGGACCCGAAACCCTCGCCGTCGGCCCACACACCCGCCATCGCCAAACCCGTACCGGAGAAACCGGTCGACGTGCCGGAGAACACCAATCCCGTGACCTACCACGGCGGTCCGGTCCAGGACGCACCCCAGGTGTACGTCGTGTGGTGGGGGAATCAGTGGTCCAGCGGGAACAACGACCCCAAGAACGAGCTGTTTCTCCAGGCGGATTTCCTGGACGACCTCCACGGCGCCGGTGACAACTGGAGCACCTCGGCCACGCAGTACTGCTCCGGCATCGCGACCGGATCGAAGGACTGCTCCCGCGCCGCCACGTTCGTCGGGCATCCCGCTGTCAGCCCGCGGGTGGGCCAGTGGGACGACGAGAGCGCGCCCGCGCCGCAGACCCCCGGGCCGAATGACTTCGCGAATGAGGCCATCAAGGCCGCTCAGTACTTCGGCGTGAGCGGCACCAACGTCCAGATCATCATCGACACGCCGCCGGGGGTCGTACCCAGCGGCTTCAAGACTCAGTACTGCGCCTGGCACTCCGAGACCGCTCTGCCGGACGGCAGCCAGATCACTTTCACCAACTTCCCGTACATGACGGACGCCGGTGATGGCTGCGGCGCCAATAACGTGGCCGTCGGAAGTACCGGTGTCAACGCGAGCACCGAGGGCGTGACCATCGTCGGCGGCCACGAGTACGGCGAGACCCTCACGGACCCCGGGGTCGGTTCGGGCTGGACCGACAACACCGGAGGCACCGGCGAGACCGCCGACAAGTGCGCGTGGATCAGCACGGGCATCGTTTCGCTGAACAGCCACAAGTACGCCGTCCAGCCGTTGTGGAGCAATAACGCCAACAGCGGCGCGGGAGGATGCGTCAAGTACTACAACTCGCCGACCGACCAGGGCTGATCAGGTCCGGGTGGGCGGAGCCATGCGCTCCGCCCACCTCCTCCACGATCCCGCAGGCAACGCAGAAACGGCCCCGCAGCATGAGCCATCGCGTCCTCGCCCCCATCGCCCGTATCTCCCTGGCCGCCACCGCCCTGGCACCGCTCGCCCTCACCGGCTGCTCCGGCACCGCAGGACCGGCGGCCCATCCGTCATCCGCACCCGCGTGCCACGCCCCCGGCAAGGCGATCCTGCCGCACACCGACGGGACCATCACCGAGAACGACAACGGTGCACGCGTCTGCCTGGCCAAAGGCCAGCAGATCGCCGTATTCCTCAATGCCCGGAGCAAGGATTCCCGCGCACTCTGGCAGCCGGTCACGGCACAACCGTCATCAGCCGTCCGACGCGGTGACAGCGGTGTGATGACCCTGCCGATCGGCGTCACCGCCGCTCTGTTCACCCCGACCGCTGCCGGCGACATCCACTTGACCAGCCGCAGGGACTCCGGTGGAACATGGGCGGCCACCCTGGTCGTCCACTGACCGGTCGCGCATCGGATCGAGATCGCCAGGTACCGGCGGAGATGGCAGTGGCCACCTCCGCCGGTCATTGTGCGGATGGCCTGGAGCGCAGTCGCTAGTCGGCGTCTTCGACGACTTCCACTTCGGCGATTTCGACGACGTAACCCTCCGCCTGCAGGGTGGAGATGTCGGTGGACGCCTGCTGGGTGACGTCCATGACGGCGTACCGCAGGTCGGGATCGCGTGTGAGCATGTCTTCCTCCTTCACGACGGCTTGCTGTGAGCTGTGGTGTCCTTCATCGCTCTGCGGATCAACACACCGATCCGGCTGAGAAGTGCGGAGCGTTCGTCGTCACTCAGTGCGGCCTGCTGTGCGGAGGCGGCTTCGGGGTCGCGCATGAACTCGGCGAGACGGGCCGGATCCATTGCCAGCTCGGTCAGGTAGTCGGCCAACGGGCTGGGGCAGCGGGTCGGCACGTAATGGTCGATCGTTCCTCTCCTGCCCGGAGGGCGCTCGTCGTCGGCGACCGGCTCGGCGGACGCGGTGTCCGAGAACCGATGGGCCAGCCCCAGCCTCTCGGCCATCTGCTGATTGACCGGCCGTGGGCCGATGGGCGGAAGGTACAGGGTGGAGATGCCGGTCAGCGGCTCCTGCCGCAGCTCCCGCAGGGGCAAGGTGCGGATGTGAGGCGCACAGACCGGGTATTGGGACGCCTCGTAGTGGGTGATCAGGTGATCCGGCGGATAGAACCGGTCGAGGTACTCGGCCAGCACGCCCAGATGCTTGTTGGTGAAACCGGCGAAGTTGAACCCGAGGTCGCCGACGCACCCGGCCTGCCACACCACGACATGGGATTCCGCCAGAAGGGGCCGGTCGCGCAACAGCATGTCGGTGGCTTCCAGTTCCTGGCAGCCCGGCCTGGAGGGGTCCACGCCGAGGTCGGCGAAGAGACAGTCCAGCGCGGAGACGCCGGGCAGCATCATCGCCGGATACCCCTCTTCACGAACGGTGCGGATCGCCGCGTGCCCGGGGTGGACGAAGACGCCCGGGTGCCCGTAGAAGACGCCGCACACGTTCATGCCACGGCGGACCGGCTCGACCATCGCGTCGGTCATCTCGCGGTAGGTCCGGATGCGCGGCTTGTCGTTTCCGTACAGCCGGTACAGGTCGTCCGAGGACTTGCTGTGCTTCCGGATCCATACGTCCGTCACGGGGTCGGACACGCAATACACGACGTGGTCGGCCTGCTCGATCCAGCCGGCGGCTTCCTGTGTCAGGTGCGCTATGCCCTTGATGCCTGAGCCTGCCACTACCAGCGATCCGCCGCTCGTCACGGGGAACCCCTCTCGTCGGCCTGGGGTCAGGCTGGCAGCTCCGCCGAGCCTTCTCCAGGGGGCCGACCGGAACGGCGGAATCGTGCCGTTGAGGCAAGGGATGTCAGGTCAGCAGCCGCCATGCGGTGAGGGCGAGCCTGGCCCGTATCGGTCCGGTGGGTTCGGTGAGGTCGAAGCCCAGGGTCCTTCCGATCTGTTCGAGTCGGCGGGCGACGCTGCTGTGGTGCAGGTGGAGGAGGTCGGCCGCCCGGCGCAGGGAGCCGGTGGCGCAGTAGGCGTCCAGCGTCTCCAGATCTTCCGGCCTGCCCGCGATCCGGGCGATCGCGGCCACGTCGGCGTTGTCCCGTACGGCGTCCTGGGGGATCTCGGCCAGGAGTGCGAGCGCGCCCAGGTCGGCGTAGCGGATGACAGGTTCGCGTGGGGTGGTGAAGCGGAGGGCGGTGCGGGCCTGCTGCCAGGATCGGCAGGGGCTTTCGGCGGCGCCGATGCCCGCGTGCACGCCTGCTGGAAACCAGGCCCGGTCGACGGTGGTGGCCAGGATGACGCCGACGTCCGCGAGCCGTGCCGCCTTCACCGGGCGGGCCGGGCAGACCAGGCCGCCGATCCGGTCGAGCGGGAGCGGCGACCGTACGGCGACTACGTGGACCGGCAGGCCGGCGGTGAAACCCAGGAGCCGTAACGCCCGTGCTCCGGCCGCCTCGTCGCTGTCGGAGCTGATCGCCAGTTCGACGAGGGCCGGGTCGGCCATGGTGGTGCGGGCCGGGCCGTACCGCTCGACGGCCGTCGCGGCGGCGATGGCGAGCCGGTCGAGGAGGACTTCGTCGAGCGGGTTGGGCGGGCCGGGGCGTTCGAGCCACACCGTGCCGATCTCCTCCTCGTCGAGGATGACCGGCGCCGTGGCGGACGCGGGCGACGGCGGGGTGGACGCCTCCTTGCCGTGGGGCGAGACGCGGGTCGCCCGCCCCGTGCCGTGGAGTCGTATCCCGGCGACGCACTCGGCCAGGCCCGCCGAGGCCCGGACGAGTGCCGGGAGATCCACCCGTCGGCGCATCAGTGTGTCGTAGAACGCGACGATGCGGATCGCGCCGTCGACGTACGGATCCAGTCCCGACAGCCGTACTGCCAGTGCCTCCATGGCAGAAGGGTAGAAGAGAAGGCGCAGAAGGACAGGGGCGCCGATCGGCGCGTGATCGGGGTGGGATGCGCGACGGTTGGCGGGTGACCCCTCGGGGGGACGGCCGTGAGGATGGTCGTCATGGACCCCGAACTCGAAGCGTTCATACCGTTGTTCCCCCGGACCGACCTGACCGACCTGGTCGCCGCGCGCAGGAAATTCGCCGAGTTGGCCGCCGCGGTGCCGGCACCGGACACCGCGGACATGGAGGTCGAGGACCGCACGGTGCCCGCCGACCCGGACGTGGCGGTGCGGATCCACCGCCCGCGCCGGGCGCAGGGTGCCATCGTCTGGCTGCACGGCGGCGGATTCGTCATGGGTGACCGGGACACCGAGCACCCGTGGGCCACCCTGATCGCAGCGGGCTCCGGCGCGGTGGTGATCTCGGTGGGCTACCGGCTGGCCCCTGAGCACCGGTTCCCGGCCGCCCTGGACGACGCCTGCGCCGTACTGACCTGGACGGCCGAGCACGCGGCCGAACTCGGCGTCGACCCGGCGCGGATCGCGGTCGGAGGCCACAGTTCCGGCGGCGGGCTCGCGGCCGCGGTGGCGTTGCGGGCGCGTGACGAGCAGGGGCCGGCGATCCGCTTCCAACTGCTCAACCAGCCGGCCCTCGACGACCGGCAGGAGACGTGGTCGGCGCGGAACTTCACCGACACGCCCTGGTTCGACCGCGACAAGGCCACCACGGCGTGGCGGCACTACCTGGGCCCCCGGCCCGCCACACCGTACGCCGCCCCCGCGCGGGCCGCCGATCTGTCCGGCCTGCCACCGGCCTACATCGGCACCGCGGAGCTCTGTCCGAACCGCGACGAGGACCTTGCCTACGCGCTGCGCCTGCTGCAGGCGGGCGTGTCGGTCGAGCTGCACCAGTGGCCCGGCACCTTCCACGGGTCGCAGGCGATCCTGTCCGCCGAGGTCTCGCAGCGGCAGAACGCCGAACTCGGCGCCGCCCTGCGCCGCGCTCTGGCCGAGTGAGCCGTGCGTGTCGAAAGGCACGGGGAGAGCCCCCGTCGCACCCATTGATCATGAAAGGACGGATGTCTTGAAGATCCGACTGGTGTTATGCGGAAGCGTGGCCGCGCTGAGTGTGTGTGCGGGCACGGTGGCGGCAGTCCCCGCGCCCGACGGGGCAAGGGCCGTGCCGGCCGGCAGCGCGAGCCCGTCGACCGGCTTCGGTCCCGCGGAGCTGAAGTCCGCCGTGGACGGTGTCCACCGCGCGGGGATACCGGGGGTGTACGCCGAAGTGCGCGATGCCGGCCGGACATGGCGCGGCGCTTCCGGGGTCGCCGATGTCAGGACCGGCCGTCCCGTCACGCCCGGCATGCGGCAGCGCGTCGGCAGCGTCACCAAGACCTTCACCGCCGCCGCGGTCATGCAGCAGGTCGAGCAGGGCCGGATCCGGCTCGACGCACCGATCGGCGGCTATCTGCCGCGGCTGGTGCCGGGAGAGCGCGGCAGGAAGATCACGGTGCGGATGCTGCTCAACCACACCAGCGGGATCCCCGATTACGTCCCCTACGCGTTCCCGTCCCTCCAAGGGTTCCCTTCTCGGCCGGACGCCTCGCCCAAGAGCCTGGACGACAACCGGTTCAGGCAGTTCCGCCCGGCCGAGCTGATCGAGATGGGGGTCAACGCGCCGCCGGCAGGCGAGCCCGGAGCCACTCCGGGGGTGTACTCCAACACCAATTACCTGCTCCTGGGCCAACTCCTGGAGCAGGTGACCGGCACCACGGCCGAGGAGTACATCACCCGGAACGTCATCGAACGTGCCGGGCTCCGGCACACCGGGTTTCCGTCCGGGCCGCGCATCGAGGGACCGCACTCGCGGATGTACGAGGCTCTGAACGGCTTGCTCGACCCGCCGCGCGACTACAGCGTCTACAACATGTCCTGGTCGGGGACGGGGGCCGCTCTCGTGTCGACCATGGACGATCTCAACCGCTTCTACGGCAGGCTGCTCGACGGCAGGATCGTCAACCGGTCGTCGCTGGCGCAGATGCAGCGCACGCTCCCGGTCGTCGCCCTGGACGGATCGACGATCGAGTACGGGCTCGGTCTGCACAAGGTCGACATCCCGGGTTGCGGCACCTTCTGGGGCCACGACGGCACGGTCTGGGGGGCCGCAACGAGGTCCCTGACCCGCGCCGACGGCAAGCGGCAGATGTCCGTCGCGGCGAACCTCGTGAGGTGGAACAAGGTGGACTCCTCGGGGAAGCCGCAGCCTCACCCCATCGACGACGCGCTGTCGACGCTGTATCGGCAGGCGATGTGCGGGTAGGGACGCCTCCAGGTGACGCACCGTGGCGCCTGCGGCGGGCTTGTTCCCCACCCCGCCCCTTCCCGAACTGGGGCGCGTGCCCCAGACCCCGAAGCACGCTCCGCGCGCTGTCCTCAAACGCCGGACGGGCTGATTTCAGCCCGTCCGGCGTTTGAGGACGCGCCCGCAGGGCGCTCCGCCGCAGGCGCCGACAAGCCGCACCCGGCAATGGACCCGCACCCAGCGGAAAGCGCACCCGGCAATAAACCTCAACCGCTACGGCCGCGGCGCCTCCCACGCAGGCCCGACGGACAGATACGTGGTCCGCATGAGCAGATCCCCGGCCCGGAGCTCCTGCTTGCCCCACTTCAAGCCGTCGTTCCGCGCCGTGTTCACGAGCTCCAGCGCGTGGAACGTCCCGGTGTCGATGATCAGACGCTCGCGCCAGGTACCGGCGTCCAGGTCGACGGCCGTGCCGGCGCGCCCGGTGCTGTCCTTGACGTGCTCCGTCACCCGCGCCCCGGGAATCCGGGTGAGGACCTCGAACAGCGCGGCCCGCAGGCGCGGTTCGGCCGGGGAACCGGCGAGCAGCTCCTCGATGCCCAGGAAGAGCCCTTCGTCGGCCTCCTCACCGGTCTCCTTCCCGACGAGGCGGGCCCGCAGCTCCGCCGGGTCGGTGGGCAGCTTGTCGAGCTGGTCCCAATAGATCCGGTTGTTGCAGATGGTGTAGGGCACCCCTGCCACGTCCTGGGTGTAGTACTGGACCGGACCGTCACCGGACTGCCCGCGTGTGTCGCTCCTGCTCCGCCAGACGGTCTCGTACGACTCGTCCTTCTGCCGGGATTCACTGGTCCGGCTCCACTGGCGGGTCTGCACCTTCCAGTACGGCGCCGTCCCCGTCCGCTCCTGCGCCGCCGACCCCTGCGCAGCCGGGGAGGAGCCCCGCGCCTCACCGGAGTCCGACCAGGGCCCGAACGCGACGCCCGCCACGACCGCCACGACCGCCGCCGCCGAGGCGAGCACGGGAAGGCGCCGCCGCCACGACCGCAACGGGACGACCGCGGCCACCGGCTCCCGCTCGAGCTCGTACTCGACGGCCGGCCCGTTCCCCTCCGCGGCGCCGGCCGCCGACCGCACCGCGGCCAGCGCCGCGGCGACGGCGTCCGCCGAGGGCGGCGCGACCTTGCCCGCGGCCTTCAGCCGCCGGGCACCGGGGAAGTCGAGGAGGTTCCTGTCGTTCATGTCCTGCTGCCCGGTCATACGAGGTCTCCTGTCAGGGAAAGCGGGGCGGAGGGGCCGAGCGCCGCGCGCAGCCGGGTGCGCGCCCGGTGCAGCCGGGATCTGGCCGTGCCCGCGGGGACGCCGACGACGGCCGCGGCCTCGGTGGGGCTGAGCTGCTCCCACGCGATCAGGAGCAGCAACTCCCGCTCCACGGACGGCAGCTCGGCCAGGGTCCGGCGCATCAGCGGCGCGACCGCCGCCGCGTCCAGCCTCCGGTCGACGGCGTGCCACGGGTCGCTGCTCGCCTCACCGGCGAGCACAGCCGCCGCGGGCCGTTCCTGCCCGCGCCAGTGCGCGGCCAGCACGTTGCGGGCCACGCCGAAGAGCCATGCCCGGACCGGCCCGCGGGCCGCGTCGTAGGTGCCGCGCCCCGCGTAGGCCCGCAGCCACGCCTCGGCCAGCAGATCGTCCGCCGCGCCGGGCGCCCGGCGTGCGAAGTAGCCGTGGAGCGCCCTCGAATGGCGCTCCACGAGCGGTTCGAAGGCCGACGCGTCGGTTCCCGAGCGCGCCAGCAGTTCCTCGTCCGTCGCCACGGACCTCCCCTTCCACGGGCCGCGCCTCCCGCGGCCCCCACCCCCTACTTGTGTCCGCCCCGCAAGAGCGTTCGCGCGCAGGAAGCAGGTGGAGAGAGGTCAGCCGCCGCAGCCGCAGGAGCGGCGGATCACCAGGGCCGAGGGGAACTGCTTCAGACGCTCCCGGCGGGAGCCCGCCACGCGGAGGCCGTCGTCGAGGACGAGATCCACCGCGGAGCGGGCCATCGCGATGCGGTCGGAGGCGACCGTGGTCAGCGGCGGGTCCGTCAGGGCCGCTTCCTTGACGTCGTCGAAACCGGCCACGGCCAGGTCGCGCGGCACGTCGATGCGCAGCTCGCGCGCGGCGCGCAGGACGCCGATGGCCTGGTCGTCGGTGGCGCACAGGAGCGCGGGCGGCCGGTCGGGGCCGGAGAGCAGCTTGAGGGCGACCTGGTAGGCGTCATAGCGGTTGTAGGGGGCCTGGAAGAGCCGGCCCTCCAGGGACTTCCCGGCCTCGCGCATGGCCCGGCGCCAGCCCTCGACGTGGTCGGTGACGGGGTCGCCGACGGTCGGGGTCTCCTCCGTGCCGCCGAGGCAGGCGACGTACGGGTGGCCGTGCTCCAGCAGGTGGCGGGTGGCGAGCTGGGCGCCGCCCACGTCGTCGGTGACCACGGCGACGTCGTCGATCGCGTCGGGGCGCCGGTGCATCAGCACCACGCGGGCGTCCCAGGCGTCGATCTCCGTGGCGGCGTGCTCGCTGGGGCCCTGGCTGATCAGGATCAGGCCGGAGACCCGCATGCCCAGGAACGCGCGCAGATAGTGCACTTCGCGCTCGTCGAGATAGTCGGAGTTCCCGACGAGGACCATCTTCCCGCGCTCGGCCGCCGCCTGTTCGACGGCGTGTGCCATCTCGGCGAAGAACGGCTGCCGCGCGTCCGGGACGATCAGGCCTATGAGGTCCGTCCGTCGGGAGGCCATCGCCTGCGCGACCCGGTCGGGGCGGTAACCCAGCTCCTTGATCGCGGCCAGGACACGCTCGCGCGTGGCCGGGGCCACCGGCCTCGGACCGTTGTTGATGACATAGCTGACCACCGCGGTCGACGTCCCCGCCAGTCTCGCCACATCGTCCCGCGTCACCTTGGCCACGCGCGGCAGTCTACGCGGGTCCACCTAGCGTTTGGCCGGTCGAGCGCCATTGGTTTCCGGGGCCACGGGCTCCCCCGTCCGGGTCTTCGGGGAAGGCTCCTCGGGCTTGCGGTCCTCGGAGCGCTCGGCGGCCTTCTCGGGCTTCTCGGGGATCACAAATCGATAGCCGACATTCCGGACAGTGCCGATCAGGGACTCGTGCTCGGGACCGAGCTTGGCCCGCAGCCGCCGCACATGGACGTCCACGGTCCGGGTGCCGCCGAAGTAGTCGTAACCCCACACCTCCTGCAACAGCTGCGCCCGGGTGAAGACCCGGCCGGGATGCTGCGCGAGGTACTTCAGCAGCTCGAACTCCTTGAAGGTCAGATCCAGCACCCGCCCCTTGAGCTTGGCGCTGTACGTCGCCTCGTCCACGGAGAGGTCGCCCGTGCGGATCTCCATCGGGCTGTCGTCCATCGAGATCTGCTGGCGGCCCATCGCGAGCCGCAGCCGCGCCTCGACCTCCGCCGGGCCCGCGGTGTCCAGCAGGACGTCGTCGACGCCCCAGTCCGCGGTGACGGCGGCCAGCCCGCCCTCGGTGACCACCAGGATCAGCGGGCAGCCGGGGCCGGTGGAGCGGAGCAGCTGGCAGAGGCTGCGTACGTGCGGGAGGTCGCGGCGGCCGTCGATCAGTATGACGTCGGCCCCGGGGGTGTCCACCAGCGCCGGCCCCTCGGCGGGGGCCACCCGCACGCTGTGCAGCAGCAGGCCCAGCGCGGGCAGGACCTCCGTCGACGGCTGGAGTGCGTTGGTCAGGAGCAGCAGGGAGCTCATCGGCCGCCCCCTGCCAAGGTCGTCGTGCGTTTCCGGCACATCTGCGACGCGCTTCGCTCGCCCATGACGTCGGTCCTCCTCGGTCCCTGCGAAGGGGGTACCACCCAGGCTGAGGCACTGGGGGAGTGTGCGGCCCTGCTTCGTACGGTTTTGGGCTGCGCGCCCTGGAGCACGCATGCGCTCATTCGCGCGGGCGCGCGTCTGAATGCACAAAAGGACCCGGGGGCTGCTCTGCCCGGATCCTCTCTGCCCAGCAGGATAGCCCACGGGGCTTTCCCCGGCCGGGGCGATTTTGCACGAGCTTGTGTTTCGTCGATCACTTCGGGTGGTCATCGGCTGTTGGGCTTGACGTTACCGAGTGGAGGCATGAGGGGGCGCACGGAGGCATTCGGGGGGCCTCAAACGCCGGACGGGCTGGTTTTCCAGCCCGTCCGGCGTCAAGAACTCAGGCTCCCGCGACCGGCGCCGCGAACTGGGACGCGTACAGGCGCGCGTACGCCCCCTCCGCCGCCAGCAGTGAATCGTGCGTGCCCTGCTCCACGATCCGGCCGGATTCCATCACCAGGATCACGTCCGCGTCGCGGATCGTGGACAGGCGGTGGGCGATGACGAAGCTCGTACGGCCCGTGCGCAGCTGGGCCATCGCGTGCTGGATCAGCACCTCCGTGCGGGTGTCGACGGAGCTGGTCGCCTCGTCGAGCACGAGGATCTCCGGCTCGGCCAGGAACGCGCGGGCGATGGTGATCAGCTGCTTCTCGCCGACGCTGACGTTGGAGCCCTCGTCGTCGATGACGGTGTCGTAGCCGTCGGGGAGGGTGCGGACGAAGCGGTCGACGTGGGTCGCCTTCGCGGCCTCGACGATCTTGTCCATGGAGGCGCCCTCGGAGCCGTAGGCGATGTTCTCGGCGATGGTGCCGCCGAAGAGCCAGGTGTCCTGGAGGACCATGCCGATGTGGGAGCGCAGCTCCTCGCGGGACAGCTGCGCGATGTCGGCGCCGTCGAGGGTGATGCGGCCGTCGTTCACCTCGTAGAACCGCATCAGGAGGTTCACCAGGGTGGTCTTGCCCGCGCCGGTGGGGCCGACGATGGCGACGGTCTGGCCGGGGCTCACGGTGAGGGTGAGCCCGTCGATGAGCGGCTTGTCGGCCTCGTAGCGGAAGGAGACCTCCTCGAAGGCGACCTCTCCGCGCACGTGCACCGGCTCCGCCGGGGCGGCGGCGTCGGCCGACTGCTCCTCCGCGTCGAGCAGCTCGAAGACGCGCTCCGCGGAGGCGACGCCGGACTGGACGAGGTTGGCCATGGAGGCGACCTGGGTGAGCGGCTGGCTGAACTGCCGCGAGTACTGCACGAACGCCTGGACGTCACCGATGGACAGCGAGCCGGAGGCGACGCGCAGCCCGCCGACGACGGCGACGAGGACGTAGTTGAGGTTGCCGATGAACATCATCGCGGGCTGGATGATCCCGGAGATGAACTGCGCCTTGAAGCCGGCGGCGTAGAGGTCCTCGTTCTCCTTGCGGAAGGTCTCGGCGGACTCCTTCTGCCGGCCGAAGACCTTGACCAGGGAGTGGCCGGTGTACATCTCCTCGATGTGGGCGTTGAGCTTGCCCGTGGTCTTCCACTGCGCGACGAACTGCGGCTGTGCCCGCTTGCCGATGCGCGCGGCGATGACGACCGACACCGGGACGGTCACCAGCGCGATCAGGGCCAGCAGCCAGGAGATCCAGAACATCATCGCGAGCACGCCGACGATGGTGAGGAGGGAGGTGACTATCTGGCTCAGGGTCTGCTGGAGGGCCTGCTGGATGTTGTCGATGTCGTTGGTGGCACGGGAGAGGACCTCGCCGCGCTGCTGCTTGTCGAAGTAGCTCAGCGGCAGCCGGCCCAGCTTGTCCTCGACGTCCTGGCGCAGCCGGAAGGAGGCGCGCTGGACGACGGTCGTGGCGATGCGGGCCTGGAACAGCTGGAAGACGGACGCGCCGACGTAGATCAGCAGCACCCAGAACAGGACGCCGCCGACCGCGTCGAAGTCGATGCCGTGGCCGGGGGTGAAGTGGACGGAGTCGAGCAGGTCGGCGGCCTTGCCGTCGCCGTGCTTCCGCATGGCGTCGATGGCCTGCGCCTTGGTCACGCCGTCGGGGAAGCCCCGGCCGACGACACCGGCGAAGATCAGGTCGGTGGCCCGGCCGAGGATCTTGGGGCCGAGCACCGACAGGGCCACGCTGGCCACGGTGAGGAGCAGGGCCACGGTTATCAGGGCCCGCTCGGGGCGGAGTATGCCCAGCATCCGCTTGGCGGAGCCGGCGAAGTCCATGGACTTCTCGGTGGGCTGACCGCCCATGAGGCGGCCTATACCGGCCGCGGGTGCGGGGCCTCTGCGCAGCGTCCCGTCCGACGCCTCGCCGGACTGACCGCCCTTCCCGCCCGGCTGTGCGGGCTTTTCCGGGGACGTCACGCGGCCTCCTCCTCGGTGAGCTGGGAGAGCACGATCTCCCGGTAGGTCTCGTTCGTCGCCATCAGTTCGGGGTGGGTGCCGGTGCCGACGACCCGGCCCTCGTCGAGGACGACGATGCGGTCGGCGTCGCGGATGGTGGACACCCGCTGGGCGACGATGACGACCGTCGCGTCCCCGGTCTCGTCGGCCAGGGCGGCGCGCAGCCGCGCGTCGGTGGCGTAGTCGAGCGCGGAGAAGGAGTCGTCGAAGAGGTAGATCTCGGGGCGGCGGACCAGGGCCCGGGCGATGGCCAGGCGCTGTCTCTGGCCGCCGGAGACGTTGGTGCCGCCCTGGGAGATCGGCGCCTCGAGGCCGAGTTCCATGCTCTCGACGAAGTCGCGGGCCTGCGCTGTCTCCAGCGCCCGCCACAGCTCCTCGTCACTCGCGTCGGGCTTGCCGTAGCGGAGGTTGGAGGCGACGGTCCCGGAGAAGAGATAGGGCTTCTGGGGGACGAGTCCGACGGTCTCGGACATCAGGACGGGGTCGAGTTCGCGCACGTCCACGCCGTCGACCAGCACCGTTCCACCGGTGGCGTCGAAGAGCCGGGGCACGAGGCCCAGCAGGGTCGACTTGCCGCTTCCGGTGGAGCCGATGACGGCGGTGATCTCGCCGGGGCGCGCGACGAGCGAGACGTCCTTGAGGACGGGCTCCTCGGCGCCGGGGTAGCGGAACTCCACGCCCGTGAGCTCCAGATGGCCCGAGCGGCGCAGCTGCGTGACCGGCGCGGCCGGGGGCACGACGCTGGAGTCGGTGCCGAGGACCTCCTGGACGCGCTCGGCGCAGACCTCGGCGCGCGGCACCATCATGAACATGAAGGTGGCCATCATGACGGCCATCAGGATCTGCATGAGGTAGCTGAGGAAGGCCGTCAGCGCGCCGATCTCCATGTGGCCGCCGTCGATGCGGTGGCCGCCGAACCACAGGACGGCGATCGACGAGAGGTTCACGACGAGCATCACCGACGGGAACATCAGGGACATCAGCCGGCCGGCCTTGAGCGAGACGTCCATCAGCTCGGTGTTGGCGCTGCGGAAGCGCCCCCGCTCATGGGTGTCGCGGACGAAGGCCCGGATCACGCGGATGCCGGTGATCTGCTCGCGCAGCACGCGGTTGACGGTGTCGATGCGCTCCTGGACGCCCCGGAAGACCGGCCGCATCCGCCAGATGATCAGCGACACGATGATGCCGAGGATCGGCACGATCACCAGGAGCAGCGCGGACAGCGGCACGTCCTGGTTGAGGGCCATCACGATGCCGCCGACGCACATGATCGGGGCGGACACCATCAGCGTGAACGCCATCAGGACCAGCATCTGGACCTGTTGGACGTCGTTGGTGGTCCGGGTGATCAGCGACGGCGCGCCGAACTGGCCCATCTCGCGCGAGGAGAAGGACTGCACCCGGTCGAAGACGGCGGCGCGCAGGTCGCGCCCGAGCGCCATGGACGTGCGCGCGCCGTAGTACACGGCGCCGACGGCGCACACGACTTGGACGAGCGTCACCCCGAGCATCCAGCCCCCGTAGCGGAGAATGTATCCCGTATCACCCTTGACGACGCCGCCGTCGATGATGTCCGCGTTGAGGGTGGGTAGGTAGAGCGTGGCGAGCGTCTGTACGAGCTGCAAGAGCACGATCAGCGCAATGGATTTGGAGTAGGGCCTCAGATACGCCCGCGTAAGTCGTACCAACACACACGCAGCCTATGTGAGGGCTCCCCCGCGTGGGCTCCCGAATTGCGGGCGGGCGCCGTGACTCCGCATACACCCGTCATCATGGGAGGCGCACAAGAAGGAAAGGGGTCGCCGTGGCGACGACACAACCGGCACGGCCGGTGGAGGCCGGTGGCGCGGCCGCGCCGGCCGGGCTGCCGAGGCAGCCGGGACCGGCGGGCGTGATCCGGTACTGGGCCGCGGCCAAGGCCGCGGCGGGCACGGCCGAGGAGCCGTACGCTGCGGTGACGCTGGCGGACGCGCTCGACGCGGCCCGGCGGCGGCATGCCGCGCGCCCCGAATTCGCCCGGGTGCTGCTGCGCTGCTCGTTCCTCGTGGACGGCGACCCGGTCGGCACACGCGACCACACGACGGTGCAACTGGCCGAGGGCGGCACCGTCGAGGTGCTCCCGCCCTTCGCAGGAGGGTGACCCCGGCACGATGACCAATCAGCCGCACAACGGATACGGGCCGCGAGAGCCGTACGAACCGTACGAACCTCATGATCCGTACGGTTCCTACGACCAGCAGGGCGTACAGCCTCCGGCGCAGCCCGGCTACGACGCCTACCAGCCGTACGACCCGTACGCGCAACAGCAGCCCCAGCAGCCCCAGCAGCCGCAGAGCCCCGCGGCGTGGCCGACGACGCAGGGCGGCCAGCAGGGCTACGCGCAGCAGGAGCCCGTGACGCAGACCTGGCAGACCCCGACCTGGGACACGCAGACGTGGCAGCAGCCGGTCGCGCCCGCGCCCGCCGGGGACCACTCCTACGGCTCGCCGTGGCCCGGCGAGCCGGAGCCGGCCCCGCAGGCGCACGGCTTCGGGCACGCTCCGCAGGCGCAGCCGCCCGGGCCGGTGGAGGAGCCGCCCGCGCCCGCCGCGCCGGAGCGGCCGATGACCGCCGCCGAGAAGGCCAAGGCGGAGGGCCGCCCGCAGATCCTCGCGCCGGGCTTCCGGCCCGCCGTGCTGACCACCGTGCTCGCGGTGCTGCTGGCGGCGGCCGCGCCGCTGGGGCAGTTCGCGCTGGTCGTCCCGGTGGCGCTGCTCCAGGCGGTGACGGCGGCGGGCTGGTTCCGGCTGAACGGCATGTGGCCGGCCCGGCAGGGCATCGCCCTGGCGTTCCTCGGCGGCGTCGCCGCCGACATCGGGCTGCTGGCCACGGACGCCGACCAGGCGCCGACCGTCCTCATGGGCACGCTCGGCGTGTGGGTCCTGCTGACGCTGGTGCTCCAGCTGCGCAGCCACGCGGCGCCCGACGAGCGGCTGTACGGGCTGATGGTCGCCGGCGCGTCGGCCGCCCTCACGGTCGTCGCGGCCGGGCACCTGGCCGCCACGTCCTCCGACGCCGTCGTGATCGGCGCGGTCGGTGTCGCGGTGACGGCCCTGGCCCGCGCGCTGCCGCTGCCGAAGATCGCCTCCCCCGTCGTCGCCCTGATCGCGGCCGCGGGCTCGGGCGTCGCGACCGGCTCGCTGACCGGCTTCGGGACGTCCGCGGCGCTGCTCGCCCTGGCGGCGGGCGGCTGCGCGCTGGCCGGCCTGCGCGCGGCGAGCTACGACTACCCGTCGCGCTTCGTGCACATGACGGCGGGCGTCGCGCTCCCGCTGATGGCGGCCGCCCCGGCCGTCTATGTGCTGGGCAGGGCCCTCGGCTGATCGTCCCCCTGGTACGCCTGATCACCGGTTTTGTCGGTTTTCCGTACGGTCCGGTTAGGCTCCCTGCACAGGCAGGGGGCCTGACCGTGACCCGGGGGAGCGAGAGATACCGATGCGCGCTATACGGATAACCCTGATCATCGCCGTGGTGCTGGGGGCCCTCTTCGTCGGCGCGGACCGCGTCGCGGTGTACTTCGCCGAGAGCCAGGCCGCCGAGAAGATACGCAGCTCGCAGAGCCTGTCGGGCACCCCCGACGTGTCGATCAAGGGCTTCCCCTTCCTGACCCAGGTCGCCAACTCCAGCCTCGACGAGGTCGAGGTGAAGCTCGACGGCGTGACCGCCGGGGCGGGCGACCGGTCGATCCAGATCACGGGCTTCAACGCCAAGCTGCAGGACGTCCGGATCAACAGCAGCTTCACCTCCGCCGTCGCCGACCGCGCGACGGGCACCGCCCACATCTCGTACGCCGACCTCACCAAGGCCGCGAACGACCCGGCCGTGACGGTCGGTTACGGCGGCACGAACGCGGCGGGCAAGAGCCAGGTCAAGGTCACCGGCAAGATCTCGGCGATGGGCCAGAGCATCGAGCGCAGCGTCAACTCCACGGTGACGGTCGTGGGCGGCGACACGATCAGCGTGCGGGCGGACGAGATCCCGGCCGAGGGCTTCCCGGGCCTGGAGAAATTGGTCCGGCAGAAGATCGACTTCGACCGGAAGATCAGCGGCCTGCCGCGGGGCATCAAGGTGGACAAGGTCGTCACCACGCAGGACGGCGTCGACATCACGCTGACGGGCTCGCACGTCAATCTGGCGGGCTGAGGCCGTACCAACCGGCGAGACATCGCCGTCCGCACGCCAGACCCCTGGCGGGCGGACCCCCGGAAACGGCCTCTCCCCGGGGCCGCCCGACGCCTCGTATCCCACATTCCGGAATATTCCGTCTCACTATTCAACACACCGGTGACACACCCGCCTGTCCGTCCCTACGATCGGACGCATGAAGCGACAGGCGGACCTCACGAAGCGGCGGGCAGTCGACCTGTGCCGCGTCGCCGCCATGCTCTGTCGTCATGCCTGACGGGGGCGCGCACCCCTTGGCGGACTCAACCGCCGGTCGCCCGCCCCGCGCTCGTTCCCCCTCGGCCCGTCGAGGCCACCGCACCAACCGCTGCGCGGCACCGCACGCTCCCCCTTCGATCCGGAGCCCACCGCGCACACCCCGCAACTGCCCCGGAGGAGAACAGCATGAGCCGCAATGACGTCCTGGTGGACGCCGACTGGGTACAGGCCCGGATCGACGACCCGAAGACCGTCATCGTCGAGGTCGACGAGGACACCTCGGCCTACGACAAGAACCACATCAAGAACGCCGTCCGGATCGACTGGAGGACCGACCTCCAGGACCCGGTGCGCCGTGACTTCGTCGACCAGGCCGGCTTCGAGAAGCTGCTGTCGGAGAAGGGCATCGCCAACGACGACACCGTCGTCCTCTACGGCGGCAACAACAACTGGTTCGCGGCGTACGCCTATTGGTACTTCAAGCTCTACGGCCACCAGGACGTGAAGCTCCTCGACGGCGGCCGCAAGAAGTGGGAGCTCGACTCCCGCGACCTGGCGGCCGAGGTGCCGAAGCGGGAGCGCACCGAGTACCGCGCGCAGCCCCAGGACACCTCGATCCGCGCGTTCCGCGACGACGCGGTGGCGGCCATCGGCACGCTCAACCTCGTCGACGTCCGCTCCCCCGACGAGTTCAGCGGCAAGCTGCTCGCCCCGGCGCACCTCCCGCAGGAGCAGTCGCAGCGCCCCGGCCACATCCCGACCGCGCGCAACATCCCGTGGTCGAAGTCGGCCAACGACGACGGCACCTTCAAGTCGGACGCCGAGCTGAAGGCGATCTACGAGACCGCGGGCGTGGACCTGACCAAGGACACCATCGCCTACTGCCGCATCGGCGAGCGCTCCGCCCACACCTGGTTCGTCCTCCACGAGCTGCTCGGCCAGGCGAACGTCCGCAACTACGACGGCTCCTGGACCGAGTACGGCTCCCTCGTCGGCGTGCCGATCGAGCTCGGCGCCAACTGACCCCTCCCCCTCCCCTCATCCCTCAAGGAACGCTTATGTGTGGAGCAAAGGCCGGCGGCCCCGACGCGTCGACCGCCAAGCCCGGTGAGACGACCATCCAGGGCTCCGTGACCCGCGACGGCGAGCCCGTCACCGGCTACGTCCGGCTCCTGGACAGCACCGGCGAATTCACCGCCGAGGTGCCGACGTCCGCGACCGGCCAGTTCCGGTTCTACGCCGCCGAGGGCACCTGGACGCTGCGCGCGCTGGTGTCCGGGGCGACCGCCGACCGCACGGTCGTCGTCGCCGAGAAGGGCACCCTCGCGGAGGTCGCCATCGCCGTCTGACGGCACTCACGAACGGCCGGAGGGCCGCACCCCGGGGTTGGACGCCATGATGGGGGTGCGGCCCTTCGCGCCGCGCACGGTCCGGTCGTACGGTGGAAGCGTGTACGCGCGGCGCCGCCACTGGTACTTCGCCATGATGGGCACCTGCATCGGGCTGTTCGTCCTGGCGTGGGCGGTGGTGCGCCTGTTCTCCGTCCCGGCGGCGGTGGCGATGTGCCTCGTCGCGATGGTGATTCCCCCCGTCGCGGCGATCGTCGCGAACCGCCACGGCCCGGACGACCGCTGGTGGGACGACCCGTCGGGCGACCCGAAGTCGGACGAGTGGTGGGACGAACTGGACGGCAAAAGGCGGCGCTGAGCGCCGGCTCGTCCCCATGGGTGCGGCGGGCCCCGTGCAAACGGTCAGTACACCAGCGCCTGCACGCCGTCCCCCATCGCCTCCGCCACAAACACCTGCGCCCCGGCGATGCGCGCGCCCTCGATCAGGTCCTTCTCCTCGATGTCGCGCCGCGCAGCGCACTGCGTACACACCGTGATCATGCCCCCGCCGACCCGGATGCCCTCGATCAGATCCGCCAGCGGCGCCGCATGCGGCAGGGAGAACTCCGCCGCCCGCCCCGGCAGCGCGAACCACGACGCCTCGCCGGTCAGCCACAGCGACACCTCGACCCCGCTCGCCACGGCGACGGCAGCCACCGTGAACGCCTGCGAGCACCTCTCGGGCGCGTCCGCGCCCGCCGTGACCTTGAGGACAAGCTTCTTGTTCGCCATGCGATCACTGTAGGCCCGCCCCACCGACCTCACAGAGCCCCTGCCGACGCGTCCGACTAGACTCGGCAGCGGTCCGTACCCCCTCTCTCCGACCGAGGAGCACGCTCGTGCTTGAGGCAGTCTTCACCACCCTGCTCGTGCTGGTCGCCGTCGGCGTGCTCGCCTTCGCCGGGCTGACCTGGAAGAAGCTGTACCAGGGCCAGCGCTGACCCAAGGCAGCTGACCGTTCTCCCTCACCGTCTCCTACAGATCGTCTGAGCCCATGATCGAGATTCCGTCCGACCTCCACCCGGACCTCGTGCCCCTCGTCTTCCTCCTCGGCAAGTGGGAGGGGGCCGGCGTCGCCGACTTCCCCGGCTCCGAGAAGTGCAACTTCGGGCAGGAAGTCACCTTCACGCACGACGGCCGTGACTTCCTGGAGTACACGTCGCACAGCTGGGTGCTGGACGCCGAGGGCAAGATGGTCCGCCCGCTGGAGACCGAGAGCGGCTTCTGGCGGATCGGCAAGGACCGCAAGGTCGAGATCGTCATGATCCGCGACCAGGGCGTCGCCGAGGTCTGGTACGGCGAGCTGGCCGACAAGAAGCCGCAGATCGACCTGGCGACGGACGCCGTCGCCCGCACCGCGGCCTCCGGTCCGTACACGGGCGGCAAGCGCCTCTACGGCTACGTCAAGGGCGACCTGATGTGGGTCGGCGAGAAGGCCACCCCCGAGGTGCCGCTGCGCCCCTACATGTCGGCGCACCTGAAGAAGATCGCCGACCTCCAGGAGTGGGCCGCGAGCCTGCCCGACGACATGCCGGACGGCGTCGCCTTCTTCAACCAGGACGGCACGCCCTACACCGGCTGAGCACGACGCACGACAACGCAGAACGCGCCCCGCGGGGGAAGTCCGGTCGAAGTCCGGCGCTGACCCGCAACGGTAGGCGGAAGGTCCCCTCGGGGCCTTCCGCGAGCCCGATCACCCGCGGTGGCGTCAGCTCCTGACAACTCGCCGTGGACTGCGAGGGGACACCCGGGCCGCACCCTTGTCGCCCCCGGGCCGCTCCTTGGTACGTACGACGCGGCCCGAGGCGAAGGCGTACCGCTCGTGGCGACCCCCCTCAAGGCCCCCGTCCCCCGTGCGCCGGGCGGGCCGCCGCCACCCCGGCGGCTGCCGCTGCCACCGCTGCTGGGCGGGCTGGGCGCGGCCCTGCTCGTCTCCCTCGTGTGCGCGGTCGGCCTCGGCTCGGCCGGGGTGACCTGGGGCGAGACGCTCCGCTTCCTGCGGGCCGGGCTGACCGGCGGGACCATCGCACCGGACGAGGTCTCCGCCTACACCATCGTGTGGGAGCTGCGCTTCCCGCGCGCCCTGCTGGCCGCCGTCGTCGGCGCGGGGCTCTCCGCCATCGGTGTGGCCGTGCAGGCCATGGTCCGCAACGCGCTCGCCGACCCCTTCGTCCTCGGCATCTCCTCGGGCGCGGCCGTCGGCGCCAACGCCGTGCTGCTCTTCGGGGCGCTGGGCTCGCTCGGCGTCTGGGCGCTCTCCAGCGCCGCCTTCGCCTCGGCCCTCGCCGCGATGCTGCTCGTCTATCTCGCCGCGCGCACCCCGCAGGGGCTGACGCCGCTGCGGCTGGTGCTGACGGGCTCCGCGATGTACTACGGCTTCTCGGCCGTGACCACCCTGATGGTCTTCAGCGCCGACCGCGGCGAGGCCGCCCGCTCGGCCATGATGTGGCTGCTCGGCAGCCTCGGCGGCGCCACCTGGGCGTCCGTGCCCATCGCGGCCGCCGCCGTCCTCACCGGGCTCGGGTATCTGCTGTGGTCGGCGCGCGGCCTCAACGCCCTGGCCATGGGCGACGAGACGGCCGCCGCGCTCGGCGTGGACCCCGGCCGGCTGCGCCGCAGGCTGTTCGTCGTCGCGGCCGCCGTCACCGGTGCCGTCGTCGCCGTCAGCGGCGCGATCGGCTTCGTCGGCCTGATGGTCCCGCACATCACCCGCATGCTCGTCGGCGCCGACCATCGCCGGGTGCTGGCCGTGGCCCCGCTGCTCGGCGCGGTGCTGCTGGTGTGGGTCGACATCGTCTCCCGGCTGCTGCTGGCACCCGTCGAGCTGCCGGTCGGCGTCATCACCGCGATCATCGGCGTGCCCTGCTTCGTGCTGCTCATGCGCCGCCGCGGCTACAGCTTCGGAGGGTCATAAGGATGCGGGTCGACATCGAGGGCCTGTCGGTCGAGGTCGCGGGCGCGCGCCTGGTGGAGGACATCGCGCTGCGGGCGGAGTCCGGCCACTTCGTGGGCCTGGTCGGCCCCAACGGCAGCGGCAAGTCCACCCTGCTGCGCTGCGTCTACCGCGCGCTGCGCCCGGCCGCGGGCACCGTACGGCTGGACGGCGACGACCTGCACGGGCTGACCGCCCGCGAGGGCGCCCGGCGGCTGGCGGCGCTGCCGCAGGAGTCGGCGAGCGAGTTCGACTTCACCGTCGCCGAGATCGTCGCGATGGGCCGGCTGCCGCACCAGGGCGCCGCCGCGCGGGCGAGCGCGCGGGACGGCGAGGTGTGCGCGGCCGCCCTGGAGCAGGTCGGCGCGGCCCACCTCGCCGACCGGGCCTTCCCGACCCTGTCGGGCGGCGAGAAGCAGCGCGTGCTGATCGCCCGCGCCCTGGCCCAGCAGCCGAAGGTGCTGGTCCTGGACGAGCCCACCAACCACCTGGACATCGCCCAGCAGCTGGAGGTCCTCTCGCTCGTGCGCGGCGCGGGGCTGACCGTCCTGGCCGCGCTGCACGACCTGAACCTCGCCGCCACGCACTGCGACGCGCTGTACGTCATCGCGGGCGGCCGCATCGTCGCGTCCGGCCCGCCGGACGCGGTCCTGACCGCCGGCCTGCTGGCCGAGGTCTTCGGCGTACGGGCCCACCGGGTGCCGCACCCCGAGTCCGGTGCCACCCGCCTGCTCTTCGACCGCCTCCCGACCCCGTAAGGACCGCACCTCATGCGCGCTCTCCGCACCGCCGTCGCCCTGCTCGCCGCCCTGTCCCTCGCGGGCTGCGGGGCGAGCGTGTCGGATTCCCCGGCCGAGGACCCCAAGGGCAAGGCCTCCGGCCACTACCCCGTGACCGTGGAGAACTGCGGGGTGAGGACGACGTACGACAAGGCCCCGCAGCGGGTGGTCACCAATGACGTCGGCATAGCGGAGATCATGTTCGCGCTCGGCCTTGAGGACCACATGGCCGGTTACGTGGCGCCCGACTACAAGGGCGACCGCGAGTCGGTGCCGTGGGCGGACGGCTACAAGAAGGTGAAGTGGCTGTCCAAGAAGGAGATCACCAAGGAGATCGTCCTCGACGCCAGGGCCGACCTGGTCTTCGCGGGCTGGAACTACGGCTTCGGCGAGGGCAACGGCTTCACGCCCGCCGCCCTGAAGAAGCTGGGCATCGGCTCGTACGTCCTGACCGAGTCCTGCCACAACGGCACGGGCACCTCGCGCGGTGTGATGCCGCCGCTGGAGGCGCTCTACGCCGACCTGGAGACGCTCGGCAAGGTCTTCGACGTGGAGGACCGGGCGCGCGCGCTGACCGACCGCTTCAAGAAGCAGGTCGCCGACGCGCAGGCGCGGGTCCCGGCGGACGGCCCGAAGCCCAAGGTCTTCCTCTACGACAGCGGCCAGGACAAGCCCACCACCGCGGGCGCCTACGCGGGGCCGCACGACATCATCACCAAGGCCGGCGGCGACCACGTGATGAAGGACCTCAAGGACTCCTGGACGAGCGTCAGCTGGGAGACCGTCGTCGACCGCGACCCCGACGTCATCGTGATCAACAACTACGGGGACGTGTCCGCGGAGCAGAAGAAGAAGTTCCTGAAGTCCTACGGCCCGCTCGCGAACGTCTCCGCCGTCAAGAACGACCGCATCTTCGTCCTCGACTACGTCGACCTCGTCGAGAGCCCCCGCAACCCCGCGGCCATCGCGGCGCTCGCCGGCTTCCTCAAGGGGGTCCGCGGCGCCTGACGCTGCCTAGACTGGTGGCGTGGTGGACACCGACTGGCAGAGCAACCTCCGTAAGCGCGGCTACAGGCTGACGCCGCAGCGCCAGCTCGTCCTGGAGGCGGTCGACCGGCTGGAGCACGCGACCCCGGACGACATCCTCACCGAGGTCCGGCGCACGGCGGGCGGGGTCAACATCTCCACGGTCTACCGGACCCTGGAGCTGCTGGAGGAGCTGGGCCTGGTCAGCCACGCCCACCTCGGGCACGGCGCCCCCACCTACCACCTCGCCGACCGGCACCACCACATACACCTCGTCTGCCGCGACTGCACGACCGTGATCGAGGCCGACCTGTCGGTGGCCGAGCCGTTCACCGCGCGGCTGCGCGAGTCCTTCGGCTTCGACACCGACATGAAGCACTTCGCGATCTTCGGCCGGTGCGCCGACTGCTCCTCGAAGGCGACCGCCGCCGGGTCGTAGGCTTGTGCGCATGCTGCGTCATTCGAAAGCCAGCCCGCTGCTCTCGCTGCCCGGCGCCGTCGCCGCCGAGGCCCCCGACGAGGGTGTCGCCGCGCACTACGGCGACCTCTTCCGCGAGCAGCGCACGCTCGCCGGGGGGGCCGGTCTCGTCGACCTCTCGCACCGCGGCGTCGTCACCGTCACCGGGGCCGACCGGCTGAGCTGGCTGCACCTGCTCATCACCCAGCACGTGAGCGAGCTCCCGGCCGGGCAGGCCACGGAGGCGCTGGTCCTCTCCGCCAACGGCCACATCGAGCACGCGCTCTACCTCGTGGACGACGGGGAGACGACCTGGGCCCACGTCGAGCCCGGCACCCAGGACGGCCTGATCGCCTACCTGGAGAGCATGAAGTTCTTCTACCGCGTCGAGGTCGCCGACCGCACGGACGAATTCGCCGTGGTCCACCTCCCCGCGGGCTCGATCACCGAGGTCCCCGAGGGTGTGACGGTGCGCGAGACGGCGCACGGGCGCGATCTGTTCCTCCCGCGCGCACGCCTGGCGGAATTCGCCGCCGCGCACGGCCCGGCGGTGGGCGTGCTCGCCTACGAGGCGCTGCGCGTCGAGGGACACCGCCCCCGCGTGGGCCGGGAGACCGACCACCGCACCATCCCCCACGAGCTGGGCTGGATCGGCACGGCCGTCCACCTCCAGAAGGGCTGCTACCGCGGCCAGGAGACCGTCGCCCGCGTCCACAACCTGGGGAAACCGCCGCGCCGCCTGGTCTTCCTGCACCTCGACGGCAGCGAGGTCTCCCTCCCGGGCCACGGCACCCCGGTCCGCCTCGCGTCGGACGGCCCGGAGGGCCGCGCGCTGGGCTTCATCACCACGGCGGCCCGCCACCACGAGCTCGGCCCGATCGCGCTGGCCCTGGTGAAGCGGAACGTCGCGACCGACGCGCCGCTGCTCGTGGGCGAGGCGACGGCGGCGTCGCAGGAGGTCGTGGTGGCGCCGTAGCGCTTCGGCTGCGGGACGGGGTCCGGGGGCGAAGCCCCCGGCCCTACACCTCCACCAGCACCGTGAACGGGCCGTTGTTCGTCAGGGACACCTTCATGTCCGCCCCGAAGCGGCCCGTCTCCACGTGCGCCCCCAGCGCGCGGAGCTGCGAGACGACCGCATCCACGATCGGCTCGGCCAAGCCGCCAGGCGCCGCCGCGTTCCACGTGGGCCGCCGCCCCTTCCGCGCGTCACCGTAGAGAGTGAACTGGGAGATCACCAGCAACGGCGCCCCCACGTCCGAACAAGACTTCTCGTCCTCCAGGATCCGCAGCGACCACAGCTTGCGGGCGAGTTGCCCGGCCTTCTCCACCGTGTCCTCGTGCGTCACTCCGACGAGCACGCACAGGCCCTGTCCGATGATCTCGCCGACGGTCTCGCCGCCCACGACGACGCTCGCCCCGTCCACTCTCTGCACCACTGCACGCATACGGACCATGATGCCCTGCGTCCATCCAGGGCCGTTCGGGTGGAGAGACCCTGCGCCCGGGCATCACACAGTGGCACGATGCGTGCAGGCGGTGCCTCGTACGGGCAACGTGACCCGGACGCACGCCGCCCGAGGGGAACGGAAGCGCATGACCACACCCATTGAGGACGGTCCCATGCTCAAGACAGCGGACAGCCTGCACCCCAGGCCGCCGAGCCAGCGCACCGGACGGCTGGCGGACGTCCCCGCGCGGGAGCTGGGGGACCTGAGCCTGGCGGAGCTGCGCGTGCTGCGCAGGGACGCACAGCGGGACGAGGCGGATCTCAGCTACGTGCGGCGCCTGCTCCAGGGCCGCATCGACATCCTGCGCGCCGAGCTGGCGCGGCGCTCCGCCCCGGGCGCCCCGGTCATGGCCCGGCTCGTCGTGGAGCGCCTGTCGGAGATCCTCGCGGACGGACCCTCCACCCAGCGCTCCTCCGCCCGCCACGTGACGCTGGGGACCCCGCACAGCGAGGAGTCCCGGCGGCTGGTCGAGGACATGCTCGCCGAGGTGGAGCTCTCGGACCTGGGCGCCCGCACCGACCCCGAGCTGCTGAGCGGCATGCGCCGCCTGGAGGCGTACGAACGCCAGGTTTCGGTGCGCCGCCAGGGCCTGCAGCGCACGGCCGACGATTGCAGTGCCGAGATCGCCCGCAGGTACCGTGAAGGGGAAGCGCAAGTAGACGACCTCCTCTCGTGACCCACCGGGGGCGGTCCGCACCACCTCCCCCGGAAGGCCGACGATGACCTCCTCGACCCCTGACTCCCCCGCCACGGCCCCGGCCGGCATACCGCCGGTCCTCGCCGAGGTCGTACGTTCCGGCTTCGTCGAGGGCCACCACCGCGGTTCGCTGGTGGTGCTGGCGGCGGACGGCAGTGTCGAGCTGGCGCTGGGCGACACGTCCGCGCCCGTCTACCCGCGCTCCGCGAACAAGCCGATGCAGGCGGCCGCCGTGCTGCGGGCCGGCCTGGAGCTCTCCGGGGAGCGGCTGGCGCTGGCCGCGGCGAGTCACTCCGGAGAAACGTTCCACCGGGAGCTGGTGCGGACGATGCTCACGGAGTTCCGGATCTCCGAGGACGCCCTGCAGACCCCGCCGGACCTGCCCCTGGACCCGGTGGAGGCGGAGGCGTACCTCGCGGCCGGGCACGGCCGTGACCGCGTCACCATGAACTGCTCCGGCAAGCACACCGCCATGATCGCGGCGTGCGCGCTCAACGGCTGGGACACGGACTCCTACCTCGACGCCGACCACCCGCTCCAGCGGCTCGCCCTCCAGGTCGTCGAGGAGACGAGCGGCGAGAGCGTCACCCACGTCGGTACGGACGGCTGCGGCGCGCCCCTGATGGCGATCTCCCTCCTGGGCCTGGCCCGCGCCTTCCGCAGCTTCGTCCTGGCCGAGCCGGGCACGCCGGAGCGCCGGGTCGCGGACGCGATGCGCGCGCACCCGGAGTACGTCGCCGGTACGCGCCGCGCCGACACGTGGCTGATGCGAGAGGTGCCCGGAGCGCTGTCCAAGATGGGCGCCGAGGCGGTCCAGGCGGTGGCCCTCCCGGACGGCCGGGCCCTGGCCTTCAAGATCGACGACGGCGCGCTGCGGGCGACGGGGCCTGTGCTGGCCCGGGCGCTCTCCCTTCTGGGCGTGGACGTCCCGGCCGTGGCCCGCATGGCCGAGGCGCCGCTCCTCGGCGGGGCACGGCGGGTGGGCGAGATCCGCGCGACGTTCTGAGCGTTGCGCCTGCAAGGTGCGGGTTTGTTGCCGCCCGCAGGGCGCTCGGGGTCCGGGGGTTTCCCCCGGTTTCGGGAAGGGGCGGGGCTGGGGAAAAAGCCCACCGCAGGCGGCAACGGACCCGCACCCAAAAAACACATGCCCCCGCACCACCCACCCCCCTACCGTCCCCCCATGACGCCAGACATCCGCACCGTCACCGAAGCCGACCTCCCCGAATGGTCAAAGGCCCTGCGCACCGGCTTCCTCCGGCCCCCCACCCCCAGCAAGGAAGAGATCGAGTTCCGCACCCCGACCCACGCCACCCCACGGACGCAAGGCGCGTTCGACGGGGACCGCTGCGTCGCCACTTTCCGCAGCTTCACGCAGCGGCTCAGCCTCCCCGGCGGCGCGGACGTCACGACGGACGCGGTCAGCAATGTGGCGGTGTCCCCCACCCACCGCAGGCGCGGCCTGCTGAGCCGCATGATGGCGGACGATCTGCGCGCGGCCAAGGAGCGCGGGGACGCGGCGGCCACGCTGATCGCGGCGGAGTACCCGATCTACGGCCGCTACGGCTTCGGCCCGGCCGCCTGGGTGACGGAGTGGGAGGTCGAGGTGGCGCGCACGGGTCTCGACCGGCGCTACGGCGGCCCCGAGGACGGCGGCCGGGTCGACTTCGCGGACCCCGCCGAGGTCCGTGAGCACGGCCCGGGCCTGCACGAACGCATGCGCGCCGTACGGCACGGGGCCGTCGACCGCCCGGAGCGCTGGTGGCTGACGAAGACGGGCGCGCTCCCGAACGGCAACCCCTGGCAGGAGCCGTTCGCCGTCCTGTACCGCTCCCCGGACGGCACCGTCGACGGCCTCCTCGCGTACACCGCGGACGACACCTGGGAGACGAAGCTCCCCCACTGCTCGGCCACCGTCCTCGACCTCATAGCCGTCACCCCGGCCGCCGAACGGGCCCTGTGGCGCTTTCTGCTGTCGGTCGACTGGATCACCCGGGTCCGCACCGGGTTCCGCGCCCCCGACGACATCCTCCCGCTGCTGCTGCCCGACCCGCGCGCGGCGCGCGTCCTCTCCCACGCCGACTATCTGTGGGTGCGGCCCCTGGACGTACCGGCGCTGCTGGAGGCCCGTACGTACGCCTCGTCCGGCGCGCTCGTCCTGGAGGTGACCGACCCGGACGGCCTGGCGGGCGGGCGGTTCCTGCTGGACGCCGGGCCGGACGGCGCGCGCTGTACGCCCACCGGCCGGGCGGCGGATCTCACGCTGGCCGTGGGCGAGTTGGGCACGCTCGTCCTCGGTGACGAGTCGGCGGCGCGCCTCGCCGCGCTGGGGCGGATCGGTGAGGAGCGGGCGGGCGCGGTGGCAGTCGCGGACGCGCTGCTGCGCACGGCGCGCAGGCCCTGGTGCCCCGACACCTTCTGACGGCCCCGGGAAGACCGCACTTGACCTCAAGTGAGCTTGAGGTAGCAGGCTTCTTCTCAACAGCCCGCCGGACCCGCGCCGGCACGAACCAGGGGGGACCACCATGTCCGAGGACACCTACCGTCTTGCCGTCGTCATCGCCTCCACCCGTGAGGGCCGCTTCGCGACCACGGTCGCCAAGTGGTTCGCCGCGCAGGTCGCGGAGCGCGGCGACGTCGAGGTCGACGTCATCGACCTCGCCGAGCACCCGCTGCCGATGCACCTCTCCAAGGAGCCGAGTCCCGAGGACGCCGCGGTGCTGGCCGCGGTGACCCCGCGACTGGAGCGGGCCGACGCCTTCGTGGTCCTGACGCCGGAGTACAACCACAGCTACCCCGCGCCCCTCAAGAACCTCATCGACTGGCACTACACGCAGTGGCGCGCCAAGCCGGTCGCGTTCGTCTCGTACGGCGGGCTCTCCGGCGGTCTGCGCGCGGTCGAGCACCTGCGCCCCGTCTTCGCGGAGCTGCACGCGGTGACCATCCGCGAGGTGGTCAGCATCCACAGCCCCTGGGGCAAGTTCGACGAGGACGGCGGCCACCTGGACGAGACGGCCGGGAACGCGGCGGCCGGCGCGGCGAAGGTCATGCTCGACCAGCTCGCGTGGTGGGCGCTGTCCCTGCGCGAGGCCCGCGCGGCGCGCCCGTACGGCTCCTGACCTCTCCTGACGGGTGGGTCCGCGGAATCCGGCCTTCTCCCCGGGGCCGATCGTCCTCCCGGCCCCGGGTAGTTTGGCGAGGAGCCCGATCCACCAGGAGGAACGATGTCTTCCGAGCAGCGCCGCAGCCGCATTCTGTATGTCACCGACCTGGCCTACGAGGCCCGGGGGCGGCGGTACTGCGACGAGGACATCTTTCTCTCCTCCCGGCTGCGCGCGGAATTCGACATCGCGCTGTGCCACCCGCTGGACGCGGCCGCGCTGATGGCGGACTTCGACGCGGTCGTGGTCCGCAACAGCGGGCCGGTGCTGAACTACCAGGCCGAGTACGACGATTTCCGGGCGCTCGCGGAGAAGCAGGGCGTGCGGGTCTACAACCAGCTGTCCGGCAAGGCCGACATGGTCGGCAAGCGCTATCTCCTCGACCTGACCGCCGCGGGATATCCCGTCATACCGACCATCGACGACCCGCGGGACGTCGGCCGGCTGCCGGAAGCCGACGAATACGTGGTCAAGCCGAAGCTCGGCGCGGATTCCATAGGGCTGGAATTCGTCCCCCGGGACCGGCTCGCGGAACTCCCTTACGGCGACATCCTCGTGCAGCCGCGCATCCCCTTCGCCTACGAGGTGTCGTTCTACTTCGTCGACCGGTCCTTCCAGTACGCGCTGTACGCGCCCCGGCCCGAGCAGCGCTGGGCCCTGGAGACGTACGAGCCCACCGCCGCCGACCTCGCCTTCGCGCAGCGCTTCGTCGACTGGAACGACATCGAATACGGCATCCAGCGCGTGGACGCCTGCCGCGCTCCGGGCGGCGAACTCCTCCTGGTGGAACTGGAAGACCTCAATCCGTATCTGTCCCTGGACCTGCTGGAGCCCGCCGCCCGGGACGCCTTCGCCGAGAGCATGGCCGCGTCGGTCCACCGGCTGGTCGCCGACGGGCGCCCGTCGGCGGCCATCGGGTAATGTGAGCGGCTCAGGCAGTACGCGAATCGAGGAGGTGAGACCCATTACCGCTGTTCAGGTCGGGTGCTCTCCCCTCGTGGCCGTACGGTCCACCCCGCGCGGGTGAACCGCGAGAGCGCCCTTCGGCTTCCCGAAAGGCTCTCATGTCCGCTCTTGCGTCTCCCGTTTCCCCCTCCTCCGTCGTCACCCGGCTGCGCGCCGCAGGCTGCGTCTTCGCCGAGGACGAGGCACAGCTGATCCTCTCCACCGCGCCCACGCCGGACGACGTCGCCCGCATGGTCGAACAGCGGGTCGTCGGCCTGCCCCTGGAACACGTCCTGGGCTGGGCCGAGTTCTGCGGCCTGCGCATAGCCGTGGACCCTGGCGTCTTCGTGCCCCGGCGGCGCACGGAACACCTCGTCCGGCAGGCCGCCGCCCTGGCCACCGGCCCCTCCCCCGTGATCGTCGACCTGTGCTGCGGCTCCGGCGCGGTCGGCGCCGCGCTCCTCGCTGCGCTGCCCGGCGCGGAGTTGCACGCCGCCGACATCGACCCGGCCGCCGTGCGCTGTGCCCGCCGCAACATCGCGGCGGGCGGCCGCGTCCACGAGGGCGACCTCTACGCCCCGCTGCCCGCCGCGCTGCGGGGCCGCGTCGACGTCCTGGTGGCCAACGCGCCGTACGTCCCCACCGAGCAGATCGGACTGCTCCCGCCCGAAGCGCGCGTCCACGAGCCCCAAGTGGCTCTCGACGGCGGCTCCGACGGCCTCGACGTCCAGCGTCGCGTGGCCGCGGCGGCCCGCACCTGGCTCGCGCCCGGCGGCCACCTCCTGGTCGAGACCAGCGAGCGCCAATCCGCCGCCACGGCCGAGTGGTTCGCCCGGGCGGGCCTGATCCCCGAGGTGACCCACGACGAGGATCTCCACGCCACGGTGGTGACGGGCACGCTCCGGTGACCGCTCAGACCACCCACTCACCACCGCGCATCAGGTGCCGCCCCTGAAGCTCGTGCTCCTCGTGCCACGCCTGCACGGCCTCCGGGGTCACCCTGAAGTACGCGTACGGCTCGGCACTCCCGCGTGGATCCCACCCCGTGCGCCGCGCGAACGCGTCCGCCGCCGCGGCCGGCACCTCGGTCGCGGCGAAGGTCTCCACCGCGCCGTCGACGAGCACGACGTCCCGCGTATGCCCGAGCGCGAGCCGGGCGCGACCGCTGTCCCGGAGGTTGCGCCCGGTCGGGTTGGTGACGCGGGTGGAGAGCCAGAACGCCTCGCCGTCCCACACGAACCACAGCGGAACCAGACACGGCGCCCCGTCCGCACCGGCCGAGGCGACCCAGATGTCCAGCTCGCTCCCCCACCGCTCCAATACGTCGATCTTGCGCTGCCCCGGGCCGCGGGGCACTTCCCTGACCTTCATGTCCGGTGACGTTACCGACGCGTTCGCCATCGCGCCTCGGGCCTAGGTCGTAGGGAACGAGACCGATCCCCGGGTCGGGCCCGGGGGCTAACGCAGCCGCTCCGCCAGGAAGTCCTCCCAGGTCCGCTCGCCCACAGCGGCCCCTTCCAGTGACAGGTTCTCGCCCGCGCGGTACGCACGGCCCACCTTTCCCGGCATCCGGACCGGCAGCGTCAACCGGCTCCTGCCGCACGCCCGCAGATAGCCGCGGGTCAGCTCGGCCAGCTCGTACACCTTCGGGCCGGCCAGGTCGGGCACCAGGCCGGCCGGTTCGCCGAGGGCGAGTTCCACGAGCCGGGCCGCCACCTCGCGCGCGTCGACCGGCTGCCACCGGAGCCCGCCCGGGGCGGGCACCACCGGCATCTTCGCCATCTTCCCCGCCACGGTCAGGGCCAGGTCGTGGAACTGGGCGGCGCGCAGCGTGGTCCAGGGCAGGCCGGAGCCGGCCACGGCCTGTTCCGCGCCCAGCTTGGACCTGAAGTAGCCCAGCGGGATCCTGTCGGCCCCGATGACCGAGATGTACACCAGGTGCCGCACCCCGGCGCGCGAGGCGGCCCGCACCAGATTCCGGGTCGCCTCGTCGTCGCCCTTCGGACCGCCCGCGAGGTGCAGGACGGTCCCGGCCCCGGCCACCGCGTCCTCGATCCCCTCGCCCTTGAGGAGGTCGCCGGTCACGTACTCGATGCCGTCCGCGGACTCGCGGTCGTGCCGGCTGAGGACCCGCACGTCACGGCCGGCCGCCCGCAGCAGGGGCACGACATGGCCGCCCAGCGTGCCCGTACCGCCGGTGACCAGGATGGTCGACGTCATGGCTGCTCCAAAACTCGTTCGGTCCGGGGGACCGGCCCCCGGCGCCTTCGTTTTGCGGTTCTGCAGCTATGACTCCCGGCGGCGAAGGAATGTGACCGCTTTCCGGAAGGAAGATCACCGCACCGATTCGAGGGCGGCGCGCCACACCGGGCTGTCCACGTAGTGGTTGTCGAAGCGCTCGGAGGACTCCTTGATCTCCTGCGGGCTCGCCTCGCCGCGCATCACCCGGCCGAGCAGCCGGAGGTAGTCGAAGCGCGGCATGCCGGGGGTGAAGACGAACAGCACGTCGGCCTCGGCCCCGGGAGCCGCCGCGAAGGCGTGCGGGGTGTGCGGCGGTACGAGCAGGAGGTCGCCCTCGCCCAGGGTCTTGACCTCGTCGTCGACGAGCACCCGGAGGGAGCCGCCGATGACGAAGAAGAGCTCCGAGGCCCGGGTGTGGAAGTGGGCCGGGGCACCCACCGCCCCCTCGGCGAAGTGCGAGCGGTAGCTGGTGAGCGGGCTGCCGTCGGTGCCGCAGTCGGCGAGCAGGGTCATGACGCTGCTCGGGTCGCTGGTGGTCTCGGCGTCGGCGGCCCGGGTCAGAAGCGGCTTGAGTGCGGTGGCGTCCATGGTGGTGTCCCTCGTCCCGATCTGTGGCCGCGGTCTTCCGCCGCGGCTTCATGATCATGACTCTAGACGGCCAATAGCCCAGCGACCTGGTGCAATTCCTCACCATGATCGTGGGCCAATTGGCTCATCGGCCGCGCTCAGCGCGACTCGTCCCGGACGGGCCGCCGGGCCAGTGCGGTGTCGGCGGCGTCGAGGATGTTGCGGAAGGTGCCGGTGATGATCGGCCGCGCGACGCGCCGGGTGAGGAAGGCGCCGAGCAGCGGGACGGGGATCTCGGCGCGGGTCGTCCAGCGGACCCGGGTGCCGCCGTCGACCTCGGTGAACGTCATACGGCCGAGCTCGTGCCGGGACGGCGGCAGGCTGCGCTCGACGACGTACTCGGTGGCGTACGGCGCGTCGTAGTGGGTGATGCGCTCCCGGAACAAGCCGATCAGCCAGAGGTGATCGCGCACCGCGCCGACGCCGTAGGGCGCGCCCTCGCCGCGCCGGGTCAGCCGGCAGCGCAGCACCAGGGGCGAGCGCGTGTAGTTGGTGGTCGTGGTGAGCCAGGCGAACACCTCGTCGATCGGGGCGTGGACGGTGCGCTCGACGGTCATGGTTTCCATGGCTGGTGTTCTCCTCTGTCGAGTGGGAGCACCGTGTCGGCACGGTGCAGTTTGTCCGGGTTGCGAATGCCGTAGAGGCCGGTGATCCGCCCGTCGTGGATCTCGAACGCGACCAGCCAGTCGAGTTGGCCGTCGGTGACGAACCGCGCCGCGGGCATGCCGTTGCAGGTGGCGTGCTCGACGTGGGTCGTCGCCACGGTGGCGCGGATCACCCGGAGGACGAACCGGGCGACGTCGTCGCGGCCGGTGATCGGGTGGCGGGCGGCGACCACCTTCCCCCCGCCGTCGGAGATCTGCACGACGTCGGGCGCCAACAGCTCCATCAGCTCCCGGACTTCACCGGTGGCCGCCGCGAGCAGGAACCGCCGGACGATCTCCCGGCCGGCGGCGGAGTCGGGCTCGAAGCGGCGCCGCCGCGCGTGGACGTGCCGGCGCGCGCGGTGGGCGATCTGCCGGACGGTGACCTCGGTCTTCCCGACCGAGGCGGCGATCTCGCCGTGGGTGTAGCCGAACACGTCGTGCAGCACGAACACCGCGCGCTCGGTCGGGTTCAGCGTCTCCAGGACGAGCATCATGGCCATCGACACCGACTCGGCCAGGATCGCGTCCTCGCTCACCTCGGGCGCGGTGCGGATCGGCTCGGGCAGCCACGTACCGACGTACTCCTCGCGCCGCGCCTTGACCGCGCGCAGGTGGTTGAGCGCCTGCCGGGTCACCACACGGACCAGATAGGCGCGCGGATGCTCCACCGCGGCCGGATCGACCGCGCTCCACCGCAGATAGCTCTCCTGCAGCACGTCCTCGGCGTCGGCCGCGCTGCCCAGCATCTCGTAGGCGATGGTGAACAACAGCGGCCGGTGCTCACTGAAGGCGTCATCGGCCATTCCCGCTCCCCACTCGCACAGTCGCCACATCCGGCTCCTCTCCTCGGCCGCCCATCGAGACACGCCGCACCGGCGAACCGTGACAGGTCGTCAGTGTGATTCGCTTCACAGCGCGGTGGGGCGGGCGCCCGACTGCCCGCAGGGCGGTGTGATTGGCTACGCCGCATGGGTCTCAGGCGAGCGTTCCCCAGGTGCACGTGCGTGCAGCCGAACCGTCTCGACGGGGCGTCATCGGAGGCGGTGCCGCCCTTCGACCCCGAACTGGGCGTCGCGCTGGCGGCCTTGGGCCCGGAGTCGAGGGAGCCGGTCACCCCGGAGAATCTCCGGGCCCGGCAGGAGCGGGATGCCGCGGGCCGGCCCAGGCCGACGGCCGAGGATCTGCGCGCCGACGGCCGGTTCGAGGTGACGGAGCTCCGCGTGCCGGGACCGCCGGGCGGACCGGACGTCACGCTCGTGAGCGCCCGGCCCGCCGGGCTCACCGGGCCGCTGCCTCTGCTGTATTACCTGCACGGAGGCGCCATGATCATGGGCAACGCGTGGTCCGTGCTCCCGCGGATCCTCCGCGAGTGGGCCCTCCCTCTGGAGATGGCCGTCATCTCCGTCGAGTACCGGCTGGCGCCGGGGGCGCGGTACCCGGGACCGCTGGAGGACTGCTACGCCGGACTCGTCTGGGCGGCCGGGCACGCGGCCGAACTGGACATCGACCCCGGCCGCATCGTCATCGGAGGGAAGAGCGCCGGCGGCGGGCTCGCCGCGGCCCTCGCCCTGCTGACCCGTGACCGCGGCGGTCCCGGGCCGCTGGGGCAACTGCTGCTGTGCCCGATGCTCGACGACCGCGACAGCACCTTCTCCAGTCACCAGATGTCGGGCCGCGGCATATGGGACCTCACCTCCAACGAGACCGCGTGGAAGGCACTGCTGGGCGACCGCTACGGCGCCGCGGACCTGCCGCCCTACGCGGCCCCCGCCCGCGCCACGGACCTCTCCGGACTCCCCCCGGCCTATATCGAGGTCGGGTCGGCCGAGATGTTCCGGGACGAGGACGTGGCCTACGCGAACGCGATCTGGCAGGCCGGCGGCCAGGCCGAACTGCACGTATGGCCCGGCGCGTACCACGGCTTCGACGGCCTGGCGCCGAAGGCGGCCCTCAGCCGGGACGCGCGCGATGCCCGCACCCGCTGGCTGCGGCGCCTCCTCGCACAGTCCGGTACGAGGAGGCGGCCCGTCGGGTGAGGGCGGCTACGACAACGGGTGATCAGGACTGCACGGTCGCCTGCTCCATGGAGCTGATCGCGTCGTTGATGTTGCTCTCGTACAGGCCCAGCTTCGGGTTGAGCACCCGCGCGTTGGAGCCGACCGGGAAGTTGAGCGTCTCGGCGTTGGGCATGTCGCCGTGGGCCAGGACGTTCAGCTCGGCGCCCTGAGGGAGCGTGGCCCCGGCCTTGCCGGTGGGGTCGAGGTCGATGACCGCGTAGGCGGCCTGTCCGGCGTGGAGCGGGTACGCGGGCGCACCGCCGAGGCCGCCGGGGATCAGGGGCTTGATGTCGTGGCTGTGGTCCGCTGCGTTCGGGTCGCCGATGCTGACCAGCGGGTGGTAGGAGAGGCCGCAGGCGTTCCTACCGAGGTTGCGCACCTCGATCACCCGCTGGCTGGAGTCCTCCGAGTGCCGGATCACCTGCACCGACAGCTGGTTGGAGGTGCAGGCGTGGGAGTAGGCGTAGCTGTCGGTGTCGGTGTTGCCGGACGCCGCCGAGGACGTGCCGGCGCTGCCGATGACCGCGATGGAGCCGAGGGCCAGGGCTGCGCAGGAGAACAGGGTGCGGGTACGGGTCATGGACATGGGTATTCCTCCGTCGAGTGGGTGGAGTGGTTCGCACAGGGCCAGGAATCCGTTCGGATCCGGGGCGGACCCCGGCTGGCCAGGCCAACTTTGGGCCCTTTTTCGTCCCAGTCGCCCTTCCTGCCGGGAAGTGGGAACCATGGAACGGTTCCACCCCCTCTCACCTGGGGAAACTGCCGGGCCTGGAACGGCGTTCCGGGACGAGGGTGAGGGTGGGGATGGGTACGGAGACCGAGCGGTTCGCGGAGCTGATGCGTGAACTGAAGGAACGTTCCGGGCGGAGTTACGGCACCCTCGCCAAGCGGCTGCACTCCAGCAACTCGACCCTGCACCGCTACTGCAACGGCCAGACGGTGCCCACGGACTACGCGCCCGTGGAGCGGTTCGCCAGGGTCTGCGGCGCGTCCGCCGACGAGCTGGTGGCCCTGCACCGGCAGTGGATCGTGGCCCTGGCCGAACGCCGCCGGGAGTCGGCGGGCGGAGGTGCGCCCGCCGGAAGACCGGCCCGTACGGAGACTCCGCGCGAGGGCGCGGCCGACGCGGTCACGGACGAAGCCGCGCCCGTCCCGGCTCCCGTCCCCCCGGCGGTCACGGCAGACGCACTTGAACCCCCCGTGGCCCTGCCGGATGTAACGGAGAATCAGGAGAGCTCGGCTTCGGCT
The DNA here is from genome assembly GCF_003391135.1 of Streptoverticillium olivoreticuli subsp. olivoreticuli. Classification (GTDB taxonomy): domain Bacteria; phylum Actinomycetota; class Actinomycetes; order Streptomycetales; family Streptomycetaceae; genus Streptomyces; species Streptomyces blastmyceticus. Next base: position 5,614,328 of record NZ_CP031455.1, on the reverse strand, counting down.
TCGGCTTCGGCGCCGGAGGCGGACCCCGCCCGCATACCCACCCGGTCCGGCGGCCGGCGCCGTCGGCTGGTCGCGCTCGCGGCGGGCGTCGCCGTGGCCATGGCGGCCGGCACGACCGTGGCCGTGGCGGCGCTCGGCGGTGGCGCGCACACCACCGAGCCGTCCGGCGCACGGCACGCGGCGGCTTCGGCGAAGGCGCAGTCGGCGAAGGCGCAGCAGCCCCTCTCGGCGGACGCGGCCGCCGACGCCATCGCCCCGCACTCGCCGTCGCCCTCGGGCGCCCCCCGCACCTCCGCGCCCCCCGGCGCCACACCCTCCTCGGCCACCGAGCAGGACGGCGCCCCCGGCGACTCCTCCGGCGCCCCGCCGACCGGTCCCGCCGCCGTTCCCTTCACCGTCAGCGTCATGACCAACAACTGGGGCAGCCCCTGCGGCCAGTGGTTCGCCCTGGACCAGGAGCCGGGCAAGGTCCCGCCGCCCCCGGCCCGGGGCGCCACCGACGGCTGGGCGTCCGCGCTGCACGCCGTGCCCGCCGGGAACCTGCGGATGGAGGTGACCGTGCAGGGCACCGGCAACACCCCCGTGGTCCTGCACGGTCTGTACGTCCACGTGGTCGACAGCGGCAAGGCGCCCGCGCGGAACGGCTACACCATGGGCGCGGGCTGCGGCGGCGAGCTGGCGCCCGCCTCGTTCGCCATCGACCTCGACGACGCCTCGCCACGCCCCCGGCCGGTCCCCGGCAAGGAGGGCGAGCGGCCGACGTCGACCACCGACTTCCCCTACAAGGTGTCCGCCACCGACCCCCAGGTGCTCGACATCGACGCCTCCACGCTCGGCCATGACGTCCGCTGGAAGCTGGAACTGGCCTGGAGCAGCGGCGGCCGCCAGCAGATCACGACCATCGACGACCACGGCCGCCCGTTCCGCACCACGGCGCTCAGCAACGACCACCGCTACTGGTACAACGCGGCCGGCCCCAACGCCTGGGTCCCGGCAACATCCTGATGTCCCGTCTATCCGTGATCCGGACGGGGCTCGGCGGTGCCGCCTGAGGCCGGTCCGGGTTTCGTGTAGAGGACCTCGCGGGCCTGCTCCGCGGCGCGGGTGATGCTCTCGGAGACGAAGTCGAGGAAGCGGGCGATGTTCTCGAGGCGGGCGGCGGCCGGGGTGTCGGGTCCGAGGATGCCGACGCCCTGCCGTGCGATCCCGACGAGCTGGGCGGTGGACCGGGCGCTGGCCATCATCGACTGGTACCAGACGTCGTCGTCGACGACGTAGCGCTCGCGGCGGCGCTCGTCGCGTTCCCGGCGGACGAGGCCCTGGCTTTCGAGGAACGCGACCGCCTTGGAGATGGACGCCGGGCTGACCTGAAGGCGCTGGACGAGTTCGGACGCGGTGAGGCTGCCGGCGTCGGTGAGGGTGAGGCAGGCCAGCACCCGGGCCATCATCTTGGGCACGCCCGAGGCCATGAGGATGACGGTGAAGGTCTCCTCGTATTCGCGCACGGCCTCGGCGTCGCGTCCGTAGGCCTGCGGGGGCGCCTCCGCCCCCCGGGGCGCGGCCTGCCTGCGCCGGTGGGCGCGGCGTTCGGTGGCGCGGTGGGCCAGGTCGGCGCGGTAGGCGGTGGGGCCGCCGTTGCGCATGACCTCGCGCGTGATGGTCGAGGTCGGGCGGTCGAGACGTCTGGCGATCTCCGCGTAGGCGAGGCCGTCGGCCAGCCCCAGCGCGATCTGCTGACGTTCCTGCTGGGTGAGCCTGCCTCCCGGCATCGCGGTCTCCTTCGCTCTCCTTGGTGCCTCCAGCATAGCGTTCACCCGCAATTCATTGCAACGAACAGGCGCCTTTCATTGCATTGAATTCAAGATCATTGCAACGATTTCCAAGCTCTGACCTGCATATATGCCAATTTTGCGCAACGAACTCATTGAATGATCCTCGAACGCAACGTAGCTTTTCCCTCATCGGAAACAACAACGCACCGAAGGAAAACACGATGCAGAAGTTCGACACCTCCGCCCCCGTCTCCGCCGTCCTCGACATCCCCGCCGGACGCATCCGGTTCATCGCCGCCGACCGGGCCGACACCACGGTCGAGGTCCTGCCCGCGAACGCCTCGAAGAGCCGCGACGTGAAGGCGGCGGAGCAGACCACGGTCGAATACGCCGACGGCGTCCTGCGGATCGAGACCTCCCAGGAGAAGAACCGGATCCTCGGCCCCTCCGGGTCGGTCGAGGTGACGGTCCAGCTGCCCGCCGGCTCCCGCGTCGAGGCGAAGGCGGCCCTCGCCGAGTTCCGGGGCGTCGGACGGCTCGGCGACGTCGCCTTCGAGGGCGCGCAGGGCACGGTCAAGCTCGACGAGACCGCGGGCGCCCGCCTCACCCTCCTCGCCGGCGACATCTCGGTCGGCCGCCTGGGCGGCCCCGCGGAGATCAGCACCCAGAAGGGCGACCTCCACATCGCCGAGGCCATGGGCGGCACGGTCGTGCTGCGCACCGAGTCCGGCGACGTGTCGGTCGGCGCCGCCCGCGGAGTCTCCGCCTCCCTGGACGCCGGCACCGGCTACGGCCGGATCCACAACGCGCTCCAGAACACCGACGGCGCCGCCGCCCGGCTCGACATCCACGCGACCACCGCCTACGGCGACATCACCGCCCGCAGCATCTGACCCGCAGCCCCTGAGGAGCACTCATCATGACCGACTTGGCCATCGCGGCGAACGGGCTGCGCAAGTCCTACGGCGACAAGGTCGTGCTCGACGGCGTCGACCTGACCGTCCCCGAAGGAACGATCTTCTCGCTGCTCGGCCCGAACGGCGCCGGCAAGACCACCGCCGTCAAGATCCTCTCCACCCTCGTCTCCCCCGACCCGGGCACCGGTGACATCCACATCGGCGGCCACGACCTGGCCACTGCCCCCCAGGCAGTGCGTGCCGCAATCGGTGTGACCGGGCAGTTCTCGGCCGTCGACGGGCTGATCACCGGCGAGGAGAACATGCTCCTCATGGCGGACCTGCACCACCTCTCCAAGCGGGAAGGACGGCGGGTCGCCGCCGAACTGCTGGAACGCTTCGACCTCGTGGAAGCGGCGAAGAAGCCCGCCTCCACCTACTCCGGCGGCATGAAACGCCGCCTCGACATCGCCATGACGCTGGTCGGCAGCCCGCGGATCATCTTCCTCGACGAACCCACCACCGGCCTCGACCCACGCTCCCGCCACAACATGTGGCAGATCATCCGCCAACTGGTCACCGGCGGCGTCACCGTCTTCCTCACCACCCAGTACCTGGACGAAGCCGACGAACTCGCCGACCGCATCGCCGTACTCAACAACGGCAAGATCGCCGCCCAAGGCACCGCGGAAGAACTCAAACGGCTCATCCCCGGCGGACACGTCCGCCTCCGCTTCACCGACCCGGCCGCCTACCAGTCCGCCGCCCTCACCCTGCGCGAAGCCACCCGCGACGACGAAGCACTCGCACTGCAACTCCCCAGCGACGGCAGCCAGCGCGAACTGCGCTCCATCCTCGACTGGCTCGACTCCACCCACATCGAAGCCGACGAACTCACCGTGCACACCCCCGACCTCGACGACGTGTTCTTCGCCCTGACCGGCGGCACCGACAAGCCCAAGGAGACCGTCCGATGAGCTCTCTGGCCCTCGCCGTGCGCGACTCCTCCACCATGCTGCGCCGCAACCTCCTGCACGCCCGCCGCTACCCCTCCCTCACCCTCAACCTCCTGCTCACCCCGATCATCCTGCTCCTGCTCTTCGTCTACATCTTCGGCAACACAATGAGCGCGGGCATCGGCGGCGGCGGCCGCTCCGCATACATCGCGTATCTCGTCCCGGGCCTCCTGCTGATGACCATCGGCAGCACCACGATCGGCACCGCGGTCTCCGTCTCCAACGACATGACCGAAGGCATCATCGCCCGCTTCCGCACCATGGCGATCCACCGCGGATCCGTACTCATCGGACACGTCATCGGCAGCGTCCTGCAATCCATCGCCAGCGTGGTCCTCGTCGGAGCCGTCGCCGTCGCCATCGGCTTCCGCTCCAAGGACGCAGGCGTCCTTGAGTGGGTCGCGGCGTTCGGACTGCTCGTGCTCTTCGCCCTGGCACTCACCTGGATAGCGGTCGGCATGGGCCTGATCAGCCCGAACGCCGAGGCGGCCAGCAACAACGCACTGCCGATGATCCTGCTGCCGCTCCTGTCCAGCGCCTTCGTCCCGGTCGACTCCATGCCGGGCTGGTTCCGGCCGATCGCCGAGTACCAGCCGTTCACGCCCGCCATCGAAACCCTGCGCGGGCTGCTGCTCGGCACCGACATCGGCAACAACGGATGGCTCGCCGTCGCCTGGTGCCTGGGCCTGACCGTGCTCGGCTACTTCTGGTCGACCTCGAAGTTCAACAGCGACCCGAAGTAACCGCCATGACAGCGCGGACCACCGGAGCCCATACTTTTGCAAGCAGGTCGCTTGCAAAAGTTAGCAACGTGGGGCAGCATCGAGCGCATGGGATCACTCAACGTCGGCAATCTCGGTGAGTACCTGCGGGAGCAGCGGCGCAACGCGCAGCTCACGCTGCGGCAGCTCGCCGATGCCGCGGGGGTGTCCAATCCGTATCTCAGCCAGATCGAGCGCGGCCTGCGCAAGCCGAGTGCCGAGATCCTCCAGCAGCTCGCGAGGGCGCTGCGGATCTCCGCCGAGACCTTGTACGTACAGGCCGGGATTCTCGACGAGCGGGACCGGGACGAGGCGGAGGTCCGCAGTGTGATCCTCGCCGACCCTTCGATCAACGAGCAGCAGAAGCAGGTGCTGCTCCAGATCTACGAGTCCTTCCGTAAGGAGAACGGGCTCGCGACGGACGACGACAGCAAATCTTCTAGCTGACCGGGAGACCATCGCCATGGCCACCACCCAGGACCTCCGCAAGGCCGCCACCGACACCGCGTACGCCGCGGCGGGCCTCGCCGACTTCACCGCCGAGAAGCTCGGGCAGGCCGTCGCCGAGGCGCCCGAGCGGTTCGAGCAGCTGCGCAACACCGACCCCAAGGCCCTTCAGGAGAAGGTGACCCAGCGGGCCAAGGAGACGCAGGCGACGGTGACCGCGAAGTTCACCGAGATCGTCAGCACCTTCGACAGCGACGCGAAGAAGCTCGGCCAGTCCGCACAGGACCTGCTGCTCCAGGGCGTCGGCCAGGCCGTGGGCTACGCGGCGAAGGCCGGCGAGCAGTACGAGAAGTTCGCCGAGCGCGGCCGGGTCGCCGTGAAGACCTGGCGCGGCGAGGCCGCCGAGGAGGTCGCGGACATCGCCGTGGCCATCGAGCCGGACAGCGAGGCCAAGCCCGCGGACGGGACCGGGCCGGAGGACGGGGCCGACGCGCAGGGCGACGACGCCAAGCCCGCCGCCGCGCGGAAGCCGGCCGGCCGCAAGGCCGCGGCGCCCAAGAAGACGGACGCCAAGTCCGAGGACCAGTAAGCAGGCGGGGCCGGGGAGCGGCCCGGGGCGTGTGTCACGTGCCCGGACCGTTCTCCCGGTACCGTGGCGGGCGCAAGCGCCCGTAACGGAACGACCTTGAGGTGAGCCACGTGTTGGTTGACGGGTTCGGCAGCGCCATCGGCTGGCTCGCGGAGTGGCTGCCCAGGGTGCTGTGCCTGTTCGCGCTCGCGGCGGTCGTCGACGCCGCGACCACCCGCGAGGACGCCTTCCGCGCGACCGACAAGCAGACGAAGCGCTTCTGGATCACCGTCATGGCCCTGGCGGCGCTCGTCTCGGGGCTGCCGTCGGCGCGCTATCTGGGCGGCGGATGGGCCGCCCTGGCGGGGATCTTCGGCGGCCTCGGCTTCCTCCTGATCCTCGCCGCGCTCATCGCCACCATCGTCTACTACGTGGAAGTGCGGGCCACGCTCAAGCGGATCAACGGCCGCCGGAGCTGGCCGAAGCGGCGGGGGCCGGGCCGGGGGTTCTGACCGGCCGGCGTCGGCTAGCCCCGGTCCAGCAGGAGCACCGCCAGGTCGTCCGTCAACTCGCCGCCGTTCAGCGCGCGCACCTCCGTCACCGCCGCGTCGAGCAGCTCCTCGCCGCTCAGGCCCTCCTTGACCTGACGGGTGACCAGCTCGACGATGCCCTCCTGGCCGAGGCGCTGCGTACCCGCCCCGATCCTGCCCTCGATCAGGCCGTCGGTGTACATCATCAGGCTCCAGCGGCCGCCCAGTTCGATCTGCCTGCGCGGCCAGCGGGCGCGCCGGAGCAGCCCGAGCGCCGGGCCGCCGCTGTCCTGCGGCAGCAGGCTCGGGGCCTGTCCGGGGCGTACGAGCAGGGGCGCCGGGTGGCCCGCCAGGCTCAGGCCCGCGCGGCGCCCGTCGGGCGATATGTCGACGGCACACAGCGTCGCGAACGTCTCCTCGTCCGCGCGCTCGTGCTCCAGCACCTGCTGGAGGGTGGAGAGCAGCTCGTCGCCGCACAGCCCGGCGAGCGTCAAGGCCCGCCACGCTATGCGGAGTTCGACGCCGAGCGCGGCCTCGTCCGGGCCGTGGCCGCTGACGTCGCCGATCATCGCGTGCACGGTGCCGTCGGGCGTCCGTACGGTGTCGTAGAAGTCGCCGCCGAGCAGGGCGCGGCTGCGGCCCGGCCGGTAGCGGGCGGCGAAGCGCAGGTCCGAGCCGGCCAGCAGCGGGGTCGGCAGCAGGCCGCGCTCCAGCCGGGCGTTCTCCTGGGCGCGCAGCCGGGACTCGGTGAGCTGGCGCTGGGCGAGGTCCGCGCGCTTGCGCTCGACGGCATAGCGGATGGCGCGGCTGAGCACCCGCCCGTCGAGCTCGTCGCGGAAGAGGTAGTCCTGCGCCCCCACGCGTACGGCCTCGGCGGCGCGCTCGGCGTCGGTCTCCGCGGTGAGCGCGAGGACGGCGTGCCGGGGCGCGAGGCGCAGCACCTGGCGCAGGGTGTCCAGCTCGTCCCGGGCCTCCGCCGGGTGCGGCTCGCCGCCGCCGGCGCAGCCGACAGTGACGCAGGCCGGTTCGCAGACCCGGTCGGGGGCGGGGAGGGCGAGGTCGAGAAGGATGCAGTGCACGTCGTCGGTGAGCAGCCGCTCGGCCTCGGTGAGGTTGCGGGCGGTACGGATCCGGACGGGCTTGCCCGCCGGGCCCGACATCTCGGCCATCTCGGGCATGGACAGCGAGCCGCCGGGGTCGCTCTCGATCACCAGCAGGGTCAGCCCGGCGTCGAGCGGGGGCGCCTCCGCGGGCCTCGGCGCGGGTACGGACATGGTGACGGCTTCCTTCCGTTCCCCCCGGGAACACGGCACCCCCCGATCGGTGGGCGCCGAACGCGACCCTAGCGGCCGACACGTTCGAACGGAATGGAACGGAGCCACTCGCCGCTGTCATATGCGCTTGCCCGGGCGGCATTTGGCGCGTGAGGGGAGAAACACGCAATGAGAAACATCACCCCAGGGAGTGGCCCGGGTCACACCGGTCATATGTGCGGCTTTCGCCTGCGGCGGGCTTTCCCCATGGGTGCGCGAATCCAGCCCGTCCGGCGATTGAGGACGCGCCCGCAGGGCGCTCCGCCGCAGGCGCAACGGACCGGCAGCCGGGGGTCTGGGGCACGGGCCCCGGTTTCGGGAAGGGGCGGGGTGGGGGAAAGCCCGCCGCAGGCGGCAACGGACCCGCACCCAAGAGCCGTCACCCCGGCCGCACGACCCCAAGAATCGGCATCGACCCCGCCCCCGCCAGAGTCACCTGCCGCCCCGGCCGCGGCGCATGCACAATCGTGCCGTCCCCCACGTACATCCCCACATGGCTCGCGTCCGCGAAGTAGATGATCAGGTCCCCCGGCCGCATGTCCTTGACGTCGACCTTGGGGAGCTGGCGCCACTGCTCCTGCGAGGTCCGCGGGATGGCCCGCCCGGCCGCGGACCACGACTTGAGCGTCAGCCCGGAGCAGTCGTAGGTGTCCGGCCCCTCCGCGCCCCACACGTAGTTCTTGCCTATCTGGGCCGTCGCGAAGGCGACCGCCCGCTTGCCCTCGTCGGTCGCCGCGGCCCCGGAGTCCTGGAGGGCCTCCTTGACGGTGACGCCCTTGGCCGGCTCGGAGGCGAGCCACTTCTGCTGCTCCTGGCGGGCGCGGTCCTCCTCCAGTTTCCGCAGGCGCTCCTTCTCCTTCTCCTCCAGCCGTGACTCCAGCTCCTTGGCCGCGGCCAGCTTCGCCTCGATCTCCTTCTTCGCCGACTCCTTCTTCCGGCGCTCGCCGTCCAGCGCCTTCCAGCGCTCGCTCGCGGCCTTGGCGTAGCCGTCGAGGGCCTTCTGCGTGGCGGCGACCTGCGCGATCACGCCCCGGGTCGCCGCCTCGCCCTTGTGGGCGAGCGCGATCCCGTCGAGGAAGGTCTGCGGGGAGGCGGAGAGGAAGAGCCGGGCCTGGGGCGGCATGCTGCCGTCGCGGTACTGGGCGCGGGCCAGGGCGCCCGCCTGGTCCTTGAGCCGGTTCATCCGCTCCTGCGCGGCGGCCGCGGACCGGGCGAGGTCGGCGATCGACTTCTCCTGGAGGCGCTGTTCCTCACCGGCCGCGTTGTACGCGTCCGTGGCGGCCTCCGCCTGCCGGTAGAGGCCCTCCACCTCCTTGTGGACGTCCTCCAGGCTGCGCGGCGGGGGCTTCGGGTCCGCGTACGCCGCACTGGACAGCACCGTCACCCCCGCCACGGCCGCCACACAGACCAGGGCGGTCGTCGCGATCAGGCGACCGCCGCCCGGTGTCCCCGTATCCCCGTCCCCGCCGCTCGCACCCCTGCCGTGCCACCTCACAGGCCACCTCCGCGGCTTCCGCCCTCAGGTCTGACATGCCGTCACGCGAGAAACGGATGCTGCCACGGCCGCCCGCAAACGGACAGAGATCTGCGTCACACTGTGGAGAATCAAGCCGTGCGCCCGGCTACCACCCTGACCGGTGAGGTTCACCCTCCGTTCACTCTCACCCTTCGACCGCTTCACCTGTTCTGCCTAATTTCGGTCGTAGAGGGTGCGGGGTCCCGGAAATCCGGGGCCGCGGCGAACGGCCGGACCGCACCACCACCTCTCGCACGCCGCCCCAGCGGCGGCTCCCGGAAGGAACTCCCGAAAAGTGAAGCTTCAGCGCAAGAACCGGCTCCGCGCCGTCGCCTTCGGCGCCATCGCCGTCTCCGGCGCCCTGGTCCTCACGGCGTGCGGTTCTGACAACAACAGCGGCAGCGACACCGGCAGCGGTGGCGCCACCAAGGCCGCCGGCAACATCAAGTGCGACGGCAAGGGCCAGCTGCTGGCCTCGGGCTCGTCCGCGCAGAAGAACGCCATGGACCTCTGGGTCAAGAACTTCATGGCGGCCTGCAAGGACATCCAGATCAACTACAAGCCCACCGGCTCCGGCGCGGGCATCCAGGAGTTCCTCCAGGGCAAGACCGCCTTCGCGGGCTCCGACTCGGCCCTGAAGCCGGAGGAGGTCGCCAAGTCCAAGGACGTCGTCAAGGGCGGCCAGGGCATCAACCTCCCGATGGTCGGCGGCCCCATCGCGATCGGCTACCACCTCTCGGGCGTGGACAACCTGGTCCTGGACGCGGACACCCTCGCCAAGATCTTCGACGGCAAGATCGAGAAGTGGGACGACCCGGCGATCGCCAAGCTCAACAAGGACGCCAAGCTCCCCGGCACCAAGATCCAGGCGTTCCACCGCTCGGACGAGTCCGGCACCACGGACAACTTCACGAAGTACCTCAAGGCCACCGCCGACAAGTCGTGGCCCTACGCGCCCGCCAAGGCCTGGGCCGCCAAGGGCGGTCAGTCCGCGGACGGCTCCGCCGGTGTCTCCTCGCAGGTCAAGCAGACCGAGGGCGCCATCTCGTACTTCGAGCTGTCCTACGCCACCGCCAACTCGATCAAGACGGTGAAGCTCAACACCGGCGCCGCCGCCCCGGTCGAGGCCACCTCGGACAACGCCTCCAAGGCCATCGCCGAGGCGAAGATCACCGGCACCGGCCAGGACCTCGCCCTGAAGCTCAACTACAACACCAAGGCCGAGGGCGCCTACCCGATCACCCTGGTGACGTACGAGATCGTCGGGGACAAGGGCAACAAGGCCGACACCCTGGCCGCCACCAAGTCCTTCCTGACCTACATCGCAAGCGAGGACGGCCAGTCCGTCCTCAAGGGCCTCGGCTACGCCCCGCTGCCCGCCGAGATCGCGAAGAAGGTCCGCGAGAACGTCGCGACCATCTCGTAACCCCGTGTGCGGCCGGACCCCCAGCGGGCATCCGGCCGCACCGTCCGGTGCACCGCCGCGCCAGGAGAGCGGGCCGAGGTCCGGCCGCCTCCGCAGACCGGAGAAAACCCCATGGACATAACCAGCACGACCGCAGCAGGCCCACCGGGCCCCGCCGCCCCCGCCGGGCGGGCGAAGGCGGCCACCCGCGCCGGTGACCGCGTCTTCCTCGCCCTCTCCCGGGGCTCCGGGATCCTGCTGCTGGTGATCATGGCCGCCATCGCGGTCTTCCTCACCGTCCGGGCCGCCAGCGCCCTCTCGCACGACCACGGCAACTTCTTCACCACCTTCGAGTGGAACGCCAACGCCACCCCGCCGGTCTTCGGCATCGCGGTCCTGGCGTTCGGCACGATCGTCAGCTCGCTGATCGCGATGCTCATCGCGGTCCCCGTCGCCATCGGCGTCGCGCTCTTCATCTCCCACTACGCGCCGCGCCGGATCGCCGCGCCGGTCGCGTACGTGATCGACCTGCTCGCCGCCGTCCCGTCCATCGTGTACGGCCTGTGGGGCGCCCTCTTCCTGGTGCCGCACCTCGGCGGGTTCTACAGCTGGCTCGACGACTACTTCGGGTGGACCGGCGTCCTCGCCTACCACGACGGCGCCGCCCGCTCGCTCTTCACCATCGGCATCCTGCTGGCGATCATGATCCTGCCGATCGTCACCAGCGTCAGCCGCGAGGTCTTCCTCCAGGCCCCGAAGATGCACGAGGAGGCCGCGCTCGCGCTCGGCGCCACCCGCTGGGAAGTCATCCGGATGTCGGTCCTCCCCTTCGGCCGGTCCGGGGTCATCAGCGCCTCGATGCTCGGCCTGGGGCGCGCGCTCGGCGAGACCATGGCCGTCGCGACCGTCCTGTCCCCCAGCTTCGTCATCAACAAGAGCCTGCTCGACCCGGGCGGCGGCACGTTCGCGCAGAACATCGCGAGCAGCTTCAAGGAGTCCGGTGACATCGGCAAGGACGCCCTGATCGCCTCCGGCCTCGTCCTGTTCGTGCTGACCCTGCTGGTCAACGGCGCGGCCCGGCTGATCATCGCGCGTCGCAAGGAGTACTCGGAGTGAGCGACGTGACCATGGAGCAGCCGCAGGTCGCAGACCGCGCCCCGCAGCCCCGCAGCAGCCTGCGCCAGCCGCGGCTGCCCCGCTGGGCACCGCCCGCCGTCGCGATCACCGCGGCCGCCGTCGGCGTCGCGATCGGCCTGGGCGCCGGTCTGAGCAGCAGGATCCAGTGGGGCCTGATCGCCGCGCTCCTCTTCGTCCTCGGGATGTACGGCCTCGCCGCCCGGGTCGAGGGCCGCCGCCAGGCCAAGGACCGCCTGGCCACCAGTCTGGTGTGGGTCTGCTTCCTGATCGCCGTCGTGCCGCTGCTCTCCCTGGCGTGGGAGACCGTCGGGCGCGGCTCGAAGGTCCTCGACGGCTCCTTCCTCTCCCACTCGATGTCCGGCGTGCTGACGATCCAGCCCGGCGGCGGCGTCTACCACGCGATCATCGGCACCCTGGAGCAGGTGGGCATCGCCACCGCCATCGCGGCGCCGGTCGGCCTGCTGACCGCGATCTACCTCGTGGAGTACGGGCGCGGGCGGCTCGCCAAGGTCGTCACCTTCTTCGTGGACGTGATGACGGGCGTCCCGTCGATCGTCGCGGGCCTGTTCGTCCTGAGCTTCTGGATCCTCATGCTGGACTTCGGCTACTCCGGCTTCGCCGGGTCGATGGCCCTGGCGATCCTGATGATGCCCGTGGTGGTCCGCTCCACCGAGGAGATGCTCAAGCTCGTGCCGAACGAGCTCCGCGAGGCCTCCCTCGCCCTCGGCGTGCCGAAGTGGCGCACGATCCTCAAGGTCGTCCTGCCCACGGCCATCGGCGGCATCGCCACCGGCGTGACGCTGGCCGTCGCCCGCATCGCCGGTGAGACCGCCCCCATCGTCCTCCTGGTCTTCGGCTCCCAGGTGATCAACAACAACCCCTTCGACGGCGCCCAGTCGTCCCTGCCGTACTACATCTACGAGCAGTGGGCGGCCGGCAACGAGGCCAGCTACGACCGCGCCTGGGCGGCGGCCCTGGTCCTCATCGCCTTCGTCATGATCCTCAACCTGGTGGCCCGCGGCATCGCCCGCTGGAAGGCCCCCAAGCACGGTCGCTGAAGCGACTCACGAAAGTAGTGATTCCCATGGCCAAGCGCATCGACGTCGGCGGCCTCAACGCCTACTACGGCAACCACAAGGCCATCGAGGACATCTCGATGACCGTCGAGCCCCGCTCCGTGACCGCCTTCATCGGCCCCTCCGGCTGCGGCAAGTCCACCTTCCTCCGCACCCTCAACCGGATGCACGAGGTCACCCCGGGCGGCCGCGTCGAGGGCAAGGTGATGCTCGACGACGAGAACCTCTACGGGCCCGGCGTGGACCCCGTCTCCGTGCGCCGCACGGTCGGCATGGTCTTCCAGCGGCCGAACCCCTTCCCGACCATGTCGATCTACGAGAACGTGGCCGCGGGCATCCGCCTCAACGGCGGCCGCGTCCGCAAGGCCGACATGGACGCGATCGTGGAGAAGTCCCTCAAGGGCGCCAACCTCTGGAAGGAGGTCAAGGACCGGCTGAACAAGCCGGGAGCGGGCCTCTCCGGCGGCCAGCAGCAGCGCCTGTGCATCGCGCGGGCGATCGCGGTGGAGCCGCAGGTGCTCCTGATGGACGAGCCCTGCTCGGCGCTCGACCCGATCTCCACGCTCGCCATCGAGGACCTGATCGGCGAGCTGAAGGAACAGTTCACGATCGTCATCGTCACGCACAACATGCAGCAGGCGGCGCGCGTCTCGGACCGCACGGCCTTCTTCAACCTGGCCGGCGTGGGCCAGCCGGGCAAGCTGGTCGAGATCGACGACACGGCCCGCATCTTCTCCAACCCGTCCGTCCAGGCCACCGAGGACTACATCTCGGGCCGCTTCGGATAAAGACCGCCTTACGGCGCTGCATGGCGGTGCCGCCGCAAGGCGAAGGGCCCGTCCCCCTGTTCGTACCAAGGGGACGGGCCCATCAGTGTTCAAGTGCGGGCAGCGGCGCTACCCGAACGCCAGCTGGACGATCCAGTAGCTGAACGCCGCCACGATCGCCGCGGCCGGCATCGTGATGAACCAGCCCATCACGATGTTCTTGGCGACACCCCAGCGCACCGCCCGCGAGCCCTTCGTCGAGCCCACGCCCATGATCGCGGAAGTGATGACATGCGTCGTGGAGATCGGCGCGTGGAACATGAACGAAGCGGTGTACATGACGGACGCCGCGGTCGTCTCGGCCGCGAACCCCTGCGGCGGGTCCAGCTCGATGATCCGGCGCCCGAGCGTCCGCATGATGCGCCAGCCACCGGCGTACGTACCCGCGGACAGCGTCAGCGCGCAGGCGAGCTTGACCCACAGCGGGATCGCGTCGCCCTTGCCCTGCACATCGCCGATGACCAGGGCCATCACCACGATGCCCATGGTCTTCTGCGCGTCCTGGAGGCCATGGCCGAGGGCCATGCCCGCCGCGGACACCGTCTGCGCGATACGGAAGCCGCGCTTGGCCTTGTGCGGGTTGGACCTGCGGAACATCCACATGATCGCGACCATCACCAGATAGCCGAGGATCAGGCCGACGAAGGGCGAGAGGAACATCGGGATGACGACCTTCTCGACCACGCCCGACCAGATCACCGTGGTGCCGCCCGCGAGCGCCGCGCCCACCATGCCGCCGAACAGGGCGTGCGAGGAGGACGACGGAAGCCCGAAGTACCAGGTGATGAGGTTCCAGGCGATCGCGCCCACCAGCGCCGCGAAGAGGATTCCCATCCCCTTCTGGCCCTCCGGCGTGGCGATCAGGCCCTCGCTGACGGTCTTGGCGACGCCGCTGCCCAGGAAGGCACCGGCGAGGTTCATCACCGCCGCCATCGCGAGGGCCGCCCGCGGGGTCAGCGCCCGCGTGGAGACCGAGGTCGCGATGGCGTTCGCGGAGTCGTGGAAGCCGTTCGTATAGGTGAAGCCGAGCGCGACCGCGATGGTCACGACGAGAGAGAAGGTGTCCACCGGGGGTCAGGACTCCTTGACCGCGATGGTCTCGACCGTGTTGGCGACGTGCTCGAACGCGTCGGCCGCCTCCTCCAGCACATCCACGATCTGCTTGAGCTTGAGGACCTCGATGGCGTCGTACTTGCCGTTGAAGAGCTGGGCGAGGAGCTTGCGGTGAATCTGGTCCGCCTGGTTCTCCAGCCGGTTCACCTCGATCCAGTACTCCGTGAGGTTTGTCATGGTCCGGAGGTTGGGCATGGCCTCGGCAGTGAGCTCGGCGGCCCGCGCGAGGACCTCGATCTGCTGCTCGACGCCCTTCGGAAGCTCCTCGACCTGGTAGAGAACGACCAGGTCGACGGCCTCCTCCATGAAGTCCATGATGTCGTCGAGCGACGAGGCGAGGTTGTAGATGTCCTCGCGGTCGAAAGGCGTGATGAAGGAGGAGTTCAGCTGGTGGAAGATCGCGTGGGTCGCGTCGTCCCCAGCGTGCTCCGCTGCCCGCATCCGCTCGGCGATCTCGGCTCGGGCGGACGTGTCCGCTCCGAGCAGTTCCATCAGGAGCTTGGAGCCCGTGACGATGTTGTCCGCGGACGCGGCGAACATGTCGTAGAAGCTCGTCTCCCTGGGGGTCAGACGAAAGCGCACGTGGGATCCTCGGGGTGCAGCGGATTCGGTCTCGTTGATGCTAGGCGCATCATCCAGCCACGGCTAACTGGCATTCCCTCAGTGTCGCCCATCGGGCAGAGTGCTCACGAAGGCAGGTACCGCCTCCGGCCACCGAATTCTGTACCATATACCTGCCGGGGGTATGCGAGTGGGGTATCCGCACCGACAGGGGCGAAACCCCTGGCCCGAGGACCGCACCGGCGCCTGGGGCACCCCGGACTTCAGCTCCGGGGAGGGACGACGGAGGACGCCATGACCACCACGGAAGCCGGCACCGGCTCGACCGGCGCCACGCCCTGCCACGGCGAGGCGGCCGGCGCGGACGGATCGCCCGAGCAGGTCCAGGGGCACGGCCACGACCACGGTCACGGCCCGCACGGCTACAGCGACCAGAAGGACCAGCACCTCAAGCGCCTGCGCAGGATCGAGGGCCAGATCCGCGGCCTCCAGCGCATGGTCGAGGAAGACGTCTACTGCATCGACATACTCACCCAGGTGTCGGCGAGCACGAAGGCCCTCCAGTCCTTCGCCCTCCAGCTGCTCCAGGAGCACCTGCGCCACTGCGTGGCGGCCGCGGCGGTCAAGGGCGGCGACGAGATCGACGCGAAGGTGGCGGAGGCGAGCGCGGCGATCGCGCGACTGCTGCGCACCTAGCGTCTGCCGAGGGGCGCCTTCGACGGGGCGCCTCCGGCGGAGCGCGGGACTATTCGCCCCGCGCCTCCGACCCGGCGGGCACGACCTTCAGCACCTCGTCGATGCGGTCGGGGCTCAGCCGGTCCTCGTCCGCGCTCGAGGCCGCGATCATCAAATCACCGTAGAGATCGATCTCGATGAGGGCCACGGGATCCGGCCCACCCGACGAACCGCGTCGCGAGACCACGTGATTCACCTCCTCGGGTTTTTGGTTCTTCGGCTTACCAGCGTAGTGATCGGTACACATGGCGCGCATGGCACAGAAGGACCATTTCCATGGCCAACCACGTCGCGCCGCGTTATTTCCGCGGCGAAGCCACGGTCCCCGCATAGATATCGGCGGAAGCCGGAAGCACCACATCGAACTTGGTGCCGAAGTCGGAGAGATCGACGGTCGAGACGACCGTCATCGGGACCGCAGGACCGCCCGAAGCCCCCGCCCGCCCGCGTGCGCCCCCTGCGACGCTGAACCGGTGGGAGAGCCTCCGCAGCCGGCCCTGGTCGTCGAGATACGCGTCGAACGCCACCGTGCCGCTGGAGAACCCTTTCGCTGCCACGGACAGCGGACCGCGGTCCCGCTCCGGCGCGGCGCGCGCCGCCTGGCCGAGGTCGATGGTCCCCCAGTAGTGCTTCACACGGACCCCGCCCACCCGCTCGTCCCTCATGTATGACACCTCGCGCGCCCCGCCGAGCAGTTCGGCCGCCGCGAGCGGGTCCGTGGCGCCGTTGGTGAGGAGATTGCCGTCGGCGAAGGCGGGGGTGGAAAGCCGCACCCACTTGTCGGCGGGCACGCCCGCCCCGCGGTTCTTCATGAAGAGCGCGCCGGGGGTGAACACCTCGGTGACGGCACGGTGTTCGGCCGCGCCCGCCGCGTCCGCGGGCACCAGCACCGTCAACTCACCGGCCGGCCGGGCGAAGTCGTAGCCGCCCGTCCCGTGGATGGTCAGCCGGGTGCCGCCGCTGACGGTCTCCATCGACGTACGCACCTTCGCGCCGCCCGCCTCGGCGAGCACCCGGGCGGCGCGGTGCAGCGCCTCGCGGGCCCAGCCGGGGTCGTCCGCCTGGCGGGCCTGGCTGCTCAGACTCTTCAGATCGTCCCGCAGCTCCGGCTGCTCCTGCGCCGCACAGCCGGAAACCAGCAGGCCGAGGGCGACGCCGCCCGCCGTCACGTGGGCGACGACCGCACCCCGGCCCCCGCGTCCTTGCCGCCGCACCACCATGCCCGTCAGCCCCCTGCCAGTACGCCGTGGAACCCGTAACTGTCAACGACCCCCCGTGGCCACCGTCACGGCCGGGTAGCGTGGTCACGTGTCCGAAGCAGCAGCCGCGAACGCCTCCGCGGCCCACTCCACCAGCACCAGCGAGACGGGATCCTTCTGCAGCGCCCGCTGCACCTGCGGCTGGCGCGGCCCGGCCCGCAGAGCGCGCTCACTCGCACGCGAGGACGCGCTGTCCCACACGGCGACGGCGCCAGGACCCAGCCCGTCCGGCGTTTGAGGACAGCGCGCGAAGCGTGCTTCGGGGGTCTGGGGCGGAGCCCCTCGCGCGGCGGAGCCGCATATCGGATGCAGCCGGGAAGGGGCGGGGCTGGGGAACAAAGCCCGCCGGGCCGCACCCGAACACGCACCCGACCCCAGGGCAGAGCCCTACGCCGCCAGGTCGTTGTCCCGGTGCACCGGCCGCTCAGGCCGACCAGCAGCCGCCACCACAGGCGCAACCGCTCCGCCAGACCGCACGAGCCACCCCACCCGAGACCCCGCCACCCTCCGCACCAACGGAGTCAGAAGCATCATCGCCAGCGGAGCCAGCAGCAGAGCCACCGCCGTGCCGAGCGCGAGCCCCCCGATGACGTCGGTCGGATAGTGCACGCCCATATAGACCCGGCAGAACCCTTCCAGGAAGGCGAGGCCGATACCGATCAGCCCGTACTTGCGGTTGGCGACGAAGAGGCCCACCCCGAGCGCCATCGTCAACGTCGCGTGATCGCTGACGAAGGAGTAGTCGGTCTTGCCCTTGACGAGGACGTCCAGCCCGGTGTGGTCGACGAAGGGCCGGGGCCGCTTGACGAAGTCCCGGATCGGGATGTTGACGAGCAGCGCGATCCCGGCCGCCAGCGGCGCCCACAGCAGCCCGGCCACGACGGCCGGCGCGTCGTCCCGCTTGCGGACGCTCCACCAGGCGCAGAGCATCAGCACGGCGAACCCCAGGACGATCCCGTACTCGCCGATGAACTCCACGGCGTGGTCCAGCCAGTTGGGGGCGGCCTTGGCGATGCCGTTGATGTCGTAGAGCAAGCTGTTGTCGGGGCCCGGCCCGGCCCCGGCCTCCGACACGAGGTGCCCCACCGCGAGTCCAGCCATGTGTCGTGGCCCCTATCTGTCGCCTCGTGCTACGTCCAGCTGCCGACCCCCGTGGTCCGTTGCGCCCGCCAACGGCGGCGCTGCTTTCCCACTCTCATGGAACGCCTCACTCCGGCCGGGCGTTCCACTCTCCACTCAATGATCACCAGGACGTTATCGAAGGGTGACCCATCGTTGCAGTCCGGGGTCCGGAGTTCAGACCCCCTTCGCCTTGGGCAGGGCCTTCGCGCCGTCCTCGGTGACCCGAGTCGCCCCGATGTAGTCCGGTGTGTCGATCTTGTCGAACCTGATCAGCGCCCCCGTGTGCGGCGCGTTGATCA
Organism: Streptoverticillium olivoreticuli subsp. olivoreticuli; assembly: GCF_003391135.1. Classification (GTDB taxonomy): domain Bacteria; phylum Actinomycetota; class Actinomycetes; order Streptomycetales; family Streptomycetaceae; genus Streptomyces; species Streptomyces blastmyceticus. The sequence goes on along the minus strand of NZ_CP031455.1, from coordinate 5,595,975 downwards.
TGTACCCGCCGCCCACATAGAGCCCCACGTGGTGGATGCTGCGGGGGTCGTTCAGGTCGTGCGCGAAGAAGACCAGGTCCCCGGGGAGCAGCTCGTCCCGCTTGGGGTGCGCGCCCGCGTTCCACTGGTCGTTGGCGACGCGCGGCAGGGTGATCCCCACCGTCTCGTACGCGGCCTTGGTGAGCCCCGAGCAGTCGAAGCGCCCCCCGTCCTCGGCGGTGCCGTCCCCGCCCCACAGATACGGCGTCCCGAGCTTCTCCTGCGCGAAGTAGATGGCCCCGGCCGCCTGCTGCGAGGGCGCCACCCGGGTCACGGGCCTGGCGAAGCTCTTCGCGAGCGTCCGGATCTCCTTCACATAGCCCTGCGTCTCGTTGTACGGCGGCACGCCGCGGTGCTGGATGACCGCGTACGCACCCGCGTTGTACGAGGCCAGCATGTTGTCCGAGAGGTCGCCCGGCACGCTCTTGACGTCCTGGGAGAGCTCGCAGTCGTAGACGGCGGCCGACGGGATGGCGTCCTGGGGGTCCCAGATGTCCCGCTTGCCGTCCTTGTTGGCGTCGATCGCGTGGGCCTGCCACGTCTCGGGGATGAACTGAGCTATCCCCTGGGCGTTCGCGGGGCTCACGGCCTTCGGGTTCCAGCCGCTCTCCGAGTAGATCTGCGCGGCGAGGATGGCCGGCGACAGGGCGGGGCAGATGTTCCCCCAGTCCTGCACGAGCTTCTGGTACTCCGCCGGAACCGCGCCCTTCGCCAGCTCGACCGAGCCCCCACCGCCCGTGCCCATCAGGTTGGCGGCGGCCGTGTACACCCCGACGACGAGCAGCCCGATGAAACACAGGCACATCCCGATCCCGACACCCACGCCCACCCAGAGCTTCCGCACCCCGCAATCCTCCCCCACGAGCCCGCCGCGTATCCGTCAATTTCCTTTGACTTGGGGAGAGGAGCGTCGGCGTACGGCGCAACTGAGCATCGTGCCGACCATGTCGCACCGGGGCGGTCATCCGGTACCGTGAAGCAAGAAGGGCCCCCGCCCAGGGACCGGAATCCGTAAGGCGGGAGCCCACGCCGAAAGCCAGGGGCTACGGCCTGAGCCTCGTATGTGGGGGCTCAGGTCAGCCCTTGAGCCACCTCCCCAGCGTTCGCGCGACACGGACCAGAAGGTCCTCGACGCGCTGCCGTACGGATGGCTTCGGCTTCCCGCGACGCCCCATGGGCGCCTCCCCTCAGACCGGCTGCCGAAATCCCGGTCGGCAACCATCCTCAGGTTCGGGCCGGGCCCCGAGGGCCGGGGACCGGAGACGATCCGTGAGGGGAGGCGCACCGCAGTGCGCACAGATCACTCTACTGCCCAACTCGCAACGCACATGCGCGTTCTGGGAACTTCCGCACCCAATCGTGGGTGAGCCTCACGCGCTAAGCCGGAGCCAACTCGGCGTCCCCGCCGCGCAACGCGGCCCGTACGGCGGCCGCGCCACGGCGGGCGGCCGCCACGGCGCCCGAGGTGTCATGAGCGGGTGGAGCGGGCGCGTTTGGCTGTACGGGTGGTGGTGGCGCGAAGCGCTGTTCGGCGGCGCGTTGTTCCGCGAACGTGGGAGCGTCCGGCATCTTGCGGAGCAATCGATTCCGGATGATCCCGGCGGCGGAGTGCACATGATCGGGCAGCCCGCCGGTCAGCGCCTCCCGGACCTCCGCCAGACAAGCGCCCCGCTGGAACCACTCCCCGGCGAGCGGCGCGAGGCGGGCGATGTCCATGGCGGTCAGCCGCAGCCGCCGTTCGATGCGGGAGACGGAGGTGAGGGCGTGGACGCCTTGTGTGACGAAGGGCGCGGGGACGAACGCCGAGCGGTCGGGCGGGTCGGCTTGAGGCTTTGACGGGGGTACGGGGTCCGGCTCCGGCTCCGGGGCCGGTTCCGGGTCTGGCGTCGGCTCCGGGTCCGGCTCAGGCGGGACGGGGTGGGGAGGTTGGGGAGTGTTCTCCCCTGAGTCTTTGTCTTGGTAACGGCCGACGGACGGACTCTCCGGCTGACCGACGGCCGGGATCTGCGCACCCGGCTGTCCCGCCCGCACGGCGTCGGCCTCCTCGGCGGTGAGCGGCACCCCGGAGACGAGCTGCTCGGTGGCCCACCGCCCGCCCCACCCCTGCTCGCGCCACTCGTGGTAGTAACCGGCGGCGGCCAGCTCGCGCTTCGCACGGATGAACCCGGTGGTCTTGATCCCGGCCCGCTGCGCGACTTGCCACAGCGGCAGGTCGACGCCGGGCGGCAGGGACAGCTGCCAGATGAGCAGCCGTACGGCGTCCGAAGACAGCTTCGGGCTGCGAATGATCTCGTTGGCAACCTGCGTGAAGGAGGACGCGGGCGCGATAGCATGCCGGAGCATTCCGGTACCTATTCCTGTTGGTGCATACCGGGTGTAGACCCCTGGACCGGTGTCGCAAGCACCACCAGGGGTCGCCTCGCGTCTGGACGAGGCAACCCATCTGCCGTCACCGTAAAGCACAATTTCGGCCTGGACGCGGTCACTTGACCCACATCACCCGAATGGGTAACGAGAGTGGGGTTTGGTGACCTCATCGCCAGGGCCGTCACGGTGAATACGGTGGTCGGGGAGGGTGAACGCGGAAGGCCGCGCGTTCCTGAGGCTTGGTCGATACGGGCACTCCCGGTAGGGAGGCTGTGGGATTTGCCAACCGCGAGGGTCAGGACCACACAGTGAAGAGAACCAGTCGCATCAAGATGGCGGTCACAGGTCTTTCCGGCCTGCTTCTGGTCGGGGGCGGAGCGTCGCCCGCCATGGCCTGGGGCGACGGGCCGTTCGGCGCCGACGGCGACACGCACATCCGCTTCTATGCCGGATTCGTCTGCGAGGGCCGGGCCCGGACGTGCATCAACGGACCGGTGAACAGCGGCAACACCAAGGACTCGCAGAACGTCCGGCTGAACGGAAATCCCAGCAACAGCGGCAGCCCGACGAACAACAGCGGGTCCGTCAACTCCGGGTCCACCGGCACAGGTGCCGCGTCGGGCAGCTCCAACCACCAGCAGCACATCGGCCCGGGCGGCGACCTGCACCTGTGAGCCGACGCCTCGGGCCCCGGCGAGACCGGGGCCCGAGCGGACGGCCTAGGGAATCGTCGAGATGTCGTTCCTGCTGTTGCGCTCCGAACCCGTGGCGGAGTTGAGGCTGTTCGTGGAACCGGCGGCAGTCTCGATGTTGCCGCTGTCGACCGGGTTCCCGCGGTTGAGGAAATTGTTGCTGTTCTCGCTGTTCCCGCTCTGGACCGGACCGTTGATGCACGGATGCGGCGACTCGCTCACCGGCGATTTGTAATGGAAATCGGCCAGACGGTTGTTGCAGACCACGCCCGACACCGTTTCGGTGAGGGTGCCGAGATCGGCTCCCGCCACGGTGGACAGCAAGGAACCGTCCGGATTGGTCTGCGCCCGCGCGCTTCCGGCACCGATCAGCACCAGACCGCATGCCCCGGCGAAGGTCACCGCCTGCCCGAGTCTTTTCATGACGCTCCCTGCCTGGTCGACCTGTCGCTCCCAGACGTATCGTGCTGCGCTTCTCCCCCGCGGTCCCGACAACCCACAGAAGGCCAAACACTCGCGGCCCACATTCAGCCGGACGGCCTAGCACTACGAGCGGTGCCGGGACCGTCGAGGAAGCGAAGCAGCACGGCGGCCTCCGCGCGGAGCCGCGCGACTCGGTCGGCGTGCGCGGGCGCAGTCAACTGCGCCGCGACCTCCAGCCGCTCGGCGGCCTCGGCGCGTACGACATCCACGACACTCTGCTCGCTCAGCTCACGCCGCGCTGCTTCGGTGATGCCGACACCGGCAGGCGAATGCTCAAGGGCCGAGCCGCGAAGCTCGGCTTCTCCCACGGGCACCGCCTCGGCGTTGTCCAGCGCGGCAAGCGTTGCGCGCAGGGCGCTCACCGCGGCCTTGTCACGGGCGCGCATCGCTTCCGGCAGTGCTTGACGCATACGAAGACGTAAGGACATGCGGGTGACTTTATGGCGGCGGCTCTGGGCCCACAACGCGATATGCGTGCGGCATCAGGCGTAGATCCGCGAGGGCGGCCCGCCAGGCGCCGCCGAGTGGAACGTCGACGTACCTCACCGGCCTGCCGAGAACGGCGCCGAAGCGGTCGCAGAGCTCCGTCAAGGAAGCAGTCACTCGTTCGACCCTTCGTGTGTTCCACCCTTGTCGGGTGGGCAACTCGGGTGTAGGGGCACCAGAGTTGTCGTACGTACGTGGCCGCACCAGGAAGGGGCCCCGCCCATGACCGTTGAGGCCGACCGGCCGGACCCGACCACAAGCATGCTGGCGTTCTTCGGCTCCGAGGCTCTGCGGATGCGCACGAAGGCGGGGTGGTCACAGGAGAAGACAGCCAAGGAAGCGCTCTCGACGCAGGCGATGATCAGCTACGTGGAGAACGCGAAGCGGGTGCCGTCGAAGGAGCTGGCGGCGAGCCTCGACGCGGCGTTCGGCACGGACGGACACTTCGGGCGCCTGTACCCGCTGGTCATGCGGTACGCGTACCCGAAGTGGTTCGTTCGGTACGTCGAGTTGGAGCAGGCGGCGGCGACCATGCGGTCGTTCCAAGCACAGATGATCCCGGGTTTGTTGCAGACAGAGGACTACGCGCGCGCCTTGTTCGAAGCCGTGCGACCCGACAACCTGGACGGCCTCGTGGCAGCCCGCATGTCACGCCAGAGCCTGCTCGGAAGCGGCCTCCGGTGCTGGTTCGTGATGGACGAGCCCGCACTCGACCGCCACATCGGCGGGAAGAACGTCATGAGGGAGCAACTCGCCCGCCTGCTTGAGGCAGGACAGGAACCGCGCATCGTCATCCAGGTGATCCCTCACACCGTGCCGGCTCACGCTGGGCTTTTCGGTCCGTTCACACTCTTGAGCTTCGACGAGGGCGCGGACGTACTACATGTGGACGGCTTCTCCCAAGGCGGAACCACTGCCGACACAAGCGAGGTGAAAGAAGCGGTGCGCGCTTACGATCTCCTCCGGGCAGTGGCCCTGTCACCCAAAGAGTCGGCAGACCTGATCAGTTCCCACTTGAAGGAGCTAGACCCATGACCCGAGCAAGTGACCTTGCTGCGACGTGGCGGAAGAGCAGCTACAGCAGCCCCAACGGCGGCGAATGCGTAGAGATCGCCGACAACATACCGAACGCCATACCCATACGCGACAGCAAGAACCCCGACGGCCCCGCGCTCCTCGTCACACAAACGGCATGGATGTCATTCCTCGCCGGCATCAAGAGCGCGAGCCTCGGCGCCAGTTAGTGCGGCAGATATCGACAGCAACCAACGCGGTCAGCAGGAGCACCGGGAGCGACCTAACAGCGGTGCACGTCCTTCGCAGGGACCGGACGGTTCCCACACACAGGAGCTCTCCCTGCTGATTCAGCGAGACCAGGCCGCTTGATCCCAAATCGCCTGGAACTCCTCAGAGGTGATCACGGTAGCGGAAAATTCCGCTTGCGCAACAACGTCCTCAATACTTCCCACCGGGATCTCGCTGAGACCGATTTCTCCGGTCTCATGGAATTGATCCGCCTTGAGCAATCGGCCATCCCGGTATTGCTGAATCTTTCGAGTCTCATATCCGTCACTTCCGATCTCACTGAAGAACACCACCGGATCCTCGACAAAATCGTGGTGCCACGTCACCTTCCAGTAATCCATGTCAGTTCTTCCCATGGCTGATGATTCGACCTTCCAGGTTCAGCGGGCCGTCGTTCGGAATAACGTACACATCTGGGCGCTCGACGGAGCGCATGACGCCAAGCCCTTGAACGTCTATCTCAAGGAAGTGGGTAAATTTCCTTCCGGCCCATGGTACGCGCATGAACGCATAGGAGAGCTGACCAGGCGTCTTCGCACCCGGCTCTATGTCGGACAAGTACTGGCCGTCTCCGAAGCGCGCATCCTTCGGGTTGTGAGCCCGGATCGATGCTCTCATCTCGTTACTTTCCAATATCCCTTGATGGCCAGCCTCATTTGTGTAGTGAAACAGTGAGGCGACTTCCCCCTCGGGAACCCCTACGACTTCCCCGCACCCCGGCGCCAACCCCAGCGGGTCCGCCCAAGTGACCGGGTTATGGACATACGTAGCCGGATTCGGCGCCGGAGCCAACCCCAGAGGATCCGGTGACAGATAGCGCGCCGACTCCGGGTCGTAATGGCGGTGGAAGTTGTAGTGGAGGCCCGTCTCCGGGTCGAAGTACTGGCCCGGGAAGCGGAGTGGCGTGTAGGCCGTGCTGGCCGTGGCCCAGGCCGTCGTGCCCCAGAGAGTTGAGCGCGCGCGCCACGCCACCTCTCCCGACTCGTCGACGAGCTCCGTCGGAGTGCCGATCAGGTCCGTGACGATAGCGAAGAAGCGCTTGTCTATTGTCCGTTGAGACGCGCCCGTCGCCGATATTCGCTCCGTCTGGGCGATCGGGTGGAGACCATCGTGGTCCCACGTCAACGTGACCGGGTTGGGGAACTCGGAAGAGATCGTGGTCTGCTCGACCAGCGTCGCCCCGTCCCACGTGAAGCGGACTTCTTCAAGAATCGCGCCCGCCGCGCCGAGGCGTCGCTTCGCGATGCGGCGCCCCAGTGGGTCGTACAGATAGCGCCACCGCGCGCCGTCCGGAGTGACGACCGTCGTCAGGCGGTCCTCCGCGTCCCACTCGTACCGCCACGTATCCGGCTTTCGCGAGAGACGGGTCTTCCGCCGGACGACGACGCGGCCGAGTTCGTCATGCTCGTAACGGACGCCACCCGCCCGGGTAATGCGCGTACCCACATACGCGCGCGAGCCCACCGCCTCCTGCCCAGGGCCGGGCCAGTCGGCGGACGTCTGGTTGCCCGCCTCGTCGTACGCGTACCGCTCGCTCCACCCCGGAGCGTCCACGCCCGTCACCCGGCCCACCGCGTCCAGCGAGAACGTGCGGTCGTCGATCGAGGTGACGGCCCCGTCGCGACGGTAGGTGTACGTACGGGACAGAACGCCAGGCAGCGACTGGGAGCTCAGCCGGCCCACCGGGTCCCAGTCATGGGTCAGGGTCAGCTCATCGCCGAAGTGGCGGGCGATCTCCCGGCCCGCCGCGTCGTGTTCCATCGTGAACGAGTGACCGGACGCGGTCATGGACGTACGCCGTCCCGCCGCGTCGTACGCCCACGCGCTCACCACACCCATCGGCGTGACCCGGCGCGTGCGGCGGCCCAGTTCGTCGTAGGCGAAGGTCAGCGTACGGCCGTCGCAGCCCTCGGACTTGACCCGCCCGAGCCGGTCCCGGCCGTACACGAGTGTCGCGTCCGGACCCGCCGCCTCCAGAAGACGGCCCGCAGCGTCGTGGACGTACGTGGTCACCGCACCGTCCGCGTCCTTCCGTACCACCCGCCCCAGCACGTCACGCTCGTACGAGACCGTCTGCCCCAGCGGATCCGTACGCGACACGAGCCGCCCCACCGCGTCATGCGCATACCGAAGCGTCCGCCCGTCGAAGTCCGTCTCCGACGCGAGCCGTCCCGCCGGGTCGAACTCGTAACTCCAGGTCAGACCTTGCGGATTGGTGACGGCCGTCAGCTGGAGATGCGAGTCGTGGGTGAACTCGTAGCGCACCCCGTCCGGACCCGTCCGCGCCGCCAAGCGGTCGAAATGGGTGTATTCGGAGCGGGTGACTCCACCGAGGGCGTCCGTGTGCGTGACGCAGTTGCCCTCGCCGTCGTACGTCCACCTCTCCTCGGCCCCGTCCGCCGCGACGCGCCGGGCGAGCCGTCCCTCCACCGTCCACGACAGCCGGGTCGTCGCGCCGAGCGGATCGATGACGGTCGTCACGCGGCCGAAGGCATCGCGGCGGTACGTGGTCACCCCGCCGAGCGGGTCCGTCACCTCGACGGGCAGCCCCGCCGTGTCGCAGGTGACGTGCGTGGTGGAGCCCAGCGCATCGGTGACCGTCGACAGGTGGCCATAAGAGTCGTACGTGAAGCGGGTGACCGCCCCCGCAGGGTCCGTCGCGGAGGTCCGGCGGCCGGCGGCGTCGAAGGTCTGGCGGCGGACGGTCCCGTCCACGTCCGTCACGGTCACCGGGTGGCCCGCCGAGTCGTACGACGCCGTCGCCACGCGGCCGTCGGGGCGGGTCACCGAGAGGAGCCGCCCCGCCCCGTCGTAGCGGAACTCGGTCGTCCGGTCGAGGGCATCCGTGCAGGAGAGCAGCCGGTTGTGGCGGTCGCGGCGCGAGCGCGTGGCGGCGCCGGTCGGGTCGATCTCGGCGACGACGTGCGATGTGGCGTCCTCGACGACGTAGTGGGTCGTGTGCCCCAGGGAGTCGGTCATCGCCGTGACGCGCAGGCCCGTGTCGGGGTCGGGCTCCCCGTACTCCAGGGAGAAGCGCATATGGCCGTCGGTGCCGGTCTGGAAGACACAGCGGTCCCGGTCGTCGTACGCGTACACGTACCGGCTGGCGTTGCGGTCGGTCCACGCGGTGATCCGGCCGCGCTCGTCGTAGTCGAACCGCAGCGGCAGACCCGAGGAGTTGATGACATCCGTCAGGTTTCCGTCGGTGTAGCCGTACCGAATCAGCTCCGTCTCGACGCCTTCGGTCACCAGATGGAGCGCGGTGATGCGGCCCGAGTCGGTGGTGATGCGGACGCGGTAGCCGCCGTCGTGGACGAGCGCGCGAGGCGTGCCGTCGGCGTCGTACTCAAGGGTGATCCAGTGGCCTCCGCGGTCGGAAACCTGCTGGAGCAGGGCGAGATCCTCGCCGTACGGGGCGAAGTGGCGGGTACGGCCGGACGCCGGGTCGGTGATCAGATAGCCGCCGTCGGCGTTGGCCAAGGGCCAGCGCGGACCTTCGACAGGGAGGGTCGGGACGCCCGGTGCCGGATGCGGATAGCTCAGCAGCATGCCGTCGGCGCGTACGTAGACCACGCCCGCGGAGTCGATCTCCAGGCGCTCGTCGACGGTGCTCGACCAGGACGGGCCCAGCCAGCGGCCCGCACGGTAGCCGGACTCCGCCCGCCGCTCGAACAGCAGGGGCAGCCCGGCGGCGGGCAGGGAGACGTCGGTCTGGGGCAGGAACATGCGGCCGGTGGCCAGGTCGATGGGGTCACCGCCGACACACTTCTGGCCCTCCCCGATGCCGCCCTGCTTGGGGTTGGCATCCACCGCCTCGCGCGCGGCCCCGCTCTTGACGCCCTGCTCCGCCCCCGCCTCGGCGGCGTCCGTCGCCCCACGGCGCGCCGCTCCGATCGCCATCCGCTCACCCGCGTTGGCCGCGGTGCTGCCGCCGCCCGTGGCGACGCCCATCGTGATGTTGCCCGCGAGCCGGCCCATGGCCTCGGAGGGGTCCGAGCCCCAGCCGTCACCCAGGAGAGTGGAGGGGATGCGGCCGGGGTGAGCGGCGAGCGAGACGATTCCGGCATCGGTCTGGACGACGCCGTCGAGGTACGCCGCGGGGTGGGTGATGTTGTACGGGTCGAGCGGGTTGAGCGTACGGGCGAACCGCGCCATATCGGTCACCGACCGAACCGCGCCACCCAGCAGGTGCATCGCCTCGACCTGGCCGCCGTCGAAGAGGTCCTTCGCGTCACCGGCGACGCGATCGGAGAACTTGGGGAGCTTCGGGGCGAGTTCGACCGCCGTGCCGATGTGCGCCTGCGCGGCTGCGGCGGCGGTATTGCGCTGCTTCCGGGCCTCGGTCAGGACGCGCTGCGCCTCCTCACGGTCGGCGATGCCCGGGTCGGTGCACGGAGGTGGCGGCGAACCGGGGTCCTGGCCCGCCTTCACCTTCGCGTCGTATGCGTCGGCCGCCTTGCTGTAGGCGTCCCTGGCCGCCTTGGCGGCCTCCTGGCCCTGCTTGTAGAGGCGTACGGCCTCCTTGGCCTGGGCCTGCGCCCAGGTGACGGTGTGCGCGTACGCGGACAGGGCGGTCGCCGCGTCCTGACAGGAGTCGGCCGCATGAGCCCACTTCGGTGCATGCTCGGCAAACTTCTGCGCGAAGTTGTCCGATCCTTCGCCCTTCCACTGCGAGGAGTCGACCTTCTGCATGCCGGCGTGCGCGGTGTTGAAGGCGGTACGGAAGCTCCGCAGGTGGCCCGCGGTGGCCTCAATGCGTTTCGCGTCGCCGTGGACGAGCTCTTTGGGGTCGTCGGTCTCGTCGAGCCGCTTCTCGCCGACCTCCGCTCCCAGACCGGAAGCGGTCTTGTCGGACCAGTCGTCGACGGCCTTGGCCGCACCGTGGAACCCGAGGTCGTCGGCGACGTCGGCGACCTTGTGGCCACCCCATTCGACGGCCTCGCCGAGCCCCCTCTTTCCCGCGTCGACGGTGTGCTCGACCTTGTCGCCGATGTTGTCCCAGATGGCCATCAGCGACGCTCTCCGGTCGGCGGCGCCTCGCCCTTGATGTCGGCGATGGTCCGCGCCAGGGCCGCGTCCGTATGGTGACCGGCATGCTTGAAGGAGTCGGCGCTGTAGTCGGCGTGCGCAATCTGGTTGAAGGGGTTGTCCGAGAACGTCTTCCCCCAGGACTGCTGCTCCGCCTGCTCCTCGGTCATGTGCGGGTTGCCCATGAGGGCGTTGGTGGTCACCTTGAAGGTGTTCGAGATGTACGCGTCGCCCTCGTGGTAGTAACCGGCGGCCAGGCCCACGCGCTCGGCGAACTGGCTGCCGTCGTGCACCAGCGCCCGTACGCCCCACTCCCAGCGGTGGCAGAACGACTTGAAGGAGTCCGTCAGCCCCTGGTGGCCGGTCTCCATGCCGGAGAGGGCGAGCTCGCCGAAACCACGGCCGGTAGCCGCCTCGCCGGGCGAGCCGCCGGACTTCTTCAGCTCCTCTATGGCGCCGTTGAGGCCCTTGGTGATGTTGTCGAGAGCGTCCTTGGGGGCGTGTATGCCATCGCTCATCGCGTCGCCCTGTCGATGGCGGCGCGCTCGGGGACGATGCCCGCCACCGGCGGGAACATCATGGGACGCTCGCCGCCCACGTCCAGTGCGACACCGGTCGGTTCGCCGACGGCGGGCACGACGACGTCCAGCAGCCGTGCGCCGAGCACGGACCGGTACTCCCAGTCGCGCGCCGCCTCACCACGCGCCGCGGCGAACCGGGCCAGCGCGGCCTCGTCGGTGAAGGCGTAGATCCATTGCACGCCGCCGAACTCCGCGGTCCACAGCCCGCCCTGACCATCCATCGGTACGAGCACGGCCGTCCGCCGGAACTCCCCGACCAGCGCGGCCGGCCGCCCCCGCACCGCGTGGACCGCGGCGACCTCATCCCTCAACGACACCGTCTCCCCGCCCCTTCCCTGCCCCCGAGGCAGCGTATACAGCGGGCGACATGAATCGAACGGAGGGTCAGGTGGGGTGCCCGGCGGTCCTCTATCGTGAGCAACGACATTCGGCCGTATATCCCTTGAGGGGGCATCGTGGCAGAGCTCAACTGGATTCCGGCGACCGAAGGCGACGAAACGGAATACCTGGAAGTCGCGTTCGGTGACGACGGCAATGTCTACATCCGCGAGAACCACCGGCCGGACGAGGTGGTGGTGACCACGGACGCGAAGTGGGACGCGTTCGTCCTGGGCGTCAAGGCGGGCGAGTTCGACCATTTCGTGGAGGGTTAGGGAATGTCCTCACCGGTCGGGCTGATTTGCGAGCTACGGTCCGCGAAATCCAGCCCGTCCGGCGTTTGAGGACACGCCCGAAGGGCGCTCCCGCCGCAGGCGGCAACGGCGGGACAGCCGGGGGCTGGGCCACGAGCCCCCACGCGGCGAAGCCGCAAATCGACACAGCCGGGAAGGGGCGGGTAGGGGAAAAAGCCGCGCAGCGACCGATCAGTCGTCGGACTCCCGGCCCGATTTGGCCCGCTTCCCGTGCCCACCCTTGCGAACATCACCCGAAGGCGAAGCAGTAACCTCCGCCGGAACGACTTGCTGAACCGCCGGCCCCGACGGCCCCGCTCCCCCACCCCCACCGGACCCGAACGCCCAGGCGCCGATCGCCGCGGCCACCACGAACGCCACAGCCCCGGCGACCGCGATGCCCAACGTCTTCGACTTCCGCACGTCCTTGCGCCCACGCCGCACAGGCGCAGACACAGGCGCGGAAACCGGTGCGGACACAGGAGCGGGCCGGTGCGCGGGCGCAGGCACCGGCGGCCGTACAGGCGGCGCGGCAGCCGGCATCGGCACAGGCCCAGCACCCCCAACAGCCCCCGGCGAAACGAAAGGCGCAACCAGAGGCGCAGCCACAGGCACAGCCGGACGCGCGTCACCCTGCCACGCCGTACCCCCGAACCACTGCGCCACTTCCTCCGCCGCCGGCCGCTCCTCCGGCCGCTTGGCCAGCATGCGCAGCAGACAGGACTCGAAGGCGGGCGGCAGATCGGCCCGGTGCTGCCGTGGCGGTACCGGTGCCGCGTCGACATGGAGATAGAGCAGAGCAGTGGGGCTGTCCGCCCAGAACGGCGGTTGGCCCGCGAGGAGCTGGTAGATCACGCAGCCCAGCGCGTAGACGTCGGAGGCGGGCCCGGCCATGCGGCCCAGCGCTCGCTCCGGGGCGAGGTAGGTGCTGGTGCCGACGATCTGGCCGACCCTGGTCAGCGCCGTGGAGGTCTCGTCCACGAACCGGGCGATCCCGAAGTCGCCGATCTTCAGCGTGCCGTCGGCGTCGAGCATGAGATTGCCGGGCTTGACGTCCCGGTGGACCACTCCCTGCCGGTGCGCGGCCGCGAGCCCGGAGGCGGCCTGGGCGGCGATGCGGGCGACGCGGGCGGGGTCCAGGGTGCCGCGCGCGGCCAGCTCCTGGGCCAGGCTCGGGCCCCGGACCAGCTCCATGACCAGATAGAAACGCCCGTCCCAGGCCCCGAAGTCGTACACCGCGACCACTTGGGGGTGATTCAGACGGGCAGCCGTCTGCGCCTCCAGCCTGAATCGCGAGGCGGCCGACTCGTCCGCCTCGTCGCCCAGCAGGAGCTTCACCGCGACCTGACGGCCGAGCACCTCGTCCTGGGCTTCCCAGACTTCGCCCATTCCGCCGCGGCCGAGCAGCTCTCCCAGCCGGTACCGATCGGCTACCAGCACCCGTACCACCCTTGTTCTCGATGCCCCCGAAGCGCCGGACCCGGGCTGCGAGGGCGACGCACGCGACGATCAGGCCCCACAGCCACGAGGCCCGGTGGTCAACCGGGCGGCGCAGGCCCCAGCGTACCGACCGAACACCCTGCCGCCCGAACGTCCGCATGGCCCCCCACCTCGCCGATCATTGCTCGCCGTCCATGCCCGTGATACATAGAGTCACCATAGAGCTCCCCACTGACAGCGCCTCGCGTCGCGGGCCGGACCTGCATCGATGAAACGCGTACGGGTTCCGGCAAAAAATGGCGCCAAGTCGACATGCCGGAGGGGCATCGTCGGCGAAGATAGGTCCTGACCTTTGCCAGGCGGCGGAGGGGTTGACAACTACCCATAAGGGGCGGTGAGTTACAAATGTTTTTGGCGGCCGGCGACAAGGGTGACATCAACACCATCATTGGCGGAATTGCCCCGAAATGGGGGCCGTTCGGCAGCCTGGGCAATGAGGCGCGCGTTCTGGTCGAGGTCGTGATGGCCGCGGCAATCCTGCTCTGCCTCGCCATCGCGATCTGGGGCGCGGCGAAACAGCGCATCGGGGCGACGGCCCTGCGGGACACTTTCAGCGCCGAACAGGGCAAGGGACTGATCGTGGCCGGGCTCACCGGTGTATTCATCATCGGCTCGCTCGGCACGCTCTTCACGATTGTCTACGGCATGGCCATCTGACCCACGCGATCCGGCCGTACCGCGCGGCCCTCTTGACGAACTCCGCCCAGCGTCCGACAACTTTTGCTACGTCAGCCCCGGCCGCCCCAACCACCCCACCGATCCCATGAGTCCCGCCGCGCATCACCCCCGCGCAGACCCTCTCGTCCCCGAGTCCCCCCGCACCGAGGCTGCCACCTGATGCCCCCTCACACCCCCTCGTACTCCTCCCCCCAGAATCGCTTCGCGCCGCTACCGTCATATGCGGGTGCCACAGCGGCGAAGACGTATGAGGGGACGTGCGCGCGATGAGTCTCGGTGACGACGGCTACGGCAACGGCCAGGACTACGGCGAACCGGCCGGCTCCGACCGCCACCTGACGCGCACCCGCCTGCCGGAGGGCGAGGGCGACCCGTACGGCCCCAACCGGCGCGGCCGTGGCGGCGGTCGTGGCAGCGGCAGCGGCCTGTCCGGCCGGAATCTGATCACCGTCGTCGGCGTCGTCGTCCTGCTCATCGCGGCGATCGCCTTCGCGAACAGAGGCGGCGGGTCCTCGTCGGACGAGTCGGACTCGAGGGGCGGCGCGAGTGCGCAGGCGACTGCCCCCACCGGCGAGAAACCCGTGTCCGGCAAGGACGGCGCGACGGGGATCGCGTCGGGCTTCGCGCATACGGAGCAGGGGGCGCAGTCGGCGGCGTCGAATTATGCGGTTGCGCTCGGCGGGGACGGAATGTTCAAGACGGACACCCGTCACGCGATCGTGGACGGCATCCATACGCCCGACGCCGCACCCGCCCTCCAGAGAGATCTGGACAAGGCGTACAGCGCCGACTTCTTCAAGAACGTCGGCCTGGCCCCCGACGGATCGGCGCCCAAGGGCCTGACCTTCGTATCGCGCACCGTGCCCGTTGGCTCGAAGGCCACCGCGTACAACGACGGCGAGGCGACGGTCGCGGTCTGGTGCACGGGCCTGGTGGGCCTCGCCGGCCAGGGATCGACCAAGCCGGTCACCCAGACGTGGTTCACCATGACCCAGAAACTCCGCTGGGTGGGCAACGACTGGAAGATCGTGTCCTCCGAGCAGAAGCAGGGACCGGCTCCCGTCAGTGGTGACGTACCCGCCGCGGGGGCCGAGGAGATCACGAACGCGGTCAACGGGTACGGAGGGTTCACTTATGCCAGGTAGCCGTCGCCTTCGCGGCCTCTCCGTCACGGCGCTGGTGGTATCCGCCCAAGTGACCCTGTTCACGCTCGCTTCGAGAGCAGCGGCGGCCCCGCCGTCGCCCTCCGCCCCGGCGCCTTCGGCACCGAACCCATCCACCCTGCCGTCGACCGCCCCCTCGACTCTGCCCTCCCCGGGCGCCAGCAAGAGCAAGGGCCCGTGCGACCTGATCTCGGGCCTGGCCAAGGACTACTGCGAGGGCGGCAAGAAAAACGGATCCACCCCCTCCACCCCCGACCCCCAATCCTCCCTCGACCCCCTCGACTCGCTCTCCAAGGGCTGTGCCGACGCCGCCTCCTGGATCGTCAAGAAGCTCTCCGAGGCCGTGCACTCCACCGGCAACGTCGACTTCACCAACGCCACCTTCCTCCAGCAGTACGCCGTCGTCTTCGCGGCGTCCAGCATCCTCACCCTCGTCCTCTGGCTGCTGGCCGTCGCCAAGCGGGCCGTGCGCGGGGTGCCGTTCTCGGAGGCGTTCACGGAGGCCGTGGGGTTCCTGTGGCTGACGGTGCTCGCTTCCGCGTTCACCCCGTTGATCCTCTACACACTCGTATCGGCCACCGACGCCGTCACCGCCGTCATCTCCACCGGCAGTGGTTCGAACAACGACACCTTCTTCGGCGCCTTCGCCGACGCCCTCCAGAAGCGCGACCACATCGGCGGCGGGCCGATCATGCTGATCGTGGTGTCCCTCGTCTCCGTGCTCGCCGCGGGCGTGCTGTGGCTGGAGCTGGTGATCCGGGCCGCCCTGCTCTACGTCGGCGCCCTCCTCGGCACAGCCGTCTACGCGGGGCTCGTCGACAAGAACATGTGGGGCCACGTGCGCCGCTGGGCAGGCATCATGCTCGCGGTGATCCTGGTGAAACCGATCATCGTCGTGGTGCTGGGGCTCGCCGGAGCCCTGTCCTCCGGAAAGGGCCCGAACTCCTTCTCGGCGGTCGTGTCGGGGCTCGCCATCATCATCCTTGCCATCTTCGCCAGTGCGATGATCTATCGATTCGTCCCCGGCTTCGGCGACGAGATCGTCCACACCCGCAGCGCCAGCAAGGACGCGGCGTCCCGGCAGGCGGCCGCCGTGATCTCCTCGCCCGCCGCCCTGGTCAAGCAGGGCATCACCACCCACAGCGCCCGCGGCAACGGCCCGGCCGGCGGCAACAACTCCGCCCAGCCCCGCCCCGGCAACTCCGTCTCCGGCGGCGTCGCCGCCCACAGCACCCGCGCCCCCGCCCGCCCCGAAGGCGGGAACACCGGCGGCGGAAGCGCCCCCTCCGCCGTACCGGCGCCTCGCGCACAGAACCGCAGCAATGCTCCAGGAGGTGAGCGGAGTTGACGATCCAGGCACAGTCCCAGCCGATCGCGGCCCGCCGTACGTATCTGATCGGCCGCGCACGTCCCAACGCGGTCGTCGGCAAGAACCGGGAGACCGGCGAGATCGCCCTGATCATCGCCGGCGCCTTCCTCGGCATGATGTGCGGCCTCCTGGTGCCCGTCCTCCCGCTGCGGATCCTCACCCTCACCGGCTTCCCGGTGCTCGCGCTGTCGGCCGTGTACGTCCCGTACAAGCAGCGCACGTTCTACAAGTGGTTCGAGATCAACCGCACGTACAAGCGCACGCTGCGCCGCGGCGCCGCCTACCGCTCCTCCGCCTCCGAGGCCGGTACGCGCCTGGACGGGCGCGAGATCGAGGTCGGCCCGCCGCCGGGGATCGGGCGGATCAGCTGGCTGGCGGCGCCGTTCGGGCCGGACGAGATCGCCGTGCTGCTGCACGCCGACCGCCGTACGGTCACCGCCGCGATCGAGATCGAGGGGCCGGGCGTCGGGCTGCGCGACTCGGAGGACCAGGAGGCGCTGGTCGACCGGTTCGGCACGCTGCTCAAGCACGTCGCCAACGGCGACGGCTATGTGACCCGCATCCAGATGCTGGCCCGTACGCTGCCCGCCGACCCCGACGCGCACGCCAAGGACGTCGAGCGCCGGGGCGACGAGAAGTCCCCGAAGTGGCTCAAGGACTCCTACGACCAGCTGCAGTCGATGGTGTCGACCTCCTCCGAGCAGCACCGCGCCTACCTCGTCGCCTGCATGCACTACACCCGCGAGCTGGCCGCCGAGGCACAGACCATCGCCCGCGCCTCCCGCCACGAGAGCGGCACCCGGCGGCTGGACCGGGACGGCGGCCTGGCCGTCGTCATGGCCCGCGAGCTCACGGACATCTGCGCCCGGCTCGCCGAGGCCGACATCCGGGTGCGCCAGCCGCTCGGGCAGGGGCGGCTGGCGTCGCTCGTGCACTCGATGTACGACCCGGACCACCCCATCGACCACATCCAGGCGATGACGCAGCGCAACGCGTGGCCCGCCGAACTGGACGCCATGGAGCCGACGTACCTCCAGGCGAAGACGCGCGAGTCGTCAACGCGCGCGCCCTGGTGTCACTCCACCGCCTGGGTGAAGGAATGGCCCATGACGCCCGTGGGCGTCAACTTCCTCGCCCCCCTGCTCGTCCACACCCCGGACGTCATCCGGACGGTCGCCGTCTGCATGGACCTGGAGCCGACGGACGTCGCCATCGAGCGGATGCTGACGGAGAAGACGAACGACGACGCGGACGCCTCCCGCGCCGCGAAGATGAACCGGGTCGTCGACCCGCGCGACGTCGCCCACCACTCCCGCGTCGACCAGCGCGGCGAGGACCTCGCCAGCGGCGCGGCGGGCGTCAACCTCGTCGGGTACATCACCGTGTCGTCGCGTTCACCGGAGGCACTCGCGCGCGACAAGCGCACGATAAGAGCGTCGGCCGGCAAGAGCTACCTCAAGCTGGAGTGGTGCGACCGCGAGCACCACAGAGCCTTCGTCAACACGCTGCCGTTCGCAACCGGCATCCGACGATAGGGGCAACGCCGTGCTCGACCCACTGGCCGTACCGACCGAAGCGCTTGTCGCTGCCACTCAGCGGACGGGGAACAACAGCGCTGCGCAGGCCCTGCCACGCGCTCCGCGCCATTCGTGCGACCGCGAGCACCACAGAGCCTTCGTCAACACGCTGCCGTTCGCAACCGGCATCCGACGATAGGGGCAACGCCGTGCTCGACCCACTGGCCGTATTGACCGAGGCATTCACCAGCTTCCTGTTCGGAAAGGTGGAGACCACCCGGCTGCCCGTCCGCACCTCCACCGGACAGGCCCAGGCCGTCTACCTCCCGACCGCCGCCCCGGGCCTCGGCGACTCGGGCGTCGTCATCGGCCGCGAGGTCTACTCCGGCAAGGGCTACATCTACGACCCGTTCCAGCTGTACGGACAGCAGCTGCCGGCCCCGCACTGGCTGGTGCTCGGCGAGTCCGGCAACGGCAAGTCGGCACTGGAGAAGACGTACGTCCTGCGCCAACTGCGCTTCCGCGACCGCCAGGTCGTCGTTCTCGACGCACAGGGCGAGGACGGCGTCGGCGAGTGGAACCTCATCGCCCAGCAGCTGGGGATAACCCCCATCCGGCTCGACCCGGCGGCCGCCCTCAACGGCGGCATCCGGCTGAACCCGCTGGACCCCTCCATCGCCACGACCGGGCAGCTCGCCCTGCTGCGCACCATCATCGAGGTGGCCCTGGGCCGCGGCCTGGACGAGCGGTCCGGTTTCGCGCTCAAGGTGGCGCACTCCTACGTCAACGAGACGATCCTCGACCGTCAACCCGTGCTGACCGACATCGTCGAGCAACTGCGCCACCCGGAAGCCGAGTCCGCGGAGTCGATGAATGTCGACATAGACGACGTACGCGCGTGGGGCCTCGACGTCGCCCTCGTACTGGACCGGCTGGTCGACGGCGACCTGCGGGGCATGTTCGACGGACCGACGACGGCGGGCATCGACCTCGACGCACCGCTGATCGTCTTCGACCTCTCGCACATCGACCGCAACTCGATCGCCATGCCCATCCTGATGGCCATCGTGGGCGTGTGGCTCGAACACACCTGGATCCGCCCGGACCGGAAGAAGCGCATCTTCCTGGTGGAAGAGGCCTGGCACATCATCAACTCGCCTTTCGTCGCCCAGCTGTTCCAGCGCCTGCTGAAGTTCGGCCGACGGCTCGGCCTGTCGTTCGTGGCGGTGGTGCACCACCTGTCGGACGTGGTCGACGGCGCGGCCGCGCGGGAGGCGGCCGCGATCCTGAAGATGGCCTCCACCCGCACCATCTACGCGCAGAAGGCCGACGAGGCCCGCGCCACCGGCAGGGTCCTCGGCCTGCCGAGGTGGGCCGTCGAGATCATCCCCACGCTGACGCCCGGCATCGCCGTCTGGGACGTCAACGGCAACGTCCAAGTGGTCAAGCACCTCATCACCGACGTCGAGCGGCCCCTGGTCTACACCGACCGCGCGATGACCGAGAACGGCGACGACTACCTCGCCCGCGAACTCGCGGCGGAGGCGGCGGCCGCCGAACGCGCGGCCGCGGCGATCGAGGCGCAACTGGCCGACGAGGCGTACGGCTCCTCCGAGTCGACGGTGGCGTGACCGATGACGAGCACCGGCCCCAACGGGAGCCGCAGACCTGAACGCGGCATTCCGGACGCCCTGTTGGTCGGCGCCATCGCGTTATTGCTGAGCCTGACGCTGCTGGTGTGGGTGACGACCGGCCTCGCGGGCCTGGCCGCCCACGGCTCCTGGCCGGACGGTGTCAGCCTGGACGGTACGCCCGTGGCCCTGCGCCACCTGGCCACCCAGCCGCACGACCTCGCGGCCGCCTGGCCGGACGCCCCACCGGACACGCTCTCGGGGTACGGACTCTTCTGGGGCATCCTCATCGGCGAGCTGCTGACCCTCATCGTGCTGTGGATCTTCATCCTCGGCACGTGGACCCGCTGGCGGACCGTACGGGCGCGACGGCGGGCGGAAGCGACCGCGGAGACGGTGACGGTCGCAGAGGCCCCTGCGGAGGCGCCGGAGCGCCCTCAGGCGGCTTCTCCTGCACCGGCGCCTGTCCCTGTGCCTCCGCAGCCCGTGGAGCGGCAACAGCCCGCCACGGCGCCCGCGGACGCCCCGGCCCCCGCCCCGGCCGACGACGCCCCGACTCCCCGCGTCGTCTACGGCTCCGACCGGCGCGGTGCCGCGGCGCGCGCGGTCCTCGAGGCCGCCGGACCCGTCCTGGTGACCACCAGCGACCCGGGCCTGTGGGCCGAGACCAAGGACTCCCGCGCGAAGCTCGGCCCGGTCCACGTCTTCGACCCGGGCCACCTCCTCGACACCCCGAGCCGCCTGCGCTGGTCCCCCACCGTCGGCTGCGAGCTCCGTGACACGGCCGCGGCGCGCGCCGCGGCGCTGCTCGCTCCCGTGCGCCCGCGGAGCGCCCTGGACTCGGCGACGGCCGACACCGCGGAGACCCTGCTGCGCTGCTGGCTGCACGCGGCCGCCGTGGACGGCCGGCCGTTCCGCCAAGTGCACCGCTGGGCCCAGGGAACGGCGGCGCACGAGCCCGTACGGATCCTCCGCACGCACCCCAAGGCGGCGGGCGGCGCGGCCGGCGAACTGGAGTCCGCGCTGACCGGACACCCGGAACGCAAGGATTTGGCCCAAGAATTGACGAGTCGGGCGCTCAACTCCCTTTCGTCCATCCATATTCGGGACGCGTGCAATCCCAATCGATCCGATGCGCTCGCGTGGGAATCATTCATCGCAGAAGGGGGAACCCTCTACGTGGTGGGTGAGGCGATTGAGGATCCCCGCACCCGCCCGGGTGCGATGCCCCTGCTGACCGCACTCGCCGCAAGCGTGGTCGAGCTCGGCCGGGGCATGGCCGGACGGTCATCTGCCGGTCGGCTCGACCCACCACTGACACTCGTCCTCGACGATGTCGCGGCGGTGGCGCCGGTGCCTTCCTTGCCGGATCTCCTGGCGGAGGGCTCGTCGTTGGGCCTGCCGACATATGCCTTCATGCGCTCGGAAGAACAAGCCCGCGCCCGCTGGCCGCACGCCTCGCTACGGCGGTAGCGATCAGCCTGTCCGGCGTTTGAGGACAGCGCGCGGAGCGTGCTTCGGGGTCTGGGGCGAAGCCCCCCACGCGGCGGAGCCGCAAATCGGATACAGCCGGGAAGGGGCGGGGCTGGGGAAAAGCCCGCCGCAGGCGCGACGGGCCGTCTCAAACCGCAGGCCGCGCCACAGCCATCTCGTACTCCAGCGAAGACGGGTCACCCTCCATCGGCACCGTCACCCCCGTCCGCTCGAAGCCCAGCTTCCGATAGAGCCCCGCCGCACGAGCGTTGCGCTCATGCACATACAGACGCACGCGCGCGACACGAGGATCGGACCGCTCCCACGACCAGTCGAGCGCCGCCCGGAAGAGAGCCTCGGTCAGCCCCGTGCCCCGGTGCTCGGGCCGCGTGAAGACCCCCACCAAATGCGTCTGCGGCACGGTCGCCGGGGCGCCGAAGACCCCGTCCACACCGGGCAGTTCCACCAGGACGGTCACATTCCCCACCCATTCGCCGTCCGGCCCCTCGGCGATGAAGGACGTCGACGAACGCGCCCGCTCCTGCCAGAACTCGTCGGGCTGGACGACAGCCTCGTCATAGGTGCTGAGAAAGGCGATCGGCGCGGCCGGGTCGGAGAGCGCGGTCAGCCGCAGCTCCTTGACCTTCTCCCACTCGTCCGGGCGTACGGTTCTGATGAGGTGCTCCATCCGCTGATGGTCAACCGGTGCCCACGGCCAGGGCAAATGAGTTTTCCCGGTTTGCCTCAGGGGCATGGGTCAGCGCGTGAACGGTATACGGGGGTTGGTCGTAGTCATAGCCATGGGGGCGGACGAAGCCGCGGCGGTCCTCCCCCCGGAGCTACGGGCCAGGCTCGCGGAGTTGGCCGCTCCGGTCCTCGGCACACTGGTCGGTCCGCTCACCACTCCACAGGCCCGTGCGGCACTCGAGGGCGCCGACATACTGATCACCGGCTGGGGGTGCCCCACCCTGACGGAGGACGTGCTGGAGAACGCGCCGCGATTGCGGGCCGTCATCCATGCCGCGGGATCAATAAAGGAGTTGGTGACCCCGGGGGTCTGGGAACGTGACATAGCCGTCTCCTCGGCCGCCGGGGCCAATGCCGGCCCGGTCGTCGACTACAGCCTCGCCGCGATCACGTTCGCCACGAAAAAGGCCCTCTCGACCGCGGCGGCCTATGAGTCCGGATGGCCCGCGTTCCGTGACCGGCAGGGCTCCGACGGCCGCACCATCGGCATCATCGGCGCCTCCCGCATAGGCCGCCGGGTCCTGGCCCGGCTGCGGGCTTCCTGCGTCGGATATCGGCTTCTTCTGCACGACCCTTACGTCTCCGCCGGCGAGGCTGCGAGCCTCGGTGCGGAATCCGTCGGTCTCGCCGACCTCTGCCGAGAGTCCGGCATCGTCAGCGTGCACGCCCCGCAATTGCCCGAGACGCACCATCTGTTGGACGCGGAACATCTCGCTCTCGTCCCCGACGGCGGCACGGTCATCAATACCGCGCGCGGCTCGCTCATCGACACGGAAGCGCTCACCCGGGAGTGCTCCTCGGGCCGCCTGGACGCCTTCCTCGACGTCACCGAGCCCGAACCCCTGCCTGCCGGGCACCCCTTGCTGCGACTGCGGAACGTCCTGGTCACTCCGCATATCGCGGGTGCGCAGGGCAGCGAGGCCCGCCGGCTCGGGGTGTATGCCGTGGACGAGGTCGCGCGGCTGGTGCGCGGTGCCCCACTGGTGGGGCGGGTGACCCGCGACCAGTTGGAACGGCTCGCATGAACAAAAAAGTGTCCGGAAACGCAGAAATGCCCTGGCAGGAACCGGAGTTCCCACCAGGGCATTTCTCAAAATTTGTTCGGCGGCGTCCTACTCTCCCACACGGTCCCCCATGCAGTACCATCGGCGCTGAAAGGCTTAGCTTCCGGGTTCGGAATGTAACCGGGCGTTTCCCTAACGCTATGACCACCGAAACTCTATGAAATTAACCAACCGGATAGCAACACGGTCGTTACTTCAGAACCTACACAGTGGACGCGAGCAACTGAGGACAAGCCCTCGGCCTATTAGTACCAGTCAGCTCCAACCGTTACCGGTCTTCCACACCTGGCCTATCAACCCAGTCGTCTACTGGGAGCCTTAACCCCTCAAAGGGGGTGGGAATACTCATCTCGAAGCAGGCTTCCCGCTTAGATGCTTTCAGCGGTTATCCCTCCCGAACGTAGCCAACCAGCCATGCCCTTGGCAGGACAACTGGCACACCAGAGGTTCGTCCGTCCCGGTCCTCTCGTACTAGGGACAGCCCTTCTCAATATTCCTACGCGCACAGCGGATAGGGACCGAACTGTCTCACGACGTTCTAAACCCAGCTCGCGTACCGCTTTAATGGGCGAACAGCCCAACCCTTGGGACCGACTCCAGCCCCAGGATGCGACGAGCCGACATCGAGGTGCCAAACCATCCCGTCGATATGGACTCTTGGGGAAGATCAGCCTGTTATCCCCGGGGTACCTTTTATCCGTTGAGCGACGGCGCTTCCACAAGCCACCGCCGGATCACTAGTCCCGACTTTCGTCCCTGCTCGACCCGTCGGTCTCACAGTCAAGCTCCCTTGTGCACTTACACTCAACACCTGATTGCCAACCAGGCTGAGGGAACCTTTGGGCGCCTCCGTTACTCTTTAGGAGGCAACCGCCCCAGTTAAACTACCCACCAGACACTGTCCCTGATCCGGATCACGGACCCAGGTTAGACATCCAGCACGACCAGAGTGGTATTTCAACGACGACTCCACGAACACTGGCGTGCCCGCTTCACAGTCTCCCACCTATCCTACACAAGCCGAACCGAACACCAATATCAAGCTATAGTAAAGGTCCCGGGGTCTTTCCGTCCTGCTGCGCGAAACGAGCATCTTTACTCGTAGTGCAATTTCACCGGGCCTATGGTTGAGACAGTCGAGAAGTCGTTACGCCATTCGTGCAGGTCGGAACTTACCCGACAAGGAATTTCGCTACCTTAGGATGGTTATAGTTACCACCGCCGTTTACTGGCGCTTAAGTTCTCAGCTTCGCCCCACCGAAATGGAGCTAACCGGTCCCCTTAACGTTCCAGCACCGGGCAGGCGTCAGTCCGTATACATCGCCTTACGGCTTCGCACGGACCTGTGTTTTTAGTAAACAGTCGCTTCTCGCTGGTCTCTGCGGCCACCCCCAGCTCAGGAAGTAAATTCCATCACCGGAAATGGCCCCCCTTCTCCCGAAGTTACGGGGGCATTTTGCCGAGTTCCTTAACCATAGTTCACCCGAACGCCTCGGTATTCTCTACCTGACCACCTGAGTCGGTTTAGGGTACGGGCCGCCATGAAACTCGCTAGAGGCTTTTCTCGACAGCATAGGATCATCCACTTCACCACAATCGGCTCGGCATCAGGTCTCAGCCTTAATGTGTGACGGATTTGCCTACCACACGGCCTACACCCTTACCCCGGGACTACCACCGCCCGGGCTGGACTACCTTCCTGCGTCACCCCATCGCTTACCTACTACAAGTCTGGTCCGTCGGCTCCACCACTCCCCTTTCCCCGAAGGGTCCAGGGCGGCTTCACGGACTTAGCATCGCCTGATTCGATATTGGGCGTTTCAAAGCGGGTACCGGAATATCAACCGGTTGTCCATCGACTACGCCTGTCGGCCTCGCCTTAGGTCCCGACTTACCCTGGGCAGATCAGCTTGACCCAGGAACCCTTAGTCAATCGGCGCACACGTTTCCCACGTGTGTATCGCTACTCATGCCTGCATTCTCACTCGTGAACCGTCCACAACTCGCTTCCGCGGCTGCTTCACCCGGCACACGACGCTCCCCTACCCATCCCAGCGGGCGTTGGCCCTTCACGCTGGAATGACACGACTTCGGCGGTACGCTTGAGCCCCGCTACATTGTCGGCGCGGAATCACTTGACCAGTGAGCTATTACGCACTCTTTCAAGGGTGGCTGCTTCTAAGCCAACCTCCTGGTTGTCTCTGCGACTCCACATCCTTTCCCACTTAGCGTACGCTTAGGGGCCTTAGTCGATGCTCTGGGCTGTTTCCCTCTCGACCATGGAGCTTATCCCCCACAGTCTCACTGCCGCGCTCTCACTTACCGGCATTCGGAGTTTGGCTAAGGTCAGTAACCCGGTAGGGCCCATCGCCTATCCAGTGCTCTACCTCCGGCAAGAAACACACGACGCTGCACCTAAATGCATTTCGGGGAGAACCAGCTATCACGGAGTTTGATTGGCCTTTCACCCCTAACCACAGGTCATCCCCCAGGTTTTCAACCCTGGTGGGTTCGGTCCTCCACGAAGTCTTACCTCCGCTTCAACCTGCCCATGGCTAGATCACTCCGCTTCGGGTCTTGGGCGCGCTACTCAACCGCCCTATTCGGACTCGCTTTCGCTACGGCTTCCCCACACGGGTTAACCTCGCAACACACCGCAAACTCGCAGGCTCATTCTTCAAAAGGCACGCAGTCACGACTGCATGTGCAAGCACATACAGCGACGCTCCCACGGCTTGTAGGCACACGGTTTCAGGTACTATTTCACTCCGCTCCCGCGGTACTTTTCACCATTCCCTCACGGTACTATCCGCTATCGGTCACCAGGGAATATTTAGGCTTAACGGGTGGTCCCGCCAGATTCACACGGGATTTCTCGGGCCCCGTGCTACTTGGGTGTCTCTTAAACGAGCCGTACAGATTTCAGCTACGGGGGTCTTACCCTCTACGCCGGACCTTTCGCATGTCCTTCGCCTATCCATACGGTTTCTGACTCGTCTCATGGCCGGCAGACCATGAAAAAGAGATCCCACAACCCCGCATGCGCAACCCCTGCCGGGTATCACACACATACGGTTTGGCCTCATCCGGTTTCGCTCGCCACTACTCCCGGAATCACGGTTGTTTTCTCTTCCTGCGGGTACTGAGATGTTTCACTTCCCCGCGTTCCCTCCACACTGCCTATGTGTTCAGCAGCGGGTGACAGCCCATGACGACTGCCGGGTTTCCCCATTCGGACACCCCCGGATCAAAGCTCGGTTGACAGCTCCCCGGGGCCTATCGCGGCCTCCCACGTCCTTCATCGGTTCCTGGTGCCAAGGCATCCACCGTGCGCCCTTAAAAACTTGGCCACAGATGCTCGCGTCCACTGTGCAGTTCTCAAGCAACGACCAGCCACCCATCACCCCGCCGCATAAAGCGCCGAGTGCACTGGGGCCGGCATCGCGAAGGTCCGAAACCTAAGTTCCGTACCCTCAGATACCCAACAGCGTGCCCGGCCCGACCAGTTGACAAAGTGTGTTCCACGCCGAAGCAGTACTAACACTCACCAACCGATCGTGCCGAATAGTCAACGTTCCACCCATGAGCAACCGTGCGAGTCATTCGCTCGCAGTCGGCCATATGCTCCTTAGAAAGGAGGTGATCCAGCCGCACCTTCCGGTACGGCTACCTTGTTACGACTTCGTCCCAATCGCCAGTCCCACCTTCGACGGCTCCCTCCACAAGGGTTGGGCCACCGGCTTCGGGTGTTACCGACTTTCGTGACGTGACGGGCGGTGTGTACAAGGCCCGGGAACGTATTCACCGCAGCAATGCTGATCTGCGATTACTAGCAACTCCAACTTCATGGGGTCGAGTTGCAGACCCCAATCCGAACTGAGACCGGCTTTTTGAGATTCGCTCCACCTCGCGGTATCGCAGCTCATTGTACCGGCCATTGTAGCACGTGTGCAGCCCAAGACATAAGGGGCATGATGACTTGACGTCGTCCCCACCTTCCTCCGAGTTGACCCCGGCAGTCTCCTGTGAGTCCCCATCACCCCGAAGGGCATGCTGGCAACACAGAACAAGGGTTGCGCTCGTTGCGGGACTTAACCCAACATCTCACGACACGAGCTGACGACAGCCATGCACCACCTGTACACCGACCACAAGGGGGCGACCATCTCTGGCCGTTTCCGGTGTATGTCAAGCCTTGGTAAGGTTCTTCGCGTTGCGTCGAATTAAGCCACATGCTCCGCTGCTTGTGCGGGCCCCCGTCAATTCCTTTGAGTTTTAGCCTTGCGGCCGTACTCCCCAGGCGGGGAACTTAATGCGTTAGCTGCGGCACGGACGACGTGGAATGTCGCCCACACCTAGTTCCCAACGTTTACGGCGTGGACTACCAGGGTATCTAATCCTGTTCGCTCCCCACGCTTTCGCTCCTCAGCGTCAGTATCGGCCCAGAGATCCGCCTTCGCCACCGGTGTTCCTCCTGATATCTGCGCATTTCACCGCTACACCAGGAATTCCGATCTCCCCTACCGAACTCTAGCCTGCCCGTATCGAATGCAGACCCGGGGTTAAGCCCCGGGCTTTCACATCCGACGCAACAAGCCGCCTACGAGCTCTTTACGCCCAATAATTCCGGACAACGCTTGCGCCCTACGTATTACCGCGGCTGCTGGCACGTAGTTAGCCGGCGCTTCTTCTGCAGGTACCGTCACTTGCGCTTCTTCCCTGCTGAAAGAGGTTTACAACCCGAAGGCCGTCATCCCTCACGCGGCGTCGCTGCATCAGGCTTTCGCCCATTGTGCAATATTCCCCACTGCTGCCTCCCGTAGGAGTCTGGGCCGTGTCTCAGTCCCAGTGTGGCCGGTCGCCCTCTCAGGCCGGCTACCCGTCGTCGCCTTGGTAGGCCATCACCCCACCAACAAGCTGATAGGCCGCGGGCTCATCCTGCACCGCCGGAGCTTTCAACCCACCGAGATGCCTCGGCAGGTATTATCCGGTATTAGACCCCGTTTCCAGGGCTTGTCCCAGAGTGCAGGGCAGATTGCCCACGTGTTACTCACCCGTTCGCCACTAATCCACCCCGAAAGGCTTCATCGTTCGACTTGCATGTGTTAAGCACGCCGCCAGCGTTCGTCCTGAGCCAGGATCAAACTCTCCGTGAATGTTTACCCGTAATCGGGTGCGACACTCGCGTTGAGCGGCACAGCCAGGCGGAATAAGCCCGGCCGTGCACAGCGTCCTCGCTGTGTGCCTTCCCTAAGGAAGGACTTTTTCAAAGGAACCGCGTCCCGACCAGAAGGCCAGGGACGGGGTATTTTATAGTCTGGCGTTGACTTTTGGCACGCTGTTGAGTTCTCAAGGAACGGACGCTTCCTTTGTACTCACCCTCTCGGGCTTTCCTCCGGGCGCTTCCCTTCGGTATTTCGTGTTTCCAACCTTACCAGATCCGTTTCTCGGTCCGTTTCCGGTCCGAATTCCGTTTCCGGCCCCCTGTTGGAGCGGGGTTTCTCGCGCCTTCCGGCGTGATCACTACTTTAGCGTATTTCCCCGGCGGCTCCTAATCGGAACCCGGTCCGGAATTCGGCACGCCGAAATCCATCCCGTTCAGGGATCATGCAGTAGAGATTGCCGCCGGTGCGGCGTGAGTGGCCGCCTCGCCGTCCTCGCGGACGCCGTGGCAACTCGAAGAACTCTACACCAGTCGGACCGGTGCTCCGGCCCGTTCGCCGCTATCGGCGCTTGCCCCGCTTGCCGGGCCTGGTGCGGCGCCGTTCGTAGCGGGCGACGGCCTCCTCGTACTCCTTGCGGCGCAGCTTCTCGCCCGGGGCCTCGGTGAGGGTGCGGAGGGCATAGGCGAGCAGGGAGCCGATGAAGCCGATCAACAGCATGCTCTGCATCGAGCGCTCGGCACCCGCGTCCCCCGCGGGGTCCGGCCGGCGGCTGAACCCTTCCCAGGTGCGGCGGAAAGCGAGCGCGCTGCACACGGCGAAGGCGACGACCACCAGGATGTTGACGAGGTTGCCGACCTTGGCGATCGTCAGACCCTCGTAGCCGAAGCGGAGCACCAGGGCGCCGGCCACCGCCGCGACGAGCGCGCCCAGGCCCGCGCCGACCCGGCGCAGCGCGTAGCCGCCGTCGTGGTCGATCCATGTCGTACCGAAGAACCGGATCGGTTCGGGCCGGGGTCCGGTCGCCTCGTGCTCATCGCTCATGTGCCGATTATCGCCACCGGCCCGCGGCGGGGCCTCGTGCCTCAGGAGCAGCGGACGGCGACGAAGCCGCTGCTGCCCGTCTTCACATAGGCGTCCGACACGTACTGGCCCGGCGCGATGCTGTCCCAGATGTCCGTCGTGCCGTACGGGCCGGAGACCGTCTCGCCGCGGGTCTGGCAGCGGATCTGCACCTCCGCGTCCTCCGGGAGGACGCGGACGATCTGGCTGCCGGTGTTCGGGCCGCGGCGGACGTTGACCTGGGTGCCCGGGGCGACCGGGTAGTAGACCGCGCTCGCGGACCGCACCGATACGGACAGCCCGGCACTCTCGTCACGCGTGCCGCTGTCGTTGCTCTCGCTGATCCCGCCGTCGGCCATGTGGCCCTCCCCCGCGCAGTAATGAGGCGTTGCTCGATGACATGCGCAGGCTAGCAAGGCACGGCCATGCCTCCCGGGGTTCCCGGGTGCCATCGATTAGGCTCCGGAAGCCGCCGTACGCGGCCGAATACACACGGGGGTGGGGGAATGCCGCCGCTGCGCACGACCGGGACGGGCCCGGAAGCGGAGGATCCGGGGTCTGCCGGTCAGTACCGGCTGGAGGGGCGTCTCGGGTCCGGCGGCATGGGCGTCGTCCACCTGGCCCGCTCCCCGTCCGGGCTGCGGCTCGCGGTCAAGGTGGTGCACGCCGAATACGCGGTGGACCCGGAGTTCAGGGCCCGTTTCCGGCAGGAGGTCGCGGCCGCGCGGCGGGTGAGCGGGGCGTTCACCGCGCCGGTCGTGGACGCCGACCCCGATGCGGAGCGGCCCTGGATGGCGACCCTCTACATCCCCGGCCCCACGCTCTCCGAGCGGGTGAAGCGGAACGGCCCTCTCCCGCCCGACGAGGTGCGGCGGCTGGCCGCGGGACTCGCCGAGGCGCTGCGCGACATTCACCGTGCCGGAGTGGTGCACCGCGATCTCAAGCCGAGCAATGTGCTGCTCGCCGAGGACGGTCCCAAGGTCATCGACTTCGGTATTTCCCGCCCCTGTGACAGTGAGCTGCGCACCGAGACCGGGAAATTGATCGGGACGCCGCCTTTCATGGCTCCGGAGCAGTTCCAGCGGCCGCGTGAAGTGGGTCCGGCGGCGGATGTGTTCGCTCTGGCGTCGCTGTTGGTGCACGCGGCGACGGGACGGGGGCCGTTCGAATCGGACAGCCCGTACATCGTCGCGTACCAGGTGGTGCACAACGAACCGGATCTCGCCGGGGTCCCCGGAGACCTCGTCCCGCTGATCCGCGCCTGTCTGGCGAAGGAGCCGGCCGAGCGGCCGACGCCGGACGCGATCATGTCCCGGCTGCCGAGCGTGCCCGACGCGGTGCGGGTGGGCTCCTTCGGCGGTACGGATCACGGCGCGGCGCGTGACGCCGTACCCACGCACGTACGCGTTCCCCCGCAGCCCGAGGCGCCGCAGCCGGTCGCGCCGCCGGCCGGCTCCCCCGCGCGGCGGTCCCGGCGTGTGCTGTGGGCCGTCGCCGCCGCGGTGGTGGCCACCGCGCTGGGGGCGGCCGGCTTCTGGGCGCTGGACCGGTCCGACTTGTCGGCCCGGCCGTTGCAGCCGCGGCCGACGGCGGCGGGCGCCGACTGGCAGCCGTGGGAGGCGTCCGTCCCGGCGGACGCGGCGGGGGACGGCAGGGTGCGGGCCGGGTTCTGTACGTACGGGGAGACGGCGCTCTACTGTTCCGCGCCCGGTGTGCAGGCGGCCCGTATCGACCCCGCGAGCGGCAAGGTCGTCTGGCGGCACCCGGTCGACACCTCCCGCCCCGCGGCGACGGAGCCGGGGGCCCCGCCCGCGCCCGTGGTCTCGGGCGGCCTGGTCCACGTCATAACGCCGGACGGCGACCGGCTCTCCGCGCTCGACCCCGCGAAGGGCGAGCAGCGCTGGGCGCGGGACGTCTCGGTGTACGGCGGGCGGGTCTATCACGCGGGGGACACGCTGCTGCTGGTCGCGAACGACGGGACGGTCACGGCCGTCGACGGCGCTTCGGGCAAGGAGCGCTGGAGCCACAAGCTGCCGGGGAACGCCAAGCCGGTCTTCTCCTCCTTCGCGGACTCCGACGCCGGCTCCTACGCCGATCCCCGCACAGGGGCCGGGCGCGACGCCGGTGCGCCCGTCTACGCCGTCTCCCCGGCCGGTGCGGGACAGCACCGTACGCAGCTGCTCGCGCTCGATCCGCTGCGCGGGACGACGCTGTGGCAGCGGACGCTGGACGGCGATCTGACGGCTGTGGGCGTGGGGCCGCGCGGCGCGCTCTATCTGACGGCGGTCGACTCCCGCGACCGTGTCTCCGCCGTCGTCCGCTACTCCCCCGCCGATCAGCGTGAGCATCGGGTGTCCCTGAGCACGCCGCTGAGCGTCACGAGCGCGGCCGCGCGGGGCGACGCTGTCTATCTGCTGTCCTCGGACGGCGGCCTGACGGCCGTCGGCGTCGATCCGGACGGGCCGGGCGGGGGCCAGCGCTGGCGGCTCGACACGTCCGTGGCCAACGCTTCGGCGCTCGTCCTCACGGACGGCAGGCTGTATTTCTCTGCGGCGGACGGGCGACTGCTGGCCGTCGATACGGGGCGGGGGACGCTGCTCGGGCAGACGTCGCCGCGGCTGACGCGGGCCGGGCGGGGGTATCTGGATCTGTTGCCCGCGCCGGTGGCGGCGGACGGGAAGGTTTTCGGGGCGGCGCCGGATGGAACGGTGTTCGCGGTCAGCGACCACAACCCTGGCGGGTGGCGGTAAGGATCGTCCGGCTGCGCCGGGCGCTTCTCTTTTCCCCCACCCCGCCCCTTCCCGAAACTGGGGCTCCGCCCCAGACCCCGGTCCTCAAACGCCGAACGGGCTGACTTTTAAGCGGTCACCCCAAGCGGCTGACGTCTCTCACCGCTCCCTTGTCCGCGCTCGTCGCCATCGCCGCGTACGCGCGCAGCGCCGCCGAGACCTTGCGGTCGCGGGACTTCGGGGCGTAGCGGCCGGCGAGGGTTTCGCGGCGGGACGTCAGTTCCTCTTCGGGGACGAGGAGTTCGATCGAGCGGCCGGGGATGTCGATGCGGATCCGGTCGCCGTCCTCGACCAGGGCGATCGTGCCGCCGGAGGCCGCCTCGGGCGAGGCGTGGCCGATGGAGAGGCCGGAGGTGCCGCCGGAGAAGCGGCCGTCGGTGACCAGGGCGCAGG
The DNA here is from genome assembly GCF_003391135.1 of Streptoverticillium olivoreticuli subsp. olivoreticuli. Lineage (GTDB taxonomy): Bacteria > Actinomycetota > Actinomycetes > Streptomycetales > Streptomycetaceae > Streptomyces > Streptomyces blastmyceticus. The sequence continues at coordinate 5,563,775 of NZ_CP031455.1, read as the reverse complement.
ACTTGCCGAGGCCGCGGCCCTTGAGGAAGGACGTCGGGTAGAGCATCTCCTGCATGCCGGGGCCGCCCCTGGGGCCCTCGTAGCGGATGACGACGACGTCGCCCTCCTTGATCTCCTTGCGGAGGATCTTGTCGACGGCTTCTTCCTGCGACTCGCAGACGACGGCCGGTCCTTCGAACGTCCAGATCGATTCGTCGACGCCCGCCGTTTTCACGACACAGCCGTCGACGGCGAGGTTGCCCTTGAGGACGGCCAGTCCGCCGTCCTTGGAGTAGGCGTGCGCGGCGTCGCGGATGCAGCCGCCCGCCGCGTCGGTGTCCAGGGAGTCCCAGCGCTCGGACTGCGAGAAGGCGGTGGCGGAGCGGACGCAGCCGGGGGCCGCGTGCCAGAGTTCGACGGCCTCGGCGGACGGGGAGCCGCCGCGCACGTCCCAGGTCTCCAGCCAGTCCTTGATGGAGGGCGAGTGGACGGTGTGCACGTCCTCATTGAGCAGGCCCGCGCGGTAGAGCTCGCCGAGGATCGCGGGGATGCCGCCGGCGCGGTGCACGTCCTCCATGTAGTACGTGCCGCCGGGGGCGACGTTGGGGGCGACCTTGGCCAGGCAGGGCACCCGGCGCGAGACCGCGTCGATGTCCTTGAGGTCGTAGTCCAGCCCGGCCTCCTGGGCGGCGGCGAGCAGGTGGAGGATCGTGTTGGTCGATCCGCCCATGGCGATGTCGAGGGCCATGGCGTTGTCGAAGGCGGCGCGGGTGGCGATGTTGCGCGGCAGGACCGAGTCGTCGTCCTGCTCGTAGTAGCGCTTGGTGATCTCGACGACCGTGCGGGCCGCGTTCTCGTACAGCGCCTTGCGGGCGGTGTGGGTGGCGAGGACGGAGCCGTTGCCCGGGAGGGAGAGGCCGATGGCCTCGGTGAGGCAGTTCATGGAGTTCGCGGTGAACATGCCGGAACAGGAGCCGCAGGTCGGGCAGGCGTTCTCCTCGATCCGCAGGACGTCCTCGTCCGACACGTTCTCGTCGACCGCGTCCACGATGGCGTTGATGAGGTCGAGCTTGCGGACCGTGCCGTCGACGAGGGTGGCCTGGCCGGCCTCCATCGGGCCGCCGGAGACGAAGACGACGGGGATGTCGAGGCGCAGCGCGGCCATCAGCATGCCCGGCGTGATCTTGTCGCAGTTGGAGATGCAGATCAGCGCGTCGGCGCAGTGCGCCTCGACCATGTACTCGACGGAGTCGGCGATCAGGTCGCGGGAGGGCAGCGAGTAGAGCATCCCGGCGTGGCCCATCGCGATGCCGTCGTCGACGGCGATGGTGTTGAACTCGCGGGGCACCGCGCCCGCCGCCAGGATCGCCTCGGAGACGATCCGGCCGACCGGCGCGAGGTGGGTGTGGCCGGGGACGAACTCGGTGAAGGAGTTGGCGACCGCGATGATCGGCTTGCCGATGTCCTCGCTCGCTACGCCCGATGCGCGCATCAGGGCGCGTGCCCCCGCCATGTTGCGGCCGTGGGTGACGGTGCGGGACCTCAGCTCGGGCATCCTGCTCCACTCCTCGAAGGGCGTCGGCGCGGTGTCGGACGTCTTCGTATCGACGTCTTCGCGTCGGCGCGGTGTCGGCGTCTTCCGAGCCTACGCCGATGATCCAAGATCCGGACAGTGCCTCCGGGATGTGAGACGGGCGTCTCGCGTGACGTTATGGGGTACCCGAGAGGTGGCGCTGTATGGCCGGTGCCACCTGGGCGATGACCTCTTCCATGTCCGCCGACGCCAGCGGCTCGACCTTGATCACATGGCGCAGCATGGCGACACCGACCAGGTGGGCGGCGGCGAGCTCGGCGCGCAGCCGGGGGTCCTCGATGTCCAGCTCGTCGGCGATGCGGGCCATCAGCCGGGAGGAGACGAGGTCGCGGAAGACCGCGGCCGCGGTCTCGTTGGCGACCGCGGACCGGACGATCGCGAGCAGCGGCTCGCGGGTGACGGGGTCCTCCCAGAGCCCGAGGAAGAAGCGCGCCATCCGCTCGCCCGCGGTGTCCAGTCCGCCCTTGAGGACGACGTCGGGCGCCTGGAGCGCGGGCGCGAAGGCCACCTCGATGGCGGCGGCGAAGATCTGTTCCTTGGGCCCGAAGTAGTGGTGGACGAGGGCGGGGTCCACGCCCGCTCCCCGGGCTATGGCGCGGATGGACGCCTTGTCGTAGCCGCGCTCGGCGAATTCGGCGCGGGCCGCCGTGAGGATGCGCTCGCGGGCGCCGGGGCCGCCGCCGAGGTCCGTGCGGGCGGGTCTGCCGCGTTTCTTGGGGGCTTCGTCGCCCGTACGGGGGACGCTCACGGGCGGGCCACGCCCGTCGGGGAGGCGAGGTGCAGCCGGGTGAAGGCCAGGGCCTCGGCGAGGTCGGCCTCGCGCTCGGCGGCGGACATGGCGCGGCGGGTGTTGACCTCGATCACCACGTGGCCGTCGAAGCCGGTGGTCGCGAGGCGCTCCAGCAGCTCGGCGCAGGGCTGCTTGCCGCGGCCCGGGACGAGGTGTTCGTCCTTGGCGGAGCCGTTGCCGTCGGCGAGGTGGATGTGCGCCAGCCGGTCGCCCATCCGGTCGATCATGTGGATGGCGTCGGTCCGGGCGGTGGCGGTGTGCGAGAGGTCGACGGTGAAGTGGCGGTAGTCGTCCTTGGTGACGTCCCAGTCCGGGGCGTAGGCGAGCATCTCGCGGTCGCGGTAGCGCCAGGGGTACATGTTCTCGACGGCGAAGCGGACGTCCGTCTCGTCGGCCATCCGCCAGATCCCCTGGACGAAGTCCCGTGCGTAGCCGCGCTGCCAGCGGAACGGCGGGTGGACGACCACGGTCGTGGCGCCCAGCTTCTCGGCGGCCGCGCGGGCCCGCTGGAGCTTGACCCAGGGGTCGGTCGACCAGACGCGCTGGGTGATCAGCAGACAGGGCGCGTGGACGGCCAGGATGGGCACCTGGTGGTAGTCGGACAGCCGGCGGAGCGCCTCGATGTCCTGGCTGACCGGGTCGGTCCACACCATGACCTCGACGCCGTCGTAGCCCAGGCGCGCGGCGATCTCGAAGGCCGTCGCCGTCGACTCCGGGTAGACCGAGGCCGTGGACAGCGCGACCTTCGCATCCGGGATGCGCACCACAGGCTCTGTCACGAGGGACAGCGTACGACCGTGTCCCGGACCGCGGGCATGGAGGTGCCCGTGCGGCGCACCGGTCGCGGGCCGCGCGGTGGGCCGTTCGCGTCCCGCGCGTCACGAAGTCGGCAGGTGATCCAGCCTCCGGAGGATGACGCCCTCCCGCAGCGCCCAGGGACAGATCTCCAGCTCCTCGACGCCGAAGAGGTCCATGGCCGCCTCGGCGACGAGCGCGCCGGCGACGAGTTGGGACGCGCGGCCCTCCGACACCCCGGGCAGCCGGGCGCGCTCCGCGGAGGTCATGCCGGCGAGCTTGGGCACCCACTCCTCCAGGGACCGCCGGGTGAGCGCGCGCTGGACGTAGAGGCCGTCGGTGGAGCGGGCGGCCCCGGCGATCCGGGCGAGCTGTTTGAAGGTCTTGGAGGTGCCGACGGTGTGGTCCGGGGTGCCGTGCCGGGCGAAGTCCCCGACGATGCGCGCGATCTGCGCCCGTACGTGCCGCCGAAGGGCCCGTACGTCGGTGGGGTCGGGAGAGTCTCCGGGCAGCCACGCCTTGGTCAGCCGGCCCGCGCCCAGCGGCAGGGAGGCGGCCGCGTCGGGCTCCTCGTCCATGCCGTAGCCGATCTCCAGGGAGCCGCCGCCGATGTCGAGGACGAGGAGCTTTCCGGCCGACCAGCCGAACCAGCGGCGGGCGGCCAGGAAGGTCAGCCGCGCCTCCTCGTCGCCGGTGAGGACGGGCAGGGTGATCCCGGTCTCCTTCTGGACGCGGGCGAGCACGGTGTCGGCGTTGGCCGCCTCGCGCACCGCGGAGGTGGCGAACGGGAGCACCTCTTCCACGCCCTTGTCCTCGGCGGCTTCCAGGGCCTCCTGGACGACGGCGACGAGCCGGTCGATCCCGGCCTCGCTGATCGCCCCCTCGTCGTCGAGGAGCTCCGCGAGGCGCAGCTCGGCCTTGTGGGAGTGCGCGGGCAGGGGGCGGGCGCCCGGATGCGCGTCCACCACCAGCAGATGGACCGTATTCGAACCCACATCGAGGACACCGAGTCTCATGGCCTGAACGCTACTGCGGTCGGCCGGTGCGCATAGTCTTGAGGGGTGGCAAAGACGAAGAAGGCGAAGCCTGACAAACCCCTCGACAAGGCAGCCAAGATCTCCCAGGACAAGGCCTCGAAGAAGGGCTCCAAGCCCTCCGCGAAGGTCTCCGACGAGGTCGGGCTCGACTTTGCCCGCGCCTGGGTCGAATTCCCCGATCCGGCCGACGACGAACAGGTCTTCCGCTGCGACCTGACCTGGCTCACCTCCCGGTGGAGCTGCATCTTCGGCAGCGGCTGCCAGGGCATCCAGGCCGGGCGCGCCGACGACGGCTGCTGCACGCTGGGGGCGCACTTCTCGGACGAGGAGGACGAGCAGCGGGTCGCCGGGCACGTGGCGCGGCTGACGCCGGAGATGTGGCAGTTCCACGAGGCGGGCACGTCGACCGGCTGGACCCAGGTCGACGAGGACGGCGACCGGCAGACGCGCCGCTGGGAGGGCTCGTGCATCTTCCAGAACCGGCCGGGCTTCGCGGGCGGCGCCGGCTGCTCGCTGCACATCCTGGCGCTCAAGGAGGGCCGCGAGCCGCTGGAGACCAAGCCGGACGTCTGCTGGCAGCTGCCGGTGCGGCGCACGTACGACTGGATCGACCGGCCGGACGACACGCGGGTGCTCCAGGTCTCGATCGGTGAGTACGACCGCCGCGGCTGGGGCCCCGGCGGCCACGACCTGCACTGGTGGTGCACGTCCGCGACGTCCGCGCACGGCGCGGGTGACCCGGTGTACGTGACGTACGCGCCGGAGCTGAAGGAACTGATGGGCAAGAAGGCGTACGCGCGGCTGGTGGAACTCTGCGAGGAGCGGTTGGCCTCGCTCCTGCCTTTGGCTCCGCACCCGGCGGACAGGGGCTGACGGTCGTTCATCGGGTGCGGGCCGGTTCGCGCCTGCCTTTGGCTCCGCACCCGGCGGACAGGGGCTGACGGTCGTTCATCGGGTGCGGGCCGGTTCGCGCCTGCGGCGGGCGGCCTCAAACGCCGGCCGGGCTGGTTTTGGCCGGCCTCAGCCCGCCGGGGTGGGTGGAGCAGGCGTCGGCTGTGGGGTGGTCGCCGGCGGCGTCGGCCGAGGCGTCGGTATCGGCGCCGGACCCTGGCCCTCGATCGTCACCACCGAGCCGCCGGGCGCCACGGCCACCCGCGCACTCCAGTGCCCGGCCGGTTCGTTCGCCGTGTCGATCTCGACGACGACGGTGATGGACTGGCCCGGCTGCAGGACCCCGCCGGTGCGGCTCAGCCGCAGCCAGGGCGCGTCGGTGCTCATCGACCAGACGACCGGTTCCCCGCCGCTCGCCGTGAGGGTGATGAGGGTGGCGTTGCCGCTCGGCCGCGCGGCGATGGTCAGCCGTCCGGGACCGGGCGCGGGCGCGGACGGCGGCCCCAGCAGGGGTACGGCGCTGCCGGTGGGCGAGGGCGGCACCCCGCCGAGCTGTTCCTCGGGTACGGGCACGGGTCTGCCGTCCGGCCCGATCACCGAGACCGAGACTCCGGGCGGGCGGTTTCCCGCCGCCGAGCGCGAGCCGATCCGCTTGTGGGCCGCGTCGTCGGCCTCCCCGCGCGGATATTCGGCCGGGCCGCCGGCCTCCTCGGCGGTGACGGACGTGGGGCTCTGCCCCTCCCCTGTCGACGGCGCGCCGCGGTAGGCGGCCCACAGGGCGAGCACGGGGGCGGCGACGACGGTGGCGACGACCGTGGTCGTGATGGCGCGGCTGCGGAGTCGGCTGCGGCGCGCCACCCGGTCCTTGGGGTCCACGGGAAAGCCTCGGCGGTCGAAGCGCGGGGTGAGGTGCGCGGACCCCCGCTGCGCACGCGCGCTCACGGCGGCCAGCATGGCGGTGTGCGCCGCGGCCCGTGGGGCCTCGATGACGGGCAGCGCGGCCGATGAGGCGGAGGTGCCGGGCCAGGGTTCGCCCGCGGTGGCCCGCTCGGCGGTGCGGCGGCAGTCGGCGCAGTCGTCGACGTGCCGGACCAGTTCGCGCCGCAGGGCGGTGCCCAGCAGCACCCGGGTGTCGCCCGCGAACCGTGCCACGACCGGGCAGCGGCCCGACTCGACGACGGCCAGCGCGGTCCGGGTGCGCTCGACCTCGCAGGCGGCGCTGGACAACAGGGCGCGCGCCGCGTCGGCCTCCAGGCGGAGCACGGCCGCGACCTCGTGCGCGGAGAGGCCGTGGCGGACGGCCAGTTCGAGCGCTTCCCGCTGCTCGGCGGTGGTCCCGGCGGCCTCGGGCCAGGCGAGCAGGGCGAGCTCCGTACGGCGGTGCTCGGCGGGCTCCCCGGACGCGGTGCCCGGTTCGGCGAGCCGGCGCAGACAGGCCCAGCGGGCGAGGGCGTAGAGCCAGGAGCGGCGCACGTCGTCGCCGGCGGGGGCGCGGTCGGCGCGCCGCTCGGCGATCGCGAGGACCTCGCCGAGCGCGGCGGTCGCGCTGTCGTGCTCGCACAGCACGGACAGGCAGTACGTGAACAGGCCGTCGAGGTGGGGGTCGTACTGAAGAGGCGGCCGCTGAACGAGCGTTTCCTGGTCCGTACGGGCCGCGCGCGGCGCTCCGCGGCCTGCGCGGTGCGCGCCGGTGGCGTGCGTGGGGTGCTCGGGCCTCCTGGTCATCATCCCGGCGACGGTAGGCGCGTGGCGGGCCCTCGTCCTCGCTGCCGGCACAGGATTAACCCATTCGGGTGAGCTTCTCCCTCAAAAGGGGACGCTGCGCTGTCGCGGGGCGCCCTGCGGGCGGCAACGGACCCGCACCCCGGATGTCAGTGCCCACCGATACGGTGACCCACATGGCCACCCGCACCGCTCGATCCGCCAAGGACCGCCCCTCCTACAAATGCAAGGAATGCGGCTGGACCACCGCCAAGTGGCTCGGCCGCTGCCCCGAGTGCCAGGCATGGGGCACCGTGGAGGAGCTCGGCGTGCCCGCGGTGCGGACGACCGCGCCCGGCCGGGTCACCTCGGCCGCGCTGCCGATCGCACAGGTGGACGGCCGCCAGGCCACCGCCCGGAGCACGGGCGTCGACGAGCTGGACCGCGTTCTCGGCGGCGGCCTCGTGCCCGGTGCCGTCGTGCTGCTCGCGGGCGAGCCGGGTGTCGGCAAGTCGACCCTCCTGCTGGATGTGGCGGCCAAGGCCGCCTCCGAGCAGCACCGCACCCTCTATGTGACCGGTGAGGAGTCCGCGAGCCAGGTCCGGCTGCGCGCCGACCGGATCGGCGCCCTCTCCGACCATCTCTATCTCGCCGCCGAGACCGATCTGTCCGCCGTCCTCGGGCACCTCGACACCGTGAAGCCCTCGCTCCTGATCATGGACTCCGTCCAGACGGTGGCCTCGCCGGAGATCGACGGCGCGCCGGGCGGCATGGCGCAGGTGCGCGAGGTGGCGGGCGCGCTGATCCGCGCGTCGAAGGAGCGCGGTATGTCCACGCTGCTGGTCGGCCACGTCACCAAGGACGGCGCGATCGCCGGGCCCCGGCTGCTGGAGCACCTGGTGGACGTGGTGCTGAGCTTCGAGGGCGACCGGCACGCCCGGCTGCGCCTGGTGCGCGGGGTGAAGAACCGCTACGGCGCGACGGACGAGGTCGGCTGCTTCGAGCTGCACGACGAGGGCATCACCGGCCTCGCGGACCCCAGTGGGCTGTTCCTGACCCGGCGCGCCGAGCCCGTGCCGGGCACGTGTCTGACGGTGACGCTGGAGGGCCGCCGTCCCCTGGTCGCCGAGGTCCAGGCGCTGACGGTCGACTCGCAGATCCCCTCGCCCCGCCGCACGACGTCCGGTCTGGAGACCTCGCGGGTGTCGATGATGCTGGCCGTGCTGGAGCAGCGCGGGCGCATCAGCGCCCTCGGCAAGCGGGACATCTACAGCGCCACGGTGGGCGGGGTGAAGCTCTCCGAGCCGGCAGCCGACCTCGCCGTCGCGCTCGCGCTGGCCAGCGCGGCCAGTGACACCCCGCTGCCGAAGAACCTGGTGGCCATCGGCGAGGTGGGGCTGGCGGGCGAGGTCCGTCGCGTCACGGGGGTGCAGCGGCGGCTGGCGGAGGCGTACCGGCTGGGATTCACGCACGCGCTGGTGCCGGGCGACCCCGGAAAGATCCCGAGCGGGATGCGGGTGCTGGAGGTCGCGGACATAGGCGAGGCGCTTCGAGTGCTGCCCAAGCGGGTACCCCGGGAGAACCGGCGCAAAGCCGGGGCGGACGCCTCGTCGGAAGAGAGCCCTGTCTGAACCGGAGGAGAGGCCTCTTTAATAGGCTGGGCGCCGGAATACGCCAGTAGACTTTGCCCTGGTCTCGCCCGTACGTACGGACGGCAGGGCGGCCTGCGGCACCGTTGACCTTGCGACCGGAGGAGTGCAGTGGCAGCCAACGACCGGGCATCGGGCCCCGGCAAGGCCGGGGGATCCTCCGGTGCCGACGGTCTGATGCGCGCCTCGCTGAGCGCCGTCGCGCCCGGCACGGCCTTGCGCGACGGCCTTGAGCGCATTCTTCGCGGCAACACCGGCGGCCTGATCGTCCTGGGCATGGACAAGACCGTCGAGTCGATGTGCACGGGCGGTTTCGTCCTCGATGTGGAGTTCACGGCCACCCGGCTGCGCGAGCTCTGCAAGCTGGACGGCGCGCTGATCCTCGACAAGGACATCACCAAGATCGTGCGGGCGGGCGTCCAGCTCCTGCCGGACGCCTCCATCCCCACCGAGGAGACCGGCACCCGCCACCGCACCGCGCAGCGCGTCTCCATCCAGTGCGGCTTCCCCGTGGTCTCGGTCAGCCAGTCCATGCGGCTGATCGCGCTGTACGTGGGCGGGGAGCGGCGCGTGCTGGAGGAGTCCGGCGCGATCCTCTCCCGCGCCAACCAGGCGCTGGCAACCCTGGAGCGCTACAAGCTCCGTCTGGACGAGGTCGCCGGCACGCTCTCCGCCCTGGAGATCGAGGACCTGGTGACCGTCCGGGACGTCACCGCGGTCTCCCAGCGGCTGGAGATGGTCCGCCGGATCGCCACGGAGATCGCGGAGTACGTGGTCGAGCTGGGCACCGACGGCCGTCTTCTCTCGCTCCAGCTGGACGAGTTGATCGCCGGTGTCGAGCCCGAGCGCGACCTGGTCGTGCGGGACTACGTCCCGGAGCCGACCGCCAAGCGCACGCGTACGGTCCCCGAGGCGCTGTCCGAGCTGGACTCCCTCACCCACGCCGAGCTGCTCGAACTGCCCATCGTGGCCCGTGCGCTGGGCTACAGCGGCTCGCCCGAGACGCTGGACTCGGCGGTCTCCCCGCGCGGCTACCGCCTGCTGGCGAAGGTGCCGAGGCTGCCTGGGGCGATCATCGAGCGGCTGGTCGACCACTTCGGCGGGCTCCAGAAGCTGCTCGCCGCGAGCGTCGACGACCTGCAGACCGTCGACGGCGTGGGCGAGGCCCGCGCCCGCTCGGTGCGCGAGGGGCTCTCGCGCCTGGCGGAGTCGTCGATCCTGGAACGGTACGTCTGACGACGTCGGAGTGGTTCCTCGGGGCCCGACTGTCCCGCCGTTGCCGCCTGCGGCGGGAGCGGCCTGCGGCCGCGTCCTCAATCTCCCCCAGCTACCGCTGGGAGGTGCCCCCAACGGGCTGAATTTCGCGGACCGCAGCCCGCACATCCAGCCCGTCCAGAGACACCCGCCAGGGGCGAAGCCCCGGAGATCAGCCCTTGTTCAGGGTGAACTCGTACTTTTCGGTCACGCCCGCGATCTTGACCTCCACGCGATACGTGCCGTCACCCACGGCACCACCGCCGGACGGCGTCCCGCACTGCGGGGCGCTGCGCTCACGGTTCCACTCCAGCGTCCGCTTCGTCTCGCCCGAGCCGGGGAGTTCGATCAGCACGGGGCCCTTGCCGCGCGGGCAGTCACCGGAGGACCAGATGTGGTCGTCGCCGCCGGTGGCAGTGATGGTGAGCGTGGCCGCCGCCGATCCGAAGTCGACCTTGCACGCCTTGCTACCGGAGTTCTTCACCACGATCTCGAACTTCGGCTTCTCGTCGGGACCGTAGGAGTCCTTGACGCTGCGCACCGCCAGGCGCACGGATCCTGACGTGCAGTCGGGCAGCGAGGAGTTCGCCGGGACGGCCTTGCCGTCTCCGGTGCCCAGGGCGCCGTTGCCGCCACCGGAGCCCCCGGAGCCGCCGGCTCCGGAGCCGCCCGTGCCACCGCCGGAGCCCCCGGAGCCGCTGACGTCGCCGTGGTCGTTCGCGACGCCACCGCTGCCGCCCGTGCCCGAGTCGCCCCGGCCGCCGGGCCGTTGGCTGTAATACGTGCCCGACGGAACCGGGCCGGGCGTGATGGTCGTGTCCGACGGGCCCTTTCCGTCCGAGGAGCCCTTGCTCTGGTCCTTGCCGGAGCCCCCGTCACCCCCGAGGGTGAGCATCCACAACCCCAGCAGTACGAGAAGGCCGAGCAGGCCAAGCGCAACTGCCCTCCGCCGCCAATAGATGGAGGAGGGAAGCGGCCCGATCGGATTGCGCAGTGATCCCACGCGAAGACTCTACGAGAGATCGGGCAGGGCACCAGCCAATACCCGCCGGGTGGGTGCTTACTTTTCCCATCATCTGCCCGCGTGACGAGGGCATTCCCGTTGTCGATACCTGACGAAAGTCAGACGCGCCGCATGCCGATCGCCCGATGTGGTGCGGGGGTGACATTCCGTACGCTCCATTGATCATGGACGACGATCTCTACCGTGACATCACCGATTACGCGCACTCCACACCGGGCTGGGTGCACACCCTCGCGGAAGTCGGCACCCAGGCCGGACTGTTGCTGCTGATGGCCGTGGCCGTCGTGGTCTGGTGGCTGGCCCGGCGGCGCGGCGCGCGCGAGGTCGCGCTCACGCTCCTGGTGCCGGTCGGCACGGCCGTGGCGTACGTGATCAGCGAGATCGTGAAGGCCCTGGTCGACGAGGTGCGGCCGTGCCGGGCGGTGGCGCACGCGGTCACCTCGATCGCCGCGTGCCCGGCGCCGACCGATTACTCGTTCCCCAGCAACCACGCCACGCTGGCCGCCGCCCTCGCGACCGGAATCGTCCTGGCGCGCCCGGTCGCGGCGTGGCTGGTGGTGCCCATGGCGCTGCTGGTGGCGTTCTCCCGTGTCTTCCTCGGCGTGCACTACCCGCACGACGTGGCCGTGGGCCTGCTGCTCGGGGCCATCGTCGCGCTGCTGGCCGCCCGGCTGCTCGTACGCCCCGGCACCCGGCTGGTGGAGCGGTGGAGCGGTGGCCGGTGGAGCGTACTCGTCAAGGCGTGACGGCAGTTCACACGATGGGGTGGTGAGTCCACTCCGTCTTGTGACCGAAGCCCTGGCCGTTGTCGACAAGCCGCAGCCATTCGGGGCGCAGCTCCCACAGATCGGTGCGCTCCATCGCCTGCCGGAGCTTCTCGTTCCGGTCCACGTAGGGGTGGCGCGTGCCGTACGCACGCCACCCCGCCTCACGGTCCGTGCCCTCCAGGCGGCGGCACACGCCCCGGCCTTGAATGCCCGTCAGGGCGGTCCACACCTGGCCGTCACGCTGCACGGTGAAGGCGACGGGCCCCCCGTCGAGGAGGGCGCGTCCATGGCGGGTGGTGACCGAGGTGACGAAGAGGAGGGCGGGGCCGCCGTCGGCGGTCTCCCCTCTCGCGTAGAGGACGGCGCACGCCTGTGGGCCGTCCTCGTCGGCGTAGGCCAGGGTCATGGTCGTGTGCGCGTCGAGGGCCGCCCTGATCTCGCCCGGGGGCCGTTGCTCCGTCTCGCTCATGATCCCCATTCCACCCCGGTCAGTCGCCGGTGACCAGTCCGGCCTCGTACGCGATGATCGCGGCCTGCACCCGGTTGCCGACCTCCAGCCGGTCCAGGACCGCGCTCACATAGCCCTTGACCGTGCCCTCCACGAGGTGCAGCCGCCGAGCGATCCCGGCGTTGGAGAGCCCCTCCCCCAGCAGGGCGAGCACCTCTCGCTCGCGGGCCGTCAGCCCGGCGGTGCGGGCGCGCGCGGCGGTGCCGCGCGTCATCCGCTCGCCGCCCAGCTCGGCGATGACGTGCCGGGCGACCTTGGGGGAGAGATAGGCACCGCCGTCGGCCACCGCGCGCACGCCGGCCATCAGCTCGTACGGGTCGCCGGACTTGAGGAGGAAGCCGGTGGCCCCGCCGCCGAGGGCGCGGGAGATATAGGCGTCCTCGGAGAAGGTGGTGAGGATGGCGACGGCCGTGCCCGGTGTGGTGCGGCGGATCTCCTCGCACGCGGCGAGGCCGTCCAGCCGGGGCATCCGGATGTCCAGCAGCGCGACGTCGGGGCGGTGCGCCTGTGCCGCCTCCACCGCCTCCCGGCCGTCCGCCGCCTCGGCGACCACCTCGATGCCGGGGTCCGCGCCGAGGATGGCCCGTACGCCCGCCCGGATCATCGCCTCGTCGTCCGCGATCAGAACCCTGATGGCCGCTCCTGTCACCGCACCCACTCCTTCTCCTCCTGTTCCACGACCTCGGCCGTGCCGACCCGCGGGATGCGGCTCTTCGCCACCAGCCGGCCGTCCTGGAAGCAGAGCCGGAAGTGGTCGACGCTGACGAAGAGCTCGCCGCTGGCCCGGTAGTAGCGGCACTGTGCCCCGGCGGGCGGCGGCGCGACGGTCCGTCTGACCGGCGGGTCGGCGACACGCCGGTCGGGCAGTACGGGCGCGACCGCCTCGTACGGCGCGCCGACGCGCAGCGCGGCGTAGTCGGCGGGCTTCAGCACGGAGTGCGCCTTGATGTAGGCGTACCACCCGAAGGCGGCCGTGACGAAGACGGCGGCGCAGCCTCCGACGACGGCGAACGGCACGACGATGCGCCGCCGTGACACGCGTCGCGCGCGGGCGAACGCGTCGAGGTCCCCGGCCGCCGAGGCGGCGGTGAGGGCCTCGGCCTCGCCGGTGTTCCGCGCTTCCGGTTCCCCGGCGGGCGCGGGAGGCGTGTGGGGCAGGCGTGCCGAGACGCGGAAGCCGCCGTCGTGCGGGCCCGCGGAGAAGGTGCCGCCGGCCAGCGCGGCGCGTTCGCGCAGCCCGAGCAGTCCGGTGCCGGAGCCGCCGGAGGCGGAGGGGTGCGCGGCGGGTGGCGGTCCGTTGACGACGGTCACGGCCGTCTCGTCCACGCCGTGCTCGACGGTCACGGTGACGTCCGCGCCGGGGGCGTGCTTGGCGGCGTTCGTGAGGGCTTCCTGTACGACGCGGTGGGCGGCACGCTCGACCATGACGGGGACGGCGGGGCCGTCCGCCCCGCGCGCGGGGCGCAGACGCACGCTCATCCCCGAGGCCGCCGCCCGCTGCACCAGGGCCGGAATGGTTTCGTCCGCCGGGGTCAGCGGGGGCACCGGTGCCGCTTGGGTCGTCGTGGGGTCGCGGAGGATGCCGATGATGTCGCGGAGGCGGTCGGTGGCGTCCGCCGCCGCCCCGCGCAGGTCCGCGGCGGCCGCGCGCTGTTCCGCGTCGAGGCCGGGCGCCACCTGGAGGGCGCCCGCCCGCAGCGCGATCAGGCTCAGCTCGTGGCCCAGGGAGTCGTGCATGTCCTGGGCGATGCGGGCGCGCTCGCGCAGCCGGGCGCGGTCGGCGACGATCACCTGCTCGCGCTCCAGCTGTGCCGCGCGGCTCCACCCGGCGGCGACCAGCTCGCGGTCCTGGCGGCGGTAGCGGCCGATCAGCCAGGGGAAGACCGCCCCGAACAGCAGCGTGCCGGTCAGGACCAGCCATTCGATGACGGGGTCGAAGCCCCGTCCCACGACCAGCAGTGTGCCCGCCGCGGCGGTCGCCGCGAACGCGTAAAGCGCCGGGCGGGCCCCGGCCGAGCGGCGGCCGAGCAGGAAGGCGAGGGCGGCGAGCGCGGGTCCGTACGAGAGCGTGAAGAGCGACGGCGAGGTCGCCAGGCCCAGGCCCGCGGCCAGCAGCACCCCGAGCACCGGACGCGTACGGGACGCCACGACGGCGACGGCGAGGACGGCGGCGCCGCCCGCCGACTGCCACCAGGGCCGCGGCGTGTTCAGCCCCAGCCAGGCCGCGGCGAAGCCGGGCGCGGCCAGCGCCACCCAGAGCAGGGTGTCCGGAAGCACCGTGGTCAGGGCGGGTCTACGGCTCACCGCTCGAACGTACCGGTGCGAAGGTCCCGCGCGCCCCTGCCGAAAGTCACATGCTCCGGGGGCGCGCGCCCCCGGACTACGTGAGCGGCAGCCGGTACAGACCGTCGGGCAGGGGTTCCACCAGGCCGTCCGCGACCAGGCCGTCGAGCGCGCGCGCCCGCTGGACCGGCTCGTCCCAGACCGCGTCCAGGGTCCGCTGCGGTACGGGCTCCAGGGCCTCGCGGAGGACGGCGAGGAGCTTGCCCCGGACCTGGCGGTCCGTGCCCGCGTAGGTCTGGCCGCGGCGCGGCGGGCCGTCGTGCGCGGGCGAACCGGCCGCCCGCCAGGCACACCGGGCGGCGATCGGGCAACGGGCGCAGTCGGGGGTGCGCGCCGTGCAGACGAGCGCCCCCAGCTCCATCGTGGCCGCCGCCCAGCGGGCGGCCGTCGGCTCGCTCCGCGGCAGCAGCTCGCGGGCCAGCTTCCGCTCGGCGGCGGTGGTGGCGTTCGGCGGGTACTGCGCGCCGCTCACGGCGCGCGCGAAGACCCGGCGGACGTTGGTGTCCAGGACCGCGTGCCGCTGCCCGTACGCGAACGAGGCGACCGCCGCCGCGGTGTACTCGCCGACGCCCGGCAGCGCCAGCAGCTCGGCGTGGTCGCTCGGCACCTCGTCGCCGTGCAGCTCGGTGATCGCCGAGGCCGCGGCGTGCAGCCGCAGCGCGCGCCGCGGGTAGCCGAGCCGGCCCCAGGCCCGCACGGCCTCGCCGGGCGGCTCCGCCGCGAGGTCGGCGGGGCGCGGCCAGCGGGCGAGCCACTGCTCGTACACCGGCAGCACCCGGCTGACCGGCGTCTGCTGGAGCATGAACTCGCTGACCAGCACGCCCCAGGGGCCCGCTTCGGGGCGGCGCCAGGGGAGGTCGCGGGCATGCGTCTCGAACCACGCGATCACGGGGGTGTGGAGGGACGCGTCGACGGGTGTGGGTGCGGCAGTCATCACCACGATCCTGGCACGGCCGGGCGGGCGCCGGGCCCGGGGGCCCCGGCCCCGCGGAGCACTGTCCGGGTCCGGGGCGGAACCTCGTGGGGGCGGCCCACCCGGTCCGACGGCCGGCACCCACGTCACAGCAACAAAGCAAAGGCGCGCAGCCCCCTTTGCGCCCCATTTCTTCGGCTTTCCCTCATCGCTGTTACACAACCTATGGATAGCTGTGCACCAGCCGCAGTGCTGCTGCACATCGCGCCGCAACAGCTCCTCCGTAGCGTCCTACTCGTGCTGGAGGACCACCAGCGTGACGCGGGGAATGCAAGCGGAATGGAGGCTGCAAGATGGCCAGCAGCGGCAGCAAGGTTCTGGACTTCGAGGAGTACGTGCGCAACCGTCAGGACGCCCTCCTGCGCAGCGCCCGCCGTCTCGTTCCGGACCCCATCGACGCACAGGACCTCCTCCAGACCGCCCTGGTGCGTACGTACGGCCGCTGGGAAGGCATAGCGGACAAGTCGCTTGCCGACGCCTACCTCCGTCGTGTCATGATCAACACTCGTACGGAGTGGTGGCGCGCCCGCAAGCTCGACGAGGTGCCCACCGAGCAGCTCCCCGACGCCTGCGTCGAGGACGGCACGGAGCAGCACGCCGACCGCGCTCTGCTGATGGACATCCTCGGAGTCCTGGCACCCAAGCAGCGCAGCGTCGTCGTGCTGCGGCACTGGGAGCAGATGAGCACCGAGGAGACCGCGGAGGCGCTCGGCATGTCGACCGGCACGGTCAAGAGCACGCTGCACCGGGCGCTGGCCCGGCTCCGTCAGGAGCTGGAGAGCCGCGACCTGGACTTCCACGCCCTTGAGCGCAACGAGCGGGGGCAGGAACGGTGCGCAGCCTGAAAAAGGCGGCTCCCACCAGGCCGGCACTGATCACCGGCGGCACGGTCGCAGCATTGGCCGCGGCCGCCGGTCTTCTGCTTGCCGGATGCGAGGCGGGCAGTGAGGGCGTACGGAAGGAGGGCACCGCGCAGACCCAGTCCGCGGCGAAGCCCACCCGGATGCCCGCGGCGTCGGCGGTCCCCACCCAGGGGAAGATAGACGCCATAAAGCTGATCAAGAGCGACCCCAAGGTCAGCGAGCAGGTCAAGAAGAACCTCAAGCCCTGCGAGAAGAACCAGTACCCCGTCGACGTGATCTACGGGCAGGTCACCGAGGGCTCCCGCAACGACGTGGTCGTCAACGTGCTGACCTGTGGGGATTCCCTGGGGGTCGCTTCGTATGTGTACCGTGCCAAGGGCGACTCGTACGAGAATGTGTTCACGGCCGAGCAGCCGCCCGTCTACGCCGAGATAGACCGCCGCGACCTGCGGGTCACCAAGCAGGTCTACGGCCCCGGCGACGCGGCGTGCTGCGCGTCGGGCGAGGACGTCATGACGTACCACTGGTCGGGGAACGAGTTCCGCGAGGCCAGTCGCACGCACACCGACTTCAGCAAGGTCGGCGGCAACAACGACAAGGGTGAACTCCCGAGCGTGGGAACGGAGGGCTGAGAGCAGCGTGGCCGATACGCATGTGCTCTTCGTCGAGGACGACGACGTCATCCGCGAGGCGACCCAGCTGGCGCTGGAGCGCGACGGCTTCGAGGTGACCGCGGTGCCCGACGGGCTGCTGGGGCTGGAGCGCTTCCGCGCCCGCAGGCCCGACATCGCCCTGCTCGACGTCATGGTGCCGGGGCTGGACGGGGTGAGCCTGTGCCGCCGGATCCGTGACGAGTCGACCGTGCCCGTGATCATGCTGTCGGCGCGCGCGGACTCCATCGATGTCGTGCTCGGCCTGGAGGCCGGAGCCGACGACTATGTGACCAAGCCCTTCGACGGTGCCGTGCTCGTCGCCCGGATACGGGCCGTGCTGCGGCGCTTCGGGCACGCCGGCGGCTCCGGCGGCGCGGCCGACGACCCCGAGCCGCTCGAGGGCGGTGTGCTGCGCTTCGGCGACCTGGAGGTCGACACGGAGGGCATGGAGGTGCACAAGGCCGGCGAGCCCGTGGCCCTGACCCCGACGGAGATGCGGCTGCTGCTGGAGTTCTCCGCGGCGCCGGGCACCGTGCTCTCCCGCGACCGGCTCCTGGAGCGGGTCTGGGACTACGGCTGGGGCGGCGACACCCGCGTCGTCGACGTCCATGTGCAGCGGCTCAGGGGCAAGATCGGCCAGGACCGCATCGAGACGGTCCGTGGCTTCGGCTACAAGCTCAGAGGCTGACCTCCCGATGGTGAACCACCGGGGTCTCCCGTGGTGAAGCTGGCCCTCCGAACCGGTCTGCGCTGGAAGGTCAGCCTCGCCATCGCCGGTGTCAGCGCGCTGGTGGCCGTCGCGCTGAGCCTGGTCGTGCACAACGCGGCGCGGCTGTCCATGCTCGACAACGCCCGTGACGTGATGGACTCGCGGGTCCAGATCGCCCAGGGCTACTACGAGAGCACCCACCGGCTGATGCTCCACGCGAAGCTGGACGACCCGGCGCTCCCCAAGCAGCTCAAGGACGCCGCGGCCGTGGGCCTGCGCGCCACCTACCTCCAGGACTCCGGCGGCAAGGGCACCCCCGAGGTGTGGGCCTCGACCCCGCTGCGGAACGGCAAGATCCTCTCGATCCACACCCGCTTCCAGGACCGCTTCTCGATCCTCGACGCCCTCGACCGGGCGCTGATCATCGGCTCGGTCTCGGTGGTGCTGGGCGGCTGCGCCCTGGGCATCCTCATCGGGGGCCAGCTCTCCCGGCGGCTGCGGAAGGCCGCCACCGCCGCCCGCAAGCTCGCCGACGGGGACGCCGAGGTGCGGGTCCGCGAAGCCATCGGGGGGCGGGTGCGGGACGAGACCGACGACCTGGCACGGGCGGTCGACGGCATGGCCGAGGCGCTCCAGCACCGGCTGGAGGCCGAGCGGCGGGTCACCGCCGACATCGCCCACGAGCTGCGCACCCCCGTCACCGGTCTGCTCACCGCCGCCGAACTGCTGCCGCCCGGCCGCCCCACCGAGCTCGTCAGGGACCGCGCCCAGGCCATGCGCACCCTGGTCGAGGACGTCCTGGAGGTCGCCCGGCTGGACGGCTTCGCGGAGCGCGCCGAGATGCAGGACATCCGGCTCGGCGAATTCGTCCTCCGCAGGGTCCGGATCGCCGAGCCCCAGGCACAGGTCAAGGTCGTGCGCGACGCCTATGTCTCCACCGACCCGCGCCGTCTGGAGCGCATCCTCGGCAATCTGCTGGCCAACGCCGCCAAGCACGGCAAGGGGCCCTTCGAGGTGACCGTGGAGGGCCGGGTGCTGCGCGTGCGCGACCACGGGCCGGGCTTCCCGGAGGAGCTGCTGAAGGAGGGCCCGAGCCGCTTCCGCACCGGCAGCTCGGACCGCGCGGGCAAGGGCCACGGCCTGGGCCTGACCATCGCCGCGGGCCAGGCACGGGTGCTCGGGGCGCGGCTCACCTTCCGCAACGCGGACCCGGAGGCGGAGGAGGGGCGCGGGGCGATCGCCGTGCTCTGGCTGCCGGAGTCCGCCCCGACGAGCACTGGCAGCTTCCCGATCATCCAGGTGCCGGACTGAGAGCTGCGTATCGAGGCCCGGAGGAACCGGCGCGTGGGGTGCTCGGGGAACCGGGACTCCGCCCCGGAGCCCCGGGCCGGCCGGGTGCCCGGCCGGGGTCGCTACATCGGATCCACGCACTCGCCCCACGCCTTGTCCAGATCCAGCTGGTCGCGGCGCTGCGTGAGCGAGAACCAGTTGCCCGAGTCGTCACGGAAGATCGCCTCCGTGCCGTACGGCCGCTCCTGGGGCTCCTGGAGGAACTCCACGCCCTTGCCCTTGAGCGTCTCGTAGTCGCGGTGTATGTCGTCGGTGCTCAGCACCCCGGCGCCGAGCGTCCCCTTCGCGACCAGCTTCTTCAGGGCCTCCGCGGACTCGGGGTCCAGGCCGGGCGCCCCGGGCACCATCAGGGTGAGCTCGACGTCGGGCTGGTCCTTCGCGCCGACCGTCAGCCAGCGCATGCCCTTGTCACCGCCCATGGTCATGTCTGTGCGGACCTCGAACCCGAGCTTCTCGGTGTAGAACTCCTTCGCCCGGTCCTGGTCGAGGACCCAGACGGTGGTGATGGCAATGCCCTTGATCATGGCGCGCTCCCAGGGGTTCCGGCTGCTTCACGACCACCGTAGGCCCGCCCGGGTTCAGGATGCTTCTCCAGAATTGCGGTCCTTGCCGACCGCCTCCACCGTGGGGAAACCGCCGCTCCAGAGCAGGGCGTAGCACCCAGGTATGTGCCCGGCGCCCCGGGCGGCGTGGCGGGCGCGGTAGGCGCTGGGCGTGAGCCCCGTCTGCTTCTTGAAGCTCGCGGAGAAGGTGCCGAGGCTGCTGAATCCGACCAGGGTGCAGATCTCGGTGACCGACAGATTCGCCGTGCGCAGCAGCTCCTGCGCCCGCTCTATGCGCCGTCGGCTCAGATACCGGCCGGGCGTGCGTCCGTACACCGCCTTGAAGGCGCGGACGAAGTGGAATCTCGAATATCCGGCGTGGGCGGCCACCGCGTCCAGGTCGAGCGGCTCGGCCCAGTCACGGTCCATGGCGTCCTTGGCGAGGCGCAGCCGGCGCAGCTGCGCCAGTCGGTGCGCCGGGTCAGGAGCCGTTCTCACTTCCGTCGGCTGCATGCACCGATGCTGGCACGGGGGTCTGACAACGACCCCCGCATACGTTCTGACCAGCGGTGATGTCAGAGGTTCTCGCCGTGGGCGCTCAGGAAGGCGCGGGGCTCGACGGCGGTGCCGTAGTCCGGGGTCGTACGGATCTCGAAGTGCAGGTGGGGGCCGGAGGAGTTGCCGGTGGAGCCGGACAGGCCGATCTCCTGGCCGGTCGTGACCGCCTGGCCGACGCGCACCTCGACCTGCGACAGGTGGGCGTACTGCGAGTAGGTGTTGTCGTCGTGCTTGATCACGATGGCGTTGCCGTACGCCGGGCCGTCGCCGCCGCCGTTGGGGCCCGCCTTCACGACCGTGCCGCCGTGCACGGCCTTCACGACCGTGCCGCTGTCGACGACCAGGTCCTGGCCGCTGTGCTTGTTGGCCCACATGTTGCCGGAGATGCCGAAGGGCTGGCCGATCCGGTAGCCGTCGACGGGCGCGACCCAGGCGTCGGCGCGCTTGCGCGAGGCCTCGGCGGCCTTGCGGGCGTCCGCGGCGCGCTTGTCGGCCTCCTGCTTGGCCTGGGCCCGGTCGGCCTGCTCCTTGGCGGCGGCCTTCAGCTGGGTCTCGGCCTGGGCGTGCAGCGCGCCGCCCAGCGCCACCACGGACGCGAACGCCGGGACCTGCTCCTGGGCGGTGGAGGTGTCCGCCGCGAGCGCCACACCGGTTCCGAGAGCGAGCGAGGCGCCGAGCCCGGCGGCCAGGACGGCGGCGCGGGAGCGCAGGGCGGAAGTGCTCGCATTACGGAAAGTGGTGTGCTTCGACATGAAGAAATACCTCCAGGCATGAATGGGCCCCGGCTGTGGACCGGGATCGCCATACCTTGGTAACCCGCAATTTCCGGTCCGCCAAGGGCGCCTTCTACTAGCGGATTTCGTATCCGCCGCGAAGGCATTTGGTCCCTACCCCCGGGCTTCGCCGGACAAAATCACGCTTTTGTGGTGCCTGTCCGGCCGCTAATGCGGGTAGTAGCCGGAATTCGCCCTGTGCGGCTTGTCACCGCCCCGGGACTTTCGGCCTTCGCCGTTCCGGGACCAAGGCCCGCGTCCCGGCGGTACGCTCTCGGACGGCAGCAGACGACGGGCCGCACACGCCGGGGGGCGCCGCGATGGGCAGGGATTCGCACCACTCCGAGATCGAGGGCATCGAGCTGGCGGACGCCGTCCAGGCGGTCCGCGACGGCCTCACCACGGCCGCGGCGCGCGGCGCGGGCCAGGACGTCGTCTTCGACGTCGGCCCGATCGCCATGGAGTTCAGCGTGGAGATCCGCAGGGACCTCCGGGGCTCGGGTGGCGTGAAGGCCTGGGTCGTCAGCGCGGAGACGGAGGCGTCCCGGGGTTCGACGCGCACCCACCGGGTCTCTTTCACGCTCACGCCGAAGGATGCCCGTACGGGCGGGAGCCTGCGGGTGGGCAATGAGCGCCCGGGTGGCGTGTCCCGGTTCGGCCCCGCGGGGCCATGACCGTCAATTCCGGTGAATGAAATTCACCGGAAGAGCTGAAAAAGGGGTGGGCCCCGGAACCGTGCGGTTCCGGGGCCCACCCCTTTTTCAGCTGTGTCCAGGGCGCCTTACGCGTCCTTGGAGAGGTTCGGGCCCGCGCCACCTGCCGCGGACTCGATCGGCGGGGTGTCCGGCAGAGCCGACTTCTCCTCGCCGCGGAAGGTGAACTTCTTCTCCTCACCCTCGCCCTCGGTGCCGACGACCACGATGTGGCCGGGGCGGAGCTCACCGAAGAGGATCTTCTCCGAGAGGATGTCCTCGATCTCGCGCTGGATCGTGCGGCGCAGCGGGCGGGCGCCCAGGATCGGGTCGTAGCCCTTCTTCGCCAGCAGCGACTTGGCCTCAGAGCTGAGCTCGATGCCCATGTCGCGGTCCTTGAGCCGCTCATCCACCTTGGCGACCATGAGGTCGACGATCTGGATGATGTCTTCCTCGGTGAGCTGGTGGAAGACGACCGTGTCGTCGACGCGGTTGAGGAACTCGGGCCGGAAGTGCTGCTTCAGCTCTTCGTTGACCTTCGCCTTCATCCGCTCGTACCCGGTCTTGACATCGCCCTGGGCGGCGAAGCCCAGGTTGAAGCCCTTGGAGATGTCCCGGGTACCAAGGTTGGTCGTCATGATGATGACGGTGTTCTTGAAATCGACCACGCGGCCCTGGGAATCGGTCAGGCGACCGTCCTCCAGGATCTGGAGCAGCGAGTTGAAGATATCCGGGTGGGCCTTTTCGACCTCGTCGAAGAGGACCACGGAGAACGGCTTGCGGCGCACCTTCTCGGTGAGCTGGCCGCCCTCTTCGTAACCGACATATCCGGGCGGGGAGCCGAAGAGCCGGGAGACGGTGTGCTTCTCGCTGAACTCCGACATGTCGAGGGAGATCAGCGCGTCCTCGTCACCGAAGAGGAATTCGGCGAGCGTCTTGGACAGCTCCGTCTTACCGACACCGGACGGGCCCGCGAAGATGAACGAGCCGCCGGGGCGCTTCGGGTCCTTGAGGCCCGCACGCGTGCGCCGGATGGCCTGGGAGAGCGCCTTGATGGCGTCCTTCTGGCCGATGACGCGCTTGTGCAGCTCGTCCTCCATGCGCAGCAGGCGGGAGGACTCCTCCTCCGTGAGCTTGAAGACCGGGATGCCGGTGGCCGTGGCCAGGACCTCGGCGATCAGCTCGTCGTCGACCTCGGCGACGACGTCCATGTCGCCGGCCTTCCACTCCTTCTCCCGCTTGGTCTTCGCGGCGAGGAGCTGCTTCTCCTTGTCGCGCAGGGAGGCGGCCTTCTCGAAGTCCTGCGAGTCGATCGCGGACTCCTTGTCCCGGCGGACGTCGGCGATCTTCTCGTCGAACTCGCGGAGGTCCGGCGGCGCGGTCATCCGGCGGATGCGCATCCGGGATCCGGCCTCGTCGATCAGGTCGATCGCCTTGTCCGGCAGGAAGCGGTCGGAGATATAGCGGTCGGCCAGCTGGGCCGCGGCCACCAGGGCGGAGTCGGTGATGGAGACGCGGTGGTGCGCCTCGTACCGGTCGCGCAGACCCTTGAGGATCTCGATGGTGTGCGGCAGCGACGGCTCCGCGACCTGGATGGGCTGGAAGCGGCGCTCGAGGGCGGCGTCCTTCTCCAGGTGCTTGCGGTACTCGTCGAGCGTGGTGGCGCCGATGGTCTGGAGCTCACCGCGGGCCAGCATCGGCTTGAGGATGCTGGCGGCGTCGATCGCGCCCTCGGCGGCGCCCGCACCCACGAGGGTGTGGAGCTCGTCGATGAACAGGATGATGTCGCCGCGGGTGCGGATCTCCTTGAGGACCTTCTTCAGG
This sequence comes from Streptoverticillium olivoreticuli subsp. olivoreticuli, assembly GCF_003391135.1. Classification (GTDB taxonomy): domain Bacteria; phylum Actinomycetota; class Actinomycetes; order Streptomycetales; family Streptomycetaceae; genus Streptomyces; species Streptomyces blastmyceticus. The sequence continues at coordinate 5,540,506 of NZ_CP031455.1, read as the reverse complement.
CGCTCCTCGAAGTCACCGCGGTAGCGGGAGCCGGCGACCAGGGCGCCGAGGTCAAGGGTGTAGAGGTGCTTGTCCTTGAGGGTCTCGGGCACCTCGCCCTTGACGATGGCCTGGGCCAGGCCCTCGACGACCGCCGTCTTGCCGACGCCGGGCTCGCCGATGAGGACCGGGTTGTTCTTCGTACGGCGGGAGAGCACCTGCATGACCCGCTCGATCTCCTTCTCGCGCCCGATGACCGGGTCGAGCTTGGATTCGCGCGCTGCCTGCGTCAGGTTGCGACCGAACTGGTCCAGGACGAGCGAGGTCGAGGGCGTGCCCTCGGCCGGGCCGCCGGCGGTGGCGGCCTCCTTGCCCTGGTAGCCGGAGAGCAGCTGGATGACCTGCTGCCGGACCCGGTTCAGGTCGGCGCCCAGCTTGACCAGGACCTGGGCGGCGACGCCCTCGCCTTCCCGGATCAGGCCGAGCAGGATGTGCTCCGTACCGATGTAGTTGTGGCCGAGCTGAAGGGCCTCGCGGAGCGACAGCTCCAGCACCTTCTTGGCACGGGGAGTGAAGGGGATGTGCCCGGACGGGGCCTGCTGCCCCTGCCCGATGATCTCCTCCACCTGCTGGCGGACCGCCTCGAGCGAAATCCCGAGGCTCTCCAGGGCCTTAGCGGCGACACCCTCACCCTCGTGGATCAGGCCCAGGAGGATGTGCTCGGTGCCGATGTAGTTGTGGTTGAGCATCCGGGCTTCTTCCTGAGCCAGGACGACAACCCGCCGCGCGCGGTCGGTGAACCTCTCGAACATCGTTAATCGCTCCTCAGAGCGGTCAGGCAGTTAGGGGTCGGTCCCCTCCCTGTCCTTCCGCATGCTAGTCCCGCGGGACGGGACAGCTCATTCCAACTGCCGACATCCGTCCGGATCACCCCCGCGTCGGCGGGGAAACCTGCTGCCGAACAGCCGACAACTCCTCCAACCCGATGGTGGGAGACGATGTTCCCGCAGGCCAGGCATATACGCTCACCACCACTACGCCCATGGCGAACGCACCCCTGGCCCGACACGCCCGCTCGGCACCCCACCACCGCCCCCGGTGGTGCGCTCCGACCGCTGCTGTACCGCCTCTTTCCCACTGGGAATGTCTTACCCGTACGCACCGGCGGTCCATGCGGCGCGGCCCTCGCCCCTCAGCTACGGGCGAACAACCTCGCGCCTTCCGGAGCCTCCGTGCGCCCCTTGCCCCTTATACGGAGCGTGCCCAACTACCAACCCTGCGTAACCTCTTGGGCGCTTCTCAGTTGCACCGCGTATGACCGTTGCCCTCCCGCGCCCCTGCGGCCCCGCATCTCCATGGTGCCAGGCGCGCCGCTGGTACGAGCGCGAGCTGAACTGGCCCACCACCGGCGAGGAACCCCTGGAGCTGGTGACCGGGGTGCGCTTCGACGTCCTCGACCTGCCGCTGGACGCCGGCCGCGCGGTGCTCGGCCGGGTGGGCCGGACCGGGCCCGTCGCGCTCGACGAGCGAGCGCGGAGGCTGCGGTTCCTGATCGCCGCCGGCAGCGCGGACGAGCTGCCGGGGCTGCTCGACTGGCTGGAGTGGGGCGGGGTGGCCCTGGAGCTGGCCGCGCTGGGGTCGGGCGGCCGGATGGTCGCACCTGTGCCCGCCGGCGAGGGCCGCGGGCACCTCGTGGCGCTCGGCACGGGGAAGGCCGTGTGGGTACGGCCTCCCGAGCCGGGGTGCGAGGTGGAGCCGACACTGCCGGTGACCGGCCTCGGGGGCGATGGGGGCGCCCCCGATCTCGTGCGGCTCGTGAGCGCGGCGGCTACGGAATGCCACCGGGCCCGGTTGCTGCGCGCCGGGGATGCGCGCACGCGTCAGCCGACGGGAGATCAGCCGTTGGCCTTCTCGTACGCCTCACGGATGTCGGCGGGGACGCGGCCGCGGTCGTTGACGCTGTAGCCGTTCTTCTTGGCCCAGGCGCGGATCTTCGCGGTGTCGGGGCTGCCACCGGTGGAACCGGCGCGGGCCTTGCCACGGCTGCCCGCGGTGCGGCCGCCGGTGCGGCGGGCGGACTTCACGTAGTCCGCGAGCGCCCCGCGCAGCTTGTCCGCGTTGCCGGCGGTGAGGTCGATCTCGTAGGACTTGCCGTCGAGCGCGAACGTCACGGTCTCGTCCGCCTCGCCACCGTCGAGGTCATCAACAAGAAGGACCTGAACCTTCTGTGCCACGGGGAATCCTTTCAGTGGAAAATGGGATTACGGAGGAATAGCAAACCGCCTTTCTCTGAAAAACACAAACCCCCCGGGAAGGTTCAGCCCGCCTTCCACGTGGGAACGATGCCTTCCGGAGGTCTGGGATAGGGGCGCGATTCGGACATAGGGACCGCGATCACAGATGCAGAAGCATCCGGCTGTTGCCAAGGGTGTTCGGCTTCACCCGTTCGAGACCCAGGAACTCGGCAACGCCCTCGTCATAGGACCGCAGCAGCTCGCTGTAGACATCGCCGTCGACCGGCGTCTCGCCGATCTCCACGAAGCCGTGCTTCGCGAAGAAGTCCACTTCGAAGGTGAGGCAGAAAATGCGCCGGACGCCGAGCCAGCGTGCCGTCTGGAGCAGCTTGCCCAGTACCGCGTGGCCGACTCCGGCGCCCTTGACGGCCGGGTCCACCGCGAGAGTGCGCACCTCCGCGAGGTCTTCCCACATCACGTGGAGTGCGCCGCAGCCGACGACCTCGCCGTCGGCGTCCCGCTCGGCCACCCAGAACTCCTGGATGTCCTCGTAAAGCGTGACCGTGGCTTTGTCGAGCAGGATCCGCTCACGAACGTACGTGTTGATGAGGCGGCGCACCGCCGGGACATCACCGGTCCGGGCGCGGCGGACGGTGACGACTTTTGATTGTGCGGGCATGCCCGGACGCTATCGCTCGGGAGCCCCGGCGCTGTCGGCGGGCCCGTCGAGTTGCGCGATGTGGATGGCGTCGCGCAGGGCTTCGCGTTGTTCGGCCGACATCATCCCGAAGAAGGCGACGAGTGCGGCCGCCGGGTTGTCACTGACGGACCACGCTTCGTTCATCAGTGCGGCCGAGTAGGCGGCCCGGTTGGAGACCGCCTCATATCGATAGGCGCGGCCTTCCGCTTCCCGCCGGACCCAGCCCTTCTGATACAGGTTGTCCATTACGGTCATGACCGTGGTGTAGGCGATCGACCGTTCCTGTTGAAGGTCTTCCAGCACTTCTCGAACAGTGACCGGTCGGTTCCAGTCCCACACGCGCGTCATCACGGCGTCTTCCAGATCACCCAGGCGTCGAACCACACGCGAATAATAGTGGGAGATGTCTAGAATGCCGGTTTATCCGGGCAGGAAAAAGGGCGCACGGCCGAGAAATGCGGTCTCGGACCGTACGCCCTGAGGACGCGGTACGCCCAAACGGCAGACCCGCCCTTCGGCGGGAAGTCGGGGGCGCCGCCCTAGGGGGCCTGCTCGGCACTCCCGGCGCGAGCCATGGCGGCGTCGACGATGGCGTCTTCCTTCGCCTTGTTCTCGCCACCCTGGCTCTTGACGATCGTCACGATCAGCGCGATGAATGCGACCGCCATCACCACGGGCGGGACCAGCGCGGCAACATAGTCCATGGCCGTCGGCTCCTTCTGGTTCTGGATTCTGCGATTGCCTGAGCGACCCGTCCAGATTACGCGCGCATCAGGCGGGCCGGGCCCGGGGGTCGGCAACCTCGGCCCCCGACGGCGGAGGAACCTTGCGCCGCGGGGGAAAGACCTCGCCGGGGGTGGGAATGGGACGGTCGGGCCGCGGCGACTTCGGCGCGGGAGCCGACGGGGCGGGTTTCTGCTCGGGCTTCGGCGCAGGCTTCGGGTCGGGACGGGCCTCCGGCGCGGCGATCGCCGTCGCCCCGGCCGCCCGGCCCCCCGCGAGGGCGAGCAGGCGCGCACGCGGCTCCGGCCGGGACATGGGCACACCGCCGGCGACCGAGCGGTCGGCCAGCCGTGCCCGTACGCCGAGCTCGGCGAGGTGCTCACAGCGGTGCAGCAGCGCGCGGCGGCGGTCCGCCTCGGCGCCCCCGGACGGCCCCGCGCAGAGCGTGCGCAGCGCCTTGAGGTCCTCGGCGCGGGGCTGGTAGCCCGCCGAGAGGGCGTTCTGGAGCCGTTCGGTGTAACCGGCGGCGGTCCCCGGCAGGGCTGCGCGGTAACGGATGAGGTCGGCGAGGAGGAAGGCGCGCAGCCGGCCGCCCTCGTGGGCCGCCTCGTCCACGGACTCCGCGAGCCGGAGGCACTCGCGCACCTCTTCGTCACGCTCGGGACCGGGGCTCCTGGGCACGGACTGGGGGTCGAGGGCGATGGCGAGGGCTCGGCGCAGCACGCGCAGTTCGTCCGCGCTGAACGCCATGCCGCCGCGTGTTCCATAAGGCGTGGGCATGCGCTGACTTTAAGTGCTAAGCGGACAAAATTGTCCGATCAATGCATTTCGGGCGTGGCATGGATGTTTGGCCGCGGCCCATCGTCAGGTACGGCTTCCGCTCCCGCGGCGGGCCGCCCTCCGGCGGCCGCGTCAGCGCTGACGGCGGCGGGAGGCGCCCAGGGCTATGGCTCCCGCCGAGAGGGCCGTGCCCGACGTGGTGGCGATGAGGAGGGTGCCGTTGGTGCCCAGGTCCTCCGCGCGGGCGGGCGGCGGGGCCGGGGGCAGGAGCTCCACGCGGATCGGGGCCGAGTCGTTGGCCGGGTCCGGGTCGGGCGCCTGCCCGGCGTCGTGGTCGAGCACCTGGACCCGGCCCTCCGCGCCCTCGACCTTCCTGTCGATGCGGACCTGGAAGCGCAGCGTCTCCTGGTCGCCCGCGGGGAAGTCCTCACCGATCGCGCAGACGTACGCGGCCGGGCCGGTGGGCGTCGCCTTCGCCACGCACGGCTGCCGGCCACCGCCCTGCGGCGGGCGCGCCGCGGTGATGGTGGTCCCCGCGGGCGGGATCACCTCGTACGTGCCGGCGCCATGACCGCCCCGGACGGCCGCGGGGGCGGGGCCGCCGTTCCTGACGCCCAGTTCGACCTCGACGGTCTGGCCGACGCGGCCCACGACGGGATGGGCGACGGCCTGGTAGTCGGCGCGCGGCAGCTCACCGGCGCTCACCGGCCCGACGGCCAGGCCCAGTCCGGCCGCCGCCACCGCGGCGACGGCCGCAAGCCGTCGCATTGTCCACTTCCTGCGCATACGCTCCACGCCCATCATGTGCACGATCATGTCCCGCAGCTGACAGGACAGTTGGAGCGGCCCCCCGGTTGCGCCCGCGGGAGCATTCCCTACGAGCGCACCACGCTCCCGACCGTACCCGCCGGTGCCCTATGTGCGGGCGACATTGCGCTCGTACACCAGGCGCAGGCCGATGAGCGTGAGCCAGGGCTCGTGCTCGTCGATGACCGACGCCTCGCCGAGCACCAGCGGCGAGAGGCCGCCGGTGGCGATGACCGTGACATCGTCGGGGTCGTCGGCCAGCTCGCGGGCCATCCGGGTGACGACGCCGTCGACCTGGCCCGCGAAGCCGTAGAGGATGCCGGACTGCATGGCCTCGACCGTGTTCTTGCCGATGACGCTGCGCGGGCGGGCCAGCTCGATCTTGCGGAGCTGGGCGCCCTTGACGCCCAGTGCCTCCACGGAGATCTCGATGCCGGGGGCGATCACCCCGCCCGCGTACTCCCCGCGCGCGCTGACCGCGTCGAAGGTGGTGGCCGTACCGAAGTCGACGACGACACAGGGGCCGCCGTAGAGCTCGACGGCCGCCACGGCGTTGACGATGCGGTCCGCGCCGACCTCCTTGGGGTTGTCCATCAGGATCGGCACGCCGGTCTTGACGCCCGGCTCGACCAGGACCGCGGGGACGTCGCCGTAGTAGCGGCGGGTGACCTCGCGGAGCTCGTGAAGGACGGCGGGGACCGTGGAGCAGATCGCGATGCCGTCGATGCCGTCACCCAGCTCCTCGCCGAGCAGCGGGTGCATGCCCATCAGACCCTGGAGCAGGACGGCCAGTTCGTCGGCGGTGCGGCGGGCGTCGGTGGAGACCCGCCAGTGCTCGACGATGTCCTCGCCGTCGAACAGACCGAGGACGGTATGGGTGTTGCCGACATCGATGGTGAGCAGCATCAGGCGGTCTCCTCCCGGAGGTCCAGGCCGATGTCGAGGATCGGGGAGGAGTGGGTGAGCGCGCCGACCGCGAGGTAGTCGACGCCGGTCTCCGCGTAGGCACGGGCGTTGACGTGGCTGAGGCGGCCGGAGGACTCCAGCATGGCGCGGCCCGCGACGAGTTCGACCGCCTCGCGGGTCTGCTCGACGGTGAAGTTGTCGAGCAGGATCAGGTCGGCGCCCTCGGCGAGGACCGGCGCGATCTGGTCGAGCCGGTCGACCTCGACCTCGACCGGCGCCTGGGGGAAGCGCTCGCGGACGGCGCGGAAGGCGGCGGCGACGCCACCGGCGGCGACCACGTGGTTGTCCTTGATGAGCGCGGCGTCGGAGAGCGACATGCGGTGGTTGACGCCGTCGCCGCAGCGCACCGCGTACTTCTCCAGGGCACGCAGGCCGACCGTGGTCTTGCGGGTGTCGCGGACGGCGGCCTTGGTGCCCTTGAGGATGTCGGCCCACTCGCGGGTGGCGGTGGCGATGCCGGACAGGTGGCAGAGCAGGTTGAGCGCGCTGCGCTCGGCGGTGAGCAGGTCGCGGGTGCGGGTGCGCACGGTCAGCAGCTTCTGGCCGGCCGACACCCGGTCGCCGTCCTCGACGTGCCGCTCGACCTCGAACTCGTCGGTGCAGACGACCGAGAGGATGGCCTCGGCGATGCGCAGACCGGCGACGGTGCCGTCCTCGCGGGCGGTGAAGTCGCCGGTGGCGACGGCGTCCTCGGGGATGGTCGCGACGGTCGTGATGTCCTCGCCGCCGTCGAGGTCCTCCTCGACCGCGAGGTGCGCGATGTCCTCGACCTGGAGCGGGTCCAGGCCCGCGCCCGCGAGCAGCTCGGCGAGCGCGGGGTCGAGCCCGCACTCCATGGCGTCCGCCTCGAACGTCTCGCCGCAGCCACAGCCGTCGCCGCAGCCGCCGGCCGCGGCTTCCTCCTCGGACAGGCCGATCTGGTGCAGGGGAAGGTCGTCGGTGGTGCTCACGGTGTCTCCTTGAGGGCGGCGGGAGTGACGGGCGGGACTGCTGTGGCGGACACCGCGGGGAAGGCCGCGGAGTCCGTGCGGGAGACCGCGAGCGTACGGTCGGGGCGCAGGGTGACCAGGAGGTGGCGGCGCCAGGTGGTGTCGACGCGGTCGGGGAAGTCCTCGCGCCAGTGGCAGCCGCGGGTCTCCTCGCGGCGCAGGGCGGCGGCGACCAGGACGCGGGAGACGAGCAGGAGGTTGGTGGCCTCCCAGCTCTCGGTGCCGGGCTCGGCGGTCTTGCCGTCCGTCTCCAGCGTGGTGACCGCCTGGGAGAGCAGCCGGTCCAGGTCGGCCGCGGCCCGCTCCAGGCTCTCCGCGGAACGCAGCACTCCGGCGCCCGTGGTCATGATGCGCTGGATCGCGAAGCGGGCTTCGGGGGCGAGGAGGGGGGTGGCCGGCCGGTCGGCGACGGTGGCCTCGCCCGGCGCCGCGCAGTCGTCCGCCGCGATGTCCGCGGCGATGCGCTCGGCGAAGACCAGGCCCTCCAGGAGGGAGTTGGACGCGAGCCGGTTGGCGCCGTGGACGCCGGTGCAGGCGACCTCGCCGCAGGCGTACAGCCCCGGCAGCGTCGTGCGGCCGTGCAGGTCGGTGCGTACGCCGCCGGAGGCGTAGTGCGCGGCGGGCGCGACCGGGATGGGCTCGGTCACGGGGTCGATGCCGTGGGCGCGGCAGGCGGCGAGGATGGTGGGGAAGCGGTGGGCCCACATCTTCGCGCCGAAGTGCCGGGCGTCGAGGTACATGTGATCGGCGCCGAGCTCCTGCATGCGGCGCGTGATGCCCTTGGCGACGATGTCGCGCGGGGCCAGCTCGGCCAGCTCGTGGGCGCCGACCATGAAGCGGTGGCCGTCGGCGTCGACGAGGTGGGCGCCCTCGCCGCGGACCGCCTCGGACACCAGGGGCTGCTGCCCCTCGGCGTCGGGGCCGAGCCACAGGACGGTCGGGTGGAACTGGACGAACTCCAGGTCGGAGACCTCCGCCCCGGCGCGCAGGGCGAGGGCGACGCCGTCGCCGGTGGAGACGGGGGGGTTCGTGGTCGCGGAGAACACCTGGCCCATGCCGCCGGTGGCCAGCACGACCGCCTTGGCGCGCACGGCGCCGACGCCGTCGTGGCAGCCCTCGCCCATGACGTGCAGGGTGACACCCGCGGCGCGGCCCTCGGAGTCCTTGAGGAGGTCGAGGACGAGGGCGTTCTCCACGGTCTTGATGCCCGCGTCACGGACGGCCCCGACAAGGGCGCGGGAGATCTCGGCACCGGTGGCGTCGCCGCCGGCGTGGGCGATCCGGCTGCGGTGGTGACCGCCCTCGCGGGTCAGCAGGATCTCGCCGGTGTCGCTGTCGGTGTCGAAGAGGGCGCCGGTGGCGATGAGGCGGCGCACCGCGTCGGGGCCCTCGGTGACCAGCGCGCGCACGGCCTCCTCCGAGCAGATCCCGGCACCGGCGACGAGGGTGTCGTCGAGGTGCTGCTCAGGGGTGTCGCCGTCGCCGAGCGCGGCGGCGATGCCGCCCTGCGCCCAGCGCGTGGAGCCGTCGTCGAGGCGGGCCTTGGTGACGACGGTGACAGCGGCCCCGGCGGCGGCGCAGCGCAGCGCGACGGTGAGCCCCGCGACGCCGGATCCGACGACGACGACATCGGCGTCGACGGACCAGCCGGGCCGGGGTGCGTGCAGCCGTATGCCGGTCATCGCTGTGCTCCGGTTTCCGCGAAGGTCAGGGGGATGTTGTCGATGAGGCGGGTGGTGCCCACCTTGGCGGCGACGGCCAGGACCGCTTCGCCGGTGTGGCCGTCGGGGACCTCGGTGAAGTCTGCGGGGTCGACGAGCGCCAGATAGTCGAGGACGACCGGGGGCTCCATCCGTGCCGCGTTGTCCAGGATGGCGCGGGCGGAGCGGCGGACGGCCGCGGGGCCCTTGGCGACGGCCGCCTCCGCGGTGAGCAGGGCACGCGATATCTCCAGGGCGGAGGCGCGGTCGGCCTCGGAGAGATAGCGGTTGCGGCTGGAGAGGGCGAGGTTGCCGCCCTCTCGGACGGTGGGGACGCCCACGACCTCGACGGGGAAGTTGAGGTCGCGGACCATGCGGCGGATGAGCGCGAGCTGCTGGGCGTCCTTCTGGCCGTAGAGCGCGACGTCGGGCCGGGTGAGGTGGAGCAGCTTGGCGACGACGGTGAGCATGCCGTCGAAGTGGCCGGGACGGTGGGCGCCTTCGAGGCGCTCCCCCATGGGCCCGGCGGTGATCCGCACCTGGGGCTCGCCGCCGGGGTAGACCTCGTCGACGGCGGGGGCGAGCACGATGTCGGCGCCGGCCTTCTCCGCGAGGACGATGTCGGCGTCGAGGGTGCGCGGATAACGGTCGAGATCTTCACCCGCGCCGAACTGGAGGGGGTTGACGAAGACGGTGACGACGACCTGGCCGTCCGTGCCCACGAGCCGGCGGGCGGTGCGGACCAGGGTGGCGTGGCCCTCGTGGAGGGCGCCCATCGTCATCACGACGGCTCGTCGGCCCGCGCGGGGCAGGGCGTGCAGCTCCTCTGCCGTACGGGTGAGCTGGGTGGTCATTCGTTGCCTCCGTCCGCGAGGACGCCGAGCAGGTCCTCCGCCAGTTCCGGCTTGAGCAGGCCGTGCGCGAGGGCGCGGTCCGCGGTCGTGCGTGCCATGGCCAGGTATCCGGCGACGGCGTGGGGTGCGTGGGTGCGCAGTTCCGCTATGTGGGCGGCGACGGTGCCCGCGTCGCCGCGGGCCACCGGGCCGGTGAGGGCGGCGTCGCCGCTGCGCAGGACGTTGTCGAGCGCGGCGCCGAGCAGGGGGCCGAGCATGCGGTCGGGGGCTTCGACGCCCGCGGTCCGCAGCAGGTCCATGGCCTGGGCGACCAGGGTGACCAGGTGGTTCGAGCCGATGGCGAGGGCCGCGTGGTAGAGGGGGCGGGCGCTCTCCGCTATCCACTCGGGCTCGCCGCCCATCTCGATGACCAGGGCCTCCGCGGCGAGCCGCAGCTCGTCGGGCGCGGTGACGCCGAAGGAGCAGCCCGCGAGCCGCTCCACGTCCAGCTGTGTGCCGGTGAAGGTCATGGCGGGGTGCAGGGCGAGCGGCAGGGCGCCGGCCCTGCGCGCCGGGTCGAGGACGGCCGTGCCGTGCCGGCCCGAGGTGTGCACGACGAGCTGGCCGGGGCGGACGGCGCCGGTCTCGGCGAGCCCGGCGACCAGCCCGGGGAGGACGTCGTCGGGCACGGTGAGCAGCACCAGATCCGCGCGCGCGAGCACCTCGGCGGGCGGGACGAGGGGCACTCCGGGGAGCAGGTCGGCGGCCCGGCGCACCGAGGCGTCGGAGACTCCGGAGGCGGCGACCGGGCGGTGCCCGGCGAGCCGCAGCGCGGCGGCCAGCGAGGGGCCGACACGGCCCGCGCCGACGACGCCGACGGTGAGCCGGGCCGGTCGGTCCTGTGGGCTCGGGTGCTGCGGGATGGGTTGTGCGTTCACGCGGCGATGGCCTTCCGTTCCAGTCCTGGGGTCCCCCATGCCGCAGGCCAGGGGCGGGTACCGGACGATTCCTTCGTCATGCTACGCGAGTGTGCGGCGGCCGATTCCGAACGTCCCAGCCCTGTGGATAACCCGCCTGTGGATAACTCGGGCGGTGTTCCGGAGATGCGCCATCATCGGCACATGGCTGACGACAGGACCGGGGAGAAGACCGAGGCGGCGACGGCGGAAACCGGCGCGGCGGAGCCGGAGGAGGGGCCGGGTGTGGACCGGGCGCGCAGGGTCGCGGCCGTGCGGGGTTCGGAGCGGGTCCTCTCGGCGGGCCCGCCCGTGGCGACGATCGCCGAGCGGCTGGCCGCACTGTCCGCGGAGGCCCCCGCGGGCCGTGGCCTGGACGAGCAGGCGGATATGTACGGCGACGGGATCGTCGGCGAGCTGGAGCGAGAGGTCGCGGAGCTGCTGGGCACGGAGGCCGCGGCGTTCTTCCCGACCGGCACGATGGCGCAGCAGGTGGCCCTGCGGTGCTGGGCGGGGCGCACCGGCAGCCCGGTGGTGGCACTTCACCCCATGTCCCATCTGGAGAAGGACGAGCGCGGCGCGTACGCACAGGTCTCCGGCCTGCGCGCGGTGCGTCTCGCGAGCGGTCCCCGGCCGCCGACTGCCGCGGAGGTCCGCGATCTCGACGAACCCTTCGGGACTCTCGCGCTCGAACTGCCGCTGCGGGGCGCGGGCTTCCTCCTGCCCACGTGGGAGGAGCTCACCGCCGTGGTGGAGGCGGCCCGCGAGCGGGAGGCGGTGGTCCACTTCGACGGCGCGCGGCTGTGGGAGTGCGCGACCCACTTCGGTGTGGGTCCGGCCGAGGTGGCGGCCCTCGCCGACTCGGTCTACGTGTCCTTCTACAAATCGCTCGGCGGCATATCGGGGGCCGCGCTGGCCGGGCCCGCGGAGCTGGTGGAGGAGGCGAAGGCGTGGCGGCACCGGTACGGCGGCGACGTCTTCCAGCAGTGGCCCGCGGCGCTCGCGGCGCTGTCCGGGCTGGAGCGCGAACTGCCCCGGCTTCCGTCGTACGTGGCGCACGCCAGGGTCGTGGCGGCGGCGCTGGAGGAGGGTTTCCGAGCGGCCGGGGTGCCGTGGTTCCGGGTCAATCCAAGGGTGCCGCACACCCACCAGTTCCAGGTGTGGCTGCCGTATCCGGCACACGCGCTGGAGGAGGCCGGGGTGGCGCTGGCGGAGGAGACCCGTACGACGGTGTTCGACGGCTGGTCGTCCTCCGACGTGCCCGGTCTGTCGTTCACCGAGGTCACGATCACCTCGTCAGCACTGAGCTGGACGCCCGAGGCGGTCGTCGAGGCGGTCGTCGCGGTCCTGGCCCGGGTTCCGGCGGGCGCCGGAGGCGCAGGGTGAGGCGGGCTCCGCGGTCCGGGCCTCCGCCGCGGGGCGGGCGGCGGCGCGGGCCACCGGGTGCGCCGGAGTGCGCGTCCCCGGCCGGAGGAAGGAGAGCAGGGCGTGCCGGCGGGAGCGGCGGGCCGCGGCGCGCTCGTCGACGACGGCCCGGAAGTCCCTCCAGGTGCGGAACGCGCGGAGGGCCCGGAGCTGCCCCTCGCCCGGGGTGAGCGGGGCGGGCTCCTGATGCTGGGCGGTGCGGTAGAGGTCGAGCATGTGCTGCTGAGTGGCGTTCATGTCCCCACCCTGCGCCGGTCGCGAAGCCACTGGCGCGCCAATTGACGAGGACTGTCAATCGACGGCCCGACCTGCGAAAAGAGAGGCACGATGAGCACATGAGCGTGGACATCGACATCACCGGACTGCCGCTCGAGCGCATCCAGTTCTGCCCCTCGCCCCTGGCGGAACTGGGCGCGATGCTGCACGCGCTGGCCGAGCCCGGGCACCACCCGGGGCTGCACGCCTGGGCCACCACCACCGCCTCCTCGCTCAAGCCGGACCTCGCCGACCGGCTGACCGAGGCGGACTTCCTGTGGCGCTCCACGCGTTCGGACATCCTGCTGCCGGCCGTCCCCCGGGCCACGCTCGCCGAGGAGCTCGACGACCTCGACCTGATGGACGACGAGACGTTCACGTCCGCGGCCTTCGAGGTCACCTGCACCTCCGGCTACGAGAAGGGCTGGCCGTCGCCGCTGGTCGACTCCAGGCAGCGGGCGCGGGTGCTGGAGCTCTCCGCCGCGCGCGGGCCGCGGCAGGCGGCGTTCGCGGAACGGATGCTGGAGACCCCCGATGTCCTGCGCGCCTGGCTGCGGCGCCTCTTCGAGGACTGCGAGCAGGCGTTCTTCGGTGACAACTGGCAGCGGGTCCGGGTGCAGCTCGCCACCGACGCCCGGCACAAGGCCGACCTCCTCCAGCACAAGGGCCTCGCGGAGGCCCTCACCGCGGTCTCCCCCGCCGTCTCGCTCAGCGAGGACCGGTCCCGCATCGTCGTCGACAAGCTGGCGAACGGACGGACCACCGCGGCGTACGGGCAGGGGGTGATGTTCCTGCCGACCGCCTTCGGCTGGCCGCACCTCTTCGCCGTGCACCGGGCCGGGTGGAAGCCGGTCATCCAGTATCCGGTGACCGCCACCGAGCTCCCCCAGCCCACGGCCCCGCACCTGGTGCAGCAGCGGCTGGAGGCCCTCGCCCACCCGGTGCGGATGCGGCTGTGCCGCACCCTCGCGCGCGGCCCCCACACCACGGGCGAGCTGGCCGCGGCGTACAACCTGACGCCGCCCGAGGTGTCACGGCACATAGCCGTGATGAAGAAGGCGGGGCTGCTGAGCACGCGGCGGCGCGGGCGGTACGTGCTCCACCAGCTGGATCTGACGACGGTGGCGCGCCTGGGGAGCGACTTCCTGGAGACGGTGCTGCGGTGACGCGCTCCAGGTGACGGGCCCCGGGGCCGCCCGCCTACACCACCTCGTAGATCCGCCCCGTCTGGCGGCCCTCGACCGAGCGGACATAGGCGTTCGCGACACGGCTGAGCGGTACGGACTCCATGCCGGGGAAGAACGCGCCGTAGGCGTCGAGGGACTCGGTGACCACGGTCGGGCTGACGGCGTTGATCCGCTGCGGCGGGAGCTCGATCGCGGCGGCGCGCACGAAGGCCTCCACCGCGCCGTTGGCCGCGGAGGCCGCGGCCCCCGCGAGGATGGGCTCCTGGGTCAGGACGCCGCTGATCAGGGTGAAGGACCCGGCCGGGGACAGGTGCCGCGAGCCCTGCCTAACGAGCTCGATCTGGCTCAGCGCCTTGCCCCGGAAGGAGGCGGCGACATCGTCGGCGGTCAGCTCGCCGAGCGGCTTGAAGACGGCGTCGCCCGCCGCGCACACGACCGCGTCCAGGCCGCTCCCGCCCGCCACCCGCTCGTAAAGCCGCCCCACGGCTTCGGGGTCGGTGATGTCGCAGACCACGTCGCCGCCCGTACGGCCGACGGTGATCACGTCGTGGCCGCGCCCGGCCAGTGCCGTGCGCACCGCGCCGCCCAGGGTGCCGGAGGCGCCGACAAGGAGAATCTTCATGCTGTCCATCCAGGGAGTCATTGGGAAGCAACAGGAACGACTCCGACGCTAGTCAGCCCCTCACACACCCGGAAATGCCTTCTGCGCAGCGACTATGCTCCCCACGCATGGATGTGGAACTGCGTCACCTCAGGGCATTGGTCGCCATCGCCGACGAAGGCACCGTCACCGCCGCGGCCACGCGCCTGCACCTGACCCAGCCCGCCCTGTCCCGTACGCTCGCCCAGCTCGAACAGCGGGTCGGGGTCCGCCTCGTCGAGCGCTCGTCCCGCCACCTTCTCCTCACTCCGGCCGGCCGGACCCTGCTGGAGCACGGCCGGGCGATCCTCTCCCACATGGACGCGGCCCTCGCCGACACGGCGGCCGTCTCCCGCCCCCTGCGGATGGGGTACAACTGCGCGGTCCTCGGGCAGCTCACCGTGCCGCTGCTGCGCTCCTGGCGTCAGGAGCACCCGCACATCCCGCTGGAGCTGCGCCGGATGGACAACCGCACCGCCGGGCTCGCCACCCGCGAGGTCGACGTGGCGATCCTGCGGGTCCTGCCCACCGACCCCCGCATCCACGCCGAGGCGCTCTATCTGGAGGAGCGCGTCGCCGCGCTGCCCGACGACCACCCGCTCGCCGGCCGGGACGCCGTCACCCTGGCCGAGCTCCGCGTCGAGACGCTCGCGGTCTGCCCTGAGACCGGCACCGCGGGCGTCGAGCTCTGGCCGGTGGAGCTGCGCCCGAGCCGTACGACGGAGGTCCGCAACGTCGACGAGTGGCTGACCGCCGTCTCCGCGGGGCAGGCGATCGGCCTGGCGGCGGCGGGCACACGGGAGAGCCACGCGCACCCCGGGGTCCGCTATGTCCCCGTCACCGACGCCCCGGCGGCCACGGTCTATCTCGCCCGCCCCGCCCAGCCGACGCACCCGGGCACGGACGACTTCCGGGAGGCGGTGCGCGCCGTCGTGTGCGCGTAGGCAGGGCGCCGCCGCTACTGCACCGCTCCCCCGCCCGCCCGGACGAGGCCGCTCTCGTACGCGAGCACCACGACCTGCACCCGGTCCCGCAGCCCCAGCTTGGTGAGGATCCGTCCCACATGGGTCTTCACGGTGGCCTCGGACAGCACCAGCCGTGCCGCGATCTCGCCGTTGGACAGCCCCTGCGCCACCAGCAGCATCACCTCGCGCTCCCGCTCGGTGAGCCTGCTCAGCTCCGCGCTCGTGGGTTCGTTGCCCGCGCTGGGCAGCATCGGGGTGAAACGGTCCAGCAGCCGGCGGGTCGTACTGGGCGCGACCACCGCGTCGCCGCTGTGCACGGCCCGGATCGCGCCCAGCAGTTCGGCCGGGGGCACGTCCTTGAGCATGAAGCCGCTCGCGCCGACCTTCAGCGCGGAGAAGGCGTATTCGTCCAGGTCGAAGGTGGTCAGGATCAGCACCTTCGGCGGGTTCTCCTGCGCGCAGATGCGGCGGGTGGCCTCCACGCCGTCCAGGCGCGGCATGCGCACGTCCATCAGGACGACGTCCACCTCGGTCCCGGCCAGCACCTCCAGGGCCTCCGCACCGTCCCCGGCCTCGGCGACGACGTCCATGTCGGGCTGGGCCGCCAGCACCATGCGGAAACCGGTGCGCAGGAGCACCTGGTCGTCGACGAGCATCACGCGGATCGACATGCGTGGTCCCTTTCCTCGGTGTTCATCAAGTCTGCCAGCGCTGACAGTTTTCGATCAGGTTTGATCAGCATGTGGTCGCCGTGCCTCCGTCACCCGTCGGACGGTCAGCGGCCGCCCGGTTTGATCGGCAGCAGCACGCTGATCCGGAAGCCACCGCCCGGCCGCGGCCCCGCGTCCAGGGTGCCGCCGACCATCCCGACCCGCTCGCGCATGCCGATCAGGCCGTGCCCCATGCCGTCCGCGCCCCCCGCCTCGTACAGCTCCTGCTGCGCGCCCCGGCCGTCGTCCTCGACCAGCAGGCCGAGCCCGTCGTCGAAGAAGGTCAGGCGCACGCTCGCGCCCGCGCCCGGCCCGCCGTGCTTGCGGGTGTTGGTGAGCGCTTCCTGCACGATGCGGTACGCGGTCAGCTCCACGCCGCTCGGCAGCGGCCGCGGCGCGCCCTCGACCTGGAACTCCACCGGCAGCCCCGCGCCGCGCACCTGCTCGACGAGGTCGCCGATCTGCTCCACGTCGGGCTGCGGCACGTACTCACCGCCCTCGCCGCCCTCCTCGGTGCGCAGCACGCCCAGCAGCCGGCGCATCTCGGCGAGCGCCTGGCGGCCGGTGCCGGAAATGGTCTCCAGGGCCTGCTTGGCCTGCTCGGGCGAGGCGTCCAGGACATACGCCGCGCCGTCGGCCTGGACCACCATCACCGAGACGTTGTGCGCGACGACGTCGTGCAGCTCGCGCGCGATCCGCGCCCGCTCCGCGACCACCGCCATCCGCGACTGCTGCTCGCGCTCCTTCTCCAGCCGCGTGGCCCGCTCCTCCAGCTGCGCCCAGTAGGCGCGACGGGTGCGCATCGAGTCGCCGAGCACCCAGGCCAGGACGAACGGAACGGTGGTGAAGACCGTCCCGATGACGCTGGTGGTCATGGACTGGTCGGGGTCGGCCCACCGCAGTTGGGCGAGTGTCGGCGCGATCAGACCGCCGATCAGGGCATAGCGGGACGCCCAGCGGGTGTTGCCGGACGCCACCGTGTAGATGATCACGAGCATCGCGAAGTCGGCGATGCTCTGCCCGGTGTCGAAGACGAGCTGGGCCACCCCCACCGCCGTCGCCAGCAGCAGCATCTTTTCCGGCCAGCGCCTGCGCAGCGCGATCACCGTGCACAGCGCGAGGTCCACGACCCCCCTGACGAGGCCCGACGCGTGCCCGGACCCCGTCGACTGCTCGGCGATGGTGATCGCACTGAGCCCGAGCAGCAGGACGGCCCAGAAGCTGTCCACACCCGTCGGGTGCCTGCGGAGAAAGTCGTAGAGGCGCTGCACGTCACCCAGCGTAGGCACGTCGCGTACGTGCCGGGGTCAACCGGACGATCGATCCGACGACGCCCCGCCTACTCCCCAAGGTGGAGGCGGCGTGCCCACCAAGGGCGCATAGCGTGTGCGTATGGCAAGCGGAACAAGAACGTGGCGCGCCGCCACGGAGGCCGCCCTGTACGGCCCGAACGGCTTCTACCGGCGTCCCGAGGGGCCCGCCGGGCACTTCCGTACCTCCGTGCACGCCTCGCCGCTCTACGCGGGGGCCGTCGCGGAACTCCTGCGCCGCGTCGACGCGGTGCTGGACCATCCGGCGGAGCTGGCGTTCACGGATGTCGGCGCGGGCCGTGGCGAACTCCTCACCGCCGTGCTCGCGCGGACCGCGCCCGAGCTGGGCGCGCGACTGCGCCCGTACGCCGTGGAGCGCGCCGAGCGCCCCCCGGGGATCGACGAGCGCATCACCTGGCTGGGTGACGTCCCCGAGGGCGTGGACGGGCTGCTCTTCGCCAACGAGTGGCTGGACAACGTGGCGGTCGACGTCGCCGAGGCGGACGCCGAGGGCACCGCCCGCCAGGTGCTCGTCCAGGAGGACGGTGAGGAGCTCCTCGGCGAGCCGGTGTCCGGCGCCGACGCCGCCTGGCTCGCCCGCTGGTGGCCCCTCGACGGCGCGCCGCCCGGCAGCCGGGCCGAGATCGGCCTGCCGCGCGACGCCGCCTGGGCACGGGCGGTGCGCAGCCTGCGGTCCGGGCTGGCCGTCGCCGTGGACTACACGCACCGGCACGACGCCCGCCCGCCGTTCGGCACGCTGACCGGCTTCCGGGAGGGACGTGAGGTGCGCCCGGTGCCGGACGGCTCGTGCGACATCACCGCGCACGTCGCCCTGGACGCGTGCGCGGGCCCCGGCGGCTCCCTGCTGACCCAGCGCGACGCCCTGCACGCCCTCGGCGTCGACGGCAGCCGTCCCCCGCTGTCGCTCGCGTCGTCCGATCCGGCCGCCTACGTACGGGCGCTGGGCGCGGCGGGCGAGGCGGCGGAGCTGACGGCGCCGGCCGGTCTCGGCGGCTTCGGCTGGCTCGTGCAGCCGGTCGGCGACGCCTGCGCCGGGCTCCTGGAGCCCGCCCACGGCCACCCGGACGGGGAAGGCTGACAAACTACTCCCCATGTCCCCTACCTCTGAGACGACAGTCGGCATCGGCGGCGCGGCGGAGAGCACCGACATGGTGCTCAACATCGGGCCGCAGCACCCGTCCACCCACGGTGTGCTGCGGCTGCGGCTCGTTCTCGACGGGGAGCGGATCCAGCACGCCGAGCCGGTCATCGGCTATATGCACCGGGGCGCGGAGAAGCTGTTCGAGGCGCGCGACTACCGGCAGATCATCATGCTCGCCAACCGCCACGACTGGCTGTCGGCCTTCTCCAACGAGCTCGGGGTCGTGCTCGCCGTGGAGCGGATGCTTGGCATGGAGGTCCCCGAGCGCGCCGTGTGGACGCGCACGCTGCTCGCCGAGCTGAACCGGGTGCTCAACCACCTGATGTTCCTCGGCTCCTACCCCCTCGAACTGGGCGGGATCACCCCCGTCTTCCACGCCTTCCACGAGCGCGAGCAGCTCCAGACGGTGATGGAGGAGGTCTCCGGCGGCCGGATGCACTACATGTTCAACCGCGTCGGCGGCCTCAAGGAGGACCTGCCCGCGGGCTGGCTCGCCCGGGCCCGGCACGCGGTGGCCGACGTCCGCTCGCGGATGGACGTCTACGACCGGCTCGTGCTCGGCAACGAGATCTTCCGCGGGCGCACGCGCGGCGTCGGCGTGCTCTCGCGCGAGGCGGTGCACGCGTACGGGGTCAGCGGGCCGATCGCCCGTGCGTCCGGCGTGGACTTCGACCTGCGCCGTGATGAGCCGTACCTCGCGTACGGCGAGCTGCGCGACACCCTGAAGGTCGTCACGCGCGAGGACGGCGACTGCCTGGCCCGCTTCGAGTGCCTGCTGGAGCAGACGCACAACTCGCTGGAGCTGGCGGAGGCGTGCCTGGACCGGATCGCGCACCTCGCGCCCGGCCCGATCAACCAGCGGCTGCCCAAGGTCCTCAAGGCGCCGGAGGGCGCGACCTACGCCTGGACCGAGAACCCGCTCGGTCTCAACGGCTACTACCTGGTCTCCAAGGGCGAGAAGACGCCGTACCGGCTCAAGCTGCGGTCGGCGTCGTTCAACAACATCCAGGCGCTGACCGAGCTGCTGCCGGGGACGCTGGTGGCCGACATGGTGGCGATCCTGGGCTCGCTGTTCTTCGTCGTCGGCGACATCGACAAGTAGCGCGGAGAAACGAGAACCCCCGGTGGGACGCCCACCGGGGGTTCTCGTGTACTGCGCCGGGCTACGAGATGGCGCTGCGCAGCTCCACGACGTCTATCTGCTCGGTCTCGTCGTGCGCGGTCAGGTCGATGACGCCTCCTTTGGCGTCGTCGCCACCGGCCTCCGCGGCCTCGGCCTCGGCGAGCGCCTCCTCGCCGACGACGTCCGCGAGGTCGGTCTCCTCGACGGGCCGAGCGGCGGCGGGAGTCCGCTGGGTGCCGAAGAAGTCGAAGCCGCCCTGCGCACGCGACGCGGGGCGCCGGGCGGGGCTCTGCTGCGGCACGACGGCGGCGGCGGGCCGGGTCGCGCGGGGCGCGCTCATGGGAGCCGCGGCGTCCTCGGGGCGCTCGGCGTCCTCAGCGGGCGCGGTGTTCGTGGCGGGTGCGATGTCCTCGGCGGGCGCGATGTCCGTGGCCGCGGTGGCGTCCTGGACGCCCTCGACCTCTTCGGCTTCCCCGGCGGCCGGGTCGGGCTCGGTGGTGTGCGGGGCGGACCCGGTGCTCTCGGGTGCCGTGCGCTTCCCGACGGCCTCGGCGTCACCGGTGGCCTTCGCGCCCGTGCGCCTCTTGGCGGCCCTGGCCGCGTCCGCGGCGCTCAGGATCTCGCCGGTGCCGGCCTCCGGCCGCCCGCTCGGGGGCACGGCGTCGGCCGGCTGCACCAGGGGCGTGTCCTGGGCGGGCTCGGCCGCGGACTCCGCGTCCCGCTGGAGCGTCGCGTTCCGCTCCAGGTCGCGCAGTGCTTCCGCCGCCTTGCGGTACGCGGAGGCGGCGACGGCGGACCCCGCCGTACCGGCCGAAGCCGCGGCGGACTCCAGCGCCTTCGCGCTGCGGGGCGCAGCGCCCCGCGCCTGGCGCCGGCCCTCCAGCGCGCTGGCCCGCCCGGTCTCGGCCGCGGCGTAGCGGCGCAGCAGGTCGGCGTGTTCCGTACGGAGGCGGGCGAGCTCGGCGCGCTTGCCGCGCAGCTTGGTCTCCACCTTGGCGCGGGCGGCGCGGGCTTCCTCCAGCTCCGTCTCCAGCTCGGCGATGCGCTCGTCGGTCTTCCACTCCTCGCGCACCCGGGCGGCGCTGAGCTGGGCGACCCGCTTCCCGGCGGCGCGGTCCCAACGGCGCATCAGCACGGCGCCGACCACCGCGGCGGCGGCAGCCGCCGCGGCGAGGCCCCGGATGACGACCGTTTCACCTACCACCCAAGCACCGGCGGCAGCGGCGACCGATGTCGCGGCGACCGTCGATGGGGGAAGGAGCCGGTGCAAGGGCTGTGAATGGCGGTGGCGTCCTCGTGGCATGGCCTGAAACTTACCGTGCGTCGCCTCAGGAGTGTGACTCCACCACCAAACTCTTCCCTTGATCTTACTTCTCTCCTACTTCTTCTCCCCCGTCAGCAACCCCTTGTCCTTGAGGTACTGAGCCGCCACATCCGCGGGCTTGAGCCGCTGCGCGTCGACCTTCTTGTTGAGTTCGGTGAGATCGGCCGTGGTCAGCACCCTGTTGAGCTTGCCGAGGGCATCGGCGATCTTCTGTGTGCCGGCCTTCTTCGCATTCACGACGGGCAACACGTTGTCGGAGTTCTGGAGCTTCTTGTCGTCCTCCAGGAGAACAAGGCCGAACTGTTCGAGCGTGGCGTCCGTGGTGGTGGTCAGCACCATCTGGTCCTTGCCCGACTTGACCGCCTGCTTGGCCTGCGTGCTGCCGACCTCCAGCGGGTCGATGCCGGTGACGTCGATGCCGTACGTCTTCTCCAGACCCGGCTGGCAGAAGGGCCGCTGGGGGCATTCGTCGCCCGCCGCGAGCTTGATCCGCTCCTTTGCCGTGCCCAGGTCGGAAAGGGTCTTGAGCTGGTGTTTCGCGGCGAACTCCTTGGTGACCGCGAAGGCGTTCTGGTCGACGGCCCGACCGGCGTCCAGCACCTTGAGGCCACGCGGCTCGGCGAGTTTACGGAGCGCCTTCACCGTGGCGTCCGCATCGGCCGAGGCGACCGTGGGAGCGTCCTTGCCGTTCTGCTTCTTGTTGAGGAATTCGGCGAGTGTCGCCGCATACTCCGGGACGACATCGATCTTGCCGTTCTCCAGCTCCGGTTCATAGAGCTCGCGGGCGTCGACGGTCTTGATCGACGTCGAATATCCGGCGTCCTTCAGCAGCCCCGCATATATCTCGGCGAGCACCTTGGACTCGGTGAAGGAGGCCGATCCGATGACCAGCGAGCCCTCGCCCGGCCGGCCGGACGCGTCCCCGCCGCCGGACTTCTCCAGGCTGTCGCCACCGCAGGCGGCCAGACCCGCCGTCAGGGTGGCGACGCCCGCCGCCGCCAGCAGCGCGCGCGTGGTCCGCGCTCGACGCGGGGTCCTGCTCATGGGGAACTCCATCCACTCGGTCGGACGTCCGGTGCGCCCGGACGGCCCTTGATCGGTCGTCATTCCCGCCGTCGCGCAAGGGCGGACGGGACAGGGGTGTCACACGGCACTGCCCACCGCGGGGACGGCGTCGGCGGGCGCCACCGGGCCGTCGCCGCCCGCCGCCCGGCCGGCCGTCCGCCTCGCCCTGCGGCGCACCGGGTCCAGCAGCCGCTCCAGGACCACCAGCACGCCTTCGACCAGCAGCGCGAGCACGGCCACCAGCAGCGCGCCGGACACCACTTGAGCGGTGTCGGTCAGCCGGAAGCCCGCCGTGATGATCCGGCCCAGGCCACCGCCGCCGGGCAGCGCGGCGAGCGTGGTCGTGGCCACCACCTGCACCGCGGCGGTCCGCACCCCGGTCGCTATCAGCGGGAACGCGAGCGGCAGCTCCACCCGGCCGATCAGCTGACGGCCGGTCATGCCCATGCCGCGCGCGGCCTCGACCACGTCCCGGTCGACCTCGCGCATCCCGACGTACGCGTTGGTGAGCAGCGGAGGGATCGCGAAGAGCACCAGCGCGATGACGGTCGGCCATGAGCCATGCGTACCCAGCGGGCTGAGCAACAACAGCACCAGCACCGCGAACGTCGGCACGGCGCGCCCCGCGTTGGAGACGTTCACCGCGAGGGCACCGCCCCGGCCCACGTGCCCCAGCAGCACCGCGACGGGCAGTGCGAGGGCACAGGAGATCGCCAGGCAGACGACGGTCAGGAACAGGTGCTCGCCGAGCCGGTGCCACACGCCGTCCGTGCCGGACCAGTGCGAGCCGGTGGTCAGCCACGTCCACGTACGGTCGATGACGCCCATCACAGAGCCCCCTCGGTGACCGGCCGCCCGCCCGCTCCCCTGCCACGGCGCTTCGCCTGCTTGCCCGCCCGCGCCCAGGGGGTCA
Organism: Streptoverticillium olivoreticuli subsp. olivoreticuli; assembly: GCF_003391135.1. Taxonomy (GTDB): domain Bacteria; phylum Actinomycetota; class Actinomycetes; order Streptomycetales; family Streptomycetaceae; genus Streptomyces; species Streptomyces blastmyceticus. The sequence goes on along the minus strand of NZ_CP031455.1, from coordinate 5,517,760 downwards.
GCAGCCGCTGCACGAACAGCAGCACGAGGTCGGCCACGATCGCCAGCGCCACGCACAGCACCGAGGCGGTGAGCACCTGCGCCTTGAAATAGCTGTGCATGCCCTCATAGATGAGATTGCCGAGGCCGCCGTAGCCGATGATGGCGCCCACGGTGGTGAGCGAGACGGTGGAGACCGTGGCGATCCGCAGCCCGGCCATCAGGGCGGGCAGCGCCAGGGGCAGCTCCACGCCGAAGAGCAGGCGCAGCGGGCCGTAGCCCATGCCGCGCGCGGCCTCGCGGGCCTCCTCCGGCACCGAGGCCAGGCCGGCCAGGATGTTCCGCACGAGGACCGTCAGCGAATAGAGCACCAGGCCGGTGACCACGACCGACACCGACAGCCCGAAGACGGGCACCAGCAGCGAGAACATGGCCAGCGACGGCACCGTGTAGAGCACGGTGGTCAGGCCGAGCACCGGGCCCGCCGCGGCCCGCCACCTCCGGGCCAGCAGCGCCAGCGGGAAGGCGACGAGCACGCCGATGGCGACCGAGGCCAGCGTGATCCCGATGTGCTGGAGCGTGGCGTCCGTCAGCTCGTGGCCGCGGGTCCGCAGATATTCGCCGCAGATCCACTCGTTGGTGACCAGGCAGTTCTGCCCCGCCATACGCTCTCACCTCCCCCTGGGCATTGACCGTCGGTTACTGGCGACCCTAACCCCGGGCACTGACATTCGAGTCCGGCGCCACACAACGGCAACAATGTCGGGAGCGAGTACGGCCAGAATGGGGAACCATGATCCGCTTCGAGCACGTCACCAAGCGCTACGCCGATGGCACCACCGCCGTGGACGACCTGTCCTTCGAGGTGGCGGAGGGCGAGCTGGTCACGCTCGTCGGACCGTCCGGCTGCGGCAAGACCACCACCATGAAGATGGTCAACCGGCTGATCGAGCCGACCAGCGGCCGGATCCTCCTCGACGGCGAGGACATCGCGACCGTCGACCCCGTCGAACTGCGCCGCCGGATCGGCTACGTCATCCAGCAGGTCGGCCTCTTCCCGCACAAGACCGTGCTCGACAACACCGCGACCGTCCCGCACCTGCTCGGCTGGCAGCGCAAGAAGGCCCGCGCCCGCGCCGCCGAACTGCTCGACCTCGTCGGGCTCGACCCGTCCGTCTACGGCGACCGCTACCCCGAACAGCTCTCCGGCGGGCAGCGGCAGCGCGTCGGTGTGGCCCGCGCGCTGGCCGCCGACCCGCCCGTCCTGCTGATGGACGAACCGTTCGGCGCGGTCGACCCGGTGGTCCGCGAGCACCTCCAGAGCGAGTTCCTGCGGCTCCAGTCGCAGGTGCGCAAGACGGTCCTCTTCGTCACCCACGACATCGAGGAGGCGGTCCGGCTCGGTGACCGCATCGCGGTCTACGGCAACGGGCGCATCGAACAGCTCGACCCGCCCGCGGCCGTGCTCGGGGCGCCCGCCACGCCGTACGTGGCCGACTTCGTCGGCGCCGACCGGGGCCTCAAGCGGCTCTCCGTCACCCCCATCGAGTCCGGCGACCTCGAACAGCCGCCCGTCGTCCACCTCGACGACCGGGTGCGCGACGCGGCGGCCCGGCTGGAGGAGGAGGGGGCGCGCTGGGCGGTGGTCCTGGACCGCGCGGACGGGCTGCACGGCTGGGTCTCGGCGGAGGCGCTGTCCGGCGCGCCCGACGGCGGTACGGTCCGGAACCACTCCCGGCGCATGGACGCGTGGCTGCCCGTGGGGGCGTCGCTGAAGCAGGCGTTCAGCACGATGCTCCAGCACGACGCGGGGTGGATCGCCGTCCTCGACGGCGACCGGGCGGACCACTTCGTGGGCGTCCTGACCCCGGCCCGCCTGCACGAGGCCCTGCGGCGGTCGACGGCGGCGGACGCGCTCGGCGCCGCGCGCACGGAGGTGTCGGTGGAGACGGTGGCCGACGCGTAGCCCTTGCCCTTACGGGGGGCCGTTCTTGGGTGCGGGCCGCCTGCCGCCTGCGGCGGGGGCGGCCTGCGGCCGCGTCCTCAAATGGCGGACGGGCTGATTTCAGCCCGTCCGCCATTTGAAAAGCTACGCCCGGGCCGAGCCCGTCCCGCCCTCTTCGTCGTCGTCCTCCGGAAGCCGGCAGACCCGCTCCAGGAAGAACGCCGCCACGACGACGCAGACAGCGGCCAGGACGGACGCCCCGGCGTAGATCGTCTGGTCCCGGCGGGCCGGGTTGTTGTCCAGGCCGGCCAGCAGCAGGAACGTGCCCACGCCGCCGTACATGCCCGCGACCAGCGCCGCGACCAGCGCGCTCGCCTGGCCGAAGACCACCGCGCGGGCGGCCACCAGCGGGTCGACGCCCTTCGCGCCGGGGCGCCGCTCGCGCTGCGCCCGCAGCCGGGCGCGCAGCGAGAGCGCCGTCGCGGCCAGCACGACGGCGATGACGGCCAGCACGATGGGGGCCGCCACGGGCACGCTCGGCAGTGTGCCGAAGGCGTCCCACAGCCGGGCGCCCGCCCAGGACACCACCCCGGCCACGACGAACAGCCCGGCCAGCACCCTGACCCGCAGTTGCTTCACCGGTTCGCTCCTCCGTGAGCAGATCGCGGAGCAGGTCGCTCCGCGCCCTCGCCCCTCATCTCGTACGTCTCTCGGCCCAACGCCTACTCGGGCAGTCGCAGTTCCAGGTCCACCCGCGGGGCGACCCCGTCGAGACCGACCTGGGCCAGCAGCTCGACGACCGCGCCGCGCCCCGGGACCACGGCCTCGGGGTCCACGTCGTGCCACGGCGCCAGCACGAAGGCACGCTCGTGGGCGCGCGGGTGCGGCAGCGTGAGGACGGGGTCGTCGGAGAGGACGTCCTGATAGCTGACGATGTCGACATCCAGCGTCCGCGGGCCCCAGCGCTCGTCGCGCACCCGCTCGAAGGCCTCCTCGATCGCGTGCCCGCGCTCCAGCAGCGAGTCCGGCGGGAGGGTGGTCTTCACCAGGACGACGGCGTTGAAATACGAGGGCTGGGTGCCCGGCTCGACGCCCCACGGCTCCGTCTCGTAGACCGGGGAGACCGCCTTGACCCGCACGCCGGGCGTGTCCTCCAGCGCGTCGATGGCGCCCTGGAGGGTCTCCAGGCGGTTGCCGAGGTTGCTGCCCAGCGAGATCACGGCCCGCTTGGGGTTGCTCAAGGTCACATCTGCGGCGTCCACCTGCTCCACCACGGAGGCGGGCACCGGCTGCACGGTCGGGTCGCTGCTGCTCATACTCGGCTCCGGGTAATAGTGATCGTCACATCGTCAAAAGGCACGGTGATGGGGGCGTCGGGCTTGTGCACCACGACCTCCACCTCCCGCACCGCTTCGTGCTTGAGACACACCTGGGCGATCCGCTCGGCGAGGGTCTCGATCAGGTCGACGGCTTCCCCCTGGACGACGTCGACGACCTCCTCCGCCACCACGCCGTAGTGCACGGTCTTCGCGAGGTCGTCGGTGGCCGCGGCGGGCCGGGTGTCCAGACTCAGCACCAGGTCCACGATGAAGGTCTGGCCCTCTTCGCGCTCCCGGGGGAAAACCCCGTGGTGCCCGCGGGCCTTCAAGCCGCGCAGCGCGACACGATCCACACGAATCACTCCTGCTGGTCGTCGGTATGCCGGGTGCGCACCGGCCACTGCCGGCACATCGCCCGTCCCCCGTCGGCCGGGGTACCCACTTCGAATCTACCTGCGAGCACCGACAGTGCTCGCACCCGGACGTCAGGGGGCGCTGTCGACATGTGACGACATTTGCGGATGTTTAAGGACGCCACAGAGCTTCACGGACAGGAACCCCAACGCCGCCGACCGGTCGCGCCGCGCTTGCCCCCGGCTCCGTGCCTCACCCCTACCCGGCCATCAAGCACCCCGAACGAGTGGCTTCCGAATGCCCGGCGCTGACGCCAGGGCGCCGGTCACGCCCCTTCCGGACCGTCCGCGCCCTCTCTGCCCTCCGGGCCGTCCTCCTCCTCGTCGTCACGCCCCGCGAGCACCGGCGAGCCGTGGTGGGACCACACCTTCCACTCCTCGCCGACCCGCCGGAAGGCGTTGGTCGCCACGACCAGCTGGCCCACCAGCGGCCCCAGCTCGCCCTCCGCCTCGGACGGGCCGCCGCTGAGGATGTTCTCGGTGCAGGTCACCAGCGCCGTGTCACCGGCCACCGCGACCTCGACGTCCGTCAGGAAGAACTGGATGTAGTCGGTGCTCGCCATGATCAGCGCATACGACCGGAGCACCTCGGTCCGCCCGCGCAGCACCGGCCAGCCCGGGTGCACACAGGACACCTCGGCATCGGGGTCGTCCAGCCACAGCCGCCCCATGGCCACCGTGTCGCCGCGCTCCACCGCCTCGTACAGCGCGGTGTTCGCCAGCTCGACCCGCTCGGCGTCCGTACGGGCCGCGCTCACTCGGCCCCCTCGGCGCCCGGGGCGCCCGCCGGCTCGGCCACCATCGCCACCCCCGCCGTCTCGGCCGCCTGGTCCACGGCCCGCACCACCCGCACCGCGTCGGCGCTCGCCCGCACCTCGTGCACCCGCACCGCCCACGCGCCCTCGCGCGCGGCGATCGTCGACACCGCCGCCGTCGCCGCGTCCCGCTCCCGCGCCGGCGGCGGGCTGCCGCCGTCGTCCCCGGCCAGCACCCGGCCGAGGAAGCGCTTCCGGGAGGCGGCCACCAGCATCGGCAGCCCCAGCTCCCGGCGGAGCCTGGCCAGCTGGGCGACCAGGGCCAGGTCGTGGTCCGCGGTCTTCGCGAAGCCCAGCCCCGGGTCGACGACCAGCCGCTCCGGGTCCACCCCCGCGGCGACCACCGCGTCCAGCCGCTGCCGCAACTCGCCGAGGACCTCGCCGACCACGTCGCCGTAGACCGCCCGGTTGTTCATGTCCGCGCTGAAGCCGCGCCAGTGCATCACCACGAACGGCACCCCGGCCGTGGCCACCACCGGCACCATCGCCGGATCCGCGAGGCCACCGCTCACATCGTTGACCAGCGCCGCGCCCGCCTCGACGGCCGCCTCCGCGACCGAGGCGCGCATGGTGTCCACGGACACCACCACCCCCTCGGCCGCCAGCCCGCGGACCACCGGGATCACCCGGCGCAGCTCCTCGCGCTCGTCCACCCGGGCCGCGCCCGGCCGGGTCGACTCGCCGCCCACGTCGACCAGGTCGGCCCCCTCGGCGGCCAGGTCCAGACCCCGCTTGACCGCCCCTTCGGTGTCGAACCAACGGCCGCCGTCGGAGAACGAATCGGGCGTGACGTTGACCACGCCCATCACCGCACAGCGGCCCCACTCCGGCAGACCGACCGGCCCGAATCGACCGCGCAACGTACTCATGCCACCAGCCTAGGGCGTGCGGTGAAGGGCGCGCCGCCCGCCCGGAGGCCGGTCCGGCGAACTCCGGCCGCCTTCGACATATGACGAAGGCCCCGCCCGACCACCCTTCCCGGACGGTCGCCCGGGGAAGGGTGGTCGGACAGGGCCTCGGGCCTGTGCCGTACGGTCACGCGGCGCGCGTGACCTCCGCGACGGAGACCTTCTCGTCGTCCATGCACGGCTTGGGCTCGGCCGGGCGGCGGCGCAGCAGGCGCGGCAGCTCCAGGAAGCCCTCCGCCTGCATCATCGCGAAGCCGATGCGCGGCAGGTCGCGGTTGTTCGGGAAGACGATGAAGCGCGGCTCCCAGCGCGGCCGGAACTTCTCGTTGAACTTGTACAGCGACTCGATCTGGAACCAGCGCGAGAGGAAGACCAGCACCGCGCGCTGGACCCGGACCACCGGGCCGGCGCCGAGCTTGCCGCCGCGCTCCAGGGCGGAGCGGAAGAACGCGAAGTTCAGCGACAGCCGCTTGATCTTCAGGTCGGGCGCGGCCTGCAGGAAGGCGACGATGAGCAGCTCGTTCATGCCGGGGTCGGCGCTGCGGTCGCGGCGCATCAGCTCCAGCGACTGGCCGTCCGGGCCCCAGGGCACGTAGTGCTGCATGGCCTGCAGGTCGCCGAAGGGACCGGGCTCCTCGCCCTCCTCCGGCGCCTTGTGGGCGGTGGCGATGACGGCGTCGAGGTCCTTGGGGTCGCCGATGCGGCCCAGGGCCATGGAGAAGCCGCGCTCGTCCTCGGTGTCGCGCCAGGCCTCGGCGGCCTTCTGCACGGCCTCCAGCTCGGTGGGGCTCAGCTCGCCGACGCGGCGCACCTTGGTCTCGTAGCCGTTGCGCTCGATGCGCTTGACCATCTGGCGGACGTTGCGCATGGCACGCCCGGTGAGGGAGAAGTCGGCCACGTCGACGATGGCCTCGTCGCCCATCTCCAGCGCGTCAAGGCCCGTCTCGCGGGTCCAGACCTCGCCGCCGGTCTCACTGCAGCCGGCGACCGCCGGGGTCCAGGAGTGGCGCTTGGCGAGCTCCATGAACTGCTCGATGGCGCCCGGCCAGGCCTCCACGTCACCGATGGGGTCACCGCTGGCGAGCATCACACCGGAGACGACGCGGTAGGAGACCGCGGCCTTGCCGGACGGGGAGAAGACGACGCTCTTGTCGCGGCGCAGCGCGAAGTGGCCGAGCGAGTCGCGCGCACCGTGCTTGGCGAGGAGCTCGCGCAGCCGGTCCTCGTCCTCCTCGGTCAGCACCGCGGCCGGGTAGGCCGGGCGGAAGGCGAGGTAGGCGGTGGAGGCGACGGTCAGCAGGCCGAGCGCACCGAGGGAGTAGCCGACGGTGTAGTCGACGCCGTGGGTGTAGCGGATCGAGCCCTCGAAGCCGAAGAGGCCCCAGATCACGTGCTCGATCTGCTCGACGACCGACGGGTCGCCGACCATCCGCTTGTACTGCGAGCCGACGATGATCCACCCGAGGGTGAAGCTGACGCCACCCATGATGATGAAGTTCGCCACCGCCTTCCAGCGGCTGCGCGGGTCGGGCAGGGCCGTGAAGGAGGGCTTGTGCCAGACCAGGTAGGCGAAGAGCGCCAGCGAGCAGATCGTGCCGATGATCGAGTGGCGGTAGATCAGCTGGGCGGCCGCACCGATCGGCAGGACGACGACGGCGGCGAGCCAGGCCCGCTGCTTGGCGCGCTTGAGGCCGTGGGCCAGCATCAGCATCAGGATGCCGACGACGATGGACCCGGCCGCCGCGAGCTGGGTCACCGTACCGGGCAGGACCTCGGCCCACGTGTGGAACTTGCTCCAGCGGAGCCGAGGGACGACTCCGGCCACGATGTTGAGCAGGCCGATGATGATGCCGACCCATCCCACCACGGTCGGCACGCTCTCGGGCCGCGGCCCCTTGGCGATACGCGCAAGCCTCGACAGTCGCTTGGTTCCCTCGGGAACCCCATCGGACTTTTTGCCATCTACCCTGACAGACATCTCTTCCCGTCGTCCTGTCGAGTGGTCCTGCGCCTTCTGGCGGCAGCGCCCGGACAATGTGCGCCCTGTAGGACGACGGTTTCGGGGTTGAGGTTCCGCCGGGGCCGAGCCCGGAAAGAAGTAACCATTCCGCGGCCCGCGGCGGGCCGCTCGGCAGAAAGCACCTCATGGGTCTCACCAGCATGGCGGTTCTGCTGCTTGCCATCGTGGCGGCGGTAGTGCTCTTCGCGTTGACCATTTGGCTCTGGCCCCGACTGGGGAAGAAGAGCGTCGGATCGGTCCTGGGCCGGTTCGGCATGATGCTCGCCACCCAGCTGACGCTCTTCGCCGCGATCGGTCTCTGGGCGAACCAGTCCTTCGGCTTCTTCGCCTCCTGGGCCGACCTCTTCGGCATGGAGAAGGGCCAGGGCGTGGTCGTCGACCACAGCGCCGGCAGCAAGCCGGTCGAGGTGACCGGCATCCAGCAGGTCAAGGGCCACGGCTCGGTGCCCTCGATCGCCGGCAAGGTCGAGAAGGTCAACATCAAAGGGCCCGAGTCCAAGATCGTGAGCCCGGCCTTCGTCTACCTCCCGCCGGAGTACTTTCAGCCGCAGTACGCCAACAAGACCTTTCCCGCCTCGGTCGTCCTGACCGGCTTCCCCGGCACCGCCGAGGCGCTGATCAAGGGCCTGCACTACCCGCAGGAGGCGCAGAAGCTCGCCAAGGCGAAGAAGATGCAGCCCACCATCCTGGTGATGATGCGTCCGACCGTCGCCCCGCCGCGTGACACCGAGTGCATAGACATACCCGGCGGCCCGCAGACCGAGACCTTCTTCACCAAGGACCTGCGCAAAGGGCTCTCCGAGCAGTACCGCATCGGCCTGAAGCCCGCGAACTGGGGCGTGATCGGTGACTCCACCGGTGGCTACTGCGCGCTGAAGTTCGCCATGCGTCACCCGGACTCCTACGGCGCCGCCGCCGCCCTGTCCGGCTATTACGTGGCCGCCCAGGACGCCACGACCGGCAAGCTCTTCGGCGAAGGCAAGCAGAGCAAGCAGCTGGAGAAGGAGAACGACCTGATGTGGCGGCTGAAGAACAAGCCGCTGCCGGCCGTCTCCCTCCTGGTGACCAGCAGCAAGCAGGGTGAGCACAACTACGGCGACACCCTGAAGTTCATCGACGCCGCCAAGAAGCACCCCACCCGCGTCTCCTCGATGATCCTGGACAGCGGCGGCCACAACTTCAACACCTGGCGCCGTGAGATCCCCGGCACCCTCCAGTGGATGGGCAGCCGCCTCAGCGCCTGACCCCCACCGCATACGTAAAAGAGCTGCCCGCCGCGACCGAGGTCGTGGCGGGCAGCTCTTTTACGTACCTGCCGTCAGCGGGCCATGATCAGGCTCATGGCCTCGGCGCGGGTCGCGGGGTCGCGCAGCTGGCCCCGTACGGCCGAGGTCAGGGTCTTGGCACCGGGCTTGCGGATGCCCCGCATGGACATGCACATGTGCTCGCACTCGATGACGACGACGACTCCGCGCGGCTCCAGGATCTCCATCAGCGAGTCCGCGATCTGCGTGGTCAGCCGCTCCTGGACCTGCGGGCGCCGGGCGTAGACGTCCACCAGGCGGGCCAGCTTCGACAGGCCCGTGATCTTGCCGCTGGTCGCGGGGATGTAGCCGACGTGCGCCACGCCGTGGAACGGCACCAGGTGGTGCTCACAGGTGCTGTACACCTCGATGTCGCGGACGAGCACCATCTCGTCGTGCCCGAGGTCGAAGGTCGTGGTGAGCACCGACTCCGGCGCCTGCCACAGGCCCGCGAATATCTCCTTGTACGCGCGCGCCACCCGCGCGGGCGTCTCGCGGAGCCCCTCGCGGTCCGGGTCCTCACCCACGGCGATCAGCAGCTCACGGACGGCGTTCTCGGCCCGCTTCTCGTCGAATACGCCGATGGAGCTCTCGGCGTCCAGCGTCACCGGGTCGGTCATGGAGTTGCCTCGTTCTCTCATGCGTACGTTCGGGCCGACGGCGGCCCACAAGCGGAAAGCCGCGCCTCCCAGGCTAATAACCTGGGTGACGCGGCATCCATTCCGGGCCCTGTGATGCTGCCCGGCTTCAGCTGTGCTTCCCGGCTCAGCTCTCCGGGCGGGTGTCGTCCGGGAGGTCGACCGACTCCACGGGCTGACCGCCGTTGCTCGGTGCGAGCTCCTTGGGGGAGAGCACCGGCGGGCGGGTGGAGGGCGTACGCCGCGAGGAACCGGTCCACGCCGGGCGGGCCGGGCGCTTCACGATGTGCTTGAAGACCTCGGCGATCTCCTCCTTGTTCAGCGTCTCCTTCTCCAGGAGGGCCAGAACCAGGTTGTCGAGCACGTCGCGGTTCTCGACGAGGATCTCCCACGCCTCGTTGTGCGCGGTCTCGATGAGCTTCTTGACCTCTTCGTCGACCAGGGCCGCGACCTCTTCGGAGTAGTCGCGCTGGTGCGACATCTCACGGCCCAGGAACGGCTCGCTGTTGTCCGAGCCGAACTTGATCGCGCCGAGCCGCTCGGTCATGCCGTACTGCGTGACCATCGCGCGGGCCGTGGCCGTGGCCTTCTCGATGTCGTTGGCCGCACCGGTGGTCGGGTCGTGGAAGACGAGCTCCTCGGCCGCGCGGCCGCCCAGCATGTACGCCAGCTGGTCGAGCATCTCGTTGCGCGTGGTGGAGTACTTGTCCTCGTCGGGCAGGACCATGGTGTAGCCGAGCGCGCGGCCGCGGGACAGGATCGTGATCTTGTGCACCGGGTCGGAGTTCGGGGACGCCGCCGCGACCAGGGCGTGACCGCCCTCGTGGTACGCGGTGATCTTCTTTTCCTTCTCCGACATGATCCGGGTCCGCTTCTGCGGGCCCGCCACGACGCGGTCGATGGCCTCGTCGAGCATGTGGTTGTCGACCAGCTTCTTGTCGCTGCGCGCCGTGAGGAGCGCCGCTTCGTTCAGCACGTTCGACAGGTCCGCGCCGGTGAAGCCGGGGGTGCGCCGGGCGACGGCCGCGAGGTCGACGTCCGGGGCGACCGGCTTGCCCTTCTGGTGGACCTTGAGGATCTCCAGACGGCCCTGCATGTCCGGGCGGTCGACCGCGATCTGCCGGTCGAAACGGCCCGGGCGCAGCAGCGCCGGGTCGAGGATGTCCGGGCGGTTCGTGGCGGCGATCAGGATGACGCCGCCCTTCACGTCGAAGCCGTCCATCTCGACCAGCAGCTGGTTGAGGGTCTGCTCGCGCTCGTCGTGACCGCCGCCGAGGCCCGCGCCACGGTGCCGGCCGACGGCGTCGATCTCGTCGACGAAGACGATGGCCGGGGCGTTGGCCTTGGCCTGCTCGAACAGGTCACGGACGCGCGAGGCGCCGACACCCACGAACATCTCGACGAAGTCGGAGCCGGAGATCGAGTAGAAGGGAACGCCCGCCTCGCCGGCGACGGCGCGTGCGAGCAGGGTCTTGCCCGTGCCGGGCGGGCCGTAGAGCAGGACGCCCTTGGGAATCTTGGCGCCCACGGCCTGGAACTTCGCCGGCTCCTGGAGGAACTCCTTGATCTCGTGGAGCTCCTCGACCGCCTCGTCGGCCCCCGCCACATCGGCGAAGGTCGTCTTCGGGGTGTCCTTGGTGATCAGCTTGGCCTTGGACTTCCCGAAGTTCATCACTCGGGAGCCGCCGCCCTGCATCTGATTCATCAGGAAGAGGAAGACCACGACGATCAGGACGAACGGCAGCAGCGAGAGCAGCACCCCGATGAAGGGGTTCTGCTTCGACGTCGAGATGTTGTAGCCGTCGGAGATCTGCTTGGAGTCGGCCTTGGCCTGCAAGGTCTTGGCGAGGTCGACGCCCTGGTCGCCGATGTAGTTCGCCTGGATCTTGCCGCTGCCCTTGACCTTCTGGCCGTCCTTGAGCTCGACCTTGATCTTGTTCTCGTCGCCGGTCGTCAGCTCGGCCGATTTCACCAGGTCCTTGTTGATCGCGTTGACGACCTGGCTGGTGTCCACCGACTTGTAGCCGCCGGACGAGCCGACGACCTGCATCAACACGACCACGGCGAGGACGGCCAGCACGATCCACATGACCGGCCCACGGAAGTAGCGCTTCACGTCCATCCATACGGGGCGCAAGCGCCCCGTCCCTCCTGCCACAGTGAGGCACGGCTGCCCCTGTCAGGGGGTGCGTGCGTACGGTGTTCTGCTCGACCTTGAAAAAGATTGAAAAGACTGACCTTCGGACGGTACCCCAGCATTGTCACCCGACGCCGCCGCAGGCGGTCAACCAACCCGCCTTCCCATGCTCCAACGGCGGAAACCGTCCGTCGGTTCCCGCGCGCTGGGGAGTCCCGTCCCGGCCCTTGAGCCCTAGCCGCCGTAGACGTGCGGCGCGAGCGTGCCCACGAAGGGCAGATTGCGGTACTTCTCGGCGAAGTCGAGCCCGTAACCGACGACGAACTCGTTCGGGATGTCGAAGCCGACCCACTTCACGTCGATGGCGACCTTGGCCGCCTCCGGCTTGCGCAGGAGGGTGACGACATTGAGGGATGCGGGCTCCCGCGAACCGAGGTTCGAAAGCAGCCAGGACAGCGTCAGACCGGAGTCGATGATGTCCTCGACGATCAGGACGTCCTTGCCCTTGATGTCGGTGTCGAGGTCCTTGAGGATCCGGACCACGCCGGAGGACTGGGTGCCCGCGCCGTACGAGGACACGGCCATCCAGTCCATCGTGACCGGGGTGGACAGCGCACGCGCCAGGTCCGCCATCACCATCACGGCGCCCTTGAGGACACCGACGATGAGCAGGTCCTTGCCCGCGTACTCCGCGTCGATCTTCGCAGCCAGCTCCGCCAGCTTCGCGTCGATCTCTTCCTTGGTGATGAGCACCGACTTGAGGTCGGTGCCCATGTCCTTGTCGTCCACCCGCGCCACTCTCGTTTGTTGAAGGCTCATCCGGCTTGTCTCATCCGGCTTGTCCGAGGCGAGCCACTGCCGTTCGCACTCGTTCGAATCAGCCCTGCCGAAGGACCAGTCTGCCACCCTGCCTGCGGACCGCGACGCGCCCGGGCAGGTTGATGGCCCCCTGGCCGCGCCAACCGGTGATCAGCCGGTCGACTTCCTCGATGTGCCGGGCGAAGAGCGAACCGGCCGGGGCGCCCGCCGAGATGGCCGCGCGGCGCAGCACCCGGCGGCGGACGGCGGGGGGCAGGGCGAAGAGCTTCGCGGCCTCCAGGGCCCCGCTGTCGTCCCGTACGGAGGGCTCGACGGCGGCGGCCCAGCCGTCGAGTGCGTCGGCGTCGTCCCGGGAGAGCTGGGCGGTGCGGGCGAGGGCCTCGACCACGCCTTTGCCGAGCGCCTTCTCCAGGACGGGCAGCGCTTCGTGGCGGACCCGGGAGCGGGTGTAGGCCGGGTCGGCGTTGTGCGGGTCGTCCCACACGGGGAGCGACTGGACCATGCAGGCCTTGCGGGCCGTCTGGCGGTCCAGGCCGAGGAACGGCCTGCGGTAGCGGCCGCCGACGCCGGACGCGACGGCCATGCCGGACAGCGAGCGGATGCCGGAGCCGCGGGCGAGCCCGAGGAGCACGGTCTCCGCCTGGTCGTCCCGGGTGTGGCCGAGCAGGATCGCGGCGGCCCCGTGCCGCTCGGCGACGGCGTCCAGGGCGGCGTAGCGGGCGTCGCGGGCGGCGGCCTCCGGGCCGCCTTCCCTGCCGACGGACACGGCGACGGCCTCGACGGGGTCGAGGCCGAGGACGGTCAGCCTGCTGACGACCTCGGCGGCGCGGATGTCGGAGCCGTGCTGGAGGCCGTGGTCGACGGTGACTCCCCCGGCCCTGATGCCGAGCTTGGGCGCCTCGAAGGCCAGCGCGGAGGCCAGGGCCATGGAGTCGGCGCCACCGGAGCAGGCGACCAGGACGAGCGGCGGGGAGCCGGCGGGGGCGGGGGGAACGGATGCGGGTGTGGTGGGGGTGAGGACGTCGTGAAGTACGCGGCGGACCGCCAGGCGTATCGCGGCGACCGCGGGATGTGGACCCATGTCCGTGTGTCCAATCGTTCCATATGGAGATGGTCGGAGCTGCGCGAGCTTCGAGCCTCAGTCACGCTGTGTGCGTCGATGGTGACAGAAGCGAGCCATTACCCGAGCATCGCACGCCCACCCCTGGCCCACGGTCCCTCGGACGGGTGATTACGGAAGCGTTCTACCCGGAGGTGGAGCGTCCGCTTCAGGATTCCGGCTTCCGGTGCACCCGCGCGACCCAGTCCGCCGGTTTGGCGATCTCCGTCTTGGTGGGGAGGGTGTTCGGGGACGTCCAGACCCGGTTGAAACCGTCCATACCGACCTCGTCGACGACCGCTCGTACAAACCGCTCACCATCACGGTACTGCCGCAACTTGGCGTCCAGTCCCAGCAGCTTGCGCAGTGCCGCGTCCAGCCGCCCCGCGCCGGTCGCGCGGCGCTGCTGGAACTTCTCCCGGATCTCCGTCACCGACGGCACGACCGCCGGGCCCACGCCGTCCATCACATAGTCCGCGTGCCCCTCCAGCAACGACATCACCGCCGTCAGCCGGCCGAGGATCTCGCGCTGGGCGGGCGTCTGGACCAGGTCGACGATGCTGCGGCCGCCCTCTTCCTCGTCCTGCGGCGGCCTGCCGCCCGCCAGCGACTGCGCCGCCTCCCGGACCCGCTCCAGCAGCGTCGCCGGGTCGACCTCCGTCTCGCCGAGGAACGACTGGATCTCGCCCTCGATGTGGTCGCGCAGCCAGGGCACGCCGGTGAACTGCGTGCGGTGCGTCTCCTCGTGGAGGCAGACCCACAGCCGGAAGTCGTGCGGATCCACGTCCAGCTCGCGCTCCACGTGGACGATGTTCGGCGCCACCAGCAGCAGCCGTCCGCCCCCTGCCGCCCCCGGCAGGTCGCGGGTGGCGGGCGCGAACGTCTCGTACTGCCCGAGCACCCTGGACGCCAGGAACGACAGCAGCATGCCCAGCTCCACGCCGGTCACCTTGCCGCCCACCGCGCCGAGCACCGCGCCGCCGGGGACGCCCGCGCGGCGGTCCGACATCTTCTCCAGCAGCGGGCCGAGCAGGGCGCGGAAGCCGGCGACGTTCGCCTTGATCCAGCCCGCCCGGTCCACGATGAGCACCGGGGTGTCGTGGTTCCCGCCCGCGGGGTCGTCGCCCCCTCCGGGCGGCGTCATCCGGGTGAACGCCCGGACGTGCTCCTCCGACGTCTTCGCGTGCCGCCTCAGCTCCGCGACGACCTCGCGGGCCGCGTCCCGGCCGATCTCCGGTCCCGGCCGCACGAGCCTCGTCGCCGTCGCGACCGCGAGCTTCCAGTCGACCATCTCCGCACCACCGATGCTCGTCATGGCTTCACCGTACGTGCTGCGCACGGCCGGCGGTTAGGGGTTACTCGGTAGCCGGGTGCGCGGGAGTTGGCCGGTGCCGCGCCTTGAGTGCGGGTCCATCGCCGCCTGCGGCGGGAGCGCCCTTCGGCCGCGTCCTCAAACGCCGGACGGGCTGAATTCGCGAACCGTAGCGTCTCAGCCTCTGCAGCCGCAGGACGCAACCGCCGTCGCCATGCGGTCCAGAACTCGCTGTGCCGCGTCCGCGTCGCTCGTGCCGGAGGCCATGAAGGCGAACGTCAGGAGGCGGCCGTCGGCGGAGACCGCCGTGCCGGCGAGCGTGTTCACGCCGGTCAGGGTGCCCGTCTTCGCCCGTACCGTGCCGCGCCCCGCCTCCTCGTCGGCGTACCGGCCGCTGAGCGTGCCGCTGAAGCCGGCGACCGGCAGGCCCGTCAGGACCGGGCGCAGCTCGGGGTGCGCGGGGTCGGCGGCCCGTACGAGCAGCTGGGCCAGGAAGCCCGCCGAGGCCTGGTCCGCGCGGTCGAGGCCGCTGCCGTCGGCGACGTGGACGCCGGGGAGGCCGAGCTTGTCGAGGCGTTCGGTGACCGCCTTCGCCGCACCCTCGAAGCTCGCGGGCCGCCCCGACGCGAGGGCCGTCTGCCGGGCGAGGGCCTCGGCGATGTCGTTGTCGCTGTTGGTGAGGGCGCGCTCGACCAGCGCGCCGAGCGGCGGGGAGGAGACCGAGGCGAGGCGTTCCGCTTTCGCCCCGGCCCCGCCCTGGGTCACCTCGCCGTCGACCTTGATGCCCTGTCCGCCCAGCATCTCCGCGAACTTCCGGGCCGCGTCCCCGGCCGGATCGGCGGTGCGGGCCGCGGGCCCGTGGTCGGAGTCGTCGAGGCGGCCCTCGTCGGTCATGAGGGCGCTGACGGGCGCGAGGTTCTCGTTGGGGCCGATGGTGTGGACGGCCGGTCCGGAGTAGAGCGAGGCGTCGTACGCGACCTTGGTGCGGTCCGTACCGCGCTCCTTCAGCCTGCGCGCGGTGGCCTCCGCGAGGGCCTCGAGGCTCGCGGGCCGCTGGGGGCCCGCCTTGGCCGGGTGGGCGGTGAGCGTGGGGTCGCCGCCGCCCACGAGCACGATGCCGTCGCCGCCCGCCACGACCGTGGTGTCGATCCGGTGGTCGGGCCCGAGCGCTGCGAGCGCCGCCGCGGCGGTGGCCGGCTTGATCGTCGAGGCGGGGGTGTACGCGGTGTCCTGCGCGGAGCCGTAGAGCTGCCGCCCGGTGGTGGCGTCGTACACCGCCGCCGAGCGGTCCGAGCCGAGCGCGGCGTCCTTCAGCAGCGGTTCGAGCACGGCGGCGAGGCCGTCCCGGGTGGGCTCCTGCGCGGTGGCCCGGCCGCCGAGGGCGGCGAGCACGGGCGGCGCGGTGGGCCGCACCGGCCCGGCGTGGCGGTCGGCGGCGCTCGCCGCGCCCGCGGCCGCGCGGTCGCGCTCGGCCTTGCGCTGCCCGGATTCCCAGGGCCCCGCGGCACCCACGGCGCCCACCGCCGCGACGGCGCCGGCCACGGCCGACACCGCGACGAGACGCACCGTCCGACGCCGTTCCAGCGGGGCGCTCCGCCACCACTCACGCACCACGGACCAGCCCCTTTCGCCACCACACACCTGCGTGAGAGACACTTAATCACTGCGCCTTGCCGCGAGCATGGCACCCGCTGTAGCCACCCGCCCGGGAGGACACAGCATCACCGGACGTATGTGTTGATCATGGAGGAGCCACCCGTGGAGTTCGACGTCACCATCGAGATCCCGAAGGGTTCGCGGAACAAGTACGAGGTGGACCACGAGACCGGTCGCATCCGTCTGGACCGCCGACTCTTCACCTCGACCAGCTACCCGGCCGACTACGGCTTCGTCGAGAACACCCTGGGTGAGGACGGCGACCCGCTGGACGCGCTGGTCATCCTGGACGAGCCGACCTTCCCGGGCTGCCTCATCAAGTGCCGCGCCATCGGCATGTTCCGCATGACGGACGAGGCCGGCGGCGACGACAAGCTGCTGTGCGTCCCGGCGAACGACCCGCGCGTCGAGCACCTGCGCGACATCCACCACGTGTCGGAGTTCGACCGCCTGGAGATCCAGCACTTCTTCGAGGTCTACAAGGACCTGGAGCCGGGCAAGTCCGTCGAGGGCGCCGACTGGGTCGGGCGCGCGGAGGCCGAGGCGGAGATCGAGGCGTCCTACAAGCGTCTCGAGGCCGCGGGCGGCTCGCACCACTGAGTCCGACCGAACGCGCGGTTCCTGGTGCCCTGAGGGCGCCGGGGGCCGCGCGTTCCGGGCTGAGCACCCGCTGAGTCCCCTCAGAAGCCGCGCGTCCGCTTCGCCGCTCTGCGGGATGCCGCCGCTCCCGGGACCTTGATGAACAGGCGGGCCATCTCCGAGCCCAGGTTCACGCCGATGGCGATGGCGAGGGCCAGCGCCGCCGCCTTGGTCAGGCTGGAGATGCCGGTGCTCAGCTCGTTCTTCGCGAAGTTCAGCAGCGCGAAATACGTCGCGCTACCGGGCAGCAGCGGCCCGATCGCCGCCGTGACGTACGGCAGCGCCGACGCGTACCGATAGCGGGAAAGCAGCTGGCCGAAGAGGCCGACGAGCCCGGCGGCGATGGCCGTGGCGGGCACCGGGTCGAGCTTGGCGGTGTCGGCGAGGGCCGCGTAGATCACCCAGGCGACGCCGCCGTTGAGGGTGGCCGCCAGCACCGTGTGGCGCTCCTGCTGGAGCAGCACCGCGAAGGCGAAGGCCAGCAGCATCGCGGCGATGATCTGGATCAGCGGCCGCTCCTGGCGCTCCAGCGCCGCCTCGGGGTTCAGCGCCCCGCCGCCGATGTGCACGCCTCCGTAGAGGACGACCAGCACTCCGCAGACGATGCCGACGATGAGGTAGCCGACTTCCAGCAGCCGGGCCGCGGCGGTGATGTAGTAGCCCGTCAGACCGTCCTGTACGCCCGCCACGAGCGCCCGTCCGGGGATCAGGGCGAACAGGCCGCCCGTGATGACCGCCGAGGCCTGTACGTGCGCGTGGGTGGCGCTGAGGGCCACGCCCATCGCGGCGGGCGGCATCGCGGCGGCGACGAACTGATAGAACTCCGGCAGCCCGCGCCCGGACGCCAGCCACGCCAGCCGGTCGCCCAGCATCGCGCCTGCGGCCGCCGCCACGAAGACCAGGACCCCGCCGCCGACGAGCATGCTCGCCGCGCCGGCGAGCAGCCCGGAGGCGGCCGTGAGCGCCCAGCCGGGGTAGGGGTGGCGGTTGCGGCGGATCTCGGCGAGACCGCGGTACGCCTCCTCCAGCGTCAGCCCGCGCGAGGTGATCCCGTGGACGAGCCGGAAGACGGCGGAGAGCCGGTTGTAGTCGGTGCCGCGGCGGCGCACGGTGCGGCTGGCCGTGATGGGGTCGTCGATCAGGGACGGCTGATAGCTGACCGACAGCAGGGTGAAGGTGACGGTGGGCTCGCAGCGCCCGAGGCCGTAGGCGTGTGCGACGCCGAACATCGCCGCTTCCACGTCCTCCGCGCCCTCGCCGCCCGCGAGGAGCAGCTCGCCGATGCGCAGGGTGAGGTCGAGCACGCGGGGTACGGGCGGGCCGGGCTCGTCCGGCTTCTCCGCGCGCTCGGGTACGGGCCGCTCGCCGACCGGCATGCGCAGCATCGTGCGCATGCGGTCCTGCCAGGGCGCCTCCTTGGTGAGGCTCACCTTGGGTATGCCGTGCGGCGGGGTGAAGGCGGGGTAGGGCGTGCTCTGCGTGGTGCCGGGGCCCACGGTGCCCGCGGGGAGGGTGAAGGCCGAGCCTTCGGGCTCGCCCTCCGGTTCCGCGGCTATGCCCTCCGGCATGGCGAATTCCGAGGTGGGGTGCTCGTCCTCGGGCGCGTT
Source organism: Streptoverticillium olivoreticuli subsp. olivoreticuli (assembly GCF_003391135.1). Classification (GTDB taxonomy): domain Bacteria; phylum Actinomycetota; class Actinomycetes; order Streptomycetales; family Streptomycetaceae; genus Streptomyces; species Streptomyces blastmyceticus. The sequence goes on along the minus strand of NZ_CP031455.1, from coordinate 5,499,151 downwards.
GGGCAGCGGGACGCCGAGCGGCGGGGTGAAGGCGCTGTGCGCCTCGTCGGACTGTGGCTTCCGGTCCTCGACCGGGTCCGCTCCGCCCCGCTGCCGCTCCGCCACCACACGCTCCTCGTACGCCTCCTGCCGCCTGCTACGGCCACCATGCCTGATGGGTGTCCCGCGTGCCCAGTGGGGTCCGGGTCATGCGTGCGACGGCAGGAGAGGTGCGGGGCGTCAGCGCTTGGCGTGGCGGCCGCGCGGCGCCGGGCGGCCGTCGTAGGGCGCGCCGGGGGCGCCGGGAGCACCGGGCGCGCCCAGGGGGCCGGGGACGGCGGGCTGCTTCTTCGCCTTGGAGCGGGCGCGCAGCAGCTCGATGGCAACCGGGACCACCGAGATCAGCACGATGGCGACGAGGATCAGCTCGATGTGCTTGTTGACGAAGTCGACCTTGCCGAGGGCGGCGCCCAGCAGGGTGACTCCGGCGCCCCAGAGGCAGCCGCCGATGACGTTGAAGATCAGGAAGGAACGGTAGTTCATCCGGCTCACGCCGGCGATGATCGGCGTGAACGTGCGGATGATCGGCACGAAGCGGGCCAGGACCAGCGACTTCGGGCCGTACTTCTCGAAGAAGTCGTGCGCCTTCTCCACGTTCTCCTGCTTGAAGAGGCGGGAGTCGGGGCGCTTGAAGAGCGAGGGGCCGACCTTGCGGCCGAAGAGATAGCCCGCCTGGTCGCCGAGGACCGCGGCGAGCACGACCAGCAGGGCGACCAGCCACAGGGGCTTGTCGATCTGGTTCGTGGTGACGAGCAGGCCGGTGGTGAAGAGCAGCGAGTCACCCGGCAGGAAGAACCCGATCAGCAGGCCGGATTCCGCGAAGACGATCGCCAGGACGCCGATCAGACCGAATTGCTCGATCAGATAGTTCGCGTCGAGCCACTGCGGACCGAGCGCGAGTGTGGTCATGGGGGTCACGGGTGACAGGCTCCTGGGTCGAGGGCGCAGGCTCGTGCGAGGCCCGGGCACAGGCGGGGGTGGCGGGGAAGTGCGGCCCCAAAAGTACAACGTGACCGGTCGACCCTCGGTTCCAGAGTGCCATGAAGGACGTACCCCCCGGTCGGGCTCAACCGCGCCGCCCCGGCATGCGTCCGGGCCGGTGTACGGCAAAACTGCACACACGGAGGTGGATGCGATGGGCATCGAGGAGTACGGCGGCGGGCAGTCCCAGGCGGATGTGCTGGTGGTCACGACGAACGACGTGCCCGGCTTCAAGGTCGACCGGGTCATCGGCGAGGTCTTCGGCCTCACCGTGCGCTCCCGGCACGTCGGCAGCCAGATCGGCGCCGGGCTGAAGTCCTTGATCGGCGGCGAGCTCAAGGGGCTGACCAAGACCCTCGTGGAGACCCGCAACCAGGCGATGGACCGCCTCGTGGAGCAGGCGCGGGCGCGCGGCGCGAACGCGGTCCTGATGTTCCGCTTCGACGTGACGGAGGCGGCGGACGTCGGCACGGAGGTCTGCGCGTACGGCACCGCGGTCGTCATCTCCCCCCGGGCGTGACCCCCGGCGGCGGGGCGGACGCGGGAAGCCTCCCGGTCCGCCCCGCCGGTGCGAGCACACGCCCGAGCGGACTTCGAGCGTGGCGCGCCCGCCCCGGTGGTAGGCATCAACGCCATGCCACTGCACAAAGGCGCCGACAAGGCAGCGAAACGCAGCTATTCGGTCAACCCCTTCTACGGCGAGGCCGACCCCATCGGCGGGATGGCGGCCGAGCCGCCGCGGGACGCGCTGCCCGAGGGGCCGATGACACCGCACGCGGCGTACCAGTTCGTCCACGACGAGCTGATGCTGGACGGCAATTCCCGGCTCAATCTGGCCACCTTCGTCACCACCTGGATGGAGCCCCAGGCGGGTGTGCTGATGGCCGAGTGCGCGGACAAGAACATGATCGACAAGGACGAGTACCCGCGCACCGCCGAGCTGGAGAAGCGCTGCGTGCGGATGCTCGCCGACCTCTGGCACGCGCCCGACCCCGCCGCCGTCATCGGCTGCTCGACCACCGGGTCGAGCGAGGCGTGCATGCTCGCGGGGATGGCCCTCAAGCGGCGCTGGTCGCTCGCGAACGCCGGGCGCTATCCCTCGGCCGGCGCCCGGCCCAATCTGGTGATGGGCGCGAACGTACAGGTCTGCTGGGACAAGTTCTGCACCTTCTGGGAGGTCGAGGCGCGCCAGGTGCCGATGGAGGGCGATCGCTTCCACCTCGGCCCGGAGGCCGCCGTCGCGCTCTGCGACGAGAACACGATCGGCGTCGTGGCCGTCCTGGGGTCGACGTTCGACGGGTCGTACGAGCCGGTGGCCGACGTGTGCGCGGCACTGGACGCGCTCCAGGAGCGTACGGGCCTCGACATCCCCGTCCACGTGGACGGGGCGTCCGGGGCGATGGTCGCGCCCTTCCTGGACGAGGGCCTCGTGTGGGACTTCCGGCTGCCGCGCGTCGCGTCCGTGAACACCTCGGGGCACAAGTACGGGCTGGTCTACCCGGGCGTCGGCTGGGCGCTGTGGCGGGACCGGTCGGCGCTGCCCGAGGAGCTCGTCTTCCGGGTCAACTACCTGGGCGGCGACATGCCCACCTTCGCGCTGAACTTCTCCCGGCCGGGCGCGCAGGTGGCCGCGCAGTACTACACCTTCCTGCGCCTCGGGCGCGAGGGCTACCGCGCCGTGCAGCAGAACTCCCGTGATGTCGCGACCCGGCTCGCCCGGCACATCGAGGACATGGGCGACTTCCGCCTGCTGACGCGCGGCGACGAGCTGCCGGTGTTCGCTCTCACGACGGCCGACAGCGTCACGCGATACGACGTCTTCGACGTGTCACGGCGGCTGCGGGAGCGCGGCTGGCTGGTGCCCGCCTACACCTTCCCGCCGGACCGGGAGGATCTGTCGGTCCTCAGGATCGTCTGCCGCAACGGCTTCTCGCACGACCTGGCCGACCTCTTCCTGGAGGACCTCCGCTCGCTCCTGCCGGAACTGCGCCGCCAGCCGGGCCCCTTGGGCCGCCCCGAGGCCGTCGCCACGGCCTTCCACCACTGACCCCGCCCCCGTCAGCCGCCGGACGGGTTGAGGCCCTCCCAGGGGTCGCCCTCGTCCGCCATCACATAGGCGCCGCCCTCCAGGCGCCCGATCAGCCCCAGGGCCCACTGCTCGCCGCTCTCGGCCGTGTGGATCCACATGCCCCGGATCTCGCCGATGTGACCCCAGTCCTCGCCCTCCCCCGGCGTCCAGTGCTGCCGGATCTCCTCGCGCCAGGCGCGCAGCGACTCGACCCGCCGCTTCAGCAGGGCGATCGCCTCGGCGCGCGGCAGGTCGACGAGGAAGCCGACGCCCGCGGTCAGGACGTCCACCTTCTGATCGTGCGAGGAGAGGGCCTCCCGCAGCAGCCGGAAGTACTCCCGCTCGCCCTCGTCGGTCAGCTCGTACTCCGTACGGGGCGGGCCGCCGGCCTCGCTCGGCGCGGTGTCGTGCGCGATCAGCAGGCCTTGCGCGGCCATGGACTTGAGGGCGTGGTAGATCGAGCCGGGCTTGGCGTTGGACCACTCGTGGGCGCCCCAGAACTCCAGGTCGCTGCGGACCTGATAGCCGTGGGCGCGTCCGTGCTGCCGGACGGCGCCCAGAACGAGCAGTCTGATCGCCGACATTGCTTCCCCTCGGCCCGCGGACCCTTTACTGCCGCCAGCGTAGGGGGTGCCCCGGGGCTCCGCCCCGGGACCCCGTTCGAGTGCGGGCCGGTGGTCTCTTTCCCCAGCCCCGCCCCTTCCCGGCTGTGTCGATTTGCGGCTCCGCCGCGTGGGGGCTGCGCCCCGGACCCCGCGACGCGGCCTCGCTGCGTTGTCCTCAAACGCCGGACGGGGCTGGACTGCAGCCAGCACATTCAGCCCGCCGTCGAATCAGCTACCAGTTCGAACGCCGTCCTGCCGTCCAAGGACTCGCGGATGACATCCGCGTGCCCCGCGTGCCGCGCGAGTTCCTCGATCAGGTGGAGCAGAAGCCACCGCATGGAGACCGACGCGTCCTTGGGGAACCAGGGCGCCGCCGGGAGGGGGAAGGTGCGCTCCAGGGTGGGCAGGGCGCGGATGAAGCGTTCGGTCTCCGCGGCGAGTTCCTCCCAGGTGGCGAGGAGGCCCGCGACGGACTCGTCGTCCGTGAGCACGAAGCCCGATTCGAACTGCTTCATGGCCTCCTCGTGGGAGATCTCGGGGGCGGTCCCCCGGGCCATCGCGAGCCAGCCGCGCTCGGCGCCGATGGCGTGCTTGAGCAGCCCTCCCAGCGACAGCGTGCTCGCGCTGGGCTTCAGGGCCGCCTGTTCCTCGGTGAGCCCGAGCACCGACCGGCGCAGGCCGCCCCGCTGGGCGTCCAGGAAGGCGAGGAGGGTGCCCCGCTCGTCCGCGGGGTCGTTCTCGATGACGTGAGTGGGCACCGGGTCAGCCTTTCGTCGTTCCGCCGGGCAACGGATGCAACGTACGCCCCAATGCGGACAGTCCTCGTCCTACATCTCGTCGGATACCTCGTCAGAACGGGAATCTGCTGCGACCGTGCTGGATCGAGATCCACTTCGTCGTGGTGAAGACGTCGACCATCGCGTCACCGTTCAGCCGCCCCACCCCCGAGTGCTTCTCGCCACCGAACGGCACGATCGCCTCGTCGTGGACCGTCCCGTCGTTGACATGGATCATCCCGGTGTCGATGCGCTTGGCGATGCGTACGCCCCGCTCGATGTCCCCGGTGTGCACCGCGCCGCTCAGCCCGTACGGCGTGGCGTTGGCGATGCGTACGGCCTCCTCCTCGCCGTCGAAGGGGATGATCAGGGCGACCGGCCCGAAGATCTCCTGCGCGAGGATCGGGGAGTCCGCCGGCAGCCCGGTCAGCACGGAGGGGGCGACCAGCGTGCCGGTCGTCGTGCCCCGCAGGAGGGCGGTCGCGCCGTCCGCGACGGTCTGGTCCAGCAGGGTGTTGATGGCCTCGGCCTGCCCGGCGTTGATCAGCGGGCCGATGTGGGTGGCCGGGTCGCCGGGGTCGCCGACCTTGAGAGTCCTGACCTTGGCGACGAACTTCTCGGTGAACTCCGCCTCCACCGACCGGTCCACGAGCACCCGGTTGGCCGCCATGCAGACCTGTCCCTGGTGGATGAAGCGGCTGAAGACGGCCGCGTCCACGGCGTAGTCCACGTCCGCGTCGTCGAGGACGATCAGGGCGCTGTTGCCGCCGAGTTCGAGGACGGTCCGCTTGAAGTGCGAAGCGGCGACGGTGGCCACGTGGCGGCCGACCTTGTCGGAGCCGGTGAAGGAGATCACGCGGGGCACGGGGTGCTCGATGAGCGCGTCCCCGATCTCCGCGATGTCGGTGACCACGACGTTGAGCACCCCGGCGGGCAGCCCCGCCTCCTCGAAGACCTTGGCGACCAGTCCGCCGCCGCATATCGGCGTGTTCTGGTGGGGTTTGAGGACGACGGCGTTGCCGAGGGCAAGCGCGGGCGCGACGGACTTGATGGACAGCAGGAAGGGGAAGTTGAAGGGGCTGATGACCCCGACGACCCCGACCGGCAGCCGGTAGAGGCGGTTCTCCTTGGTGTCGTCCGGCGACGGCAGGATGCGCCCCTCGGCCCGCAGCGCGAGGTGCAGCGCCTCGCGCAGGAACTCCCGCACCAGGTGCAGCTCGAAGGCCGCCTTCACGGCCGTGCCGCCGCACTCCGCGGTGATCGCGGCGGCCAGCTCGGCCTCCCGCTCGTCGACGACCCGCAGCGCCCGCTCGAAGACGAGCCGGCGGGTGTACGGGTTGGTGGCGCCCCACTGCTTCTGGGCGCGCTCGGCGGCGCGGTACGCCTGGTCGATCTCGTCCACGCCGGCCACGGTGATGGAGGCGAGCTTCTCCCCGTCGTAGGGATTGAAGTCGACAATGTCCCAGGAGCCGGTGCCGGCCCGCCATTCGCCGTCGATGTACTGGAAAGCCAACTCGTCGAAGTAGGACATGTGCCATCCCTGCCTGGAGAAACGGGGGCGCAAACGGCGCCCGACCCGGAATGCAGACTCCTGATGGGACGTCATCGTACTGATGTGTCACACGAGTTGGAGCAGCCGCCTCAACAGGTCGCGAGTGAGCGCGGGCGAGAGGCTGTCCTCGTGCAGGCGCTCCATCACCCTGCCGTACTGCGCCACCTCGTCGGGCTTGTCCAGATACAGCGCGCTGGTCAGCTGCTCCAGGTAGACGACGTCGGACAGGTCGGACTCCGGGAAGCGCAGCATGGTGAAGGCGCCGCTCTCCCCCGCGTGCCCGCCGTGCGCGAACGGCATCACCTGGAGCGTCACATTGGCCTGTTCCGAGATGTCGACGAGGTGCTCCAGCTGGCCGCGCATGACGGCCTCGCCACCGTACGGGCGGTGCAGCGCGGCCTCGTCCAGCACGGCGTGGAAGTGCGGGGCGCGCTCGGAGAACAGCAGCTTCTGGCGCTCCATGCGCAGCGAGACGCGGCGCTCGACCTCGGCCTCGTCGGCGGTCGGCTGGCCGCGGACGACGACGGCCTGGGCATAGCCCTCGGTCTGGAGCAGGCCGTGCACGAACTGCACTTCGTAGATGTTGATATGGGAGGCGGCGCCCTCCAGGCCCACATAGGTCTGGAACCACCCCGGCAGCACATCGCCGTAACTGTGCCACCACCCGGCGACGTTGGCCTCGCGGGCCAGTCCCAGCAGCGCCTCGCGCTCCAGCTCGTCGGTGACCCCGTAGAGCGTGAGGAGATCCTCGACGTCCCGCGCCTTGAAGCTCACCCTGCCCAGCTCCATGCGACTGATCTTCGACTCCGACGCCCGGATCGAGTAGCCCGCCGCCTCGCGGGTGATCCCCCGGGATTCCCGCAGCCTCCTGAGCTGCGAGCCCAGAAGTATGCGGCGCACCACAGAACCGCTCGACTCGCTCGTGGCCATCTTCGCGACTCCTCCTTTTCCGGTCCCTACCCGGTCGTGCCGCTTCCGCACCCTCCCGGGGCGACCCCCGCTACCCCCGGCGCCGAAGTCTGCCACCTCCGGGCTCCGTTGAGTGTGCATCCGATTACGGAGGCAGTGGCAGTCCGGACACCGTACGCAGGAGGGCGTAGGAAGAATTGCTCCCTTACCGGAGCGTGCGCCCCCAAAACCCCCACGTGCACGTGCATCTGCCCTTGCATCCGCCATCCGCATTGGGAACCATGGGGAACGCACACGTGCATGTCACGTCCACGATTGCCAGGAGTGCCTCGGATGGGTACCGAAGGATCGACTGTGCTCTCCCCCCTGTGGCGAGGGCTGCCACCGATCGCCCCATCAGCCGTCTCCAGCTCCGCTTCCTGTGTGCTGCCGCCCCGGTTCGAGGCGGTCAGGACGGCGCGGCGGTTCACGAGGACCACGCTCCAGCAGTGGGACCTCCCCGGGCTCTTCGACGATGTGGCGCTCGTCGTCTCGGAGTTGGTCACCAACTCCATGCGCTACGCCCTTCCGGCCGAGCTCGTCGGCACGGAGTACGAGCCGCCCGTACGGCTGCACCTGATGCGCTGGACGTCGCGTCTGGTGTGCGCGGTGCGGGACCCCAGCGAGGAGAGCCCCGTCGCGGGCGAGGCCGACGCCTCCGCGGAGTGCGGGCGCGGACTCCTCCTGGTGGACTCCTTCAGCGACACCTGGGGCTGGCACCCGCTGGCCGGCGCGCTGCGGGGGAAGGTGGTCTGGGCGCTGTTCAGGCTGCCGCGGGATCGCGACTGAGCGCTGCCACGGGGGGCGCTCAGTCGGCGATCAGATAGTCGAATTCGCCGTCCTTGACGCCCAGCAGCATGGCCTCGATCTCCGCCGGCGTGTAGACGAGCGCCGGACCGTCCGGATGACGGGAATTGCGCATGGCGATCCCGCCGTCCGGCAGCTTCGCGAACTCCACGCACGATCCCTGCGAGTTGGAGTGCCGGCTCTTGCGCCAGACCACGCCGTCGAGATCCGTGGCAGCCATGCCGTTGTACGCGTGAGGCACAGGTCTCTCCCGGAGTATTCGCAGGGGGCACCCCGGCACGAATGGTGGGGATGACAACTACTCCGGATCATAGCTCCGTTCATGTGCCTCTGCATGAGCCGATGCACGTGCACTTACGGTGCCGACTTCACTACTTCCCGGTGCCCGAATACGGAAGCAGGGCCATCTCCCGGGCGTTTTTGATCGCCCGGGAGAGTTGTCGCTGCTGTTGGGCGGTGACCCGGGTCACGCGGCGGCTGCGGATCTTCCCGCGGTCCGAAATGAACTTCCGCAGCAGATCGGTGTCTTTGTAGTCGATGTATGTGATGCCCGCTGTTTCCAGGGGATTGGGACGGGGTTTGAGGTTCTTGCGGTGATCGGGACGGCGGGGCATGAGCATTGCCTTTTCTGGTCGTTGATCGGTTGCCGGTCGACCGGGTGTTCGGCCGGTGATCAGGAAACCGGGTCGAGGAGTTCGTCGAATGCGCCGGACAGACAGCGCCAGGTGTCAGGACCCGCCGCGAATTCGGCATCGGTCAGCAGGCACGACTCCAGCAGCGAGGCGAGCGCTTCTCCGTCGAGCCCGGGCGAGGTGAAGGTGAGGTACTGCGCGCGGTCGCCGTGCTCGGGGTGCCAGTCCAGCGCGGCGGCCACCCGGCGGGTCGCGGGCACCATCTCCCAGGCGGCGTCCGGCAGTGCGGCCAGCCACGGCCCGGCGTTCTCGACGCACAGGGCGCCCCCGGCCGCATCCCAGGACAGCAGGGTGTCCGGGCGGTCCGCGAGCCAGAACCGACCCCGGCTGCGCGCCGCGGCGCACGTGAGGTCCTCCAGCGCGTCGTACAGCCGCCCCGGGTGGAACGGCCGGTGCCGGTGCCAGACGAGCGTGGTGACCCCGTCCGCGTCGGCGGCCTGCGGCAGCAGCGCGCAGGCGGGGTGCTGCCGGGCGGCCGCGGCCTCCACGTCGAACCCCGCGACCGCGGCGGCCGCCAGCTCGACGGAATCGACCGGAACGCGGTGGGCCGTGGGGACGAGCTGGTCGAGCAGGGCGAAGTCGGCGGCGTCCGCGGGGGGTGTGGCGTCCGGCCCCCCGCTCCCCTCCACCACCGCCAGCACCGGCGCGTACTCCAGCTGCCGCGCGAAGGTGTCCGCGACCGTCCGCTGGTCCGACGCGGCGGCCGCCAGCCCCGCCTCGGCGAGGTCGTCGCCGCAGCCGAGAGCGGGCAGCAGCAGGGCCGGGTCGACGGCCGTGATCACTGCCGTCAGCCGGATGTCCGGCCCGCTGTGGGCGGCCACCACCTCGGCCATCGCCTTGGGCTCGACCGAGTCCCAGAGCTCCACGACGGCGAGCCGGCAGTGACCGGCGGCGGCGAGCCGTTCGAGCTCGGGGACCAGGTCCTCGCGCAGCGCGCAGCAGGCGCAGTCGTTGACGAGCGGGGCGTCGCCCTCGTCGAGGAGGCCGGAGGCGTCCCGTACGGTCCGGCGCACCGTTCCCGTGACGGCCGTCGCCAGGTCGTGATGGAGCGCGACGCTGCCCGGCACGGTGTTCAGCAGCCGTTCGACCACGGCGACGCGCGCGTCGGAGTGCAGACCGCCGACGAGCGCCACGGGCAGCGGCCGCGGACCGGTCACCGGCCGCCCTCCCGCTTGCCGTAACGGCGCTCGAAGCGCTCGACCCTCCCGGCCGTGTCCAGGACGCGGGCGGTGCCGGTGTAGAAGGGGTGGCTCGCCGAGGAGATCTCGACGTCGACGACGGGATAGGTGTTGCCGTCCTCCCACTCGACGGTCTTGTCGCTGGTGGCGGTCGACCGGGTGAGGAAGGCGTGGTTCGCGGCGCGGTCGCGGAAGACGACGGGGCCGTAGGGCGGGTGGATTCCGGGCTTCATCGGGGTCAGCGCTCCTCTCGGAAGGTGACGTGGCGACCGACGACGGGGTCGTACTTCCGCAGCTCCATGCGGTCGGGGTCGTTACGGCGGTTCTTGCGGGTGACGTAGGTGTAGCCGGTCCCCGCGGTGGACCGGAGCTTGATCACGGGGCGTAGCTCGTTGCGGGCCATGGGGGCTACTATACAGAAATGGTTTCCATTTTCATTAGGCTCTCAGGGGCCGCCCGAGGACCGGAGGTCTGACCATGTCCGCCCACTGCCAACTCACCGGCCGCAAGCCGGGCTTCGGCAACTCCATCTCCCACTCCCACCGGCGCACCGCCCGCCGCTTCGACCCCAACATCCAGAGCAAGCGCTACTGGCTCCCCGGCGAGGGCCGCCATGTGCGGCTGCGGCTCAGCGCGAAGGGCATCCGGACGGTCGACAGCATCGGCATCGAGGCCGCGGTGGCCCGCATCCGCGCCCGGGGGATGGGGGCACCTCCCAGCGGTAGCTGGGGGAGTGTCTGATGGCGAAGAAGAGCAAGATCGCGAAGAACGAGCAGCGCCGGCTGACGGTGGCCCGCTACGCGGCCCGCCGGGCCATCCTGAAGGCGATCATCCGCGACCCGCACACGCCCGACACGGAACGCGCCGCCGCGGGTGCCGAGTTGCGCCGCCAGCCGCGTGACGCGAGCGCCACGCGCGTACGCAACCGGGACTCGGTGGACGGGCGGCCGCGCGGTTACGTGGGCACGTTCGGGCTGTCGCGCGTGAACATGCGACAGCAGGCGCATGCGGGGTTTCTGCCGGGCGTGCGGAAGTCGAGCTGGTAGCGGGGCGTACGGGCGGGCTCGGGGAGCCCGCCCGGGGCGTCACCCCGTCCCGGCGGCCTTCCCGTTCCCTGCCCCCGGACCCTGCCTGCGGTACCGCCCCGGGGCCACCCCGTACTCCCGTTTGAACGCCTTCGCGAAGGCGAACTCCGAGGCATATCCCGCCCGTTCGGCGACAGTGCGCAGCGGGGCGTCGGCCTCGCGGAGCAGGCGGCCCGCGGTCGTCATGCGCCACCAGGTGAGGTAGGCGAGGGGAGGGCGGCCGACCAGGGCGGTGAAGCGGCGGGCGAAGGCCGCGCGGGACAGGCCCGCCCGCGCGGCGAGCTCCTCGACCGTCCAGGGGTGCGCGGGGGCGCCGTGGAGGGCGTGCAGCGCGGCCGTGACGGCCGGGTCGCCGAGGGCGCCCGCCCAGCCGGCCGTCCGGTCCGGGCGCTCCTCCAGCCACCACGTGCGCAGCAGGTACAGCAGCAGGGTGTCGAGGAGCGCGGACACGATGGCGTCGGAACCGGGCTGGTGGTCGGCCAGTTCCGCGCCGAGCAGCTCGACGGCGGAGCGCAGGCGTTCGTGGCAGCCGACACGGGCCGGGATGTGGATGAAGGGCGGCAGCTCGGCGAGGAGGGGGTGGGCGCGCGCCTTGTTCAACCGGTAGGCGCCGCACAGCATGAGGGTGTCCTCGCGGCGGACGGGCCCGTGGTGCCGGAGCGTGGGCCAGGTGCCGTCCGGCTCCGGCCTGGCGTCCTCCAGCGGGGTGTCGAGCCGGTCGGCCAGCCCGTGACCGTAGCCGTGGGCCAGGAAGACGACGTCGCCGGGCCCGAGCCGTACGGCTTCGGCGCCCCCGGGCGGCAGCAGCCACGCCGACCCCTGGAGCACCACATGGAACCCGGCGCCGTCGTGCTCGGGGAAACGCACGCCCCAGGGCGCGCGCTTGACCGTGCGCGAGGAATGAGGGCGCCCGGTGCGCATGGCGGCGATGGCATCGCTCAGTACATCCACGAGGGCACGATAGACGATGAGACATAAAAGTGAGCTCTTGAGACATGGATCGTCTCCGCCTCGGCTCCATACGGTCGCCTCATGACAACTTCTTCCACCACCAAGGCGGTTCTGTTCCACGAGCTCGGAGGGCCCGAGGTCCTCGAGGTCGAGGAGGTGCCGCTGGCGGAGCCCGGCCCCGGCGAGGTCCTCGTCCGCGTCGAGGCGATCGGCCTCAACCGTGCGGAGGCCCTCTTCCGTGCGGGCACGTACTACTACCCGCCGACCCTGCCGGGTTCCCGGCTCGGCTACGAGGCGTCCGGTGTCGTCGAGGCGGTCGGCACGGACGTGACCGAGCACGCCGTCGGCGACGCGGTGACGACCGTCGCCAACTTCGACTTCCGTGACCACGGGGTGTACGGCGAACGGGTCGTCCTGCCCGAGGAGTCCGTCGTCCGCGCGCCCGCCGGCGTGGACGCGGTGACGTCCGCCGCGACGTGGCTCACGTACTCCACGGCGTACGGCGGTCTGATCGAGACCGGCGGCCTGGCCCCGGGCGACCACGTGGTGATCACGGGTGCGTCCAGTGGCGTCGGCACGGCCGCGATCCAGACGGCCCTGCGCGCGGGCGCGGTCCCGATCGCCACCACGCGCGGCGGGGCCAAGCGGCAGCGGCTGCTGGACCTCGGCGCGGCGCACGTCATCACCACGGAGTCCGAGGACCTGGTGCGGGAGGTGCGCCGCGTCACGGGCGGCGTGGGCGCGCGGCTGGCCTTCGACGCGATCGGCGGCCCCGGCTTCGCAGCCCTCGGCGACGCCCTGGCGCCCGGCGGCACGGCGGTCCTCTACGGCACTCTGGACCCGCGCCCCGTACAACTGTCGCTGAACTGGCCCCAGACGGTGCACACCCACGCGAACGGGATCACCTCCCGGGACGCCTCCTACCGGCGGCGGGCTGCGGCCTACATCGGCTCCGGCCTGACGAGCGGCGCGCTGACGCCGGTGATCGCGGAGGTCTTCGACGGGCTGGAGCGGATCGCCGACGCACACCGTCTGATGGAGTCCAACACGCACCTGGGAAAGATCGTGGTGCGGGTCTGACTCATGCGCTCCGACGGGATCACATCGAGTTCCTGGCGGTCACCGACACGTCGAGCACGCACGCGGTCACCTATCTCGTGCCGTGCACCTATCGCGGCGCCCCGCTCGCCGGAGCGGACCACGCCCTCATCGGCACACTGGAGCACGGGGTGCTGGGGAAGCGCTGGGTCTACGACGGCTGCCACGACCCTGTGCTGGTGGCCCAGTTGCTCGCCCTGATCGAGGGCCGGGCCCGGGCCCAGATGCAGAGTGTCGACGACACCCCCGACCCGGACATCACCCGCTCCTGCACCGGCGACGGCCCCGCCGCCGCGGACTTCACGGCCACCGACGACCAGGAGGGCACCGCACTGTCCGTCGGTGGCTGTGAACTCCGCCTGCACCGCGTCCTGGAGCCCGCCACGGGCCTCCTCCTCGAGGGCGCCACCGGCCACGTCGGCGGCCCTTGGCAACTGCCGGACGGCACGCGGGCGAAGGGGCTGTTCGCGGTGCTGCGGGGGGGCGTCCGAGGGCTGAAGGCGCAAGCCCGTGAACCGGGCACACGTCAGCGGGAGTTCCCCGCCCCCTCCGCGAAGCCGTCGAGGCCCGGCCGGAGCAGGGCGAAGGCGCGCCCCACGGCCCCGGTGACGGCGCCGCGGATGCTCTCCTCCGGTTCGCCCGCGACGACCCTGCGGCGGATCTCGGCGGTGACCGCCCGGTGGGCGCCGGCGATGGCACCGGCCAGCACGGCGGGGAGCGGGTCGCCGGGTCCGGCGGCCGACTCCTCGGCCAGCGCCGCGGCGAGGGCGGCCTCGGACCGTTCGGCGATCTCGCGGCCCCGGGCCTGGAGGGCGGGGCTGTCGGCGACCACCCGCCAGAAGGTCCTCGCCTCCGCGCTCAGCGCGAGGGTCGGCTCGTTGCGTTCGAGCCCGGCCAGCAGGTCCGCACAGACCGCTCCGGCGGCGGAGCTGCCGTCCGGGCGGTTGCGGACGACCTCGGCGAGGTGCGCCTCGACCTCCGCCTGCCGGTCGAAGAACAGGTCCTCCTTGGTGGGGAAGTAATTGAAGACGGTGTTGACCGACACCCCTGCGGCGCGGGCCACTTCGGCGACCGCGACCCGGTCGAATCCGCGCTCCACGAAGAGCCCCATGGCCGTGTCGGAGAGGGCGGCCCGGGTCTGCTGCTTCTTGAGTTCACGGAGTCCCATGACCACGATGATAGAGCCCGCACATGATGTCACCCCAAATTTGGTGTGACACCAAAAATATCGGCTAGGGTGCGGCCATGACCTTCACCTTCGGGATCTACCCCGGCGCTCTGCTGGGCAGCGACACCGGTCTCACACACCCCGTGCACCCCGATCAGCCCGAACAGATCACCGCCGCCCTGCGCGAGCTCCAGGGCGGCGCGCGGACCCTCCTGGTCCGCGCCTACCGCCCGTACGCGGCGGGCGCCACCGCGGACACCCCCACCACCCCTGACGACCCGATGCGCTACCTCGGCGAGGGCCGCGAGCTCGACCTGGTGCTCCAGTTCCGCGAGCCGACGGGCGAACTCGACGGCTGGCTGGAGTACATCCGGGCCACGGTACGGACCGACGGCCCGTATTTGGCCTCCTTGCAGATATGCGAGGAGCCGAATCTCGACATGCCCAACCTCGACGGCGGCACACCGAACGTGCTCCAGGCGATCGTCCAGGGCGTGGTCGCGGCCAAGGAGGAGGCGCGCGCCTGCGGCCACGACATCCTGGTCGGCTTCAACGCCGTACCGGACTTCGGCCGCGCCTCCCCGACCTTCTGGCAGGACATCGGCGCACTGGCGGACGAACGCTTCCACCGATCGCTCGACTACGTCGGCCTCGACTTCTTCCCCGACGTCTTCCGCCCCCTCCCGGCGGACCAACTGCCGTCAGCGGTGGCCACGGTGCTCACCCACTTCCGCGACACGAGCCTCCCGCGGGCCGGCATCGGCGCGTCCGTCCCCGTCCACATATCCGAGAACGGCTGGCCCACCGGCCCGACCCGCACGGAACACCGCCAGGCCGAGGTCCTCGAAGAAGTCGTGCGCAAGGTGACCGCCCTCCGCGAATCCCTCAACATCGGCGGCTACTCCTACTTCGACCTGCGCGACGCGAACACATCCGGCACGGACCTCTTCGACGGCTTCGGTCTCCTGCGCGACGACTACTCCCGGAAGGAGGCGTTCGGGGTCTATCGGGGGTTGATCGAGGAGCTGACGGTTTGAGGTGGGGGCGTGCTTTTGGGGTCGCGATCGAGGGTGGGGTTTCAGGGCTCGCCAAGTGAACCGGCAGCACGCCCGTGCGCCCTTGACGCGGCTCGCCCTGTGCGGCGATGGTCGTGCAACAAGCCGCAACTGCCTCGGCAGGAGGAATGGTCATGGCACTACTGTTCTTCGGCAAGGACCCCAACACCAACGGTGATGACTGCCCGACGGTTTGGGTGGATGACGAGGCTCAAGAGTTCGTTTTCCAGGGCTGGAAGGCGGACGCCGCGCTCCTGGCCAAGTGCCTGGAGAGCGGTTCGATTCCCGACACCGAGGCGGTGGTTCGTCTACCGATCCGCATGGTGTCGGCCGTCAGGGAGGCATGTGATGTCGCAGAACGTTCCACCGTTCGCTGAGTTGCTGGCAACTTGCCGGCGATCAGCGGTGCATCTGGAGATGCGAGACGTCTACGGCGTTGACAGCGAGGTGGGTCCGTTCGCGCAGTGGAAAGCGGGAACTTGGACCGCCGAAGCCGACAGAGCCGATCGTTCTCACTGGTTCGGCATCGTCGCCGAAGCAATCGGCCGTGGTGTGGAGATGCGACGGGCACGCATCGTCTCGGAACCCGTGACGGAGTACATCCGATTCGAGCACTCGGGCACCGCGCTGAACGTCGCAGCCGGTGAGCAGGTGCGCTGGCTGCCGCGGCGGAAGGCGTCCGATATCGCCCTCCCCGGCAATGACCTGTGGCTGTTCGACGACCACTTGATCCGCTTCGGCCACTTCACCGGCGACGGTGCTTCCGCCGGGCACGAACTGTGCGATGACCCGGCGGTCATCAAGCTGTGCGCGGCAGCATTCGAGTCCGTCTGGGAGCGGGCCACGCCGCACGAGGAGTTCAAGGTCTGACGCCAAGCATCACCGGACTGCCAGCTCATGCCTGCATATCAGTCGTCCAGCGCCGAAGCCGCACGTAAGGCCGTAGCGGCAAGATTGCGCGAGCTCCGGTTGGACGCCGGCCTCACAGGGCAGGAGCTGGCAGTCCGGTGCGGGTGGAACAAATCGAAGTCGTCCCGCATCGAGAATGCCAGGACCCCGCCGTCCGACGCGGACATCCGCGCATGGTGCGATGCCTGCTACGCGACGGACCAGGCTCACGACATCATCGCCGCGTCACGTACGGCCGACTCCATGTACGTCGAGTGGCGACGGCTCCAGCGGACTGGACTGCGTCGCCTGCAAGAATCCAGGATCCCGCTCTACGAGCGCACCAGGCGCTTCCGGGCATACGCCTCCCATGTCGTACCGGGTCTGTTCCAGACCCCTGCCTACGCCTCCTCTCTGCTGTCGGTCATCGGCCGGTTCCACGGAACCCCGGACGACATCACCGGGGCCGTACAGGCCCGCATGGCACGTGCCCGGGTCCTGCACGCCGCAGACCACCGCTTCGCCCTGCTGGTGGAGGAGTCCGTGCTGCGCCACCGCATCGGGAACGCCGAGACAATGGCCGGGCAGCTCGGGCACCTGCTGTCGGTGATGTCATTGCCTGCCGTATCGCTGGGCATCATCCCGCTCGGCACGGACGAACGGTGCATGTGGACGCTGGAGACGTTCAACATCTTCGATGAACTGCGCGTCCACGTAGAGCTGCTGACCGCGCAGGTGACCGTCACGGCTCCCAGCGAGGTGGCTCTGTACGTGAAGGCATTCGGCGAGCTGAGAAATCTGGCCGTATACGGGGCGGACGCCCGGATGCTGATCACGTCCGCGATCGCCGCCCTGTGAATCGGCGTGCAACTTCGTAGAACTCTGCTGAAGTGAAGCCGACCGAATCCCTAACGTGATGGACGCGCCGAACAGCGGTCCGGCGCAAGCCACATGGGAAGGGGCCATTATGTCCAGGCACGGAGGCAAGCCCGACACCGCCGAGAGCGACGGGCACAAGCCCGACAAGCCGATTCCTCCGGCGGACCCCAAGCGGCCGGAGAACCCGAAGCGATGAGTGACCCCGTATCGCTTGCGGCGCAGTTGACCAGGGCGGGGTTTCTCGACCCGGGGTGGGAGGAGACGCTTCGCACCGTCCGGCGGGAGGACTTCGTTCCGGACCGCGTGTGGGTGCGGGACGGGAACGCCTATCGGCCCGTCCGGCGGGCCGACGCCCCTGACCATTGGCAGACCCTCGTGTACGAGGACACCGCACTCGTCACCCAGGTCGAGGACCCTTCAGCCGAAAACCTCGTGCCGTCCAGTTCGGCGAGCATGCCGCGCGTCGTCGCCCTCATGCTCACCGAACTCCGCGTCCGGGCAGGCATGAAGGTGCTGGAGATCGGCACCGGGACCGGTTACAACGCGGCGCTACTCGCCCACCGTCTCGGCGACCGTAACGTCACCTCTGTAGAGGTCGACCCCGTCACCGCGGGCGGCGCGCGCGACGCGCTCAAGGCAGCCGGTTACACGCCGTCCGTGATCACCGGTGACGGCACGGAGGGGTGGGCGCCCGGCGCACCGTACGACCGTGTCATCGCCACCTGCGCGGTCCACCGTGTGCCGTGGGCATGGGCCGAACAGGCGGCCTCCGGAGGGGAGATCCTCTTCCCCTGGGGCACGGATCTGCACAACGGCGTCCTCGTGCGACTGACCGCGAACGGCTCCACCGCATCCGGCCCCGTCGTCGGCGACAGTGCGTTCATGTGGCTGCGGGCTCAGGCGCCGCGCGTACGGGACGTCATGGCCTGCGTGCACGACCCGGACGACGGTGTGGAGACGCGTACGGGTCTGGATCCCCGGCTCGCCCTCGGCGACGACGACGCGGCGTTCGCGGTGGGGGTACGGGTGCCGGGGTGCCGCAGCACCGTCGGTCACGGCCCCGACGGGGAGTGGACGCTGTGGCTGGCCGATGCGGTCGGCGGCTCTTGGGCGTCGGTGGATTACGTCCCGGGCGAGACGGACTTCGCTGTGCGGCAGCGCGGGCCGCGTGCGCTCTGGTCGGAGGTGGAGGAGGCGTACGTGTGGTGGCAAGGGGTGGGGGCGCCGGTGCGTACGCGATACGGGCTGTCTGTGACGCCTGCGGGACAGAGCGTGTGGCTGGATGAGCCGGGTGTTGTCGTTGGCTGATTCCGCTGGGTGCGCTTTCCGCTGGGTGCGGTTTATTGCCGCCTGCGGGTGCGTTGCCGCCTGCGGTGGAGCGCCCTGCGGGCGCGGCCTCAAGCGCCGGCCGGGCTGGGTTTTGGGTTCTTCGCCGTTGTCACGATGAGGGAGCTTGGGCTTCGGGGTGCGCAATCAGCCCGTCCGGCGTTTGAGGACAGCGCGCGAAGCGTGCTTCGGGGTCCGGGGCACGAGCCCCGGTTTCGGGAAGGGGCGGGATTGGGGAACAAGCCGCCGCGCGGGCCGGGTTCGCTCAGGTCTGCGCGGTCGGCGGCTTCGCCGCCACGAATGAGCCCATGCCCGGAGTGGTGACGATCAGGCCCTCAGCCCGGAGCGCCGCGGTGACCTTGCGCACGGTCACTCGCGCGACCTCGAATTCCTGCTCCAGCCGCGTCTCGGAGATCAGGTGGTTCACCGGGTACTCGCCACTGGCGATGCGCCGGCGGATCACTTCCGCGATCTGCGTCCACTTGGGCTGAGTCGGGTCGTACTCCATCATGCGCGGAACTGTACGTATGAACGCCTAGTCGAACATAGATGCCTACGTGTATATCCGGCTATAGACAGGTGCAGCACTGCGCCGTATTGTGACGCCACAAAAGACCCCCGCGACCGCACGAACGGCCCGGGGGCATGGCCACCAGCACACTCCAGGAGCTGATGACGTGAAGGACTTTATCGCTCGCCTCTTCCACCGGGCGAGGGCACCGTTCAGGCCCCGCACCCTCAACGCACCGCAGCCGCCAGCCGCACCGCAGCCGCCCGCTCCCCCGGGCGCCACCCCCGAGCCGCAATCCACCTGCGGTGTCTACATGTGGGCCACCGCCCACGGGATCGACCTCAAGCCCAGCTCGCCGCTTGCCAATTGCCGCTGTTCGGAGCACATTCGGGAGCCCGCTCCCGAGGTCGGGACCTACGTCGTCGACGTGCGTACCGACCGCATCGGGCGGGTCATGGGCGACGCCGGACCCCATCTTCAGCTGCGGCCGCCCGCGGGTGGCAGGGAGTGGGACGTCGAACCGGGCGACACCCGGCCCGCCACGGACTCCGAGCTGCTCAGCGCCAAGGTGAAGGCGGTCAACTCCGACAGGAGACAGGGGAGGTGAGCGCCGGAGCAGCGCGCCCCGCGCGCCCCCCGTGCGCCGGGTGTGCGCGCTAAACCCCCCTTCACGGAGCGCGACCGTCAGATACTCTGAGTGACGACAGCGGATTCGGGAGGGGACGCGGAATGACAGATCTCATGGAGTCCACAGAGGCACCGGCCGCGGAGGTGTACGAGCCTCCGGCGCTCGTGGAGGTCGGGGACTTCGGCAGGCTCACACTCGGCTGGATCGAGGGGAACGTGCTGGAGGAAGGCGGCGAAGGCCAGCTCTGGCACTGGCAGTAGCGCCGGCCGTGCCGAGTGAGGAGTGGTTCGCCGTCCTGCCCGACGGCCCGGCGGCCATGGCCGCGGTGTGCACGCTGCGGCCACGGGCCGACCGGATCGTCGCCCACGGTTCGGGGAGGCCGTGGCTGCTGGGCCGGTGGGCGGATGATCAGGTGACGGTCGCGCGTACGCGCAAGGCGAGGGTCGCGGTGATCGGGCGCTGCGCGGTCACGGCTGCCGAACTCACGGCGCTGCTCGGACAGGTGGACGACCTGGCGCAGATCGAGCGGGTCGCCCGGCCACTGGCGGGCAGCTTCCACCTGATCGCATCGGTGGGCGGCAGGGTGCGGGTGCGGGGAAGCGCCTCGGGCGTCCGCAGGGTCTTCCACGCGCTGGTGGACGGGACGACGGTCGCGTCGGGCCGCTGCGATGTGCTGGCCGCGGCGATCGGCGCGCCGGTGGACGAAGAGGTGCTGGTGACGCGGCTGCTGGCCGCCGGGGCCGTGCACCCCGTGGAGGAGAGGAGCACATGGCGGGGCGTCACGGCGGTGCCGCCCGACCACTGCCTGGTCGTCGAGCCCGACGGCCGGTCCGGCCTGCGGCGCTGGTGGACCGCGCCCGAACCGGCGCTGCCCCTGGCCGAGGGGGCGGAGGCGCTGCGGCAGGCGCTGTCGGCGGCGGTGGATTCCTGCACGGCGGGCGGCGGCACGGTCAGCGCGGACCTGTCCGGCGGTCTGGACTCCACCAGTCTGTGCTTCCTGGCGGCGCACGGTCCGGCCCGGCTGGTGACCACGCACCGGCAAGGTGCCGACCCGGTCAACAGCGACACGGTCTGGGCGGAGCGGGCCCGGGCGGCGCTCCCTGAGGCGGAGCACCATTCGGTGGGGCAGGAAGAGACCCCCCTGTGGTTCGCCGGGGTGCACGGCCCGTATCCACCGCTGGAGGAGCCCGGCGCCTGGGTGCGCGACACGGCCCGGCTCGCCGATCTCGCCCGGCGGATGAGCATGGCGGGCTCCCGGCTGCACCTGGCCGGGCACGGCGGGGACGAGCTGTTCTCCGTCACCCCCCGCTATCTCCACGACCTGGTCCGCGAGCATCCGGCGAAGGCACCGGCCCACATCCACAGCCACTGCATCCGCTTCCGGCAGCCACTCCGGCCGTTGCTGCGCGCCCTGGCCGAGCACACCACGTACGCGGACTGGCTGCGCCTCGCGGTCGAGGAGATGGACGCGCTGCCGACCGCGCCCACCGCGCCCTCCATGACCTGGGGACCGGCACTGCGGATGCCGCCCTGGGCGACGCCGGAGGCAGTCCGCACCGCCCGGACCCTGTTCCGCGAGGCGGTCGCCGCCGGGCCCGAACCACTGGCGCCGCACCGGGCACAGCACACCGCCGTGCAGTACGCCCGGACGGCCGGGGCCGCCGTCCGGCGCATCGACCAGGCCACCACCCGGTCCGGCCTGCCGCAGGCGGCGCCCTGCCTGGACGACCCGGTGATGGACGCGGCCCTGTCCGTACGCCTCCACGAGCGCGCCGGCCGCACCGCGTACAAACCACTGCTCACCACCGCGATGGACGGCATGGTCCCGGCGCCCCTGCTGGCCCGCACCACCAAGGGCGACTACAGCACCGACTTCTACATAGCCCTCGCTCGGCACCGCGCCGAGCTGCTGGAGCTCTTCGACGGCTCGCTGCTGGCCGGCATGGGGCTCATCGACGCCTCCGTGCTGCGCGCCGCGCTGCTCGTCCCGCACCCCACGCCGCACATCGTCACGCACCTGTCCCAGACGCTCGCCTGCGAGACCTGGCTGCGCTCCCTGAACCGCCCCGCCCACCGGCCCACCTCCACCCCGACCGGGAGAGCACGATGACCGTCAGCCTGCGCGACACCATCAGCACCGCACCCGTCGACGACGGCATGATCCTGCTCGACGAGCGCACCGGCCGCTACTGGCAGCTCAACGCCACCGGCACGCTCGTGCTCAACGCGCTCCTCCAGGGCGCCACCACCGCCGAGGCCGCCCGCGGCCTGAGGGAGCATCACCCGAGCCTGCCGGCCGGGCAGGCGGAGGAGGATGTGTCGGCCCTGGTCACCTCGCTGCGCAGCGCACGCCTGGTGACGCCGTGAGCGCGCCGGGCGCCACGCCCACGCCCTGGCCGCAGCGGCGCTCGGCCGTGCGGGCGGCGGTCGCCGGGGCCCGGCTGCTCGCCGCCCTGCCGCCGGGGCGCATCCGCCGGGTGCTGGGCCGCTTCCGGCCCGGGGCCGCCCCGGCCACGGCCGAACAGGTGCTGGCCGCCCGGGAGGCGGTGGTCGCGGCGAGCGAGCGGTGTGCGGTGGAGGCGGGATGTCTGCAGCGGTCGCTGGCGGTCGTGCTGCTGTGCCGGCTGGACGGCTTGGGGGTGGTGTGGTGCGCGGGGGTCCGGAGCCGTCCGTTCCGGGCGCATGCGTGGGTGGAGGCCGGTGGGTCGCCTGTGGGTGAGCCGTACCCCGCGGGGTACTTCTCGCCGATCGTGACCGTGCCGGTGGGGGTATCCTCCCCGGCGCCCCCGGTGGTCGCGGGTTACCGCGGCACCAGCAGCAGCTCGTCCGCGTAGCACCACGCCCAGTCCTCGCCCGGTTCGAAGGAGCGGGCGAGGTCGTGGCCCGATTCCGCGTGCGCGTGGGCGCTCGCGTGGCGGTTCGGGGAGCTGTCGCAGCAGCCGATGTGGCCGCAGACCAGGCACTCGCGCAGGTGCAGCCAGGTGCTGCCGATGCGCAGGCAGTCCTCGCAGCCTTCCGTCGTGCTGGGGGTGACGTCCCGGACCTCGTCCAGGTGGGCGCAGTCGCGCCGGGTGGGGCGGCCTTCGACGTCGGCGGCGACCTGCCAGGTGGGTTCGCTCATGCTTCCAACATAGAGCGGCGTTGTCAGACCCTCCTGGCAAACTCGCGAGTGCGAGGCCGATGGTGGCGGAGACGGATCACGGGGGTGTTCGTGTCCGCCACCGCCGGCCCCGGGCTCCGCCCCGGACCCCCGCTCGGGTGCGGCCCGGTGGGCGCTTGTTCCCCAGCCCCGCCCCTTCCCGGCTGCATCCGATATGCGGCTCCGCCGCGTGAGGGGCTCTGCCCCAGACCCCGAAGCACGCTTCGCGCGTTGTCCTCAATCTCCCCCAGCTACCTCCCCCAGACTCCGTCCGGGGGTGCCCCCAGAGGTGCCCCCACGGGCTGATTCAGCCCGTCCGGCGATTGAGGACGCGCCCGCAGGGCGCCCCCGCCGCAGGCGGCAACGGACCCGCAGACAAAGCAATGGCATACGCCAGACGAGTGGAGAGCACTGACGGGCTGTCAACCATGCGGCTCAATCCATCGGGCCCCGTACACATACGCAACGCACGATGGACGCGTGGCCACCGCTTCCCCACCCGTTCTCGGGAAGGATCCCGTCTTGACCCCTCACAGCCTTGAGCAGCTGCGCCGTTGCACCGTCGCCGTCGACCTCGGGGCCGCTCGCACCCGGGTCTACGTCCGGGACACCGGACTGATCGTGGACGAGCCGAGCATCGCCGCCGTGAACACCCGCACGGGTTCCCTGATCGCGGTCGGTGCCATGGCCGAGGGCATGGCGGGGCGCACGCCCCAGCACATCCGCGTCGTGCGGCCCATCTCCGGCGGCACGGTCGTGGACATCGACATGGCGCAGCGCATGCTCCGCTTCCTCGTCAGCGACAAGATCCGCCGGGCCTGGCGGCGCAAGCCGCTGCTGCGCGCGGCCGTGTGTCTGCCGCACGACGCCGAGCCGCTCGCGCAGCGGGCCGCGACCGAGACGCTCACGGGCCTGGGCGCGCGCCGCGTCGAGCTGGTGGACACGCTCATCGCCGCCGCCGTCGGGTGCGGGCTGCCCGTCGAGCAGCCCGAGGCAACGATGATCGTGGTCGCCGGGGCGGCGTCGACGCAGGTCGCCGTCCTCTCCCTGGGCGCGATCGTGGCGGCGGAGAAGGTGCAGGTGGGCGGCGATGCCATCGACTACGCCGTGGTCCAGCACCTGCGCAGCAGGCATGAGCTGATGCTGCCCACCCAGGGGCTGGCGCCGCTCCAGCGGGCGCTGTGCGCGGACCCCATGGAGGAGGGCGCGGAGGTGCGCGGCCGCGACGTGGCCACGGGCCTGTCCCGTACGGTCATGGTGAGCACCGAGCACGTCCGCGAGGCGATCCACACCCCGTTGACCGGCGTGCTCGACGCCATCGGGCGCGTCCTGCGCGCCTGCCCGCCGGACCTCGTCGCCGACCTCGTGGAGCGCGGCGTGATGCTCGCCGGTGGCAGCGCGGTGCTGCCGGGGCTGGACCGGATGATCGCCGACGCCACGGGGATGACCGTGCGGATCGCCGAACACCCCGACACATGCGCGGTGATGGGGCTCGGCGCGATGCTGGAGGGCCGGGTGCGGCCGCTGCACCTCGATCCGCTCGCCACCTGACCCCGGCCCCCGGACCCTGCCCGCCCCCTTGGGAACTTCTTTACCTTTGGGTCCGTTCCTTCTGTGCACCCCTGATTTTTACGAGGAGAGACACAGATGGCGCTCTGGGACCGGTTCAAGGACTCCGCCGCGACGATGCAGGGTCAGCTCGTGGCGAAGAAGAACGAGCTCAAGAGCGGGGCGTTCCGCGACGCGAGCATGGCGATGTGCGCGCTGGTGGCCGCGGCCGACGGCTCGATCGACGCCTCCGAGCGGCAGCGCGTGGCCTCGCTGATCGCCACCAACGACGTCCTCCAGAACTTCCCGGCCGACGACCTCCAGGCCCGCTTCAACGACTACTGCCAGAAGCTGACGGCCGACTTCGACTTCGGCAAGGTCAGCATCCTGCAGACCATCGGCAAGGTGCAGAAGAAGCCGACGGAGGCGCGGGCGGTCATCCAGATCGGCATCGTCATCGGCGGCGCGGACGGCGACTTCGACAAGGACGAGCAGGCCGTGGTCCGCGAGGCGTGCTTCGCGCTGGGCATCAACCCGGCGGAGTTCGACCTCTAGTCCGATTCCGGAAGGTGCGGCACTTCGGTGCCGCACCTTCGACGACTGCCACAAGCTCGAAAAAACCCTTGACACCCCGTCGCGCGCCTGTTGAGCATGTGCGCATGACGGGGGATTCCAAGAGGTTCGGTTCGTCGTGCCCTGACGCGCGCCGCACCGAGCGGCTCGCACGCAAGATCTCGTACTTCGCCCATACCGGCTCCGCCGCTGCCTCCGGCACCCCGTCGACGCACCGGCAGAGCCATCCACCACGAGCGTGTCCGGCCCTGCTGTGTGCCGACAGCCCCATTCGCCAGGCTCCACCTGCTACCGAACCCGGATAGCGGGACACCTCCCGTGCGCTCGGTGGGCAGGCCGAAGGATCTCGGAAGCCGTACCGGCCGTACCGGCCTTTTCCGAATGGCACACAGTGGCAGAGATATTGCACGTGATGAGCCCGGGACAGATGAGACGGCTCCTGGGTGACTGGCGCTCGCGCGGACCCGCGTACGACGCACTGGCACAACGCGTCCGCATCCTCATCCGTGAGGGGCAGCTGTCACCGGACACCCGAGTACCCCCTGAACGGGCCCTCGCCGAGCAGCTGGGCATCAGCCGCACCACCGTCACCAAGGCCTACGACATGCTGCGCGCCGAGGGCCGGCTCCGCAGCGCCCGTGGTTCCGGCACCGTGATCGCACTGCCGGAACCGGCTGCGGACGGCCCCGAGACCGCCTCGCCCGGACCCGCCGCCGAGTGGTGCAGACCGGCGACGGACTGGGTGGCCGACTTCGCCTCCGACCTCCTGCCCGTACCCGACGAGCGCCTCGGCCAGGCGCTGGGCTCCATCGCCCCGGCCGTGGCCAGGGCCTTCGCCGACCGGAGCCACGAGCCGTACGGCCTGCCGGAGTTACGGCAGGCAGTGGCCGACCGCTACACCGAGCGGGGGCTGCCCACCTCGCCCGCGCAGATCCTGATCACCCAAGGGGTGCGGCACAGCTGGCAGTTGATGCTGCGGCTGAGGGCCAGACCGGCACAGCGCGTCCTGATCGAATCGCCCGCGGCACCCCACGTCATGGACGCCATCTGGCTGCACGGCGCCCGCCCGTGGCCCGTGGGCCTGGGGGCGAACGGCTGGCACATCGAGCTTTTCAGTGCCGCGATGCACCAGGCCAGACCGCAACTGGCGCTGCTCACTCCGGATTTCCAGCACCCGACCGGGCATGTGATGTCGACCGAGGAGCGCCGCCTCCTCGTACGGACCGCGCTGCGCACCGGCACCCTCCTGGTCGCCGACGAGAGCACGGCCGACCTGCGGCTGGACGACGGCGGGATGCCCGAGTCGCTCGCCGCGCACGCCCCCGACGGCACGGTGGCACTGATCGATTCCGTACGGGCGGCGATCGGCGACGGGGTGCGGGTGGGGTGGATCCGTACGGCGGCGTCGACCGTGCACCGGCTCGCGGTGATCAACAGCGGGCTGGGGACGACGGGTTCGGTGCCGGACCAGGTGGTCGCCGCCCGGCTGATGGCGTCGGCGGACGGGCTGCTGACCGAGCGGAGGACCACGCTCCGGGACGGTCGGGCGACGCTCACCTCGGCGCTCCGGCAGCAGCTGCCGGGCTGGCGCTTCGCGATCCCGCGGGGTGGCACCACCCTCTGGGTCGATCTGGGCGCGCCCGTCAGCAGCGCCCTCACAACCGCGGCCGAGCGGCGCCGCGTCCATCTGCTGAGCGGCCCCCGGTTCGGCACCGGCGGCACCTATGACAGCAGGCTGCGGCTGCCGTTCACGCTCGACGGGCACTCCCTGCGGGACGGTGTCCGGCGGCTCGCCCTCGCCTGGGAAGACGTCGTGGAGACCGCGCGGACGGGGGCCGCCGAGCGCCCGGAGGCCATCCGGAGCCCGGCCCTCGCATGACGCAGGCCAAGCCTTGCGAATTGGCTATTTGAAGCGCGCCACCCATGTTTCATACTGGTAAAGGAAATTCTGCACGGCCGGTTCAATAATCCGCCGACGACCCTGGGCCCGGCACTTCTTGCCGCCCGGCGGAATCACCCTCGAAAGGCTGTAGAGAAGCATGCCGAAACTCGATCGTGATCGTCTTGAATCCCTTGCCGCCGAGCTGCTGGAGAAGCAGTTCAAGCGGGTCCCGAAGATGCGCGAGCTGCACCGCGGCGAGTGGATCGACCGGGATTACTACATCCGCCACATCACCGAGACGGTGCTGCGGATCCGCCTGAACAACGAGGTCGACAGCTACGCCCTCTACAAGGTCGGTTCCAAGGACGACCAGTTGGCCGCGAAGCTGGCCCGCTATCTGGCCGAGGAATTCGGGCACGAGAACATGTTCACCCGGGACCTCCAGAAGTTCGGCCTCACCATCGAGGAGCTGGACGCCACCCCGGTGCTCAGCTCGACCGCCAAGCTGATGGGCTATCTGCGGCTGGAGGCGGACCACGACGGCCCGGCCCCCACCACCATCTGGGACTGGTTCGTCGAGTGGTACTCCGACCGCTACAACCCGGTCATCACCGACAAGGCCGCCGAGGAATTCGGCAAGGAGTATGTGCACGGCACGCAGGCGCACATCGCCTTCGACGAGCAGCACGACCACGACGAGCTGATGTTCCGGACCGTGTCCCGCGCGGTGGAGAACTTCAGCACGCCCGAGAAGGCCGAGGTCTACCTCACCACCTTCATCGACCTCATCGGCGACTACTTCGCCGAGCTCTACGAGGTCACCGTGGGCGCGCGGGAGGCCGTGACCGCCTGACGGCGCCCGATTCACCGGCACCGCTGCTCCGACCAGTGAACGCAACGCGGCGGCCCTGATTCACCTTCCGGGCCGCCGCCACCGATGTCCCGGAGAGCCACTGCAATGACCGAACCGCAACCCCGCCCCCGTATCCGCATTCTGGTCGTCGAGCCCATGTCGTCCGGATGCCAATTGCTCGTCGAGGCCCGCGCGCTCGGCTTCGAACTCGTCGTCGCCTCCTACGACCGCGACGACCGGCGCATCGCCGAGCCGCTGCGCGAGCACATCGACGAACTCGTCGTGGTGGACACCAATGACGAGTCGGCGCTGTACGACACGGTGGCGGAGCTGCACCGCGAGCGGCCGTTCGCGGGCCTCGTGCCCGGCTTCGAGTTCTACGTCGGCACGGTCGCCCGGCTCGCGGACCGGCTGGGCCTGCCCGGCCTGCCCGTGGCCGATGTGGAGGCCCTCCGGGACAAGGCGGTGATGCGCGACCGCGCGCGGGCCGCCGGGCTGCGCGTCCCGCGCTACGCCGAGGCGGCCGACGCCGCCGGGCTGGACGCGGCCGCCGCCCGGGTGGGATTCCCCGCCGTGCTCAAACCGACCCGCTCGGCGGGCAGCATCCACGTCACCCGGGTGGAGACGCCGGAGGAGCTGCGCCGGGCGTACGACTGGATACGCACCGACCCGCGCACCGACATGGGCCGCGGCCTCGAAGGGCCCGTGCTCCTGGAGGAGTACGTCGCAGGGCCCGAGGTCAGCGTCGAGGGGTACGTGCTCGACGGCCAGGTCGTCATCGTCTCCGTCACCTCCAAACTGCTGGGCGCCGAGCCGTACTTCGTGGAGCTCGGCATGATCGTCCAGCATGAGCTCGAACCGCCCGTGCGGGCCGCCGTCGAGGCGTACGTCACCGACGTCTGCCGGGCGCTGGGTGTCGCACTGGGCCCCTTCCACTGCGAACTCCGGCTGCCCGACGGCGATCCCGTACTGATCGAGATCGGCGCCCGCCTCGCCGGGCACTGCATCCCCCAGCTCGTGGAGCTCGTCACGGGCGTCTCCCTGGCCCGCGTCATGCTCGCCTCGTACGTCGCGCTCGACCCCGACGAGCTGGGGGTCTTCTCGGCACCGCGGGCGAAGTGCGCGGCGGTGCGCTGCTTCAGCGCGGCCTCGGGGGTGCCGTCCTTCAACGGGCTCGTGGGGCTCGATGAGTTGGCCGCCTCCGATGATGTGCTGGAGGTTTCGCTGTATTACGAGCCGGGGGCGGAGGTTCCGCCCGCGGAGGACTTCCGGTGTCTGCTGGGACATGTCATCTTCCAGGCGGAGTCGTACGCCGGCGCGCTTTCGCGTTGGAACGCGATCGGGGACTCGGTGCGGCTCGCTTGACCGGGGTTTCTTCCCCAATCCCGCCCCTTCCCGAAACTGGGGGTGAACCCCCAGGCCCCGATTGAGGACACGCGGCGCAGCCGCGTTCGGGGGTCTGGGGGCTTGCCCCCAGCAACCCAGCCGCCGAGGACGAACCCTTTGGAACAGACACCCACCGCCGCCCCCGCCGAAGGCAAGGGCATAGGAAGAGACTTCGGCTATCTCTGGTCCGCCAGTCTCATCGCGCCGCTCGGTGACGGTGCCCTCGTCGCCGCGTTGCCGCTGACCGCCAAGAGTCTCACCGACGACCCCCGGCTGATCTCCGGTGTCGCCTTCGCGTCCACGCTGCCCTGGCTGCTGCTGTCGGTGATCGGCGGGGCGCTGGTGGACCGGATGGACCGCCGGCGCCTCATGCTCGGCGCGCAGATCGCGCAGGCGGCACTGGTGGCGGTCATCGCCGTGCTGGTCTCCGGTGAACTCACGCAGATCTGGATGCTGTTCCTGCTGCCCTTCGGGGTGGCCTCCGCCGAGGTGCTGTTCACCACGGCCAGCCAGACGGTCATCGCCGCCGTCGTGCCGGAGCGCCATCTGGAGCGGGCCAACGGCAGGCTCGTGGCGAGCGAGACCGTGGCCCGCGAGTTCGCCGGGCCGCCACTCGGCGCCGCGCTGTTCGCGTTCGCCGCGCCCCTCCCGTTCTGGCTGAACAGCATCACCTTCGCCCTGTCCGTGCTGCTCATCCAGCGCATCCGCACCCCAGCGCGGGAGCCCCGCCCGGCGGGCGGCGAGAAGCTGTCCGCCGAGATCGCGGCGGGGCTGCGCTGGCTGCTGCGCCACCGGCTGCTGCGCACCCTGTCGCTGGTCGCGGGCGCGGCCATGTTCTGCGAGGCCATGGCCCTGTCGACGCTGGTGCTCTTCGCCCACGACGAGCTGCACGTGGGGGACCGCGGCTACGGCGTCCTGCTGGCGGCCATGGCGATCGGCGGGGTCGTCGGCGGGATGGTCGGCGGCCGGGTCGTCGCCCGCTTCGGCCCCCGGTTGACTGCCATCGGGGCGCAGACCGCCTGTTCGCTCATGTGGCTCGCGATCGGCCTGGTGGGCCGCAGCCCCGTCACCGTCGTGGCCCTGTTCACCGTCTTCTCCGTCAGCGTCTCGCTGTGGGTCGTGGTGGTGCAGTCCGTACGGCAGCGGCTGGTCCCCGCCGAGCTGCTCGGCCGGGTCTCGGGCGCCGCCCGCATGCTCACCTGGGGCGCGATGCCGCTCGGCTCGCTCGTCGGCGGCTTCGTCGCCAACTCCTTCGGCCTGGTGTCCCCCTGGCTCGTCGGAGGCACCCTCTCCCTGCTCGTCACCCTGATCGCCCTGCCCGCCCTGATCCGCTGGGACCACTGACCGAACGCCGGACACCACCACTGAGGAACGCCACCGTGAACCATCAGTCATCCGGGCAGGACACTGCCCCGCTGCTCCTCGTCCTCAACCGGTTCGACGACGAGTTCGGCGAGTACCACCGCTTCGTACCGCCCGGCAGCTTCCGCCTCGCCTATCTGGCCACCGCCGACGCGCTCGCGCCCCTCGACCGGGACGGCGCCGCCGAGACCGTCGTCGTCGAGGACATGGCGTACGAGACGCTGCTGCCCGCCGCCCGCCGCGTCGCCCGGGCCCACGGCCCGCTCGCCGGGATCATCGGCCTGTCGGAATTCGACCTGATCACCGCGGCCCGGCTCCGGGAGGCGCTCGGCGCCCCGGGCCGGAAGACGGAGTACGTCCTGCGGTTCCGCGACAAGACGCGGATGAAGCGCTGGATCCGGCTGGCCGGGGTGCGGGCGCCGAAGTACCGGGCGCTGGACGCCGGTTCGCACGCCAAGACCCTCGCCGACGAGCTCGGCCTGCCCCTGATCCTCAAGCCCCGCGACGGCGCCTCCGCCAAGGGCGTGCTGCTGGTGCGCACCGAGAGCGAGCTCCAGGAGGCCCTGGAGGGCGTCGACCGGTACGGCTACGAGGCGGAGGAGTACGTCGAGGGCGCCATCCACCACGTGGACGGCATCCGCCGCGACGGGCGCTTCCACTTCGCCACCGCCTCCGCGTACGTCAACACCTGCCTGGACTTCACCCACGGCCTGCCGCTCGGCTCGGTGCTCCTCGACCCGGGCCCGCGGCGCGACGCCCTGATGTCCTTCGCCGCGGACTGCCTGGACGCCCTGGAGCTGTGGGACGGCCCGTTCCACCTGGAGGTGATCGTCGACTCCGCGGGGGAGCACGTGTTCCTGGAGGTGGGCCTGCGGCCGGGCGGGGCCGGGGTGCCGTTCGTCCACCGCGACATCTTCGGCATCGACCTCTACGGCGAGGCCGTGCGCGCGGCGGTCGGGCTGCCCCCGCTGACATCCCTGGAGGAGCTCACCCACCCCGGGCCCGGAGTCGGCGGCGGCTGGCTGGTCTTCCCCGAGCCGAGGCCGTGGCCGCGGCGCGTCGTCAGCCGCAACTCCCTGGTCGAGGCGATACCCGAGTTCTACGGGGAGGCGCTCCCGGCCCCCGGGCAGGTCTTCGACGGCGAGGGCGGCTACGACCACGCCGGCGGCCGCTTCCTGCTGCGCGGGCCCGACGAGGCGACGGTCCGCCGCGCCGTGCTGGAGGGCATCGCCCGCTACCGGCTGGAGACCACGGCCGCCGCCCCCGCCGCCGCCCGATGAGCGGGCGCACCCTGCGGGTCCGGCTCGGCATGCCGTCCGCGATCGACCCCGGCACCGCCTTCGAACACGACGGTGCGCTGATCGCGGGCGTCATCGCCGACCCCCTCGTCGACTGCGACCCCGCCACCGGCCGGCTCGCCCCCGCCGCCGCGAGCGGCTGGCAGGTGGCGCCGGACGGCCTCTCCGTACGGTTCACGCTGCGCCCCGGCGTGCGCTTCCACCACGGACGCGAGGTGACGGCCGAGGACTACCGCTACGCGCTCTCCCGCGTGGTCGCGCCCGGGACCGGCTCGGAACTGGCCGAGCACCTCGCGGTGGTGGAGGGGTACGACGACGTACGGGCGGGGCGGAGCGCGCGGCTCGGCGGGGTGCGCGTCCTCTGGAAGCTGCTGCTGGAGATCCGGCTGACCGATCCGTTCCACGACATCGCGGCCGTCTTCAGCCACCGGGCGACCGCGCCCGTACCGGAGGAACTGGCAGAGGCGGACCCCGCCGGGTTCGCCCTGCGCCCGGTCAGCAACGGGCCGTACCGCCTCACCGGGCCCTGGCGGCCGGGCGAGGACCTGACCGTCGAGCGGTTCGACGGCTACTACGCCGCCAACGCCGCGCACCCGGCGGGCGGCGCCGGGCAGGCGGCGCGGATCACCTTCTCCACGCACCCGGACCTGGCCGGGGGGCACGAGGCGTTCCTGCGGGGCGAGGTCGACGTGACCGAGGTGCCGCCGACCAGGATCGACGCGGCGGCGCGCGACGGCGGTCCGCGCTTCCGCGTCACGCCCAACCCCATGGTCACCTTCCTCGCCTTCCCGACGGCCGTCGCGCCCTACGACGACCCGGTGGTGCGGCGTGCGGTGGCCATGTGCGTGGACCGCGAGACGATCGGCCGCACGCACTTCGCGGGCACGCGCCCGGTGGCCCACCGGGTCCTGCCGCCGGTCCTGGACCCGTCGGGCCCGGCGCCGGACGTGATTCCCCACGACCCCGCCGGGGCGCGGCGGCTCCTCGCCGAGCGGGGCCTGGCCCCGCCGCCGCGCTTCGTCTTCCGCTATCCCGCGGGCCAGGGGCACGAGGGGTGGGCGGCGGATCTCGCGGCGGGGGTCGGCGCGGGCTTGCGCATCCCGGCGGAGGCGGTGCCGTCCGACCGCTCCTCCTTCCTGTCGGAACTCCCGGTGATGGACGGGCCGTTCCGGCTGAACTGGCAGGTCGACTACCTGTCCGCGGACAACGCGGTGGGGCCGCTGCTGCGTGGGGTGGGGTATCGGGACGCCGCGCTCGACGAGCTGCTGTCGCGGGCGCGGGGGGTTGCGGGGGTGGGGGACCGGCTCTTGGTCTACCGGGAGGTGGAGCGGGTGCTTCTGGGTTCGTTGCCGGTGTTTCCGTTGTGGGAGGGGGCGCTGTATCACTTGGTCGACACGGATCGGGTGTCCGCGCTGGGTCCGTGGCACGATGCGTTCGGGGAGCCGGTGCTCAGGGGGTACGCGCTCTGACGCCCTGCGGGCGGCGGCTTTCTTCCCCGCCCCGCCCCTTCCCGAACTGGGGCTCCGCCCCAGACCCCGAAGCACGCTTCGCGCGCTGTCCTCAAACGCCGGACGGGCTGAATCTCCTCACCCACCTCAAGTCGCCGGAGCCGGCTCCGCCGGAGCCGCACTCTTCGACCACGTCCCCAGTGCGATCTCCGCCGTGATTCCCGGGCCGAAGCCCGCGATGACGCCGCGTGCGCGATGCTCCGCGCCGCCGTCCTGGAAGAGCCGTTCCAGGGCGTCGAAGATGACCGCGCTGGCGATGTTGCCGCGCTCGGTGAGCGTGGCACGGCTGTAGCGGAACATCTCCGAGGGGAGGTTGAGGTATTTGCAGAGGTCGTCCAGGATTCTGGGGCCTCCCGCGTGGACGATGTAGAAGTCGAGGCCGGACATGTCCCAGTCGTACGGCTCGGCCATCGCCCGCATGGCGGGCGCGAGCATGGCCATCGTGCCGGGCACCCGCTTGTCGAGCATGAAGTGGAAGCCGGTGTCGCGGACGCCGTAGGAGATCCAGTCCTCGGTGTCGGGCACCAGGTGGGAGCCGTTGCGCTCCAGCTGGACGCCGACGCCGCCCTCGCCCCGGACGACGGCCGCCGCGAGGGCGTCGCCGAAGAGGCCGTTGGACAGGAGATTGCCGACGCCGAGGTCCGCGGGCTGGTAGCAGAGCGAGCAGAACTCGCAGGAGACGATCAGCACGTTGGACGCCGGATAGGCCATGCAGAAGTCGTGGGCGCGGTTGATGGCCGCTCCCCCGGCGGCGCAGCCGAGCTGGGCGATGGGCAGCTGCCGGGTCTCGGACCGGAAGTCCATGGTGTTGATGATCCAGGCGGTCATCGACGGCATCATGAAGCCGGTGCACGAGACGTAGACGATGAGGTCGATGTCGCGGGTGGTGAGCTCGGCGTGGTCCAGGGCCCGCCGGATCACCTCGGGCACCCTGGCCTTGGCCTCCAGTTCGTAGAGCGCGTTGCGGGCGGTGAAGCCGGGGTGCTTGAGGGTGTCCTCGATGGGCTGCACGAGATGCCGGGTCTGGACGCCGGTGTTGCCGATCAGCCGCAGGGCGAGGCCCAGCTGGGGGTGGCCGGCGTGCAGCGTGCGCGCGAGTTCCAGGGTTTGTTCCCGGGTGATGACGTGCTCGGGGACGGCGATGGACGGCCTGCACAGAGTTGCCATGATCCGCTCCTTACCAGGCGACCGGCAGGGCGAGCGGATAACGCCAGATAGAGACGGTGTTCCACTGCACCTCCTCCGCCGGTACGGCCAGCCGCAGTTCGGGAAAACGGTTGAGCAGGGTGCCGATGGAGACCTGGAGCACCATGCGGGCCATGTGGGAACCCAGGCAGTGGTGGCTGCCGTATCCGAAGGCCATGTGGACCGCGGGGTCCTTGCGCTCGAAGTCCAGCTCGTCGGGGTGTTCGTAGACGAGCTCGTCGCGGTTGGCGGTCAGGTACGACACGTGGACCGTGTCGCCCTCCTTGATGATCACCCCGTCGAGATCGACGTCCTCCAGGGCCACCCGGGGGATGCCCACGCCCTGGCGGAACGGGATGAACCTCAGCAGCTCCTCGACGGCCTGCGGGAACAGCTCGGGCCGCTCCCGCAGCTGGAGCAGGTGCTTGGGGTGGGTGAGCAGGGTGTAGATGATGTTGCTGATGTCGTAGGTGGTGGTGTCGTGGCCGGTGACGACCAGGAGCATGGCGAGCACGGCCAGCTCGTCCTCGTCGAGCATCTCGTCGCCGATCCGGGCGGTGGCGAGTGAACTGATCAGGTCGTCACCGGGGTTGCGCCGGCGCTCCTTGCCGAGCTCCTGGAAATAGGCCCGCAGGCCGGCCTTCGCCTCGGCCGCCGAGGTCCTGTCGGCGGCGGCCATGGACATCATGGCCATCGCCCAGCGGCGCAGCTGCGCCCGGTCCGGCTCGGGGATGTCGAGCAGCTCGCAGATGGTCATCAGCGGGAGCCGGCCCGCGAGGTGGTCGGCGACGTCGGCCGGGGCGCCGTGCTCGACCATGTCGTCCAGCAGGGAGTCGACCGTCTTCTGCGTCCAGGGTCTCAGCTCCTCCACCTGCTTGGTGGTGAAGGCCTTGACGATCAGCTTGCGGACCCGGTTGAGGTCGGGCGGGTCCATCACGTTGATCGCCTCGGACTGGACGATGGGCGCCGGGGTGATCCGCGGGAAGTCCATGCCGACCAGCGCGGCCCGGCTGAACCGCTTGTCCGAAGTGACCGTCTGCACGTGGTCGTAGCTCGTCACAAGCCAGCAGCGGCCCTCGCCGTACGGCATCCGCACCCGGACGACGGGGGCCTCCGTCCGCATCCGGGTCATGAACGGATCGGGCTCCAGGGCCTCGTCATGACGGAAGGGACAGCTTCGCACGGAGTCCGAAGTGGTCATCGCAGCACTCCCATTCGCACAGGGCCCCGCCGATGGCGCGCCAGCCTATTTTCAGACCATGCCGCAATGGCAAGCCCGCCACACACAAGGCCCCGCGATTCACCCGGACGATGGATTTCTCAGGGAATCACCGATAACATCCCCCTCTCCACCAACTTTTTCCTCTTTACTTCGCCGCTCCCGTTTTGCCCGCAATGACAAGGGGTCCGGCCCGGCTGGGCCCGGTCCCCCATTTGCCTCTTCCGGTTGCCCCTCGAGCTGCGGACGCGCAGCGATGCTCTTAGAGTCGAATCCGGCATCACTGGACAAGTGATGACATTTCGCTGCAAGGAGACTCTGATGCTCGCTCAAGAAACCCTCCGACTCGTCGCGACCCCCACCGAGGCAGCCGCGATCGGAACACTGATGGTGGAGCCGGAAGCCACGGTCAGTGATCCGCCACTGCCCGCACCCGAAGCGGCGGGCTTCCTGCTCGCGCTGCTCCTCCTGTCCCCCAAGGAGCCGAAGGAGCCGAAGGGCAAGTGAGCTCGCGGGCGGATTTCGCCGCGGCGGCCGATGATCTGGCGATCCGTGTCCTTGGTGCCCTGCGGGGCGCCAAGGGCACGGCGCTCGTTGCCCGCCACATCGACAGCGCCCCCGACGCCCTGGCGGCCCTCGCCGCGATCCGGGTGATCGGTGCGGACACCTTCTCCCCGTACGTCCTGGCCGGCGCGGCCTTCCACGCCGAGGACGCGGCCGCCGTGGCCCGCTCCTTCGAGGCGTTCCCGCTGCCGGGCAGCGGGCCCTCGGCCCCCGTGGACGAACGGACCGCCGCCTGGCGCGACTGGGCGACGGCACAACTGCTCTCCCGGCTGGGCGGGAGAGGCACCTGGCGCGTGGACGCCGCGCAGCCCGAGGGCGACGTCGCCCTCGCCGACACCGCGGACTGGCAGCGCTGGTCCGTGCGCATGGCCCAGCTGGCGACCCTCGCCACCCCCG
Source organism: Streptoverticillium olivoreticuli subsp. olivoreticuli (assembly GCF_003391135.1). Taxonomy (GTDB): domain Bacteria; phylum Actinomycetota; class Actinomycetes; order Streptomycetales; family Streptomycetaceae; genus Streptomyces; species Streptomyces blastmyceticus. The sequence goes on along the minus strand of NZ_CP031455.1, from coordinate 5,463,003 downwards.
GCCTCGAAGGGCCGGTGCACGACGCCGCCCGCGGCGCGGCCCTGCCGCTGAGCCGGGGCGTCACCCGCTCCGTACTGCGCCGCGACTTCCCCACGGCGGTACGCCTGATCCGCTGGCTCGCGTGGCTCGCCCACGAGGGCGTGCCGCTCCCGCTGGAACCGCTGCTCGCGCTCGAACACGTACGGCTGCTGGGCGGCGAGAGCCCGCGGACGGCCCTGGACCTGGCCGTCGCGCGCCACCTGCTCGAAGGGCGGCACCACCAGGGCACGCAGGAGGTACGGACATGACGGTTCCCGAGCCCGTGGCCACGGCGGCCCGCAGCATGGCCGACCGGGCCCTGTCCTGGCTGCACGCCAACCGCGCCCACGGCGCCCTCCCGGAAGGCACCACGGAGACGATCGCCGACCCCGACAGCGTCTACAAGCCGCTCGGCGAGACCACCCTCGCCGCCTCCGTCCTGCTGCGCGACGGCGTCGCCGGGGCGGGCCAACTGGTCGCCGCGCAGGCCCTGATGGACTTCACCTGGCGCCAGCTGCGCGAGGGCGACATGCTCTACGAGCGCCAGCTCCGGCACACCCTGATGACCGACCCGCTGGAGATGTACGCGCCCTTCGTCCGCTGCGGCTACCGCCACGCCGACCTCGACCGGCTGCTGGCCCACCGCGCCCGGCTGCGCTCGGTGGACGGCGTCGAGCTGCTGCCCAACCGCCGGCTCGCCGTCGCCAACGCCGCCCGCGTCGCCGGGCTCGACCACGACGCCGACTGGGCGGCGCTGGCCCGCGCCACCTGGCTCGGCTCCACCCCCGAGCCCTGGGCGATCAACTGGATCACCGCCTACGCGATGACCCACACGGTCTTCCACCTCACCGACTGGGGCGGCCGCCCGCACGGCCTGCCGCCCGACCTCACCGCCTACGTACGGACCTGGCTGCCGGTGTGGATCGACATCTGGCGCGAGGTCGGACAGTGGGACCTCGTCGCGGAGCTGCTCATCGTCGGCGCCTCCCTGGACGAGCCCTACTGCGAGCCCTCGGACTGGGAGGCCATCGCCGCACTCCAGCACGAGGACGGCTTCGTCCCCCGGGACGCCGACCCCGTCGACGACGACCCGCTCCAGCGCTTCAAGGACCACCAGCACACCGTCGTCGTCACCGCCGTCGCGGGCTCCATCGCGCTTGCACGCGCGGCGCGCGAGCCGTGAGCACGGCGCTCGACAGATTCCTCACGCCCCTCCTGGGCGCCGCCGACGGGGCACACGCCGTGGCCGTCGCGGCGGTGCGCGGCGAGGAGTGCGCGGTGCTGTGCCGGGGGCCCGCCGAGCCCGGCACGCGCTTCGAAGTCGGTTCCCTGACCAAGACGTTCACCGCGCTGCTCCTCGCCGAGCTCGTCGCCCGGGGGGAGGTGCGCTACGACGACCCCGTGGACCGCTATCTGCCGAGCGCCGTACCGGGCCCGCCGATCACCCTGCTGCACCTGGCCACCCACACCGCGGGGCTGCCCCGGCTGCCACCGGGGCTGATCGGCCGGGAGGCGCGCGCCACGTGGTTCAGCAATCCGTACGCGGCCTTCACCTCCGCCGACCTGATGGCCGCCCTCCCCCGCACCCGGCTGCACCACCGCCCCGGCACCCGGGTGCGCTACTCCAACTACGGCGTGGGCCTGCTGGGTCACACCCTGGCCCGCGCCGCGGGCGGTGACTACGCGGAGCTGCTCACCGAGCGCGTCCTCGCGCCGCTCGGCCTGACCGACACCGACTGCGACCCGTACCGCCCCCAGGCGCTCGGCCACTGGCACGGCAGGCCGCGGCCGCCCTGGCTCATCCCCGGGCTGCCCGCCGCGGGCGCCCTGCGCTCCAGCGCCCGCGACCTCATCCGCTGTCTGCTGGCCCTGCTCGCACCCGACCGCGCCGACCTCACCGGCCTGCCCCCCAGCCTGCGGGCCGCGCTCGCCGACGTGCAGCGCCCCCGGCTGGCCCTGCCCCGCTCGGGCAGCCGCGTCTGTCTCGTCTGGAACCTGCGCCCCCGCGAAGGGCGTCCGCTGCTCCATCACTCCGGCGGGACAAGGGGGTTCAGCGCCTTCGCCGGCTTCCTGCCCGGTTCCGGCTGCGCGATCGCGGCCCTGGCGGACACGGCCCCGACCCTGCTGGCGCCCTTCATCCAGGCCGCGTACGGCACGCTGTGCGCCCTCGACGGCTCAGCCGTCGGCCACGTGGCGGGCGACCGTGGCCGCGAACTCCCGGGCGGAGGGCGAGAGAGCCGACCACTGCCGGGCGGCCCAGCCCACGTCCAGTGACGGGATGCCGGTGACGGGGATCAGCCGGACGCCGTCGCGGGACTGGTCCCGCAGCCCCGGCACCGCGGGTATCAGCGCGTGCCCCAGCCCCAGCTCCGCGAGGAGCAGGGCGGTGTCCCAGTCGGTGGCCCGGGTGGTGGTGGCGCGCGGCGGGAGGCCGTGCGCGCCCAGATAGTGCTCCACCTGACGGCCCGAACTCGTCCCCGCGGGCGGCCGGATGAGCCGGGTCCGCGCCAGGTCCTCGGCGCACAGCGCGGTCTCCCGCGCCAGCGGGTCGTCCGGCCGCACGGCGAGCACCCACTCCAGGCTGACGACCGGCCGCAGTTCGACTCCCTGGACGTCCCCGTCCGGGGCGATGGTCACCCAGGCCAGGTCGACGGAACCGGCCCGCAGCACGTCCAGGCAACGACCGCTGGACCGCTCGGTGTGGAACTCCAGGCCCACATCCGGGAACGCGCCGTTGAAGTCCTTGATGGCCGGGCCCAGGAAATTGCGGATCGTCGTGGCACCCGTCGCGATGACGACCCCGCCGCCGTGCCCGGTGCGCAGCTCCTCCAGCAGCCGCAGCCCCTCGGCCAGGGCGGTGAGACTGTCGGCGGCGGCGCGCTGGAGGATCCGGCCGGCGGGGGTGGGCACGACCCCTCTCGGCTGGCGCTCCATCAGAGGCACGCCGACCTCCTTCTCCAGCCTCCGGACGTGCTGGCTGACCGCGGACTGCGTGCAGTTCATCTCGCGGGCCACGGCGCTGAGGTTGCGGGCCTCGCACACCATGACGAACACCTTCAGGTCGTCCAGGGTCATGGGGTGAAGCTTAAGCTTTTGCTTGGACCTGTGGTGGCAACTCTTAGGATTGACTGGGTGAGTGACGGGGCGCCATGATCTGTCGTGGCGGCAACCTGGGCGCGGCCGTTCGCTCCGAGCATGCGCGGGGTCGACCGAGACGTAGCCGCAACCAGGTGCCGACCGTCCCGCCGTTGCCGCCTGCGGCGGGAGCGCCCTGCGGGCGCGTCCTCAAACGCCGGACAGGCTGTTCTCACGAACCCTTGCCGGAGAAGCTCCGGCCCAGTACCGGGACCGCGTTCAACAGCTGCTCCGTATATGGATGTTGCGGCGCGCTCCATACATCCGCCACCGGACCCCGCTCCACCACCCTCCCCCCTCTCATCACCATCACGTCGTCGCACAGATACCGGATCACCCCCAGGTCGTGCGACACCACGCACAGCCCCATCCCCCGCTCCCCCGTCACTCCCCGCAGCACGTCGAGGATCTGTGCCCGCACCGAGACGTCGAGCGCGCTCACCGGCTCGTCCGCGAACAGCACCGACGGTTTTGGGGCGAGTGCGCGGGCGATGGCGATGCGCTGGCGCTGGCCGCCGGAGAACTGGTGGGGGTAGCGGGCCGCCGCGTCCGCCGGGAGGCCCACCGCGGTCAGCAGTTCCGCGACCCGGCCGGGGGAAGCGGCGCCGCGCAGGGGCTCGGCGACGATGTCCCGTACGCGCATGCGCGGGTCGAGGGAGCCCATCGGGTCCTGGAAGACGACCTGGAGGCCCACCCCGTCCGCGGTCTCGACCGTGCCCGCCGTCGGCCGGTCGAGACCGGCGAGCAGCCGCAGCAGCGTCGTCTTGCCGGAACCCGACTCGCCCACGACGCCGAGACGCCGGCCCGCGCGCAGCTCCAGGCCGACCTCCTCCAGGGCGGTGAAGTGGGCGCGCGGCGCGAAGGGACGGGTCCGCGGCCGCGCATAGCGGCGGGTCAGCTTCCGGGCGGTGAGCAGCACCCTCCCGGCCTCCCGGGGCGCCTCCACGGGCGGCGGCGTCGCCTCGGTCGCGGCGGCACCGGTCCTGGGGTGCCAGCAGGCGACCGTGCCGCCCGACGCGTCGGCCACCCGCTCCGGGCGCACGGCGCACGCGTCGTCCGCGTACGCGCACCGGTCGCGGAAGACGCAGCCCTCCGGCAGCGCGCCGGGCGCGGGCACGGTGCCGGGGATCGCCTTCGGGCGGGCGCCGGGCGACAGGTCGCAGGCGGCGAGGAGAGCCTCGGTGTACGGGTGGGCCGGGCGGGACAGCACCTGCCGCACCGGGCCGCTCTCCACGATCCGCCCGCCGTACATCACCAGCACCCGGTGGCACACGGAGGCGACGAGCGCGAGGTCGTGGCTGATGTAGAGCACCGCCGTGTCCCGCTCCGCGGACAGGCCGGTGATCAGGTCGACGATGTCCTTCTGCACGGTGACGTCGAGCGCGGTGGTCGGTTCGTCGCAGATCAGCAGGGCCGGGTCGTTGGCGAGGGCGATGCCGAGCACGCCGCGCTGCCGCTGCCCGCCGGACAGTTGATGGGGGTGGGCGCGCGCGGCGCGGGCGGGGTCGGGGAGCCGCAGCCGGTCCAGGAGGTCCACCGCCGTGGCCCGCGCGGCGGCGCGCTCCGTACGGGTGCCGTGCAGCCGCAGGGTCTCCGCGATCTGGGGGCCGACCCGCATCACCGGGTTGAGGGCGGTCATCGGCTCCTGGAAGACCATTCCGGCGAGCCGGCCCCGTACGGTCGACAGGTCCCGGTCCGAGGCGCCCACGAGGTCGAAGGGCACGCCGTCGAGCCGGGCGCTGCCGGTGGCCCGCAGCCCGTCGTCGAGGAGGCCGAGCAGCGCGAGCGCGGTGAGGGTCTTGCCTGAGCCCGACTCGCCGATGACGCCGAGCCGTTCGCCGCGCGCGAGGGAGAAGGAGACGTCGCGCACGAGCGGTACGGCACCGGCGTCCACTCCGAGACCGGTGACCTCCAGCAGCGGCGCGGTGGTCATCGGACTCCTTCGAGCGTGGGGTCGAAGCGGTCGCGCAGCCCGTCGCCGAAGAGGTTGAGGCCGAGGACGGCGGCGGCGACGGCGAGCCCGGGCCACAGGCACAGCTCGGGCTCGGAGAAGAGCAGCTCCTGGGAGTCCAGGAGCATGCGCCCCCAGGAGGGGGTGGGCGGCGGGGTGCCGAGGCCCAGGTAGGACAGGGCGGCTTCGGCGAGCACGGCGGTGGCGAAGGCGACGGACACCTGGACGATGACCACGTCCCGGATGTTCGGCAGGACGTGCCGCCAGGCGATGGCCGTACGCGAACGCCGGGCGAGCCGGGCCGCGTCGATGTACTCGGCGGCCATGACCCGCAGCGTCGCCGCCCTGCTGACCCGGGCGAAGCCGGGCGCCGAGGCGATGCCGATGGCCGTCATCGCGGTGAGCGTGCTGGTGCCGTAGACGGCTGCCAGCATGATCGCGAGCAGCAGCGCGGGGAACGCCAGCAGGAAGTCGCCCACCCGCATGACCAGCGCGCCGAGGGCGCCGTCGGACATCCCCGCGGCGATCCCCGCCGGCACCCCGAGGAACACCGCGAACCCCACGGCCACCACGCCGACGAAGACGGTGGTGCGGGCGCCGGTCATCAGCCGGCTGGCCACGTCCCGGCCGAACTGGTCGGTGCCCAGCAGGTGTCCGCCGCCGGGCGCCGCCAGCCGGTGGGCCGCGTCGACGTGCATCGGGTCGTAGGGGGTCCACACCAGCGAGAGCAGCGCGGCGGCCAGGACGAGGACGACCAGGGCGCCACCGGCCGTCAGCGTGGCACGGTGTCTCATCAGCGGCTCCGCAGCCTGGGGTCGAGCAGGTGGTAGAGCAGGTCGGTGACGACGTTCACCACGAGCACGGCCACCACGAGGACGATCACCACGCCCTGCACCAGCAGCAGGTCGCGGTCGGCCACGCCCTGCAGCAGCAGGTCGCCGAGGCCGGGGACGACGAAGACGCGTTCCACGACGACGGCGCCGACGAGCAGCGTGCTGAGCTGGAGGCCGAGCACGGTGAGGACGGGGACGGCGGCGTTGGGCAGGCCGTGCCGCCACAGGGCGGCGCGGCGGCGCCTGCCCTTGGCGCGGGCGGTCCGCAGGAAGTCCTGGTGCAGGACGGTCAGCACGGCGGAGCGCACATAGCGGGTGAGGACGGCGCCCTGCACCAGGCCCAGCGACAGGCACGGCAGGACGAGGTGGCGCGCCCATTCGCCGGGGTCCTCGGCGAGCGGGGTGTAGCCGCCCGCGGGCAGGGCGCCCGCCCGGACCGCGAAGACGTAGACGAGGAGGATGCCCGCGAGGAAGGCGGGGATCGCGATGCCCGCCTGGCTGAGCGCGGACAGCAGCGCGCCCGCGGCCTTGCGGTGCCAGGCGGCGGCCAGCACCCCTGCGGGCAGCGCGAGCAGGACGGCCACGAGCATGCCGCCGAGCGCCAGCCAGCAGGTGACGCCGAAACGGTCGGTGATCCGGGGGCCGATGAGGTCGTGGGTGACGTAGGAGGTGCCGAAGTCGCCGTGGAGCAGCCCCTGGGCCCAGTCGAGATACTGCGTGACCAGCGGCCGGTCGGTGCCGAATTCGTGCCGCAGCGCCGCCACGGCGTCCGGGGTGGCGTTGGTGCCGAGGGCCACCTCGGCGGGGTCGCCGGGCAGCACCGCCAGGAACGCGAAGACCACGAAGCTCGCGATCACCGCGCTGGTCAGCAGCGAGGCGAGCTTGCGCAGCAGCAGTCTCACTTCTTGGCCCACCGGACGCCGGTGAGCTCGAAGCCCTCGCCGACCTGGTTGACGGGCAGGCCGGTGAGGTTCTTGTCGGCCACCATGAGGTTGGGCATCAGGTAGAGCCAGTCGGCGGCCGCGTCGTCGGACAGCAGCCGGGCCGCCTCGCGGTAGCGGGCGGTCTCGTCCTGGGGCTTCCCGGCGTCGCCCTCCTTGAGGAGCTTGCCGTACTCGGGGTTGTCGTAGTGGAAGTAGTAGCTGCTGTCCGCGAAGGTCCACAGGTCGCGCGGCTCGGCGTGGTCGATGATCGACATGTCGTAGTCGCCCTTGGTGAAGACCTCGGACAGCCAGCGCGCGGGGAACTCCAGCGGCTCGATCTCCACCTTCAGCCCGACCTGGTCGAGCTGGGACTTCACGACCTGGGCGGCGGAGACCGCGTACGGCATGTTGGGCACCCGCAGCCGCAGGCTCTTCCCCTCCGCGCCCGCGTCCTTGAGGAGTTCCTTCGCCTTGGCCGGGTCGTACGGGTAGCGGCCGGTGAGGTCCTCGTACCAGGGGTCGGTGGGGGTGGCCATCGTGCCGATGAGCTTGCCGTGGCCGGAGCGCGCGGTGTCGACGAGCGCCTTGTGGTCGATGGCGTGCCGGACGGCCTGGCGGACGCGCTTGTCCTTGAACGGCTCGCGGGCGTTGTTCATCGACAGGACCACCTCGCCGGTGGAGGTGCCCTCGATGGTCCGGAAGCGGTTGGTGTCGGCGAAGCGGGACAGCGACTCGGGGGCCTGGACCGTGCCGAGGACGTCGATGCTGTTGGTGAGCATGGCGTTGTTCATCGCCCCGGCGTCCTTGAAGTACTTCAGGGTCACCTTGCTCAGCTCGGGCTTGGTGCCCCAGTAGGAGGCGTTGCGGTCGAGGACGATGCGCTCGCCGCGGCGCCGCTCGGCCAGCTCGAACGGCCCCGTGCCCACGGGGTGGTTGGCGAGGTCGGCCACGCCGGTGCGGCTGAACATCGCGCCGATTCGCTCCGTCATCGAGAACAGCCAGCCGTTGCTGGGGCGGCTCAGGGTGACCTTGACGGTGTGGTCGTCGGTCTTCTCCGCCTTCTCGACCACGTCCATCTGGCGGGCGATCTTCAGCTTCCAGTCCTTCTTGACGCGGTCGATCGAGAAGACCGCGTCGTCGGCGGTGAAGTCGGCGCCGTTGGTGAACCTCACGCCCCGGCGGAGGTGGAAGGTGTACGTCCGGCCGTCGTCGGAGCGTTCGTACCGCTCGGCGAGGTGCGGCTGGATCCTGCCCTGCTGATCGAGGCGGACCAGCCCCTCGTAGACGCTGCCCAGCATCGCCTGGGGAATGGCCGCGCCGTCGGTGGTGGTGAAGTCCAGGCTCGCCGGCTCGGCGATGAGACCGACGGACAGGGTGTCGGTGGTACCGGAAGCGGATGATCCGCCACCGGAACCGCATCCGGCCAGCACGCCCCCGAGCAGGGCACAGCCGGCCACGAGGACGGGCAATCGCTTCGACCTGGTCACTGTGTCTCCGCACGGACTTGGAATCGGTGGCCCTCGGGAAACCATTCCACGGGATGCGGGGCCACGCCATGGATCGAACGGGTAGGTGATCGACTTCACGCATCCTTACCCGGAACGAGAGCGACTGCCACCCCCAACTCAATTGACCATGACGCGTGTTCGGCTCATGATCGACGGTAGCTTTTCACGCGCTTCCGCTTCTTCCGGCCAGAGTGGAGTCCGTATGACCTCGATCCTCACCGAACCCGTCACCGGTCCCGGCGCCTGGCGGGCCGCCGACTTCACCGGCGAGGACGACTGGGTGGTGACCCTCGCACAGGAGGAGGTCCGCGAGCTCGACGCGGTACTGACCTCGGCCAGGATCCGTGAACTGCCCCTGGAAGCGCTGACGATGGCCGACTTCCCGCTCCCCGCGCTGGCCAAGACCCTCGAAAGGGCCGTGCAGGACCTGGAGTTCGGGCGCGGCTTCACCGTGCTGCGCGGCCTGCCCGTCGAACGGTGGACGCCGGACGAAGCCCGCCTCGCGTACTGGGGCATCGCCCTGCACCTGGGCACCCCCGTCTCGCAGAACGCCGACGGGGAGCTCATCGCCCACGTCAAGGACTACGACGAGGGCGGACTCGACAACCCCGCCACGCGCGCCTACCGCACGCGCAACGCCCTGCCCTTCCACACCGACAGCTCCGACATCGTGGGCCTGCTCTGCCTGCGCGGCGCCGGGCAGGGCGGCGGCGTCAGCACCCTGGCCAGCTCCATGACCGTGCACAACCACCTGCTCGCCCACCATCGGGAGCTGCTCGGCCTCTACTACCGCGGCTTCGTCTACGACCGGCGCACGGAGGAGGGCTCGGAAGAGCTGCCCTATTACCGCAATGCCGTGTACGGCTATTTCGACGGGCAGTTGAGCTGCCGCTTCTATATGACGCACTACATCGAATCGGCGGTGGCGAAGACCGGGATTCCGCTGAGCGGGATCGAGCGGCACGCGTTGCGGTTGTTCCAGGACATCGCCGAGTCCGACGACCACCGGGTGGAGATGACCTTGCGGCCGGGGGATCTTCAGCTGCTCAACAACAATGTGGTCGTGCATGGGCGCTCGGCGTACGAGGACGAGCCGGGGCAGCGGCGGGATCTGCTGCGGCTGTGGCTGAACACGCGCTATGCGCGGCGCATCCCGGAGGATTTCGCGCGCTTCCGGCGGGGGATGCCGCGGACGCGGCGCTGAGCGTTTTCGTTGACCGGGGGCTTCGCCCCCGGACCACCTGATGCCCTGCGGGCGGCTTGTTCCCCACCCCGCCCCTTCCCGGCTGCGTCGATCTGCGGCTCCGCCGCGTGCGGGGCTCCGCCCCCAGACCCCCAACGGTGCGCAACTCAGCCCGTCCGGCGTTTGAGGACGCTCCCCCAGACTCCGTCCGGGGGGGGACCCCCAAGGGCGCCCCCGCCGCAGGCGGCGAACCGGCCCGCAGTCGGGGGTCTGGGGCACGCGCCCCAGTTTCGGGAAGGGGCGGGGCTGGGGAAAAAGCCCGCCGCAGGGGGCACCTCCCAGCGGTAGCTGGGGGAGCAACCGACCCGCACCCAGCGGAAAGCGCGCCCTAAATCGCGATCGCCGTCACGACCAAGCCCTCGTCCGCCAGCCAGCGGCCCGTGAAGCCGTCCAGGCGGCGCCCCCCGACCACCGGCCCCGGCACCAGCAAGCGCGCCGAGAACGTCTGCGCGTCCGGGTCGAATTCGAGCTCCGCCTCGCTGAAGTCGAGCTCCTGGCCGGTGAGTGGGTACCAGGTCTTGAAGACGCTCTCCTTGGCGCTGAAGAGCATCCGGTCCCAGAAGACCTCCGGCCGCCGCGCGGCCAGGCCCGCGAGCCGCGACCGCTCGCCCGGGAGGGCTATGGCCTCCAGGACGCCTTCGGGCAGCGGACCGTTCGGCTCGGCGTCGATGCCGATGGACACGGCGTCGGCCGCGCGCGCCACGACGGCGGCGCGGTAGCCGTCGCAGTGGGTCATGCTGCCCACCACACCGGCGGGCCAGCCCGGCGCGCCGCGCCGGTTGGGGAGCAGGGGCACCGGATCCAGGCCGAGCCGCCCGAGCGCCTTGCGCGCGCACGCCCGCACGGTCGCGAACTCGCCCTGCCGCTTGGGCACCGCGCGCGCCACGTGGGCCGCCTCCTCGGGGAGGAGCAGGTGTGCCACATCGGCCGGAAGAGCGCCGAAATCCTCCTCCGAAACGCTCACCGAAGGCAGTATGCGCTCGATCACCGTGCTGTTCCTCGCTGTTCATCGGCCGGTCGGGGCAGGATCTGCCGCAGTGGTTCACGTGGTGGTCTGGGCCGCCACTCGCGCGGATAGCCGACGGAGACCTCCTCGAAGCGGACTCCGTCGTGCCAGGTGACGCGCGGGATGTGCAGATGGCCGTAGACCACGGCCGCCGCGCGGAACCTCAGGTGCCAGTCGGCGGTCAGCTCGGTGCCGCACCACTGGGCGAAGTCGGGATACCGCAGGATCTCCGTGGGGTGCCGCACCAGCGGGAAGTGGTTGACGAGGACGGTGCGGTGCGCGGGATCGACGGCGGCCAGCCTGCGCTCGGTGAACTCCACCCGCGCGCGGCACCAGTCGTCGCGCCCCGGATAGGGGTCCGGGTGCAGGAAGTGCTCGTCGGCGCAGACCACTCCCGCCTCGTGGGCCCGGCGCAGGGACTCCTCCTTGGAGTCGGCGCCGGGCACGCGGAAGGAGTAGTCGTAGAGCACGAAGAGCGGGGCCACGGCCACCGGGCCGCCCTCGCCGTGCCAGACGGGATAGGGGTCCTCGGGGGTGGCGACGCCCAGGCTCCGGCAGAGCTCCACGAGGCGCAGATAGCGCTTCTCGCCCCGCAGGTCGACGGGGTCCTTGGGGTGGGTCCACAGCTCGTGGTTCCCCGGCGCCCAGACGACCTTGGCGAAGCGGCCGGCGAGGAGGCTCAGGGCCCACTCGACGTCGGCGTACTTCTCGGCGACGTCACCGGCGACGATCAGCCAGTCGCCGTCGCTTTTCGGCCGCAGCTGTTCGACGAGAGTGCGATTGTCCTTGTAGACGACGTGCAGGTCACTGACCGCGAGCAAGCTTCCGTTGGGCACCGTGATGTCCTCCCCGGCCTCCGAAACTAATCGATCAACCGTCCGGAAGGAAGCGTTCACGGCCCTTTCCACCCCTGTGGGTCACTTCGCCCACCACATGGCGCCACCCGGTGCCACCAGGTGCCACTCCATGCCCCCAAAAGCCCCTGAGCAACGCATAGCGCCACAACGACTCAGGCTGGCACCATCACATTTCCGCAGGTCAGAGCAGCAACACTCAAGCTCACCTCACCCGAGGCGCCATTCGGCCTTGCGTGTGGCGCCATAGTGGTGCCACTATTGCGTCATGGACCTCACGCCGTATGTCGACACCCTCCGCCGCGAACTCGCGGTGGCCGCCGAAGCCGGCGGGGAGGATGCCCGCGAGCTGGCCGAGCGGCTCACCGCTCCCCTGGAGTCGGCGACCCGTCTGACCATGCTCAATGTGCTCTCCGCCGCGATGGACGAGGTCACCCGCGAGCTCGCCCCCGGCTCGGTCGACGTACGGCTGCGCGGGCTCGACCCCGACTTCGTGGTGACCCTGCCGCCCGCCGACGGCGGCGCCCTCACGGAGGCCGAGCCCGCCGGACCGCTCGGAACCCCGGCCCCCGCCGATGCCGACGAGGGCGGCACCGCCCGCGTCAACCTGCGCCTGCCGGCCCACCTCAAGGCCCGCGCCGAGGAGGCCGCGAGCCGCGAGGGCCTGTCGGTCAACGCGTGGCTGGTGCGCGCCGTGTCGGCCGCGGTCGACGGCGGCGCCCGGCCGCGTACGGCGGAGAAGACCCGGACCGTCGGACAGAGCTTCACGGGCTGGGTGCGCTAGCCGCGCCCCCTCTCCCGCACCACAGCACCCGAACAGCACAGCACCCACGCCACGTCCCACCAGCGGGGACGCCCCGAAGACCCAAGAGGACGGGACAGCCATGCCTTCTTTCGACACTCCCGAAGCGATCTCGGTCACGGCGCATGTGGTAGCCGGTTCCATCCAGTTCACCGCCGGCGACCGCTCCGAGACCGTCGTCGAGGTGCGGCCCCGCGACCCGGAGAAGGACCGGGACGTGCGGACGGCCGGCCAGACCGAGGTCACGTACGCGAGTGGAGTACTGACCGTCAGGACGCCCAGGACCAGCCCGTTCGGCCGCACCGGCGTCGTGGACGTGACGGTCGAACTGCCCACGGGTTCGCACATCGACATGACCGGCGCCTGGACCCAGGTGCTCGGCGAGGGCCGGCTCGGCGAGGTCCGCGTGAAGACCTCGTCCGGCGACGCCCGTTTCGACACGACCGGCCCACTGCAACTGACCGCGTCGCACGGCTCGATCACCGTGGACCGCGTCGAGGGCGCGGCCGAGATCACCACCAGCTCCGGCAGCCTGCGTGTCGGCCTCGTCGACGGCCCCGCCGTCCTGAAGAACTCGCACGGCACCACGATCGTCGGCACCGCGGCCGGCGAGCTGCGGGTGAGCGGCGCCCACGGAGACATCGAGATCGGGCGCGCCGGGGACTCGGTCACCGCCACCACCGCCCACGGCACCCTGCGGGTGGGCGAAGTGGCCCGCGGCACCGTCCAGCTGGAGACCTCCTACGGTGCCATCGAGGTCGGCGTCCGCGAGGGCACGGCCGCCTGGCTCGACGTCAGCGCGGGCTCCGGCCAGGTGCGCAACACCCTCACCGCATCCGAGACCCCGGGGAAGGCCGAGGACACCGTCGAGGTCCGCGCCCGCACCCGGCACGGCAACATCGACGTCCGCCGCGCCAAGGCCTGAGCGCCACATCCTCAACCGGCCCCGCACCTCACCCACTTCAGCCTCCGAACGGAGGGCCCCATGCACTCTTCTGTCATGCCCACACCAAGGCAGGGTGACGGTCACCCGTCCCCGGCCGCCGTCTCCACCATCGACCTGCGCAAGTCCTACGGCGACAAGACCGTCCTCGACGGCATCGACCTGCACATCCCGGCCGGATCCGTGTTCGCGCTGCTCGGGCCCAACGGCGCCGGCAAGACCACCGTCGTGAAGATCCTCTCCACCCTCATCACCGCCGACGGCGGCCAGGCCCAGGTCGCGGGGCACGACATCGCCGCATCACCGGACGGGGTGCGTGCCGCGATCGGTGTGACCGGGCAGTTCTCGGCGGTCGACGGGCTGATCACCGGTGAGGAGAACATGCTCCTCATGGCGGACCTGCACCACCTCTCCAAGCGGGAAGGCCGGCGGGTCGCCGCCGAACTACTTGAACGCTTCGACCTGGTGGAAGCGGCGAAGAAGCCCGCCTCCACCTACTCCGGCGGCATGAAACGCCGCCTCGACATCGCCATGACACTGGTCGGCAGCCCGCGGATCATCTTCCTCGACGAACCCACCACCGGCCTCGACCCACGCTCCCGCCACAACATGTGGCAGATCATCCGCCAACTGGTCACCGGCGGCGTCACCGTCTTCCTCACCACCCAGTACCTGGACGAAGCCGACGAACTCGCCGACCGCATCGCCGTACTCAACAACGGCAAAATCGCCGCCCAAGGCACCGCGGAAGAGCTGAAGCGGCTGGTACCCGGCGGGCACGTCCGGCTCCGCTTCACCGACCCGGCCGCCTACCAGTCCGCCGCCCTCACCCTGCGCGAAGCCACCCGCGACGACGAAGCACTCGCACTGCAACTCCCCAGCGACGGCAGCCAGCGCGAACTGCGCTCCATCCTCGACTGGCTCGACTCCACCCACATCGAAGCCGACGAACTCACCGTGCACACCCCCGACCTCGACGACGTGTTCTTCGCCCTGACCGGCGGCACCGACAAGCCCAAGGAGACCGTCCGATGAGCTCTCTGGCCCTCGCCGTGCGCGACTCCTCCACCATGCTGCGCCGCAACCTCCTGCACGCCCGCCGCTACCCCTCCCTCACCCTCAACCTCCTGCTCACCCCGATCATCCTGCTCCTGCTCTTCGTCTACATCTTCGGCAACACAATGAGCGCGGGCATCGGCGGCGGCGGCCGCTCCGCATACATCGCGTACATCGTCCCGGGCCTCCTGCTGATGACCGTCGGCAGCACCGTGGTCGGGACCGCGGTGTCCGTCTCCAACGACATGACCGAGGGCATCATCGCCCGCTTCCGCACCATGGCGATCCACCGCGGCTCCGTACTCATCGGACACGTCATCGGCAGCGTCCTGCAATCCATCGCCAGCGTGATCCTCGTCGGCGCCGTCGCCGTCGCCATCGGCTTCCGATCGACGCATGCCACGGCCCTGGACTGGCTGGCGGCGTTCGGGCTGATGGCACTGGCCGCCCTGGCACTCACCTGGATCGCCGTCGGGATGGGCATGGTCAGCCCGAACGCCGAGGCCGCCAGCAACAACGCACTGCCGCTGATCGTCCTGCCGCTCATCTCCAGCGCCTTCGTCCCGGTCCACGCGATGCCCGGCTGGTTCCAGCCGATCGCCCAGTACCAGCCGTTCACCCCGGTCATCGAAACCCTGCGCGGCCTGCTGCTCGGCACCGACATCGGCAACAACGGATGGCTCGCCATCGCCTGGTGCCTCGCTCTCACCGCGCTCGGCTACTACTGGTCGAAGGCGGCCTTCAACCGCGAGCCGAAGTAGCCGGGAAGACCGTGCGGGCGGCGCACTCCGACACCGCGTCGGAGTACGCCGCCCCGTCCGCGTCGGCGCGCGGCTACGCGGACTCGCGGTCGTACGTCACCACCAGCGTCTTGTCGAGCGCGTCGAAGAGTTCCGCCAGCGACTCGTGGTCGGGCGCCTCGCCGTAGACGATGGCGGCGAACGCCTGGGTGCCCTCGCGCCAGTCGACCGGCTGGCCGGGGCGGCGGACGACCTCGACGCGCCGCACGCCCGGCAGGGCCTTCGCTTCCTTGACGCCCGTCATCGAGACGATCTCGCGGGCGGCGAGCGGCGGGGCGAAGAAACGCTGGAAGGCGATGCGCCGGGGCGCCGGAGCCGTGAGGTCCGCGGGCACCCGGCCCAGGGCGCAGTCGAAGGCGGTGCGGATCATCGGGAAGCCCGTGGCCCGGCCGACGGTGTCGTCGATGAAACCGCCCAGCCTGCCGTTGACCTCGATCAGCCGCGGGCCCTCGGCGGTCAGCTTGAACTCGGTGTGGGTGATGCCGCACGTCACCCCCAGCGCCCGCAGCGCCTGTTCGGTGGCCTCGGTGAGCCGGGCGGCCGTACGGTCGTCGACGCTGCCGGGGAAGAAGGCGCCGGTCTCGCGGAAGGGCGCCAGCAGGGGCGGCTTGCCCGTGATGCCCACCTGGACGGTCCGGCCGTCCACGACCACCGACTCCACGGAGACGTAGTCACCCCACCGCGGCCCCGCGACGGCGGGGTCCCCGACGAGGTACTCCTCCAGCACCAACTCGCTCTCGCCCGCGGCCAGCAGCTCCTCGACCGTGCGGACGCAGTCCTCCACCGTCCGCGCGAGGACCGTGTTGCGGCTGCCCGCGCCCTGCCGCGGCTTGACGACGGCCGGAGCGCCCACGGCGGCTGCCGCGGCGGCGGCGTCCCCGGGCGCGGAGACGGCGGCGTAGCGGGGCAGCGCGGGGACGCCCGCGGCGGCGAGGGTCGCGCGCTGGAGGTGCTTGTCGACCAGGGCGGCGGCCGTTACCGGGGAGTGGAAGGCAAGCCCCAGGTGCTGCGCGAGCGCGGCGGTGGCTTCTATGGTGCGGTCGCTGAAGGTGGTGATCCCGTCGATGCCGAGGGTTTCGAGCCGCCGGGTCGTGGCTTCGGCCAAGGGGGATCCGGCGTCGAATTCCACGACGGTGCCGATTTCCCGGAGGAGCGGGAGGTCTTTGGCCACGGTGGCCTGGGACGGGTCGCAGAGGAGGACGAGTTCGCTGTGTCCGGTGGCGGCGACGGCCAGTTGGAGAGGGGTCACGGAGCCGTTGTCGTGGACGATCGCGAGACGGGGTGGCATTTCGGAGAGAGCCTTTCGAGTGCGAGCCGGACGGGCCTGGATCACCCGCCCAGCAGCTGACGAAGCACGAAGAACGTCACCGCTCCGATCGCCGCCACCGCGAGGAAGTTCTTGAGGAGGCGGCCGGCGATCAGGGTGACCACGCCGCCGATCAGCGTCGGGACCGCCCAGTCGCCGCCGCCCTCGTACATGGGCGTGACGACCTCGGGGAAGACGAGCGCGGCGAGCACCGCCGCCGGGACGTAGTTCAGGGCAGTCTTCACCGGGCCGGGCAGTTCCCGGTCCTGGAAGAGCACGATGGGGAGGTAGCGCGTGGCGAAGGCGCAGGCCGCCATGCCGACGATGAGCAGGGTCAGGAACACTCAGGCCACCTCCGTGGACTTCGCGCGCTTCTTCTCCCAGACGTCGCAGCCCGCGCCGATCGCCGCGCCGCCGAGGGTCGCGACGACGAGCCCGAGGTTGTACGGGAGGGGGTGCGCGGCCAGGGCGAGCGCTCCGGCGCCGAGCACCGCGGCCCACACCTTCCAGTTGACCATCGCGCCCGCCATCATGGCGATGAAGATCGCCGTCATGGGGAATTCGAGGCCCTGGCCGGCGATGTCCGGTACGGCCGAGCCGAGGATCATGCCCAGGACGAGGGACGTGATCCAGTTGGTGAACATCGCCATGGAAGCGCCGAGGAAGTACCACTGCCGGTCCCGGATGCCGGTCAGCGTCTTGAACTTGTCGACGACGATGAAGAAGACCGCGTCGACCAGCCCGAAGGCCAGCAGGGCGCGCCAGCGCTGCGGCAGGTCCCGCATGTGGGGCCGGAGCATGATCGCGTAGATCATCATCCGCAGGCTCAGCACGAGGGTGGTGAGCAGGATGATCGGCCAGCCCACCCCGTCGCGCAGCAGCTGCTGGCCGGCCAGCATCGCGGTGCCGGAGTTGACGGCGGCGGCCATGGCGACGGTGCCCGCCCAGCCGATGCCCCCGGCGATGCCGGCGGCCCCGGCGATGATGCCCATGGGGAACGCGCCGATCATGAACGGGGTCATGGCCCGCGCCCCCGCCCAGAACTCGGCCCGGTGGGTGTCCCCGTCGCCGGACCCGGCTCCCGCGTCGACGGCCGCGGTGTCCCCGCCGTCCGCCGCGGCCGCCACCGGCTCACGCGTGCCGACGCGTTCGTCCGCCGCACCGGGCTCCTTGGTCCCGCTGCATACGGGATCGTCCAACGGGTCCACCTCCCTTCACATAGCCACCAGGGGAATTTATGCAGACTGCGAGTGCCCCCGGCCGGTTAGTCGGTCCTTGAGCAACGGGGCCACCTCGCTGCGCAGCTCGGCGGGCGAACCCAGGCGGAGAGACTCCACCGCGGCGCGACGATAGAACAGTTGAGCGTCGCTGTCTTCCGTCATCCCGTACGCACCGTGCACCTGCATGGTCTCCGCGGCGATCTTCCGTGCGGTTTCGGCCGCCATGGCCAGCGCCTGCGCGGCCTCCAGCCGGGGCGCGCCCGCGGGCCGGTCCGCCTCCCAGGCCGCGGCCCTGACGACGAGGCGCACGGCGTCGAGACGGGCGGTGAGGTCGGCCAGCCGCAGCGCGATCACCTGTTGGTGCCCCAAGGGCTTGCCGAACTGCTTGCGGGATTTGGCGTAGGAGACCGCCAGATCGAGCGCCCCCTGACCGAGCCCGACGAGATAGGCGGCCTGCCGGACGCGGGCGCCGTCGAGGACCGTCCGCCAGATCTCCGCGAGCGTGGTGCCACCGTCCGTTTCCAGCCAAGTATCGACAGGGGCGTCGGCGAACCCGACCGCGTACAGCTCGCCCCGCCCGAGCTCCTCGTGGCGCCGGGCGGTCACCCCGGGCGCGTCCGGCCGTACGAGCGCGGCGCGCACCGTGCCCCCGGCGCGGCCGATCACCAGGAGACGGTCCGCCTCCGGCACGAAACCGACGAAGGACCGGGAGCCGGTGACGGTGTTCCCGTCCGGGCCGACGGTCAGCGGTGCCGGGTCGGCGGTGGTCCCGGTGCCGGTGTCGCGGGCCGCGAGCGCGATGCGGGTGCCTTCGGCGACGGCGGCGAGGAGCTCGTCCCGCGCGCTGCCGGCGGCTGTGCGCGAGACGAGCTCGGCGGCGGCCGCCGTGTCCAGCAGTGTCCCCTGGTAGAGGACGTCGCCCAACTGCTCGGCGGCGATCGCCCAGGACTCCTGGCCGAGCCCGGCGGACAGGCCGAGGTCGGTCAGGGCCTGGTGGATCATGGCGCGGATGTCGGGGTTGTCCTCGGTGTCGGCATGGGGCGAGCGGTCTGCCATGCGGCGAACGAGGGGGGTGAGCTCTTCGTCCAGGAACTCTCCGAGTTGCTCCTGGAGGGCTCGTTGATCCGGGCTCAGGGTGGTCTTCATGTGGGTTCCTCAGTGTGGCTGGTGTGTGGGGGCGGGGGGTTTTCCCCTGCCCGCCCCTTCCCGCAACCGGGGCTCCGCCCCGGACCCCGGTCCGCAAGCTCCCCCAGCTACCGCTGGGAGGTGCCCCCAACGGGCTGAAATCGGCCCGTCCGGCGCTTGCGGGCACGGGGGTCACGCCAGCAAGCCCAGGCCCGTCGACGCGATCAGCGAGCGCATGACCTCCGACGTGCCCGATGCGAGGGTGAGGCCCACCGAGTCCCGGTAGGCCGCCTCGCCCGTGCCGTCGGAAGGTGCCCGGTCGTCGTGCCGGGTGAGCGCGCCGTCCAGCCCCGAGAGGTCGAGCTGGGCCTGTGCCACCTCCTGGGCGACCTCGGAAGTGACCAGCTTGGCCATGGCGTTGTGCACGTCGTCGCTCGCGTGGTCGCCGAGTTCGGTGACCGAGCGCCAGGCGAGCAGCCGGGCGGCCCGCACCCAGGAGTCGAGCTCCACGAGCCGCGGCCCGTGCACCGGGTGGTCGAGCAGCCCGGTGTCGGCGGCGTGCCGCAGCAGCACGTCGAACCAGCGGCACGCCTTGGCCTCGAACTCGACGCCGGTGCGCTCCAGTCCGAGGACGCTGTTGATGACCTCCCAGCCGCCGTCGACCTCGCCGACGACGTCGTCCTCGGTGACCCGGATGCCGGTGAGGGTGACGTCGCCGAACCGCTCGTCGCCGAGGTTCCACAGCGGGTCCACCAGGACGCCCGGGGTCTTCAGCGGCACGACGAAGAGCGTGATGCCGTGGTACTTCACCTCGGACTCGGACGTGCGGGCGGCGCACAGCGCGAAGTCGGCGAGGTGCGACTTCATGCTGTAGACCTTGCGCCCGTGGATGCGCCAGCCGTCGCCGTCGGGCTCGGCCCGGGTCTCCAGGGCGGCCAGGTCGGAGCCGACGGCGGGCTCGCTGAAGAGGATGCTCGCGGCGCCCTCACCGCGGGCGATCCTCGGCAGGAGCCTGCTCTTCTGGGCGTCCGTGCCGTACATCATCAGGGCCAGCCCGACGATGTCGATGCTCAGCGTGTGCACGATGTCGGGGACGCCGTGGGCGATGAGCTCCTCCGTGAGGATCGCCTTGTCCTGGATGGTCCCGCCCAGCCCGCCGTACTCCTCCGGCCAGTTGACCGCGAGCCAGCCGCGCTCGCCCAGCCTGCGGTAGACGTCGAGCAGGCCCGCTTCCCCGCCCCGCGCGCCACGGACCGCCGCCACCTCGGCGCGGACCTCGTCCGAGCACAGCAGCGCGCAGATCCGCTCGCGGAACTCCCGCTGCTGTGCCGTCGGCTCCAACTCCACTGTTCCACTCCTCCTGTTCGAAGCCTGCTCGAAGACTGCTCGAGGACTGACTGACCGCTACCTGCCCGTCGCCGCGTCGAGGGCCCGCCGTACCGCGCGGGCCAGCTCCTCGACGTGCGGCGGCTGGAGCATCGTGTAATGGGTGCCGGGGACCTCGACGTGGTCGGCCCCGCGCCCGGCCAGCTCGCGCCACAGCGCCACCGGGACGTTGTCCTCCTCGGCCGCGCCGAGCAGGGTGATCCGGGCGTCGATCGGGCGCGGCGTGTGGGTGCGCACGGCATGGGTGGTCGCCAGGAACACCCCGATCCGGGCGCCCAGTTCGTCCCGTACGCCCTCGGGGACCAGGCCGCTCTCCTCCAGCAGCCGCACCACGTGGTCCGACTGCTCGTCCTCGGTGAGCGTGCGCAGGTGCGCGAGGCCGACGTCGGGCACCGGCCGCTCCCGCAGGTGGGCCAGGTCGTGGACGAAGGAGGCCAGTTGCCCGGCGTGGTCGGGCGCGCCCTCGTCGGCGCCCTCGCCGGGAGTCGCCGTGTCGAAGAGGACGAGCGCGCCGACCTCCTGCCCGGCGTCCCGCAGCTGTGCGGCCATCTCCGCCGCTATGGCACCGCCGACGGACCAGCCGCCCAGGTGGTACGGGCCTTCCGGCTGCACCTCGCGGACGGCGGCGACGTAGAGGGCCGCGAACTCCGTCAGCGTGCCCGGGGTCGCGCCGCCGTCGAGGCCGGGCGCCTCCAGGCCGTGGAACGGCTGATCGTCGCCGAGCAGCCGGGCCAGCGGGATGTACGGCACCGCGGCGCCGCCCGCCGGGTGCACGCAGAAGAACGCCGGGCGCGTGCCCCCGGTGTTGAGGGGCACGAGGACGGACGGGCCCTGTACGGCGGGCGCGGCGTGCTCGTCGATCAGTGACGCGATGCCCCGCACGGTCGGCGCGAGGTAGAGGCGGCGCACCTCCAGCGTGACGCCGAACTCCTGCTTGACGGCGGTGGTCAGCCGGATCAGGTTGAGCGAGTTGCCGCCGAGGCCGAAGAAGCTGTCGTGCACGCCGAGGCGGTCGCCGTCGACACCCAGCAGACCGGTCCACAGCGCGGCGAGCTTCCGCTCCGTGGGCGTCGCGGGCGGGGTGTGCCCCTGCTCGCCCTGTGCCTCGGGCAGCGGCAGCCGCTTCTGGTCGACCTTGCCGTTGGCGGTGAGCGGCAGGGCGTCCAGCAGGACGACGACCGAGGGCACCATGTGCAGCGGCAGCCGGTCGGCGACGTCCTGGCGGACGCGCTCGCCGTCGAGCCCGGGCGCGCTGTCCGGCTCGGCCACCACATAGGCGACCAGGCGGGCCTGCGGGGTGCCCGGGTCCTGCACCACGACGATGCCCTGGCGCACGGCGGGCAGGCCGGTGAGCGCGTGCTCGACCTCGCCCAGTTCGATGCGCAGGCCGCGGATCTTCACCTGGCGGTCGGCGCGGCCGAGGAACTCGAGGTTGCCGTCGGGCCGCCAGCGGACCACGTCACCGGTGCGGTACATCCGCTCGCCGGGCTCCTGCGCGAAGGGGTCGGGCAGGAAGCGCTCCGCCGTGAGGTCGGGGCGGCCGAGGTAGCCGCGCGCCAGCCCGGTGCCGGCCACGTACAGCTCGCCGGGGACGCCGACCGGCACCGGCCGGAAGGCGGCGTCGAGGACGTACGCCCGGTGGCCCGCCATGGCGCGGCCGATCGGCGGCGCCGAGGTGAGGCCCTCGGGCGGGCAGAGATAGTCGACGCAGGCGACGGTGGCCTCGGTCGGGCCGTAGCCGTTGTGGAACTCGCGGCCGGGCGCGCTCCACCGGTTGACGAGCTCGGCGGGGAACGCCTCCAGGCCCACGAAGAGCACCCGCAGCGCGGTGAGCGGCGCCGGGTCGAGCAGCCGCAGCACGGCCGGGGGCACGTCCGCGACGGTCACCCGCTCCGCGCGCAGCAGCTCCTGGAGCGCGTCCGGGTCCAGCAGCCGCTCGCGCGGGGCGCCGATGACGGCCGCGCCCGAGCAGAGGGCCGCGTAGAAGTCGAAGACGCTGACGTCGAAGGCGGGGTTGGCGAACTGCAGCAGCCGGTCGTCCGGGGTGATCCGGAACAGCTCGCGGACGCCCTCCACGAAGTCCACCGCGGCCCGGTGGGAGATCAGCACGCCCTTGGGCTTGCCGGTGGACCCCGAGGTGTAGATGACGTACGCGAGGTGGTCGGGGCGGACGTCGACGGCGGGCGCCTCGGCGGGCAGGTCCGCGAGCTCGCCCGCGGCGTCGTCCATGCACCAGTGGTCGACCGGGCCGGTCACCAGGTGGGCCAGGTCCTTGCTGGTCAGTACGGTGCGGACGCCCGCGTCGGCGAGCTGGTGGGCGATCCGGTCGGCCGGGTACTGCGGGTCGATCGGCAGCCAGGCGCCACCGGCCTTGAGGACGGCCAGCTGGGCGACCGGCAGGTCGAGGCCGCGGTCGAGGAGTACGCCCACGACCTGGTCGGGGCCGGTGCCCCAGCGGGTCCGCAGCAGGTGGGCGAGCCGGTTGGCGCGGGCGTCGAGCGCGGCGTAGTCGAGCTGCTCGCCCTGGAAGCGCATGGCGACGGCGGCGGGGCGCTCGGCGGCGTGCCGGGCCACGAGCTCGTGCAGCAGCGCCTCGTCCGCGGGCCGGGCGACCGGGGTGGGGTTCCACTCGCGCAGGACGCGGTCCCGCTCGTGCGCGGGGAGCACCTCGAAGCCGTCGACGCGGGTTTCCGGCGCGGCGACGGCCTGCTCCAGGACGCTGTGGAAGTGCTCGACGAGCCGCTCCATGCGGTCGCGCTCGAAGAGGTCCGTGGCGTACTCGATCCAGATGCCCAGGTCGCTGCCGGGCCGGTCGACGACCTGGAAGGCCAGGTCGAAGCGCGAACTGCCCTGCTGGACGGGCAGTTCCTCGACCTCCAGGCCGCCGAACGCGAAGGCGCCCACGATCGACCCGGTGAGCAGGGTGAAGCTGATCTGGAAGAGCGGGTTGCGGCTGGGGTCGCGCTCCGGGCGCAGCTCCTGCACCAGGGTGCCGAAGGGGACGTCCTGGTGCTCCAGGGCGCCGAGGACGCCGCGGTTGGAGCGGGCGACCAGCTCGCCGAAGGTGGGGTTGCCCGTCAGGTCCGGGCGCAGCACCAGGGTGTTGGCGAAGAAGCCGACGAGCGGGTCCGTCTCGGGCCGGGTGCGGCCGCTGAAGACGGAGCCGAGGGACAGCTCCGGCTGGCCGGTGTAGCGGCCGAGCACGACGGCGAACGCGGACAGCATCACCGAGAGCAGCGAGGCGCGCTCCTTGGCGGCGAACTCCCGCAGCCGCTCGCCGAGCTCCGCCGGCAGGTCGCGCTCCAGGGTGGCCCCGGCCCAGGTGGGCTGCGCGGGGCGGGCCCGGTCGGCGGGGAAGTCGACGGTCGGCAGGCCGTCCAGGGCGTTGCGCCAGTAGGCCACCTGCCCGGCGGGCGCGTCGGTGGTGAGCCACCGCTGCTGCCAGGCGGCGAAGTCGGCGGGCTGCACGGCGAGTTCCGGGAGCTCGGCCGGGGTCCCGGTGCGCTCCGCCTCGTACAGCGCGGCGAGCTCCTCGGTCACCCGGCCGACGGACCAGCCGTCGGTGACGATGTGGTGCATGACGAGCAGCAGCACGTGATCGCCGTCGGCGACCTTGAAGAGCGAGGAGCGGAAGACCGGGCCCGTCTCCAGGTCGAACGGGCGCCTGGCCTCCTCGTCGAGGAGCCGCCGCAACCGCTCCTCGCGGTCGCCTTCGGCCCCGAGGCCGGTGACCGGCAGCGGCCGGGGAGCCGGGTCGTCCACCGTCTGGAAGGGCACGCCGCGCTCACCGCCGAAGCGGGTGCGCAGGCTCTCGTGCCGGGCGACCAGGGCGGTCAGCGCGGCGGTGAGCGCGGCGGTGTCGAGCTCACCGCGCAGCCGCAGCGCGAACGGCACGTTGTACACCGGGAGTTCCGGTGCCACCTGGTGGAGGAACCACAGATAGCGCTGCTGCTCGGAGACGGCGAGCTTGCCGTCCCGGTCCACCGCGACGATCCGGTCGCGCTCCGCCTTCTCCGCGCGCTTCTGCCGCAGCTTCATCTCCAGCAGCTTGCGCTTGACGTCGGAGAGGCCTGCCGTACCCGCGGTGCCTCGCTCTGTTTCAGCCATGTCCCTCGTCAACCTCGTACTCGTTCGCCTGCGGCCGCGGTCAGCGGTGCTCTTCGCCGGCTTCCTGGTGTTCTTCGAGCAGGCGCAGCGCCTCCTCGTCGGTGAGCGCGTCCGCGCCGGACAGCAGCTCCTCCTCGACGATCGCCGTCAGGCCCGAGACGCTGCCCTCCGTGAAGATCACCGGGAGCGGGACCTTCACGTCGAAGGCCTTCTCGATGCGGGTCATCAGCTGCACCGCCTGCAAGGAGGTGCCGCCGAGCTCGAAGAAGCCCTCGTCGGGGTCGATCTCCTCGGCGGTGACCTTGAAGACGTCCTGCCAGATGGCGGTGAGTTCGTCCCGCACCGGGTCGGCGCCCGCGCCGTCCTCCGCGCTCACAGGCCCGCCTCCGCCCGCTCGGCCTCGGCGATCTCGGCGGCCTTCTCCCACGGCGTGCGGTGCTCCATGGACGCGGCGTAGCGCGTCCACACCTCGCGGTGCTGCCAGACCTTCTCGAAGGCGTCCGCGTAGGCGGAGAGCAGCGGCCGGGCGTCGGGCGACAGGTGGGCCTTCTGGATGGCGAAGGAGTCGTCGATGACGGCCAGCGTGACGGGCTGGTCCTCGGCGCGGTACTGCCGCGCCTCGACACCCGGCAGCTGCCAGGGGAAGCCGCCGTAGCCCAACTGCTCCTGGAAGACGCGCTGCTGTGGCAGCGACATCATCTGGTAGTGCCCGGCGGGCACGCCCTCGGCGCGCAGGGCCCGCATCAGCGAGGCGCGCAGCGGGCCGGCGAGCGAGGCGTCGAGGCCGAGCGCCGCGGGGTCGACACGGAAGCGCAGGATGTGCCAGGCGTGCGTGCGGTCCTCGGGGACGTACGGGGTGAGGAGGCCGGGCAGGGCGGAGAGCCGGTCCAGGAAGTACCGGACGTTCTCGTCGCGGATCTTGGCCTCTTCGGGGAGCCGCTCCAGCTGGCTGCGCGTGAAGGCCGCCTGGATGGCGTTCGGCTTGTGGTTGAAGCCGAGCATGTGGCCAACGTAGGAGCGCTCGCCCTGCTTGGGGATGAGCTCGCCGAACTGCCGCAGCATCAGCGCGCGGCGGGCCAGCCGGTCGTCGTCGGTCGTGATGAGACCGCCCTCGCCGCAGGTGGCGAGGTTCTTGCTGACGTTGAGGCTGAAGGTGTTGATCGCGCCCAGCGAGCCGACCGCACGGCCCTGGTAAAGGGCGCCGTGCGCCTGGGCGGCGTCCTCGACGACGGGGATGCCGTGCTTGTCGGCGACCGCCAGGATCTCCGTCATGTCGACGGGCAGGCCGTGCAGGTGGACGACCACGATGGCGCGGGTGCGCGGGGTGATCGCGGCCTCGACGGCCTCCGGCGTCACGTTGAACGTCCGCGGGTCGATGTCGACGAAGACGGGCACCGCGAGGATGTGCAGCGGCGCCACGGCGGAGGCGATGAAGCTGAGCGCGGGCACGATCACCTCGTCGCCCGGCTGGATGTCGAGGGCGCCGAGGGCCACGGAGATCGCGGCGGTGCCGTTGCTGACCATGACGCAGTGCTTGGCGCCGACGGCCTCGGCCCACTCGCGCTCCAGCGACTCGATCTCCTGCTCGCCCGAGGACGCCGAGGTGAAGCGGCCGCTGGCCACGGCCCGCACGACCGCCGCCTCGTCGGCCTCGGTCACCCGCGGCCAGGCCGGGATGCGCAGCGAGCGCGGGACGGACCGGGCGCCGCCCTGCATGGCGAGCTTGTCGGGCGACCTGGTGGCCCCCTGAGATGCGGCAACAGCCATTACAGTTCCGCTCCTTCGTGTGCGAGTCCTGCCAGCACCTGTTCCAGGTCCTTCAGGAGGATGTGGGCGCGCCTGGTGAAACGCGCCGCGCCGAGCCCCTCGGACTGCGTGAGCGCCGCCATGATCCGGATCGCGGACCAGTGGTGGGCGATCCGCTCGACGGCCCGGCCCTGCTCGGTCAGGCCGGGGTGGTCGAGCGCGCGTCCGGCGAGGGCCAGCCAGTCGGCGTGGACGGCCGTGTTGGCCAGGGCCGCGCCCGCGACGACGAACAGTTCGTCGCGTACGGTCTCGCCCGCCGCGAGCCGCTTGCCCATGTCGGCGAAGAACGCGGTCAGCCCGTCGAGGCCCGCGTATCCGTCGCCCTGCGCGGGCTCGTGGTAGCCGCGCAGGTTCCGCTCGACGACGTCGCGGATGTGCGGCCGGTCGAAGGCGGGGAAGTCCTCGGGGTTCGCGTCGAGTTCGACGGACAGCCAGCGGTTGCCTATGTGCACGTCCGTGAAGAACATGTCCCGGTCGTGCACCGCGGCGTTGCCCGAGTCGCGGGAGGCGGTCAGCTGCCGGAGGGTGATGTCCCCGTGGAAGTGCGGCGGGATGGCGTCGAGGACGTGGACGGTGCCCGCGTCCTCGTCGAAGCCGTGCACGATCACCATGTGGTTGGAGTGCACGTCCCGGTAGGCGGGCCGGAAGGGCAGCTCGAAGTTGTCCACCGCGACGGCCACCGGCCGCCCCGCCCCGACCTCGGCCCGGACCTGCGCCCAGCCCTCGGCGGCGTCGGCCGGGCTGTGCCAGACGGAGCGCACCGGGTGGTACGGGGCGAGCGCGCCGAGCAGCGACTCACCGGGGGCACGGGGGTAGAAGTACTCCTCGCGCCGTATGTCACCGGGCAGGTGGCGGAAGCGCCAGGCGGCGCCCAGCGTCTCCAGCGGTGCCACACCGCGGTGCTCCAGCAGGGTCGCCATGCAGGCGTGCAGGCAGCCGGCCAGGTCGTGGCGCCAGCCGCGCACGTCGTCGATGAGGGTGGTCACTCCGCTGCCTCCGGCGGTGTCGTGGGCGCGAGGGTCATCGCGAACACATGGATCGCGGGGTTGTCGGGCAGCGTGAGCGCCGTCAGCTCCCGCTGCCGGGTCACGGGTACGCGCTGCCGCCAGATGGTCGGCCCCATGGAGCGCTGGACGTGCCGGGGGTAGTGCAGCCGCGTGCAGGAGAAGGCGGCGCTCTCCCCGAAGCGGGCCCCGGTCTGCGGCCAGAAGTCGGAGATCCGCAGCCACTCCGGGTCCACGGACCCGTCCGTGTAGTGCAGTTGGACGAAGTCCTCGGTGCGCCGCTCGGCGGCGGCCAGGACGTGGATCCAGTCGTAGCGCCCGGCGGGCAGCTCCAGGAGCTGACCGGCGCAGCGGACGTTGTCCGGCGCGCCCGCGGCCGGGGCCGGGAAGCGGAAGGGGATGCCGTCGACGGTGATCTCGCCGCCCGCGGGCAGCTCCTCGGCCGGGAAGGTGTTGCCCCAGATGTTGAACGCGCCGTCGGACAGCCGGTCCTCGGTGGTGATGCCGGTGTTGTTGGCGAACGCCGTCAGGTCCAGGCGCGTGGGCGTCGTGTGTGCGGTCTGTGTTCTCAACTCGGACTTGCTCCAACGGTTCCGTGAACGGAGGGTGCGGCCGGCACCGGCCGGTGCGTCCGGCCCGGGGCGAGGCGCAGGACGGCCCGCAGCCCGGGGTGGAGGGTGCGTGGCATGAGGTGGGCGGGCACGCTCTCCCGGCCGCCGGGGAAGGCGAAGATCTCGTGCCCCGGCGTCCCGGAGCGGCCATGGACGCCCGCGAGCCCGGTGAGCAGCGCGGTCAGCCGGGCCCGGCCGTCCTCGCCCGCGCCGGGCCAGACGTCCAGCCCGGCCGCGCCCGGGACCCCGGCGCGGTCGCAGGCCCGGTCCAGCAGCTCCGACGGGCGCCCGGCCGTCTCGACGGCGGCCAGCAGCCGCCCGTCCGCGGGCAGCCAGACGATCGCCGGGTCGGACGGCCCCAGCGGGTCGTCCACCAGGGGCAGCGCGCCGGTGTGCGGCGGTGCGCCGGGGACGCGTTCCAGCGTGGTCTCGGACAGCGGCTTGTCGGCGGCGGACCAGTGGCGTACGGCCCGGAAGCCCAGCCGGCCGTAGACGCCCGGCAGACAGCGCTCCACGACCGCGTCGAGCCACAGCCGCGGCACGCCCTGCGCCAGGGCCGCCTCCTCGACGGCCGTCAGCATGGCGCGGGCGATGCCCTGGCCCTGCCGGACGGGGGCCACGGAGACGCGGTGGACCTCCCAGCCCGCCGCCCCGTGGTCGGTGACCCGCAGGGCGCCGGCGAGCCTGCCGTCCGGTCCGGTGGCCAGCCACACCCGGGTGCCGCGCTCGATGTCGCGCAGGACGGCGGGTTCCGTCTCCCGCGCGCCGTCGGGGACGGGCAGGCCGGGGTAGGGGTCGGACAGCGCGTACGCGGCCCGCGTCAGCCCCGCGACCGGGCCCGCCCAGCGGGCGGCCGCCGCGCGGCCGGGAGGCAGCGGCGCCACGTCGACGGCGGTGGTCGCCTCACTCATGGTCGCGCAGCAGTTCGTGGAAGCAGTGGGCGCCGAACTCCAGGTCCTCGACGGCGATGCGCTCGTCCGCGACGTGCAGCATGTCGCGGTACGACGTGCCGGTGGACTGGCGCAGCGGCAGCCAGCCGTAGGTCTCGATGCCCAGCTGCGGGAAGAGCCGCGCGTCGGTGGACGCGGTGGTCACCATGGGGATCGGCACGCCGCCCGGGTCCTGCTCGCGCAGCACCCCGGCGAGCCGCTCGTAGAACGCCCCGAGCTTCGGCTGCGGCATCTGCTCGCCCTCGACGAGGACCTCCAGGTCCATGTCGACACCGGACTTCGCGCGCAGTTCGGCGAGGAAGCCGGGGGTGCCGAAGTCGCCGGGCAGCACCCGCCCGTCGAGCTCCACGGAGATCTCGCTCGGCAGCACATTGGTCTTGGTGCCGCCGTGGATCACCGTGGCGTTGACGGTGTGCTGCACGATCGAGCTCAGGTAGCGGATGTCGCGCTCGTCGAAGCCGTCGAGGGCGGAGGTGTCGGCCGGGTCGGCGCGGAAGGCCGCGATCCGGCGGCCCTCGCGCTCCGGCAGGACGCGGGCCAGCTCGGCGAGCATGGTGTCGACGGCCGGGGTCAGCACGGTGCCGAGCCCGCCGCCGTCGATGGCGCCGAGCAGCCGGGTCAGCTTGTACGCGGCGCCCGCGCTGCCGGTGACCCGGGAGGCGTGCCCGGCGATGCCGCGCAGCACGGCACGCACCCACACGGCCCGCTTCTCGGCGACCACGATCGGGTGGAAGCGCACGTGACCGCCGAGGCCCAGGCTCGCGCCGCCGTCCTCGCCGATCGCGTAACGGACCCCGGCGAACACCTCGGGGTGCTCGTTCACGAGGAACTTCGCGCCCGCCGCGCTGCCCGCCTCCTCGTCGCAGACGACGGCGAGGAGGACGTCACCGGCGGGCGGGGTGCCCGTGGCCCGCAGCCGCAGCACGGCGTCGAGCATCATGGCCAGCTGGCCCTTCATGTCGACCGCGCCGCGCCCCCACACCTCGCCGTCCACGAGCTCGCCGCCGAACGGCGGGCGGCTCCAGCGCTGGTTCTCGGTGGGTACCACGTCGACGTGGGCGTGCAGCAGCAGCGGGGGCGCCTCGCCGCGGCCGGGCAGCCGGGCGATCAGGTTGGGCCGTGCGGGTTCGCGGCCGAGCAGGCGCGTCTCCAGCCCGGCGGCACGGAGCAGTTCCGCCACGTACCGCACGCAGGCGGCCTCGTCGCCGGGCGGGTTGGTGGTGTCGAAGCGGATCAGCCGCTGGGTGAGCGCGACGGCGCCGGGGTTCTCCAGGGTGCTCATGTCCGGTCGGCCTCCGTCTTCGAGGGGGCGAGGGCGGCCAGGTCGGCGGCCAGCTCGGCGACGAGCGCCTCCGGTGCGTCCAGGAAGGCGTAGTGGCCGCCGTCCAGGAGGACTTCGCGGGTGTCGCCGTCGGGGGCGTACTCCCGCCAGCCGGCCGTCATCTCCGCGGGGATGACGGTGTCCTCGCGCCAGCCGATGGTGGTGAGGGTGGTGGGCAGCCGCAGCGGCGCGTCCAGCCGGTAGCGCCGGTTGGCCTCGATGTCGGCGGAGAGGACGTCCACGCCGAGGTCGACGAGGTCCGGGTGGGGTTCGCCGCCCATGGCCCGGGTCAGCGCGATGAGCTCGTCGGCGAGCTCGTCGTGCCGGAGGCCGAGCAGCCGGCCGTACGGGCCCTCGTGCGGGGCCACCTGCGAGGAGAGGAAGAGCCGGTCCGGGACCCGCTGCCCCCGGCGGGCCAGTTCGGCCGCCGCTGCGAAGGCGGGCAGGGCACCGCTGCAGTGCCCGAAGAAGGCGAACGGGCGGTCCAGGTGGGGTTCGAGGCCCTCCAGCAGCCCTTCGGTCAGCTCCTCGTACGTGCCGAAGTGCGGCTCCCGCAGCCGGTTCTCCCGGCCCGGCAGCTGGACGAGGCACACCTCGGCCGGCCCGATGGTCCGCGGCCACTTGGCGTACATCGACGCGCCGACACCCGCGTAGGGGAAGCAGAAGACGCGCACGGGACTGTCGTCCTTCGGGCGGCGCAGCAGCCATTTCGAGGGACGTCGGTCGGAAGTCATCCTTCACCTCATGTCGGACGGCGGAACGGGCACCGGCGGCGGGTCGCGGTGGTCGGCGGCGGGCGGTACGGCCGGGGTCAGCCCGCCGCCGACCCCTCGATGGCCTCGGCGAGTTCGGCCACGGTCGAGCTCAGGTAGAGGTCGCGGGGGCGGAGCTCCACGCCGTGCCGCTCCGCGACGTGGGCGACGATCCGGGTGACCATCAGCGAGTGGCCGCCCAGCTCGAAGAAGTCGTCGTCGACGCCGACCTCGTCCAGGCCCATCAGCCCGGCCCAGAGCGCGGCGAGTTCGCGCTCCAGCGCGGTGCCCGGCGCCCGGAAGTCGGCGTTGGTCTCCGGCCGCTCGCGGATCTCGCGCGCCTCCAGGGCGGCCCGGTCGACCTTGCCGTTGCGGGTCAGCGGCAGGGCGTCGACGCGGGCGAGGAGCGAGGGGACCATGTAGGGCGGCAGGGCGGCGGCGACGGCCTCGCGCAGCCCGGCGGGCAGGACGCTGTCGTCGGCGACGAAGAAGGCGACCAGGCGCTTGCCGGACTCCGGGTGGGTGTGGACCACGACGCAGGCGTCCTTGACGCCCGGCCGGCCCACCAACGCCGCCTCGATCTCGCCGGGTTCGATGCGGAAGCCTCGCACCTTCACCTGGTTGTCGATCCGGCCGAGGAACTCCACCACGCCGTCGGCGCGGCGGCGGACGAGGTCGCCGGTGCGGTACATCCGCGCGCCGGGCCCGGCGGCGTACGGGTCGGGCAGGAAGCGGTCGGCGGTCAGGTCGGGGCGCCCCACATAGCCCCGGGCCACCCCGGCCCCACCGGCGTAGAGCTCACCGGTGGCGCCGTCGGGGACCTCCCGCAGCCGCTCGTCGAGCACATGGACGGTGGTGCCGGTGACGGGCAGACCGATGGGCACGGGCCCGTCGCCGACCGGCTCTTCCATGATGTGGCAGCAGGTGAACGTGGTGTTCTCGGTGGGTCCGTAGCCGTTGACGACCCGGACGCCGGGCAGCGCGGCGAACGTCGCGTTGATGTGGTGGGGCGAGAGGACGTCCCCGCCCGCCAGCAGCTGCCGGACCGTGGTCAGCCGGGCGACGGGCCCCTCGGCCATCTGGTGGAAGAGCCCGGCGGTCAGCCACAGCACGGTGACGCCCTCCTGGACGACCGCGTCGGCGAGCTCGTCGAGGGAGGGCTCCCCGGGCGGGAGGATCGCGAGCCGGGCACCGCTGAGCAGGGGCGCCCAGATCTCCAGCGTCGACGCGTCGAAGGCGAGCGGCGCGAACATCAGGAAGGCGTCGTCGGGCCCGGCCGTCAGGAAGTTGTTGCGCTGGACGAGGCGGAGCACGGCGCGGTGCGGGACGCACGCGCCCTTGGGCGCGCCGGTCGAGCCGGAGGTGTACGCGACGTAGGCGGCGTGGCCGGGGCGCACCTCTGTGCCGAGGGCGGTGGCGGGGAGCCCGGAGAGCACGGTGCGGTCGAGCTCGGGGTCGTCGAGGACCACGGTCCGGGCGAGCCCGGACACCTGCGGAAGGAGGCGTTCCTGAGTGAGGATCAGGTCCGGGCCCGCCTCCTTCACCAGGGTCGCGTGGCGCTCGCGCGGCTGGCGCGGGTCGAGCGCGACGTAGTGGCCGCCCGCCTTGAGGATCGCGAGAAGGGCGACCACGGTCTCCACGGACCGCTCCGCGCAGATGCCGACCGGGCTCTCCACGCCGACGCCCAGGGCGCGCAGGTGGTGGGCGAGCCGGTTGGCCCGCGCGTCGAGCTCCGCGTAGCCGACCCGGGTGTCCCCCGAGGAGATCGCCACCGCGTCCGGGGTGGCCGCCGCGCACCGCTCGAAGGCCGCGTGCACGGATTCGGCCGGGTGCACCGATTCAACGGTCGTTGTCATTCTCGAACCCTTTGCGCATTTTCCACGGTCGGTCGGATCAGCTACGCAGGCTCAGCGGCCGCAGGTCCTTCCACACGGTGGATATCCGGTCCAGACACGCCTGCCGGTCACCGGTGAAACCTATTTCGTTCCAGCCCGGCGGAAGTTCGCGTCCGGCGGGCCAGATCGAATGCTGGTCCTCGTGGTTGACGACAATTGTCCAAGAATCCAGCGCCGCTTCGGCAGCCTCAGCCATGGTCGACCCTCTGGTTTATCCGCAGTGATATCGCCAGAGCGTAGGCAGGGCCGCCGTAATGCCGCATCCACTCCGCGGTTGACCTGCCGGGCGACCACCCGTCGACCCGGGCTCCCTCACGTCAACGCCCGGCTGACGGCCGTCCAGATCGTCTCAACACGCCTCGGCCGGGCTCTGCATCAGACCGGCCCGGTAGGCGAAGGAGACGAGCTGGGCCCGGTCCTTCAGGTCGAGCTTGTTGCGCAGCCGGTGCAGGTGGGTGCGGATCGTGCTGACCCCGATGCACAGCTCCGTCGCCACCTCGTCGATCGACATCCCCCGGCCGATCAGCGTGAGCACCTGGCGCTCGCGCGAGGTGAGCGAGCCGACCGAGGGCCGCAGTTCGGCGGCCGGCCGCAGTTCGCGGCCGCGGAACCACTCGACGAGGCGGCCCGCCACCTCGGAGGCCAGGGCGGTGCCGCCGCGCGCCACGGTCCGCACGGCGCTGGCGACCTCCT
Organism: Streptoverticillium olivoreticuli subsp. olivoreticuli; assembly: GCF_003391135.1. Classification (GTDB taxonomy): domain Bacteria; phylum Actinomycetota; class Actinomycetes; order Streptomycetales; family Streptomycetaceae; genus Streptomyces; species Streptomyces blastmyceticus. The sequence continues at coordinate 5,429,755 of NZ_CP031455.1, read as the reverse complement.
CGCGCTTGGCGTCGCCGATCAGCACCCCGTTGGCCCCGGCGTGCAGCACCTCGGTGATCACGTCGTCGGCGCAGTCCATGCTGAACACCACGGAGCGGGGGGCCGGCACGTCGCCGTCGTCGAACCGGGCGAGCCGGCGGATCAGCTCGATCCCGGACATCCCCTGGAACTTGATGCCGGTGACGACCACGTCGGGCCGGTGCGTGCGGATGAGCATCAGGGCACTCATCGCGCTGTCCGAGACATCGACGACCTCGATGTCCTGGGCGGCCTCCAGGAAGGTCTTCAGCCCATTTCGAATGATCGGCGTCTCATCACAGATGACCACTTTGATCGCCACCGCGCCCCGCACCCCCAGGTTACGTAATCCCATGGCAAAGCGGTGACCATCCGCAGGGCGGTACGCCAACAAGTGCAACAGAATTGGCTCACCACGCGGCCGACCACTCGTTCTGCCTTTTATCACAAGGCCGCAAAGCACCCAGAAACGCGGTGTCCCCCGCAGCACCGCTCGTCAATCTACTTCATGGAGCCAGACGTCCGGAGTCCGTGGAGGGCGTGACCAAGCTCACCGAAAGGCCCGCCGGGAGCGGAAAACGGGTATATACATCGGGCCATTCAGGCAATTATCCGGCTGCGCTGTTTTGCCAAGGATTCCGCCAGTTGGATGGCCTTCACACGGATCTCCGGGATGGCGGCGGTTTCCCATGAGTTGCCGCACCGCGACGGCCCCGGCGTCCACATGGGACGCCGGGGCCGTTGTCCGCCGCGGCCGGACCGCCGGGGATCCGAAACGAACTGTTCATACTCGCGAAGGCCGTTGTGGGCCCGGCCGTGCCGGGCCCACGGGTCACCCCGCGGTTCCCGCCATGCCGGCGGCGAGGGTGGTGCCGTCGGCGGGGTCGATGAGGAGGAAGGAGCCGGTGTGGCGGGAGTCGGTGTAGGTGTCGAGGGCGAGGGGTTCGGCGGTGCGGAGGGTGATGCGGCCGATGTCGTTGGTGGTGAGCTGTCCGGGGTCGGGGTGCTGGGAGAGGTCGTCGAGGGTCAGGCGGGAGGGGATGGCCTTGACGACCGCTTTGACGGTGCGGGTGGTGTGCTTGAGCAGGACGCGCTGGCCGGGGGTCAGGGGGCGGTCGGCGACGTGGCAGACGGTGGCCTGGACGTCCTGGGTGACTGCCGGGGCGCCGGTGGTGGGGGCGATGGTGTCGCCGCGGGAGACGTCGATGTCGTCGGTGAGGGTGACGGTCACGGACTGGGGTGCCCAGGCGGTGTCGGTGGCGCGGCCCAGGGCGTCGATCCCGGCGATGGTGCTGGTGCGGCCCGAGGGCAGCACGGTCACGGGTTCGCCGACGCGGAGCACGCCGGAGGCGATCTGGCCGGCGTAGCCGCGGTAGTCGGGGTGTTCGGCGGACTGCGGGCGGATCACGTACTGGACGGGGAGGCGTGCGGGGTCGGTGGAGGGGTCGTGGCCGGTGGGGACGGTCTCGAGGTGTTCGAGGACGGTGGGGCCGCCGTACCAGTCCATGTGTGCGGAGGGTTCGACGACGTTGTCGCCGGCGAGTGCGGAGATGGGGATGGCGGTGACGTCGGGGATGCCGAGGGAGGCGGCGTAGGAGGTGAACTCGGCGGCGATGGCGGCGAAGACGGGCTCGGCGTAGTCGGCGAGGTCCATCTTGTTGACGGCCAGTACCACGTGGGGGACGCGCAGGAGGGCGGCGACGGCGGCGTGGCGGCGGGTCTGCTCGACGACGCCGTTGCGGGCGTCGACCAGGACCACGGCGAGCTCGGCGGTGGAGGCGCCGGTGACCATGTTGCGGGTGTACTGCACGTGGCCGGGGGTGTCGGCGAGGATGAACCGGCGCCGGGGGGTGGCGAAGTAGCGGTACGCGACGTCGATCGTGATGCCCTGCTCACGCTCCGCCCGCAGCCCGTCGGTGAGGAGGGCGAGGTCGGGTGTTTCCTGGCCGCGCCGGCGGGAGGCGTCCTCGACGGCCTCGAGCTGGTCGGCCAGGACGGACTTGGAGTCGTGCAGCAGCCGGCCGACCAGAGTCGACTTGCCGTCGTCCACGGAACCCGCCGTCGCGAAACGCAGCAGGGTCGTGGCCTGCTGCCCGGTGGTGCTGGTCATCTAGAAGTACCCCTCGCGCTTGCGGTCTTCCATCGCGGCCTCGGACATCTTGTCGTCGGCGCGCGTCGCGCCCCGCTCGGTGAGCCGGGAGGCCGCTATCTCCACGATCACCGCGTCGAGCGTCGTGGCGTCGGAGTCGACGGCACCGGTGCAGGACATGTCGCCCACCGTGCGGTAGCGCACCCGGCGCACCTCGACGGGCTCGCCGTCCTTGGGGCCGCCCCACTCGCCCGCGGTCAGCCACATGCCGTTACGCGCGAAGACCTCGCGCTCATGGGCGAAGTAGATCTCGGGGAGTTCGATCTTCTCGCGGGCGATGTACTGCCACACGTCCAGCTCGGTCCAGTTGGACAGCGGGAAGACGCGGACGTGCTCGCCGGGAGCGTGCCGCCCGTTGTAGAGGTTCCACAGCTCGGGCCGCTGGCGCCGCGGGTCCCACTGCGAGAACTCGTCGCGCAGGGAGAAGACGCGCTCCTTGGCGCGGGCCTTCTCCTCGTCGCGCCGCCCGCCGCCGAACACCGCGTCGAAGCGGTGCTCCTGGATGGCCTCCGTGAGCGGGACCGTCTGCAGGGGGTTGCGGGTGCCGTCGGGCCGCTCGCGCAGCACGCCCCGGTCGATGTAGTCCTGCACGGAGGCGACGTGCAGCCGCAGTCCGTGCTCGGCCACCGTGCGGTCGCGGTACTCCAGCACCTCGGGGAAGTTGTGCCCGGTGTCCACGTGCAGCAGCGTGAACGGCACCGGCGCGGGCGCGAACGCCTTCAGCGCCAGGTGCAGCATCACGATGGAGTCCTTGCCGCCGGAGAACAGGATCACCGGCCGCTCGAACTCGCCCGCCACCTCACGGAATATATGCACCGCTTCGGATTCCAGGACGTCCAGGTGCGACAGCGCGTACTGATCCGCGGTGTCCGCAACAGGCGCGAAGGCCGTCGAACGGGTGTCACTCACACCAGACCCCTCTCCGTGAGCAGCGAGTACAGAGCGGCGGCGGACTCCGCCACGGTCTGGGTGTGCGACTCGATCCGCAGATCCGGCGACTCCGGCGCCTCGTAGGGGTCGTCGACCCCCGTGAGACCCGAGATCCGGCCCGCCGCCTGCATGGAGTACAGCCCCTTCACGTCGCGCTCCGAGCACACCTCGACCGGAGTCGCCACGTGCACCTCGAGATAGGCCGTGTCCGAGACCTCGTGGCGCTTGCGCACCGCTTCCCGGGAATCGGCGTAGGGCGCGATCACCGGCACGATCGACTTCACGCCGTTGCGCGCGAGCACCTCCGAAATCAGGCCGATGCGCTGCACATTGGTGTTCCGGTCCGCGCGGCTGAAGCCGAGGCCCGCGGAGATGAACTCGCGGATCTCGTCACCGTCCAGCACCTCGACCCGATGCCCCTCGCCGCGCAGCCGCTCCGCGAGAGCCTTGGCGATCGTGGTCTTGCCGGCACTCGGCAGACCCGTCAGCCACACCGTGGCACCCGTCCGCTCCGGCACGTCGCACGTGCACTGCGTCACTGTCACCTTCCGCACCCCTTGTTCCTCACCGCACCGGTCACGGCATCCGCCCCCATGTCAGCCACCCAGCCGGTGCGCGCGCAGCTTCTCGTAGAACGGTAGGTGGTGTTCCAGGTACTTCGACAGGACGGGGTGTCCGTCCACGTCGACCCGGTCCGCCCGCTCCTTCTTCTCGAAACCGCTGCTCGCGCTCGCGTCCCGGTGCCACTTCTCGGTCGGCGCCCATTCCTCCCGGCTGCCGCTGCGCCACTGGAGCGCCTCGGGGAGGTACGGGATGCGGGCGGCGGCGCAGTACGCCCGCACGGTCCGCTCCGGCGCCTCCACGAGGTCCGCGGCGTCGACCACGGCGGGCACGGTCCCGGTCAGCTCCCGGACGCGCTCGAAGAGCTCGTACTGCGCCTCGAATCCGATCTGGTGCAGCTGCACCTCGGGGTTGATGGCGTGGTACGAGGCGATCGTCTCGCGCGGGTGCCGGATGATGAACGTGTGCAGCGCGTCCTCCGCCAGGAACGGCGGGTCCGCGAGCAGTCCGGGGTAGCGCTCGTCGGTGGTGTCCTTGAAGAAAAGCGGGCCGTCCGCGGCGAGTTCCCGTATACGGGCGAGCAGACCGGCTTCGTCCGCCACCTTCCGGCCGGCCGCGTCCACCGAGCCGAATTCCATCAGGTACGAGAACGGCTCGTGCAGCAACCGGAAATCACCGCGCTCCGACATCATGCGGAAGAATGCGGTGGAGCGGCAGCGTGGAGCGCTCCAGAGGGCCAGAATTCTTGGGGCTTCAGCGGACCGCAAAATGACACTCCTTGCACACTCTTCCGATACTGCACACGGGCGCCTCAACCTAACCTGAACGGTGCGCCAGTAGCAATGGCCGACCGACCGCGGCGGGCCCCGCGGACGGGAATTGAAGCGGGCCGGGTCAGCCTGCCGTTGAGAAGTTGTGGACGCGCGTCGACGCGCCATCAGGAAATGCCAGTCCCGGTCAACGGAATCGACCCGCGCGAATCATCAAACGAGTGGATGCCCGCCCCGGAGCGGGGCCCCTAGCCTTGGTCCGCGCATCAAGTGCATGTCAAGTGCGCGATTCCGCAACAGTGCGATGGGAGAGCAGTTTTCATGGCGAAGTGTCCGGAGTGCGAAGGTTCCGTGGCCCTCATGGAGAACCCCCGGGTGAGTGAGATCGTGGAGTGCGCCGGCTGCTCCAGCGAGCTCGAGCTCATCTCCGTCGACCCGGTGGAGCTCGTGCTGGCCCCGGAGATCGAAGAGGACTGGGGCGAGTGACCTCCTCCACGCGCCCGGGCCCCTTCGTCATGCTCGCATCCCGTATGAGAGCGGATGAGAAGCGGCTTCTCGACGCCTTCGAACGACGGGGCGCCCACTGCGAGTACGTCGACAGCCGGGCGTCGTGGAGTCTTCTGCACGCGCAGCGGCCGCCGCGGCGGATCGTGCTCAACCGCGAGATCGGTCACGCCCGTGCCCTGTACGCCGCGCGCGCCCTGGAGGCGGCCGGCGCCATCGTGGTCAACTCGGCGGCGGCCACCGAGGTCTGCGGTGACAAGTGGCAGACCTCCGTGGCCCTGCGCCGGGCCGGCCTGCCCACTCCGCGCACCGCGCTCGCCCTCACGCCCGAGGCCGCGCTCGACGCCCTGGAGGAGATCGGCTACCCCGCCGTGGTCAAGCCCCTCGTGGGCTCCTGGGGCCGCCTGGTGACCCTGCTGCCGGACCGGCGGACGGCCGAGACGGTGATGGAGTACATCGCCGCCCTCCCGGCCCCGCAGTCGCACATCGTCTACGTCCAGGAACTGATCGCCAAGCCCGACCGCGACATCCGCATGGTCGTCGTGGGCGGCGAGGTGCTCGGCGCCACCTACCGCCGTGGCAGCCAGTGGCGCACCAATGTGGCGCGCGGCGCGACCACGGAGGCGTTCACTCCCTCGCCCGGGATGACCGAACTCGCCGTCATGGCCGCGAAGACCGTGGCGGCCGACATCGCGGGCGTCGACCTGATCGAGAGCGACGACGGCGAGGTGGTGGTCCTGGAGGTCAACCACGGCGTCGAGTTCTCGGGCTTCCAGCGGGCCATGGGCGACCGCGTGGACGTGGCCGACCGGATCGTCGAACATCTCATGACAAGGTCTGAATCATGCTGCGAGTAGCGGTTGTCGGAGCCTCCGGATACATCGGCGGCGAACTCCTACGGCTCCTCATCGGCCACCCCCGCGTGGAGGTGACCGTCGCGACCTCCAACCGCTTCGCGGGCAAGCGGGTGGACGGCCCGCACCCCAACCTGCGCGGGGCGACCGACCTGACCTTCGTCGCCAACGACCGGCTGGCGGAGGCCGAGGGCCGCTTCGACGTCCTCTTCCTGGCCACGCCGCACAAGGAGACCATGGGCCGGATGCCCGAGTTCCTCGGGCTCGCCGAGCAGGTCATCGACCTCTCCGGCGACTTCCGGCTGCGCGACCCGCTGGTCTACGAGCGCCACTACGGCACCCCGCACACCGCCCCCGAGCTCATCCCCACCTTCGTCACGGGCCTCCCCGAGTGGCACCGCGAGGAGATCCGGGAGAGCGACCGCATCTCCGTACCGGGCTGCATGGCGACCGCCGGCATCCTCGCGCTCCGCCCGCTCAGCGAGGCCGGGCTGCTCACGGGCGGCATCCAGGTCGACGCTCGCACCGGCTCCAGCGGCTCCGGCATCTCGGCGGGCTCGTCCAACATCCACGCCGAACGCAGCGGCGCCATGCGGATCTTCGCGCCCAACAGCCACCGCCACCAGGCGGAGATCGCCCAGTCCACCGGGCTGCCGGTCGCCATGAGCGCCACCGGGGTGGAGGCCGTACGCGGCGTGCAGGTGCTCTGCCGCGTACAGCTCACCGAGGGCACGGACGAGCGCGCCCTGCGCCGGGCGTACCGCGAGGCGTACGCGGACGAGCGGTTCGTACGCGTCGTCGCCCAGAAGCGCGGCCTCTACCGGCTGCCGGAGCCGAAGATCCTCTCCGGGTCGAACTTCTGCGACGTCGGCTTCTCGGTCGGCGACGAACCGGGCAGCGCGGTGGTGGTGGGCGCGCTCGACAACCTGGTGAAGGGCGGCTCGGGCAACGCGGTCCAGTGCCTGAACATCCGCCAGGGCTGGCCGGAATCCCTGGGCCTGGAATTCACGGGCCTGCACCCGAACTGACGCCGAATCCAGCCCGTCCGGGGGTCTGGGGGCTTTCCCCCTCACGCGGCGGAGCCGCATATCGGATCCAGCCGGGAAGGGGCGGGGCTGGGGAAAGAACCCGCCACCCCCAGAAGCCGAAAGGCCGAAAAGCATGCAGCACACCACCGTCGTCAAATGCGGCGGCAACGCAGCCGTGGACCCCCTCGCCATCTGCGAGGACATAGCGACAATGACGCACGAGGGCTCCCGCATGGCCCTTGTGCACGGCGGCTCCGCCGACATAGAGAACCTCGCCCACCGCATGAACGTCCCGACCCGCCGCCTCACCTCGCCGGACGGCGTATCCGCCCGTCACACCGACGCCGCGACCCTGGAAGTGGTCCACCTCGCGCTCGCCGGGCTCGCCAAACCCCGCCTCGTCGCCGCCCTCGTCGACAAGGGCGTCTCCGCCGTCGGGCTCACCGGCCTCGACGGCGGCCTGCTGAGGGCCAGGCGCAAGTCCGCGCACCGCGCGATCGTCGACGGCCGGAAGGTGCTGGTCCGCGACGACCACAGCGGCCGCGTGACCGAGGTCAACACGGCTTTGCTGCACACCTTGCTGGACGCCGGTTCGGTGCCGGTGATCTCCCCGCCCGCCCTCGCGGAGGACGGCCGTCCGGTGAACACCGACGCCGACCGCGCCGCCGCGGCCGTCGCCGGGGCGCTCCGGGCGCAGACGCTGGTCCTGCTGACCGGCGCGCCGGGCGTCCTCGCGGACCCGGCGGACGAGAGCTCCGTGCTGGCGGTCTGCGCCGTACCGCCCACCGGGGCGCCGCCGCACGTCGGCGGCGGCATGGGCCTCAAGCTCATCGCGGCCCGGGAGGCACTGCTCGGCGGGGCGCGGCGCGTCCTGATAGCCGACGGCCGCCGGCCCGGCCCCGTACGGGCCGCGCTGGCGGGCCACGCCACCGAGATCGTGATCGCCGACGATCCGGCGGCGACGGACACGACCGACAGGCCCGCGACGGCCGGGGAAGAGGCACGCCGATGAGCACGCCGATCAGCCGCACACCACGAGCGGGCGCCTCCACGTGCACGGAGTCGTACGCGGTCGGCATGCTGCGCCGCATGCTGGAGATCCCGTCCCCCTCGTACGAGGAGGGGGAGCTCGCCGCCTTCCTGGCCGAGAGCATGACGGAGCTCGGCTTCGACGCCCGGGTCGACGAGGCGGGCAACGCCGTCGGCGAGATCGTCCGCGGCGACGGGCCGACGGTGATGCTGCTCGGCCACATGGACACCGTCACCGGCGACCTGCCCGTCTACGCCTCCGAGGGGCGGCTCTACGGGCGCGGCGCCGTGGACGCCAAGACCCCGCTGGCCACCATGGTCTGCGCGGCCGCCACCGCGACGGACTTCCGGGGCCGGGTCGTGGTCGTGGGCGCCGTGGAGGAGGAGACGGCGCTGTCGCGCGGCGCGATGCACATCCGCCGCACCCACCCCAGGCCGGACGCGTTCGTCATCGGCGAGCCGAGCGGCTGGTCGACCGTCGTGCTCGGCTACAAGGGCAAGCTCGACCTGCTCTACGAGGTGGAGTGCGAGGCGACCCACCCCAGCAACCCGCTGCCCAAGGCGACGGAGCTGGCCGCGGGCGCCTGGTCGGCGCTGCTGGAGCTGCTGGGACCGGACGCGGGTCACGGCTCCTTCGACCAGCCGGGCCCCACGCTCGTGTCGATCAACGGCGACATCACCACGGCGAAGGCGGAGTTCAGCATCCGCATCCCGCCCGGCTTCGACCACCACAAGCTCGTGCACCGGCTGAACGAGGCCGTGCCCGAGGGCCGGATCACGGTCGTCAACACCGTCGAGGCGTGCCGCGTGGGCCGTACGGACCCGGTCGTCCGGGCCCTCACGGCCGGCATCCGGGAGCAGGGCGCCAAGCCGTCCATGAAGGTGAAGACGGCGACCTCCGACATGAACACCCTGGCCGAGGTCTGGGACGTCCCGATGGCCACCTACGGCCCCGGCGACAGCAGGCTCGACCACGCGGACGACGAGCACGTCGTGCTGTCCGACTACCTCGGCGGCATCGAGGTGCTGTCCGCCGCCCTGCGTGAGCTCGGCGCCTCCCTCCCGGCACGGGCCACCGCCCCGCACGTATCCGAGGAAAGCTGATGAGTGCCACTCCCCCCACCGGTTCCCCCGCGGGCAGCGCATGGACCGGCGACCTCGCGCCCGAGGAACACGCCCTGCGCGTCCGCGAGCTGATCGTGGAGATGTGCGGCTCCGCGGAGGGAGGTCACCTCGGCGGCTCGATGTCCCTCGTCGAGATCCTGGTGACGCTCTACCGCTCGGTGCTGCGCATCGACCCCGCGGCGCCCGACGACCCCGAGCGCGACGTGCTGCTGCTGAGCAAGGGCCACGGCGCGATCGGCCTCTACGCCGCCCTGGCGGAGCGCGGCTTCTTCCCCGCCGAGGACCTGGCCACGTACGGCAGGCCGGAGAGCCTCTTCTCCGCGCACCCCAACCCGGCCGTGCCCGGCGTCGAGATGCCCACCGGCTCCCTCGGGCACGGGCTGCCGCTGGGCGTCGGCTTCGCCCTCGCGGCCCGGCTCGACGCCTCTCCCCGGCGCACCTTCGTCCTCCTCGGCGACGGCGAGCTCCAGGAGGGCTCCAACTGGGAGGCCGCGATGGCGGCCGGCTCGCTCGGCCTCGGCCGGCTCGTCGCCGTCGTGGACCGCAACAGCCTCCAGATCACCGGCCCGACCGAGAACGCCGTCGCCCTGGAGCCGCTGGCCGACCGCTGGCACAGCTTCGGGTGGAACGTGCACGAGGTGGACGGGCACGACATCGCCCTGCTCCGCGCCACGCTCGACGGCATCCCGTACGACGCGGACCGGCCGACCGTGCTGATCGCGCGGACGGTCAAGGGCCGCGGCCTGCCCTACATCGAGGGACAGGCGCGCAGCCACTACGCCCGCCTCGGCGAGCGACCGAAGAAGCGGGCGCTGGCGATCCTGCGCGCCCAGTCCAGGAAGGCGGCACAGGCATGACCACCGTGGCGACCGAAGCCCACCCGGCCCCGGCGGAAACCGCCCCGGCCCCCGCGATCCCCTCCAGCCGCGAGGTCTACCGCGACCTGCTCGTGGAGTTCCTCGCCGCCGACGAGCGGGTGGTGTGCCTGGACAGCGACACCGGACTGTTCAACGGCGTCGACTTCGGCGGCACTTCCGCCCGCTACGTCAACCTCGGCATCGCCGAGCAGAACCTGATGGGCGTGGCCGCGGGCCTGGCCAAGGCCGGGCGGCTGCCGTTCGTCAACACGATGGCGACGTTCGCCACCACACGGGCGCTGGAGTCCCTGAAGCTGGACATCGCCCTGAACAACCTGCCCGTACGGATCGCCGCCACCCACGGCGGCCTCGCCGCGGGCCACCTGGGCTCCACGCACCACTCGCTGGAGGACCTGGCCATCACCAGGCTGCTCCCGAACCTCACGGTCGTGGTCCCCACCGACGCCGCCTCCACCGAGGCTCTCATCCGGCAGGCCCAGGAACTCCCGGGCCCCGTCTACATCCGCCTGGGCCGCAACGCCACCCCGGACCTCCCGGCCGGCGCCCCGCCCCTGCGGCTCGGCGAGGCCCAGCGGCTGCGCGAGGGCGACGACGTGACGCTGGTGGCCACCGGCCCGTACCCCGTGCTCGCCGCGCTCGAAGCGGCCGGCACGCTCGCCGGCGCGGGCATCGAGGCGGCGGTGCTCAACTTCCACACGGTCAAGCCGCTGGACACCCGGGCGCTGGTCACGGCGGCGCGTACGACGAAGGCCGTCGTCACCGTGGAGGAGCACTGGGCGGCGGGCGGCCTGGGCTCCGCGACCGCCGAGACGATCGCCGAACTCGGCGTCCCCACCCCCGTCCGCCGCGTCGCCCTCGGCGACCACTTCGCACGCGGCACGGGCGGCCAGAGCCACCTCGTGGAACGCAACGGCATCACGGCGACGGCGATCGTGAACCAGGTGACCGAGGCGCTGCGCGCCTGAGGCAGGGGGTCCGGGGGCTTGTCCCCCAGTTGCGGGAAGGGGCGGGCAGGGGAGAAACCCCCGCCCGCCCCTTCGCCGTCATCAAGCCTTACGCCCGCAGATAACCACCGTATCCGCACCCAACATGACACGCCCTGAAGGCTCCAGCCCCGCCTCAACGAACCACTGCTCGTACTCCCGCCCCGTATAGACCATGCCCTCGCCCGAGGCGATCGTGTGGAAGTAGGCCGAGAGGTACGCCGCCCGCTCCGGCCCCGTCTCCTCGTCGTTCTGGTGCGGCGTGACGACGAAGACGGCGCCCCCGGGCTCCAGCGCCCGCGACGCCTTCGCCAGCAGCTCCCGGATCCGCTCCGCGGACCAGATCTCCAGGAAGTGCGCGAAGAGGATCGCGTCGCAGCCGGTGGGGAACTCGTCGTTGAAGGCGTCGAGGGGGACGGCCGAGACCCGGTCGGACAGCCCCATCTCCGCGACCTTCTCGTTCGCCGCCGCCGCGACCGACGGCAGGTCGCCGATGGTCACCCGCAGCTCGGGCCAACGCGCGGCCAGCGTGGACGCGTTGATGGCCGTGCCACCGCCGACGTCGAGCAGGTGGCGGTGCGCCGAGAGGTCGAGCTTCCCGGCGATCTCCTCTCCGACGAGCCGGCTGACCGCGCCCATCATGGTGTGGAAGGTGGACTCCAGCTCCGGGTTCCCGGCGAGGCGCCCGTAAAGCGTCGGCGCCGTGCCCGGGATCTCCCGCTGGAGACCGATGTTGGTGTCCGCCTGCAGCGCCTCGGGGAACCACGACATCGCGCGGTAGATGCCCTGCTGCTCCCACGGGATGAAGGAACCCGGCGCCTGGTCCGGGTCAGCGCTGAGCGGCTGGGTGAGCGGGGTGTTGTAGTAACCGCCGTCCTCCTTGCGGATCAGGCCCGTGGCGGTGCAGCCCAGCAGCAGGATGCGCGTCGGCTGCTCCTTCAGGTCCAGCCGTATCGCGATGTCCTTGGCGACGATGCCCGGCTCCTGCTCCAGGATCGTGAAGAGCCCGAACTGAAAGGCAGCGCTCAGGAATTGGAAGTGGTAATGGGCCTTGTAGAAAGGTCGGAGCTGCGCCTCGATGGGCATCTCGGTTCGTGCCATGGTCCAAGCCTCCTGAGACGTTTTTGTGCCGTGCAAAAGTGCCGTGAGAAAAGGTGATGACCAAAAAGGTGCTGACGGAAAAAACTCTTCGGGAACAGCAGTTCAGTGACCGCGGCCGACGGCCGACGACCCGGCCGACTCCTGCTGCTGCTGAGGTGCCGGCTCCGCGGACCGCCGCGCCCAGGCGCTGGTGGTGACCACGGCCAGGACCAGCACCGCGCATCCGCAGCCGGCCATGATTCCCCAGCCCAGATGGCTCGCCGCGGGGAAGCCACTCGCGAACGGCCCCCGGATACGGGCCGTCGACACCGAACCGAGCACGGCGACCCCGAGCGACGCCCCCACCTGCCGCCCGGTCGAGGTGACCGCCGCCGCGACACCCGCCTGCGAGCGCGGCATTCCGGAGACCGCGGAGTAGGTGATGGGCGCGTCGAGCATGCCGAAGCCGATGCCGAAGAGCACATAGGCGACGACGAGGAACCGGATCGGGGTGTCCGCCTCCAGGCGGCACAGCAGCAGGGCGCACAGCGCGATCCCGCCCCCGGCCGCCATCATCGGGACCCGCGGCCCGCGCGCCCCGATGATCCGCCCCGCCAGCGGGCCGAAGACCAGGGTCATCGCCGCCATCGGCAGGGTGAGCAGCCCCGCCCGCAGCGGCGAATAGTGCCGTACGTCCTGGAGGTAGAGGGAGTTGAGGAAAAGGAAGCCGGCCAGCGCGGCGAAGCCGCACACCGCGGAGACGATCGCGCCGGTGAACGGCACGCTCCGGAAGAACCGGAGGTCCAGCAGCGGTTCGGGCCGGCGCCGCTCGTACCACCCCAGGGCGGCGGCCGAGCCGACGGCGACCGTGAAGCAGCCGACGATCAGCGGCGATCCCCAGCCCTTGCCCGGCCCCTCGATGATCCCGAACGTCAGCGCCGCGAGCAGCGCGATCACCAGCAGCTGCCCGACCGGGTCGAGCCTGCGCGGGCGCGGCGCCTTGGACTCCGGGATGAACAGCGCGGTGAGCCCCAGGGCGAGCGCGGCCACGGGCACGTTGATCCAGAAGATCGAGCGCCAGCCGCTCGCGTCGACCAGCGCGCCGCCGACGACCGGTCCGAAGGCCAGGCTCATGCCCGCGACCCCGCCCCAGATACCGATCGCCCTGGCCCGCTCCTTCAGGTCGGTGAAGGTGTTGACGATGATCGACATCGCGACCGGGTTGAGCATCGCCCCGCCGACCGCCTGGAGCATCCGGAAGGCGACCAGCGAACCGGTGTCCGGCGCGAGACTGCACAGCAGCGACGCCAGTCCGAAAAGCAGCAGTCCGGTCTGGAACGTGCGCCGCCTGCCGAACCGGTCGGCCATCGACCCGGACAGCATCAGCAGACTGGCGAGCACCACGGTGTAGGCGTCGACCGTCCACTGGAGGCCCGACGCCGACGCGCGCAGATCGCTCTGGATGGAAGGGAGGGCGAGGTTCACGATCGTGGTGTCGAGCCCGACGATGAACAGGCTCATGCAACAGATCGCGAGGATCAGCCACTTGCGGCCGCTCTGCGTCACGATATGAGCTTCAGTTCAGGGTGTGCGGTGCCGCCCTCGATCGCGGTGGACGACAGGTGCGAGACCACCCGGTCGTCGACCGGGTCGTCCGCCGGGTCGTCATGCACCAGCAGGTGCTCGTACGTCGTCGCACGCTGCGCCGGCACCCGCCCCGCCTTACGGATGAGGTCAATGATCTCCATACGGTTGGAACGGTGCTTCGCACCCGCCGAGGAGACCACGTTCTCCTCCAGCATGATCGAACCCAGATCGTCCGCACCGTAGTGCAACGACATCTGACCGACCTCCTTGCCCGTCGTCAGCCACGACCCCTGGATATGCGCCACGTTGTCCAGGAACAGACGGGCCACCGCAATGATCCGCAAGTACTCGAACAACGTCGCCTGCGTACGGCCCTTCAGATGGTTGTTCTCCGGCTGATACGTGTACGGAATGAACGCACGGAAACCACCCGTACGGTCCTGCACCTCACGGATCATCCGCAAGTGCTCGATCCGCTCCGCGTTCGTCTCACCCGTACCCATCAGCATCGTGGACGTCGACTCCACACCCATCGTGTGAGCCAGCTCCATGATCTCCAGCCACCGCTCACCCGACTCCTTCAACGGAGCGATCGCCGTCCGCGGCCGCGCCGGAAGCAGCTCCGCACCCGCACCCGCGAAGGAGTCCAGGCCCGCGGCATGGATACGGCGGATCGCCTCCTCCGCCGACACACCCGAGATCCGCGCCATGTGGTCCACCTCGGACGCACCCAGGGAGTGGATCACCAGCTGCGGGAACGCCTTCTTGATCGCCGCGAAGTGCTCCTCGTAATACTCCACCCCGTAATCCGGGTGGTGCCCACCCTGGAACATGATCTGCGTGCCGCCCAGCTCGACCGTCTCCGCGCACCGGCGCAAGATGTCGTCCAGACCACGCGTCCACACCTTGTCACTCTTCGGCGGGGCATAGAACGCACAGAACTTGCACGCCGTCACACACGAATTCGTGTAATTGATGTTCCGCTCGATGATGTACGTCGCGATGTGCTCCACACCCGCATACCGCCTACGACGCACGGCATCGGCCGCCGCACCCAGAGCATGCAACGGCGCGGAGCGATACAGATCGAGAGCCTCCTCCGGAGAGATCCGGCCACCGGCAGCGGCACGGTCCAGTACGGCCGTCAGTCCTGGGTGCTGCTCTTCGAACGTCGGCATATCGCTGCCCTTTCCAGAGTTCGTCGGCTTTTCGATCACGCCGGAGCTCACCGGCTCGTCACCGGTCACGTCCGGCTCACTTCTTTTCGGCGGCAGCGGCGTCCAGCAGCCGCACCCGGACGTCCGGCGGGAATCCCTCGTCGCCGCCTCCGGCCCTGCGGGCGAATTCCGTGATGCCGGCCAACTGGCGGTCACCGAGGCCGTAGTCGAGCGCCTCGGTGAAATAGCGCTTCAGCGTCCCCGCGTCGAATTCCTCCCAGCGGGCGGCCCGCTCGCACACCGTGTCCACCTCGGCCAGGGCGAGGTCCCGTGCGGCGAGCAGCGCCCGGTGGACCTCGCGCACGGTCTCCGGCTCCTGCGCCAGGAAGGCGCGCCGGGCCGCGAACACCGCGAAGACGAAGGGCAGTCCGGTCCACTCCCGCCACAGCCGCCCCAGGTCGTACACACGCAGCCCCTGTCGGGGCGCCTCCAGCAGGGACGCCCGCAGCGCGGGGTCACCGATGACCACGGCGGCGGACGCCCGCGACAGCATCGTGTCGAGGTCCGGAGGGCAGACGAAGTAGTCCGGCTTGACGCCGGTCCGCTCCGCCAGCAGCAGTTGGGCCAGCCGCACCGACGTACGGCTCGTGTCGCAGAGCGCGACGCGTTCGCCGTCGAGCTCCTCCAGCGGCACCCGGCTGACGATCAGGCAGGACATCACCGGGCCGTCACTGCCTATGCCGATGCCCGGCAGGGCCACCAACTCGTCGGCGTTCCGGAGGAATTCGACGAGGCTTATCGGGCCCATGTCGAGCTCACCGGAGACGAGCGCGGCATTGAGGCGGTCCGGGGTGTCCGAGGTCAGATCGAGATCGAGCAGACCGCCGGTCCTGGCCAGACCCCAGGAGAGGGGAAGGCAGTTCAGGAACCGGATGTGGCCGACCTTGGGACGGCGGGACGGTATGTGCACCGGGGTTTCCGTGCGGGGCAGGGTCATCTTCCGATTCACGCGTCGGGGCCGTAGACCTCGGTCAGATCGCTCCTGCGGCGCACGTGGATGCAGTCACCGGGGCAGTCCTGCACGGAATCCACCACGTCCTGCAACAACGGCAGAGGAACGGTCACGGCCGCGCCCGGCTCCTGGCGCAGCTCGTCGTCCGCGTCCTTCACATAGGCGAGTCCGTCGATGTCCAACTCGAAGACGTCCGGCGCGTATTGCGCGCAGATTCCGTCTCCGGTGCACAATTCCTGGTCGATCCAGACTTCGAGGTCTTCGTCGTGCGCATGGGTGGGCATAAGGGATCCGCCGATCGTCTTCGTTGGGTACTCGGTCGGGATTCAGACGCGCATGGGCTGGGGCGACTCGCGCAGCGACGCGTCCGGACCCGGATACTCACGGATCACCTCGTACCGCGTGTTCCGCTCCACCGGCCGGAAACCCGCGTCCCGGATCAGATCCAGCAGATCATCACGCGTCAGCTTGTTCGGCGTACCGTAATTGTCCGCATCATGCGTGATCTTGTACTCGACGACCGAACCATCCATGTCATCCGCACCGTGCTGCAACGCCAGCTGAGCCGTCTGCACACCGTGCATCACCCAGAACACCTTCACATGCGGCACATTGTCGAACAGCAGACGCGACACCGCGAACGTCTTCAGCGCCTCCGCACCCGTCGCCATACTCGTCCGCGCCTGGAGACGGTTACGGACCTTGCCGTCCTTCATGTCCACGAAATCGTGCTGATAGCGCAGCGGGATGAAGACCTGGAAACCACCGGTCTCGTCCTGCAGCTCACGCAGCCGCAGCACATGATCCACCCGGTGCCGGGGCTCCTCGATATGCCCGTACAGCATCGTCGACGGAGTCTTCAACCCCTTGGAATGCGCGAGGCGGTGGATGCGCGACCAGTCCTCCCAGTGGGTGTCATGGTCGACGATGTGCTGACGGACCTCCCAGTCGAAGATCTCCGCACCACCACCGGTCAGCGACTCAAGACCCGCATCGATCAGCTCATCCAGGATCTCGGAGGCCGGCATGCCGGAGATCTTCTCGAAGTGCTGGATCTCGGTGGCCGTGAACGCCTTCAGCGACACGCTCGGCAGCGCCTCCTTCAGCGCACGCAGCGAACGCGGGTAGTACCGCCACGGCAGCGTCGGATGCAGACCATTGACGATGTGCAGCTCGGTGAGGTTCTCGTTCTCCATCGCCTTCGCCAGGCGGACGGCCTCCTCGATCCGCATCGTGTAAGCGTCCTTCTCACCCGGCTTCCGCTGGAACGAGCAGTACGCACACGACGCCGTACACACATTCGTCATGTTGAGGTGGCGGTTGACGTTGAAGTGGACGACGTCACCGTTCTTGCGCGTCCGCACCTCATGGGCGAGACCGCCCAGCCACGCCAGGTCGTCGGACTCATAGAGGGCGATACCGTCCTCACGGGTCAACCGCACACCCGCGTGGACCTTCTCCTCCAGCTCACGCTTCAGCCCAGCGTCCATACCCAGCTACCCCCTCCGTGAGTGCCCACAAGGGCACGGTGCTCGCATCCTCCCGGAGGCAGGTCTAGGGAATTCCCCACACCACAGCCGCTTTGCTAGAAGGTGACCATGCCCGAATCGGTACACCGGCGTGCGCTTTGTTCGGTTCCCTTGACGAACTGCGGCAGTACGCGAGGCGGCCAGGTGCCGGCGCCGAACATCCCGAGGGAGTGCGCGCGGGCCACGAGAGCCGCACGGTTGGGCACCTTCAGCTGCCGGAGCATCCGCCCCACGTGGTACTCGACGCCCTGCCTGCTGAGGTAGAGCTGCACCGCGAGCTGAAGATTGGAGGTGCCTTTGGCGATGCCTTCCAGAATGCGCGCGTCCACCGGGGAGAGGAGCGACTTGGCGGGCGGCGGAGCAGGATCATCGGCCGGAAATACGGCAATGAGGTAGGTGGTGGCATCAGGCGGGCAATGGGAACTATGAATGGCGATGCCGGTGATGTCCGCCGAAAAGGGAGTTCGGTCCTGGCGATATCCGACGACCTGCTCGGTGAAGCGGGGATGCCCGCCCGAGGAGAGCCCGGCGAACTGCCGGTCCAGCACCTCCGACGCGCCGGGCTCCAGCAGGTCGTACAGATGGCGGCCGCACAACTCGTCGGCGGTGCCCCCGAATTGGCGCAGGAAGTCGGTGTCGGTGGCCCGTATGGTGAGCGTCGCGTCCAGCCCCGCCATGCATGTGTGGTGCAGATCGACGGGGCGAAAAACCGCGTCGACAGCGGCTTTGAGGTGGGGCGACATGGGGGGCGTTCCTTTCCTTCGCGCGCCACGGGAACACCGAAACACGAAGTGAAAGAACAAGCTCCGTTTTACCGCCCCCGTGATCGCGCCGAATCCATCACCGCACGTCCGATGCTGATCAAATCCACTGTAGCCACCGGCCCCTGCGGCAGGCCCTGCCCGGCGCTGTGATCTGTTCGCCGCGCCCCGCGCCCGGCACAACAAGAAAGCCCAGGTCAGAAAGAATCTGACCTGGGCTTCACCTGAGCCGCCTTCGGGATTCGAACCCGAGACCTACGCATTACGAGTGCGTTGCTCTGGCCAACTGAGCTAAGGCGGCAAGCTGCCGGACACCGGTTCGGCATCAGCAGCGCGCCCAAGTCTACACAGTTTCGAGGGGTGCTCCGTACACAGCGGTCGGGAGAGGGGATCCGCAGGTCAGGAGCACTTCTGGGCGGCGGGCGGCGGGGTGGTCGTGAGGAGGTAGTCGTTGATCGCGGTGTCGATGCAGCGGCTGCCCCGGGTGTAGGCCGTGTGACCGTCGCCGTCGTAGGTGAGGAGGCGGCCCGAGTCGAGCTGGGAGGCGAGGGAGCGGGCCCAGGGGTAGGGGGTCGCGGGGTCGCGGGTGGTGCCGACGACGAGGATGGGGGCGGCCCCCCGGGCCGGGATGCGGTGGGGGCGGCCGGCGGCGGGCAAGGACCAGTAACCGCAGGTCAGAGCCGACCAGGCGAGGCTGGCGCCGAAGACGGGCGACGCCTTGCGAAACTCGGGGAGGGCCTCGCGGACGTCGTCCGGGTCGTGGAAGGCCGGCGGGAGGTCGAGGCAGTTCACGGCGGCGTTGGCGAACATCAGGTTGGTGTACGCGCCCTTGCCGTCCCGCTCGTAATAGGCGTCCGAGAGCCGGAGCAGCTGGGCGCCGTCGCCGCGCTGCGCGGCACCCAGCGCCCTGCGGAGGAGGCCCCAGGCGGCCTCGTCGTACATGGCGGAGATCACACCCGTCGTGGCCAGGCTCTCGGTGAGCCTGCGGGTCTTCCCCGCCTGGATCGGGTGGGCGTCGAGCTGCTTGAAGAGCGCGCTGAGCCGGTCCCCCGCCGCGGCGACGTTCGCGGCGGGGGTGAGGGGACAGTCCTTGCGCTTGAGGCAGTCCTGCACGAAGGCGGTGAAGGCGGTCTGGAAGCCGGCGGTCTGGTCGAGGTTGATCCGCTCCGAGTCCAGGGAGGGGTCCAGGGCGCCGTCGAGCACCATGTGGCCGACGCGGGACGGGAAGAGCCCGGCATAGGTGGCGCCGAGGAAGGTGCCATACGAGGCGCCGACGTACGTCAGCTTCTCGTCGCCCAGGGCCGCGCGCAGGATGTCCATGTCGCGGGCGGCGTCGACGGTCGAGACATGGGCCAGCAGCCTGCCCGTGCGGGCCGCGCAGCTGTCGGCGAACTTCCGGTACGCCCCGACCAGCTCGTCGACCTCGGTGGCGTCGTCGGGCGTCTGGTCGACCTGGGTGTAGGCGTCCATCTCGGCGTTGGTGAGACAGGTGACCGGCTCGCTCGCGGCGACGCCGCGCGGGTCCATGCCGACCATGTCGTACCGGGCACGGACGGCGGCGGGATAGCCGACCCCCGCGTACTGCTGAAGGTAGTTGACCGCCGAGCCGCCGGGGCCGCCCGGGTTGACCATCAGGGAGCCGAGGTGCACGCCGGGGCCGGTCGCCTTCTTGCGGGAGACGGCGAGCCTGATGTCGTCGCCCTCCCGCGGCCGGTCGTAGTCCAGGGGCGCGGTCAGGGAGGCGCACTCGAAGCCGGCGGAGCCGCACGCGTGCCAGGCGAGCTTCTGGGCGTAGTAGTGGCGCAGGGCGGAGGGCAGCGCCTTCGGGAGGGGCGCGAGGGGGGCCGCCAGGCCCGTACGGGACCGGACGGTGTCGATCGCGCCCGCGGCCGGGGAGTACCCCCAGGCGTGGCCGTCGCCCCGGGCCTGGGGTCTCGCCGCCGCGGACGCGCTCGGCGCCGAGTCCTCCAGGGCACAGCCGGAGATCAGCAGTGCCGCGGTCGCGATGACGGCGCCTGAGGTGCGGAGCAGACGGCTCGAATCCATCGGCTGGTCCCTCTGATGGAGTGACGGGGGCATGAAAAACGCGAGCAGCGGGAATGACTGTTGGTTACGACAGATCACGATGCCCGCACGGAGCGTATCCATATGGGTGTGCGGCATGACCGGTTGCCGGGCCACTAGGCCTCGTATGAGTGAGATCGCGTAACTGTCGGCGCCCGCGCGCGTGGGGAACCGGTCCGGGCCGTCTTGGCGGACGGCAGCCCGGCTGCGGGCCGTCCGCCGCCTGCGGCGGGAGCTCCCCCGGCTCACGCTCGAAGGCGCCCAACGGGTTGCGATGCGCACTCACATCAGCCGCATCCAGCCCGTCCGGCGTGAGGACACCGCCGCGCAGCGGTGGTGCGGACGACAACCACCCGCAGAACCGCGGCCGGTGGAGTACAGCCGGCGCTCAGCCCGCCCGCAGGGCCATCGTCATCGCCTCGACCGCGAGGAGTGGTGCCACATTCCGGTCGAGGGCGCGGCGGCACTCGATGATCGCCTCGATGCGGCGCAGGGTCCCCTCCGGCCCGGAGCCCGAGGCGACGCGCTGGAGGGCGTCGCGGACATCGGTGTTGGCGAGCTCCACGCGCGAGCCGAGCTGCATCGCCAGCACGTCGCGGTAGAAACCGGTCAGATCCACGAGGGCGAGGTCGAGGCTGTCGCGCTGGGTGCGGGTGCTGCGGCGCTTCTGCCGGTCCTGGAGCTCCTTCATGGCGCCCGCCGTGCCGCGCGGGAGGCGGCTGCCGGTGCCGGCCGCCGCGCCCAGGGCGGCGCGCAGCTCCTCGGTCTCCTTGGTGTCGACCTCCTCGGCGACCTGCTTGGCGTCCTCGGAGGCGGCGTCGATCAGCTCCTGCGCGGCCTTCAGGCAGCCGCCGACGTCGTCGACGCGGAGCGGGAGCCTGAGGACGGCCGTGCGGCGGGCGCGGGTGCGCTCGTCGGTGGCGAGGCGGCGGGCGCGGCCGATGTGGCCCTGCGTGGCCCGCGCCGACTGCCCGGCGATCTCGGGCTCGATGCCGTCACGGCGGACGAGGAGGTCCGCGACCGCGGCCACGGGCGGCGTCCGCAGGGTGAGCAGGCGGCAGCGGGACCGGATCGTCGGCAGCACATCCTCCAGGGACGGCGCGCACAGCAGCCACACGGTGCGCGGAGCGGGCTCCTCCACCGCCTTGAGCAGGACGTTGCCCGCGCCCTCGGTCAGCCGGTCGGCGTCCTCCAGGACGATCACCTGCCAGCGGCCGACCGCAGGGGACAGCTGGGCGCGGCGGACGAGGTCACGGGTTTCCTTGACGCCGATCGAGAGCTGGTCCGTGCGCACGATCTCCACGTCCGCGTGCGTGCCCACGAGGCTGGTGTGGCAGCCGTCACAGAATCCGCAGCCGGGGACCCCGCCCACGGAGCGGTCCGGGCTGACGCACTGGAGCGCGGCGGCGAACGCGCGGGCCGCGGTGGCCCGCCCCGAACCGGGCGGACCGGTGAACAGCCAGGCGTGCGTCATCGACCCACCACTCTCGCCCGGGCCCGGCCCGCCGCCCGCGCCGGTGACCAGCGCGTCCGCGTCGCGCGCGGCTGCGGAGAGCTGCTCCGTCACCCGGTCCTGGCCGACCAGGTCGTCCCACACCGCCATGGCTGCCCTCCGAGCTGTTCGTCCTGCGGCTACCCATTGTGGGACACGGCACTGACATGGAACGCCACGGTCCAGCCCGTCCGGTGCTCGAGGACGCGGAGGTCGTGCGAACGGACCCCCGCGCCGTTCAAGCGCGCCGGAGCGTCTCAGTGACCGCCCCGGCGGCGTCCCTTGCGGTCCTCGTCCGCCTGGCGGCGCGCCTTTCCGCGCGGGCCCAGCAGCTCGTCCGCCAGCGTGGGCGCGTCGTCGGAGGCCGGTTCCGCCCAGCCCGGCCGGCGCCGCCGGCTCTCCGGGCCCTCGCCCGCGGCCTGCGGGATCTCACGCGTCCGCTCGCTGTCCGCCCCGTCGTCCTCCGGCCGGAACAGCCACGTCGGCACCCGGTCCGCCGGGTCCTCCGGGCGGTCGGCCCGAGCGGCCGGGCCGGTGCCTTCCGGCCGTACGGGCGGCAGCACCGCGGTCTCGTCCTCCGCGCCGGGCGAGGCGGGGGCCTCCGCCGCGGAAGCGGAAGCGGAAGCGGGCTTCGCCGCGGGGCGGGCGCCCGGCTGCGGAAGGACCGCCGTCTCCTCGGACTCCGAGCCGCCGGTGGCCTTCTCCGGTTCCATCCCCCAAGTGACGCGCTGCGGCGGCTCCGGGCGGACGGCCGGCGCCGCGGGCCGTACGGGCGGCAGCACCGCCGTCTCGTCGACGGCGCCTTCGGGTTCCGTACGGGGCTCGGCGCCCGGCTCGGCCTGCGGCTCGACGCGCGGCCGCTCGACCGTCGGGGTCAGGTCGGGGTCGGCGATCCGCGGATCCGGCCTGCCGAGGACCGGCCTGCGCACCGTTTGCGTCCGGTCGGAGTCACCGGAACCGGCCGCCCCGCGCTCGGGCGGAGCCGACGCCTCCACAATCTGCGTCTCATCGGAATCGGCGGAACCGTCAGCGGCATCCGGCTGGTCACCCTTACGGAGCGACGGCCGCTCGACCGTCGGCGCCTCGGAAGCCGAAGCGGACACCGAAGCAGACGCCGCTGCGGCCGCGGCCGCCGCCTCCGCCTCGATGCGCGCCCGCTCGGCCCTCAGCAGCGCCTCTTCCGCCTTGCGCTGCTTCTCCAGGCGCCGTTCCTCCGCCTCCGCGCGCAGCCGGGCCTCTTCCTCGGCCTGCTTGCGGAGCCGTTCCTGCTCGGCGGCGCGCGTGCGCTCCTCCGCCTCGCGGCGCAGGCGCTCCTGCTCCGCGGCGAGGCGCGCTTCCTCGGCCCGCTTCCGGGCCTCCTCGGCGGCCCGCGCCTCTTCCCGCAGCCGCGCTTCCTCCTGCTCGCGCCGCTTGCGCTCTTCCTCCTCCGCCCGCAGCTTGGCGAGCTGCGCCTGGCGCTCGCGCTCCAGGCGCTCCTCCTCCGCCTTGCGCGCGGCCTCTTCCTCGGCCTTGCGCCGGGCCTCCTCCTCGGCCGCCCTGCGCGCCTGCTCCCGGGTCTCGATCTCGTGGGCGGAGAGCGGCAGGACCTCGTCGAGCCGGTGCCGCACGACCGTGGAGACGGCCTCCGGCTCCTGCCCGGCGTCCACGACGAGGTACCGCGCCGGGTCGGCGGCGGCGAGGGTCAGGAACCCGGTCCGTACGCGCTGGTGGAACTCCGCCGGCTCGGACTCCAGCCGGTCCGGCGCCTCCGTGAAACGCTCGCGGGCGGTCTCGGGCGAGACGTCGAGCAGCACCGTCAGGTGCGGGACGAGTCCGTCCGTGGCCCAGCGCGAGATGCGGGCGATCTCCGTCGGCGAGAGGTCGCGCCCGGCTCCCTGGTAGGCGACGGACGAGTCGATGTAGCGGTCGGTGATGACGACCGCGCCGCGCTCCAGCGCGGGCCGTACGACGGAGGCGACGTGCTCCGCGCGGTCGGCGGCGTAGAGCAGGGCCTCGGCCCGGTCGGACAGTCCGGCGGAACCCACGTCGAGCAGGATCGCGCGCAGGCGCTTGCCGATGGCCGTCGCGCCGGGCTCCCGGGTGACGACGACCTCGTGGCCCTTGGCCCGGATCCAGTCGGCGACGGCCTGCACCTGGGTCGACTTGCCGGCCCCGTCGCCGCCCTCGAAGGCGATGAAGAAGCCGGTCCCCGACGGCGCCTGCGCGGGGTCGCCGCCGCGCAGGACGTCCATCAGGTCGCGGCGGAACGGTACGCCGTGCCGGTCGTCCGTCTTGCCGAGGACGACGGCGCCGACGGGCAGCAGCAGCGCGCCGATGAGCATCAGCGTGAACGCCGCCCCGCCGTGCGCGAAGACGAAGCTGCCGCTCTCCAGCCGGTGCGGCCCGATGGCGGCGGCGAGCAGCGGCGCGATCACCGCGCCGAGCGCCGCGGTGACGCGGACGACGGCGTGCAGGTGGTCGGTCGTACGGGCCCGCCGGGCCTCCTCGGTCTCCTGGTCGAGCAGGGCGTGCCCGGTGTTGGCGACGATGCCCGCGCAGACGCCCGCGAGCAGGATCAGCAGGAGAACCGTGGTCGGGTCCGGCACCAGGCCCGCGACCAGCAGCGCGAGACCGGTCAGGGTGAGGGCCAGGGCGAGCAGGCGGCGGCGCGAGAAGCCCGGCAGGACCTTCCGCGCGGTGCGGATGCCGATGACGGGGCCACCGCTCAGCGCGAGCACCAGCAGCCCGAAGGCCACCGGCCCGCCGCCCAGGTCGACGGCCTGGAGCGTGGCCACGCCGACGGCCGCGGCGATCGCGCCCGTGACGGCGGCACAGGCGAGGACGAGCACCGGGATCGCGCCCGTGCGTCCGGTGTCGGGGCCCTGCGGCGTCCGGGGGCGGCGCAGTCCCTCAAGAGGGGAGCGCACGCGCGGCGACTGCACGCCGGGAAGTTCGAGGAGGTAGAGGATCGTCGCCGACCCGGCGAACAGGGCGGCCGCGAGGAAGGACCCCAGCGCCGCCTGGTGCGCGTGGAACCACGCGATCCCGGAGCCGAGCAGATTGCTGATCAGGGTGATGACGACGAGCGCGGCCGCGGCTATGGGCAGGGCGACGAAGTTCGTACGCAGCGAGAGGCGGCGCAGCGCGTCGTAGTGGTCGGGCAGCGGGCGTACGGCCGCGCCCTCGGTGGGAGGTCTGGGCAGCAGCGCGGGGGCCGCGCCGTCCTTGGCCACGGTCCAGAACCGCTCGGCGACGCCCATGACGAAGGCCGATACGAGCAGCAGCGCGAGCGCCCTGGTGCCGGTCCAGCCGATCCACAGCGGCGCCACCACCAGCAGCGCCAGCCGCACGCCGTCGGCGGCGAGCATCGTCCAGCGGCGGTCCAGCGGACCGTTCGGCGCGATCAGCGAGGAGACCGGGCCGAGCAGGACGGCGCCGAAGAGCAGGGTCGCGAGCAGCCGCGCGCCGAGGACCGCGGCGATCGCGAGGGCGGCACCGCGGTAGCCGCCTCCGAAAGAGCCCGCCGCGACCGCCGCCTGGAGCGACAGCAGCAGGAGCACCAGGAGGGCGAGGGAGTCCCCGATCCCGCCGACGAACTGGGCGCTCCACAGCCGCCGGAGCGGCGGAATGCGCAGCAGGGCCCGTACGGCACGCTCGCGGGAGTCCGCGGCCAGTGCCCCGGATGTGGGGGTTTCCACTGTTGGCTGCTCGGCTCGCGTCATCCTGCCAGCCTATCCGCCTGCGGCGGGGCGCCGCGTCTCCATGGAACGCCCGTCCGAACGGTGCGGCTTTGTCGCCGCCTGCGGCGGAGCGGCCTGCGGCCGCGTCCTCAATCGCCGGACGGACTGAATTCAGCCCGTGGGGGCACCTCTGGGGGCACCCCCGGACGGAGTCTGGGGGAGGTAGCTGGGGGAGATTGAGGACAGCGCGCGAAGCGTGCTTCGGGGTCCGGGGCGAAGCCCCCACGCGGCGGAGCCGCAAATCGACACAGCCGGGAAGGGGCGGGGTGGGGAACAAACCCCGCCCGGCCCCCTACTCCGCCGCAGCCTTCGACGCCGCTGTCTTCTTCGCAGCCGTCTTCTTCGCCGTGGTCTTCTTGGCGGCAGCCGTCGTCTTCTTCGCGACGGTCTTCTTCGCCGTCGTCTTCTTCGCCGCGGCCGCCGTCTTCTTCGCCGGCGCCTTCTTGGCCGTCTTCTTCGCCGGCCCCTTCGCCCGCTTCTCCGCGAGCAGCTCGTAGCCCCGCTCCGGCGTGATCGTCTCGACGTCGTCGTCGCGGCGCAGCGTCGCGTTGGTCTCGCCGTCGGTCACGTACGGGCCGAACCGGCCGTCCTTGACCACGACCGGGCGCTCGCTGACCGGGTCCGTGCCGAGCTCCTTCAGCGGCGGCTTGGCCGCGGCGCGGCCGCGCTGCTTGGGCTGGGCGTAGATCGCGAGGGCCTCGTCGAGCGTGATCGTGAAGAGCTGGTCCTCGGTCTCCAGGGAGCGCGAGTCGGTGCCCTTCTTCAGATACGGGCCGTACCGGCCGTTCTGCGCGGTGATCTCCACGCCCTCGGCGTCCTTGCCGACGACGCGCGGCAGCGACATCAGCTTGAGCGCGTCCTCAAGGGTGACCGTGTCGAGCGACATGGACTTGAAGAGCGAGGCGGTCCGCGGCTTCACGGCGTTCTTGCCGGTCTTCGGCGTGCCCTCGGGCAGGACCTCGGTGACGTACGGGCCGTATCGGCCGTCACGGGCGATGATCTGGTTGCCGCTGACCGGGTCAGGGCCGAGCTCGAAGTCGCCGCTCGGCTTGGCGAGCAGCTCCTCGGCGTACTCGACGGTCAGCTCGTCGGGCGCCAGGTCGTCCGGCACGTCGGCGCGCTGGTGGCCCTCGGAGTCCTTCTCGCCGCGCTCCACGTACGGGCCGTAGCGGCCGACGCGCAGCACGATGCCCTCGCCGACCGGGAACGAGGAGACCTCGCGGGCGTCGATCGCGCCGAGGTCGGTGACGAGCTCCTTGAGCCCGCCGAGGTGGTCGCCGTCGCCGTTGCCGGCGTCGGCCGCCGACCCGGCCTGCGTGCCCTCCTCGGAGCCGAAGTAGAAGCGGCGCAGCCACGGCACGGCCTGGGCCTCGCCGCGCGCGATGCGGTCGAGGTCCTCCTCCATCGAGGCGGTGAAGTCGTAGTCGACGAGCCGCCCGAAGTGCTTCTCCAGGAGGTTCACGACGGCGAAGGACAGGAAGGACGGCACCAGGGCCGTGCCCTTCTTGAAGACGTAGCCGCGGTCGAGGATGGTGCCGATGATCGACGCGTACGTCGACGGGCGGCCGATCTCCCGCTCCTCCAGCTCCTTGACCAGCGAGGCCTCGGTGTAGCGCGCCGGGGGCTTGGTCGCGTGGCCGTCGGCGGCGATCTCCTCGGCGGTCAGCGGGTCGCCCTCGGTGACCTGCGGCAGGCGGCGCTCGCGGTCGTCGAGCTCGGCGTTCGGGTCGTCGGCACCCTCGACGTAGGCCTTCATGAAGCCGTGGAAGGTGATCGTCTTGCCGGACGCGCTGAACTCGGCGTCACGGCCGTCGCCCGCCCGGCCGCCGATCTTGACGGTGACGGAGTTGCCCGTCGCGTCCTTCATCTGGGAGGCGACGGTCCGCTTCCAGATCAGCTCGTAGAGCCGGAACTGGTCGCCGGTCAGGCCGGTCTCGGCGGGCGTGCGGAAACGATCACCCGAAGGCCGGATCGCCTCGTGCGCCTCCTGCGCGTTCTTGACCTTGCCCGCGTAGGTGCGCGGCTTCTCCGGCAGGTAGTCGGCGCCGTAGAGCTGGGTGACCTGCGCCCGGGCCGCGGAGATCGCGGTGTCGGAGAGCGTGGTGGAGTCCGTACGCATATAGGTGATGAAGCCGTTTTCGTACAGCTTCTGTGCCACCTGCATCGTGGCCTTCGCGCCGAAGCCGAGCTTGCGCGAGGCCTCCTGCTGGAGCGTGGTCGTACGGAACGGGGCGTACGGCGAGCGGCGGTACGGCTTGGACTCGACGGACCGCACCGAGAACGCCGAGTCGGCGAGGGCCGCGGCCAGCGCGCGGGCGCCCGCCTCGTCCAGGTGCAGGACCGGCGAGCCGTCCTTCAGCCGGCCGGTCGAGCCGAAGTCACGGCCCTGCGCGACGCGGCGGCCGTCGACGGCGGTCAGCCGCGCGGAGATGTTGCCCGGGTCGCTCGCGTCGCCGCCGCGCCCCGTGGCGAAGGTGCCGGTGAGGTCCCAGTACTCGGCGGAGCGGAAGGCGATGCGCTCGCGCTCCCGCTCGACGACGAGACGGGTGGCGACGGACTGCACGCGGCCGGCCGAGAGCCGCGGCATGACCTTCTTCCAGAGGACCGGCGAGACCTCGTAGCCGTAGAGGCGGTCGAGGATGCGGCGGGTCTCCTGGGCGTCGACGAGCTTCTTGTTCAGCTCGCGCGGGTTGGCGACGGCCTCGCGGATCGCGTCCTTGGTGATCTCGTGGAAGACCATCCGGCGGACCGGGACCTTGGGCTTGAGGACTTCCTGGAGGTGCCAGGCGATGGCCTCGCCCTCGCGGTCCTCATCGGTGGCGAGGAAGAGTTCGTCGGACTCGGCCAGCAGCTCCTTGAGCTTCTTGACCTGGTCCTTCTTGTCGTGGTTGACGACATAGATGGGCTGGAAGTCGGCGTCGACGTTCACGCCGAGCCGGGCCCACGGCTCGCCCTTGTACTTGGCCGGGACCTCGGCGGCCCCGTTCGGCAGGTCACGGATGTGCCCGACGCTCGCCTCGACGACGTATCCGGGGCCGAGGTAGCCCTTGATCGTCTTCGCCTTGGCAGGCGACTCGACGATGACGAGTCGGCGGCCGCCCTGTGCGGTCTCGCTGGTCGGGGACAACTTCGCTCTTCTTCCGGTCGGCACTCGGTGTAGGCGCTGCGGTGACGCTGCGGAGTGTGACGGTACATCCCGCCCCCGTGTCAAACGGAAAAAGCCCGCAACGCCACTCGAACGGTAACCCGACAAGCGTCCTGTCTGCCGCCCGGACCGGCACACCACCGGAGTGAACCGGCGGCCGGACCCCGCCCGGGGCGTCCCCGGGCGGCCTCACGGCCACCGGAAGCGGGGGCCCAGGGGCATCCAGAACGGCCCATGACACGGAACCGCACGAGGAACCGCAGGTGACAGGCCCGCCACCTGCGGTCCCAGAAGACGATGCCCAGTCGGGCCTGACGTGAACCCGACCCTTCCGGACGACTTATCGACCTTCCACCGGGAGCAGAAAACCCTGCTCCACGAGGAGCCGGATCGCCTCCGGCGTACGGTCGCGGAGCTGCACCGCCTCCTCCCCGACGAGCTGCGCGATCGCGTCCAGAATCCGTCCCGCGCTGAGAGAGCCGTCACACACTCCGGCGAAGCCCGCGCCCACCGTGTCGACCTTGGTCGCCCGCCGCATTCCGCGGTTCTGGCGGAGCACGACGTGCTCCGGGTCCTCCGCGCCGGGCGCCCCGACCTGCTCCTGGACGACCTCGTCGGCCAGCCGGAAACGGGTGGCGAGCAGCGCCGCGTCGTCATGCGAACGCAGGAAGTCCTGTCGCTCGAAATGGGCCCGAACGGATGCGCCGAGCGGCTGCTCGACCGGGTGCGGCCACTCCTCCGTCAGCACGGAAGGCCGCTCGGAGCCCGATTTGCGCAGCGTGATCCAGCCAAATCCGACGCCCTTGGTCCTGCGGGCCGCGAACTCGTCCAGCCACGCGTCGTAGCGGGCCGCGTACGCCTCGGGGGCGGAGCGGTGGTCGCCGCCGTCGCGCAGCCACAGCTCCGCGTACTGCGCGACGTCCTGCACCTCGCGCTGGACGATCCACGCGTCGCAGCCGCGCGGCACCCAGGACGACAGCCTCTCGCGCCAGTCCTCGCCCTCGACGTGCTGCCAGTTGGCCAGCAACTGGCAGTAACCGCCGTCGTTGAGCCGCTCCCCCGCCTGCTGGACGAGCGTGCGGCAGAGGTCGTCGCCGCCCATCCCGCCGTCGCGGTAGGTGAGCCGGGCGCCCGGGGAGATGACGAACGGCGGGTTGGAGACGATCAGGTCGTACGTGTCGTGGGCGACCGGCTCGAAGAGCGAGCCCTCGCGCAGGTCGGCCTCGGGCGCGCCGGACAGGGCCAGGGTGAGCCGGGCGAAGTGCAGCGCCCGCGGGTTGAGGTCGGTCGCGGTGACCTTGGTGGCGTGCTGGGCGGCGTGCAGCGCCTGGATGCCGGAGCCGGTGCCGAGGTCCAGGGCGCTCGCCACGGGTGTGCGCACGGTGATCCCGGCGAGCGTGGTGGAGGCCCCGCCGACCCCGAGGACGAGCTCCGAGCGGTCCACCCCGGCCGGGCCCGCGGTGCCCCCGATCCCGCCGGCGCCGCCGACGGCGCAGCCCAGGTCGGAGACGATCCACCAGTCCTGCCCCTCGGGGCCGCTGTACGGGCGCACGTCGACGGTCGCCCGCACCTCGTCGCCGTCGCGCACCAGCCAGCCGTCGGCGAGGCAGTCGTCCACGGGCAGCGCGGCGGCGGCCCGGCCGTACGCGGCGGGCCGCTGCAGCAGGAACAGCCGGACCAGCGTCTCCAGCGGCCCGTCACCCCGCGTGGCGCGCAGCGCGGGAACGGTCTCGCTGCGCGCGAGGGCGGCATAGGCGGGCGCGCCCAGCAGGTCGAGAAGGCCGTCGGCGGTGAACGCCGCGGCAAGCAGGGCGCCACGCAGCCGGTCGGTGCGCGCGCGGTCGGCGAAGGGAAGGAGCGTACTCACGCCTCCATTGTCGGGTGCGCCACGGACACTCAGCGCGCGAAGCGTGGTCCGGGGGCCCGGGGGCCCGCCCCGGGCCGGCCCCGTACCCCCGCTACTTCTTCTGGCACCCGGGCTGCTTCGCCATCGCCTTCCCCACGTCCCCCGACTGAAGCTTCTTCAGCGCGTCATCACTCTGGCTGCTGAGCTTCCCGATGTCCCCGCCGATCCCCTTGAGCCCCTCGGCGAACTTCGCCTTGTCCCCCGTGTCCAGCCCGTCGATCCGCTTCTTCAGCCCGGCGTAGGCCCCGGAGAGGTCGTTGAGCGCCTTGACGGCGTTCTTCTGGCTGGTCTCGCCGTCCTTCACCGGCGGCGCCCCCGCGTTCTCCACGCCACTGGCCAGCGACCTGTACGCGTCTGCGTTGGCCTGGAAGGCCGCGGAGTCGGTCTGCTGGACCTTCTTGGAGTCCTCTTCGGTCTGGACGCCCGCGATCGAGTGGTTGGCGTCCTGGATCTTCTTGACCTGAGGCTGCATCTGGTCGCAGACCTTCTTGGCCCAGTCGTCGAGCTTCTTGTTCCCGCCGTCGCCGCCGCCGCAGCCCGTCAGCGCCAGGACGAGTGCCGCACCGCCGGACAGTGCAGCCACAAGCTTCTTGTTCACCGGATTGGTCCCTTCGATGGCTCCCGGCCCCGGAACTTACACGTCCAGGCCGTGCCACCTCCGGGCCGAGCGCCCCTTACGCCCCCTTTTGAAGCCATTTGCACCAAGAACGCCGTGGCGTTCGCCGCACCTTGATCCACTTCCTTGGACGGCCTCGCCACCGCGGCGGCGCCCGACGGCGAACGGGCGGACGGCGCGCCTGGGCACGCCGCCCGCCCGTGGCCGGACCGGGTCCGTCAGGACACCACCGCGGGATCCACGGGGTGCGCCGCGCGCTCCGCCTCGCCGTCGTCGCCCATGGCGACGCCGCGCCGCTTGGAGACGTAGACGGCACCGACGATGACGACGATCGCGAGCACCGCGACGCCGATCCGCAGGCCCCTGTTGGCGTCGGCCCCGTAGGAGAACTTGACCACCGCGGGCGCGATCAGCAGCGCCACCAGGTTCATCACCTTCAGCAGCGGGTTGATCGCGGGCCCCGCCGTGTCCTTGAACGGGTCGCCGACCGTGTCGCCGATGACCGTCGCGGCGTGCGCCTCGCTGCCCTTGCCGCCGTGGTGCCCGTCCTCGACCAGCTTCTTGGCGTTGTCCCAGGCACCACCGGAGTTGGCCAGGAAGACGGCCATCAGGGTGCCGGTGCCGATGGCGCCCGCGAGGTACGAACCGAGCGCGCCGACCCCGAGCGAGAAGCCGACCGCGATCGGTGCCATGACGGCCAGCAGGCCGGGCGTGGCGAGTTCGCGCAGCGCGTCCTTGGTGCAGATGTCCACCACGCGCCCGTACTCGGGCTTCTCGCTGTAGTCCATGATCCCGGGGTGCTCGCGGAACTGCCGCCGCACCTCGTAGACCACCGCGCCCGCCGACCGCGACACCGCGTTGATGGCGAGCCCCGAGAAGAGGAAGACGACCGCGGCGCCCAGCACCAGGCCCACGAGGTTGTTGGGCTGCGAGATGTCCAGACTCAGGTTCATCTCCGTGGACTTCGCGTGCACCTCGTCGACCGCCGTGGCGATCGCGTCGCGGTACGAACCGAAGAGCGCCGACGCCGCCAGCACCGCCGTGGCGATGGCGATGCCCTTGGTGATCGCCTTGGTGGTGTTGCCCACGGCGTCGAGGTCGGTGAGCACCTGCGCGCCCGCGCCCTCGACGTCCCCGGACATCTCGGCGATGCCCTGGGCGTTGTCGGAGACCGGGCCGAAGGTGTCCATGGCGACGATGACGCCGACGGTGGTGAGCAGCCCCGTGCCCGCGAGGGCGACGGCGAACAGCGCGAGCATGATCGAGGTGCCGCCCAGCAGGAACGCGCCGTAGACGGCGAGCGCGATGAGCACGGCCGAATAGACCGCCGACTCCAGGCCGATGGAGATGCCGGCGAGCACCACGGTCGCGGGACCGGTCAGCGAGGACTTGCCGATGTCGCGCACGGGCCGGCGGCTCGTCTCCGTGAAATAGCCCGTGAGTTGCTGGATCAGCGCGGCGAGGACGATGCCGATGGCCACCGCCACCAGGGCCAGCACCCGAGGGTCGCCCTTGTGCCCGCTGATGGCGGCGTCGCCGATGCCCTTCAAGTCGGCGTAGCTGGACGGCAGATACGCGAACACCGCCACCGCGACGAGCACCAGGGAGACGGCCGCCGAGATGAAGAAACCGCGGTTGATCGCGGTCATCCCGCTGCGGTCCGCGCGCCGCGGGGCCACGGCGAAGATGCCGATCATCGCGGTGACCACCCCGATGGCGGGGACGAGCAGCGGAAAGGCGAGGCCCGCGTCGCCGAACGCCGCCTTGCCGAGGATCAGCGCGGCGACCAGCGTCACGGCATACGACTCGAAGAGGTCGGCCGCCATGCCCGCGCAGTCCCCGACGTTGTCGCCCACGTTGTCGGCGATGGTGGCGGCATTGCGCGGATCGTCCTCCGGAATGCCTTGTTCCACCTTGCCGACCAGGTCGGCGCCGACGTCGGCGGCCTTGGTGAAGATGCCACCGCCGACCCTCATGAACATCGCGAGCAGCGCCGCGCCGAAGCCGAAGCCCTCCAGCACCTTGGGCGCGTCGGCCTTGTACGCCAGCACCACGCACGAGGCGCCCAGCAGGCCGAGCCCGACCGTGCACATGCCGACGACCCCGCCCGTCCGGAACGCGATCTTCATGGCCTTGTGGGAAACGGCCGTCAGATCCTTTTCGGGCTCGCCCTCGGCGGGGGTGGCCTCTCGCGCCGCGGCGGCGACCCGCACATTGCTGCGCACCGCGAGCCACATGCCGATATAGCCGGTGGCCGCGGAGAAGAGAGCGCCGATCAGGAAGAAGCCCGAACGCCCGATGCGCTGCGACCAGTTGTCCGCCGGCAACAGCATGAGCAGGAAGAACACGGCCACGGCGAAAAAGCCGAGGGTGCGCAACTGACGGGCGAGATAGGCATTCGCGCCTTCCTGCACCGCCGCGGCGATCTTTCTCATGCTGTCGGTGCCCTCGCGCGCCGCGAGCACCTGCCGTACGAGCACCACGGCGACCCCGAGCGCGGCGAGCGCCACGACCCCGATCACCAGTACCAGCGTGCGATTGCCCCGGGTCAGCTCGGCCGCGAGATTCTGGGTGAAGTCCACCTGTCGAGGGGTAAGGGGCCCCGCCATTCGTCCTCCTTGACGTTTGGCACATGGGCGCGCGACAGCACCGCGAACGCGGAACAGCCGCCACGCTCAGGCGTCCTGAGCTCAAGATGGACGGATTGTAGGGAGCATGGCGAGATCAAAACAGAGCGCGGCAAACGGAACCGGCCTTACCGCGGTGAAGATCGAGTGAATGATCGCGCGGCAAAAGATCGCGGAGAAAGATCCCGAATGCGCGACCGTGGATCCGTAAAGGAAAGATCGACGCGGGGAGATCGAAAGAGGAGATCAAAAGGGATCGGAAATAGACCCGCGGCTCATGCCGCACGGCGGAAATCCGCCCCCGCGGCGCGAGGAACCCCGGCCCGGCCCAGGACACGCTCCGGCCCCGCCAGCGCTGCCGCACGCCGAAACGGGGGCCCTCACCAGGACCCCTGACGGTTACGCCGAATCCGGGACGGCCCGCTACGGCAATACGGTGACGGCGGGCTACGACAGCACGTGCGCCGGTGTCGTCGGCCAGCTCATACGGATCAGGCCACCGCTCTCGTCGGCGGTCACCTCGACATCGTCGACCAGGCCGCTGATCACGGCGAGACCCATGTCGTCCTCGCCGTCGGCCCCGCCGTCGTCCTGAGCGGGCACGGACGAGCCCGGGTCACCGCTCGCGCCCCGCGCGGCCGCGAGCGCCGCGGCGGACGGCCCTGGGGCGTCGTCCCCGACCTCGATGGAGAACTTCTTCTCGTCCTCGATCAGCACGACCCGCACCGGGCTGGTCACACCATTGCTGATGTGCAGCCCGACCGCGCGGGAGCACGCCTCGCCCACGGCGAGACGGAGCTCGTCCAGCACGGCCTCGTCGACTCCGGCCCGGCGCGCCACCGCGGCCGCCACCAGCCGGGCGGTCCGGACATGCTCGGGAAGGGCACTGAAGAGCAGTTCGACGGTGGCCATGCCATCCCCCTCAATCGTACGTGCCCCCTTCCCCTCTTCCGGAAAAGGGCGGACTCGCAGGGAGGGCCGGACCCTCGGGCCCGGATCCCCCCACGTGGCAGTCTTCCTGCGACGACCGTCAGTCGGTCGCCTGCACCGCGTCCTCGACCGAGGTGTGAATCGGGAACACCTTGGTGAGGCCGGTGATACGGAAAATCTTCAGAATGCGCTCCTGGTTGCAGACCAGGCGCAGCGAGCCCTCATGGGCCCGCACCCGCTTGAGGCCGCCGACCAGCACGCCGAGCCCGGTGGAGTCGAGGAAGTCGACGCCCTCCATGTCCACGACGAGGTGATAGCTGCCGTCGTTGACAAGCTCGACCAACTGCTCACGCAGCTTGGGCGCGGTGTACACATCAATCTCGCCACCGACCCGGACAACCGTACGGTCGCCTACGGTCTCGGTCGACAGGGACAGGTCCACGGATCCTCCAGCACCTTGCATCGAGCGGTCGCCCCCCATGGATCGGCAGCCGCGATGGCATTCAATCACTTACCGGCAGGCGTGCACGACGCCTTGGCGCCATTGTCCGCCACGCCAGTGACACACTCGGTGTCAATGGCCAACGATCAACTCCCGCCGGAGGCGGGCATACACCCCGCTCCCCGGACGGTCCTCGACAGGCTGACCGCCGGGGCCGACCGGGCTGCACGCATCACTCATACGGAGCACTTGCCCCCGCGTCCGGGACGTCATGCCCCCTGGCCCGAGAAGATCCGGCCGGAAGTGGTCGACGCCATCCGGCTGGCCGGCATCGAACGCCCCTGGGCTCACCAGGCTCTCACGGCCGAGCACGCCCTGCGCGGCGAGTCCGTGGTGGTGGCCACCGGAACCGCCTCCGGGAAGTCCCTCGCCTACCTCGCCCCCGTGCTGAGCGCCCTGCTGGACGGGGCGGAGGCCCCGAACGGCCGTGGCGCCACCGCCCTCTACCTCGCCCCCACCAAGGCCCTCGCCGCCGACCAGCGACGCGCCGTACGGGCCCTGGCCGAGCCCCTGGGCAAGAGCGTCCGCCCCGCCGTCTACGACGGCGACACGCCCGTCGAGGAGCGGGAGTGGGTGCGGCAGTACGCCAATTACGCGCTCACCAACCCCGACATGCTCCACCGCTCGATCCTGCCCGCCCACCCCAAGTGGTCCTCCTTCCTGCGCGCCCTGCGCTATGTCGTCATCGACGAGTGCCACACCTACCGGGGCGTCTTCGGCTCGCACGTCGCCCAGGTGCTGCGCAGGCTCCGGCGTGTCTGCGCCCGCTACGGCTCGTATCCCGTCTTCCTCCTCGCCTCCGCCACCGTCTCCGACCCGGCCACCGCCGCCTCCAGACTCACCGGGGTGCCCGTGGCGGAGATCACCGAGGATTCCTCCCCGCGCGGCGAACTGGTCTTCGCCCTCTGGGAGCCCCCGCTCACCGAGCTCCACGGCGAGAAGGGCGCCCCCGTCCGCCGTACCGCCACCGCCGAGACCGCCGACCTCCTCACCGACCTCGTCGTCCAGGGCGTCCGCACGGTCGCGTTCGTCCGCTCCCGGCGCGGCGCCGAACTCGTCTCCCTCATCGCCCAGGAACGCCTGGCCGCCGTCGACCGCTCCCTCCCCTCCCGCGTCGCCGCCTACCGGGGCGGCTACCTCCCCGAGGAGCGCCGCGCCATCGAGCGCGCCCTGCACTCCGGCGAGCTGCTGGGCCTGTCGGCCACCACCGCCCTGGAACTCGGCGTCGACGTCGCCGGTCTCGACGCCGTCGTGCTCTGCGGCTATCCCGGCACCCGCGCCTCCCTGTGGCAGCAGGCGGGCCGCGCGGGCCGTACGGGCCGGGGCGCCCTCGCCGTCCTCGTCGCCCGCGACGACCCCCTGGACACCTATCTCGTCCACCACCCGGAGGCCCTCTTCCGGCAGCCGGTGGAATCCACCGTCCTCGACCCGGACAACCCCTACGTCCTCGCCCCCCATCTGTGCGCGGCGGCGGCCGAGCTGCCGCTCACCGAGGCCGATCTCTCCCTCTTCGGGCCCGAGGCCCCCGGTCTCCTCACCCAGCTCGAAGGGCGCAAGCTGCTCCGCCGCCGGGCCGCCGCCTGGCACTGGACGCGCCGCGAGCGCGCCGTCGACCTCACCGACATCCGGGGCGGGGGCGGGCGCCCCGTCCAGGTCGTGGAGGAGGGCACCGGGCGGCTGCTGGGCACCGTGGACGCCGACGCCGCGCACACCGCCGTCCACGAGGGCGCGGTCCACCTCCACCAGGGCCGGACCTATCTCGTCCGCCACCTCGACCTGGAGGACTCCGTCGCCCTGGTCGAGCAGGCCGACCCGCCCTATTCGACGACGGCCCGCGACACCACCTCCGTCTCGATCCTGGAGACCACCGCCGAGATCCCCTGGGGGGACGCGCGGCTCTGCTTCGGCTCCGTCGAAGTCACCAATCAGGTCGTCTCCTTCCTCCGCCGCCGGCTCATCAGCGGCGAGGTCCTCGGCGAGTCCAAGCTGGACCTGCCGCCCCGCACCCTGCGCACCCGGGCCGTGTGGTGGACCGTCACCGAGGACCAGCTCGACGACGCCCGCATCCACCCCGAGGCCCTCGGCGGCGCCCTGCACGCCGCGGAACACGCCTCCATCGGCATGCTGCCGCTCTTCGCCACCTGCGACCGCTGGGACATCGGCGGGGTCTCCGTCCCCCTCCACCCCGACACGCTCCTGCCCACCGTCTTCGTCTACGACGGTCACTCGGGCGGGGCCGGCTTCGCCGAACGCGCCTTCCACACCGCCGCCGAGTGGCTCACCGCCACCCGCGAGGCAATCGCCGCCTGCGAGTGCGAATCCGGCTGCCCCTCCTGCGTCCAGTCCCCCAAGTGCGGCAACGGCAACGACCCCCTCGACAAGAAGGCCGCCATCCGCCTCCTCACCCACCTCCTGAAGGGCGCCCCGCCGAAGCCTCCCGAGGAGACGTAGGGAACTCCCGCCACTCCGAGCCCGCGTAACGGCCCCTCAGGCGCGATCCCGGGCCGCGGGCGGCCCTGGAGGGAGGCGGGAGCGGGGAAGCGGCCCGAGGCGACCTGCGCCCTCCCCGAGGCCGCACCACCGACCGGCACCGAGCCCACTCCGGCCGACCCGCGAGACGCGACCCGGCACGGCTCACGGCTCACGGCTCACGGCTCACGGCTCACGGCTCACGGCTCACGGCTCACGGCTCACGGCTCACGGCCAAGCGTCTCCCGTCGCCGGGCCCGCTCGCGAGCGGACTCGCGCTTCGTACGGGCCCGCCCCGGCCTCGGCGGACACTTCGGCGTACTCACCGCTCACGGCGCAGCGCACCACCCGCGTGTGCTGGGCCACCGCCACCCGCCGAGCGAGACCGCACGCCGTCTGCTCGCCTTCGAGGGCGTGGTCCGCGGCCGCCAGCACCGCCAGGTCCGCCGCCCCGCCGGCCCGGTGACGGGCCTCGATCGCCTGCCCCATGGCCAGCACCACCGCGAACACCGCGCAGAACGCCGTGGCTGCCACCGCCACCCATGCCGTCGCCATGCCGCTGTCACCCCACGGTCTCTTCCGCAAGGGCCACCGCCTCTCCTCCCAGCCGGACCGCCAGCGGACCCGGCCCCGCGGCCCGGGCGTCGACGCGCACCCGGACCAGGTCGCCCTCCCTGGCCAGAGCGACCGTCGCGCCCTCGGGCGCGGCCGCCCTTGCCGCGGCGACGGCCACCGAAGGAGGGTCGGACCGGGCCGCCGCCCGGGCCCCGGCCCGCGCCGCGTCCACGCACTGGATCTGCGCGGACGCGGCCATCAACCCCCAGATCAGCGCCATGCCGAACACCGTCAGCGTCGGCAGCACCACCGCGGCCTCCGCGGTCACATAGCCACCGTCAGAACGGCGCATGGAGCGCCTTCTCGATCAGCCCCTGCAACGCCGCGGTGACGGCGCCACTTGTGACCACCTTGTAGAGCACGGCGGCCAGGGCGCAGGCCGCGAGCGTGCCGATGGCGTATTCGGCCGTGGACATCCCTGCCTCCGCACCGGCCCCGGACCGCGCCCCCACCCGCATTTCCTGCCATGAACGGAAATTCGACCACCACGACATCACCGACATCGCCATCACCACTTCCCCCGCTTTCGTCTCACGCATCGTCAATTGCCTTTCAGGAGTCCGCCCGCGAGCCCGATCACCACGGGCACCACGCCGACCGTCAGGAACGCGGGCAGGAAGCACAGCCCCAGCGGGGCCGTCACCAGGACGCCCGCGCGCCGGGCCCGTATGCCCGCCGCCCGGCTCCGCTCGGCGCGCAAGCGGGCCGCGAGCCGGGACATGGGCTCCACCGCGGGCACCCCGGTCGCCTGCGCGCGCTCCAGACAGTGCGCCAGGGCCTGGGCACGGGGGAGGGACCCGACCCGGCTCCAGGCCGTGGCGGGCTCGCCCCCGAGCCGGACCTCCGCGGCCGCCTGGGCCAGCCGCTCCCCCACCGGCCCGCCGAGGGAAGCGCCCACCGCCTCCGCCGCCTCCCTCGGCCCCGCCCCGGCGGCGAGACAGGCGGCCATGAGATCGGCGGCGAGCGGCAGTTGCCTCTCCACCTCTTCGGCCGGCACTGCCGGAGACGTGGCGCCCGGACCGTCGTCCGCTCTCCCCCTCCGCCGTCGCACCCGCCACATGCCGTACACGGCGGCGAGTCCCAGCCCCCACCCGGCGATTCCTCCGACGAGGATGGGACCAGCGGCAACCCCGGCCACCGGCCACCACCGACGGATCCCGGGGAGCCGCTCCGCCCACGACCGCAGCGACCCCACCGCCCGTCCAGCAGCCTCCGCCTCGCGTCGGCCGAGCAGGGACGCGGCTCTCCTGCGCGCGCCCCGCTTCCGGCGGACCGCCTTGAGAGCCGCTGCCGCCCCCGCGAGCCCGGCGCAGAGCGACATCACCATCCACAGGCTGTGGATAACATTTCCGCTCACCGGATCCCCCTCCGCTCCGAATCCGGCACGGCATCGGGCCCCGCACCCGGAACTCCGGCCGCGCCACGCACGATCCGGCCCGTCCAGGCGAGCCCCGCGCCCTCAAGCGCCCCGCCGAGGCACAGACAGCCCAGGCCCACCGGCGTGTGCAGCAACACCCTCAGCGGATCGGCCCCGAGCGCGCTGCCCATCAGCAGGGCCAGAACGGGAAGCACCGCGAGCATCACAGCGGTGGATCGGGTACCGGCCAACTGGGCGTGCAACTCCTCCCGTTGATCACGCTCCGCGCTCAGGGCCGCCGCCACCCGCTCCAGCCCGGAGGCCAGTCCCGCACCACCGTCGACCGCGACCTTCCAGCACGCGGCCACGCCCTGCAGCCCCTCGGCCCCCGGCAGTCGGCCCACCGAACGCAGCGCCTCCGGAACGTCCCCACCGAATCGCGCGGCCGCCGGAACCACCGCCCAGTCCCGCCCCAACTCCCTCGCCACAGCCCCCGAGAGGGCCTCGGCAGGCTGCCGACCCGCCCTCAGCTCACCCGCGACGACGCCGCACAGCTCGATCACCGCCGCTTCCCGTCGCTCGCGCTCATCCCTCGCCCGCCGGGCACGGAGCCACCTCCGCACGAGCGGCACCGCCGCCACCGCGGCCAACAGCGGCAGCACGGACTCCCCCAGCAGGGCCAAGGCACCGCCGACCGGGAGGCAGGCCAGCTCGCGCCGCTCCCGAGCCAGCCGCCGCAACCGGCCGACCCACACAACGGCCCATTCGGGCAGCCCGAATCCGACGGGCCCGATCTCGCCCCCGCCGGCGAACAGCAGCCTGGCCCGCCGGACTTCCTGGTCCGGCCTCGTCATCGACCAGGCCATGACCAGCGCTCCCAGCGCCGCCGCCGACCCGAGCCCGGCGTGGGGCACCGCCGCGTAGGCCGTCATGGCGCACACCCCCCGCGCTCGCACAGCTCCGCCAGCCGATCCCAGCCGCGCGCCCGCTCGAACCCCTCCGGACCGCGGACGGCCGCGGGCACGGTCGTGACGAACCCCGCCCGGTCGCGGTCCAGTACATGCACCTCGGCGACGCGCCGCAGCCCTCCGCGCTCCCGGACGAGATGGATCACGACGGCCAGCCCCGCCGCCAACTGACTGTGCAGCGCCGCCCGATCGAGGCCCGCCGTGGACCCCAGAGCCTCCAAACGGGCCGGAACGTCCGCCGCGGCATTCGCGTGGACCGTGCCACAACCTCCCTCGTGCCCCGTGTTCAACGCGGCCAGCAGGTCGGTGACCTCGGGGCCCCGGACCTCACCGACCACCAGCCGGTCCGGACGCATCCGCAGCGCCTGGCGCACCAGATCCCGCAGCGTGACCAGGCCGATTCCTTCCTGGTTCGCGGGCCGCGTCTCCAGCCGCACGACATGCGGATGGTCCGGCCGCAGCTCCGCCGAATCCTCGGCCAGAACGATCCGCTCGCCCGGAGAGACCAGCCCGAGCAAAGTCGTCAGCAACGTCGTCTTCCCGCTACCGGTCCCTCCACTGATCACAAAGGAGAGCCGTGCCTCCAACACCGCCCTCAACAAGCGTTCACCGCCCGGCGGAACGGTCCCCGCGACCACCAGATCGTCCAGGGTGAAGGCGCGCGGCCGCACCACCCGCAACGAGAGGCACGTCGAGCCCACGGCCACCGGGGGCAGCACGGCATGCAGCCGCGTCCCGTCCGGAAGCCGGGCATCCACCCATGGCCGGGCATCGTCCAGACGCCGCCCGGCGATCGCGGCGAGCCGCTGTGCGAGACGGCGCACCGCGGCGGCGTCGGGGAAGGTCACCCCCGTGCGCTCCAGCCCGGAACCCCGGTCGACCCACACCTGATCGGGCGCGGTGACGAGCACATCGGTGACCTCCGGTTCGGCGAGCAGCCGCTCCAACGGGCCGGTGCCGACCAGCTCGGACCGCAACCGGGTGACGACACCGAGCACTTCGGCGTCCCCCAGCAGCCGCCCTTCACGGCGCAGCGCCTCCGCCACCCGGGCCGGTGTGGGCTCCGTACCGCTCTCGGCGAGCCTCAGCCGCACGGCGTCCAGCAGCTCGGCGCTCATGGCGAGACCCCGCTGCCGTCGACGGTCAACTGGCTCCAGAACTCCGCGCAGAACCGGGCGAGCGGTCCGCGATCGGAGCCCGGCGGGCGTCCTGCGGCCAACGCGGCGGGCAGACCGGGGTCCCCGGGCAGCTCACCGGCGAGCGGCAGACCGAGAAGGCGGGCGATCTCCTCCCCGTCGAGCCCGGACCCGCAGGGGCCGCGCACGACCGCCCTGAGGTCGCCGAGCACCATCCCCACCGTGGACGCGACACGCTGCGCCGCCACCACGGCGCGCAGCTCGGCGGGCACCACCAACAGGCCCATGTCCAGCTGCCCGAGGGCCTCGACGGCGGCATCGTCGAGCCGCCGCGGCAGGTCGACGACGACCACCCCTCCGCGCCTGCGCGCCGCGCCGAGGACGGCCCGCATGGCGTCGGGCGGCACGCTCGCGCACGTCCCCCTGTCCCAGCTGAGCAGGCGCAGCGCGTGCAGCTCGGGCAGCGCCTCCTCCAGCGCCTGGCCCGCCACCCGGCCGCGCGAGTCGGCGAAGGCCGGCCAGCGGAGCCCTTCCGCCTTCTCGCCGCCGAACAGCACGTCCAGCCCCCCGCCCAGCGGGTCGCCGTCGATGAGCATGGTGCGCCGCTCGGAGCGGGCCGCGCCGACGGCGAGGGCGCACGCCAGCGTGCTCGCTCCCGCTCCTCCTCGGCCGCCGATCACCCCGACGGTCAGGGCGGGCCGCCCGCCCTCCTCCACGGCGTCGGCGATCCGGTCGACCAGCCATGCCTCGTTCTCCGGCAGCAGGGCGACCCCGCGGGCGCCGAGCTCCACGGCCCGTCGCCAGATGCCTGGGTCTTCCTGGTCCCTGCCGACGAGCACGACCCCTTCGCCCGGGGCCGCGGCGGCGTCCTTGCCGAGGCGGCCCGCGCAGTCGTCACCGACCAGGACCAGGGGTGCCCGCTCCCAAGCCCCTCTGCGCGCGGGCATTGTGTGCGCGACCTCGGGCACCGCTCCCGCCGCGGCGCAGAGCCGCAGGAGATCGTCGAGCAGCGCCTCGTCCTCCGCGACGATCAAGGGACCGGCCCGTCTCGCCTCGGCGGCGGGCGGCCAATCGGATGCACTGGATCCGGCCACGATGTCCTCCCCGTCCCACTACGCGCTCTCGCTTCCACGAACATCGCGGAACAGCGCGGGGAATCACCGTGCCCGGAACTGAAAAATCATGTGGATCTTGGTTGAAAACTGTGGACAACTGAGCCGTTGTGAATATCCCGGTCACCTATACCGGTGACTTCCGGAGAGCAGCCTGGCGATTACGCAGCGTGACGCGTATGAAGGAGAGGAGACCACGGCGCCGCGAGGCCGAGAGGAAGGAGAGGAGGCGGGTGGGGATGGTCAAAACACATCCGGACATGCGACGACCCCCGCCGGGGGGGAGAGCGGGGGTCGTCCCCACGGCCGACTCGGGGGGGGAGGAGTCGGGCCGGGTTAGACACGGTCGCGAACGATCCGTGACTTCCATGGTGTACCCGAGAGCCTTCTCAGGCAAACCCACACGCCTCAGCTTACGCCGAATGGAGGGCCCCTATGCTCGGCACCGTGGAAAACCACTCGCTGTCCCGGACAGCCGCGTTCTTTGATCTGGACAAGACGGTCATTGCCAAGTCGAGCACGCTCACCTTCAGCAAGTCCTTCTACCAAGGCGGTTTGATCAACCGACGCGCCGTCCTGCGAACCGCATACGCGCAGTTCGTCTTCCTCGCCGGCGGCGCCGATCATGACCAGATGGAGCGGATGCGCGAGTATCTCTCCGCGCTCTGCCGGGGCTGGAATGTCCAGCAGGTCCGTGAGCTCGTCGCGGAGACTCTGCACGAACTCATCGACCCGATCATTTACGACGAGGCCGCCTCTCTCATCGAAGCACACCACACCGCCGGCCGCGACGTGGTGATTGTCAGCACCTCCGGCGCCGAGGTCGTCGAGCCGATCGGTGAACTCCTCGGCGCGGACCGCGTGGTCGCCACCCGCATGGTCGTCGAGGACGGCGCCTTCACCGGCGAAGTCGAGTACTACGCCTATGGCCCGACCAAGGCCGAGGCCATCAGGGAGCTCGCGGAGTCCGAGGGATACGATCTCGCGCGCTGCTATGCGTACAGCGACTCGGTGACCGATATCCCGATGCTCGAATCGGTGGGGCACCCGCACGCGGTGAATCCGGACCGCGCGTTGCGCCGGGAGGCGGCCGCCCGCGACTGGCCGATCCTGTCCTTCAACCGGCCGGTGCGCCTCAAGCAGCGCGTTCCGGCCCTCTCTTTGCCTTCCCGCCCCGCCCTTGTCACCGCCGCCGCGGTCGGCGCGGCCGTCGCCACCGCGAGCCTGGTCTGGCTCGCCAGCCGACGCCGCACACCCGGCGCCCGCATTGCCCGCCTTTGAAGGCAAAAGCAAAGAACTGCGGCTTGGGCTTCCGCTTCGTGGGCGACAGGAGTAGAAAGGAATCAACGGCCCGCGAGACCAGGGACATCCGATGAGGAAGCCCTTCACGCACCACGGCCCCACGGACCGAGCATGAACGTCGGGCACCCACGCGACGCCGACCCGTCGATTACGGGCCAGCCGCACCAGGGGCGAGCGAAGTCTCGACCTGATGGGCAAACATCGTGCACGCATGGTAACCCGGCGAACATGCCAGCGGCGGTACCGGATTTGACCGGTACCGCCGCAACCCTGTCTCCAGGTTTTCCAGCACTTCTCCCGACTCGGAGCCCTCCTCGGCCCCGGGCGCCCCGGCCCGGAAGCGCGCCTCGGCCCCGGCCAGGGGACCGGGGCCGGCCCGTCAGGCCGCTCCGCGCTGAAGCGCCTCGCAGACGGCCGTGCTCTCCCGCACTCCCAGCTCCAGGGCGCGGGCACAGTGGATGATCCAGGCCGCCACCCCCTCGGGCGTACCGGACACATAGCCGTCGAGCGCCGCCACGTAGGCCGCCCGGCCCAATTCGGCGTGACCCACCTCCGCGGGGCAGACCGACTTGGGGTCGAGCCCGCTGCCGACGAGGACGATCCTCTCGGCGGTGCGCGCCACCAGGCCGTTGCACGATCCGAAGGGTCGCAGCGCGAGCAGTTCGCCGTGCACCACGGCGGCCGTCACCAGCGCGGGCGCCCCACTGCCCGCGATCAGCAGCTCGGCCAGCCCGTCCAGCCGCCCCGACACCTCGGAGGCGCTCGGCAGCTCCAGCTCGATCAGCGGCTCGTCGACCGGTTCGCCCGCCAGCCGGGGCCGCCCCACCGTCTCGTCGGGCCGGTTGCCGCCCGCCGCCACCAGGTGCAGCCTGGCCAGCACCCGCAGCGGCGACTGCCGCCATACGCTC
Source organism: Streptoverticillium olivoreticuli subsp. olivoreticuli (assembly GCF_003391135.1). Classification (GTDB taxonomy): domain Bacteria; phylum Actinomycetota; class Actinomycetes; order Streptomycetales; family Streptomycetaceae; genus Streptomyces; species Streptomyces blastmyceticus. The sequence continues at coordinate 5,384,932 of NZ_CP031455.1, read as the reverse complement.
AGCAGTTGCCCCGCCTCGGCAGTGAGCCTCAGGGCCGCACCCACCGTCCGCGGCTCGCCTTCGACGCTGAAGTCGGTGCGGCGACGCACCTCTTCGAGCGCCCAGTCGGCGCCGGAGAGCGCCGCGGAGCCACGCGCTCCGCGCAGCGCGGCCTCGGAGGCGATCTCATTGCTGCGGCGGCGCATCACCCGGTGACCGTAGACACGGTCCACCGCCTTGCGCACGGAGTCCACGGAGTCGGCAACGCCAGGGAGCGAACCCAGGGCCGCGAGCGGGTCGGCAGTCGTACTCATGGGTAAAACAGTACGCACTTTGGCTTCACACCCCCCGAAGGAGTGGTCTTCTTCACGCGCGGCTCTCACTTTCTGCGGCCATCGCCCTACGCTTGGTGAACATGAAGATCGCTTTCGTAGGCAAGGGCGGCAGCGGCAAGACCACGCTGTCCTCACTGTTCATCCGCCATCTCGCCGCGGACGGCGCCCCCCTGATCGCGGTGGACGCCGATATCAACCAGCACCTCGGCGCCGCGCTCGGGCTGGACGACGAGGAGGCCGCCGCACTGCCCGCGATGGGCGCCCAGCTCCCTTTGATCAAGGACTATCTGCGCGGCGGCAACCCCCGGATCACCTCCGCCGCCACGATGATCAAGACGACCCCGCCGGGCGAGGGCTCACGGCTGCTGCGGGTGGACGAGGAGAACCCCGTCTACGCGGCCTGCGCCCGCACCGTGCCGCTGGACGACGGCGCCTCGGTCCGGCTGATGGCCACCGGCCCGTTCACCGAGTCCGACCTTGGAGTCGCCTGCTACCACTCCAAGGTCGGCGCGGTCGAGTTGTGCCTCAACCACCTTGTCGACGGCCCCGGTGAGTATGTCGTCGTCGACATGACGGCGGGCAGCGACTCCTTCGCGTCCGGGATGTTCACCCGCTTCGACATGACGTTCCTGGTGGCCGAGCCCACCCGCAAGGGAGTCTCGGTCTACCGCCAGTACAAGGAGTACGCACAGGACTTCGGGGTCTCCCTGAAGGTGGTCGGCAACAAGGTGCAGGGAGCCGACGACCTCGACTTCCTGCGTGCGGAGGTCGGTGACGACCTGCTGGTCACGGTCGGCCACTCCGACTGGGTGCGGGCCATGGAGAAGGGCCGGCCGCCCCGCTTCGGGCTGCTCGAGGAGTCCAACCGGGCGGCGCTGCGGACGCTTCGTGAGACGGCGGACGGCGCGTACGAGCGGCGCGACTGGCAGCGCTACACGCGACAGATGGTGCACTTCCACCTGAAGAACGCGGAGAGCTGGGGCAACGCCAAGACCGGCGCCGATCTGGCCGCCCAGGTCGACCCCTCGTTCGTCCTCGACGAGCGGCAGGCGGCCACCGCACCGCTGCCCGCCTGATCGGAGTCCCGAAAAGAAACGGCGGGAAACAGCCGTAGCGCACTCGACACAGGCAACACCCCCCACACAGAACGAAATCGAAGAACAGCTGGCAGATAAAGACACGTCTTCACTCGATAGGAGGAATCGCACTCTTCGTCGACCTTCCGGCCTTCCCTCCACCTTTACTCTCCATTACGATTCGTTTACCGAGTGTTGATACACCCCCGCCACCGCAGCCAGCTCCCGCCGCTGCACGCCGTGACCACGGCCGCGTCCCATCCGCGGCCGCGCCGCCCCGACGAAGACGGGAACGCCCATGCAGCCTCAGTCGACGAATACGACGGATACGTCGAAGACAACGGGTACGTCGGAAACAACAGACTCGACGGACTCACAACGCAGCGGAAAACGCATCTCCGGCGGGTCCGGCTGGCGGCGGGATCTCTCCGCTTCCGTGGTCGTCTTCCTGATCGCCGTCCCGCTCTCCCTGGGCATCGCCCTGGCCACCGGCGCCCCGCTCCGCGCCGGCCTGGTCGCGGCGGCGGTCGGCGGCATCGTCCCGGGACTGCTGGGCGGCGCCCCGCTCCAGGTCAGCGGCGCCGCCACGGGGCTCGTCGTGGTGACCGCGGAGCTGGTGCAGAGGTACGGCTGGCGGGCCACCTGCGCGATCACCGTCCTCGCGGGCCTGGCCCAACTGGCGCTCGGCGCGGCCCGGGTGGCCCGCGCCGCGCCCGCCGTCAGCCCGGCCATCGTGCACGGCCTGCTCGCGGGCATCGGCGTCACCATCGCGCTCGGACAGGTCCATGTCGTCCTGGGCGGCAGCCCGTACAGCTCGGCACCGGCCAATCTCGCCGCGCTTCCCTCGGTGCTGACGGACCCGCACCCGTCGGCCCTGCTCGTCGGCGCGATCACGCTGGCCGTGCTGGTCGCCTGGCCCCGGCTGCCGGGGCGATTCGGCCATGGGCTGCGCACGGTCCCGGCGCCGCTGGCCGCGGTCGCCGTGGCCACCGCGGCCGCCACCGGGCTGACCCTGCCCCGGGTCTCGCTGCCCCGGTGGGAGTTCCAGGCAATGCCCGCCCTGCCGGAGGGGCCGGTGCTCGGGGTGTTCGCGGCCGTCCTGACGGTCACCCTCGTCGCGAGCATGGAGTCGCTGCTGTCCGCGGTGGCGGTCGACCGGTTGCGGGCCGAGCAGCCGGACGCGCCGGCCGGCCCGGCCGCGCTCGACCGGGAGCTCGTCGGGCAAGGGGCGGCGAATGTGGTGTCCGGGCTGCTGGGCGGGCTGCCGATCGCCGGTGGCGCGCTGCGCGGCTCGGCGAACGTCAGGGCGGGGGCCGCCACCCGTAAGTCCACGGTCCTGCACGGGGTGTGGGTGCTGCTCTGCGCGGGCCTGCTCACTTCCGTGCTGGAGCTGATCCCCTTGGCGGCGCTGGCCGCGCTGGTCATGGCCGTCGGCGTCAAGATGGTGAGCTTCGCCCACATCAAGCACGTGCGGCGGCACCGGGACTTCCCGATGTACGCGGCCACCCTGGGGTCGGTGGTGCTGCTCGGCGTGCTCCAGGGGCTCACGGTCGGGGTCGTGGTCGCCGCCTTCCTCTCCCTGCGGCGGCTCGCCCACACCCGTATCACCGTCGAGGCCCGGCCGAGCGGTCACCTGGTCGTCGTCAGCGGTCAGTTGACGTTCCTCGCGGTGCCACGGCTGACCCGGGCGCTGGCACAAGTGCCCGCCCGCGCGGGCGTGGTGGTCGAACTGGGAGGTTCGTTCATGGATCACGCCGCCTATGACGCCCTGCAGTCATGGACCGACACCCACCGGGCACAGGGTGGTTGGGTCACCCTCCGCGGGCGCGGGGGGCAGCCGATCGCCGAGCCGTCCAGCGCCCACGCGTGCCACCCATGGACCCCCTGGCGCAATCACCACTGCACCCGCCCCGCCGTCGACCACGACACCGCGGACACCGGCGGCGGGCGGCAGCTCCTCGGCGGGGTCACCGCGTTCCAGCGCCACACGGCCCCCCTGGTGCGGGACGAGCTGGCCCGGCTCGCCCTCGAAGGGCAGCGCCCCACCCAGCTCTTCCTCACCTGCGCCGACTCCCGGCTGGTGACGAGCATGATCACCTCCAGCGGTCCCGGCGATCTGTTCACCGTGCGCAACGTCGGCAATCTGATGCCTCCGCCCGGCTCCGACGGCACCTGCGATTCGGTCGGCGCCGCCGTGGAGTACGCGGTGGAGGTGCTGGAGGTCGGCACCATCACCGTCTGCGGGCACTCCGGATGCGGGGCGATGCAGGCGCTGCTCGACGCCGCAGACCAGGGGCCGGGCGCCCAGCAGACCTCGCTCACCCGCTGGTTGCGGCACGGCCGCCCGAGCCTGGCCCGGATGCAGCGGATCGGCCGGCTCGGCCGCGGCGAGGTCGCGCTGGCCGACCGCCCCGTGGCGGACGACGTCGAACGCCTCGCGCTCGTCAATGTGATGCAGCAGCTCGACCACCTGATGGCCCATGCGTCCGTCGCCCGCCGCGTGGCGGAAGGAACGCTTCAGCTCCAGGGGATGTATTTCCACGTGGCCGAGGCCCAGGCCTATGTTCTCAACCAGCGCTCGCGGACCTTCAAGGCAGTGCGGCCGGAAGTTCTCGACGCCGTCTGAGGGATGGCGGCCGAGCCGGGAGCGGTACGGGCTCCGGCCGCCCCGGCGCCTTGCCCGGTCCGCACCTGGGCACCTCCCCGGCCGCCCCCGCATCACCCGTCTGACCTCGAACAACCGGTCCGCACAAAGGTCTAAACCAGTTTTTTCCGACAACCCTTGTCAGAGTGCACCCCGGGCTGATGAGCTATGGACCGGGACGCAACGGGCACCCTGGGAAAGGGAGATGTCGTGAGCAACGAAAGCCTGGCCAACCTCTTGAAGGAGGAGCGCCGGTTCGCACCGCCTGCAGACCTGGCCGAGAGCGCCAATGTCACTGCAGAGGCGTACGAGCAGGCGCGGGCTGATCGGCTGGGCTTCTGGGCCGAGCAGGCCCGCCGCCTGAGCTGGGAGACCGATCCGACCGAGACGTTGGACTGGTCGAACCCGCCGTTCGCCAAGTGGTTCGCCGACGGCAGGCTCAACGTGGCGTACAACTGCGTGGACCGCCATGTGGAGAACGGCCTCGGCGACCGCGTCGCCATCCACTTCGAGGGCGAGCCCGGCGACACCCGCACCATCACCTACGCCGAGCTCCAGCGCGAGGTCTCCAAGGCCGCCAACGCCCTGACGGAGCTGGGTGTCCAGGCGGGCGACCGGGTCGCGATCTATCTGCCGATGATCCCCGAGGCCGTCGTCTCGATGCTCGCCTGCGCCCGGATCGGCGCCCCGCACTCGCTCGTCTTCGGCGGCTTCTCCGCGGACGCCCTCGCGACCCGCATCAACGACGCCGACGCCCGCGTCGTCATCACCGCCGACGGCGGTTACCGGCGCGGCAAGCCCTCCGCGCTCAAGCCCGCCGTCGACGAGGCTCTGACCCGCCCCGGCACCGGACACGTCCGCAGCGTCCTCGTCGTCCGCCGCACCGGCCAGGAGGACGTCACCTGGACCGAGGGCCGCGACGTGTGGTGGCACGACCTCGTCGAGCGCCAGTCCGACCGGCACACCCCGCAGGCGTTCGACGCCGAGCACCCGCTGTTCATCCTCTACACCTCCGGCACCACGGGGAAGCCCAAGGGCATCCTGCACACCACCGGCGGCTACCTCACCCAGGCCTCGTACACCCACCACGCCGTCTTCGACCTCAAGCCGGAGACGGACGTCTTCTGGTGCACGGCCGACGTCGGCTGGGTCACCGGCCACTCGTACATCGTCTACGGCCCCTTGAGCAACGGCGCGACCGAGGTCCTCTACGAGGGCACGCCCGACAGCCCCCACCAGGGCCGCTGGTGGGAGATCGTCCAGAAGTACGGCGTCACGATCCTCTACACCGCGCCGACCGCGATCCGCGCCGCCATGAAGTGGGGCGACGACATCCCCGCCAAGTTCGACCTGTCCAGCCTGCGCATCCTCGGCTCGGTCGGCGAACCCATCAACCCCGAGGCCTGGGTCTGGTACCGCAAGCACATCGGCGCCGACAAGACCCCCGTCGTCGACACCTGGTGGCAGACCGAGACCGGCAGCATCATGATCAGCCCGCTGCCCGGCGTCACCGCCACCAAGCCCGGCTCCGCCCAGCTGGCGCTCCCCGGCATCGCGGCCACCGTCGTGGACGACGACGCGCGCGAGGTGCCCGACGGCCACGGCGGCTACCTCGTCCTCACCGAGCCCTGGCCCTCCATGCTCCGCACCATCTGGGGCGACGACCAGCGCTACATCGACACCTACTGGTCCCGCTTCGAGCACAAATACTTCGCGGGCGACGGCGCGAAGAAGGACGACGACGGCGACATCTGGCTCCTCGGCCGCGTCGACGACGTGATGCTGGTCTCCGGCCACAACATCTCCACCACCGAGGTCGAGTCCGCACTCGTCTCGCACCCCAAGGTCGCCGAGGCGGCCGTCGTCGGCGCGGCCGACCCGCAGACCACCCAGGCCATCTGCGCCTTCGTGATCCTGCGCGGCAACGCGGACGCGAACGAGGAGGGCCTGGTCGAGGAGCTGCGGGCACACGTCGCCAAGCAGCTCGGCCCGATCGCCAAGCCCAAGCGCATCCTCCCTGTCGCCGAGTTGCCCAAGACCCGCTCCGGCAAGATCATGCGCCGGCTGCTGCGCGACGTGGCCGAGAACCGCACCCTCGGGGACGTCACCACGCTGACCGACTCCTCGGTCATGGACCTCATCCAGACCCAGCTCCCGGCCGCGAGCAGCGAGGACTGACAGGTAGCGCAGCCCTTGGGGCAGCCAGAAGACATCCCGTACGAGTGAGGGGCACCCGGCATCGCGCCGGGTGCCCCTCACACTTTCGGGCTAAGGTAAGTATTCATCGCGTCAAAAACGCGACAAGAATCATGGGCGCGCCGGGAAGTCTGGTCGGCACACAGCACACGTGTATCCAGTCGACCCCAGGAGGTCCTCCGCCGTGGCCGCGCCCAAGAACCGCCGCTCCGTCTTCCTCGGCCGGTTGCCGCTGCCCGAGCGGAATTACCTCGCCGACGCCCTGCGTACCGAGACCGTGGGCGGTGTGCTGCTGCTCATCGCTGCCGTCGCCGCGCTGATCTGGGCGAACACCCCGCTGCGCGGCAGCTATCAGTCGGTCAGCTCGTTCCACTTCGGCCCCGGCTCCCTCGGCCTGAATCTTTCGGTCCAGCACTGGGCGGCCGACGGGCTGCTGGCCGTCTTCTTCTTCGTGGCGGGCATCGAGCTCAAGCGCGAGCTGGTCGCGGGCGAGCTGCGCGACCCCAAGGCGGCGGTCCTCCCCGTCGTCGCGGCGGTCTGCGGCATGGCCGTGCCCGCGCTCGTCTACTTCACCGTGGTGACGACCGGCGGCGGCTCGACGGCGGGCTGGGCCGTGCCCACCGCCACCGACATCGCCTTCGCGCTCGCCGTGCTCGCCGTCATCGGCACCTCCCTGCCGTCGGCGCTCCGGGCGTTCCTGCTGACCCTGGCCGTCGTCGACGACCTCTTCGCGATCCTGATCATCGCGGTCTTCTTCACACAGCGGCTGAACTTCGCCGCCCTCGGTTTCGCCGTGCTGGGTCTGGTCGTCTTCTGGCTGCTGCTCCGCAAGGGCGTGCGCGGCTGGTACGTCTATGTCCCCCTGGGCATCGTCAACTGGGCGCTGATGTACAACAGCGGCGTCCACGCGACCATCGCGGGCGTCGCCATGGGCCTGATGCTGCGCTGCACCCGGCACGAGGACGAGGCGCACTCCCCCGGCGAGCACATCGAGCACCTCGTGCGCCCCCTGTCGGCGGGCCTGGCCGTGCCGCTGTTCGCGCTGTTCTCGGCGGGTGTCGCGATCTCCGGCGGCGCGCTGTCGGACGTCTTCACCCGGCCCGAGACGCTGGGTGTCGTCCTCGGTCTGGTCGTGGGCAAGGCGATCGGCGTGTTCGGCGGTACCTGGCTGGCGGCGCGCTTCACCAAGGCCGAACTCAACCCCGACCTCAAGTGGCCGGACGTGCTGGCCGTCGCCTCACTGGCCGGCATCGGCTTCACGGTCTCCCTGCTGATCGGCGAGCTCGCCTTCAAGGGGAACCAGCTGCTCACCGACGAGATCAAGGCATCCGTGCTCGTCGGCTCGCTGATAGCCGCGGTGCTCGCGAGCGTGCTGCTCAAGCTGCGCGACAACAAGTACAGGAAGCTGTGCGCCGAGGAGGACCTCGACGAGGACCACGACGGCATCCCCGACATCTATGAGCAGGACAATCCCGCGTACCACCTCCGGATGGCGGCGATCCTGGAGGCGAAGGCGGCCGAGCACCGCAGGCTGGCCGAAGTCGCTGCCGGGCGCACCGCCGGGGACGATGGTCCGGCATGATCTGAGAGTCTTCACATCCGCTGGAGACCCGCAGATGACGAGCTGATGACGATGAGGGAGCAGCCGATGAGCGCAGCCGACGACGGTGCGGCGACCGGTGTGAACGGTGCCGACGGCGCGGACCGCAGCCTCGGCCGGCTGGTGGCGACGGCCACCACCGAGCTGTCCGCACTGGTGCACGACGAGATCGCGCTGGCCAAGGCCGAGCTGCGGCAGGACGCCAAGCGGATCGGCATCGGCGGTGGCGCGATCGCCGCGGCCGGCACGCTGGCGCTGTTCTCGCTGCCCGTGCTGAGCTTCGCGGCGGCGTACGGCGTCCATAACCTCGGCATGGGTCTCGCCTGGTCGTTCCTGATCGTCGGTGGAGCGTTCCTGCTGGTCGCGGCGGTTCTCGGACTGCTGGCCGTGAACAGGTTCAAGAAGGTCAAGAAGCCCGAGAAGAGCATTGCCTCCGCAAAGCAGACGGCCGCCGTCCTGGGCACCGTCAAGCCGCATCCGCATCCGCTGGTCGACACGGGCCGCTCCGACGCATCTGTGACACGCTCGGCCGTATGACGGTGCCCGATACCTCCGCAGCGCCCGCGTCCCCCGACCCCGGACACGATCCCTCCGCCGGCTCCCCGGCGGCGCGGAAGACCCCGGCCCCGGTGGTCTCCGGGGCGTCGGTCGTCCGCCCCGAAGGGCCCTGGACCCACCGGGACGTCGCGGCGAACGGCGCGCGGTTCCACATCGCCGAGATGGGCGAGGGGCCCCTGGTGCTGCTGTTGCACGGGTTCCCGCAGTTCTGGTGGACGTGGCGGCATCAGTTGCGGGCGCTCTCGGACGCCGGGTTCCGGGCGGTCGCGATGGACCTGCGCGGGGTGGGCGGCAGCGACCGTACGCCGCGCGGCTACGACCCGGCGAACCTCGCCCTCGACATCACCGGCGTGATCCGCTCGCTCGGGGAGCCGGACGCCGCGCTGGTGGGCCACGACCTGGGCGGCTATCTGGCGTGGACGGCGGCCGTGATGCGGCCGAAGCTGGTGCGCAGGCTCGCGGTCTCCTCGATGCCGCACCCGCGCCGCTGGCGTTCGGCGATGCTCTCCGACGTCAAGCAGAGCGCGGCCGGCTCGTACGTCTGGGGCTTCCAGCAGCCCTGGCTGCCCGAGCGGCGGCTGGTCGCGGACGACGCGGCGCTGGTGGGGCGGCTGATGCGGGAGTGGTCGGGCCCCCGGCTGCCGGACGACGACGCGGTCGACGCCTACCGGCGGGCCATGGCGATCCCCTCCACGGCGCACTGCTCGATCGAGCCGTACCGCTGGATGGTGCGGTCGATGGCGCGCCCCGACGGCATCCAGTTCAACCGCCGGATGAAGCGGCCGGTGCGGGTGCCGACGCTGCACCTGCACGGTTCCCTCGATCCGGTGATGCGTACGCGCAGTGCCGCGGGGTCCGGGGAGTACGTGGAGGCGCCGTACCGCTGGCGGCTCTTCGACGGGCTGGGGCACTTCCCGCACGAGGAGGACCCGGTGGCGTTCTCCACCGAACTGGTCAACTGGCTCAAGGACCCGGAACCGGACCGCTAGCCTCCGCCGTTGGCCCGGCGACCGGCCGGAAGTCGCCCGGCGCGGGCCGTCGGCGCCCCTCGACGTGCGCGGGAACGCCCGTTCCCCGAACGGCCAATTGCCCGGCGCATAGGCCAATTGGGGGACCCCGGGGCGATTACCGACCTTTGGCCCCGGGCACAGAGCTCTGTATGGGCTGGACGCACGACTACCGTGACGCGACACAGGAGCGGGCCGCCGAGGGCGACGCCGCAGTGGCTGTGAGCGAGGTGACCGACAGGGCCGCGAGGGCGGAGCACCGGCCGGTGGCCGGGCCGGATCCGCTCATCGGAATCCCACGCATCATCCGCCGCCGCGCCCGCTGGGTGTCCGCGCGGCTGCGGCACCACCCGCGCGGCCGCTGACGCGACCTCACGGGCCCGCGCGGGCCCGTCCCGCTCCCCCGGTGCCGGAACGGCCCCCAGGGGCCCGCGCAGGGCCCTCGTGGGAGCTCAGAGGGCGCAGCTCTGGGTGTTGACCCTGTCGACGGCCGTACGGCCGCTGACGACATCGGGGCGCACCTCGTCCGCCGTGAGGGCGTAGCCGGTGTCGGCGTCGTCGAGCGACTTCGCGAAGACCACGCCGTAGACCCGGCCGTCCGGCGTGAGCAAGGGGCCGCCGGAGTTGCCCTGGCGCACGGTGGTGTAGAGCGAGTAGACGTCGCGGCGGACGTTGCCGCGGTGGTAGATGTCCGGGCCGTTGGCCTGCACCCGGCTGCGGACGCGGGCGGCGCGCACGTCGTACGCGCCGTTCTCGGGGAAGCCGACGACGATGGCGCTCCGGCCCGTCACGGCGTCGCTCTCGGCGAACCGCAGGGCGGGCGCCTCCAGCTGGGGCACGTCCAGGACGGCGATGTCCCGCTTCCAGTCGTAAAGGACGACCTTCGCCTCGTACTGCCGGCCCTGCCCGCCGATCTGGACGGTCGGCTCGTCCACGCCGCCGACGACATGGGCGTTGGTCATCACGCGGTGCCGGTCGAAGACGAAGCCGGAGCCCTCCAGGACCTTGCCGCAGCTGGGTGCCGTGCCGACGACCTTGACGACGCTGCGCTGGGCGGAGGTGGCGACGGGGCCCTCGGCGAGCGCGGGGTCGGGCGCGGGGACGGAGGTGATGGGCTCGGTGGAGAACGGCGCGAAGACCTGCGGGAAGCCGTTCTGCGCCAGGGCCGTGCTGAAGTCCGCGAACCAGGTGTTGGCCTGTGAGGGGACGACCCGGGCGACGCCGAGCAGCACCTTGGAGTTGCGGACCTCCTTGCCGAGCGTCGGCAGGGACGTGCCGGCGAGGGCGGAGCCGATCAGCCAGGCGACCAGCAGCATCGCCAGGACGTTGACGAGCGCGCCCCCGGTGGCGTCCAGCGCGCGGGCCGGGGACCAGGTGATGTGGCGGCGCAGCTTGTTGCCGAGGTGGGTCGTCGCGGCCTGGCCGATCGAGGCGCAGACGATGACGATGACGACGGCCGCGACGGCGGCGGCCGTGCCCGGTGTGGCATCGCCCGTGGCGCTGTCCCAGATGAGAGGCAGCACATAGACGGCGACCAGGCCGCCGCCGATGAAGCCGATCACGGACAGCACCCCGACGACGAAGCCTTGGCGGTAGCCGACGACGGCGAACCACACGGCAGCGATCAGCAGCACGACATCCAGCACGTTCACCGGGAAATGCCTCGCAATGATGTTGTCGGCGGGGTCGGCGGCCCCGCGCCCGGGGGTGGGGCCGAGGTCACCGTCTCATGCCTGTCAGGCGTGCTGGTCCAGCGGGACCTGCCGTGCCCGGTCCCAGGGCCGCTCCCAGCCGGAGTAGTGCAGAATCCGGTCGATCACCCCTGCGGTGAACCCCCATACGAGCGCGCCCTGGACCCTGAAGGCGGGTCCTATGTGGCCGCTGGGGTGCTTGGCCATGGCCCGGTTCGCCGGGTCGGCCAGATCGGCCACCGGCACGGCGAAGACCCGCGCGGTCTCGCCCTTGTCGACCGGCCCGACGGGGCTGGGCTCGCGCCACCAGCCGAGCACGGGCGTCACCACGAAGTCGCTCACCGGGATGTAGAGCCGGGGCAGCACGCCGAAGACCTGCACGCCGGACGGGTCGAGCCCGGTCTCCTCCTCGGCCTCCCGCAGCGCGGCCCGCACCGGCCCGCCGCCGGCCGGGTCGCCGTCCTCCGGGTCGAGCGCGCCCCCGGGGAACGACGGCTGCCCCGCGTGCGAGCGCAGCGTCCCGGCGCGCTCCAGGAGCAGCAGCTCCGGCCCCTTGGGACCGTCGCCGAAGAGGACGAGCACGGCGGACTGCCGGCCGCCCGTGTCCGGCGGCAGGAAGCGGCTGAGCTGCTGCGGCTCGATCGTCTCGGAGGCGCGCGCCACCGGTTCGAGCCACTCCGGCAGCCCCTCCGCGGTGACAGCGGCTCCCCTGCCGTACGTGCTGGTCATGCGCTTCCCCTCGTACGTGCGCTCATCGGCTCACTTCGCAGTGCCCTCCGGCACGCTCACTCGGCGCCCAGCGGGCGCGCGGGCAGGCCCGGGTAGTCCGGCGGGGGCTTCAGCCGCTGGCCCGGCAGTCCGCCCTTCTCGTACTTCAGCAGCTTCTTCGCCTTCTCCGGGTCCGTCTCGCCCTCTCCGTAGGACGGGCAGAGCGGGGCGATCGGGCAGGCCCCGCAGGCGGGCTTGCGGGAGTGGCAGATGCGCCGCCCGTGGAAGACGACCCGGTGCGAGAGCATCGTCCACTCGCTCTTGGGGAAGAGGTCGCAGACCACGGCCTCGACCTTCTCCGGATCCGTCTCGTCGGTCCACTTCCAGCGCCGGACGAGCCGCCCGAAGTGGGTGTCCACGGTGATGCCGGGCACCCCGAAGGCATTGCCCAGCACGACATTGGCCGTCTTGCGGCCGACGCCGGGCAGCGACACCAGGTCCTCCAGCCGCCCCGGCACCTCGCCGTCGAACCGGTCGCGCAGCGCCGTCGAGAGCCCTATGAGCGACCTGGCCTTGGCCCGGAAGAACCCGGTCGGCCGGATCAGCTGCTCCAGCGCCTCGGGGTCGGCCGCGGCCATGTCCTCGGGCGTCGGATAGGCGGCGAAGAGCGCCGGGGTGGTCTGGTTGACCCTCAGGTCGGTGGTCTGCGCGGAGAGGACCGTGGCGACCAGCAGCTCGAAGGAGTTCTCGAAGTCGAGCTCCGGATGGGCGTACGGATAGACCTCGGCGAGCTCGCGGTTGATCCGGCGCGCGCGGCGGACGAGCGCGGTCCGCGACTCGGCCCCGGTGGCGGATTTCGCCGGGGCAGCGGATTTCGCCGGGGTGGTCTTCGCCGCGGTGGCCTTGGCGGCGCGTCCGGCGGTCGACGCTGCGGTCTTGGCCGAGGTCTTGGCAGCGCGTTTCGCGGGCGCGACGGCGCGCTTCGCGGGCTTGCCACCGCCCGACGCCGCGCCCGGCGTTTTGTTCTCGCTCGCGGCATTCGTCCGCTGCGTGGACGAGTGTTCGCCCACAGCGGAATCGCGACTCCCGGTCACCCTCCCGGCCCCCTTGCCCTGTGCTCTCACCGGCGTATTGGACACCCGGCCAGACTAGAGCCCAGCACTGACATCCGGCCCGCGCGCAGGAAAACCACAGCCCAATCGGACCCCTGCCGTAGGGCTTCCGCCGACGATGCGCGACACTTGTGTTTGATCACACAGTTTTACCGACGGGCATCATGGGGACCACGGTCCTCTGTGCATGTCGACAAGGAGAGAACTCGTGGACGACGTTCTGCGGCGCGCCCCGCTTTTCGCGGCGCTCGATGACGAGCAGGCCGCTGAGCTGCGCGCCTCCATGGGCGAGGCCACCCTCGCGAGGGGCGACGCCCTGTTCCACGAAGGGGACCCCGGCGACCGCCTCTACGTGGTGACCGAGGGCAAGGTGAAGCTGCACCGCACCTCGCCCGACGGCCGCGAGAACATGCTCGCCGTCCTCGGCCCGGGTGAGCTCATCGGGGAGCTGTCGCTCTTCGACCCGGGGCCGCGCACCGCCACCGCCACCGCCCTCACCGAGGTCAAGCTGCTCGGCCTCGGCCACGGCGACCTCCAGCCCTGGCTCAACGCCCGCCCCGAGGTGGCCACCGCCCTGCTGCGCGCCGTCGCGCGCCGCCTGCGCCGCACCAACGACTCGATGTCGGACCTGGTCTTCTCCGACGTCCCGGGCCGTGTCGCCAAGGCGCTCCTGGACCTGTCCCGCCGGTTCGGCGTGCAGTCCGAGGAGGGCATCCACGTGGTGCACGACCTCACCCAGGAGGAGCTGGCCCAGCTGGTCGGCGCTTCCCGCGAGACGGTCAACAAGGCCCTCGCGGACTTCGCGGGCCGCGGCTGGCTCCGCCTGGAGGCCCGCGCGGTGATCCTCCTCGACGTGGAGCGGCTCGCCAAGCGGTCCCGCTGACGCGAAAGCTGACGCGAAGGGGCGCACGCCCCCGGGCGCACCCGAGAGGGACCGCGCCGGCAAACGCACCGAAGGCCCCCGCCGGAGACGGCGGGGGCCTTCGGCGTGCGCTCGCACTGCCGGGCGCCGGTCGGTCCCGCAGGCGCACGTGACCTCGCAAGCGCGCGCCCGGATCCGAGCGCCCCTCAGATCAGGCCGTGCTCCCCCAGATAGTCCAGCTGCGCCCGTACGGACAGCTCCGCCGCCGGCCACAGCGAGCGGTCGACGTCGGCGTAGACATGGGCGACCACTTCCTGTGGCGTCCGGCAGCCGCTCTCGACGGCCGTCTCGACCTGCGCGAGCCGCTTCGCGCGGTGCACCAGGTAGTAGTCGATGGCGCCCCGGGCGTCGTCCAGCACCGGGCCGTGGCCGGGCAGCACCGTCTCCACGCCCTCCTCGACGGTGAGCGCGCGCAGCCTGCGCAGGGAGTCGAGGTAGTCGCCGAGCCGGCCGTCGGGGTGGGCGACGACCGTGGTGCCGCGGCCCAGGACCGTGTCGCCGCTGAGCAGGGCGCGGTCGGCCGGGAGGTGGAAGGCGAGGGAGTCCGCGGTGTGACCGGGCACGGGGACGACGTGCAGTTCGAGGCCGCCGGTGGTGATCACGTCGCCCACGCCGAGCCCCTCGCCACCGAGCCGCAGCGCCGGGTCCAGCGCCCGTACGTGCGTGCCGGTCAGCTCCGCGAAGCGGGCCGCGCCGTCCGAGTGGTCGGGGTGGCCGTGGGTGAGCAGCGTCAGGGCGACGCGCTTGCCGGCCGCCTTCGCCGTGGCCACGACCGCCGCGAGGTGGGCCTCGTCCAGCGGGCCGGGGTCGACGACGACCGCGAGGTCGGAGTCGGGCTCGGCGACGATCCAGGTGTTGGTGCCGTCCAGGGTCATCGCGGACGGGTTGTGCGCGAGCACACAGGTCGCGCGGGCGGTCGCGGGTCCGCCGATGGCGCCGGCGCGCGGCCTGCCGGGAAGGTCGGCTGTCGTGGTCATGAGTCGGCTCCCAAAGCTCGCGGGGTTCCCGTGGGGTCACCGGGCTCCGGCGTCGCCGGAGCGATGTGTCTGGTGAATTCGTCGTGCCCCGGCCAGCTCAGCACGATCTCGCCCGCGACGAGCCGGGCTCGCGCCAGAACAGGGGTGAGATCCCGGTCACCCGCCGCGCCCAGCACCTCCCGCACGCTGCCGTACGGGCGCAGCGCGCGCAGGGTGGCGACGGTGGGCGGCATCATCAGCAGCTCGCCCCGGTCGTAGCCGTCGGCCGCCGCCGCGGGCCGGATCCACTGGGTGCGGTCCGCCTCCGTGGAGGCGTTGCGGGTGCGCTGTCCCTCGGGGAGCGCGGCCACGAAGAACCAGGTGTCGTAGCGGCGCGGCTCGAACTCCGGGGTGATCCAGCGCGCCCAGGCCCCGAGGAGGTCGCTGCGCAGCACGAGGCCGCGCCGGTCGAGGAGTTCGGCGAAGGACAGCTCGCGGCTCACCAGGGCGGCCCGGTCGGCCTCCCAGTCGGCGCCCGTGGTGTCCGCGACGACCGTGTCGGGCGCCGGGCCCGCCAGCAGCACGCCCGCTTCCTCGAAGGTCTCCCGGACGGCCGCGCAGACGATGGCCTGGGCTCCGGCGGCGTCCACGCCGAGGCGTTGCGCCCACTCGGTGCGCGACGGCCCGGCCCAGGGCACCTCGCGCTCGTCACGCGGGTCGACGGAGCCGCCCGGATACGCGTACGCGCCTCCGGCGAAGGCCATGGAGGCGCGTCTGCGCAG
The DNA here is from genome assembly GCF_003391135.1 of Streptoverticillium olivoreticuli subsp. olivoreticuli. Taxonomy (GTDB): domain Bacteria; phylum Actinomycetota; class Actinomycetes; order Streptomycetales; family Streptomycetaceae; genus Streptomyces; species Streptomyces blastmyceticus. The sequence goes on along the minus strand of NZ_CP031455.1, from coordinate 5,369,366 downwards.
CATGTGGACGGCGGGGCCGTCGGCTCCGTCACGGAGCAGCAGCACGGTCGCGGCGCGCCGGGGCGCGACGGGCCGGAGCTCTCCGGCGGTGAGCGCTCTGATCCGGTCCGGCCACTCCGGCGGGTACCACTGGCCGTTCGAAGTCGACATGGCCGGATGCTATGCGCTCACGCGCGGATGTTCGAGGGCTGCCGGGCGCGGCGCGGTGAACTCCGGTACGGACCGGCCACCGGCCCGCCCGGACCCGCCGCCGGGGTCAGTCCCCGACCTCCACCAGGATCTCGACCTCCACCGGGGCGTCCAGCGGCAGGACCGCCACGCCCACGGCCGAGCGCGCGTGGACGCCCTTGTCGCCCAGCACCTCGCCCAGGAGCTCGCTGGCGCCGTTCAGGACGCCCGGCTGACCGGTGAAGTCCGGTGCGGAGGCGACGAAGCCCACGACCTTCACCACACGGACGATCTTGTCGAGGTCGCCGACGACCGACTTCACGGCGGCGAGGGCGTTGAGCGCGCAGATCCCCGCAAGCTCCTTCGCCTGCTCGGCGCTGACCTCGGCACCGACCTTGCCGGTCACCGGGATCGAGCCCTTGACCATCGGCAGCTGGCCGGCGGTGTGGACGTACGCGCCGGAGCGCACGGCCGGCTGATAGGCGGCCAGCGGCGGCACCACGTCGGGCAGCGTCAGGCCCAGCTCGGCGAGCCTGGCCTCGACGGCGCTCACGCCTTCTCCCGCTTGAGGTAGGCCACCAGCTGCTCCGGGTTGTTCGGGCCCGGGACGACCTGGACGAGCTCCCAGCCGTCCTCGCCCCAGGTGTCCAGAATCTGCTTGGTCGCGTGCACGAGGAGCGGCACGGTCGCGTATTCCCACTTGGTCATGGGCCCGACTGTAATGCCTGACACCGACAGCCCCGTGCGTAGCCCGCACCGCGAACGTCCGGACAAGCTCAACGGCTACGCGCCGGGCCGGTGGTGGCGGCCGCGAGGACACGGACACCGTCGCGACCAGAGGCTTCACGAACCCCGCCCCGCACGGGCGTGACGGGCCTCACCACTCGAACGACCTCATGTCGCCACCTGACGCCACGCGGCCCCCGCGAAGGAATTAGGCTCCGAATCATGAGCAGGCTCCATGTCGTCAGCGGCAAGGGCGGAACCGGCAAGACCACGGTCGCCGCGGCACTCGCGCTTGCCCTCGCCGCCGAGGGCAAGCGGACCCTTCTGGTCGAAGTGGAGGGGCGGCAGGGCATCGCGCAGCTCTTCGAGACCGAGTCGCTGCCGTACGAGGAGCGGAAGATCGCGGTCGCTCCCGGCGGGGGCGGCGAGGTCCACGCGCTCGCGATCGACGCCGAGCGGGCGCTCCTGGACTACCTCCAGATGTTCTACAAGCTCGGCAGCGCCGGGCGCGCGCTCAAGAAGCTCGGCGCGATCGATTTCGCGACAACCATCGCCCCGGGCCTGCGGGACGTCCTGCTGACCGGCAAGGCCTGCGAGGCGGTGCGCCGCAAGGACCGCACGGGCCGCTACGTCTACGACCACGTGGTCATGGACGCCCCGCCGACCGGCCGCATCACCCGCTTCCTCAACGTCAACGACGAGGTGGCCGGGCTGGCCCGGATCGGCCCGATCCACAATCAGGCGCAGGCCGTGATGCGCGTCCTGAAGTCCCCGGAGACGGCCGTGCACTTCGTGACGCTCCTGGAGGAGATGCCGGTCCAGGAGACCGTGGACGGCATCGCCGAACTGCGCGCCGCCGGGCTGCCGGTGGGCGGCGTCGTCATCAACATGGTGCGCCCGGAGATCCTGGACGAGACGGCGGTGGAGATCGCCGCGAACGGCCGCCGCGCCGCCGTCGCCCACACGCTGGCGCACGCCCTGGAGGGCACCGGTTTCGGCGGCGCGCGCCATGCGGGCCTGGCCGAGCAGTTGGTCGACCCCCTGGTGGCGCAGGCGCGCGAGCACACCGAGCGGCTCGCCCTGGAGCACCGCGGCCGCACGGAGATATCGGGGCTCGGCCTGCCCACCTACGAACTGGAACTGCTCGGCGACGGCGTGGACCTGGCGGGCCTCTACCGCATGGCGCGCGAACTGCGGAAGCAAGGAGTCTCCGAGTGAGCCTGGACACGGCGTCCGTGCTGGACGTGGACCCCGTCCTGGACAACCCCCGCACCCGCATCGTGGTGTGCTGCGGCTCCGGTGGCGTCGGCAAGACGACGACCGCGGCGGCACTGGGAGTACGGGCCGCGGAGCGCGGCCGCAAGGTCGTCGTCCTCACCATCGACCCGGCCCGCAGGCTCGCGCAGTCGATGGGCATCGACGAGCTCGACAACGTGCCGCGCCGGGTGCCCGGAATCGACTCCTCCGCCGGTGGCGAGCTGCACGCCATGATGCTCGACATGAAGCGGACCTTCGACGAGATAGTCGAGGCGCACGCCGACAAGGAGCGCGCCCGCGCCATCCTGGAGAACCCCTTCTACCAGTCCCTGTCGGCCGGTTTCGCGGGCACGCAGGAGTACATGGCCATGGAGAAGCTCGGCCAGCTCCGCGCGCGGGACGAGTGGGACCTGATCGTCGTGGACACCCCGCCGAGCCGCTCGGCGCTCGACTTCCTGGACGCGCCGGGGCGCCTGGGGTCCTTCCTGGACGGGAAGTTCATCAAGGTGCTGATGGCCCCGGCGAAGATCGGCGGCCGGGCCGGGATGAAGTTCCTGGGCGTCGGCATGTCGGTGATGAGCGGCCCGCTCAACAAGCTGATGGGGGCGCAGCTCCTGCGCGACGTGCAGACCTTCGTGGCCGCCATGGACACGATGTTCGGTGGTTTCCGCACCCGCGCGGACGCCACCTACCGGCTGCTCCAGGCGCCCGGTACGGCCTTCCTGGTCGTCGCGGCTCCGGAGCGGGACGCCCTGCGGGAGGCCGCGTACTTCATCGAGCGGCTGGCCGCCGAGCGGATGCCACTGGCGGGCCTCGTCCTCAACCGGGTGCACGGCAGCGAGGCCGCCCGGCTCCCCGCGGACCGGGCGCTCGCCGCGGCGGAGGCGCTGCTCGACGGCTCGCTCGGCGCACCCGGTGAAGTCCTGGCGACGGCACCGATGGAAACATCGGAAAATCTTGATTGCGGCGGCATTGTGGATCGTGACAGCGGGCAAGCTGCCTCACGTACCGTTGATGCCCCGGGCACCGACGCTCCCACGGTCCCGTCCACTCCCGAGAGCGGCCTCCCCCAGCCCGCCCCCTCAGGAGGCTCCACGGCACAGGACTTCACCGCACAGGATTCCACCGCACGGCTCACCGCCGGTCTGCTGAGGCTGCACGCCGAGCGGATGCGGGTGCTCGCCCGAGAGCGCCGCACACGGGACCGCTTCACCGCACTGCACCCCGAGGTCGCGGTGGCGGAAGTCGCCGCCCTGCCGGGCGATGTGCACGACCTGGCGGGCCTGCGGGCGATCGGCGAGCGACTCGCCTGTCAGGCCGCGGGCAGCACGACGGCGGACGACACGGCCGCGGGGAAGGTCCCGGAAGCGCGCGCCGGGACGACCGGCTGAGCGCTGCGCTCCGCCTGTTGAGAACGAGGCCTGTCGACGAGGCCTGTTGAGGGCTCGCCCTGTCTGCCGAGTACGACCGGGCGCGCGGCCCGAAACCGCCGAGCGGCGCGCCGAGGCCCCCGACCGACGGCGCCGTGGGTAATGCCGTCGGTGTCGGGGCGCTCAGGATCGGCGCTCTCAGCGGCTAGCCGACCGCCGCATAGGCGTCGTACTCCTCGTCGCTCAGCGGCAGGATTCCCGCACCGCGCTCGTATTCCGTACGAGCGGTCTCCAGAAGCCTGCGCCACGAGGTGACGGTCGGCCGGCGCCTGAGCAGCGCACGCCGCTCACGCTCGGTCATCCCACCCCACACGCCGAACTCGACGCGGTTGTCCAGCGCGTCGGCCAGGCACTCGGTGCGCACCGGGCACCCGGTGCAGACCGCTTTGGCCCGGTTCTGTGCTGCGCCCTGAACGAATAGTTCATCCGGATCGGTAGTGCGGCAGGCTGCCTGCGCACTCCAGTCGGTTACCCAGCCCATGCTGGCGCCGTCCTCTCCCGAATTGAGGCTCCCCCACGGCGGCAGCGGCATATTCACCGTTGCCAGTTGAGGACGTTACGGAAGGCAGGCAGGGGGCAACACCCCCTTCGGGCCCAATCTTGGATGGCCCGAACGGACTATGCGTAGACGGCAGATCACCCAACGGAGTGAGCCAGCGACATCAGCGACTTTCCCCGCCATATCGGGGCAGTTCCCCCATGTCGCAGTGGTCACCGAGTGACACAGGCGGCAATACGGACACGTCTCATCACTCACAAGAGTGAAGGCGTAGGTGATGCTGAAACGCATCGCAGTGACTGGCGTGAAACAGCGTAGGCGAACACACGGGCGTCTGTCCGCCGAATGAGAACGTAGGCTTCCCTTCATGGCTATGAAGCGTTCGGGCGGGGGCCCCAGCAGGGGCCGCCAGGCCGCCAGGTTCCTCGGTGTCAGCGTGCTCTCCGGAGCGGTTCTTGCGGGCCTGGCCCTGCCTGCCGTCGGCGCCTTCGGCCTCGCGGCGAAGGGTTCGGTGGAGGGGTTCGACGACATCCCCGCGAGCCTCAAGACCCCTCCGCTCAGTCAGCGCACCACCATCCTCGACGCCCAGGGCGGCGAGATCGCGAAGGTGTACTCCCGCGACCGCACGGTCGTCCCGCTGAACGAGATCTCGCCCTACATGCAGCAGGCGATCGTCGCCATCGAGGACGCGCGCTTCTACGAGCACGGCGCGGTCGACCTCAAGGGCGTCCTCCGCGCGCTCAACAAGAACGCGCAGACCGGCGGCGTCTCCGAAGGTGCCTCGACCCTCACCCAGCAGTACGTGAAGAACATCTTCATCGAGGAGGCGGGCGACGACCCCGACAAGGTCGCCGTCGCCACCCAGCAGACCCTCGGCCGCAAGGTCAAGGAGCTGAAGTACGCCATCCAGGTCGAGAAGGAGCTCGGCAAGAAGCGGATCCTCAACAACTACCTGAACATCACCTTCTTCGGGCAGCAGTCCTACGGCGTGGAGGCCGCCTCCCAGCGCTACTTCAGCAAGCCCGCCAAGGACCTCTCCCTGGACGAGGCCGCCCTGCTGGCCGGCATCGTGCAGTCGCCCAGCCGCTACGACCCGGTCAACGCCCCCAAGGAAGCCACCAAGCGGCGCAACACCGTCCTCCAGCGGATGGCCGAGCTCAAGAACATCACCCCGGCCGAGGCCGCCGCCGCCCAGGCCAAGCCGCTCAAGCTCAAGGTCACCCGCCCCAAGAGCGGCTGCATCACCGCCGTCGACGGCGCCGGCTTCTTCTGCGACTACGTCCGCGAGACCTTCCTCCAGGACCCCGCCTTCGGCAAGACGAAGGAGGCGCGGGCCAAGCGCTGGAACGAGGGCGGCATGACGATCCGTACGACCCTGGACCCGCAGACCCAGAAGTCCGTGCAGAAGTCGATCAGCGATCACGTCTACCAGAACGATTCGGTGGCCACCGCGGTATCGATCGTCGAGCCCGGCACCGGCAAGGTGCTCGGCATGGGGCAGTCCCGGCCGTACGGCTTCGGGCAGAACCAGACGCAGATCAACTTCTCCGCCGACCACGCCCAGGGCGGCTCGACCTACGGCTTCCAGACCGGTTCGACCTTCAAGCCGATCCTCGCGGCGGCCGCCCTGGAGGAGGGCATCTCGCCGAACAAGGTCTACGGCTCGCCCTTCCAGATGGCCTACCCCGACTCGGTCGAGACGTGTGACGGCACCTGGCGCAACAGCGAGGGCGCGACGGTCAGCAACGAGAACCGGAGCGAGGTCGGCCCGTACGGCATGCGGGAGGCGACCGCGAAGTCGGTCAACACCTACTTCATCCAGATGATCGGCGACATCGGCACCTGCCCGGTGACGAAGATGGCCGCGAAGCTGGGCCTGAAGCCGGCCTCCGGCAAGAAGATGGACCAGGTGCCGTCGATCGCGCTGGGCACCCAGGGCATGTCGCCCCTGAAGATGGCCGCCGCCTACGCGGCCTTCGCCAACGGCGGCAAGTACTGCACCCCCGTCCTCATCAACTCGGCCACCGACCCCAACGGCAAGGGCATCAGCGTCCCCAAGACGCAGTGCTCGCGCGCGATGTCCGAGGAGACCGCCAACACCGTCAACGCCCTGCTCAAGGGCGTGGTCGAGGACGGCACCGGCAAGCAGGCCGGACTGGACGGCCGGGACAGCGCGGGCAAGACCGGTACGACGGACAGCCGTCACGCCGCCTGGTTCGTCGGCTACACCCCGAACATGGCGGGCGCGGTCTGGGTCGGCGGCCCCGGCAAGGACGTCGAGATGGAGGGCATCACCATCGGCGGCGTCTACCACGACAAGGTCTACGGCGGTGACACCCCGGGCCCCATCTGGCGCGACGCCATGACCGGCGCCCTGGACGGCAAGCCGGCGCCGACGTTCGACTCCGTGGGCAGCATCAGCGACGCCGCGCCGCAGGGCCGCGACAACGGCGGCACCGACCCGGCGACCGGCAACGGCAACGGCAACGGCAACGGCAACGGCAACGGCAACGGCAACAACGGTGCGAACACCGGCGCCGATGCGGGTACGGGCCACGGGCGGGGCAAGCCGGGCGGCGGCAAGCACAACCCGCCGGGCGGCACCGGCCACTGACGCCAACCGCTCGCGCATACGAAAGGGGCGCCCGGACCGTCATGGTCCGGGCGCCCCTTTACACGTGGGCGGTGTACGCGTACCGGCTCAGCCCGCGAGCAGGAGCTTCACCGCGGCGGCCACGCGGCCGCCCTCGGCACGGCCGGCCACCTTCGGGTTCACGATCTTCATGACGGCGCCCATGGCACGCGGGCCCTCCGCGCCCCCGGCCTTCGCCTCGGCCACGGCGGCCGCGACGATCGCGGTCAGCTCCTCGTCGGACAGCTGCTGCGGCAGGTACTCCGCGAGCACCACGCCCTCCGCGCGCTCCCGCTCCGCGGAGTCGGCGCGGCCGCCCTTGTCGAACGCCTCCGCGGCCTCGCGGCGCTTCTTCGCCTCGCGCGCGATCACCTTCTGCACCTCGTCGTCGGAGAGCTCGCGGGCGGACTTGCCCGCGGTCTCCTCGTAGGCGATCGCGGAGAGGGTGAGGCGGAGCGTGGCGGAGCGCAGCTCGTCACGCGCCTTGATGGCGTTCGTGAGGTCGTCGTGAAGCCTGGACTTGAGCGTGGTCATGCCGCAATCTTCGCACCCGGCCACGGCGAGCGCCCCGCATTAACGGCCGGTGCGGCGGCGGCGAGGCGATCCGGGAGCCGGATCCGGCACAACTCCCGTACGGAGTCCGGAGGTCGGCCTCGTGGAGTTATCCACAGGAGGGGACCGGGGTGCCCGCGGCGGGGGCGGGGTCTGCGACCATGGACGACATGCGCGCTCGTTATGGAGTACCCCTGGGAATCACCGCCGTCGGCGCGGCGGGCCTCGCCTACGCCGCCGGCTTCGAGGTCCGTTCCTTCCGGCTGCGGCGGGTCAGCGTGCCCGTGCTGCCGCCGGGGATGCGGCCACTGCGGGTGCTGCAGGTCTCCGACATCCACATGGTCGGCGGACAGCGCAAGAAACAGCGCTGGCTCCAGTCGCTGGCCGGGCTGCGCCCGGACTTCGTGATCAACACCGGGGACAACCTCTCCGACCCGGAGGGCGTCCCGGAGACGCTCGACGCGCTCGGCCCGCTGATGGAGTTCCCCGGCGCCTATGTCTTCGGGTCGAACGACTACTACGGACCGAAGCTCCGCAACCCCGCGCGCTATCTGCTGGAGAAGGCCAGCGGGCGCCACGGGCTGAACGGCAACGCCCCGGCCGTCGGCGTGATCCACAACCCCTGGGAGGAGCTGCGCGACGGCTTCGACTCCGCGGGCTGGGTCAACCTCACCAACACCCGCGGCAGCCTCAAGATCGACGGCTATGACATCGCGCTCACCGGCCTCGACGACCCGCACATCAAGCGCGACCGCTATGCGGAGGTGACCGGCGGCCCCCGCCAGGACGCCGACTTCTCCATGGCCGTCGTCCACGCCCCCTATCTGCGGGTGCTCGACGCCTTCACCGCCGATCAGTACCCCCTGATCCTCGCCGGGCACACCCACGGCGGCCAGCTCTGCATCCCCTTCTACGGCGCGCTGGTCACCAACTGCGACATCGACGCCCAGCGGGTCAAGGGCCTCTCCACCCACCGGGCCGGCGGCCACCGCTCCTATCTCCACGTCTCGGCGGGCTGCGGCACCAACCGCTACACCCCGGTCCGCTTCGCCTGCCCCCCGGAGGTCACCCTCCTCACCCTCACCCCCCGCGACCGCGACTGACCCGGGCAGGTTTCCGGCGCCCACCCGTACGGTGGAGGGATGATCGACCCGACCTCCTCCACCACTCGGCTCGGCCCGCCCGGTGCGGCGGGCGTCCCCGCCTCCGCCGTCGTGCCCACAGGCCGCCGCCCCGTCGCGGCGGCCTTCCGCGCGCTCGTGGCCCTCGCCGCGCTCACCGGCATCGTCCTGGACTCGATCGACTCCGACGACCTGGGCCGGCTCTTCAGCTACTTCACGATCCAGTCCAACATCGTGGTGGCCGTCACCTTCGCCTGGGCCGCCCACCGCGCCTGGACCGCGCGCCCCGCCCTCTCCCCACGGATCACGGGCGCAGCGCTGCTGTACATAAGCATCACGGGTCTCGTATTTCACTTCGTTCTGTCGAACGACTCCAGCGGCTTCTCCATGACCAGCGAGCGAACCCCCCTCGAGTCGGTCGCCAACCAGCTCCTGCACACCGTGACCCCACTCGCGGCCGCATTCGACTGGCTCGTGCTCACCGCACCCGGCGGCTTCCTCCTGCGCCACGCCTGGCAGTGGCTCGCCTACCCCCTCTTCTACTTCCCCTTCGCCCTGCTCCGCGGCGCCCTCCTAGACCCCGGCACGGAGGGCCGCTACCCCTACCCCTTCCTGGACGTCGACCTCCAGGGTTACGCCGGCGTCCTGGGCAACGCCGTCGTCTTCGGCCTGGCCTTCTACGTACTGGCCCTCGCCCTCACCCTCCTCGACCGGGTACGCCCCCACCTGCGCGCCCCCCGGAATCGGATTTCGTCTCTGGGCTCCGGTCCGCTAAAGTAGAGCTCGTTGCGCCGGGGACCTGCGAAAACGGGTTCTGGAGCAGCGATCGGGGTGTAGCGCAGCTTGGCAGCGCGCTTCGTTCGGGACGAAGAGGTCGTGGGTTCAAATCCCGCCACCCCGACAGCTGAAACAGCACTTCAGCCCTGGTCTTCTCGGAAGAGAAGACCAGGGCTGAAGTGTTTTTGTGCGCCCGGACGGCGTCTCTGGAGTGATCCTGGAGTGGATCAAGAGAGTCACTCCAGTGGGAGGCTCCTACCGGAGCACCCTCAGCAGTCCATCGAGGACTCGCACGGGTGATCTGGGGCACATCGCACGGCGGGCTTCCGGCGACGCCCCCATTCCGTCCTCGACCGCATAGGGCCTGTCCGGTGCGTCAGGCGGCAGGGCGAGGGAACAGATCACTGCCCTGAGGGAGGCTCCCCCGGCAGCCTCCGTGCGCCCCCGGGCGGCGGCGTGCTTCCCGGCGAGCGGGGCAGCCTCCCTCACGACCCGAAGCACCGGACACCAGCCCTGTCGAGGAGTGCCTCTGTGAATACCTTCCGCCGTGCCGCCATCGCCGCAGCCCTCACCCTGGGCGTCATCGCCCTGGCGGTTCCGGCCCCGGCCCTGGCCGCTGACCATACGGCCGACAGCGGCGCCACGGACTTCATCTACGCGACTCTCCTCGCCATCATCCAATGCCTGGCGGCGGCGACGTAGTTCTGGCTCATGGCCTTTCCGGCGGGTGCTGCGAACGGCAACCCGCCGGACAAGCCTTGGAGACTGCAGCCGACGGAGACCGTTCAGCCCGAGATGACGACGTGGCTGACTGCGGTCATGCGGTCAGTGGTCGTCCCAGTGCCCGTCGTGCTGGGCATGGCGGTGTCCGTCGTGGATGTAGTCCACATGGTCCGCGTGCGGTACCGCGACGTGGCCGCAGCCGGGGTGGTGCTGGTGGTCGTGGCTCTGATGGACGGTGTGGGCCGAGGGCTCGCACGCATCGGTGTGGTTCTCGTGCGTGCGGTGCAGGTGCCCGTCGTGCACGTAGTCGGTGTGGTCGCCGTGCGGTATCGCGACGTGCCCGCATCCGGCTCCGTGCGCATGGGTGTGCAGTGCATGAGAAGCGTGCGTGGCTGCCGTCATGGCAATGCCTTCTCTCTCCCCGTTCTGTCGGGTCTGACCGGAGGCCGAGTCTGCCGCGCAAGGGCTGTGAACGGGTAGGAATCCAGGAGATTGCCGGAAGTAGGCCGGAACCGCGCCATGCCCCGAACGCAGGCTGAAATCTGTCCACTTGGGGGAGTCGGCTCCGCTTCCGGACATGGTCGCCGGCTGCGCCTCCGGCCCGCCGCGACCCGGACGTCGCTGGCCGAATCCGATGCTTGCCCATGCCCACAAAGACGCCTAACCTCCCCCACGAGGCCAGGCAGCCACGCTGCCGACCCGGCTCTCCCGGACCCCGAGGCCACAGTGCCCACACAAGGACGACCGGAGATCGCGACCCGCTGCGCGTGTTCCCCGGTCCCGCCCTTCCCGGCCTGTCTGTCAGGGGCTTCCGATCGCTCCGTGTCCCTGTCGGCCAGGAAGGGCGGATCCACGCTGTCGCCGAGAGAGAAAGGAGCCCCACGCTCCAGCGTCCGGCCGCCGCCGGTGTCCACTCTCCTCCTGGCGGCGGCCGGCTCTCCCTCAGTCCGGATGTCCCTGCGTGCAGGCCAGCGCATCGTCCAACGTGGCAACCGGCCGGAGAACCGTGTGCAGTTCGGCGGCCTTCAGGATCCGCAGGTGCCACGGCCGGGTGCAGATCAGAGCGAAGGAACCACCGCCCTCCACTGCGCGCCGACGGGCCCGGCACAACAGGGTGAGCGTGGTGCAGTCCATGAACTGCACCTGACGGAGGTCGATGACCACCCGGGAACCTGCCTGTGACGTCGCGGCGTCGACATGCTCCTGGAGATCGACGGCGATGGCCAGGTCGATGTCGCCGTGGAACTGCACCACAGTGACACCGTCCAGCACATAGCTGCGCGCGTTCAGGCCCGCCTTGGGCAGTTCCGTCCGGGGAGGAGCGGGCGGCTCCGGGACGGAATCTCGGCGCTTGATGCCCATGGCAATCCCGATACAACTGGCCCCGCAACAGCGGGACATGCGATCACGCGGACAGCCACCGGGGGCCAGGGCGACACCCGCAACCCTAGAAACAGAACGGGTGCAGAATCGTGCCGCCCTACACCGATTCACCCGTGTGAGTGACGCGGGCGGGGTGGAAGTCGGGGTTCCCACTGACACGGCCCCTCCTCTGCCGCCTGCCTTCGGAGCCGGTCCGTCGCCCTCCCCGCAGCGGGGGCGGGCACCGGGGCCGTACCCGGCCAACGCCGGCCCGGTCCGTCAGCGCCCGCTCTTCGCCCGGTCGGGGCGCACACGTCCTTCGATGACGTCGAGTGCCACAGCGGCGATCTTCCGTTGATGCGAGCGCGCATAATCGCGTAGCAGGTCGAACGCCTCGTTCATGGAGAGCGCCAGCCGACTCGCGAGCATGCCCTTGGCCTGCTCGACCAGTACCCGGCTGTTCAGCGCGCCCTCCAACTGCGTCGTCAAAGTGCGGCTTTCGCTCAGCTCTCGCTCGCGCAGCATGGCGATCGTGGCGGCGTCCGCCAGCGACTGCCCGAGATCGAGCGTGTCCTGGGTCAACGAGGTGGTTCCGGTGCACAGCAGGACGAGTGAACCGACGGATTCGTCGCGCAGCCGCAGGGGCAGCGCCGCGACCCGGGTGTAGCCCAGGGCGTGGGCCCCCGGGGCATATCGCGGCCACCGCTGCCGGGCCGCTGTCCCGGCGAGCCCGATGTCGAGTCGGGCGCCGGAGCGATGACAGTCGTGACAGGGGCCCTCCTGCCATTGGGCGGCGTCCGCCTCGAGCCGTGCCACCAGAGGATCGGAGGCGGCCGCTTGCGTACCTTGAGACCCGTATCCGGCAAGCACCACCCCTGCGGCGGCACGGACGTCGAGCAGCTTGACGCTGCACTCCGTGAGAGTGGCCAGGAATGCCGCGATGTCGTAGGAATCGTCCAGCGTGTCGGCCAGAGCCACGAACGCGTCGGCCAGCCGCTGATCCGGCGTGGGCATGCCATTTCCCCTCAGCTGAGTTTCAGGTCTCCGGACACAATCCGTTGAGCGATCGACTCCGGGGGCTCTCCCAGGGCGAAGGCGCGCGCCTTGATGAGCGCGAGCGCATCACCGACCGGGCAGCGGACCTGCTCGGAGAGCATGCCCGCGGCCTGGTGGACGACGGGCCGGTGGTCGACGTCGCCGTACAGGCCGGCATCGGCGTCCGGGCCGAGGAGCACACTGTCGGTGAGCGCGGCGGCCACCTCGTCGAAGACCCCGGATTCCGCGAGGCCGGGCCGGGGGTCGAAGACGGTGAGCGCGCCGATGCAGCCCACCGGCGTCGTGAGCGGCATGGCGACGACGAGGGAAAGGCCGAGCGAGGCCAGCCCGGAGCCGTAGCCCGGCCAGCACTTCTCGACGTCCGGACCGACAGCGGCCACCGGGCGGCGATCACGTGCCGCCTCCCGCGCCGGTCCCGCGCCGAGCACGTACTCCAAGTCCTGAGCGGTTCGGGAGAGCCGGTCCGAGGCGGCGACCGCGAGCTGGCTCAAGTCGGTGCCGATGAGGGTGAGCGCGGCACTTCGTGTGCCGCATGCCTCCGCGACCCCGGTCATGAAGACCGGCCGGGCACCGCGGCCCGTCGGCCCGTCGGCCATACGGCGTGCGAACGTCTCCTGCAGCCGCGCCGCCGCGATATGGCGGTCTGCCGTCCTGCGGTGCATCGAGGCCATGGACGTGTGGAACTCCCGCCCCGTCTCCTCGGCCCGGCGCTCATGCCGCTCCGCGTGGACTCCCTGCTGCGCGGCGCGCTCCCTCGCCAGGGCGGCTCGCTGCCAGGCAGCCTCCGCCCGCCGACTCGACGAGTTCGAACTGCCGCCCTCTACGGTCATGTTCACAGCGTACGCCTGGCGGTGTGAACCGCTACCCCGCGTTGGTGGCGTCCTCCATCAGCAGCACCACTCCGCCGTTGTGACCGTCGAAAGGAGAACAGATCACCGCACAGTTGATGCTTCTGCCGATACGATTGACGGCGGGGATCCCCACCGGGCCCGCCCGCTTGCCCGACGCGATGCATTTCTGGATGACCTCGCGCAATTCGGTGGTGGGCAGCCCGAAGTCCAGTGTGTAGAAGTGCTCGTCGAGCACTTCCTCCGCGCGCAGCCCCCACAGTTCGACCGCGCCCCGGTTCCAGCTCTTCACCTTCATGTCGGCGGTCAGGACCACCACACCGGCCGCGATACTGCCCACCACGCCTTCCAGGAATGCCCTGGCTTCGTCCAGATCCTTGGTGCGGATGCGCATCTCGTCGTTCATCGTTTCGAGCTCTTCATGGCCCGACTGCAGTTCTTCGTTGGTGGTTTCGAGCTCCTCGTTGGTCGACTGGAGCTCCTCATTGGTGGTCTCCAACTCCTCGATGCTCGACTGGAGCTCCTCGTTCGTGGTCTCCAACTCCTCGTTGGTCGACTGGAGCTCCTCGTATGCCGTTTCGAGGTCATCACGGACCCGCTTGACTTCCGCCTTGAGCTGCGTGGCATGCGTGACGTCGGTGAAGGTGATGTTGGTGGCGACCGGGAGGCCGGGACCGCTCGAGATCGGCTGGACGAGGATGTCGTAATACTGAGTGCCGCCGTCGCCCAGGTGCCGTTCGACACCGTTGGCACGCAGTGTCCGGCGTTCGTGCGTGGCCTGCTCGATAAGGGAACGGAGTTCGATGGGCCGGTAGGAGAGCTCCAGATCCTGGAAGGGGCGGCCCACGTCATTGACGTTGAGGCCGAACCGGGAGCGCGCCTGGCTGTTGATCAGCACTACGGTTCCCTCCGCGTCCAGGGCGACGCCGGCGGACGGAGCCGCGTCGAGGATCAGATCGCGCAGTTGTCGGGTCCTAGTAGTCGCCTGCACCTCAGGCCCCATGATCGGCCTCACCTTGGCGGGCATCGGGGGATAGGGAAGGTTGTTGGCGCCGGGGCGGCAGCGGAAGATGCGCTGGCGGATGCTGACCGCCTCGAACCGCTCTCCGTGGTTGAGCAGCATCTCGGCCTTGCCGAGGAAGAGGTACCCGCCCTCCCGCAGCGCGAAGTGGAAACGGTCGAGGATCTGGGCCTGCGCCTCGACGTTGAAGTACATCAGGGTGTTGCGGCAGACCAGCAGGTCCAGGCGGGAGATGGGGGCGTCACGGGTGATGTCGTGACGGCCGAAGATGACCCGACGCCGGAGATCGGGCCGGAAGACGAACTTGGCGCCGTTCTGCTCGAAGTACTTCTCCCGCAGTTCCGCGGAGAGCGGCTCCAGGGTCTTCGCCGGATAGAGCCCCGCGCGGGCTTCGCGCAGTGCTTCCTCGTCCACGTCCGTGGCGTAGATCTTGACGCGCTGGAGGCATTCCTCGATACCGAGCGCCTCCGCGAACATGATGGCCAGCGAGAACGCTTCCTCACCGCTGGAACAGCCGGCGCTCCATACCCGGATCTCGGCCTCGGGGCCGACATCCGCGATTATGTCGGGGACGACCTCACGCTGGAGAAGAGCCCACGCGTCCTGGTCACGGAACATGGACGTGACATTGATGAGGATCGTGTTGAACAGGGTGCGGAACTCGTCCGTATCGGTCTCGAGCAGATCGCGGTACTCCGCGTAGCCCTGGACACCCGCCTCGTTCATCCGCTTGCGGATACGCCGGGTCAAGGTGGAACGCTTGTATCCGGTGAAGTCGAATCCGCGTGCATCGCGGATGAAATCGAGCAGTTCCTCGAACTCTTGGTCAGTCTCGGCACCGGCCGACTGGCTCATCACTGCCTCTTGGTCTCGGTCAGACCGCGGACGGCCGCGGCGATTTCGTCAAGGGGTAGCACAAAGTCGACGGCCCCCGTCTGAACCGCCGCCTCCGGCATGCCCCTGAACTCTGCCGTCTGCGGATCCTCGGCGATCACGGTGCCTCCGTGCGACTTCACCGCGAGCACCCCCGTCGCGCCGTCGACGCCGGTGCCGGTGAGCACGCAGGCGATGGCCCGCGGACCGTAGGCATCGGCCACCGATTCGAAGAGCCGATCGGCAGAGGGCCGCACGAAGTGAACGAGGGCATCACTCGACAACGTGAGGACCCCCTCGGGCCCGACGAGGAGGTGTCGATCGGGCGGAGCCACATAAACGGTCCCCGCCTCGACGTGTTCACGATCCTCGGCCAATTTGACAGGAAGAGACGATTTGCGGCCGAGGATCTCAGCGATGAAGCTCCGGTGCCGCCGATCCAGGTGCTGGACGACGAGCACCGGTACCCGGAGGCCAGGGGCCAGGGATCCCAGGAACACGCCAAGGCCGCGGATGCCGCCGGCCGAGGCGGCGACCGCCACGATGGCGTACGGGTCCGGTACGTGCTGGTCTGCCGTCACAGGGCGAGACTAACGGACCCGGTCCCGGGGAACCGGTCAGCTTTCGCGCAGCTTGCGACACCTTCCGGGGGCGCCGTACGGCACGGTCGCAACGGCTGCCGACGGATGGGCCGACATGGGCGTCAGCACCCCGAACATCCTCCCGGGGAAGCTTGACACTCACGCGAGCTACGCCGACCCCAAGGGTCGGTATCTTCCTCGCCGTGGAGCTGTACGAACACAGGAAGAAACTCCCGGGCGAGCGGGGAGTGGATCTTGCAAGGTGGCCCGTTCCCGGGTTCAAATCCCGCCACCTCGATAGAGAAACACCAGGTCAGGCGCGCCCCGGACGCAGATGGCGGGAGGCTGCCAGGCAGGAGGACAGCCATGTCGCCTCAGAGCGGTTGATGATCAGGTCGGCCACGGTGATCATCCCTTCCATGACTCCGTCGAGCCGTATCGAATGATCACCGACCCGGACCATCTCCCAGTCCGCGTCGCTGTGCCAAAGCCGGGCGGTCTTGTCGCCCCGCCGCTGGGCGAAGACGAGTTCCTCGCCGTGCTCGTTCATGAAGTAGCCGACGTAGTCCTTACCACTGATGGCGCCACCGCAGAGTCTCGCCAGGAGCGGCTCGATCGCGGGAGAGTCGTCGTTCATGCCGTGTGTCCCTCAACTTGGCCGGAGGTCTGCTCGGCCGACGAGAGCGCCAGCATCCGCTCCGCAGACTCCAGCAAGGTCTCGTAGGTGATCACTTCTATACGTGCCATGTGCGTGTTGTAGGTCCGCAGCGTGTCTGCGACCTGCTGGGGTGTGACCCCCTCATTCACGTACTGCGGATGCCCGATCACGACAGTCGCGGAGGCCCTGCGCGTGTCGACCCCGTACTGCGCGAGGATGGTTTCACGGCCCTCGTCCAAGGTCCGTAGGTAGTTCTGCGTCTGCGAGACCGCGCGGTGGACCGGGGCACCCAGCATGAGTTGACCGCTGGGCCGGATGACCAGTTTCTCGATGTTGGCGCGCTTGAGTTCCACCACGTGCAAAGAGCCGTCCCCTCGCAGTAGCGGAATGTCGAGAATGGTGTCCGGGGTGTACTGACGGCGGGCCAGCTCAGCCACGAAGGCGCCGCCGAAGATCCACTCCTGGTTCTTCAGGCAGGCGTGGAGGGCGCCCTCAGAGCTCTCGGGGCGGTCCACTGCGACGCGCAGGGCGGCGAGGCCCGCCCGCCTGGCCCGCAGTTCCAGCAGCTGGGCCAGCATTCCGGCGTCCGCGTCCTCCAGGAACTCGCTCATCATCCGGGCGGTCTCGGCAGAGGCCGGCCGGGGAAGATCCTTCAGGATCAGCTCCATGTGCCCGAACTCCTGGAGGCGCTTGAGGTACTTGGTGGGCAGCTGGATTCCGCCCTCGCCGTCTCCGATACCCAGATGGCCGGTGGACCGGGCGATGCCGTGGAAGAGAGCGAGGGCGTCGGTGACACTCGCATCGGGGTTCTCGGCGCGCAGCGCCTCCAAGGTGGACACGGCTCGATCGGCGCCCATGGCAGCCATCCGCCGCATGAACTCCTCGCTCCGCTGCCGCGCCTTCGCGTCGTAGTAATTCTCAATGGTGTCAAGGAAGAGTTCGCCGCCCGCGTAGCCGGCGAACCTCTGAAAGCGCTGAGCCAGCGCGAACTCCTCATGGAGCAGGCACTCTTGGGCCGCATCCTCCAGGGCGTCCACCAACGGCCTTCCCTTGCCGTACGTCCCGCCGAAGCCATCGCCCATGATGCGCAGCACCGCATCGATCTGTTCATGTACGCCGGCGTGCTCGGTGAGTTTTCGCGCTTCTTCGACCATGCGCCTGAGCGAGAAGCTGGATCGGAATATCGCCATACCAGGACTTTAGAAGTCGGCACTGACAACTATGGTCCGCAGCAGTCGTGCGGCTGAGGCTGCTGTCAATGATCGCCTCGCGCAAGGGCGGGAAGATCTGCGTCTACGGCCTCACCCCGGCCTTCGACCTCTTCCAGCCGACTGGCTGCTGCCGGAGATGACCAACAAGCTCGCCGGGGTCCTCACCCGCCCCGGCCGGCCCGCGTCCGCGGAGGCGTCCTCGTGAGCGACAACACCGCCACCCCGACAGCTCAAACAGCACTTCAGGTCTGGTTTCCTTTCACAGGAAACCAGACCTGAAGCACTTTCGGGTATCTGGAGGGTGCGCAGGGAACGAGCAGGGAGTGGATCTCGGTACTGATGGCTGCTTCACCTTCTTCCACCGTCTCCGGCCGTGCCACGCGGAAGCACCCGATCGCGCCCGGCACACTGATCGCCGCACTGTGGGTGCCGGTCGCGACCGTTGTCGGCGTGGTCACTTCCTGGCAGGTGCAGAACATCGACCGCGACTGGGTCGAACGGCAACAGGCGGCATGCCGGCACATGCCCTTCCCGAAAGCGGAACATGTCGCCGCGTGGGCTGGGCCGGTCCTCGGCATTTCCGCGGTCGTTGTCTGCGTACTGCTCGCCAAGCGGATCCGCCGGCAGTACGGCGTCCCGCTCTGGGGGACGAAGCGAGGGCTCGTGGCTTACATCGGCGTGTGGCCCGGCATGCTGACGATTCCGCTGGAGCTGTTCCTGCTGTACGCGACGTACTCGCCCGTCGATTCAGGTCCCGTCCTGGGCGACTGCGGATAGCGCCCCGGCCGGAGCCCCAGGCCACCCCGACAGGTGAAACAGCACTTCAGGCGCCCGGAAGGCACGCGGGCGGCACGCGGGGAGTGGATCAAGGAAGCCGCACCCCGGACCCGGCTCCGGGCCGTCGGAGCGCCGCGTCCACCCCGTATGGATATGCTATGAAATGTGATCAAGCCTGGGCGGCTCCGCAACAGCCTCGGCCGGGGGCCGCTTACCGTGCTGTCACCGGTGATCCTCACCATTGTCATCGCGAGCCTGGCGTACACCACGCCCAGAAGCATGGCCTTCAGCCGCCTTCTGCCCGCGGCGCCCGCCCTCGCCGCCGCCATGTGGCCCGTGCTCCCCACCGTTCTGCTGGGGACGGTCTGCCTCTTCCTCATGATCGGGCTCGGCATCGTGTTCCCCGACCTGGGGACGGGGTACACGGCGGCGGGGATCGTCGCGGTCACCGTGGCCGCCGCGTACGGAAGTCATGTCCGGCTCAAGCGGGAGCGGACCCTCTTCCAGGTCCGGCTCGTCGCCGACGCGGCGCAGCAGGTGGTGCTGAGCCCGATGCCACGGCGGCTCGGGGGCGTCGAGGTCGAGTCGCTGTATCTCGCGGCCGCGGCGGAGGCCCGTATCGGCGGTGACTTCTACGAGGTGGCGGACACGCAGTACGGGGTCCGGCTGCTCATCGGCGATGTGCGGGGCAAGGGGCTGCCGGCGGTGGGGGCGGCCGCGGCGATGGTCAACTCCTTCCGGGAAGCGGCCTACGGCGAGGCCGACCTGGCCTGCGTCGCGCGCCGTATGGAGGCCAGCAGCACCCGTTACAGCGCCGCGTTCCCGCCCGAGGATCTGATGGAGCGCTTCGCCACCGCCCTTCTCGTCGAGATCCCGCACGAGGGCGGCCGTATAGGAATCCTCAACTGCGGGCACCCCCCGCCGCTGCTCCTTGGCCGCGAGGGACTCCGCGTCCTGGAGCCCACCGCCCCCTCGCCGCTGCTCAACCTCGCGGAGCTGATCGGCGACCACTACAGCACAGACACCTTCGGCTTCACCCCCGGCGACCTGCTGCTTCTCTACACCGACGGCGTCACCGAGGCCCGCGACCACGGCGGCGAGCTCTTCCCGCTGGCGGCCTGGATGCGCCGGCAGACCCCGGAACGGCCCCGCCGGCTGCTCGACACCCTTCACCGTGACCTCCTCCGCTACAGCAGAGGGGGCCTCGACGACGACATCGCCGCCCTCGCCGTGCGCTTGGGGGAGCCTCCGAAGGACGACCCGGGACCGTTCAGCTGAGGAAGGACAGCCGGACCTGACGGTCGGGGTTGCCGCGGTCGGTGTCCACCAGCACCACGGACTGCGAGTCCCCCAGCTCCAGCTCACCGTCGACCACGGGCAAGGTGGCGTGCGGTGGTACCAGGGCCGGCAGCGCGTGGTCACGGCCCTGGCCCGGGCCGCCGTGGCGGTCCCGCCAGCGGTCGTCCGCGGGGAGGACGTCGCGGAGGGCCGCCAGCAGGTCGTCGTCGCTGCCCGCGCCGGTCTCGATGACGGCCAGGCCGGCCGTCGCGTGGGGAGTGAAGACGTTCAGCAGTCCGTTCCGCCCGTGAGCGGCCTCCCGGAGGAACGCGGAGCAGGCGTTCGTCAGATCGTGCATGGTCTCGGCGGAGCCGGTCGTGACGGTGATCGTGCGGGTGGTGAAAGTGCTGGCCATGGCTCATCAGTACCCGTTGCCGGGCGGAGGCGCTCACGGCTGGACGGGTTGTTGTTCAGGTCCGCCGGTCGGCATTGGTGTCGATGAGGATGTGCTCGGCATCGGTGACGTTGTCGGCCCGTACGGCCCTGGCCATCGCGGCGTGAGCCGCGCCGGGTTCCGTGCCGGGCGGGACGACCAGCAGGACGAAGTGGTCGTTGTCGCCCCGGGTGATGAGCACCGTGTCGTCGCCGACGGGGAAGGAGTCGATGTGCACGACCCGGTCGTCGATGACCAGGCGCACCGGGAGCTCCTCCCAGGCGCTCGCGTCCAGGCCGACGCGCGTGACCGGGCCGAGGTGCTCGGTCAGCGCGCCGATCAGACCGGGGAGCTCGGCGGCGATGTCGCGGGAGCGGGGCCACCAGGCGCCGTCCAGAATGCCCTCGCGGGTCCGCGTCGTCTCCAGCCGCAGGAGGGCCGTCCCCGGTTTCACGGCCCGGTGGACCGCCTCCGGCAGGAGGTGTGGGGTGTCGGAATCGGCCATGGTGTGTTCGCCCG
The DNA here is from genome assembly GCF_003391135.1 of Streptoverticillium olivoreticuli subsp. olivoreticuli. Taxonomy (GTDB): domain Bacteria; phylum Actinomycetota; class Actinomycetes; order Streptomycetales; family Streptomycetaceae; genus Streptomyces; species Streptomyces blastmyceticus. The sequence continues at coordinate 5,348,864 of NZ_CP031455.1, read as the reverse complement.
TCTCCGAGAATCCGGCGCATCGGTCACCGCGCGGACCGCGGAGGCGGCCGCCGGGCGGAGCGCCGCGGTGTTCCCACCGTACGCCGCGCACCGGCCGCGCGCCCGTGCCCGGGAAAATGCCTGGTCGCGCACGGTCCGTGGGCCACGGCCCGGAGTAGGGTGAAAGGACCGGGACCACTGCGCGCACCGGCTTCCGCTCCGTCCGGGTAGGGATGTGAGGACCGTGGAGATCGTCATCACCCTGGTCGTGGCTCTCGCCGTGGTCGCCGTGGGAGTGCTTCTGATCCACCTGCTCAATGCCCAGCACGACCAGCGGATCGCGGGCTTCCACTACAGCGGCGTCCTGCCGTGGCGCGACAGCCGGAGCCGGAACCGCCCGCGGTCGGAGATCGACCCCGCCGGGCCCCTCTTCGTCCGCGCCCCCCGCGAGCAGCCTCGGCGGGACCGCGGACGACACGTGCCATTTTCCGACTGGGGGCGACGGGGGTGACACAGCAACGCGTCACCCCCGCCGACACATCACCTCACCCCGACGAGAACGAGGACGGCATGAAACCAGCAGAACCAGTGCCCCCGGCGGGACGTGCCGACGTCCGCATCGTCTCCGCCTCCCCCGACACCGCCCGCCGCGTCGCGGAAGTGCTCCGGCGCTGCTTCGACTCCACCGAGCAGCGCAGCTACCCGGCCGGCCGCGGCGGCGGCACCCTGCTCCACCTCACCGTGGACACCACCCAGCCCGCCGAGCCCGCGCGCTCCTGGCTGACGACCAGCCGGCCTCCGACAGCGGATGAGGAGCACGGCTGAGGGCGGGTACGTCGCGGGGGCAGCGGCGCGTACGGAAGGGCGGCAGTCATGGCAACGCTTCGTGAACGGAAGACCTACCGCGAAAAGGTCTTGCAGGCTCTCTACGAGGCCACCGAAGGCAACCGCCTTCTCGGCGTCACCGGAGCGAAGCTGCACGACGACCTCGGTGTCCCCGAAGAGGATCTGGCCGCCGCCTGCACCTATTTGGTGGGCGAGGGTCTCATCACGGTCGACTGGACGGCGGGCAACACACCCACGATGGTCGCGCTGACGCACCAGGGCATCCGGCTCATGGAGGCCGAGGAGGAGAAGCGCGGCTGACGCGCTCCCCCGGTCACTCCCCCGGCAGCAGCCCGGCCCCCGCCAGGTCCCGCCACAGGGCCGGAGGGACGGCCGTGGCCGCCCATCGCGTGTTCGCCGCCACCTCCTCCGCGCTGCGCATTCCCACCAGGACCGATGCCACCGCCGGGTGGCGGGCGGGCCAGGCCAGGGCCGCGGCCGGGAGGGGGACGCCGTGGCGCTCGCAGAGGGCCGCCATGCGGCGGGCGCGGGCCACGGTCGCCGCGGGCGCCGGGGCGTAGTCGTAGCGCGCGTCCGTCCCGGGGTCGGCGAGGATCCCGCTGTTGAAGACCCCGGCGGCCACCACCGCGACGCCGCGCCGCTCGCACAGGGGGAAGAGTTCGCGTTGCGCGCTGCCGTCGAGCAGGCTGCACCGGCCCGCGCACAGCACCACGTCCACGTCGGTCTCGGCGACGAAGCGGGCCAGCATCGCCGTCTGGTTCATGCCGGCCCCTATCGCCCCGACCACGCCTTCGTCGCGCAGCCGGGCCAGCGTGGGGTACGCCTCCCCGACCGCCTGCGCCCAGTGCTCGTCCGGGTCGTGGATGTAGAGCACGTCGACCCGGTCGAGGCCGAGCCGGCGCAGGCTCTCCTCGACGCTGCGCAGGACACCGTCCCGGCTGTAGTCGCGCACCCTGGCCCGGTCCGGGGCGCCGGTGAACTCCGTACCGTCCGCTCCGGATCCGGCCACGAGCAGCCGGCCGACCTTGGTGGAGACGGTGAACTCCCCGCGGGGCAGCCCGGACAGGGCCGCGCCGAGCCGTTCCTCGGACAGTCCGGCGCCGTAGTGCGGGGCGGTGTCGAAGTAGCGGATGCCCGCGTCCCAGGCCGCCCGTACGGTCCGTACCGCCCGCTCCTCCGAAACCGGCCGGAACAGGCCGCCGAGCGCCGCCCCGCCCAGCCCCAGCCGGGTGACCGGCACGCCGGACCCGCCGAGCACGCCACGGCCGGTGGGGCCGCCCGGTACGGCGGTGTTCATGTGTGCCTCCAGTGCCGTTCGATCTCCTCCAGGGACCGCCCCGCCGTCTCCGGCACCCTCCTCGCGACGTACCACGCGCCCGCCGCGGAGAGCGCGGCGAAGACCAGGAAGACCGAACTGCCCATGGCGTCCAGGGTGTCGGGGAAGGCCAGGGAGAAGACGAAGTTGCCGAGGTACTGGGTGAAGGTCACCACGCCCATGCCGATCGCGCGGGCCCGCAGCGGGAGCGCCTCGGGGCAGTACAGCCAGAAGACCGGGCCCAGGCCGAACCCGAAGGCGAAGGTGTAGAGGAAGACGCACGCGACGGCGAGCACGGTGACGTCGGGGAAGGCCGCGAGGGCGACCATGGGAGGCGCCTGCGCGGCCAGGGAGAGCGTCAACAGCTTTACGCGTCCGGCGCGTTCGATGAAGGGGAGGGAGAGGGCGGTCGACAGGACGAGCGCGGCGCCGACGCCGTAGTTCGCCATGGTGCCCGCCTCGGCCTCCCCTCCCCCGGCGACGTGGGAGAAGATGACCGGCGCGTAGTACACCACCGCGTTGATCCCGGTGAAGACCTGGAAGAACGTCAGCGTCAGGATGATGCGCAGCGCCGGGCGGTAGGTGCCCAGCAACTCGCGTGGTCCGGCGTGCTGTTCGGCGAGGCTCTCGCGGATCTCCCGCACCTCGTCGTCGGCCGCCCGCCCGTCGGGGCGCAGCAGGCCCAGCACCCGCCGCGCCTCGGACTCGCGCCCGCGCGTCATCAGCCAGCGCGGTCCGGCGGGGCTCGCCGCCATCCCGGCCAGGAAGACGACCGCGGGGAGCGCGCCGAGCCCCAGCATCCACCGCCAGGCACCGGCCGCAGAAAGGGCGTCGTCGACGGTGTAGGCGAGCAGGATGCCGACGTTGACGGCGAGTTGGTACAGCGCGGTGATCCGCCCGCGCAGCTGCTTCGGCGCGAGCTCGCTGAGGTGGATCAGGCCGAACATGTTCGCCAGGCCGACGGCGAAGCCGAGCACGAAGCGCGAGGCCATCAGCACCGCAGCGTCCGGCGCCACGCCGCAGCCGACCGAGCCGACGACGAAGATCCCACCGGCCACGATCAGCAGCTGCCGCCTGTCCCAGCGCCGCGCGGCCAGCGCGCCGCCGACGATGGCGGGCAGCGCGCCGAGCAGGATGAGGCTGGTGACCAGCCCCTGTTCGGTGGAGCTCAGACCGAAGCGCGAGGTCAGCGGGTCGAGCGCGCCGGATATCGCGCCGGAGTCGTATCCGTAGAGCACACCGGACAGCCCTCCGAGCACGGCCACCAGATGCACCCGCCTGGGCACCGCCCCCCGCCCGGTCCCCCGGGCCGCCGCTCCCTCACCGAGCCTGATCTGTGCCACGGGACCTCCTCGGCCTCATGGGGACGCGTCCATGGGGCCATTGGGGCAGATCCGGCGGGGAATTCACAGATGGCGTCGGGGGGTGCCGTACGGCTTCGGCGGGTGGGCCCGCACGGGCGTGGAAGCGCGGAGGGCCGGAGCGATGTCGCCGCTCCGGCCCTCCGGTCGTCTACGCGCCGCGTCCCGTCACTTGACCGGGCCGCTCCACGCGGCTTCCTTGTAGGTGATCGAGCCCGGTTCGACGCTGATCTCCATGCGGTCGCCGGCCTTCTTCTCGGGCACCAGGTAGACGTAGGTGCCGGTGAGCGACTTGCCCGCGTGCGGGCGGCCGGCGATGCCCTGGTTGAAGCTGACGCCCTTGCGGAAGTCGTAGGTGCGCTCCAGGCCCGCGCCGTCGCCGTCGCGCGCCTTGACCGTGGTCAGGTCGAGGTCCACGGTCTTGTCCGTGCCGTTGTCGATGGTCACGACGACCATGTAGGCGACGTAGCCCTCCTTGGCGCTGTGCTCGCTGAGTTCGGTCTTCTCCGGCTGCGCGACCGTGACCTTGAGACCGTTGGCGTAGCGGGCCGTCTTGCCGAAGTCGAGGGTGTGGCTGTCCGCCTTCGTCCGGCCGTCGTCCTCCTCGGAGGGCGAGGGATCCGCGCTGGCGGACGACTCCAGCTCCTTGGTCTCCTTGTCGATGTCCCTCTTCACTTCGCGGACGAAGCTGACGGTCAGCAGCAGGCCGACGACGGACAGGGCGCAGGCGATGCCGCCGAGCACGGTGCCCGCGATCGCCATCGGCTTGTTCGTCGCCACACCGTCGCGCGCGCGGCTCCAGCCGACGATGCCGAAGATGAGGGCGAGGATCCCCAGGAGCACCGTGAGCCAGAAGAGGAACGGCACGAATCCGCAGCCCAGGCCGATGACACCGAGCACCAGCGCCGTGATCCCGGCGCCGTTGCTGGGCGGCCCGGGCGGCGGCGGGGGAAAGCCGAGCGGCGGCGCCGGCGGCATCCCCCAGTAAGGCGGCGGGGGCTGCATTCCCGGCGGCTGCATGCCGGGCATTCCCGGCGGCCGCATGTGCGGAGGCATGCCGGGCGGCTGCGCGCCGAAGGGCATGCCCGGCGGCTGTGTTCCGGGCGGCGTTCCGGGCGGCTCCGTCGCAGGAGGCTCTGTTGCAGGGAGCTCTGTTGCAGGGGCCTCCGTTGCGGGGGCCTCCGTTGCGGGGAGCTCCGTTCCGAGCGGCTGCGTCCCGGTGGGCTCTGTTCCGGACGACTCTGTTCCAGACGGCTCCGTTCCGGGCGGCGGCGGAGGAGGGGTCGGCGGCGGGGTGGTCATGCACGCGGCTTTCTGAGGCGGTACGGAGAAGGCTGGGACAGTGCGGACGATCTTGAGGATCTTTATCAACTTTTAGGCAAATATTGGCGAAGCGTATCCCGCACGCCGGACGACAACGGCACCCCGGTGCACCTCGCGGACCCGGTCATCACCGTGGTTACTGTTCGGATCGACATGGGCACCTTGTGTGTCATGAGCGATGCGTGGATGCGGACACCGGTCGCGCCGGACGGGCGCCTGGGGAGGGCGGCGGAGCACCCCGGGCGGCGCGACAGGCGGTATCTGGAGCGGCGGGCGGCGCTGGTACGGCTGGCCCGCGGGCACCGGGTGGGCGACCCCTCGCCGCACGTGACGTACACCGAGAGCGAGCACGCGACCTGGCGCACGGCCCACGCGGCGCTGACCGGCGCGCACCACGAGCACGCGCACCGCGCGGTCCTGGAGGCCGCCGAGGACGCGCCCGTGCCCGCGGACCACATTCCGCAGCACGCGGAAGTGAGCGCCAGAATGCGGGAGTTGTCGGGGTTTACGTTCACATTGGCCGGGGGGTTCGTGGAGAACCGGCGCTTCCTCGGCTCGATGGAGCGCGGGTACTTCCACGCCGTGCAGTTCGTGCGGCACCCCTCGATACCGCTGTACACGCCCGAACCTGACGTGATCCACGACGTGTTCGGGCACGGCATCCACCTGTCCTCCCCCCGCTTCGCCGAGCTCTACCGCCTCTTCGGGCGGGCGGCCCTGCGGGTCCGTACGCGCGAGGCCCTGGACCTGATCAGCCGGGTGTACTGGTTCACGCTGGAGTTCGGCGTCATGGCGGACCGCGGGGAGACCAAGGCGTACGGCGCGGCGCTGCTCTCCTCCTCCGGGGAGCTCGCGCAGCTGGGGCGGTGCGAGATCCGCGAGTTGGACCCCCACGCCATGGTGCGGACGCACTACCGCGTCTCGGGGTACCAGCCGGTGCTGTTCCGCGCACGGTCGCCCGAGCACCTCACCGACACGCTCGCGGCCTTCCTGGACGGCTTCGACGACGAGGAGGGATCCCGGCTGGCCGTCTTCGCGAGCCGCGGCGACCGCTCGTGATCCGGCGCCCCGGGCAGCGGACCGGAGGCTGAAGTTCCGTGCCGGTGGAGCGCGTCGGCCCGGGAAGTTATCCACAGGCTGTGGCACCCCGAAGCACGTTGCCCGGCCGACAGCGCAGAATGGGGCCATGACTGAGAGCAACGGGGCCGAGCGGACCGGCGGGATCACGCAGGGCGAGGGGGCCGCGCCGGGCGAGGCGGCGGCACAGGCGGCCATGCCGGACTGGGAGAAGCGCTTCCGGGCACCGCGGGTCGGGCTGCCGCAGTGGGCCGAGGACGCCCCGGACCGCTCGCTGTTCGTCTCGAACGTGACGGGCACCTTCGAGCTGTACGCGTGGGACCGCGCGACGGGCGAGCAGCGCCGGGCGACCGACCGGCCGAACGGCACGACGGGCGGCGTGCTGTCGCCGGACGGCGAATGGATCTGGTGGTTCTCCGATTCGGACGGCGACGAGTTCGGCATCTGGATGCGCCAGCCCTTCCACGGCGGGGCCGACGAGCCGGCCGCGCCCGGCCTGGCCCCCTCCTATCCCGGCGGCCTGGCCCTGGGGAGGGACGGCACCGCGGTCGTCGGCCGGTCCACGGACAAGGGGGGTTCGACCGTCCATGTGGCGCGCCCCGGCGCCGAGCCCGTCGAGATCTACCACCACGAGGAGTCCGCGGGCGTCGGCGACCTCTCCCACGACGGCACCCTGATCGCCATCGAGCACACCGAGCACGGCGACGCCATGCACTCGGCGATCCGGATCGTCCGCACCGACGGCACCACCGTCGCCGAGCTGGACGACACCCGCGGCGGCACCGAGGAGCTGGGGCTGACCGCCATGGGCTTCGCACCGGTCGACGGCGACTGCCGGCTGCTGGTCGGGCACCAGCGGCGCGGCCGCTGGGAGCCCATGCTGTGGGACGCGGCGACCGGCGAGGAGACCGCGCTGGCCCTCGACCTCCCCGGCGACCTGCACGCCGACTGGTATCCGGACGGCTCCGCGCTGCTCGTCGAGCACAGCTACCGGGCGCGCAGCGAGCTGTGGCGGTACGACCTGGCCGACGGCGGCCTCAGCAGGCTCGACACCCCCGAGGGCACCGTCTCCGGAGCGCTGCCGCGCCCGGACGGCACGGTGGAGTTCCTGTGGTCCTCGGCGGCGACGCCGCCCGCCGTCCGCTCCACGAGCGGGCAGCTGGTGCTGGAGCCGCCGCGCGTGCCGGGCGCCATCGGCCGCGCCCCGCACTCGGTCCCGGTCTCCGACGCCTGGGTGGAGGGGCCGGGCGGCAAGGTGCACGCCCTGGTGCAGAAGCCGGAGGGCGAGGGCCCCTTCCCGACGGTCTTCGACGTCCACGGCGGCCCGACGTGGCACGACAGCGACGTCTTCGCCGCCGGGCCCGCGGCCTGGGTCGACCACGGCTTCGCGGTCGTCCGCGTCAACTACCGCGGCTCGACCGGCTACGGCCGCGCCTGGACGGACGCCCTCAAGCACCGGGTGGGCCTGATCGAGCTCGAGGACATCGCGGCGGTGCGTGACTGGGCCGTGGCGTCCGGCCTCGCCGACCCCGGGCGGCTGGTCCTCGCGGGCGGCTCGTGGGGCGGCTATCTGACCCTGCTGGGCCTGGGCACCCAGCCGGACGCCTGGGCGCTCGGCCTGGCGGCCGTGCCCGTCGCCGACTATGTGACGGCCTATCACGACGAGATGGAGGCGCTGAAGGCCCTGGACCGCACGCTGCTGGGCGGCACCCCGGAAGAGGTGCCGGAGCGCTATGCGGCGTCGTCACCACTGACGTACGTCGACGAGGTGCGCGCGCCCGTCTACATCTCGGCGGGCATGAACGACCCGCGCTGCCCGATCCGCCAGATCGAGAACTACGTCGACCGGCTGAAGGACCGCGCCCACCCCCTGGAGGTGTACCGCTACGACGCGGGCCACGGCTCACTGGTGGTGGAGGAGCGGGTCAAGCAGCTCCGGCTGGAGATCGCTTTTGCGGAGCGTCACCTGGGCCGTCGTCCGGGCCGCTCGGAGGGGTAGACCCTTCGGTGCCCGCGGGGCCGGCCGGTCCGGCCGGCTCGGCGGGCTCGGCGGGCTCGTCCGGGGCGATGCCGAGCGCGAGATCCCGCGCGGCCTCGGCCTCGCGGCGGAAGAGCCGGAACCACATGAAGACGACGAAGCCGGCGAAGACGAACCACTCACCGGTGTAGCCGAGGTTCTGGAAGGCCTTGAGGTCCAGACCGCTGCCGGGCGCGGCGGCCGGGGGCACGGGCGTCATCGCCCCCTGTGCCTCGGGCGCGGTGATCCACGCGTCGTACACCTCGTACGGCACGAGGTTGACCAGCGTGGCCGCGCTGATGATGCCGAGCTGTCCCTTGGGCAGGCCCCCGGCCCGTACGCCCCTGGAGCCCGGGCTCTCCGAGGACTGCAGGGCACCGGTGACGGTGACATGGCCGGCCGGCGGAGCGGGCACGGCGGCGGCGTCGGACCTGGAGTCCGCGTCGCCGGGCAGCCAGCCGCGGACGACGGGCAGCGCCTTGCCGCCGTCGGTCCGCAGCAGGGTGAGGACGTAGAAGCCCTTGCGCTCGTCCAGATCCCGGTCGGGGACGAGCAGCTGGTGCTCGGTGTCGTAGCGCCCGACGGCGACGGCCCGGCGGCCGGAGGTCTCGGTGCTGACCGGCAGCAGCTCGGCCAGTGGCTCGGCGGTGGCGGTACGGGCGTCATCGGCCTGCGTCTGCGCCGCGCGGTGCGAGTCGACGCGGGTTTCGAAACGACCGAGCTGCCAGCTGCCCATGAGGAGGCAGAAGGGGATCGACAGTACGGCGAAGGCGTTGATCCCCCACCAGCGGGAAGTCAGCAGGAACCGATACACACCCCCACGGTACGGGCATGCGCGGCGCCCGCGGCGGGCGGCCCCGGATCTCGCTCGGGTGCGCCGGAGAGCGCGAGTCCCTCGCACCCGTCAGCACGGTCCGGGGCGGAGCCCCGGTTGCCGCACCGGCTACGGCGCCGTCGCCAGAGGACCGGTCCGGTACACGGTGCCCGCGCACGCGTCGCCGATCTTCGTGTCCGCTATCGCGGGCTCGCCCACGTCCGGTGTGTGGCTGAGCACCACGCTCGCCGGAGGCGGGGGCGGCCCGGGGTCGGCGGCCGTGGGCCGGTTCTCGGCGGCGGACGCGCCCGCCGCCGGCGGTGCCGCGCTGCCGCCCGGCGAGGGCGTCGCCCCGCCCGTGTTCTTCGCGCATCCGCTGCGGCCGCCGTCCGGGGCCGGGATCCAGGCGAACTTCACCTCGTACGCCTGGCCGGGCTGGAGGATGACCTCGCTGGGCTCGGCCGTCGGGTTGGGCAGCCCGGTCGCGGCGTCGCCGGGCGTGTGGTCCACGACGGAGACGCGCGCGCTGTCGGCACTGCCGCGCGCGCTGGCGGCCACCGTGCCCGGCCCCGCCACCGTACAGACGGAGCGGGAGATGTTGACGACGCGGAAGGCGCCGTAGACCCGGCCGTCCTTGTCGGCGGCGCCGACCGTGCCGGTGCCCCTGCCCAGCTGGTCGCGGTCGCACGTGGGCGAGATCGCGGCGAAGGTGTTCCCGGGGTCGGGGATGCTGCCGCCCGGGGAGCCGGACGGCTTGATCTCGTTGTCCGGCTTGTTGCCGTCGGGCCTGCGGCCCTCGTCGGCCTCGCGGTCCTTGCCGACCGGGGGGCTGTCCGGGCGGGCCCGCCCGCCCTCGGCGACCCCGTCGCCCAGGCCCTCGTCGGCCTCCTGCTGACTGTTGTGCGCGCTGGCGGTGTTGGTGTGACGCTCCTCGGTGATGCCACCGGTGCTCGCGACATGCAGGAGCGCGGGCAGCGCCGCACCGCCGAGGATCACCGCGGCCGCGACCCCGACGAGGGCCTGGCGGCGGCGCGTACGCCGGGCGGGCACGGCGCGCCGCAGCTGCTCCAGCGCGTCGGCGGACGGCTCGAGCTCGTCGACGGCGCCGCGCAGCAGCCGCCGCAGGGCCTGCTCGTCGAGCGCCCCGGACTCGGGCGCTCCGGGCGTCGTACCGTCGCTCCGGCCCTCGCCCGAACCGCCATCAACCGGACCTTCACCGCGCAGGGGTCCGCCAGGGAACTGCTGGTTCATGCCGGAGCCTCCATGGCGACACGGAGCGCCGCGATGCCCCGGGAGCCGTAGGCCTTGACCGACCCGAGCGAGAGGCCCAGGGTCTCGGCGACCTGGGCCTCGGTCATGTCGGCGAAATAGCGGAGGACGAGCACCTCACGCTGGCGGCGCTGCAGTCCGCGCATCGCGGTGATCAATTGGTCTCGCTCCAGCTGTTCGTACGCACCCTCTTCGGCGCTCGCCATGTCGGGCATCGGCTTGGAGAGCAGCTTCAGCCCGAGGATGCGGCGGCGGAGCGCGGATCGGGACAGATTGACGACAGTCTGCCTCAAATAGGCAAGGGTCTTCTCCGGCTCCCGGACGCGGCCCCGCGCGGAGTGCACCCGGATGAACGCCTCCTGCACCACGTCCTCGCAGGACGCGGTGTCGTCGAGGAGCAGCGCCGCCAGGCCGAGCAGCGACCGGTAGTGGGCGCGGTAGGTCTCGGTGAGGTGGTCGACTGTGGTGCCCGCTGCCATCGCCTCGTCAGCGTCCCCACGCTGGGGCGGTAGCTGGGCGGCGGGACGGGTGGTGGGCCAGGGAGCGATCACCGGCATACCGCCCGGCGTGCGCGGACGCGGACGCACTGCACTGCTGCGCCGCGGGGCGGTTGCGATGCTGATGACCTCTGCCACGCCTGTTGGACACGCTTCCCCCCGTCAGGGTTGTACGCGCGAGGCACCCCGTCTGACACAGCACCGCTCGACGGTGCGTCATATGCCCTCATGCGTACCAGCTCTTCCTCGATGCCCCGATTTTGGCGCCACCCCGAGAGACGGCAACAAAGACGCTCCCCGGCCGGCCGGCGGTTGCGACGCGGGGCCACGGTCGCGCCCGTCGAGCGGGGTGTGAATAGTCGAACACACCATCTGCCCAGCTCAAGAGGTCTGGACCAACGACTTGATCACAGGACCTTCACGAGTCCTCCAGATTAGGGAGCCGTCAGCTCCGCCGCCACGACTTCGGCGATCTGGGCGGTGTTGAGCGCGGCACCCTTGCGCAGGTTGTCGCCGCAGACGAACAGCTCCAGGGCGTTCGGATCGTCCAGCGAGCGCCGTACGCGGCCCACCCAGGTGGGGTCCGTCCCCACCGCGTCCGCGGGGGTGGGGAATTCGCCCTCGCCCGGGTCGTCGACGAGCACCACGCCCGGCGCGTTGGCCAGGATCTCGTGCGCCTGCTCGACGGTCACCTCGTTCTCGAAGCGCGCGTGCACGGCCAGCGAGTGGGTGGTGAGCACCGGTACGCGCACACAGGTCGCGCTGACCCGCAGCTTCGGCAGCCCCAGGATCTTCCGCGACTCTTCGCGCACCTTCAGCTCCTCGGACGACCAGCCGGCCTCCCGCGGCGACCCCGCCCAGGGCACCACGTTCAGCGCCAGCGGGGCCGGGAACGGCCCCAGGTCGTCGCCGACCGCCCGGCGCACATCGCCCGGCTTCTCGCCCAGATCCGTACCCGCGACGGCGGCCAACTGCGCCCGCAGCGTCGCCACGCCCGCCTGTCCCGCGCCCGAAGCGGCCTGGTACGAGGCCACGATCAGCTCGCTCAGCCCGAACTCGGCGTGCAGCGCGCCCATCGCGACGATCATCGACAGCGTGGTGCAGTTGGGGTTGGAGATGATCCCGCGCGGCCGCACCCGCGCCGCGTGCGCGTTGACCTCGGGCACCACCAGCGGCACATCCGGGTCCATCCGGAACGCGCCGGAATTGTCCACGACGACCGCGCCCTTGGCGACGGCCACCGGCGCCCACTGCGCGGCCACCTCGTCCGGCACGTCGAACATCGCGACGTCGACGCCCTCGAACGCCTCCTCGCTCAGCGCGACGACCTCGGTCTCCGCGCCCCGGACCATCAGCTTCCGGCCCGCCGAACGGGCGGACGCGACGAGGCGGACCTCGCCCCACACGTCCGCGCGCTGCGACAGGATCCCCAGCAGCACCGTCCCGACGGCGCCCGTGGCGCCGACGACGGCGAGGGTCGGCCTACGGCCCGTACCCCCCGAGGGGACACGGGCCGCAGAGCCGGCGCCGGTCATCGACCGGTGCCTCCGTAGACGACGGCCTCGTCGCTCTCGGTGTCCAGACCGAAGGCGGTGTGCACGGCGCGCACGGCCTCGTTCACGTCGTCGGCGCGCGTGACCACCGAGATGCGGATCTCGGACGTCGAGATGAGCTCGATGTTCACCCCGGCGTTCGACAGCGACTCGAAGAAGGTCGCCGTGACCCCCGGGTTCGTCTTCATCCCCGCGCCGACCAGCGAGATCTTGGCGATCTGGTCGTCGTAGCGCAGCGAGTCGAAGCCGACCCGGTCCTTCGTGCGCTCCAGCGCCTCGATCGCCTTGCGCCCCTCCGTCTTCGGCAGGGTGAAGGAGATGTCGGTCAGGCCGGTGGACGCGGCGGAGACGTTCTGCACGACCATGTCGATGTTGATCTCGGCGTCCGCGATCGCCCGGAAGATCGTCGCCGCCTCACCCGGCTTGTCCGGCACCCCGACGACCGTGACCTTGGCCTCGGAGGTGTCGTGGGCAACACCCGAAATGATCGCCTGCTCCATCGGCTGGTCCCCTCGCGGTTCGTTGCTGACCCAGGTGCCCTGGAGCCCCGAGAAGGACGAGCGCACGTGGATCGGGATGTTGTAACGGCGTGCGTACTCGACGCAGCGGTGCAGCAGCACCTTGGAGCCGGAGCTCGCCAGCTCCAGCATGTCCTCGAACGAGATCCACTCGATCTTCCGGGCCTTCTTCACGACCCGTGGATCGGCGGTGAAGACCCCGTCGACGTCGGTGTAGATCTCGCACACCTCGGCGTTCAGCGCGGCGGCCAGGGCGACGGCGGTGGTGTCGCTGCCGCCCCGCCCCAGGGTGGTGATGTCCTTCTTGTCCTGGGACACACCCTGGAAGCCGGCCACGATCGCGATGTTGCCCGCGTCGACGGACTGCTGGATCCGCCCCGGCGTGACATCGATGATCCGCGCTTTGTTGTGGACCGAGTCGGTGATGACCCCGGCCTGGCTACCGGTGAACGACTGCGCCTCGTGACCGAGGTTTTTGATCGCCATCGCCAGCAGCGCCATGGAGATGCGCTCCCCGGCGGTCAGCAGCATGTCGAATTCACGTCCGGCAGGGATCGGGGAAACCTGCCCGGCGAGATCGATCAACTCGTCCGTCGTGTCACCCATCGCGGAAACCACGACAACCACACGGTTGCCGTTCTTCTTGGCTTCCACGATTCGCTTGGCAACCCGCTTGATGCCTTCGGCATCGGCAACGGAGGAGCCTCCGTACTTCTGCACGACAAGGCCCACGTGCGCTCCTCGCAGCTATGTGTAATGCGGTCGGCTCAGTCTAACGAGCGACTGCTTTCGGCCATGCGGATACCGCATGCTGAGACGGTTTCGCCCTCGCCGGGTCCCCCTGCCCGCCGCACCCGCCCTCACGCTCGAAGGTAACCCAGCTCACACCCCTTCCGGCGCCACCCTGCCGCCCGGGCGCGGGCGCCGGGCCGCCGTCGCCGTCCGGAGGGGCCTGGGGAAAATGTGCGCATGACAATCAAGCACTTCTGCTTCGCCCTGCGGAGCATGCGCATGCTGCTGGGCCCGCGATGAGCGCCGTGTCTACGCCGACCCGTATGGAACGGCGGTCGACGCTGGTCACAGCGGTGGTCGGCGCGGTCTGCGCGATCGCCGCGGCGTATCTGCTGCTGGTCACCGTGCCCGGCGCGCGGGCCGAGCAGCGCGCTTTCAAGACCGCGCACTCGTGCCGGGCCGACGCGGTGTCGAAGAAGTGCCTGCGGCCGGTGGCGGCCACCGTGAACGGGACCGAGACGGTCACCTCGGGGGCGTCGGCGCAGCGGTGGCTCTCGGTCACCGAGGACGACGGCACCCGCCACCGCATCCTGATGGCCGGGCGGCCCTCCGTCGTCGGCAAGGTCAAGCCCGGCGACCGGGTCACGGTCACCCACTGGCACCACAAGAGCCGCTTTGTCGACTTCCACAACCTGCGGCAGCGCACGGACGACGACCCGCGGGGCGGCTACCGCCTGCCGTACGCGATCGCCCTGGGGCTGCTGCCGGTGGCCGCGGGCTTCCTGTGGGCGGCGTACCGGTTCGGCCGCCGCTCCACTGACTCGCCGCGGCGTTCGCCCCTGCAGATCGCGGTTCCGTCGGCGGCGGCCCTCCTCGTCGGCGTGCTCGGCGCCGCCACGCCGTGGTTCGTCCACAGCGTGTGGACACCCCTGCTGATCACCGGCGCGGGCACCGCCGCGCTGCTGGCCTGGGCCGTACTGACCGCCCGCCGCGACCGTTCGCGGCAGGACGACACGGCCGCGGCCACCGCGCGCGTACCCGCAGGCGAGGAGGTCCTCGCCCCGGGTCCGTGAGCCGCGGCTAGGAGTGGCGGATCCCCAGCGGGGCCGCGATCTCCTCCGCCATCACCCGCCCCGCCTCCTCGGCCAGCTGCTCCTCCGTCGCCGCCGCGTCCGTGTCCAGGCCGTTCAGCTCGTCCAGCGGCTGGTCCAGGCGGACGTGCGCGACCAGCGACTGGAGCGCCCGGAGTGCCGCGGAGGCAGTGGGGCCCCAGTTGGACAGGTACGAGAACTGCCACCACCACAGGGCCTCGCTCACACGGCCGTCGCGGTAGTGGGCCATGCCGTGCCGCAGGTCGGTGATGATGTCGGCGAGGTCGTCGGAGATCCGGCAGGCGACGGGCGCGCTGCGCGGCACGTACGGGTCGAAGACCTCGGAGTAGACGTCCACCGGGTCCAGCAGCCGGGCGAACCGCTCGCGCAGCTCGTCGACGTCCGGCTCCGGGCCGACGTCGGGCTCGTACCGCTCGTCGGGGAGGAAGTCCTCGTGCGCGCCGAGCCGGCCGCCGGTGAGGAGGAGCTGGGAGACCTCCAGCAGCAGGAAGGGCACGGCGCTGTCCGGCTCGTCGCCACGGGACACCTCGGCGACGGCGACGATGAAGCTCTCGATCGAATCCGCGATCTGGACGGCGAAATCATCGGGATCGCGTTTGGCGTCATGCAGCGTTGCGTCAGACATCGAGAAGTCGTCTCCCTTCGAAGGCACGCCCGAGCGTGACCTCGTCGGCGTATTCAAGGTCTCCACCCACAGGAAGACCGCTGGCCAGCCGCGTGACCTTCAAACCCATGGGTTTCACCATGCGCGCGAGGTACGTGGCGGTGGCCTCCCCCTCCAGGTTGGGGTCCGTGGCGAGAATCAGCTCGGTGACGGTGCCGTCCGCGAGCCGCGTGAGCAGCTCACGGACGCGCAGATCGTCGGGGCCGATGCCCTCGATGGGGCTGATGGCCCCGCCGAGGACGTGGTAGCGGCCGCGGAACTCGCGGGTCCGCTCGATCGCGACGACATCCTTGGACTCCTCCACGACACAGATCACCGAGAGGTCGCGGCGCGGGTCCTGGCAGACCCGGCACCGCTCCTCCTGGGCGACATTGCCGCAGACGGCGCAGAAGCGGACCTTCGCCTTGACCTCGGTCAGGGCGTGCGCGAGCCGGCGGACGTCGGCGGGCTCGGCCTGGAGGATGTGGAAGGCGATCCGCTGCGCGCTCTTGGGACCGACGCCGGGCAGCCTGCCCAGCTCGTCGATGAGGTCCTGGACCACGCCTTCATACACGGATCGAATGCTCCTTCTGCTTCTGCGGTCTCTGCTTCTGCGGTTGTCGTAAGGGTCCGGGCCGGTGCTAGAACGGCAGCCCGGGCAGGCCGCCGCCCAGACCCGCGGTCAGCGGGCCGAGCTTCTGCTGCTGGAGCTGCTGCGCGGCGGCGTTGGCGTCGCGGACGGCGGCGACCACGAGGTCGGCGAGCGTCTCCGTGTCCTCGGGGTCCACGGCCTTGGGGTCGATGACCAGGCTCTGGAGCTCACCGGCGCCGGTGACGGTGGCCTTCACCAGGCCGCCGCCCGCGGTGCCCTCCACGGGCGTGCGCGCGAGCTCTTCCTGGGCCGCGGCGAGATCCTGCTGCATCTTCTGGGCCTGCTGGAGCAGCTGCTGCATGTTGGGCTGGCCACCACCGGGGATCACGGTTTCGCTCCTGGCTGTCGACGTCAAACCTTCGGTAGCCCGAGCCTACGTGTTCGCCGCTCGCTGCGCCCTATGGTCTACGGCTGCGCTTCCTGTTCGATCCGCGCCTTGACCACGCCGGGCGGATTCGGGCCCGCCCGGCCTCCCCGGGCCGGGACCCGGGGCCCGGGGCGGAGGCCCCGGCCGCCGCCCCTCACTCGTTCGCGATCTCCTCGATCACCGTCGCCCCCAGCTCGCGGACGATCAGGTCGTGGCCGGTGAGCGCGGAGTCGACCAGATCCGGGTCGTCCTCCTCCGGCATGTCGTCCTCAGGCGCGACCGGCGGCGGCTCCGGCTCCCGGTGGACCGGTGCCGACGGGGGCGGGCCCTGGCGCTGCTCCTGCACGGGAGGCGCCGCGGGCGGCTGCGGGGGCCGCGGCGCGAAGCCCTGGGCCGCCGGGGGCGCGGCCGCGGGCATCCCCTGACCGCCGCCGGTGCCGTGCGTACCCGCGTAGTTCACGACCGGCCCGCCGGCGCCGCCACCGGGCGAGACGACGAGCTCGACCTTCCACTGCACGTTGAGCGCGTCACTGATCGCCTGCCGCAGCACCTCCTCGCTGCCGCTGTTGGCGAAGCTGTCCCGCGCGCCGGCGTTCGCGAAGCCGACCTGGAGGGTCGTGCCGTCGAAGCCGACGATGTCCGCGTTCTGGCTGAGCACGATCCACGTGAAACGGCGGCGGTTCTTGACCGCCTCCAGGATCGTCGGCCACATCTGCCGCACCTGGCTCGCGTCCCCGGAGGGCTGCGCCTGCGGAGCGGCCTGCTGCGCCCCGCCGTACGACACCGGGGCGGGCGCGGCCGGAGCGGCGGCCCCCTGGCCGGGCGAGGCGGCGGACGGCCACGCACCGGCTGCGGGCTTCGCGGCGCCTCCCTGCCCGGGAGCGGCGGCGGACGGCCAGGCACCCGCGGGACGCGCGGCGGCCGGGGGGGCGGCCTGAGTGGTCTGAGCGGCCGGCGGCGCCTGCGGCGAGGAACCGGGCGCGGCCGCGGAGGGCCAGGCTCCGGCGGGGGCCGCGGGGGCGCTCGCCTGGGCGGCGGGCGCGGGCTGCGCCGGGGCCGCCGGGGCCGGAGCGGCTACCGGGGCCGGGGCCATCGGGGCCGGTGCGGCCGCGGGGGGCGCCGGAGGAGCTACGGGAACGCCAGGAGCACCGGAAACCGCCGCCCGCGCGGCCGCGGGCCCGGAGAGCCCCGGGACAGGCGCCCCATGCCCCTCGGGCCCGGGGACATACCCGAGGGAGGCGCCCGCGAGCACCCCGCGCTCCAGCTTCTCGAGCCGGGCCCGCACCGAGCGCTCGTCCTCGTACGCCGCGGGCAACAGCACGCGCGCGCAGATCAGCTCCAGCTGGAGCCGCGGCGAGGTCGCGCCGCGCATCTCGGTCAGGCCCTCGTTGACCAGGTCGGCGGCCCGGCTGAGCTCCGCGGCACCGAAGACGGAGGCCTGCGCCTGCATACGCTCCACGACATCCACGGGGGCGTCGATGAGCCCCTTCTCCGCGGCGTCCGGCACGGCGGCGAGGATCACCAGGTCGCGCAGCCGCTCCAGCAGGTCGGCGACGAAGCGGCGGGGGTCGTTGCCCCCCTCGATGACACGGTCGACGACCTCGAACGCCGCGGCGCCGTCACCCGCCGCGAAGGCGTCGATGACGGAGTCGAGCAGCGAGCCCTCCGTATAGCCGAGGAGGGACGTCGCCATGGCGTATGTCACACCGTCCTCGGCGGCGCCGGCGAGGAGCTGGTCCATCACGGACATCGAGTCACGCACGGATCCCGCGCCCGCCCGGACGACCAGCGGCAGCACGCCGTCCTCGACGGGGATCTCCTCCCGGCCGCACACCTCGCCGAGATACTCCCGCAGGGTGCCCGGGGGCACGAGCCGGAACGGATAGTGGTGCGTACGCGACCGGATCGTCCCGATGACCTTCTCGGGCTCCGTGGTCGCGAAGATGAACTTGAGGTGCTCCGGCGGCTCCTCGACCACCTTCAGCAGGGCGTTGAAGCCCGCCGAGGTGACCATGTGGGCCTCGTCGATGATGTAGATCTTGTACCGGCTGGAGGCGGGGCCGAAGAACGCCTTTTCCCGCAGCTCACGGGCGTCGTCCACACCACCGTGGGAGGCGGCGTCGATCTCGATGACATCGATCGAACCCCGGCCGCCCCGCGCGAGGTCCTGACAGGACTGGCACTCACCGCAGGGCGTGGGCGTGGGGCCCTGCTCACAGTTCAGACAGCGGGCGAGGATGCGCGCACTGGTCGTCTTGCCACAGCCGCGCGGCCCGCTGAACAGATATGCGTGATTGACCCTGTTGTTGCGCAGCGCCTGCTGCAACGGGGTGGTGACATGCTCCTGCCCGATGACCTCGGCGAAGGACTCGGGGCGGTAGCGGCGGTAAAGCGCGAGGGACGACACACCTACGACGATATCGGGCCGCACTGACAAGTGGTCTCGATCACAGAGAGCGCACACCCGCGCACCCCCGGGAAACACAAGGGCCCCCCACGCACCCGCCAGAGCCCACTTACCCTTGCTGCCTTCCGGCCCTGGGGGAGTTCGGTGAGATAGCGCCACGTGAGGGGCTTGCCCCCAGCCTAGCCGATCCCCACCCCTGCTCGTGCCCCTCCCCCCACCTCTCCCCCACCTCGGCAGAACGTGTTCGCGAGCACCCCTCCACGTCTTGTATTGTTTGCGGCGGAGGATTCGCCTAGAGGCCTAGGGCGCACGCTTGGAAAGCGTGTTGGGGGCAACCCCTCACGAGTTCGAATCTCGTATCCTCCGCCAGTGCCTCACCGGGCACGATGTCGAAGGGCCCCACCGTTCGCGGTGGGGCCCTTCTTCGGTTTCGTTGGCCTCCACCATGACTCGACTGTCATCAGCAGCGCCGCACTCCTCCAGTACCTTCGAAACCGCGGCAGGTGCCTCAACGGCCTCCGCTTCGCCTCCCCCTTCGGCGGCCAAGGCAACCTGTTGCGAAGCCGCGCCGAAGAAGCCGTGCGCGACTACCCCCACGACCACATCTTTGAGTACCGCCTGGCCTCAGGTCAGCACATGCGCCAGGACCACGACACGGCACTCGACAGCGCCCTGCGCCACCTGCCCGCGCTCGGCAACCACGGTAGCCACAAGCAGCGGTTGACGGGCCGTGCGCGCAGCGGGGCCGTAGCCGGTTCCAGCGGACCGTCAGGACCTTTAGCACGAGGTCGACATCCGTCCGCCCGAGGCCGAGGACCTCACTCTGCCGCAGGCCGAGCGCCACCCGTCGAGTGCCGCCACTCATACCCCCGCATATTGCCGTGCCGCCAAACATAGTTCACTCGATGGGACTGGATCCCAGCAGAAATCCCCGAAGTGCAACTGCCACGCCCCATGATTTTTCGTAGGCCTGATCTGGCGGCGCGAGAGGAAAATCATGCGCGATGTCTTCACTCTCATCACTGAACGAGTTCTGCGTGACTGCGGCGGGGAGCCCATCTGTGCGCACGTCGGCGATGTTCAAGCGTGTGCAATCAAGAACCATCCCACATATCAGGTGTTGCGCGAGAAAGTTCGACTGGGTCGATCGAAATCCGTAGCAAGCTTGCGTCTCTGGGAGTCGGTGGGCACTTTGGCGAGAGAAAGCGACCAACAGGAGCGGGAGAAATGGTTGATGATCCTACTGGATCTACTGACCCCATATTTTGGGGGATGGTCGAAAGAGTTGGCACGAAAATGGCATTACGAGGTCTCCGACATCAGGTCTGCGATGGTAGAAGGCGCCCTGGAGGCATGGTTCTCCTTGGCAGGCAGCATGCCTGCCAAGAAACTCCTGGATACCATGATGACTCGTGCGTTCACCGGCGCTCGTGGCCTGGTGGAAGCCGGAAGCCCGGAAACGTGTACGGCAAGTGCGGAGTATTTGATTACTGATGCTGCGCATGAGGAAGATTCCACGCTGCACGCATCGTCAATCATTGACGCCAGCACGGTGCTGGATCCGGATGCCGACGAGAGAATTCGCGGCGAGCGCGCAGGAGCCCTACTGCAACGAATGGGAGCCATGAGCCATGCCAGGACCCTTCATGACAAACTCCGCCGCGGCTGCCGTGACGAGGCAAACACTCCCGCCATTACTCCCGCACAGATGGGGCGATCCTGGGTGGACGGAAAGAATCTTTACTATCGAATTTCTGATATCCTGCCGCAATATATCGGCTTCAGCAAGGCGGCCAATGTTGTTGGCCTTTCAGAATCACAAGCATCAAAGATGGCCGGAAAGGGTTCCCTCCCTTTTAGAGTACTCTGGATTGGCAATAGCCGGGCTGTTTCGGTCAAGTCGCTTATGCGCATCCTGGGCATCCAGGACTCCATCGTGCATCCCGATGATGTGGAGAATGGAGCTTCACATGTCGGCGGAGAAT
The DNA here is from genome assembly GCF_003391135.1 of Streptoverticillium olivoreticuli subsp. olivoreticuli. Lineage (GTDB taxonomy): Bacteria > Actinomycetota > Actinomycetes > Streptomycetales > Streptomycetaceae > Streptomyces > Streptomyces blastmyceticus. The sequence goes on along the minus strand of NZ_CP031455.1, from coordinate 5,328,397 downwards.
AAAAAATCGACGAATGCTTTCGTTGCCAAGGTGGACCAGTCCTCTGCCGCCGGCTCGTCGCGCCGGGGGGCGGGCCGGGCCGGACCAGGCCGATGACGTGGTGCTCCACGATCTATCTTCCTACGGCATCCGCAGATCATGGAACTGCACCATCCTTGAGCTCGGCGCCGAAGCGGCTTCGGTCTGCCCACCCGTGACACGTTCCATGTCTGTCGAGGTGTCCCTCATGAAGTCCCGGTCTACGCTCGCGACTTGACTGAGCAAGCTGGACGGCTCCCGCCTGACACGCATACTCGCCAATCGGTAGGACGGTCGCCTTCTCCCCCTGCAGGCCGCCGAGGCGCTGGCAGCCCTGGGAGCACGAGCGACTCAGGACAGCCTTACGGAGCCGCTCGGTGCTACGTCCCCTGCGGCGGTACATGCGCTGGGCACGACCCTGGAGGCACTGTCGGATCAGGCGCTCATGTGGCACGACGGCAACGGGACACTCCGCATGCCGACGCCCCTACGTCAGGCGCCCCTGGGGCTCGACGCCCCGCTGGGAGAGATGCTTCCGGCGCCACCTCGGAGGAACTGCGCGGCATGCTGGCGGCGCTGAACATCAGGTCACCAGGCAGCTCGGACCTGACGCCCGATGGGCGCTCGACCGCGGGCTGCGGCTCCAGGACCGCCACCACAACGGGCCCGCCCCCGCGAAGGAACGTCGGCCGGTGCGGCCCCCGAACCACCACCGCCACCCGCGTCGCGGACACGTCCGCCGACACCGGCCTTGACGTGCTGGCCGACCGGCTGCCCAAGGCCCCGCCGACCACACCGGAACCCAACCCGTACGACAGCGAGGTGCCTTTCGTGACGGACACCGAGGAGATCGTCGCCGGGTACGCGAAGTATCTGTCGTACAGCGACATCCGCCAGGTCGCCCACGCCATCGACACCGGTGCAGCCATCACGGTCGAGTACATCGCCACCTCGGGCAACCGGACCGTACGCACCCTCAGTGACCTGGAACTCGACCCGCCCTACCTCGATGCCTGGTGCCACCTGCGCGAAACGGAACGCGTCTTTGCTCTCTCCCGCATCCATGGCTTGATGCCGGCGTAGGACTCGGTGGCCAGGCCGGGGCGCCCGATGGCACCCCAGAAGAAACCTCGTGAGATATACTTGATCCCACATTTGATATCAGGGAGGTGCGCATGAGTCGGACGGTTATCGACCTGGATGACGACCTGGTCGCGGACGTGGCGAAAGCTCTCGGGACGAGCACCAAGAAGGAAACCGTCAACACCGCTCTTCGCGAGGTGTTGGAGAGCCGGCGTCGCGCCCTGGCTCTCGCCCGGCTGCGGGCCGCGGCGGGCGACGGCGCATTTGATCTGGAGCTGTTCGAGAACAAGGAGAACTACCGCCGGTGAACGCGGCCCAGTTCCTGATCGACACCAGCGCGCTCGCGCGGTTCATGCGCGGGGACGCGGAGCAGTACGGCTGGGACCAAGCCGCCGCGGCTGGACTCATCGCGGCCTGCCCGATCACCGAGCTCGAGTTCTTCTACAGCGCCCGGTCGTCCGCCGACCGGGCGCGCGGCATCGAGGACATGCGGCTGATCTTCGGCTGGGTTCCCGTCGACGACCGCTCCTACGACCGTGCCTGGCAGGTCCAGGAAGCCCTCACCAAGCAGGGGAAACACCGAAGTGCCGGAGCAGTCGACTTGCTCATCGCCGCGACCGCTGAGCTGCAGGGGCTCACCCTGCTCCATCGCGATCACGACTTCGAGTGCATCGCCGCAGTGACCGGGCAAGCCCTCCAGTGGTACGGCCCGGAACACGGCAAGTAAGTCAGCAGTGGTTGCAGTTCTGGTTACGTTCACCGCCATACAACACTGTTTGGAAGCCCCACCCGAGTCGGCTGCACCGCAGGCCAGAACGTTCCCGTACGCACCGGAACCTCCAAGCGGAGACTTGGAAAGCATGTTGGGGCAACCCCCCACGCGCTCGAATCTCGTATCCTCCGCCAGTGCCTCACCGGACAACGCCGAAGCCATGATCGAACGCCTCGACCATCACGACATCCCGCTCTCTGGCACTCAGGGCGCCGTCGTAGGTAGTTCCGTGATCGTGGGTAATCCCCTCGCCCACCCCCTCCTCAAACGCGACGTCACCGTGACCGGCTGCCACTCCCACAGGCGCGGACACCCTTATCGCCACCGTCGTGCGAGCGGGCCTCATCACCCCCGACTACACCCAACATTGGAACTGAACTAAGGCAAATACTGGCCAAGTTGAGCGGATTTCCCATCAACGCCACGGACTATGTCTCCTACTTCGTCAATGACTGCGGAGAGCGCATGGTCTTCGTGCAACGGCAAGGTGAGAGATCCGCCACCTTGCTGCACTCGGACCGGGATTGGGAACCCCGTCCGGTCAACGGCCCCACCACGACGATGGCCGATGCCGCCCCCCAAAAAAAAGAGATGAAGCAGACGCTGAAAACGTGAGCATCGACGGGGGTACTGAGCACCCCTATGTGCGGAAGCACAACCCTCGGCCGGGATGAAGCCAAATGGCTGGATGCCTGTTACTCAGCCAGTACACCCCTACGAGCTGGCTGAATAGCAGGCTGATGGGTCGCGCGCGTTCTTCTCGCCCCAGCAAGGTCACCTTCACCGAGCGGTTGCGCCCTGCGGGCATCGCCCGGTCCACAAAGCCCGAAAGATCCAGGCCATAAGGACATCCAGCTCTTGCTCCAAGATCGGCCGACAGGAATGGTGGGCGCCATGTCTTCTACCTGGGTGGCCATCGACTTCGAGACCGCTAACGAGCACCGGGGCAGCCCGTGTGCCGTAGGCATGACGAAGGTCGTCGACGGCCGCATCACCGATACTTGGGGCACGCTGATCCAGCCGCCCGCTGATCTGAGCCACTTCAACGCATTCAACGTCGCTGTCCACCGCATCACATCGGACGCGGTGGCAGGCGCACCCGATTGGAAGGCCACGCTGAGCGAGATCCTCGCGTTTGCCGACGGTCTCCCGCTGGTGGCACACAATGCCGGCTTCGACATGGGTGTCATACGAGCCGCCTGCACCGCTGAGGGCCTTGCCTGGCCCGAGCTGCGATACACGTGCTCACAGGTCATTGCCCGCCGCACATGGAAGCTGCTCTCGTACAGCCTGCCCTACTGCACTGATGCTGCCGGGGTCGTCCTCGACAACCACCACAATGCCGACGCGGACGCGACCGCATCGGCTGAGGTCATGCTCGCCGCAATGCGCACCGCCGAGGCGGATTCCCTCGACGCTCTCCTGTCCGGCCATCAGGTCCGATGGGGCTGGATGACACCGGCAGGCGAATGGCAGGGCAGCCACCACAAGGGTCGCAGTGCCGGAGCCCGCACACCACTGCCCGGCGCGAATCCGGATGCCGACCCGGACGGCGAGCTGTACGGGGCGGCCGTGTGCATCACCGGCACGCTGACATCCATGACCCGCGACGAGGCGCTCCGCAAGCTCGCCGAGGTCGGGGCCCAGCCGGAGAAAAACGTCACCAAGAAAACGAGCATTCTCGTCTCCGCCTCCCAGACTCAGCTCAAGCCCGGCGACGCTCTGAGCGGCAAGGCCAAGAAGGCCCAAGCCCTCCTGGAAACCGGCCAGGAAATCGAGGTCCTAGACGAAGACGAGTTCCTGCGCCGCCTGGGCGGCTAACCTCAGCTGCGTGCTGTAGCCGCTGTCAGGGGCCACCCTCGCGCCTTGACCTGCGAGGACAGGCACCGCGTGCGCCGCCCTGTCCGCAGTCGTGGCCGGCCGACAGCAGACCGTGCAGCTTGCCCGGCTGCGCGACCACGTCGGACCCATCGCCGACATCGCGGGGCCAGCGCTCCAAGGCGAGGACTCCTCACTCACCCGACCGGTTCCGACCGCCTCACAGTGATCACCAGAAGCCGGGCAGGTTGGTCTCATTTCCGGTCTCATTCGCCTCCGCCCGAAGCAGTCCGGACAGGCCCGCCCCGAACACTCCGCCGCAGGTCAGGACACCTACGGCCCCAGCCGGACCCCCAAACGAACATTTGGAAAGCGCGTTTGGGGCAACCCCTCGAGAGTTCGAATCTCGTATCCTCCGCCAGTGCCTCACCGGGCACGATGTCGAAGGGCCCCACCGTTCGCGGTGGGGCCCTTCGACGTTCCCCGCCTCAGTCTCCGTCTCAACCGCCATCCGGAGCGGGATCACCTCACACGACAGGCGCGCCGAGGAACGCGGCGAGCGCGGTGTCCGCCTCGGTGACGGCCAGGGGGCCGGCGCTCAGGGAGTCGTGGACGAATGCCACCGAAGCGTCCTCGATGCCGCAGAACTCGGATATCCCGACCCGCAGCTGGCGGTCGATCAGGGTGTCCCAGCCGAGCTCGGCGAACTGCTCGCGCGGGTAGCTGGACAGCCCGAGCCAGAGCATCCGCTTGGCACCCAGGCGGGGGCGGCTGCGGCCGTACGCGAAGCCGTAGTTCCAGACCCGGTCGATCCAGCCCTTGAGGATGGCCGGGAGGCCGAACCACCAGACCGGGAAGACCACGACGATGGTGTCGGCGGTGTCGATCCGGGCCATGTGGGCCCGGGCCTCGGGCGAGTACTCCTTGTCACGGTCCGCCCAGTCCGGCTCGTCCTCGGGGCCGGTGCGGGGATCGAAGCCCTCGGCGTACAGGTCGAGCAGGTCGACGGTGTACCCGTCGGCCGCCAGGCGTTCGCGGGTGCGGTGGGCGATCCGCGCGGTGAGGGAGTCGCCGCGCGGGTGGGCGAGGACCAGCAGGGCGCTCCGTGCCACGGTCCTCATCCGTCCAGCCGGATGAGCATCTTGCCGGTGTTGGCGCCGCGCATCACGCCGAGGAAGGCCGCGGGCGCCTGGTCGATGCCCTGCAGGACGGTCTCCTCGGTGCGCAGCGTGCCGTCGGCGAGCCAGCCCGCGGCACGCCCGATCCACTCGGGGAACAGGTGGAAGTAGTTGTTGACGAGCATGCCCCGCAGGGTCAGCTCCTTGGAGACCGCCTGGAACAGGTTGTCGGGGCCGGGGGCCGGCGCGGTGGCGTTGTAGCCGCTGATCGCGCCGACCAGTGCGATCCGGCCGCCGCCGCGCATCGCGCCGATCGCCGCCCGCAGGTGGTCGCCGCCGACGCTGTCGAGGTACACATCGACGCCGTCGGGCGCGGCCTGGGCCAGTTGCTCGTCCAGCGAGCCCGCGCGGTAGTCGATGGCGGCGTCGTACCCGAAGTCCGTCACCAGCTTCTTCGCCTTCTCCGGGCCGCCGGCCGAGCCGATCACCCGGGACGCCCCGAGCTTGCGGGCCAGCTGACCCGCGACGCTGCCCACGGCGCCGGCGGCGGCGGAGACGAACACCACGTCGCCCTCGCGCACCGGGGCGGTCACGGTCAGCGCCGCGTAGGCGCTCAGGCCGGTGGTGCCCAGCGCGCCCAGGTACGCCTGCGCCGGGGCGAGGGCGGTGTCGATGACGGTCGCGGCGGCGGCGTCCAGCACGGCGTACTCCCGCCAGCCCAGGAAGTGGGAGACGGTCGCGCCGACCGGCACGGCGTCGGACCGCGAGGCGACCACCACGCCGACCGCACTGCCCTCCAGCGCGGCGCCGAGCCGGAACGGCGGGATGTACGACGGCACGTCGTCCATCCGGCCGCGCATGTACGGGTCCACCGACATCCAGGTGTTGCGGACGACGATCTCGCCCGCGGCCGGCTCCGGCAGTTCGGTGCGGACCAGCTCGAAGGCATCCGCGGTGGGCTCGCCGGCAGGGCGCGCGGCGAGCCGGATCTCGGCGGAGACGACGGCGGTCGGGTCGGTCGGGTCGGTCGTCGGGTTCGGCATGACGGGCTTCCTCTTCCGTTCGGTGGGGACGTTCTCGTTCACGGGGACGACTCTGCCGAGGGCCGCGCACGAACGGCTGACGGTCCACGCACGGGCACGCACGACGGCCCTCTCAGGGCGGGGCTAACGTGGCGTCATGCGTTTCGAAGTGCTGGGCCCGCTGCAGGTCCGTACCGACGAGGGCGCCCCCGTCACCGTCCGCGAGCCGAAGGTCCGTGCCCTGCTGGCCGATCTGCTGGCGCACCACGGGCAGCCGTTGTCGGCGGACCGCCTGATCGACGACCTGTGGGGCGAGGCGGCCCCCGGCAACGCGGCCAACACGCTCCAGACCAAGGTCTCGCAGCTGCGCCGGACGCTGGAGCTGGCCGAGCCCGGCGGCCGGGGGCTGGTCGTCCGCCGGCCGGCCGGCTATCTGATGCAGGTGCCGGACGACGCGGTGGACTCCGGCCGGTTCGCCGCGCTGACGGCGCAGGCGCGCCGCACCGAGGACCCGCGCGGCCGGGTGCCGCTGCTGTCGGACGCCCTGGCGCTCTGGCGCGGGCCGGCCTTCACCGAGTTCCGCGACGACGCCTTCGCCCGGGCGGCCGGCACCAGGCTGGACGAACAGCGGCTGACCGCGCTGGAGGAACTGGCCGGGATACGCCTGGAGCTCGGCGAACACCACGCGCTCGCCGACGAGTTGAGCGACCTCGTACGGCAGCACCCGCTGCGCGACCGGCTGCGGGCCGTGCACATGCGGTCGCTCTACCGCTCCGGCCGGCAGGCGGAGGCACTGGACGGTTATCGCGAGTTGACGGAGCAGCTGGCCGAGGAACTGGGGCTCGACCCCGGCCCCGAGCTGGTCGCCCTTCACCGGGCGATACTTCGGCAGGACCCGGCACTGGCGCCCGCTCCGGCACCCTCGGCCCCGCCACCGGCCCCCGCCCCCGCCACCGCTCCGCCCCGTACGAACCTCCCTGCCGCGTTGACCGAGCTGGTCGGGCGGCGCCAGGACGTCGCCCAGGTCCGCGCCCTCCTCGAATCGGGCCGGCTGGTCACCCTCACCGGACCGGGTGGCGTCGGCAAGACCCGGCTCGCCCTGGAGGCCGCCGCACCGGCGGCCGACGCCTTCCCCGACGGGGCCTGGCTGGTCGACCTCGCGGCCGGGACCGCCGGTGCCGGCGACGACACCGGCGGGGTGACCTCGGCGGTGGCCACCGCGCTGGGCATCCGCGATCACGCCGCCGTCGGCCTGCCCGCCGGACGGGCGGCGGACCGGCTCGCCCACGCGCTCGGCCCCCGACGCATGCTGCTCGTCCTGGACAACTGCGAGCACCTGGTCCAGCCGGTCGCCGAGCTGACCGAGCGACTGCTGCGCCACGCGCCGGGCCTGCGCGTCCTGGCCACCAGCCGGGAGCCACTGGCGATCTCCGGCGAGACACTGCACGCGGTCGAGCCGCTGCGGGAGTCCGACGCCGTACGGCTCTTCGCCGCGCGGGCGGCGGCGGCCTCCCCGGGATTCGCCCTCGGCCCTGCCAACGCCGACGCCGTGGCCCTGATCTGCGAACGCCTGGACGGGATCCCGCTGGCGCTGGAGCTCGCCGCCGCCCGGGTACGGGCCCTGGGCGTCCACGAGCTCGCCGAGCGCCTGGGCGACCGCTTCCGCCTGCTGAACGCGGGCCGCCGGGACGCGCCCGCCCGGCAGCGGACCCTGCGCGCGGTGATCGACTGGAGCTGGGGGCTGCTGACCGGCCCCGAACGCGCCGTGCTGCGCAGGCTGGCCGTCTTCGCCGGCGGCTGCGCCCTGGCCGCCGCCGAGGAGGTCTGCGCCGGACCGGACGTGCCCGCCGACACCGTCCTCGACGTGGTCACCCGCCTGGTGGACCGCTCGCTGGTCACCGTGCTGGACGGCGAGGACGGCCCCCGGTACCGGATGTTGGAGTCGGTGGCCGCCTACAGCCTCGACCGGCTCGACGAAGCAGGCGAGTCGCGGCCGACCCGCCGGCGCCACCGGGTCCACTACACCGAACTGGCCGAACGGGCGGAGCCGTGGCTGTACGGCCCCGACCAGCGCCGATGGCTGCGGCGACTCGACAGCGACAGCGCGAACCTGCGCTGCGCGCTCGCAGACGCCGCGGCGGGCGGCGACGCGGCCGACGGCGACGACCTGGCGGTGCGCCAGGTCAACGCGCTGGCCTGGTACTGGTTCCTGCGGGGCCGCCTCGACGAGGCCCGGCGCTCGTTCGACCTGGCGCTGGACTCCGGCCGCTTCGGCGACGGCGGACCGGACTCCGGCCGGGGCTCCCGCACCGCCCGGAGCAGCGCACTGGCGAGGCGGGCCGCGTTCGCGGTGCTGACGGGCGACGACACACAACCGGCGCAGCCGGTCGACGACGCCGACGTCAGGGCCCGATGGTTCCTGGCCCTCGCCCGCTGCGGCTTCGGCGGCTCGCCCGAAAAGGACCGGACCGCCGATCTGCTGGCCGAGTTCCGCTCCCGCGGCGACCACTGGGGCATGGCCGCGGCGCAGAGCACTCTCGCCACCCAGGCCATGTACCTGGGCGACCTCGCCGGCCTCAGGCGGCACGCCGTCGACAGCGCGGCCCGCTTCGCCGGACTCGGCGACGGGTGGGGCCAGTTGCAGGCCGCCGAACAGCTGGGCGTGCTGGCCGAGATCGCCGGTGACTACGACGAGGCCGCCCGTCTGCACCGCGACGGCGTGCGCATCGCGGAGGAGCTCCAGCTCTGGACGGACGTCTCGTTCCGGTTGTCCAGGCTGGGCAGGATCGCGCTGCTCACCGGCGAGTACGCGTCCGCCGCGGAGTTCCACGAGCGGGCCCGGCGGCTGGCCGCCGAGCAGTCCCACAGGCCCGCCGAACAGTTCGCCGCGACCGGGCTCGCCCTCGGGGCCCGCAGGCAGGGCGACCTCGAAGCCGCCGAGGCGCATCTGCGTCCCTGGCTGGACTGGAACCGCAGACTGGGCGTGGATTCCGGAACGGCCCTGGTCCTCGCCGAGCTCGGCTTCGTCGCCGAGCAGCACGGCGATGCCCTCCGGGCGCGGGCGCTGCACCTGGAGGGGCTGGCCGCGGCACGCAGGACGGGCGATCCCCGGGCGGTCGCGCTCGCGCTCGAAGGGCTGGCCGGCGCGCAGGCGCTCGCGGGGCGGCCCGGCCAGGCCGCCCGGCTGCTCGGCACGGCCGCCGCTGTCCGGGAGTCGGTCGGCGCACCGCTCCCCCGGGCCGAACGCGGCGACGTCGACCGCGTCACCGCGCGCGCGACCGGGGCCCTGGGCGAGGACTCCTTCGCCACCGCTTTCCAGCAGGGCCGCGACCTGCAACCCGAAGACCACCTGCGGCACTTGCCCCCGCTTCCCGCGGGTGACCCGGGCGCCGGAGCGGCACACTGACCCGATCACCGGCCCGCCCGGGTTGCCGGAGGAAGCCCTGACCGGTCAGAACGTGGCCATGCCGTGGTCGCGGCTCCGGTCGCGGTCGCCGCTCCCGGGCTCGTCCATGGCGTGCGCCGGCCCCTGTGCCTCGACGTACGCCTCGGCGGCGTCCCACGGGGCGTCGCTGTAGACGATCAGGACGTCCGGGAGGCCGTCCGGGACGGTGGGGCGCAGCTCTATCCGGTGGTCGTGGCCACGGAACCGGCAGGTCTCCACCCGGGCGCGGATCGCGCCCGGACGGGGTTCCGGGGAGAGCCTGAGCTGACGCGGCCGCAGCAGCACCGGGCCGTGCCGGTCGCCACCGGCGGTGGTGGCGGTCAAGGGGAGGCTGCCGAACGCGGTCACGGCCATGTCGGCGGTCAGGGCGGCCGGGACCAGGTTGGCCTCGCCCAGGAAGCGGGCGATCCCGGTGTCGGCGGGCTCCTGGTAGAGCTGCCGAGGGGTCGCCTGCTGGGCGATGCGGCCGTCACGCATGACGGCGATGGTGTCGGCGAAGGACAGCGCTTCCTCCTGGTCGTGGGTGACCAGGACCGCGGTCGCCCCGGCGCGGCGCAGGGTGGCCGCGACCTCGGCGCGCAGTTCGGTGCGCAGGGCCGCGTCCAGGGCGGCGAACGGCTCGTCCAGCAGCAGCAGTTCCGGTTCGGTCGCCAGGGCGCGGGCGAGGGCGACACGCTGCTGCTGACCGCCGGAGAGCTGGTGCGGGTGACGCTTGCCGAGGCCGTCGAGGCCGACCAGGGCGAGCAGTTCTGCGACCTTCTCGCGGCGGCGGCCCCGCGGCAGGCCGAAGCCGATGTTGCCGGCCACGGTCAGGTGCGGGAACAGCGCACCGTCCTGCGGCACGTAGCCGATCCGGCGGCGCTCGGCGGGCAGCCGGCGCCGGCCGTCGTCCAGCAGCCGTGCGCCCAGGGCGACTTCGCCGTCCGCGGCGGGGTGGAAACCGGCCATCACCCGCAGCAGGGTGCTCTTGCCGCAGCCGGACGGGCCGAGTACGCAGGCCAGCGCGCCGTCGGCGACCGTCATGTCGACCCCGGAGAGGATCTCGGTCCGGCCGTGGGCGGCACGCAGCCCGGTGATCACAAGGCCGCTCATCAGCTGGCCTCCTCAGGGGAGTCGGCGCCGAGGGTACGGCGGGTGAGCAGCAGGACGGGCGGCACGGACATGGCCACCATCAGCGCGGCGTACGGTGCGGCGGCGCCGTACGCCAGGCCGCTGGTGTAGATCCAGAACTGGGTGGCGAGGGTCTCGGTGCCGGTCGGGCGGAGCAGCAGGGTGGCGGTCAGCTCGGTGCTCGCGGTGAGGGCGACCATGGCGGCGGCCGCGCCGAGGCCGGGCAGGACGAGGGGCAGCGTGACCCTGGCCAGGACCGCGGCGGGGCGGGTGCCGAGGGAGCGGGCCACCTCCTCGACGCCGGGCGGCACTTGGGCGAGCGCGGCCCGTACGGCGGTGAGGGCGAGCGGGAAGTAGAGCACGACGTACCCGGCGACGAGCATCGGCGGCTGCTGGTAGAACGGCTGGGCGTAGCGGATCGCGAAATAGACGATGGAGAGGGCGACCGCGATGCCCGGCAGGGCGCGGGTGATGTAGGCGGCGCTCTCGGCCGCCCGGGCGAGCCGGCTGCCGCGCCGCCAGGCGTACAGCGCGACGGGGACCGCGGCGGCGGTGGCGACGAGGGCCGCCATGGCGGCATAGCCGAGGGTGGTGAGCGCGGCGGTCAGCATCGAGGCCTGCGGCAGGGTGGTGGAGCTGCCGCGCACCAGCCAATAGCCGAGGGCGTAGACCGGCACGCCGAGCGCGGTGGCGACCAGGGTGCCCAGTGCCGCCTGGGCGGGCAGCGTCCAGCGGCCGAGCCCGACCGGCGCGGCGCGGCGCCCGGCGGTGGCCCGGCGGGCCGTGCGGCCGCGGCGTCCCGCCATCGCCTCCAGGCCGACCAGGAGCAGGGCGAGGGCGACCAGGACCAGGGTGAGCAGGGCGGCAGAGGCGGCGTCGAAACCCAGCTTGTACTGGCTGAAGATGGCGGTCGCGAAGGTGGTGAACCGCAGCATGGCGAACGCCCCGTACTCGCCCAGCAGATAGAGCGAGACCAGCAGCGCACCGCCGGCCAGCGCGGGGCGGGTGAGCGGCAGGGTGACCCGCCAGAGGGTCGCGAACGGCCCTCGTCCGAGGCTTCGGGAGACCTCCTCCGCGGCGGTGTCGGCGCGCCGCAGCGTGGCGGCGACCGGGAGGAACACGAGCGGGTAGAGCGAGCACGTCATCACGAGCACCGCTCCCCAGTAGCCGCGCACCGAGCCGGTCAGCGAGACCCATGAGTAGCCGCGGACGAACTCGGGCACGGCGAGCGGAAGGGCGAGCGCGACGGTCCACCAGCGGCGGCCGGGCAGGTCGGTGCGCTCCACCAGATACGCGGCGCCGAAGCCCAGCACGGTGGTGGCGAGGGCCACGGCGAGGGCGAGCGTGGCGGTGTTCCACAGCAGGGTGGCGATCAGCGGGCGGCCCAGCAGCCGCTGTGCCTGGTCCCGGCCCGCCTGGGCGGCCTGGACGCCGACGAACACCAGTGGCGAGGCCACCGCGAGGGCGACGGCCGAGGCGACGAGCGGAAGCAGGCCGGCGGCCCGCCACCGCAACGGCGATGGCGGACCGTCGGGACGTGGGAGCGTGCTCACGCCAGGAGACCGGTGTCCTGGAGCAGCTTGAGGGCCTCCTTGCCGTCGCCGAGGTCGGCGACATCGGCGACGGTCCCGATTTTGCCGAGCTCGGGGAGCTCGCTCTTGCCCTTGACGCCCGGGACGAGCGGGTACTCGTAGCTCTCGGAGCTCGCGATCACGTTCTGCGCGGGCGCACCGGCCAGATAGGCGAGGAACGCCTGGGCGGCCTGCTGGTGCTTGCCGCTCTTGAGGACGGCCGCGCCCGAGACGTCGACCAGCGCGCCCGGGTCGCCCTTGGCGAAGTAGTGCAGCTTGGCGTGGGTCTTGGCGGCGGTCTGCTCGTCGCGCAGGCGGTAGAAGTAGTAGTGGTCGATGACGCCGCCCTCGACCTCGCCCTTGTTGACGGCGACGGACAGGTCCTCGTTGCTCTCGTAGGTCTTGGCGTTGGCCTTGAGGCCCTCGAGCCACTTCTTGGCGCCGTCCGCGCCATCGGTCTTGATCATCCGGGTGACGACCGGGGCGAAGTCGGTCTCGCCCGGGGCGATGCCGAGGCGGCCCTTCCACTCCGGCTTGGCCAGGTCGCGCACGGAGGCGGGCGGCGCGGTGTCGGCGCCCTTGCCCTCGGCGGCGAGGAAGGCGGCGGTCCGGGCGGAGACGCCGACCCAGTCGCCCTTGGGGGAGCTGTCCGCGGCGGGGACGGCCTTGAGGGTCTCCGGGCGGACGGAGGCCAGCAGCCCCTTCTCCTCCAGGGTGGTCAGCGCGGGCGGGTTCTCCGCGTAGAAGACGTCGGCGGGGGAGGCCGCGCCCTCCTGGAGGATCTGGTTGGCGAGCTCGGCCTCGTCGCCGGACCGCAGCTTGACCTTGACGCCGGTGCGCTTCTCGAAGTCCGCGGCCAGGGCCTTGACGGTCTGCTCGTGCTGGCCGCTGTAGACGGTGATCGTCTGGCCCTTGAGCGACGCGCCGTCCGACGCCGACGAGGCGGCGTTGTCGGTCTTGGTGTCGGACGAGCTGCCGCAGGCGGACAGCCCGAGGGTGCAGACGGCCGCGAGCGACAGCCCGACGGCCGGCCGGAGGGATCGGAGCATGGTGGGGGGACCTCCGCGGTGAGCGGGGTTCGGCCGTGACGGCTCCACCCCGGATGGCTGGATCCAACCGGATACGAGGGCACATACACCGACTCACGCAGTGCCGGACCCGGCTTGGTGGCGCAGAACCTAGGCCAGGAAAGGCTTGCCTAACAAGTTTCGCGATGTCAGATCTCGTCCCCGCAACGATGCGGGCAAGCGCAGGCGATTGAAGGCTCAATTTCGAGCAAAGGGCCCCGGCGTGGACACCCGTGCGGGCGTTCTCCGGCTCGCCGGGCACGCGCGGCCGACGGTCGGGTATCGGCCACCGGCGATCGCCGCGGCCCGCTCAGGGAAGCAGTCGCTGTTCCTTCGCCACCGCCACCGCGCCGGCTCTCGTGTCCACGCCCAATTTGTCGTAGATCCGGCCCAGATGGGTCTTCACGGTGGCCTGGCTGATGAACAGCGCGCGGGCGATGTCGCGGTTTCCGAGGCCTTGCGCGAGCTGGCCGAGGATGTCGAGTTCACGGGCGGTCAGGGTGGGCCGCGCGGCGCCGCGCATCTGGTTCATGACACGGCTGGCGACGGGAGGGGAGAGTGTGGTGCGCCCCTGGGCGGCGGCGCGGATCGCCGTGAAGAGCTCCTCGGGACGCTCGGCCTTGAGCAGATAGCCGGTGGCACCCGCGGCGATGGCGCGGGCGATGTCGGCGTCCGTGTCATAGGTGGTGAGGACCAGCACATGGATGCCGGTTGCCGAGATGCTGCGGGTGGCCTCCACCCCGTCGATGCCGGGGCCGAGCTGGAGATCCATCAGCACCACGTCCGGCCGGAGTTTCGCGGCCATGGCCACCGCCTCCTCACCGGTGCCCGCCTCCCCCGCCACCTCGATGTCGGGTTCGCTGCCGAGCAGGGCGAGCAGCCCGGCGCGCACCACCGCGTGGTCGTCGCAGAGCAGGATGCGGACAGCGGCTTCGGTCATGACGAAAGGTCCAGGGGGATCGCGGCGGACAGGACCGTGCCCTCGCCCGGCACCGACTCGACGGTCAGGGTGCCGCCGAGCCGGCCGGCCCGGGCGCGCATCGCGGGCAGCCCGTGCCCCCGCGCACCCGGCGCCGGCTCGGCCGCGCCCGGCACGTCGAAGCCGACGCCGTCGTCGGCGACGTCCAGGACCACCTGGTCGTCCAGGTGGGTGAGGGTGAGAGTGGCCGTCGTGGCGCCCGCGTGCTCGCGTACGTTCGCCAGCGCGCCCTGCGCGATGCGCAGCAACGCGGAGGCGACACGGTCGGGCAGCGCGACGGCCGGTGTGCCCTCGACGTGGCAACGCACCGCGAGACCGCCGGACTCCTTCGACCCGCGCGCGGCCAGGGCGCGCAGCGCCTGTTCCAGGGTGCCGCCGTCGGCGAGATCGGCGGGGGCGAGGTCGTGGACGAAGCGTCGCGCTTCGGCCAGGTTCCGCTCGGCGATCGAGGCCGCCGTGCGCACGTGCCGGTGAGCGGTTCCGGGGTCGGCCGCCCATACCCGGTCGGCCGCCTGGAGCAGCATCTGCTGGCTGGACAGGCCCTGCGCGAGGGTGTCGTGGATCTCCATCGACAGGCGCTGCCGTTCGGCGAGGGTGCCTTCGCGGCGCTCGGTGGCGGCGAGTTCGCGCCGGGTGCGGATCAGGTCGTCGATCAGCTCCCGCTGCCGGTCGGCCTGGCGCTGCATGTGGACGAAAACGGCGGCTGCGATCGCCGCGACGGCGGGCGGGGCGAGAATCAGGTTCGGGTCGAAGCGCCCTGTGGACAGCTTCAGTTGGGCGGCGACCACGAAGGCCGTGAGCACCGCGACGAGGGCGAGCGCCGCGCGCGGGGGCAGGGTGCGCAGCCCCGTGAAGAACAGCGGCACCGCACACCAGGCGAAGCTCGGCGCGAGGACCACCAGCACCATCCAGACGACGACCACCGCCACCAGCCAGGCGAGCCGAAGCGGCGCGGGAGACGCGAGGGGCGCGGGGCCGAGCACGTACAGCAGCGCGAGACCGGCGGACAGCACGATGATCCACGGGGTGTGCGGGTCACCGGGGTGACGCGTCAGGAACCGGGCCAGCGACGCGCCGAGCAGCAGGAAGAACGACGCGCGCATGACGACCGCGAGCCGCCGCTCTCCCGGGGCGGTGGCCTCTGCCGTCGGCCCTTCGCGTCGCATCCAACCCTCCTCGACCCCTCCTCGACCTGCGCATACCCGCTCATCCTGACCCGGCGGGGCCACCCTCGCATCAGCCGATCGGCTGACGGGAGGGTCGGCCGTCGCGCCCGGAACGAGCAGCCGCCGGGCCGAGGCGGCGGGCCTGTTCCCGGCCGGAGGATCGAGCCATGACCAACACCAAGAAGCTCCTCGCCGCCTCCGCCGCCGTCCTCGCCGCCGGAACGATCGGCGCCGTCGCCGCCAACGCCGCGTCCCCCGCGGCCGGGACCCGGACCACGGTCAAGGCCGACGCCGACGACCGCAACCTCGCGCAGTCGACGCACCTGACGATCGCCGCCGCCACCAAGGCGGCCCAGGCGAGCCTCGACGCCGCCGCCAAGGAGGGCCAGAAGGTCTCCGTCGCAGTCGTCGACCGCGACGGCAACACCGTCGTCACGCTCCGCGGCGACGGCGCGGGCCCGCAGTCCTACACCTCCGCCGAGAAGAAGGCCTTCACCGCCGTCTCCTGGAACGCGCCCACCTCCGCCCTGGTGAGCCGCCTCTCCCAGACCCCGAACCTCAAGGACATCCCCGGCACCCTCTTCCTGCCCGGCGGCGCCCCGGTCCAGGCGAAGGGCGCCCCCATCGCGGCCATCGGCGTGGCGGGCGCCCCCAGCGGCGACCTCGACGAGAAGTTCGCCCAGGCGGGCGTGGCGGCGCTGAACAAGTAGCCGCCCAAGCAGCTGCGGTCCCACTGGTAAGGAGCCGAACACCAAGAGTATGGTCTCTTGTATGGCGACAAAAAAGGTGACGGTGACGATTCCCGAGGATCTCCTTGACGAGATCCGCGCGGAGGCGGCGGAGCGGGGCCTGTCGGCGTACGTTGCCGAGGCGCTGCGCTTCAAGCGGGACCGGGACCGACTCCGGGAACTGGTCGATTGGCTGCAGGAAGAACACGGCCCCGTCACCGAGGACGAGCGTGCGGCCGCCTGCGAGGAACTGGAGGACCTCGACGCCGAACACGAGCGGCGCCGCGCCGCC
Organism: Streptoverticillium olivoreticuli subsp. olivoreticuli; assembly: GCF_003391135.1. Taxonomy (GTDB): domain Bacteria; phylum Actinomycetota; class Actinomycetes; order Streptomycetales; family Streptomycetaceae; genus Streptomyces; species Streptomyces blastmyceticus. The sequence continues at coordinate 5,312,208 of NZ_CP031455.1, read as the reverse complement.
GGGAAGCACAACGCCGGAGAGGCCGCGTGAAGAAGCGGGCCGATGAGCACGAGCGGCCTCTCCGTGTCTTCGTACTGGACTGCGAAGCCCTGTCACTGGCGGTGCGCGGCGACCGGAAGATGATCGCCTGGCTCGATCTGGCAGCCCGGGGTGAGGCCGAGGTGGTGACATCTCCCATGACGCTGGTCGAGGCATACGACGGGAGGACCACCGAGCAACGCTGGGACTGGATACTCTCCCGGCTCACAGTCGCCGACATCGGTAAGGACGAAGCACGCCAGGCCCGCCGGCTGCTGGCCGACGCCGAGCTGCACGGCCACAAGTACGCGATCGACGCGGTGCTCGCCGTCATCGCGCGCCGACAGAAGGGGCAGGTCACCGTCTTCACCTCGGACGTGGACGACCTGGAGCGACTGGTCCCGGACTCGATCGTCGTCAAGAAGGTATGACCCGACGCTTCTGGTCTCAGCCCGCCAGCCCCGCGACGACTTCGGCGTTCGGCAGCTGCGACAGGAGGCTCCCGGGAAGGATCAGCTTGCCCCGGCGCCTGCCGCTGCCGACGAGAACATGCGGTGCGGAGGCGACTGCCTCGTCGATCAGGAGCGGCCAGCCCTCCGGCAGCCCGACGGGGGAGATCCCTCCGTACTCCATGCCGGTCTCCGTCACTGCGACGTCCATCGGGGCGAACGACGCCTTGCGCGCGCCGAGGTGCTTGCGCACCGCCTTGTTGACGTCGACCCGGGTCGTCGCCAGAGCGACGCATGCCGCGTACGTGACGTCCTGCCCGCGCTTGGCGGCGATGACCACACAGTTCGCGGAGGCCTCCAGGGGGACGTCGTAGGCCGCACAGAAGGCGGCGGTGTCGGCCACCTCGGGGTCCGTGTCGACGACCAGCACGGAGCCGAGGGATTCGGAGCCCCGCCACTGCTCCAGGGCGGCGGCCACGGGCTCCGGGAGGAGTCCGGGCCGGGTGGCGGCCGGCCAGGCTTCCTCGAAGCGGCCGAAGGGTGCGGTCGACGAAGGCTGGATCATGAACGCATCGTAATCGGGCGCCGATCCGGGCCCACCACTTTCCCTTATCAGGATGAACCCCCGCCCCACACGGTGTCGCCGTCGGCCGAGCCCCGGTTGGTGTCCCGGACCAGCGGTCCATACGGCGACGCGCGCGGAGGAGCACCCATGGCAGACGCAACGATCCTGTTCGCGGTACGGGAGGTGCCGGAGGGCGGGGGTGCCGGGGCCGGGCAGTTGCGCAGGGTCCGGCGGGAGCTGGAGGGGCGCGGGTTCGATGTGCGCTGGGCCGTCACGGCCGACGACGCCCAGGCCGTGCTGCGCACCGAGGCGGGGCTGGCGGGCGCCGTCGTGGACTAGAACCTCCCCGCGGACGGCAAGAGCGACGGCGAGCCCGGCGGCGCCGACGTGCTGCGGCGGACCGGGCGGCGCTTCCAGGACCTGCCGGTCTTCCTGATCACGGACGGCGAGGATCTCGACAACCTGCCGCTGTGGGTGGCGGAGACGGTGATCGGCTACATCTGGCCGCTGGAGGACACCGCCGCGTTCATCGCGGGGCGGATCGCCAGCGCCGCCCGCGGCTACCAGGAGGGCCTGCTGCCGCCGTTCTTCAAGGCGCTGCGCCGCTTCGACGACGCGCACGAGTACTCCTGGCACACCCCGGCCCACTCCGGCGGCGTCGCGTTCCTGAAGTCGCCGGTCGGCCGGGCGTTCCACGACTACTTCGGGGAGCGGCTGCTGCGCAGCGACCTGTCGATCTCGGTCGAGGAGCTCGGCTCGCTGTTCGAGCACACCGGTCCGGTCGGCGACGCCGAGCGCAACGCCGCCCGCGTCTTCGGCGCCGAGCGCACCTACTTCGTCCTGCACGGCGACTCGACCTGTGACCGCATGGTCGGCCACTTCAGCGTCACCCGGGACGAGATCGCGCTGGTGGACCGCAACTGCCACAAGTCGGTGCTGCACGGGCTGGTCCTCTCCGGGGCCCGGCCGGTCTATCTGGTGCCGAGCCGCAACGGCTACGGGCTGGCGGGCCCCCTGCCGCCGGCCGGGATCGAGGCGCGGTCGGTCGCCGCCCGGATCGCCCACAACCCGCTGGCCGGGGAGGCGGTGTCCCCCGAGGCGCAGTACGCGGTGCTCACCAACTCCACGTACGACGGGCTGTGTTACGACGCCGTGCAGGTCGCCCGGGCGCTCGCGCCGAGCACGCCGCGGCTCCACTTCGACGAGGCGTGGTTCGCGTACGCCCGGTTCCACCCTCTCTACGCCGGGCGCTACGGCATGGCGGTGGACCCCGGCACCTTCCCCGGGCCCGAGCGTCCCACCGTCTTCTCCACCCAGTCGACCCACAAGCTGCTGGCCGCGCTGTCGCAGAGCGCCATGGTGCACGTCAGGTCCGCGCCCCGGGCGCCGGTGGAGCACGACCGGTTCAACGAGGCGTTCATGATGCACGGCACCACCTCGCCGCTGTATCCGATGATCGCCTCCCTGGACGTGGCCGCCGCGATGATGGACGGGCCCCAGGGCCGCTGGCTGATCGACGAGGCGGTGACCGAGGCGGTCCGCTTCCGCCAGACGGTCGTGCGCGTCGGCCGGCGCATCGCGGCCGCCGGCGACCGGCCCGACTGGTTCTTCGGCGTGTGGCAGCCGGAGACGGTGACCGACCCGGCCAGCGGCGAGCGGATGGCCTTCGCCGACGCCCCCGCCGAGCTGCTGCGCACCGAGCCGTCCTGCTGGGAGCTGGAGCCCGGGGCCGGCTGGCACGGCTTCGCCGGGCTGGCCGAGGGCTACTGCCTGCTCGATCCCGTCAAGGTCACGCTCACCTGCCCCGGCATCGACGCCACCGGGCGGATGGCCGAACGGGGCATCCCCGCCCGCGTCCTCACCGCCTATCTGGCGACCAGGAACATCGTGGTGGAGAAGACCGACAGCTACACCACGCTCGTCCTGTTCTCCATGGGGATCACCAAGGGCAAGTGGGGCACCCTGATGGACGCCCTGATGGACTTCAAGGCGCTGTACGACCAGGACACGCCGCTGGAGCGACTGCTGCCGGAGCTGGTCGCCGCCCACCCCCGCCGCTACACCGGCCGGAGCCTGCGCGAGCTGTGCCAGGAGATGCACGAGCACCTGCGCGGGGCGCGCCTGGTGGAGCTGCTCGACACCGCCTTCCAGGACCTGCCCGAGCCGGTCACCCCGCCGCAGGCCTGCTACCAGCGCCTCGTCCGCGGCGGCACCGAGCGCGTACGGCTGGCCGACGCCGCCGACCGGGTGGCCGCCGCCATGGTGACCGTCACCCCGCCGGGCATCCCGGTCCTGATGCCCGGCGAGAACACCGGTGCCCCGGACGGTCCCCTGCTGCGCTATCTGACCGCGCTGGAGTCCTTCGACCGGCGCTTCCCCGGCTTCCACAGCGAGACCCACGGCGTCACCCTCGACCCGGACAGCGGCGACTACCTCATCGAGTGCGTACGCCGGATCCCGGCCCAGCAGGACAAGGGCGCGGCCGGGACGCGTCGGGAGACCCCGCGGCCCTGAAGCCCTCAGGCCGCCTGCGACTGGCGACCGGGCGGCCCGATGACCGCACCGAGGACGGCGTTGTTGGGGATGAGCGTCCTGCCGTCCTCGGTGTGCAGCTCGACGAACAGCAGCGTCATGTCGGTCACCTCGCCCTCGATCCGGCCGCCGAGCGGGCCCGACTGCACGCTGATCTTCGCGCCGATCGCGAACGGGTGCGCGACCATCAGCACCAGGCCCGCGAAGATGTTGCCCAGCACCGGCTGGGCGGCGATGCCCAGGAGCACACCGGTCAGCGCGCCGCCCAGCAGCAGCTTCCCCCAGGGCACCCGGAGCAGGCTCAGCGCGCCCAGGATCACCAGCGCGTAGCCGGACAGCAGGCATATCACCCGCAGCGCGGCGGACCGGTTGTCGCTGATCCGGCCGGTCAGCAGCTTCACCAGGTCGTCCGTGGCCCCGCGCACCGCGATCAGGGCCCCCACCAGGAAGACCCCCGCGCTGACGCCGGCGATCACCCGGGAGGTGAGCGACTGGTGGCTGTCCGGGCTGCCCAGCAGTCCGCCGAAGTTGAGGGAGACGACGAGCCCGCCGACGGCGAGCGACGTGATGACCACGGCGCGCCGGGTCCGGATCACCCCTCGCCAGTGCAGCCGGTGGTGGCCGTCGGCGATACCTGCGGCAATGCGGTCGTGGTCCACCGATGAGCCCCCTGTGGTGCGGATGTCGCGCAGCAGACTACCCACGGTCCCGGGGCGGCGGATGCCACGCTCCGGCCGGCGGCACGCGTGGTGGCCCGGGTCAAACCTTGACCAAGTAGTTGCGCAATCGTGCAAGTAAGGGTCTATGCTTCTGGAGGTTCGAAAAGCAGGAGGCACCTCGTTCGGTGAGGCGTCTGCACGGACACAGGCCACTGACCCCACGACGTCGAGAGACGCCCAGGGTCAGGACAGGTCTCCCCGACTTAAGGGGTGACCCCAAGTGGCTTCCCCGGTCGGGGGATTACGCCGTGCAGTGCCAAAGCTCTGACGAGTTGGGGTGAACCGGCCCGGAGGCCGGTCCGCTCCTTGCCGAGTCGTCGACGCGATGCGCGTCCCGGCCGGAAGGAGGCGAGAGACATGGACAGCAGTTGCAGTAGTCAGGGCCACAGCAGCCCCTCGTTCCGCATGCCCTCGCCCTTCTCCGGCACACGGTAACCACCTTCCCCGCGGGCTCGACCGCGCCACCGCCCCCACCCGTTCGGCACCCGGCCGACCCGGGCCGCCGGGCTGCGCTCCCGCGGGTGAGAACGGCCGTCGCGCGCCGCCGACTCCTCGCCCTGCCCAGGCGTCCGGGAGGCTCCCATGACCGATCTGATCACCGACCCCACGATCCCGGCGCCGCGCACCGCGGTCCTGGACGACGCCCACATCGGCGACATCCGCGGTGCGCTCGGCACCATCAAGCTGGACGACCACGGCGAACGCCGCGGCCTGTCCGCCAAGTTCAAGACCCTGCTGGCGATCGTCGGCCCCGGGCTGATCGTGATGGTCGGCGACAACGACGCCGGCGCCTTCGCCACGTACGGCCAGGCGGGCCAGAACTACGGCACCAGCCTGCTGTGGACCCTGCTCCTGCTGGTCCCGGTGCTGTACGTGAACCAGGAGATGGTCCTGCGGCTGGGCGCGGTGACCGGGGTCGGGCACGCCCGCCTCATCCTGGAGCGGTTCGGGAAGTTCTGGGGCGCCTTCTCCGTCATCGACCTGTTCCTGCTCAACGCGCTGACCCTGGTGACCGAGTTCATAGGCATCACCCTGGCGACCGGCTATCTGGGGCTGCCCAAGGTGGCGTCGGTGATCCTGGCCGCCGCGATCATCATCGCCTCGGCGTTCACCGGGTCGTTCCGCCGCTTCGAGCGGGTCGCCATCGCGCTGTGCGCGGGCAGCCTGCTGCTCGTCCCCGTCTACTTCCTGGTCCACCCCAAGTCCTCGCAGATGGCCCACGACTTCGTCGTGCCCGTCATCCCCGGCGGCTCCGGGGAGCTGGCCACCGTCATGCTGCTGATCATCGGAATCGTCGGCACCACCGTGGCGCCCTGGCAGCTGTTCTTCCAGCAGTCGTACGTCATCGACAAGCGCATCACCCCGCGCTTCATGAAGTACGAGAAGGCCGACCTGTGGCTCGGCATCGCCGTCGTGGTGATCGGCGCCGCGGCCATGATGGGCATCGCGGCCGCGACCTTCGCCGGCACCGGGCACTTCGGCGACTTCACCGACGCCGGGGGCCTGGCCACCGGCATCGAGGCGCACGCCGGGAAGCTCGCCGGGGTGCTCTTCGCGATCGCCCTGCTGGACGCCTCCATCATCGGCGCGTTCGCCGTGTCGCTGTCCACCGCGTACGCCATCGGCGACGTCCTCGGCATGAAGCACTCGCTGCACCGCGGCATCAAGGGCGCCAAGGGCTTCTACGCGGTCTACGCCGGGCTGGTCGCCGCGGCCGCCGCCATCGTGCTGATCCCCGGCTCCCCGCTGGGCCTGCTCACCGAGGGCGTCCAGACCCTCGCCGGGGTCCTGCTCCCGTCCGCCTCGGTGTTCCTCCTGCTGCTCTGCAACGACAAGCAGGTCCTCGGTCCCTGGGTCAACGGGCCCAAGACCAACGCCTTCACCGCGGCGGTCGTCGGCGTCCTGGTCACCCTCTCGGTCATCCTGACCGCCTCGGTCCTCTTCCCCGACATCACCGCGGGCGCGATCCTCGACATCATGGCCGCCTGCGGCGTCGCCGGGGTCCTCGCGGCGGGCTACGCCTTCACCCGGCTGCGCACCGGGACGAAGGAGGACCCGATCGACCGCACCGGCCGGGACAGCTGGCGGATGCCCCCGCTGGAGACCCTGGCCCGCCCGGTCATGGCCACCGGCCGCAAGATCGGCATGGGGGCGCTGCGCACCTACCTCCTGGTCGCGATGGTCCTGGTCGTCATCAAGCTCGTCCGGGTGGCCCTCGGCCAGTGACCGGACGCTGTCCGGGGCGGTCGGCCCCGCCCCGGACGCCCCTGCCCTCCGCTCCCGTCGAGCGGAGGGCTTTTTTCATGCCCCGCGCCGGGCACGCCCGGATCCTCAAGGGGCTCCCCGGACGCTCTCCGGGGCCGACTGTGCGGAGTTCTCGAACACTTCTTGGGCCACGACCGGGCCGCTCCAACACTGTGGATGCCGTCGGAAGAGAGGAACGAAGCATGTCCCGACGCCATACGCTCCTCGGGTTGTTCGTCGTGGTCATCTGGGGTGCGAACTTCGTGGTGATCGATGCGGGCCTCGAGTCCTTCCCACCACTGCTCTTCGCCGCCCTGCGCTTCGCACTCGTCGCTTTTCCCGCCGTGTTGTTCATCGGCGGGCCGGGCTCCCCCTGGAAGCTGGTGGCCCTGGTCGGACTCCTCCAGGGCGCCGGTCAGTTCGGGCTGCTCTTCGTCGGGATGAACCTCGGGGTCCCGCCCGGCCTGGCCTCCCTCGTGCTGCAGGGGCAGGCCGGGTTCACCGTGCTCTTCGCCTTTCTGGTGCTGCGCGAGAAGCCGAACCGGATCGCGCTGTCCGGCGTCCTGGCCGGCGTGGCCGGCCTCGCGGTCATCGCTCTCGGCTCCGGCTCGTCGCCGGTCGGCGCCCTGTTGATCGTCATCGCCGCCGGCGCCTGCTGGGCCTCGGCGAACATCACCACGCGCGTCGCCCAGCCGAACAGCGGCTTCCGGCTGACCATCTGGTCGGCGCTGGCGGCCCCCGTACCGCTGGCGCTGCTCTCCCTGGTCTTCGAAGGCCCCTCCCGCGACGGCCACGCGCTCACCCACCTCACATGGCAGGGCGTCGGCTCCCTGGCCTTCACGGTGGTGCTCTCCAGCATCGTCGCGTTCGGCATCTGGGCGTCCCTGCTGAAGACGTATCCGGCGGGATCCGTCGGATCGCTCTCGCTGCTGGTGCCCGTCGTCGGGGTCGCCACCTCCTGGCTGGTGAACGACGAAGTGCCGACGGCCGCCGAATGGGCGGGCGGCGCGCTCATCCTCATCGGCGTCGTGGCCGTCATCCGGCAGGACGCCATCCGCTCCGTGGGGCGCGTGTTCTCCCGCAATTCTCCGCACACAAACGACCGATCAGAGTCGGCCGCGCGACCGCAGCCGGCGTCGAAAGGACAGCCGTGACCATCCAGAAGCACCGTACGAACGAGGTGGCCGACAGCCTGCGCGAGCTGGGCCACGCCTCGGGGGACATGGACGAAGCGCTCGGCACCCCCATCACCGGCACTCCCGAGTGGGACGCCTTCACCGCGTCCTGGGAAGACCTCGCGATGGACACGTTCATGGCGGACGGCGGGACCTACCGGCTGCGCCGCTACTCCGAATTCGACTGCACCGCCACCGGGATCGAGCTCCTGCCGCACCAGGCCTACTCTCAGGCGAAAGAGATCAACTACCTGAACGGCGGAGCACCACGGCTCTTCGAGCCCTTCTCCGACGGGGTGGCGCACGGACCCGTCGCCGACACCCTGCTCTCCTGGTGCGCGCGGCAGCTGGACGAGACGGAGGGCCGGGGGCCGCGGACCTGGTTCGCCCAGGTCTTCCAGAACCGGATACTCGCCCGCCCCGGCACCGCCGGCAAGCCCACCCCCGAAGGTGTCCACCGTGACGGCGTGGACTACGTGTTCACGATGGTGATCGACCGCAAGGGCATCACCGGCGGGACGAGTTCGCTGTACGAGGCGCTCCCCAACGGCCGGCACGGCAAGCGGATCGTCAGCGTGGAGATACCCCCGCCCGGCGGCTTCCTCCTCAACGACGACGAGCGGACGCTCCACGGCGTCACTCCCGTGGTCCCGCTTCCGGGGGAGACCGAGGGCTACCGGGACACCTTCATCGCCGTCCTGAGCAGACGCCCCTGAGGCAAGCGGCCGGAAGAGGCGTCCCAGGCCGGACGACCTGAGCCGGGCCTCGGCCGGAGAGCACCACTCCACTTCAGTGGAGCCGAATCCCGCAAGCCTGCGCCCTGACCCAAGTGGGTCCAAACGCAGGACATTCGGACAATCTCCGGCCGACCTGTCGGTCTCTTCGAACATTCGTTGGCTGTGGCATCGCGCCGGGCGAAGGTGATCACCCCGACGCCCGGCCGATGCGCTGACCAGGGCGTTGACCTGTGACAACGATCGAGGAGACCCTCATGTCCACCACGACGTCGGAGACCCTGGCAGCGGACCGGGGCATCACGGACGCCGAAATCGCGGCGGCCTTTCCGCTCGGCGGCGAAGCCCCCGACCTCCGTACGCGCCTGGCCCTGCTGCGTCGGCTGCACGACCACTACCTGGCCTACATGGGCGGCCCGGAGACCTTCCAGCAGGTGCCGCGGCTCAACGCCGATCCACAGCTCGTGGCCGTCGAGGAGGCGTGGCGCCGATGGGAGGACGCCCAGGTCGACGACTCCCAACTGCCGGGCAGTGCGGCCGAATTCCGCACCTGGTTCCTCGACATCGCGGAGAAACACATCCAGCCGGAGTTCTGCCACTACCTCGCCGAGGAGGCCACGCTCAGCGAGATCGCCCTCTTCTTCATGGCCGAGGAGCTCGTCGACAGCAAGTTCGACGACCTGATGGCCATGGTGCAGATCGGCACCGCGGGCGTCACCAAGCTCACCATCGCGGAGAACTACTGGGACGAGATGGGCGAGGGCAAGCTCGACCAGATGCACACCCGGCTGTTCGAGCACTCCGCCCAGTACATGCGCAAGCAGCTCGCGGACCGGTCCGTCGACATGGCCGAACTGCACTCCACCGAGGTGTACGAGAACGCCTGTCTGCTGCTGATGTACGGCATCCACCGGCACCTCGTACCGCGCGCGCTCGGAGCGATGGGCGTGCTGGAGCAGAGCGCCTCTCCGCGCTTCCAGGCGATGGTCGACGGCTGCACCCGGCTCGCGGTGCCCGAGGACGTCATCGAGTACCAGCGCATCCACGTCCACGTGGACGCCGACCACGGCGCGGAGTGGTTCGACGGCGTGTTCGTCCCCCTCGTCGAGCGGTCCCCCGAACTGCTGCGGGAGATCAGCCTCGGCATCGTGACCCGCATCCGGGTCGCCGACGCCTACTACCGGCGCATATGGGAGCAGATGAAGGGGGTGCGGTGACCATGGCGACTCCCCTCGCGGAGCAGGCAGGTCAGGGCATCGACCCGCTGTTCAGACGGGGCAGGGTGACCGCCCGCGACGAGCGCGTGTTCATCGGGAAACTGGCGCTGTGCGCCCTGCTCGTGGCGGCCGGCGTGGTGCTGGCCCTTCAGGAGTCCTGGCTCGCCGTGGCGGCGGGCGTGGTGATCCTGGCGGCGACGTACACCCACGCCGTGGAACTCCAGCATCAAGCCCTGCACCATTCGGCGTTCCGCCGCCCCGGACCGCACCGCTGGGTCGGTGTGCCGCTGGGGGCGCCGATGCTCGTGTCGTACTCCCACTACCGGGTGCGGCACCTTCAGCACCACCGGGCGCTCGGCACCCCGGAGGACACCGAGTTCTTCGGCTTCGACACCCGCCAGGGCGTCACCTGGAAGAACATGCTGCGCGGGCTCTTCGACGTGCCGCGCCTGGGCCGGACGGGCCGGGAGATCTGGCGGGCCTGCCGGGGCACCTGGGAGTACGCGGACGGGCAGATCGCCCCGAAGGCCAAGCGGGCCGTCATCGGCGAATACCGGCTGATGGGCGCGATGCTGATCGTGGCCGCCGCGCTGTGCGCGCTGGGCGAGTACGACCTCGTGCTGAAGCTGTGGGTGCTGCCGATGCTGGTGGGGCAGCCCATGCACTTCCTGGTGGAGCTGCCGGAGCACCTGCTGTGCGAGACCGACAGCCGGGACGTCCTGCGCAACACCCGCTCCATCCAGGGCAGCAGGATCAGCTCCTGGTACACCAATGGCAACAACTTCCACGTCGAGCACCATGCGGCGATGAGCGTGCCGATCAGCCAGCTGCGCGACCGGCACCCCGAGGTCGAGCGCCGCGGCACCTACGTGGTGCGCAGCTACCCGGCGTTCTACGCGTCGGTCGTGCGGCAGCTGTGCAAGCCGGCCCGGGCGTGACGGTGGAAGCCGACGTTTTCTACCACGAGGGCAGCCGCCGGGTGCAACGGCGGCTGGGCACCGAACAGCTGGCGACGCACATCGCCGAGCGCTATGTCACGGACCTGTTGGTGGACGAGCACATCGGATGGATCCGCGCGGCCGACGCGGTGTACCTCGCCACGGTGGATCCGGCGGGCCGCCCGGAGTGCTCGTACAAGGGAGGGCTGCCCGGCTTCGTCCGGGTGCCCGACCCCCGCACACTGGAAATTCCCAGCTATGACGGGAACGGTATGTACCGGACCCTGGGCAACGCGGCGGCCACCCCGGGGATCGGCATGCTCTTCCTCTTCCCCGAACTGCCCGCCAAACTCCGCGTCAACGGCGACTGCGAATTGCTGACGGACCCCGGGTCCCTCACTCCGCACCCCGGGGCGGAAGCGGTCCTACGGGTGCATATCAGGGAAGTCTTCGAGAACTGCCCCCGCTATCTGCACGACCGGCGAACGGGCACACATTCCGAACATTGCCCCAGACCGGACTACCGGCCTCCGGAGCCGGATTGGAAGAAGAAACCCGAGTACGAAGGACTGCTGCGCCCATAGACCGCATTCCCCGGCCCGCTGCTACCGTCGCACCACATAAATATGACGGGGAGGGCATGGCGCATGACCAGTATTTCCGCTCTGCGGACACTGCGGGAGCTACGGCGGCTCGGTTCCGTCCACGCGGTGGCACAGGCCATGCACCTGGCGCCGTCGTCGGTGTCCCAGCGCATCAAGGGGCTCGGGGAAGAATGCGGTATGCCCCTCTTCGAACGCAGCGGGCGCGGCGGCCGGTTGACCGACAGAGGGGAGGCCGTTGCGGAACTCGCCGAGAAAATTACACATCAGTGGGAACGGGGCATGGTCAACATCAGGAGCGGGGCGTCACAGGCGCCCCGCCGGTCGGTGAGCATCGGGGCCTTCCCCTCCGCGCTCACCGGCTGTGTGCTCCCGGCCGCCGAGCGGCTACGGGGGCAGAACCACTTCCAGATCGAACTCCTGGAGGTGGATCCACGTGGCGCGGCGAGCCAGGTGGAGCACGCCGAACTGGACATGGTGCTCACCCTCGGGGAGGTGCTCGACGCGGACCAGTCGCTGGACCCGAGGCTGACCGTCCGCGAGCTGTGGCGGGAACCCTTCGCGCTGGTGCTGCCCGAGGCGTTCGCCTCGGCGGGGGACTCGACGGCCTCCATTCGCAACTACGCCGATGTGCCATGGGTCCTGCCTCGCCGCGGCTCGGCCTGCGATCTCATGGTCGGGCGGCACCTGGCGCGGCTGGGCGTCAGGCCGAGAGTGGTGGCCCGGTCGGACGACTGGTCGTTGGTCCAGCGCATGGCCTGTGCGACGCAAGGCGTCGCCCTGGTCCCCCTGACCTGCGTGGACGAGGAACGCGGTGACGTGCGGGTCGCCCCGGTACGGCGTACGGAACTGCTCGAGCGCACCGTGGTGGCGCTGGAGTCGGTGGAATCCGCGGGATCCCGCTGGCTCCCCCTGGTACGGGCCGAACTCGACCGGTCGGCGAAGGAGTTGATCGAGCAGATACAGGACCGGCTCCCGGCCATCACGGGCTGAACCCGGGGCCGGAACAGAGCCGGAACAGAGGAAGGCTTGATGACGGGGCCCGGCCGGGCCCCGTCATCGTGCTGAGGCGTCCGGGCCCGCGGTCTCACTTCTTGAGCGAGCAGGTGGCCTCGGCCGTCTTGCGCGGGTCGCTCTCCGAGCGGGCGGTGAGGGTGATCGTGCCCTTGCGGTCGGCGCCCGCCTTCGCCGTCACGGCCACGTTCACGGGGACCGAGGTGCCCGAGGCGGTGGTCGCGAGGCGGTTGGGGAGCCAAGCGGTCCAGCCGCGGCCGGAGGCGCCGGCCGACAGGCGGTAGATGTCGGACGACTGCGGCGACCCGGTGTTCGCGAGGGCGAAGGTGCACAGGGCCCGTCCCTCCGCCGCCTTCCCCTTCGCCGTGCCCCCGCCGAGCGCCAGGCCGCGGGCCTGCGGTCCGGCACCGTCGAGGGACTTCACGCCGACGCTGTAGGAGAGCACGCCGGAGGCGTCGCGCCGCACGTCGAGGATGTAGAAGTGCAGCCGGTTGGCCTCGTCCACGTACTCGTACGAGCTGCCGGAGTCGGCGCCCGCGTGGAAGAGCGCGTCGCTGAGCTGGCGGTAGTCGCCCATGGTGATCTTCTGCGGGGTGCCGTCGGGGCGTTGGAAGTCCACCAGGCCGATGTCCTCGGGGTGCGCGTCGATCACCCACGCGAAGGGCGCCCGGTCGGCGTTCTTGGTCTTGGTGAGCAGGACGCCGCTGTCCGGCGTGAAGGAGTCCATGCCCATGCGGTCGACGACCTCGACGGTGTAGTTGTCGTAACCGCCGCCGTCGCACAGGGGATCGGTGCTCCTGTCGCAGGAGGGCGAAAGGTCGCTCCCCATGGTGACATCGACCCCCGCCAGCCCCTTTTCCCCGGGCGGCGCGGACCGCGCGGTGACGCGGGCCACGACCGGGCCGGAGTCCTTGAGGGCGTCGCGGTCGAGCCGCAGCACGTTCTTCTCGTCGACGATGCCGAGCTTGAGCTTGTCCCGCAGGACGTGCTGGGCACCCATGGAGCCCCCGGCGGTGGCGGGTATCCGCCACCGTGTGTGCGGCCCTCCCGGGCCGTTGAAGGAGCCGCGCGAGAGCATGCCCCAGATCCCCGTGTAGGAGCGGCTCAAAGGAGTGCCGTAGGGGTTGTTGTAGTTGTCGCCTATCCCCAGTATGTGGCTGAGCTCATGGGCGTACGTGGCCATGCCGGAGCTCTCCGCCTGGGTGGACGAGCCGTTCTCCGCGTTGGGCCAGATACGGGCGGCCGCCTGCCACGAAGTCCACGGCACATAACGGGTCCTGGCGGAATTCCCGCCGGACGGCGTGGGGGAAGGCGGACCCCAGGCCGCGGGTACGTCCTCGGGGCCCCGGAATTTCATCTGCCCGAACTCCTGCCAGACCGAGGACTCGTCCACTCCGGCCGTGAGGTAGAAGACGAAGTCGAATTCCGCCGTACGGCCGGCGCCCACGTCGGCGACCCAGGCGCGCTTTCCGTCGGCGCGGATGTCCTGGTCGCAGGTGTCCCGCAAGGGGCAGGCGCCGGGGTTCATCCCGGTGTCTATGCCGTACTGGTACGACTTGCCCGGCATGCGGTACGCGCCGAAGGCGGTCAGGTCCACCCCGAAGCGGCCGCCGGAGTCCTCCATCCAGTATTCGTTGATGGTGTGACCGTGGTTGAGCGGGCCGGGCTTGTTCAGGAAGTCCTGGTAGAACGCCGGGACGCGGTCACGGGGAATGCCGGCCGCGCCGCTCTGCGGATTGCCGAACGGCGTGGAGCCCACGGGCCTGGTGACCGAGAACTCCTCGTCGGGGTAGTCCAGCAGCACCAGGGCGCCCTTGAAGGTGCGTTGTGTCGGCCTGACCGCGGGATTCGCCCAGTCCGTGCCGGGTACCGCGCGGTATTCGGACCACGTCATGTCATCGGGGTTGCGCCACCGCTGCGGATCGATCGGCTGCACGAGCGGCTGCCGGGGCCGGGAGACGGCGTCGGGCACCGCCCGCGCGGGCCCGGCGGCCACCGCGGCCACGACACCGAGCAGCAGGGCGACCACACCCAGCCGGCGTATTCGCCGGGGGCGCGTGCGACGGAAGTACATGACTCACCTCGTGTCTGGAGTCATCGGACGAGGACATGGCAAGTCGTGCGAGGGATGTGCCCATCGGGGCCAAGGTAGGGCGAGGGATCCGAAGAAGCCAGAGTGCGCGCGTGAGGCGGCGCGGACCGGAGGGCGCACCTCAACACGGCTCCATGTGAGGGGAGTTACTGCATCACCCGAGACACGTTCGGGTGACTCACCGCATGCTCACTCACCGCGCCGGGCAGCCATGTGGCGAATCGGCCCAGCCGCCCGATTCACGCCAAGTACCGCACTCACAACGGGAGTCGACGCACAAGGCACGGCCGTCAGCAGATGACCACTCATATGAAGTAACCCGGTCCGTTCTCCCTTTCCTGGGCCCCGCGGCGCCAAGAATGCTCCCGCACCAGGAGCACGGCTCCCGTGGTCGGGGAACCCCCACGGGGCCCATAGCAAGGAGAACGCATGTCCAGCGCATCGATGCGCCGTATCGCCGCGGTCACCGCCTCGGCGGCCCTGCTGTCCGGCATCGCCGCCGCGACCGGAAGCGCGGCCTTCGCCGCCCCGGCCCCGCACCCGGCCCCGGCCGGCCACGCCCACATGGTCCCCGGCGGGCACGCCGAGGGCGACCACGACAAGGACGACCACGGCAGGGCGGTGCTCGGCAAGGGCGACCACGACAAGGACGACCACGGACGCCACCTCGGCTGGGAGAAGGGCGTCGACAAGAAGAAGGACCGCTGGGACGGCAAGGCCCACTGCTGGCAACGCTATGACGCCGACTCCCGCACCTACGCCCAGTGGGACGAGCGCTCCCACTGCTGGAAGCGCAAGGTGAACGGCCACTGGCAGAAGTGGGACACCGCGCACAAGGCGTGGAAGTAGTCACCACCCGGCCGTACGGGATGGTGTCACGCCACCCCGTACGGCCGTCCGCGCGGCCTCACTTGTCGGTGCCGAAGAACCGGTCCCCGAAGTCGCCGATGCCCGGCATCATGTACGCGTTCTCGTTCAGCCGCTCCTCGATCGCGGACGTCACGATCTTCACCTTGGGATAGCGCTCGCAGACGGTGGCGATGCCTTCCGGCACGGTGATGAAGTTGATGAAGACGATGTTCTCCTCCGCCACCCCGTGGTCGAGCAGGAGCTGGATCGCTGCGAGCGCCGTCCCCCCGGTC
Source organism: Streptoverticillium olivoreticuli subsp. olivoreticuli (assembly GCF_003391135.1). Taxonomy (GTDB): domain Bacteria; phylum Actinomycetota; class Actinomycetes; order Streptomycetales; family Streptomycetaceae; genus Streptomyces; species Streptomyces blastmyceticus. The sequence goes on along the minus strand of NZ_CP031455.1, from coordinate 5,296,767 downwards.
GCCAGCATCGGCTCCAGCATCAGGACGTGCCGCTCTGCGATGTCGTCCGGCAGGTTGGAGTAGTAGAGCTTCGGGAGCTTGGTGACCTTGTCCCGCTGCATCAGGATCTTGCCGATGCGTATCCCCCGGCACACGGCGCGGAGTTGGCCCTCCATGCTCTCACCGGCGCGGATGATGGGCACGCCGCAGAGCTTCCCGGCGAATCGCAGGCCGTGGTATTCACGGCCCACGGGCGTCTCGACGATCCGCTCCTCGAAGGGCAGCAGATCGAGGCCCGCCTCGACCAGCATGCGGATGATCCGCTCCGAATAGAAGACGAAGTCCTCCCGGCGCGCGTCGCGGTCGCGGATGACGGTGTGCAGGGCCCGCAGCTGATTCGTCTGCGGCAGCAGGTGCACATTCCTGCCGAGGTATTTCTCGATCGACACGGTCGGCTCCGTCGCTGCGGTCGTACTGGACATGATGGCTGTTCTCCCGCTGTTGCGTCTGTTCCGGCTATTCGGCGATTCGGCTATTCGGCTATTCCGTCGGCGGCTGCTCGAAGGACGGGGGAAGGCCCGGCGTCACCGTGAACTGGCCCGCCGCGACGCGGAAGACCGACCGGGAACCGGTGCGCCGCCACACCCGCCGCATCACGTGGACCAGCTTCGGGTTGTGCTCCTCGTCCTCCTCGAACGCCCGCAGGACCGTCTGCCGCCAGTCCTGGTCCCACACCTCGGGCACGTCCGCGTCGACCGCGTCCCGGAACGCCGCGTGCAGGCCCGCGAGCTTCGCGCGCGCCGGGAAGTCGGCTCCGGAGAAGATCACGCACAGCATGCCGATCCAGAAGCACTTGACGACGTGCTTGCGCTGCTCGGCGGGCAGCCGGCTCGCGATCTGCTCCATCGCGTGCAGGGAGGTGATCAGGTGCAGCAGGACGAAGTCGCCGGGAACGGCCAGATACAGCAGGGACACCACGTAGTAGAGCTGTTCCCAGCTCTCCTCTGCGTCCTGCTCATCGATCCAGGCGGGGGTGCGATAGATGAGTGGGTGGCCGGCGCCCAGGAGGCGGGCGATCCGGTACTGCAGGCCGGACCGGGCGAGCTCGGGGTGGATGCCCTCGGCGATGCCGACCGCGGTGTCGCCGACCAGGCCCCGGACCCAGTTCTGCAGGGCCTCGCGGTCGTCCTCCCACGCACCGGCGATGCGGAGCAGCGAGTCCACCGCCTGCTCGCCCCCGGCGCCGCCGTCCTGCGCCCGCTCCGGGTGGCACGAGACGTACGAGAAGGCCATGTACGCGAGGCCCTCGATGGTCATCCACCGGTTCTTCGCGTCGAGCGCCCAGCCCAGGTGGATGGTGGCGTGCGTGAAGGCGCCCACCCAGCCGGGCAGCAGCGCCGGTGCGTACCGCCGCAGGAGCTCGTCGGTGCCCAGTTCCTTCTCCTGCTGCTCGAAGAATTCGCAGTAGGCGGAGAAGCTGGTGCGCTGACCGAGGTAGGTCTGCCAATTGGCTTCCGTGATCTCGTATTTCGAGACCTTCGGCGGCTCCAGGCCGTAGCCGTAGGTGGTCATGCGCGCGTAGTTCTCGTAGTACGCCCTGATCTGCTCGGGGGAGGCGCCGAGTCCGTCGAGGGCGATGACCGCGTGCTTGACGTGGTTGCTGAGGTGACCGTTGAACTCGATGTGGTACGTCCGGTCGTTCAGCAGTTGTTCGACCACGGTGGCGTCAGTCATTTCCCTTGCCTTTCTCACGGGCGGCGCTCGTCACTCTGGACAAGTAGATTCCCGCGATGACGATGACGACGCCCAGGATGCGCAGGGCGCCGGGCGTCTCGTTCCGGTTGTGGAAGTCGATGAGCACCGCGGTGACCATCTGGCCGCTGATCACCAGCAGGGCGGCGTTCATCGCGCCCAGCCTCGGGAACACATAGCTGTTCACAGCCACGAACAGCGCCCCGAAGAAGCCGCCGAGATAGGCGGAGAGCGGTGCGGAGCCGGCGTCGTCGAATTTCCAGTCGCCCATAACGAGAAGGACGAGCGTGAGGAAGAGGAAGCCGACGACGTGGTTCCACAGAGAGGCCCTGAAAGGCCCGATCCCGGTGCTCAGACGGCCGTTGACCGCCCGGCTGGTGCCGATGATCATGCCGTTCAGGAAGGCCAGCAGGATATAGGGAAGCATCTCTCACGCCCCGCCGAAGATGATGAGCGCGCTGCCGGTGAGGACGGACAGCACCACGAAGAAGTCGGCGAGGACCAGCCGGCGCCTGGGGGTGCCGAACAGGCCGAAGTAGTCCGACACGATGCCGAACAGCACCTGGCCCACCAGCATGAGCGCGATGGTTCCGGAGAGCTCCAGGCTGCTGTTCACCGCGATGGCGGCCAGCATCACGGTGAACGCGCCGGGAATGCCGCCCAGGTAGACCCAGAACGGCGCCTTCGCCCGCTTCTCCTTCCGCTCCCCGCCACCGGCCCCGAACGCCCTGGCGGCCACCAGGACGAGGAGGAGGGCGGCCACCGCTCCGATGCCGTGGGCCACCCACGAGCCGAACACCGACGAAGTGTGCTTCGCCAGCAGGCTGTTGTAGTTGGTCATCAGCGCGAGGAGGACTCCTCCCGCGATGCCCAGGAGCCAGTCCTTGGACCTTCCGAGCACGGTTACCGGCCCTCGCCCGTTCCGGGGTGGGCCGCGCGTATGCACGTCAGGACGTCGTCGAAGCTGTCCGCGATCCACGTCGGGTCGGCCGACTTCAGCTCTTCGAGGCTGTGGATCCCGTAGGTGACCGCGATCGAGCGCATTCCGGCGGCCTTGGCCATCAGCAGGTCGTGGGTGGTGTCGCCCACCATCACCGTCCGCCCGGCCGTGACGCCGAGCTTCTCCATCACCGCGTGACCGGACTCGGGGTCCGGCTTCGGCCTGGTCACCTGGTCGGCGCCGATCACGACGTCGAAGAGGTCGCGCAGGCCCGCCGCGGTGAGCAGCGCGTCGGCGCTGGCGTAGAACTTGCTCGTCGCCACGGCGAGCGTGAACCCCTGGGCGTGCAGGGCCGCCAGGCCCGCGGAGACGCCGGGAAAGAGCAGCTCCCCGGCTCGCGGCAGGATGAGCTCGCGGAACAGCCGCTGGTACTGCCGGACGCCCTCGGTGACCCGGTCGTCGTCCACGGCTGTGCCCATCAGCTTGCCGAACGCCGTCTCCAGCGGCAGGCCGATGGTGGCGCGTACGGCCTCCGGGTCCGGCGTCCGAAGGCCCATGGCCGCGAACGCCGCCGTGAACGTCTCCACGATCGCGCGGGGTGTGTCGACGAGCGTGCCGTCCAGGTCGAAGACTACGACGTCTGTCATGTCGGTCCTTTCCGATCGGTGGATCGGGTTCGGGGGAGGTAAGTCCGTCAGGGAGAAAGGCGGTTCAGTTCTTCTCATGCAGGAGCTCGGCGTGTGCGGCCGCGATCCGGCCGGCCGCCTCCGCCGTGGTGACGAGCACCGCCATGTTGGCCTTGGCGGAGCGTCCTTCGGTGACCTTGTCGACCGCGCGCATCAGGTACTTGGTGAGGGCGTTGCCGCGTACGCCCTCCCGCTCCGCGGCGAGCACGGCGTCCTCGATGGCCTGCTCCACCTCCCGGCTGTCGATGGCGTCCTTCTCGTCGACGGGGCTGGTGATCAGGAACCCGCTGTCGTTGCCGAGGGCCCAGTGCGCCTCGACGGCACGGGCGATGACGCTCTCGTCGTCCAGCCGGTGCGGGCTGCGGAAGCCGCTGGAGAGGCAGTAGAAGGCGGGGAAGTCGTCGGACTTGTAGGAGACCAGCGGGACGCAGTGCGTCTCCAGGAACTCCATGGTCAGCCCGAGGTCGAGGATGTTCTTCGCGCCGGCGCAGACGACCGCGACCTTGGAGCGGGTGAACTGGATCAGGTCCGAGGAGATGTCCATGGACCGCTCGGCGCCCCGGTGCACACCGCCGATGCCCGCGGAGGCGAAGAAGGGGATGCCCGCGAGCTCCGCGGCCACCAGCGAGGAGGCGACCGTGGTGGCGCCCATGCCGCCGCGGGCGAGCACGACCGGCATGTCCCTGCTGCTGACCTTGGGAATGCCGGGGGCCTGTGCGAAGCGCTCGATGTCCTCGTCGGTCATGCCGACCAGGATGCGGCCGTCCTCGATGCCGATCGTGGCCGGGACCGAACCGCCGGCCCGCACCGCGGCCTCCACCTTGCGTGCGGTCTCCGCGTTGTCCGGGTACGGCAGCCCGTGGGTGATGACATTCGACTCAAGCGCCACGACGGGGCGGCCGGAGGCGATCGCGTCGGACACCTCCTCGCTGAATACCAGCGGGATGTTCCTGTGGTTGTTGCGCACTGTCACTTCTCGTTTCGCTTCATTGGTCGGCGGCCGGGGGGACGGCCGGCCGTCCCCCCGGGGTGTTCGTCAGTAGTTCGGCGTCCTGCGCAGCAGGTCCTTGCGGCCCTCGATCTCGGGGGCGTAGACGCGCTCGTTCCAGTCGGCTTCCGCGACCGGTTCCAGGGCGATGGAGACGACTCCCTCGTCGCACCCGAAGGCCTTTCGCACCGCGGCGGCCAGTTCCTCGACCAGCACGGCTTCCTGACTGTCCGTCAGGGGGATCGGAAAATGCTTGACGTTAACGTGCGGCATAGTTCTCCTGCTCCCTCCCGGCCCGCAACCGGTGGCCGATACCGTCGACGAGCTCGGCGATGTCGGGGTCCTTGAGCATGCTGTAGTGATCGGCTTCGAGATCGATCACGGTCGGCTCCGTCGCCGAATACCCACTGCTGTTCTCGATGAACGAATAGTCGTCGCCACGCGCCTTGAAAAGGGTGACCGGGGCGTCGAGGCGGCGCTCGGCCAGCTCGTGGAAGGCGTACTCGAACGAGTACGTCTGGTGCACGATCCTGGTCACGCGGCGCACCAGCTCCGGGTCCAGGCCCTCGAAGTTCGCGCCGATGAACCCGGCGAAGCTCTCGTCGTCGCGCGCGACCTCCAGGCACTTCTCCAGCAGCGGTCCGGAAATGGCGCCCGCGAAGACGGAGAAGAGGATCGTCACATAGGCCTCGTCGGCGTAGGTGGCCTCCCTGCGGAGTTCGGCCGTCCGCACCTTCGGGTTGCCCGGTGCGATCAGGAAGAGGTTCTCCACCCGCTCACCGGCCTGCTCCAGCCGGTACGCCGTCTCGAAGGCGACGCGGGCCCCGAAGGAGTATCCCCAGAGGGTGTACGGGCCCTCCGGCTGGATCCGCCGGATCTCCTCGATGTCGGCGGCGGCCATGTCCCGGATCGTGGCGTACGGCGTCTCGCCCGGGTTGATGCCGTGTGCCTGCACCCCGTAGAAGGGCCGGTCGGTCTCCGCCCGGCCGGCCAGCAGCCGCAGGTTCATGGTGTAGCCGCCGAGGCCGGGCCAGCAGAAGACGGGGCTCAGCGAGCCCTTCCTGCGCAGCCGCACCAGGCGGGAGGACGCGCCCGCGTTCTCGCCGTCGACCCGGCGGGCCAGCTTCTCCACGGTCGGGGACTCGAAGAGCACCTGGAGCGGCAGCGAGCAGCCGAACTCCCGGTTGATCTTGTTGATCAGCGCCACCGCGATCAGGGAATTCCCGCCGGCCTCGAAGAAGTCGTCCTGGACCGAGACGGAATCCCGCTTCATGCCCTTCTGCCAGAGCTCGCCGATCCGCTTCTCGGTCCCGGTCCGCGGTGCGATGAAGGGCCGGTCCGCGAGTTCCACGTCCCGCTCGCCCAGCGCCTTGAAGTCGACCTTTCCATTGGCGGTGAGCGGCATCCGGTCCAGCACCAGGACGCGGTTCGGCATCATGTAGTCGGGCAGGAAGTTGCCCAGGTCGTCCCGGATCAGCTCGGCCGGGCCCTTCATATGGACGGTGTCCTCCTTCATCCCCCGGCCGCGCAGCTGCTCCTCGCTCACGCGCCCGCCGACGAAGAAATAGGAGGGGCCCGTCTCCCTGCCGCACGCCTTCAGCACGGCGTCGATCCTCTTGGCCGACGGAAGGGGGTTGCCGGTCTTGGAGCTGTAGCCGGAGGACATGAAGCCGAGGTCGGCGTCGTTCATCTCCAGCTGCTGGAGCTTGCGGCCGAGGTCGATATAGCTGCGCCAGTCCTCGGGGGTCCGGCCGACGACCGTGAGGCCGATGCTCGCCCGCTCGTAGACCTGCTGGTTGATGGCGATGACGTGCTTCTTCAGGACGAGGTCGTCCGATATCCGCTCCAGATCGCCGTCGCGATAGCGGTACTGCCCGCCCGGGAGATCCGCGACCTTTCCGGGGTGGGCCTGCACATAGACGTCCAGGACGTCGTCCGGCCGCGGCACGGCCCGCCCGGATATCTCGTACGTCCCCAGGTAGTAGTCCTCCTCCGCGCACTCCAGGTGCTCCCGGACGGCGGGCGCGTACTCCAGGTCCTGGATGTTCAGGCCGTGGGCGGGAAGGATCTCCTCGAACAGGCCCACCATGTGGCCGGTCTCGATCTCCAGGACTTCCTGGATGTTGTTCTTGTAGACCGGCTCGACGGCCCGTTTCTTGCCCATGAAGTGGACCCTGATCCGCGGGGTGCCGGATTCAACGCCCTCGCGTATCAGCACCAGTTGGTGGTGCACGGGATGGTAGTAGTGGAATCCGGGCTTCAGGCCGTCGATCCCGGACAGCTCGAAATACATCTGCGTCGCGTACAGCGAGCCCGGCGAGGCATAGCCGTACTTGGGCAGGAGCCGCTCCTCGCTGAGGTACTGCCCGAAGTACCGCAGGATCTCCCCGAATTCGGCGAGCGGGAGATCCCGCACGTCACGCGGCGCGGCGCCGGTGACCTTTCTGCCGAGCAGCCGGAGCACGTCGGCCTTCTCGACCGCGCCGCCCTCGTAGAAGCGATAGGTCTTGCGGGCGAAGACCAGCTCCTGCTGTTCGGCGGTCGGCGTCGCGCCCGGCAGGTCGACGGCCGGCTTTCCCCTCAGCTCCGCGGACTCCCGGCAGCCGGCGTTGGAGAGCTGGGCCTTGACCTGGAGCTTGTTCTTCTTGGACTGGTGGTGGGCGCCGTGGTTGCCCTGATCCATCAGGGCGGCTTCCTTCGGATTGAGCTCGATGAAGGAAATGAGGTTCTGGAAGCCGGTGCGGGGGTCCTTCTTCACGATGACCGCCGCGTTCTTGACCCAGTCGTGGGTCTCGATCGCCAGCTTGATCTCGTCCAGCTCGACGCGGAAGCCGCGCAGCTTGACCTGGTTGTCGGTCCGGCCCGCGAACTGGACCGTGCCGTCGGCGTTCCAGTGCGCGAGGTCGCCCGTGCGGTAGAGCCTTCCGCCCCCGCCGCTCCCCGCGAGGGGGTGGTCGACGAAGCGGTCCGCGGTCAGGTCCGGCCGGTGCAGATATCCGCGCGCCAGCTGGATTCCACCGATGTAGAGCTCGCCGATCTCCCCCGCGGCCACCGGCGAAAGCTTCTCGTCCAGGATGTGGTACTGCGTGTCGTGCACGGGCGCGCCGATCGATATCGCGTGCGGCCCCTCCTTGACGGTGTCCCGGTCCACCGTGAACGCCGAGGAGTTGATGGTGCACTCCGTCGGCCCGTACACATTGATCAGCTCGACCCGCTCCATGGTCTCCAGGCACTCCACCGCGAGATTCCTGGAGAGTGCCTCGCCGCCGCTGAAGATCTGGGTGAGGGAGGTGCAGGTGTGCAGCTCCTCGGTGTCAAGCAGCGCCTGGAGCAGGGTCGGCACGCATTGCAGCGTGGTGACCCCGTGCTCGGCGATGGTCTCGATGAGCCGCTCGGGGTCCCGGTAGATCCCGGGGCCGCCCATGACGACCTTGGCTCCGCAGGCGGGGGCGAGGATCTCCCACTGCGCCGCGTCGAAACTCATGGGCGTCTTCTGCAGGACGGTCCGGGTGCGGTCGATGCCGTGCGCGTCGTGCAGCCAGCGCATCTGGCTGACGATGCTGCGGTGCTCGATCATCACACCCTTGGGCTTCCCGGTGCTGCCGGAGGTGTAGATGATGTACGCCAGATTGTCCGGGGCCGGGCCGTCGGCGGGCTCCTCGTGCCCGTCCTCCGTACGCGACGCCAGGAATTCCCCGACGTCCCGCAGCGTGATGATCCGTGTTCCGTGCGGGGCGAGTTCGGCCAGCCGCGCGGTGAGGTGTTCCTGGCAGAAGATGACCCGCGCCCGGGTGTCCTCGATCATGTACCGCAGTCGCTCTTCCGGGTACTCCGGCGACAGCGGCAGATAGGCGCTTCCGGCGAACAGGATGCCCCAAGCACCGATCATCAATTCCATCGACGGCTCGACGAACAGACCGACGCAGTCGTCGCCTGCCACACCGAGCCCGCGCAGATAAGCGGCCAGAGCGGAGCTGCGCTCCACCAGTTCGCGGTAGGTGAGGGTTTCGTCCGCGTGGACTACGGCAATGTCGTGGGGTTGCTTCTGCGCCTGTTCCCGGAGCAGGTCGGGGAGGCAGTCGACAAGGCGACCGCCTCCGGGGAATGCGTGGTCCATTTCGCTGAACTCCTTAGTGACCAGGCTCTTCTCGCAGGTCGGGCCAGGCGGGATCGAGAGCTTCGGACAGCCCGCCCCGATGTCACCGGGCCGGATCCGCGCGGGGCGGCACCGGGCCCGTATCGCCCGGGGGCGTTACTGCGGGCACGGGACGCACGAACCCCCGGCCACGGCACGACGCGCGCCGACGAGGGCGCGGCGAAGAGCGGCCGGATCAGGGCACCGGACATGACACACGGCGGCACCCGGGATCCGTCGGACCCGGCGGGCACCGGTCCTCGCCGTCGGCTTCACCGGCGACGGCCTCCGAGGAGAGCTTCGCTTACGCAACTACGTGGAATGAGGCAGGAGTTGAACGAATGGAAGTCGACAAGGTCTTTCATGCCGCCCCCCAGGCAACACCCTTGCAGTGACGATCGCGGGCACCCGGCATCCACCCCCGGAGCGACCCTCGTCAGAATATGCGGCGCCGAATGCATTCAATGGAATCGGCGCTCGATTTCAGTATTTCCCCGAGCGTCATTGATTTGCGCGAATTATCGCGACGGCATCAAGGCGCGGCGACTCGTTTGTGATCCATTCCGGATCCATCCCCCCATGTATAGAGCAACTGACCGGCCGAGCAGCACCGACGACGGCCCCCGGGCCTCCTTGCGGAGGGCCGAGTTCCGTTCGCGGTTCGTCGTGAACCGGTGTGCTGATCCTCTGGGTTGACCGGCTACATGTCAAGAGTTGTCCACTACCACCTTCCCTGCCGTCGGAAGGGCGTATCGGCTGATCAAGACGGTCGCGGGCGAGCCTCCTTCGGGTCGATTGACGCCCGTGGTACACCCGGGGCGCGAGGGGGTCAACGGACGTAAAGGAAAGGCGTATTTCAAGTGTCGTCAAAAAATCTGTCGGTCACTTGACGGCAATCTTTTCGATCCGCTATCGACCCGCGCCGGGCCGCGTCGCTCCACGACCACCGGAATCACTTCTTCCGATGACCGACAACGCCTGACACAACGCGATACGCACAACTCCCCCAAGGAACTGGAGGATTGATTATCGATTGGCGTTCCGGGCCCATATCCATAACTCGTCCGAAAACCCCGCCCCGAACCCCAACTCGGCTGTGGCGCAAGGCCGTACACCCCCGCACCCCGAGGGCACGCGCGCCCCGACCCCGGCACGCCTCAGGGTCGCGTCCGGGTCCTCTGGGGGACGCCCCGGATGATCACAGGGCGCCCGGCCGACAGCATGGAGCCATGACCTCCTCCTCCCTGTCCCGCCGGGCCCTGGTCGGCGCTTCCGTCGCCGGCGCACTGCTGATGACCGCCGTCCTCCCCGCGAGCGGCGCCGCGGCTGCCGAGCCCACGCCGCCGCCCCTCGACACCAAGGCGCTGCGGGCCGCCATCTCCGACCTCCAGCACCCCCAGGCCACCGCGGCCCAGCTGCGGGTGAGCGGCTCGGCGGGCCAGTGGTACGGCACCTCCGGAACCTCCGACCTCCGCACCGGCCGCGCCGTGCGGGCGGACGACCGGTTCCGGATCGGCAGCATCACCAAGGTCTTCGTCGCCACGACCGTGATGCAGCTGGTCGCCGAGCACCGCGTGGACCTCGACACCCCGGTCCAGCACTACCTGCCCGGCCTGCTGCCGAAGGACTACGCCCCCATCACCGTCGGCCAGCTGCTGAACCACACCAGCGGCCTCCCCGACGAGAGCGGCGCGGACGTACCGCAGAAGACGACTCCGGAGGACGTCCTCGCGCACCGCTACGACCAGTGGACCCCCGAGCGGCTCGTCGCCGTGTCGACGCGGAAGCCCCTGAAGTTCCGGCCGGGCACCGAGCAGGAGTACCGCGGGATCAACTACGTGCTGGCCGCGATGCTCGTCGAGAAGGTGACCGGCCACGCGTACGGCAAGGAGATCGACGCCCGCATCCTGCGGCCGCTCGGGCTCAAGGACACCTCCGTGCCCGGCAACGACCCCAAGATCCACGGCCCGCACGTGCACGGCTACTTGGCGATGTCCGACGGCACGCTGAAGGACGCCACCGACTACAACCAGTCGGAGGCCTGGGGCGAGGGCGAGATGATCTCCACCACCGGGGATCTGGACCGCTTCATCTCCGCGCTGTTCTCGGGCAAGCTGCTCCCGAAGCCCGTGCTGGACAAGATGTTCACCCTGCCGTCCCAGGACGTGCGCATGCGGAATGACGGCTCCCCCGCCGGCTACAGCATGGGACTGCAGAAGGTCACCGTGAACGGCGTCACCCTGTGGGGCAAGACCGGTGAGCGGTACGGCTACAACTCGGCGATGGTCTCCACCCGGGACGGCAAGCGCCGCACGGAGTACTCCTTCAACCCCACGCACCGGGACGCCGGCCAGATGCGGATGACGCTGCGCATAGCCGACGCGATCACCAAGAAGGCGCCCGAGCGGCACTGACGCGGGCCGCGCCCGGAGGGGCGTCAACGGCCCGCACGGAAGATCCGGCTCCCGGGGTCGGCGGCCCTCGGCGCGCCGGGGAGCGGTGGCCCGAGGTTCTGTGGGAAGACTGGGGCATGAGCAGCGCTGCCAGAGCATTCCTCGAAGGTGGGCCGGACGAACTGCCCGATCGGATCGTGCCGATCACTCCGCCCGGGGTCGAGCTGAAGATCCCGTTCCGTGGCGGGTACGAGCACTTCAAGGTCACGTCACGGCACCGGGAGACCGAGGAGGGCCGGCTGGTCGTCTACGAGTGGTGGGAGCGGACGGAGATCGCGGAGTAGCCACTCCGGGAACGACCGAACAATTCCCCCGGAAACGGGGGAGCGCATACGGGCACTCCAGACACTCGACGGCCCCGGTGATCGAACACCGCAGCGATAGACTTGCGGGGTCACCGGGGCCGTCCCGGAGTGAGGGAGGCCCGTGATGGCCGCTGACAGCGAGAAGTGGCGCGAGAAACAGGTCGCCCTGCGCGTTCTGGTCTATGTCTTCGTGTCGCACATCTTCGCGGGCTTCATCATGCTGCTGTTCTACCTCGGCGGCCACGCCGACAAGTGACCGCGGGGCGTGGGAGCGCCTCCCGCGCCCTCCCCGGGGTGATCATCGGGGCATGGACATCACCCTTCACCTCGCCCAGCAGCCGGACGCCGACGAGTTGCTCGGGCGGAGCCCGCTCGCCGCGCTGATCGGCATGCTGCTGGATCAGCAGGTTCCCATGGAGTGGGCGTTCTCCGGTCCGTACACCATCGCGCGGCGGCTGGGCCGCGACGACCTGGACGCGTACGAGATCGCCGCCCACGACCCCGAGGCGTTCGCCGCGCTGCTGTCGGAGAAGCCCGCGGTGCACCGCTACCCGGGGTCGATGGCCAAGCGGATCCAGCAGCTCTGCCAGTACCTCGTCGAGCACTACGGCGGTGACGCGAGCGCCGTGTGGGGCGACGCCGGCAGCGGCGCGGAGCTGCTGGAGCGGCTCAAGGAGCTGCCCGGATTCGGCGAGCAGAAGGCCCGGATCTTCCTCGCGCTGCTGGGCAAGCGGCTGGGCGTAACGCCGGAGGGCTGGCGCGAGGCGGCCGGGGCGTACGGCGAGGAGGGCGCGTACCGCTCGGTCGCGGACATCACCGGGCCCGAGTCGCTCGCCAAGGTGCGGGCGCACAAGCAGGAGATGAAGCGCGCGGCCAAGGCGGCCGCCTCGAAGAAGCCGTCGAAGAAGTGATATCCGGCTTCATACCCGTGTGGGCCGTGACGGCGCTGGGCTGGGCCTCCGGCCGGTCCGGCGTCCTCGGCCCGCACGCCCAACCCGTGCTCGGCCGCTTCGCGTTCACGTTCGCCACCCCGTTGATCATGGTGCTGATCGACCTGGACGTGCACCGGGGCGTACGCGGCCAGTGGCGCCGCTTCGCCCAACTGCCCTTGCGCAACCCGGTGATCGGCGCCTCGGCCGCGGGCGTCGCGGTCGCCGCGCTCGGCTGGCAGCTGCCCGCGGAGGTCGTCCAGCCGATCCGCATGGTCGGCGGCGCGGGGGTGCCCGCCGCGCTGTTCGCGCTCGGGTGAGCGCGCGGGCTCAGCGCACCAGGCGGGTCACGGCCCGCAGCCCCGGGGCGCGTTCGCGGAGGCGGCCGAGGAGGTCGTCCGCCGCCGCGTCGAGGGCCTCGAAGGGCAGCGGGTCGAGCCGTTCGAGCAGGAAGAGCGCTGAGGTCGTCGTCTCCGTGATGCGCGTCCGTACGCACTGCCGGTGGTTCCAGCGGCGGCAGGTGACACCGAGGTCGTCGCACCACACGACCTCGCCGGGCTCCGGGTGCTCGACCGCGGGCCCGCCGTTCGCCACCGTGTCGAAGCGCTCGTCGCCCGAGGCGCGGACCAGGTGCGGCGCGCCCTCGTACGCGCCGAGGTCCTCGCCGCCGACGGGCAGGCGGTGGGTGACGGACACGGCGTTGTAGACGTCGACGAGGAGGTTGACCTCCGGCAGTCCGGCGGGCGCACGGCGGATCAGGGCCTCGGCGCTGTTGCGCGTGCGGCCGGGCTTGGCGCCGAACGCCGTGTACGCCTGCCGCCAGGCGGCGATGTGCGGTTCGGCCGTGACGTCCACCTCGGCGGCGGTCTGGGCGGCGGCCTTGAGGAGGCCGCGCGACCAGGCGTCGGTCGGGCCCGTCGGCAGCCCGTCCGCCGCGATCGCCAGGACGGCGAAGTCGGGCCGCAGCGCGCGCACGGCGTCGTCCACCCGCACGCTCCCGGCCGCCGTTTCGAGATCCACCGTCATGCCAGCCTCCCGTTGGTCATTCCACTGCACTCGAAGGTAACACCGAACGACCGGAAGCCGAAGTTGCGGGAAGATGGGCGGCATGAGCTCCGACAGCACGCCCGCCGACGACCGGTCCGCCGGGAAGGACGACCGGTCCGTCATGGAGGCCGTCGCCGCCCGCACCCGCGCGCTGCGCAAGGAACGGGGCTGGAGCCTCGACACGCTCGCCGGCCGCGCGCACGTCAGCAAGGGCATGCTCGTCGCGCTGGAGAACGCCCGCTCCAACCCGAACCTCGCCACTCTGATCCGCCTCTGCGACGCCTTCGGCGTGCCCCTGACCGATCTGCTCCAGCAGCCCGCGGCGCCGCTGCTCCAGCCGACGCCGCCCGCCGACCAGCCCGTCCTGTGGAGCGGCCCCGACGGCGGTGCGGGCACCCTCGTCACCGGCGCCAACCAGCCGGTCGGCGGCGAGCTGTGGCACTGGCGGCTCGCGCCCGGCGAGGAGCACCACAGCGAGCCCCACCTCGCCGGGACGGTCGAGCTCCTGCACGTGCGGCACGGCACGCTGACCGTCACCGTCGGCGGCCGGGAGGCCGTGCTGCCCGCGGGTCACGGACTGCGCATGGCGGGCGACCGTCCGCACTCCTACGCCAACCGGGGGACGTCCGCCGTCGAGTACACGGGCGTCGTGCTCGTGCCCCCGAACAGCTGACCACCGTCGGCGACCCGGATATTTCCGGGCGCCCGGCAGGCTTCACTCCCGGTATGCGGCCGATTGTCGCCTTCGCACTCCCGCGCCGTGGCTGCGCCGGGGACCACTGGCCCGGTAGGCTTTCCGTGTGATCTTCAAGCGCATCGGAAACGGGCGGCCGTACCCCGACCACGGCCGGGAGAGCACCCGGCAGTGGGCGGACGTCGCCCCCCGCCCGGTGCGGCTCGACCAGTTGGTGACCACCAAGCAGCAGCTCGATCTGGAGACCCTGCTGGCCGAGGACTCCACCTTCTACGGAGACCTCTTCGCCCACGTCGTGAAGTGGCAGGGCGACCTCTATCTGGAGGACGGTCTGCACCGCGCCGTGCGCGCCGCGCTCCAGCAGCGCCAGGTGCTCCACGCACGCGTGCTCGAACTGGGCTGAACCGACCGGTCGGACTGATCAGTCGACAGGTCAACACCGGGCCCGACGGCCCGAATGGAGCCTGTTTCCGGCCGTTGTTCGGCCTTTCGGGTTGGCGTGCGCGCAACCCATTGATCATCTAGTAGGCAGCGGCTCCGCCCGGCACTACGCTGCGCCCATGAGCATGCTCACCCCTCCCGGCATGGGCGGAAAGTACCGCATCACGGGCAATCGTTTCCCGCACATGCGCCGCCCCAGAAATCGCCGCAGGATCGTGCTCGCCGCCGTCTCCGTCGCCGCAGCGCTCGCGCTGGCCGGGTGGGGGACACTCCAGCTCGTCGACGTCTTCTCCGGTGGGAGCGACGAGACGACACAGGCGGCACACGGCAAGGGCGGCAAGAGCACCAAGAACGGGAAGGGCGACTGCAAGGCGGCCACGGCCGGCCGCGCGGACGCCCCCAAGCCACTGCCCAGGCCCGACGAGATCACCGTCAACGTCTACAACGCCACGCCGCGCGGCGGGCTCGCCAAGATCACCGCGGATGAGCTGAAAAAGCGCGGCTTCAGGATCGGCAAGGTGGGGAACGCCCCCGAGCTCTACGACAAGAAGGTCGCCAACGTGGGGCTCCTGCTGGGCGCCCCGGAGATCGCCGACGGGTCGCTGAAGGTGCTCGGCACCCAGCTGGGCGGCATGGAGGTCAAGAACGACCAGCGCACGGGCGAGGATGTCGACCTGATCCTCGGCGCGGAGTTCAAGGAGCTCTCGGCGAAGCAGGACGCCGACCGGGCGCTCACCGAGATGGGCGGCGAGCCCGCGTCGGAGCCCGCGTCGCAGGAGGCGTCCGCCTCACCGTCGCAGTCCCCGGCCTCCAAGGCACCCGCGCCCGCCCCGGCGAAGTGCTGACCGCTCCCCGCCCTCCGGCGTGAGCGGCCGCGGTGAGGGCCCCGGTCGCGGGGCCCTCACCGTGTGCTTTCCGTGCTCTTACGGGACCGTCAGCCGGCCGTGCCGTACATGCGGTCGCCCGCGTCGCCCAGGCCCGGGACGATGTAGCCGTCCTCGTTGAGCCGCTCGTCGACGGAGGCGGTGACCACGGTCACCGGCGCGCCCTCGAGCTCGCGCTCCATGACCTCGACGCCCTCGGGGGCGGCCAGCAGGGTGATCGCGGTGACGTCGTCCGCACCGCGCTCGATCAGCTCGTTGATCGCCGCGACCAGCGTGCCGCCGGTGGCGAGCATCGGGTCCAGCACATACACCTGGCGGCCCGAGAGGTCCTCGGGCATCCGGGTCGCGTACGTCTCCGCCTTGAGGGTCTCCTCGTTGCGGATCATGCCGAGGAAGCCGACCTCGGCCGTCGGCAGCAGCCGGACCATGCCGTCGAGCATGCCCAGACCGGCGCGCAGGATCGGCACCACCAGGGGACGGGGGTGGGACAGCTTGACGCCGGTGGTCGCCGTGACCGGGGACTCGATGGCCACCTGCTCCGTGCGCACATCGCGCGTGGCCTCGTACGCGAGCAGGGTGACCAGCTCGTCGGCGAGGCGCCGGAAGGTGGGAGAGTCCGTGCGCTTGTCGCGCAGCGTGGTGAGTTTGTGCGCCACCAGCGGGTGGTCGACGACGTGGATCCGCATGACATCGACATTAACCGAGCTTTCGGGCGCCAGCTCCCGCGCGGTGGGCGGCAGTGCCCTCGCGAAGCCCTCCGACAGTCTGTCGCTGCACTGGCATCAAACCACCACTTAGGGGGAAAGTGGGCACGTACGCCCGGTCCCTGGCTCCGGGCGAGGACCTCGGCGCGAGGTGGTGCTGCCCATGGCTGACCGCGAGACCCGCGAGAATCCGGACACCACGGACACGGCCGGCACGGCGGGTACCCCGGACAACCCGGGCACCCGGCGCGGCCATGACACGTACGGGAGCGGGCCCGGCGACGACCCCGGGCCCCCGAGGGCGGCGGAGGACGAGAGCGACATGGAGCGCCGGCGCAGACGGGCGCAGTTCCTCCGCGAGCTGGGCGAGGCGAAGGAGCTGCGCGACCGGGTGCAGCCGCGCCGGGCGCGGGCCGCCCGGATGCGCCAACAGATGCGGATGCGGACCTTCCGCTGGTGAGCCGCCGGAGCCCCGCCCGCGGGCGCGCCGGACCGCCCGCTGGCCGCCCGCCGGCCGGCCGTGGCGCGACACGCTCGGTGACACGCCCGTGCCCGCGACGCCCGTACGGAGCCCGCGTGAGGCACATCTCTTCGGACTGCTGCACGACGCAGCGCGGAAGACCTCTCGCAACGGCCGGGTTTCTGCCACGATTCCGAGTGGGCGGGGTGGTCCCCGTCCGGCCCGGCACCGCCTATGACCAGTGGGAGAGTCACGGTGTACTTCGCCGCACTGCTCGCGCGCACCGAAGACGGGTGGCAAGCGAGCGACACAGAACTCGACAACGTGGAAACCCTGTCCGACCTCGCCGACCTGGCCCGTGAGTCCTCGGTCGACGACGACACGGTCCTGGTGCTCATCGAGCAGGAGGACTCCTGGTTCGGTGTCGTCCGGGTGGACGGCGAGGACGACCCCCGGGTCTACCTCTCCGACGCCGCGGCCGCCCGCCGCAACGCCTACGGCTCGATGCTCACCGACGAGCTGCTCGGCCGCGACGAGGCCGAGAACGACCTGGGCAGCCTCCCGGACCTCGACGGCACGGAGGACGGCGAGCCCGAGCCGGACGAGGACGAGGCCGACGCCTCGGCCGCCGCCCGGCCGGTGCCCGCCGGGCCGCTGGGCGACCACCTGATCCTGGAGGACCTCGGGGTGGGCCCGCGGGAGCTGCGGTCCTTCGACGGGGACGCGCTGAGCGGCATCGCGGACGCGCTCGGCTGCACCGAGGTCCTGGAGGCCGTCCGCTGACGGCCCGCCGGACAGGGTCACGCACACTGGTGCGATGAACGAAGCCGTCCCCGGCCGCTCCGGCCACCGGCCCGACCACCGGCCCGATCCCGTACCCGCCCCCGGGCACGACCCCGTACGGGATCCCTGGCGCGGCCCGATGCGGGCCGCCCTGGCGGAGGCCGCGCTGGCCCCCGGCACCGGTGACGTGCCGGTCGGTGCCGTCGTCCTGGCCCCGGACGGCTCCGTCATCGGCCGCGGCCGGAACGAGCGCGAGGCCACCGGCGACCCGACCGGCCACGCCGAGGTGCTCGCCATCCGCGACGCCGCGCGGGCCGTGGGCGAGTGGCGCCTCACCGGCTGCACCCTCGTCGTGACCCTGGAGCCGTGCACGATGTGCGCGGGCGCGATCGTCCTCTCCCGCCTGGACCGCGTCGTCTACGGCGCGGCCGACGAGAAGGCGGGCGCGGCCGGCTCCCTCTGGGACGTCGTCCGCGACCGCCGTCTCAACCACCGCCCCGAGGTCGTCGAGGGCGTACTCGCCGACGACTGCGCGGCCCTGCTCACGGACTTCTTCCGCGCCCGCTGACCGGCCTCGCGGCCCCTCCCGAGCCCCTCCCCGCACACCGATTTCAGAGCACGGCCCAACGTCCGCTAAGCTCTCTCTCGGTAGCGTGTCCGAGCGGCCTAAGGAGCACGCCTCGAAAGCGTGTGTGGGGGCAACTCCACCGTGGGTTCAAATCCCACCGCTACCGCCAGCGACACCCCTTCGCCCATGGAAACACGGGCGGAGGGGTGTTCTGCGTTCCGCCCCCGGCGGTCACCGCACCAGTTCCTCCTGCACCGCCTCCGCGAAGGCGCGTATGCGGGAGTTCTCGTGGTCGTGGTTCCAGACCAGGCCGAGGGCCGATTCGGGGACGCCCGTGAGCGTGACGTAGGCGATGTCGCGGCGGTGGTGGTACTCGGCGGTGGGGTGGCACAGGAGCATCGCGCCGCGGTTGGCGGCGACCAGGGAGAGGCCCTCCTGGAGGGTGGCGACCATCGGGCCCGCGGGGACGGGGCGGCCGTCGGGGGTGCGGGTGGGGGCCTGGGCCTCGCGCCAGTACGCGGGGGCCGGGCCGCGGACGCCTACGAGGGGCGAGTCGGCGAGGTCCTCCGCGCACAGGACCGTGCGGGACGCGAAGGGGTGCCGCTTGGAGACCGCGAGGTACTGCGGCTGGCGGGAGAAGACCGGGCCGAGGACGAGGGACTCCTCCGCCACCGGGAGCAGCACGACCGCGATGTCGACCTCGCCGCGGTGGAGCGGCCCGAAGGGGTCGGAGAGGGGCACCTCGGTGATCTCCGTGGAGCAGTCCGGGTAGCGGTCCTCGAAGAGGCCGACGACGGCCATGAAGCGGTCGTCGGCCGTGCCCTGGAAGCCGACGCGCAGCCGCCCGGAGACGCCGCGGGCGGCGACGCAGGCCTCCTCGACGGTGGCGCGGAGCGCGTCGTAGGCGGGGCGGAGGGAGGAGAGGAAGTCCTCGCCGAGCGGGGTGAGCCGGACGCGTCTGCTGGTACGTTCCACGAGACGGGCGCCGATGCGGCTCTCCAGGGAGCGCAGGAGCTGGCTGACGCGCCCCTGCGAGACATAGAGCCGCTCCCCCGTCCGTCCGAAGTGCAGTTCCTCCGAGAGGGCCAGGAAGCACTCCAGCTCCCGGATCTCCAGACCGCTCGCGGACTTCCGCGCCGTGACCGCCATGTGTGCCCCCCACTTCCGCAGGCGGCCCCCCGAGAGCGCGGCCCCCTGATACCGCGTCGATTAATCCACCTCATAGAAGCATTAGGACTTCGCGATTGTTCCCCCTCGTCCGGCCGAGTTGGCTGGGGACATGGCAAAAATTGATGACATGACCACCGGGGCCCCGGCCCCGGGGAACGCGGCGGTGAAGGGGTGGCTGGCCGTTGTGGCGGTGGCGGCCGGGACCTTCACGGTCGTCACGTCGGAGATGCTGCCGGTGGGTCTCCTCACCCCTATCGGCGACGCGCTCGACGTCTCCGAGGGCACCGCCGGCCTGACCCTGACCGTCACGGGCATCGTCGGGGCGCTCTCCGCGCCGCTGGTCACCTCCGCGGTGGGCCGGCTGGACCGGCGGCTGGTGCTCTGCGCGCTGATGGCGCTGCTCACCGCAGCGAACGTGCTCGCCGCCTGGTCGCCGAACTTCGCCGTCATGATGGTGGCGCGCGTGCTGATCGGCATCGGCATGGGCGGCGTCTGGTCGCTCGCGGGCGGACTGGCCGTACGGCTGGTTCCGGCCAAATCCGCGGGGCCGGCGACCTCCATGGTGTTCAGCGGGATCGCGGTGGCGTCCGTGCTGGGCGTGCCCGCCGGAACGTACATCGGTGAATGGGCGGGCTGGCGCGAGGCGTTCCTCGCGATCGCGGGGCTGGCGCTCGTGGTGACGCTCGCGATGGCGGTGCTGCTGCCGCCGCTGCCCGCCGAGCAGGCGGTCGGCCTGGGCGGTGTGATGCGGCTCTTCGGCAACCCCAAGGTGGCCACCGGGCTCGCCGTCGTGGCCCTGCTGGTGTGCGGTCACTTCGCCGCGTACACCTACGTCCGGCCCGTGCTGGAGGACGTCTCCGGCGTCAAGGCGAGCCTGATCGGCACCCTGTTGCTGGTCTACGGGATCGCCGGTGTGGCGGGCAACTTCCTCGCGGGTTCCCGGGTCGGGAAGACCATCAAGGGCACGCTGCTGACGATCAGCGCGGTGCTGGCGGTGTCGGTGCTGCTGGTCCCGAAGCTCGGGGTGTCCACGCTGGGCGCGCTGATCCTGCTGGCGGTCTGGGGCATCTCGTACGGCGGTGTGTCGGTCAGCACGCAGACGTGGCTCTCGACGGCGGCGCCCGAGGCCCGTGAGGGCGTGACCTCGCTCTTCGTCGGCGTCTTCAACGGCGCGATCGCCGTGGGGGCCACGGCGGGCGGTCTGATGGTCGACGGCTACGGCACGGAGTCGGTGATGTGGCTGGGCGGAGCGCTGGCGATCGGCGCCCTCCTGGTGACGCTTTTCGGCCGCGTCCCCAAGGTCGGGGCGGCGAGCGCCGGCTGAGCCGGAGTGAAAATGGACTGGCCGGCTCCCCTTTGACCAGCGGCCGCGGACCCCCGCCGCGGCCGCTTCAAACTTTGAAAAATTTTCTAGTGTCCCGCATTGAAACCCCCAACTGACGTGAGTTTAAAAACTCTATGTCGAATCATTGCGAACCTTGTGCAGGACACCCCCTGTTGTGCATGAATGGTGTACGACACCGTCATGTGAGGCGCTGTCACGGGGGTTTGCGAGGGGGACGGGGGAATGGGCATGCGATCCGGCTGCGACGGTGTGGTTCGACCACGGTCCACCCGGGACGACGGCAGGACCGACGCACAACAGATCGACACGCAGGAGCTCGTGCGTAGGCACCGGCCCACTCTCGACCGCGCGGCGGAGACCATCCGCACGCGGGAGCACTGGTCCCCCTACCCCGAGGACACCGCCGCCTACGGCCCCGACGGCGAGGCCAACGGCGAGGCGGCGCACTTCCGTTCGCGCGGCGGCCACCTGGGTCTCGGCCAGCCCGGCCGGGACGGCGTGGTGGGCCCCTCGCCCGCCGAGGGCGGCGAGCGGTCGCCGTACGGCGGGGAGTTGGGGATCTCCTACGACCACCACGACCCCGCGGTCCTGCTGCCGGCCATGCGCGCGGCGATACCGGTGTGGCGGGACGCCGGGGTCGAGGCGCGCGCCGCGGTGTGCGTCGAGATCCTCGCCCGCATCAACGCCCGTTCCCACGAGTTCGCGCAGGCCGCCATGCACACCAGCGGCCACAACGACGTCATGGCGTTCCACGCCGGTGCCGTGCACGCGCAGGACCGCGGCCTGGAGGCCGTCGCGTACGCCGTGGCCGAGCAGACGCGGCTGCCCGCCACCGCGGTGTGGAGCAAGCCGCAGGACGGCGCCGGGCCCCTCACGATCGGCAAGACCTTCACGCTCCGGCCGCGCGGCGTCAGCCTGTTGATCGGCAACGGCGTCTTCCCCACCTGGAGCGGCTACCCCGGGTTCTTCGCCTCCCTGGCCACCGGCAACGCCGTGCTCGTCAAGCCGCACCCCCGGGCCGTGCTGCCGCTCGCCCTGACCGTCCAGGTGGCCCGCGAGGTGCTGCGCGGGGCGGGCTTCGACCCCGACCTGGTCTGCCTGGCCCCCGAGCGGCCCGGCGAGGCGCTGGCCAAGACCCTCGCCACCCACCCGGACGTGGCGATCGTCGACTACGCCGGCTCCACCCCGTTCGGCGACTGGCTGGAGACCCACGCCCGCCAGGCGCAGGTCTTCACCGCGAAGTCGGCCGTGAACAGCCTGCTGATCGACTCCACGGCGCACTACCGCGACATGCTGGCCAACCTCGCCTTCAGCCTCGCGCTCTACAGCGGCCAGCTCTGCACCAGCCCGCAGAACCTCCTGATCCCCCGCTCCGGCATCCCCACCGACGAGGGCCACAAGACGTACACCCAGGTCGTCGCCGACCTCGGTGACGCGCTGGGCACGCTCCTCGCGGACGACGGCGAGGCGAGCTCGCTGCTCGGGGCGCTGCTCGGGCCCGAGGTGCTCGCGCGGGTCGGGAAGGCGGCGGCGGGCGCGCTCGGCGAGCCGGCCGTGCCCCCGCGGGCCGTGGTCCACCCGCGCTTCCCGGACGCGGTGATCCGCACCCCCGCCGTGGTGACGCTGGACGCCGCCCGCGCCGAGGACCTGGCGACGCTGTCCGCCGAGTGGCCGGGGCCCGTCTTCTTCGCCGTCGCCGTGGACTCGGCCGCCGCGGGCATCGAGCTGCTGGCCCGTACGGCCCGCGAGCAGGGCGCCCTGTCCGCGGGCGCCTACACCACCTCGCCGGACGTCGAGGCGGCGCTGGTGGACGCCTGTGCGGAGGTCGGCGTGATGCTCTCGCTGAACCTGATGGGCCGGTGGTACATCACGCAGTCCGCCGTCTACTCGGACCTGCACGGCACGGGCATGAACCCGGCCGCCAACGCGGTCTACTGCGACACCGCGTTCGTGGCCGGGCGCTTTCGCACCGTGGGTGTGCGGCGCTACGGCGGCACGGGCTGAGACCGGGCGCGGCCGACCGCCCCCCGCCCGTACCGCCCGACGCCCGACGACCACACCCAAGGGAGGTGGATCCCAACCATGCTCACCACATTCAGCGCCCCCATCGACCAGCCGCTGCGCGGCCGTGAGCGCGAGATGGCGCGCATCCACGACGTCCTCGAACACGGCCGCGCCGGTGGCCGCGCACTGGTCGTCATCGAGGGCCAGCCGGGCTGCGGCAAGACCCGCCTGATGCGCGAGTGCATGACCCTGGCGGACCGCCTCGGCTATGTCACCGCCGGCTCCTCGCGGACCGGCCGCCCGGCCCGCCCGGCCTGGGCCCGGCACCACCTCCAGGCGCCCGGCCACCGCGAGGTGTCCGCCCGCTACCGCGGCCCGGTCCGCCCGATCCTCGTCCTGATCGACGAGTTCCAGGGCCTGACCGGCTGGGCGGAGCGCGCGGCGGCGCTGCGCCGGGGCCTCCACCACGACCATGTCGTCTGGGTGGCGGCGCGCCGCACCGGCATGGGCCCCGACCCCTCCTGCGTCCTGCTGTCGGACCCCACCAGCCGCTGCGAGCGCATCGCCCTGGGCCCGCTGCCGCCCTCCGCCGCGCTGGAGCTCGCGGCCGACACCCTGGGCGCGGTGCCCTCGCCGTTGGTGGTCCGGCTCGTCGAGCAGTTCGAGGGCCACCCCCGGCTGATCGTGGAGCTCCTGACCGGCATGCGGGAGGAGCAGAGCATCCGCATCGAGGGCGACGAGGCCACCCTGGTCACGCCCCGGCTCCCCGAGCGGCTGCGCGCCCGGGTGGGCACGACGCTCGCGCAGTACTCCCGCGAGTGCCGCCAACTCCTGTGCGTGGCCGCCGTCCTGGGCAGCGAGATGGAGTACGAGGAGCTGGCCACGATGCTGCACTCCTCGCCCTCGGCGCTGCTGCCCGTCGTGGAGGAGGCGTGCGCCACGGGCGTCGTACGCAACGACGGCGTGCGCACCGTCTTCCACAACGAACTGCTGCGGCAGATCATCGACGACTCGGTGCCGGACGCGCTCAAGCGTGCCCTGTACCGGGAGGCGGCGGTGCTGCGGGCCGTACGGCAGCCCGTACCGCCCGCGGACGAACCGGCGCGCGCACCCGCCGCGCCCTCCCCCGCCACCGCGCCCCCGGGCCACCCGCCGCTCAGCGCCCGGCAGCACGAGCTGCTCCTGCTGGTCGGCGAGGGGCTGACCAATCAGCAGATGGCCCGTCGGCTGGGGCTGTCCCCGCACACCGTCAACTACCACCTGCGGAAGCTCTTCAAGTGCTTCGGGGTGAACTCGCGCATCGACCTGCTCAGAGCCGCCGGGGAGTGCCGGGCACTCTCGCCGGCCGGCCGGCGGGAACCATGACAGAACCCATCACGGAGGATCGACAGTGACCGGCCTCGCACTCCCCCGCACCTGGCCGAACAGCGCCCCCGCCCCGGAGCGGCGCACCGCCTGGCTGCGGGACGCCCTCGCCGCCGAGCCGGACGACGGCAAGTCGCCGCCGCTCGACGGCGACGTCCGGTGCGACGTGTGCGTCGTCGGCGGCGGCTACACCGGCCTGTGGACCGCCCTGGAGATCATCCGCCGGGCGCCCGGCACCGACATCGTGCTCATCGACGCCGACATCTGCGGCGGCGGCGCGAGCGGCGCCAACGCCGGTTTCCTGATGCCCATGTGGGCCCGCTTCCGCAGCCTGGTCGCCATCGGCGACCACGAGGAGGCGCGGCGCCTGGGCGAGGCGTCGGAGCGGGCCGTCGACGAGATCCTGTCCTTCGTCGACGAGCACGGCATCGACGCGGAGTACCGGCGCGGCCCGTGGCTGTGGACCGCCTCCAACCGCGCCCAGCTCGGCGCCTGGGAGGACACCCTCGACGAGCTGGCCCGCGCGGGCATCGAACCGCTGCGCCAGGTCTCCGCCGACGAGGCCCGCCGCATGGTCGGCACCGACTCCCACCACGGCGGCGTCGTCGACCCCGGCTGCGCGACCGTCCAGCCCGCGAAGCTGACCCGCGGCATGCGGCGCGTGGCCCTGGAGAGCGGCATCCGCATCCACGAGCGGACGCCCCTCACCGGGCTGCGCACGGGCCGCCGCACCCAGGCCGTGACCCCGCGCGGCACGATCTCCGCCGACCGCGTGGTCCTCGCCATCAACGCCTGGGCCGGGCAGCTGGAGGACATCGGGCGGCGCATGGTCACCATCGCCAGCGACACCGTGCTCACCACGCCCATCCCGGACCGGCTCGCGGAGCGCGGCTGGACGGACGGCACCTCCGTGTGCGACTCGCGGCGGCGGCTGAACTACTACCGCACCACGCCCGACGGGCGCCTCGTCTTCGGCAAGGGCGGCTCCGGCATCAACTACGGCGGCACCGGCCCCGACACGATGTGGGGCAAGCCGCTGCGGCCCGCCGAGATGCGGCGCCAGTTCCTGCGGATCTTCCCGGACCTCGCGGACGTGCCGATCGCCGGGGCGTGGACGGCGCCCGTCGAGTACGCGGTGACCGGCGTGCCGTTCGCCGGGTGGCTGCGGTCGGTGCCGAACGTCTGTTACGGCACCGGGTATTCGGGCGACGGGGTCGGGCCTTCGAAGCTGATGGCCAAGGTGCTGGCGTCCCTCGTGCTGGGCACGAGGGACGAGTGGTCCTCCTCGGGCTTCGCCCGGACCCCTGGCGGGGGGCTGCCGCCGGAGCCGTTCCGCTATGCGGGGTCGCGGATGGTGTTGCCTGCTTTGCAGGCGGTGGAGGAGCGGGAGGATCGGGGGGCGTTCGTCCCCGGGCCGGTGAAGCGATTGGTTTCGGTGGACCCGTCGGCTTTCCGCCGGTAGGGGTTTCTTTCCCCAGCCCCGCCCCTTCCCGCAGCGTCTGATGCTCGGCTCCGCCGAGGCCGGGGCTCCGCCCCGGACCCCCGGTCGGGTGCGGCCCGGTGGGTTCGTTTCCCCCACCCCGCCCCTTCCCGAAACCGGGGCGCGTGCCCCAGACCCCCGAGTGCGGGTCCGTTGCCGCCTCCGGCGGGGGCGCCCTTGGGGGTCCCCCCGGACGGAGTCTGGGGGAGCGTCCTCAATCGCCGGACGGGCTGGAAAACCAGCCCGTCCGGCGATTGAGGACAGCGCGCGAAGCGTGCTCCGGGGTCTGGGGCGAAGCCCCAGTTCGGGAAGGGGCGGGGCTGGGGAACAAATCCCGGCTCAAGCCGCCGCTTCCGCCAGGAAGTTCGTGATCAGGGTGCCCCACTCCGCCGGCCGCTCCGCGGCAATCGCATGGCCGCACTCCAGCGACACCAAACGCGCCCCCGGGATCCCAGAAGCGAGCTCGCGGGAGTGCGAAGGCGTCGTGAGGAGGTCCTCGCTGGGGGAGATCACCAGCGTGGGGACGCGGATCCCCGCGAGGTCACCCCGTACGTCGATCTCCTCGAAGAGCGCCAGCTGTTCGTCCGTGCCGGGCGGCATTCCCGCCGCGAAGAGCGCGAGCTGCTCCTCGATCTCTTCCGTGGACCGCGCGTCGAGCCAGGTGGAGCCGCCGACGACGAGGGACAGGTAGGAGGCGAGCGTCCGCTCGTCGCCGCCGCGGCCCAGCGTCCGCCAGGTGTCGATGGCCAGCTTCAGGCGGGCGCTCGGCCTGGCGAAGCCCGCGGAGAGGACGAGGGCGGTCACCCGCTCGGGGTGGCGGGCCGCCGCGCGGACCGCGACCGCCGTGCCCATGGAAAAGCCGGAAAGGGCGAAGGATTCCACTCCCGAGCACACGGCGGATTCGACGATGTAGTCCGCCAGGAAGTCCAGGGAAAGCGGCCAGTCCGGCAGCCCCACCTTTCCCGAGCCGGGAAAGTCGGGCCCGACCACCGTGTTCCGGCGGGCCAGTTCGCCGAGAATCGGGCCGTAGCTGTCCTGGATATCGCTGCCCGCTCCGTGCGCCAGCAGCAGTGCCGGCCCCGAGCCCTGAATAAATGTGGTCACGCGCCGGAGGTTAGCCCGGAGAACAGCTCAACACCCCTTTCTTTGTCCTGATTTATCGGGATCCAACCCGGCCGACCACTCGAACGAGTGGTCGGCTTCTACTCGTACAAGTAGTGGTACGGACGGTTATGCAAAACATAAAGTTCAGGGCGAGAGGCCGGATATAACCCCCCTTGTCAAAAGCGGAAGGAAGGCCATGACGCCTCCCCGTATTTTTCCCCTGACCTCGTACCAGCGTGACATCTGGGCCGCGGAATCACACGCGCCCGGAGATCACCAATTCAATGTGGTCATCCATGAAAGGCTCGACGGCCGGGCCGATCTGGAGGTGCTGCGCCGCTGCCTGACCGGTGTGCTGCGCCGCAACGAGGCATTTTCCCTGCGCTTCGACGAGCTGGACGGCGTGCCCGGCCAGTGGGTCGAAGGCGCCGGCGCCGACCCGGCCGGTTCCGCTGCCGAGTGGGTGGAGTACCTCGACTTCTCCGGCGAGGCGGACCCGCGGGCCGCCTGTGCCGCCTGGCGGGAGCGCTCCTTCACCCGCCCCTTCCCGCTGCGCCGCGCCCGCCTGTTCACCGCGGCGGTGCTGCGCGAGAGCGAGTCGGTCGCCCATCTGTTCCTGAACGCCCACCACTTGATCGTGGACGCCTGGGCGGCCAACCAGGTCTCCCTGCAGACCTGGGCCGACTACGACCGCGCCACGCGCGGCGGCACCGACGGCGCGCAGCCGGACGGCACCGCCGCGCCCTCGCCCCTCGACGCCCTCGCCACCGAGGACGCCTACCGCGCCTCGGAAGGCCACGAGCAGGACCGCGCCTTCCACCGGCAGGCCCTCGACGGCGTGGTGCCCGCCCTGTTCACCCGCGCCGCGGCGCACCGCGCGGAGCGCGAACAGCGCAGCGGGCGCCACACGTTCACGGTGGAGGCCGCGCTCGTCGAGCGGATACGCAAGGGCGGCAGCTCGCCCTTCTCCTTCATCGCGGCCGCCTTCGCGACGTACTTCTCGCGCGTCCACCGCGCCGACGAGATCGTCCTCGGCGTCCCCTTCCGCAACCGCCGCACGGACCACGAGCTGCGGACCGTCGGCCAGTTCGCCAACAACCTGCCCCTGCGCGTGGCCGTGCCCGCCGACGCCACGCTCCACGAGCTGGCCGGCCGTGTGCGGCAGGCGACCGACGCGAGCAAGGGCCACGAGCGGCTCGCCCTCGGCGACGTGCTCCGCGCGCTGCCCGCGACCGGCACCGGCTCCCGGCAGCTGTTCGACATCACGCTGTCCTACCTCCGGCACCCCCGCCCGCAGGTGCCCCACGCCCCCGCCGAGAGCGTCATCCACGCCCCCGTGCACGTGCCCGACGCGCTGTCCGTGCAGATCCACGCCTTCGAGGACGACACGGACCTGCGCATCGACCTGGACTACGCCCGTGACGTCTTCGACGAGGACTTCCCCGTCGAGGCGGTGGCCGCCCATCTGCACGCCCTGATCACGGGCGGCGTCGAGCAGGAGGACCGCCCCGCCGTCACCCTGCCCGTCCTGGGCGACGCCGAGCGCGCCGGCCTCATCACGACCGGCCAGGGCCCCCTCGTGCCGTACGCGAGCGACCGCACCCTGCACGGCCTCATCGAGGAGCAGGCCGCGCGGACCCCGGACCGGGTCGCGATCGCCGCCGACGGCACGTCCGCCGGGCTCACCTACGCCGAGCTCGACGCCCGCGCCAACCAGCTCGCGCGCGCCCTGCGCGCCGAGGGCGTACGGCCCGACGACCGGGTCGCCGTCCTGATGCGCCGCGCCCCCAGGACCCTGGTCGCGCTGCTCGGCGTGCTCAAGTCCGGTGGCGCGTACGTGCCCGTCGACCCCGGATACCCCGCCGAGCGCATCGAGTTCCTGCTCCAGGACAGCCGCGCCAAGGTCGTGCTCGTCGCCGGGGACTCCCCCGAGCCGCAGGTGGCCGAGGACGTGCGCGTCCTGCGCGTGGACGATCTCCTGGACGGCCCCGAAGGCCCCCTGGAACCCGTCGCCACCTCCCGCAACCTCGCCTACGTCATCTACACCTCCGGATCGACCGGCAGGCCCAAGGGCGTCATGGTCGAGCACCACTCCGTGGTGAACCGCCTCGCCTGGATGCAGAGCCGCTACCCCGTCGGCGAGGGCGACGTGCTGCTCCAGAAGACGCCGATCTCCTTCGACGTGTCGGTGTGGGAGCTGTTCTGGTGGGCGATCGAGGGCGCCGGCCTGGCGCTGCTGCCCGTCGGCGGCGAGAAGGACCCGCGGGGCATCCTCGACACCCTCGCCGGGCAGCGGGTGACGGTCATGCACTTCGTGCCGTCCATGCTCGGCCCCTTCCTCGACCTGCTCGACGACGCCCCCGAGCTGCGCGAGCGGGCCGCGTCGCTGCGCTACGTCTTCTGCAGCGGCGAGGCGCTGCCCGCCGCCCGCGTCGAGCAGTTCAACCGGATCTTCGGCGGGGAGTCGGCGCCGAAGCTGGTGAACCTCTACGGCCCGACCGAGGCCACCGTCGACGTCTCGTACTTCGACTGCCCCGCCGACGGGCCCGTGCACCGGGTGCCGATCGGCCGGCCCGTCGACAACACCCGCCTGTACGTCCTGGACGCGCACGGCGGACTCCAGCCCGTCGGCGTGCCCGGCGAGCTGTGCATCGGCGGTGTCCAGGTGGCACGCGGCTACCTGGAGCGCCCGGAGCTGACCGCCGAGAAGTTCACCGACGACCCGTTCACCCCCGGCGGCCGCCTCTACCGCACCGGCGACCTCGCCCGCCGGCTGGCCGACGGCAACATCGAATACCTCGGGCGCATCGACGGCCAGGTGAAGATCCGCGGCAACCGCGTCGAGCTCGGCGAGGTGCAGCACCACCTCGCGAAGGTCGCGGGCGTGCGCGACGCCGTCGTCGTCGACCGCACCTCCCCGGCGCGCGGCACCCACCTCGTGGGCTACTACGTCGCGGACGAGGCGATCGATCCCTCGCGGCTGCGCTCCGAACTCGCGGACAACCTCCCGGAGTTCATGATCCCCGCGCTCTACGTGCGGATCGACGCCGTCCCGCTCACCCCGAACGGCAAGGCCGACCGCCGCGCCCTGCCCGCCCCCGCGGCCGACGGCGGCCGGGCCCGTACGGACGCCGCGCCCCGCGACGAGACCGAGGCGGCGCTCGCCGCGGTCTGGGCCGATCTCCTGGAGGTCGACGGCGTCGGCATCCACGACGACTACTTCGCGCTCGGCGGCGACTCCATCCTGATGCTCAGGGTGCGGGCGGAGGCCGAGAAGCGCGGCATCCACTTCTCGCTCACCGACCTCATGCGGCAGCCCACCGTCGCCGGTCTCGCCGCCCTCGCCACCGGCGCCCCGCGGACCGCGGCGGAGCCCGCGCTCGAACCCTTCGGCCTGGTGTCCGGCGTCGACCGGGCCCGGCTGGAGGGCAGCGAGGACGCCTATCCGCTGTCCCGCCTCCAGCTCGGCCTGCTCTACCACAGCCGCGCCCGCGAGGACTCGGCCGTCTACCGCGACGTCTTCCAGTACACCTTCGTGCTGCCCTGGGACGAGGACCGCTTCCGCCACGCCTTCGGCCGGCTGGTGGCCCGCCACCCCGTCCTGCGTTCGTCGTTCGACCTTGGCACCTTCTCGGAGCCGCTCCAGACCGTGGCACCGGCCGTCGAGGGCGGGCTCGACATCGTCGACCTGCGCGGCCACGACGACACCGCCGCCCGCGCCGAGATCACCCGGCACATCGAGGAGCGGCGCTTCCACCCGTACGTCTTCGAGCAGGCGCCGCTCTACCACTTCCGCGTGCACCTGCGCGAGGAGACCGTCGAGCTGGTCCTCAGCTTCCACCACGCGATCCTCGACGGCGGCAGCGTCGCCAACCTCGTCCGCGAGCTGTTCCAGGACTACCTGCACGGCCTGGGCCTCGGCATCGATCCCGTCGCGGACCGCGAACTGCCCACCCCCGCACAGCACATCCGCGCCGAGCGGCTCGCCCTGGAGTCCGAGGCCACCCGCGCGTACTGGCGCGAGCGGCTGGAGGGCGCCCAGCTGCCGCAGCTCGGCGCGTTCCGGCCGCACGAGGCGCCGGGCGGCGAGGAGCTGATCACCCGCAAGGTCGACCTGCCCGCCGGCCTCACCGACGCGATCCGCACCTTCGCCCGGGAGCACGCGCTGCCCGTGAAGTCCGTGCTGTTCGCCGCGCACTGCCTGACCCTGCGGCTGTTCTCCGGCGCCACCGACGTCACCACCGGTCTCGTCACCCACGGACGCCCCGAGCAGGACGGCTCCGAGCGCATCGCGGGCCTCTTCCTCAACACCATGCCCGTCCGCCTGGAGACGACCGCCGACACCTGGCTCGACGTCGTCCGCGAGGCGTTCCGGCAGGAGCAGGACAGCCACCCGCACCGGCGCTACCCGCTCAGCTCCATCCAGGAGGACCTCGGCGTCACCGTCCTGGAGACCGCCTTCAACTACATCCACTTCCGCCAGCTCGCCGAGGTCTTCACGCTGCCGGGCGTGGAGCTGCGCGCATTCCAGGCGTGGGAGGAGACCAACTTCCAGCTCCTCGTCAACGCCATGACCGACCCGACGGACGGGAGCATCTCGCTGCGCCTGGACCACCAGGGCCGCACCTTCACCCCCGCACAGGCCGAGCTCTACGCCGACGGGTTCACCGGCATCCTGCGCCGCCTGGTCGAACACCCCGGCGAGACACCGGACTTCGCGTTCCTCGCCGAGGCCCCGGAGCTCCCGGCGGAGACCGGCGGCGCGCACCCCGACGTCGTCCGCCTCTTCGAGGAGCGGGCCGCCCGCACCCCGGACGCCACCGCCCTCACCTTCGGGGAGACCCGCTGGACGTACGCGGAGCTGGAGAGCGCCTCCGCCCGGGTCGCCCGCACGCTGGTCTCCCTGGGATCGGAGCCCGGCGACCGGGTGGGCATCGCGATGCGCCGCTCGCCCGAGACGATCGCCGTGATCCTCGGCGTGCTCAGGGCGGGCGCCGCCACCGTGCCACTGGACACCGCCTATCCCCAGGAGCGGCTCGCCGCGATGCTGGAGCAGGCGCGCCCCTTCCGGGTCGTCGCCCACAGCGACCAGGCGCACCTCCTCACCGACGGCACCGCGGTCCTCACCGCCGAGGAGATCTTCGACGGCGAGGCCCCGGCGGACGCCCCGCTGCCGTCGGTCGCGCCGGAGTCCGTCGCGTACATCCTCTTCACCTCCGGCAGCACCGGGAAGCCCAAGGGCGTCGCGATGCCCCACCGGTCGCTCGCGGGCCTCGTGGCCTGGCAGAACCGCGTCCCCAGCGGCGTCGTCGGCGGCACGACCGCGCAGTACGCCCCCATGAGCTTCGACGTCTCCTTCCAGGAGATCTTCTCCACGCTCTGCGGCGGCGGGAACCTGCTGGTGATCGCCGAGGACGAGCGGCGCGACATGCCCGCCCTGCTGCGCCTGCTGGACCGGCACGGCGTCGAGCGGCTCTACCTGCCCTACGTCGCGCTCCAGCAGCTCGCCGAGACGGCGGTGGCGCTCGACACCGTGCCCAGGGGCATCAAGGTGCTGGCGTCCTCCGGCGAACAGCTGCGCGTCACCGACGAGATCCGCACGCTGTGCGAGCGGCTGCCCGGGGTGATCCTGGAGAACCAGTACGGGCCCACCGAGTCGCACGTCGTCACCGCCCACACCATGACCGGCGACCCCGCCGCCTGGCCCGCGCTGCCGCCCATCGGCACCGCTGTCGACAGCGCCGCCGTGCATGTACTCGACGCGCGGCTGCGGCCCGTGCCGGACGGCGTGAAGGGCGAGCTCTACCTCGCCGGCGCCTGCCTCGCGGACGGCTACGTCGACCAGCCGGAGCTGACCGCCGAGCGGTTCGTCACCCGCACCGTCGCCGGGCGCACCGAGCGCCTCTACCGCACCGGCGACCTCGGCTTCCGCCTCCCCGACGGCGCCATCGTCTGCGTCGGCCGGGAGGACTCGCAGGTCAAGGTGCGCGGCTTCCGCGTCGAACCCGCCGAGGTCGAGCTGGCCATCACCCGCTTCGCGCAGGACCACCCGGGGCTGACCGAGGCCGCCGTCGTCGCCCGCCGCCGCGAGGGCAACGACTCCTTCCTCGCCGCCTTCCTGGTCGGCGACGCCGGGCGCACCGACCTGGACCAGCTCGGCAAGCAGCTGCGCACGGTGCTGCCCGACTACATGATCCCGTCGCACTTCGAGTGGCTCGACGCGCTGCCGCTCACCCCCAGCGGCAAGCGGGACGACGCCGCCCTGCGCCGCGTCCAGCTCACCGCGGGCACCCAGGGCGATGCCACGGCGCCCCGCGACGAGTACGAGCGCAGCCTCGCGGAGATACTCGGCGAGCTGCTCCAACTGCCCGCCCTCGGCGTCCACGACAACATCTTCGACCTCGGCGGCACCTCGCTCACCGCGATGCGCCTGGTCGTCCTGATCGAGCAGCGCTACGGCATCAACGTCCCGCTGTCGGAGTTCGTCGCCTCGCCCACCGTCGCCGAGCTCGCCGACCGGCTGCGCGGCGGCGGCGCGGTGTCCGCCTTCGACCCGCTGGTGCCCATCCGGCCCGCGGGCGACAAGCGGCCGGTGTTCTTCGTCCACCCCATGGGCGGCAACGTCCTGTGCTACCTCCGCTTCACCGACCACCTGCCGAAGGGCCAGCCGTTCTACGCCCTCCAGGCGGCGGGCAGCGACGCGGGCACCGAACCGCTGCGCAGCGTCCCGGAGATCGCCGCGAGCTACATCGAGGCCATGAAGCGGGTGCAGCCCAGCGGCCCGTACGCGATCGGAGGCTGGTCCTTCGGAGGCTTCGTGGCCTTCGAGATGGCGCGGCAACTGCGGGCGGCGGGCGAGGAGATCGCGAGCCTGGTCCTCCTCGACACCACGGCCCTCAACCCGGGCCGCCGCACCGCCACCGGCGACGACGCCCTGCTCACCTGGTTCTTCTGGGAGCTGCTCTGGCTCAAGCGCGGCGGCGAGTCCCCGGAGGAGATCATTCCGGCGCACCTGGCGACGCTGGAGGAGAAGTTCGACTTCATCGCCCAGCTCGCGGTCGACGAGGGCGTGCTGCCCGCCGGGGCCTCCGGCGCGATCGTCCGGCGGCTCTTCAGTGTCTACGAGGCCAACTGGCGGGCCGCGTTCGCCTACCGGCCCGAGCCCGTCGAGCAGGACATGGTGCTGATCCGCGCCAAGAAGCCGCTGCCCCCGGTCCTGGACAACATGCACACCTCGATCCAGTCCATGCACCGGGACCCCACCAACGGCTGGCGCGAGCGCACCACAGGCGACTTCAAGAGAATCGACGTGGAAGGCGACCATCTCACCATCATGGAAGAGCCCTTCGTGAAGCATGTGGTCGAGACCGTCTTCGAATTGATGGGTGAGTGACCATGAGTCAGAAGCAGGCCAAGAAGGCCATCGTCATCGGCGCGGGCATAGGCGGCCTCGCCACCGCCGTCGCCCTGCGCAAGGTCGGCATCGACGTCGAGGTGCACGAGCGGGCGACCGAGCTGAAGGCCGCCGGTTCCGGGCTGTCCGTGATGAGCAACGCCATCGCGGCCCTCGACTCGATCGGCATCGACCTCGGTCTGGAGAAGCGCGGCCAGGTCCTGGAGTCGTACCACGTCAGGACCGCCCGCGGCCGGCTGATCAGGGAGTTCCCCTTCCCCGGCATCATCTCCCGGCTCGGCGTGCCCAGCGTCCTGATCACCCGCTCCGACCTCCAGCAGGCCCTGCTGGCCGCCGCGGAGGGCATCCCGATCCATCTCGGCGCCACGGCGAAGGAGTTCGAGACGGACGAGGCGACCGGGGGCGTACGGGTCCGCTTCGAGGACGGGAGCGAGACGGAGGGCGACGTGCTCATCGGCGCCGACGGGTTCAACTCCGTCGTACGCCGCCAGCTCGTCGGCCCCGGCGAGAGCTCCAAGGACAGCGGCTACATCGTCTGGCTCGCGATCGTCCCCTTCGAGCACCCGCGCTTCACCCAGGGGTCGGTGACCCACTACTGGGGCAGCGGCAAGCGGTTCGGGCTCGTCGACATGGGCGGCGGCCGGCTCTACTGGTGGGGCACCAAGAACATGCCCGCGTCGCAGTCCCGCGACTGGCGCGGCGGCAAGTCCGAGGTCCTGCGCTCGTACGCGGGCTGGGCCGACGAGGTGCAGAAAGCGATCCGGGTGACGCCCGAGGAGTCCATCATCGCCGTGCCCTCCCGCGACCGGCCCTTCCTGGAGCGCTGGGGCAAGGGCCCGGTCACCCTCCTCGGCGACGCCGCGCACCCGATGCTCACCAGCCTCGGCCAGGGCTCGGGCATGGCGATCGAGGACGCCGCCGTCCTCGCCCGCGTCCTCGGCTCGGCCGACGACCTGACCCGGGGGCTGCGCCGCTACGAGGACGAACGCCGGGAGCGGGCCCGCGGGATGGTCGCCGCCTCCCGCGGCATCAGCGACTTCGAGCAGTCGGAGAACCCGATCCGGCGCCCGGTCCGCGACGCGTACTTCAAGTTCCTCCCCGCGGCGCGGCTCACCCGCACGCTGGAGGACTCCCTCACCTTCCCCGGCTACACCACAGCGGAGGCAGCACATGTCCAGTAGAGGCACCGCGCCCGTGTCCCCGGCCGGCCGGGCCGTCCTGGTCACCGGGGCGTCCTCCGGACTCGGCCGGGAGTGCGCGCTGCACCTGGCGCAGGCGGGCTTCCACGTCTTCGCCGGGGTCCGCAAGGCGGCGGACGGCGACGAGCTGGCCGCCGTCGCGTACGGCAGGCTCACGCCCGTGCGGATCGACGTCACCGACGACGGGTCGATCGCCGCGGCGGCGAAGGAGATCGCCGCCTCGGTCGGCGAGGACGGCCTGTGGGCCGTCGTCAACAACGCCGGGGTGTGCGTCGCCGCGCCCCTGGAGTGCCTCACGACCGAGGAGCTGCGCCGCCAGCTCGACACGAACGTCGTCGGGCAGCTCGCCGTCACCCGCGCCTTCCTGCCGATGCTGCGGCGCAGCCGCGGCCGGGTCGTCAACGTGACCTCCGGGCTCGGCAGCGTCGCCGTCCCCTACATGGGCGCCTACTCGGCCGCGCAGTTCGCCAAGGAGGCGCTGACGGACGTCCTGCGGCGCGAGCTCCGCGCTTTCGGCGTCGACGTCTGCGTGGTCCAGCCCGGTGCGATCGTGACACCGATCTGGGGGAAGGTCGCGGACGCGGGGCGGGCCGCGCTGGAGTCCGTGCCGGAGGGGATCGCGGAGCTGTACCGGATTCCCTTCAGCCGCTTCCTGCACCAGAACGAGCGGGGCGCCAGGGCCAGTTCGACGACCCCGGCGCACTTCTCCCGGGCCGTCGCCCGCGCCCTCACGGACGCCCGCCCGAAGTCGCGCTACGGGGTGGGGGCGGATGTACGCAACTTCCGCGTGCTGTCCCGTGTCCTGCCGGATGCTGCGCTGGACCGGTATTTGGCACCTATTACGCGCTGACGGCGGGGGCGGGGCGCCCCGGACCCCCGGCTGTCCCGCCGTTGCCGCCTGCGGCGGGGGCGCCCTGCGGGCGCGTCCTCAATCGCCGGACGGGCTGGAAAACCAGCCCGTCCGGCGATTGAGGACAGCGCGCGAAGCGTGCTCCGGGGTCTGGGGCGAAGCCCCAGTTTCGGGAAGGGGCGGGGCTGGGGAAAAAGCGCCCGCCGGGCCGCACCCGAGAACGGGTCCGGGGCTGAGGCCCCGGCCTCGGCGGAGCCGCGCAAGCCTGCCGCAGACGGCAACGGACCCGCACCCGAGAACGGGTCCCGAATCAGGTCGACGCCACCCGCACCGAGATCCCCGCCAGCATCACGCCCATCACATAGCGCTGCATCCGCAGCCAGCGCGGACGCTCCTTCAGGAAACCGGCGATGGAGCCCGCGGTCATGGCGATGAGCCCGTTGACGGTGACCGCGATGACGATCTGGGTGAGCCCGAGCAGCAGGCTCTGGAAGGCGACCGAGCCATGGTCCGGGTCGACGAACTGGGGCAGCACCGAGATGTAGAGGATGGCGATCTTGGGGTTGAGGAGGTTGGTGACCAGCCCCATCGTGAAGAGCTTCCGCGGCGGGTCCGGCGGCAGCGGCTTCGGGTCGAAGGCGGAGACCCCGCCGGGCTTGAGGGCCTTCCAGGCCAGATAGGCGAGATAGGCCGCGCCCGCGAGCTTGACCGTGGTGTAGACGGCGGGGACCAGGGCGAAGAGGGTCGCTATCCCGGCGATCGCGGCCAGGAGATAGACGAAGAACCCCACCGCCACACCCAGCAGCGAGATCAGCCCCGCCCGCCGCCCCTGGGTCACCGACCGCGACACCAGATACATCATGTTCGGCCCCGGGGTCAGCACCATCCCCAGAGCGACGGCGGCCATGCCGAGGAACGCGTGAACGCTGACCATGGAACTCCCCTGCGGTGACGGCTGTTGGCACAGGAGCCCTCCGGGAGCCGCCTGCACGAGAAGATTACGGATCAGCGCACGCGAA
This sequence comes from Streptoverticillium olivoreticuli subsp. olivoreticuli, assembly GCF_003391135.1. GTDB lineage: Bacteria > Actinomycetota > Actinomycetes > Streptomycetales > Streptomycetaceae > Streptomyces > Streptomyces blastmyceticus. The sequence continues at coordinate 5,260,069 of NZ_CP031455.1, read as the reverse complement.
GAGGAGCCCGTGATCATGCAATCCGAAGTGACCCGCGCCACCGGCCGCATGGCCAACGGCAAGGCCGTCGACATCTACCGGCCCTCCGCGAGAGGCGGGCCGGACCCGCTCCCCGCCGTGCTGATCTGGCACGGAATGGGCCCGGACGAGCGGGACGTACTCCGCCCGGTCGCGGAGGCGGCCGCGGCGTCCGGGGTCGTGGTGTTCGCCCCCGACTGGCGCTCCGACGCGCCCGACCGCGGCCGGGCACACCTGCTGGACTCGCTGGAGTTCGTCCACGAGGAAGCGGCCGGGCACGGCGCGGACGCCGACCGGCTCGTGGTGGCCGGCTGGTCCGCGGGAGCGGGCGCGGCGGTGGGTCTCGCGACGCGCCCCGACCTGTTCGACGGCCCGCGCCCCGCCGCCGTGGTCGGCATAGCGGGGCGCTACGACGTGCCCGCGCGCACGACGGGCACGGCACCGCTGGACGACGTCGTGGCGCACGCCCCCGAAGCCGTGCCCGTCCAACTGGTGCACGGCACCGAGGACGAGCTCGACGTGACCCACTCCCGCGTCTTCGCCGAGGCGCTGGCCGCGCGGGGCTGGCCGGTACGGCTGACGGAGCCGGTGTCCGACCATGCGGGCGTGCTCATGAGCGCGTACGACGCGGTGGCGGGCCGCTGCGTGCCGAGCGCGTCGGACTGGGCGCGGGTGGGCGGGGAGGCGACGGTGCGAGCGATCTTGTCGGCGGCCATGGGGCTCCGCGCCTGAGCGCCTGCGGCGGGCTTTCCCCTACCCCGCCCCTTCCCGAAACCGGGGAGACCCCGGACCCCCTGAAGCGGCTGCGCCGCTTGTCCTCAAACGCCGGACGGGCTGATTGCGCACCCTGGGGGTCTGGGGGCTTGCCCCCAGTTTCGGGAAGGGGCGGGATAGGGGACAAAGCCCGCCGCAGGCGCAACGGACCGCACCCGACCAAACAACCGGGCTACGCCCGCAACGCGAAAAACGTCAGCTCCCTGACCTCACCCCACCGCTCCACAATGTCCGCCCTATGCGCAAGCACATCCGAAATGTGCTGCATCCCGAAGAACGCCGACACCAGCGTCCGCGCCCCCGCCTCCGGATCGATGCCTTCCCGAAGCTCGCCGCTGTAGCGGGCGGTGACCAGCAGGGACGTCAGCAGCTGCGTCCACTCCAGATACGGAGTGGGCAACTCCGCGTCAATGTGCGGGCGCTCGAGCTGGAGCCGGGCGCCCGCCTGCATGACGGGGTCGTCGCGGAAGGCGACCGCCGCGCGGTTGAGGATCTCCTCCGCGGTGCGCATGGGGCTCAGCCCCTCCGCCTGCACCTCCTTCACCACCATGGGCCAACGCCCGTAGTGCTCCTCGACGATGGCGACCGCGAGGGACTCCTTCGTCGGGAAGTGGAAGTAGACGGCCCCCTTCGTCATGCCCAGCCGCTCGGCGACGTGCTGCATCGAGGTGGCCCGGAAGCCCCGTTCGGCGAAGAGCTGGGCGGCCACGTGCAGGGTCTGCGCCCTGGTGCGGATGGCCCGGTCCTGCTTGAGGTCGGCAGTGGCACGAACGGGGGTCTTTCGCTGCCTGGTCGTCACACTTCTTCTCCTGTCGATGGGGGCGGCGGAGAGAGGCGGCCGGGGCACCGGGGACGACTCCCGAACCTCTCCCTTGCAATATACCTTCCCGCAGGTATATTTTCGGTTTCATCAAGCACTGAGTGTCGTACCCGGAGCACGCACCGACGAGGGAAACCCCGTCGGCGCTCCACAGGGGGGGAGTCCAATCGTGCAGGCTGTTCACACCGTTCCCGCTGCCACGCCGCGCCCGGCCGTCACCACCGCCGTCGACGCCATGGAGATCGTCAACAACGCTCTCGGCAGCACCCGTCGGCTCAGATTCGCTCCCACCGTCGAGCGCCGTCTGGTCCACAAGGCCGCCGACAGCCAGGTCCTGCTCACCGACGCGGAACAGGTGGGCAAGGACCGGTTCCTCGTGGCGGCGGCCTGGTCCCCCGACCACCTGCTCTACCGGCCGGGCCCGTCCGGGGCAGGCGACCCGACGCTGCTGGTCGAGTCCATGCGGCAGTCGGCCATCTACCTCTCGCACACCTTCTACGGGATACCGGCCGACGGGCAGCACTTCGTGCTCAGCCACCTCAGCACGGACATCGTCCCGCGGGGCCTGCCCTTCGACGAGAGCGCGGCCCTGCCCGTCGTCCTCGACGTCACCTGCGTCCGGACCTCCACCCGGCCGAACCGCTTCAGCATGCAGCTGTCGGTCTCCCTTTATATTCACGGGCGTTGGTACGGCCGCGCGGACTTCCGCTGGGCCGTCCTCCCCCAGGGGGCGTACGACGTGCTGCGGCACCGCAACCGCCCCGCCCTCGACGCGGCGTGCGCCACGGACGACCCCGCGGCGGGCACCTTCGCCCTCTCCCCCGGCACCGTCGGCCGCCACCAGGACCGGGACGTCCTGCTGGCCGAGGTGCCGGGCGCCCCCGAGGACACCTGGCGGCTGCGCATGGACCGCGGCCACCCGGTCCACTTCGACCACGGCTCCGACCACGTCCCGGGCATGGTGCTGCTGGAGGCGCTGAACCAGGCGGCCCACGCCTCGTACGTACGGGAGTTCGGCGCTGTCTCCCGGCTGGTGCCGTGGATGGTCTCCTCGCTGGAGGCCGAGTTCAGCTGCTTCGGCGAGCTCGACCACCCCATCGACATCGTCGTCCGCCCCCTTCCCGAGCCGGGCCCGTCGCGCGCCGGGTTCGAGGCGACCGCGGTGCAGGGCGACCGCACGCTGACCGGTGCCCGCTTCGTCGGCGCCGCGCCGTCCTGGACGCTGCTCGCCGACTGGGAGGCCGTCACATGCTGACCCGCACCGGGATCGCCCCGGCGGCGGTGCTGTCCACCGCCCTTCGCGATGCCCAACTCGCCGAGGACCAGCGCCGCTTGACGCCCGACACGGCGGAAGCCGTGCGCGACGCGGGGTTCGCCCGGCACTTCGTGCCGCGCCGCTGGGGCGGCCACGAGGGCACGTTCACCGACTTCCTCACCGCGACCGCCTCGGTCGCCGGTGCCTGCGCCTCCGCCGCGTGGTGCGCGGCGCTCTACGCGGCGCACGGCCGCCTCGCCTCCTACCTCCCCGAGCAGGGGCAGCGGGAGCTGTGGGGCGCCGGCCCGGACGTACGGATCGCCGCGTCGGTCGTCCCGCCTCAGGGCGAGGCGACGCCCCACCCGGACGGCTGGCGCCTGAGCGGCCGCTGGGCGTACGCCAGCGGTGTGGACCACGCGGACTGGATCCTGCTGGCCAGCTGGACGGACGGTCCCGCGGGGCGGGAGCACCGGATCTTCGCCGTGCCGCGGTCCGAGGTGACCGTGCTCGACACCTGGCGGCCGCTCGGACTGCGCGGCACGGGAAGCAACACGGCCACGGCGGACGGGCTGTTCGTACCGGCCCACCGGACCTTCGCCCTGGGCGAGTTGCTCGGCCCGAGGCCGGGTGCGGCGCGGTGTCACGCCGTGCCGTATCCGATGGTGGCGGCGCTGCAGTTCGCCGCGCCGCTGCTGGGCGCGGCGGAGTCCGCGCACACCCTGTGGGTCGCCGCCACGGCGGGCCGCAAGCGGGTCGACGGGCGGGCCGCGGCACAGTCCCCCGCGGCCCGGCACCTCGTCGCCGAGTCCTCGGCGAAGCTCAAGGCGGCCCGGCTGCTGCTGAACGACGTGGCGGAACGGGCGGACGGCGCGGTGGTGACGCCCGAGGTGGTCGCCGAGTGCAGGCGGGACGCGGCCATGGCCGCCGCCCTGTGCTCACAGGCCGTGGACCGCCTCTTCCACGCCGGTGGCGCGGGCGCGCTCGCCGACGGCAACCCCCTGCAGCAGAAGTGGCGCGACGTCACCGCCGCCGCCGCGCACGCGACGCTGGACTTCGACACGGCCGCCGCGGCCTACGCCGACGCGGCCTTCCCCGACACCTTCCCCGATACCGACAAGGAGGCCAACGGGTCATGACCGTACGGCCGGTGGCCTTTTTCGATGTCGACGAGACGCTGATCAACGGCAAGAGCATGCTGCTCTTCCGGGACTGGTGGGACGCCCTCCACCCGCCGGGCGAGACCGGTGGCCCGGAGGCGACCGCGCTCACCGGGAAGGACCGGAGCGAGCTCAACCGCGCCTACTACCGGCGCTTCGCGGGCGTGCCCGCCCATGAGCTGCAGACGGCGGGGCGCGAGTGGTACCGCGACTTCCGCACGGACCCGCACGCCTTCGTCCTCCCCGCCGTCACCGCGCTGCGCCGGCACCGGGCCCTCGGCCACATGGTCGTGCTCGTCTCCGGCTCGCTGTGGCCCTGCCTGGCCCCGCTCGCCGCCGACCTGGGCGCGGACCGCATCCTGTGCACGTCGCAGCGCGTCGACGCCTCCGGCGTGCTCACCGGCGAGATCGTCCGCCCGATGATCGGCGAGGCGAAGGCCGAGGCCGCGGCGGTGTTGATGGCGGCCGCCGGGGCCTCGCCCGCGGACTGCCACGCCTACGGCGACCACGCGAGCGACCTCCCGCTCCTGAGGAGCGTGGGCACGGCGGCGGCGGTGGGCACGGACCCCGTGCTCGCCGAACACGCCGTGCGCGAGCGCTGGTTGCGTCTCCCGTGCGAGACGGGGCCGCTGGAGCTGCCCGTGCCGCTGTAGGCACGGGGATCCCCGAACGGGCCGGATTTGGCTGGGCTCAGCCAAATCCGGCCCGTTCTGCGTTTTGACGGCATAAAACATTCCTTCCAGGGGGTATCTTTTTGGCAACCACGGGGGCACACACAGAGAAACGGAGGAACCCGGTGATCCAGGAACGCGCCAGGCGGACCAGGGAACATGTACTCGACGCCGCCGCCGAGGAATTCGCCCGGCACGGCTACGCCAATACCGTCCTGCAGACGGTGGCGACCCGCATCGGCATGACCAAAGGCGCCCTCTACGCCCACTTCCCGTCCAAGGAAGACCTGGCACACGCCCTGCTCCAGCACTTCGCCGACGCCTGGGACGACATCCGCGCGGCCTGGGGAGACCTGGACCGGCCGGCGCCCGCGACGCTGCTCGCGGCCGCGTTGAGCCTGGCCAGGCGGCTGGAGTCGGACGTACGGATGCGGGCGGCGCTGCGGCTGTTCGCGGACGGGGGCATCGCCACGGACCGGGGGGCCAGGACCCTGTCGGAGATCCGGGACTGTCTGGCCGCCCTGGCCCGGCGCGGGCAGGAGGAGGGCGTCATCCTGGCCTCGTACGCCCCCGACCGCATCGTCAGGCTGCTCCTGGCGGTCGCCTGGGGCGCGCCCTACGCCCCGGGCGCGCCGGCCCTCGACGACCGCCTCTCCCCCCTGGAGGAGGACTGGGCGATGCTCCTCGACCTGCTCAGTCCCCACCCCCAACTCGCCCTCCACGCCCGCGAGGACGCCCCATGACCAGGCATGACGCATGATCAGCAGCCCATGGGAAACCGGGGGTTGCGCGGCGGGCAGCACATGTGTCACGCTTCTTCGCGAGCCACTGTGTCTTCTGGACCCCGACGTTGAACGCGTCCTTCGCTCAATTCCCTCGACCCTCCCCAGCGGATCCCCACAAGCTAAAAACATTCCTTCGGGAGGGTATTTAACAGTGGATGAACAGGAGATGGGACTGGTGACCCGCCCACAGGCCTTCGCCGCACAGGAACCCCGCGTGTCCACCGACACCGCAGGCCCCCTGTGCGCTTCGCCCCGGTGCCGCCGTGACCACGACGACCCCCACCCGCGCACCCGCCGCACCGGCACGGGTTCCCGCCTCTGCGGGCCCTGCCGGGAGCGGCTGGCCGACCAGCTCGCCGAGCTCCCCGGCCTGCACGCCGAGAGCGACCACGAGCTGGGCGGTCCGGGCCGGGCCTGGATGTCACCGCGCGTCTCCGGAAGCCGCGAGCTCCGCCTGCCGATCGACCCGCACACCGCGAGCGTCCGCGACCGCGCCCTGTGCACCCTCGTCTCCTGGGCCGACCTCGTCGTCGAGGAGCGCGCACTCGCGACACCCCCCGCACGCACCGTCCCGGCGCTGGCCGCGTTCCTGCGCTCCCAGCTCGCCTGGCTGGCGGCCCACCCGGCCGCCGGCGAGGCGGCCGACGAGATCATGCTGCTCGTCGGCACCATGCGCCGGGTGATCGACCCCGACCCCGTGGAGCCGGCCCCGGTCGGCGACTGCCCCGAACCGGGCTGCCACGGCACGGTGTCGATCTCCTCGATCGGCAGCAGCAAGGCGGCCCTGCGCGGGCTGGTCTGCGACGCCGGGCACACGCTTCCCCCCAGCATGTGGCTCCGGCTCGGCGACCGCCGCAAGGAGGTGGCCGCGGTATGACCCCCGCCGAGCGCGCCCGCCGCGTCCCCACCAATGTCGCCGCCCTCGCCCTCGGGGTCACCGAGGGCACCATCCGCCAGTGGGCCCACCGCGGGCGCATCACCCGCTACGGCACGGCCCGGCGCGCCACGTACGACCTCGACGAACTCGCCGAGCTGGTCCGCGGATCGCGCCCCTGAGACTCCGGCCGGGCCTCCCCCCTGCCCGGCCGGGCAGGACCATCGCCCCGGTGCCGCACCCCCGTCGGCACCGGGGCCACTCCCCGCCCCGTACACGCACGTCATCGGCACGCACCGCCCTTTTGAAGACCAACCTCCCGAACGGAGAAGCACGTTGCTGGAACACCGCAAGCTCGGCAGCCAGGGCCTCGAGGTCGCGCAGATCGGCCTCGGCTGCATGGGCATGAGCCAGTGGTACGGCGCCACCGACGACACGGAGTCGGTCGCGACCGTCCACCGGGCCCTGGAGCTCGGCGTCACCATGCTCGACACCGCCGAGGCCTACGGTCCGTACGACAACGAGGAGCTGCTCGGCAAGGCCCTCCGGGGCAAGCGCGAACAGGTCGTCATCGCCACCAAGTTCGGCTTCCCGATGAAGCTCAAGGACGGCTCGACCGCCAAGGTCGACAGCCGCCCGGAGCACATCCGGGAGGTCGTGGAGGCCTCGCTGCGGCGGCTGCGGACGGACCACATCGACGTCCTCTACCAGCACCGCGTCGACCCCGACGTCCCGATCGAGGACGTGATCGGCACCATGGCGGAGTTCGTCGAGCAGGGCAAGGTCCGCCACCTCGGCCTGTGCGAGGCCGGCGAGAACACCATCCGCCGCGCCCACGCCGTGCACCCGCTGTCCGTGGTCCAGAGCGAGTACTCGGTCTGGGAGCGCAACCTGGAGGACGGCGTGCTGCCGGCCCTCCGCGAGCTGGGCATCGGCCTCATCGGCTTCTGCCCGCTCGGCCGCGGCTTCCTCACCGGCAGCGTCGACCGCGCCGAGAACTACCCCGAGGACGACTTCCGCAGCCACGACCCGCGCCTCCAGGGCGAGAACTACGACCACAACATGGCGATCGCCGCGAAGATCAAGGATCTGGCGGGCCGCCACGGCCTCACCCCCGCCCAGCTGGCCATCGCGTGGGTGCTGCACCAGGGCGACGACATCGTGCCCATCCCGGGCACCAAGCGCCGCACCTACCTGGAGGAGAACCTCGGCGCGGCCGGGGTGCGGCTCGACGCGGAGCTGCTCCGCGAGATCGAGGAAGCCGTCGACTCCTCGCAGGTGGCCGGTCCCCGCTACAACGAGAAGATGATGGCCTTCATCGACCGCTGATCCCAGCGGCCCTCCTTATTTCCTGACTCCGAGCACCGGCGGCCTCCCCCTCCGCCGGTGCTCGGCGTTTTCGCCGGCCCTTGCCGCTCCCGGCAGGCGCACGCACTTGCTTCACCCTCCCTCACCCAGTCGAACCCATGCGGAGAGAAGTGGACATGTCCATATCGGATTGGCAGAAACACTGGAAGGCGCGCCGGGGCCGCTTCATCGAGGAGTGCCGCCAGGCGCACGAGCGGCTGCTCGCGGACCTGAAGAACCCAGGGGCGGCCCAGGAGCGTGTGCTCGACGACATCATCGGTGTCAGCGCGGCCTCGCTGCACTGGAAGGAGCGGGGCTACGACACCCTCGCGAAGGACGCGACGTCCTTCCGCTCGGCCCTCCCGATCATGCGCTACGACGACTTCGCCGAGGTCATCGAGCGGGAGACCCGCACCAAGGGCGGCACCCTGACGTGCAGCCCGGTCCTGCGCTGGCTCAAGACCAGCGGCACCACCGGCACCCCCAAGCGCGTCCCCTACACGCTGCACTGGCTGCTGACCTACCGCATCCCCGCGATGATGGCGATGTGGGGCACCTATCTGGAGCACCACCCCGAGCTGCTCGCCCACCCCTACGCCACGCTCGACACCCAGACGGTCCGCGAGGACGTCAGCGACTTCGTGCACGGCGTGGAGCACCAGGCCGTCAGCAACCGGCACCCGCAGATCAACACCCGGGACTGGAACCCGCCGTGGTACGAGGCGCCCTGGTTCGGCCCGGACACCCCCACCAGCCACGAGGGCCGGATGTACCACCGCATCCGCCACCTCCTCGGCAGGAACCTGCATTACATCTCCTCGATCAACCCCAGCACTCTGATCTCGCTGCGCGACCTCATCGCGGTGCACGGCAAGAGCCTGGTGCGGGACCTGCGCGAGGGCACGGTGGAGGGCGAGCCGTGGGGCGAGCCCGACCCGGCCGCCGCCGACCGCCTGGAGGCGGTGCTGGCCGACCCGGCCTTCAGCCTCAAGGACGTCTGGCCCTCGCTGACGCTCTACAGCTGCTGGCTGTCGGCGTCCGCCGGGCTCTACCAGAGCAAGCTCGACGCGGTCTTCCCCGGCGTCGCCAAGCTCCCCTTCATGAGCTGCGGCACCGAGGGCGTCACCACGATCCCGGTGGACGACACCGCCCACAGCCAGCCGCTCGCGATCAGCCAGGCGTTCTTCGAGTTCGTCCCGGCGAGCGTGCCGCTCGGCGAGCTCGTGGAGCGCGGCGAGGCCGTCCCCACGCTCCTCTTCGACGAGGTCGAGGCGGGCGAGGACTACCACCTGGTCATGTCGCAGGGAAACGGCCTCTACCGGCTGTGGACCGGCGACATCTACCACGTCGACCGCGTCGAGGGCGGTGTGCCGTGGATCCACTTCCTGCGGCGTGACGGCGTCTTCCACTCCTTCACCGGCGAGAAGATCACCGAGGCCCAGGTGACCCAGGCCATCGAGCAGGGCGTCGCCGGACTCGGCCTCGACATGGGCCTGTACATGTGCGGCCCGCAGTGGGGCGAGCCCCCGCACTACGTCGCCCTGGTCGAGAGCCACGGCAGCGACAGGGGCATCGACGCCGCGCTGTCCGGGCGGATCGACGAGGAGCTCAAGACGATCAACATCGAGTACGCGTCCAAGCGCGACAGCGGACGGCTGGGGGCCATCGAGGTCGTCACCGTCCCGCACGACGCGATCAACGCGTACGTCGAGAGCCGGCGGCTCGCCGGCAACGCCACCCAGTACAAGTACAAGCCATTTCAGCAGGACATCGCATTCGTCGCCGACATCGTCGGCGACTGACCTGGAAGAGGCACACATGCTGGAGCTGAAGCGCCCCCCGCAGAACACCCGCAAGGAGATCGTCCACGTGCGCCGCGACGGCGCCGACCTCGCGCTGCACTTGTGGCGCCCCAAGAACCTCAAGGGCGCGATCTTCTATTTCCACGGCCTGCAGAGCCATGCGGGCTGGCTGTGGGAAGTCGGCCCGCAGTACGCGAACAACGACATCGCGCTCTTCGTCCTCGACCGCCGCGGCAGCGGCATCAGCGACGGCGAGCGCAACGACATCCCGGACGTCGACACCGTACTCGGCGACTACGCCGCCGCCCTCGCCGCCGTGCGCGGCATCATCGGCGACGAGGTGCCCCTCCAGCTCTTCGGGCACTGCCTGGGCGGCTCGTTCCTCGCCGCGCTGATGCAGCATCGGGACTTCGACATCCCCTACGACTCCGCCGTCTTCTGCTCGACCTGGCTCGGCAAGCTGCACGCCACCCTCTCCGAGGAGCAGCGGGAGGCGCTGGCGAAGGAGACGGGCACGCAGCTGTGGGACGCCGCGCTGAAGTCCACGGACTTCACCGACAGCGTGAAGTACCAGCACTACATCGACAACGACGACCTCGCCGTCCGGCAGCTCACCAAGCGCTCCCGCGCCACGCTCCTCGGCCTGGAGAAGCTCTACATGGAGCCGGAGCGCGAGCTCCCGCCGGTGCCGATGGGCTACGTCTCCGGGCTCACCGACCCGATCGTCGACCTCGACGACGCCCACAAGACGTTCATCGAGATGACGCGGGGGCGCGGCGGCATCATCAAGTTCCCCACCAACCAGCACTACCTCTACTACACCGACGTCCGCACCAGCCTCGTCAACTGGTCCTCCACCTACACCCTCATACCGGGCCTGGACCACCATGGATGAGGCTCGGCTGTACCACGTGGCGCTGCCGATGCGGGTGGGCTTCGACCACCCCGCGGCGCGCCGCCGCCGGTCCGACGGCCTCGTCCTGAAGCTGACCGTCGACGGCGTGGCCGGGCTCGGCGAGTGCGCCCCGCGCCCGTACGTCACCGGTGAGACCACCGACGGCGTGCGCAGGGAGCTCCGGAGGGTGCCGATGCGGCGCCTGCTGGAGCGGCTGCGGACCGCCGACAGCGCCGAACTCGCCGCGCTGCTGCGCCGGGACGGCTTCGAGCGGACCTTCGGCATCTCCGGCGGGAACAACCTGATCTGCCTGCTGGAGACCGCGGTGCTCGACCTCCTGGGCCACCGGCTCGGGCTCGGCGTGGGCGAGCTGATCCGCCCCGCCGGGCCCGGCCGGAGCGCCGGGGGCCCGCTGCCGGTGTCCCAGGTCATCGACCTGGGCATCGGGGTGGAGGAGTTCCTGGCGACCCGCGGCCCGTTCCACTTCGTGAAGGTCAAGGCGTCCGACGACATCGAGCGCGACGCCCGGACCGTCACCGCGGTCCGCGAGGCGCTGGGCCCCGGCGTCCCCGTCATGGTCGACGCCAACATGAGCTGGTCCTACGACGACGCGCTCCACCACATCGAGCTGCTCGCCGGGTGCGGCGTGAACCTGATCGAGGAGCCGCTGCGCAAGGGCGCCTGGACCGAGCTGCGCGAACTGCGGCTCGCCACCGGGGTGGCGATCATGCTGGACGAGTCGCTGTGCTCGCTCGACGACGCCCGCACGGCGGTGCGGACCGGCGCCGCCGACGCGTTCAACGTCCGTGTCGCCAAATGCGGCGGGCTGCTCCGCTCGGCGGAGATCATCGACTTCGCGCGGCAGCACGGCATCGGCTTCCAGGTCGGGGTCCAGGTCGCGGAGACCGGGCCGCTGATCGCCGCCGGGCGGCAGCTCGCCTTCCGGCACCGGGACGCGATCACCGTCGAGGCGGGCCAGTCGGACCGCTTCTTCGAGCGGATGATCGTCACCCCGCCGCCGGCCGTGGACCGCGGCTCCAACACCATCTCGCCCGCCGACGGCGCCGGGTTCGGGATGGCCCTCGACGACAGCGCCGGCGACTGGGCAGTGCTCAGGGCCGCCGGGGACACCGACCAATGGCAGCCCCTCGTGGCAGCAGCGAAGGCCGAGGCATGACCAAGTACTTCTCCGACGTGATCGTCGAGTTCCTGCGCCAGCAGGACATCGACTACGTGACCTTCAACCCCGGAGCGTCCTTCCGCGGCGTCCACGACTCGCTCGTCCACGAGGACAACGCGGAGATCGCCCCGGAGATCGTCATGGCCTGCCACGAGGAGATCGCCGTCGCAATCGCCCACGGCTACCACAAGGCGAGCAACCGGCACATGGGCGTCTTCGTGCACGCCAACGTCGGCCTGCTGCACGCCTCGATGGCCGTCTTCAACGCCTGGTGCGACCGGGTGCCGCTGTTCGTGCTCGGCGGCAACGGCCCGCTGGACGCGGGGAAGCGGCGGCCGTGGATCGACTGGATCCACACCTCGCAGAACATCGAGTCCGTGGTCAAGGACTATGTGAAGTGGTGCGACCAGCCGACCAGCCAGCGCGCCACCGTGGAGTCCCTCTACCGCGGGTTCAAGCTGATGAACACGCCGATGAAGGCGCCCGTCTTCGTGGCCCTGGACTTCGACATCCAGGAGCAGCCGCTCCAGGACGACGTACGGCTGCTGCCGAAGACGGCCGCGCTGGCCACCGAGCTGCCGCCGCTGGACGCGCTGTCCGCGGACAGCCTCGCGACGCGGCTGCGGGACAGCGAACTGCCCGTGCTGATCACGGACTTCTCCGGCCAGGACCCGCGCACCGTCGCCCCGCTGACCGCCCTCGCGGAGCGCCTGGGGCTGGCCGTGGTCGACCGCGGCAACCGGATGAACTTCCCCAGCACCCACGAGCTCAACCTCTCCGGTGCGACCGCGGGCCTGCTGGAGGACGCGGACCTGGTGCTCGCCCTGGAGGTGCAGGACCTCGCGGGCGCGCTCGGTTCGTTCCTGGAGCTCGACGACCACGGGAAGCCCGCGAACGGCGCCCACGTCGTCACCATCGGCGCCAACGACCTGCTGACGAGCAAGTGGGCGGCGGACTACCAGCAGTTCGTCCCCGTCGACCAGGCCGTGGCCGCCGACGCCCTCGGCAGCGTCACCGCGCTGCGCGAGCGGGCCGAAGACGCCTCCTTCGCCACCCCGGAGTTCACCGCCCGGCGCGATGCGCGCGTCAAGAAGATCTCCGCCGCCCACCTCCGCGCCCGCGCCGAGTGGGCCGAGCAGGCCGCGGAGGCCAAGGGCAACGAGATCATCAATGTGGCGGCCGCCGTGGACGAGATCCACCGCGCCGTCCGCGACGAGACCTGGGTGCTGGCCAACACCGGCAGCCTCACCATCGACGGCTGGGTCAAGAAGCTGTGGCCCCTGGAGCGGCCGCAGAGCTACCTCGGCCTCAACGGCGGCGGCGGGCTCGGCTACGGTCTCGGCGCGTCGGTCGGCGCCGCCCTCGCCCACAAGGACGACGGGCAGATCGTCATCGACCTCCAGTCCGACGGCGACTTCCTCTACACCCCCAGCGCCCTGTGGACGCTGTCCGCCTACGAGGTCCCGCTGCTGACGATCGTCATGAACAACCGCCTCTACCTGAACTCGACGCAGCACGCCGCGCGGATCGCGGGCAACCGCGACCGCGACATCGACCGCGCGCACATCGCCACGAGCTTCTACGACAACCCGGTGGACTTCGTGACCCTCGCGCAGTCGTACAACATCCACGCGCTGCCGCGGGTCGAGTCCATCGCCGACGTCGCGCCGGCCATCCGCGAGGCGGTCGAGTTCATCAAGGCCAACGGCAAGCCGGCGCTCGTGGAAATCCTCATGGAATGACCGGCGGCGCGACCCCGGGGCGGGCGGGCCTCCCCCGCCACCGGACACCACCCGCACCGGCCCCTTCCTCCCCAACCCCACCGGCTCCCCCGGGAGTTCACCGACGTCCATGGAGGGCGTTCCGCCGTGACACAGTTCTTCGCATGCACGTACCAGGGCGAGCGGCTCATCGGCTTCGACGAGCCCGCCGACGGAGCACCGCTGCACCTCTACCGGACGGCGGGTGACGACCTCGGCGCCCAGCTGGCGGCCGCCGGTTACGACCCCGCCGCGTTCGCCGCCGCCGTCACCGCGGGCGGCCCGGCCGTCACCGTGCCGGCCGACCGCCGCCACGAGGTACGCCACCTGCCGCCGCTGCTGCCCACCGAGCTGGGGAACGCCCTGGTCAGCGGGTTTATGCAGACCCACAACGTCAAGGTGGCCGACGAGCCGGAGGACGGCGGGGAGCGCCCGCAGCCCAACTGGTTCTTCAAGGGCCTCGGCACCTCCCTCAAGGTCGCGGGCGACCCGCTGACCGTGCCCGCCGCGGCCGTCGCCGTGTGCGAGGAGGCAGAGGTCGTCCTGATCTACATCGACGACGAGGAGGGCAGGCCCCGCTACGTCGGCTACACCTTCGGCAACGACCTCACCGACATCGGGCGGTTCAAGCGCGACAACGGCCACCTCTCGTACGCCAAGCTGTGCGACGCGGCCGTCTCCCCCTGGTTCTTCTCCGGTGAGCCGCCGCGCTCGGTGACCGGCAAGGTCTCCGTCGAGCGGGACGGCGTGACCGCGTGGGAGGGCGGCTTCACCACCGGCACCGACGCCCTCGCCTACCGCCTCGACGGCATGATGGAGCACCTCTTCTCCTACCCCCCGCTGCACCACCCCGGCCGCGTCCACTACGTCTTCATCGGCGCGGACCGCAGCAGCTTCCACGCGGGCTTCCGCATCGGGGACGGCGACCGGCTCACCATCGACGTGGCGAGCCACGGCGTGACCCTGACGAACGTGATCGCCTGGGACGGCTCCGAAAGGCCGGTGGAGTGACCGTGGAGCTGATCCGGAAGCTCAGCGACGTCGAGGCGTCCTTCGCCTACACCCACGGCCTGCTCAAGGGAAACACCCAGGTCACCACCTGGGTGAGCGTCGACGCCCTGCTCGGCGACGCGGAGCTGCGCGACGCCGTGGAGCGCTGGGCGCGACGGCTGCCGCTGCTGCGGGCGCGCATCGAGGAACGGGACGGCTCGCTGTGGTTCCGCGAGGGCCCCGGGCCGGAGCCGGAGCAGCTGCGCCGGGGCCCGCTGCCCGCCGGGCGCCCGCCCGAGGACCTCCAGGGCGAGGAGCTCAACGACGTCCTGCCGACGGGCGGCGCCCTGTGGCGGCTGCGGGCGGCCGCCGACGAGGAGGCGGGGGTCACGCACCTCTACTTCACCCGCAACCACGCCATATCCGACGGCCACTCCACCGGCGGCACGCTGCGGGTGCTGCTGGAGGAGCTCTTCGGGACCCCGTCCGGCGGGGAGCCGGAGCCCTTCTCCCGCAACGGCGACGAGCTCACCTACCGGATCCCGGCCACGGACGTCCCGGAGGCGGAGGCCGTGCCGGACGCGCCCGTGGACCCGATCCCCTTCGCCGTGCGCGCGCCGTGGCCGGAGCGGGGCGCGGCGTTCGTGCCCGTCGACCTGTCGGCGGCTGAGTCGGAGGCCGTCAAACTCTACTGCCGACGCCGGGGCTTGACGGTCAATCAATTCTTCGCGACGGCGCTCGCGGAGTCCTTCGCGCTGACCACCGGCCGCGACGAGGTCGAGTTCTTCACGGCCGTCTCCCTGCGCCGCCGCTACGCCGAGACGGAGCACCTGACCGACCTGGGCTGCTGCATCAGCGTCGTACGGGCGCCGCTGCGGCTCGACGGCGGGAGCTTCAAGGACCACGCCCAGGCGTACCGGGACGGCTTCCGGGCGGCCGACGCCGCCTGGCGGCCGGCGGCCCGCGACCACCGGGAGATCCGCGCCGCGGTGGAGGCCACGGCGGCCGCGGACAGCTCCCCGGGCATCTGCATCACCAATGTGGGCCCGGTCGACGCCTCGCTGGGGGCGCACGTGGAGCGGGTGACCGGATTCCGTACGGTGGTCAGCCGCACCGGCGCCAACTACGGCCTGGTGCTGCACCTGTCGACCTTCCGGGGCGCCTTCGGCCTGGCGCTGTCGTACGGCACGCCGAGCGTCGACCGGGCCGTCGTGGACGGCACGGCGAAGCTGCTGCGGGAGCGCGTCGCCCTGGCGGTGGCCACGGCGCCCGGGGAGGACCCGGGGCCGCGCCCGCCGTACGGCTCGGTCGCTATTCCGGCCGGCCCGGCCGCACGGCCGCGTCCCGCAGGACGAGGTCGAGCAGCCCGGGGAAGCACTCCTCGAACTCGGCCTTGCGCAGCCGGTTGATCCGCTTGGCGCCCGCGTCGCGCTGCTCGATGAGCCCTGCCGAGCGCAGCACCGCGAAGTGATGGCTCAGCGCGGCCTTGCGGACGGGCACGTCGAAGCTCCCGCAGGTGCGCTCCCAGTCCTCGCTTCCGGCCAACTCCCGCACGAGCGTGAGCCGTACGGGGTCGGAGAGCGCGGCCAGCGCGGTCTCCAAGGCCACGTCCCGGGGGTGGACATGCTCCGGTGGCGTGCGATGCGGCGCCGACGCCGCGACGTTTTCCCTGCTCATGACGGCCTTTCTGACGAACGATTGCAAAGTGTTCGACGTTCTGCGTACAGTTTACGTGTTCGCCTCACGTCGAACAGTCTATTCGAGTCGTGCGTCCCCGGCTCCCGCCGACCCCGGGGCGGGTACTCCCCCGGCCCGCCCCGGTCCCGACTTTCCCCGCAGTTCCCCCTGCCCTTCACCGACCTTAGGAATAGGCATGTCCCAGAGTGAACCCAGTACTGCGAAAAGGAAGCTGTCGCTGCTCGCGGCCTGCCTCGGGTTCGTCGTCGTCATCCTCGATGTCAGCGTGGTCAACGTCGCGACCGACGCGCTGAGCAAGGACTTCGGCGGCAGCCTCTCCGGGCTGGAGTGGGTGATCAACGGCTACACCCTCACCTTCGCCGCGTTCCTGCTGTCCACCGGCGCGCTGGGCGACCGCTTCGACCCCAAGCGGATCTACCAGGTGGGCTTCGCGCTCTTCGCCGTGGCGTCCTTCGCCTGCGGCGCCTCCACCACTCTGGTCGCGCTGATCGTCTCCCGGGTGATCCAGGGCCTGGGCGCGGCGATGATCGTCCCGTCCTCGCTGTCGATCGTGAACAAGTCCTTCCCGGACGCCACCGAGCGCGCCAAGGCCGTGAGCCTGTGGGCCGCCGCCGGCGGTCTCGCCCTCGCCCTCGGCCCGGTGGTCGGCGGTGTGCTCATCGACCAGCTCGGCTGGCGCTCGATCTTCTTCGTCAACGTCCCGATCGCGATCGTCGGCATCTGGCTGACCCAGGTCAACGCGCCCGGCACCGTCCGTGACCCGCAGGCGCCGCGCCGCTCCTTCGACGTCCTCGGCCAGGTCCTGGCCGTCCTCGCGCTCGGCACCTTCACCGCCGCCATCATCGAGGCCAACGGCAAGGGCTGGGGCTCCACGGTCGTCGTCACCTGCCTGGCCGTCTTCGTGGTCGCCACCATCGCCTTCCTGGTCGCGGAGAAGAAGAGCGGCGACCCGATGCTGCCGCTGCACCTCTTCGGCCGCAAGGCGTTCACCTCGACCTCGCTGATCGGCGTCCTGGTCAACTTCGCCTTCTACGGCCTGATCTTCGTCTTCAGCCTCTTCTTCCAGACGGCCTGGAGCTACTCCCCGATCGTCGCCGGCCTCGCGTTCCTCCCGATGACCGCCACGATCATGATCGCCAACCTGGCCTGCGGCCCGCTCGCCAAGCGCTACGGCGCCCGTACGGTCCTGATGACCGGCAGCACCCTGGCGGCGGTCGGCTACCTCGCGACCCTCCCGGCCGTGAACTCCGGCTCGTACGTCGCGATCATCGCGCAGTTCCTGGTGGCGGGCTTCGGCATCGGCCTGGTCGTCCCGGCCATGACCAACGCCATGCTCTCCGCGGTCGACTCGGGCAACATCGGCATCGCCTCCGGCGTCCTCAACGCCTCCCGCCAGCTCGGCGGCCTGATCGGTGTGGCCGTCATGGGCCTGATCGTCGGCCACGCCGACGCCGACACGTTCACGTCGGGCCTCCAGACGGCGCTGGGCTGGGCGGTGGCGGCGCTGCTCCTGTGCGTGCTGCTCAGCGCGTTCGGCATCCACCGGGTCGCCAAGACGAAGGCTGCGACCGCCGCGGCCCCGACCCCGACGAAGACAGCCGTCCCGGCCAAGTAACACGCCGCGGGGGGCGGGGGTTTGTTCCCCACCCCGCCCCTTCCCACAGCATCTGATGCTCGGCTCCGCCGAGGCCGGGGCTCCGCCCCCAGACCCCCGAGGGTGCGCATTTCAGCCCGTCCGGCGATTGAGGACAGCGCGCGAAGCGTGCTTCGGGGTCTGGGGCGAAGCCCCAGTTCGGGAAGGGGCGGGGTGGGGAACAAGCCCGCCGCAGGCGCAAGCAAGCCGCACCCCGAACCCACAGACCCAGAACCGTCGGCCCCGCGCCGGCGGTTTTGTCATGCCGGCGTATCCGCCGTCGGTAGATGCCCACAAGGCAAGCAGAGAAGGAGGTATACGCCGGCATCACCACACCGCAGAAAGGAAAGCGCATGCCGCATCTCATGCTCGAACACTCGGGCAACATCCGTGAACAGGTCGACATCGAGCGCCTCTTCAGGGAACTGCATGCCGCGCTCTCGGAAGTCGGCGGCTTCCGTGTCCAGGACTTCAAGAGCAGGGCCGTCCGCCTGAACGCCTTCATCGGCGACGGCACCTACGAGCAGGCCTTCGTCAACCTCGACATCCGCACCTTCGCCGGCAAGCCGGCGGAGGCGAAGCGCCTGATCAGCCAGGAAGCACTCCGCGTGCTGGGCCGGCACTTCCACCGGACGATGGCCGAGACCTCCTGCGACATATCGGTTCAGATCACCGAGCTGAACCGCGAGAGCTATTCCCGTACCCGTTCCGAGGACCTGGTCCCCCAGGCCCCGTCACTACAGGAGAGCACCGCACAGTGACCGAATACCAAGGAAAGCGCGTCCTCGTCGTGGGAGGGAGCTCCGGCGTCGGCCTGGCCACCGCCCGGCGGTTCGCCGCGCTCGGCGCCCACGTCACCATCGCCTCCCGCTCCAAGGAGAAGATCGAGGCGGCGCTGACCACGCTCGGCGACCGGGCCACCGGACAGCCGCTCGACATCACCGACAACGCCGCGGTCGAGGAATTCGCCGCCGCGGCGGGCGAGTTCGACCACGTCGTCATCTCGGCGGCGGACACCCCCATGGGCCGGGTGGACACCCTGCCGCTGGAGGACGCGTACGCCGCGATGGACAGCAAGTTCTGGGGCGCGTACCGCCTCGCCCGCGCGCTGACCGTCCGGCCGGCCGGCTCGCTGACGCTCGTCACGGGCTATCTGTCCGTACGCCCCGGAAAGGCGGCCGCGCTGCAGAGCGCGATCAACGCGGCCCTGGAGGCGCTGGTTCGCGGGCTGGCCCTGGAGTACGCGCCGCTGCGCGTCAACGCGGTCTCGCCGGGCCTGCTGAAGACCCCGCTGTGGGACGCGCTCCCCGAGGCGAACCGCGAGGCGATGTACGAGGCGGCCACGGCGCGGCTGCCCGTCGCGCGCGTGGGCGAGCCCGAGGACATCGCGGAGGCGGTCCTCTTCACGGCGGGCAACCCGTACACCACCGGCACGACCCTGTTCGTCGACGGCGGCGGCTCGATCGCCTGACCGGCCGCCCCGATTCCGCAACGCCCAGGACGGGCTGGACAGCCGCAGTTCGAGAACCACGGTTCGCGAACTCCAGCCCGTCCGGCGTTTGAGGACCGGGGTCCGGGGCGGAGCCCCGGCAACGAACGGACAGGAAACGAACCACGGGCACCCCCACAACACCGCCCGGAGCACATCGCACCACACATACAACGGCGTTCTCCCACCCACGGAGCAGTCATGATCTACGTCAACCGCCCGGTCGTCGCACTGCCACCCCACGAAGTCACGCTCAAGGAGATCCAGGACGACATCGTCCGCGCGCACCCCGGCCACCCGCGGCTCCCCGCCATCCTGCGCGTCCTGGACTCGACCGGCGTCCGGCGCCGCCGCTTCGCCCGGCCGCTGGCCACCGTGGCCGCCGACCGGCCCGCCGCGGAGAGCAACGCCGAGGCGTACGCCGATCTGTGCGGGCTCGCCGGGCGGGCCGCCCGTGAGGCGCTTCGCACCGGTGGTCTCGGCCCGCTGGACGTCGACTGCCTGATCACCAGCCATGCCACGGCGTTCGCGGTCCCCGGTCTGGACGTCCACCTCGTCAACGCCCTGGGGCTGCGCTCCACCGTCAGCCGGATCCCCATGACCCAGCTCGGCTGCGCGGGCGGCGCCCACGCGCTGGTGCGCGCCGCCGAGTACCTCGCGGCCCACCCGGGGCAGCGCGTGCTCGTCGTGGCCGGGGAGATCCTGAGCTCGGTCTACCAGCACAGCGACGACAGCATGGAAGCGATGATCTACAAGGCGCTGTTCGGCGACTCGGCCGGCGCCTGCGTGGTGACCGACGCCCGACCGGAGGGGCCCGCGTTCCGGGTGGACGACACCTGGGAGTACGTCGTGCCGGACAGCACCGAGCGCTATGAGATGACCCTGGACGACCGGGGGTTCCACTTCGGCAGCACCCCGGCCGCGCTCAAGGGCGTGGGCGACCTGATGCCGCACCTGCGCCAGTGGCTCGGGGCGGACACGGGCGCCTGGAAGCCGCAGTTCACGGTCGCCCACACGGGCGGCCCGCGCATCCTCATGGATCTGGCCGAGGGCCTCGGCTGCCACCCCGACGTCACCCGCCGCTCCTGGGAGAGCCTCCAGGAGCGCGGCAACCTCGGCGCCGTGGCCGTGCTCGACGTGCTGGCCCGTACGTACGACGCGCCGCCCGCCACCGGCGACACCGGCGTCCTCATCGGCTTCGGCCCCGGCTTCACGGCCGCGGCGTGCCGGGCCACGTGGTGCGGGCCCGTCGACGCGGAGGAGCGGTCATGAGCGGGGCACCCGTGGTGCTGGACCTGATCGGGGCGGGCGCGGTCGACATGACCGGTCTGCTGTCCGGGCCGATCCGCGGCCTGGAGCTGGTGGACGTCCCGGCGGCGGAACGGCCCTCCGCCTGGGCCCCGTTCACCGAGCTGGTCGTGCACGTGACGGCGGATCCCGCCCGCCCCGGGCCCGACATGCCGATCCCGACCGGGGCGCACACGCTCTTCACGCTGCGCGACCCGGACCGCTGCATCCCCGTCACCCTGGACGTCACGAGCCGGAGGCCCGAACAGTGATCCTCTCCCCCGCCACCGGCTCCGCCACGGCGATCCTCCAGCGCATGCTGCCCTCGGGCGTCCTGCACGCGGAGTGCGACGACGCGCAGCACTGGCAGCTGTGCGAAGCGGAGCGCTTCCGCCTGACCCCGGAACCGGGCACCGAGACGGCCCTGATCGTCCTGGAGGGCGCCATCACCCTCGTCCTGGAGGAGACCGACCCGGTCCGCGCGCACGCGGGCCAGGTGGTCCTCATACCGCCCGACGCCCGCGGCGAACTGCGCACCGCGGAGAGACGGGTCCGCCTCCTGGGGCTGACGTCGAGAGGCGGCTGATGCGTGCCGGCGTGGTGACCGCCGCCCCGGTCGCTACGCCGGCACGCTGCCGTCCTGCGGGTCGGCGACGGCCGGGAAGGCGTCCACGAACGTGAACGCCGTGTCGACTCCGGCGATCCGCATCACCTTCGCCACCCGCGGAATCCCCCGTACGAGCCGCAGCCGCCCGCCCCGGTTCCGCATCCGGTGACGCGCCCTCAGCAACAGCCGCAGTCCACTGGCGTCCAGAAAGGTGACCCGGCGGAGATCGATGACGATGTCGGCGCGGAACCGCTCCGTCAGCGTGTCCACGCGCGGGCCGAGCACCTGCTCCGCCAAGATGTCGATTTCTCCGTGCAGTTCAATGATGATGGCGCCGTACGCCACGCGCTCCCGCATGGCGAAGGCGGGTTCGTCCGCGCCCATGTCGCCCCTCACCGACCTCCCTCGGCCGCATATGCCGTATGCCTTTCTGGTGCCCCGGCAGTACGTACTTCTCACCTTCGTCGCAAGGGTGTGAGCTCTTGAGGCATTGAGGGGCACAGGCGCGTGCCGGAACGAGGTGAAGTGCGCTGCGCGCCACGGGAGGCGCGCGGGATGGGGGTGCCGACCGTTACCGGGGCCCCGAGGGCGGCGGGAAGGCCGGAAGAAGAGGGAAAACGGGGGGAAGCGACGCCCGGTCGGGGCAGTCGCCTCCCCCGATGAGGACACGGTCCTCCAAGTACGGGCCGCAGTCGGGGGGAAGTCGCGGCCCGGACCCCGCAGTGAGGCCCATGTCCCTGGCCCACCGGATTCCTGCCAGATCCGATGTGCTTACCCCCATCCTCCGCCCGCGCCCGGGCCCGACCGGCGGGCGAAGGACCCCCCTTGGCGGGCCTTTGGTCCTTAAAGGTGCCGTGAGGTCCCGCACCGCCTCCGTGGCTCCTCCGGAGTCGCCGGTCCAGCATTTCGCCCATACGTACGGTTAGACTCTCGCGACCACTAGGGGCACCGGGGACAGCAGGGGAGGCTGTGGGGTCGTGGCACAGGCGAAGAAGATCGCGCTCTACGCCGTCATCATCTTTGTGGCGTACACGATCATCCACTCCCCGGCGCGGTCGGCGGAACTCGTCCAGGTAGGGTTCGAGGGCATCTCGGACGCCGCCAAGAGCGTCGGCGAGTTTATGACCCAGCTCATCAACTGAGGGCAGAACCGTGATCCGTCACCTCGTCCTGTTCAAGCTCAACGAGGGCGTCGAGCGTGACGACCCGCGCGTCGCCGCCGGCGTGCAGGCGTTCGAGGAGCTCGGCAAGCAGATTCCCGAGCTGCGCTTCTGGGAGTGCGCCTGGAACGTCACGGACCGGCCGATCGCGTACGACTACGCCATCAACTCCGCCGTCGACGACACCGAGGCGCTCCAGCGCTACCTGGACCACCCCGCGCACCAGGCGGGCGTCGCGCAGTGGCGCGAATTCGCCACATGGGTGATCGCCGACTACCCGTTCTGAGGGAACCCCGGCCGACCTGCCGGGATCGCGGTCTCCGCACGACCCAGAGGGCCCTTCGCCGACCTCGGCGAAGGGCCCTTTTTTGCCCTCAACACGGCACTATGCGGTGCTTGCACACAGTGCACATGTCTTGTGATGCTATGACCGCTTTTGCCGGAGAGTTGACCGTGAAGGGTGGCGTGACCGTGTCGGCCCGTACCGTCCCCGAAGCCCCCCTCCAACGCGACCAGCCCCCCGCCTCCGCGGAGGCCCACAAGCCCGCCCCCGAGGCCCGTCCCCCGGCACCGGAGGAGCAGGCGGCCCCCGCCCCCGACGACCCCGGGGACGAGCCCGAGGACCACCCCAGGAGCCGGGGCGCGGACGCCAGGGCGCTGACCCAGGTGCTTTTCAAGGAGTTCGTCACCCTCCAGCCCGGCACGCCCGAGCACACGCGCGTACGGGCCGCCCTGATCGAGGCCAACCTCCCGCTGGTGCGCTACGCGGCGGCCCGCTTCCGCAGCCGCAACGAGCCCATGGAGGACGTCGTCCAGGTCGGCACGATCGGCCTGATCAACGCCATCGACCGGTTCGACCCCGACCGCGGGGTGCAGTTCCCGACCTTCGCGATGCCGACCGTCGTCGGCGAGATCAAGCGCTACTTCCGCGACAACGTCCGCACCGTGCACGTCCCCCGCCGGCTGCACGAGCTGTGGGTGCAGGTCAACGGCGCGAGCGAGGACCTGACGGTGCTGCACGGGCGGACGCCCACCACCGCCGAGATCGCCGAGCGGCTGCGGATCCCCGAGGACGAGGTGCTGGCCTGCATCGAGGCGGGGCGCTCGTACCACGCCACCTCGCTGGAGGCGGCGCAGGAGGGCGACGGGCTGCCCGGCCTGCTGGACCGGCTCGGCTACGAGGACCCGGCCCTGGCCGGGGTCGAACACCGGGATCTCGTGCGCCACCTGCTCGTCCAACTGCCGGAGCGCGAACAGCGCATCCTGCTGCTGCGCTACTACAGCAATCTGACGCAGTCCCAGATCAGCGCCGAACTGGGCGTATCCCAGATGCACGTGTCCCGGCTGCTCTCCCGGAGCTTCGCCCGCCTGCGTTCCGCAAATCGAATCGACGCGTAACCCGCAAGGGTGACGACCCTTGATGCCAGCGGGCAGATATGTCGACTTGACGCTACAGCGTGTTGCCGACATGTGACATTCTGCTGGAACTGCGTTTGCCACAGCCCGGCCTCCGGTATTCAGGTGGAGGCCGACCCTCGTACGAGGGAGTTGCTGTGACCCGTCCGCGACCTCAAGGGGGTGGCATGTCCGTAGACCTGGGCAGCGCGAAGGTGCTCGCCAACGACGCACCGCACGCCGTGCTCGACGACTGCGAAGCCATCGACACCCGCACCCTCTCCCGCTCGCTGTTCCTGCGGCTGGCCACGCTCGACCGGGACAGCGCGGAGCGTACATACGTCCGCGACACCCTCATCGAGCTCAATCTCCCGCTCGTGCGCTACGCGGCGGCCCGCTTCCGCAGCCGCAACGAGCCCATGGAGGACATCGTCCAGGTCGGCACGATCGGCCTGATCAAGGCGATCGACCGGTTCGACTGCGAACGGGGGGTGGAGTTCCCGACCTTCGCGATGCCGACCGTCGTCGGCGAGATCAAGCGGTTCTTCCGGGACACCAGTTGGTCCGTGCGCGTGCCGCGCCGGCTCCAGGAGCTGCGGCTGGCCCTGACCAAGGCCAGCGACGAGCTCGCCCAGAAGCTCGACCGCTCCCCCACCGTCCCCGAACTGGCCCTGTGCCTCGGCGTGTCCGAGGACGACGTGGTCGACGGGCTGGCGGTCGGCAACGCCTATACGGCCAGTTCGCTGGATTCGCCGTCCCCCGAGGACGACGGCGGCGAGGGCTCGCTCGCCGACCGGCTGGGCTATGAGGACAGCGCGCTGGAGGGCGTCGAGTACCGCGAATCCCTCAAGCCGCTGCTGGCCAAGCTGCCGCCGCGGGAGCGGCAGATCATCATGCTGCGCTTCTTCGCCAATATGACGCAGTCGCAGATCGGCGAGGAGGTCGGCATCTCCCAGATGCACGTCTCCCGGCTGCTGACCCGCACGCTGTCCCAGCTGCGCGAGGGGCTCATCGCCGACTGAGGACGGGATCAACGGGGGACCGTCCACCCATATGTACACCTGACGCCGCGTCAGCCACACTGGGCCGATGCGACGGAAGACACTAGTCTCCGCCTCCGCTTCCGCCGGGGCCGCCGCGCTCGCCCTGGGCGCCCTGCTCTCGGGATGCGGTGGCAGCGGCCGTGACGCCTATGTCGCGACGGGAGCCGCCGGACCCGGCTCGTCCCGGTCCGTCGACGGCGCCGTCCCGCCCAAGGGCGGTGTGGAGCTGATCCCGCTGGACGACGCGAGCGACGCACCCTCGGCTCCGCCTCCGCCCAAGGCCCCGCCGAGTCCCGTGAGCCCGCCGACGACCTCGGCCGGCCCGAGCCCTCGCGCGGCGACCCACGGCCCCGCACCCTCCAGGCCGACACCCGCCCCTTCACGCCCGTCGCGCCCCTCGACTCCCGCCCCGCTCCCGAGCAGCCCGGCGGACCTCCGCGTCGGCGACCCCCACCGGGAGCCGGACGCCGACGGACGCCGGTGGTGCGAAAAGGTCACCGTGACCTTCACCAACACCGCCGGCCCACCGATCACCGCGGGCACGATCACCTTCGGCACGCACGTCATCGACGCACTCGGCATCGACTGGGCGACACTCCCTTCCACGCGCTCGCTGCCCGCGCCGATCGGGGCGGGGCGGTCGGTGGAAGGGGCGTGGGTGGTGTGCGTGGACGAGTGGCGCGTGCCGTTGGGTATGCGGGTGGAAACGCGGGTGGCGGCGGCGACGTGGTCGTAGCTTGTTCCCCAGCCCCGCCCCTTCCCGAAACTGGGGCTTCGCCCCAGACCCCGAAGCACGCTTCGCGCGCTGTCCTCAAACGCCGGACGGGCTGGTTTTCCAGCCCGTCCGGCGTTTGAGGACAAGCGGCGCAGCCGCTTTGGGGGTCCGGGGTCTCCCCGGTTTCGGGAAGGGGCGGGGCTGGGGAAAAAGCCCGCCGCAGGCGCCGACAACCCGCGCCCACCCCGGGTCACTAACTGAGCGCCAGCCAAGCCACCGCCGCCACCACGACCACGATCGCCACGATCACAGCGGCAGTGACTCCGACCCGCGACCCGGAAGCCGGCGCCGCAGCCGCGCGCGCCGCCGCGCGACCGCGCCCGCCACCACCACCGCCCCCACCGGGGCCCTCGTCCACGAACGCACGGAACATCTGGGTGCTCCCCGCCGGGTCGTAGCCCTCGGGGTTCTGCTGGGGGTGCTGATGGGGGTTGGCCATAGGCCAGGACCCTAGCGAAGGAGCCCCGGGTTTCGCGCGCCGGGCCGCGCACAAAGCGCATCCACACACCCCCCACCTGCCTCTTTACACCTCACCGAGCAGACCTTGAGGTTTCCTTTACCCGCAAGGCCCCCATTTCGTTTGCCTTCAGCAACCAAGTTCTGGTCTTATGGTTGCCCTGAGCAACTGAAGTGGAGGCGTGCGTCGAGTGGCCGCACAGGAGCAGTACGAGGAACTGAGCCGCCAGCTCGGGGCCGTCGCCACCGTCCGGCGCGACCTGAGCCGCGTGCTCCCCCCGGAGTGCCCGCCCGCGTCGGCGATGACGCTCGCGCTGCTCAAGCAGTGCGGCGAGGTCCGGATGAGCAAGCTGGCCGAACTCCTGGGCATCGACATGTCGGTGACCAGCCGCCACGTCGCGTACGCGGCCGAGCGCGGCTGGCTGGACCGGCACCCCGACCCCCTCGACAAGCGCTCCCGGCTGCTCAGCATCAGCCCGCGGGGAGTGGAGATGCTGGAGCAGGTGTCCGCCCGGTACACCCGGGCACTTGCCGCCTGCCTCAGCGACTGGCCCGACGAGGACGTCGCCCGGCTCACCGAACTGTTGGGCCGGCTCCGCGAGAGCTTCGGCGGCTGCCGGCTGCGCGCTCCGCAGCCGTAGAACCGCGGTCCGCGCCCCGCGGACCGCACCAACCCCACACACGCACTCATCGGCAGTAAGGAAATCAATGGCCAAGACCACACCCGCCGGTGTGGGGGGCGGACACACCAAGCACGGAGGCCACTCCGGCTCCGACGCCGCCCCCATGACGCACCGCCAGATCATGGAGGCGCTGTCCGGGCTGCTGCTCGGCATGTTCGTCGCGATCCTGTCGTCGACGATCGTCTCCAACGCGCTGCCGGAGATCATCCACGATCTGCACGGCAGCCAGTCCTCCCTGACCTGGGTGGTCACGGCCTCGCTGCTGGCGATGACCGCGTCCACCCCGCTCTGGGGCAAGCTCTCGGACCTCTTCAGCAAGAAGCTGCTGGTCCAGATAGCCCTGATCGTCTACGTCGGTGGTTCCGTCGTGGCCGGTCTCTCCCAGAACACGGGCACGCTGATCGCCTGCCGGGTCGTCCAGGGCATCGGCGTCGGCGGTCTCTCGGCCCTCGCCCAGATCGTCATGGCCGCGATGATCTCCCCGCGTGAGCGCGGGCGTTACAGCGGCTACCTCGGCGCCACCTTCGCCGTCGCCACGGTCGGCGGCCCGCTGCTCGGCGGCGTCATCACCGACACCGACTGGCTCGGCTGGCGCTGGTGCTTCTACGTCGGTGTGCCCTTCGCGATCATCGCGCTGATCGTGCTCCAGAAGACCCTGAAGCTCCCGGTCGTGAAGCGGGACGTCAAGGTCGACTGGCTGGGCGCGTTCTTCATCAGCGCCTCCGTCACCCTGCTGCTGATCTGGGTGACCCTGGCCGGCAAGAACTACGACTGGATCTCCTGGCAGACCTACGTCATGGTCGGCGGCTCGATCGCGCTCGGCGCGCTCTTCGTCCTCGTCGAGTCCAAGGCGGCGGAGCCGATCATCCCGCTGCGGCTGTTCCGCAACAAGACGATCTCCCTCGCCTCGATCGCGAGCCTCTTCGTCGGCGTCGCGATGTTCAGCGGCACCGTCTTCTTCTCGCAGTACTTCCAGCTCGCCCGCGGCAAGACGCCGACGATGTCCGGCGTGATGACGATCCCGATGATCGGCGGCCTGTTCATCTCGTCGACCGTCTCGGGCCAGATCATCACCAAGACGGGCCGCTGGAAGGCGTGGCTGGTCTCCGGTGGTGTGCTGCTGACGGCGGGCCTGGGCCTGCTCGGCACGATGCGCTACGACACCCCGTACTGGCACCTGGCGATCTACATGGCCCTGGTCGGCCTCGGCATGGGCATGATGATGCAGAACCTCGTGCTCGCCGCGCAGAACCAGGTCGCCCCGCAGGACCTCGGCGCCGCCAGCTCCGTCGTCACCTTCTTCCGCTCCCTCGGCGGTGCGGTCGGCGTCTCGGCGCTCGGCGCGGTCTTCGCCAACCGGGTCCCGGACTACGTCAAGGACGGCATCACCGCCCTCGGCCCGAAGGCCGCGGCGGCCCTCGGCAAGGGCGGCTCCGGCGGCGGCATCCCCAAGCTGTCCGACATGCCCGCCCCGATCCGGCAGGTCTTCGAGAGCGCGTACGGACACGGCGTCGGCGACGTCTTCCTCTACGCGGCGCCCTGCGCGCTGCTGGCCTTCATCGTGACCCTCTTCATCAAGGAGGTCGCGCTGAAGAGCAAGTCCGGTACGCAGGCGGCGGCCTCCGGGTCCACGTCCGCGGCGGACACCGAGCCGGCCGCACAGGCCGGCTGACACAGACCCCGGCGGCGGGGGTACGGCACGAGCGGAGTCGTGCCCCCGCCGGCGGAAGCCGGGACCGGAACGGCATGAACGGTCCCGGACGACGAGCCCCGGTGACGGCGCGCGCAAAGGCAGGGGACGGCCTGCGCGCCACCACCGGGGCTCTGCCGTACGCGGCGGGTCAGCGGTCGCGCATGGCCTCGATGCCCGCGATCACCGTCTCCAGGGCGTAGGCGAAGTCCCGTTCGCGGCGTTCCGTCAAGGTCAGGCCGCCCTGCGACTCCACCAGGTCGGCAGCCTCCTTGAACGACTCCTTGAAGTCGTCGCGGACCGCGATCTGGGCCATGATCTGCTTGAAGTAGGCGTCCTCGGACAGGCCCGAGGCACGGGCCCGCTCCTCGAAAATGCCCTGGACCGTGCAGAAGCCGTAGACGAACTGGAAGACGGCCGACAGCGCCCCGGTGATCCGCTCCTCCCCCACACCGCTGCGCCGGACGACGACCAGGCAGGCGTTGGAGAAGACCATCGAGCGCGGCCCGACGTTGAGATACCGGCTCAGCAGCTGGGTGACCCAGGAGTGGGCGGAGAGCATCTTCCGGTACTCCAGGGCGAGGAGGCGCAGTTGGTCGCGCCAGTCCGCGTCCTCGTCGGAGACGTCGGGGACCACCATCGCGCCGTTGATCCCGTCGAGGACGATCTCCAGGAGGTCGTCCTTGGTGTCGACGTACCAATAGACGGACATGGCGGTCACCCCGAGCTCGGCGGCGAGCCGCCGCATCGAGAACTTCGCGAGCCCCTCGGCGTCCAGCAGCCGGATCGTGGCGGCCACGATCCGCTCCAGATCGAGCGCGCCGCCCTCCGCCTCCCCCTTCCGCTTCGGAACCGGCTTCCCGGCCAGCCACACGCTGGCCTGCGGGCTGTCCGTGCGACTGCTGCTCGCCATGCGATTCCCTTTCTTACGGGTGATACGTACGGAATGCTAGTTGGGGGGTGCGGGTCCACTGCGCCTGCGGTGGGAGCGGCCTGCGGCCGCGTCCTCAAACGCCGGACGGGCTGAGTTGTTCAGCCCGTCCGGCGTTTGAGGACAAGCGGCGCAGCCGCTTTCGGGGTCTGGGGCGAAGCCCCAGTTTCGGGAAGGGGCGGGGTGGGGGAAAGCCCGCCGCAGGCGGCAGCGGACCCGCACCCGGGCCCCGGTCACCCCGAAGCGCGCTCCGCCCTGCGCAGCAGGATCGCCGCGACAACGCCACCCGCCAGCACCGCCGCCGCCCCCACCAGCTGACTCGCCTGCACGCCGGAGGCGAACGCGTCCCGGATCTCCGCCCGGTCGGCCGCGGACGAAGCCCGCGAGAGCGCCGCCGGGAGGGACCCCGCCCCCGCCGCCACCGCGGGGACCAGCGCCGCGAAGCGGGAGTTGAGGACGGCGCCCAGCACCGCCACGCCCAGGCCGTTGCCCGACTCCTGGAGCGTGCCGTTGACGCCCGCGCCCACGCCCGCCTTCTCCGGCGGGATCGCGGACATGATCGCGTTGGCCATCGCCGGCATGGAGAGCGCGATGCCGACACCCATCAGCACCAGGCCCAGGAACATCCCCGCGTAGCCGTGCGCACCGAGCACCGCGATGGACGCGAGTCCCGCGGCGAGCAGGCCCATGCCTCCGGCGATGGCGACGGGGGTGCCCACCTTGGGCAGCAGCCGGGCGCCCACTCCCGTGAGGTTGAGGACGACGATCACCAGCGCGAGCGGCGTCATCCGCAGCCCCGTCTGCAGCGGGTCGTAGCCGAGGACGAGCTGGAGGTGCTGCGTGAGCAGGAAGAACGAGCCGCCCATCCCGAAGGCCACCAGGATGCCGCCCGCGACGGCGCCCACGAACCGGCTGTTGCGGAAGAAGGTCATGTCCAGCATCGGGAACGGAATGCGCCGCTCCCACAGGGCGAAGGCGGTGAGCGCGGCCGCACCGATGAGAGCCGCGGTCACCACCCGTCCGGAGGTCCAGCCGTGGACGGGGCCGGAGATGATCGCGAAGGTGATGCCGGACATGCCGACCGTGGAGAGGAGCGCGCCGAGGAGGTCCGGCCGGTCGCCGGACGGGTTCTTCGACTCGGGCACGAGCTTGAGGACGGCCACCAGGCCGACCAGCGCCACCGGCAGGTTGATCAGGAAGATCGAGCCCCACCAGAAGTGGTTGAGCAGCGCGCCGCCGATGAGCGGCCCGGCGGCGAACCCGAGCGAGCTCACCCCGCCCCACAGGCCGATCGCCTTGGTGCGCTCCTCGTCGTCGAAGACCTGGACGACGACGGCGAGCGTCGTGGTCATCAGCAGCGCCCCGCCTATGCCCATGCCCGCGCGGGCGGCGATCAGTTGCGCGGTGGACTGGGCGAGCCCGGCCACGAGCGAGCCGATCCCGAACAGGGCGAGCCCGGTGGCCAGCATCTTCTTGCGGCCGTAGCGGTCCGCGGCGTTGCCCGCGGCGAGCAGCAGTCCCGCCTGCACCAGCGAATAGGCGTTCATCATCCACTGCACGTCCGCGGTGGAGGCGCCGAGTTCCTCGGTGAGGGAGGGGACCGCCACGGTCAGGATCGTGTTGTCCAGGAGGACGGTGAGCTGCGCGAGGCAGATGACGCCGAGGATGACCCAACGGGCCGGATTGCGCTCGGGTCGTTGCCCGGTGGCGTCGGAAGTGTTCATGGTCGTGGCGGTCACACGGCCCCCCTTGTACGGTGTACGACTGGCTGTCGTCGTACACCGTACAAGAGTCGCTCTACGCTGTACAACAGCTTTTTATCGGGCCTTGGTCAGGTCGTAGAACGTGGCCGTGCCGACCGTCACCTTCGCGAAGTGCGCCGCCACCCAGGACGAGATCTCCGCCGAGTGCCCACGCGCCTCGCGGCCACCGCCCCGGCCGCCGCCGCGCGACTCCCCGGAGGCGATGAACCAGTGCACCTTCCCCGCCTTCACATACGCCTGGAACTGCCGGAGCGTCGGCGACGGGTCGCTGCCGTTGAAGCCGCCCACGGACATCACCGGTACCTGCGTGGCGAGTTGGTAGCTCGCGGCGTTCTGCGATCCGACGGCGGCAGCGGCCCAGGTGTAGCTCCCGGCGTCCCGCTTCAGCGCGGCGGCCGCGGCGGCGGACACCTTCTGGCCGCCGAGCAGTCCGCCCATGCCGCCCGCCCCACCGGGCCCGCCCGGCCAACCGGACCGCCCGCCGCCGGGACCACCGGGAGCGCCGGGACCGCCGGTGCCCGGGAAGCCGATCGGCCGCTCGTCGCCCGGCTTCCCCGGCCGGGAGCGCGCCCCCTGCCCGAAGTGCCCGCGCGCGCCCGCCGGTCCGGCCGTCACGATCGACCCGCCGTGCGCGGTGTTCACGGTGTTCAGCGTGTACGCGAACGGGGCCGCCAGCGCGCTTCCCGCCGCCAGCACCGCCGCGCCCCGCGCGAACCCCTTGCCCGTCCGCCGTACGAGCAGCAGCGCACCGCCCGCGAGGACGCCCGCCGCGAGCACCGCCCACTTCAGCCAGGGCAGCCAGTGCGGGGTGCGGTCCAGCAGGACGTACGCCCAGCCCGCCGTGCCCACCGTCACCAGGGACAGCAGCGCGTGCGCGCGGCGCTCCCACAACAGGGCCGCGCCCATGGCGACGAGGGCGGCCACGTACGGGGCGAGCGCGACGGTGTAGTACTCGTGGAAGATCCCGGACATGAAGCTGAAGACCGCGAAGGTCATCGACAGGGCGCCGCCCCAGGCGAGGAACGCGAGCCGCCTGCCGTCGTCCCCCGGCCGTCGCGCCGCGCGCCGCAGCAGCCACAGAGCGGCCACCAGCAGCACCAGCGCGGCGGGCAGCAGCCAGGAGATCTGGCCGCCCGTGGAGGCGTTGAACATCCGGGTGAGACCCGTGTCCCCCCACCGGCCGCCGCCCGGACCGCCGCCCCCGCCGACGCTGCCGGTCTCATTGCCGTCGATGCGCCCGAGGCCGTTGTAGCCGAAGGTCAGTTCCAGGAAGCTGTTGTGCTGCGAGCCGCCGATGTACGGACGGGAGGACGCGGGCCACAGCTCCACGGCCGCGACCCACCAGCCGCCCGACACCACCAGGACGAGCCCCGCGAGCAGCAGTTGGCGCACCCGGCGCAGGGGCGCGGCCGGCGCGCAGAACGCGTACAGCAGGGCGAGGGCCGGAAGGATCAGCCACGCCTGGAGCGTCTTCGTCAGGAAGCCGAGACCGAAGCAGAGGGCCGCGAGCAGCAGCCACCGCGTGCGCGCCCCCTCCAGCGCGCGCAGCACGCAGGCGACCGCGCACACCATCAGCAGGCAGAGCAGGGCGTCGGGGTTGTCGAAGCGGAACATCAGCGCGGCGACGGGGGTGACCGCGAGGACCGCTCCCGCCAGAAGCCCGGCCGCCCGGCCGAAGGAACGGCGTACGGTCGCGTACAGCACGCCGACCGTGGCCACTCCCATGAGCACCTCGGGCACCAGGATCGCCCAGGAGCTCAGCCCGAAGACCCGCACGGACAGCCCCATCGGCCAGAGCGAGGCGGGCGGCTTGTCGACGGTGATCGCGTTCGCGGCGTCGGAGGACCCGAAGAAGAACGCCTTCCAACTGGCGCTGCCCGCTTGCGTGGCGGCGGCGTAGAACTGGTTCGCGTAGCCGGAGGCGCTGAGATTCCAGAGATAGAGAACGCCGGTGGCGAGGAGCAGCGCGGCAAGCGCCAGACGGCCTGTCGGGGGTCCGGGGGTCTCCCCCGCACGCGGCGGAGCCGCAGATCGACGCTGCGGGAAGGGGCGGGACAGGGGAAAAATACCGGCGCTCAACGGACGCTCCCAGATCGATCGTTCAACGCAGGCGCAGGCGCAAAAACCCACGCCCGCAGCAGCAGAAAGCGCAACGCCGTCGCCGCCAGATTGGCCGTGATCAGCACAGCCACCTCCGTTCCATGTGACGGCGAACCACTCGCCAGCGAAAGCGCCGCGAGCGAACCGCTCGTCAAGGCCAGCCCGATCGCGAAGACCACGAGCCCCTGCGCCTGGTGGCGGATCGCCCGGTCCCGCCCCCGCACCCCGAAGGTCAGCCGCCGGTTGGCCGCGGTGTTGGCGATCGCGGACAGCAGCAGCGCCGCCGCGTTCGCGAGCTGCGCGCCCGTGCCCGTACGGAAGAGGGCGTAGAGCGCGAGGTAGAAGCAGGTGCTCACCGCGCCGACCAGGCAGAAGCCGACCGCCTGCCGGGCCAGTCCGCCCGGCACGCCCGGCACCGACCGGTCGCGCGGGTCGTCGCCGAACGGGCGGCGCAGCCGGTCCAGCGGCAGCGCGCCGGTGGCCAGCGCGCGCCCCACCCGCCAGACGCCCCGCAGGTCGTCGGTCGCCGTCCGGACGATGCGCACGGAGCTGTCCGGGTCGTCGACCCAGTCGACCGGCACCTCGTGGATCCGCAGCCCCGCCCGCTCGGCGAGCACCAGCAGTTCCGTGTCGAAGAACCAGCCGGTGTCCTCCACCAGCGGCAGCAGCCGTTCGGCGACGTCCTTGCGGATCGCCTTGAAGCCGCACTGCGCGTCGGAGAAGCGGGCGGACAGCCCGGTCCGCAGGATGAGGTTGTACGCCCGGGAGACGAACTCCCGCTTCGTGCCCCGCACCACCCGCGAGCCGCCCGCCAGCCGCGACCCTATGGCGAGGTCGGAGTGGCCGGAGATCAGCGGGGCGACGAGCGGGAGCAGCGCGTTGAGGTCGGTCGACAGGTCGACGTCCATGTAGGCGAGCACCGGCGCGTCCGACATCGACCAGACGGTGCGCAGCGCGCGCCCGCGCCCCTTCTGCTCCAGCCGGACGGCGGTGACCTCCTCGATGGAGTCGTCGAGGAGGGCGGAGACCTCGGGCGTGCGGTCGGTGCTCGCGTTGTCGGCGATGGTGATCCGGAAGCCGTACGGGAAGGTGTCCGTGAGGTGCGCGTGGAGGCGGCGTACGCACCGCTCCAGGTCGCCCTCTTCGTTGTACACGGGAATCACGACGTCGAGCACCGTCGCGGCCCGTTCCGCGGACAGCGGGACGCGCGCCGGGAGGGCCGCGCCGGGAGGTGGCTGGGTCATGCGCCGACCCTTCCGGTCCCCGCTGTCCCGCCCGTGTGGTCAGCCTGTGGCCACGCTGTGAAAGGCCGTGCTCCGCTTGGGCAGTTCGACGGTGAAGACCGTGCGGCCGGGCGCGCTGTCCACCGTCACGCGCCCGGCGTGCGCCGCGATGACCGCGCGGACGATCGCGAGGCCGAGGCCCGTGCCGCCGGCCGCGCGGGAGCGGGAGGCGTCGCCGCGCGCGAACCGTTCGAAGACGTGCGGGAGCAGCTCCGCGGGGATCCCCGGCCCGTCGTCCTCGATCTCCAGCACCACCCGCGGCCCCCGGTCGCGCACCCGGGCGGTCACGGTGGTGCCGGGCGGCGTGTGCGTACGGGCGTTGGCGAGGAGGTTGACCAGCACCTGGTGGAGGCGGGCGGCGTCGCCGCGCACCTCGGCGGGTTCGGCGGGCAGGTCGAGCCGCCATTTGTGGCCGGGCCCGGCCGCCCGCGCGTCGCTCACGGCGTCGACGGCGAGCGGCGACAGGTCGAGGTCCGCGTGGGCGAGCGGGCGCCCGGCGTCGAGGCGCGCGAGCAGCAGCAGGTCCTCGACCAGCCCGGTCATCCGGTGCGCCTCGGACTCGATGCGGCCCAGCGCGTGCCGGGTCGCGGGCCCGGTCTCCTCGCTCCCCCGGCGGGTGAGCTCGGCGTAGCCGCGGATGGAGGCGAGGGGCGTGCGGAGCTCATGGCTGGCGTCGGCGACGAACTGCCGGACGCGCGTCTCGCTTTCCTGGCGCGCGGCCAGCGCCGAACCGACGTGCCCCAGCATCCTGTTGAGCGCCGCCCCGACCTGCCCGACCTCGGTGCGCGGATCCGCCTCGGCGCCGGGGACCCGTTCGTGGAGGGCCACCTCGCCGCTGTGCAGGGGCAGTTCGGAGACCCGGGTGGCGGTGGCGGCGACGCGGCGCAGCGGGCGCAGGGCGATGCCGACGTTCGCGGCGCCGGCGATGCCCGCGGCGACGAGCCCCGCGGCGGTGACGCAGACCTCCACCAGGACGAGCGTGTCGAGCGTGTCCTGTGCGGCGGCGGTGGGGATGCCGACGAGGTAGGACATCGTGCCGTCCCCGGAGACGACGGACATCGCGCGGAAGTCGCCCCGCCCCGGCAGGTGCACCTCATGCGGCCGCCCGTCGCGGGCGAGCCGGTCGAGGGCGGTGCGCTGCTCGGTGGTGAGCGGGTCGAGCACGGGCCGGGGGAAGCCGGTGGCGCTGACGGCCGCGTCCGCCAGCCGGCCGCCCTCGGTGACCGCGCCCACGGTCCCGATGGGCTGCCCGCCCGAGCGCAGGAACCCCAGCGGATCGGTGTCGTAAGGATCCGTGAACCGGTGCCCCCCGGGCGGCCCGGCGGCCCGCCGCGCGACATCCTTGAGCTGGGTGTCCAGCTGCCCGTAGAGGTAGCTGCGCAGCACGATGGTGGTGACCGTGCCGATGACGGCGCAGACGACGGCGACGAGCACGACGGTGGAAACGACGAGCCGCGCCCGCAACGACCGTGCGCGCTTCTCCGGACGAGCCGGAATTCCAGCCCGTGGGGGCACCTCCCAGCGGTGGCTGGGGGAGTTTGAGGACCGGGGTCTGGGGCGGAGCCCCAGTTTCGGGAAGGGGCGGGGCAGGGGAACAAACCCGCCGAGCCGCACCCGAGCACGGGTCCGGGGCGGAACCCCGGCCGCGGCGGAGCCGCGCGCCCTCACGCCACAGCCGGCTTGATCAGATAGCCCACCCCACGCCGAGTGTGAATCATCGGCTCGCGCCCCGCGTCGATCTTCCGCCGCAGATACGAGATGTAGAGCTCGACCACGTTCGCCTGCCCCCCGAAGTCGTACGACCACACCCGGTCCAGGATCTGCGGCTTGCTGAGCACCCGCCGGGGATTGCGCATCAGGAAGCGCAGCAGCTCGAACTCCGTCGCGGTCAGGTGGATCTCCGTGCCGTCCCGCGCCACCTCGTGGCTGTCCTCGTCCAGGACGAGGTCCCCGACGGTGAGCACGGAGTCCGCGCGCGGGGCCACCGTACGGGCGCGCCGCAGCAGGCCGCGCAGCCGGGCGACGACCTCCTCCAGGCTGAACGGCTTGGTGACGTAGTCGTCGCCGCCCGCCGTGAGCCCGGCGATCCGGTCCTCGACGGCGTCCTTGGCGGTCAGGAACAGCACGGGCACGTCGGAGTGTTCGCGCCGCAGCCGCCCGAGGACGGTCAGCCCGTCCATGTCGGGCAGCATCACGTCCAGGACGACGGCGTCGGGCCGGAAGTCGCGAGCGGCGCGCAGCGCCCCGGCACCGTCGGCGGCGGTCCGCACCTCCCACCCCTCGTAGCGCAGGGCGAGGCACAGCAGTTCGGCCAGCGGTGCCTCGTCGTCGACGACCAGCACCCGTACGGCACTTCCGTCGTCGTGCAGCAGTTCCGTTCGCGCGGCAGGCGAGATCGAGGTCATACGGGTGATCCTGGGCAGGCCGGCTGAGAGGCTTCTTTCGGCTCTCTGTGATTCGTCTGAGAATCCGCGGTGCCCCTTCCGTACGGTGGGGAACATGAGCACTCACCCTCCGGCCGACGGCCCCATGGCACTCCCCGCAGAGCTCGGCAGGATCGGCGTCTGGAGCGTCGAACTACGGCAGGAAGACCCCGGCCGGCTCGGCGAAATCCGGGCGGCGGCCGCGGAGTTGGAGGAGCTGGGCTACGGCACGCTGTGGGTCGGCGGCAGCCCGGACGTCACCCGTGCGGCGCACGTGCTGGAGGCGACCGAGCGCGTCCGCGTGGGGACGAGCATCATCAGCATCTGGCAGCACCCGGCCGCCCGGATCGCCGCCGCGTACGCCGCCCTCGCCCCCGCCCTGCGGGAGCGGTTCGTCGTGGGCCTGGGCGTCAGCCACCGCCACATGGTCGAGGGGTACGCGCGCCCGTACTCCGCGATGACGGCGTATCTGGACGAGCTCGACGCCGCCCCGGACGGTCCGCCCGCGGGGCGGCGGATGCTGGCCGCGCTCGGACCCCGCATGCTGCGGCTGGCCCGCGACCGGGCGGCGGGGGCCGTGCCGTATCTCGTCACGGCCGAGCACACCGCGCGGGCGCGCGAGCTGCTGGGCGAGGGCCCGCTGCTCGCCCCGGAGCTGAAGGTGGTCCTCGACGACGACCTGGACCGCGCCCGGCGGTCGGCCCGCGACTACCTCTCCTTCTACCTGCCGATGCCCAACTACACGAACAACCTGCTGCGGCTCGGCTTCACGGAGCGGGACTTCGAGGGCAACGGCAGCGACCGGCTGCTCGACGCGGTCTTCGCGCTCGGCGACGCGGCGGCGGTCCGCGCCCGGGTGGACGCCTTCCTCGCGGCGGGCGCCGATCACGTGGCCGTCCAGGTGGTCCTGGACCCGGCCCGGCGCAGGGCGGGCGAGCTCCCGCTCGCCGAGTGGCGCGCCCTCGCCGGGGCGCTGCCGCTGACCGGCTGACCGGCAGTGGCCGGGAAACGCCGCAGGCCCGGCACTCCGAAGAGTGCCGGGCCTGCGGTCTTAGTAGCGGGGACAGGATTTGAACCTGCGACCTCTGGGTTATGAGCCCAGCGAGCTACCGAGCTGCTCCACCCCGCGACGGTCGAAAGGCCGGTTCCAACAAATGTGGCACCGGTCTCTCGGCTGTGCGCTCGGCAGGATTCGAACCTGCAACCTCTTGATCCGTAGTCAAGTGCTCTATCCGTTAAGCTACGAGCGCTCGGCTTCCCGGCGGTTTTTCTTGCCGGTCGGCGTTGCGTGGACAACATTACATGAACTCCGCCGCGACGCGAAATCCATTACCCACATGCAGGCTGACCTGCAAAAACGCCCATCAGGCAAGATCACGGACGAGGCCCTGGAGCCCCTCGGTGATCGCGTCGGCGGCGGCCCGCCACCGGGAAAGACCGCCGGGAAAGCGCCAGGAAAGACCGCCGGGAAAGCAAGAGGCCCCGGCCGTCTCGGAAGACGGCCGGGGCCACACACAAGCGGAGGCGGAGGGATTTGAACCCTCGATGGGATTTAAGTCCCAAACCGCATTAGCAGTGCGGCGCCATAGACCGGACTAGGCGACGCCTCCACGCTCACCCGCGCATGCGCGAGGTGGTGCTTGCAGATGATGACACAGCCTTGCGGTCGGCCACCAATCGCTCCCTACGGTACCGGGCTTTCACCGGCTGGGGCAAAGATGTTTCCGGCGCGCAACGCGTTGCGTTCTCGGGCGTTAGAGGGGTGAAGGGTCCGGTCGGGCCCTTCCGGCCCGCCGGCCGCGCCACCGGCCCCCCGGTGCGCACGCCCGTCCCCGGTCGTCCGGCTGCCGCGCTCCCGTCGTCACCCTGGAGTTCTTCGCATGCTGCTCCGCAGGCTCGCCCTCACCGCCGCCGCCCTGGCCCCCGCGCTGCTCGCCGCCCCCGCGGTCTCGGCGGCGCCCCTCCCGCTGCCGCAGCCGGAGACCGGCGGCGACCACCTCACGGTGACCGTCAACGACGCCGGGCACCTCGACGGACGGTTCGAGCTGCGCTGCCACCCCGTCGGCGGCTCCCACCGGCACCCCGAGGAGGCGTGCGGCCAGCTCGACAAGCAGGCGCACTGGGGCAAGGACCTCTTCGCGCCCGTGCCCAGGAACCAGATGTGCACGATGATCTACAGCGGTCCGCAGCACGCCCATGTCTCCGGCCACTGGGCGGGACGGCCCGTGAACACGGACTTCAACCGGACGAATGGGTGCGAAACGGCCCGTTGGAACCGCTTCTCCGAGCTGCTCGGCAACCCGGAAGTCTCCGACGAGGACTGACAGAAGAGGCATGTCCGGCCTGCGGCGGGACGCCCCGCAACGGCCCGGGGACGACCGGTCGGCGGCCGGTCCGTACGCCCCGCCGCACGCGTCATCCGCCGTCGCGCCCGCCTCCGCAGCCCGTAGACTTCCCCTCAGTGACACGCCAGGAGGGCGCCGGAGAAGCGCGCTGCCCGTCCGGCGCAGTCTGCAAGGTTGCGGTATCCAGGGAGGAAGCGTCGTCGTGAGCAGCAGGCCATCCCGAGGCGCTGCTCGCCTCGCAGCCATACTCGACGCCCTCCCCGACGCCTTGTTGCTCGTCAACTGCAACGGCACGGTCGTCAACGCCAACCACATAGCTCTGGAGACCTTCGAGGTCCCCGGCACCGGTCTCGTGGGGCGCGGACTGCTCTCCCTGCTGCCGGACTTCGACTCCCGGCGCATCCCCGGTTCGATGCGGCTGCCCGACAGCGACGACGGCCGCACCAAGCCGACGCGGATGATCGCGCGGCGCACGGACGGTTCGCAGTTCCCCGTCGAGGTGACGAGCGCCAACCTGGAGGACGGCCGCACCCCGTACGCCGACCACTCCTCCTACACCGGTGACGAGCTGCTGATGCTCGTCGTCCGCGACCTCACAGGGACGCTCGACACCGAGGCCGAACTCGCCCGCCAGCAGCGCCAGACGGAGATGATCCTGCGCGCGGCGGCCGAGGGCGTCGTCGGCGTCGACACCGCGGGCAAGGTCGTCCTCGTCAACCCCTCCGCCGCGCAGATCCTCGGCTACCGCGCCAGCGACCTCGGCGGCCAGGAGCTGCACCCGCTCATCCATCACTCCCGCGGGGACGGCACCCCCTTCCCGTACGAGGAGTCGCCGATCGCCGACACCCTGCGGTCCGGGCGCAAGCACCGGGTGCGCGGGCAGGTGCTGTGGGCGAAGGACGGCCGCGCGGTGCCCGTCGACCTGACGACCGCGCCCGTGCGCGACGGCGACCAGCTCGTCGGCGCGGTGATGACCTTCACCGACCGCCGGGCCCACGACGCGCTGGCCGCGCGCCACGCCCAGCTGCTGGCCGTCCTGGAGACGTCGCTGCGGGGTCCGCTGGAGCAACTGCGCGGCGAGCTCGGCACCCTGGCCGACGACCCGGCCGGACAGCTGTGGCCCGAGGCGAATCAGATCCTCCATCACCTTTCGGCCGGATACGCCCGGATGTCGACCCTTGTCGACAATGTCCTGGCCTATCAGCGGCTGGACGCGGGCGAGACCAGGCTGACCAAGGAGGCCGTCCCGCTCGACGAGGTCGTGGCGGCCGGTGTCGAGGGCGCGATCGAGCTGATCGGTCCGGGGCGCGCGCAGTTCGCGGTGCACGCCCCCGCGATCGAGGCGGAGGTCGACGCGGAGCGGTTCGCGCAGGCGCTGGC
Source organism: Streptoverticillium olivoreticuli subsp. olivoreticuli (assembly GCF_003391135.1). Taxonomy (GTDB): domain Bacteria; phylum Actinomycetota; class Actinomycetes; order Streptomycetales; family Streptomycetaceae; genus Streptomyces; species Streptomyces blastmyceticus. Next base: position 5,219,600 of record NZ_CP031455.1, on the reverse strand, counting down.
GCATCTGATCGCCGATGTGGCGGGCGTCGACGCGACGGGCAACACCTCCGCCCCCGCCGCTTCCGGCTCCGGGGATTCGACGATCGTCGTCGCGGCGGCACAGCGCGGCGAGGTCGTGCGCATCGAGGTGCGCGGCCCGTACGCGGGCGGCGACCCGGTCCACGGGCCGATCGTGCGCGGCATCGTCCGCGGGCACGGCGGTGTGCTCCAGACCCATGACATGCCGGGAGCGGGCGGCAGCGCCTATGTCCTGGAGGTGCCGGTCTCCGCGGAGGCCGGGCCGGTGACCGCCTCGCCCGAGCGGTGGGCGGCCATGGACACGATGAACGCGACGACGGTCATGCCGGTGCCCGCGCAGCGGGCCCGTGGCACGGCGGCGTCGGAGCCCCCGTCCGGGGCGAACGCCAAGGGCGAGGGCGCGGAGCAGCGGCCCGAGCCCCAGCCGACCGGGCGGCGCCGGGCGCGCCCCCGCGCGGACGAGGAACAGGCCGCGACGACGGACGGCCGCCACGGGCAGGGCACCGAGGGTGCCGGGCTCGTGCCGCCGCAGGGCACGCCCGCGCCGACCGGGCGGCGCGCCCGGCGGGAGCAGCGCCCCCCGGAGACCGAGGCCCCGCGCACGGCCTTCGCGCTGCCGCCCGCGGAAGCGGACCGCACGCCCGACCCCACGGCCCCGGCACCGACCGGCCGCCGCGCGCGGCGAGGCGTCGCGGAGGCGCCGGAACGCCCCATCCCGGGCCAGGCGAACGCCGAACCGGACCTTCCCCGCACCGCGTTCGCCCTCCCCCCGGCCCCGGCGACGCCGCCGGCCGAGGAGAAGGGCTCCCCGGCCGGCACGGACGACATGCGGCAGGCCGTGGCGGTCCCGCCGGCTCCCGAGCCGGGCCGGACCGCGGCGTTCGTGACGGGGACCGGCGACGCGCCGGTTCGGCCGGACACCTACCCCGCGCAGGGCGGTACGGCCCCGGCGGGCGTCCCGCAGCAGGGCGCCACGACCGCACCCGCGACACCGGGCCAGCCGGGCGGCTACCCCGGCGGCGCACCCACGGCCCCGCACCGAAGCGGGCCCGAGCACCTTTCCGCACCTCACGGCGCGGCCACGACAGGTGCACCCCACCAAGGCGGGACCACGGCCTTCCTGGCCGCAGGCGGCGACGCCGCGCCGGGCACCACGGCAGCGGCGGGCGTCCCGCAGCAAGCTCGGCACGAGCACCCCTCCGCGCCTGGCGGCATCGCCACGCCCGCGGCCCCGGGGCAGCCCGGTGGCGGCGCACCGAGCGGACCCGCGCCGTACGCCCCCGAAGGCGGCCCCGGGGCGGGCACCGCGGCGTTCCTGACCGACCCGGACCAGGGGCCCGCGACAGGCGGAACGGCCGCGCCCGCGGCCGTCGGCCGGAGCGGACCCGCGCCGGGCGCCACGACCGCACCCGCGACACCGGGTCGGCCGGGCGGCTACCCCGGCGGCGCGCCCACGGCCCCGCACCAGGGCCGGCCCGAGGGCCGTCCCGCGCCGGGCGCCACGACCGCACCCGCGACACCGGGCCAGCCGGGCGGCTACCCCGGCGGCGCACCCACGGCCCCGCACCGAAGCGGGCCCGAGCACCTTTCCGCACCCCGTGGCGCGGCCACGACGGCTGCACCGCACCAAGGCGGGACCGCGGCCTTCCTGTCCGGGGACCGCGACGCCGCGCCGGGCGGCACGGCCACGGCGGGCACCCCGCGGCAGGCCCGGCCCGAGCACCCTTCCGCGCCGTACACCGCCGCGGGCGACCCGGACCAGGGGCCCGCGACGGGCGGAGCGGCAGCACCGTTCGCGGCCGCAGGCAGCCCGAATGCGGCCCGGCCCGAGCACCCTTCCGCCCCTGACGGCATCGCCATGCCCGCGGCCCCGGGGCAGCCCGGTGGCGGCGCACCGAGCGGCCCCGGAGCGGGCACCGCGGCGTTCCTGGCCGACCCGGGACAGGGGCCCGCTCCGTTCGCGGTGGCAGGCGGCTCGAACACGACGGACGCACCGCACCCGGTCCGGCCCGAGGCGGGCTCCGCGCATCAGGGCCGCCCCGGAGGCCACCCCGCACCGGGCGCCGCGGGCACGCCCGTTGACGGCGTCCCCGGCGGCGCGGCCCCGGTTCCAGGCGGGCCGAGCGCCTGGCCCGCGCCGGGTGGTACGGCAACGGCGGGCACCCCGCGGCAGGATCAGCCCCGGACGGGCCCGGCGACGGGCGACGCGGCCACGCCCGCGGTTCCGGGAGGACCGGGCGCGCACCCCGCACCCGACAACGCGAGCGCGCCCGTTGAAGGTGCTCCCGGGCGCACGGGCGCCCACCCCACCGCTCCGCACCAGGACCGCCCCGCACCCGGCGGTACGGCACAAACCGGAGCCCCCGCCCAAGCGGCAAGCGCTCCCGTCGACCCGGCCGCCGCGGCCGTGAGCAGGGTTCAGCAGCAGGCGCGCCCTGTCGCGGCGAGCGAGCCCGACGGTGCCGCCACCGCCATGGACGACACCCCGCACCAGGGCCTGCCCAAGGTGCCCGGCGGCGCGCCGTACGGCTCCGCGCACCCTCAGGACGCGGACGCGCCCGGCGGCGAGGTCCGCCCCGGCGGTGCCGCGCACCCCGATCCCCACGCGGACGCCGCCGCTCCCACCGGCCGCCGCCGCGCGCGGCGCGCGCTCGCCGAGGAGCCTGGGGCGGCCGCGCCGCAGGGCGAGGCGGCCCGGCCCATCAGCGTCCGTACGCTCGGCCAGGGGCCCGGCGGCGGGGAGACGCCCCCCGGCGGCACGCCCGTCGGTTCGGGCAGGCGCCGCAAGCTGGGCAACCCCTCCGAGGAGGAGCGCCAGACGCACACCCCGTCGGCCGCGACCGCACGCCCGCAGGCACCCGGCGCGCCGCAGGGCCGCGCGTTCGCCATAGGGGCCCCGGACGAGGGCACGGAAGGACCCGAGCCGCTCGACGGCCCGAACGGCGCGGTCGAGGTCGTGGGCGCGCCGCGCCCCCCGATGGACGACGAGCTCCCGCCGGAGCCGCTGGACAACCCCCGCCGGCTCCTCGTCTGGCCCGCCCCCGACGCCTCCACCCAGACGGCGCTCACCGAACGCGGCTACCGCCCGGTGATCGTGCACTCGCGGGAAGAGGTGGACGCGCAGATAGCGGCTTACCCGGCCGCGCTGTTCGTCGACCCGCTGACCGGCCCGATCACCCGGACCGCGCTCCAGTCGCTGCGCGAGGCGGCCGGCGCGGCGGAGGTCCCGGTGCTGGTGACGGCCGGTCTGGGGCAGGCGACGAAGGAAGCGGCGTACGGGGCGGACCCGGCCGTGCTCCTCAAGGCCCTCGCCCCGCGCGACAGCGAGATGCACCCCTCACGCGTCCTCCTGATCGAGGAACAGGAGCCGATCGCCGACGCGCTGGCGGCGACCCTGGAACGGCGCGGCATGCAGGTGGCCCGCGCGGCGACCGACGCGGACGCGGTGACCCTCGCCGCCGAACTGCGCCCGAACCTCGTCGTCATGGACCTCATGCAGGTACGCCGCCGCCGCGCGGGCATCGTCGACTGGCTCCGCGCGAACGGCCTCCTGAGCCGCACGCCGCTGGTCGTCTACACGTCCGCGGGCATGGACCCGACGCAACTGGCGATGCTCGCGGCGGGTGAAACGGTGCTGTTCCTGGCGGAACGCTCGACAAGCGCGGAGGTTCAGGGGCGGATCGTGGACTTGCTCTCGAAGTTGGGCTGATTTCAGCCCGTCCGGCGTTTGAGGACGCTCCCGCAGGGAGCTCCCGCCGCAGGCGCAGCGGACCCGCAGCCGGGGGCCCGGGGCACGAGCCCCGGTTCGGGAAGGGGCGGGGTGGGGAAAAAGCCCGCCGCAGGCGGAAGCAACCCGCACCCATCACCGCCGCCCCCACCCCACCCCGTACACCCCCGACCGCACCCCGACCAACTCGTCCCGCGGCGCCTCGAACCCCCTCAGCAACCGCAACGGGTCGAAGCGGGGCGTCACCCCCACCCCCACCGCGTCCAGCATGAGTTCACCCAGATCGACCGACCGATCGGCAGACGTCGACCACACCCGCGTCGGATCGTGCAGCACACCCAGATCATCCGCCCCGGGAAACCGCGCGACCAGCCGGAATCCGGAAGGCAGCCGCCCCGCGAGCCCTCGCGTCAGATAGTCCGCCGGCCGGGCGAGCGCCTCTTCGCGGGAGAGCGGTTCGAGAGGCCACCAGGGCTCCCAGCCGAGGCGCGCCCACCTCAACCGCCCGTTCTCGCCCACCAGCCCGAACGTGTGCACGGCGTGATACGTCACACCCGTGAAGCTGTCCGCGGGCCGTGCCTCCTCGGCGAGGGCCATGGCCGTGGCCGCTTCCGGGTGATGTGCGGCGAACTCGGAAACAGCGGCGGGATCACCGGAGTTGGTGGCCCGCAGGAACTCCAGCATGTCCGGGGCGTTGCGGACGAAGAAGACCGGCAGGGTGAAGGCCAGGAGGTCCATGTCCTGCCCGGGGCCGACGTGGAAGCGGACGGCGAGACCCTGGTCGCCGGGTTCACCGTCATGGCCGCCGAGCGTGCTGGAGAAACGGGCAGTGACCGGCACGGACGGGCCGGCGAAGAGCGCCGCCGCGCTGAGCTCACCCGATTCGGCGGTCGGGGTGAAGCGGCCGGTGGCCAGAACACCGCGGGCGTGCAGGAGCCGGTCGCGGGAGGCGTCGCCGCCGACCGCCGCGGCCACGTCGTCAAGAAGGGAATCGGCAGATGCAGAGGTGCGCATGCGGCGCACGCTAGGGCCCGCGCGCGGAGGGCGGATCCGTCACCGTATCCGTACCCCCACAACGGAATTGGCCGTTCCGCCCCGTGTCGGGCCGTGAGATTCCCCATGGATTTCCGTCCCCGGGATCTGAAATGGCCCCTTATAGGATCTCCAGCAAATGACGCTGTACGGACGGCACCAGGAAAAGACAGAGCTCGACCGCGTCCTCACCGGGGCACGCGAGGGCACGGGGGCGGGACTGGTGCTCTGGGGGGACCCCGGCATCGGCAAGACCGCGCTGCTGGAGTACGCGACCGCCTCCGCCACCGACTTCACCGTGCTGAGCTGCCGCGGCACCCGCATGGAATCCGGGCTCGCGTTCGCCGCGCTGCACGAACTGCTGTGGCCCGTCGTGGACCGCATCGGCACCCTCCCCGCACCGCAGGCCGCCGCGCTGCGCCGTGCGCTCGGCCACAGCGCCGACGCCCCCGACCGCTTCCTCATCGGCGCCGCCGTCCTCACCCTGCTCTCCGAACTCGGCGGCGAGCAGCCGATCCTGCTGGTCGCCGACGACGCCCAGTGGCTGGACGCGCCCACCGTCGAGTGCCTCTGCTTCGTCGTGCGCCGCCTGCGCACCGAGCCCGTCGCCCTGTTCCTCACCTCCCACGCCGACCCGGCCACCGGCCCCTGGGCGCAGCTCCCCGCGCTGGAGCTCGGCGGCCTCGACGACGCCGACGCGCGCCTCCTCGCGGCCGCCGCGACGCCCTCGGCCGGGGAGCCGCTCCTCGCCCGCACCGTCCGCACGGCGGGCGGCAATCCGCTGGCCCTCCAGGAGCTGCCGGGCGCGCTGGAGGCCGCCGGGCCGTCCGCACCCGGCGAGCGCGTCGCCGTCGGGCCGCGGCTGCGGCGCGCCTTCAACGCCCGCGTCGAGGCGCTCGGCCCCCGCACCCGCACCCTGTTGCTGCTCGCCGCCGCCGAGGAACGCGGCGAGCGCTGGGCCCTGCGCGAGGCGGCCGGCGCCCTCGGCGTCGGCACGGCCGCCTGGGACGAGGCGCTCCGCCACGGCCTCCTCGACACGCACGGCGACCGGGTCCGCATCCGCCACCCGTTCGTACGGACCGTGGTCTACGAGGAGGCGCCCTTCACCGAACGGCAGGCCGTGCACCGGGCCCTGGCCCGCGTGCTCGCCGGAGCCGGCGAGGACGCCGACGAGCTGCGCGCCTGGCATCTGGCCTCCGCCTGCGACGGGCCGGACGAGGACGTCGCCTCGCTCCTGGTCGCCGCCGCCGACCGGGCCTGGGCGCGCGGCGGTTGCGCGTCCGCCGCGCAGATCCTGCGCCGCGCCGCCGAGCTGTCCCCCTGCCCCGACGAGGCGGCGGTCCGGCTGGCACGCGGTGCGCGCGCCGCGTGGGAGGCCGGCCAGGTGCCCGCCGCGAGGGAGTTGCTGGCGCGGGCGACGCACCTGTCCTCCGAGGACGCCGTCGCGGAGCTCAGCGGCGGCCTGCGCGGACTGATCGAGTTCGGGCACGGCGACCAGAGGACGGCCCACCGCCACCTCATGCGCGACGTGCGCGCCGTCTCCCGGCCCGTGAAGAAGCTCGAACTGGCCACCATGGCCGTACGCGCCGGCTGGACCGCGGGCGCGCCCGCCCTCCACGCCGCCGCCCTCGACGTGCTCACCGCCCTCCCCGACGTGCCGCCCCTCGTCGGCTGGTGGCGGGAGGACGGCGCCCCGCCCGCCCTCACCGAGGACACCGTCGCCCGGCTCGGCGCCAGTAGCTGGCGCCTCATCCCGCCCGCGTCGCTCGGCGTGGCCTGGGGTGCGGAGGAGGCCCTCGCCGAGGCGTTCCGGCGGAAGATCGCAGAGTTGCGGCGCACGGACGCGGCCACCGCCATCGTCCTGACCGTGCCGCAGACCGCCACCCTCGACGCCGTGCGCGGCCGGTGGGCCGACGCCACCGCCGACGCGACCGAGGCCCTCCGCCTCTCCGAGGAGATCGGCGCCGATCACGCGGCCACGCAGTGCCGCAGCGTCCTGGCCTGGCTCGCCGCCCTGCGCGGCGACGAGGAGACGGTCGTGGCCCTGACCGACCGCACGCTGGAGCTGTCCGTGCCACGCGGCGTACGGGCCCTCACCGCCGCCGCCTACTGGAGCCGCGGCCAGGCCGCGCTGCACGCCGGGCGCGCGGACGAGGCCCTCCAGTGGCTGTCCCCGATCACCGAACCGGGCCACGTCGCCGCGCACGGCACGTTCGCCCTGCTCGCGGCCGCGGACACGGCTGAGGCGGCCGTACGGGCCGACCGCCCGGACGCCGCCCTTCCGCACGTACGGCTGCTGTCCCGGTGGGCCGACCGTACGGGCACGGCCTGGGCGAGGGCCGCCGCGCACCGCTGCGAGGCCCTCCTCACCGAGGATCCGGCGGCGAAGGGGTCCCACTTCCTGCTCGCCCTGGAGGGCATGGCGGCCCGCCCCTTCGACCAGGCCCTCACCCGCCTCCTCTACGGCGAGTGGCTCCGCCGCGCCCGCCTCCGCACGGAGGCACGCGTCCAACTCGCCGAAGCGGCTGAGACGTTCCGCCGCCTGGGCGCCCCGACCTTCCTGGAACGCGCCCTCCACGAACAAGAACTCACCGGCCAACAACTACGCCGCTCCACCACCCCCGGAATCTCCCTCACCCCCCAGGAACTCCGCGTCGCCCGCCTGGCGGCGGACGGCCTCACGAACCGCGAGATAGCGGCGCAATTGCTGATCAGCCCCCGAACGGTGGGCCACCACTTGTCGAACGTCTTCCCCAAGGTGGGGATAACGTCGCGGGCGGATCTGGCACGGGTGGATTTCGACAACGGCTTGCGCTTGACGTAGTAACGGGGCCTTCCCGTGGTCCCGGGTGCGCAAAATCCAGCCCGTCCGGCGTTTGAGGACCGGGGTCTGGGGCGGAGCCCCAGTTTCGGGAAGGGGCGGGGTGGGGAAAAAGCCCGCCGCAGGCGCAACCGGCCCGCAGCCGAAGGCCCGGCATCGCCCACCCGCCGCAAGGGCCCGGCGGCACCCCCTCAGATGCGCGCAGCAATACGCTCCGCCACCGCGATAACCGTCAAATTCGCGGCAGCGGACGGCACATCAGGCAAAATAGACGCATCCACAACCCGCAGCCCACTAACCCCCCGCACCAACCCCACCGCATCAGTAACCGCCGCCGGATCCCCCTCCGCCCCCATAGGCGCCGTGGACGTCGGATGGTGATACGTATCGAGAGTGGAAAGCATCACCTCCTCGACCACCCCCGCCCCAGGATTGAGCTCCGACACGATCAACGAAGCAAGCGGCTCCCTGGCCCCGATCCGCCGCGCCAACGCAATCCCCTCCGCCAATCGCCGCCGATCCACCGGTTCCGCAAGGAAGTTGAGATCGATGCGCGGCGCGGCCGAGGGATCGCGGCTGGTGAGCGTGAGCGTCCCCTGCGAGGCGGGCCGTACGAGGGCCACGGCGAGCACGAAGCCGACACCGGTCGGGCTGCTCGCGTGGTCGAAGAGATGGGTGGCCGTGATGTGCAGGTCCAGCTCGCCCTCCGCCGCCTCGGAACTCGCGGTCCACACCTTCGCGCCGATGACGGGCGTGCCCGCGCCGATCCGGTCGGGGTCGGCGGCGTAGGCGTTGTAGAAGAAGGGGTGGTCCTGGAGCCGCAGCCCGACCGGCAGGTCGGCGACGACGGGGATGCCGAGGGCGGCGAGATCGTCGGCGGGGCCGATGCCGGAGCGCAGCAGGGCGGCGGCGCTGCCGTACGTCCCGGCGGAGAGGATCACCTCGCCCGCCGCCAACTCGGTACCGTCCGCGAGGAGTACGCCCACGGCGCGCGTGCCGTCGAAAAGGACGCGATCCACCAGGGCGTCACCACGGATGGTGAAGTTCTCCCGGGCCCGGACGTCGGCCGTCAGATAGGCCATGCCGGTGTTGACGCGCACGCCGTCGCGGACGTTCATCGGGTACGGGCCGACGCCATCGGGGCGGGCGCCGTTGAAGTCGTCGGTGGCCCGGACCCCTTCCGCGCGCGCCGCGTCGACGAAGGCGCGCTGCATGGTGCTGATGTCGTCGCGGCCGAGCTGGGTGACGGGCAGCGGGCCCGTACGCCCGTGCAACTCGTCCGCACCGGCCGCCGTCGCCTCCAGGGCCTTGAACGCGGGCAGCAGCTCCTCGTACGACCATCCCTTGAGCCCACGCTCCGCCCAGCGAGCGAAATCAGACGGCAGGGCGCGCACGGCGACAGAACCGTTCACAGCGGAACTCCCCCCGAGCACCTTCCCGCGGAACGCGTCGACAGAATGCCCGATGTACCCGGGCTCGGAGCGATACCCCCAGTCGTGCCCGGTCCAGCCCCCGAGCCGACTGCTGTCGGCGACGGCTTCCGGATATCCGTCCGGCGCATACACCGGCCCCGCTTCCAGAAGCAGCACGGTGCGATCGGCGTTCTCACTCAACCGAGCAGCAAGCACGGCCCCTGCGGAGCCGCCGCCGACGATAAGGATGTCGAAAATGGGCATGCCCAAAGCCTCGCCGCGGCGCGATCAACACGGATCGGTCACCGTATCGGTCGACCGGGCTTCTCTGGAGCGGTCACTGGCTATAGCCGCGCATTGAAAGGGGGCGCCCGATGACGGGACGCCCCCGGAAGCCGTCTCTACGGGAGCGGATCACCGCTGTGATCCGAGAACTGTGGAGGTGGTCGCGAGGGAAGTGACCGGAGGCTTGATCAATAAGCCTCCGGCCGGAACTTGCTTCCGGTTGGCCCTCGCTGCGGATATTGCCCATCCGTGGCGGGGGCCTTTACATCTACGTCCAGCCGTCGATACTTCCCCGGGGGCGACCAGACGCTTCCCAGCCTAGCGCGCACGCATCCCGACCGGGCAGCCTTCCCGACAACAGAGTGTCGCGGCCACCCGACGGCAGGCCGGCTCAGCCCGCCCCGACCGCCAGCAGGCCGAGCCGTGATTCCAGCCACGCCGGCAGGTCCAGCAGCCGGACCCCCTCCTGCTCCTCCGGGTCCGTCCGCGCGACCACGCACACCATGTCCTCGGAGCCGCTGTTCACCGGCATGTGCGGGGTGTCCGCGGGGATGTGGATGTAGTCGCCCGCCCGCAGCACCACATGCTCGGCCAGGCCCTCCCCGTGCCACACCTCGACCTGGCCCGATTGAATGAATATGGCCGATTCATGGCCCTCATGAAGATGCGGACGCCCCCGGGTCCCCGCGGGCATCACCAACCGGTGCAGGCACAGCCGCTCCGACCCCGCCGACTGGGCACTGATGCCCGCCCCGAACGTACCGCCCTGGATTCCCTCGTACTCTCCGGTACGGACCACCGTGCACTGCTTCTGATCAGCCATGCGCGCAGTACAACAGGCCATCCCTGGTCGCTGGATCACTTCTCGCCAGGGGCTGCACACTCGTGCGGGCGAACTTTTCTCGTACAGGGCTTGCGAAGCTCTGGGCAGGTCTAGCGTGCGCGGGGACCATGAGGGTACGTAGCGTGAGGTGAGCCCCAATGCTGATGCGCGGCATTGCCAACCCGCCGGTGTCATGGCGGTACTGCGGCGATCAACTCAAGTCCTGGCGAGCGATCGCGGGCGTCAGCCGCGAGGACCTGGCCAGAGAGTCCAACTACGGTGTGGAGACCATCAAGTCGATGGAACAGGGGCGCCGCAAACCGTCGCGGCGCGTGCTCGAAGTCGCGGACCAGATGTGCGGGGCGCAGGGGTTGTTGCTCGCGGCGTGCCCGTACCTTCAGCCGGAGCCGGTGACCCCACAGGCGCCGGGTTTCTTGGCTGCCGAAGCCGAAGCGGTCGCCCTGCATAATTTTGAACTGCTCCTCATTCCGGGTCTGTTGCAGACAGAGGAGTACGCGAGGACGCTCATGATGTCGAACATGCCTCCCATCGCCGAGGAGGCCGTCGAGAGTGGCGTCACGCATCGCATGCAGCGACAGAAGCGGCTGGATGAGCCGACCACACTGTTCAACTTCGTGATTTTCGAGGCCGCTCTCCGCACCATTCTCGGTGGGCCCGAGGCGATGAAGCGACAGCTGCGCCACCTGCTGGAGGCCGGCAAGAGGCGCAATGTGTTCATCCAGATCCTGCCTGCCGGGCAAGGGTACTTCCCAGGCATGACCGGGGCGTTCACGATGGTGGAAGACCCGGAAGGTGAGCACCTCGTCTTCACGGAGTGCCAGGGAACCTCTCAGCTGGACTGCGACAGCGAGCGGGTCAACAAGATGGCGAAGCGCTACGCCATGCTCCGCATGCAGGCGCTGAGCGAGGAAGCGTCAAGGACATTCATCAGCGAATTGCTGGAGGAGCTATGACAGATGCATCGCTGTGGTTCAAATCCAGCTACAGCAGCGACCAACCCAACCAGACGTGCGTCGAAGTCGCGAACCGCTCGCACACCATCCACGTCCGAGACTCGAAGCTCGGGCGTAGCCCCCAACTCGCCATACCCGCCCACGCCTGGGCGGATTTCATAACCTACGCGTCCGCCGGGGCTTGAGCTTCGGGGGACGGGCGTCGAGATCCGAGCGACTTGACCAAGGAATGGGTGGAAGGCTGAACCCACCCACCCTCCCAACTCCCGCGTACCACAAGTCGTATGACTTTAGGTAGTCGAGTGGCGACAGCGCGCGCAGGGTGTGTAGCGTGCGCAGCAACAAACAACCCCCGCCGGTGCTACCAACACCGAACGGGGGTCTGACCACCTAGATCGTTAAGGGCGATCCACATGGCTGCTGCCAACCTTAGTGCCCCCATGGCCCCCGCGGGATACGGGAAGCGCTCCGCGCCCGACCAGAAGCCGCGCCGCAAGGACGACTTCGCTCATCTGCCCGCACGCGAGGCGTCGATCGCGGCGTACATCGACCGCCTGCCCGACGGCGCGGCGATCGACGTGAAGACCCTCTCTAAGGAGCTGGCGGCGTACGGCCAGCAGGCCGTACGCACGGCCCTCAACGCGCTGGCCAGGGCTGGTCACCTGTTCCGCAGGCGCGAGACGGTCGGGGACGGCCGTACGCAGTGGGTGTTCCGTACGTACTTCTCGCGCACCGCGCGGAACGAGTCGTGGTGGAAGCGCTTCCTGCGCGGGGACGTACCCGCCCCCGTGGCGGCGGAGGAACCGCCACCGGCCGCGTACAAGATCCTGGCCGACGTGGGCCGCACGGACCCCCGCATGAGCCTCTCCGCGAGGGAATGCGCCCAACTCGAACCACTCGCGAACGAATGGCTGACCAGGGGCGCGACCGAGGCGGAACTCGTACGCGCCCTCACGACGGGCCTACCGCCGGAGGGCGTCCACTGCCCGGGCGCGTTCGCCCGCACCCGCCTGGAAGCGAAACTCCCCCCGGTACGGACCCGCACCCCGTCCCCGGAACCGCCACCCCTCCTCACCGAATGCAAGGGCTGCGGCGCCCCGGGCCGCGCCCTACCGGACGGCCGCTGCCGCGCCTGCCGCGACGAAGACCCGCACGAAAGCTGGCTGGGCGAGGCGTTCGACGAGGAATTCCACCGCCGGGTGGAATCCGTACGCGCGGGCATCACCAAATCCGCCCCGAGCCCCCGCCCGTACCGGGCCGGGTCATGTCCCTTGTAGGACACCGTCCGCTCAGCTCTTCCGCTCACCCAGGACACAGAATTCGTTGCCCTCCGGGTCGAGGAGGGTCACCCAGTGCTGCTCGTCCTGCACGGTGCCGGCGCGCCGGGCACCGAGGGAGAGCAGCCGGGCGACCTCGGCCTCCTGGTCGTCGGGGCGGAAGTCGGGGTGGAGCCGGTTCTTCGACGTCTTGCCCTCGGGGACAGGCACGAAGAGCAGCCCCGGCATCCGGTCCGGCTCGGGCCGGATCTCGATGATCTCTTCGGATTCGTCGACCACTACCCAGCCGAGAGCCTCGGCCCACCAGCGCCCGAGGGCGATGGGGTCGGAGGAGTCGACGATGATCTGTTCCCATTCGAGTGCCATGGGCGTGAGCATAAACAGGGTCGGCTGGCCGCCAGGGCTGGGGGTGACTGCCGTCGACCGCTGGTCCGGTGTGCGGATCGTGTCCCCCAGATCGGTGTAGTGGCGCGATGCGGTAGCAGCAAGTCGCGAGAAGTGATCGCTGCTACACCACTCCAGCGGACACCACCCCGGGCCGGGTAGTGACGCTCCAAGGGCCTCATGCGATGCGGTGTTCCCATCGCAGATCCGGCTCGTCCCCGATCCAGTAGGCATGCGTCCGGTCGGACACTCGGAGACGCACTGAGCCGATGTCCGGCCGCCGGGCGCCCTGCCAGGCGACCAGTGCTCGCTCGATGTCATCCCAGAGGGCGACCGGCCCGCCCTGTCGTACCACCCAGCCGTCCCCGTCGTCGGCCAAGGCCGCGAACGACTCGCGGTGCGTATCGAACAGGTACACCCTCTGACCGCCGTCGTCGGCTACCACGCGGGTCAACTGGACGCCGGGGGCGGCGAGCTGGGCGAGGAAGGCGGGCATCCACTCTTCCAGCAGCTGCGGCACGACAACCGTCCGGCGCTCGGTGTCGGCGTACGCGGCACGGGCCGACAGGTCCCCGGCGAGGGGTGCCACGGCCTGCGAGCGGGCGGGCATGAAGGAGGAACGGCCGATGATCCGGCCCTCGGCGGTGCCGTCGCCGTTCACGGTGACCTTGGCCAGCCCGGTGCCGTACGACCAGAAGCCGACCGTGGCCAGGATGATGCCGCCGGGCTTGGCCTGACGAACCCAGGTGTAGGGGATGCGGTGGACCGCACAAGTAGCGATCACCCGGTCGTACGGCGCACGGTGGGGATGACCGAGCAGACCGTCCCCGGTGACCGTCCAGGTCGAGTACCCGGACTTCTCCAGCGCGGCGTCGGCGCGGGCGGCGACCTCGGGGTCCACCTCGACGGTGGTGATGTTGTCCTCGCCGAGCCGGTGGCACATGAGCGCGGTCGAGTAACCCGTGCCCGTGCCGATCTCCAGCACCGACTGGCCCTCCTGGGCGTCCAGGGCCTCGATCATGCCGACCACGGTCGCAGGGATCGTGGACGAAGAGGTCGGAAAGCCCCGCACCGGCTCGGCGACCCGGTCGGCCGTCAGGTGATTGTCGAGCTGGGTGACGAGCGACTGGTCGCTGTAGGCGATCTCCACCCATTCCTCGGGGTCGGTACCGTCGGCGGTCACGGGCCGCCACAGACCGTCGTCGGTGGGCAGGAACACCCCGGGCCGCAGGAACATCTCCCGGGGCACGGCCTCGACCGCCGCCCGCCACTCGGGGGACACCAGGTCACCGCCGGCGTGGAGACGGTCGGCGAGCGCGCGGCGCTCGGCCTCGGTGTCCATGCCGGTGTCGGACGAAGTCATGGTCCTCCTCGCGTCAGCAGGTCGGCGAAGGCGGCGGCCAGCTCCAGCCCCGTGTGGTCCTCCAGCCAACCCCATTGGCCGTTCGGATTCAGCTCGAGCCAGTGGAGGTCCCCCTGACGATCGACGCACAAATCGAAGCTGCCGGAAGCCGGCCCGAAGTGCCGCAGGTAGTCGATCAGCGCCTTCTCCAGCCCGGATGGCAGCTCGGTCACGCTGCAGGACAGCGCGTCGTAGTCCTCGCGCCAGTCCAGCAGGCCGGAGTCGATCCGGACCGCGAATACCTTCTCGCCGATCACCACCACCCGCAGGTCGGCGACCTTGTCCACGCGCGCCTGGAACAGGTGGGGCGTTGCCCTGACACTCTCGTCCAGCTCGTCGGCGGTCACCGGCTCGGTCCAGGTGGTCAGGCCGGTGTCGCCCCGCCGGTACGGGGTCCACCGCAACACCTTGTAGACCACCTCGCCGTGGGCGGCGATGAACGCGCGCACCGCGTCCAGGTCGTTGGAGACGAGGGTGGGCGGCACGGTGAGGCCGAGGCGCTGTGCCATGGCGAGCTGGAGCGGCTTGTGTTCGGCCTCGAAGTTCCTGAGCGGGTGGTTGACGTACAGGCAGCCCGGCAGCGCGTACAGGACACCGCCGAGCCCGTGCCGGACCTGAGCGGTGGCAAAACGCGCGTCCGCCTCGTCCAGGTGCTCGAAGGCGGGCCAGGTCGGTCGCCGCCAGTACACCGAGCGGATGTTCGCGAGGTCCGCGGCCCGTGAGGGGGTGCGGACCTGACCGTCCGGTGTGGCCGGGCAGGTACCGAACCGGGCCGAGACCGCCAGGCCCTCGCCGATGTCGGCGGGATTGAACCTGACCACCGGCACATCGCGCCGGTTGAGTTCGGTGATGACCATGTCGGCGGTCCGATCGTCCGCTTCAGTGGCCACCATCCCCGGTCCCCGGTCCACGGCCATCAGTCCTGTTCGCTGTCCTGGTCGTGGTCGGTGTCGTTGCGGCTGTCCAGATTGGTGCTCTGCGGCTGGGTCTCGGTGCCCTTGCTGGTGCCGTGCTTGCCCATCTCCACCACGTGTCCCGCACGGTCGCGGAACACGCCGGTCTGGGTGTCCGGGTCGATGGTGACGGTGGCGTACGGCTGCCGGCAGGTCGCCGGATAGGGGCGCATCCGGCTGATGCCCCAGGGGCGGAGAGCGGTCTCCTGCATGGGAATCTCCCGTGTGTCGTTCGGACAGGCCGTCTTGCCTCCTGCGCCCACGCGTGAGCGCACGCCGGACAAGTGTGGGCGTTGGGCGGCCCGTGGTGAAGACGGCACCGAGGCCGGGCCGGGCGGGGCAACGAGGGCACGGGTCAGAACGCAAGGGCTGCGGCGCCCCGGGCCGCGCCCTACCGGACGGCCGCTGCCGCGCGTGCCGCGACGAAGACCCTCACGAAAGCTGGCTGGGCGAGGCGTTCGACGAGGAATTCCACCGCCGGGTGGAATCCGTACGCGCGGGCATCACCAAATCCAGTCAGCCGACGTAGTCGTCCTGCGCGGCGATCTTGCCCTCGCGCAGCCGCAGGACCGTGCAGAAGGAGGCGGCGACCGGCTCCCCGGCCGGGGGCAGGGCCGGCACGGCCCCGGAGCTGGTGCCCGCGAAATCGGTCTCGAGGGCGATGAGGTCCCCGTCGGCGGTGATCCGCTTGACGGTCAACTTCCGGTCGGGAACGGCGCCCGCGTACTCGCGGATGTGGCCCACGAAGGCATCCCGGCCCGTGAAGGCGATCCGGTAGGCCCTGACGGTGTAGGCGACATCGTCGGTGTACATCTCCCCGAACCGGCCGAAGTCCTGGTCGTTGTAGGCACTCACCCACTCGTGGGCGAGCTTTTCGGCGTCCGCGTGAATCTTGTTGCTGGTCATGACTGCTGGCCTCTCTGCGCCCTCGGGAAGTCGTACGGAGAGGTTCACACGCATATAGGTCGATTCAGGTCCTATATCCCGCGAGTCGCCAATTTGCTCCAGCCGCTACGCGCGCCTGCGGCACTGGAACACCGCGGTCCTGGACAACACCGCACCACCCGCGACCGGCTGCGAAGGCTCCGCGGGATCACCCCGCAGGAGTGACAACCAGCCGCAGCGCGGCCGCGCGGTCGCGGGCGTCGAGGGCGTCGATCAGGGCGGCGTGGCGGTCGTAGAGCGCGTGCAGGGTGTCGGCGTCGGCGGTGCGGACGAAGGGCTCGATGACGGCCAGCAGGCCGTCGTACAGCGAGCGCAGCATCGCGCTGGGGCCGATCGCGGCCAGGCGGGTGCGCAACTGCCGTTCGGCCCGCTCCTCGCCGTGGGCCTCGTAGGCCCCCAACTCGGCATGGGCCGCGCCGCGTTGAAGCTCGTCACCGAGAAGGCCGTGATCAAGCCGGTCTCGTACACGTACTACGAGACCCAGGCGGAGTCGGTCGGCGTCCAGCTGCAGGTCGCCGAGGCCGCCATGAAGATCGACACCGCCCATCTGCACGCGCACCGCGCCGCCGCCGACCTCGACACGGCCGCCGCGCGCGGCACCACCCTCGACGTACTGACCAGGGCCCGGGTGCGCGCCGACTCCGGACACGCCATCGAGAACCTCCTGTCCGCCATCGGCACCCTGCTCAATGTGCACGGCGCCGGGGCCTTCGCGGATGCCAGTGCGTTGCAGCGGATCTGGCGCGACGCGAGTGTGGCGGGGCGGCATGCGGCGTCGATACCGGCGGTGGGCATGGAGGTCTACGGGAAGGTGCTGCTCGGGGTCGAGGAGCGGATCACTCCGTTCGTGTGACCGGCACCGGGAGGCCGCCCGACGGCGGCCCCCGACCTCACGCCAACCGGCTACCCGGCACCCGGCTCTTCGAGTCGGCGAAGCTCCCAACCGGGCTGGAATCACAGCACATATGCAGTTCCCACCACTCAATGAATTCCCGATGACCGGCTCCGAAAACGACACATGGATGGACTTGGCATCGCCCCTCACATTCATCACATTTAACCGCCGTATGAGTGAACTGCGTGTGGGCTCTCTATCCGGGATTCAACGGACTGTGCTGTCCTGACTCCACTCCCCCGAACAGGGGTGCTGCTCGACGGAAGGGGCCCGGTCATGCGCCTCATGATGAGCACGAGCAGAGCCTGAGTTTGTCGCAGTGGCCATTCCGGGCCGTGCTGACGTTTCCCTGAGGTTCGCCCCATCGCGGCGGCATGATGAAAACGCTCCGCGGGAGCCAACGGGCCCTGGCAGGAAGTGATTTCCCACGGCACAGTGACATCCGGTTGCCGCTTGCTGAACAGGCAGTGGGGAGCCTCAGCTCCTGTTGTCACACCGCCGTTTTTCGCCTCTCCCCCACAGAAAGGCACACCATGTTCAGCTACGTGGCCGTTCAAGGACTTCGTGCCCTTCCGGCGGTGATCGCGGCCGGTTTGCTGGTCGCCGCTCAAGGCGCCCAGGCCGCTGAACCGCGGCCCGCCGCAGCCGCGTCCGTCCCGGCTTCTCCGGCGTCCATCGTGGGCGACGGCCAGTATCACAGCATCACCAATGGCGGCACCACAAGCGACGGCAAGCGCCTGGCACTTGAGGTGGAAGGCCAGTGCTCCAGCCAGACCGGCTACGCCGACATCAACATCTACGATGCGAGCCACGCTTCACAGCAGTGGAAGTTCTTCCTGGATCCGGACGGCACCGCGAACATCCAGGACAGCTGCGACCCGTCCCTCGCGCTGACCGCCCCCACCTACACCGGGGGGCCGGCCACTCTGACCCACAGGGACACGAGCAACATCACCCCCCAGCAGGAGTGGCAGGTCACCCAGGACTCGAACGGCGCGATGACCATCACCAGCGCGGTCACGGTCACCGACATGCACGGCGTCCAGAGCCACAGCGTGCTGGACACGTGCGGCACTTGGGCAGCCGGATCAACAGTGGTGGTCGTCCCGAGCACCCAGTCCACCACCCAGAAATGGACTGTGCTCTCGTGAGCCTGCCGCGGCCCCGGCCACGCTCATCGCCTCTGTGAAAGTGCCCACGCACAAGGCGGGTCTCATCGGTGAGTTCCCAGAACCAGGAGAAAACACCATGTCCAAGATCCTGACCGCCACCGCAGCGGTGGGCGCCGCCGTCGCGCTGTGCGCCGTGAACAATGCCGGCGCCTTCGCGATCAGCGGTGGCACCCCCGCCCAGACGCCTTCCTCCGCGGTCCACCTCCATGTCAGCGATCCACCCGACAACTTCGACTGCACCGGCGCGCTCATCGGCCCGCACTGGGTGTTGAGCGCATCGGGGTGCAACTTCCGCGACCTGTCGAAGTACCCCATCACGATCGATCGCGGGGACGGCACGACCTACAGCGTCGACGCCGCGTACAACGACGGCAACAGCGACTTCGCGGCATTTCACATCGCCCAGTCGATCCCGGCTCCCACGGGGCCGCAATCCGACCCGGCGGCGAACGGGTACATCGCGCTCCCCGACAAGTCCGACACGCCTCCGGCCGTCGGGGACACGGACACCGTCTACGGCTGGGACCGGTCGTCCCTGAACAAGATCGACATGAAGATCACGGGATTCCAGACGGACCCGGAGGGCACCTACCCCGTGCTCACGGCGGCCGGCTGCAAATCCGGAGGGTGCCTGGGTGCCGGCGACTACGGCGCCCCGTTCCTCCACAACTACAACGGCACGTGGAAGCTGATCGGGACGGACTGGGATTTCCCGGTCAACGACGATCGGGTCCACTGCACCGAGATGTCCGACGACATCATCAGCAAGCGCGACTGGATCAAGTCGACAACCGGGATCTGATTCCCGATCGCGGAATTCCCGCCGCCGGGAACACCGCACACATCGCTCCATCGCTCCGGGCCCGGCCACAGCCGGGCCCGGAGTCGCGACCGCGGTCTCCCGTCCGGCCGCCGCGCCTACCCCAGGACCGAGACCTCCAGCCCACCCTCCGCGTACAGCCGCCGCAAGACCTTCTTGTCGAACTTCCCCACGGACGTCTTCGGGACGGAAGCGATCCGCGTCCACCGCTCCGGCAGCTGCCAGCGCGCGACGCGCTCGCTCAGGAACGCCCGCAGCACCTCGTACTCCACCTCCGCGCCGTCCCGCAGCACGACCGCCGCCAGCGGCCGCTCGCCCCACTTCTCGTCGGGGACGGCCACGACGGCCGCCTCGGCGACCTCGGGGTGGGCCATCAGGTGGTTCTCCAGCTCGACGGAGGAGATCCACTCACCGCCGGACTTGATGACGTCCTTGGCGCGGTCGGTGAGGGTCAGGAAGCCGTCGGGGGTCATCGTGCCGACGTCGCCCGTGCGCAGCCAGCCGTCGTGGCTGAACTTGTCGTCGGGGCGCACCGGTTCGGCCCCGGCGCCGCCGTAGTACGCGGCGGCGATCCACGGGCCGCGTACCTCCAGCTCGCCCGCGGACTTCCCGTCCCAGGGCAGGAATTCGCCGCCGGGGCCGGTCAGCCGGAATTCGACGGAGGCGGGCAGGCGGCCCTGGGAGACGCGGTAGGGCCAGGCGTCCTCGCCGGTGACCCCGGTGGGCGGGTAGGCGACGGAGCCCAGCGGGGAGGTCTCGGTCATGCCCCACGCCTGAACGAGGCGTACGCCGTGCCGCTCCTCGAAGCCCCGCATCAGCACGGGCGGGCACGCGGAACCGCCGCTGATGACCGTCCTGAGGGAGGACATGTCGCGCGGCCGGGCGTCGAGTTCGGCGAGCAGGCCCGCCCAGATGGTGGGGACACCGGCGGAGACCGTGGGCCGCTCGGCCTCGATCATGTCGGCGAGCGGGGCGGGCTGGAGGAAGCGGTCGGGCATGAGCATCGACGTACCGGCCATGAACGCGGCGTGCGGCAGGCCCCAGGCATTCACATGGAACATCGGGACCACCGGAAGACAGATCTCGGCCGGGGTCAGACCGAAGGACGCCGCCGCGTTGACCTCCATGGCGTGCAGATAGATCGAACGGTGGCTGTAGAGCACACCCTTGGGCTCACCCGTGGTCCCGGAGGTGTAGCAGAGGGCGGCGGCCTGCCGTTCGTCCAGCTCCGGCCAGTCGAAGTGGTCACCGGGGTGCCCGGCGAGCAGCTGCTCGTAGTCGTGCACCTGAGGGCGACAGCCCTCCAGGACGGACACGTCGCCCGGCCCCGAGACGACGATGTGCTCGACGGAGTCGAGGCGCGGCAGCAGCGGCGCGAGCAGCGGCAGCACGGAGCCGCTGACGATGACGACGCGGTCGGCGGCGTGCCCGACGATCCAGGCGAGCTGCTCGGCGGGGAGCCGGAGGTTGAGCGTGTGCAGGACGGCGCCCATGGCGGGGACGGCGAGATACGCCTCCACATGGTCGCTGTTGTTCCACATCAGCGTGGCGACGCGCTGGTCGCCGACGACCCCGAGCTCGTCCCGCAGCGCGTGGGCCAGCCGCACGGACCGCTCCCCGACCTCGCGGAAGGTGCGCCGCAGCGGCTCACCGTCCCCTGTCCAGGTCGTCACCGTGGCGTCCCCGTGCACGCGCGTGCCGTGTTCGAGGATGCGGGTAACGGTGAGCGGTACGTCCTGCATCGTGCTCAGCACCGGGGGGCCTCCCGAAGGACCAAGGCGGACTGGTGATCGTCCGCTGATTGTCCTGCGGTATCTCCCGGTAAGTCACTACCCAATCGCTAAGACGCAGGCCACACCGTTCCCGGCCGCGTTGGCCGACGTTGACCGAACCGGCTGACTCCGGAGCCCGGCGGCGCGGGCTGCGCCGCCGGGTCCGATCACGCCTCACGCCGAATCGACGCCGGGCCAGTTGCCGGTGACAACGGATGTGTCGAAGTCGTTGTTACTGGCGTACTGCTTGGCGACCGCGCCGGACGGAATGCTCGGGTCACCGTCGTAGTGGGCGATCCAGTAGTTCGGCTCCGTCACGTGAGCCGACTGGAACGCGGAGCGCACGCTCGGCCAGGCGGAACTGCTGCAGTAGACCGTAAGTTCCTTGTTGGACGTGCTGGCCATGGTCTTGGTGCACCACTCGACCGCGTCGGCCGGGGTCGCGTCACCCGGCTCCACATCCAGAACCTGCGCCGGAGTGGTGGGGCGCACCGCGATCGACACGACCGTGGCCTGAGGGAAACGGTGTTTTATTTCCGGGATGTTGGCGAACAATCCGTCGGCGTACCCGGCGATCATCGTCGCGTCGCCCGGGATGTTCGACGGCGTGACCGCGTCGTACATGATCCGAGTCATCTGCGATACCTCCGTTCCGATGGGGGTGATCAAGGGCCGGACGGGCGGACATCGCGGCGTCAGGACGATGTCTCGGGGTCCGCCGGCGTACCGGCGTCGGCGCCCGTGTCCGTCCCCGTTTCTGTCTGCGCGTCGGCGCCCGAGGCGGCACTCGTGTCCGTACTCGTGTCGGTCTCGGCGTCCGAACCCGCGTCCGTGGTCGTGACGGGCGCGGCGTCCGTGCTCGCGTCCTGCGAGGGTCCCGCGTCCTGCGGGGTTCCGGCATCTTGCGGAGTACCCCCCTCCTGCGAAGGACCTGCATCCTGCGAAGTACCCCCGTCCTGCGGGGCACCGGCGTCCTGCGCCGAGGTGTCGTACTGCAGGAGCCCGTTCTGCTGGATGATCGTGACGAGGACATCCCCGTACTTCGGATCGGTGGCGTAGTGCCCGGCCGCGACGGCTCGTGCGAAGGCGACGCCGTCGGTGGTCTGGAACGCCGGGGCGTAGTTGGAGTTGTTGCGCAGGAACGAACCGTGGTCGCGGAATGAGCCGGCCATCGAATCGTAGGAGCGGAAGTTCGCCTGTACCGTCACGTCCTGGCCGTTGACCACCTCGCGGGTGGGCACGGTGACGAACCCTGTGGCGATCGAACCCCAAGTGACCTTTCCGTTCGTGGTTTGCGCCTTGATTCCGAAGTAGTTGTTGGCGTTACCCATGTGATGCGCGCCCCAGCCGCTCTCCAGAATGGCCTGGGCGACGGTGACCGAGGCCGGTACCTGGAATTCCGTCTGGGTGGCACGGGCCGCGCTGATGGCGTCGTTGAGGAACTGCTGCTGTGCCTGTGTGAGCGTCATGTCCGCGCTCCTTGCCTATGAATGGGGTGCGGGCGGATCAGCCGGAGGCAGTACCGGCAGTGGCGTGCACAGCGCGGCAACCACCTGCATGCCCTCGTGGGTGTACGCCTTCGTCCCGTCGGCTGCGGCGGAGACCTGGGCGCCCGCGAGCGACAGGGGGCCGATGGCGCCCGTGGACGACGACAGCGCGCTCTCGGCATCCGCCGACCAGTTCGCGACCACGGAGAGATTGCGCACCACGACCAGAGCCGCTGGTACCACGTAGATCTGAAGCCCGAGATCGGGAGCCATGGCGTTGGTGTCCGCGGGCGGAGGCGGAACCAAGGTTCCCCTCGCGAGCCCTGGCACGTACCAGCCGTCGTCCGACAGGAAGACGCCGTTCCACCACGATCGCCCTGCCAGGACGCGTTGGAGCGTCACCCGGGTGTGTTCCAGATGCATGCTCATGGGCGCGGAGTCCGACGTCGTCAGGTCGGTGACGGCCGGCGCGTTGTCCGGTGCGGCCGGCGCGTCGCTCGGCGGGGGCTGACCGTTCGCCGGCGCAGAGGTGTCCGCCGCGGGCGTCTCGACGTTCGCCATGACCGCCTCCATCGGTACGAGCGCCGACTGGAGGTAGGCGCCGCGCAACTGCCACAGCTCTGCGTCGATCTTTGGCGGGTCGCTGGTGGCCCCTGGGTCCGGGGCGCTGGTGGCCCCCGGGTCCGGTGTGCCGGATGCCGAGGCGCCGCCCGCGTCGGCTGCCGTGGAGTCCGGCCCGGGTGGGACGCTGTCCGGGCATGGTTGCCCGTCCTCTGTACCGGTGGTCGCGGGCGCCGACGTGGAGGTCGAGTCGAAAACCGTCCAGTACTCGGTCCTCTCCGGCAGCGGCCAGTCGTCCGGCTGGCAGACGATCGGCTTGTCACCGCCCGGCGGACCATAGGCGGCCTGAGCGGCGGAGATCTCACCGGCGATCCGCTCCCAGGTATCGCTGTGCATCTCCGCCAGAGGTTTTGCCCACTGCACGACTTCTGCATAGATATCCGATGCGCTCCTGCTGCTCACCGAGTCGAGCGTCGCCATTCCGGGCCTGATGAGCAGCGGGTTGTCGAAGCCCGAGCGCAACCAGGCGTCCATCTGGGCGGCGTTGACCTGACCCTGCTGGACGGTGCCCGCGGGCACCGGCAGATCGCCGGGCAGGAAGACCAGCGACGTACCGGATTCCGGACCGCCTCCGTAGATTCCCACCAGCGTCGCCGTGAGCTGCTGAGCGATGGCGCCGAGCTGGTCCGAGTCGCTCATCTCAATCCCTCATGAACCCGATGTCGTCGCCGGCTGCTGGGCGGCCGTCACCGGCGGCGCATCGACCTTGGGCGATGCGGGCTGGATCTCGCCCACCCAGCCGATGATCTGCGAGCCGACCAGAGAGAGCGTGCCACCGTTCCCGCTCCGACTGAAGCTCCACCCGCTGTTGCTGGAGCTGTCGGCGCCGAAGGCACCGCCTGCCTGTTGCTCGCTGTGCTGAACCGAGGCGTTGGCGCACAGGTAGGACACCGAAGCGCCGAAGGAGTCGGAACTGCTCTGGCCACTGCCGCTGTCACTGCTCTGGGCGTTGTCGAACGAATCGGCGGCCGAGCCCCAGTCGTCGGCCTCGATGGTGACGTTGCGCATGATCACAAAGCCTTTGGGCAGCAGCGGGAGAATCTTGCTGTCGTCCTTGAGCTGGCCGTCGATGGTGCCGTCGCTGACGCTGTTCTTCGGGTGACCGACCAGGTACCAGCCGTCCATGTGCAGCAGGTCCCCGAGCAGCCAGGGGCGTTCGATGCTCGCGAGGAAGAATTCGCAGTGGACGGTGGCACTGGTGGCCACGTCCTGGTGGTGCTCCCACCCGGAGCTGCCGCTCTGGTCCGCGAAGGCGTTGCTGGCGTCGCTGTGACTGGCGTTGGCACTCCCGCCCCACGCCCCGACGCTGATCCCCACGCTGCCGCTGGTCGACGACGACTGTTCGTTCCACCAGTTGTTCGCATAGCTGGACGCGCCGGATCCGCCGGACGCCGCGTAGCTGTCGGTGGAGGCGTCGATCTTCTGGATGCCGAACGAATCGTCGGTGTGGTCCCACCAGGAGATCGGGCTGATGTACGACCAGGGGATACCGACCGAGATCTGGCCCCCGAGCTGGATCGTGTAGGTGTCGTAGAGCTGATGGGCCTGGTTCACGAGCGCGGCGATGGCGTTCTCGCCGACCGTCGAGATCGTGTTCAGCGCATCCTCGATCTGGCGCCTGCCCATGGTGTCGAAATCGTTCTTCGCCTGCGTCACGGCATCGGCATAGGTCACCGATTCCACGGGCCAGCTCTGCCCTGCCACCGGATCGGCCATAGCCTGTGCGTACGCGTGCGCCTGGGCGGCGATGGCCTTTGTCCACGCCGTCCGGTTGTTGCGGTACTGCGTGTAGAGGGGTGTGTACCCGGCGAGGTTGCCCTTGGCGTCCTGCAGGTACAGAACCTTCTGCGCGGCCGCGACCGCGTCCAGGACTTTCTGATCCGGCTGGCCCACCATCACGGGCTGCATTCCGGCGAGCACCGTGAAGTACTCGATGCTGACCCGATGTTCCGGCCAGGCCGAAGCGACACCGTTCTTGGTGATCTCCAGCATGTTGTCGACCAACTGCGCCGTGAACATGGCGTTCTGGATGGAGTTCTGCAGAACGGGATCCGCGACCTTTTTCGGAGGCGGATAGACCGCCCCGGCCGGAGCCGTACCACCGGCTGCGGGGGCACCGCCGGCGGCCGGTGCGTTCGCGGTCGGCGAGCCGATGAAGTTGCCGTCGGCATCGAACTGCGCCGATGAATCTCCCCCACCAGGAGTCCACGGGTTGGAGAACATCTTGGGGTCGACGGGGTAACCCATCGGCATGTGCATATAGACCGCAGTGCCCGACGGATTTCCGTCGGGACCGACCTGGGATGCCGCTACATAGTTCTGGACCTGGTCCAGCGCGTCGAGCAGCGCTTTGGTGATGCCGCCGACGGCGTCGAGGCTCTGTTGCGTCGTCTCGGTCATGGTGCGCCTCTCACTCGGACCACGCAGAGACGCCCCCCGCATCCCTGCGGCTCAGCCCCCCTGGGCGACCAACGTCACCGTCACGGTCTGCAAGGGCGAGACCACCTCCTGCGCAGGTGGGGTCTGCGTCGCGATGACACCTGCATCCGGTGCGCCCTGAGGCACCGACAGCGACAGCGAGGACGCGCTCATGGTGCTCCTCGCCTCTGCCACGGTCATTCCCACCAGATTGGGAACAGGCATCTGCGGCCCACCGCTCATGGCGGACAAGAGATCCTTCCGGGCGGATTCGGCACTACGCGACGAGAAGTAGAAGGCGACCACGGCGGAGGCGAGAGTCGCGACCGCCCCCAACAGCAATGTCTGCCGCTCCGGGTCCGCGCCGTCGAAGTGGACGACAGCGGCCAGCAAGGCCAATGCGGTGACCAGAATGAGCGCCAGTGCGCTGCGGACGATTCCGCGATCACTTCTATTCAGCGCGTTCAGCGCTATTTTAGCTCCCAAGGCAACTGCCGAGACGGCGATGGCAAACCAGAAGATCGTCCAGATGAAACTGCTGGACGATGCTTTCACGGGGGCGTCCGCAGCGGAGTGCGACAGAACTTGAATGAGAGCCAGTTGAATGGAGGACATTCCTATACCTCCGGCACCTCAGACACATGGCAGCCGTACCAGGCTCTTTATCCAGCCCATGCCACGCTATACAGTGCGAATTCCATGCTATTCTGCGCCGCGCTGAACGGCAACTGCTGCCCATCGACTGCAGCGTCGAGAAAGCTGCGGCCTCACGCCGCGCAGGCGAGCTCCGGATCTTCCCGCAGCTTGCCGAGCGCCCGTGACACCGCGCTCTTCACCGTGCCCACCGAGACCCCCAGCAGCTCCGCCGTCTGCACCTCGGTGAGGTCCTCGTAATACCTGAGGACGACCATGGCCCGCTGCCGGTCCGGCAGCCGACGCACCGCCCGCCACATCGCGTCGCGCAGCGCCTGCTGCTCGGCGGGGTCCGGCGCGGCCGCGGACTCGCGCTCGGGGAGCTCCTCGTACGGGAACTCCTCGACCTTGCGCTTGCGCCACTGCGAGGTGCGCGTGTTCACCAGCGCGCGCCGCACATAGCCGTCGAGCGCCCGGTGGTCCTCGATGCGCTCCCAGGCCAGATAGGTCTTGGTGAGCGCCGTCTGCAACAGATCCTCGGC
This sequence comes from Streptoverticillium olivoreticuli subsp. olivoreticuli, assembly GCF_003391135.1. Taxonomy (GTDB): domain Bacteria; phylum Actinomycetota; class Actinomycetes; order Streptomycetales; family Streptomycetaceae; genus Streptomyces; species Streptomyces blastmyceticus. Next base: position 5,193,187 of record NZ_CP031455.1, on the reverse strand, counting down.
GTCGCACGGGTTCGAGGTGAGCGAGCGGGCGGTGCGCTGGAGCACCGGGCCGCGCGCCCGTACGTACGAGGTGAACGTCGGGTACACGGCGGTGGAGGCGCTGGCGCACACAGACGTCGCAGAAGCTGTCATGCCTCAACGCTAGGAGCGCACCCGTACCCGGCGGATCGGCCGGAGGTGCCGAAGCACGATCCCCCTCAGGTCGTATGCATGGTGCTACCCCCACCTCCTGGAGGGGGAGAACAGTGCTCTGGGAGGACGAGCGGGCGCGTTCTCACCCCTAATCGATGATCGCCACCGGCGCGTCCACCAGGTTCCGGTCGACCGTGAGCCTCTGGCCGCCATGGCTCTCGGTGACATTGCCCTTGTACTGGTGGATGCGCCGATGCGGCGTCCACGCGCTGCGCCCGAGCGCCGGCTCACCGTCCGTCGTCGGATCCGTACGCCACCGCGCGAACCACATCACGTCCGGCAGCCCGGACGTGCCGTTGCGCCGCGCCCGGTCCATGTGCCGCACGCCGGACTCCGCGCTGCTGTAGAAGCCGGGGATGTAGCCGAGGTCGCGGACGGTCGCGCTCCAGCCGCGGATGAAGGAGAGGGTGACGTCGGCGCAGTCGTCGTCACCGTCGTCGTAGGCCTCCATGTCGAGGTAGAGGGGGCTGCGGGGGGCGATGCCGAGCGAGGAGGCCCGGTTGGCGGCCTCCTGGCCCTCGTCCTGGCCCTGGTCGTAGGGGTAGTCGCCGATGCCGAAGCCCCGCTTGTTGTCGGCCCGGACGCAGGGCGACTGCGAGCCGACGAAGATCGGCAGCACCTTCCAGCCCAGCCCCCGGGCGCTGCTCAGCCAGCCCCCGCTGAGATAGGTCTGGTGGGGGCAGGCGCGGGCGCGCCCGGCGTAGTAGACGCCGATGGCGCGGTAGTCGGAGTCCTTCCAGGCACGCAGGGCGGTCAGGGAGGGGGCCTGGCAGGTGTCGATGCCCCACCCCTTGAAGATCGTGGCCCCTTCGTCGCGCGGATCGCCCCGGTCACCGGCCGCGGCCGGCACGGTGCCCGAGGTCAGCTGGGTCAGCACGACCATCAGGGCGACGAGATATCCGATGATCTTCCTTCTTCGGGACATAACGTGAGTCAACGGGGGCCGGAGCCGGGGCTGTCCGCTGACACGCCGCCCGTTCATCCGTCTGCCCCGAGAAGCAGCCCGGACGTGGGAACTCCGGCGCCCGCGGTGACGAGCACCCGTTCGGCCCCGTCGACCTGGTTCACCGCGGTGCCGCGCAGCTGGCGCACGGCCTCCGCGATGCCGTTCATGCCGTGCAGATAGCCCTCGCCGAGCTGTCCGCCGTGGGTGTTCAGGGGCAGCGCGTCCGAGGCGACGAAGGCGGCGCCGTCGCCGGGTCCGCAGAAGCCGAATTCCTCCAGCTGCATCAGGACATAAGGGGTGAAGTGGTCATAGAGGATGGCCACGTCGATGTCTCCCGGGGTCAGTCCACTGGTGCGCCACAGCTGCCGGGCGACGACCTCCATCTCGGGCAGGCCGGTCAGTCCGTCCCGGTAGAAGCTGGTCATCTGCTCCTGCGCCCGGCCCGCGCCCTGGGCCGCGGCGACGACCACGGCGGGCGGGTGCGGGAGCGTACGGGCCCGCTCGGCGGAGGTCACGACGAGCGCCTGGCCGCCGTCGGTCTCCTGGCAGCAGTCGAGCAGCCGCAGCGGCTCGGCGATCCAGCGGGACGCGGCGTGGTCGGCGAGGGTGATGGGTCTGCCGTGGAAGTACGCGGCGGGGTTGGTCGCCGCGTGACGGCGGTCGGTGACCGCGACGTGTCCGAAGACCTCGGGCTCCAGGCCGTACGTGTGCAGGTAGCGGCGGGCGCCCATGGCCACCCACGACGCCGGTGTGAGCAGTCCGTAGGGGAGCGCCCAGCCGAGGGCGACGCCTTCCGCGGAGGGTTCGCGCCGCTGGACCCCGGCGCCGAAGCGGCGGCCGGAGCGCTCGTTGAAGGCGCGGTAGCAGACGACGACCTCGGCGACGCCGGTCGCCACGGCGAGCGCGGCCTGCTGCACGGTGGCGCAGGCGGCACCGCCTCCGTAGTGGACGCGGGAGAAGAAGGACAGCTCGCCGATTCCGACGGCCTGGGCGAGCGTGATCTCGGGGCTGGTGTCCATGGTGAAGGTGACGAGGCCGTCGACGTCGGCGGGGGTGAGCCCGGCGTCGGCGAGGGCGGCGCGGACGGCTTCCGCGGCCAGGGCCAGCTCACTGCGGCCGGAGTCCTTGGAGAACTCCGTCGCCCCGATCCCGACGACGGCCGCCCGGCCGCCGAGGCCGTCGGGGTGCCGGGCGCTCATGCGGGGACCGGGGGCGGGAGGGTCACCGTGACCGTACCGGTGACGTGGCGGCCCAGACGGTTCGTACCGATGACGGAGACTTCGGCGGTGCGGTCGTTCACGGAGGCGATCCTTCCCGTCAACACCAGGTCATCGCCGGGATAGTTGGGCACACCGAGGCGGATCGAAACCTTGACGAGCGTGGCCCGCGGCCCGAAATGGTCGGTGACGAAACGGCCCACCAGCCCATTGGTGGTGAGGATGTTGAGGAAGATGTCGGGAGAGCCCTTGGCTCGCGCTGCCTCTGCGTCGTGATGGACGTCCTGGAAGTCACGGGAAGCGATGGCACCCGCGACAACGAACGTACGGGTGACGGGGACGGTGAGCGCAGGCAATTCGTCACCGGCCCTCATCGCGCCACCTGTGGTGCGGGTGCGCGGAATACGGGGAGGAGCTGCCCGCCGTCCACACGTACGAACTCCAGCTCGACCGGCATTCCGATCCGCACCCGGTCATGGGGAACCCCGCTGATATTGCTGATCATCCTTATGCCCTCCGCGAGTTCGATCAGCGCGACCGCGTACGGCGGATCGAAGGCGGGGAACGGCGGGTGGTGCACGACCACGTAGGAGAAGACCGTCCCGGCGCCGGACGCCTCGACGGCCGTCCACTCCGGTGAGCCGCAGCCGCCACAGCCCGGCAGCCAGGGGAACCGGAGGGCCGCGCAGGCGTCGCACCGCTGGATGAGCAGCCTGCGCTCGGCGACGCCCTCCCAGAAACCGGCGTTGTCCCTGTTGACGACGGGGCGGGGGCGGGCGGCGCCGCTCTCCTCGCGGACGCCTTTCGCGAAAGCTTTCGCGGGGGCGTACTTGAGGATGCGGAAGCGGTGCGTCCCGGCGGGCTCGCCGTCGGCGCGGATGTCCGTCCGCGTGGTGACGAAGTGGCCCGTGCCGAGCCTGGTGGTCTTGCGCGGGGAAACGGACTCGATGACGGAGTCGAAGGTGATCACGTTTCCCGGCCGGAGCGGGCGCAGATATTCCTGCTCGCAGTCGGTGGCGACCACGGCCGTGCACCCGGCCGAGTCGAGCAGTGCGAGCAGTTCGCCGTAGGCGGCGGTGCGGCCGGTGGGCCCGGAGAGACCGTCCATGATCCATGCCTGGAGCATGGTGGGCGGGGCGACGGGATCGGCGCCCGCATAGGCGGGGTTGGCATCGCCCATGGCCTCGCACCAGTGTCTGATCATGGGGGCGTTGACCGGGTCCTTGCCCCGGCCGGAGCCCGCGGGCCGGCCTTCGTAGGTCTTGAGCAGCGGATACACGTCTTCGGGGTCATCCACCGGATCCCCTTCCCGAGTTTTCCTGACTGTCCGTCAGAAAAACTGAGGATGTCAAGAGCCGGTCGCACGCGCCGCGGCTCCCCCGGAAAAGCCGCGCGGCGGCACCGGAGTGCCGCCGCGCAACCATCACCAGACCCTGTCCACTCTCACCCAGTCGTGTGTGTCACCCAGGGGCTACCAGAGGTTCGTGAAGGTCACGGAGACGTTGTCCTGGCGGATGGCGGTGTCGTGGGAGTTGTTGACGCTCGCCGTTGCGGCCTGGTTCGAGGCACCGGATCCCGTGGCCTGCTGGAGACCAGTGGTGGAGTTTCCGTTGTTGGTGTGCCCGACACCGCTGCCCACGATCGCGGCGGCGGCCACGTTGGATCCGTGGCTGGCCAGCTGGTTGCCGCCGTCGCCGGAGGCAGCCGAGGCCACGCCGGTGAACAGCAGGGCGACCATCGGGAGAGCGGCAACAGCGGCGAGGACGCGAGCAGTGCGGGTGCTTGCCATGTCAATTCCTCCAGAACACAGAACGGAACTACTGCTTACTGCTGGGAAGTTGGCCGACCGCCCAGCGATGTCTCCGACGTCGCTGGTCTCAGATTTGCCCACCGAATCCCCGGCGAACCACCCGTCGCTTGCTATTCCCTCGCAAGCATGACCGCTCACGAATAAACCCCGGCACACCGCTCGGCGTGCGCCCAGCGCTCCCCACGGCGCCCTTTCGACATCCCGGAACCCATGCACCCCATGGGGAGAACCGTTCCGGCCGAAATTCGGCCAATTCCGTAAACCTCCTCGCTGAACAGGCCGATTCGAGGGGGATAAACGTTCAGGCGCACCGCCCGCGGAGCGGCGACGGAGAGCTGACGGGGGTCGCCTCAACCGCCTCGACCGCCTCAGCCGTCTCACAGGGAGCCGGGGGCAGTTGCGGAACAGCCGCCACCGGGGCGGCTTCCGGCATCAGAGCCACGTCAAGGTTTCCGGGATCCGGCAGTGCGCACACACGTTCCCGCTTGTCATCATGCGATCAGGCGACATCCGGCTTCACCGGCTGCGCGGTTCCGGCAACGGCCCCGCGCAGGGCCCCGTCCGCCTCGGACCCGAGCACCACAGAGGGAATCGTGAACACCCCGGAACCCAACCCGCCGTATGCCCAGCCCCAGCCCCAGCCCCAGCCCTACGGCCCGCCCCACCCTTCACAGCCGTATCCCCCGCAGCCGTACCCTTCGCAGCCGTACGGGCACCCGGCACCTCAAGGCGCCTACGGGCCTTACGTTCCGGAACCGCTCCAGATGCCGCGCGGGGCCAAGGCGACGCGCATCCTCCTCTTTGTCATCGGCGGCCTCTACGCCCTCGTCGGCCCCGTCCTCATCACCGTGGCCACGGCCGTCGACGACCTCGGCAAGGCCGACGCGTCCCGGGCCGCGCTGTACGCGACCGGCACGTTCACCCTGGCCGTCGGCATCGTCGCGCTGGTCGTCGCCGCGTTGTTCCGCAAGGGCGGCAACGGCATCCGCATCACCGCCGTGGTCATCGGCGGGATCATGGTCGCCAACGCCGTCCTCGCCCTCGCGGCGGGTCAGACCGGCTTCATGGCCGGCTGCGTCTCCGGCATCGTGATCGTCGCCAACTGCCTGAAGAAGGACACCGTCGCCTGGTTCAAGCGGCCGCGCGGCTGAGACGCCCGCTGAAAGGCCCCTCCGAGGACCCCGTTGAGGCACCCTCCGAAGCGCCCGCACCCCTGGTGATCTCGCACGCGCCGCCGCCAGACTGGAGTCATGGAACTCATGGTGCCGGTCGACGGCGGCGAGGTATGGGCGGACGACTCCGGCGGCGACGGCCTGCCGCTGGTCCTGCTGCACCCCGGAGTCGGGGGCTCCGCCTTCTGGGACCCGATCCTGCCGCGCCTCGCGCGGCAGCACCGCGTGATCCGCTACGACGTACGCGGCTACGACCGGTCCCCGCGGACCACCACCCGCTTCTCCCTGCTCGGGGACCTCACCGCGGTCCTCGACCACTTCGGGTTCGACCGGGCGGTCCTCGGCGGGTCCAGCATGGGCGGCGCCACGGCGATCGACCTCGCGCTGAACACTCCCACGAGGGTCGCAGGGCTCGCCCTGGTGGGCCCGGGGGTCACCGGCTACGAAGGGCTGGCCGCCCCGGAACTCATGGCGCAGATCGAGGTCCTGGCCAAGGCCGGTGACATGGACGGCCTGGTGGCCCTCGCCCTGCGTACGTGGGCGGCGGCGGGCCCGGACCCCGACCCGCGGGCCGAGGCCCTGCTGCGCTCGGCGATCCCGGCGTGGTTCACCAACCACCCCCATCTCACGCCGGGCGCCCCCGCCTTCGACCGCCTCGGCGAGCTCGACGTCCCGTGCGTCCTGGCCGTGGGCGAACGCGACCAGCCCGAAGTCGTCCGCTGCAACGAGGACATGGCCGCCCGGATCCCCGGCTGCCGCCTCGTGAGGCTCACGGAATCCGACCACTACCCGACCCTGCGCGAACCGGAAAAGGTCGCCGACCTGGTACTGGAATTCTGCGCCGGCGTGGGCTGATCCCATCGATCATCGCGTGCACCCCGCCCCGACAGGCCCGGCCTAGGAACCGCTTCGCCCCACCGCGAGTTCCAGCCCCGAAAGGCTCACCCGGATCCCGTCCTCCCCCACCTGCACGCCCCGCAATTGCAGTTCCCGTACCTCCTTCGGCAAGGAGAAGGAGAACGACAGCCGGTCGGAAAGCTCCGGCGGACGCATATGGATCAGGCCATTGATCAGCTTGGGGTCGATGCCGATCCTCGACAGCAGCCACGGGTGGTCGACCACCACGTCGACGAGGTTGACGTGCGTCAGCTGCTCGACGAAGCGGGGCGTGCCGGTCATCCGGTGCAGCTTCTCGTCGTCCTCCAGCGCCTCCGCGACGGCCTCCTGCGGCACTCCGAGCCGGTCGACCACGGCCGGCACCGACAGCATGGCCTTCACGCGCGCCGCGTCCCGGCTGATGCGTTCGGCGGTCTCGCGGTGGAGGGTGAGGCCACGGCCCCGGCCCGGGCGGTAGGTGGCGATTCCGGGTATGTCGAGGCTCATCCCGTCGACGTCCGTGGACAGCTCACGATTGTCGACGAGCCGCAGCTGGGCCTGCGCCCGTACCCGCAATTCCTGCCCGGCGACCGTGATCCTGCCGTCCGCGCCGATCGTGCTGTCGTCCCGACGGCTGAACTTGACCTGTGAAGCCGCGAGTTCGCGGTTCATGTCGTCGAAGGACAGCAGGACTTCGCCCTCCAGATTCCCGACGACCGCACCCCGGATATCGCTCGGCAGATTCCCGGTCAGCCGAATGTCGCGCGCACTCGCGTGGACCTTCGCGAGCGATACGCGATCGGCCGCCACATGGGGCACGGTGACGTCCACCCGCTCCAGGTGCTTGTCCAGAACCTGGGTGAGGAACGGAAATCCATGGATGCCCACTTGGGGAGCCGCCGCCAGATGGAGCTGTTCCTGGAGCACCTGCTCCGCTTTCTTCTCCGCGTACATCGCCGCGCACCGGTCCGCCAATACGAGGATTCCGGTGCAGACGGCAAGGGCGAACAGCAGCTTGAGAGTGCGCGGTACGGCCGCGAACGGACTTCGGCGACGCCGACGGCCGCGCTTTGCGCTGCGCCCCCCTTTGGCGCGACGCCCCTTTTTGGCACGCCGGTGATCGGGCGGGGACCACGGCTCGTCGCCCCCGATCCGGAGCGGAACAACGGACTGCACAGGGGCCGGTAAACCCCCTGACACGCCCTCCGGTATCGGCATCTCCTGGGTGGTCTCACCGAGATCGGGGTCGGGATCGGCGAGTGCGGCGAGTTCGTCGTAAGGATTATGGGGACGGGGGTGCATGCGTATGGGAGTTCGCATCGCCTTATCCCACCACGCGCGAGCCCCTTGGGCGCAAGTGAGTTCTGTTAGTACGTCGTAAAAAGGTCGCTACGCCACATGTCCTCAAACGCCTTGCGGCGGGCTTGAATTCACCCCCGCGGCGGCCTGATCCAACCCACGTGACGACCACTGCCTAGGGGTGTTAGGTTTCTGCCTGCACACCCTAGGGATCTTGGAGGTGACCGCATGGTGCGCGTAGGGCTCACCGCTGCCCGGTTGACGGAAGCGGCCGGGGAACTGGCGGACGAGATCGGGCTCGACAAGCTCACGCTCTCCGCGCTCGCCCGGCGCTTCGGGGTGAAGGACGCGAGTCTGTACTCCCACGTGAAGAACCTGCGGGACCTGCGGGTCCGGATCGCCCTGCGGGCCTCCGAGGGGATGACCGACCGCATCGCCACGGCCGTGGCGGGCCGGGCCGGCAAGGACGCGCTCGTCGCCTTCGCCGACGCCTACCGGGGCTACGCCCTCGAACACCCCGGCCGCTATGCCGCGACCCAGATGCGGATCGAGCCCGAAGAGGTCGCCGACTCCGCCGGCTTCCGCCGCAGCGTCGAGCTGACCTACGGCATGCTGCGCGCCTACGGCCTCACCGAGCCGGACCTGACCGACGCGGGCCGCCTGCTGCGCAGCACCTTCCACGGCTACATCCACCTGGAGCTCAGCGGCGGCTTCGGGCACTCCCGTGACGTACAGGCGTCCTGGTCGCGTTCGCTCGACGCGCTCCACGTGCTCCTGGAGAACTGGCCGTCCCGACACGATGGGAACAAGCGATGACCAAGCCCACGACCGGCACGCTCAAGGTGCCCGGCGCCACCCTCCACTACGAGAAGCGCGGCAGCGGCCCGGTCCTGCTGCTGATACCCGGCGGCGCCGCCGACGCCGGACTGTACGAGGGGATGGCCGCCGATCTGGCCACCCGTTACACCGTCGTCTCCTACGACCCGCGCGGCCTGTCCCGCAGCCCCCTCGACGGCCCGCTCACCGATCAGCGGGTGGAGGTGTGGAGCGACGACGCGCACCGGCTGCTCGAACTGCTCTCCCCGGACCGGGACGCCTACGTCCTGGGCAGCAGCTCCGGCGCCATCGTCGCCCTCGACCTGCTGGCCCGGCACCCCGAGCGGCTGCGCCGGGTGGTCGCCCACGAGCCGCCGCTGCTTCAGGTGCTCGACGACCCCGCGCCGCACCGGGCGCTCTTCGCCGAGGTCCGCGAGACGTTCCGCGAGCAGGGCGCCGGCCCCGCGATGGCGCGCTTCGGCGAGGGCCTGGGCGGCCGCCCGGCCGAGCGGGCGACCGAACTGCCGCCCGAGATCCAGGAAATGGCCCCCCGGATGCACGCCAATCTCCCGGTCTTCCTGGAACACATGCTGTGCCCGTTCTCGTCCACCGAGCCGGACGTCGCCGCCCTGCGGCGCGCCTCGGACCGCCTGGTCCTGGCCGTCGGCCGCGACTCCCGCGACCAGAAACCCCTGTACGGCCCGGCCACCCGCCTCGCGGAGCTCCTCGACGTCAAGGCCGTGGAATTCCCGGGCGGCCACGTCGGATGCACGGAACACCCGAAGGAATTCGCGCAGCAGTTGCTGACGGCACTGGCCGACGCGTAGCCCACATGCGGAAGGGGTGCCCCCGAAACGGGGGCACCCCTTCTGACCTGGCCTTACGACCTGACGGCGGAGAGTGTGGGATTTGAACCCACGGTGACATCGCTGCCACGACGGTTTTCAAGACCGTTCCCTTAGGCCGCTCGGGCAACTCTCCCCGCCCCGCCCACCTGCTGCGGAGCGGGTACAGCCTACCGTCTGCTCATTTGGTGCGTGCAGGGCCGGTTGGGCGCGGGGCGGGGGCGGGGGTCAGCTGCGGTCGCCCTCGCGCTGGCCCAGGGTGATCTCCGTCGTCGACTGCTTGCCGTCGCGGGTGTAGGTGACCGTGACCTTGTCGCCGGGGCGGTGGGTCCAGATCTCGCTGATCAGGGTGGCGCCGCTGTCGATCGCCGTGTCGTCGAGCTTGGTGATGACGTCACCGGCCTTCAGGCCCGCCTTGTCGGCGGGGCCGCCCGGGGTGACGGCCGGGGCGCTGCCGTCGCCGCCGGAGGCGATCTTGGCGCCGTTGCCGGACTCCCGGGTGTTCAGCGTGGCCGAGATGACCGGGTAGACCGGCTTGCCGGTCTTGATCAGCTGGTCGGCGACGTTCTTGGCCTGCTTGATCGGGATCGCGAAGCCGAGGCCGATGCTGCCCGCCTGACCCTGGCCGCCGCCGAAGCCGCCGCCGCTGTTGGCCGACTGGATGGCGGAGTTGATGCCGATGACGGCGCCCTGGGCGTTGAGCAGCGGGCCGCCGGAGTTGCCCGGGTTGATCGAGGCGTCGGTCTGCAGGGCGCTCATGTACGAGGCATTGCCGGTGCCGCCGCCGTCGCTGGAGGCGACCGGGCGCTTCTTGGCGCTCACGATGCCGGTGGTGACCGTGCCGGACAGGCCGAAGGGCGCGCCGATCGCGATCGTGGCGTCACCGACCGCCGTCCTGTCGGAGTCGCCGAGCGGGATGGGGTTGAGGGTCGCGCCCGCGGGGTCCTTCAGCTTGATGACGGCCACGTCGTAGCCCTGCGCGCGGCCGACGACCTCGGCGTCGTACTGCTTGCCGTTGGAGAACGTCGCCGTCAGCTTGCCGCCGCCCTGCGCGGCCGACGCGACGACGTGGTTGTTCGTCAGGATGTGGCCCTGCTTGTCGTAGACGAAGCCGGTGCCCGTACCGCCCTCGCCGCCGCCGCTCTGCGCCTCGATGGTGACGACGCTGGGGAGCGCCTTGCTCGCGATGTCCGCGACGGAACCGGGCGTACGGCTCTCGGTCTTCGGGTCGCCGGACGAGGAGAGCGTCGTCGACGACTCCCCGCTGTTGCGGTCCGCGGCCCAGAAGCCGATGCCGCCGCCGACACCACCCGCGACGAGGGCCGCCGCCACGACCGCGGCGACAAGACCGCCGGCGCGCTTGCGCGGCGGGGGGTACGGGCCGGGGGCGCCCCACACGCCGGTCGGGCCGACGGGCGCGCCACCGTACGGCTGCTGCGGGCCGGGCCCACCGCCGTACCAGCCGCCCTGCGCACCGGGCTGAGGCTGGCCGGCCGCGCCGCCCGGCACACCGGCCTGCGCGAACGCGGCGGTCTGCTGGGGAGGCGCGACGGGCGCCTCGGGGGCGACAGGCGGCGCGGGAGCTGCGGCGGGCGCCTGCTCCGCGCCGACGGACGGAAGCTGCGCCGTCTCGTCGGGAGCGGGAGCCGTCACCGGAGCGGCCGGAGCCGCGTCCGACACCTCGCCCCGCGCGGGCGGAGCGCTCGGTACGGATGGAACGGGGCGCTCCGGCTCGGCCGCCGACGCCGGTGGCGTCGTACCCGGGCCGGGCGCGGGCGGAACGGCAGCGCCCTCGTTCTCGGTGCTCACAGCTCTCTCCTCATCACGTGCATCGTCAGGTGCACATCAGTGTCATGCGCGACGTCCGGCCTTGGCTACGGCCACGACCGTGTGCAGGTGCCACGGGTCCGGTCTGCTGCCAGCTTTTCCCATGACACGTCAGACCACCGTAAGCGGAGCCTGTGGCCGGGCCCGCCGCCCTTTACTCCGGGGCAAACAAGGCAAACGGCGCGCATGCGCGATTGTGCCAGGCGGTGGCACCATAACGCGGTGACCTATGCGCACCCGGCCCGGGACCTCAGCCCCGAGCGCCACCCGCTCGCCGTCATCGCCCACCGCGGAGCCTCCGAGGACGCTCCGGAACACACCCTGTCCGCCTACCGCAGAGCGATCGAGGACGGCGCCGACGCGCTGGAGTGCGACGTGCGCCTCACCGCCGACGGCCATCTGGTCTGCGTCCACGACCGCCGCGTCAACCGCACGTCCAACGGCCGCGGCGCCGTCTCCTCGCTCGAACTGGCCGACCTCGCGACCCTCGACTTCGGGTCGTGGAAGGGCAAGGCGGCGGACGAGGAGGAACCCGACCTGGACGCCACCTCCGTCCTCACCCTGGAGCGCCTGCTCGAGCTCGTCGTCGACGCGGGCCGCCGCGTGGAACTGGCCGTCGAGACCAAGCACCCGACCCGCTGGGCGGGCCAGGTCGAGGCGAAACTGCTCGGCCTGCTGGACCGCTTCGGCCTCGCCGAGCCGCCCGCGGACGAGCCCTCGCAGGTGCGGGTGATGAGTTTCTCGGCGCGCTCCCTGCACCGCGTGCAGGCGGGCGCCCCGGGCATTCCGACCGTCTATCTGATGCAGTTCGTCTCCCCGCGCCACCGCGACGGCCGGCTGCCCGCGGGTGTACGGATCGCGGGGCCGAGCATCCGGATCATCCGGAAGGACCCCGGCTATGTGGCGCGGGTGCACCGCGCGGGGAACCGGGTGCACGTCTGGACGGTGAACGACCCGGCCGACGTCGAACTGTGCGCCCGCGCCGGAGTCGACGCGGTCATCACGAACCGGCCCAAACAGGTGCTTTCGCAGCTCGGCAGGCTGTAGCTCCATTACATGGAGTGCACCGGCGCGTTCGGTACGTGTTCGACGTTCCCGAGTGCCCCACCGTCTCCGGGATGGCCGGTTTCCGGTCCAGTCCATTGGGGCATCCATCCCCTGACGTGGGGCAAAGGAGGTCTCGGGGGTGGCGTTGGTGGTGGCACAGGAGGTGCCCACGTCGTCGATCATGGCCGTACCCCATGGTCCAACCGGTGTGGGCCAGGCAAGACACCGGATGCGTGAGGATCTGCGCATCAGCGGGGTACCGGATTCGGTCATCGACGACGCCGTATTGATTCTTTCGGAGCTGCTCAGCAACGCGTACCGGCACGGACGCCCGCTGGGCCCGGAGAACGGCGACAGAGACGGGGAGAAGGACGGGGGGATACGTGCTGCCTGGAGAGTCGACATGCACGGCCGGCTCACGGTCGAGGTGACGGACGGGGGAGGCCCGACCCGGCCGATTCCGGCCACACCTTCGGTGACCGCGCGCGGGGGCCGCGGCCTGAACATCATCAGCGCTCTCTCCCAGGACTGGGGCGTACGGGACGCCTGTGGCGAGGTGACCGTATGGGCCTCTCTGTCGGCGCGTGACAGTTTCACGACGCGGATCGAGCTGGCGCCCGAGATGGCGTTCTCGGATATCGACGAGCTGACATGACGACGATGCGACGCGCGTAGACCGCTGCGTTCGCCAACCCTTGGGGGCGCTCTTCGCGCGCCCTGTACGGCCGGTGTGCCCCGCGAAGCGGTTCGCGGCACCCCACCACCGCCGGCCGGAGCCTTCACGACTGCCGTCGGCGTACGGCTTTCTCCCGACTGCGGGCCCATTGCGCCTGCGGCGGGCCTTTCCCCAGCCCCGCCCCTTCCCGAAACCGGGGAGACCCCGGACCCCCTGAAGCGGCTGCGCCGCTTGTCCTCAATCGCCGGACGGGCTGAATTCCGCGGACCGTAACCAGCGAAATCAGCCCGTGGGGGCACCTCTGGGGGCACCCCCGGACGGAGTCTGGGGGAGGTAGCTGGGGGAGCTTGAGGACGCGGCCGCAGGCCGCCCCCGCCGCAGGCGGCAACCGACCCGCAGCCGAAGGTCCATCGTCCGCCCGTCCGGCAAGGACTAGGCTCGCCGCACATATCTGCACCCCAACGGGAGAACCGCACGCCATGGCCAAGAAGCGCCGCCCCCAGACCAAGGCCGCCACGCCGTCGGCCGTCGACGGCCCGATCCCCGTCGTCGGCGCCCGCGAACCCTGCCCGTGCGGGTCGCGCCGTCGCTACAAGGCCTGCCACGGCCGCGAGGCCGCCCACGCGGTGGCCGAGCTCGTGCAGCGCCCCTTCGAGGGGCTGCCGAACGAGGCCGACTGGGTCGCGCTCCGCGAGCTCGTGCCCGCCGCGACCGTGGAGCTCACCCTCAAGGGCGGGCTGCCCGAGGGCGTGCCGTCGGTGACGCTCGCCACCGTGCTGCCCATGGCCTGGCCCGCGCTGCGCCGCGACAACGGCGCCGTGCTGCTGGGCCTTCAGAACGACACCGCGTCCGGCGACCTGAGCCGTGACCTCGCCGACACGCTCCGGCGCGCCCTGGTGGCCGCTCCCGGCAGCCCCGTGGCCGCCGAGCGCGTCGGCACGGACGGGCCGCGCCTGCAGGACCTGCTGGACCCGGAGGGGGCCTTCGAGCCGGCCGTGCACACGGGCTTCGAGTTCTGGGTCGAGAACGCCGAGAACGCGACCGGCGAGGTCGCCGCCTCCCTGGACCGCGCCAACGCCGCCGCCATCCCGACCGTCCGGCTGTCCGGTGTCGACGCCGCCTACTGGTGCGAGACCCCGGACAAGAACCACCTGCGCTGGGTCATGACCCACCCGGAGGAGGAGCTGCTGGACGCCCTGGCCCGGCTGCACGCCGCGGGCACGTCCTCGCTCGGCGAAGGGACCCGCCTGGTGGGCTCGTTCCGCGCGCACGGGCTGACCGTGCCGGTGTGGGACCTGCCGAGCGCGATGCGCGCGGAGGACATCGAGAAGCCGGCCGCGGCCTTCGCGGAGCGGCTGGCCGTGGCACTCGCGGACGACGCCCCGCTGACGGCCGAGGAGCGGCGCGCCCGCGGCGGCCTCACCAGCCGTCAGATCACCCTGAACTGACCTCCGGGGACTCCGGGGCGCCCATCAGGGCTTCGCCCCGGACCCGGACCCCCGGGCCCCGGACGGGCCCGGTCCGCCGCGGGTGATCGTCGGCCCGCGGCGGATCCCGGCCGCCCCCTGGCGTCGAGCGCGCCCCCTCATCGGTCTGTGCGCCGCTCCGTCATCCGTCCGCGCCCCCTCCATGCATCCGTCCACCCTCCGGTCGACACATCGATCCGCGCGGCACCGCCGCATGCGGCGGAGTAGTTGATTCCGGTGCGCTGACGGCGCCATTTACGTGACTCCTGTCACAACTCCCGCTGTCAGCCCGGAAATACACGTCCGGAAATCCGCGATCGAATTTGCGAACGGCCGATCTCTTGTTACCGTTCTAGGAGCCCGGTCGCTGGTGCATCCCCCGTCGCCAGCGACCGGGCGTTTCCATGCCCGCGTACGCGCCCGGCGCCGCCGCTTCGAGCGGGATCTAACCCGCCTGGCCGCCCGGTGAGTTGCTGCCGGACCGCAGCAGCAGCCTTCCGTCCGCGCCGGCGATCTCCGCCACCGCCGAGTACGCGTCGCGCTCCCGGGGATCACGCACGGTCGGGGCGTGCGGCGTCTCGCAGCCGTCAGGATCGTCCGAGGACCCCATCTGGCACTGCACCTCGACCGTCCGGCCCCCGGGGTCCATGAGGGTCAGTACGGCCGTCAGCGGGCCGCCTGTGGCGTTGCGGTAGTACGTGCGCGCCCAGGTGTCGGCCCCCTGCCGCAGGACGCAGGTCTGCGCCTCCACGCCTTCGGGCGCGGCGAGTTCGGGGCCGCAGCGCGTGGAGTCCCGTACGTCGTCACCGCCGGACCGCTTCCCGTCGGAGCCCTCGCTCGCGTCGACGGCCGGGGAGGGCGCCGGTTCCGGCCCCGGCTCCCTGAGGTCCGACGCGCTGCCCGCGGCCGCGAGCGGCGCCGACGTCCGCCCCCGCTCGCCCTTGGGACTCCCGGTCCGGCCGCGGGCCTTCTCCTGGCCCACCGGGCCGGCCGGACCCGCCGTGGCGGCGGCCAGCGGCAGCACGATCGCCAGGGCGACCACGCTCGCGAGCGCGATCATCCGAAGATTGGCCGCCCGCTGCGCAGACGCACTGGGCTCTCCGGGCACACCGGACCGACGCTCCATAAGGACCACCTGCAACTCGCCGCGAACGCTGAAGACGCGGGGACGGCTTCCGACACCCCGCCGGGCCGACGGCGCCCGGCAGAACATCCGGCGCAGGCCCGCACCCGAACATAGCGGGCAGGACGGCGCCTCCCGGGCGGCCGCGCGGCGGTTACCGCAGTTCTCGGAGCGGCTTACACCCGTACGAGTGAGAGCGCGTGCGTCTCCCGTCCGTACGCGCTCTCGTAGTTCCCGTACCGGCGGCCCCTCAGGGGCTGCCGCTCCTCACCCGGCCCACGGCCCCTCGGGCCACGGTGCACGTCCCCCGTGTCAGTACGCGAGCTTGCTGCCGCCCCCGGACGTGCCCGCGCTCTCGGCGACGAGTACGTCGACGACGGTGGAGATGTCCGGCAGCCACGGCCGCGCGGACACTCCCGTACGGCCCCGGTCCGCCCGGAGGGCGCGGTCGACGCGGAGCGCGCGGGCCGGACCGCCGACGGAACCCGCGGGCTGCGGCGCCCGCTCCCAGCGCACCCGGCCGGCCCCCGTGGGCGACGGTGGCAGTGCCACATAGCCGCCCTCCCCGTGGAAGCGCAGCGAACCGGGCACCCAGTCCTGGCTGTGGAGCAGCTCGCCGAGGACCTCCAGGGAGTAGGGCGCGACCAGCAGCGCCCAGCGGCTGGGGGTGGCGACCACGGGCCCGAGGCGCACGCCCGCGCGGTCGAAGGCGGCCAGCGCGCGGGCGCCCGCGACGGCCGGCAGGCTCACCGCGCAGGGCGCGCGCCCGCCCGTCGCGAGCACGACGGGGGCGTCGGGGCGGTTGGTCCACCACCAGCGGACCATCCGGGCGTCCGTGGTCGCCGCGAGCAGCCCGGGGTCGAACGGGTGGGCGCCGGGGGCCGCGCAGTCGGGGTGCGGGCAGGCGCATTCGCGCTCGCGGCCGCCGCCGGACCGCAGCCCCACGCCCGGGAGCACGGGCCACTGCCACTCCGTGGCACAGACCAGGGCCGCGGTGAGCACCGCGGACCGGTCGCTTCGCCGAAGCGAGAGCTTGCGTCGCCTTCCGAGGATCTCGCGCATGAGCGCTCGTTCCTTTCCGTGAACGCCGAAGTTGGGGCCCTTGTCGGAGACAAGGGTCGTATCGCGTGAATCTGACTGAACTGCGTGAACTGGCTGTACTGGCGGAACTGCGTGAACTTGCAGGGCACTGCACAGAGCTGCCGGACTGCCCGGGCCGTACGGACTGCGTGGCATTGCGGTGGCACTGCGTCGGGCCGCGTCCGACTTCCATGGCACTACGGGTCCGACTTCGCGCGCTGCTCAACACGCCGTGGCCCTTTCGAGGCCGGCACACCACGTGGATCAAAAGTCACTGCATACAACGCAGCGCATCACGCCACGGGCGGAGCGTGAAACCTGGCGGGGGGTGGCGCGCCTATGGCGCTTTGTGCCGAGCCTCTGCACCCCTCGTCCGCGGCACGGGTTGCCCCACGCCCTCGGGGGCGGGCGCGGCCTTGCCGGGGAAGACGCTCGGGCCCGCCGCGGGGTTCCGGGGCGGCCCCAACTGCCCCTGCCCTTCTCCGAGTACGTACCCACCGGGGTGGATATGACGCGCTGTCGAGCAACGCCAGTCGACCTCAAATCCATGCCCCCGGGACCATTTTCCGGCCAACTTTGAAACCCCATAGACACCACCAATCCCACCGGCCCAATGCTGGACATCGGCTTACCCGGGCGTGTACATGTGGAGCACTGATAGCGCGCAACACGACAGGGGGTTTGCGATGCTATTGACGAAAAAGCACAGGCCAACCAGCTGGTCAAGAGGGCTCGGCGAGATGCCGCGCGCACCTTTCCGGACCACTGCCCGCCGCATCGCCGCGCGGCCCTCCCCAGGCAGACGGCCATGACCACACCCCATCTGCCGAAAGTGGCCGGAATCAATCCTCCACTTCCCGCGCCCTCGCACACTCCGTCCCCCTCGGCCGCCGCCCCTTCCACCGATCCCGCCGATCCCGCCGCTTCGGACTCCCCCGGCCGGGCGGACCCCGCCGACCCCCACGGCCCCGCCACCCCGGACGGCCTGCGGCCGCCGGCGCCCAACGCCCTCGTGCAGGACCGGCTGGCGGGCTGGATCTCCGACCTCACCACCCTCCAGGAGCTCACCGAGCGGCTCGCGCGCACCGGCACCCTCGACGCCGCCCTGCACGAGGTGCTGCGCGCCGGATCCTCGCTCGTCGGCGCCCGCCGGGGCCTGGTCACCCTCCAGCCCGCCCGGGGGCCCGGCCACGACCGCCCGGTCACCGTCGGGCTCGGGCTCGGCCGCGCCGACCTCGGCCACATCGAGACCCTCCCCCACGACGTCCGCGCCCCGCGCGCCCCGGACCGGCCGCCACCCCGGCCCGGCACCGCCCCGAGGGAGGCGTGCGAGGCCCCCGGCCCCGACTCGTACGGCCGCCTCTTCGACGACCTCCCGCCCGCCGGGTCCCGCGCGGGCGTCGCCCACCCCGACATCGCGGCCGAGGAGGGGCTCACCCCCCGCCACCGCGAGGTCGCGGCCCGCCTCGGCTACGGCGCCAGCTACGCCGTGCCCCTGGAGTCCGAGGCCGCGGGCCGCATCGGCGCGGCCGTCTGGCTCTACGACGAGCCCGCCGAGCCCGGCGAGCGCCAACGGCACCTGATCGGCCTCTACCGCGACTACGCCACCGAGCACCTGGCCCGCCACCTCGAACTGGCCGAGGCCCGGGACGCCATGACCACCCTCCGCGAGGAGCTGCTCCCCAGCCGGCTGCCCCGGATCGCGGGGGTCCGGCTGGCCGTGCGCCACCGGTCGGGGCCCCGGGGCGGCGGCGACTGGTACGACGCGCTGCCGCTGCCCGAGGGCGCGCTCGGCCTGGCGGTCGGCGGAGTGACAGGTTCCGGGCCCAGTGCCGTCGCCGCGATGGGCCGGCTGCGGGCCTCCCTGCGGGCGTACGCCGTGATGGAGGGTGAGGATCCGGTCGCCGTGCTCTCCGACCTCGAACTGCTGCTGCGGCTGACCGAGCCCGCGCGCGCCGCCACCGCGCTCTTCGCCTACTGCGAGCCCGCCGGGGCCGACCGCCCCGGGGGCCGGGGGAGCAAGGTCGTGCTGGCGGGTGCCGGGCACTGCCCGCCGCTGATCATCGGCGAGCACCGCGTGGAGTACGTGGAGACCTCCCTGTCCGCACCGCTCGGCATGCTCGCGTGCTGGGAGGCGCCGAGCGTCGAGATCGAACCCGCGCCCGGCGAGACGCTCCTGTTCTACAGCGACGGCCTGCTGCACCGCACCGGCGACACCATGGACCGGGCGTTCGCCCGGCTGCACTCGGCCGCGGCGGGCGTCCCGCGGGCCGCGCTGCGCGACCCGGACGCGGTCGTGGAGCACGTCCTGCGGACCATGCTGCCCGCCGATGACGACGACAGGGCGGCGGACAGGAGCGACAGTGGCGAAGACGTCGTCCTTCTGGCCGCGCACTTTGAATGATCCTGCTTGACCAGTGGATGTCCAGGTCGGCGGCCGACCTTCTGCGCGAGTCCGCGTTCAAACCTTCGCCGCCGACCTTCTCCCTCGCTTTTCCTCGCACATACGATGGAAATGCCCCGTCCGAGGAGGAGAGCAGTGACCGAGCAGCAGCCCGCGCCCGAGAACCCCGAAGGTGACGAGCCCATCAAGCAGCGGAAGAACGGCCTGTACCCGGCCGTTTCCGACGAGCTTGCCGAGAACATGAAGTCCGGCTGGGCCGACACCGAGCTCCGCGACCTCGAGCCGATCGCCCAGGCCCAGGAGACCGCCCACCGCCGCGCCGAGCTCTCCGCGCGTTTCCCCGGCGAGCGCCTGGTGATCCCCGCGGGCAATCTCAAGACCCGCTCCAACGACACCGAGTACAGCTTCCGCGCGTCCACGGAGTACGTGTACCTCACGGGCGACCAGACCCAGGACGGCGTGCTGGTCCTGGAGCCGGCCGCCGAGGGCCACAAGGCCACGCTCTACCTGCTGCCGCGCTCGAACCGTGAGAACGGCGAGTTCTGGCTCGACGGCATGGGCGAGCTGTGGGTCGGCCGCCGCCACAGCCTCACCGAGGCCGCCACGCTCTACGGCGTGCCCTGCAAGGACGTCCGCGACCTCGCCGACGCGCTGGGCGAGGCCACCGGCCCCGTCCGTGTCGTCCGCGGCCACGACGCCGGGATCGAGGCGGCCCTGACCGACAAGGTCACCGCCGAGCGGGACGAGGAGCTGCGCGTCTTCATCAGCGAGCAGCGGCTCGTGAAGGACGCGTTCGAGATCGGCGAGCTGCAGAAGGCCGTCGACTCCACCGTCCGCGGCTTCGAGGACGTCGTGAAGGTCCTCGACAAGGCCGAGGCCACCTCGGAGCGCTACATCGAGGGGACGTTCTTCCTGCGCGCCCGCGTCGAGGGCAACGACATCGGCTACGGCTCGATCTGCGCCGCCGGCCCGCACGCCACCACGCTCCACTGGGTGCGCAACGACGGCCCGGTCCGCTCCGGCGAACTGCTGCTCCTGGACGCCGGTGTGGAGACCCACACCCTCTACACCGCCGACGTCACCCGCACGCTGCCGATCAACGGCACGTACACCGAGCTCCAGCGCAAGATCTACGACGCGGTGTACGAGGCCCAGGAGGCCGGCATCGCGGCGGTCAAGCCGGGCGCGAACTTCCGCGACTTCCACGACGCCGCCCAGCAGGTGCTCGCCGAGAAGCTCGTCGAGTGGGGCCTGGTCGAGGGCCCGGTCGAGCGCGTCCTGGAGCTCGGCCTCCAGCGCCGCTGGTCGCTGCACGGCACGGGCCACATGCTCGGGCTGGACGTGCACGACTGCGCGGTCGCCCGTACGGAGACGTATGTGAACGGCGTGCTGGAGCCCGGCATGGTCCTGACCGTCGAGCCCGGCCTCTACTTCCAGGCCGACGACACGACCGTGCCCGAGGAGTACCGCGGCATCGGCGTCCGCATCGAGGACGACATCCTCGTCACGGAGGACGGCAACCGGAACCTCTCCGCGGGTCTGCCGCGGACGTCCTCGGACGTCGAGACCTGGATGGCGGGCCTGAAGTAGTGCGGGATCCCCGCGCCCCGGAAGGGGCGCGGGGAACGGCGCGACCGGCCGGCGAAGCGCTAGCGCGTCGTGTAGCCGCCGTTGATGAAGAGCGTCTGCCCGTTCAGCCACCAGCCGTCCGTGAGCAGGAACTTCACATACGGCACGATGTCCTCGATCTTCGTCAGCTCCCCGTTCATCGCCGAGGACTTGTGGTACGCGATGGAGTCGTCCGTCTCGGCCGGGTAGAAGAAGCCCGTGTCCATCGGGCCCGGCGCGATGTTGTTGACCGAGATGTTCCGCCCGAACAGCTCCTTCGACAGCGCCCGCGTGAAGTGCTCGACCGGCGCCTTGCTGCCCGCGTACACCGAGTAGAGACCGGTGTAGGCGGCGAGCAGCGAGGTCACGACGGTGACGATCTTCCCGCCGTCCTGGAGCCGCTTGGCGGCCTCGCGCATCATGAAGTACGCCGCCTTGGAGTTGACCGCGAACATCCGGTCGTACTCCTCTTCCGTGACCTCCGTCATCGGCTTCTTGATCACCATGCCGGCGGTGTTCACCATGCAGTCGACCCTGTCGAAGGCGGCCTCGGCGACGTCGAAGAGCCCCTCGACCTCTGCCACCTTGGTCAGGTCCGCCTCGTGGACGACGGCCTGGCCGCCCGCCTTCTCGACCTCGGCGGCGGTCTTCTCGGCGTCCTCCTTCGAGGACGGGCTGTTGTAGTGGACGACGACCTTGGCACCGTCCTGGCCGACCTCCCTGGCGATGAGACCGCCGAGGTTCCTGGACGCACCGCCGATGACGACGACCTTGTCCTTGAGCGAGCGCGTGGGGCTGGGCATGGGCCTCTCCTGGAACGCGTGAATTGCCGGTATTGCCACGCTAGGAGCAGATACCGGCACGCGCCCGTGGGCGGGGCCCACACGAGGGTCCCCGCGGTCCGTACGCCTTCGGCGGCGGGCGGCCGCTCACGACGCCCTGAGCAGCGCCGCGTCCTCTCTCCACTTGAGGATCTTGTCGAAGCTGACGACCGCGCCCTGGCGGCCGGGCCGGTTGTGGACCCGCACATGGTCGGTCAGGGACTCGATAAGGAAGAGGCCCCTGCCATGTTCGTCATGGGCGGGGGCCGCGGGCTGCGGGGCCTGATGGGCGGGGCGCGGGCGGCGGCGGTCGTGGCGGCGCGGCTGCTCCGGGAAGCCCGGGCCGGAGTCGGTGACCTCGATGCGGCAGGTGTCGCCGTCGATGAAGGCCGTCACCAGATATCCGGTGGAGGAGTCGCCGCCGTGCTCGACCGCGTTCGCGCACGCCTCGCTGAGCGCCACCGACAGGTCGTAGGAGATGTCGGGGTCGACGCCGGCCGTTTCCATCGTGCCGACCAGCAGTCTCCGGGCGAGCGGAACGCTCGCGGCCTCGCGCCGCAGATGGAGTGACCACCAAATGCTCATGCTCAGCCTCCTGGCCGCGGCTCGATATACCGATACGTATAGCCACCACCATCGACCCGTAAGCCTGTCGGATGTGTGAGACCGCTCATTCGGACGACGCGCCCGGCGGGTGCATCGGTGTATGGCCCTTAAACCGGCGTGCGCCCATGCGCCCCCTGTGAGCGCCCCCTGCCGTAGGGAAGGAGTAAGTCCGATGGGATGATGGCGCAGCCATGCCTCACCCCGTCGCGCGCGCCGGCGCCGATCTGCGACTGTTCCGGGCCGCGGTGTTCACCGCGGTCTGCGTTCTGCTGTCCGCGGGCGGGCATGTGCTGGCCTCCTGCGCGAGCGTGCCGCTGTGGACGCTGGGCGCGGGCTTCGCGGCGGTGTTCATGGTGGCCGTGCCACTGGCCGGACGGGAGCGCTCGCTGCCGGGCATAGCGGCCGCGCTGGCCGCCGGACAGCTCGCGCTGCACGCCCTCTTCGGGCTCGGCCAGCAGGGCGCCGGGACGGCGACCCGACAGGCGGGCTCCGAGGGCCGGTTGATCACCTTCGCGGCGCGGCTGATCTGCAACCAGCCGCACCCGATGTCGGCGGCCGAGGCCCGTCGCGTCATCGCGGACGCCGGGCTCGACCCGGCCACGCACCCCATGCGGATGGCCATGCCGCCGAGCGCGCCCGCACAGCCGGATTCGCCGCTCCACGCCCTGCTGCCCTCGCTGCCGATGCTGCTCGGCCACCTGCTCGCGGCCCTGGCCCTGGGCTGGCTGCTGCGGCGCGGCGAGGTCGCGCTGTGGCGGGTGGTCGGGCTGTCGGAGCGGTCGGCGCGCGGGGTCGCGGAGGCGGCGCTCGTACGGGCGTTGCGCGCCGCGTTCACGCTCGTGCGCGCGCTGCGGGACCGGGCCGACGCCCGCCCGGCGGCGCCCGTCCGGGGTGCGTACGGGGACGACGAGCGGCCGGTGACGGAACCGGCGCTCCAGCACTTCGTGATCAGGCGGGGACCGCCGCGCTTCGCCCTCGCGGCCTGACGACGCGACGCGCGCTCCAGCGCTCCGGCATTCCGATATTCGGCATACCCATGTCTCGGACATGCCCGGATTCCGACACCCACCGGAAATATTCCGGCATTTCGGATAGGAGAGTCGTCGCGCCGTGACCGCACGCGCGCCGTACTCCCCTTTTGTCCCTCCTGCCTGTGGAGTGTCCCCATGAACGTCAAGACCGCTCGCCTGCACCGCCGCATCCCCGTCGTCGCCGGCCTCACCGCCGGTGGCGTCCTGCTGCTCGCCGGTCCCGCCTTCGCGCACGTCGGCGTGCAGCCCGGCACCGCCGAGAAGGGCGGCTACAGCACCATCGCCATCAAGGTGCCGAACGAGAAGGACAACGCCTCGACGGTGAAGCTGGAGCTCGACCTCGACCCCAAGCACCCGCTCGCCTCGGTCATGCCGCAGCCCGTGCCCGGCTGGGACATCAAGGTCGAGAAGTCCAAGCTCGACAAGCCGGTGAAGACGGACGACGGCACGGTCAACGAGGCCGTCACCAAGGTCACCTGGACCGGCGGCAAGATCGAGCCCGGTCAGTTCCAGCAGTTCCCGCTGTCGGTCGGCCAGCTGCCCACGGACGCCGACGAGCTGGTCTTCAAGGCGCTCCAGACCTACTCCGACGACGAGGTCGTCCGCTGGATCGACCCGTCCAAGCCGAACGGCCAGGAGGCCGAGCACCCGGCGCCGACGCTGAAGCTCGTCGCGAAGGCCGCCGACGCGGGCGGCGCCAAGAAGGCGGACGACAAGAGCAGCCAGACGGAGACGGCGGCGGAGAAGAGCGACGACTCCTCCGACACCACGGCCCGTGCGCTCGGCATCGCCGGCATCGTCGTCGGTGTCGCGGGCGTGGCCTTCGGCGTGCTCGCCGGACGCCGCCGTTCCGACGCCTGAGCCCCCGCCCCGCGAGGGTGCGAAACGCCTGACCGTACGCAGACCCGGACGTACGCCACCCGTACGCCCTGCGTAGGTTCGCTCCCAGACGCACGGACGACCGACCGGGGCGGCGCTCCCGACAGGGTGCCGCCGCCCCCGTACCCCTGACCGACCCCTGGAGAAGAGCTCCATGCGCACCAAGACCCTGGGTGCGGCGCTGGCGATAGCCGCCGCGCTCACCCTCACCGCCTGTGGCGGTGGTTCGGACGGCGGCGGCGACAAGCCCGTCGCCGACGTCTCCGCGGCCCCCAAGAAGGCCGCGATCACCCTGGACGCCCCGAAGGCCAAGCCCGACCTGGTCCTCACCGACACGTCCGAGAAGAAGTACGAGCTGGTCAAGGAGACCAAGGGGCACCCCGTGCTCCTCTACTTCGGCTACACCTACTGCCCCGACGTCTGCTCGACCGTCGTCGCCGACATGGCCGAGGCCGCGAAGAAGCTGCCGCAGGCCGACCGGGACAAGCTGAAGATCGTCTTCGTCACCACCGACCCCGATCGCGACACCCCCAAGCGGATGCGCGAGTGGCTCGACGCCCAGGGCGGTCAGGACATCGTCGGCCTGACCGGCGACTTCGAGACCATCCAGGCGGCCGCCAAGCCGCTCGGCATCCTGGTCGAGAAGGCGAAGAAGGAGAAGGACGGCTCCATCACCGTCAGCCATGGCGCCGAGGTCGTCGGCTTCTCGCCGAAGGACGACGGAGCCCACTGGATCTACACCGCAGAAACCACCGCAGCCCAGTACGCCAAGGATCTCCCGAAGATCATCAAGGGGGAGAACCCGTGATGCGCAAGTCCACCGCCGCCACCGCCGCCACCATGCCGCTCCTGCTCGCCGGGGGTCTGCTGCTGATCACCGGCTGCCAGTCGGAGAAGGACGCCCTGAAGTCCGACAAGGCCGAGCTGTCCGTCAGCGGCGCCTATCTGCCGCAGCCCGCGATGACCGACATGGCCGCCGCGTACCTCACCGTCAAGAACGACGGCGGCAAGGCCGACAAGCTCACCTCGGTCACCAGCCCGCTCTCCGGTGACATCACCATGCACACCACCGAGGGCTCGCAGATGAAGCACGCGGGCGAGCTGGAGGTGCCCGCGAACGGTGAGCTGAAGCTCGCCCGCGGCGGCACCCACCTGATGCTCGGCAAGCTCGACCACAAGCCCCAGGTCGGCGAGAAGGTCGAGTTCACGCTGCACTTCGCCACGTCCGGCGCGGTGAAGGTCCAGGTGCCGGTCGAGTCCACGACGTTCCGTCCCAAGGACTGACGTGTGATGAAGACCCTGACCACCGGGCGGCTGCCGGCCCTCCTCGGGATGCTGCTGGCCGCACTGCTGTGCGCCGCGGGCCCCGGTGCGGCCACCGCGTCGGCGCACGCCGCGCTGACCTCCACCGACCCGGCCGACGGTTCCGTGGTGCCGACCGCGCCCCAGCAGGTGAAGCTCACCTTCTCCGAGGGAGTCCTGCTGAACGGCGACTCCCTGCGGGTCCTCGACCCGCAGGGGGCGCGCGTCGACGAGGGCAGGCCCTCGCACGTGGGCGGCAGGTCCGGCACCGCGGCCGTGGGCCTGCGCGGCGGGATCGGCAACGGCACCTACACCGTGGCCTGGCAGGCCGTCTCCGCGGACAGCCACCCGGTGGCCGGGGCTTTCACCTTCTCCATCGGCGCACCCTCGAAGACGACGGCGAAGGTGACGACCACCAAGATCGACCCGACCGTCGACACGCTGTACGGCGTGGGGCGTTACGCGGCGTACGCCGGGTTCGTCCTGCTCGTCGGCGGCTGCGTCTTCGCCGGGGTCTGCCGCACCTCGCGCGCCGTGCAGCGGATCGCGGTCGGCGGCTGGATCGCCCTCTTCGCCTCAACGGCCGCGCTGATACTGCTGCGCGGCGCCTATACGACCGGCAAGGGCCCGGGCTCCGTCGTCGACCTCTCGCTGATCAGCGACGTGCTGGCCACCAAACCGGGGGCCGCGCTGCTGTCGCGGCTGCTCCTGCTGAGCGCCGCGGCCGTCTTCCTCGCCGTGCTCTTCGGCTCGTACACCCGCGGGGACGACGACCGCACCGCCGGGGAGCGACGCGACGTCGCCTACGGGCTCGCGATCGGCGGCGCCGTCGTCGCCATCGGGCTTGCGGCGACCTGGGCCATGGCCGAACACGCCTCGGCCGGGCTCCAGTCGTGGCTGGCGATGCCCGTCGACGTGCTGCACCTGCTGGGCGTCGCCGCGTGGCTCGGCGGACTGGCCGCGCTGCTGGCCACCCTGTGGACCGGCGAGGCGATCCCCCGTGCGGCCGTGCGGCGCTTCTCCCGGATCGCGTTCACCTCGGTGTGCGTCCTGGTGGCGACCGGGCTCTACCAGTCCTGGCGCCAGGTCGGCTCGTGGGGCGCGCTCACCGGCACGGAGTACGGGCGGCTGCTGCTGATCAAGGTCGGCCTGGTGACCGCTCTGGTCGGCATCGCGTACTTCTCGCGGCGCTGGACGCAACGGCTCACCGACCGCGCGGAACCGAAGAAGCCCCGGGCCACGGCGAAGGCCCCAAGGAACAGCGGCGCCTCACCCGAGCGCGCCGCCCAGCTCGCCCGGCAGCAGGCCGCGCTCGCGAAGGCCGCCGGACAGCGGCACCGCGACGCGGACGAGGGCCGCAGCGGACTGAGGCGCTCCGTGCTGGCCGAGACCGCCGTCGCCGTCGTCCTGCTCGCCGTCACCACCCTGCTCACCGGCACCCAGCCGGGGCGCTCGGAGACCGAGCAGAAGGAAGCGGGCGCGGCGGGCGCCGCCAACCCGGCCACCACGGGCCCGGCCGAGGTGAAGATCCCCTACGACACCGGCGGCACGAACGGGCGGGGCACGGCCACCGTCCGCGTCGACCCCGCGCGCTCCGGCGACAACACCCTCGACGTCACCGTGACCGACCCCACCGGCCGCGCCGTCGAGGTACCGGAGCTGGACGTGTCGTTCACCGAGACGCAGAAGAAGATCGGCCCACTGCGCACCACGCTCAAGCACATCGCCCCCGGCCGCTGGGAAGCCACCGGCTTCCAGCTCCCCATGGCCGGTGCATGGCAGCTCACCCTGACCGTACGGACCTCCGACATCGACCAGGTCACGGAGATCGGGAACGTGAAGATCAACTGATGACTGAACAGACCGAGATGAACGGAATGAGCCGTCGCCGGCTCCTGGGCACCGCCGGTGCGGCGGGTGCCGCCGGGCTCGTCGTGGGCGGCGCGGGCGGCGCGTTCGCCACCCAGGCCGCGCGGGACAGACCGGCCCCGCTCACCGGGGTCGGCACCAAGACCGTGCCGTTCCACGGGAAACACCAGGCGGGCATCGCCGACCCCGCGCAGGCGTGCGGTCAGCTGCTCGCCCTCGACCTCGTTCCCGGCGCCGACCGCAAGGCCGCGGCGGCACTGCTGCGGCGCTGGTCCGCGACGGCGGCCGAACTGACGGCGGGCAACGCGCCGAAGGGCGACGACACGGGCGTCGCGCTCGACGCGGGCCCCTCGTCCCTGACGGTCACCTTCGGCTTCGGCCGTACGTTCTTCGACCGGACCGGGCTGGCGGACAAGCGGCCCGCCGCGCTGGAACCGCTGCCCGCCTTCACCGCCGACGCGCTCGACGCCAAGCGCGGCGACGGCGACCTGTGGGTGCAGATCGGCGCCGACGACCCGCTCGTCGCCTTCCACGCGCTGCGGCTGATCCAGAAGCAGGCCGGGGACACCGCCCGCACGCGCTGGCAGATGAACGGCTTCAACCGGACGCCGGGCGCCACCGGCAAGCCGATGACCGGCCGCAATCTGATGGGCCAGATAGACGGCACGAACAACCCCAAGCCGTCGGACACCGACTTCGACGCGCGGATCTTCGTGCCGGAGGACTCCGGCGACTGGATGGCGGGCGGTTCCTACGCGGTCGTACGGCGCATCCGCATGCTGCTCGACAGCTGGGACCACCTGTCGCCGGCGCGCCAGGAGAAGGTGATCGGGCGGCGCAAGTCGGACGGGGCACCGCTGTCGGGCGGCACCGAGACGACGCCGGTCGACCTCAACAAGATCGGCGAGGACGGTTCGCTGGCCATCGCCGGGGACGCGCACATCCGCGTCGCGGCACCGGAGTCCAACCGGGGCGCGGCGATGCTCAGACGGGCGTTCTCGTACCACGACGGCTTCCTCGACGACGGCTCGCCGGACGCGGGCCTGCTCTTCATCGCCTGGCAGGCGGACCCGCGCAAGGGCTTCGTCCCGGTGCAGCGCAAGCTCGACCGGGGCGACGGCCTCTCCCGCTTCCTGCGCCACGAGTCGAGCGCCCTCTTCGCGGTGCCGGGCGGCTGCGCGCAGGACGAGTACGTGGGACAGCGGCTGCTGGAAGGGTGAACCGCGCTCCTCGGGCGCCCCCGTCACCCGGCGGGGCGCCCGAGGAGATCTGGGTAGTGTGGCGGGACCCGCCCGTACCCACCCCGAGGAGCGCAACGCGTGATGCCGGCCAGCCGCTACACCTATCTCGGACCCGAGGGCACCTTCACCGAGGCCGCCCTGCGCACCCTGCCGGAGGCGGCCACACGCGAGCTCGTGCCCATGGTCTCCGTGCCGGCCGCGCTCGACGCCGTACGGAACGGGGAGGCCGCGGCCGCGCTCGTGCCGATCGAGAACTCCGTCGAGGGCGGCGTCACCGCGACCCTCGACGAACTCGCCACCGGCGCACCGCTGATGATCTACCGCGAGGTGCTGCTCCGGATCGCCTTCGCGCTGCTCGTGCGCCCCGGCACCCAGCTCTCCGACATCAAGACCGTGACCGGCCACCCCGTGGCGCAGCCGCAGGTGCGCAACTGGCTGGCCGCACACCTGCCGGACGCGCTGTGGGAGTCCTCCGCGTCCAACGCGGACGGCGCGCGACTGGTGCAGGAGGGCCGCTACGACGCGGCGTTCGCGGGCGAGTTCGCGGCGGCGACGTACGGGCTGGAGCCGCTGGTCAAGGACATCCACGACGCGCAGAACGCGCAGACCCGCTTCGTGCTGGCCGGGCGTCCCGCGCGGCCCTCGGCACGCACCGGCTCGGACCGCACGTCGCTGGTCGTCTGGCTCGGCGACGACCACCCGGGCGCGCTGCTGGAGCTGTTGCAGGAGTTCGCGGCGCGCGGGGTGAACCTGATGCGGATCGAATCGCGGCCGACCGGCGAGGGCATGGGCCGCTACTGCTTCTCGGTGGACTGCGAGGGCCACATCACCGACCGCCGCGTCGGCGAGGCGCTGATGGGCCTCAAGCGGACGTTCCCGAAGGTGCGTTTCCTGGGCTCGTACCCGCGGGCGGGCGCGGACGCGGCGTCGCCGCTGCGGCCCGGGACGTCGGACAGTGCGTTTGTTTCCGCGGCGGAGTGGGTGGCGCGCTGTGCGGATGGGGGGGCCGCGTAGGGGGGTTGCGCTCCGTTTTTGTCTGCGGGTGCGTTGCCGCCTGCGGCGGGAGCGCCCTTGGGGGTCCCCCCGGACGGAGTCTGGGGGAGCGTCCTCAAACGCCGGACGGGCTGGTTTTGGCTAGCCACCGTCCTCGTCATGATCCACATGGTTATCCACAGGATCCGTCTCGACCTGGGGATAAGTCGACAGAGTGAGGCATCGAAAGCCTTCCCCGGAGGGGTCGACGTCGACAAATCGCTCTAACCACAGGTCCGTCATCCACAGCGCCAAGCCCCACCCTGCGTGCCCCAACACCCCTCACCCGTCAGCCGAATCCGGGCAATCAACTCTTTAGAGCGAGGGAATACCACCCGAATGAGTGGCTAAGCGGGGTTTGGCCGGGCAATCCATGGCTCAGGACAGACCCGGATGGAACGTTCGATTCCAGCGTCCACAGATTTCACGCACAGCCTGTGGACAAAGAAACCGGAGGATCCGGCTCCTGTGGACAACATCTCCGCCAACTCCCGCCTCCCACAAGGCCGATCACCCCACCCGGCCGCCCCTATGTCCCTTTTCGCCAAAAGCGCTGGAATTTCCCGACCCGGCCTCGGGCCCGGTTATTCACAGCCCTTTCCACTCTCCTCAAAATGGGGCAAAACGCAACGAAGAGGAATATCGCGTCGAGTGATCGCGCCCGCAACGGTAGCCTGGTGGGGTGATTGACCTTCGCCTGCTTCGTGAGGACCCCGACCGTGTGCGCGCCTCCCAGCGCGCCCGTGGAGAGGACGTCGACGTCGTCGACGCGCTGCTCTCCGCCGACGAACGGCGCAGGTCGTCCGGCGTCCGCTTCGATGAACTCCGCTCCGAGCAGAAGTCGCTCGGCAAGCTCATCCCCAAGGCCTCCGGTGACGAGAAGACCGAGCTGCTGAAGAAGGCCGGCGAACTCTCCGCCGCCGTCAAGGCGGCCGACGCCGAGCAGGACGAGGCCGCCGCCGAGGCGCAGCGCCTCCTGCTGCAGATCGGCAACATCGTCCACCCGGACGTGCCGCGCGGCGGCGAGGACGACTTCGTCGTCCTGGAGACCGTCGGCACCCCGCGCGACTTCGCCG
This sequence comes from Streptoverticillium olivoreticuli subsp. olivoreticuli, assembly GCF_003391135.1. Taxonomy (GTDB): domain Bacteria; phylum Actinomycetota; class Actinomycetes; order Streptomycetales; family Streptomycetaceae; genus Streptomyces; species Streptomyces blastmyceticus. The sequence continues at coordinate 5,162,926 of NZ_CP031455.1, read as the reverse complement.
CCGAGGGCTTCGAGCCGAAGGACCACCTGGAGCTCGGCCAGTCGCTCGGCGCCATCGACGTCGAGCGCGGCGCCAAGGTGTCCGGCTCGCGCTTCTACTACCTGACGGGTGTCGGCGCGCTGCTGGAGCTCGCCCTCGTCAACGCCGCCATCGCGCAGGCCACCGCGGCCGGCTTCACCCCGATGCTCACCCCCGCGCTGGTCAAGCCGCGCGCCATGGAAGGCACCGGCTTCCTCGGCCAGGCCGCGCAGGACGTCTACCACCTGGAGAAGGACGACTTCTATCTGGTGGGCACCTCCGAGGTGCCGCTCGCGGCGTACCACATGGACGAGATCCTGGACGCGTCGCAGCTGCCCCTGCGTTACGCCGGCTTCTCGCCGTGCTTCCGCCGCGAGGCCGGCACGTACGGCAAGGACACCCGCGGCATCTTCCGCGTACACCAGTTCGACAAGGTCGAGATGTTCTCGTACGTCGCGCCGGAGGACTCCGAGGCGGAGCACGCGCGCCTGCTGGAGTGGGAGAAGCAGTGGCTGAACAGCCTGGAGCTGCCCTACCAGGTGATCGACGTCGCCACGGGTGACCTGGGCTCGTCCGCGTCGCGCAAGTTCGACTGCGAGGCGTGGATCCCCACCCAGGGGAAGTACCGCGAGCTGACTTCGACCTCCAACTGCGACGAGTTCCAGGCGCGCCGCCTGTCGGTGCGCCTGCGCGACGGCAAGACCGTCAAGCCGCTGGCGACGCTCAACGGCACGCTCTGCGCCGTACCGCGCACCATCGTCGCCCTCCTGGAGAACCACCAGCAGGCCGACGGCACCGTGCGCGTGCCCGAGGTGCTCCGCCCGTACCTGGGCGGCCGGGAGATCCTGGAGCCTGTCACCAAGTGAGCGAGTTGCCCTACCGCCTGATCGCCACCGATCTCGACGGCACGCTGCTGCGCTCCGACGACACCGTCTCGGAGCGCACCCGCGCCGCGCTCGAACGGGTGACGGCGGCGGGCGCCTCGCACATCATCGTCACCGGGCGCTCCGTCCCGTGGACGAAGCACATCCTCGACTCCCTGGACTACCAGGGCCTCGCGGTATGCGGTCAGGGCGCGCAGGTTTACCACGCCGGTGAGCACAGACTGCTGACGTCGGTGACGCTCGACCGGCAGCTCGCCGCGCTGGCGCTCGCCAAGATCGAGGCGGAGGTCGGGCCGCTGTACCTCGCGGCCAGCCGCGACGGCATGGACGGCGAGGTCCTGATCGGCCCCGGCTACCGCATCCAGGAGGGCCCGCTGCCGGCCGTCCCGATCACGGACCCCTCCGAGCTGTGGGCCGCGCCCCTGAACAAGCTCTACCTCCAGCACCCCGACCTGGACGACGACGGCCTCGCCGGGATCGCGCGGGCGGTCGCCGGTGACCTGGTGGGCGTGACCATGGCGGGCGCCGGCATCGTCGAACTGCTGCCGCTGGGCCTGAGCAAGGCCACCGGCCTCTCCCTGGCCGCCCGCCGCCTCGGCATGAAGGCGGCGGACACGATCGCCTTCGGCGACATGCCGAACGACGTGCCGATGTTCGCCTGGGCGGCGCACGGCGTGGCGATGGCCAACGCGCACCCGGAGCTCAAGGCCGTCGCCGACGAGGTCACGGACTCGAACGAGGACGACGGCATCGCGACGGTGCTGGAGCGACTCTTCGGCTGACGCCGGTTCTTCGCCCGCGGAGGGGCCCACAGACCCTCCGCAGGTGCTCGACGCCGGCGGAGAAGTTCCACGGCGGGCGGCCCCGCGTCAGCGGCCCGCACGCCAGCCCGATCGCCAGCGCGATCGCGTGGCCGACGTCCGTGTATGTCCCGCCGGTCACCAGCGGCACCGCGAAGAAGAGCACCGCGCCCGCCAGATACAGCCACCGCCAGGGCCGCGGCACGCGGTAGGTGAGGATCCCGGCCGCCGCCGCGAGCCCGTACGAGACGCCTATGTCGACAACGTGCTTCATCGAGCGCGGCAGCGAGTGGTGCTCGATCGACAGCAGGACGACGTCCTGGCTCACGAGCGTGGCCACGACGTGTGCGACGGCGACGGTGAAGAGCCAGCGCAGGGTGCCGATCCAGCGTTCGACGTTGGCGTGGAAGATCTCGAAGAGCGCGACATAGAGCAGGAACGACGAGGGGTTCTCGATCCAGAAGCCGCTGATCAGCAGCGACTGCAGGGGATGCTTGTTCAGCTCGTGGATGTTGCTGCTGTTCCGGTGCAGGAGGAAGATCTCCAGGTCCCGGCTGGCGGCGGCGATCACGAGGCTGGTGACGCCGATGATCAACAGCCAGATGTGGGTGCCCGGGGCCGAGCGGACCCAGGCGGTGATCCGGTTGTACATCAGGGCGTACGGCTGGCGGTGGGCCATCATTCGACGGTAGCCCGGGTGGGCCTTGCGCGCAGTTGTAGGATGACTGGGCAACCGGGTGAGTCCGAGAGAGCGTCAAAGCGTCAAGAGGAGCAGCGGAATGGCACTGCGTGCGGCGGGACGGCAGTCCCTGGTGGACACCGTCGTGGATCAGCTGCGTGCGCAGGTCGCCGCCGGGGAGTGGAAGGTCGGCGAGCGCATCCCGACCGAGCACGCGCTCGCCGAGCAGCTCCAGGTCGGGCGGAACACCGTCCGAGAGGCGGTCCGCGTCCTCGTGCACGCCGGGATGCTGCGCTCCCGCCAGGGCGAGGGCACCTTCGTCGTCTCCATGGCCGACCCCGCCGAGATCATGCGCGGCGTGCAGCGCGCGGGCGTGCGGGACGTGCTGGAGCTGCGCATCGCCCTGGAGGCGGAGGCCGCCCGGCTCGCGGCGCTGCGGCACGAACCCGCCGACCTGGAGCGGATGCGGGTCGCGCTGGAGGCGCAGACGGCCTTCGAGGACGCCGAGGGCCAGCCCGACTCGGGCAATCTGGAGCTCTACGCGGACCACGACATCGCCTTCCACAAGGCGGTCGTGGAGGCCGCGCACAACAGCGCGCTGACCGCCACGTACTCCTGGTTCAGCAGCTCGGTGCGCGAGGCGCTGGTCACCGCGCTGGGCGACCGCGAGATGCCGCGCATCATCCACGGCGACCACCACGCCCTCATGGCCGCCATCGCCTCCGGTGACCCGGACGCGGCGGCGCACGCCTGCCGCCTGTTGCTCGAACGGCCGAAGCAGGCGGTGGAGTCGCTGCTCGCGGAGGACTGACCCCCGCTTCTCCCGTACGGCCCGCTCACACGCCCCCGCTCGCATGCCCGGCCGTACGCCCTCACGTGCCCCCGCACCTCCTTCGGAAAGGCCCCCATGTCGGAAACGAGGTCGCAAGCACCGCTGATCGACGCGGAGACCGTCACGGAAGAAGCCGTGGCCGCGCAGGAGTTCGCGCCACCCGCGGCCGCCGCCCGGCGGATGCGGGCCCATCCCCTGCTCGTCCTGCTCGGCATCGTCCTGGCGTCGCTCAACATGCGGGCCGCGCTGGCCGGGGTGTCGCCACTGCTCGGCGAGATCGGCGACCACTTCCACCTGGCGGCGACCGCGAGCAGTCTGGTGACCACCATTCCGCTCGTCTTCATGGGGCTCGGCTCGATCCTCGCGCCGAAACTGGCCCGCCGGTGGGGCACGGAGGCGGTGCTCTGCGGCGCGCTCGTCCTGCTGTGCGGGGGCATCCTGCTGCGCGTCGCGCCGCCGGTCGTCGCGCTGTTCGTCGGCTGCGCGCTCGTGGGCACGGCGATAGCCCTGCTCAACGTCCTGATGCCCGGCCTGATCAAGCGGGACTTCCCCGAGCGGGCGGCGGGCATGACCGCGCTCTACTCGACCGCGATGATCCTCGGCGCCACCGTCTCCGCCGCCAGTGCCGTGCCGCTGGAGGACGCGCTCGGCGGCTGGCAGGGCTCCCTCGCCTCCTGGGCGGTGCTGGCGGCCGTCGCGGCGGCCGTGTGGGCCCCGCAGGTCGTCCTCTCCCGCAGCGCCTCCCGTGAGGCCGCGGCAGGCGCTCCGGGGGCCGCGGCGGCGCCCCGGACCGCCGAGGACGGGCCGAAGCTGACCCGCACCCCGCTGGCCTGGCAGATCACCCTCTTCATGGGCTCGCAGTCGCTCGTGGCGTACGTCGTCATCGCCTGGCTGCCGACGATCTTCACCGACCACGGGATGAGCAAGGCGCAGGCCGGTCTCGTCTTCGCGTTCAGCACCCTGGTGCAGGCGGTCGGTTCGTTCGTGGTGCCGATGCTGGCGGGCCGGATGCGCTCCCAGCGGTCGCTGGCGGTCGGCGTCGTGACGCTGATGGCGGCGGGCGTCGCGGGGCTGCTCGTGGCCCCGGTCGGCGGTGCCTGGCTCTGGGCGACACTGCTCGGCGTGGGACAGGGCGGCGCGCTGGGGCTCGCGCTGACGATGATGGTGCTGCGCACCCGTGACGCGCACACGGCGGCCCGGCTCTCCGGCATGGCACAGACCTGGGGCTATCTGCTCGCGGCCGTCGGCCCGTTCGCCCTCGGCGCCGTGCACCAGGCCACCGGCGGCTGGACCGTGCCGATCGTGGTGCTGCTCGTGGTGTGCGCGGGTCTGCTGGGTCTCGGGCTGGGAGCCGGGCGCGATCGGAAGATCTGAGACGTTGGGATGACAGGGAGGCCCCCGGGGCCTCCCACCCGTCACGAGGAGAGCGCCACCCATGTACGTGCCTTCCCGGATCACCGTCCCCGCCGAACTGGCGGGCTTCCACGACACCTTCGACGGGGAGGTGGGCCGCGCCTGGGTCGCCGCCCTGCCGGACCTGGCGGCCGACTTCCTGGGCCGCTGGGAGCTGCGGCTCGACGGCCCCGCCTCGCACGGCATGGTCGCGCTCGTCCTGCCCGTGCGGCGCGCGGACGGCACTCCGGCCGCGCTCAAGCTCCAGCCGGTGACCGACGAGAGCGTCGACGAACCGGCCGCGCTGCGCGCGTGGGGCGGCGACGGCGCGGTCGCCCTCCTCGACCACGACGCCGAGTCCGGCACGATGCTGCTGGAGCGGCTGGACGCCGGGCGTTCGCTGCTGTCCGTGCCGGACGCCGAGGACGCCGTCCGTACGCTCTCCGAGTTGCTCGCCCGGCTGGTGAAGACGCCTCCGCCGGCCGGGCTGCGCACGCTGACCGACATCGCGGGCGCGATGCTCGCCGAAGTGCCCGCCGCCCTCCCGTCCCTGCCCGACGCCGCCGACCGCAGGATGCTGGCCGACTGCGCGGGCGCCGTACGGGACGTGGCCGCCGAGCCCGGCGAAGGGCGGCTGCTGCACTGGGACCTGCACTACGCGAACGTGCTGGCGCCGCTGCCCGGTTCCGGGCGGGAGCCCTGGCTGGCCATCGACCCCAAACCGCTCGTGGGCGACCCGGGGTTCGAGCTGCTGCCCGCCCTGCACGACCGCTGGGACGACCTCACCGCGACCGGTGACGTGGAGCGGGCGATCCTGCGCCGCTTCGACCTGATGACCGAGGTGCTCGGCCTGGACCGGCGGCGCGCGGCGCGCTGGACGCTCGGGCGGGTGCTCCAGAACGCCCTGTGGGACATAGAGGACGCCGAGGACGGCGAGGTGATCGCGCTCTCGCCCGTGCAGTGGGAGATAGCGCGAGCACTGCTCGACGCGCGTGTGTGAGCGTCTTTGAGCGAGTAATTTGCGCGATGTAAGGGGCGGTCTCCCTGGGAGACCGCCCCTTACATCGCGCGCCGTTCGCCGCTCGTCACTCCTCGCCGGCGAGCGTGAGCGTGCGCAGCTTCCGGCTCGCGTACCAGGTCGCCGCGGTGGTCACACCGATCAGCAGGGTGAGGGCGAGGGGCAGGCCGACGTCCGAGGTGATCGCGCCCTCCGCGCCGATCTTCTGGGCGAGGGCGAGGGACCACTGCTGGACGCTGAGCGTGCGGGCGCCCGGGATGAGGCTGCCGAAGAGCGACTCCCACACCAGGGCGTAGACCAGGCCGGCCACGACGGCGTGCCGGGTGACGGTGCCCAGCAGCAGGAAGATCGCGCTGTAGGCCACGGAGGCGACCGCGGCGGCCGCCGCGTAGGCGACGGCGATCTGCTGGCTGTTGCCGTTCAGCACGAAGCCGGCGATCAGGGTGGGCACCGCGGAGAAGACCACGGTGACGCCGATGGCGACGATCAGCTTGGTGAGGATGACCGTGTGGCGCTTGACGGGCTTGGAGAGGAGATAGATCACCGAGCCGTCGTCGATCTCCGGGCCGATCGCGCCCGTACCGGCGATCACGCCGATGAGCGGCACCATGGTGGCCAGCGCGAAGCCGCCCAGGACATTGGCCGCGGTGCCGTCGTCGGCTCCGGTCAGCACGCGGATGACGACGGAGATGACGATCAGGAGGGCGGGCAGCGCGAAGAGGATGAAGGCACGGCGGCGGCCGAGGAGCCCCCGGTAGGTGAGCCGGGCGACGGTCGGGTGATACATGGCGTCAAGGCTCCTTTCAGGCCGCTACGAGATAGGAGAAGACCGATTCCAGGGACTCGTCCGAGGGCGAGACCGTCAGGAGCCGGATGCCGTGCGCGCGGGCGAGCCGCGGCAGCAGGGTGGTGAAGCGGTCGAAGTCGACCGCCTGGACGCGCAGGGCGCCTTCGTGGACGTCCACCTCGATGCCCGAGGTCGACGGGTCGGCGATGAGGGCGGCGGCCAGGGCCCGGTCGTCGCTGGAGCGCACGAGATAGCGGTGCGGCCGGTCCGTCATCAGCCGGCGGATCTTGCGGAAGTCGCCGGAGGCCGCGTGCCGGCCCGCGACGACGACCTCGATGTGGGCGGCGAGCTGCTCGACCTCTTCGAGGATGTGGGAGGAGAACAGCACGGTGCGGCCCTGCGCGCCCATCTGGCGCAGCAGCTCCATCAGTTGCATGCGCTGGCGCGGGTCCATGCCGTTGAACGGCTCGTCGAGGAGGAGCACGGCCGGCTCGTGGACGAGCGCGGAGGCCATCTTCACCCGCTGGCGCATGCCCTTGCTGTACGTGTCGATCCTGCGGTCCTGCGCATACTCCATCTCGACCGTGGCGAGCGCCCGTTGGGCCTCCTTGGCACCCAGGCCGTGCAGCTCGGCGTTGGCGCGGACGAACTCCAGGCCGGTGAGGAAGTCGTACATCGCCTCGCGCTCGGGGACGATGCCGATGTGGCGGTAGACCTGCTCGTTGCGCCAGATGGTCGCCCCGTCGAGGGTGACCGTGCCGGTGGAGGGCGCGAGGAAGCCGCCCATCATGTTGATGAGGGTGGACTTCCCGGCGCCGTTGGGGCCGAGCAGGCCGGTGACGCCGGGGCCGACGGTCATGGAGACGTCGTTGACGGCGACCACGTTGCCGAACCAGCGGGAGACGTTGTCGATGTGGAGGACTGTCACAGCCCGACCTTTCGGTAGCGGCGCATGAGCAGCCCGAAGGATCCGGCGATCAGCGCGAGCAGGACGACGACGTAGACGACGCCGGCTCCGGTGCCGGGGCCGTTGCCGCCGGGGAAGGCGGACGTGGCGGAGAGGAACGCCGTCTGCACCCCGTCGATCAGCGTGATCGGCGAGAACAGGCCGATCCAGCCGATCGCGTCGGTGTTGTCACGGGCGAGGGCGATGCCCTGCACGGTGCTGACCGCGCCGTAGGAGATCGTCAGCACGGCGATGACGGCGGCGACCCCGAAGCCGCGGCGCGGGGTGACGGCGGCGACCACCAGGCCGAGGCCGGCGAAGAGGAGGGACAGCAGCACGACGGAGACCAGTCCTTGCGCGAAGCCCTCCGTCTGCGTGGCGAAGTCCAGCTTGGCGAGCAGGGCGCCCACGTAGAGGATCAGCAGGGGAGCGGCGGTGAGGAGGAACAGGGCCGAGGCCATGGCGGCGAACTTGGCCACCACATAGTCGACGCGTTCGATCGGGCGGGAGAAGTAGAGCGGGATCGACTTGAAGCGCAGGTCGCGCGAGACGGACTGCGGGGCCTGGGCGGCGAGGTAGAGGCCGATGACCGCCTGGAGGACGATCGCGTAACGCGTGTACTCCAGCGGCAGTTTGGTCGCCTTCGTCGCCACGGCGACGGCGACCATGATGGCGGCGGGGGCGCACATCACCCCGAAGAGGGTCATCGGCAGGACCTTGGACTTCGTCGAGCGCCCGAGGCCGTACGCGCCGCGCAGGCTCTGCGAGAAGAGCGAGCGGCGGGCGTAGGCGCGGCCGAGGCGGGCTCCGGAGTAGTTGCGGTAGCCGATGTTGTGGATGACGTCCTGGGCGGGCGCCGTGAGGCTCTCAGGCGGCATCGGAGCTGCCCCTTTCGTGTGCGCTGTCGGCGGTCTGGAAGACCTCCGCGATGCGGTGCCTGCGCTGTTCCATGCGGACCAGACCGAGGCCGAGGTCGGTCACCGCGTCGCGCACGGTGTCGTAGGTGTCGTCGCCGGTGACGTCCACCAGGACGACGTGGCCGGAGCCGGCCGCGGCGAACTCGGCGGCGCGGCCCACGGGCTGGACGGTCAGACCGGCCGCGGCCAGCGCCCCGATGAGGGCGGCGGTGCCGTCCGGGCACGCGTCGGAGTCCGTGACCTCGACCGCGAGGGAGCCCGTGGCCTGGGTGAACTCGGCGGTGGAGGAGGACCGCAGCAGTTTGCCGCCGTCGATGACGACGACCTGGTCGCAGGTGCGCTCCAGCTCGCCGAGCAGGTGGGAGGTGACCAGGACCGAGATACCGAAGTCGGTGTGCACGCGGCGGATCAGGGCGAGCATCTCGTCGCGGCCGACCGGGTCGAGGCCGTTGGTCGGCTCGTCCAGCAGCACCAGCTGGGGGTCGTGGACGAGCGCCTGGGCCAGCTTCACCCGCTGCTTCATGCCCGTCGAATAGCCGCCGATGGGGCGGTACCGCTCCTCGTAGAGCCCCACGTGGCGCAGGGTGTCGGCGGTGCGCTCGCGGGCGGCGGTGGCGGGCAGCCCGGACATCCGCGCCATGTGGACGACGAACTCGGTCGCCGACACGTCCGGCGGCAGGCAGTCGTGCTCGGGCATATAGCCGACCCGCTCCCGGATGGCGCCGCCCTCGGTCGCGACGTCGAGGCCGAGCACGGTGGCGCGGCCCTCGGTGGCCGGGGACAGGCCGAGCAGGATCTTGATCAGCGTGGACTTGCCGGCTCCGTTGGCACCCACCAGGCCGGTCACGCCCGGCGTGATGTCGACGGACAGCCGGTCGAGCGCGGTCACCCGGGGGAACCGCTTGCTGAGGCTTTCGGTAGCGATCACAGTCACGCCTTCGACGTTAGTGGCGCGCGCCACAGCAGTCGTCAGACCAGATGAGGGGATGCGTGTAGTCCTCGGGTCTGACCCGCCCGTAGGGGGGCGGGGGTGACGGGGGCGGCCGGGGACCCCGGACGCGGGGGTTACCGAAAGTTATCCACAGGTCGTGCACAAGTCTTGACGTGGCCGCGGAGCATTGTCACATTCATCAGTGTCAAGTTGCGGACGCTCCTCCGGCTGCTGTCCGGGGGCCCGGGCAGGCGGGACGGACGGTTGACGATGGCATCGGCAGTGGCTCGTGGACTCACCGAGGAATTGCGGGGGTTCAGGCAGGTGCAGCGCCTCGCGTACGAATGCGCGGAAGCGGTCGCCGCACAGCTGAGACCGGGGGTGACCGAGCGCGAGGCGGCGCGGATGCAGCGGGAGTGGCTGCGCGGGCGCGGCGTGCGGGACTGGTTCCACCTGCCCTTCGCGTGGTTCGGGGACCGGACGGCGTTCGTGGGGTTCCGGGTGCCGCTCCAGTTCTTCCCGACGGACCGCCGGCTGGAGCCGGGGATGCCCTTCATCCTCGACATGGCCCCGGTGCACGGCGGCTTCACCTCCGACATCGGCTATTCGGGCTGCCTGGGGCCCGATCCGCTGCACGACCGGATGATGTCGGATCTGCTCGCTCACCGGGAGCTGATCCTGCGCGAGGTGCGCGAGCGGCGCCCCCTGCGGGAGATCTACGAGGACGTGGACCGGCTCATGGCCCGCCAGGGCTACACCAACAGGCATCGCGCGTATCCCTTCGGGGTGATCGCGCACAAGGTGGACCGCGTACGGGAGCGCCGCTGGTCCCCGCATCTCTTCGGGTTCGGCACCCAGGCGTTGAAGGGGCTGGCGTCCGACGCCGTCCGGGGGCACCGGGAGGGCTGGTCACCGCTGTGGAGCCCGCACCGCTTCTCCGATCACCCGCCCCGGCCGGGCCTGTGGGCGGTCGAGCCCCACATCGGCTTCCGTGGCACCGGCGCGAAGTTCGAGGAGCTCCTGGTGGTCACCGACTCCCGGGATCCCGAGGAGAGCGCCTTCTGGCTCGACGACGATCTGCCGCATGTGCGGCGCGCGCAGGGGGAGATGGCCGCATGACCGGACACGGCACCGGACTCGAAGGCGCGCGGGAGCGCCGGGTCCGCACGGGCGGGATCGAGCTGTGCGTCGCCGAGCTGGGGGACGCCGAGCGGCCCACGGTGGTGCTGCTGCACGGCTATCCGGACAGCAAGGAGGTCTGGTCGGCGGTGGCCGGGCGGCTGCGGGACCGCTTCCACGTGGTGCTGTACGACGTACGGGGCTGCGGGCGCTCCACGGCGCCGCGGCCCCTACGGGGCGGGTTCACGCTGGAGAAGCTCACGGACGACTTCCTGGCGGTCGCGGACGCGGTGAGTCCGGACGCCCCCGTGCATGTGGTCGGGCACGACTGGGGGTCCGTGCAGGGCTGGGAGTTCGTGACCGTGCCGCGCGCCGAGGGCCGCATCGCCTCCTTCACCTCCGTCTCCGGACCGGGCCTCGACCACCTCGCCCTCTGGATCAGGAAGCGCGCCACCCGGCCGACCCCGCGCCGCGTGGCCCAGCTGCTCGGCCAAGGGGCCCGGTCCTGGTACGTATCGGCGCTGCACACCCCGGTCCTGCCCGAGGCGCTGATGCGGGGGCCGCTCATGAAGCAGTGGCCGAAGATCCTGGAGCGCTCGGAGAAGGTTCCCTCCGGCGCCTATCCGACGGCTTCGCTCCCCAAGGACGCCGCGCACGGCGCGTGGCTGTACCGCGACAACGTCCGGTCCCGCCTGCGCAGGCCGCGTACGGACGCCTACGCCCATGCGCCGGTGCAGCTGATCACCCCGACCGGCGACGCCTTCCTGTCCGTGCGGCTCTACGACGACCTGGACGAGTGGGCGCCGGGCCTCGTCCGGCACACCCTGGCCGCCAAACACTGGGTGCCGCGCACCCGGCCCGATCAACTCGCCGCCTGGATCGCCGAGTTCGTGACCGCCCACGAGCGGGGCGGCACGGAGGCGGTGGGCACCGCCGGGGCCCGGGGCGCGGGAGTGCGCGGGGCGCACAGGGCCGTGGACAACAGCCCCTACGCCCAGGCGTTCGGCGGCCGGCTGGTGCTGGTGACCGGCGCGGCCAGCGGCATCGGCCGGGCCACCGCGTTCGCCTTCGCGGAGGCGGGCGCGCGGGTCGTCGCGGTCGACCGGGACGCGGAGGGCGCCGCCCGCACGGCCGAGCTGGCACGGCTGCTCGGCGCACCCGGGGCCTGGGGCGAGTGCGCCGACGTCGCGGACGAACAGGCGATGGAGAAGCTGGCCGCGAAGGTCGCCGCCGAGTACGGCGTGGTGGACGTGCTGGTCAACAACGCAGGCATCGGCCTGGCAGGGCCGTTCATGGACACCTCCACGGAGGACTGGCGGAAGGTCCTCGACGTCAACCTGTGGGGCGTCATCCACGGCTGCCGGATCTTCGGCAGGCAGATGGCCGAGCGCGGCCAGGGCGGCCACATCGTCAACACCGCCTCCGCCGCGGCCTTCCAGCCCTCCAGGGCGCTCTCGGCCTACGGCACCTCCAAGGCGGCCGTGCTGATGCTCAGCCAGAGCCTCCGCGCCGAGCTGGCCGGACAGGGGATCGGGGTCACCGCGATCTGCCCCGGCCTGGTCAACACCAACATCACAGGGACCACACGCTTCACCGGTGTCCCGGAGGAGGAGCAGCAGCGCCTCCGGAAGAAGGCGACCCGGGCGTACGGCAGGCGCAACTACCCACCCGAGAAGGTCGCCGACGCCATCCTGCGCTCCGTCCTGCGCAATCAGGCCGTCGTCCCCGTGGCCCCCGAGGCGCACGGCGCCCACCTCATGTCCCGATTCGCACCGCGGGTGCTGCGCGCCATCGCGCGGATCGACCCACCGCTGTAGCGGAAGCCCGCAGAGGAGCAGAGATGAACCACGGTCACCCCGGCGGCCACCCGATAGCCCCGCGGCGCGTCGCCTTCGACTGGGACGAGACGCCACTGCACTGGATCCCGGACGAACCCACCGCCACCCATGTCATCAACGTCCTGCACCTGCTGCTGCCCGCCGGGGAGCGGTGGTTCGTCAAGGTGTTCAAGGAGGCCCTGCCGCTCGTGCGGGACGAGGCGCTCCTCAAGGACGTCAAGGGCTTCATGGGGCAGGAGGCCACGCACAGCGTCCAACACGCCTATGTGCTCGGCCACCTGGCCGGACAGGGCCTGGACACCGGGCCCTACACCCGGCACGTCGACTTCCTCTTCGACACGCTGCTCGGCGACCGGCCGCCGCTCGGCCTCCCGGTGTCCGACCGGGAGTGGCTGCGCTTCCGGCTCTCGCTGATCGCCGCCATCGAGCAGTTCACCGCCGTGCTGGGCAACTGGGTGCTGCAGGCCGAGGGCCTGGACCGGGCCGATCCCGACCCCGTGATGCTCGACCTGCTCCGCTGGCACGGCGCGGAGGAGGTCGAGCACCGCTCGGTGGCCTTCGACATGTACGAACACTGCGGAGGGGCCGAGGCCGGGCGCTACGCCCGCCGGGTCCTGGGCATGGCCTTCACCGCCCCCATGCTCTTCCACCTCTGGGGGTGGGGCACCACCTATCTGATGCGGCACGACCCCCAGCTCGCGGGAAGGCTGCGCTACTCGCTGCGCGAGCACAACAAGGCCGTGGCCAAGGGCCTGCTGCCCAGCTGGCGGGAGCTCGGATCGGCCGTGCCCCGATACCTGCGGCGGTCGTACCATCCCTCGCAGGAGGGATCGCTGCGCCGGGCCGTCGAGTATCTGGCGACCTCACCCGCGGCACGGTCCGCGGCGGGCGCGATCGGTCGTGCGGCCATCTCGTAAGGAGTGCCCCTGTGACCACGAAGCGCGTACGGAGGCCGAAGCGGGAGGCACAGCGGATGCCGGAACCCGAGCCGGTGCCGGGCCCGGGCCCGGGCCCGGCACCTGGACCGGTGACGCCTGAGCCGGCCCCCCGGCCGGCGTCCGGACGGGCCCACCCCGCGGCACGGCCCGGGCGGGCGCCCGGCGAGTACCGGATCGAGGATCTCGCCCACCGCAGCGGGGCCACCGTCCGCACGATCCGCGCCTACCAGGACCGCGGGCTGTTCCCCCGCCCCGAGCGGCGCGGCCGGGCCAACGTCTACGGGGAGGCCCATCTGGCCCGGCTCCACCAGATCGCCGGTCTCCTCGACCGCGGCTACACGCTGGCCAGCATCAAGGAACTCCTGGACGCCTGGGACGCGGGCCGTGGCCTCGGCGGGGTCCTGGGGCTGGTCGCCGAGGTCGACGGGCCCTGGTCCGACGAGCGGGCCGAACGGATCACGCGAGCGGCCCTGCACGAGCGGTTCGGCGGCGCCCAGGACGACGAGTCCGTCACCGAGGCCGTACGGCTGGGGGTGCTGGTGCCCCTCCCGGACGCGCCGGACGAGTTCCTCGTGCCGAGCCCCCGCGAACTGGCCGTCGCGGCCGAGCTCCACCTCGCCGGGGTGCCGCTGCCCGCCATCTCCGGCCATCTGCGCGAACTGCGCACCCACGTCGAGCACATCGCCGCGCGCTTCCTCGACTTCACCACCGAGCACGTCTTCGACCAGTTCCTGGACCATCCGCCGACCGACGAGGAAGCGGCCGAAGCAGCCGCTCTGGTCCGCCGGTTGCGACCGCTGGCCCAGCAGACCGTGGACGCGGAGCTGGCGCGGGCGATGCGGGAGTTGGCCACGCGCCATCTCCGCCACCGCCTGGGCGGGGACGCGGGGGGTGAGCTTCCGGTGGGTCCGGTCGGGGACGCCGCCGTCGTCGGCCTGGTGGATCTTTCCCTACCCCTCCCCTCCCCGAACCGGAACTCCGCCCCGGACCCCGGCTCCCAAGCTCTCCCGGCAGCCTCCCGCACACTCACCAGTGCGGCCCAACCTCCCTGCCAACCCCTTGAGTTGCCCGCGCGCACCCTCGAAGCCGTGCGGGAGCTCGTCGGGGCGGAGCATGTCGCGGCCTTCGTCGCCGCCGCCGCGGAGCGGGAGGTGCAGGCCCGGACCATGGACGCCCTGCTCCCCCGCGACTGAGGCCGCCGGCGTCAGCGGGCCATGAGCCGGGCGCGGACCCGGTCGGGGTAGCGAGCCGTGAACACCGCCGGCAGGACGAATCCGGCGACCTGGACCGGGATCGACACCCCGCTGCCGAGCCCGGCGGCCGAGACCCCGGCCAGGGCGAGGGCGGTCAGGGTGAAAGCACCGGCCCACACGGCGGTGATCACGACATTGATCCGGCGGAAGACCGGGCTGTCCCAGACCTCGGGCGGCGCCTGCCGCTTGGCTATCCCGGTGGTGAAGGGCCGCCCGACCATCAGCGTGGCCCAGGCGGTGAGGGCGAGCCAGCCCAGCGACAGGGCACCGCCGAAGTGCCGCAGCCCGCTGTGAGGGAGGGCGAAGGCCAGCGCCGTGAACGCGGCGAAGAAGAGGACCGTGCTGCGCTCCAGGATCAGCGACTCGCCGGCCACCCCCGCCTTGTGGTCCTTGAACAGCAGCACGGCACCCACGAGCAGCCCGGTGGCCGCGCCCCACTGCCAGCCGAAGGACGAGACGACCGCGAACGCGATCCAGGGAATGAAGCCACGCAGATAGTTCATGAAGATCCCCTCAGCCGATGCGGTGCACCCCCCGGTTGGCCGCCCAACCGATGTTCCAACTATGACATGTCACTAGTGGAAGGTCCAGCCTTGACGGGTCACTCCTGGAAGGTAGGGTGAAGTCATGAGCCTGAGACACGCGATGCTGGGCCTGCTGGCCAACCGGCCGGCCAGTGGGTACGACCTGATGAAGCGGTTCGAGACCTCTCTCAGCAGCGTCTGGCCTGCCACCCAGAGCCAGGTCTACGGCGAGCTGGGCAAGCTCACGAAGAGCGGCCTGCTGGAGGTCGCGGCGGAGGGCCCCCGGGGCCGCAAGGAATACGCCATCACCGAGGCGGGCCGCGCCGAGCTGCACCACTGGCTCACCGAGTCCGACCCGCCGCCTGCCCGCCGGAGCGACGCACTGCTGCGCGTCTTCTTCCTCAACCACCTCACGCCGCTGGAGGCGACGGCCTACCTCCTCGGCGAGGCGGACCGCGCCGCCGGGCAGCGCGGCGCGCTGGAGGAGCTGGAGAAGAAGATCGACTGGGGCGACGACCCCCTGTCGGTGAACGGGCGGCTGACCCTGGAGTACGGGCTGCGCTTCACCGCCATGCGCGAGGAGTGGGCCCGCTGGGCGGCCGGTGAGATCGGCGCCACGGACGGCAAGTGACGACCCGTCAGTTCAGTCCGGGCGCACCCCACACGGGGAACCACCGGGCCAGGTCCTCCTCGATCCGGAGGTCGTTCCCCAGCAGTGCCCGGACCTGGAGCTCCAGGCCGTTGTCCCGCTTGTCTCCCCCGCCCGGCACCGGAGCGAAGGGGTAGAAGGTGCCGCGCTTGTAGAGATAGACAAGGGCCAGCGAGCGCCCTCCCGCGTCCCGGAAGCCCAGCAGCGAGCAGAGCAGCTGCGGTCCGAAACCGCCTTCCTGGAGCAGGGTGTTGACGGCGTGCAGGTCATTGACCAGGCCCGCCACGTCGTCGGCCGGCTGCCGCGCGAGCAGCCACGTGTAGCCGTAGCCGTCCTGGCTGAACTCCACGGGCGCCCCGCCCCGCTCCGTATCGGCGTCCAGCAGCTCCCGCACGTCCTGCTGGAGCCGGGTGAACGCGCCGCCCTCCACGCTCGCGAAGCACACCGAGCCCAGCCCCGTCGGGGTGAAGCCGGCCCCGGCCTGGAGGGTGACGGCGGCGGACGGCAGCGCGAAGAGCTGGTCGAGGTCCGGGCGGACCGGCTTGCTGCGGCCGAGGATGGCATCCAGGAATCCCACGGGCGGAAGCTCCTTTTCCGGGGGCGTACGGCGCGCTCAGGCGCGGCCGAGCTGTGCCGAGATCCGGCCGAGCTGGTCCAGCCGCTGCTCCAGCGTCGGGTGCGAGGACAGCAGGCGGCTCATGCTGCCCTTGGAGAAGGCGGGCGCGAAGTAGAAGGCGTTGAACGGCTCGGCCTGCCGCAGATCGCGCGTCGGGATCTGCGCCATCTGCCCGGTGACCTTGGTGAGTGCCGACGCCAGCGCCGAGGGCCTGCCCGTCAGCAGGGCGCCCGCGCGGTCGGCGGACAGCTCGCGGTAGCGGGACAGCAGCCGCGTGAGCAGGAAGCTGATGGCATAGACGACCGCGCTGACCAGCGGGATCAGCACCATCAGGAGGGCGGTGTTCTGATCGCGGCCGCCCGCCCGGCGGAAGCCGCCCCACAGCCCGATGCGGGTGATGATCCCGGCCAGCACGCCCAGGAACGACGCGATGGTCATCACGGCCACGTCGCGGTGCGCGACATGGGAGAGCTCATGGGCGAGCACGCCCTCCAGCTCCTCGGGCTCCAGCCTGCGCAGCAGGCCGGTCGTCGCGCACACCAGGGCGTTCTTCTGGTTGCGCCCGGTGGCGAACGCGTTCGGCACGTCGCTGTCGGCGATGGCCACCCGCGGCTTGGGCATGTCCGCGAGCGCGCACAGCCGGTCGACGGCGCCGTGCAGCTCGGGCGCCTCCTGCGGGGTGACCTCGCGCGCGCCCATGCTGAAGGCGGCGATCCGGTCGCTGAACCAGAACTGGGCGATGAACATGCCGCCCGCGAGGATCAGGACGATCGGCCAGGCCCCGCGCAGCAGCACCACCAGCACGCCCACGAAGACGACGTAGAGCAGCCCGATGAAGAACATCGTGCTCACCATGCGGGTGGTCAGCCCCCGGTCGGGAGCGAATCGGGTCCGTGGCATGGGGTACCTCCAAGGCTCAGCGCGATGTGCGCCCCCAGTGAGTGCCTCTGCTCCCGATTCTCCTCCCTCACCAGCTGTGCGCGGGGTAAAGAAAGCGCGACGATCGCCACGGCCCGACCGACCGCCGCACCACGCTCAGGAGAGCTGCGCGAGCCCGTCCGTCGCGATCTTCTCGAAGACCGCGAGATCGGCGGCGAAGACCGAATCGGCGATCGGCCAGTGCACCACGATCTCGTCGATGCCCAGCTCGGCGTGCGAGCCCGCGAAGTCGACGAAGGCGTCGAAGGAGTCCAGCGGCCGGTCCGGGGTGAAGCCCGTGAGCATGATCTTGTGGAGGTCCGCGGGGTCGCGGTCGATCTCGGCGCAGGCCTTCCCGAGGCGCTGGATCTGCCCGGCGACGGCCGCCCGGGACTCCTCCGGCGTGCCCGTCTCGAACAGCTTCGGGTCCCCCGTGGTCACCCACGCCTGCCCGTGGCGGGCGGCGAGCCTGAGGCCGCGCGGGCCGGTGGCGGCCACGGCGAAGGGCAGCCGGGGCCGCTGCACACAGCCCGGGATGTTGCGCACCTCGGACGCGGAGTAGTGCTCCCCCTCGTACGAGACGACGTCCTGGGTCAGGAGCCGGTCCAGCAGCGGCACGAACTCGGCGAAGCGGTCGGCGCGCTCGCGCGGGGTCCACGGCTCCTGGCCGTCCTTGAGCAGCGCGGTGGCGTCGAAACCGGAGCCACCGGCGCCTATGCCCAGCGTGAGGCGCCCGCCGGAGATGTCGTCCAGGGAGATGAGCTCCTTGGCGAGCGTCACCGGGTGCCGGAAGTTGGGGGAGGTGACGAGCGTGCCGAGCCGCATCCGCGAGGTCACGGTCGCGGCCGCCGTCAGCGTCGGCACGGCGCCGAACCACGGCCCGTCCCGGAAGGTGCGCCACGAGAGGTGGTCGTAGGTGTAGGCGGTGTGGAAGCCCAGTTCCTCGGCTCGCTGCCACGTCTCACGGCCGCCCTCGGACCAGCGGCGGTCGGGAAGGATCACGGTGCTCAGTCGCATGCCACCGAGCCTAAGCGCTGGGTATGACAAAGACCCATGCCTCCGGCACGTGATCCGGCGTACGCGGCGGCCGCCGGTCACCGGTGCCCGGGCGGGCCCCCCGGCGCACGCCTGTGCGACACCTGCCGTCCGTGGACGAGAATGGAGCCGTGACTTCAGCTATCGAGCAGCCCGAGACCCCGGCAGTCCTCCGCCCAGCCGTCTTCCCCCGGCTGATCGCCACCGACCTCGACGGCACCCTCCTGCGCGACGACAAGACGGTCTCCGAGCGTACGGTCGCGGCCCTCGCCGCGGCCGAGGCGGCGGGCATCGAGGTCTTCTTCGTCACCGGGCGGCCGGCCCGGTGGATGGACGTCGTCCGTGACCATGTGCACGGCCACGGGCTGGCGATCTGCGCGAACGGCGCCGCCGTCGTCGACCTGCACGACGGCGCCCGCTTCGTCGAGGTCCGCCCGCTGGAGCGCACCGACGCCCTCGCCGTGGTGCACGCGCTGCGTGCCGCCGCCCCGGGCACCTCGTTCGCCGTGGAGCGCACCGAGGGCATCCACTACGAGCCCGCGTACCCGCCCTTCTTCCTCGATCCGGGCGCGGTCATCGGCCCCGCCGAGAAGCTGCTCGCCGAGGACGCCGGCTACACCGACCCCATCCTCAAGCTGCTCGCCCACCACCCCGAGCTGGAACCCGACGAGTTCCTGGCCGTCGCCCGGGAAGCGGGCGGCGCGCACGGCGAGTTCACCCGTTCCAGCCCGACCGCCCTGCTGGAGATAAGCGGCCTCGGGATCAGCAAGGCCAGTACGCTCGCCCGGTGTTGCGCCGAGCGCGGCATCGCGCCCGAGGAGGTCGTGGCGTTCGGCGACATGCCCAACGACCTGGAGATGCTCGACTGGGCCGGCACCGCGTACGCGATGGCCAACGCGCACCCCGAGGTCCTCGCCGCGACCGCGTGCCACACCGCCGCCAACACCGAAGACGGCGTCGCCGCGGTCATCGAGCAGCTCCTGCGCGCCCGCACCCCGTGAGCCCCGGCGGCGACCGCGCCACCGTGCCGTCGCCGCCTACACCCGCACGCCGTGCGCGTTCAGCCACTCCACCGGGTCGACCGCCGACCCGAACTCGGGCGTCGTGCGGATCTCGAAGTGCAGGTGCGGGCCGGTGGAGTTGCCCGTCGTCCCCGCCAGCCCGATCCACTGCCCGGCACGCACCTGCTGGCCCGGTGTGACCAGCGACGCCGACAGGTGCGCGTACTGCGAGTACCAGCCGCCTTCGTGCTGGACCACCAGGCTGATGCCGAAGGCGCCGCCGCACCCGGCGGCCACGACCGTCCCCGCGCCGACCGAGCGCACCGGTGTGCCGACGGGCACCGCGAAGTCCTGTCCCGTGTGACCGTTCGCCCAGTTCGCACCGGTGCCGCCGAAACCGGCCGAGAGCTCGTACGACACCACGGGCCGGGTCCACTCCTCGCGAGGATCCCCCGCCGCCCGCGCGGCGACGTCGCCGCCCCGTACGTCCTCCACGTCCAGCGGCTCGCAGCGGCCGCTCTCGACGGCCGTCTGGGACATGGCGTTCAACTGGTCCCGGGCGGCCGCGAGACGGGTCGTGAGCGAGTGCTGCGCCGCCTTCAGCCGCGCGCTGTCGCTCTCCAGCACGGGCCGGGACGCCGCCAGGGCCTGCCTCTCCGCGGCCAGCTTCCCGACCATGCGGCCGTCCTCGTCCAGCAGCCGCCCCAGCGCGGCCCTGCGGCGTACAGCGGGCTCCTGGCGCTCCAGCAGTTCGATCGGGTCCTCGACGTCCTCCGCGCCGTCCCCGATGGTGAAGCCACCGGTGCGGTACTGCGCGCGGGCGGCCGCTCCCGCGTCGTCGCGCAGTGCCGCCGTGACCACCTTGCGCCCCCGCAGCATCCGGTCGAGCTCCTCGGCCCGCGCCTTCTGCTCCCTGGCCGAGCGCTCCGCCCGCTCGTACCGCTGCTTGACGTCTCCCGCCTCCTCGGCGAGCCGGAACACCTCGGACGTGACACGGGTGATCCTGTGGGGGGTCCTGCCCGCCGCCGAAGCGCCGGAGCCGAACGGCGGCCAGACCAGCGCGCAGAGCGCGCACAGCACACAGAGCAAGCGGTCGATGGATATCCGCGGTCCGCGGGATATGCGGCCCGGACGGTACAGATGTCGCATGAACTCGATCGTGTCCCGCACCCCGGCCGCGCGCGCCCGCTGAAGGGCCGATCGGAGGACGCGGGAGCGCCACAGGGTGACCGCGGGAAGCCCGGACGCGCCTTCTACAAGGGCGCTTCCCACACCACCCGCGTACCGGCCCCGTCCTCCCCCAGCCCCGGCCCGTACGAGCTGGAGCCGCCCAGCGATTCGGCCCGCTTGGCGAGGTTGCGCAGCCCGCTGCGCCGCCCGCCCTCGGGGATGCCGACCCCGTCGTCGGCGACCGTGAGCCGCACCGCGTCCCTGCCGTCCGGCAGCCGGACCGTGGCGTCGACGACGACCTCCATGCGGGACGCCCGCGCGTGCCGGAAGGCGTTGGACAGCGCTTCACGCAGCGCGGCGACGAGGTTCTTGCCGGTGAGCTCGCCGACCTTCGCGTCGACCGGTCCGACGAAGTTCGCGGAAGGCTGGAAGCCGAGCGGGACGGCGGCCGTGCCGAGCTCCCTGAGCACCCGCGTGCGCAGTCCCGCCGGCGCCTCCGCGGGGCCCTGCTGGAGCGCGAAGATGGCCGTACGGATCTCCTGGATGGTCACGTCCAGCTGGTCGACGGCCTGGCCGACCTTCGTCCGCACGTCGGGCACCACGGCGTTGCGCTGCGCGCTCTCCAGCATCAGACCGGTGGCGAACAGCCGCTGGATCACCAGGTCGTGCAGATCCCTGGCGATCCGGTCGCGGTCCTCGTAGACGGCGAGCCGTTCCCGGTCGCGCTGCGCCTCGGCCAGGACGAGCGCGAGAGCGGCCTGCGCGGCGAACTGGGCGGCGAGCGTGCGCTCCGTCCCGGTGAACCTGCGCGCTCCACGCGCGCGTGGCGTCGCGAGCGTGCCGAGCACCCGGTCACCGCTCTTGAGCGGCAGCAGCATGCTCGGCCCGAAGCGGGGGGCCACCCCCGTGATCATGCGCGGGTCGGTGGCGGAGTCGTCGATGAACACCGGTTCGCCCGCGAGCAGATGGGACACGACGGGGCTGTGCGGCGGCATCACCGTACCCAGCAGCCCGGTGGGGTCGTCGGCGGAGACGGCCACCATCTCCAGCCCGCCCTCGCCGTCCGGCAGCAGCACGATGCCCGCCGCCGAGTCCGCGAGCCTGCGCGCCTGTTCGGCGACGACGGACAGGGCGTCCTCGGCGTCACTGGCGGACAGCAGGGCCGTGGTCACGGCCACCGAACCGTCGATCCAGCGCATCCGCTGGCGGCCCTCGTCGTACACGCGCGCGTTGCCGATCGCGATGCCCGCCTCGGTCGCGAGGATCTTCACCATGTTGAGGTCCGCGAGGCTGAACTCCCCGCCGTCGCGCTTCTCGGTGAGGTAGAGATTGCCGAAGATCTCCCCCTCCACCTGGATGGGCACCCCCAGGAAGTTGCGCATCGGCGGGTGTTCCGGCGGGAAGCCGGCCGACCGGGGGTCGGACGCCAGGTCGGAGAGCATCACCGGCGCGGGCGTGTGGATGAGCGCGCCCAGCAGCCCGTGGTGGCCGTCGGGCAGGGCCCCGATGCGCGCGTGCTGTTCCTCGGTGACCCCGTGGGTGATGAAGTCGGCCAGCCCTTCCCCGGTGGAGTCGATGACACCGATGGCGGCGTAGCGGGCGTCGGCCAGCTCGGCGGCGGTCTCGGCGATCCGGTCGAGCGTGGTGTGCAGTTCCAGGCCGGTGCCCACCGAACGCATGGCTTCGAGCAGCTGCGGCACGCGCGCGGTCAGCTCGATGGACATCCCCTGGAGGCTGCGGGTGGCCTCGGTGGCGATGGCCAGCGGGTCCATCGGGCGCTGCGCGTCCTCCGCCCCGCGCGCGTCCCGCGGCGCCGGTGCGCCGGCCGGGCCGGCGGGGTCCCGCGGGCCGGAGGGTTCTGCCGTGGCTGCCATACCCCTGAGACTAATAAGCACTATTTGTCATGGAAAGCGGCCACGAGTGGTATCTCGCCCCGAGTCGGCGGTCACCTGCCGGAGAGTGCCCCGGCGGCCACGGCCGCTCCTCCGTCCGCCCGGGAGTCCGCCCAGGCGTCCGCCACGCGCTCGCGCTCCAGCATCCGCCGGAACGGCCCGTCCGCCCCCGCCAGCTCCTCGTAGGCGCCCCGCTGCACGGTCCGCCCCCGCTCCAGCACGATCACCTCGTCGACCGCTTCAAGACCGGACAGCCGGTGGGTGATCAGCACGGTCGTACGGCCCTCGGTGGCCGACAGCAGATCGGCCGTCAACGCGTCGGCCGTCACCAGGTCGAGATGCTCGGCGGGCTCGTCCAGCACGATCACGGGGAAGTCGGCGAGCAGCGCGCGGGCCAGTGCGAGCCGCTGCCGCTGTCCGCCGGACATCCACGCCCCGTGCTCGCCGACCAGCGTGTCGAGCCCCTCCGGCAGGCCGTCGACCCACTCCAGCAACCGTGCGGACCGCAGAGCGGCGCACAGTTCGGCGTCGCTCGCCCCGGGCCGCGCGAGCCGCAGGTTCTCGCGCACCGAGCTGTCGAAGAGGTGGGCGTCCTGCGCGCACAGGCCGACCAGCCGCCGCACCGCGTCACCCGCCATGGGACCGGTGTCCCGGCCCGCGAGGGTGTACGTGCCGGACTCCGCGTCCAGGAAGCGCAGCAGCACCTGCGCGAGCGTCGTCTTGCCCGCCCCGGACCGGCCCACGACCGCCACCCGGCGGCCCCGCACGAGCTCCATGCCGAACCCCTCCAGAGCCGGTTCCGGCTGCCCCGGATGGCGCGCGACCAGCCCCGCCACCCGCAGCGGGAACGGGGACTCCGGCGCCCCTTCCGTCCCTTCCCGTACGGGCACGGGCGCGTCCAGCACCTCGTACACCCGCTCCGCGGACCGCCGTACGCGCTGCCGGTACTGCACGGCGAGCGGCAGTCCTGCCACCGCCTCGAACGCGGCCAGCGGCAGCAGCACCACCACCGCGAGCCACAGGCCCGCCATGCGTCCGTCGTGCACCGCGCCCACCCCCGCCCAGGCCGCGGCCGTCACGGTCAGGCCGCAGGCCAGGGCGGTCAGGCCGGAGCCGAGCGCGGTGGCGGCGGAGGCGCGGCGGGCGATCCCGGTGAGCGTGCCGTCCGCGGCGCGCAACCGCGCCAGTCGGGCGGGCAGGGCGCCCGCGACCGTCAGCTCCGCCGTGCCCGCCAGGACGTCGACGACCTGGGTCGACAACGCGCCGCGGGCGGGGGACAACTGCCGTTCCGCGCGCCGGGCGAACGCGCCGGACAGCGCGGGCACGGCCACTCCGGCGAACAGCAGACCGGCGGCGAGCAGCAGACCCGCCTCCGGCAGCAGCCACGCGGTGAAGGCGACCGAGGCGGCGCCCACGGCGACGGCCGATCCGACGGGCAGCAGCCAGCGCAGGAAATAGTCCTGAAGGGCGTCCACGTCCGCGACGAGCCGGGAGAGCAGGTCGCCCCGGCGGGTGTCCCTCAGCCCGGCGGGCGCCAGGCGCTCCAGGCGGCGGTAGACCGCGACCCGCAGGCCCGCGAGGGTGCGCAGCGCGGCGTCGTGGGAGACGAGGCGCTCGGCGTAGCGGAAGACGGCGCGTCCGATCCCGAACGCGCGGGTCGCGGTGACGGCCACCATCAGATAGAGCACGGGCGGATGTTGGGACGCGCGGGAGATGAGCCAGCCGGAGACGCCCATCAGGCCGACGGCGCTGCCGAGGGCCAGGGCGCCCAGCAGCAGCGAGAGGGCGAACCGCGCCCGCAGCGGCTTCCCGGCGGCCCGCACCCGGGCCAGCGCCCCCGCGCCGCGTACGGGCGCGGGATCGCCCGCGACGTCGTGCGCACCGGCGTCGTCCGCCGCCGCGCCCTGCCGCTCCGGGCGGGCGGCCAGGCCCGCAGGCACCGCCTGGCGCTCCACGGGCCGGGCGCCGAGCCGGATCACCCGGTCCGCGACCGCGAGCAGTGCCGGGCGGTGCACGACCAGCAGGACGGTCCGGCCCTCGGCCAGCCGCCGCACGGCCTCGACCACGGCCTCCTCGGTCTCGCCGTCCAGGTTCGCGGTGGGCTCGTCGAGGAGCAGGACGGGCCGGTCGGCGAGGAACGCCCGTGCCAGCGCGACGCGTTGCCGCTGCCCGGCCGAGAGCCCGGCGCCGTCCTCGCCGAGGCGGGTGTCAGTGCCGTGGTGCAGCATGGAGACGAAGTCGAGCGCACCGGCGGCGCGCAGTGCTTCCCGCACCTGCGCGTCCGTCGCGTCCGGCCGTGCCAGTCGTACGTTCTCGGCGACTGTCCCGGCGAAGACGTGGGGTCGTTGCGGGACCCAGGCCACCTGGTCCCGCCAGCTTTCGGGGGAGAGCGATGACAGGTCCGTACCGCCTACGAGCACCCGCCCGGCCGCCGGGCGCGCGAAGCCGAGCAGGACGTCCAGCAGGGTGGACTTCCCGGCGCCGCTCGGGCCCACGAGCGCGACCGTCTCCCCGGGCCGCACCTCGAACGACGTCTCGGGCAGGGAGGGTTCGGTCCGCCCCGCGTGCCGCACCACCAGCCCGTCGACCGTCAGAGTCGCATTCCGGGCGTCGGGGGCGGGCAGGGTGCCGGCCGGTGCGGGCTCGGTCTCCAGCACCGCGAAGACCTGGTCGGCGGCGGCCAGGCCCTCCGCCGCCGCGTGGTACTGCGCGCCGACCTGCCGCAGCGGGAGATACGCCTCGGGCGCCAGGACCAGCACCATCAGGCCCGTCTCCAGGTCGAGTTCGCCGTGGACGAGCCGCATGCCGATGCCCACCGCGACCAGTGCCACCGACAGCGTGGCCAGCAGCTCCAGCGCGAAGGAGGAGAGGAAGGCGATGCGCAGCGTCCGCAGCGTGGCCCGCCGGTAGTCGGAGGTGATCGCGCGGATCGACTCGGCCTGCGCCCTGGCCCGCCCGAAGACCTTGAGGGTGGGCAGCCCGGCGACGACGTCGAGGAAGTGGCCGGACAGCCGGGACAGCAACCGCCACTGCTTGTCCATCCGGGACTGGGTGGCCCAGCCGATGAGGATCATGAACAGGGGGATGAGCGGCAGCGTGAGGACGATGACGAGCGCGGAGAGCCAGTCCACGGTGACGATACGGGCGAGCACGGCCACCGGCACGACGACCGCGAGGCCGAGCTGGGGCAGGTAGCGGGCGAAGTAGTCGTCCAGCGCGTCGATTCCCCGCGTGGCGAGGGTGGCCAGCTCCCCGGTCCGCCCCACCTCCAGCCGGTCCGGCCCGAGGGCGGTTGCCCACGTCAGCAGCCGTGTGCGCAGCTCGGACTTCACGGCCGCGCTCGCGCGGTGCGCGGTCAGCTCGGTGAGCCAGCCGACGGCCGCCCGGCCCACGGCCACGGCGGCCAGCAGTGCCAGCGGCGCGGCCAGGTCACCGGTGGTCCGGCCGTGCCGGAAGGCGCCGGTCACCACCTCGGCGATCAGCATCGCCTGGGCGATGACCAGGCCGGCCCCCGCCAGCCCGAGGACGACGGAGGCGACCAGGAAGAGGCGGGTCGCGGAGGCGTACCTGAGCAGTCGGGGGTCGACGGGCTTCATGCGCGATCCGTCCTAGTGGGTGGCGGGTGCCGGGATGTGCTGGGTGCCGATCCGCTTGCGGAAGACCCAGTAGGTCCACGCCTGGTAGCCGATGATGAGGGGCGTCATGGGGACCGCGATCCACGTCATGATCTTCAGCGTGTACGGGCTGGAGGCGGCGTCGGCCACGGTGAGGCTCCAGGCCGGGTTGACCGAGGAGGGCATGACGTCGGGGAAGAGCGCGAGGAAGACCAGCGCGAAGGCCGCCGCGACGGTCACCCCGGAGAAGGCGAACGCCCAGCCCTCGCGCCCCGCGTGGTTCATCACCAGCGCCGCGCCCAGGGCGACGAGGGCGACGATCAGGGCGGCCAGGCTGCGCCCGTTGCCCGACTCGGCCTGGGTCCAGCCGAGGAAGGCCACGGCGAGGACGCCCGCGGTCATGCCGAGCGAGGTGGCGTAGGACCTGGCCCGGTGCCTGATCGGGCCCTCCGTCTTGAGGGCGGCGAAGACGGCGCCGTGGAAGGTGAAGAGCACGAGCGTGAGGAGGCCGCCCAGGAGGGCGTACGGGTTCAGCAGGTCGGTGACGGATCCGCTGAAGTTCTTGTCCGACCCGATCGGCACCCCGCGCACGAGGTTGGCGAAGGTGAGGCCCCACAGGAAGGCGGGCAGCAGCGAGCACCAGAAGATCGCGTGCTCCCAGTTGCGCTGCCAGCGCTCACCGGTGCGCTTGTGGCGGTACTCGAAGGCGACGCCGCGCACGATCAGGCAGACCAGGATGGCCAGGAACGGCAGGTAGAAGCCGCTGAACAGGGTGGCGTACCAGTCGGGGAAGGCCGCGAAGGTGGCGCCCGCCGCGGTGATCAGCCAGACCTCGTTGCCGTCCCAGACGGGGCCGATCGTGTTGATCAGCACCCGGCGCTCGGTGCGGTCCTTGGCCAGGCCCTTGGTCAGGACGCCGATGCCGAAGTCGAACCCCTCGAGGAAGAAGTAGCCGGTCCACAGGACGGCGATCAGCAGGAACCAGAAGTCGTGGAGGTGCATGGTTCGTTGTCTCCGTTCCGCCGCCGCGTCAGTACGCGAAGGTCATCGGCTTGTCGGCGTCCGCCGGCGGCTGTGCCCCGGCTCCCCCCGACGGCAGGCGCAGCCTCGGGTCCCGCGTGGGCGGCTTCTCGTCCGTGTCGGGCCCGGCCTTGGCGTACTTCACGAGCAGCTTGACCTCGACCACCGCCAGCACTCCGTACAGCAGGGTGAAGACGCCCATGGAGGTGAGGACTTCGGCCTGGCTCACGCCGGGGGAGACCGCGCTGCCGGTCTTCATCAGGCCGTAGACGGCCCACGGCTGACGGCCCATCTCGGTGAAGATCCAGCCGAAGGAGTTGGCGATGAGCGGGAAGCCCATGGTGAGCAGGCCGATGCGCCAGGACCAGGCGGTGAAGAAGGGGCTCATCTCCCGGGTGCGCGTGAGCATCAGGCGCGGCACCTCGTTGTCGCCCGTGCGGAACTCGGGTGCGAGCCAGAACTTCTTGCGGGTGGTCCACAGTCCGATGAGCGCGGCGACGAAGGAGGTCATCCCGAAGCCGATCATCAGCCGGAAGCCCCAGAAGGTCATGAAGATGCTGGGGATGTAGTCCTCCGGCTTGCCGCCGTACGCCGCGGCCTCCCGCGCCGCCACGTCGTTGATGCCGGGGACGGCCTCGGAGAAGTTGCTGTGGGCGAGGAAGGAGAGGATGCCAGGGACCTCTATCTCCACGCTGTTGTGGCCCTTGGTGACGTCGCCGACCGCGAAGACCGAGAAGGGCGCGGGCGCCTGGGTCTCCCACAGGGCCTCGGCGGCGGCCATCTTCATCGGCTGCTGCTCGAACATCACCTTGCCGAGGCTGTCACCGCTGAGGGCGGTGCCCAGACCGGCGATGACCGCGACCACCAGGCCGACGCGCAGCGAGGCCCGCATGGCGCCGACCTGCGTCCGCTGCTTCTCGCCGAGCTCCTCGCCCCGCAGCTGCTTGCGCTTGGCGCGCCACAGGTGGAAGGAGGCGATGCCGACCACGAAGGCGCCACCGGTGAGGAACGCCGCGGTGAGCGTGTGGAAGACGACGACAAGGGTGGTGTCCTGGGTCAGGACGGCCCAGATGTCGGTGAGCCTGGCCTTCCCGGTCGCCTTGTCTATCGCGTAGCCGATCGGGTGCTGCATCCAGGAGTTGGCCGCCAGGATGAAGTACGAGGAGAGCATCGTGCCGATGGCGACGATCCAGATGCACGCGCAGTGGATCTTCTTGGGCAGCTTGTCCCAGCCGAAGATCCACAGACCGATGAAGGTGGACTCGAAGAAGAAGGCCAGCAGCGCCTCCATCGCGAGCGGCGCCCCGAAGACATCTCCGACGAACCGCGAGTAGTCGGACCAGTTCATGCCGAACTGGAACTCCTGCACGATGCCGGTGACCACCCCCATCGCGATGTTGATCAGGAAGAGCTTTCCCCAGAACTTCGTCGCGTGGAAGTACTTGTCCTTGCCGGTACGGACCCAGGCCGTCTCCAGCCCGGCGGTGATCGCCGCGAGACTGATCGTGAGCGGGACGAAGAGAAAGTGGTAGACGGTGGTGATGCCGAACTGCCAGCGCGCCAGGGTCTCCGGCGCCAACGCGAGATTCACGCGGTCTCTCCTTGCCTCTTGCGTCACCGACGACTCATGCACCGGTGATATGCACCTTTCGCCCCAACGAAAGCGGGAGGTAAAGGGCATGCTTGTGAACGCGTTCACATTCACAAGCAATTATCACCCACAGGTTTTCTCGATCATCAAGGGGGTCCCCCCAGCCGCGGGACCGACGCTCTTCGGCCAAATACGGAACGCCCGCTTCGGCTCGCGCCGGACCCCGTTCGAGGCGTCACGCCGGCCCCGGGGCCGCACAACGGCGGACGGGCCGGGGCATGCAGTCCCTCCCGCACGTCCCGGCCCGTCCGTGGCCGAACAAGCTCCGGCGGCCCGTCAAAGGCCGCCGGAGAAACCGCTAGAGCTCCTTGCGGAACGCCCCCGCGACCTCCAGGAAGAGGTCGTTCGCCGCCGTCTCGCCGATCGTCGCGCGGACGCCCTCGCCCGGGAACGGCCGCACGACCACACCCGCCCGCTCGCACGCCGCCGCGAAGTCCGCCGTCCGCTCCCCCAGCCGCAGCCAGACGAAGTTGGCCTGCGCCTCCGGCACGGTCCAGCCCTGCCCGGTCAGCGCCTCGACCACCCGGGCCCGCTCCTCCACCAGCGCCTGCACCCGCTCCTGCAGCGCGTCCTCGCTCCGCAGCGAGGCGATCGCCGCCTCCTGCGCGATGTGGCTCACGCCGAACGGGACGGCGGTCTTGCGCAGCGCCGCCGCGACGGGCTCGTGCGCGACCGCGAAGCCGACGCGGAGCCCGGCCAGCCCGTACGCCTTGGAGAAGGTGCGCAGCACACAGACGTTGGGACGGTCCCGGTAGAGGTCGATGCCGTCGGGGACGTCCGCGTCACGGACGAACTCGATGTACGCCTCGTCCAGCACGACCAGCACGTCGGCGGGCACCCGGTCCAGGAAGGACTCCAGCTCGGCCCGGCGCACCACGGTGCCCGTGGGGTTGTTGGGGTTGCAGACAAAGATCAGCCGGGTCCGGTCGGTGATCGCGGCCAGCATGGCGTCGAGGTCGTGGACCTCGCCGTCCGTCAGCGGGACCTGCACCGGGGTGGCTCCGGAGACCTGGGTGATGATCGGGTACGCCTCGAACGACCGCCAGGCGTAGATCACCTCGTCACCGGGGCCCGAGGTGGCCTGCACCAGCTGCTGGGCGACGCCCACCGAGCCGGTGCCGGTCGCCAGGTGCGACACCGGCACGGAGAAACGGTCCGCCAGCTCGGCCATCAGCGCCGTGCAGGTCATGTCGGGGTAGCGGTTGATGGTGCCCGCCGCGTCGACCGCCTTCTCCAGCACGCCGGGCAGCGGCGGATAGGGGTTCTCGTTGGAGGACAGCTTGTACGCGACGGGGCCGCCCGCGGCGGCGGGCCTGCCCGGCTTGTAGGTCGGCACGCCGTCCAGGGCGGGGCGCAGCCTCGGGGTCTTCTCGGTCACCGCAGGTCCTCCTCGACATCCCGTGCGCTCGCACCCGCACGGGCAGGCCGCACACGAATAGCGGACATGAATACTGCACACCTTAAGAGGATTCACCGGGGCGGCGTCCAGAGCAGGGGGAGCGCCGCCGGAAGTTCCGCGCGCCGGTGGCGGGCGCCGTGGCGCGCATCACCCATGAAGGTGAGTTGAGACCTCTTCGAGACCTGACCCTTTCCCCTGGGGCGGATATGCCAGAGGCCAATGGTTCACCGTCTCCCCCCACAACTCTCTGCATTTCCATGGTCATTGGGCGGAATTGCACTTGCAGAAACGTGCCTGTCAACGGCCAAATATGGCGCCCTGCCAACGGACGACCCGAGCCCTACTATCGGCTCGCCATGACAGCACCAGGGAAGCATCAGGTGAGCCGGCCCACCGGACGCCGGCTGGGACGGGCGGGCATCCGGGACGTGGCCGCCGCCGCCGGGGTCTCGATCACGACCGTCTCCGACGCGCTCAACGGCAAGGGCCGGCTACCGGACGCGACCCGCCGCCATGTCCGCGAGGTCGCCGACCGGCTGGGCTACCGCCCGTCCGCCGCGGCCCGCACCCTCCGCACGGGCAAGTCGGGGCTCATCGGCCTGACCGTGACCACATACGGGGATGAACCTTTCACCTTCACCGAGTTCGCGTACTTCGCCGAGATGGCCAGGGCCGCCACCTCCGCGGCGCTGGCCCGCGGCTACGCCCTGGTCATCCTGCCCGCGACCTCGCGCCACGACGTGTGGTCCAACGTCGCGCTCGACGGCACCGTCGTCGTCGACCCCTCCGACCACGACCCGGTCGTCTCCGACCTGGTCCGGCAGGGCATCCCGGTGGTCTCCGACGGCCGCCCCGCGGGCTCGCTCCCGGTCACCGCGTGGGTCGACAACGACCACGAGGCCGCCGTCCTCGGCATCCTCGACCACCTCGCGGCGGCCGGCGCCCGCCGGATCGGCCTGCTGACGGGCACCACCACCGACACGTACACCCGCCTCTCCACCCATGCCTACCTGCACTGGTGCGAGCGGGTGGGCCAGGACCCGGTCTACGAGAAGTACCCCGCCCACGACCCCTGCGCCGGTGCCGTGGCCGCCGACCGGCTGCTCGCCCGCCCCGACCGGCCGGACGCCGTCTACGGCCTGTTCGACCCCAACGGCACGGACCTGCTCGCCGCCGCCCGCCGCTACGGCCTGCGCGTCCCCGACGACCTCCTGCTCGTCTGCTGCAGCGAGTCCACGGTCTACGCCGCCACGGAGCCGCCCGTCACCACCCTGTCCCTCAAGCCCCGGCGCATCGGCACGGCGGTCGTCCAGCTCCTCATCGACGCCATCGAAGGGCTCGACAGCGGGCAGCCGGTCGAGCAGGTGATACCGACGGAGCTGATCGTCCGGACCTCCTCGCAGCGCCGCCGGCCGCGCACCACGGTCAGCCCGCCGCGCGGCCCCGCCCCGGGCTGACCCCGCCCCGGGCTGACCCCGGGCCGGGCAGGCCCGCGGAGGGCCTCGGGGTCAACGCGCCGTTTCCGGGCCGCCACACCTTCGGCAAAGCCGCGAGGAGGGCGCGAGGGGCGCGGAGACCCATGGGCGAATGACTCAATTGGGGAGAAATGACCGGCGCGCGCACCCTCCCGCCCCGATTGACGGCCCCTGGTGCGTCACAAGGCGCGACGGTCATTCCTATGATGGGCGCACGACACCACGGACCGCCGTCGACCAGGCAAGGTCCACAAGGTGCACGGCGGCGCGATGGTGGAGGGGTCGATGACTCAGGGGGCCGGTCAGGGACCCGCGGCACGGACCACGGCGGCGATGCCGCCCTTCCCCGGGTATGCCGCGCCCCCTCCGCATGCCCCCACGCCTCCGTACGACCGGGCGGCCCCGCCCGTGCAGCCGCCGACGGCCGCCCCGGAGGGCTACACCCCCACCGAGCGCGACCTGCCCGTCATCGGCCAGGCCGTCCCCGACGACGTGCCGACCGTCGCGCTGACGCCCCTCACCGAGCACCACGCGGCCCCGCGCCCCGGCCTCGGGCCGCTCTTCGTCGTGGGCGACGTCCACGGCTACCTCGACCAGCTGCACGCCGCGCTGGAGGCCCAGGGGCTCATCGACGCGAACGGCAGCTGGTGCGCGGGCAACGCGCGCCTGTGGTTCCTCGGCGACTTCACCGACCGCGGCCCGGACGGCGTCGGCGTGATCGACCTCGTGATGCGGCTGTCCGCCGAGGCCGCGGCCGCCGGCGGCTACTGCAAGGCCCTCATGGGCAACCACGAGCTGCTGATCATCGGCGCCAAGCGGTTCGCCGACACGCCGGTCAACTCCGGTGCGGGCACCGCCTCCTTCCAGGCCGCGTGGCTGCTCAACGGCGGCCAGCGCACCGACATGGAGCGCCTGGAGGACCACCACCTCCAGTGGATGTCGCGGCTCGACGCGATGGCCGAGGAGGACGGGCACCTGCTCGTGCACTCCGACACCACCGCCTACCTCGAGTTCGGCGACTCCATCGAGGCCGTCAACGACGCCGTCACCGAGGCGCTCCAGCGCAACGACCCCGACGAGTGCTGGGACCTGTTCCGCAAGTTCACCAAGCGGTTCGCCTTCCGCGACGAGGCCGGGCCGATGGCCGTTCGCGAGCTGCTGGACACCTACGGCGGCCGCCGCCTCGTGCACGGCCACAGCCCGATTCCGTATCTGCTGGGCGAGGTCGGCACGGAGGACGCGGACGACGAGGACGGCGGCGCGCCCGCCGTCGACGGACCTCATCTGTACGCGGACGGGCTCGCGCTCGCGATGGACGGCGGGGTCACGATGGCCGGAAAACTGCTGGTGGTGCAACTTCCTCTGGGTGGGTGAGGGTTCAGCGGGTAAGCGCCCGGGCAGGTAGGGAGTTCCACCGGCGCGGGGCAATTCACGAAACACACTGTCACCGCGCGCCGGTACCGCTCTACCATCGGCTTATCCGTAGCAGGCTCTCCTCCGTTTCCGCCCACTGCCCGGTGTAAGCCGGCAAGAAGGCCCTACGGAGCATCGGGGGATGCACATGAACAGCGCTCCGCACCTGCTGGCCGAGGACCGCCCGGAATTCGAGCGGGTTCTCGACCAGGCGTTGCGTACCGCGGACCATGACCCGGAACTGGCCGCCGCGATAGGACAGCGGCTCAACGCAGAACAGCTGCGCACCATGGCGCTCAACGCCATGTCCGCCATCTCGGCATGCGCGACGACCGAATACCAGACCTACGTAAAGGCGCGCGACGCCGTGCGCGCGCTCTCCACGAGCGTGCACCCCCAGACCGTGAGCGCCGGGGGCGCGCACGGTGACGAAAACGCCCCCGATGGATTCGCCGCCTCGGACGGCGAGATCGTGGAGTCCTCCGGCGCGGGCGCGGGCGCGGTCCTCGCCGTGCTGGCCCCCGTTCTCGCCGGGATAGCCGCGCTGGTCTTCCTCTTCGTCGGCTATGTGCTGCGCACGGTCGGCACCGACCCGTCCGTCGCCGACTCGATGATCACCATCGGCTGGTGGTTCGCCGGGCTCACCGCCGCGGGCGCGCTCGTCGCCATGATCGGCATGGTGGTGACCGCCCTGCGCAACGGCGTCGGCGAGGGCAGCGACGCGCGGGGGATGGGCCTGAGCGAGGAGGCGGACCGGGCCGGGGAGGCCTGGCGGCAGGCGCTGCTCCACCGCGGCATACTGCCCTTCCTCCGCGAAGCACTGGCCAACGCCCCGGTCAACACGCCTTCCTCGTACGTCCCGAGGCAGCAGGAGAGCCACAGCCGCACCCCGCACCTGGGGTACTCCCGCCCCGGCTTCTCCAGCCCCGACAGCGAGTCCTCCCCGCACGTCCGCCCGCGCTACACCAGCCCCGACTTCACCAGCCCCGACTACGGCGGCCCGGATCACCGGCCGGAGTGAGCCACGGGCCGCCGTGCGCGACCTCGCGCCCGGTCCCCCGGGCCGGTCCGCGGACGAGGCCCCGACACCGGCCGGGGCCTCTCGGACCGCGCCGTCCGGCCGCTAGTCCGCGATCGGCAGATAGACGCGGTTGCCCGCCGCCGCGAACTCCTTGGACTTCTCCGCCATCCCCGCCTCGGGGTCGACGGCGAGGTCCCCGCCGTGCTCGCGGCGGATGTCCTGCGAGATCTTCATCGAGCAGAACTTGGGCCCGCACATCGAGCAGAAGTGCGCCGTCTTCGCCGGCTCCGCGGGCAGCGTCTCGTCGTGGAAGGCCCGTGCCGTGTCCGGGTCGAGCGCCAGGTTGAACTGGTCCTCCCAGCGGAACTCGAAGCGCGCGTCGGACAGCGCGTCGTCCCACTCCTGCGCGCCCGGGTGCCCCTTGGCGAGATCCGCCGCGTGGGCCGCGATCTTGTACGTGATCACACCGGTCTTGACGTCGTCGCGGTCCGGCAGGCCCAGGTGCTCCTTGGGCGTGACGTAGCAGAGCATCGCCGTGCCCCACCAGGCGATCATCGCCGCGCCGATCCCCGACGTGATGTGGTCGTACGCGGGCGCGACGTCGGTCGTCAGCGGGCCGAGCGTGTAGAACGGCGCCTCCTCGCAGATCTCCTGCTGGAGGTCGATGTTCTCCTTGATCTTGTGCATCGGGACATGGCCCGGGCCCTCGATCATCGTCTGGACGTTGTGCCGCTTGGCGATCGTGTTGAGCTCGCCGAGGGTCCTCAACTCGGCGAACTGCGCCTCGTCGTTGGCGTCCGCGATCGAGCCGGGGCGCAGCCCGTCACCGAGGGAGTACGTCACGTCGTACGAGGCGAGGATCTCGCAGAGCTCCTCGAAGTTCTCGTAGAGGAACGACTCCTTGTGGTGCGCCAGGCACCAGGCGGCCATGATCGAGCCGCCGCGCGAGACGATGCCGGTCTTGCGGCGGGCCGTCAGCGGGACGTAGCGCAGCAGCACGCCCGCGTGGACGGTCATGTAGTCCACGCCCTGCTCGGCCTGCTCGATGACCGTGTCCTTGTAGATCTCCCAGGTGAGCTCCTCGGCCTTGCCGTCGACCTTCTCCAGGGCCTGGTAGAGCGGCACGGTGCCGATCGGCACAGGGGAGTTGCGCAGCACCCACTCGCGGGTGGTGTGGATGTTGCGGCCGGTCGAGAGGTCCATGACCGTGTCGGCGCCCCAGCGGGTCGCCCAGGTCATCTTCTCGACCTCCTCCTCGATCGATGAGGTGACGGCCGAATTGCCGATGTTGGCGTTCACCTTCACCAGGAACTTCTTGCCGATGATCATCGGCTCGATCTCCGGGTGGTTCACATTGGCCGGGAGCACGGCCCGGCCCGCCGCGATCTCCTCGCGGACGGTCTCGGGGGAGACGTTCTCCCGGAGGGCGACGTACTCCATCTCCTCGGTGACCTCACCGCGGCGGGCGTACGCGAGCTGGGTCACCGCGGCGCCGGACCGGCCCCGGCGGGGCTGGCGCGGACGGCCGGGGAAGACCGCGTCGAGGTTCTTCAGCCCCCCGCGCGGAGAGGTGTGCTTGAGACCGTCGTCCTCGGGGCGCATCGGGCGTCCCGCGTACTCCTCGGTGTCGCCGCGGCCGATGATCCAGTGCTCCCGCAGCGGCTGGAGGCCACGGCGGACGTCCGTCTCGACGGCCGGGTCGGTGTACGGGCCTGAGGTGTCGTACAGCCGTACGTCCTGCCCGTTGGTGAGATGCACCCGCCGCACCGGAACCCTGAGGTCCGGCCGCGAGCCGGTCACGTAGTCCTTGTGCCAGCCGATCGGACCGGTTTCGGACGTGCGTGCATCCTGCGAGGTCATGAGACCAGAACTCCCTACGCCGGCATTACCCGGTAACAGGTTCGGCGGTCGACGCAGCGATGTCCGTACGTGCCAGCCGTACGGAGGTCAGCGCCCTCTCAGCCCGGTGCTCCGAGCTCCCGCGATTGCAAAGGTGCCACCACGCTAGCGCTTCCCCCGTACGGAGGACCAGAGGGGGTTGCGATGATGCGGGGCGTGACCCCCACGGAACAGCAGACCCGCACCGACGTCCCCCACCCCGGCCACGGCGCCTCCCGGGCCCATGGCCACTCGCACGGCCACTCGCACAGCCACGGGCCGCCCACGCCCGTCTCCGCGCACCTGCGCAAGGTGATCGCGGCCGTGCTCATCCCCTTCGCCGTCGCCGTGCTCGCCGGGCTGATCGTGATGTGGCCGGGCGGAGCGCCTCCCCACAAGCACTCCGGGCTCGGTCTCGACCAGCAGACGCGGTCGGGGCGGGTGGTGAAGATCGAGGAGATCGACTGCGCCAAGGCGGGTGCCCAGCCGCAGGCGCAGTCCGCGCAGCCGGGCGGCGCGGCGCCGGCTCAGGGGCCCTGCGAGAAGTCGGAGATCGAGGTGACCTCGGGCCCGGACAAGGGCCGCACCTTCACCGAGCTCGTGCAGCCGAGCGCCTCGCGCCACTACTCGGTGGGCCAGGAGGTCGTCCTGGCGTACGCGCCGAAGGCGCCGAAGAACCTGCAGTACGCGGTCAGCGACGTGGACCGGACGCTGCCCATGGCGCTGCTCGCCGGGCTGTTCGCGCTGGCCGTCGTGGTGGTCGGGCGGCTGCGCGGGGTCTTCGCGCTGGTCGCCCTGGTGATCAGCTTCGGGGTGCTGACGCTGTTCATCCTCCCCGCGATCCTGCACGGCTCGGACCCATTGCTGGTGGCCGTGATCGGCGGCAGCGCGATCATGCTGATCGCGCTCTACATGTGTCACGGCCTCAACGCCCGGACGTCCGTGGCCGTCGTCGGCACGCTCACGTCCCTGATGCTCATCGGCCTGCTCGGCGCGCTGTTCACCCAATGGGCCCACCTGACGGGCGACACCGACGACCAGACCGGTCTGGTGCACGGCCTCTACCCCGGGATCGAGATCCGCGGCCTGCTGCTCGCCGGGATCATCATCGGCTCCCTCGGCGTGCTCGACGACGTCACGGTGACGCAGACGTCGGCGGTGTGGGAGCTGAAGGAGGCGGACCCGGACGCGAGTTGGCGCAAGCTCTACGGGGCGGGGATGCGCATCGGGCGGGACCACATCGCGTCGGTGGTCAATACGCTGGTGATGGCGTACGCGGGCGCGTCCCTGCCGCTGATGCTGCTGTTCTCGATCGCGGACAGCGGGATCGAGCGGGTCGCGACGAGCGAGATCGTCGCGGAGGAGATCGTCCGGACGCTGGTCGGCAGCATCGGGTTGGTGGCCTCGGTGCCGGTGACGACCGCGCTGGCGGCGCTCGTTGTCAGTGCCGACCGGCACAATACGAGGACGAGGGCGAAGTCGGGCCCGAGGGCGCGGGGGGCGTCGCGAGGCGGGAGGCGCCGTCGGGCGAAGTGATCGCGGGGGGGGCGGCAAGTGGTCGGGGAACAGGGCAGGGTGACGGGGACGATCGGCCCGGGGCTGGTCGGCGAGGTGATCGTGCGGGTCAGGGGCGGCGCCGAGGCCTTCCTGGCGTACGCGGTGGAGGCGGGCGAGCGCCTGGAGCGGGGGACGGTGGTGGTAGTCGTGGAGTATCAGCCGCCGCGCACGGTCTATGTGGCGGCCGCCTACGGCTGATCCGCACGGGGAGAGCGGGGGTTCACCGGACGCACGGTGTCAAGAAAGCGCCAAGAAGCGCGGAGCTCTTCACCACCGGCCTGCGCGGGAGCACACTTTCGATCACAGGGCTCCGAACCCAGGGGCCGCAAAAGGGGGGCTGAGCGATGCTCATCGGCATCGTGGCGGGGGTTGTCGTCGTCGGCGTCGGCATCATGATCGGGCTGTTCAAGCTGATGTGGCGGGTGGCGGAGCCCAATGAGGCGCTGGTCATCTCCGGTTCCAAGCACCGCACCGAGGGCCTGGAGGAGGGCATGGGCTTCCGGATCGTCACCGGTCGCGGGACGCTCGTGCTGCCCGGGGTGCAGGTGGTGCGGAAGCTGTCGCTGGACCTCAACGAGGCCGATCTGAACGTGGATTGCGTCACCAAGCAGGGCATCCCGCTCAAGGTGCACGGCGTGGTGATATTCAAGGTGGGCGACGACTTCGTGTCGATCGCGAACGCGGCCCGCCGCTTCCTGGACCAGCAGAAGCACATGGGCGACCGGGTGCACAACGTCTTCGCGGGTCACCTCCGCTCGATCGTCGGCGGGCTGACGGTCGAGGACATGATCCGCGACCGGGAGCGGCTGACCGGCGAGACCCGCTCCGCCTCGGGCTCCGAGATGGAGAAGCTGGGCCTGATCATCGACTCCCTGCAGATCCACGAGATCCAGGACCCCACGGGCTACATCAAGAACCTCTCCGCGCCGCACGCGGCCGCGGTCCACCGGGACGCGCGGATCGCGCAGGCCGAGGCGGACCGGCTGGCCACGGAGGCGGAGCAGCAGGCCGCGGCCCGGATGTCGGAGGCGACCCGCGACAGCGAGATCCTCCAGGCCGGCTATCAGGCCGAGCGGGACAGCGCGGCGGCCAAGGCGCGGCAGGCGGGCCCGCTGGCGGACGCCGCGGCGCAGCAGGAGGTCGTGGTCCAGGAGACCCGGGTCGCCGAGCTCGCGGCGCAGCGCAAGGAGCAGCAGCTCCAGGCGGACGTCCGCAAGCCGGCGGACGCGGCGGCGTACGAGAAGCGGACGCTGGCCGAGGCGGAGCGCGACGCGCGGATCTCCGCGGCGCAGGCGAAGGCCCGGGAGACGGAGCTGGCGGCGGCCGCCGAGGCGACCCGGGTGAAGGCGGCGGCGGGCGCGGAGGCCGAGGCCACCAAGGCGCGCGGTGCCGCGGCCGCCGCGGCGACCCGGGCGACCGGTGAGGCCGAGGCCGCGGCCGCGCAGGCCAAGGGTCTGGCGGCGGCCGAGGCGGCGCGGGCACAGGGCCTCGCCGAGGCCGAGTCGATCAAGGCCAGGGCGGCCGCCCTGGCGGAGAACCAGGAGGCGGTGGTCGCCCAACAACTGGCCGAAAACTGGCCGGAGATCGTGCGCGCCGGGGCGGAGGCCTTCGGAAACGTCGATCATATGGTGCTGCTGAACGGGGCGGACGGCATGTCCGAGCTGTTCGCGAAGGCCCTGACGATGGGCGGCACGGGCCTGGGCCTGGCGCGGCAGCTGCTCGCCGGCATGGGCACGGCGGAGGGCCCGGGGGCGAACGGCCTCGGCGGCGCGGCGGCGGGCGGCGGCACCGGTGGCGTCGGCGGCACTACGGCCCGGGGCGGCGGCGGGAGCCCGGCGGGCCGGGGACCTGTGTCCGCGCCGCAGGGCGCGGCCCCGCGCTCGGAGCGGGTGACGGTCCAGAAGGACGATGGAGCCATTCCGGGCCGCTAACCAGCGTTCTGCCCCTCGGGGTTGCCGGCGAGGATGTTGTCGAGAGCGGCGGCGAGGTCGTACTCGAAGTCCGCGACCGTGCGCTCCTCGCCGAGGGGTGCGATGCGGTCGGTCCGGTCGAGGAAGGCCACCAGAGGCGCCGCCCCGGCTCGGAACAGGGCCCCTTCGCAGCCCACTTGCAGCCGGATGAAGACGTCCGAGAGGTGCTCGGCGGAGGCGGGGGCGATGTGCACATCGCCCTCGCCGGACGGCTGGCTGAGTCCGTCGAGCAGCAACTCGCGCGCGAACGCCCAGGTCACCGGGGCGTCCCCGGGCAGGTGAAAGGTGAATTTCACCGCATAAGGGTCGCTGCTGTCGTAGACCAGCCCCACCGGAATCCGGAAGGACAACTCCTCGGAGACGAGGAAGGTCATGATCACTTCTGCCTGAACCGTTTCACGCATCGCCCAATGCCCCGATTCGTCGTTTTGGCCGGGATTGGCTCCCTTATGTCCAAAGACTCCGTCATTCGACGGCATCCATGGATCACGGGGAGTGATATTTCAGATACCGATAGAGATCGAGAGTGAGCTTACGAGCTCTATGACTCTGGAGCGTAGCGACTCGACTACGGGGCGGAGTCGTTCCGGGCGTTTCACGGCAGAGAAATCGCCACAGCCGTCAACACCGACCGTGGGCGACAGTCGGAAGGCGGTGCCGAGGGCCGGTGCGGGTGACGTACTCCTGTCTCCCGCACACCGATTGGATCCGCCTACCAGTCGCCCTTGGACGACGAGGACGACGTGAACTTCCTGACGACGAAGATCAGACCACCGACGAGCGCCACCAGCAGCAGCGCCTTGAAGAGCAGCGCGATCACAAAACCGAGCGCGGTCATGATCAGGCTGCCGAACACCATCAGGACGAGGACCGGCACGGCGATCCACTTAACCCACCACGGGAGTCCTGCGAAAATCCCCTTCTCACCCATGTCGTCCGTCCCTGCTTTCCGCTTCGTGGAGCTCCTCGCGGAGCTCCTCGTGAGGCTCTTCGTCGAGCCGGAGCGGAACTGCTCCGGCCTCGCTCTCGATGCTAGGACGACCCGGTGGGCCGGCGGGGGCCCCGCAGCCCCCGTCCGTCCCTGAGCGACCCCCTACGGGATCCCGGGGTTCCGGGTCAGCTCTCAGGCGGAGAGAAGACCACCAGGACCCTCAGGTCCTCGCTGATGTGGTGGAAGCGGTGCGGCACTCCGGCCCGTACGTACACCACGCTCCCCCGCGCCACCTCGGTCGTCTCGTCGCCCACCGTGATCGCCGCGCGGCCGCTCATGACCATGTAGACCTCGTCCTGCGCGTGCGGCGTCTGGGGGTCGGTGTCCCCCGCGTCGAGCGCGTAGAGACCGACGGACATGTTCCGCTCGCGCAGGAACTGCAAATAGGCACCCTCATTGGCGGCCCGCTCCGCCTCCAGCTCGTCCAGCCGGAACGCCTTCATCTCTCGCCCACCTCGTTACCGTCCCTCGCTGTCGCCTTGCTGTGCGTTGCCGCGCAGGACCTCGGCAGCCGATCCCGTCTGCAACGATCTCACCATGAAGAATTTCGTAGTCAAGACGATCGCCAACGCGGCGGCCCTGGCGGTCGCCATCTGGCTGCTCAAGGGCATCACGCTGTCCGGTGAGAACACCGTGCGCAAGGTGCTCACGCTCATTCTCGTCGCGCTCGTCTTCGGCGTGGTCAACTTCATCGTCAAGCCGGTCGTGAAGCTGCTGTCGTTCCCGCTCTTCATCCTGACCCTCGGCCTCATCACGCTGGTGATCAACGCGCTGATGCTGCTGCTGACATCGTGGCTCGCGGGCAGGCTCGGCCTGGCCTTCCACGTGGACGGCTTCTGGAGCGCGCTGGTCGGCGGCGTGATCATCTCGGTCGTGGCGTGGGCGATGCACGTGATCCTGCCGGACGAGAAGGACTGACCGCCGCACGGGACAAACGCACCGAATGCACGGAACGGGCGCGGCAGGCGCGAGGCACCACCGGAGGGAGCACAGATGACAGGCGACGGCACCCGGGTCGTACGGGCAGGTCTGCCGGAGCCGCGGGCGAACGAGCCGGCGCTCCCCGGCCCCGCCTTCGCCGCCCACTTCCACCTGCCGGGCGAGGTCACCGGGCCGTACACCTACGGCCGCGAGGCCAACCCCACCTGGACCGCGCTGGAAGAGGCGATCAGCACGCTGGAGGCCCCCGGCGGCGGGGCCGGGACCGTGGTCTTCCCCTCCGGCATGGCCGCGATCTCGGCCGTGCTCCTGTCACGGCTGCGCCCCGGCGACACCGCCGTGCTCCCCGGCGACGGCTATCAGCTGCTGCCCGCCCTGCGGGAGCGCCTGGAGGGCTTCGGCATCGTCGTGCGGACCGCGCCGACCGGGGGCGACGCCCAACTGGCCGCGTTGGAGGGCGCGCGGCTGCTGTGGATCGAGACCCCGTCCAACCCCGGTCTCGACGTGTGCGACATCCGCCGCCTCGCCGGGGCCGCGCACCGCGAGGGCGCGCTCGTCGCCGTCGACAACACCCTCGCCACCCCGCTCGCCCAGCGCCCCCTGGAGCTGGGCGCCGACTTCTCCGTGGCGAGCGGCACCAAGGCCCTCACCGGCCACGGCGACATCCTCCTGGGCTACGTCACCACGCTCGACCCGGAGCTCACGGCGGGCGTACGGGCGTGGCGCAAGGTCACCGGAGCGATCCCCGGCCCCATGGAGGCCTGGCTGGCGCACCGCTCCCTCGCCACCCTCCAGTTGCGGGTCGACCGGCAGGCCGCGACCGCGCTCGCCCTGGCCGAGGCCCTGCGCGACCGCCCCGAGGTCACCGGCCTGCGCCACCCCGGCCTGCCCACGGACCCCGCGCACGAGCTCGCCGCGCGCCAGATGCACGGCGGGCGCTTCGGCTGCGTCGTCTCCTTCGCCCTCCCGGACCGCGCCCACGCGGAACGTTTCCTCACCGCCCTGCGACTTGTCGACGAAGCCACGAGCTTCGGCGGCGTCCGCTCCACGGCCGAGCGCCGCGGACGCTGGGGCGGCGACGCGGTGCCGGAAGGTTTCATCCGCTTCTCCGTGGGGGTGGAGGACACGGAGGACCTCGTGGGCGACGTGCTGACCGCCTTGAACGAGGCCGGTGGGACGGCGCGTTGACCGCGCGCAAGAAGACGGCTCAAGCCTCCCCCCTCTTGGCTTGAGCCGCCGCGGCGGGCCGGGGAACACACGACCAGCCGCGCGACCAAGGCTAGTTGACTCTGCGTCAGTGTCCAATCACTCCGACGACACAGCCCTATCGACTTATTTATAGTTCCCGTACGAGCGAGTGCCTCGGCCCAGGGGAGCAAGCATGGACCTGACCCTGCTACGCACATTCGTCACGGTGCACCGGGCCGGTTCCTTCACCCGGGCCGCCGCCCTCCTCGGGCTCTCCCAGCCGGCCGTCACCAGCCAGATAAGGGCACTGGAGAAACAGCTGGGCCGCCCCCTCTTCCTCCGGCAGGCGCGCGGCGTCACCCCCACCGGCATCGGCGACGAACTCGCCCACAAGGTCGCGCCCCACGTCGACGCCCTCCTGGAGATCGCCGAGGCCGGCGGGCTGGACGACCCGTCCGCCAGCAGCACGCTGCACCTCGCCGGCCCTCCCGAGTTCCTGGCCCTGCGCGCCCTGCCCGCGCTCACCCCGCTCATCACCCAGGGACTCGCGGTCCGCGCCGCGCACGGGACCGCCGAGGAGCTCTTCGAGGGACTCGCCGCGGGCCACCACGAGCTCGCCATCACCACCTCGCGCCCCCGCGGACGCCTGCTGACCGCCACCCCGCTCTGCGACGAGGAACACGTCCTGGTCGCCGCCCCGCGCTGGGCGGCCCGTCTCGGCGGCGCGGCCGTCCTGCGCGACAAGGGCGCCCCGGCGCTGGAGCACCTGCCCGTCGTCGAGGTCCACGAGAGCCTGCCGCTCGTCACCCGCTACTGGACGGCCGTCTTCGACGCCGAGCCCGTCACCAACGGCAGCGTCATCGCCCCCGACCTGCGCGCCGTCCTCACCTGCGTGGCCGCCGGGGCAGGGCTCGGCGTGCTGCCCCGCTACCTCTGCTCCGACGCCCTCGACACCGGGGAGATCGTGGCCCTCCTCGACCCGCCCGTCCCCCCGCTGCGCACCTATTTCCTGGTCGTACGCACCGGCAGCCTCGCCCACCCGCACCTCGCCCGCGCACACGAGTGGCTGCTGCGCGCTGCCGTCTCCTGGTGAGAAAGGCCCGCACGGAAGGGTTTCACCAGGGCATTCACGCGGCAGATGTCCCCTATGACCGAACGTCCAGTGGTCAAGCGCACCGCACGTGCCATCCTGCTCGACAGCACCGCACCGGGGTCCGCCGACGGCCCCGATCCCGAAATGATCCTCATCAAGCGCACCAAGCCCGGCGAGGAGCCGTACTGGATCACGCCGGGCGGCGGCATGGAGCCCGAGGACTCCACCGTCGTCGCCGCCCTCCACCGCGAGGTCGACGAGGAGCTCGGCGCCAAGGTCGTCGACGTCGTCCCCGCCTTCGTCGACACCGTCTCCCACTCCACGCACCACGCCGCCCACGGCGTCAAGGTGCAGCACTTCTTCGTCTGCCGGCTCGCCTCCATGGACCTCGCGCTGCGCCACGGCCCCGAGGTGGACGAGCCGTGCGGGACGTACGAGGTCGTGCGCATCCCCTTCACCCGCGCCGGGATCGCCTCCGTCGTGCTGGTGCCGCCGTCCCTGCGCGCGTATCTCGACGCGAACATCGAGGGCGTGCGGGCGCTCCTGGCGGACGACCTCGGCTGACGCCGCCGACAGACAGGCCAGTCGGCAGCGGCGTCAGTCCGTGGGCGTGCCCCTCAGTTCGTCCATCGCGTCGTGCCGTATGCGGTCCTCCGGCACGCCGATGCGCTTCAGGGTGTCCACACCGCTGCGGATCATCCCCGGGGGCCCGGAGAGATAGGCGTCGTAGGCGTTCCACGGGCCGTACTGCCGGACGATGTGCGGCAGTTGCCCGACCAGACCGCGGGTCGGGCCTTCGGCGACGACGGGGCGGACGGACAGCCAGGGGTGCGAGCGCTGCAACCGCAGCATGGTGTCGATGTCGTAGAGGCCGTCGTCGTGGCGGGCGCCGTAGAAGACCTCGACGGGACGGCGCCTGCCGTGCTCGGCGACGTCCTCGACCAGCGCCTTGATGGGCGCGATGCCGGTGCCGCCGCCCAGGCACAACAGGCCGTTGTCAGTGGTGTGGTCCACAATCATGGAACCGGTGGGAGGACCGAGTCGCAGGACGTCGCCCGGGCGGGCGCGATGGACGAGCGCACCGGACACCCACCCGGCCGGAACGGCCTTGACGTGGAAGGAGAGCAGCCCGTCCTGGCGGGGCGCGGCGGAGAAGGAGTAGTGCCGCCATATGCGCGGCCACCAGGGGGTTTCC
Organism: Streptoverticillium olivoreticuli subsp. olivoreticuli; assembly: GCF_003391135.1. Classification (GTDB taxonomy): domain Bacteria; phylum Actinomycetota; class Actinomycetes; order Streptomycetales; family Streptomycetaceae; genus Streptomyces; species Streptomyces blastmyceticus. Next base: position 5,118,365 of record NZ_CP031455.1, on the reverse strand, counting down.
AGGCTGGTGTACTGCCCGGCGAGGAAGGGATAGGGCTGATCGGGCCGTACGGTCACGACGGCGACGTCCGGTGTGCGCAGCTCATGGCCGATGATCTCGGCCTGCCACCAGGCGGGGGAGCTCGCCTCGTCCTCGGCGGCCGCGTCGATCATGATCTGTGAGATCGCGGTGTAGACCCGCACCCAGGCGGCCTCGGCCGACTCGCACCAGGAGTCCTGCGCGTAGCGGGTGAGCGAGGCGATCAGACACTCGCCGACAGCGGGGTAATGCGAGGGCAGCGTCCCGTACTTGCGGTGTCCGCGCCCGAGCCGGGAGAGGTAGGCGGTGAGCGTGGGGGCGTCGTCCGCGTGTCGCGCGGCGGTCAGCAGCGCCTTGAACAGCCGGTCGCGCTGGAGGTCCATCGCGGCGGGGAAGAGGGCCCGCAGATCGGGGTGGCGCACGAACAGTAATGCGTAGAAGTACGAGGTGACCTTGTCGGCGACGGGCTCGATCTCGGCCAGGGTCCGCCGGATCAACAGGGCGTCGGCGGAAGGTGGCTGCCCGGGCTCCGCCGCGGACTCGGCGGGCGGCGCCGGGCGGGTGGGGCGGTCCGGGGGAAGCTCGGCCGGGCGCTGGTGCTCGCCCTGGGAGCCTGCCCGGTAGGGGGGCCGAGGCGGTTCGGTGCCGGCTCGGCGGGAGGGATGTTCGTCCGGGCGGTGCGGATGGCCCGCCGGACGTTCCTCCGGACTCGCGTAGTGGCGGCGCACGGGGTCAGCCGGGGGGCGGTCCGCGACCGTGCGGGCCGGGGTCACGGCCCGCACGGGCACCCACTTCGCGGCGCGCGCGGCGGGCCGCTCGGGTGGTGGGCCGTCCGGTCTCACCGGGGGGCCGTCGGCCGGGCCGCCGCCGCGGTCGCCCGGAGGGCTGCCGCCCGCCCGCCTTCCGGGGCCGGGCCGGGTGAACCAGCCCCGGTCACCCCCGTCGGCGTCGCCGCCGCCGTCTCCCGCCGTGGTGGTCGGAGCGTCCCTCATCGTCTCGCCTCGAACATGTCTCGGTCGGTCCTCCCCCTTCCGACCGAGCCGGAAAGGTGCCGTCCGCGCAGCATGCCACTTTCTTGTGGAGCTCCGGGGAAATAGCGAGAACTCCCGGTAAGGCTCGGACGGTTGAGGCTAGGCTGACCCGATTCCGGCCGCCGCCCCGGGGCTCCGCACCAGTTCGTAGGCCGCCCTGAGGTCCGTGCCCGTGTACGCGTGCGCCGCCACGTCGCGCACGTGGTGGTCGGCGTTCACCGCCACCGACACCCGCACCGCAGCGAACAGCTCCGCGTCCGACATCGAGTCGCCGTACGCCACGCAGTCCGCCCGGCCCAGCCCGTAGCGCGCGCAGAGCTCGTCCGCGATCCGCACCTTCGCGTGCGCGTCGAGGATCGCCGCCGGGTCGACGGGGTCACGGAAGGGGACCGCCGGCCAGCGGGAGCCGTGGGCTGCGTCCGCGCCCCAGTCCAGCAGGCGCTCCACGAAGAAGCCGGGCGACAGCGAGATCACCGCGCACCGCTCGCCACGGGCCCGGATGTCCGCCCACACCTCCCGGATGCCCTCCATCCAGGGCGCGCCGTCGAAGGCGGCGGCGATGTGCTCCTCGGTGAGTCCGCTCCACAGCTCGCACGCCAGGGCGGCGAAGCGCGGAGGGGTCAGCTCCCGGGCGGCGAAGGCCCGCTCCAGCTCGCCGGTCTCGCGCTCCAGGCCGAGCTGCCGGGATATCTCGACGGCCGCCGCGGACCCGCGCATCAGGGTCCCGTCCATATCGAACAGATGCAGTCTGGTCACGGTGTCCGAGGGTAGGCGGCGCGGTGCCTCAGCGCCTGATCAGCTGGGTGGCCTGCTCGTCCAGGTCGGCGGCGGGCTCGGGCGGCGGCCTGCGCGCCGAATCGCTGATCTTCAGGAGCACGGCGATGAGCACCCAGTTCGCCACCTGCGAGGAACCGCCCGCGGCGAGGAAGGGCAGGGCCTTGCCGGTCAGCGGCAGCAGCCCGGTGACGCCGCCCGCGACCACGAAGACCTGCAGGGCCAGCGCACCGGCGAGGCCGGTCGCCAGGAGCTTGCCGAAGGGGTCCCGGGCGTCCAGGGCCGTCCGCAGACCGCGCTCGATCAGCAGCGCGTACAGCAGGAACACGGCCATCATGCCCGCGAGCCCCAGCTCCTCGCCGACGGTGGTGAGGATGAAGTCGCTGCGCCCGGCGAAGCCGATGAGATCGGAGTGGCCGCGTCCGAGTCCGGTGCCGAGGACGCCCCCGCTGCCGAAGCTGAAGAGCGCCTCCGCCGCCTGCGGGGAGGTGAGACCGGCCGGCGGGTGCGGGAGGTAGTAGTCCATGGGGTGCAGCCAGGCGACGATGCGCCCGTGCACGTGCGGCTCCATGGAGCCCACGACGAACGCTCCGACGGCGAACATGCCCATGCCCGACACCACCCAGCTGGGCCGCTCGGTCGCGGCGTAGAGCATGATGACGAACAGCCCGAAGAAGATCAGCGACGTGCCGAGGTCCCGCTCGAAGATCAGCACGAGCAGGCTCAGCACCCACACCGCGGCGATCGGCCCGAACTGCCGCCCGCGGGGCAGATAGAAGCCCAGCACCCGCCTGCTGGCCAGCGCGAGCGCGTCCTTGTGCATGGTGAGATACCCGGCGAAGAACACCGCGATGGCGATCCTGACGAACTCGCCGGGCTGGAAGGACAGCGCCCCCAGCCGGATCCACCGCTTCGCGCCGTAGGAGTCGCCGGGGAAGAACGCCGGCGCCATCAGCAGCACCAGGGCGGTGAAGACGGTGACGTACGCGTACCGCTGGAGGTGGCGGTGATCCTTCAGGAACACCAGGACGGCCAGCAGGACGGCCAGTCCGATGGCGCTCCACATCACCTGGTTCGACGCGGCCGGCGGCGAGTGGTAGCGAATGGCGTACGAGATGTCGAGCCGGTGGATCAGCACCAGGCCCAGGCCGCTCAGCGCGAAGGCGAGCGGCAGGATCAGCGGATCGGCGTGCGGGGCGAAGCGGCGCACCGCGAAGTGCGCCAGCGCGGCGGCGGCCACCAGGCCGACGGCGTAGCCGAGCAGCTCACCGGGCAGCTCACCGGTCGTGGCCAGCCCCACCGAGGCATAGCCGAACAACGTCAGCAGCACTCCCGCACCCAGCAGCAGCAACTCCGCGTTCCGGCTGCGCGCCGTGCGGGCCGAGGCCCTTGCCCCAGCGCTCATCCTGTCCCCCTCGGCTCGGACGGTCCCCGCCTCTTTCGACGGGTGACCGCACTTCTCCTACTCCAAGGAGGGGAACGGTACGGGAAAAGGTTGCGTGATTACGCAACCTTTGAAGAGGGCTATGTCACGCACCTCCGCCGTGCCCTTGATCGAACGCGGGCCGGGACCCCTGCAGGAGCCCCGGCACCCGGTCAGCCGCCCAGCACCGCCGCGATCGCGGTGGCCGCGATGCCGTGGTCCTGGTCCGGCGCACCGCCGCCCACACCGATCGCGCCGATCAGCCGCCCGGCACGGTGCAGGGGCACCCCGCCGGCGATGAAGAGCAGCGGCCGGTCGAGCGCGGTCGGCAGCGTGTGGAAGAGCCCGCCCGGCTGCACCGCCTCGACCAGATCGGCGGTCGGCGCGTCCAGCTGCACCGCGGTGAACGCCTTGCGGGTGCTCGTCTCCCCCGCGATCAGCACCGCCCGGTCGTCGCGGCGGAAGGCCAGCAGGTGGCCGCCCGCGTCGAGGACGCTGACGGCGATCCGTACGCCCTGCTCGTCGGCGGCACGGCGGGCGGCGGCAATGAGGGCCTCCGCTTCGTCCGTGGTGAGCGGGAGGACGGGGGTGGAAGTGGTGTCGGTCATGACGTGGTGCTCCTAGCGGGATGCGTACGGTGCTTCGGTGGTGGGAGAGGACGGTGCGGCGGACCGCGCCGTGATCCGGCTGCCGCCCCCGTCCGTGCGCCGCTCCAGGACGGCGGAGAGCACGGCCAGGGCGAGCGCGGAGGCGGCCATCACGGCGCCGACCCAGGTGGGGGCGGCGTAGTCGAAGCCCGCCGTGATGACGAGCCCGCCGAGCCAGGCGGCGATGGCGTTGCCCAGGTTGAAGGCGCCGATGTTGACGGCGGAGGCGAGGGTCGGCGCGTCGGCGGTCTGGTCGAGTACGCGCTTCTGCAGCGGGGGTACGGACGCGAAACCGAAGGCCCCGATCAGGGGGATGGCGACGGCGGCGGCGACCTTGTCGTGCGCGGCGAACGGCATCAGCGCGAGCACGGTCGCGAGCGCGCTCAGGGAGACGTACAGCAGGGGCATCAGCGCACGGTCCGCGTACCGCCCGCCGACGAGGTTGCCGACGACCATGCCGAGGCCGAAGAGGACGAGCAGCCAGGTCACGGAGGACGGCGCGTAGCCCGTGACGTCGGTCATCATCGGCGCGAGGTAGGTGTTCATGGTGAAGACGCCGCCGAAGCCGAGCACGGTCATCCCCATGGCGAGCAGGACCTGGGGGTTGCGGAAGGCGGCGAGTTCGCCGCCGACGCGCGACCGCCCGGCGCGCGGCTCCTCGGGCAGCCGGGGCACGAGCGCGGCGATGCCGAGCACCGCGAGCACGCCGAGCCCGGCGATGAGGAAGAAGGTGAGGCGCCAGCCCGCGTTCTGGCCGACCACGGTGCCCAGCGGCACACCGACCACGTTGGCCACGGTCAGGCCGGTGAACATCATCGCGATCGCGCCCGCCTTCTTCTGCGGGGCGACGAGCCCGGCGGCGACGATCGCGCCGATGCCGAAGAACGCGCCGTGCGCGAGCGAGGCGACGATCCGCCCGGCGAGCATCAGGGCGAAGACGGGGGAGGCGGCGGAGAGCGCGTTGCCCGCGATGAACAGCCCCATCAGGGCCATCAGCATCCGCTTGCGGGGCACGCGGCTGCCGATGATCGCGAGGATCGGGGCGCCCACGACGACGCCGAGCGCATAGCCGGTGGTCAGGTATCCGGCGGTGGGGATGGACACGCCGAACTCGTCCGCGATCTCGGGGAGCAGCCCGGAGGTCACGAATTCGGTGGTGCCGATCCCGAAGGCGCCGATGGCGAGCGCCAGCAGGGCGAGGGGCATGACGGGTCCTTCAGCAAAGGGGGTGGGGGACGGCCGCGAGGACTGATTGCAGGCGAGCCTTACGAGCGTCCACAATAATTGCAGACGCGGGTTACTTGCAAACGCGGGCTATTGCGCCGGAGGGCTATCCTGTCCGTACGGGCCCGGGACGTACGGCATGTACGTCCGTGCGTGCTCCCAGTACGTGGCGCCCGTCACGAAGACTCCGCATGCGAAGGAGGGCCCGCCCCATGTCCCGCACCCCGGACCCCGCTCTGCTCGGACTGGCACAGGGCTGGTGCGCGCTCTCCGCGCTCCACGGCCGGATCGAGGCCCACATCGAGCGCGCCCTGCAGTCCCGGCACGACCTGAGCGTGCGCGAGTTCGGCGTCCTCGACGTGCTCAGCCGCCAGCACAACGGCGAGGGCGGCCACCTGCGCATGAACGAGGTCGCCGACTCCGTCGTCCTCAGCCAGAGCGCGACGACACGCCTGGTCAACCGCCTGGAGGACCGCGGTCTGCTGACGCGCTACCTCTGCCTCACGGATCGCCGGGGCATCTACACGGATGTGACGGAGGCCGGTCTGGCACTGCTCGCGGAGGCGCGGCCGACGAACGACACGGCACTGCGGGAGGCGCTGGACGAGGCGTCCAAGCGGGCGGAGCTGGCGCCGCTGGTGGCGGCCGTGGAGTCACTGGCTCCGGTGGGGTGACGGCGGGGCTCTCCCCTGCCCGTCCCTTCCCCGACCGGGGGAAACCCTCAGACCCCCGAAGCGGACAGCCTCAACTAACGCGCGCGCAAGCGATGCGCCTTCTGCCGGCACGCCCCACCGCAGTACCGAGCCCGCCGCCCCGTACGGGCCACCGCCACCGGCTCCCCGCACACCGCACAGGCCGTTTCGTCACGCCCGGCCGGGATGGCGGGAAGTTTCGTTACGTTCCGGCCCGGCCGGAGGCTGTCGCACATCAGCGCCGTCATCCTCCCGGGCGCCCCCGCCGGCCCCCGCCGACGCTCCATGGACAGGCACCCGAAGAGCAGCGTGACGACGTCCTCGACCTCGACGTCCTTCCTTACTGCGCCCGCTTTCTGAGCACGCGTCAGCAGTACGCCCAGCGCCTCCTGGAAGCCCTTCTCCACACCCGGGGTCGGCTCGAAAAGACCCTCGGCGCTCGCCTCCAGCGCCTCCAGGAGCGCTCTGTTCCGCGCCGAGAGCCGCACCACCGCCGCCAGGTAGCGGAAGAACACCGCTCCGGGATCGGGTGCGTCCGCCAACTCCCGTGCCGTATCGGTGAAAAGCCGTATCCGGTCCACGACCGTGGCCCTGAACAGCGCTTCCTTGGAAGGGAAATGACGGTGGACCGTGCCCGTGCCGACGCCCGCGCGACGCGCGATCTCCCCGAGCGGAACCCCCAACCCCCGTTCCTCGAAGGCCGATCGGGCCGCATCGAGGATGAGTGCCCTGTTGCGGCGGGCATCTGCGCGGAGGGCCGCCGGGGCGGGCACCGGTGCCGCCGTGTTCCAGCGTCGCGACATGCGGGAAACCTCCGGAGGGGCGGAAAACCAAAACGGGCCGAGCGTTCCGATTCTATCCGGGCGGATGAGCGAGGTGCGGCAGCAATCAAAAACGGGACGAAAGCATAAAAAAGGGCCACTGCCGGTGCATAACGCACCGACAGCGGCTCCCGCTGCCTCGGAGGGCCGGGCTATGGGGCGTCAGCCCTCGAGCACCGCGTCCCAGGCCGCACCCACGGCCTCCAGCGCCTCGTCCGTCCCACCGGCCGTGATACCCAGCGCCCGCAGCCCGGCGGCGAGCGCCGACAGGGAGGCCAGGACGACGGCACGGTCCGCGGCGAGGCCGTAGTGGTTCACGCGGATCATCTCCTTGGCGAGCGCCCCGGCCGCCGCCTGTACGGGCACGGTCCGGTCGGCGGCCAGCGCCGCCGCGACGACCTCCCGGGCGTCGACGCCGTCGGGGGCGCGCAGGGTCGTCGCGGCGGGGGCGGCGTCCTCGTCACGCGTGACGTACGGGGAGAGGGCGCCCAGCGCCCGCACACCCGCGCGGGTGGCCGCGGCGGCGGCCCGGTGCCGGGCGATCACGGTGTCCAGGCCGGCCGCTTCGATCCGGTCCACCGCCTGCTCCAGGGCGAGCATCTCCAACTGCGCGGGGGCGTGCGGAAGCGCCGTACGCCCCCCGTCGATCCAACGCTCCTTCCAGTCCAGGAGGGAGAGGTACGAGCGGCGCGGGGCCTGCTCGTTGGCCGCGATCCGCTCCCACGCGCGGGCGCTGACCGACACGGCCGACACACCCGCCGGGCCCGCCATCGCCTTCTGCCCGCCGATGACGCACAGGTCGACGCCCCACTCGTCCGTGAGCAGCGGCTCCGCGGCGACGGACGCCACCGCGTCCAGCATCAGCAGGGCGCCGTGCTCCCGCACGACGGCCCCGATCGCGGCGACCGGGTTGGTGTTGCCGGTGGCCGCCTCGGCGTGCACCAGGCTGACGAAGTCGATCTCCGGGTGCGCGCGCAGCGCCTCGGCCACCTGCTCCGGGCCGACCGCGCCGCTGAACGGCGCCGTCACCGTGATCACCTCGGCGCCGCAGGAGCGCAGCCAGCCGCCGAACGTCTCCCCGTACGGGCCCGTGATGATGTTCAGCGCGGTGCTGCCGGGGCGCACGGCGGAGCGGATGCACGCCTCCAGGGGCAGCAGCGCCTCGCCCTGCATCGCGACGACGCTCTCGCGCGTGCGCATCAGTGCGGCGACCTTGTCCTCGACGCGCGCGAAGTGCGCGGCGCCGAGCGGTTCGAGGTCGAGCAGGACCGGTGCGGTGTTCGCAGTCACGGTGGCCTTCCAGGGTGGTATCGCGCCGCGTGCCGGCGCCCGCCAATCTCTCCCCGACCCTACGTCCGCGCCCCGCGCGACGCCCCCGCCCTACCGCCAGGCGGCCTTCCCGACCCCGCCGGGCACCGCGTCGCCCTGCTCGTACGGTTCGCGGGTGAGCACGAAGGTGCCGACGTCGAGGTGGCTCACCGCGCCCTCCGCGGTCCGCACGACTGTCAGCGTCTCCCCCGCGTAGTACGCGTCGAGCCCGGTCCAGGTGTCCTCGCCCTCCGCGCGGAAGCGCGAACTGCGGCCCGTGCCGGAGAGCGGGGTCAGCTCCAGCCCCCGCCCGGCGCGCAGGCGCAGGGCGAACGGCGCGGCGCCCCAGTACCAGGGCCCGGTCAGCTCCAGCAGCGCGCTGTCCACCTCGCCGAGCGGGCGCCAGGGCCGGGGGATCCGCGGCTCGCGGCTCGCGACCGCCTCCACCAGGTCCGCGGCCACGGGATCGACCACCGGGCAGGAGGTGCGGTTGGTCAGGACGACCCCGGCCAGCGACTCCTCCGGGCTCGCCCACAGCGTCGCCACGAAGCCGGGCAGCGATCCCGTGTGACCGATCAGCGTGCGGCCGTTCCGGCGGACCAGCTGCAGGCCGAGGCCGTAGCCGGACGTCCAGCCCGGATCCTGCGGCCCGGACTCCGGCACCCGCATCCTCGCGACGGCCTCCGGGCCGAGCACGCGTTCGTCACCGTCCAGCAGGAACGCGGCGAATCTGCACAGGTCCTCCGCCGTCGACCACACCTGCCCGGCGGGTGCCATCCGCCCGGTGTCCACGGCCGGTTCCGGAAGGAGCGCGTCCGCCCAGGGGTGCACGGCCCAGCCCTCCGCGCACGGCGTCTCGGGCTCGAGCGTCGTACGGTCCATGCCGAGCGGCGCCAGCACCTCGCGGCGCAGCGCCTCCCCCCAGGGCTCCCCGCGCAGCCGCTCCACGAGCGCGCCGAGCAGCGCGTAACCCGGGTTGGAGTAGTGGTAGAGCCGGCCGGCCGGGTGCCGCTGGGGGCGCTCGCCGAAGATGTCGGCGAGCTCGGGGCGCAGCGCGCCGTCCGTGCGCTCCCACCAGGGTCCGCGCGCCTCAGCGGCCAGGCCGGAGGTGTGGGACATGAGCTGCGCGACGGTGGCCCCGCCGGCCGCCGGGGTGTCGAGATAGGTGTCGAGCGGGGCGTCGAGATCGACGAGCCCCTCCTCGTACAGCCGCATGACCAGGACCGCGACCAGGGACTTGGTGATCGAGCCGATGCGGTACTGCGCATCGGGTCCGGGCACCGCCCCGGCGATCTCCCCCCGCCCCGCCGACCACACCATGCGCCCTTCCCGCATCACCGCTCCCACCAATGAGGGCGTACGTCCCTCCGACTGCGCGGTGGCGACCAGGTGCAGCAGGGCCCGCCGGGTGGCGGGGAGCAACTCGGTGAACTGGGGACCATCCATGGACACTTCGTACGATGCGGTCATGTCCGCACCCTACCCATACGGGCCACGCCGCGGCCTGGCCTTGACGTCCACGTCAACGTCTACGGTCGTGTTCATGCGCATCGGGGAACTGGCCCAACAGGCGGGCACCACCACTCGCACCCTGCGGCACTACGAGTCGCTGGGTCTCCTGCCCGCCCGCCGGGCCGGCAACGGCTACCGCACGTACGACGAGGACGACCTGCGCCTCCTGCGCCAGATCCGCGTCCTCCAGGACTTCGGGTTCGGCCTGGAGGAGACCCGGCCGTTCGTGGACTGTCTGCGCGCGGGCCACCCGGCGGGCGACTCCTGCCCGGCCTCGCTGGAGGTCTACCGCCGCAAACTGGCGGAGCTCGACGACTGCATCGGGCACCTGCGGCGCGTACGGGCGGAGGTCGGCGCCCAACTCGCCCGCGCCGAACGGGAGACCGCCGCGCTGAAGGCCGCGGCGGAGGTCCCGGGAGGCCCGCCCCCGCTCTGCGCGCTCGCCCCGCCCGACATCGAAGAGGAGCTCAGCACACCATGACGACCGGCACAGGTTCCCTGTCCACCACGCACATCCCCTCCGTCACCGACGCCACGTTCGCCACCGAAGTGCTCGCCTCGGAGCTGCCCGCACTCGTCGACTTCACCGCGGCCTGGTGCGCGCCCTGCCGCATGATCACGCCCGTCCTCGCCGAGCTGGCCCGGCAGGAGGCGGGCCGCATCAAGATCGTTCAGCTCGACGTGGACAGCAACCCGCGGACGCAGGCGACGTACGGCGTCCTCTCCATGCCGACCCTCCTGCTCTTCCGCGCCGGAACCCCGGTGCGCTCCGTGGTCGGCGCCCGCCCCCTGCGCCGCCTCCGCCAGGACCTCGCGCCCGAACTCCCCTGGATCGCGCCCGAATGAGGCGACGGCCCCGGTGACCTACAACTCCCGCGTCACGTCTGGGCCATGTCGACAAAGCGGGAGTAGTGGCCCTGGAAGGCCACCGTGATCGTGGCCGTCGGACCGTTTCGGTGCTTGCCGACGATGATGTCGGCCTCGCCCGCGCGGGGCGACTCCTTCTCGTACGCGTCCTCGCGGTGCAGCAGGATGACCATGTCGGCGTCCTGCTCGATGGAGCCGGACTCACGGAGGTCGGAGACCATCGGCTTCTTGTCCGTGCGCTGCTCGGGGCCACGGTTCAGCTGGGACAGCGCGATGACCGGCAGTTCGAGCTCCTTGGCCAGCAGCTTGAGGTTTCGGGACATGTCCGAGACCTCCTGCTGGCGGCTCTCGGCGCGCTTGGCGCCGCCGGACTGCATCAGCTGGAGATAGTCGATGATCACGAGCTTGATGTCGGCGCGCTGCTTGAGGCGGCGGCACTTGGCGCGGATCTCCATCATCGACAGGTTCGGGGAGTCGTCGATGTAGAGCGGCGCGGCCGAGACGTCGGGCATCCGGCGGGCGAGGCGCGTCCAGTCCTCGTCGGTCATGGAGCCGGAGCGCATGTGGTGCAGCGCCACCCGCGCCTCGGCGGACAGCAGGCGCATCGCGATCTCGTTGCGGCCCATTTCGAGCGAGAAGATCACGCTCGGCATGTTGTGCTTGATCGAGCAGGCGCGGGCGAAGTCCAGCGCGAGTGTCGACTTGCCCATGGCGGGACGGGCGGCGATGACGATCATCTGGCCGGGGTGCAGGCCGTTGGTCAGCGCGTCGAGGTCGGTGAAGCCGGTGGGGACGCCGGACATCTGGCCGCTGCGCGAACCGATGGCCTCGATCTCGTCGAGGGCGCCCTCCATGATGTCGCCGAGCGGCAGGTAGTCCTCGCTGGTGCGCTGCTCGGTGACGGCGTAGATCTCCGCCTGGGCGTTGTTGACGATGTCGTCGACGTCGCCGTCGGCCGCGTATCCCATCTGCGTGATGCGCGTGCCCGCCTCGACCAGCCGGCGCAGCACGGCGCGCTCGTGGACGATCTCGGCGTAGTACTCCGCGTTGGCCGCGGTGGGGACGGACTGGACCAGGGTGTGGAGATACGCGGCGCCGCCGACTCGGGTGATCTCGCCGCGCTTGGTGAGCTCCGCGGCCACGGTGATCGGGTCGGCGGGCTCGCCCTTGGCGTAGAGGTCGAGAACGGCCTGGAAGATCGTCTCGTGCGCCGGGCGGTAGAAGTCGATGCCCTTGAGCACCTCGACGACATCGGCGATGGCGTCCTTGGAGAGCAGCATGCCGCCGAGCACGGACTGCTCGGCGTCGAGGTCCTGCGGGGGAACGCGCTCGAAGCCCTGCGCCCCCTGGGAGGATCCACCGCGGTCCCAGGAACCGCCGTCGTCGCCACCGCGGTCGTGCCGCTCACCACGGGTCTGGCCGTCGCCTCGGCGGGGGCGGGAGACGGGGAGCCGGTCGCCGGGGCCGGCGTCCGCCCAGGGGTCGTCCATGGGCTCGGGGATGCTCACCCCGCCACCTCCTCCCGTCCGCAGTGCGGACCTCGCCGTGCTGTTCTTTCTTACGGCACGGCTCTGACAAATAAGACGCCCGACTCCGGTTCATGTGCATCGAGTTCGTGTCGATCTCGTAAGGTCTTCGGAGCCGGAACAGGCGCCGGGCGCCGGTCCACGGTAGGCCCGCGGGCACCGTCAGCCAATCTGGTTATCCACAGGGCATGTGGATGATGGCCCCCATCCTGTGGAGAACCCCCCGGATCCTGTGTACGGCACGGGGGAAAGCGCTGTGGACAAACACACAATCACCCCCTCCGCACCCATCTGACCTGCACTTTCCCCATCCACCGGCTGTTGAGGAGAAAAACTTTCCCGCTCGGCGCAAGATCGCGACAAACGACGCAGAGAAGATCGCCGCAGCGCGTTGAATGTAAGGGTCACTGATGGCTTGCAGTGATTACCTGTGGAAGATTAGGTTGAGAGCATGACCAAGGCCCCCGCGCGAGGACCGCACAGCGCCCGCAGCCACGACCGCGAGATCGTCTCGCTGGCCGTCCCCGCCTTCGGCGCACTCGTCGCGGAGCCCCTCTTCGTCATGGCCGACAGCGCCATCGTCGGCCACCTCGGCACCCCCCAGCTCGCCGGGCTCGGGGTCGCCGCGGCCCTGCTCACCACCGCCGTCAGCGTCTTCGTCTTCCTCGCCTACGCCACCACCGCCGCCGTCGCCCGCCGCGTCGGCGCCGGTGACCTCCAGGCCGCCATCCGCCAGGGCATGGACGGCATCTGGCTCGCCCTCCTCATCGGCGCCGCCGTCATAGCCGTGACGCTCCCCGCGGCGCGCCCGGTCGTCGAGCTCTTCGGCGCCTCACCGACCGCCGCCCCGTACGCCACCACCTATCTGCGGATCAGCGCGCTCGGGATACCCGCCATGCTCGTGGTGCTCGCCGCCACCGGCGTCCTGCGCGGCCTCCAGGACACCCGTACGCCGCTGTACGTCGCCATCGGCGGCTTCGCCGCCAACGCCGCCCTCAACCTGGGCCTCGTCTACGGCGCCGGGCTCGGCATCGCGGGCTCCGCCTGGGGCACGGTCATCGCCCAGTGCGGCATGGCCGCCGCCTATCTCACCGTGGTCGTCCGGGGCGCGCGACGGCACGGCGCCTCGCTCCGCCCCGACGCCGCCGGCATCAGGGCCTGCGCCCAGGCCGGAGTGCCCCTGCTGGTCCGCACGCTCTCGCTGCGGGCCGTCCTCATGATCGCCACCGCGGTCGCGGCCCGGCTCGGTGACGCCGAGATAGCCGCGCACCAGATCGTGCTGACCCTGTGGAGCCTGCTCGCCTTCGCCCTGGACGCCATCGCCATCGCCGGACAGGCGATCATCGGGCGCTACCTCGGCGCCGGGGACGCCGCCGGGGCCCGCGCGGCCTGCCGGCGCATGGTGCAGTGGGGGATCGCGTCAGGAGTGGTGCTGGGGGTGCTGGTGGTGGCCGCGCGGCCGCTCTTCATCCCCCTGTTCACCTCCGACGCCACCGTGCGGGACGCCCTGCTGCCCACCCTCTTGATCGTGGCGCTCGGCCAGCCGATCGCGGGCGTCGTCTTCATCCTGGACGGCGTGCTGATGGGCGCAGGGGACGGCCCCTACCTCGCCTGGGCGATGCTGGTGGTCCTCGCGGTCTTCGCGCCCGTCGCGCTGCTGGTGCCCACGCTCGGCGGCGGGCTCACGGCCCTGTGGTGGGCGATGACTCTGATGATGACGGTGCGCATGCTGAGCCTGTGGCTCCGCACCCGCTCCGGCCGCTGGATCGTCACCGGCGCGGTACGGGCCTGACGGCACGGGCGGGCCCGGGCTTCCGATGCCCGGAAACGGCGGAAGGGCCGCACCCCGAGGGGTGCGGCCCTTCTCACGCTACCGATCGCGAGGCGATCAGGCAGCGACGACCTCGATGCCGAGCTTGGCAACGACATCGGCGTGCAGGCGCACGGAGATCTGGTGCGAGCCCAGCGTCTTGATGGGCGAGCCCACCTCGACACGGCGCTTGTCGACCTTCGGGCCACCCGAAGCCTCGATCGCCGCAGCGATGTCGGCGGGGGTCACGGAGCCGAACAGGCGGCCGGCGTCGCCGGCACGGGTCGCCAGGCGCACCTTGGTGCCCTCCAGCTGACCCTTGACCTCGTTGGCCTGCTCGATCGTGGCGATCTCGCGGATCTTGCGACCGCGACGGATCTGCGCCACGTCCTGCTCGCCACCCTTGGTCCAGCGGATCGCGAAACCACGCGGGACCAGGTAGTTGCGGGCGTAGCCGTCCTTGACGTCGACGACGTCACCGGCGGTGCCGAGGCCGGAGACCTCGTGGGTGAGGATGATCTTCATTTTTCGGTCACCCTTCCCTTATCGCGCGGACGAGGTGTAGGGCAGCAGCGCCATCTCACGGCTGTTCTTCACGGCCGTGGCGACGTCACGCTGGTGCTGAGTGCAGTTGCCGGTCACGCGGCGGGCACGGATCTTGCCGCGGTCGGAAATGAACTTCCGCAGCATGTTCGTGTCCTTGTAGTCCACGTAAGCGGTCTTGTCCTTGCAGAACGCGCAGACCTTCTTCTTAGGCTTGCGCGGAGGCGGCTTCGCCATTGTCTCTCTCCTGTGTGATCAAGAAGTTGTGGTGCTTCGCCCTCGGACCCTTGCGGGCCCGGGCCCACGAAGGGCCTAGAAGGGCGGCTCGTCCGAGTAGCCGCCGCCGGAGTTGCCGGAGCCGCCGCCCCAGCCGCCTCCGCCGCCGCCCTGCTGGCCGCCGGACGGAGCGCTGGTCGCCCACGGGTCGTCGGCGGGAGCCCCGCCGCCACCCTGCTGGCCGCCGGCGGGGCCGTTGCCCCAGCCGCCGCCCTGCTGGCCGCCACCGCCGCCGCCAAAGCCACCACCCTGCTGGCCACCGCGACCCGAGGTCTTGGTGACCTTCGCCGTGGCGTTCTTCAGGCTGGCGCCGACCTCTTCGACGTCGAGCTCGTAGACCGTGCGCTTGACGCCCTCGCGGTCCTCGTAGGACCGCTGCTTCAGCCGGCCCTGCACGATGACGCGCATGCCTCGCTGGAGCGACTCGGCGACGTTCTCCGCCGCCTGCCGCCACACCGAGCACGTGAGGAAGAGGCTTTCGCCGTCCTTCCACTCGTTGGTCTGGCGGTCGAAGGTGCGGGGAGTGGACGCGACGCGGAACTTCGCGACCGCCGCACCGGACGGGGTGAAGCGCAGCTCGGGGTCGTCGACGAGATTGCCGACGACCGTGATGACGGTCTCGCCTGCCATGGATGAACCTCTCGGCGGGTGTGCTGCTGGCTGCTTGCTACTCGTTGCGATGCAGCCCGATTACCTCTGAACCGCTGGGGTTCAGTGGGTCTCGGGACGGAGGACCTTGGTCCGGAGGACCGACTCGTTCAGGTTCATCTGGCGGTCGAGCTCCTTGACGACCGCAGGCGTGGCCTGCAGGTCGATGACCGAGTAGATGCCCTCGGGCTTCTTCTTGATCTCGTACGACAGACGACGACGGCCCCAGGTGTCGACCTTCTCGACCTTTCCGTTGCCCTCACGGACGACGGAGAGGAAGTTCTCGATCAGCGGGGAGACAGCGCGCTCCTCGAGATCGGGGTCGAGGATGACCATCACCTCGTAGTGACGCATGTGGAACCCACCTCCTTTGGACTCAGCGGCCACGGTCGTTCCGTGGCAGGAGGGTCGTGATGCGTAAGCAACGGTATCGGCCGACACTGACAATCAGCGGAGAGTCCCTGGGTCGCCCCTGGGACCGAAGCTGGGTCTGGGCAGACACCGGTGCAGACCGTACACAGTACCCGCACTCGGGCTTCCGGTTGAAATCGAGCGGTCCGGCACCGCAATCTGGACGCATCGGGTGTGACCGGCGCTACAGTGCGCCGCCTGCCTTCAGGAGGTAGCCCCATGACACAGGCAGCTCGGCAGCCCCGCAGTCCCCGGGCGCTGATCAACGCCGCTCTCAACAGCGACGGCAAACCCCACCCCGTCGAGAACGCCTTCGCCGCGGTGACGATCGCGCTCGGCGCCCTCGCCTTCATCAGCTCGGCGTTCTCCAACCTCCATCTGCTCAGCTCCTGGAGCGGTCTCGTGGGCATCCTCACGGGGGCGTGGGGCCAGTTCATATCGGCGACGACCGGCGAGCGCTTCCTGCTGATCATCGGGCTCGGGGCCTCTGCCGTGGGCTTCTTCCTGGGCATGGCGCACGGCGGACTCTTCGGAGGTGTGATCGGGTAGCGGCGGGTACGCCCAGACGGGGCGCTCCTTTGTCGCAGTAGGCTTCGGCGCGAGAGCCGGAGCCCCGACCCTGGGGACACACCTGCCGAGGAGCGCCCCGCATGAGCCTGACCCTGAGGACAATCAGCCGAGAGCAGCATCTGGCATACATCCAGAGCCTGCCCGCGGCGAGTCACATGCAGGTGCCGGCGTGGGCCGATGTGAAGGCCGAGTGGCGCTCGGAGAATCTGGGCTGGTTCGACAAGAACGGCCAGCTCGTCGGCGCGGGCCTGGTGCTCTACCGCCAGCTGCCCAAGATCAAGCGCTATCTGGCCTACCTCCCCGAAGGCCCGGTCATCAACTGGTTCTCGCCGAACCTCGAGGACTGGCTGCGCCCGATGCTCACCCACCTCAAGCAGCAGGGCGCCTTCTCCGTGAAGATGGGCCCGCCGGTGGTCATCCGGCGCTGGGACTCCAACGCCATCAAGTCCGGCATCGCCGACCCCGACGTCAAGCGGCTCCGGGACGTCGAGGCGACCCACATCGAGCCCCGCGCCTTCGAGGTCGCCGACCAGCTGCGCCGCATGGGCTGGCAGCAGGGCGAGGACGGCGGCGCCGGCTTCGGTGACGTCCAGCCGCGCTACGTCTTCCAGGTGCCGCTGTCGAACCGCTCCCTCGAAGACGTCCACAAGGGCTTCAACCAGCTCTGGCGCCGCAACATCAAGAAGGCCGAGAAGGCCGGCGTCGAGGTCGTCCAGGGCGGCTACGAGGACCTGCCGACCTGGCAGCACCTCTACGAGATCACGGCCGAGCGCGACAAGTTCCGCCCGCGCCCGCTGAGTTACTTCCAGCGCATGTGGTCGGCCCTCAACACCGAGGACCCCAACCGCATGCGGCTGTACTTCGCGGTGCACGAGGGCGAGGCCGTCGCCGCCGCGACGATGCTGATCGTCGGTGGCCACGTCTGGTACTCCTACGGCGCCTCCGCCAACCACAAGCGCGAGGTCCGCCCGTCGAACGCGATGCAGTGGCGCATGCTGCGCGACGCCTACGCCCTGGGGGCGAGCGTCTACGACCTGCGCGGCATCGGCGACTCCCTCGACGAGAGCGACCACCTCTTCGGCCTCATCCAGTTCAAGGTGGGCACCGGCGGCCAGGCCGCGGAGTACCTCGGCGAGTGGGACTTCCCGCTCAACAAGCTGCTCCACAAGGCCCTCGACATGTATATGTCGCGTCGCTGACCCCTCCGTCCGACCTCGCAGTACCGCCGTCAGGCACACGAACACGTCATCCAGCAGGCACAGGGAAAGGCTCCGGGACCGGCCATGGCGCTCACGCTCTACGTCGACACCGCGCGTTGGCGGGCACACCAGCAGTCCATCCTCCAGCAGTTCCCGGGCATCGTCCCGGTCTGCAAGGGCAACGGCTACGGCTTCGGCCACGAGCGGCTGTCCGACGAGGCGACGCGCTTCGGCTCGGACATCCTCGCCGTGGGCACGACCTACGAAGCGGCCCGGATCAAGGACTTCTTCAGCGGCGACCTGCTGGTGCTCACCCCCTTCCGGCTGGGTGAGGAGCCGGTGCCGCTGCCCGACCGCGCCATACGGTCCGTGTCCTCGGTCGAAGGGGTGCGCGGCCTGGTCGGCGCCCGCGTCGTCGTCGAGGTCATGAGCAGCATGAAGCGGCACGGCATCAGCGAGGAGGACCTCCCCAAGCTGCACGCCGCCATCGAGGACGTGCGCCTGGAGGGCTTCGCGATCCACCTCCCGCTGGACCGCACGGACGGCTCCGACGCCGTCCAGGAGGTCAGCGCCTGGATGGAGCGGCTGCGCAACGCCCGGCTGCCGCTGCACACCATGTTCGTCAGCCACCTCAAGTCCGAGGAACTCGGGCGGCTGCAGCAGCAGTTCCCGCAGACCCGCTTCCGCGCCCGCATCGGCACCCGCCTGTGGCTCGGCGACCACGACGCCACCCAGTACCGGGGCGCGGTCCTGGACGTCACGCCGGTGGGCAAGGGCGAGCGCTTCGGCTACCGCCAGCAGAAGACCGCCGGTGACGGCTACCTCGTGGTCGTGGCGGGCGGCACCTCGCACGGCGTCGGCCTGGAGGCGCCGAAGGCGCTGCACGGCATGATGCCGCGCGCCAAGGGCGTGGCCCGCGCGGGCCTCGCGACCATGAACCGCAACCTCTCGCCGTTCGTCTGGGCGGGCAAGCAGCGCTGGTTCGCGGAGCCCCCGCACATGCAGGTCTCGATCCTCTTCGTGCCGGGTGACGTCGCCCCGCCGCAGGTGGGCGACGAGCTGGTGGCCCATCTGCGGAACACCACCACCCAGTTCGACCGACTGCTCGACCACTGACCCACCCCCCTGGGTACGGGGTCCGGAGCCGCCCCTACTGCGGGCGGCTCTCCGTCCCCCATTGGACGTACGTGCCGTGAGCGTGCTCCGTGCGCCGGGACCGGCGCGCGGAGCCGAGGACGAATATGTCGGGCGCCCCGTCCAGCACCCCGCCCGAGGGGTCGTCCGAGCCGTCCCGGCGGACGACGTCCCGCTCGGGCAGCAGGATGTCGCGCACGACGACCGCGCAGAGATACAGCGTCCCCAGCAGGTGGACGGCGATCGCCAGTTGATACCCCTCGGTGGGCAGGCCCTGGTGCTTGTCGCCGCTGCCCGTATAGGCCAGATACATCCAGATGCCGAGGAAGTAGAGCACCTCGCACGCCTGCCAGACGAGGAAGTCGCGCCACTTGGGGCGCGCCAGCACGGCCAGCGGGACGAGCCACAGCACGTACTGCGGCGAGTAGACCTTGTTGGTGAGGATGAAGAGCGCCACCAGCAGGAAGGCCAGCTGCGCGAAGCGCGGGCGCCTGGGGGCGCACAGGGCCAGGGCCCCGATGGCCAGCGAGCCCAGGATCATCAGCAGCGTCACATATGTGTTGGCGTTCTCCAGCGGATTGCCCGTGCGCTGGGAGATCAGGAGCCAGATCGAGCCGAAGTCGATCGGGCGCTCCTGGCTGAAGGTGTAGAACTTCGCCCAGCCCTCGCGGATGTGGAAGCCGCTCGCGTCATGCGTGATCATGACCGGCAGGTTGACCACCAGCCAGGCCCCGACCGCGGCCAGGGCCGTCGTACGGAACGCCCGCAGCCGCCCCGCCCGCCAGCACAGGACGAGCAGCGGCCCCAGCAGCAGCACCGGATACAGCTTGGCCGCGGCGGCGAGACCGATCAGGATGCCCGCGAGGACCGTCCGACCGCGTGACCACATCAGCATCGCGGCGGCGGTGAGCGCGACCGCGAAGAGGTCCCAGTTGACGGTGGCCGTCAGGGCGAAGGCGGGCGCGAGGGCGATCAGCAGGGCGTCCCAGGGCCGGCGCCGGTGCGTGCGCGCGGAGCAGACCGCGATGACCGCGGTGCAGGCCATCAGCATGCCCGCGTTGACGAACCAGTTGAGCTGCTCGCGGTGCTGAAGCGTCCCGCCACCGGGGGTGAGCCAGGCGGCGACCTGCATGAACAGGCCGGTGAGGACCGGATATTCCAGATAGTCCATACCGCCGGAGACCGCCTGCGGGATGCGGTCGAAGTACGGGACGATCCCGGTGTCGAATCCGCGCCCGCTGTACAGGTGCGGGATGTCGGAGTAGCAGGCGTGGGTGTACTGCGTGGTGGCGCCGAAGAACCAGCCGTAGTCGTAGCACGGCATCTTCTGCACCATGCCGAGGGCGAACATCCCGATCGCCACGAGCGCGATCACCCGGACGGGCGTCCACCAGCTCGCGCCGATCAGCGCCCGGCGCCCCACCGGTCCGCCGATGAGCTCGCTGCCGGCCGCGGCCACCTCGTCCTCGACGGTGGGCCGTACAAGCTGATCGTCCCGCTCGCTCCTCATGCGCCCATCCTGCCGTACGGCGCCAGTTGCCGTCCGAGCCTGTGGATAACCTCGAGGGCCGCCTCACGCGAACGCGGGACGGCCCTCGGGTCGGATGGCTCAGCCGAGTCTCTCGGCGGGGTGTTTCATCTGGTCAGCCGCGCATCCCGCCGAACAGTCCGCCAGGTCGGCCATGGCTGGGGTCCGACGGGGACGGCGACTCGCCCGGGTCGCCGCCGGGGCCCCCGATCCCGCCCGGTCCGCCCGGACCGCCGCCGTTGGCCCCGCCGTTGCCTCCCGGCTGGCAGTGGCGGTCGAACGGCGAGCAGGGCTTGCTGGCCGACGGGCTGGGGGAGGCGGGCTTCGACGGAGTCGCCGACGGGGTCTGCGAGGGAGTCGCCGACGGGGTCGTGGACGGGACCGCGCTGGGCGACGGGCTCGCGCCGTCCCCGAACACCTTCTGACCGATCGGCTGCGCCGACTGGAACTGCTCGACAGGCTCGCCCTTGAGCGCCTTGCCCATGTAATCGGCCCAGATGTCCGCCGGGAACGACGCGCCGTGAATGGTCTGCTTGCCGCCCACGCCGCGCATTGAGAGGAATTCCTGCTTCTTGGCGTTGGGGTCGACGCGGTACATGCCGATCGAGGTGGACAGCTGCGGGGTGTAACCCGCGAACCAGGCCGAGCGGTTGCCGTCGGTCGTACCCGTCTTGCCCGCCACCGGGCGGTCCCCGAGCTGTGCCGACGTGCCGGTACCGGCCTCGACGACGGTCTTCAGGACATCGGTGACGTTGTTGGCCACGTTCGGATCGAAGGCCAGCTTGCTGGAAACCTCGTGGGTGAAGATCGGCTTTCCGTCCTTCTCCACCTTCTCGACCGAGTACGGGTCGATCTGCTTTCCGCTGGCGGCGAAGGTCGCATAGGCGCCCGCGAGCCGGATGGCGCTCGGCGCCGAGGTGCCGAGGGAGAAGGTCGGGGTGGTGGAGGCCAGCTGGTCCTTGTCCAGACCCGCCTTCAGAGCGGCTTCCTTGACCAGATCCGTGCCCACGTCCATACCGAGCTGGATATAGGGCGTGTTCACCGAGAACTGCATCGCCGTACGGAGGGAGATGAGCCCCTTGTCCTCGTCACCGTCGTTCGGCTGGTGCCACTCGCTGCCATCGGTGTCGTCGTGCCAGACCTTGCCGTCGTAAGTCCTCAGCGTCACCTTGTTGTTGCCGTTGTAGATGCTTTCCGGCGAGACGAGCGTGCGCTGGCTGTCGTCCTGCGTGGGGCCGAGTGACGGATCCCGCTTGCCGTGCGTCATCGCGGCCGCGAGCACGAACGGCTTGAAGGTCGAGCCGACCTGCACACCGGTGTAGTCGGCGTTGTTGGTGTAGTGCTCCAGCGCGTTCTCACCACCGTAAATGGCGATGATCTTGCCGGTCTTCGGCTCCACCGAGGCCCCGCCGAACTGCACGTATTTGTCGACGTCCCGCACTTCGGGCTTGATGTTGGCCTTGCGGACGTCCTCGACGGCCTTGGAGAGGTAATCGACCTTGGCGTGGTCGAAGGTCGTGTGGATCTGATATCCGCCGCGGTCCAGCTGGCTCTTGCTGATCCCGGAGTGGGCGACGATGTAGTTGTCGGCGAGGTCGGTGAGATAGCCGATCTGGCCGGCCCGGTTGGTCGCGGGCTTGGGCTTCTGGGGCATCGGGAAGCCCTTCTTCACCCAGTCGTCGCGCTCCGGGGCCTGCATGTGACCGACCTGGACCTCGCGGTCCAGGGTCCACTTCCAGCGGTCCGTGGCCCGCTTGGTGTTCTTCTCGGGCGTCGCCGCCGGGCCCTGACCGCCGTAGGGGTCGTAAAGGTTCGGGCCGTTCAGCGTCGCCGCGAGATAGGCGCTCTCGCTGGGCGTCAGCTGGGTGCAGTCCTTGTCGAAATACGCGCGCGCCGCGGCCTGGATGCCATAGGCGCCTCGCCCGTAATAGGCGGTGTTGAGATAGCCCGCGAGGATGGAGTCCTTGTCCTTGGTGGCCCCCACCTTTATGGAGATCAGCAGCTCCGTGGCCTTGCGCTTGAGCGTCTGTTCCTGGCTGAGATAGGTGTTCTTCACGAACTGCTGGGTGATGGTCGAGCCACTCTGGGTCTCACCGCCCTGCGCCATCTTCACGACCGCGCGCAGGATGCCCATCGGGTCGACGCCCCAGTCCTTGCGGAAACTGGCGTTCTCGGCGGAGATCACCGCGTCCTGCATGGACAGGGGGATCTTGGAGATGGGCACGATCTGCCGGTTGAGGGCACCGCCGCCCGCGACGACCATCTGCTTGCCGTCCGCCCAGTAATAGACGTTCTTCTGGACGGCGGCCGCCTTCTGCTCGCTCGGCACCTGCACCACCGCGAGCGCGATGCCCACGGTGCCCAGGATCAGCGCGACGAAGGTGAAGCACATGCCCAGGACGAGCTTCCAGGACGGCATCCAGCGCCACGCCCCGGTCTTGCCCGACCGCGGATAGTCGATGAAGCGCTTCTTTCCCGGCCGGCCGCCGTCTCTGCGTCCCCGGCCGCCGCCCGCGGGGCCCGGATCGCCCGGGCGTCTGCGCCCGCCGCCTCCGCCTCCGCTGCCTCCGCCACCGCGCTGTGCCGCGCGGCGGGCCTCGGCCCGGCTGCCGTACTGGGAGCCTTCACCGCTGCCGGCACCCGGCGCGGCGGAACTGCTTGGTGGTGCGGCACGGCGGCCGGACGTCGGCTGGGCCGCGCGCCTGGCCGCGGCTCGTCCGCCGCCCTGAGGCTGCGGCGGCTTGCGGCGGTGCTCGCTCATCGAACGACTACTCCTAGGGCAGGCGCTATCGCCTGGAAGCGGCAGGTGGCTTGCGTTCCCCCCGATGCGCTGTCCGGTAGCCCCCCTGAGCAACCGGGCGCACTGCATCCGGGACGAGGACGCCTGACGGTGTCACTCGGTTCCCGGTGGTCTGCATGGCGCACAGACTACGCACGGTCAAATCGCTCCCACTGCGGATGTTCACTCCAATTCAGGCAGGTTGTGTCCCACGAATCGGTGATGTGACCTCGTTCACCGTGCCCCCTCTTGTCGCATCAGGATGCTCGTTCTATCGTCTGGATGTATCGAGTCGATACATCAGCTCGGCATAAGGGACCTAAGGGACCAAGGAGGCGACATATGAGCAGACGCTCCGGCATCCTCGAGTTCGCCGTCCTCGGCCTGCTCCGCGAGTCCCCGATGCACGGCTATGAACTGCGGAAACGCCTCAACACCTCACTCGGGGTGTTCCGGGCGTTCAGCTATGGCAGCCTCTACCCCTGCCTGAAGACTCTCGTTGCCAACGGCTGGTTGATCGAGGAGCCCGGCAACGCCCTGGAGGACGCCCGCGCGGCGTCCCTCGCCGGGCGGCGGGCGAAGATCGTCTACCGCCTGACGGCCGAAGGCAAGGAGCACTTCGAGGAACTGCTCGCCCACACCGGCCCGGACGCCTGGGAGGACGAGCACTTCGCCGCCCGCTTCGCGTTCTTCGGGCAGACCTCGCGGGACGTACGGATGCGGGTGCTGGAAGGCCGCCGCAGCCGGCTGGAGGAGCGCCTGGAGAAGATGCGCGCCTCCCTGGCCCGTACCCGCGAGCGGCTGGACGACTACACCCTCGAGCTGCAGCGGCACGGCATGGAGTCGGTGGAGCGCGAGGTCCGCTGGCTGAACGAGCTGATCGAGAGCGAGCGCTCCGGGCGCGACATGCGCCGGGGCACCACTCCGCAGGACACATCGGGAGATACGGGCGGCATGCCCCGGGACCGGGGGAGTTCCCGGACGGATCCGTCCGACCCCACCGCCAAGTGAGCTCTGCATTCGCAGGGCTTGTCGAGTACAAAACAGGGAGCAACCGGAATGGGTTCGGTTCGCGTAGCCATCGTCGGCGTGGGCAACTGCGCCGCCTCGCTGGTGCAGGGCGTCGAGTACTACAAGGACGCCGACCCGAACGGCCGCGTGCCGGGTCTGATGCACGTGCAGTTCGGCGAGTACCACGTGCGTGATGTGGAGTTCGTGGCCGCGTTCGACGTCGACGCGAAGAAGGTCGGCCTCGACCTCGCCGACGCCATCGGCGCCAGCGAGAACAACACCATCAAGATCTGCGAGGTGCCCGCCAGCGGCGTCACCGTCCAGCGCGGCCACACCCTCGACGGTCTGGGCAAGTACTACCGCCAGACCATCGAGGAGTCCGCCGAGGCCCCGGTCGACATCGTCCAGACCCTCAAGGACAAGCAGGTCGACGTCCTCGTCTGCTACCTCCCGGTGGGTTCCGAGGACGCCGCGAAGTTCTACGCGCAGTGCGCCATCGACGCCAAGGTCGCCTTCGTCAACGCGCTGCCGGTCTTCATCGCCGGCACCAAGGAGTGGGCCGACAAGTTCACCGAGGCGGGCGTCCCGATCGTCGGCGACGACATCAAGTCGCAGGTCGGCGCCACGATCACGCACCGCGTGATGGCGAAGCTGTTCGAGGACCGGGGCGTCATCCTGGACCGCACGATGCAGCTGAACGTCGGCGGCAACATGGACTTCAAGAACATGCTCGAGCGTGACCGCCTGGAGTCCAAGAAGATCTCCAAGACGCAGGCCGTCACCTCCCAGATCCGCGACCGCGAGCTGGGCGAGGACAACGTCCACATCGGCCCGTCCGACTACGTGGCCTGGCTGGACGACCGCAAGTGGGCCTACGTGCGCCTCGAGGGCCGCGCGTTCGGCGACGTCCCGCTGAACCTGGAGTACAAGCTCGAGGTCTGGGACTCCCCGAACTCCGCCGGTGTCATCATCGACGCCGTGCGCGCCGCCAAGATCGCCAAGGACCGCGGCATCGGTGGCCCGATCCTCTCCGCCTCCTCGTACTTCATGAAGTCGCCGCCGGTGCAGTACTTCGACGACGAGGCCCGTGAGAACGTCGAGAAGTTCATCAAGGGCGAGGTCGAGCGCTGATCAGCGCTCCACGGCCGCGGAGCGCCGTGCGGGACGCCGCACACCGCTTCGGTCCGGCCTGATCCACCGCGTGTGATCGTGGGCCCCCGGGTAATTGCGCCCGGGGGCCCACGCGGTGTGTGAGGCTGGGCCGCATGCCTGTCGTGCGCGATCTGCGCGTCCTGCTCCAACTGCCGGACTTCCGGCGCCTGCTGGTCGTCCGGCTGCTGTCGCAGGGGGCCGACGGCGTCTACCAGGTGGCGCTCGCCGCGTACGTCGTCTTCTCCCCCGAGAAACAGGCTTCCCCCACCGCCATCGCCTCCGCCATGGCCGTCCTGCTGCTGCCCTACTCCCTGCTCGGCCCGTTCGCCGGCGTGCTGCTGGACCGCTGGCGCCGCCGCCAGGTCCTGCTGCACGGCAATCTGCTGCGTGCGGCGCTGGCCACCGGCACCGCGCTCCTCGTCGTCGCCCGCGTCCCCGACTGGCTCTTCTACGCCTCCGCCCTCTCGGTCACCGCCGTCAACCGCTTCGTCCTCGCCGGGCTCTCCGCGTCCCTCCCCCGGGTCGTCGACTCGCCGGACCGCCTGGTCATGGCCAACTCACTGTCGCCGACGGCCGGCACGCTCGCGGCGACCGCGGGCGGCGGTCTCGCCTTCGTCGTGCGCCTGGTGGCCCCCGAGGGCACGAGCTCCGACGCCGTGGTCGTCCTCCTCGGCGCCGTCCTCTATCTGGCCGCGGCCCTCTGCTCCCTGCGCATGCCCCTCGACCTGCTGGGCCCGGACGTCCGCACGCCCGGGACCGAGCTGCGCGCGACGCTCCTGGCCACCGCCCGCGGGCTGGCCGCCGGTCTGCGGCACCTCGCGGAACGCCGCACCGCCGCCCGCGCCCTGGCGGCGATGACCCTGATGCGCTTCTGCTACGGCGCGCTGACGGTCACCGTCCTGATGCTCTGCCGCCATGCGTGGGCGGAGACCGAGTCCGACGGGCTGGCCCTCCTCGGCCTCGCCGTCGCGGTCTCGGGGGCGGGGTTCTTCGCCGCGGCGATCGTCACACCCTGGGCCGTGGCCCGGCTGGAGCGGCTCGGCTGGATCGTGGCCTGCGCCACGGCGGCGGCCGTGCTGGAGCCCGCGCTCGGCCTCCCCTTCGAACGCGTCCCCATGCTGATCGCCGCCTTCGTCCTCGGCCTCACCACACAGGGCGCCAAGATCGCCACGGACACGGTGGTCCAGTCGTCGGTCGACGACGGCTTCCGGGGCCGGGTCTTCTCCCTCTACGACGTGCTCTTCAACGTCGCCTTCGTCGGGGCGGCGGGGGTGGCGGCCCTGATGCTGCCGACCGACGGCCGGTCGCCCGCGCTGGTGATCACGGTCGCCCTGATCTACGCGGCGGTCGCCGTCGCCCTGGTGGGACCGCGCCGCTCCTGATACGCGAAAGGGCGGTGTTTCACGTGAAACACCGCCCCTCGACGACACCCGCTTGCCGGTGTTTCACGTGAAACACCGGCCGGGCGCCTCAGTCCTGCGTGGCCCACCACTCCTTGAGAGCGGCGACGGCGGCGTCCCGCTCCATCGGACCGTTCTCCAGCCGCAGCTCCAGCAGGTGCTTGTACGCCTTGCCGATCTGCGGGCCCGGGCCGACGCCGAGGATCTCCATGATCTCGTTGCCGTCCAGGTCCGGACGGATCGAGTCCAGCTCCTCCTGCTCCTGGAGCCGCGCGATGCGCTCCTCCAGGCCGTCGTACGCGCGGGACAGGGCGTTCGCCTTGCGCTTGTTGCGCGTCGTGCAGTCGGACCGCGTCAGCTTGTGGAGCCGCTCCAGCAGCGGCCCCGCGTCCCGTACGTACCGGCGCACGGCGGAGTCGGTCCACTCGCCCGTGCCGTAGCCGTGGAAGCGCAGGTGGAGCTCGACGAGCTTCGAGACGTCCTTCACCTGCTCGTTGGAGTACTTGAGCTTGGTCATCCGGGTCTTGGTCATCTTCGCGCCCACCACCTCGTGGTGGTGGAAGGAGACCCGGCCGTCCTTCTCGAAGCGACGGGTGCGCGGCTTGCCGATGTCGTGCAGCAGCGCCGCCAGGCGCAGGACGAGATCGGGGCCGCCCCCCGGCTGGTCAAGAGGGGCCTCCAGGTCGATGGCCTGCTCCAGGACGATGAGCGTGTGCTCGTACACGTCCTTGTGCCGGTGGTGCTCGTCGCGCTCCAGGCGCAGCGCCGGGAGCTCCGGCAGGACGAGATCGGCGAGACCGGTGTCGACGAGGAGCTTCAGGCCCTCGCGGGGGTGGGCGGAGAGGATCAGCTTGTTGAGCTCGTCCCGGACCCGCTCGGCGGAGACGATCTCCAGGCGGCCGGACATCTCCGTCATCGCGGTGACGACCTCGGGCGCGACCTCGAAGTCCAGCTGGGCGGCGAAGCGGGCGGCCCGCATCATGCGCAGCGGGTCGTCGGAGAAGGACTCCTCCGGGGTGCCGGGGGTGCGCAGGACCCGCGCGGCCAGGTCCTCCAGGCCGTTGTGCGGGTCGATGAACTCCTTCTGCGGGAGGGCGACGGCCATCGCGTTGACCGTGAAGTCGCGACGGACCAGGTCGTCCTCGATGGAGTCGCCGTAGGAGACCTCGGGCTTGCGCGAGGTCCGGTCATACGCTTCCGACCGGTATGTCGTGACCTCGATGTCGAAGTCGGACTTGCGGCATCCCACGGTCCCGAAGGCGATGCCGACCTCCC
The DNA here is from genome assembly GCF_003391135.1 of Streptoverticillium olivoreticuli subsp. olivoreticuli. GTDB lineage: Bacteria > Actinomycetota > Actinomycetes > Streptomycetales > Streptomycetaceae > Streptomyces > Streptomyces blastmyceticus. The sequence continues at coordinate 5,090,786 of NZ_CP031455.1, read as the reverse complement.
AGACCGCGTCGGCCCACGGCCGGACGATCTTCAGTACGTCCTCGGGGCGGGCGTCGGTGGTGAAGTCCAGGTCGTTGCCGAGCCGGCCGAGCAGCGCGTCCCGCACCGACCCGCCGACCAGGGCAAGCGTGAACCCGGCCTCCTGGAATCGGCGGGCGAGATCGTCGGCCACGGGGGACACCCGCAGGAGCTCGCTCACGGCACGGCGCTGCACGTGGCTGAGCTCGTTGGTCGACGACTGGAGCTGGCTGTCATTGTTGGCGTTCGGCACAACAGAAAAGAGTACGTGGCCGCACGCTGGAGGGCCTCCTCGTTACGGGCGCACGGCGCCGGTCAGCACAAAGCGGGCGCAGCCGGGACATCGGGCACGGTGGCGATCTTGCGGAGCGGTCCGCGGCACTTCGTCACAGCGGGCCTCGTTACCATTCGTGGACGCATAACCGACGACCACTGATGACGACGAGGGACGGGCGAGCGCGTGGCCGAGGCGGCAGAGTTCCAGGGGACGACGTCCGCTCCTGCCTGCCGGTGGGTCCGGCACACCACGCTGGTGCTGGTCGGTCTGCTGCTGCTCGTGGGCCTGGTGCAGCTGCCGGCGGCGCCGGAGGCCCACGCCGAGTCGGCCGGTTCCCGCACGGTCGATGTCTCCATCGGGGCCCTGACGCCCGTCGCGCCGACGCAGAACGACACGCTCACCGTCTCGGGCACGGTCACCAACAACGGCGGCTCCACGGTCACCGACGCCCATGTGGGCCTGCGGGTGGGCCCCCAGGTCGGCGGCCGCAGCGACATCGACGACATCGGCGGGCGGTCCGGCTTCTCGGAGGGCACCGACGGTTCCGAGATCGGCAGCCACACGCAGAAAATCGACAAGCTGCCTCCGGGCGTCAGCCGGGAATTCAGCATCTCCCTGCCCGCGAAGGACCTGGACATCAGCCGGGAGGGCGTCTACCAGCTGGGCGTCTCCCTGTCCGGGCAGACCTCGGGCCAGTCCTACGAGCGGGTGCTGGGCATCCAGCGGACCCTGCTCCCCTGGCAGCCATCCGCGACCGAGGGCAAGAAGACGCGGCTCACCTTCTTGTGGCCGCTCGTCTCGGCGACGCACCTGACCGCCCGCACGGAGTCCGACCAGCAGCAGACGCCGATCTTCCCCAACGACGACCTCGCCGCGGACCTGGCGCCGGGCGGCCGGCTCCAGCAGCTGGTGGCGCTGGGCAAGAACCTGCCGATCACCTGGGTGATCGACCCCGATCTACTCGCCACGGTCGAGGCCATGACCAAGAGCTACAAGGTCGACGGCCCGGACGGGAAGAGCACGCCGGGCAAGGGCCAGCCGGTCGCCAAGCAGTGGCTCAGCCAGCTCCAGACCGCCGTCGCGGGCGATCAGGTGGTGGCGCTGCCCTTCGGTGACCCGGACCTGGCCTCGCTCGCCCACCACGGCAAGGACGTCTCGGGCACCCTCAGCCACCTCCAGTCGGCCACGGAGCTCGCCGCGACCACCGTGGACACCATCCTCGGTGTGAAGCCGCGCACGGACTTCACCTGGCCCTTCGAGGGCGCCGTCGACTCCTCGATCATCGACGTGGCCACCTCCGCGGGCGCCCACAACGTCATCGCCCGCAGCGACAGCCTCCGGGAGAACCGGACCTCGTACACCCCGAGCGCCGCCCGGCAGATCGGCGGCGGCAACACGGCCGTCGTCGCGGACGCCCGGATGTCCACCGCCTTCCAGGGCGACCTGATCCGGGCCGACGACGCCTCGCTCGCCGTGCAGCGCTTCCTCGCCCAGAGCCTGCTGGTGAACAAGCAGGCCCCGGACGACGAGCGCAGCATCGTCGTCGCGCCGCAGCGCATGCCCACCACGAGCCAGGCGCAGGCGATGGCGGCGGCCCTGGGCGGCCTGACGGACGGCCGCTGGACGCAGCCCGTCGACCTGGGCGACGCGGCCAGGGCCAAGCCCGACCCGGCCGCCAACCAGCAGGTGCCCGGCCCCGGCGCGTACCCCGACTCGCTGCGCAAGCAGGAGCTGACCACCGACGCGTTCGAGGAGATCCAGAAGACCCAGGAGACCCTGGACAGCTTCAAGGTGATCCTGACCTCGCAGGACCGCGTGGTCACCCCGTTCGGCAGCGCGATCATGCGGGAGATGTCCAACTCCTGGCGCGGTGACCGCCGGGGGGCGGCGGAGTTCCGCAACGCCGTGCAGTCGTACCTGTACCAGCTCAAGCGCCAGGTGCAGCTCATCCCGAAGTCCGACGCCACCCTGTCCGGGCGCAGCGCGACGATCCCCGTGACGGTGCGCAACGGCCTCCTGCAGGGCATCACCGGGCTCCGGCTCGTCCTCGAATCCAGCAGGCCGAACCGCCTCAAGGTGGGCGAGGCCCAGCAGATCAAGATCGACGGCGGGCACAGCCAGTCGGTGAAGTTCGAGACGCACGCCAACGCCAACGGCCCCGTCCAGGTGACGGCCCGGCTGTACACGGACGACGGGCAGCCCTACGGCGACCCGATGTCCTTCACTGTGCATGTCACGTCCATCACCCCTATGGTGCTGATCGTCATCGCCGGTGGCGTACTCCTCCTGATCCTCGCGGGCCTCCGCATCTACATCCAGCGCAAGCGGTCCGCCGCCGGCGGGACGGCGGGCGGGGGAGACTCCGGGGACAACGGTCCGGGCGATGACAGTCCCCAGCAGCCGGAGGACCCGGCTCCGGACACCGGATCGGAAAGCACTGACCCATCCGGCACAGGTGAGAAAGTGGACCGTTGACGTGTAGTGGGGCCGGCCGGCCGCGGACGATGAGGTGGGGTAGCGATGAACGCGCCGTACGACGGTGACCGCGGGCAGGGCGCGGGTGGTGACCAGCGGGGCCAGTACCCGCCGCCCCCGCCTGCCCCGGACTCGTCCCGTCCGGGCCCGTACGCCCAGGACCCCTACCTCCGGGACGCGTACGCCTCCCATCCCTACCCCGAGCACGACCCGGCCGCCCAGGACCCGGTGAGCGACGCGCTGTACGACCGTGCCGCGCACCCCCCGCCGCCGCCCGGCACCTACCAGAACACCTTCCCGCTCCACCAGCAGCAGCCCGCGCCGCAGCAGGGCCCGGACCCCCGGCAGTGGGCGCCCGCGCCGCAGCAGCCGGAGGCGCCCGCGCGCCCGTACGGTGACGACCCCACGACGCAGTTCGCCGGAGTCGGCGGCCTCGCCGGCCAGGCGTCCCCGGACGAGCGCCCGGAGCGGGACGCCTTCGCGCACCTGTACCGGGACCAGCAGCAGCCGTACGAACCGCAGCGCCCGTCCGGTCAGCCGATCCCGGCGCCCGGCCAGTACGCCGCAGCGGCCCCGCAGGTCCCGCCGCCGGTGCCCGAGCCCACGCCCGTCTCCGAGACCGAGGCCCCTTCGGCCCCGGCGAAGGGCGGCAAGGCGGCGAGCCTGCTGAAGTCGAGCGCGGTGATGGCCGCGGGCAGCTTCGTCTCCCGCATCCTGGGCTTCGCCCGCAACCTCGTGATGGCGGCGGCGCTCGGCGTCGGCACCCTCAACGACAGCTACCAGGTCGCCAACACCCTGCCGACGATGATCTACATCCTCGTCGGCGGCGGCGCGCTGAACGCCGTGTTCATCCCGCAGCTGGTGCGGTCGATGAAGAACGACGAGGACGGCGGCGAGGCGTACGCCAACCGGCTCTTCACCCTCGTCGTGGTCCTCATGGGCGCGGTCACGACCGTCTGTGTGCTGGCGGCTCCGCTGCTCGTCCGGATGATGATGCCGGACAACAGCGACAGCCCCGGCCAGCTGGACGTCGCCGTGGCGTTCGCCCGCTACTGCCTGCCCACCATGTTCTTCATGGGCGTGCACATCGTCATGGGCCAGATCCTCAACGCCCGTGGCAAGTTCGGCGCCATGATGTGGACCCCGGTCCTCAACAACGTCGTCGTCATCGCCACCTTCGGCGCGTTCATCTGGGTCTACGGCGGCTTCGTCACCAGCCGCGTCAGCGCGGCCAACATCCCCCCGGAGGGCGTGCGGCTGCTCGGCATCGGCACCCTGCTCGGCCTCGTGGTGCAGGCGCTGGCGATGTTCCCGTACCTCCGCGAGACCGGCTTCCGGCTCCGGCTGCGGTTCGACTGGCGCGGCCACGGCCTCGGCAAGGCCATGGGGCTCGCCAAGTGGACGTTCTTCTTCGTCCTCGCCAACCAGCTCGGCATGGTCGTCGTCACCCAGCTCGCCACCCGTGCGGGCGCCCTCGCCGAGAGGGCGCACCACCAGGGCACCGGCATCACGGCCTACAACTTCGCGCTGCAGCTCTGGCAGATGCCGCAGGCCATCATCACGGTCTCGGTGATGACCGCGGTGCTCCCCCGGATCTCCCGCGCCGCCCACGACGGCGACGTCGCGGCCGTCCGCGACGACCTCTCCCACGGTCTGCGCACCTCGGCCGTCGCGATCGTGCCCTGCGCCTTCGCCTTCCTGGCGCTCGGCGTGCCGATGGCCACGCTGATGTTCTCCAGCTCCGGCACCGGCGGCGCCACGAACATCGGCTTCATCCTGATGGCCTTCGGCCTCGGCCTCATCCCGTACTCCGCGCAGTACGTGATCCTCCGCGGCTTCTACGCCTACGAGGACACCCGCACCCCCTTCTACAACACCCTGATCGTCGCCGGCGTCAACGCGGTGGGCGCCGCCGCCAGCTACGTCGTCCTGCCGGCCCGCTGGGCCGTGGCGGGCATGGCCGCCTCGTACGGGCTGGCCTACGCCGTGGGCGTCGTCGTCGCCTGGCGCCGGCTGCGCACCCGCCTCGGCGGCGACCTGGACGGCTCCCACGTCATCCGTACGTACGCCCGCCTGGCCGGTGCGTGCATCCCCGCCGCCCTCATCGGCGGGGCGATCGCCTACGGCATCGGTGAAGTTCTCGGCCACGGATTTGTCGGTTCGCTCGCCGCTCTGATCGGTGGAGGTCTCATCCTGATCGGCGTCTTCTATATCGCCGCGAAGCGGATGCGCGTCGAGGAGCTGACCGCCATGGTCGGTATGGTCCGCGGACGGCTCGGACGCTGACCGGAGCACAACCATCGCCCGCCGCCGCGTGTCGTGCATAGCGCCGGACTGTGGGCACAATTGTCTTGGCTGTGGACAGCGTGCAACGGATGGGGAGGCAGGAACGACGGTGGCGGAACGGAGCACAGCTGCCGTCGACGTGGCAGACACCAGCGGCGGCAAGCCGCTGACCGCCAAGGCGGAGAAGGCCACGACCGACGGGGCGCAGGCCGCGATCAAGACCGGTACGCAGAAGGACACCGCGCGCGCGGAGACCCAGGACGCCGCGCGCGACGCCAGGACTCCCGAACTCCACAGCGGCCACAAGCTCGCCAAGCGGTATCGCCTGGAGGAGTGCGTCACCCGTCTGGAGGGATTCAGCAGCTGGCGCGCGGTCGACGAGAAGCTCCGCCGCGCGGTCGGCGTCCACCTGCTGCCCGCCGACCATCCGCGGGCCCGCCCGGTGCTCGCCGCCGCCCGTTCCGCCGCCCTGCTCGGCGACCCCCGCTTCGTCCAGGTCCTCGACGCCGTCGAGGAGAACGACCTCGTCTACGTCGTCCACGAGTGGCTGCCCGACGCCACCGAACTCAGCTCCGTGCTGGCCTCCGGCCCCATGGAGCCGCACGACGCCTACCAGCTCGTCAGCCAGGTCTCCCAGGCCATGGCGGCGGCCCACCGCGAGGGTCTCGCACACCTCCGTCTCCACCCCGGCTCCGTGCTGCGCACCGAGTCCGGGCAGTACCGCATCCGCGGCCTCGCCGTCATGGCCGCCCTCCGCGGCATCTCCTCCGAGCGCCCCCAGCGCACCGACACGGAGGCCATCGGCGCCCTGCTGTACGCCGCGCTGACCCAGCGCTGGCCCTACGAGAACAACGCGTACGGCCTGCCGGGCCTGCCCAAGGGCACCGGCCTCATCGCCCCCGACCAGGTGCGGGCCGGAGTCCACCGCGGCCTCTCGGAGCTGGCGATGCGCGCGCTCGTCAACGACGGGGCCACCGCGTCACGACAGGAAAAGCCGTGCGCCACCCCGGAGGAGCTGGCCAAGGCGGTCGCCGCGATGCCACGCATCCGGCCGCCGGAGACGTCCTTCACCACCCCGTCGAGCGGCTACCCCCGCACGACGTACCAACAGGGCACGTACGGCGGTCCGCCGACGCGCGCGGGCCGGTCCGTGCAGCCCGCTCCGGTGCCCCCGCCGCCTCCGCTCCAGAGCCGCACGGGGCGGGCACTGAAGTGGTGCGTCTCCGCGCTGCTCATCGCGGCGTTGGGGCTCGGCAGCTGGCAGTTGGCGGACACGCTGCTCAAGGAGGGGGACTCCTCGAGCGGGAACCACGCCCCGTCGGACGACAGCGAGAGCGACAAGAAGCCGGCCATAAAGAAGCTGCCCATCAAGCAGGCGACCGAGTTCTCGCCCAAGGACAGCCCCATGGCCGAGGCCAAAGCCTCCTTCGCCGTCGACGGTGATCTCAACACCGCCTGGTTCACCAAGGCCTTCTACGGCCACTCGAACTTCGGGAATCTCGACAATCGCTCGGATGGCAGCGGCATCGTCGTCGACCTCGGCAGCATCAAGAACGTCACCGGCGTCGACGTGACCATGTATCGGTCGGGCCAGACCGTGGAGGTGCTCGGCGCCGATCCCTCGGTATCCGCTCCCTCGCAGCTCAACGACTTCCAGACGAACATCATCAAGCGCGATCAGGTCGGCGGCGAGCTGAAGGCGAACGCCGACAAGCCGGTGAAGACGCGCTACGTGCTGATCCACATCACCGATCTGCCGCCGGAACCCGGCGGCGGCTCCTACCGAGGCGGCATCTCGGAGATCAAGATCCTCGGAAGCTAGCGGCTCCGAGCCCAGGGGGAGGGTCTCGACGTTGGACGACGCCACACGCGACGGCACAAGCGACGCCGACCTCCTCGCCCTGCACGTGGCCGGCGACCCCGAGGCCTTCTCGGAGATAGTGCGGCGCCATCGCGACCGGCTCTGGGCCGTGGCGCTGCGTACGCTCGGCGACCGGGAAGAGGCCGCTGACGCCGTTCAGGACGCGCTGGTCTCCGCCTACCGGGCCGCCCACACCTTCCGTGGGCAGTCCGCCGTCACCACCTGGCTGCACCGCATCACCGTCAACGCCTGTCTGGACCGGGCCCGCAAGGCCGCCTCCCGGCGCACCGCACCGCTCGCCGAGACCGAGCGGCTCGAGCAGCTCCTCGAACCCCATGAGTCCGCGGCGGCGCCCGCGGAGCGCGGCGATCTGCACCGTGAGCTGCTCCAGGCACTCGCCACCCTGCCCCCCGATCAGCGCGCGGCGCTCGTCCTCGTCGACATGCAGGGCTATCCCGTCGCCGAAGCGGCCAGGGTTCTGGGCATCCCCGTCGGCACCGTGAAGAGCAGATGCGCGCGAGGACGGGCCCGGCTGCTGCCCATGCTCACCCATCTGCGCGCGGACGGCATGGGTAGCCCGCCCCTCGACGGGGGAAGGAACCGGTCGCAGGGGGCGTCCGTCCCACCACCGGCAGGACAGAGTGACGCGGATCCAGTGAAGGGTGGAGGTGGGCGAGCGTGACTTCGACGACCGGCACGGATGAGCACCCGGAGGTCGCGGAGATCTCCGCGCTCACCGAAGGCGCACTGTCGCCGTCGCGGTCCGCGGATGTGCGGGAGCACTTGGCCGACTGTCCTCTGTGCGAGGACGTCCGGATCTCCCTGGACGAGATCCGGACCCTGTTGGGCACGCTTCCCGGTCCGCCCCGGATGCCCGACGACGTCGCGGGCCGCATCGACGCGGCCCTCGCCGCGGAGGCTCTCCTCGACTCCACCACACACTCCACAGCCGACTCCGAGGGCGCCGACACGCTGGTTTCACGTGGAACAAGCGCACCCGGGCACGTTTCACGTGAAACGGCGACTCGGCCCCCGCAGCAGGTTTCACGTGAAACCGCGGCGCCCGCATCGGATCGTGTTTCACGTGAAACCAGCGACCGCCGCCCGGCCGCACACCCCCGCGGCACGACCGGGCCGGGCCGGCGGACGCCGTCTCCCAGTGGGCCGCGCACGGTTCGCTCACGCCGGTGGCCCAAGGTTCTCCTCGGCACGGCGTGTGCCGCCGCCGTGCTCGGGGTGGGCAGCCTCTTCCTCCCGTCCGGAGGCGATGGAGGACACCAGGGCGACCCGCAAGCGCTGCGGGAGAGCCTGCCTCCGGTCGTCCTCGCCTCGGGTGACCTCAAGACCCGGGTGCACGATCTGCTGAAGATGTCCTTCAAGGCCACCGAGACTCATGGCAAGAGCTCCGAGAACGCTCCCGAGACGACGATGCGCGACTCCGGCACCACCGCTCCCGCCTGTATCCAGCAGGGCATCGGCCGTCCGGAGCCCTCCCTGGCCGCGCAGCCGGACAGCTACAAGGGCGAGAACGCCTATCTGGTGGTCATGCCGCACCCCACCGACGCGGCGCTCGTCGACGCCTATGTCGTCGCTTCGCACTGTGTCGAGACCTCTCCGGCGGCCCCGGGGAAGGTCCTGCTGAAGCAGACGCTGCCGCGCTCCTGAGCCGTTGCGGACCGAGCTGTCGCCTCTCGGGAATGCTCGCCCCGTAGGATCCGTTGGGTGGGGTGAGACCCCGCAAGGACCCGAGACAGCAGTCGGCAGACAAGGAAGACTCCCGTGAGCGACGTCCGCAACGTGATCATCATCGGTTCCGGGCCCGCGGGTTACACCGCCGCGCTCTACACCGCCCGTGCCTCCCTGAAGCCGCTGGTCTTCGAGGGCGCCGTGACCGCCGGCGGTGCGCTGATGAACACCACCGACGTGGAGAACTTCCCCGGCTTCCGCGAGGGGATCATGGGCCCCGACCTGATGGACAACATGCGGGCCCAGGCCGAGCGCTTCGGCGCCGAGCTGATCCCGGACGACGTCATCGCGGTCGACCTGAGCGACGAGATCAAGACCGTCACGGACTCCGCCGGCACCGTCCACCGCGCCAAGGCCGTCATCGTCACGACCGGCTCCCAGCACCGCAAGCTCGGGCTGCCGCGTGAGGACGAGCTGTCCGGCCGCGGTGTCTCCTGGTGCGCCACCTGTGACGGCTTCTTCTTCAAGGACCAGGACATCGCCGTGATCGGCGGCGGCGACACCGCGATGGAGGAGGCCACCTTCCTCTCGCGGTTCGCGAAGTCCGTCACCGTCGTGCACCGTCGTGACAGCCTGCGCGCCAGCAAGGCCATGCAGGAGCGCGCCTTCGCGGACCCGAAGATCTCCTTCGTCTGGGACAGCGAGGTCGCCGAGATCCACGGCGAGAACAAGCTCTCCGGTCTGACTCTCCGCAACCTCAAGACCGGTGAGACCTCCGAGCTGCCCGTGACCGGCCTGTTCATCGCGATCGGCCACGACCCGCGCACCGAGCTGTTCAAGGGCCAGCTGGACCTGGACGACGAGGGCTACCTCAAGGTCGACGCCCCCTCCACGCGCACCAACCTGACCGGTGTGTTCGCCGCCGGTGACGTCGTGGACCACACCTACCGCCAGGCGATCACCGCCGCCGGTACCGGCTGCTCCTCCGCTCTCGACGCCGAGCGCTACCTCGCGTTCCTCGCGGACGGCGAGAGCGTCCGGGAGCCCGAGAAGACCGCCTGAAACCCCACCCCCCACCCCGTAGAAGATGTAAGGAGACCTCCGTGGCTCTCAAGGCCGTAACCGACACGTCCTTCGATGAGGACGTCCTCAAGAGCGACAAGCCCGTCCTGGTGGACTTCTGGGCCGAGTGGTGCGGCCCGTGCCGCCAGATCGCCCCCTCCCTGGAGGCGATCTCCGCCGAGTACGGCGACCAGATCGAGATCGTCAAGCTGAACATCGACCAGAACCCGACGACCGCCGCCAAGTACGGCGTCATGTCGATCCCGACGCTGAACGTCTACCAGGGTGGCGAGGTCGTCAAGACCATCGTCGGTGCCAAGCCCAAGGCCGCCATCGAGCGCGACCTGGCCGAGTTCATCTCCGCCAAGTAAGCAGCAGCTCTGTTTCACGTGAAACGGGCCCGCCCCTTTCAAGGGGCGGGCCCGTTCGCATGTCAGCCGGAGGGAACCGCCTACAGCGGCCGGAGAGCGGGCTCCTTCTGTACCGCGCCGAGCAACCGGTCCAGTGCCAGCTCGACGTCTTCCTTCCAGGAGAGCGCCGTACGCAGTTCCAGCCGCAGCCGGGGGTAGCGGGGGTGGGGCCGTACGGTCTTGAAGCCCACTGCCAGCAGGTGATCGGCGGGAAGCACACACGCCGGCTCCTTCCAATGGGCATCGCCGAACGCCTCGATCGCCTTGAAGCCTCGCCGGAGGACATCCTTGGCGACGGTCTGCACCATCGCCCGCCCCAGCCCCTGGCCCTGATAGGCCGGTGCCAGCCACGCGGTCATCAACTGCACGGCGTCCGCAGCGACAGGGCTCGTGGAGAACGTCGCCGAGCGAGGGACATAGGCGGGCGGAGCGTAGAGCACAAAGCCCACCGGCACCTCGTCGACGTACACCACCCGGCCACAGGATCCCCACTCCAGCAGGACGGCCGAGATCCAGGCCTCCTTCTCCAGCTCCGGGCGGCCCGCCTTCAGCGCGGCTTCACCACTGACGGGGTCCAACTCCCAGAAGACACAGGCACGACAGCGCGCGGGAAGATCCGGGAGGTTGTCCAGCGTGAGCGGTACGAGCCGACGCCCCATGGAGCCAAATCCTCATTTCCGTCGCGTGCCACACCCCGGGCGGCGCTCAGCGCGCTGCGCTCCCTGAGAAGACTGCCGACGAATCCGCCGACTGCTCCCAGGCCAAGGCCCGTTGCCACCAGTCCGGTCCGGCTCACCGTTCGCATGGACTCGCCCTCCGTGAACTGTGTCCAACGTGGATGCGCCATACCCAACGCATCGTATCCGGGCGGCGATTGAGCGAAAAGCGGAGGAAGGCAAAGGGCGGGTTGTGTTCCACGTGAAACACAACCCGCCCGAAGTCATCGTCTACCGACGCCTACTCCGCGCCCGCCTCTTCCTGGGCGGAGAGCTTCTGCTCCAGCACACGGCCCTCACCGGGGGCGAGCGTGCCGAGAATCCGCTCCAGATCCTCCATCGAGGCGAACTCGACGACGATCTTGCCCTTCTTCTGCCCGAGGTCGACCTTCACCCTGGTCTCGAAGCGGTCCGACAGCCTCGAGGCCAGGCTGTTGAGCGCCGGGGAGACCCGGGCGCCGGCACGCGGCCCCTTGGCCTTCGCGGAGCTCCGGTTGCCCGGCTTGATCAGGGTGACGATCTCCTCCACCGCACGCACCGACAGGCCCTCGGCCACGATGCGGGTGGCGAGGCGGTCCTGCTCCTCGGAGTCGTCGATCGACAGCAGCGCACGGGCATGACCGGCGGAGAGCACACCCGCCGCGACCCTGCGCTGCACCGCCGGCGAAAGCTTCAGCAGCCGCAGCGTATTGGAGACCTGAGGCCGCGATCGCCCGATCCGGTCCGCCAGCTCGTCATGGGTGCAGTGGAAGTCCTTGAGCAGCTGGTCGTAGGCGGCCGCCTCCTCGAGGGGGTTCAGCTGGGCGCGGTGCAGATTCTCCAGCAGCGCGTCGAGGAGCAGCTTCTCGTCGTCGGTCGCCCGGATGATGGACGGGATCTTCTCCAGCCCGGCCTCGCGGCAGGCCCGCCAGCGCCGCTCGCCCATGATGAGCTCGTAGCGCTCGGGAGCCAGCTGCCGTACGACCACCGGCTGGAGCAGTCCGACCTCGCGGATGGAGGTGACCAGCTCGGCCAGGGCGTCCTCGTCGAACACCTCGCGGGGCTGACGGGGGTTGGGCGTGATGGAGTCCAGCGGCAGCTCGGCGAAGTGGGCCCCGGCCGCGGTCCCCTCCTCCACGGGCTCGGCCACCGTGGACGGCACCGCTCCCGTTTCACGTGAAACGGCGACGTCCTCCACGGACAGGGAGGTCACCCTCGGCGCGGTCATGGTGCGCTCGGCCGTCAGCACCGGCACCGCGGTCGGCGACGTCGCGCCGTGCCCCACGGCCGGCACCGCGCTGTCCGGGGTCTTCGGTGCCGCCGGAATCAGCGCACCGAGCCCACGGCCCAGTCCTCTACGTCGCTCGCTCACTGAAGCCCCTCCGACATGCTGTGCTGGTCCTGCTGTGGTTGACGGCCCACCATGTGGGCCTTACTGCCGTCGTATCGCACGCCGATCCCCCGCAGCGCGATCTCCCGGGCCGCCTCCAGATAGGACAGCGCCCCGCTGGAACCCGGGTCATAGGTGAGAACGGTCTGCCCATAGCTGGGCGCCTCGGAGATACGCACCGACCGGGGGATGCTCGTGCGCAGCACCTCATGGCCGAAGTGGGTGCGGACCTCGTCGGCCACCTGGGAGGCCAGCCGGGTCCGGCCGTCGTACATCGTCAGCAGGATCGTCGACACATGGAGCTTGGGGTTGAGATGCCCCTTCACCAGCTCCACGTTGCGCAGGAGCTGGCCCAGGCCCTCCAGCGCGTAGTACTCGCACTGGATGGGGATCAGCACCTCGGCACCGGCGACCAGCGCGTTGACCGTCAGCAGACCGAGCGAGGGCGGGCAGTCGATGAGGATGTAGTCCAGCGGCTGCTCGTAGGCCTGGATCGCCCGGTCCAGCCGGCTCTCACGGGCCACGAGCGAGACCAGCTCGATCTCGGCGCCCGCCAGGTCGATGGTGGCCGGGGCGCAGAACAGCCCCTCGACGTCGCGCACCGGCTGCACCACGTCGGAGAGCTTCCGGCTGTCGATCAGGACGTCGTAGATCGACGGGACATCGGCGTGGTGGTCGATGCCCAGCGCCGTCGAGGCGTTGCCCTGGGGATCCAGGTCGATGACGAGCACGCGGTTGCCGTGCAGCGCCAGCGATGCCGCCAGGTTCACGGTCGTGGTGGTCTTGCCCACCCCGCCCTTCTGGTTGGCGACCACCATCACCCGGGTCTGGTCCGGCCGGGGCATCGGGGGCGACGGCGTTTCACGTGAAACGGCCTCACCGGCGGCCAGGGGACCGGGATCGGCCCCTGGATCGGTGTCGGCAGGACGGGGACCGGGGACCGGGTCGGCCATCGGCCCCGCGATATTGGCGTCGGACCGCAAGGATTCACTCTCCTCGACATCAGGCTCGCAATGAACAGAGCCTGCCATGCTTTCGGGGTCGTGAACCAGCGAGGCCCGTTCTCCTGTGGATGAATCCACTGCGCCTGTGGATGAACCTGGGCCTTCGGGCGTCCGATGGCCGCGCGGAGCATCCTCCATGCGACCACGACCGATGATTCCCAGCAGCAAGGAGCGACGTTTCACGTGAAACACGATGCACCGGACGCTCCGCTACAGGGTCACGACACTCCGTAATGGGTAGTTTTGGCAGCTTGTATGGAGCACGGCCAAGCTGCCGGACGACGGGCCGTCGGGGCTCAGCGCCTGCGGCGCGTGGCCCTGCCGACCCGGGCCGCCTTGGCCCGCTTCGCCGCGAAGCGCACACCGCCGGGGCTCTCGCCGACCTCGACCCGGACCACGGTGGACAGCGGGTCCACCACGCCCTCGCCGACCTGGAGCACCGAGGTGCGGACGACGCCGAGCTTGCTCAGCGCGGCGCGGGCCCCCTTGAGCTCCTCCTCGGCCGTGTCGCCCTTGAGGGCGAGCATCTCCCCGTACGGACGCAGGAGCGGCACGCCCCAGCCGGCGAGGCGGTCCAGCGGGGCCACCGCGCGGGCCGTCACCACATGGACGGGCTGCACCTTGCCGAGCATCTCCTCGGCGCGGCCGCGGACGACCGTCACATGGTCCAGGCCCAGCAGCTCCACGACCTCCTGGAGGAAGGTCGTGCGCCGCAGCAGCGGCTCCAGCAGGGTGATCTGGAGGTCGGGGCGCACCAGGGCCAGCGGGATGCCGGGGAGGCCGGCGCCGGAGCCCACGTCGCACACCGAGACGCCGTCGGGCACCGCCTCGGAGAGCACGGCGCAGTTCAGCAGGTGGCGCTCCCAGAGCCTCGGCACCTCACGGGGACCGATCAGGCCGCGCCGCACGCCCGCGTCCGCGAGCAGTTCCGCGTACCGGATGGCCTCTGGCAGGCGGTCGCCGAAGACCGCCCGCGCCTCCGGGGGTGGCGGGGGGAGCTCCGCTGCCTCTTCCACGGGGAACCGTCCTTCCGTACGACGTCTCTCTGAGCGTCAGAGTCTGAATATCAGGCTGACAAGGATCGGCCCCGCCTGCGAGCAGACGGGGCCGTACCCACCTGGAAGTGGGATATAGAAGGGTAAAGATCAGGCCGGGAGGACGATCACTCGGCGCTGAGGCTCTTCGCCCTCGGACTCGCTGCGCAGCCCCGCGGCGGCCACCGCGTCATGGACGACCTTGCGCTCGAAGGGCGTCATCGGGTCGAGCTTGACGGCCTGGCCGGTGCTCCTGGCCTCTTCCGCCGCCTTGGCGCCCACCTGCGCCAGCTCCTCGCGCTTGCGGGCCCGGAAGCCCGCGATGTCGAGCATGAGGCGGCTGCGGTCACCGGTCTCCCGGTTCACCGCCAGCCGGGTGAGCTCCTGGAGCGCCTCCAGCACCTCGCCGTCGCGGCCGACCAGCTTCTGGAGATCGCGGCTGGTCGAGTCGCTGATGATCGACACGGCAGCGCGGTCGGCCTCGACATCCATGTCGATGTCGCCGTCGAGGTCGGCGATGTCCAGCAGACCCTCGAGGTAGTCGGCCGCGATCTCGCCCTCCTGCTCCAGGCGGGACAGGGTGTCGGTGCCCTCGGCGGCGGCCTCACTGGTCTGACGCTGCGTGTCCGTCACGGTGGACTCCTTCATTACTTCTTGGACGGGTGCTTGGGTCGCTGCGGGCCCTTGCGCTGCCCGGACTTGGCGGTGCGGGAGGAACCGCCGCCCTGCTTGGGCTTGGCGTCCCCGGGCTCCTGCTTCTCCAGCGAGGGCGAGGACTTCTTCTCCTCGGCGCCGGAGGACTGGTCGGCCTGCGGGGTGCTCGCGAGCTGGCGCTTGGCCTTCGGCTGCCGCTTGGGCTGCTGCCGGTTGGCACGGGCGACCTCGGCGGCCTTCTTCGCCTCGACCTCCGCCGGGTCCTCCTTGAGCTTGCCCTTGGCCCGCAGCCGCTCCTGGCGCTGCGTGAAGGCGATGCTGCCCGGGGTCGGGTTGCGGCGGATGACGAACATCTGCTGACCCAGGGTCCACACGTTGGTGGTCAGCCAGTAGACGAGGACACCTACCGGGAAGTTGATGCCGAAGACGGCGAACATGATCGGGAAGACGTACATCAGCATCTTCTGCTGCTGCATGAACGGCGTCTTCACCGTGAGGTCGACGTTCTTCGTCATCAGCTGGCGCTGGGTGTAGAACTGCGACAGCGACATCAGGACGATCATGATGACCGTGACGACCCGGACGTCGGTCAGCGTGGCGCCCAGCGCCTCGACCTTGGACGCGTTGTCCATGAACTTCACGGACAGCGGGGCACCGAAGATGTGCGCCTTGCGCGCGCTGTTCAGCAGGTCCGTGTTGATGACACCGACGACCTTGCCCTGAGCGATGTGGTTCAGGACCTGGTACAGCGAGATGAAGAAGGGCGACTGGGCCAGAATCGGAAGACAGCTCGAGAGCGGGTTGGTGCCCGTCTCCTTGTAGAGCTTCATCATCTCTTCGGACTGGCGCTGCTTGTCGCTCTTGTAGCGCTCCTGGATCGCCTTCATCTTCGGCTGGAGCGCCTGCATGTTCCGCGTGGCCTTGATCTGCTTCACGAAGAGCGGGATCAGGCAGATACGGATCAGTACCACCAGCGAGACGATGGACAGACCCCACGCCGCGCCACTGTCCTTGTCGAAGATCAGACTGTAGAACGAGTGGAACTGGACGATGATCCAGGAAACAGCGGTATAGAGAGGACCGAGGATCGTGTCCACGAATCAGGCTCCTTGGGCGTTGGGCTGAGTCTCGGGCTGTGCGGCAGGCCCCACGGCGGGATGCCCACCCAGTCGGCTCCTCAGCCGCTGGTGCCAGACCGGACGCTTCCGGGGAGGGACGTGGTCGACGCCACCGAGCGACCACGGGTTGCAGCGCAGGATGCGCCAGGCCGTCAGCGCCGTTCCTTTGACCGCGCCGTGCCGGTCAATGGCTGTGTAGCCGTAATGCGAGCACGACGGGTAGTACTTGCAGACCGGGCCCAGGAGTGGGCTGATGGTCCACTGGTAGAGCTTGATCAACCACAGCAGCGGATACTTCACTGTGCGCTCCCTCCCGGGCCTCGGCCGGGGTTCCGGGGGGTCTCCCCGGGGGGACCGGAACAGCGCGGCGCCCCTCCCAGCAGCCGCTGCAGTGCGGTGTCGAGGTCGCGGGCCAGCTGATCGTGGTCCGCCTCGCCCGCGCCGGGCAGGGCCCGTACCACCACCAGGCTACCGGCGGGCAGCAGATCCAGCCGTTCACGCATGAGGTGGCGCAGTCTTCGCTTCACCAGATTGCGCACGACGGCGATGCCGACGGCCTTGCTCACGACGAAACCCGCACGCGCCGGGGGAGCAGTCTCCCCAGGCGTGTGCGGGTCCGTGGTACCGGTACGTAGGTGGACGACGAGGAGCGGGCGGCCGGCCCGGCGCCCTCGGCGAACCGCGGTCGCAAAGTCCTCGCGCCGCCTCAGTCGAGACTTGGAAGGCAGCACGTCATGGACCTTGCCGTCAGGCTGGTCAGGCCGACAGCGTTGCGCGACCCTTGCCACGGCGGGACGCGAGGATCGCGCGGCCGGCACGGGTGCGCATGCGCAGGCGGAAACCGTGGGTCTTCGCGCGACGACGGTTGTTCGGCTGGAAGGTGCGCTTGCTCACTCGGGGGCTCCAGAAATGAATCGTGTGATGGCGGGACATCGCCTGGCTGTCACCGTGCGCCCACGAGAAGCTCGCAATACGCCCGAGTGCACCGCTTCATGACCGCGATCCTTGCGGAACGCGGCCGTTGCCCATCGGAGGCAGGCGGCAGCAGCCATCGACAACTCGACCTGGTCACGGTACGCGCGGCTACGCCATTCGGTCAAACCGGCAGTGCACCAGGGATACACCGTAGCCTCCCACAGGCAGGGGAGGTGCCACGCCTCACCTCATGGCACATTTGTACACACCCTGTGGACAACGACTTGAACCGCACACCTCGGCCTGACTACCGTGGCTGAACTCTGAATACTTCCCGCCCGTCCCGAGAACCACACATTCGTGGGACTCAAGGGCGCCCCCCGCTGACTGAGAGAGCGTGCCCTGTGGCTGACCTGCCTGCCGATCTTGCCGCAGTGTGGCCGCGCGTGCTCGAACAGCTCCTGGGCGAGGGCCGGGGCCCGGGCGGCCAGGGCGTCGAGGGCAAGGACGAGCACTGGATCAAGCGGTGCCAGCCCCTCGCGCTGGTCGCCGACACCGCGCTGCTCGCCGTGCCCAACGAATTCGCCAAGGGCGTGCTCGAGGGCCGCCTCGCGCCCATCGTCAGCGAGACCCTGAGCCGCGAGTGCGGCCGCCCCATCCGGATCGCGATCACCGTCGACGACTCCGCGGGCGAGCCGCCCCCCGAACGGCAGCAGGCCCCCCAGCAGCAGTCGCGTTACGAGGAGCCCACGGGCCCGCACACCGGCGGCCAGGGCCGCGACGCGTACGAGAACCGTGACGCACGCGACACCTATGAGAGCTACGACAGCCACGGCGGCTACGACGGCCGGGAGAGCTACGGCCGCCAGGCGCCCGCCGACGAGCTGCCGTCCGTACGGCCCGCGTACCCCGACTACCAGCAGCCCCGCGCCGAGCCCGGTGCCTGGCCGCGCCACCAGGGGCCGTCCGCGCCCGACCGCGGCGACTACGGCTGGCAGCAGCCGCGCCTCGGCGGCTTCCAGGACGGCGAGCGCGATCCGTACGCCTCGCACAACGGCCAGCAGCACGCTCCGTACGAGCAGCAGCAGGACTACCGCTCCCAGCAGCCCGAGCGACTGCCCTACGAGCCGCCGCAGCGGCGTGAGCTGCCCGAGAGCCACGCCCGGGGCGGCCAGGGCGGACCGTCCGCGTCCGGGCCGCTCTCGTCGAAGCCCGCGTCCTCGGCGGGTGCCGGCGAGCCGACCGCCCGGCTGAACCCGAAGTACCTCTTCGACACCTTCGTCATCGGCGCGTCCAATCGCTTCGCCCACGCGGCCGCGGTGGCCGTCGCCGAGGCGCCGGCCAAGGCGTACAACCCCCTGTTCATCTACGGCGAGTCGGGGCTGGGCAAGACCCACCTGCTGCACGCCATCGGGCACTACGCGCGCAGCCTCTACCCGGGGACGCGCGTGCGCTACGTGAGCTCCGAGGAGTTCACGAACGAGTTCATCAACTCCATCCGCGACGGCAAGGCGGACGCGTTCCGCAAGCGCTACCGCGACATGGACATCCTGCTGGTCGACGACATCCAGTTCCTCGCGAGCAAGGAGTCGACGCAGGAGGAGTTCTTCCACACGTTCAACACGCTCCACAACGCCAACAAGCAGATCGTGCTGTCCTCGGACCGGCCGCCCAAGCAGCTGGTCACCCTGGAGGACCGGCTGCGCAACCGCTTCGAGTGGGGTCTGATCACGGACGTGCAGCCGCCGGAGCTGGAGACGCGCATCGCGATCCTCCGGAAGAAGGCGGTCCAGGAGCAGCTGAACGCCCCGCCGGAGGTCCTGGAGTTCATCGCCTCCCGCATCTCGCGGAACATCCGCGAGCTGGAGGGGGCGCTGATCCGGGTCACCGCCTTCGCCAGCCTCAACCGGCAGCCGGTCGACCTCGGGCTCACCGAGATCGTCCTCAAGGACCTGATCCCGGGCGGCGAGGACGCCTCGCCGGAGATCACCGCGCCCGCCATCATGGCGGCGACCGCCGACTACTTCGGGCACACGGTCGAGGATCTGTGCGGAGCCTCGCGCAGCCGGGTGCTGGTGACGGCCCGGCAGATCGCGATGTACCTCTGCCGGGAGCTCACGGACCTGTCGCTGCCGAAGATCGGCGCGCAGTTCGGCGGCCGTGACCACACGACGGTGATGCACGCGGACCGGAAGATCCGCGCGCTGATGGCCGAGCGGCGCTCGATCTACAACCAGGTGACCGAGCTGACGAACCGCATCAAGAACGGCTGACGGACGGCCTCTGCGGGCCGCTCACGCACCACTGAGGGCGCCTCGGGAGCCTCCCGAGGCGCCCTCGGCCGTTCCCCGAGAGCGATTCTCAGCGCCTCTTGAGCAGTCCCGGAATCGGCTGCGGAGCACCTGTGGAGCACCTCGGACGGGCCTCGGAACGGTGCCGGAAGAGCTTCGTGGCCCCTCCGGAGCGGCCACGCGTCCCCACCCCTGTTCGAATACGGAGTCTCGGACGCCGGTTCTCCACAGATTTCCGGCCGACCGGCTGTCCACACCCTGGGGATCGCGAAGTTGTCCAGACGCTGTCCACAGCGGAGGCTGTTGATAGGCCATCAGGGGAGGTCAGCGGGGTGTGGATTTGTGGCCGACGATGTTCCACAGCCTGTGGACGACGGATTCACCCACAAGGCCCCCTCGCGGTTGTCCACCGGCCGCCCACAGGGAAGTGGATGTTGTACACAGCCTTTCCACACCCCTGTCCACTGTTCGGTAACGAAACACCCCGACTCACCGCACCGAGTGAAAGGCGTCACACGAAGTTGCCGGGTTGGGCTGTGGGGAACCTGGGTAAAACTGGGGACGGCGCTGGGGAGAAGTACCCCCCGCCTGTGCACGGGGTGTGCAGAACTTTCCGCGGTCCACAGACCACCCCGCTTTTCCACCGCCCCCACCCACAGGCCCGGTGGACAAAAAATCCGGTCTGACCTGGGCAAAGGCAGTTTTCCACCGTTTCCACAGGCCCTACTACTACGACCACAGAGATCTACCGGGGAACTCGATTCGAAGTGGGCCCTGTGCACAACTCGGCCGCGGGCCGCGCCACGCCCTCCGACCTGACTTGACCCCGAGGCGCACCGACTGTCAGCGGCGTGCGTCAGACTGGTCTCCGGCAAATCGGCCGACGACGTAGCCAGCAGGGCGAGCCAGCAACAAGCAGGAGGCGGTTCCGGTGAAGATCCGGGTGGAGCGCGATGTACTCGCGGAGGCAGTGGCCTGGGCGGCCCGCAGCCTCCCGGCCCGTCCGCCGGTGCCCGTCCTCGCGGGCCTGCTGCTGAAGGCGGAGGAGGGCTCCCTGAGCCTCTCCGGCTTCGACTACGAGGTCTCGGCCCGCGTGTCGGTCGACGCGGATGTGGAGGAGGACGGCACCGTCCTCGTCTCCGGTCGCCTGCTCGCCGACATCTGCCGCGCACTTCCCAACAGGCCTGTGGAGATCTCCACCGACGGTGTGCGCGTCACCGTCGTCTGCGGCTCCTCGCGATTCACACTCCACACCCTTCCTGTGGAGGAATACCCGGCGCTGCCGCAGATGCCGACCGCCACGGGCACCGTCCCCGGCGAGGTCTTCGCCGCGGCCGCCGCCCAGGTCGCCATCGCCGCCGGCCGCGACGACACGCTGCCGGTGCTCACGGGTGTCCGGATCGAGATCGAGGGCGACACCGTCACCCTGGCCTCCACCGACCGCTACCGCTTCGCCGTCCGCGAGTTCATGTGGAAGCCCGAGACCCCGGACATCTCCGCGGTCGCCCTGGTGCCCGCCAAGACGCTGCTGGACACGGCGAAGTCCCTCAGCGGCGGCGACACCGTCTCCATCGCCCTGGCCGGCTCCGGCGCGGGCGAGGGCCTCATCGGCTTCGAGGGCGCCGGTCGGCGTACGACCACGCGCCTGCTGGAGGGCGACCTCCCGAAGTACCGCACGCTCTTCCCGACCGAGTTCAACTCCGTCGCCGTGATCGAGACCGCCCCCTTCGTGGAGGCCGTCAAGCGCGTGGCGCTCGTCGCCGAGCGGAACACCCCGGTGCGGCTGAGCTTCGAGCAGGGCGTGCTGATCCTGGAGGCCGGTTCCAGCGACGACGCACAGGCTGTGGAGCGGGTCGACGCCCAGCTCGACGGCGACGACATCTCGATCGCCTTCAACCCGGGCTTCCTGCTCGAGGGTCTCTCCGCGATCGACTCCCCGGTCGCCCAGCTGTCCTTCACCACCTCCACGAAGCCGGCGCTGCTCAGCGGCAAGCCCGCGGTGGACGCGGAGGCGGACGACGCCTACAAGTACCTGATCATGCCGGTGCGCCTGTCCGGCTGATCCGTCGCGCACTCCCGGCCCCGGCGGCCGCGGCTGGGAGCGCGAGGGTCGTCCCTCGCAAGGTCGCAGTATGCCGGTGCGCCTGTCCGGCTGATCCGTCGCGCGCCCTCGCGCTGACCTGCGGAAACCCTCAGTACGAGTGGGCCGGCTGTCCACAGCCGGCCCACTCGACTGTTGAGCGCCCGAGCCCACAGGTGTGCGCGGACCGTCGGGCGTAGGCTCGGACCCGGACGTCACGCAATCAAGGCATAGAGGATCACCCATGGAGCTCGGTCTCATCGGTCTCGGCAAGATGGGCGGCAACATGCGCGAGCGCATTCGCCGCGCGGGCCACACCGTCATCGGGTACGACCGCAATCCGGATCTCGGGGATGTCCACAGCCTCAAGGAGCTTGTGGATTCCCTTGAGGGTCCCCGCGTCGTCTGGGTCATGGTCCCGGCCGGCGCCGCGACCCAGTCCACCATCGACGAGCTGGGCGAGCTGCTCTCCCCCGGCGACATCGTCGTCGACGGCGGGAACAGCCG
Organism: Streptoverticillium olivoreticuli subsp. olivoreticuli; assembly: GCF_003391135.1. Taxonomy (GTDB): domain Bacteria; phylum Actinomycetota; class Actinomycetes; order Streptomycetales; family Streptomycetaceae; genus Streptomyces; species Streptomyces blastmyceticus. The sequence goes on along the minus strand of NZ_CP031455.1, from coordinate 5,069,023 downwards.
CTGGACGGACGACGAGAAGCACGCCGAGGAGCTCGCCGCCAAGGGCATCGGCTTCGTGGACTGCGGTGTCTCCGGCGGCGTCTGGGGCCTGGAGAACGGCTACGCCCTGATGTACGGCGGCGACGCCGCGAACGTCGCGCGGGTCCAGCCGATCTTCGACGCGCTCAAGCCCGAGGGCGACTTCGGCTCCGTCCACGCGGGCAAGGTCGGCGCCGGCCACTTCGCCAAGATGGTCCACAACGGCATCGAGTACGCCATGATGCAGGCGTACGCCGAGGGCTGGGAGCTCCTGGAGAAGGTCGACTCCGTCACCGACGTGCGCGAGGTCTTCCGCAGCTGGCAGGAGGGCACGGTCATCCGCTCCTGGCTGCTCGACCTGGCCGTCAACGCCCTGGACGACGACGAGCACCTGGACAAGCTGCGGGGCTACGCCGCGGACTCCGGCGAGGGCCGCTGGACGGTCGAGGCGGCGATCGACAACGCGGTGCCGCTGCCCGCGATCACCGCGTCGCTGTTCGCCCGCTTCGCGTCCCGTCAGGACGACTCCCCGCAGATGAAGATGATCGCCGCGCTGCGCAACCAGTTCGGCGGCCACGCGGTCGAGAACAAGTAAGAAGCAGCAGGAAGCAGTAGCCGGGAGAGGTCGGCGCCACCCCATGCACGTATCGCATCTGTCGCTGGCCGACTTCCGCTCGTACGCCCGGGTCGAGGTCCCGCTCGACCCGGGCGTCACGGCCTTCGTGGGGCCCAACGGCCAGGGCAAGACCAACCTCGTCGAGGCGGTCGGCTATCTGGCGACCCTCGGCAGCCACCGGGTCTCCTCGGACGCTCCGCTGGTGCGGATGGGCGCGGACCGCGCGATCATCCGGGCCGCCGTCGTCCAGGACGAGCGCCAGCAGCTGATCGAGCTGGAGCTCAACCCGGGCCGGGCGAACCGGGCCAGGATCAACCGCTCCTCGCAGGTCCGGCCCCGCGACGTGCTCGGCATCGTCCGCACGGTGCTGTTCGCCCCCGAGGACCTGGCGTTGGTCAAGGGCGACCCGGGCGAGCGCCGCCGCTTCCTGGACGAGCTGGTCACCGCGCGCTCCCCCCGCATGGCGGGCGTGCGCTCCGACTACGACCGCGTACTCAAGCAGCGCAACACCCTGCTCAAGAGCGCCGCCATGGCCCGCCGCCACGGCGGCCGCGGCCTGGACCTCTCCACCCTCGACATCTGGGACCAGCACCTGGCCCGCGCCGGCGCCGAGCTGCTGGCGCAGCGCCTCGACCTGATCGCCGTGCTCCGGCCGCTGGCCGACAAGGCGTACGAGCAGCTGGCGCCCGGCGGCGGCCCGGTCGCGTTCGAGTACCGCGGCCCCGCAGCCATCGAGGGCGCCCACACCCGCGAGGAGCTGTACGAGGCGCTGATCACCGCGCTCGCGGAGGTCCGCAAGCAGGAGATCGAGCGCGGCGTGACGCTGGTCGGCCCGCACCGCGACGAGCTGCTGCTCAACCTCGGCCGGCTGCCCGCCAAGGGGTACGCCAGCCACGGCGAGTCCTGGTCGTACGCGCTGGCGCTGCGCCTGGCCTCGTACGACCTGCTGCGCTCCGAGGGCAACGAGCCGGTGCTCGTGCTCGACGACGTCTTCGCCGAGCTGGACGCCCGCCGCAGGGAGCGGCTGGCGGAGCTGGTGGCGCCGGGCGAGCAGGTGCTGGTGACGGCGGCGGTGGACGACGATGTGCCGGGCGTGCTGGTCGGCGCGCGGTACGCGGTCACGGAAGGCACGGTCGAGCGCGTATGACCCACGGCCAGAAGACCCCGGATCCCCCCGAACGGCCGAAGGCCCCCGAGCCGTCCGGAGTGGACCTGGCGCGGGTGGCGCTGCGCGCCGCGAAGGAGCAGGCGCGGGCACGGGGCAACGCCGCGCAGCAGAAGAAGCAGGCGCGCCGCGGCGGTCTGCGCTCCGGCGCGCGGGCCGACGGCCGGGACCCGCTGCCGCTGGGCGCCGCGATCAACCGCCTGATCACCGAGCGCGGCTGGGAGGCGCCCGCCGCGGTGGGCGGGGTGATGGGCCGCTGGCCGCAGATGGTGGGGCCGGACGTCGCGCTGCACTGCGAGCCGCAGAAGTACGACGAGGACGCCCGGGTGCTGACCGTGCAGTGCGACTCGACGGCGTGGGCGACGCAGCTGCGGCTGCTGGCGCCGCAGTTGGTGGCCCGGCTGAACGCCGATCTGGGGCAGGGCACCGTGAAGGTGATCAAGGTGCTGGGGCCGGGCGGTCCGAACCGCCGGTACGGACCGCTGCGCGCCCCCGGGAGCACCGGGCCGGGCGACACCTACGGGTGATCCGGTGCGTCGCGCTGACGTCCGCCGGGGCTCCGGCGGCACCCGTCGCGCTCACGGCGTGCGGGCGCCGCGCGACGGCCGGGGGCCGGGACTCCGCTCACCGTAGCGGGCGGTTGACAGCCCGAAGCGCTGAGTGCCGCTGTGAGCCTCCTGAGGGCCGGGCCCACATATAGGGAGTCGGCTGATGCCGGTTCAGGGCGGCACGTGAGGACTCAGGCACCGCCAAACCCCCATTCATGTCAGTGCTACCGGTAGACTGGTGACAATCCCGCCGGTTCGCGGGACACGTCGACCAACGCAGAACGACGCAGCCGCTCCTGCCTGCCCCGGGTGGGGTCTCCCCGCCGTAGGCAGGGGAAGGCCTGTGCTGTGCCAGAAAGGGCGCTTCGTGGCCGATTCCGGCAACCCCAACGAGAACATCCCTTCCACGAGCGGGGAGGCCCCCATGGGCTCCCCCGCAGGTGAGACGTCGTACGACGCCAGTGCGATCACCGTTCTGGAAGGTCTGGACGCGGTCCGCAAGCGGCCCGGCATGTACATCGGCTCGACCGGTGAGCGTGGCCTGCACCACTTGGTGTACGAGGTCGTGGACAACTCCGTCGACGAGGCCCTGGCCGGGCACGCGGACACCATCGATGTGACGATCCTGCGCGACGGCGGCGTGCGCGTGATCGACAACGGCCGTGGCATCCCGGTGGGCATCGTCCCCTCCGAGGGCAAGCCCGCCGTCGAGGTCGTGCTGACCGTGCTGCACGCGGGCGGCAAGTTCGGCGGCGGCGGCTACGCGGTCTCCGGCGGTCTGCACGGTGTCGGCGTCTCCGTCGTCAACGCCCTGTCCACGCGCGTCGCGGTCGAGGTCAAGACCGACGGCTACCGCTGGACCCAGGACTACAAGCTCGGCGCCCCCACGGCCCCGCTCCAGAAGAACGAGGCGACCGACGAGTCCGGAACCTCCGTCACCTTCTGGGCCGACGGCGACATCTTCGAGACCACCGAGTACTCCTTCGAGACGCTCTCGCGGCGCTTCCAGGAGATGGCGTTCCTCAACAAGGGACTGCGCATCTCGCTGACGGACCTCCGCGCCGACCACGTCGACGAGGAGGGCAAGCCCCTCACCGTGAGCTACCACTACGAGGGCGGCATCGTCGACTTCGTGAAGTACCTCAACTCCCGCAAGGGCGAGCTGATCCACCCGACCGTCATCGGCGTCGAGGCCGAGGACAAGGAGCGCATGCTCTCGGTCGAGATCGCGATGCAGTGGAACAGCCAGTACAGCGAGAGTGTCTACAGCTTCGCCAACACCATCCACACCCACGAGGGCGGCACGCACGAAGAGGGCTTCCGCGCCGCGCTGACCGGTCTGATCAACCGGTACGCCCGCGACAAGAAGCTGCTCCGCGAGAAGGACGACAACCTCACGGGCGAGGACATCCGCGAGGGTCTGACCGCGATCATCTCCGTCAAGCTCGGCGAGCCGCAGTTCGAGGGCCAGACGAAGACGAAGCTCGGCAACACCGAGGCGAAGACCTTCGTCCAGAAGGTCGTCCACGAGCACCTGACGGACTGGCTGGACCGCAACCCCAACGAGGCCGCGGACATCATCCGCAAGTCCATCCAGGCGGCGACGGCGCGCGTGGCGGCCCGCAAGGCCCGCGACCTCACCCGCCGCAAGGGCCTGCTGGAGTCGGCGTCGCTGCCGGGCAAGCTCAGCGACTGCCAGTCCAACGACCCGACCAAGTGCGAGATCTTCATCGTCGAGGGTGACTCCGCCGGCGGCTCGGCCAAGTCCGGCCGCAACCCGCAGTACCAGGCGATCCTCCCGATCCGCGGCAAGATCCTCAACGTCGAGAAGGCGCGGATCGACAAGATCCTCCAGAACACCGAGGTCCAGGCCCTGATCTCGGCCTTCGGCACCGGTGTGCACGAGGACTTCGACATCGCCAAGCTCCGCTATCACAAGATCATCCTGATGGCGGACGCCGACGTCGACGGTCAGCACATCAACACCCTGCTGCTCACCTTCCTGTTCCGCTTCATGCGGCCGCTGGTCGAGGCCGGGCACGTCTACCTCTCCCGCCCCCCGCTGTACAAGATCAAGTGGGGTCGGGACGACTTCGAGTACGCCTACTCCGACCGCGAGCGCGACGCGCTGATCCAGCTCGGCCGGGAGAACGGCAAGCGGATCAAGGACGACTCGGTCCAGCGCTTCAAGGGTCTCGGCGAGATGAACGCCGAGGAGCTGCGCGTCACCACCATGGACGTCGACCACCGTGTGCTCGGCCAGGTCACCCTGGACGACGCCGCGCAGGCGGACGACCTGTTCTCGGTGCTCATGGGCGAGGACGTCGAGGCACGGCGCTCCTTCATCCAGCGCAACGCCAAGGACGTCCGCTTCCTCGACATCTGAGCCTGTCGGCCCACGAGAAACAGCCGCAGCGCGAAAGGACTTTGAACAGCAATGGCCGACGAGACCCCTGAGACTCCCACCGCCCCCGTGCCCGAGGTGACGCCCGAGGGCGCCCCCGCCCCCCTGGAGGGCGTCGGGATGCGCGTCGAGCCCGTCGGGCTCGAGACCGAGATGCAGCGCTCGTACCTCGACTACGCGATGAGCGTCATCGTCTCGCGTGCGCTCCCGGACGTGCGGGACGGCCTCAAGCCGGTGCACCGCCGCGTGCTCTACGCGATGTACGACGGCGGCTACCGCCCCGAGAAGGGCTTCTACAAGTGCGCCCGCGTCGTCGGTGACGTCATGGGTACGTACCACCCGCACGGTGACGCCTCGATCTACGACGCGCTCGTCCGCCTCGCCCAGCACTGGTCGATGCGGATGCCGCTGGTGGACTCCAACGGCAACTTCGGTTCCCCGGGCAACGACCCGGCCGCCGCCATGCGGTACACCGAGTGCAAGATGATGCCGCTGTCCATGGAGATGCTCCGGGACATCGACGAGGAGACCGTCGACTTCCAGGACAACTACGACGGCCGCAACCAGGAGCCGACGGTCCTTCCGGCGCGCTTCCCGAACCTGCTGATCAACGGTTCGGCGGGCATCGCGGTCGGCATGGCCACCAACATCCCGCCGCACAACCTCCGCGAGGTCGCCGAGGGTGCCCAGTGGTTCCTGGCCAACCCCGAGGCGACCCACGAGGAGCTCCTCGAGGCGCTGATCGAGCGGATCAAGGGCCCCGACTTCCCGACCGGCGCCCTCGTGGTGGGCCGCAAGGGCATCGAGGAGGCCTACCGCACCGGCCGCGGCTCGATCACCATGCGCGCGGTCGTCGCGGTCGAGGAGATCCAGAACCGCCAGTGCCTGGTGGTCACCGAGCTGCCCTACCAGGTCAACCCGGACAACCTCGCGCAGAAGATCGCCGACCTGGTGAAGGACGGCAAGGTCGGCGGCATCGCCGACGTCCGCGACGAGACCTCCTCCCGTACGGGCCAGCGCCTGGTGGTCGTGCTCAAGCGCGACGCCGTCGCCAAGGTGGTGCTCAACAACCTCTACAAGCACACCGACCTCCAGACGAACTTCGGCGCGAACATGCTGGCGCTCGTCGACGGGGTGCCGCGCACGCTCTCGATCGACGCCTTCATCCGCAACTGGGTGACCCACCAGGTCGAGGTCATCGTCCGGCGCACCCGCTTCCGGCTGCGCAAGGCCGAGGAGCGCGCCCACATCCTGCGCGGCCTCCTCAAGGCGCTCAACGCCATCGACGAGGTCATCGCGCTGATCCGGCGCAGCGACACCGTCGAGATCGCGCGCGAGGGCCTGATGGGCCTGCTGGCGATCGACGAGATCCAGGCCAACGCGATCCTGGAGATGCAGCTGCGCCGCCTGGCGGCCCTGGAGCACCAGAAGATCACCGCCGAGCACGACGAGCTCCAGGCGAAGATCAACGAGTACAACGCGATCCTCGCCTCGCCCGAGCGGCAGCGGATGATCATCAGCGAGGAACTGACCGCGATCGTCGACAAGTTCGGCGACGACCGGCGCTCCAAGCTGATCCCCTTCGACGGTGACATGTCCATCGAGGACCTGATCGCCGAGGAGGACATCGTCGTCACCATCACCAACGGTGGTTACGTCAAGCGCACCAAGACCGAGGACTACCGCTCGCAGAAGCGCGGCGGCAAGGGCGTCCGGGGCACCAAGCTGAAGCAGGACGACATCGTCGACCACTTCTTCGTCTCGACCACGCACCACTGGCTGCTGTTCTTCACCAACAAGGGCCGGGTCTACCGCGCCAAGGCGTACGAGCTCCCCGACGCCGGCCGGGACGCCCGCGGCCAGCACGTGGCGAACCTGCTGGCCTTCCAGCCGGACGAGAAGATCGCCCAGATCCTCGCCATCCGCGACTACGAGGCGGCGCCCTACCTGGTGCTCGCCACCAAGTCCGGTCTGGTGAAGAAGACTCCGCTGAAGGACTACGACTCGCCCCGTTCGGGCGGTGTCATCGCCATCAACCTCCGGGAGACGGAGAGCGGCGCGGAGGACGAGCTGATCGGTGCCGAGCTGGTGTCCGCCGAGGACGACCTGCTGCTGGTCAGCAAGAAGGCCCAGTCGATCCGGTTCACCGCAACGGATGAAGCTCTCCGCCCCATGGGCCGCGCGACCTCGGGCGTCAAGGGCATGAGCTTCCGCGAGGGCGACGAGCTGCTCTCGATGAACGTGGTCCGGGCCGGTACGTACGTCTTCACCGCCACCGACGGTGGGTACGCGAAGCGGACGAACGTCGACGAGTACCGCGTCCAGGGCCGTGGTGGCCTCGGTATCAAGGCAGCCAAGATCGTGGAGGATCGTGGTTCGCTGGTCGGCGCCCTGGTGGTCGAGGAGACCGACGAGATCCTCGCCATCACTCTCAGCGGTGGTGTGATCCGCACCCGGGTCAACGAGGTGCGGGAGACAGGCCGTGACACCATGGGCGTTCAGCTGATCAACTTGGGCAAGCGTGACGCCGTCGTGGGTATCGCGCGCAACGCCGAGGCCGGTCGCGAGGCTGAAGAGGTCGAGGAGTTGGCCGACGCAGCCGAGGGCGACGGCCCCCAGACGACCGAGGGCGCGGAGCCCCCGGCCGAGGACACCGAGGAGTAAGTCGTGAGTCGAGCCACGGGCGCCGCGGCAAGCGGTGCGGGTGCCGAACCCAGCACCGCCGCCCCTGCCGCAGAGAAGACAGGCGCCCGTGGCTCCGGTACGCCCGGCGCCGACTCCAAAGGGGGGACTGTGACGGACACCCGCGACCCGAAGCCCTACCACCCGCCGAAGGCGTACGAGCCGCCGGCGGAGGGTTCCGCTTCGGGTTCCGGTTCCACGAGCTCCAAGGGCTCGAAGGCCGAGCGGGCGGCGAAGCCCGCCAAGGAGCCCAAGAAGCAGGCGGCCGCCGAGGACGTGGCGAAGGCCAGGCCCGGTGCCTCCGAGGAGCCGGCCGGGAAGGCCTCCGCGGCCCCCGCCGAGGAGCCGTCGGCCGCCAAGGGCGCCCCGGCCTCCGGCGGCCCCGCCAAGGGCCGTCCGCCCGCCCAGCGGGCCTCGGAGGAGCAGCGGCCGCGGGTGCCGCGCCCGGCGGCTCCGGCCCCCGCGGCGGCCCGCCCGGCGCCGCGTACGCGCACGGCGCGGCTGCGGGTGGCCAAGGCCGACCCGTGGTCGGTGATGAAGGTCAGCTTTCTGCTGTCCATCGCGCTGGGCGTGTGCACGATCGTGGCGGCCGCGGTGCTGTGGACGGTCATGGACGCCATGGGCGTCTTCTCGACCGTGGGCGGCACGATCAGCGACGCCACCTCCAGCGAGGGCGGCGGCTTCGACCTCCAGTCCTTCCTGTCCCTCCCGAACGTCCTCATCTTCACGACGGTCATCGCCGTGATCGACGTGGTGCTGGCGACCGCGCTGGCGACCCTGGGGGCCTTTGTCTACAACCTGTCGGCGGGCTTCGTCGGCGGTGTCGAGCTGACGCTCGCCGAGGACGAATAACGGCGGTCGGCACCGGGGGCCCGGACGATTTTGGGACTGGGCCCCAAGTGCGCTAATCTTTCGGTGTCGCGCGGGGCTATAGCTCAGACGGTTAGAGCGCTTCCCTGATAAGGAAGAGGCCACAGGTTCAAGTCCTGTTAGCCCCACCGCACGATCGGCCCGGACGGAGAATTCTCCGCCCGGGCCGATCTGTTTTCCGTGGTGGGGGAGTTGGGCCGCACCGGGTGTGAGAAGTGGACCCGGCACAGGTCACCGATCGGTATCGGCCGGTGTGTATCATCGGCCACCAGAGGTCCCCTTACGTCAAGGAAAGACGAGGTCGCGCGGTGAAGAAGCTCCTCCTGGTCGCACTGGCCGCCATCGGCGGGCTCCTCGTGTACCGCCAGATCCAGGCGGATCGCGCCGAGCAGGACCTGTGGACGGAGGCGACCGACTCCGTGCCCGCAGGTTCGGGTGTGTAAGACAACAGAGTCCTGACGCAGGGCCCCGGCCGCCGACGCGGCCGGGGCCCTGTTGTGTTTGCTTTCGTAAATAAAATGATTGCGAACGTGAATCAGCCCGCGGTCAGCGCCCAGATGCCCACCGCGAGGCAGAGCAGCGCCAGGATCAGCACCGGCACGGCGACCTTCGCAGGTGGCGGCCCGATCGTCCGGGACGACCGGTGCGGGCGCGTGGCGGGCGGCCGTACGGGCGGATGTACGGGCACGGGAGGCACCGGCGGTACGGCGGGGGCAGCCGTGGGCGCGGGGCGGCGCGTGACGCCGGAGGAGGGCGTGAAGGGCGGTTCGGGGGGTGTTCCCGGCGCATGGCCGGGCGGCAGCAGGGGCGTAGCGGGGGTGCCGGGCGCCTCGGGGGCCCGGCGCGGCTCGGGTCCTTCGGGGCCGAACCCCGGTGGCAGGGGCCCCAGATGGTCGAAGACCTCGATCGGCTCCTCGCCGGGCCCGGGCCCGTCCATCAGCTCCACGGCCTCGGCCAGGGCCTTCCGCGCGCCCGTGGCCGTACGGAACCGCATGCACGGGTCTGGCTGCAGCAGGTTCGCGAGCACCTGCCAGAGCGGTTCCGGTACGTCTTCCGGCGCGTTCGGGGTGCCGTGCTCCAGGAACCGCCGCACCAGTGCTTCCGCGTCGGGTTTGCGGCCGGTGAGGAGGTAGAGGGCCATCAGCCCGACGGCGAAAAGGTCAGCCGGGAAGTCGGGGTCGTCGCCCAGCATTTGCTCGGGGGCGAAATAACCGGGCGTCCCCATCACGTAGTTGGTGTCCGTCAGCCTCGGCTCGCCCTTGCGCATGGCGATCCCGAAGTCGGACAGCCGGACATGGGGGCGGCCCGTACCGGTCGCCTCCAAAAGGATGTTGGCGGGCTTGATGTCCCGGTGCACCACACCCTCCGTATGGACCGCCGACAGGCCCGACAGCAACTGATCGAGCACGACGCACACGAAATACGGCGGTAATGGGCCGTAGTCGCCGATGAGATGGGCCAGCGAGCCGCCGCGCACCACGTCCATGGTGAACAGCACCTTGTCGTCGTCCGCGGCCCAGCTCATCGGAGCCAGCACATGGGGGTGGTCGATGCGCAGACCCTGTTCGCGGACGAACCTCAGCAGGGTGTGGGCGTCGCTCTGCTGAAGCACCTTCGCCGCCACATAGCGCCGCCTGCGGTGGTCCCAGGCCCGCCAGACGGCCCCCACCCCGCCCCGCCCGATCGGGTCGACCAGCTCGTACCGCCCCGCGAAGACCTCACCCATCGCGTGCGCGGCGGTCAGCTCTGGTGCGCCTCGTAGTGGGCGACCGCCTCGGCGGTCCGCCCGGCGCCGTACACCCGCAGGAACTCGGCCAGTTCGGGGTGGGTGGAGGCGAGGGTCTGCGCGGCGTCGATGATGTCGCCCGCGCCGGCCACCGAGCGCAGCAGCGACTGGATCTCGCGCACCACGCGCCGCACGGTCGGGGCGCCGCTGCTGGCCGTGGTCTGGGTGGAGTTGAGGACCGAGCCGCCCGAGCTCTTCTTGACCTCCTCCATCCGGTCGGCGGCCTCGGCGGCGCTCACGCTGCCGTCGGCGACCTGGCTGGAGAGCTCCTGGAGCGCCTGCACCCGCTGTACCACCGCCGGGTTGCCGATTTTCGCCCGCTGACCGCTCATCAGCTGGGAGAGCATGGGCGCGGACAGGCCGAGAACGGAGGCGAGACGGGCCTGGTTGAGGCCGAGATCGTCGATGAGACGGCGGAACAGCGCCCCCAGGGGCTCTCCGTACCAGCTCCGCTGGAGCTCCCGTGCGCGGGCGGTGGCTTCCTGCTGTGCTGCGTCCATCTCGCTCTCCCCTTCGCTTCGCTGCCGCGAATCTTGCGGTGCATCCTACGGAGAGTGGTGGGTCGCGGCGATACCCGGTCGGGAAAGGGGGCCGCCACCGGGTATCCTGATCGGCGAAGGGGCCTTAGCTCAGTTGGTAGAGCGCCGTCTTTGCATGGCGGATGTCAGGAGTTCGACTCTCCTAGGCTCCACAGGAAACAGCCGCGAGGCGGGAGACCCATCGGTCTCCCGCCTCGCGGCCTTTTTCGTTCCCGGCCCGCGTCGGCGCAGGTCAGAGCCGGTCGTCGCGCTCCTCGACGCTGTCCTCCGCCAGGTCTTCCCGGTCCTGCTTGGCCTGGACCTCGGGGTCGAGCGGGCCCCCGCTGCCGTCCACCGAGGTCAGACGGGCGCGGTCGGAGACCTCGGTGGGGGCCGGCGGCTCGACCAGCCAGTCCGGGTTGGCCTGCTTGTCCCACCACTTCCAGGCGGCGTACGCGCCTCCCGCCAGCAGCCCCAGCAGGACGAAGCGCTTGGCGACCCGGCCCGTGCGGCAGCGGCGGTCGCGCTTGGCCACCAGCTTCTCGATGTCCGCGGCGGACACCTGGCCGCGCAGCGCGGCCAGCGCCGCGGCGCCCCGGGCGACGGCCTCGTCGCGCACGGGCTCGGCGGCGGCGCGGGCGCGGGCGGCGGCCTGGTCGACCTTCGGGGGCAGGGAGTCGCGGACGTGCTCCAGCCGCGGGGCCAGGTGCGCGTAGTACTGCTCCCCGGCGCTGCTGCGCGCCTGTTGAGCGGCGGCCGAGACCTTGGGAGCGAGACGGGCGCGGGTTTCGTGCGCATAGTGCACGGCGGCGTCCTTGGCCGTGCCGGCGTAAGGCGCCACCACTTCCGCGGCGTGCCGCACGCTGTCCCTCGCCGTGTCGGCCGCGGCGAGCACGCTGTCTTTGCGGGTCACGAGAACCTCCTCCTCGGTGGCGTGTGTTTTGTCGCCTTTCCACCCAGTGGAAAATCATGCCTGCCGGTGGGCGGTCCGGCACGTGCGGACGGGCATCCGGGTCATCAGGGGAGGCGCTCCGGCGCGAGCACACCGGTGAACACCCGTAGGCATCAAAGGGCACTAAGAGGGCATCAGCGGATTACGAAGAGCTTCGATCGACAATGCCACGATTTCGCGCCGCGCGCGGGCGTTTGCCCGCTACTCGACGCGAAGCCGTCCGTGCAAGGATCGGTAGCCGTCCGGCGAAGACTTACGGAAGGTAGAACGTGGCCGAGCAGCTGTACGCCACCCTGAAGACCAACCAGGGCGACATCGAGATCCGGCTGCTGCCGGACCACGCGCCCAAGACGGTGCGGAACTTCGTCGAGCTCGCCAAGGGCGAGCGGGAGTGGGTCAACCCGCGGACCGGCCAGAAGTCCACGGACAGGCTGTACGACGGCACGGTCTTCCACCGCGTCCTCAAGGGCTTCATGATCCAGGGCGGCGACCCGCTGGGCAACGGCACCGGCGGCCCGGGCTACACCTTCGCGGACGAGTTCCACCCCGACCTCGCCTTCGCCAAGCCCTACCTGCTGGCCATGGCCAACGCGGGCCCGGGCACCAACGGCTCGCAGTTCTTCATCACCGTGGAGCCCACCATGTGGCTGAACCGCAAGCACACGATCTTCGGCGAGGTGAGCAACGAGGCTTCCAAGAAGGTCGTGGACGCCATCGCGGCCATGGAGATCAACCCGCGCACCGAGCGTCCGGTGAGCGACGTCGTCATCGAGTCGGTCGTCGTGGAGTCCCGCCCCGCCAAAAAGGCCTGACGTCACCCTCCCAGGCGCGGCCTCACCCTTCCGGGACGTGGCTTCCGGGAACCCGGCGCCCTGCCCGTCCGTATGACGGGCGGGGCCGCGCGTCACCGACAGGCCCGCCCGTGACAGGCGCAAGGGGAACGCATGAACGACCAGGCTCTCGGCTGCTACCGGCACCCCGACCGGGAGACAGGCATCCGCTGCACCCGCTGTGAGCGGCCGATCTGCCCGCAGTGCATGGTCAGCGCATCGGTCGGTTTCCAGTGCCCGGAGTGCGTCGGCGGCCACACGGGGGGTGCCGACGGGGGCGCGCCGCCGCCTAGGGCCAGTGCCCCGCGCACGATCGCGGGCGGAGTCCACGCCTCCGACCCCCGCCTGGTGACCAAGATCCTGCTCGGGCTCAATGTGGCCCTGTGGGTCGTGGTGATGGTCGTGGGCGACCGGCTCGTGGAGGATCTGGAGCTGTTCGGCAGGGCGCGGCTGACCTTCGGCGGTCCGGTCGAGGGCGTCGCGGAAGGCCAGTGGTACCGCCTGCTGACCTCGATGTTCCTGCACCAGGCGCCGATGCACATCGCGTTCAACATGCTCTCGCTGTGGTGGCTCGGCCCCCCGCTGGAGGCGGCGCTCGGCCGCGCCCGCTATCTGGCGCTCTATCTGCTCGCGGGCCTCGGCGGCTCCGCGCTGACCTTCGTGGTCGCCGACCCGGCCCAGCCCTCGCTCGGCGCCTCCGGCGCGATCTTCGGCCTGCTGGGCGCGACGGCGGTGCTGATGCGGCGCCTCAACTACGACATGCGCCCCGTCATCGCGCTGCTGGTGCTCAATCTGATCTTCACCTTCGCCTGGGCCAACATCGCCTGGCAGGCCCACATCGGCGGTCTGGTGGTGGGCACCGCCGTGGCGTACGGCCTGGTGCACGCGCCGCGTGACAAGCGGGTGCTGGTGCAGCGGGCGACCTGTGGGCTGGCGCTGCTGGTGATCGCCGGGGCCGTGGTCGTCCGGACGCTTCAGCTCACCGGGTGATCTTTTCCACGGAGGCCCGCGGCGCCTTGCGGGGTGGGTTGTCCACAGCGCGTGCAAGATCTTGTGCACGCCGTGGGGAACAGCTGTCCGGCATCGCACAGAGCTGCGTTTCCGCTGGAAGGGGCCCTGTGACGCGTGCTACACCGCGCCGGTGATCAGTCACACCGGTGTCAATGCCGGGGAAGTTATCCACAGATCTTCTGAGTTTTTCCCCACTGTGGACGATGCTGTGGATAACTCCCGGGAAGGCTGACCGGAGGGCTTGCGCGCGGCTCCGGTCAGGCCCCTACTTCCACTGGGTGGAGACCACGAATCCCGCGGCGATGAAGCCGAAGCCGACCACGATGTTCCAGTTGTGCAGCGACTCGACCGGCATATCGCCACTGGTCACATAGAAGATGACGATCCACGCCAGCCCGATCAGGAACATCGCCAGCATCAGTGGGGCGACCCAACCGCGGCCGCTGCTCAGCTTGATGCTCTGTTGCTGCTTCGCCGGCGGAGGCGTGAAGTCGTCCTTCTTGCGGATCCGTGACTTCGGCACGAGGAACTCTCCTGTCGATGCGCTGCGTGACCGCGCTGGGGATACAAGGGCTGGCCGCCGAGTCGGGAAGCGCCGGGAACGCCACCTTCCCTCGGGCGTCCGTTAGCGTAGTGCTTCCGCGGCGTCGGAGAGGATAAGGGTACGTTGAGCAATTCTGCGGACTCCACCAGCACGCCTTCCCGGCGATTCCGGCCGGTGCGGCTGCTGACCGGCGGGGTCTTCGCGCTCGCGGGCCTCATCTTCTGGACGAGCTTCAACACCGCGCACGGCACCAACATCCGCACCGACGACTCGATGCTCCGGCTCTCGGACCTCATCCAGGAACGCAGCCGCAAGAACGCCGACCTGGACGACAGCGCCGCGGGCATGCGCTCGCAGGTCGACGCCCTCGCCGGGCGGGGCGGCGGCAACAGCGCCGCGGAGAACAAGAAGCTCGCCGACCTGGAAGCGGACGCGGGCACCAGCAAGATCGACGGCACGGGCCTCACGGTCACCCTCACCGACGCGCCGCCCAACGCCACCCCGCGGATCCCCGGCGTCCCGGACCCGCAGCCGAACGACCTGGTCATCCATCAGCAGGACCTCCAGGCCGTCGTCAACGCCCTGTGGCAGGGCGGCGCCAAGGGCATCCAGGTCATGGACCAGCGGCTGATCTCCACCAGCGCCGTCCGCTGTGTCGGCAACACCCTCATCCTCCAGGGCCGCGTCTACTCCCCGCCGTACAAGGTGACGGCCGTCGGCGACCGCGGCGCCCTGCGCAAGGCCCTGGACGGCTCGCCCTCGATCCAGAACTACCTCCAGTACGTGGCCGCGTACGGCCTCGGCTGGAAAGTCGACCAGCACGACGCGGTGACTCTTCCCGGCTACTCGGGCACAGTGGATCTCCACTACGCCAAGCCCATGGGGTAACCCGGGAGGGGGTCGGCCGATGGGAGCGAGACTCGTCGTCCGGACACTCAGCGAGCTGTGCGTCACCATCGGCACCTTGATCGTCCTGCTGGTGGTCTACGTCCTCTACTGGACCGGCGTACGGGCGGACCGCGCGATGGACGGCGAGGTGGACCGCCTCCACGAACAGTGGTCGACCGTGGCGCAGCCGGCCGGCCAGTCCGCAGGACAGTCGGCAGGACAGCCGGCCGGGCGACCCACGGGCGGGCCGAC
The DNA here is from genome assembly GCF_003391135.1 of Streptoverticillium olivoreticuli subsp. olivoreticuli. Taxonomy (GTDB): domain Bacteria; phylum Actinomycetota; class Actinomycetes; order Streptomycetales; family Streptomycetaceae; genus Streptomyces; species Streptomyces blastmyceticus. The sequence goes on along the minus strand of NZ_CP031455.1, from coordinate 5,053,939 downwards.
GTCCCGCCCGGGGGAGCGCCCGGCGGAACGTCCGGGGGGACAGCAGGCAGGGCGACAGAGCGGCGGCGAAACGGTTCCGCAGCAGCCCTCCCACGCCCCCGGCGCCTCCTTCGCCGTCATGTACATCCCCCGCCTCGGCTCCGGCTGGGCCAAGCCCGTACTCCAGGGCACCGGCACCGACGTGCTGAAGAGGGGCCTCGGGCACTACGACCGGACCGCGGGGCTCGGCGAGACGGGCAACTTCGCGGTCGCCGGCCACCGCCGCACCTACGGAGACCCCTTCAAGGACCTCCCCGAACTGCGCTCCGGCGACGCGGTGGTGCTGACCGACGGCACGACGTGGTTCACCTACCGCGTCGACGGCGCGCCCTACCGCACCCGCCCCGACGACATCGGTGTCATCGACCCCGTGCCCGCCGGGTCCGGCTTCCGCGGGCCCGGCCGCTATCTCACCCTCACCACCTGCGAACCGGAGTGGGGCCACAGCCACCGGCTGATCGTCTGGGCCCACCTGGACGCCACCCGCCCGGTCACGGAGGGCAAGCCCAGGGCTTTGCTCAGCTGACCCACCCGGCCCCTCCGCTCCCCTTAGTCTGGTGCTGAAAATCGCTAACCGACTAACTACGTCATCGGCAAGTGGGGACAGCATGTACGGCTGGATCTGGCGGCATCTGCCGGGCAACGCATGGGTGCGGGCGCTGATCTCGCTGCTGCTCGTGCTGGCGATCGTCTACGCCCTCTTCCAGTACGTCTTCCCCTGGGCGGAACCGCTGCTGCCGTTCAACGATGTGACGGTCGACAACGGAATGGCGGTCAACCGGTGAGTGCGCGCATCCTCGTCGTGGACAACTACGACAGCTTCGTCTTCAACCTCGTGCAGTACCTCTACCAACTCGGCGCCGAGTGCGAGGTCCTGCGCAACGACGAGGTCGAACTTAGCCATGCCCAGGACGGCTTCGACGGAGTGCTCCTGTCGCCCGGTCCGGGCGCGCCCGAGCAGGCGGGCGTCTGCATCGACATGGTGCGCCACTGCGCCGCGACGGGCGTGCCGGTCTTCGGGGTGTGCCTGGGCATGCAGTCGATGGCTGTCGCGTACGGCGGAGTCGTCGACCGGGCTCCCGAGCTGCTGCACGGCAAGACCTCCCTGGTGACCCACGAGGGCAGCGGGGTCTTCCAGGGCCTGCCCTCGCCCTTCACGGCCACCCGCTACCACTCGCTCGCCGTCGAGCGGGAGAACTGGCCGGACGAGCTGGAGATCACGGCCTGGACGGAGTCGGGCATCGCGATGGGCCTGCGCCACCGCGACCTGCCGGTCGAGGGCGTCCAGTTCCACCCCGAGTCGGTGCTCACCGAATGGGGCCACCGGATGCTGGCCAACTGGCTGGTGGCCTGTGGTGACGCGGACGCGGTGGAGCGCTCCGCGGGGCTCGCCCCGGTGGTGGGCAAGGCCGGGGCGTGACCACGCTCCGCCCCGAACCGGCCCCCAGGGCCGTATCGCAGCCGCTGCCGCCCGAGGACCACGCGACGATGGAGCTGCGCAGGGTGGACGCGCTGGTTCCGGCGCAGGCGGTACGGCCCGGCGGCCGGGCCGAGCGGCGGAAGGCGGCTCACAGGGCCCAGAAGGCCCACAGGACGCACAGGGCGCACGGAACGCAGCGGACCCACCGGGCGGCGCCCGCGGCGCGCACGGCGCCCAGGGAGAGCCTCGGCGTCCTGGTGAGCCGGCTGGTGGGCGAGCTGTTCATCACCGCGGGCGTGCTGATGCTGCTGTTCGTCGCCTATCAGCTGTGGTGGACGAACGTGATAGCCCACCAGCAGGCGGGCGGCGCCGCCAAACACCTCCAGAAGACCTGGGACAAGGGCGCCGGCGCCGACCGGGACGCCGGGGCGTTCTCGCCCGGCGAGGGCTTCGCGATCATCTACATCCCCACGCTCGACGTGAAGGCCCCGATCGCCGAGGGCACCGGCAAGCACCAGGTCCTGGACCGCGGCATGGTCGGCCACTACGGCGACAGCCAGCTGAAGACCGCGATGCCCTGGGACAAGCAGGGGAACTTCGCCCTGGCCGGACACCGCAACACCCACGGCGAACCGTTCCGTTACGTCAACCGGCTGAAGCCCGGCGACAAGATCGTCGTGGAGACGCGGAGCGCGTTCTACACCTATGAGATGACCACCCGCCTGGAACAGACGTCTCCGGAGAATGTCACGGTCATCGCACCCGTACCCAAGGGTTCGGGCTTCACAGGGCCCGGCCGCTACATCACCCTGACGACCTGCACGCCGGAATTCACCAGTACGTACCGCATGATCGTCTGGGGCAAGATGGTCGAGGAGCGGCCCCGGAGCAAGGGCAAGCCGGACGCCCTCGTCGAGTGAACGAGTTGACTGCACAGCGGAGCGAAACGGGGTACGGCGCGGTGGCACGGATCGACGACGGCGAGCCACGGCGGCGGGTCCCCGCCCGGGGGCCGATCGCCGCCACCGTCGGAGTGATCGGCGAGCTGCTGATCACCGCGGGTGTGCTGATGGCCCTGTTCGTCGTCTACTCCCTGTGGTGGACGAACGTCCTGGCCGACCGCGAGGCGAAGCGACAGGGCAACCACGTGCGCGACAACTGGGCCAGGCCCGGCGGGCCTGGCGCCCTCGACACCAAGGACGGCATCGGCTTCCTGCACGTGCCGTCGATGAAGAACGGCGAGGTGCTCGTCAAGAGCGGCACCGGCAGCGACGTCCTCAACGAGGGCGTCGCCGGCTTCTACCGCGACCCCGTGAAGGCCGCGATGCCCTGGGACAAGCAGGGCAACTTCACCCTGGCCGCGCACCGCGACGGGCACGGCGCGAAGTTCCACAACATCGACAAGATCAAGACGGGCGACGCCGTCGTCTTCGAGACGCGCGACGTCTGGTACGTCTACAAGGTCTACGCCGAGCTCAAGCAGACCTCGAAGTACAACGTCGACGTCCTGGACGCGGTCCCGAAGGAGTCCGGCAAGAAGACCCCGGGCCGCTATCTGACCCTGACGACCTGCACCCCGGTCTACACCTCGGACTACCGCTACATCGTCTGGGCCGAGCTGGACCACACGGAGAAGGTCGACAGCGCACGGACGAAGCCGAAGGAACTGCGCGGCTGAAACGACAACGCCGTACGGGCCGGCAAAAACCGGCCCGTTGGGGGGTAGCTGGGGGAGTTTGAAGTCAGCCTCCGGCAGAAGGTCAGTGGCGGCGTCCGCCCGTGAACCCGCCGATGAAGCCGGTGTCACCACCGGTGTCGCCGGGCTGACCCGTGTCGCCGTTCGCCCCGCCCGGCGCGCCCGCCAGCGTGAAGAGGTTGACCGGAGTGTTCCTGTCGAGCTGGGTGCCCGCGGCCGGAGCGGTGGCGAGCACGGTCGCGTTGTCGTCCTGCGGGCCGGAGATGTTGCCGACCTTCAGGCCCGCGTCCGTCAGCGCCTTCTTCGCGTCCTTGAGCTTCTGGTTGCTCAGCGCCGGAACGGTCACCTTCTGGTTCGCCTTGGCCTTGGCGACGGTCAGGGTGACCGTGGAGCCGGGCTTGGCGTTGGTGTTGCCGTCGGGGCTCTGCCGGATGACGGTGCCCGGAGCCTGGTCCGACTCCTCCTCCTGCTTGTTCACCACGAAGCCGAGGTCGGACAGCTGCTTGCTCGCCGCGTCGAAGGCCTGGCCGACCACGGACGGCACCTGCTTGGGCTGCTGGGCCCCGGCGATCGTCAGGGTGACCTTGGAGCCCTTGTCGGCCTTGGTGAGGCCCTTGGGGTCCTGGTCGATGACGCTGCCCGCGGTGGCGCTGTCGGTGATCGTCGTCTTCACGTCGACGGTGAAGCCCTTGTCCTCCAGGATCTGGCGGGCCTTGTCGGCCTGCTTCTCCGTGACGTCAGGGACCTCGACCTTCTCGGCGCCCTCGGAGACGGTCACCTTGACCTCGCCGCCCCGGTCGATCTTGCCGCCGTCCTTGGGGGTCTGCTCGCAGATCTTGCCCTTGTCCTGGTCGCAGGCCTTCGTGCCGCTCTGGACGACCTTGAAGTCGCCGTTGACGCCCTGTTGCTGGGCGTCCTTGAGCGTCTGCCCGACGAGGTTGGGCACGGACACCTGGGAGCTGTTGGAGTTCCCGCCGAACAGCGACTTGCCGATGAAGATCGCGCCGACGAGCACCAGGATGCCCGCGACGATCAGCAGGATCGTGGAGAGGCTGCTCTTCTTGCCGCCGCCCCCGCCGCGCCTGCGGCCGTTGCCGTCGTCGTAGCCGCCGTAGCCACCGTCGTCGTCGCGCACCGGCGGCAGCATGGACGTCTGTCCGGCGCCGTGGTCGTGCGAGCGGAGCATGGTGGTCGGCTGGTCCTCGCCGTAGCCGCCGAGCCCGTACGCGCCCGCGGCGGCGGCCACGGGCTGGCCCTCCAGCGCCGCCTCGATGTCGGCCCGCATCTCGTCGGCCGACTGGTAGCGGTAGTCCGGGTCCTTGGCCAGTGCCTTGAGGACGATGGCGTCCATCTCGGGCGTGATCTCGGGGTCGTGGACGCTCGGCGGGTTCGGCTCTTCCCGTACGTGCTGGTAGGCGACGGCCACCGGGGAGTCGCCGATGAACGGGGGCCGCACCGCCAGCAGCTCGTAGAGCAGGCAGCCGGTGGAGTAGAGGTCGGACCGCGCGTCGACCTGCTCGCCCTTGGCCTGCTCCGGGGAGAGGTACTGGGCGGTGCCGATCACGGCCGCGGTCTGGGTCATCGTCATGCCGGAGTCGCCCATGGCGCGGGCGATGCCGAAGTCCATCACCTTGACCTGGCCGGTGCGCGTCAGCATGACGTTCGCGGGCTTGATGTCGCGGTGGACGATGCCGGCCCGGTGGGAGTACTCCAGCGCCTGGAGAACGCCGATGGTCATCTCCAGCGAGCGCTCGGGCAGCAGCTTCCGGCCGGAGTGCAGCAGCTCGCGCAGGGTGGACCCGTCGACGTACTCCATGACGATGTACGGGATCGAGACCCCGTCCACATAGTCCTCGCCGGTGTCGTAGACGGCGACGATCGACGGGTGGTTGAGCGAGGCGGCCGACTGGGCCTCACGGCGGAACCGGGCCTGGAAGGACGGGTCGCGGGCGAGGTCCACCCGCAACGTCTTCACGGCGACGGTGCGGCCGAGCCGGGTGTCGTGGGCGAGGTAGACCTCGGCCATGCCACCGCGGCCGAGCACCGAGCCCAGCTCGTACCGGCCGCCGAGGCGACGCGGCTCTTCCATAGCTCCAGCCCTTCCGTTTTCCTGACCGCACCGGCGTGGGTCCGGCGGTGTGCTGTCCGGGCATACCGTACCCGGCACGCTGCGCCCCTTCCGGGCGCCACCGTCACCTGATACACGACCGGTACCGTCAGCTACGGTGCACGGCTGGTGGGGTGAGCGGCGTCACTTCGACGTCTTGAGCACGGCCTCCATGACGTTCTTCGCGATCGGCGCGGCGAGCGCGCCACCGGCGACGTCGTCACGCGCGGTCTTGTCGTCGCCCTCGACCACCACGGCGACCGCGACGGGCGAGCCGTTGTCGGTCTTCGCGTAGGAGATGAACCAGGCGTACGGCTTGCCGCTGTTGTCGACGCCGTGCTGGGCGGTACCGGTCTTGCCGCCGACGGTGACGCCGTCGATCTGGGCGCTCTTGCCGGTGCCGCTCTCGACGACCGTCTCCATCATCGACTGGACCTTCTGCGCGTTCTGCGCGGAGAGCGCCTGCGACATCTGCTTGGGCTGGTGCGTCTCGATCACGTTGAGGTTGGGCGCCCGCACCTTGTCGACCATGTACGGCTCCATGAGCTTGCCGTTGTTGGCGATCGCGGAGACGACCATGGCCATCTGGAGCGGGGTGGCGCGGTTGGACGCCTGGCCGATGCCGTCCATGGCGTTCTGCGGCCGGTTGTCCTTGGGGTAGACGCTCTTCTCGGCACGCACGGGCGTGAGGACCTCGTTGTTGAAGCCGAACTTCTGCGCCTGCTTCATCATCTTGTCGTTGCCGAGGTCGGCGCTGATCTTGCCGAAGACGGTGTTGCAGGACATCCGCAGGGCCTCCCGCATGGAGACGTCCTTGCAGGGGATGTTGTTCTCGTTGCCCAACTCGGTCACCGTGTCCGGCAGCTTCCACGGCAGAGGCGAGTCGGTCTTCTGGTCCGGGTCCGTGTACAGCCCGTTCTCCAGCGCCGCGGCTGCCGTCACGACCTTGAACGTCGAACCGGGCGGGTAGGTGGCCCGCAGCGCCCGGTTGAGCATCGGCTGGTTCTTGTCCTTCTCCAGCGCCGTCCACGCCGCGCTGTCGTTCGCGCCCGCGATCTTCGAGGGGTCGTACGAGGGGGTGGACGCCAGGGCCAGGATCTTGCCCGTGCGCGGGTCGAGGGCGGCGACGGCGCCGCGCTTGTCACCGAGGCCCTTGAAGGCGGCCTCCTGGGCCTTGGCGTTGAGGGTGGTGATCACGTCGCCACCCTTCTGGCCCTTGCCCGTGATCATGTCGACGGTGCGGTTGAAGAACAGCTTGTCGTCGTCGCCGGTGAGGACCCGGTCGTAGAGCTTCTCCAGCTGCGAGGCGTCGAAGACCTGCGAGGTGTAGCCGGTGACCGGCGCCCACATCTCGCCGTTCTTGTAGGTGCGCTTGTACTTGTAGTCGATGCCGTTGGTCTCGACCGAGCCGGTGACTTCCTGGCCGTCGACGATGATGTTGCCGCGCGGCTGGCTGTAGCGGGCGATCGCGACCCGGTGGTTGTGCTTGTTGGTCTTGAGCTCGTCCGCCTGGACGAACTGGAGCCAGTTGTCGCGCAGCAGCAGGGCCAGCACGAGCAGCCCGCAGAAGATCGCGATCCGGCGCACGGGCTTGTTCACGGTCGGACCACCTGGGTCATCTCGGCGTCGGGGGAGGGAGCGGGCGCCGGCGCGGGGCGGCGCGCGGTGTCGCTGATCTTGATGAGGATGGCGATCAGGGCCCAGTTGGCGATGACGGAGGAGCCACCGGCAGCCATGAACGGCAGGGTCATGCCGGTCAGCGGGATGAGGCCCATGACGCCGCCCGCGACGACGAAGACCTGGATGCCGAAGGCGGCCGACAGACCGCACGCGAGCAGCTTGCCGAAGGGGTCGCGCGCGGCCAGAGCCGTGCGCACACCGCGCTCCACGATGATCGCGTAGATCATCAGGATCCCCATGGTGCCCGCCAGACCGAGCTCCTCGCCGACGGTGCCGAGGATGAAGTCGGAGTTGGCGGCGAAGCCGATGAGGTCGGAGTAGCCCTGGCCCCAGCCCGAGCCGAAGACGCCGCCGGAGCCGAAGGCCATCAGCGCCTGGGAGATCTGCTCGCTGGCCGCGGACTTGCCCCAGCCGCCGAACGGGTCCAGCCAGGCGTTCACACGGGCCTGGACGTGCGGTTCGAAGGTGGCGACGCCGACGGCACCGCCCGCGGACATCAGCAGGCCGAAGACGATCCAGCTGGTGCGCTCGGTCGCGACGTAGAGCATCACGACGAACATGCCGAAGAACAGCAGCGAGGTGCCGAGGTCGGTCTCGAAGACGAGGATGAGGATGCTGAACGCCCAGACGGCCAGGATCGGACCGAGGTCACGGCCGCGCGGCAGGTAGAGCCCCATGAAGCGGCGGCTGGCCAGGGCGAGGGCGTCGCGTTTCACCATCAGATAGCCGGCGAAGAAGATCGCCAGGATGATCTTCGCGAACTCACCCGGCTGGATCGAGCCGAGGCCCGGCAGGGTGATCCAGATCCGCGCGCCGAACTTCGCCGGGAAGAAGACCGGGGCGATCAGCAGGGCCAGCGCGACGGCCATGGAGATGTAGGTGTAGCGCTGGAGGATGCGGTGGTCCTTGAGGAAGATCACCACGGCGACGAAGAGCCCGATGCCCAGCGCCGAGTACATCAGCTGGTTGGGTGCCGAGGCGATGTACTTGAAGCCCTGGTTCTTGGCGAGGTTGGCCAGCCGCGGCGACTGGTCCAGCCGCCAGATGAGGACGAGGCCGAGCCCGTTGAGCAGCGTGGCCATCGGCAGCAGCAGCGGGTCCGCGTACTTGGCGAACTTGCGGATGACGAGGTGGCCGACGCCGGCCAGCAGACCGAGGCCGAGGCCGTAGCCGAGCATGCCCGAGGGCATCTCACCGCTGAGGGCGAGGCCCACGTTGGCGTACGCGAAGCACGGGATGATCACCGCGAAGGCGAGCAGTGCCAGCTCGGTGTTGCGCCGGCTGGGCGGGCCCACCGTGCTGATCGTGGTGGTGTTGGCGAAACCCGGCATTGATGGCATGGATGGCATGGCTGACATGAGTTGATGGCCCCCTACGGCTTCACTGCTGAGTGCTGCACTGCGGGACCAACTTCTGCTCTTCCTCGCTGAGGGTGGGACCGGGCGCGGGCGCCGTGGGGGTGGCCTGGACGGAGTTCGGCTTGGCGTCGGACTTGGGGTCCTTGGCGGCCTCGCCCACGGCGCCACCGGCCCGCTCGCCGCTCTGCTTCTCCTTCTCGCGCGCCTGCTGCTCGGCCTTGTGCCGCTCGTCCTCCTTCTTGCACGCGCCTGCGAGCATGCCGAGGTCCTTGACCTTCTGCACGGCCTTGTCGCGGCTGTCGAGCGCGATGGTGTCCTGGACGCGGCCGCGCTGGTCGACCGGGAGGTACTTGAGTTCGATCTCGGGGTGGTCCTGATACAGCTTGCTGAGGCTGACCCAGGCCAGGTTCTGGTTGATGCCCTGGTAGACGGCCACGTGGTCGTTGTCCTTGGCGCCCACGTAGTACTGCGTCTGGGTCCAGCTGTAGCCGCCGTAGAGCCCCCCGGCGACGACGCCGAGCACCACGGCCACGATGAGGGACCGCTTGATCCACTTCCCGCGGCGGGCGGGCTTGACGTACTCCTCGTCCATGAAGGCGCCGAAGGAGCCGTCCGGGGTGCCGCCCATGCCCGCGTCACCGCTGCCGGGCGGGCCGAAGCCGCCGCCCTGCGGGGGTACGGGCCGATTGGCGCGGGCGTGCTCGGCGGCCCGCCCGGCCGGGGTGTGCAGGGCGCCGTCGTCGCCCAGCTGGAGCTGGTTCTCGGCCACCGCGCCGACGATCACCGGGGTGTCGTTGAGCTGGCCCGCCAGGGTGTCGCCGCCGTCGACGTCGAGGACGTCGGCGACGATGCAGGTGATGTTGTCGGGACCGCCGCCGCGCAGCGCGAGCTGGATCAGCTCCTGGATCGTCTCGTGCGGACCCTGGTAGCTGGCGAGGGTCTCCTCCATCGTCTGGTGGCTGACGACGCCGGACAGACCGTCGGAGCAGATGAGATAGCGGTCCCCGGCCCGGACCTCCCGGATGGAGAGGTCGGGCTCCACGTGGTCGCCGCTGCCCAGCGCGCGCATCAGCAGGGAGCGCTGCGGGTGGGTGGTGGCCTCTTCCTCGGTGATCCGGCCCTCGTCGACGAGCCGCTGCACCCAGGTGTGGTCCTGCGTGATCTGGGTGAGCACGCCGTCGCGCAGCAGGTAAGCGCGCGAGTCGCCGACGTGCACGAGGCCGAGCCGCTGGCCGGTCCACAGCAGGGCGGTGAGCGTGGTGCCCATGCCCTCCAGCTGCGGGTCCTCCTCGACCATGACCCGGAGCTGGTCGTTGGCCCGCTGCACGGCGGTGCCGAGGGAGGTGAGGATGTCGGAGCCGGGGACGTCGTCGTCGAGCGTCACCAGGGTGGAGATCACCTCGGAGGAGGCGACCTCACCCGCGGCCTGGCCGCCCATGCCGTCGGCGATGGCGAGCAGGCGGGGGCCGGCGTAACCGGAGTCCTCGTTGCCCTCCCGGATCATGCCCTTGTGCGATCCGGCGGCGAAACGCAGTGACAGACTCATGCGCACCTCGCCCGTCGGCTCCGGGTACAGCCCCTTCCCAGACACGCTGCCCACCCTCCGGTCGTCATGGTCCTACTACTTCCGCAGCTCGATGACGGTCTTGCCGATGCGGATCGGCGCGCCGAGCGGGATCGGGGTCGGGGTGGTCAGCCTGGTCCGGTCGAGATAGGTGCCGTTGGTCGAACCGAGGTCCTCGACGATCCACTGGCCGTCGCGGTCCGGATAGATCCTGGCATGCCTGCTGGAGGCGTAGTCGTCGTCCAGCACGATCGTGGAGTCGTGGGCGCGACCGAGAGAGATGGTCTGGCCCTGGAGGGCCACCGTGGTGCCGGTGAGGGAGCCCTCGGAGACCACGAGCTTGGTGGGCGCGCCGCGGCGGGAGCGGTCGGCACGTCGGCCGCCGCCCTGCTGCTGGCGCTGTGGCGGCGGTGCGGTCTGCTGCTGCGCGCGCTGCGTCTGCCGCTCCGAGCCGCCGCGGCGGGAGCCGCGCTGGGTGACCCGCGTACCGAAGAGGTCACTGCGGATGACCTGAACGGCCACGATGACGAACAGCCACAAGACGGCGAGGAAACCCAACCGCATGACCGTGAGGGTCAGCTCTGACATTGCCCCCGCTTCACCCTTCGGCTTGCCGATAAACGATGGTGGTGCTGCCCACGACGATGCGCGAGCCGTCGCGGAGCGTAGCGCGCGTGGTGTGCTGTCCGTCCACCACGATGCCGTTGGTCGACCCCAGATCCTGGATCGTCGCGGGGGTGCCGACCCGGATTTCGCAGTGCCGGCGGGAGACGCCGGGGTCGTCGATCCGTACGTCCGCTTCGGTACTGCGGCCCAGTACGAGGGTGGGGCGTGAGATCTGGTGCCGCGTGCCGTTGATCTCGATCCAGCGCCGGGTCTGGCCACCGGAGGCGGGACCGGCCGCGGGGCCGGGTCCTCCGGTGCGCGGCGCGGGTCGCCCGCCGCCGGGCGGCGGGGCCGCGGGCATGGGCGGCAGTCCCGAGGGCGGCGACGGATAGCCGGCACCGTGCGTGACGGGACCGCTGCCGCCGGGGCGGGGCGCGGCCGGGCGCTGCTGGGCCTGCGGGTCCTGCGACTCACTGGCGGCCAGGGTGCGGCTGCGCACCCGGTACAGCCCGGTGTCGAGGTCGTCGGCCTTCTCCAGGTGGACCTTGATGGTCCCCATGAAGGTGTAGCGCTGCTGCTTGGCGTAGTCGCGGACCATGCCGGAGAGCTCGTCGCCGAGCTGACCGGAGTACGGGCTGAGGCGCTCGAAGTCCGGGGCGCTCAGCTCCACGATGAAGTCGTTGGGGACGACGGTGCGGTCGCGGTTCCAGATGGTGGCGTTGTTGTCGCACTCGCGCTGGAGCGCGCCCGCGATCTCCACCGGCTGCACCTCGGACTTGAACACCTTGGCGAAGGTGCCGTTCACGAGACCCTCGAGTCGCTGCTCGAAGCGCTTCAGTACTCCCACGGGGCACCTCCTTCCCTCAGTGACGTTCCTGATGCTCAGTGTCGTTCCTGATACTGCTTACTGATCGTATCCACGCGTCGGGAAAACGGCTGGTTCCCCTTCGGCGCCAGGAGTGACGAGTGTCGCCTTCACCCGCGTCCCGGTGCCGCCTTCACTAGGGATCGTAGAGGCGGCTGCGAGCCAGTGTCCCGCAACCGGTGGGGTGCCCGGCGGTCCTGCCGGTCCGGCGGGGCTCCGGCGGGGGCGACGGCTTCCGGTTCTGTCCGGCTTCTCCCCTGTGCGAGGTTCCGCGACCCGGGCCGGCCGAGGTCGGCCGGACGCCCGGCAGGTGCCGCTCGGATGCCGCTCCGGGCGGTCCGTGCCCGCCCACCAGGAACGAGTGTGAAGACACCCTCCACAGCGTGCTAATGTTCTCGATGTCGGAAGGCGAACGCACAAGAACTGGACGGAAAAGTCCGAGGGCGGTGCGGGAAGACTGAAGACAACACCCATGCGCGGGTGGCGGAATAGGCAGACGCGCTGGATTCAGGTTCCAGTGCCCGAAAGGGCGTGGGGGTTCAACTCCCCCCTCGCGCACCATGAGGTATCGAAACGGACCTCTCCGAAGTGACGTAAGTCACTCGGGGAGGTCCGTTTCGCTTTGTCCAGATCTTGTCCAGCCCTTGCTCGAACCATGGCCGGATTCATGGCGTGCTGAGCGAAGTCTTGGCCGGAATCGCTGCACACGGTAGCGGTCGCAGTGGGAACATCATTCCGTAATCGCGCTGGGGCTCTGTGTGAAGAGCGTCGAGTCCGGTGTCGTGGGGAGCCTCGTCTGCAACCGGAATGGGGGACGCTGTGGCGTGGGGCCAGTCGTCCGTGCTGTCGGAGTGGGTGCTGCCCGCCGTCGTCTGCGCGCCTGTGACCTGGGTGTGTCTGGTCTGGCGCTTCCGTGAGGAGGGACGGCTGCTCGGCACGGTGCGCTCGGCCGCGGCGGCGGTCGCCGTGGTGATCTGGACCTCCGGAATGGCCGCGCTGGCCAACGGACTGCTGCTGCCGCACGCGTCGAGCGTGCCGCCGGCCGCGGTGGGTGCCGTGGCCGGTCTGGGGCTGGTGCCCAAGCGCAAGGCGGGTGAATCCGGTGAGCACCCGCTGATGGCGATCGTGACGCTGGGGGACTCGCTGCTGCTCAACAGCCTGGCGCTGCGCCTGCGGACGGACCGCGCCGAGTGGTGCCACACGATGGTGGCCGGCTTCCCGGACTGCTGGGACCTCGACGCCTTCGCGGACCGGGTCAGGGCGCATCTGATGACGCGGGTCGATACGCCGGGGCGTACGGCCAGGAGCCGCACGAATCTGAAGCGGGAGATCTACGAGCGCCACCGGGACGCACGGATCGCGGCGCAGAAGTGGATCACCATGGAGACGAAGATCGAGAAGCTGTGCCAGCAGCAGGGTCGCGAACGCACGCGGGAGGAGATCCGGCAGACGCGAAGGGCGTTCGGCGAGGCCGAGCACCTCTGTACGTATCTGCTCGATCTGGCGCACGCGCACGGCAAGCGCAGTGACGACAGGGTGCTGCTCGCCCTGCGGCACGAGGTGGGCGGTTCAGCGGTGGGACGGAGCTAACGGGCGGGACTGGTCCGAGGCCCCCGGTCGTACGGTCTCCGCCGGCTCTCTGTGCTCGGCGGCGGTCTGCTCGAAGAAACAGACCTCCACTCCCACCTCAAGGGCCTCGGCGACGGCGGCCAGTGAACGGAGCGTCAGATTCTCGTCGCCCGAGAGGATTTGGCTGACCCTGCCGGGGGAGACGCCCATGCGGTCGGCCAACTCCTTGCGGGACATGCCCCGTTCCGCGACGAGCCCCGCGAGCGAGGCCGTCGCGTGGCGCGCCACCCGGGCGCCCGCTAGATCGGCCGAGCGGCTGCGATCCGTACCGTGGCGCCAGGCCATGGCTACCCCCCAGAATCGTGGTGCCGAGCGTGGTGTCGGCGGAGTCCTCGGCCGCCGGTGGCGGCCTGAGGACCTCTGGAACCTCTTCTAGAGAAGAGAATGCCACCTTTAGGCTTAGCTAAAAGCCTGGATTCGGCTAAAGATTGCGCCAGGGTCATGGGTCGCGTCTGCCCGGTCACTTGTGACCAGGCATGACGCGGCGAACGGTCGATTTCGGCCAGATGTTGTCGGGGTGGGCGCCCCGGGGGTCTTCGGTATATGCCCCGGGAATCAGGCCGCGAAGCGTGCGGCCAGGGCCTTGCCCTTGGCGGCGGCGTCCTCGTGGGCCTGGGCGCGGGAGGCGTCCGACTTGTCGACCAGGGCGGCCATGGCGGGCACGGAGTGGGCCAGGGTCAGCTCGGGGACGATGAAGTCGACGTCCAGGCCGAGCATGCCGCCCAGGGCCTTCTCCAGGTAGGTCGTCACGAACTCGGAGTCCTCGCGCGGGGTACCCGGTGCGTAGGAACCGCCGCGGGAGGCGACGACGGTCGTCGGCGTACCGGCCGCCGAGGGCGTCTCGACGCCGGCCGTGCGGCCCATGATGATCACCTGGTCCAGCCACGCCTTGAGGCTGGAGGGGATCGAGAAGTTGTACATGGGGGCGCCGATCAGCACCGCGTCCGCGCGCTCCAGCTCCTCGGCCAGCTCGGTGCGCAGCGCGAAGGCGGCCGTCTGCTCGGCCGTGCGCTCCTCGGGGGCGGCGAAGAGGGCCTGGATGCCGTCGGCGGTGATGTGCGGCAGCGGGTCGGCGGCGAGGTCGCGGTAGACGACCGTGCCGTCGGGGTGCTGCTCCTCCCACGCCTTGCGGAAGGCGGCGGTGACCTCGCGGGAGGAGGAGCCCTGCGGGAGGGCGGAGGAGTCGAGGTGCAGCAGCGTGGCCATGGGGATCTCCTGATGACGGGCGTGACGCCGACGGGGCGGATCTGCGGGGTGCAGTTCCGTGTGTAGCTATTAATAACACAGGGGCTTACTTTTTTATAGGGGCAGTGGAGAACGCAGTACCCTGGACCCATGGCGGATCACGGTGGACAGGCGTGCAAGAGCGTCGACGGAGGCATGACGCGGGTCTTCGAGCTGTTCGGCAAGCGCTGGACCGGTCTGATCGTGGCCACTCTGCTGCAGGGGCCGGTCCACTTCGCCGACCTGCGGCGGGCGATCCCGGGGATCAGCGAGCGCATGCTGTCGGACCGGCTCACCCAGCTCGCCGCCGCCGGACTGCTCGTGAGGGAAGTGCACGCGGGCCCGCCGCTGCGCGTCGCGTACCAACTGACGGAGGCGGGCGCCGCGTTGGAGCCCGCGCTCAAGGAGCTGGGGCGGTGGGCCGGGAAGTACCTCCCGGAGAGCAGTGCGCAGTGCCCGAAGGAGTTCGGCTGAGGCCGCGTGCGACGCCGATGGGGCCCGGCCGTTGTCAGTGGTGGGCGGTAGGTTCTGGGTAGTTGGGCGTGAGTGGGCGTGAAGGGGGAGGGGGCGCGCTGTGTCGCGACTGCCGTACGTGCCGGGGTTCGCGGAGCCGGCCGGAGGGACGGGGACGGGCAGGCGGCCGGGTCCGCCGAAGGCCGGGGGCAAGGCGCTGCGGGCGCGCGTGCCCCGCTCCTCGCACGCCGAGTGGACCGCTGACGCCGGGCGCCCCGGGGCCGTGGAGACGGTCGAGGCGTCGAACGCGGGCCGGCTTCCCGAGCTGACGCCGATCCGGGTCGGCCGGATGGCCGCCTCCCCCTTCGCCTTCCTGCGCGGCTCGGCCGGGCTGATGGGGCACGACCTGGTGCGTACGGCCGTGACGGGCGTCGGCGCGCAGATATGCGGTGACGCCCACGCCGCCAACTTCGGCCTCTACGGCGACGCGCGGGGCGGACTCGTCATCGACGTCAACGACTTCGACGAGACCCTGCACGGGCCGTGGGAGTGGGACGTGAAGCGGCTCGCCGTCTCCTTGGTGCTGGCCGGGCGGGAGGCGGGCGCCGACGAGGACACCTGCCGGGCGGCGGCGCGGGACGCGGCGGGCGCTTACCGGCACACGATGCGCCTGCTGGCCAAGCTGCCCGCCGCCGACGCGTGGAACGCCATCGCCGACGAGGAGCTCGTCGCGCACGCCGACGCGCGGGCGCTGCTGGGCACCCTGGAGCGGGTCGCGGCGAAGGCCCGGCGGAACACCAGCGCCCGTTTCGCGGCGAAGGCGACCGAGGAGGCCGCGGACGGGGGCCGGCGCTTCCTGGACGCGCCGCCCGTGCTGCGACGGGTGCCGGCCGGAGAGGCGGCGGCTGTCGCCCTTTCCCTGGGCGACTATCTGGGGACCCTGCCGGAGGAACTGCTGCCGCTGCTGGCGCGGTACGAAGTGCAGGACGTGGCGTTCCGGGTGGTGGGCACGGGGAGCGTGGGGCTGCGGTCCTACGTGGTGCTGCTGCTCGACCACCGGGGGGAGCCGCTCGTCCTCCAGGTGAAGGAGGCCCGGCCCTCCGTGCTCCTGCCGTACGCGGAGAAGGCCGGGTTCGCGCCCGGCTCCCCCGCGGCGGGGCACGAAGGCCGGCGGGTGGTGCTGGGGCAGAAGCGGATGCAGGTGGTCAGCGACGTGCTGCTCGGGTGGGCGACGGTCGACGGCAGGCCGTATCAGGTGCGGCAGTTCCGCAACCGCAAGGGCAGCGTCGACCCGGCGGCCCTGGCCCCCGGTGAGCTCGACGACTACGGCCGGATGACGGGCGCGCTCCTCGCGCGGGCCCACGCGCACAGCGCGGACCCCCGGCTCATAGCGGGCTACTGCGGCAAGTCGGCCGAGCTGGACGAGGCGATCGCCGCCTTCGCGGTGACCTACGCGGACCGCACGGAGGCGGACCACGCGGATCTCGTGACGGCGGTCCGGCGCGGCAGAGTGGCGGCGGAGATGGGTGTGTAGACGGGGTCCGGGGCGCTGATCCGAGCCCGTACGACGGTCGGGGGCGAAGCCGGGTCCGGGATCGGGGGCCGGATCGGGCCCGCGGTGGTTGAGGACAGCGGGGTGGCCGGGGCTCGGGGGGATCCGGAGGCCGTGGGGGAACCGTACGCTGGGCGAGTGATGAATCCGGAAGCCGAGAATCTCCACGCCGAGGAGCCGGGCACCCAGCGCCTGGCCCAAGCCGTCCGCGCCGCGGAGCAAGCGCTGATCGAGTTCGAGATCGCGGTGGAGACCTTCCGGGTGGAAGTGGAGAACTTCTCCCGGCTGCACCACCAGCGGCTCGGCCCCATGTACGCGCAGCTCGACGAGCTGGACGCGCAGATCGCGGAGGCGGTGGCGGCCCGCAGCGGCGACGCCGAGGACCTCCGCAGGGCCCGGGAGGCGCGCGCCCTGGTGCAGCCGCTGCCCGGGGTGGAGGAGCTGTTCGGCGGCTGGATGGACTCGGAGGGCCTGTCGCCCGAGGCGTCGGCGATGCTCACGGAGCGGCCGGTACGGCCCCCGCAGCGGGTGCGCCCGAGCGACGAGGCCCGGCGGATCTTCCGCGAGCTCGTCCGCAAGGCCCACCCGGACCTGGCCCAGGGCGAGGAAGACCGCGTGCGGCGCGAGGAGTTCATCGTGCGGGTCAACGCCGCTTACGCGGACGGGGCCGAGGCCCTGCTGCGGGAACTGGCCGAGGAGTGGGCCGCGGGCCCCGCGCCCGAGGAGCCGCGGCCGAGCCCCGCCGAGGAGCTCTACGCCCGCCTGGAGTGGCTGGCTCAGCGCAAGGAGCTGCTGGCGACGGTGGCCGCGGAGCTGGAGGGCTCGGCGATCGGCTCCATGATCAAGATGGCGCCGGACGACCCGGACCAACTGCTGGAGGAGATCGCCGAGGGCCTGGCCGCCCAGGTCGCCGAGCGCAGGGCCCACCTGGACTCGCTGGTCGGGTAGCGTCGGGGACATGCATTTTGGTTCTGGGGTACCCACGGTCGGCATCGACGCTCTGACGTCCGAAGACTTTCTGCTGGACGTCCGTGAGGACGACGAGTGGGCGGCGGGCCACGCCGATGGCGCGCTCCACATCCCGATGAGCGACTTCGTCGCCCGCTTCGGCGAGCTGACGGAGAAGGCCCCCGACGGCGCCACGATCAACGTCATCTGCCGCTCGGGCGGGCGCTCCGCCCAGGTCACCGCCTACCTCGTCCAGCAGGGCCTGGACGCGGCGAACGTCGACGGCGGCATGCAGGTCTGGGAGGCCGCGGGCCGCCCGGTCGTCGACGGCAACGGCGCGCCCGGCACGGTGATCTAGCACCGGTCGTCCGGGGGCGCTCCGCTCGCCGGGGCCCCGTGGCGGTCAGTCGACGGGATGGGCGGCCAGCAGGTCGCCCAGGGCCTCCTCATGGGCCGCCGCCGGGCCGAGCGAGAGCTCCAACTGCTTGGCCCACGCGTGGTACCGGTGCAGGGAATAGCCGGTGTCCGCGCCGAAGCCGCCGTGCAGATGCTGCGCGGTCTGGACGACGCGGCGCACGCCCTCCGCGGCCCAGATCTTCGCGACGGCGATGTCCGCGTCGACCGGGAGCTCCCCGGCGGCTCCCGACTCCATGCGCCAGGCCGCCTGCCAGAGCGTGGCCTCCATCGCGCGCAGGTCGATGTACCGGTCCGCTGCCTGTACGGCGACGGCCTGGAATGTGGCGATCGGAAAGCCGAACTGCTCGCGCTTCGAGGCGTATGCGCTGGTCGTGCGTGCTACAGCCGTACCCACTCCGAGCGCGAGCGCGCTCGTGCCCACGGTGAGCAGCCCCCGTAGCCGCTCCCACGCGCCCTCGGCGGTGATCACCTCGTCGCCGCCCAGCCGTACGGAGTCGAAGCCGACCTGTGCGTAGCGCTCGCCGTTGGTGGAGACCTGGTCGGCCAGGGTGACCCCGGTGCGGTCGCGCGGAACGAGGGCGAGCACGGTGCGCCCCTCGCCGGTGCGGGCGGGCAGCAGAACGCGATCCGCGCTCTGCGCCCAGGGCACGGCCGTCTGCATCCCGTCGAGAACCCAGCCGGGGCCTTCCGTACCGGAAGCGGTCATCTCCCGGGCAGTGACGGCGAGTTCGGCCGGGTCGTGTCCCGTACGGCCGCTGGACGCCACGGTGATGACGAGCTCACCCCGCCCCACCAGGGGCAGCAGCCCGGCCACCGCCCGGCCGCCGTGGCTGCTCAGGACGGCGGCGGCCGCACTGGACTCCAGCAGGGGTACGCGGGCCAGCACCTGCCCCGCCTCGCGCAGCACCAGGCACAGCGCGATGGGACCGAGCCCCGCGCCGCCGTGCTCGGGGGCGATGAACAGGCTCAGCAGGTCTGCGTCCGCGAGCGATGCCCACAGCGCCCGGTCGAAGTCCTCGGCCACCGCCCCCCTGGTCAGAGCCGGGCTGGGCACGCCATCGGGGGAGACCCCGGAGAGGACCGCCCTGGCCGCTTCCTCGGCGGCTTGCTGTTCCTCGGTGAAGGTGAAGTCCACTGTCCGTCCTCCCGCACACCGGCACTGCCACTGACGCCTGGAACTGATGGAGCGTCAAGGTAGAACAGGTTGCAGGAATTGGGAACACGCGGCCATCCATCGGAACGCGCCCATCGACCGGAAGCCACCCGGCGAACGCCCCGGCGCCGCGGCCCGGCCATCGTCCGCCCGACCGTCGTCGTAGCTCAGCGGTCGAAGTCCAACTCCACCTCCTCCGTGACCGGATGCGACTGGCAGGCCAGCACATACCCGGTGTCCAGCTCCTCCGGTTCCAGCGCGAAATTCCGGTCCATCCGCACCTCGCCCCTGACCAGGAAGGCCCGGCAGGTGCCGCACACACCGCCCTTGCACGCGTACGGGGCATCGGAGCGGTTGCGCAACACCGCGTCCAGCAGCGGCTCGCCCTCCCGCACCGGCCAGCTGCCGCTGCGCCCGTCCAGCTTCGCGGTCACGGTGCTGTGCGCGGGAACGGGGGCGGCCGTGGTGGAGGATCCGGCCGGGGTCGCGCCGGAGACGGTGTCGGAGGCCGTGCCGGAGGCGGTGTCGACGTGGAATATCTCCTGGTGGACGCGGTCCCGGCCGACTCCCAGGGCGCGGAGCGCCCGCTCGGCCTCCCGCACCAGGCCATGGGGGCCGCACAGGAACCAGCCGTCCATCGCCTCCACCGGGAGCAGCGCGGGCAGCAACCGGGTCAGCCGCTCCTCGTCCAGCCGCCCGGACGGCAATCCGGCCTGCTGTTCCTCACGGGACAGGATGTGCACCAGCTGGAAGCGGTCGGGCCAGCGGTCCTTGAGGTCGGCGACCTCCTCCAGGAACATCGTGGACGCGGTGGTCCGGTCGCTGCGTATCAGACAGAACCGGGCATCGGGCACCCGCGCGAGCAGGGTCGAGGCGATGGACAGGACCGGGGTGATCCCACTGCCGCCGACGATCGCGGCGAAGTGCCCGGGGCGTGGCTCCAGCACGAACCGGCCGGCCGGTGCCATCACCTCCACCGTGTCCCCCGCCGCCAGCTCCTTCAGGGCGTAGGTGGAGAACACCCCGCCGTCGACCAGGCGCACCCCGACCCGCAGCTCCGCCGCTCCGTCGGCGCCCGGTGCCGGAGCCGGGCCGCAGAGGGAGTAGGTGCGCCGCACCTCGCCGGCCTCCGCGGTCCGGCGGAGGGTGATGTGCTGGCCCGGTGCGTAGCGATAGACGTCCCGCAACTCGGTGGGCACGGCGAAGGTCAGGGCGACCGAGTCGTCCGTGAGCGGGTCGACGGCCGTCACTCTCAAGGGGTGGAAGGCGCCGTGGCGGGCCGCTGCTGCCATCTACAACTCCTTGAAGTGATCGAACGGTTCGCGGCATGCCTCGCAGCGGCGCAGAGCCTTGCAGGCGGTGGACGAGAAGCGGCTCAGCAGCGTGGTGTCGGTGGAGCCGCAGTGCGGGCAGCGGATGCCGAGCGCCACCGGGACGGGCCCGTCCGGGCCGGTGACCCGGGGTGGCGCGACCCCGAACTCGGCCAGCTTGCGCCGCCCTTCGGCCGTGATGTCGTCCGTGGACCAGGCCGGGGCGAGGACCGTGCGCACCTCGACCTCGGGTATGCCCTGGCCGTGCAGCACCCGCTCTATGTCCGCGGACATCGCCTCGATCGCCGGACATCCGGTGTAGGTGGGGGTCAGCTCCACCTCCACCCGCCCGGGGCCGGTCAGCTGCAGGCCGCGCAGCACGCCCAGCTCGGCCAGGGTCAGCACGGGCAGCTCCGGATCGGGCACGGCACCGGCCAGCTCCAGAAGGCGCTGTTCCAGCGCGGTGAGGTCCGGGGTGGGTACGGTCACCATGTCGCCCCCGGGTGGCTGCGGTGCAGGTGCTGCATCTCCGCGAGCATCCGCCCGAACGGCTCGGTGTGGATGCCCTGTCGTCCGGCTCCGGCCGTCCAGGCGCCGGACTGCGGGCCGGTGGGGAGCGTCAGGGTGGCCTGCCCGACGGTCCGGGTGATCAGCGCCAGCCAGCCGTCACGCAGAGCGGACACATCGACGTCGAGCCTGTCGAGGGGGTCGAACAGCTCTCCCGTGAACCGCCACAGCGCGTCGAGCGCGGTCTGCATCCGCCGGTGGCTCTCCTCGGTGCCGTCGCCGAGGCGCAGCGTCCAGTGCTCGGCGTGGTCCCGGTGGTAGGCGACCTCCTTGACCGCCTTCGCGGCCAAAGGCGCGAAGGGACCGTCCCCCGCGGTCAACTGCCCGTACAGCAGCTCCTGGTAGGTGGAGAAGTACAGCTGGCGGGCGATGGTGTGGGCGAAGTCGCCGTTGGGCTGCTCGACCAGCTGGACATTGCGGAAGGCGCGCTCCTCCCGGAGATAGGCCAGCTCGTCCTCGTCGCCGACGAGCGAGAGCAGGAAGCGGGCCTGGCCGAGCAGGTCCAGCGCGATGTTGGCGAGGGCGACCTCTTCCTCCAGGACGGGCGCGTGGCCGGCCCACTCCCCCAGCCGGTGGGACAGCACGAGGGCGTCGTCACCGAGCGCCAGCGCCGCGCCGGGAGGGGCGGCGGGGACGGAAGCGCGGGCGGGTGCCTGCGTGGAGGCGGGCGTGGGATTCACAGGTGCCGCACCCCCTCCGGGATGTCGTAGAAGGTCGGGTGGCGATAGGGCTTGTCCGCGGCCGGTTCGAAGAAGGGATCCTTCTCGTCCGGTGAGGAGGCGGTGATGTCGGCGGAGGGCACGACCCAGATGGAGACGCCCTCGGAGCGCCGGGTGTAGAGATCCCGGGCATTGCGCAGCGCCATCGCGGCGTCCGGTGCGTGCAGGCTTCCGGCGTGGGTGTGCGACAGCCCGCGCCGGCTGCGCACGAACACCTCCCACAGTGGCCAATCGGCGCTGGTCATGCCCTTGCCTCCCCTGGTGTGCCGCCGTGCTTGCGGGCATGGGCGGCGGCGGCCTCGCGCACCCATGCGCCTTCCTCGTGCGCCTGCCTCCGCCGGCTGATCCGCTCTTCGTTGCACGGGCCGTTGCCGCGCAGCACCTCGTGGAACTCGTCCCAGTCGATGGCGCCGAAGTCGTGGTGGCCGCGCTCCTCGTTCCACCGGAGGCCGGGGTCGGGGAGGGCCAGGCCGAGCGACTCGGCCTGGGGGACGCAGATGTCCACGAACCGCTGGCGCAGCTCGTCGTTCGAATGGCGCTTGATCTTCCAGGCCATGGACTGGGCCGAATGGGCGGATTCGTCGTCCGGGGGGCCGAACATCATCAGGGACGGCCACCACCAGCGGTCCACGGCGTCCTGCGCCATGGCGTGCTGTGCCTCGGTGCCGCGGCTCAGGGTCAGCAGCAGCTCGTAGCCCTGGCGCTGGTGGAAGGACTCCTCCTTGCAGATGCGGACCATGGCGCGGGCGTAGGGCCCGTAGGAACAGCGGCACAGCGGGACCTGGTTGGTGATGGCCGCGCCGTCCACGAGCCAGCCGATGGCTCCCACGTCCGCCCAGGTCAGCGTGGGGTAGTTGAAGATCGACGAATATTTCTGGCGGCCTGAGTGCAGCTTGTCTAGGAGCTCGTCGCGGCCGGTGCCCAGGGTCTCGGCGGCGCTGTAGAGATAGAGGCCGTGGCCCGCCTCGTCCTGCACCTTGGCCATCAGGATGGCCTTGCGGCGCAGCGAGGGCGCCCGAGTGATCCAGTTGGCCTCGGGCTGCATGCCGATGATCTCCGAGTGGGCGTGCTGTGCGATCTGCCGGACGAGCGAGGCGCGATAGGCGTCCGGCATCCAGTCGCGTGGCTCGATGCGCTCGTCGGCGGCCACCGTGGCGTCGAAGACCGCCTCGTAGGTCCGTGCGTCCGGCGCCGTCGTCGTCATGACATGCCCCCTGCCCTTCCCTGAACTCCCGACCGACCGATCGTTCGGTTCAATGGTGGGCCGCCGGATCCGGAGGTGTCAAGCCTGTGGATAACCCCTGCGCGCTGGGCCCGGTGGGGCGGCCTGGGTACGGTTCGGGTGCACGACAACAGGCAGCGCGCGGGATCGGGGCGGGACATGGAGACGGATGACGAGCACGACGAGCGGGCCGGTTCCGGCGACGGACTGTCCTTGCCCGCGCGCATCGCCGTCGCCCTGGGCGTCGCCGTCGTGACGGTGGCCGCCGCTGTGCACCTGACGATGGTGTTCCTGCATGTGGCGCCGCCGAATGTGGTCAGTAAGCAGCACGCGGCGGCCATTGGCGACTACATCTACCCGGAGTTCGAACAGAACTGGAAGCTCTTCGCCCCCAACCCGCTCCAGCAGAACATCGCCGTCCAGGCCCGCGCCGAGCTGCGCGGACGTGACGGCCGGTCGACGCTCACCCCGTGGATCGACCTCTCCGCCCAGGACGGTGCCGAGATACATCACAACCTCTTCCCGAGCCACACCCAGCAGAACGAGGTGCGGCGTGCCTGGGACTTCTACGTCAGCACGCACGACGCCCGGGAACAGCCCAACGGCCTGCGCGGCAACCTGTCCGAGCAGTACGTCCGGCGCATCGTCCTGCTCCGGCTCGGCGCCGAGCGCGACGGGCGGCCGGTCGAGCGCGTCCAGGTGCGGTCCGTGACCCGCGCGGTCGCGCCGCCGCCCTGGAGCGACGAGAAGCCCGGGACCAAACCGGCGTACCGCGTGCTGAGCTGGTGGCCGGTCACCACCGCCGACGTTCCGGAGGCGAAGAACCGGTGAGCGCCCCTCTCGCCTCGCTCGCGCGAGGAATCGACCGCGTCACCCGGTCCCCCCTCGGCCGCTACCAGACGGCCGTGATCCGGATCGGCATTTCCTTCGCGTGGCTGTGCTTCCTGCTCCGCGAGTGGCCCAACCGCCATGAGATGTACGGGCCCGACGGCCCGTGGAGCTGGGACATGGCGCGCCGGCTGACCGCCGACAACCACGCCTTCACCGCTCTCGTCTGGTCCGACAGCGCTCTTTGGTTCGAGACCGTCTACGCCGTCGCCCTCGTCTCCAGCGCCCTGCTGATGCTCGGGTGGCGGACGCGGACCATGTCCGTGCTGTTCATGATCGGGGTGCTGTCGCTCCAGAACCGCAGCGTCTTCCTCGGCGACGGCGGCGACAACGTCATCCACCTGCTGGCCCTCTACACCGTCCTCACGCGCTGCGGACTGGTGTGGTCCCTCGACGCCCGGCGCGCCCGGCTCCGGCAGCGGACCGCGGCGGCCGACGAGCACGGCGTCGAGGGCCGGAGCGGCCGTGACGACCTGGACGCCACCGGCGTCCTGCTGTGGGCCGCCTGCGGCCTCGCGCTGGCCGTCACACAGGTCCTCGGGCACGACCGGATGTCCTGGACGGCCGACGGCCCGCTTCCGGGCCTCGGCTGGGCCTCGGCTCTCTGGGGGCTGTGGTTCGTACAGGGCCTGTGGTGGTGCGTGCGGCGCTACGCCCCCGGGGAGCCGCGCACCGTCCTGGATGCGTTCGCCAACCTGGCGCACAACGCGTCGCTGCTGGTCATCATGGTGGAGGTCTGCCTGATCTACGCCACGGCGGGCTGGTACAAGATCCAGGGCTCGCGCTGGCAGGACGGCACGGCGCTCTACTACCCGCTGCACCTCGACTACTTCTCGCCCTGGCCCGAGCTCTCCCACGTCCTCGCGGGCAACAGCGTCATCGTGCTGCTGCTCAGCTACGGCACGGTGGCCGTGCAGGTCGCGTTCCCCTTCACCCTGCTGAACCGGCGGGCCAAGAACGTCCTGCTGGCCGTGATGATGTGCGAGCACCTCGGCATCGCTGTCACCCTCGGACTGCCGTTCTTCTCCCTGGCGATGATCGTGGCGGACGCGGTCTTCCTGCCCACCTCCTTCCTGCGCCGCGTGGGCGCCGTCACCGGCCGTGCGCGCGACCGGCTGCTGCCCGCCCGTACGGCCACGGTCCCGGCGCAGCGTGAGGGCGACGCCGCTCCCCGCAGCCTCGTGGGCTGAGCCGGGGCGGCTCGCCCGGGGCGGGACCGTAGGCTGAGGGCATGACCGAGGACGAAGCCGTGGCCGCCGTACGACAGTGGGGCGAGCTCGCCCCTGACGCCGTACTGCTGGACGGTTTCCACGCCTTGAAGCACGCCCTGCGCTTCGGCGCGGACGTACGGCTGGCCGTCTGCGCCGACAAGGAGGCCACGCTGGCGCTCGCCGCCGATCTGGCCGACGACCTGACCGGGGAGCTCGCCGAGCGACTCGTCGGGATCCCGGCGCAGAGCCTGCGGGAGCTGCTGCCCCGGGTCCACCCCACCGGGGTGGCCGCACTGGCGGTCAGGCCGAGCCGCCGGAAGAACCTCGACACCCTGTCGCGGGCACCCCGGAAGGCGCCGGTCGTCGTGCTGGAGAACCCCCGCAACCTCGGGAACGTCGGCGCCGTCATCCGTCTCGCCGCCGGCTTCGGGGCCACGGGCGTGGTCACCACCGGCGACATCGACCCCTGGCACCCCAACGCCGTACGGGCCGGGGCGGGCCTGCACTACGCGACCGCCGTCGAGCGGCTCCCGCTGCCCGAACTGCCGCCCGGACCGCTCTACGCGCTGGATCCTGAGGGCGACGACATCCGCTCCATCGACTTCCCGGACGACGCGCTCATCGCCTTCGGCTCCGAGCGGCACGGGATCTCGCCCGACCTGCGGGAGAGGGCGACCCGGCTGGTCGCCCTTCCCATGCGGCCCCAGGTGTCCAGCTACAACCTCGCGACGAGCGTCGCCATGGCCCTCTTCCACTGGGGAGGACCGGCCGCGGACCGGCCGCTCGGCTAGGCCGGGCGGCGCACCTCGACCGTGCGGAAGCGGCTCGCGACGAACGCGCTGTCGCACAGGACCGCGTTGGCCGACGGATTGCCGCCCGAACCGTGGAAGTCGGAGAAGGCGGCGGTCTGGTTCACATATACCCCGCCCGTGAGGTTGAGGGAGAGCTGGGCGCACTCCTCCAGGCAGGCCACCTCGAGCAGCCGCTCGACGTCGGGCGACGTGGTGTACGCGCCGACGGTCATCGCGCCCTTCTCCCGCACCGTGCGCCGCAGCAGTTCGACGGCGTCGGCGGTCGAGTCCACCGCCACGGCGAAGGACACCGGTCCGAAGCACTCCGAGAGATAGGCCGCCTCGGAGTCCGGCTTGGCGCCGTCCAGCTTGACGATCACGGGCGTACGGACCGTGGCGCCGGGGAAGTCGGGGTTGGTCACCGCCCGGGAGGCGAGGGCGACTTCACCGAGCTGCGCGGCGGCGTCGATGCGCTCCTTCACCTGGTCGTTGACGATCGCGCCCAGCAGCGCGTTGGCCCTGGCGTCGTCACCGAGCAGGCCGTCCACGGCGGCGGCCAGATCCGCCACCACCTCGTCGTAGGACTTGGGCCCGGCGTCCGTGGTGATCCCGTCGCGCGGAATGAGGAAGTTCTGCGGGGTGGTGCACATCTGGCCGCTGTAGAGGGACAGCGAGAAGGCGAGGTTGCTCAGCAGGCCCTTGTAGTCGCCGGTGGAGTCGATGACGACCGTGTTCACCCCGGCCTTCTCCGTGAAGACCTGCGCCTGGCGGGCGTTGGCCTCCAGCCAGTCGCCGAACGCGGTGGAGCCGGTGTAGTCGATGATGCGGATCTCCGGGCGGACGGCCAGGGACTTGGCGATCCCCTCGCCGTCCCGCTCGGCGGCCAGCGCGACCAGGTCGGGGGAGAAGCCCGCCCCCTGGAGGACCTCGCGCGCGATGCGCACCGTCAGGGCCAGCGGCAGCACGGCGCGCGGATGCGGCTTGACCAGCACGGCGTTGCCCGTGGCGAGGGAGGCGAACAGGCCGGGGTAGCCGTTCCACGTCGGGAAGGTGTTGCAGCCGATCAGCAGCGAGATGCCGCGCGGCACGGGGGTGAACTCCTTGCGCAGCTCCAGCGGTGGGCGCTTGCCCTGCGGCTTGGACCAGTCGGCCGACTCCGGGGTGCGCACCTGCTCGGCGAAGGCGTAGGCGACGGCCTCCAGGCCCCGGTCCTGGGCGTGCGGGCCGCCGGCCTGGAAGGCCATCATGAAGGCCTGCCCACTGGTGTGCATGACCGCGTGGGCGAACTCGTGCGTACGGGCGTTGATCCGGGCGAGGATCTCCAGACAGACAGCGGCCCGCGCCTGGGGGCCCGCCTCGCGCCACTGCGGCATCGCCGCGCGCATGGCCGGCAGCAGCGCGTCGACTCCGGGGTGGGGATACTCGATCCCCAGCTCCGGTCCGTACGGGGAGACTTCGGAGCCCGCCCAGCCGTCCGCACCTGGCTGGTCCAGCTCGAAGCGCTTGCCGCGCAGCGCCTCGAAGGCGGCCTGGCCCTCGGCCGCGCCCAGGCTGCCGGGCACGGCGCCCTCCGCCCCGTACGCCTTCGGGTGCTCGGGGAAGGGGGACCAATAGACGCGCGTGCGGATGGCGTCCAGGGCCTGGTCGAGTGTCGGGAGGTGCTTCTCGATCAACTGGGCGGTGCTGAGTCCGGCGGTCACGGCTGACCAACTCCTCTTCGAGCTGGGCTCGGATGGGACGACAGTCTTCGGGGACGGAGCGTGGGCGACAGAGCGCGGGCGACACACTTCGGGAGGCCGGGAACTCCCCCCGGTAGATACAGTAACCGAACGATCGGTCGGGACAAGGGGGCCCGGCGAACCTGTGGACAACTCATCGGGGAGGATCACCGGCATGACCGCAATCGAGCCGAAAGCGACCGTCGCAGTCGTCGGCACCGGCACCATGGGCCAGGGAATCGCCCAGGTCGCCCTGGTCGCGGGCCACCGTGTGCGGCTGTACGACACCTTGGAGGGGCGGGCCGCCGAGGCCGCGCAGGCCATCGGCGCACGCCTCGACCGTCTCGTGGAGAAGGGCAGGCTCACGGCCGACGGCCGGGACGCGGCCCGCGCCCGTCTGCACCCCGCCGCGCGACTGGACGACCTCGCTGACTCGGCGCTCGTCATCGAGGCGATTCTGGAACAACTCGGCGCCAAACAGAAGCTGTTCGCGGAGCTGGAATCGGTCGTTCCCGACGACTGTCTGCTGGCCACCAACACCTCTTCCCTGTCGGTGACCGCCGTCGCGGGCGCCCTCCGGCTGCCCGGCCGCTTCGTCGGCCTGCACTTCTTCAACCCGGCACCGCTGCTGCCGCTCGTGGAGGTGGTCCGGGGGTTCGCCACCGACGCGGAGGCGGCGGAGCGCGCGCACGCCACCGTGGCCGCCTGGGGAAAGTCGCCGGTGCGCTGCGCCGACGCCCCGGGCTTCGTCGTCAACCGCGTCGCCAGGCCCTTCTACGCCGAAGCGTTCCGCGTCCATGAGGAACGGGCCGCCGACCCCGCCACCGTCGACGCCGTCCTGCGCGAGTGCGGCGGCTTCCCCATGGGTCCCTTCGAACTCACCGACCTCATCGGCCAGGATGTGAACGAAGCCGTCACCCGTTCGGTCTACGAGTCGTTCTTCCACGACCCGAAGTTCAGGCCTTCGCTCGCGCAGCGGCGGCTCGTGGAGGCCGGGCTGCTCGGCCGCAAGAGCGGGCGGGGCTGGTACGACCACACGGCCGGTGCGGAGCGGCCGCGGCCACGCACCGAGGAGCCGTGCGAAGCGCCCGGGGCACTCACCGTCCACGGCCGGCTTCCCCGCGCCTGCGCCGTGCTCGCCGAGATGACCCGGGAAGCAGGCATCACGGTCACCGAGGCACCCGGGCCGGACGACGACGGGCATCTCGTCCTTCCCGGCGGTACGGAGCTCTCCCTCACCCAGGGCCTCCCGGCCACCACGGAGCTCGCCGGCACCCGGATCCACTTCGACCTGGCCCTCGACTACCGCGCCTGCACCCGGATCGCCCTCGCGCCCTCGGCGACCGCGTCCCCCGCGGACGTACGGGCGGCGGTCGGCCTGTTCCAGGCGCTGGGCAAGCAGGTGAGCGTCATCGGCGATGCACCCGGCCTGATCGTGGCCCGTACGGTCGCCATGCTCGTCGATTTCGCCGAGGACGCCGTCGGCCGGGGCGTCGCGAGCCCGGAGGACGTCGACACCGCCATGCGGCTCGGGGTGAACCACCCGCGCGGCCCGCTGGAGTGGGGCCGGGCCCTCGGTGCGGTGTGGGTGAGCCAAGTGCTGCGGAACCTGCACTTCGAATGCCCCGACGGGCGCTACGCACCGTCCCAGCCGCTGCTCCGCCGTGCAGCCGTCGAAGAGAGCCTGCTGTAATCATGACCATGGCCAAGCGCGACACCTACACGCCCGAATCGCTGCTCGCGGTCGCCGTCACGGTGTTCAACGAGCGGGGCTACGACGGCACGTCCATGGAGCACCTCTCCAAGGCGGCCGGAATCTCCAAGTCCTCCATCTACCACCACGTGAAGGGCAAGGAAGAGCTCCTGCGGCTCGCGATAAGCCGCGCCCTCGACGGGCTCTTCGCCGTCCTCGACGAGCCGCGCGCCGTCTCGGGACGGGCGATCGAGCGACTGGAGTACGTCACCCGGCGCACGGTGGAGGTCCTGATGGACGAGCTGCCCTACGTGACGCTGCTGCTGCGCGTGCGGGGCAACACCGACACGGAGCGCTGGGCGATGGAACGGCGCCGCGAGTTCGACCACCAGGTCGCGGAGCTGCTGAAGCGGGCGGCGGCCGACGGCGATCTCAGGCCGGACGTCGACGTGCGGCTGGCGACCCGGCTGCTCTTCGGAATGATCAATTCCGTTGTGGAGTGGTACCGGCCGGAGCGAGGCGGAGCCACGAGCGAAGAGGTGGCCGACGCGGTGGTCCGCACGGCCTTCGCCGGGCTGCGCACCGTCGGCTGACCGGCCGGGCGCGGGCCCGGTCAGGGCTCCCCGGGCACCCGCCCCTCCTCCAGGTCCGTCTCCTCGAAGACCAGGAGGGTGCGGGTGCTGAGCACCTCGTCCATGGCCTGGATCCGGGTGAGCACCAGCTCCCGCAGGGCGTGGTTGTCCTTGGTGTGGACGAGCAGCAGGACATCGAAATCCCCGCTGACCAGAGCGATATGGGCGGCTCCCGGCAGGGCGCGGAGCTTTTCGCGGACCGTGCGCCAGGAGTTCTGGACGATCTTCAGCGTGATGTATGCCGAGGCGCTCTGGCCCGCGCGCTCCTGGTCGATCCGGGCGCTGAAGCCGCGTATGACCCCGTCGTCGATGAGGCGGTTGATCCGGGCGTAGGCGTTGGCGCGCGACACGTGCACCTGCTCCGAGAC
This sequence comes from Streptoverticillium olivoreticuli subsp. olivoreticuli, assembly GCF_003391135.1. GTDB lineage: Bacteria > Actinomycetota > Actinomycetes > Streptomycetales > Streptomycetaceae > Streptomyces > Streptomyces blastmyceticus. The sequence continues at coordinate 5,024,109 of NZ_CP031455.1, read as the reverse complement.
GGACCGTATCGAGGCGCGGCCGTCGGACCGGAGCATCCGCAGGATCGCGCGGTCGATCTCGTCGAGCTGCCGGGCGGGTGGCCTGCCGCCCGAAAAGGCCATCTGTTCGTCCGGCATACCGCCCCGCCTCCCCTTCGTGGACGTCCTGTCCATATCTCAGGCTGTGGAGAACCGTTTGTCCACAGGCTCGGGCCGCCTGTAGCCAAAATGTGCCGACGACCGAACAATCGGTAGGGAGGGCGTGCGGCGCGCTGCGCCGTGCGACCGGTCAAGCCCGTCCCAAAAGGAGGTGCTCGTCATGACGGTTCTGGAGCAGCCCGGCTCGTACCGACCCGCCCCGCCCCCTGCCTGGCAGCCCCGCACCGACCCCGCGCCGCTGCTGCCCGACGCGGAGCCGTACCGCCTGCTGGGCACCGACGCGGCGGCCGGGCTGGATCCCGCGCTGCTGAAGCGGCTGTACGGCCAGCTGGTCCGCGGCCGGAGGTACAACGGCCAGGCCACCGCCCTCACCCGGCAGGGCCGGCTGGCCGTGTATCCCTCGTCCACCGGACAGGAGGCGTGCCAGGTCGCCGCCGGGCTGGTCCTGGAGGAGCGCGACTGGCTCTTCCCCAGCTACCGCGACACCCTCGCGACCGTGGTCCGCGGGCTCGACCCCGTGCAGGCGCTCACGCTGCTGCGCGGCGACTGGCACACCGGATACGACCCGCACGAGCACCGGATCGCGCCCCTGTGCACCCCGCTGGCCACCCAGCTGCCGCATGCCGTGGGGCTCGCGCACGCCGCGCGGCTCAAGGGGGACGACGTGGTCGCGCTCGCCATGGTCGGTGACGGCGGCACCAGCGAGGGCGACTTCCACGAGGCCCTCAACTTCGCCGCCGTCTGGAAGGCACCCGTCGTCTTCTTCGTGCAGAACAACGGCTTCGCGATCTCGGTGCCCCTGGCGAAGCAGACCGCCGCACCCTCCTTCGCGCACAAGGCCGTCGGCTACGGCATGCCCGGCCGGCTGGTCGACGGCAATGACGCCGCGGCGGTCCACGAGGTCCTCTCCGAGGCCGTCCGCCGTGCCCGCGGCGGCGCGGGCCCCACCCTGGTCGAGGCCGTCACCTATCGCATCGACGCCCATACGAACGCGGACGACGCCACGCGCTACCGCGCCGACTCCGAGATCGAGGCCTGGCGCGCGCACGATCCGATCGACCTGCTGGAACGGGAGTTGACCGGCCGGAAGCTGATCGACGAGGCCGGAATGCGGGCGGAGCGGGAAGCCGCGGAGAGACTGGCCGCCGATCTGCGCGAGCGGATGAACCAGGACCCCGCGCTGGACCCCATGGACCTTTTCACCCATGTCTACGCCGAGCAGACGGCCCAACTGCGCGAGCAGGCCGACCGGTTGCGGGCCGAGCTCGCCGCCGCCGGGGAGTCCGCCACTCAGGAAGGGGCGCAGCGATGACCACCGCGGCCGTCAGGTCCGGCCACAAGCCCGCCACCATGGCGCAGGCGCTGGGCCGGGCACTGCGTGACGCCATGGCCGACGACCCGTCCGTCCACGTCCTCGGCGAGGACGTCGGCGCCCTGGGAGGCGTCTTCCGGGTCACCGACGGGCTGGCCAAGGAGTTCGGCGAGGACCGCTGCACGGACACCCCGCTGGCCGAGGCGGGCATTCTCGGGGCGGCCGTCGGGATGGCGATGTACGGGCTGCGTCCGGTGGTGGAGATGCAGTTCGACGCCTTCGCCTATCCCGCGTTCGAGCAGCTGATCAGCCATGTCTCCAGGATGCGGAACCGCACGCGCGGGGCCGTGCCGATGCCGGTCACGGTGCGGGTGCCGTACGGCGGCGGGATCGGCGGGGTCGAGCACCACAGCGATTCCTCCGAGGCGTATTACATGGCCACACCGGGTCTCCACGTGGTCGCCCCCGCGACCGTCGCCGACGCGTACGGACTGCTGCGCGCCGCGATCGCCTCCGACGACCCGGTGATCTTCCTGGAGCCCAAGCGGCTGTACTGGTCGAAGGACCACTGGGACGCCGCGCACCCCGAGACGGTGCCCGGCATCGGGCGCGCGGTCGTCCGGCGCCCCGGCTCGTCCGCGACGCTCATCACCTACGGGCCGTCCCTGCCGGTCTGTATGGAGGCGGCCGAGGCGGCGGTCGCGGAGGGGTGGGATCTCGAAGTCGTCGACCTCAGGTCGCTGGTGCCGTTCGACGAGGAGACCGTCTGCGCGTCCGTGCGGCGCACCGGAAGGGCCGTCGTCGTGCACGAGTCGGCCGGTTTCGGCGGTCCGGGCGGGGAGATCGCCGCGCGGGTCACGGAGCGGTGTTTCCACCATCTGGAGGCGCCGGTGCTGCGCGTCGCCGGGTTCGACATCCCCTATCCGCCGCCGATGCTGGAGCAGCACCATCTGCCCGGTGTGGACCGGGTGCTGGACGCGGTCGCGCGCTTGCAGTGGGAGTCGCAGTGGACGTCCGCGGGGCACGAGGGCGGTGCGCGCTGATGGCCGTGGTGCGCGAATTCAGGCTGCCGGATCTGGGCGAGGGGCTCACCGAGGCGGAGGTCGTCCGCTGGCTGGTGAGCGTGGGCGACGTGGTCGCCGTCGACCAGCCGGTGGTCGAGGTCGAGACGGCCAAGGCGATGGTCGAAGTGCCGTGTCCCTACGGGGGCGTGGTGACGGCCAGGTTCGGGGAGGAGGGAGCGGAGCTCCCGGTGGGGGCACCGCTGCTGACGGTGGCGGTGGGCGAGCCGGTGCCGATGAGAACGGCCGAGGGCGACGGGCCCGCCGGGGGCCGAACGCCCGACGGCTCGGGGAACGTCCTGGTCGGCTACGGCACCCAGGCCCCCGCGCCCCGGCGACGCCGTCTCCGTACGCCGGTCGCGGATGTGCGGAAGCCCCGGACGGAGACGGCACCCGTGGCGCCCGGGAAACCCGCGCCGGCCGCCAGGGCGGTGATCTCGCCGCTCGTCCGGAGGATCGCGCGTGAGCGGGGGCTGGACCTCGCCCAGGTGCGCGGCAGCGGGCCGGACGGCCTGATCCTGCGGGCCGACGTCGAGCGCGCCGCGACGGAGCCCCGGGGCGGGCGGGAGACGGCCCTTCGGGATGCCGGATCCCCCGTGGCCGAACGGCACCGGGAGCCGGGTGCGCAGCGCATACCGCTGCGTGGAGTGCGCGGCGCGGTCGCGGAGAAGCTCACCAGGAGCCGCCGGGAGATCCCGGACGCCACCTGCTGGGTGGACGCCGATGCCACCGAACTGCTCGCCGCGCGCCGGGCGATGAACGCGGGCGAGGGGCCCAAGGTCTCGCTGCTCGCCCTGCTGGCCCGGATCTGCACGTCGGCACTGGCGGAGTATCCGGAGCTGAACGCCACCGTGGACACCGGGGCCCAGGAGATCGTGCGGCTGCCCGGTGTGCATCTGGGGTTCGCCGTGCAGACCGCCCGCGGGCTCGCCGTCCCCGTCGTGCGGGACGCGCACACCCGCAACGCCGTCGCGTTGTCCACGGAGATGGCCCGGCTCGCCGAGGCGGCGCGGGCGGGCACACTGAGCCCGGCGGAGCTGACCGGAGGTACGTTCACGCTCAACAACTACGGGGTGTTCGGCGTCGACGGCTCCACGCCGATCATCAACTACCCGGAGGCGGCGATGCTCGGTGTGGGCCGGATAGCGCCGAAGCCGTGGGTGCGGGAGGGAGAGCTCGCGGTGCGGCAGGTGGTGCAGCTGTCCTTCACCTTCGACCACCGGGTCTGCGACGGGGGCACGGCGGGAGGCTTCCTGCGGTACGTGGCCGACTGCGTCGAGCGCCCGGCGGTGCTGCTGCGGTCCCTCTGAACGGCGGGCGGCAGCGCGCGAGCGGCCATACTCGGTGGGTGACTCCTTATGACGCCGTGGTGCTCGCCGGAGGTGCGGCCGGCCGACTGGGCGGTGCGGACAAGCCCGCCCTGAGCGTGGGCGGCCGCACGCTGCTGGACCGGGTCCTGGGCGCGTGTGCCGACGCCGGTGACACCGTCGTCGTGGGGCCGCGCCGCCCCACCGCACGGGCCGTGCGGTGGGCCCGCGAGCAGCCTCCCGGCGGTGGGCCGCTCGCCGCGCTCGCCGCCGGGCTCCGGCACACGGCTGCCGCGACCACGCTCGTGCTCTCCGCGGACCTGCCGTTCCTGCGCGCCGAGACCGTACGGTCGCTGCTCGCCGAGGTCGTCCGCGGCGGCTCCGGGGTGGAGGGGGTGCTGCTCGCCGATCCCGGCGGCCGTGACCAGCCGCTGGTCGCGGCCTACCGCACGGAGCCCCTCCGCCGTGAACTGGCGCTGCTGGCCACCGAGTACGGTTCGCTGTCCGGTCTCCCGCTGCGGCTGCTCACGGCGGAGCTGTCGCTCGGCCGCCTTCCGCACCCGGATGCCTCGTTCGACTGTGACACCTGGGAGGACGTCGCCGCCGCCCGCGCGCGCATCAGGGACGATGGGAGGGTGCTGGATGAATGGATCACCGCGGCCAAGGCCGAGCTCGGCATCGATCTCGATGTCGACACGACCGCCCTTCTGGATCTCGCGCGCGACGCCGCGCACGGTGTGGCCCGCCCTGCGGCGCCTCTGACGACGTTCCTGGTCGGCTACGCGGCCGCGCAGCGGGGCGGCGGCCCCGAAGCGGTCGCCGAGCTCACGCGGAAGGCGGTCGGCCTGGCCCAGCGCTGGGCCGAGGAGGCGGAGGGCCCCGGAGGGACCGCGCCGGCCGGCCGGTCAGGGGCGGCGCAGGGCGAGGCCGCGGGCGGGCAGGGGCATCAGCCCGGCGACAAGGCCGAAGAGTCGGAATGACCGACAAGGAAGCGGCGGATTCCGCGCTGGATCGGGCCGCCGACGAGGCGTTGGCACTGTTCGCCCGTGACCGACGGACCGGTGGTCACGACGACGACCCTGTCGGGCGATCGACCGCGAATCTCCCTGGGGACGAAGCTCCGGGTGCATATTTCCCCTTCGGTGAGATGCCGGTGGGAAGTGGCGTGGTCGGCGGTGGGCGAGGTGTCACTTCCGCGGATGGTCAGCGCGGCAACAGCGCCTCGGCGCACGCGTACGAGTTCCTGTTCGTCGACGACCCCTTCGACGTGCCCCTCGGCGAACCCGGTCCCTCCGCTTCCGCTTCGAGCTCCCCGGCTTCCCGCCCTCCCGACCGTTCCGCTTCCGGCGACTGCCCGGAGCCGACTTCCGAAGACGTACCTTCCCCGGGGCGCGCCGCCCCCTCCCCCGAGCCCTGCGACACTTCGCCGCACCCCCACCCGTCACACCGCTCCCCGTCCGGCACCGCCATGGCCGGCAACCGGTCCCCGCGGACTCCCTCCGCCGCTCCCTGGCCACGCGCCCACAGCATCGCCGCGCGCGCCGGTGAGCCGCTGCCCGCCGAGGAACGCCCCCTCGCCGACGCCCTGGGACAGGTGCTTGCGGAGCCCCTCGACGCCCTCACCGACCTCCCGTCCTTCGACACCTCCGCCATGGACGGCTGGGCGGTCTCCGGCCCCGGACCCTGGCGGCTGCCGCCGCCCCAGGACGACGCCGACGTCCTGGCCGGGGACGACAACTCCGGCTCCGCACCGCTCCGCGACGGCCACGCCGTCCGCATCGCGACCGGCGCACGCGTCCCTCCGGGGGCCACCGCCGTGCTGCGCAGCGAGCATGGCGACGTGACGGGCCAGGCCGAGCTGCACGCCACCCGCCGCGTCACCCATGGGCAGGACATCCGCCCCCGCGGCCAGGAATGCCGCCGCGGCGACCACCTGCTGCCCGAGGGCACACCCGTCAGCCCCGCCGTGGCGGGTCTGGCCGCCGCCGCGGGCTACGACCGGCTGCGCGTCACGCGCCGCCCCCGCGTCGAAGTCCTCGTCCTCGGCGACGAACTGCTCCTGGAGGGCCTGCCCCAGGGCGGCCGGATCCGGGACGCGCTCGGGCCCATGCTCGGCCCCTGGCTGGCCGCGCTCGGCGCCGAGGTGACCGCGACCCGGCGCCTCGGCGACGACGCCGACGTCCTGCACGACGCCGTCGCCGCGTCGGACGCCGACCTGGTGCTCACCACGGGCGGCACCGCCTCCGGCCCCGTCGACCACGTGCACCCCACGCTGCGCCGCGTCGGCGCCGAGCTGCTGGTCGACGGCGTCGCCGTACGGCCGGGCCACCCCATGCTGCTGGCCCGGCTCGCACCGGGCCGCCATCTGGTGGGCCTTCCCGGCAACCCCCTGGCCGCCGTCGCGGGCCTGCTGACGCTCGCCGAGCCGCTGCTGCGCGCACTCTCCGGCCGGCCGGCGCCGACCCGCACCCGGGTCACCCTCGCCGAGGCCGCACAGGGGCATCCCACGGACACCCGGCTGATGCCGGTGCTGCGGCTGCCCGGCGACCGCGTACGGCCTCTGGCCTTCCACGGACCCGCCATGCTGCGCGGCCTCGCGGCGGCGGACGCGCTGGCCGTCATTCCGCCCGGCGGCGCAGCGCAGGGCGACACGGTCGGCCTGCTGGGCGTTCCGTGGGCATCGGCCGCGGCGGTCTGACGGACCTCTGCCGCCGATCGCCCAGGGGCGGACCGCAGCCCGCTGATCGCCCGGGGAGCGGGCCTCAGCCGGCCTCGCTCGGCGCCACCGCCTGCTTGATGGTGATCACCCGGTCCGCGAGGTGGAGCGTCGCCGCTTCCGGGTCGGTGAAGTGGAGCAGCCGGTGGCCGCGTACGACCGCCACCACCAGGTCCTCGCAGTCGCGCGGTGAGCGGCCCGCCTCGGGCTTGGTGACCGGGCGTTCGACGACGTCCAGGCCGTTGCCGTACGTCAGGAGGTCCTCCAGGACCGTGCCGACGTTCGGGCTCATCATCGACATGCCGAGCAGCCGGCCCGCCGAGCTGGAGCTGGTCACGACCGTGTTGGCGCCGCTCTGCCGCAGCAGCGGCACGTTCTCGTCCTCCCGGACGGCCACCACGATCGTGGCCTGCTTGTTGAGCTGTCGCGCCGTCAGGGTGACCAGGGCGGCGGTGTCGTCCCGTTCGGTGCAGATCACGACCTGCGAGGCCCGCGGCAGCTCGGCGCGCTGGAGGGTCTCCGAACGGGTCGCGTCGCCCAGGACACCCACCAGTCCGTCGCTGGACGCCGCGTCCACGACCTTCTTCTGCGGGTCGACCACCACGATCTTGTCCTTGGGCTTGCCCTGGCCGACCAGGGTCTCGATCGCGTGGCGGCCCTTGGTGCCGTATCCGACGACGACGGTGTGATCTCGCATCCGCGACCTCCAGCGGTGGATGCGCACTTGCTGGCGCGTCCGTTCGGTCAAGACTTCCAGGGTCGTCCCGACCAGAATGATCAGGAACAACACGCGCAACGGCGTGACCACGAAGATATTCATCAGCCGCGCCCCGTCGCTCACGGGCGTGATGTCGCCGTAGCCCGTCGTCGACAGGGTGACGGTCGCGTAATAGGCGGAGTCCAGGAAGCCGACCGTGCCGTCGGCGTTGTCGTGGTAGCCCTCGCGGTCGACGTAGACCAGCAGCGTCGTGACACCGAGCACGACCAGCGCCATGATCAGCCGCCGCAGCACCTGCCGCAGCGGGGCGCTCACTTTCTGGACCGGCATCACGATGGAACGCCCGGCCTCCGCGTCGTCCTCGGCCTCGCTCCTGGTGCGGTGCCACAGCGAGCGGAGGAGCGAGAGCCGGGTGGGCGTCTTTCGGGAGTCCGGGCGCCCCGGGTTTGTTGCCATACGCCCCATGTTCCGGGATGGGCCGGGGGACCCGGGAGTAGCCTCGCGAGCATGCATGCGATCACCATCCCCCAGCCCGGCGGGCCCGAGGCCCTCGTCTGGGCCGAGGTCCCCGATCCCGTTCCCGGCAGCGGAGAGGTCCTGGTCGAGGTCGTGGCCAGCGCCGTCAACCGCGCCGACGTCGTGCAGCGGCAGGGCTTCTACGACCCGCCGCCCGGCGCCTCCCCCTACCCCGGCCTGGAGTGCTCCGGCCGGATCGCCGCGCTCGGCCCCGGCGTGAGCGGCTGGGCGGTCGGCGACGAGGTGTGCGCGCTGCTGGCGGGCGGCGGGTACGCCGAGAAGGTCTGTGTGCCGGTCGGCCAGTTGCTGCCCGTGCCCGAGGGCCTGGACCTGGTCACGGCGGCCGGGCTGCCCGAGGTCACCGCGACGGTCTGGTCCAACGTCTTCATGGTCGCGCACCTGCGCCCCGGCGAGACCCTGCTCGTCCACGGCGGCGGCAGCGGCATCGGGACGATGGCCGTGCAGCTGGCGAAGGCGGTCGGCGCGCGCGTCGCCGTCACCGCGGGCAGCCGCGACAAGCTGGAGCGCTGCCGCGAGCTGGGCGCGGACATCCTCATCGACTACCGCGAACAGGACTTCGTCGAGGAGCTCGCCAAGGTCACCGGTGGCGTCGGCGCGGACGTCATCCTCGACATCGTCGGAGCGAAGTACCTCGCGCGCAACGTGGACGCCCTCGCCGTCAACGGCCGGCTGGTCATCATCGGCCTCCAGGGCGGCCGCAAGGCCGAGTTGGACCTCGGCGCGCTGCTCACCAAGCGGGCCGCCGTGCTGGGCACGTCGCTGCGGGGCCGTCCGCTCGCGGAGAAGGCGGCGATCGTCGCGGCCGTACGGGAACACGTCTGGCCGCTGATCGCCGGAGGGCGCGTACGGCCCGTGGTCGACCGCACGCTGCCGCTCCGGGAGGCCGCCGAGGCGCACCGCATCCTGGAGGAGAGCACGCACGTCGGGAAGGTGCTGCTGACCACATGAGGGTCGGCCGCACGACGACCTGAGCCTGCGGCATTCAAGCGCGAGGGCCGTGGCAAACATGCCGATCGCGCATGGTCCGTGGCCGAGAAGCCCGCGGCCGCCCGGGACTTCGCCGCCCACCTCCGCCCGTCACCCACTCGGCCGCTCGTACGCGCCGGACTGCGGGGCGCGTGTGAGGCTGTTGGCGTGGGGCGGCGGCTCGGGCGGAGGGCGGCGGCGTGAACGGTGGAATACGGACGGCCTCCCGGGCCGCCTCGGTCGCGGCGGCGGTCGCGGCGGCCGTCATGGCGGCGGTCATAGGCCCGGCGTCCGGCGCGCAGTGCGCCGGACGCCCCGCTCCACCTCCTGTACGCCCCTCCGCCTCGCCCGCCGCCCGTCCCTCCCTGTTGCCCGCCCCGGTGCCCGGACCGACAGCCACCGGCAGAGCGCCCGGCGCCCCGCACGGCGTGACCGGAGAGATCCCGCACAGTGCGTTCAAGGGGGAACTCCCGCACAGCGCGTTCACGAACGTGCCGCACAGCAGGGCGAACCTCGCGCCCTCACCGCCGTTCGCCTATCCCTCCACCCCCTCGCCCGCCCCTCCGGGTGGTGACGGCCGGCTCGCCGGCAGCGACGCCGGTGAGGGGCGTACGCATCCGGGCCGGGCCACCGATCCGCCTCCCTCCGCGCCGGAAGCGTCCTCGGACGACGGGGAGGAGGGACCGGACGACGGGACGGCGTCCGGCGAGCCCGTGCCCGGCGGCTCCCCTTCCGCTTCCGCGACCGCGCCGGCGCGCGGACGGGCGGACGTGGCACGGCCACGGCGTCCGGGAGCGCGGACCGTGCCGGACGACGGGCGGGGCTCCGGGGCGGACGGGCGGAGCGGGGAGTCGACCGGCTACGGGGACCGGGTCATGCGAGTGCTGCCGCTGGGGACCGGGATGATGCTCACGGGCCTGGGACTGGGGTTCTTCGCGCTGAGGCTGCGGCGGGTCCGGTGAGGGTGCGCCCCGGGCAGAGGTTTCCCGGTCGCCGGACGGCCGGTGGTGCGGAAACCGGTTGAACGGCGCGCGTAGTGAAAAAGGGGCGCGCGGCAGGGCGTGTGGCACGGTGGATCAGGCGTGTACGGGGGCATCAACAGGGGGAAATCACATGTGCGAGAGAATGGCGGCATGGATATGCCGAGGAACGAACGGTCGCAAGAGAGCCCGCAGGTCCTGGTCGTAGGGCCCGACGGCATGGCTCTCGGCAGCGCCAGCCCCGGCGGCGGGGAGGGTGACGACGAGTCGCGCGAGGTCCCGGTGACGGAGATGGTCGAACAGCCCGCCAAGGTCATGCGCATCGGCAGCATGATCAAGCAACTGCTGGAGGAGGTCAGGGCCGCTCCTCTGGACGAGGCGAGCCGGGTGCGCCTCAAGGAGATCCACCACAGCTCCGTCAGGGAGCTGGAGGACGGGCTCGCGCCCGAGCTGGTGGAGGAGCTGGAGCGCCTGTCGCTCCCCTTCACCGACGAGACGATCCCCACCGAGGCCGAACTGCGGATCGCGCAGGCACAGTTGGTCGGCTGGCTGGAGGGTCTCTTCCACGGCATCCAGACCACGCTGTTCGCCCAGCAGATGGCGGCACGGGCGCAGTTGGAGCAGATGCGCAGGGCGCTCCCGCCCGGCATCCTCGGTGACGACGACGAGGACGGCCACCAGCACGGCGGTGCGCGCTCCGGCCCGTATCTGTAGATCCGGAGCCCGCCGTGCGGGCCCGCACCCCGCACGCACGTGTGCCCGGTACGCCTCTCAAGGGCGTACCGGGCACACGTGCACTGCGGCGGTCACGGCATTACGAGGCCGGGTCACCCGTCGACACGGTCAGCACGAACTCGTCGCTCGGCGACTTCGGGTCGAAGGGGTCGCCCTCCTTGGGCGTCTGGCTGAGCACCGTCCCCTTGCCCCAGGTGTTCTCGGGCTGCACGTCGACGCGGTACTTCCAGCCCGCTGCCTGGAGGCACGCCTTGACCGAGTCGACGTAGAAGTAGCTGAAGTTGGGCGCCGTCTTCTTCGTCTTGTCGTTGTAGTAGTCGTAGGCGTTGGTGCACTTCTGCTTGTCGATGGTCTTCGTCTTGTCGCCCTCTTTGTGCTGCGACTGCGTGCCACCGGTGCCGCCGCCCGAGGTGGACCCGCCCGCGGAGCCGCCGGAACCGGATCCGCCCACCGGGGCGGCCGTGACGGGCGACTGGGACTGCTTGCCGTTCGCCTGGTTGCCGGAGTCGTCGCTTTTGCCGTTCAGCGAGATCGCCGCGATCACGCCGATGACCGCGAGCACGGCGACGACGGCGGAGCCGATGAGCACCGGCTTGTTGCTCCTGCCACCACCGCTGCTCGGGGCCGGGGCGGGAGCGGAGTACGGCGGAGGGGTCCCCTGGCCGCTCTGACCGCCCTGGAAGGGCTGGGCGGGGGTCGGGTAGCCCACCGGGCCCGGCGGGGGCGTGGAGGGGCCGTAGCCGCCGCCGTACGGGCTCTGGGCGGGCGCCTGGTACGGCATCTGGACGCCCTGCGGGCCCGGCGCCGGTGCCTGCTGGTCGACCGGGGGGAAGACGGCGGAGCCCACGCCCGCGCCGCTGCGGGCCGGCGGGCCGCCCGCGACGATCATCGGCGAGGCCGCGGACTGGGCGGTGCCCACCACGCGCGCACACTCGTCGCGCATGGACTCGGCGCTCGGGAAGCGCTCGTTCGGGTTCTTCTTCAGCGCACGGGCCACCAGCGCGTCGACGGCCGGCGGGATCGAGCGGTTGATCGTGGACGGCGCGACCGGCTCCTCCTGGACGTGCGCGTACGCGATGGCCAGCGGGGAGTCCGCGTCGAAGGGCAGCCGCCCGGTCAGCAGCTCGAAGAGCATGATGCCGACCGAATAAAGGTCGGAGCGGGCGTCCACGCCGCGCCCGAGCGCCTGCTCGGGCGAGAGGTACTGCGGGGTGCCCACGACCATGCCGGTCTGCGTCATGGAGGTGACGCCGGACTGCATGGCGCGCGCGATGCCGAAGTCCATGACCTTGACCACGTTGCGCTTGGTCATCATCACGTTGCCGGGCTTGATGTCGCGGTGGACCAGGCCCATCTCGTGGCTGACCTCGAGGGCCGCCAGCACATCGGCGGTGATCTTCAGCGCCTTCTCGGCGGGCATGGCGCCGTACTGCCGGACGTCGGCGTCGAGCACCGAGCGCAGCGGCTGGCCCTCGACGTACTCCATGACGATGTACGGCATGGTCGACCCGTCCAGGTCGTCCTCGCCCGTATCGAATACCGAGACGATGTTGGTGTGTGTGAGCTTGGCGACGGCCTGGGCCTCGCGCCGGAACCGCTCGCGGAAGGACGCCTCGCGCCCGAGCTCCGTGTGCAGGGTCTTGATGGCGACCTGGCGGTCCAGAACGCTGTCGTAGGCCAGGTGCACGGAGGCCATGCCGCCCTCGCCGAGGAGGTCGCGCAGCTGGTACCGGCCACCGCCTACCGACCGGCCCGCATAGCGGCCTTGTGCGCCGTCCTGGCTCATTGTTCTGCTTCCCCCTTGGGCGCACTGCCTGCTGTACTGGTCCGGATCGGGCCGGCTCGTGGGTATATCCCGGCCAAGTCTGCCCGAGGGCGCGGGCACGTCAAGCCGCGTGCCCGTTCCGTGACGGGATGAGCGACAAGCCGTCACGAGATTTGCCTTGCTCACGCCCGTACAGGTTTGATAGCGCGTCCATCCCGGACCGGCGCGCGGCGCGGAGCCTGTAGCGTGCCTTAGCGGAAGACCGTTTTCCCCGCGCAGCGCCTCCCACGCGCAGCGGCCAGACACGACGGCGAGGACTGATGGCACAGACGCAGAGCGCCCAGGGTCCATCCGACCCTGACGCCAACGGGGGCGGTATGCCCGATGTGCCTGAAATGTGGGGTAACGGCGGGCTGGTCGGCGACGGCCGCTACCGCCTCACCCACCGACTCGGGCGCGGTGGCATGGCAGAGGTGTTCGCCGCCGAGGACGTAAGACTCGGCCGCACGGTCGCGGTGAAGCTGCTCCGCGCCGACCTCGCCGAGGACCCGGTCTCGAAGGCGCGCTTCACCCGCGAGGCACAGTCCGTGGCCGGGCTCAACCACCATGCGGTGGTCGCGGTTTACGACTCCGGCGAGGACGTCGTCGGCCGCAACGTCGTGCCGTACATCGTCATGGAGTTGGTTGAAGGTCGCACTATCCGCGACCTGTTGCTGAACGCCGAGGCTCCGCCGCCGGAGCAGGCGCTGATCATCGTCGCGGGTGTGCTGGAGGCGCTGGCCTACAGCCACCAGCACGGCATCGTGCACCGTGACATCAAGCCCGCCAACGTGATCATCACCAACAACGGCGCCGTCAAGGTCATGGACTTCGGCATCGCCCGTGCCCTGCACGGCGCGGCGTCCACCATGACGCAGACCGGCATGGTCATGGGCACCCCGCAGTACCTCTCGCCCGAGCAGGCGCTCGGCAAGACGGTCGACGCGCGCTCGGACCTCTACGCCACCGGCTGCCTGCTGTACGAACTGCTGGCACTCCGTCCGCCGTTCACCGGTGAGACCCCGCTGTCGGTGGTCTACCAGCACGTCCAGGACAATCCCGTACCGCCCTCGCAGGTCCTCGGCAGCGTGCCGCCGGAGCTCGACGGGCTGGTCATGCGCTCCCTCGCGAAGGACCCGGACGACCGGTTCCAGAGCGCGGAGGAGATGCGCGGGCTGGTGCAGTACGCGCTCCAGATGCTGCACGACGCGGGTGCCCACACGGGCGCCTGGGACACCGGCCCGGTCGCGCACGCCACCGCCGCCACCCAGGCCCTCGGCATGGGCGCCGGCATGGCGGGCACCACCGCCATGCCGCACCCGCTGCACGGCGACACCTCGCAGCAGCCGCTCATCCCGTCCCGCAACGGCGACGACGGCGGCTTCGACGGCTACAACGGCGGCCACGGCGGCCGGGGCCGGGGCGACGGTGGCGGCGGCAGGGGCAAGATGGTGCTGGTCGCCGTGCTCGCGGTGATCGCGATCGCGGTGGGCGTGGTCTACGCGGTGAATCAGAGCAAGTCGGGCGCCAGCAACGACACCAAGCAGACCGACAAGACGTCCACCGGCCCGTCCGCGCCCGGCACGCCTTCCAGTGGCGAGACCCCCAGCCAGCACAGCTCCCGTGGCGCCCAGCCCGGCGGGGACACCACCGGCGGTCGCGACCGGACCTCCGACTCGACGGGCGGCGGGAACGACGAGCCGACCGACCAGCCGACCCGGAACCACCGCACGAAGAACCCGACGACCGACCCGACGACCGGTCCCACGGGCAACCCGACGCCGCCGGTCGACCCGACGACCAAGCCGACGGACGACGGGAAGCCCCCGACCGAGCACCCGACGCCGCCGGGTACGACCACCGGCAACACCGTCCAGGGCAACCTGGGCGGCTGAGCGCACGGCACACCGACCGAGCCCGTTTCCCTCAGGGGGAGCGGGCTCAGTCCGTGAAGGCGTCGCGCACGGAGCCGTAGGCCCGCGTCCACCACACGGCCAGCGCCGCCGACGCGGGGAAGCCGGGGTCGGCGCGGTGGTCGCCGAGCTGATAGCGCCAGCGCAGCATCCAGAAGTCGTTGAGCCGCTCCCACCACACCCGGTGCACCGCGGCCGCCAGTTCGGCCGTACCGGCGCCGGAAGCACGCCGGTACGCGCGCGCGTAGGGACGTATCTTCGCGAGGTCCAGCGTGCCGTCGGGCCGCAGGAAGAAGATCACTGCGGCCCGTACGGCCTCCTCGGCGCGGGGCTGGACGCCCAGGCGGTCCCAGTCGATGATCGCCGCGGGCTCGCCGCCGCGGTAGAGGAGGTTGAGCGGGTGGAAGTCGCCGTGCACCCACCCGCGGGCGGGCGCGGCGGCCGGCCGGCGGTGCGCGTGGCGCTCCAGCAGGGCGCGGCGCTCGACGAGCCGGTGCTCGGCGAGCTCGTCGAAGGAGTCGCGGGGACTGCGCCGCACGAGCGCGAGGAGCTCCTCGATGAGGGCGTATGTGTCCTGCGGATCCGCCGAGGCGTCCTGACAGGCCCCCTCGGGCTCCCCGGAGGGGCGCTGGGGCCGCCGGAGCCCACCCCGGCCCCCCGGGCCCGCAGAAGCCCCACCAGGGCCCTTCTCGGGCCCGCCCGGGGCGTCGGAGGGCTCTTGCGGGCAGACCTTCGCCAGGCAGGTGTGCACCTGGCCCAGGAGCGTGCCCAGGCGGCGGGACTGGGTGCGGGTCAGTTCGCCGCCGTCGTGGTGGCGGCCCTCGACCCAGGGGTGCAGGGCGTAGCAGCGGCCGTCCAGGACGGTCACGGTGGAGCCGTCGGCGTCGGCGACCGGCGGGGCGACGGGCAGGCCGAGCGCGGCCAGCCGCAGGGTGACGCTGTGCTGGCGGGCGATGGCCGCGTGGTCGCCGTCGAGGTGGTGCTTGAGGAAGAAGGTCCCGCGCGTGGCGGTGAGGCGGTAACCGCGGTTGAGCAGGCCCTCGGTCAGGGGGACGCACGCCAGCGGCGTACCGGTGTTGCCGTACCGCCGCAGCAGGGCGTGCAGCGTGCCGTTGCCCGGCGCCTGAAGTCCGCCGTCCCCGCCGGTTCCGCTGTGAACGGTGGTGGCGGCGAGCGGGGAGACAAGTGAGCGCGGCACGCTCCAAATGTTAGATCAGGCGGAGTGCGCGACCTGTCGCGCGGGGACGCCTTCGAGGTGATGCAGAGTGATGAACTGCGGTTCGATGCACAGGTATTCGGGAATGAAGGGCGCGTCGTCCGCGGCGCGCGGGGGCCGGCCGAAGAGTTCCAGATCGACGGGCGACGGCGTGAAGAGCCGTGCGGTGCCCACGAATTGCACGGTCCAGACGTCCTCGTCGCCCTCGCGGCGATTGCTGAGATTGTCGGCGCCGTACGCGACGACGTTCCCGTCGCAGGCCTGGGCGTAGCCGAATCCGGCGTGCATCCGCAGGATCACCGAGCGGCCGGACACGATGTGCCGGGCGACGGTGACGAAGGGCAGCGCGCGCATGCTCACGGAGAGCCTGCCGTAGGGCATGCGGCCGAGCAGTTCGAGCGCTCGGTATTCGTCGTGTCCGTCGAGGGGCCCGGTGGGCGCGGTGAGCATGACACCACTGTGCCCGGTGGTGTCACCCGCCCCTAGGGGCACCCGGCCCTGTGCCGGGGGACGTTGGTCCCGAAACGGGGAAAACGGCGGTTTCAGCGCTTCTGGGCCTGCATGCGGGCCACATAGGCGGCCGCCTGGGAGCGCCGCTCCATGCCCAGCTTGGACAGCAGGCTGGAGACGTAGTTCTTGATGGTCTTCTCGGCGAGGTGCAGCCGCTCGCCGATGGCGCGGTTGGTCATCCCCTCGCCGATCAGGTCGAGGATGCGGCGCTCCTGGTCGGTCAGGTTCGCCATCCGGTCGTCGCCCTTGGGGTCCTTGCCGTCGCGCAGCCGCTCCAGCACCCGGGCGGTCGCCACCGGGTCGAGCAGGGATTTCCCGGCCGCCACGTCCCGTACGGCCGAGAGCAGCTCATTGCCACGGATCGCTTTCAGTACGTAACCGGACGCGCCCGCCATGATGGCGTCGAAGAGCGCCTCGTCATCCGCGAAGGAGGTGAGCATCAGGCATTTGATGTTCTGATCCTGGGAACGGATTTCCCGGCAGACTTCCACTCCGCTGCCATCCGGAAGGCGAACGTCCAGAACGGCGACGTCGGGCCGCGTCGCGGGAATGCGCACCAAGGCGTCCGCGGCCGTACCGGCCTCGCCCACGACCTCGATGTCCTCCTCCACGGAGAGCATCTCGTGCACCCCGCGGCGGACCACTTCGTGGTCGTCGAGCAGAAATACCGTGATTTTTCGTTGTTCGGGCACAGTCACAGTCTCACACACCAACTCTTCCCCTGCTCTTGTCCTCCGGGATAACGTGCGGTCGTTCCGGCAGCCCGCAGGGCTGTGCTCACAAGGACGTGACCAGGAGCGTTGTCCCGCTTTCTCGATTTACTTGGAAATCCAAGCAAAATTGCAGGTCAGGCGGGGTTTCGCAGGAATGCGGCCTTCTGGGTAACGTGCTTATTGCAGGCCTTTGGCCGGGGCACCTGTCACGCCCGGTTCCGGCCTCGGCACACCCACCCCGTGTGCCGTCGGGAACCGGGCGAGCATTCCCCTGCCTCACGGCGGGGGGACCCCCTCCGGCCACCGGCGACCCCGGGGGCCGGACAGACGGAGGAGCACACGTGACTGTGGACAGCACTGCCGCGCGCAAGCCGCGCCGGGGCAGCAGCAAGCGCGCCGGAGCCAAGGGCGGCGCGGCGCGGGCCGGCGAGCCCGAGCTCGTACAGCTGCTGACGCCGGAGGGCGAGCGGGTCGAGCACCCCGACTACTCCATCGACCTGACGCCCGAGGAACTCCGCGGCCTGTACCGGGACATGGTGCTGACCCGGCGGTTCGACGCCGAGGCGACCACCCTGCAGCGCCAGGGCGAACTGGGCCTGTGGGCCTCGCTGCTCGGCCAGGAGGCCGCGCAGATCGGTTCCGGCCGGGCCACCCGCCCGGACGACTACGTCTTCCCGACCTACCGCGAGCACGGCGTCGCCTGGTGCCGCGGGGTCGACCCCACCAACCTGCTCGGCATGTTCCGCGGTGTGAACCACGGCGGCTGGGACCCCAACGAGAACAACTTCCACCTCTACACGATCGTCATCGGCTCGCAGGCGCTGCACGCGACCGGTTACGCCATGGGGGTGGCCAAGGACGGCGCCGACTCCGCCGTGATCGCCTACTTCGGCGACGGCGCGTCCAGCCAGGGCGACGTGGCGGAGGCGTTCACCTTCTCGGCCGTCTACAACGCGCCGGTCGTCTTCTTCTGCCAGAACAACCAGTGGGCCATCTCCGAGCCGACCGAGAAGCAGACCCGCGTCCCGCTCTACCAGCGCGCGCAGGGCTACGGCTTCCCGGGCGTGCGGGTCGACGGCAACGACGTGCTCGCCGTGCTGGCGGTCACCAAGGCCGCCCTGGAGCGCGCCCGCACGGGCCAGGGGCCCACGCTGGTCGAGGCGTTCACGTACCGCATGGGTGCCCACACCACCTCCGACGACCCGACGAAGTACCGCCGGGACGAGGAGCGCGAGCTGTGGGAGGCGAAGGACCCGATCCTGCGGGTGCGGACCTACCTGGAGCGCGGGGGCCTCGCCGACGAGGCGTTCTTCACCGCCCTGGAGACCGAGTCCGACGCGCTCGCCAAGCGGGTGCGCGACGTCGTCCGGACCATGCCGGACCCCGACAACATGGCGATCTTCGAGCACATCTACGCCGACGGCCACGCGCTGGTCGACGAGGAGCGCGCCCAGTTCGCCGCCTACCAGGCTTCGTTCGCCGAGGAGAGCCACTGATGTCCGTCGAGAAGCTCTCCATCTCCAAGGCGATCAACGCCTCGCTGCGCACCGCCCTGGAGACCGACCCCAAGGTCCTGATCATGGGCGAGGACGTCGGCAAGCTCGGCGGTGTCTTCCGGGTCACCGACGGTCTGCAGAAGGACTTCGGCGAGGACCGGGTCATCGACACCCCGCTCGCCGAGTCCGGCATCGTGGGCACCGCGATCGGTCTGGCCCTGCGCGGCTACCGGCCGGTCGTGGAGATCCAGTTCGACGGTTTCGTCTTCCCCGCGTACGACCAGATCGTCACCCAGCTCGCCAAGATGCACGCCCGGGCGCTCGGCAAGATCAAGCTGCCGGTCGTCATCCGCATCCCCTACGGCGGTGCGATCGGCGCGGTGGAGCACCACAGCGAGTCGCCGGAGGCCCTCTTCGCGCACGTGGCGGGCCTGAAGGTGGTCTCCCCGTCGAACTCCTCGGACGCCTACTGGATGCTCCAGCAGGCCATCCAGAGCGACGACCCGGTCATCTACTTCGAGCCCAAGCGCCGCTACCACGACCGGTCCGAGGTCGACACCGAGGCGATCCCCGGGCCGCTGCACACCGCGCGCACCGTCCGCCCCGGCACGGACCTCACCCTCGCCGCCTACGGCCCGATGGTGAAGACCTGTCTGGAGGCCGCTTCGGCGGCCGCGGAAGAGGGCAGGTCCCTGGAGGTGCTGGACCTCCGGTCGATGTCGCCGATCGACTTCGACTCGATCCAGGCGTCCGTCGAGCGGACCCGCCGGCTGGTCGTCGTCCACGAGGCCCCGGTCTTCCTGGGCACGGGCGCGGAGATCGCAGCCCGGATCACCGAGCGTTGCTTCTACCACCTGGAGGCACCGGTGCTGCGGGTCGGCGGATATCACGCGCCGTACCCGCCGTCCCGGCTGGAGGACGAGTACCTTCCGGGACTGGACCGGGTGCTCGACGCCGTCGACCGCGCGCTGGCGTACTGAGGGGTTCGAGGAGAGTCGTGACCATGACTGCAAGCACCGCCAACGACCAGCGCTTCCGCGAGTTCAAGATGCCCGACGTGGGCGAGGGGCTCACCGAGGCCGAGATCCTCAAGTGGTACGTGAACGTCGGGGACACCGTCTCCGACGGCCAGGTGGTCTGTGAGGTGGAGACCGCCAAGGCCGCCGTCGAGCTGCCGATCCCCTTCGACGGCGTGGTGCACGAGCTGCGCTTCGGCGAGGGGACGACCGTCGACGTCGGCCAGGTGATCATTTCCGTGGACACCGACCCCGGGGCGGGGCCCGCTTCCGCCGCCGTCGCGGAGCAGGCGGCGGACGTCGCGCCCGCCGCGGCCGCCGAACCGGAGCCGTCCGGCCGGCAGGCCGTGCTGGTCGGCTACGGCGCCGCGCCGTCCTCGACCAAGCGCAGGGCGCGCAAGGCGCAGCCCGGCGTCCCGGCCCAGCCGGTGTCCGCGGCGATACAGGGCGAGCTGAACGGGCACGCGGCCGTGGTGGCCCCGGCTCCGGCTCAGGCTCCGGCCGTCCAGGAGGCGGGCAGCGGCGCCCGTCCGCTCGCCAAACCGCCCGTCCGCAAGCTCGCCAAGGACCTCGGGATCGACCTCGCCACCGTCGTGCCCACGGGTACGGACGGCGTGGTGACCCGCGAGGACGTGCGTGCCGCCGTGGACGCGCTGAAGGCTCCCGCCCAGGCGGTCACCGCCACCGGCGCCGTGGCGGAGGCGGCGCCGGTGACCGTGGTCGCGGGCGAGGGTGCCTACGCGAGCCGCGAGACGCGGATCCCCGTCAAGGGCGTCCGCAAGGCCACCGCCCAGGCGATGGTCGCGAGCGCCTTCACCGCGCCGCACGTCACGGAGTTCGTCACCGTCGACGTGACCCGCACGATGAAGCTCGTGCAGAAGCTCAAGGAAGACCCGGAGATGGCCGGGCTGCGGGTCAACCCGCTGCTGCTGGTCGCCAAGGCGCTGCTCGTGGCGATCAAGCGGAACCCGGACGTCAACGCGTCCTGGGACGAGGCCAACCAGGAGATCGTCCGCAAGGACTATGTGAACCTGGGCATCGCGGCCGCCACGCCGCGCGGCCTGATCGTGCCGAACATCAAGGACGCGGGCCTGAAGACCCTCCCCGAGCTGTCGACGGCCCTGAGCGAGCTCGTCTCCACCGCGCGCGAGGGGAGGACCAGCCCGGCGGACATGTCCGGCGGCACGGTCACCATCACCAACGTCGGCGTCTTCGGCATCGACACCGGCACGCCCATCCTCAACCCGGGCGAGTCCGCGATCCTGGCCTTCGGCGCCGTCAAGCTCCAGCCGTGGGTCCACAAGGGCAAGGTCAAGCCGCGCCACGTGACGACGCTCGCGCTGTCCTTCGACCACCGCCTGGTCGACGGCGAGCTCGGTTCGAAGGTCCTCGCCGACATCGCGGCCGTGCTGGAGAACCCGCAGCGCCTGATCACCTGGGGCTGATTTCCGGGGAAACCGGGGAAACCAGGGAAAACGGCCGCTCCGCAGAGACAGGTTGAAAAGAAAACCATCGAAGACAGAGGGCCCGGACGCTTCTCTCCTCACCCCCCTCCAGTGAGGAGAGAGCAGCGTCCGGGCCCTCTGTCCTGATACGGAGCGGCCTCGAGCCACCACCCTGGCAGGGGGTGGAATAGCCCGTGCTGGGCAAATTACCTAAGATTGACCAACACTTGCAGTGTCGGATTTGGAGGGCGAGTGGAAGGCGTCGACCGGGTGGACGGCGAGTCCATCAGCCGGCTCCTCCGGGCATGGCGGGCGCGCGTCGACGCCCGCACCGTCCGCGAGCTCCGCGGCACGGTCCCGCCCCCCGGCCAGCGCCTCTCCCAGGCGCATGTGGCCAGGCTGACCGGGGTGAGCGAGGGGTGGTACCGCGCGCTGGAGGCCGGGCGCCGCCAGGACTTCTCGGAGAGCTTCCTGCTGCGCGTGGCCCAGGCGCTGCGGCTGAGCGACGCGGAGACCCTGACCCTCTTCCTCGCCGTCTGCGGCCGCCGCCCGCCCGAACTCTCCCGCGACCAGCGCGAATTGCCCAACGGCGTCAAAGCGCTGCTGGAGCAACAGGTTTCGTATCCCGCATATCTCTCCGACGACGCCTGGAATATCGTCGCCACGAATTCCCTCATGGGCGACTGGTTTCCCTGGGTCCTGCGCCCCGGGGCGAATCTCATGCGGTGGGCCCTGCTCGACCCCGAGGCGCGCGAGCAGATGCTCGACTGGGAGGACAGCTGCGCGCGCATCTACCTCGCGATGCTGCGGGTCGCGGCGAACAGCGATCCTTCGAACGAGCAGTTGCGGGGACTGGTCAAGGACATCCTCGCCGCGGACGCGGACTGCCGACGGATCTGGGCCGAGGAGCACGACGTCGTCGAGCACCGGGACGGGCACGTCTTCCGGCTGCGACTGCCGTACCACGAGCACGCGGAGGTCCGTGTGACGACGCATGTGCTGCTGCCGATACAACGGCCGGATCTGCGCTTCGTCTTCATCACGCCGCTGGAGGGCTGGGCGGGCGTCTAGCCCCCCGACAGCGTCCGGACCCCGGCAACGTCCGGCCCCGGCCCCGGCACTCGTCCGGCCCCGGCCCCGGCCTCGCGGCCGTACGGCTGGACGTCCGTAGACACCTTTGTCGTCCGGATCGCGGACGCCCCCTCCTCACGCATACGTGTTGTATCTAAGCTGTGCGCATGCCGACCGCTCCCGCCGCCGACCTTTCCCTCCCCACCAAGCAGCCCCCCGCCGCCGACCGCGTCTACGTCCACATCAAAGAAGCCGTACTCCACCGCCACTACGAAGGCGGGACGCTGCTGACCGAAGGAGACCTGGCCGAGGCGGTCGGAGTGTCCCGGACACCCGTACGGGAAGCGCTGCTGCGGCTGGAGGCCGAAGGGCTGATCAAGCTCTATCCGAAGAAGGGCGCGCTGGTGCTCGCCGTGTCCGCGCAGGAGATCGCGGACGTCGTCGAGACCCGGCTGCTCGTCGAGAAGTACGCCGCGGCCAAGGCCGTCCCCGCCTCCGAGCAGCTCATCGAGCGCCTGGAGGAGCTCCTCGACGACATGCGGCGGCAGGCGGACGCGGGCGACCTGGCCGCCGTCTCCGTCAGCGACCGCGCCTTCCACGCCGAGATCGTCCGCAGCGCGGGCAACCAGATCCTCTCCCGCCTCTACGACCAGCTCCGCGACCGGCAGTTGCGGATGGGCGTGGCCGTCATGCACGCCCACCCCGACCGCATCGCCAAGAACCACGCCGAGCACGGCGAGATCCTCGAAGCCCTGCGCGCGGGGGACGCCACCGCCGCCGTCGACGTCATCGACCAGCACGTGAGCTGGGTGCGCAACCTCGCGCAGGGAGACGTCCGATGAGCCAGCCGCCCCCGGCGCTGCCCGGCGACCCGCCCGGCGGCCGGCGGGCCGTCGCCGTCTGGGGCCTCGGCGTCGGCGTCTACTTCGTCGCGATCATCTTCCGCACGAGCCTCGGCGTGGCCGGGATCGACGCCGCCGAGCGCTTCCACATCAACGCCTCCGCGCTCTCCACCTTCTCCATACTCCAACTGCTCGTCTACGCGGGCATGCAGATACCCGTCGGCCTGATGGTCGACCGGCTGGGCACCAAGAAGGTCCTCGGCCTCGGCGTCGTCCTCTTCACCGCCGGACAGCTCGCCTTCGCGCTCTCCCACTCCTACGGGACGGCCCTCGCCAGCCGGGCCCTGCTCGGCTGCGGCGACGCCATGACGTTCATCAGCGTGCTGCGGCTCGGCGCCCGCTGGTTCCCCGCCCGCCGCGGCCCGATGATCGCGCAGGTCGCCGCGCTGTTCGGGATGGCGGGCAACCTCGTCTCCACCGTCGTCCTCGCCCGCCTGCTGCACAGCGCCGGCTGGACCCCGACCTTCGCGGGCAGCGCCGCCGCCGGAGTGCTCGTCCTCGTCCTGCTGCTGGTCTTCCTCCAGGACCACCCCGAGGGCCACGAACCGGTCGTCGCCCCGCACACCGGCAAGGGATCCGTACGGCGGCAGATCCTGCGGGCCTGGCGCGAACCCGGCACCAGGCTGGGCATGTGGGTCCACTTCACCACGCAGTTCCCGGCGATGGTGTTCCTGCTGCTGTGGGGCATGCCGTTCCTGGTCGAGGCGCAGGGCCTCTCCCGCGGCACCGCCGGACTGCTGCTCACCCTGGTCGTGCTCTCCAACATGGCCGTGGGGCTGGTCTACGGCCAGATCATCGGCCGCCACCACGCCGCCCGGCTGCCGCTCGCGCTCGGCACGGTCGCGGCGACGGCCCTGCTGTGGGCGACGGTCGCCGCCTGGCCCGGGGCCCACGCGCCCATGTGGCTGCTGGTCGTGGAGTGCGTCGTCCTCGGCGCCTGCGGCCCCGCCTCGATGATCGGCTTCGACTTCGCCCGCCCGGCGAACCCGCCCGAGCGCCAGGGCACGGCGTCCGGCATCGTCAACATGGGCGGCTTCGTCGCGTCGATCACCACCCTGCTGGCCGTCGGCCTCCTGCTGGACGCGACCGGCCAGAACTACCGCGCCGCCTTCTGCTCGGTGTTCGTCCTCCAGGCGCTGGGGCTCTCCCAGATCCTGCGCCTGCGGACGCGCGCCCAACGCCGCGAGGAGGAGCGGATCGTGGCGTCCAGGGTGGAGACGGTGCACGTGCCGGTGTGACCCGCGCCCGGGTCACGGGGTGATGGCGAACTCCCGCAGGATCGTCCGTGCCAGCCGCGGCTCGCCCTCCACCTTGATCTGATCCGCGACCGCGTCCGGCCGCACCCGCCCGCACGCCAGCCGCGCGTACGTCTCCCAGTCCATGCCCAGCGTCACCGTCGGGCCGAGCGACACACTGCTGTCGATCTTCCCCCGGCCCTGGGCGTCGACCCGCACGGTCCGCAGGAACTCCAGCGGACCGTGCACGTCGAAGACCACCGCGGAGCCCGGCGGGGCGGCGGCGTCCTTGGCGACGACCTTCGGCAGCGCGGCGAGCAGGAAGTCACGGGTGAGGGCCGCGGCGGGGGAGTCGAGGTTGCCGGGCATCCGCAGCGCGCGCCGCAGGTCCTGCTCGTGCGTCCACACGTCGAAGGCCCGTACGGTCAGCGCCCGTTCGAGCGGCTGGTCGTTGCCCGAACCCAGCGGCCAGCGGATCGGCGTCTGCGGGCCGCGGTTCTCGTTGCGCAGCTGACGGCAGCGCCGCAGGATGACGAGATCCAGCTCGGAGGTCATCTCCAGGGCGGTGTGACAGCGCCGCACATCCACCTGCACCTCGATGTAGCGCGAGAACTCGTCGGTGACGTGGTAGAGATCGCGCGGCAGCGTGTGGATCGGCCGCGGTTCGCCCAGGAATTCGGTTTCGACACCGATGACATGGGAGACCACATCGCGGACCGACCACCCGGGGCACTCGGTGGGCCTGTTCCAGTCGCTCTCGGGAAGCGGTTTCACCAACTCGTGGATCGCTTCGACGGACTGGGTCCAGGCATCGATGACGGGCTGAAGACTGGGGTGGACGGTCACGGAATCCCTCGGGCGGTGCGTGCGCGGATTGGCTGCTCGTACGTACGTCGGCTGCGGGGCAAGTGCTGTCTGGGTGTTCAGCAGTTAAGTTACGCTTCGCGGGGGCAGGCTGGCAGTGGTTTCGGACGCTGAGATTGGTGGTACCGTGCGCGTCTCCTTGATCCAGACGGATGTCGGCGACGCCGAGCCGACCGCCGCGCGGCGCTCCCGCGTGGCGCGGCTCGTACGCGAACAGCGGGGCAGTGACCTCGTGGTGCTGCCCGAACTGTGGCATGTCGGGGCCTTCGCCTACGAGTCCTTCGCCACCGGCGCCGAGGCGCTGGACGGGCCCACCGCCGAGGCGATGGCCGAAGCCGCGCGCGATGCGCGTGTCTGGCTGCACGCGGGTTCGATCGCCGAACTCACGCCGTCCGGCACCGTCTTCAACACCTCCCTGGTCTTCTCCCCCGCGGGCGAGCTGGTCCGCACCTACCGCAAGATCCACCGCTTCGGCTTCGACCAGGGCGAGGCGGTCCTGATGGGGGCGGGCACGGAGATCGTGACCGTTCCCCTCCCGGACACCACGCTGGGCCTGGCCACCTGCTACGACCTGCGCTTCCCCGAGCTCTTCCGCGCCCTGGTCGACGCCGGCGCCCAGACCCTCGTCATCCCGGCCGGCTGGCCGGAGCGCCGCCGCGGCCACTGGACGCTGCTGGCCCGCGCCCGGGCGGTGGAGAACCAGGCGTACGTCCTGGCCTGCGGCACGGCGGGCACCCACGCGAACGTCCCCCAGGCGGGCCACAGCCTGATCGTCGACCCCTGGGGCGAGACGGTGGCCCAGGCCGGCGCGGGCGAGGAGATCCTCAACGCGGACCTGGACATGACGAAGGTCGCGAGGACGAGGGAGATCTTCCCGGCGCTGAAGGACAGGGTGCTGGGCGTCAAGTAGCCCCCCTGGCGAGCGAGTCGTTGTGCTGCCAGCTCCACGCCCACGTCTTCGCGGCGATCCCGTCCACCGTGTACAGGACGTCTTGCTGCGCCCGTAGAAAAGCCCGGTACTCGCTGCGGTGCGCGTGCACGGCGCGTTCCAGTTCGAGATCCCCGGCCAGGGCCACCGCCCGTGCCGCGCCGGTGTCCTGGAGCCGCCGTGTGCAGCGGAACGCCGCCTGTGGCGGGGGCCCGGCGCCGGGCCGGTGCCCGGCGGGGGAGGCCAGCGCCGACTCCAGCACGCCGAGGACGAACTCGGTCCGCACGTCGTTCTTGACGCACCAGGCGAGCACGGCACAGGAGGACAGGTCGACCACGAAGATCATGTAGATCGTCTCGGAAGGGCTGCCGGACCTCGGTGTGCTGAGGAGCAGATAGTCGACCGCCAGGGTCCGCACGGTCGCGGCGCCGCGACCGCCCGCGGGCACCCGGCAGGCGCGGGAGGCCGTCCGCGGCGTCCGCCGGGCCCTGTGCGCGTAGTAGGTGGACGGGGCGATCCCCAGCGTTCTGCAGATCGGCTCGACCCCGAATTCCCGATGACGGTCGTCGACGAATTCGATCAGCGATCGGAGCGCGGGCCGAGCTCCCGCGCGATAAAACCCCCCGCCTCCAGGAGGATCCTGTTGGCGCGCTTCAGCTCGGC
The DNA here is from genome assembly GCF_003391135.1 of Streptoverticillium olivoreticuli subsp. olivoreticuli. Classification (GTDB taxonomy): domain Bacteria; phylum Actinomycetota; class Actinomycetes; order Streptomycetales; family Streptomycetaceae; genus Streptomyces; species Streptomyces blastmyceticus. Next base: position 4,997,863 of record NZ_CP031455.1, on the reverse strand, counting down.
CAGTTCCTTCTCCAGTTCGGCGATGCGCCGCGCGTCCTCGGTCGACCGCCCCGGCCGTACGCCGGAGTCGATCTCCGCCTGGCGCATCCATCCCCGGAGGGTCTCGCGGCCGACACCGAGCTCTTCGGCGACCTTCGAGACCGAACCGTACGACGTGCCGTTGCGCCTGCGCTCGTCGTGCACCATGCGCACCGCGTGCTGCTGCAATTCGGCCGAGTATTTCTTCCGGGCGGGCACGGACGTCCTCCAATCCAGGCTTGGGGTTCTCCAGAAGACCTCATTCCAGGCTTCAGTTGCTCCAAAAAAACAGTCTGCCCTGGTCGCGAGCATGGTTTTGAGCTGGCGCCCCCTGGCGCTCCCTGGCGAACTCTTGGATGCCGCGTTTGCGCCACGGCTCGCTGCGTAGGGTTCCAGCGCGGAGCCGGCATGGTCCGTGAACATGTGCTGTCCACCGGTGCGCGCACGTCCATCGCAACCACGCGCGGAGGTGACACACATGGCTGCTGGCCGGCCATCCGGATGGCGGAAGACCCCAGCCGGGGTCTTCATCGCTGTCTGTTCGTTCCTGACCAATGTGGCTCGACTGGTCCTCGAGCTGGTCAGAGACGGCAGCGGATCCTGACTGGGGTCTCATCGCGAAACCCGGGGAGTCGTCGTATTCGTCGTGCGGCTCCCCGGCCCTTCCTGGAGTCTGCCTCCGGGCACGCCAACTCTAGGTGTTCCGGCTGCCCTGTGCAGAGAAAAGCGCGGCAACCAGCCACTTCCCGAACAGGGACCGCACGCGGGGCGGAATAGCCGCGCCGGACGCCGCGTTGAACACCCGCATGGCGACACGTGCACGAGTCCGAGCCCCCGAACTCATCGGCAAGGGCGGCTGGCTGAATACCGGCGGAACCGATCTGAGCCTCGCTGACCTGCGAGGACGCATCATCATTCTCGACTTTTGGACGTTCTGCTGTGTGAACTGCCTGCACGTCCTCGACGAGCTCCGCGAGCTCGAGGAGAAGCACCGCGACACCGTGGTGATCATCGGCGTGCACTCGCCGAAGTTCGTGCACGAGGCCGAGCACCAGGCCGTCGTCGACGCCGTCGAGCGGTACGAGGTGCACCACCCCGTCCTCGACGACCCCGAGCTCGCGACGTGGAAGCAGTACGCCGTGCGCGCCTGGCCCACGCTCGTCGTCATCGACCCGGAGGGCTACGTCGTCGCCCAGCACACCGGCGAGGGGCACGCGCACGCCCTGCAGGCCCTGGTCGAGGAGCTGGAGGCGGAGCACGGGGCCAAGGGGACCCTGCGCCGCGGCGACGGCCCGTACGTCGCGCCCGAGCCCGTCGCCACCGACCTCCGCTTCCCCGGCAAGGCGATCCTGCTGCCCACCGGCACCTTCCTCGTCTCCGACTCCACCCGCCACCAGCTCGTGGAGCTCGCGGCCGACGCGGAGACCGTCGTACGCCGCGTCGGCACCGGCGAGCGCGGCTTCGGCCCCGAGAGCTTCAGCGAGCCGCAAGGCCTCGCGCTGCTGCCCGACGGCAAGGTCGTCGTCGCCGACACCGTGAACCACGCGCTGCGGACGTACGACCCGGAGACCGGCGCGATCACGACCGTCGCCGGGACGGGCAGGCAGTGGATGCAGGGGCAGCCCACCTCGGGACCCGCGCTGGAGGTGAACCTCTCCTCGCCCTGGGACGTGGCCTTCTTCGCCGACCGGGTCTGGATCGCCATGGCGGGCGTCCACCAGCTGTGGACGTACGACCCGGCGACCGGCACCGTCGAGGTCGCGGCCGGCACGACGAACGAGGGCCTGGTCGACGGACCGGCCGCCGAGGCGTGGTTCGCGCAGCCGTCCGGGCTCGCCGCGACCGAGGACCGGCTGTGGGTGGCCGACCCCGAGACCTCCGCCGTGCGCTGCATCGAGCGGGACGGTGCGGGCTTCGCCGTCCGTACGGCCGTCGGCACCGGCCTCTTCGACTTCGGGCACCGCGACGGCGACGCCGCCCAGGCGCTCCTCCAGCACCCCCTGGGCGTGACCGCCCTCCCCGACGGCTCCGTCGCCGTCTGCGACACCTACAACCACGCGCTGCGCCGCTACGACCCCGCCACGGGCCTGGTGACGACGCTCGCGACCGACCTGCGGGAGCCGTCCGACGCCGTGCTCGACGGTGACGACATCGTGGTCGTGGAATCCGCCCGGCACCGCCTGACGCGGCTGCGGCTGCCCGAGGAGGCCGTACGGGTCGAGGCCGTCGCCCACCGCACGCAGCGCGCCGCCACGGAGATCGCCCCCGGGCGGCTGCGGCTCGACGTCGTCTTCCAGGCCCCGGCCGGGCAGAAGCTCGACACCCGCTACGGCCCGTCGACGCGCCTGATCGTCGGCTCCACCCCGCCGGAGCTCCTGGCGGAGGGCTCGGGTACGGGCACGGACCTCGGCCGCGACCTCGTCCTGGCGGACGGCGTGACCGAAGGCGTCCTGCACGTGTCGGCGATGGCCGCGTCGTGCGACGACGACCCGGCCAACGAGTACCCGGCGTGCCATATGCACCAGCAGGACTGGGGCGTCCCCGTACGCGTGACGGCGGGCGGTGTCGAGAGGCTGCCGTTGGTGCTGGCCGGCCTGGACGCCTGAGGCGCTCTCAGGCGTCTACCACTTGAGCGCCGCGCTCTGCTCGGCCTGCCAGTACGTCACGCTCGCCGAGTCGTCGACGTGGACCTTGCCCCCGGGCAGGGCCACCGACGCCTGGTCGCCGACGCTGCCGTTCCCGTCCTTGCCCTGGAAGGAGACGGCCAGCTTCTTCGCGTCGCGGCCGGCACCGCCCGAGCCGTCCGCGGCGGAGGTGATGACGGCCGCGTACGCGGACTTGCCCGGCGCCAGCGTGGTGACGGCCTGCGGGCGGCTGTCCTCCACCACGCCCGCGGTCGCCTGGTCGGCGTCGAAGCGGACGAAGGGGAAGTTGTAGGCGTGGCAGGGCGCCTTCGAGGTGTTGGTGGCCACCAGGAGCATGTGGTTGACGGGCGACTGGACGGCCTTCGCCTCCACCTTGACGTTCGCGGCCGTGCAGACGCTCTTGTCCGCCTTGCCGTCCTTCGCGGACGAGGCCGTCTGCGCCGTGTCCGACTGGCCCGGGTCCTCCGACCGGCCCTGCTCCTGCTCGCCGGCCGCCGAGGTGTCGGCCTTCCCGCTGGTCTTGGCGCCGGAACCGTCGCTGCTGCCGCAGCCGGTGAGGGTCAGGGCGGCCGCGGCGGTCAGGGCGGCTGCGGCGAGGCGCAGGGTGCGGGTGCGAGTCATGGTGGATCCCCCGATGGGATGTCGGCCGGTCGGTACGCCATGGATCATTGCGCAGCGCATTGGCGTACGGCTAACGCTCCGCTAACGTTTCGGCATTGAGTGCCCCGAATGTGTGGCCTGTCCCGGGGACCGGCTAGTCGGGCGGCGCCGTGGGCCGTTGCGCGAAGAGCTTGACCAGGTCGCTCATGACGTACCGGCCCGTCGCCTCCTCGTCCACCAGGTGCATCTCCGCGAGCCGGTCCAGGCCGTAGCGCGTCACGTCGGGGTCCGCGCCCGCCAGCGCGGCGACCGCGGAGGCGTCCACGACGCGGGTGAAGCCCGTGCCCAGCGCGCTGAGGAGGCGGGCGTCGTCCTCGGACAGCCGGGCCGCCGACGCGCGCAGGGCCGCGGCCACGCCCGTGTCCTCGGCCGACAACAGGGCCAGCCGCTGCCGTTCGTCCCGCAGCGCGGCGGCGAGCCGGGCCAGCCGCCAGCGCGGGCGGGCCGTCAGCTGGGCGGCCGCCGCGCGCAGCGCCAGCGGCAGGCCGTCGCAGAGCGCGACCAGTTCGGCGGCCGCGTCGGGTTCCTCGGCCACCCGGTCGGGGCCGAGGACCGTGCCCAGCAGGGCCACCCCGTCCGCCGTGCCGAGCGAGCGCAGCCGCAGCGGCCGCGCCGAGTCCGTCGCCACCAGGCCGTCGAGCCTGCTGCGGCTGGTGACGATCGTCGCGCACTGCGCACCGGCGGGCAGCAGCGGCCGCACCTGGGCGGAGCTGCGCGCGTTGTCGAGGACGACGAGCAGCTGCCGTCCGGCCACGATCGACCGGTAGAGCGCGGAGGCGGCCTGCTGCGAGGCGGGGATGCGGTCGCCCGGCGTGCCGAGCGCCAGCAGGAACTCCCGCAGCACCTCGCAGGGCTGGGCCTCCTCGCTGCCGCTGAACCCCCGCAGATCGGCGAAGAGCCGGCCGCCGGGGAACGCGTCCCCGTGGGCGTGCGCCCAGTGCGCGGCGAACGCGCTCTTGCCGACCCCGGCCGGCCCGGTGACGAGCGCCACCTCACCGGCGGCGGGCACGGGCGCGGCCCCGGGACCGCCCAGGAGCCGCGTCAGCTCGGCGAGTTCGCGGTCCCGGCCGAGGAACCCCGCGGGCCGCCGGGGCAGCAGCTGCGGGGCGGCCCACAGATACGGGCCCGTCCGCGGCTGCTCACGGGAGGTGTCGCCGGCCGCCCACTGCCCGCGGCGCGCCTCCCCGTCACCCGCCGCGGGCGCGAGCATGCGCGCGTACGCCGCGCGCAGCGCCTCGCCCGGGTCCACACCCAGGTCGTCGGCGAGCAGGCGGCGCGTGCGGTGGAACCACTCGATCGCCTCGGACCGACGGCCCGCGCGGTACAGCGCGAGCATCAGCGTGGCGACGAGCGACTCGCGCAGGGGATGGCCGACGGCCTCCGGCAGCAGCGCGGCGGCCGCGCGGTCGTGGGCGCCCAGGGCGCCGTACGCGCGGGCGAGCGACTCGACGGCGGTCAGCCGCCGCTCGTCCAGGGCGTGCGCGGCCGCGGCCAGGGGCGGCGTGAGGACCGTGCCGGTCAGCGCCGGGCCGCGCCACAGGCCCAGCGCCTCGCGCAGCAGCCCCACCGCCTCCGACGGCGCCTCCTCGGGCCGCGCGCGGGAGACGAGCTCGCCGAAGCGGTACGTGTCGACGGTCGGCTCCGGCAGCCGCAGCAGATACGCCGAACCGCGCGTGGCCAGCGACACCCCGTACGCGTCCGCGCCCGCCTCGGCCAGGGTCGCCCGGAGCCGCGAGACATGACCCTGGACGACCGTGCGGGCGTGGGCGGGTGGCGCGTCCTCCCAGACCGAGTCGATCAACTGCGCCACGGAGACCGTCGTGTTGGGCTGCAACAGCAGCATGGCGAGCACGCTGCGCCGTTTGGCGGGGCCCAGCGGGAGCTCACCGGAGGCGGCGGTGGCGGCAGTGACCGGGCCCAGCAGGGAGAACTCCAAATCAGCCCTCCAGGAAGGCCGTCAGCGCGGCGGCCAGCAGGTGCGGGTCGTCCGAGCCGCACAGCTCGCGCGCGGAGTGCATGGACAGGCAGGCGACACCGATGTCGACGGTGGCGATGCCGTGGCGGGCGGCGGTGATGGGGCCGATGGTGGTGCCGCAGGGCATGGAGTTGTTGGAGACGAAGTGCTGCCACGGCACGCCGGCCCGCTCGCAGGCGGCGGCGAAGACGGCCCGGCCGCTGCCGTCGGTCGCGTACCGCTGGTTGACGTTGATCTTCAGGATCGGCCCGCCGTTGGGCATCGGGTGGTGGCCCGGGTCGTGGTGCTCGGCGTAGTTGGGGTGCACGGCGTGGCCGGTGTCGGAGGAGAGGCAGACGGTCCCGGCGAAGGCGCGCGCCTTGTCCTCGTACGTACCGCCGCGGGCGAAGACGGACCGCTCCAGCACGGTGCCCAGGAGCGGGCCGTCGGCGCCGGTGTCGGACTGGCTGCCGTTCTCCTCGTGGTCGAAGGCGGCGAGGACCGGGATGTACGGCAGGTGGTCGCCCGCCGCCGCGGCCAGCGCGGCCGTGCCCGCGTGCACGGACAGCAGGTTGTCCAGGCGCGGCGCGGCCAGCAGTTCGCGGTCGCGGCCGAGGTAGGCGGGCGGCTCGACGCTGTGGACCATCAGGTCCCAGCCGGTGATGTCCTCGGCGACCAGGTCCGCCTCTTCGGCGACGAAGCGGATGAGGTCGCCCTCGCGCGGCTCGCCCAGGCCCCAAATGGGCGTCATGTGCCGCTGCTTGTCGAGCTTGAGGCCCTCGTTGACGCCCCGGTCGAGGTGGATGGCGAGCTGCGGCACGCGCAGCAGCGGGCGGTCCACGTTGACGAGGTGGTGGCTGCCGTCGCGCAGCGTCACCCGGCCGGAGAGGCCGAGGTCGCGGTCGAGCCAGGTGTTGAGCAGCGTGCCGCCGTAGAGCTCGACGGCGACCTGGCGCCAGCCGTGCGCGCCGGTGTCGGGCAGCGGCTTGACGCGGAGGTTCGGGGAGTCGGTGTGCGCGCCGACGATGCGGAACGGGGTCGCCGCTGTCGCGCCTTCGGGTACGTACCAGGCGATGATCGCGCCGCCGCGCAGCACGAACTTGCCACCGGCGGACGCGTCCCACGCGTCGGTCTCCGCGATCTGGCGGAAGCCCGCCTTCTCCAGTCGCGCGGCGGTGTTGGCCACCGCGTGGTACGGGGAGGGGCTGGCGGCGAGGAAGGAGATCAGGTCGTCGGTGTGGCCGCGGTCGAAGCGGTGCGCAGGGCTCATGGCCTCAGGATAAGGACAACGGGCCCGCTGTTCCCGGGAGGGAGAGCGGGCCCGTGGCCGATGTGTGACGGCGGCGCCACCGGAACCTCACGGTCCGGCAGCGGCCCTCTTAATGAGGAGACCCTCTTCTTCAGAAGACGGATTCTTTAGAAGACGGACTCGTCCAGCTCCATCAGGGAGTTGTCGATCGACTCGGCCAGGTCGCGCTCCAGGGAGACGCCCGGCAGGACGTTGTGGGCGAAGAACTTCGCCGCCGCGATCTTGCCCTCGTAGAAGGACTTGTCCTTGGAGGAGGCGGTCGGGAGCTTCTCGGCGGCCACGGCCGCGCCCCGCAGCAGCAGGTAGCCGACGACGACGTCGCCGGAGGCCATCAGCAGGCGGGTGGTGTTGAGGCCGACCTTGTAGATGTTCTTGACGTCCTCGCCGGTGGCGGTGAGGTCGGTGATCATCTTGCCGACGATCGCCTCCAGGTCCACCGCGGCCTTGGCCAGCGAGCCGCGCGCGACGGCCAGGTCCTCGCCGCCGGCCTCGGAGGCCAGGAACTTCTTGATCTCCTCGGCCAGGGTGTTCAGGGACTGGCCCTGGTCGCGGACGATCTTCCGGAAGAAGAAGTCCTGGCCCTGGATGGCGGTCGTGCCCTCGTAGAGCGTGTCGATCTTCGAGTCACGGATGTACTGCTCGATCGGGTACTCCTGGAGGTACCCGGAGCCGCCGAAGGTCTGGAGCGACTGGGCGAGCAGCTCGTAGGACTTCTCCGAGCCGTAGCCCTTCACGATCGGCAGGAGCAGGTCGTTGAGGCCGTGCAGCGCCTTGGTGTCCTCGCCCGCGTGCTCCTTGACCAGGATGTCGTCCTGGACGGCGGCGGTGTGCAGGACGAGGGCGCGCATGCCCTCCGCGTACGCCTTCTGCGTCATCAGGGAGCGGCGCACGTCGGGGTGGTGGGTGATGGTGACCTTGGGCGCGGTCTTGTCCATGAAGTTGGCCAGGTCCGGGCCCTGCACGCGCTCCTTGGCGTACTCCAGCGCGTTGAGGTAGCCGGTGGAGAGGGTGGCGATGGCCTTCGTGCCGACCATCATCCGGGCGAACTCGATGATCATGAACATCTGGCGGATGCCGTCGTGCTTCTCGCCGATGAGCCAGCCCTTGGCGGGGTGCTTGTCGCCGAAGGTCATCTCGCAGGTGTTGGACGCCTTGAGGCCCATCTTGTGCTCGACGTTGGTCGCGTAGACGCCGTTGCGCTCGCCCAGCTCGCCGGTCTCGAAGTCGAACTCGTACTTCGGGACGAGGAAGAGCGACAGGCCCTTGGTGCCCGGGCCGTGGCCCTCGGGGCGGGCGAGGACGTAGTGGAGGATGTTGTCCGCCATGTCGTGCTCACCGGAGGTGATGAAGCGCTTCACGCCCTCGATGTGCCAGGAGCCGTCCTCCTGCTTGATCGCCTTGGTGCGGCCGGCGCCCACGTCCGAACCGGCGTCCGGCTCGGTCAGCACCATGGTGGAGCCCCACTGCTTCTCCACCGCGATCTTCGCGATGTGCTTCTGCTGCTCGGTGCCCTCCTCGAACAGCACGCCCGCGAAGGCGGGGCCGGAGGAGTACATCCACACGGCCGGGTTCGAGCCGAGGATCGTCTCCGCGAAGCCCCACAGGAGCGAGCGCGGCGCGGTCGTGCCGCCGATCTCCTCCGGGATGCCCAGCCGCCACCACTCGGCGTCCATGTACGCCTGGTAGCTCTTCTTGAAGGTGTCCGGAACCGGGGCGGTGTTGGTCTCGGGGTCGAACACCGGCGGGTTGCGGTCGGTGTCGGCGTAGGACTCGGCCAGCTCGTTCTCGGAGAGGCGCGTGATCTCCGAGAGGATGTCCTTGGCGGTCTCGATGTCCATCTCCGCGAACGGTCCGGAGCCGTACAGCTTGTCGCGGCCGAGCACCTCGAAGAGGTTGAACTCGATGTCGCGGAGATTCGACTTGTAGTGGCCCATGACAACGGCTCCGTAAGGGTGGGAGGTAGACCTCAAAATACGTACCGGGCAGTAATTTCCATGATGCTACCCACGAGTAATAAGGCGCAACCCCTGATCGGCCAACTGTGACCAGTCTCAATCGGGGAGCTGCGCGAGCGCCTTGGCGGGGGTCGTGCGCGCAGGAGTGCAAGATGGGGTGGGCGGGGTGAACATCCACACCCTGGCCGTCAATGACGGGACGTACGTCCTGGTCCCACCCGAGACGGTGATTCGGGTGAAGTATCTACGGGCCCAACCCGGGTGGTCTGCCGACCAGCGGGAACGGCATGGCTTCCATCAGCGTGCGCGGCATCGCGCCGGTGCGGGGCGCAGTCGCGAAGCACGTAGTAGCGCCCAGAACCGGGCCACCCGCGCTGACCTGCCTGTTGGCGTGTGTGTTGCTGTCGTTCCCCGTTCCGGGGACGCCATGGGTCACGAAGGCGGTGCCGCCACCTCGCAGGGTGCCGGCCGGGCGGTCGCCCGTACTGCCGATGGGCACATGTGAAGACGGAAGCTCCGGCCTTCTGGCCGGGGAGGTTCACTGAGTACGCTTTGGCTCATGTACGGCTACGACCAGAACGCGGGAACGCAGGGCTACGCACCGCCGCAGCAGCCAGGGGGCTATGGCGAGCAGCCGCTCTACCCCGAGCCGTCCCCGCCGTCGCTCGCCGACGCGGTCCGGGCCTTCACCACGGGGTCGATGTCCGCGGAGGACTTCCAGGTCGTCTTCTCGAGCTCGAAGGTCTACTGCCCGCGCGGCGACAACCCCGGCTTCCTCGCCCTGCACAACACCCAGCAGCCGGTGATCCCGATGTTCACCTCGCTCAAGGAGCTGCGGCGGTACGCGGGCAAGGAGTCGAAGTACTTCGTGATCACGGGTGCCGAGGTCATAGACCTCCTCCCGACCGGCTACGGCTTCGTTCTCGACATGGAGGGCGACCATCGCATGGTCTTCGACGCGAAGGCGGTCGAGCAGATGGTCGACTTCGCGATGCGCCGGATGTATGGCTAGACGCCATTGCTTCGCAGGTGGCTGACGGTTTAGTCAGGCCGTCGCGCGCTTGTAGAGCGCTGCCACGTTGTCGCCGAAGTACGCGCTGTACGACGTCTCGTCGTCGCCGCCCTCCTGGTAGCCGCCCACGACGCCGTTGACCGTCCCCAGACCCGTCGCCGGGTCGACGTCGGTGAGCATCGGCCCGCCGCTCGTGCCGTTCGTCAGCCCCCGGCAGTCGAAGCGGAGCTGCGTGGGGCTGTGGCTGTCGGTCGCGTTCTGGCAGGCCACGGGGGTGTCCCGGTCGGCCGGGTAGCCGATCAGTCGCACCGCCCGGCGCACGGCGGGCTTGAGGCCGAGCTTCTCCGCGCCGGTGACGCGCTCGATCGGCGTGCTGTCGCCGACCCTGCGGACCCGCAGGAAGGCCACGTCGTGGTCGGGGTCGCGGTCCGCGGCCCACTCCGGGTCGATGTCGACGGAGGTCGGCACCCACACCCCGTACGGCGCCTCGCCGTCCTTGTAGCCCGGGGCGAACGCGATGTCCGTACGGAAGCCGTCCTGGTGGACGCAGTGCGCGGCGGTGAGGACGAGATCGCCCCTGGGGCTGTGCACGACGCTCGCGGTGCAGCCGTGGCCCGGTGCGCCCTGGCCCGTGTAGAACAGCGGTCCCACCGCGGGCGAGGGCTTGATCGCGGACGCCTCCAGCGGCTCCGAGGCGGGCAGCGGGTCCGTACGGGCCGAGAGCGCGGCCCGGGCGTCCGGGGGCGCGGGGGCAGCGGGCACGCCCGTGCGCACCGCCGCCAGCAGCGCCTTCGATGCCGCGTCGCCCTCCGCCTCCGGCTGTGCGTAGTGCCCCGAGGCGTCGCCCTCTGCCACGGGCGTGCCCGTGGCGACCCCGTGCTTGGCCACCATCAGCGCGATGGCGCCCAGGGCCAGGACGGTGGCGATCAGGGCGGAGAGGGCGGCCGGGCCGGGTCCGCGGACGTTCAGGCGCATTGATCCAGTGTCCATGGTCGGCGCCCGGGAATGCCGTGACCCTTGCAGGTTGTTCATTCTTCAACTAACTTGTAAGCAGAACAACCGAGGAGGCTGTCATGCCGGCTGTGACCGTTGAGAACCCGCTGACCCTGCCGCGCGTCACCGCACCGGTGGACGCGCGTCAGCGGCCGGTGCTGCACGTCGCGACCGCGCCGTCGGGCTTCGAGGGCGAGGGATTCCCCGTCCGCAGGGCGTTCGCGGGGATCAACTACAAGTACCTCGACCCGTTCATCATGATGGACCAGATGGGCGAGGTGGAGTATCAGGCCGGGGAGCCGAAAGGGACTCCGTGGCACCCGCACCGGGGCTTCGAGACCGTCACGTACATCATGGACGGCACCTTCGTGCACCAGGACTCGCACGGTGGTGGCGGAGTCATCAGCGATGGCGACACCCAGTGGATGACGGCGGGCTCGGGTCTGCTGCACATCGAGACTCCGCCGGAGTCGCTGGTCATGAGCGGCGGTCTCTTCCACGGTCTGCAGCTGTGGGTGAACCTGCCGAAGCGGGACAAGATGATCTCGCCGAAGTACCAGGACATCAGAGGTGGCAGCGTGAAGCTGCTCGCCTCGGAGGACGGCGGAGCGCTGCTGCGGCTGATCGCCGGAGACATCGCGGGCCATGACGGCCCCGGCGCCACGCACACCCCGATCACGATGATGCACGTGTCGGTGAACCCCGGTGCCGAACTCACCCTGCCGTGGCGCCCCGACTTCAACGCCCTCGCGTACGGTCTCGCCGGCCGAGGCACCGCGGGTGCGGAGAAGCGGCCGTTCCGGATGGGGCAGACCGTGGTCTTCGGCAACGGCGAGTCGATCACGATCCGGGCCGACGAGGCGCAGGACTCCCGCAGCGCGAACTTCGAGGTCGTGCTGCTCGGTGGACAGCCGATCCGGGAGCCGATGATGCACTACGGGCCGTTCGTCATGAACACCCACGCCGAGCTGGCGCAGGCGTTCGACGACTACCAGGCCGGGCGGCTCGGAGTGGTTCCGGCCGACGCGTAGCCGGTGCTGGGGGCGGTGGTTTTTTCCCCGGCCCCGCCCCTTCCCGGCTGCATCCGATGTGCGGCTCCGCCGCAGGCGGCAACGGGCCCGCAGCCGGCGATCAGACCTCGGCCAGAGCTGCCGCCCCGTCCGCCTCGTACAGCTCGAACCAGATGTTCTTGCCCTCGCCCCGGGGGTCCACCCCCCACGTGCCCGCCAGCAGTTCCATCAGGACCAGGCCGCGGCCCGAGGAGGCCATCTCCCCGGGGTGGCGCCGGTGCGGGAGTTCGTCGCTGCCGTCCGCCACGTCCACCCGGATGCACCGCGTGCCCCGCTCGCCGGAGATCTGCGCGCTGAGCAGCGCGTCCCCGTCCGTGTGCACGAGGACGTTCGTGACCATCTCGGAGACCATCAGGACGGCCGAGTCGACCTGGTCCTCGTCCGGCCAGTCGTGCATGAGGAGGCGCAGTTGCCGCCGTGCCTCGGCGATGCGCTCCGGTTCGGCCTGGGCGATGGACAGGACCGTGCGGCGCGGGGCCGGGGCGCCGGTGAGGGGCGCGCCCTCGCGGGCGAGGAGGAGGACGGCGATGTCGTCCTCGCGCCGGTCGACGAGCGGGCCGGTCGTGTAGTGGGAGGACGGCCCGTGCACGCCCTGCACGAGCGCGTCGGCGAGTGATTCCAGGCAGTCGGCGGCCCGGGCGCCGTCCTCGTCGAATGGGTGCCCCTCGATGATCCCGCGCAGCCGCTCCCAGCCGGTCTCCAGGTCGTGGCCGCCGGTCTCGATGAGGCCGTCCGTGCAGACGAGCATCGTCTCGCCGGGTTCGAGGAGGAGCCGGGTGGTGGGGTAGTCGGTGTCGGGGTCGATGCCGAGCGGCAGGCCGCCGGCCGTGGGCCGCAGGAGCATCGTGCCGTCGGTGAGCCGGATCGCGGGGTCGGGGTGCCCGGCGCGGGCGATGGTCAGCCGCCCGGTCCCGGGGTCGACCTCGGTGTAGAGGCAGGTGGCGAAGCGCGGTTCCGTGTCGTCGCCCTCGGTCTCGCTGGCGTTGATCCCCGCGAGGAAGCGCGAGGCCCGGGAGAGGACCGCGTCGGGGTGGTGCCCCTCGGAGGCGTACGCGCGCAGGGCGATCCGCAGCTGCCCCATCAGCCCCGCGGCCCGTACGTCGTGGCCCTGCACGTCCCCTATGACCAGGGCGATCTTCCCGTTGGGCAGCGGGATCATGTCGTACCAGTCGCCGCCGACGTCCAGCCCGCCGCCGGTGGGGACGTACCGCGCGGCCACCGACATCCCCGGGATGTCCGGCTGGAGCGTCGGCATCATCGAGCGCTGGAGGCCCACGGTCAGCTCGCGCTCGGACTCGTGGACGCTGGCCCGGCTCAGCGCCTGCGCGAGCATCCGGGCGACCGTGGTGAGCACGGACCGCTCGTCGGGGGTGAAGGAGACCGGGACGCTGAAGCCGGCCATCCAGGCGCCGATGGTCTGCCCCGCGTTGATCAGCGGCAGGAAGGCCCACGCCCTGCGGCCGAAGTGCGCCACGCCCTTCCACGCCTCGGGGAAGCGGCGCTCGTAGTCCTCGGGGGAGGGGAAGTAGATCGCGCGGCCGGTGCGGATGACCTCCGCGGCCGGATAGGCGGCGCTCAGCGGCAGGTCGAGGAAGGGCGCCGCCTCGCCGGGACCGTAGCCGTGGTGGCCGATGACCTTGACCCGGCCCGCCTCCGCGCTGAAGACGGCCAGGCCCGACGGCACGAAGCCGGGCATCGAGAGCCCCGCCGCCACCCGCAGCACCTCGGCCGTCGAGCGGGCCTCCGCGAGGGCCCGCCCGGCGTCCAGCAGAAACGCTTCTCTGTTGCGGCGCCAGTCACCCGTGACGGACGTGCGGGACGCCGTGGTGCCCTGCAGCGGCTGGGGGACCTCCTGCAGCGTGCCCACCAGGACGTGCTCGCCCTGCTGGACGGACGACCTGGTGCGGGTGCGCAGCGTCCGCAGCACCCGGCCCTCGTCGTTGACGACCCTGAGCCGGGCCTCGGCGAGCGTGCCCTCCGCCACCGCTAGGCTGATGATCCCCTGGATCTCCACCCAGTCGACGGCGTGGAAGCGGGCGCGGGTCGCGGATTCGGTGAGCTCCACGGGCGCAGCGGGGAGGCCGATGAGACGGGCGGCCTCGGCATCGAAGGTGACGACGCGCGTGGCGTTGTCCCAGTGCCACAGGCCGGTCGCGACAGCGGCCAGTACGTCCTCGGTGCGCATTGCCCCACTTTATGCGGGTATCGGCGATGGACACCACCGAGGCCGCTCGCAGCAGTAGGTAGGCTTGCACAGGGGCTGCTACGTCGCTGACCCGGCGCCCCGGCCCGATCAACGACCTCGATCACTGACCTCGATCGACGACCTCGATCACACCTCGACCAACGACTTGGATGAACGATGCATCGGTACCGGTCCCACACCTGCGGCGAGCTCCGTGCGGCTGACGTCGACACCGACGTGCGACTGAGTGGCTGGCTGCACAATCGGCGCGACCTGGGCGGCATCCTCTTCATCGACCTCCGCGACCACCACGGCCTGGTCCAGCTGGTCGCCCGCCCCGGCACCGCCGCCAACGAGGCCCTGAGCCACCTCACCAAGGAGACCGTCGTCCGCGTGGACGGCAAGGTCATGAGCCGTGGCGCGGACAACGTCAACCCCGAGCTGTCCACCGGTGAGATCGAGATCGAGGTCACCGAGGTGGAGGTGCTCGGCGGCGCCGAGCAGATCCCCTTCACGATCAACGCCGACGACGGTGTGAACGAGGAGCGCCGCCTGGAGTACCGCTTCCTCGACCTGCGCCGCGAGCGCATGCACCGCAACATCATGCTGCGCTCGGCCGTCATCTCCGCCATCCGGCAGAAGATGACCGCGCAGGGCTTCAACGAGCTGGCCACCCCGATCCTGTCCGCCACCTCCCCCGAGGGCGCGCGCGACTTCCTGGTGCCGTCCCGGCTGCACGCCGGCAAGTTCTACGCGCTGCCGCAGGCGCCGCAGCAGTTCAAGCAGCTGCTGATGATCGCGGGCTTCGACCGCTACTTCCAGATCGCGCCCTGCTTCCGCGACGAGGACGCCCGCGCGGACCGCTCGCCGGGCGAGTTCTACCAGCTCGACATGGAGATGTCCTTCGTCGAGCAGGAGGACGTCTTCCAGGTCATCGAGAAGGTCATGACCGAGCTCTTCGAGGAGTTCGGCAACGGCCGCCACGTCACCTCGCCCTTCCCGCGGATCCCCTTCCGCGAGGCGATGCTGAAGTACGGCTCCGACAAGCCGGACCTGCGCGCCAAGCTTGAGCTGGTCGACGTCTCCGCGGTCTTCGCCGACAGCGGCTTCAAGGCGTTCGCCGGCAAGCACGTCCGCGCGCTGGCCGTGCCGGACACCGCCGGTCAGAGCCGCAAGTTCTTCGACGGCCTCGGCGAGTACGCGGTCGAGCAGGGCGCGAAGGGCCTGGCCTGGGTCCGCGTCGGCGAGGGCGGCGAGCTGGCCGGCCCGATCGCGAAGTTCCTCACCGAGGAGGACGTCAAGGCCCTGACCGAGGCCCTCGGCCTGGTCCCCGGCCACGCCGTCTTCTTCGGCGCGGGTGAGTTCGACGAGGTCTCCAAGATCATGGGCGCGGTCCGCGTCGAGGCCGCGAAGCGCGCGGGCCACTTCGAGGAGAACGTCTTCCGCTTCTGCTGGATCGTCGACTTCCCGATGTTCGAGAAGGACGAGGAGACCGGCAAGATCGAGTTCTCCCACAACCCCTTCTCCATGCCGCAGGGCGGCCTGGAAGCGCTGAACACGATGGACCCGCTGGACATCCTGGCCTGGCAGTACGACATCGTCTGCAACGGCACGGAGCTGTCCTCCGGCGCGATCCGCAACCACGAGCCCGAGGTCATGTACCGCGCGTTCGAGATCGCCGGTTACTCGAACGAGGATGTGGAGCGCGAGTTCGGCGGCATGCTGCGCGCGTTCAAGTTCGGCGCCCCGCCGCACGGCGGTATCGCCCCCGGTGTCGACCGCATCGTGATGCTGCTGGCCGACGAGCCGAACATCCGCGAGACGATCGCGTTCCCGCTGAACGGCAACGCGCAGGACCTTCTGATGGGCGCGCCGAGCGAGGTCGACGAGTCGCGTCTGAAGGAGCTTCACCTGTCGCTGCGCAAGCCGCAGCCGGCGAAGCCGGCCAAGTAGTTTCGGTGGGGCGCCCGGAAGGTTCCGGGTGCCCTTCGCCCTCGCCGGGCGGGCTCGGAGACCCGAGCCCGCCCGGCGTTCGGCGTATCCGGGGGGTCCGGGGGAGACCCCCGGACCCCCGACCGCGCTCCGCCAGGGCCGGGCCGGCGGCGCTAGACCAGCGCCGTCACCATGGGAACCTTCGCGCAGCAGCCCACCGCGGAGTGGACGGCGCGGGCCAGGCGCCAGGCCGTGAGGCGGCCCAGGTAGAGCACGGACCGTACGCCGTACTCCGCCACCGCCATGAGCTCCGTTTCGCCGAGTTCCTCGGCCACGAGCACCACCCGTTCGTCGCCGTCCCGGGCCAGCCTGCGCAGTTCCGCCGCGGCCGGGGCGTCGTCCGTGCCCATGAGGACGAAGGACACGGCCCCGTCCGCGCGGACCACCCGCACCTCGGGCAGCTCCCGCAGCCGGCGGACGAACCTCGCCCGGTTGAGCTCGTCGGTCGCGTGAACGGTCACGGTGATGCGTTTGTCGGACACTTCTCTTCCTCGTCTTCCCCGTCTTCCCCCATGTATCTACGCGTCCCACCTTGCTGGGCCGCTGTCAACGAACGATTGCCGATCGATCAATACACACGCAGCAGGGCCCGGAACCATCGCGGTTCCGGGCCCTGCTGCATGTGATCGAGGGGGAGCGACTACGCGTCTTCGCCGCCGCCGAAGCGCTCGCGGTAGGCCGCCAGGTCGTCCTCGGTGATCTTCGCGAAGAGCACCGGCGGCACGGTGAAGGCCGTGCCCGCGGGGACGAACGACAGGGACTTCGCCTCGTCGGAGGTGACCCACGTGGCGTTGTCATCCGTCAGCGCGAACGCGGACCGCATCGCGGCGGCGGACGCCGGGATGAAGGGCTCGGACACCACGGAGTAGAGGTGGATGAGGTTCATCGCCGTGCGCAGCGTGAGCGCCGCGGCCTCGGGGTCGGTCTTGATCTCCAGCCAGGGGGCCTTGGTCTCCAGGTAGGAGTTGCCCGCGCTCCACAGCGCGCGCAGCGCCTGCGCCGCCTTGCGGAACTGGAGCTCCTCCATGTGCCGCTCGTACTCCGCGAGCAGCTCCGCGATCTCGCGGCCGAGCGCCGCCTCCGCCTCGCCCGCCTCGCTGCCCGCGGGGACCTCGTCACCGAAGCGCTTCTTGGAGAACGAGAGCACGCGGTTGACGAAGTTGCCGAGGACGTCGGCGAGGTCCTTGTTGACCGTGGCGGAGAAGAGCTCCCAGGTGAAGGACGTGTCGTCCGACTCGGGGGCGTTGGCCATCATGAAATAGCGCCAGTAGTCGGCGGGCAGCAGCTCCAGGGCGTCGTGCGTGAAGACGCCGCGCTTCTGGGAGGTGGAGAACTTGCCGCCGTAGTAGTTGAGCCAGTTGAAGGCCTTGACGTAGTCGACCTTCTTCCACGGCTCACGGGTGCCGAGCTGCGTGGCGGGGAACATCACCGTGTGGAACGGGACGTTGTCCTTGCCCATGAACTGGGTGTAGCGGACGTCCTCGGCCTCGTACCACCACGACTTCCAGTCGCGGTTCTCCGGGTTCTGGTCCGCCCACTCCTTGGTGGCGCCGATGTATTCGATCGGGGCGTCGAACCAGACGTAGAAGACCTTGCCCTCGGCCGCGAGCCCGGGCCAGGTGTCGGCCGGGACGGGCACGCCCCAGTCCAGGTCACGGGTGATGGCGCGGTCGTTGAGGCCCTCGGTCAGCCACTTGCGGGCGATGGAGGAGGCCAGCACCGGCCAGTCCTTGCCGTGCTCGTCGATCCACGCCTCGACCTCGCCCTGGAGCTTCGACTGGAGCAGGAAGAGGTGCCTGGTCTCGCGGACCTCCAGCTCGCTGCTGCCGCTGATCGCCGAGCGCGGCTCGATCAGGTCCGTCGGGTCCAGCACGCGGGTGCAGTTCTCGCACTGGTCGCCGCGCGCCTTGTCGTAGCCGCAGTGCGGGCAGGTGCCGACGATGTAGCGGTCGGGCAGGAAGCGGTCGTCGGTGATCGAGAAGACCTGGCGGATCGCCCGCTCCTCGATGAAGCCGTTCTCCTTGAGCTTCCGCGCGAAGTGCTGGGTGATCTCGCGGTTCTCGGGGGAGGAGCTGCGGCCGAAGTAGTCGAAGGACAGCCCGAAGCCGTCGTAGATGGCCTTCTGCGCGTCGTGCTGCTGGGCGCAGAAGGTGTCGACGGGCAGGCCGAGCTCCTTGGCGCCGAGCTCGGCGGGCGTGCCGTGCTCGTCGGTGGCGCAGATGTAGAGCGTCTCGCGGCCGGTCTGGCGGAGGAACCTGGCGTAGACGTCCGCCGGGAGCATGGACCCCACCATGTTGCCCAGGTGCTTGATCCCGTTGATGTACGGAAGGGCGCTGGTGATGAGGTGTCGAGCCATTTCCGGCTGCTCCCTGGTCGCGGTTTACAGAGGTCTTTAGCGTATCCGAGGGCCGGGGGGTGCCCGCGCGGCGATTTCGGCGTCCGCCGCGGGGGCCCGCCCTTGCACCGCCCGGGCCTTCAGCCCCTGACCGGCGGCGGCTCGGACATCCACGCCCGCCACGGCCTGGTGATCACCTCCCGGTAGGTGTGGTGGGACGGATTGCTTCCCGCGTGCCGGAACGTCCAGCCCTGGGCGTCCGTGAAGTCCTCCACCGCGGCCGAGCACGCCTCGCACACCGCGCACTGCATCGCGTACGTGATCGGCTCCGCGTCCGGCTCCTGGTCCGGCTGGAGGGTCCAGTTCCCGAAGAGGAAGACGGTGCGCGCGGTCAAAGCCCCCACCTGCTCTCGGCATTCAGCCGCGCCACGCGGGCGCGCAGCGCCTCCGCCTCGGAGGCGGGCCGGGCGCACTCGGGCGGGCAGTCCCACTCGACGCCGCCCTGAGGGGGACGTAGCTGTACGTATCCGGCGTGCCGGTCCATGACCTGGCCGAGGCGGTTGGTGCGCGTGTCCACGGCATAACTCACGGGGGTGGGAGGAGGGGGAGTGGGGGCAGGGAGCGAGGGGGGATTTTCATTGCTCACGCTTTGAGGATGCCCACTGAGACGTGAGCCTGATCAGACCACTTGAACGAGGCTTCGCCGCTGCCGCGGGCGGTCCCGCCGTACGGCCCGCGCGCCGCCGTACGGATGGCCGGGTTTCCTGTCGCACCCCATCTCCCGCGCTCCTAACGTGGGGCGCCGGAGCAAGGCAGTGAATCCGGCCGTTCACAGGAGGGTCCATGAGCGTCAGCGCCAAGACCACGTACCTGATCAGGAACGACGAGACCGGGCTGTATCTGACGGCGAAGGGCGCGGCGGTGGTGCAGGAGCGGCTGCACGCGTGGCCGCCCCGGGCCGGGCAGGCGTGGCGGCTGGAGCCCGGGCAGGGGGGCAGGGACACCTACCGGGTGCGGAATCTGCGCAGCGGCCGGTATCTCCAGGTCCGCCGGTACGCCAAGGGCACCGCCGTCGGGCAGGCGCACCTGAACGAGAGCGCGCCCGCGTACCGGAGCCAGACCTGGCGGATCACGAACGACGCGGACGAGGGGTCGCCCGTCGTCAACGTCCACAGCGATCTGCGGCTGACCGTGCGCGACGGCGCCACCGCCGAGGGCGCGGTGATCGAGCAGACGCGGGAGACCGTGGCCGCGCGTGCCGGGGCCCAGCGGTGGCACTTCGAGGCCGTCGAACGGGCCGGTGGGACACGGGCGTTCGACGCGCTGGCCGGGCTGGTGGTGGAGCCCGGCACCGGGGGCATCGTCTCGACGGCCGCCGGCGTGCTGAAGACGACGCTGGAGGCGACCGGTGGCGTCTTCGGGACGGTGTCCAAGTGGGTGCCGGGGAGCGACCGCACGCCGTACATCCGCTTCGACGGGTTCCGGGACGACGAGGTCATCCGCTTCTCCCAGCGGAACCGGGTGGAGACCGAGCGGAAGAAGATCAGCGAGGCGTTCCCGCACCTGGCCAAGGAGTTCCACGGCGGCTTCGACTTCGTGACGCGCACGCCGCGGGGCCACCGGTATCCGTATCTCGGCGTCAAGGGCGATCTCGCCGTCGAGTTCTCGGACCGGGAGGGCGAGGACCTGCTGCCCGCCGACGACTACTTCCCCGCCCAGGAGCTCCAGCCGCGGGCCGGCCGGCGCTTCAAGGCGGTGTCCGCGGCGCCGGACGGCTCGTCCTACCTGGTGTTCGGGGAGCGCGGGACCGTGGTCGTCGACCGGCCCGGCTCGCCGTACGAGCGCGAGGTGCGCGAGGTCGAACTTGGGCATCTGCCGAAGGAGTTCGGCGGCGTGCCGGACGCGGTGGCCTCGGCGGGCGTGGGGGAGGAGACGCACTTCTTCGCGACGAAGGGGGACCGCTATCTCGTCTTCACGCTGCGCGAGGTGATCCAGGGGCCGGCGGAGATCCTGGACGCCTATCCGTTCCTGCTGGGGGTGTGGCTGTAGCGCGGGCCGGAAGACGTCTGCCCGGGTGGCGGGAGGTGCGAACCCTCTCCCGCCACCCGAGCTCCCCTCCCCCTCATCGGCTCAGGTTCCCGGCTGCGACAGATCCTCGGCGGCGACGGATCCTCGGCTGCGATGGCTCTTCGACTGTGACGGATCCGAAGAGTGATCCTACGACTACCTAGGGTAGTCACTCGATCGCACCGGCGTCACCACCGTGAAGGGGCGCCCGGAGGTGACCGAGGGGGCGCGCGAGGCATGCGCCCCGGCCCCGCACGCCCCGGTCCCCGCGACGGAGACATCCGCGAAACATCCCGTGCGGTAGACCCACATGCATGCTGGAAAGGGGGTCAATACCGACAAGGATGGACAACGGGATGCGTGTGCTGGTCGCCGAGGACGAGGAAATACTGGCCGAGCTCGTGGCCACCGGCCTGCGCCGGGCCGGGTTCGCCGTGGACACGGTCTACAGCGGGGACGCCGCGATCGCCTATCTCGACCTGCACGACTACGACGTCGTCGTCCTCGACCGCGATCTCCCCCGGGTGCACGGCGACGACGTCACCCGCCGCCTCGTCGCCTCCGGCTCCCGCACCCGCATCCTGATGCTCACCGCGGCCGGCAGCATGGAGGACCGCGTCGCCGGGCTGGACCTGGGCGCCGACGACTATCTCCCCAAGCCGTTCGAGTTTCCCGAGCTGGTCTCGCGCGTACGGGCACTGCGCCGCCGCAGCGCCCGACCCGCGCCGCCGGTGCTGGAGCGCTCCGGGCTGCGGCTGGACACCGTGCGGCGCACGGCCTCCCGCGACGGCCGGGACCTGGACCTCTCCCCCAAGGAGTTCGCCCTGCTCCAGATCCTGCTGGAGGCGGAGGGCGCTGTCGTCAGCGCGGAGGAGCTGCTGGAGCGCGCCTGGGACGCGCACGCCGACCCCTTCACCGGGGCCGTGCGCGTGGCCATGAGCAAGCTGCGCGGCAAGCTCGGCGAGCCGCCGCTGATCCGTACCGTCCAGGGCGTCGGGTACGCGCTGTGAGGCTCCGCGTCCGCGGACCCGCGCTCACCGCCCGTACGCGCATCGCCGCCGCCTACGGCGCGGTGTTCCTCGTGCTCGGCACGCTGCTGCTGGTCACCGTCAACGTCCTCTCCCGCGCCGGTACGCGCGAACAGGCCACGGTCATCGCGCGCACCGCGATGCCGGTGGAGGCGCTGCGGCCGGGCGAGCCGGCCGGCGCCTATCAGGGGCAGGAGATCAAGAGCCTCGCCCCGTCCATGATCTCCCAGGTCACCGGCGACGTCAGCGCCGCCGCCTCCCATCAGCTCGTCCTGTGGTCCGTGCTCGCCCTGCTGCTCACCGCCCTGCTGGCGGTGGGCGTCGGCTGGTGGACGGCGGGGCGCGTGCTGCGGCCCGTCCACGCCATGACCGCCACCGCCCGCCGCATCTCCGAGCGCAATCTCCACGAGCGCATCGGACAGCGCGGCCCGGACGACGAGCTCAAGGAGCTGGCCGACACGATCGACGCGCTCCTCGGCCGCCTGGAAGGTGCCTTCGACAGCCAGCGCCGCTTCGTCTCCAACGCCTCCCACGAACTGCGCACCCCGCTCGCCACCCAGCGCGCCGCCATCCAGGTCGGCCTGGACGGCGACCTGTCGCCGGAGGAACTGGCGCGCACGAAGGCGCTGTTGCTGGAGACCAACCGGCGCTCGGAGCACCTGATCGACGGCCTGCTCGTGCTGGCCCGCAGCGAACGCGGACTGGAGCGCCGGGATCCGCTCGACCTCGCGGACGTCGTGGCGGAGGAGACGGCCGCCGTCGCGGACCGCGCGGAACGGGAGGGCGTACGCGTCGAGGCGCACGCCGCCCCCGCCCCGCTCACCGGCAACCGCGTACTGCTCGCCCAGCTGACCGGCAACCTGCTGCGCAACGCGGTGGGCTACAACCACCCGGGCGGGAGCGTGGAAGTGGACGTACGGCCGGGCCGGTTGACGGTGACGAACACCGGACCGGAGGTGGCGGCGGAGGACGTCGACGGCCTCTTCGAGCCCTTCCGGCGGGGCGCCGGGCGGGAGCGGCTCGGTGGCGGCACGGGCCTCGGCCTCTCGATCGTCCGGTCCATCGCGCGGGCGCACGACGGGACGGTGGAGGCGGTCCCGCGGCCGGGCGGCGGCCTCCGGGTGACGGTGCGGTTCCGCCCGTGAGACGAAAAGAGGCCGCCCCCGGTCGTGGGGGCGGCCTTTCGCCGTACGGCGCTGTGGAGCGGCTACTTCACGATGCCCGCGGCCCGGGCCTCGGCCAGCCACTCCGGGAACTCGATCATCAGCTCCTGGTAGAGGCGCGCGTCCGTCAGGGCGCGCGGGTCGCGGCCCGCGTGGAAGAAGCCAGCGTTGTCGACGACGCGCTTCTCGGGGACCGCGAGGTCGTCGAGCTTGCGCAGGAAGTCGAAGCCCTTGCCCTCCGGGTCGCCGAAGCCCACGAACTGCCAGAAGATGGGGAGCTTCGCCGCCTCGCACAGGGCGCGCTCCGCGGCCGGCTTGCTGTAGGGGCCGCCGTCGGTCTGGAAGATGACGAACGCCGGGTCCGTGGCGCCCGACTTCCGGTAGTGGTCGATCACCGCTTCCATGGCCCAGTGGTAGTTGGTGCGGCCCATGTGGCCCATGGAGGCGTGGAGTTCGTCGATCCGGCCCTCGTAGTTCGTGAGGTCCAGATCGGCCGTGCCGTCGATGTCGGTGGAGAAGAAGACGACGGGCACGGTGCCGTCGTCGTCGAGGTTGGCGGAGAGGCCGAGGGCCTGCTCGGCGAGGTGCTGGACCGTGCCGTTCTTGTAGTACTCGCGCATCGACCCCGAGCGGTCGAGGACCAGATAGACGGCCGCGCGCTGCCCGGTGAGTCCCTGCTTCTCCAGTGAGACCGCCGCGGCCTTGCACAGGCTGACCAGCGCGGGCGCGGTCTTCTCCACCTTCCGCGGACCGACGGCCTGCTCCGCGCCGATGGCGCCGGCGGTCCCCGCGTCGCGCGGCGGCATCGCGGGCTGCGGCTCGGGCGTCGGGCCCGGGGCGGGTTCGGGCCTGGGGACCGGGCGCGGCGTCGGCTCGGGCTCCACCGGCGGCGAGGGGAGCGGAGCGGGCACCGGGTCCGGCTCCGGGATGGGCTTGGGGGAGGGCATCGGCGTCGGCCCGGGTTCCGGCTGGGGGAGCGGATCCGGCTTGGGCGTCGGCCCAGGAGTGGGGCCGAGCGGCCCGGGGTCGGGCACGCGGTCCGTGGTGGGCTGCGCGGGGACCGGCGCGCGGAAGGGCTCGGCCGGGGCCGGCTCCGAGGCGGGGGCCGGGACGGAAGCGGACGCGGAGGCGGGCGCGGGCTCCGAGGCGGGGGCCGGGACCGAAGCGGAAGCCGACGCGGTGTCAGGAGCCGTCGTCGTCACGGGTTCCGCCGACGGCCCGGGGACGACCGCGGCGGGCTCCTTCTCCGGGGCGGGCGCGGAGCCGGCGGCCGGTTCCGTGCCGTCGGCTCCGGCCGTCCGTCCCGCGTTCTGCTGGGGCAGGCTGGGTTCGTCGCGCTCGGCTGTCGCTGTCCTGGACCGGCCGAACGCGTTCCGCAGCAGACTCCGAATGCCCATGGGGAGAAGTCCTTCACGTGTCTCGGGGGTTATGAAATGTCCGGAGTGTCGGGGAATATCCCAGGTCCGGACGGCTACGTAAGGCTAGCCGTCACGCGCCTCCCGGCGTGCCGAGACCCTCGTAAGCCGTCACGCGCCCGACACCGTCGGGGGACGGCCCCCGCGC
The DNA here is from genome assembly GCF_003391135.1 of Streptoverticillium olivoreticuli subsp. olivoreticuli. GTDB lineage: Bacteria > Actinomycetota > Actinomycetes > Streptomycetales > Streptomycetaceae > Streptomyces > Streptomyces blastmyceticus. The sequence continues at coordinate 4,973,914 of NZ_CP031455.1, read as the reverse complement.
CCGGTTGCTCCAGCTGGGCTCACCCGTGAGCGCGCCGGGCGCCGGACAGGCACCACCACGCCTGCCCTCGCGGCATCCTCACACACCGTCAGGGGTGACGGTCACCTTCGCAGCGGCCGCGTGAAGACCTCCCGCACGGCCCCGTCCCCGAGCGTCAGTTTTCCCGCGGTCGTCCACCCCCACGAGAGCCGGGCCGCGTGCGCGCCGTCCCCGTGCGCGTCCGCAGGGGACAGGACCATCGCCGCGAGCCCCGCCCCGCTGCCGGAGAGCAGCCGGTCGTGGAGGCGGCCGCCGGTGCCCTGGCGGCGGTGGCGCGGCAGGACCATCAGCTCGGCGACGAGGAAGACCCGCCCGGCGGCCGTCAGCTCCTCCAGGTCCGCGGGGACGGGCCCGTCGAAGCCCTGCCAGCGGTCGCTGTCCCGGGCCAGCGGATAGCCGTACGCGCAGCCGACCGGCCCGCGGTTCTCGGCGATCACCAGGTCGAAGCCGGGCCGCGAGGAGTCCTCGGCCAGCCGTTCCTGGAAGCGGGAGCGGCTGTGGGAGGGCTCGCCGGGCGTGCCCCCGTACGCCGCTACGTGCAGATCCGCGAGCTGCTCGCGGTACTGGTCGGACTGCCAGCGGCTCAACCTGCGCAAGAAGACGTCGCCCATGCGCCCTTCCTGCCCAGCGCGGCCGTCACCCACCCCCGGGTGGGCGGTTTCCGGCGCGGTAACGGTGTCGTACGCCCAGGACACGAGCAGGCCAAGAGCAGGGTAAGAAATGGGTCCAGGGCAACCCTCTCCACCTATTCCGGCCTCTTTATCGGTGAGCATCGTTTTACCGAACATGAGTACCCACCACGGGGGCAGGGAGTTGAGAGCCGCATGGGCCTGACCAGCCGGTCACTCTTGTATACGGTGGTGTTCGTCGCCGTGCTGTGCGTCGGCCTCACCGTATGGCTCTGGCCGCGGCTCTCCGGGCGCGGCGCGCTGCCCGTGCTGGGGCGGCTCGGTTCGATCCTGGTGACCCAGTTGTCGATCATGTCCGTGGTGCTGCTCGCGGTGAACTCCGCGAACAGCTTCTACGGCACCTGGGGCCAGCTGCTCGGCCGCTACGACCGGTCGCCCGGCCAGGTCACGGCGGTCACCGACACCAATACGGGGACGACGGTCGACGCGGCCAAGGGCGGCCTGATCCGGCCCGCGAGCTCACAGAGCACGGACCGCATGGGCCTGCCGGACGGCCCCAAGGACAAGGTCGGGACGGTGGAGTCGGTGCGCCTGGTGGGCCGCCGCTCCAATGTCGTCGAGCCGGCGTTCGTGTATCTGCCGCCGCAGTATTTCCAGAAGCAGTACGAGCGCCAGCGCTTCCCCGTGATCGTGGCCATCAGCGGCTATCCGGGCGGCATCGACAACCTCTCCAAATACCTCCAGATCCCGAAGACCGCGAGCGAGCTGCTGGCCGGGAAGAAGATGCAGCCGACCGTGATCGTGATGCTCCGGCCGACGATCGCGCCGCCGCGCGACACCGAGTGCGTGGACGTCCCGGGCGGCCCGCAGGCGGAGACGTACTTCACCAAGGACGTGCCCGAGGCCCTGCGCAGCGCCTATCGCGTCGGCCACGAGGCCAGCGCCTGGGGCGCCATGGGCTACTCCTCGGGCGGCACCTGCGCGCTGGAGCTCGCGATGCGCCAGCCCTCCGTCTATCCCGCTGCGGCCGCCCTCTCCGCCGACTACAAGATCAAGAATGATCTGACCACGGGAAACCTCTTCGGCAGCGGGGACGAGGCGAAGCAGCGGGAGCGCGAGCACGATCTGATCTGGCGCCTGAAGAACCTGCCCGTGCCGAAGGTCTCCGTGCTCGTCACCAGCAGCAAAAAGGGCGAGAAGAACTTCAAGGAGACGGAGAAGTTCCTCAAGGCGGTCAAGGAGCCGATGTTCGCCTCCAAGATCATTCTGGATGAGGGCAGCCACAACTTCACCACCTGGCGGCGGGAGATCTCGCCGAGCCTGGAGTGGATGAGCAAGCAGCTGGTTTTCCCGCAGGACGTCAACAGCTGAGCTTTCGCGAAATTCGCGGGAAAGGGACCTTCCGGGTCCCTTTCCCTTATGCCGGCCCCTTGTCCAGCTCCTCGCCCAGCCAGCTGAACGCCTCCGGGTACATCGAGATCCACGTGTTGTAGTTGTGCCCGCCCTTCTGCGCCAGCATGGTCTTCAGCCGGACCTTGCTGCCCGCGGCCGCCCGCTGGAACTCCTCGATGTACGAGGGCGGGCTGTCCCGGTCCTGGCGCGAGGTCGCCAGGAACAGGCCGACGTCCGCCTTGGTGTGGGCCACCAGCCACATCGGGCTGTTGTGCAGCCGCAGCTGCGCGTCCGGCAGGACGCCCCGGTCACCGGTCAGCGGATCCGGGTCCAGGGCCGCGCCCGCGCCGAACACCTTGGGGTACTGCAGGGGCAGCTTGGCCGCGCAGTAGCCGCCCGTGGAGATGCCCAGCAGCCCCCAGTAGCGCGGGCCCTTCCCGGTCCTGAAGTGGTGCCGGATCAGGTCGGGGACGTCCGAGGAGAGCCACGTCGCGACCTTGTGCCCGGTGGTGTCCGTGCAGTCCGTGTCGACACCGCCGGGGTTGATGATCGGCACGGCGAGGATGAACGGCCGGCTCGCCCCGTCCCTGAGCAGCTTCTGGAAGTCGCCGGGCATATGGCCCTGCTCCATCCACGACTGCGGCGACCCGGGGACACCGTGCAGCAGCAGCACGACGGGGAAGTCGGTCTTGCGGTAGCGCGGGTCGTCGTACTGCGGCGGGGTCCAGACCATCACCTGCCCGGACAGCGCCGAGGCGCGCCCGCGGACGTACGTCTCCTGTATGCCGGCGTCCCCGCGCAGGAAGCGGGCCCGCTCCGGGGGCGGGCCGGGCATCGACACCGGGCCCGAGCCGCCGGGCCGCCCCAGCAGGTCGTCCCAGGAGGCGTAGAGCCCGTAGCTGCTGTTGATCCATGTCGCGACGACACAGATCGCGGTCACCTGGCACAGCCCGATCAGCACGATCCGCGCCACCCAGGCGAACGGGCGCGGGCCGGGGATCCTCGCCCACAGCAGCAGCGTCGCCAGCACGGCGACCACGGTCGCCGCGACGAGCATGGCGAAGAACGCGGTCCCGGTGAGACTCATCCGTGCGGGCTCCCTCGGCTCGTCGGACCGGCCGCGGCCGGTGGCGTCGGACCCCAGTCAACCCCCTTCCGGGCCATGGCGCCGGACATGATGGCTGGTTCGCTCTCCTCCCTTGACGCGGGTGTCCTGCATACGCTCTACGCCGCGGCCGCGCGCGGTAACCCGGCGGCAGCGACAGCGGCCAGCGATCCGCCCTGCCGCGCAGGACGCGGTGCGCGGGTCCCTCAGCGATGCGGAGGCGTACCGTGGCAAAGCAGGACCGTGCGATAAGAACGCGGCGGGCCATCCTGGAAGCGGCCGCGGTGGTGTTCGACGAGCGGGGCTATGACGCCGCCACCATCAGCGAGATCCTCGCCCGCGCCGAAGTGACCAAGGGTGCGCTGTACTTCCACTTCGCCTCGAAGGAGGACCTGGCCCGCGCCGTCGTCCAGACGCGGATGTCCGTCACCGCGCTCCGCCCCGAACTGCCGCGCTCCTCCAAGATGCAGGAGCTGGTCGACATCGGGATGATCTTCACGCACCGGCTGTTGGTGGACCCGGTGCTGCGCGGCAGCGTGCGGCTGTCCATCGAACACAGCGCGACGGCGGCGCACCGCGACGGCCGGTTCGACGAATGGACCGAGCTGCACACCCGGACCCTGATGGAGGGCAAGGAGCGCGGCGAGGTGCTGCCGCACGTCATGCCGTCGGAGGTCGCCGAGCTGATCGTCGCCGCGTACGGCGGCATCAACGCCCTCTCCCAGACGGTCTGCGGCCGGGCCGACCTGGAGCGCCGGGCCATCGTGCTCTACGAGCACCTGATGCCCGGCGTGGCCGTGCCGGCCGTGCTGGCCCGGCTCGACATCGCCCCCGGCCGGGGCGCCCGCGCGCTCGCGGAACTGGAGCGGCAGCGCGCCGCCACCCCGGCCGGGGTCGCCTGAAAGGGTCAATCGCGGTCAGCCGGACTGGCCCGCGGGAGCACCGATGGTCTCCAGCGCGACCTTGAGGAGCGCCTGGCGCTTCTCCTCGTCCGTACCGCCGAGCCCGTCCAGTGTGAACGCCCCGAAGTGGACGGTCAGCAGGGCGCTGGCGACGCGGATGTGGGTGTCGAAGTCGACGTCCCCGGTGTGCATCAGCCGGGAGATGGCCTCGACGCGGCTGCGCAGCGTCCGCCCGACGGCCAGGTCGCGCAGGGTCGCCTGGTTCTCCTGGAGGATGTGGTAGATCGGCATGGCCGACTTCAGGGCCGCGCTGTAGCGGGTCATCAACTCCCGCCTGGTATCGAGGGTCGGTGGCTGTTCCTCGGCCCAGGCGATGAGTTCGTCCACCGGGCGCCCGAGATCCTCGGAGATCGCGGTGAGGATGTCCTCCTTCGTCTTGAAGTGGTAGTACAGCGCCGCCTTGGTGACGCCGAGCTCCTCGGCGATCTCCCGCAGCGACGTCTTCTCGTAGCCGCGTGAGACAAAGAGGTCCAGGGCCGTTTTCTGGATGCGCTCACGGGTGTCGCTCCTGCGCGCCTGAGGGGTGCTGCCCATGGTCTCTCCTGCTGTTGTCGTGAACCTGCCGCCCTCAACCGGATCTACTTGTTGCCCGGCAAGTTGGCAGCCTGCCTTCGTGGGTTCCGCCGGCCCCGTCCGCAAGGAAGTGACCGGTCGGGTCGCCGTCGCACACGCTGGGCGGGCGTGGAGATCATGCCGCAGGAAACCTCCGCGGCGGGGGCCGCGACGACGACCGCGACACCACCGGCACGCAATACGTACATTGTCGTGGGCCTCCCTGCCATCGCCCCGCCGCTCAATTCACCGTCACCCGTGCGGACTTGGCGGCCGGGTGCACGCGGACGCGGCGGAGCGCGCGCGGGTCGCGGCGGGCGGACCGGCGGACGGTGCGGCGCTCGCCGGCGCCGGGGCTCCAGGGGGGTGTCCGCGGTGGTGATGCGCGGCCCGCGGGCCGAACGCGCCCTCCACGAAGCCCTGTCCGGATTCCCCTCACGCGCCGGCGGCTCACCCTCGGGCCTTGTCGCCGTGTCACGCTCTCCGGCGTCATTGTCCATAGGCAGCTCGGCCGGTCATAAGAGTGCCAGTAATACGTCCCGCGATGTGCCAGTAATACGTGCAGCGAGCCCACTGGCTCGAATGAGTGAAAGCCCGGAACCTCTCCAAAAGGCCGGAGTTATTCAGAACGCTTTCCCAGTGGGGGCGCTACACGATCGAAAGGCATAGACGTGCTCAAGAAGGCAATGGCCACGACCGCGATGACGGTTTCCGCGGTCGGTTCCCTCGCCGGCCCCGCGCTGGCGATCGGCAACGACCAGGACGTTGCCAACGGCAACGCCGCCAAGACCGGCTATGGGAACACCAGGACCGGGGGCGTCGAGAGCCCGCAGATGAGCCTGATCCAGGGCACGCTGAACAAGCCTTGCCTGGGCATCGGCAAGCTGGGTGTCCAGTCCGTACTGGCCCTGATCAACGTGGGCGTCCAGGACGTTCCGGTCCTGTCCTCGCAGCAGCAGCAGCAGTGCACCGACAACTCCACGATCAACGACGGGGACGACCCGCTGTCGCACATCCTGTCGGAGATTCCGGTCCTGTCCGGCAACGGTTCCGGCAACGGCTGACCGTAGGCACCGGACGACACCGGATGCACGAAAAGCCCCCTCTGCCGCGGGTGTGCGGGCCCCGCGGCAGGGGGGCTTTTCGTTCCGATTTCCCGCCGGGCCGCCATCGTGTGCCTTTTATGCTGATCGGGCCGCACGGTGGGCTGAAGGAGTGAAGCCGAATAACCTCCGCCGTATTTCCGAGTTAGCCAGGGCGCTCCCGTAAATCGTCGACCAGAGCGAAGGAATAGCGTGATCAAGAAAGTAGTGGCCACCACGGTGCTCGTGGCTTCCGCGGCCGGCGTCTCCACCGCCCCGGCGATGGCGGTGGGCAACGGAAGCGACGTTTCCAACGCGAATGGTGCCGGCCAGATGTACGGCAACACCTGGACCGGCGGCTATATGAGCCCCCAGATGGGGCTGATCAACGGCTCGCTCAACAAGCCCTGCCTCGGCATCGGCAAGCTCGGCGCCCAGTCGCTCATCGGCCTGCTCAACGTCGGCCTCCAGGACATCCCGATCCTGTCCTCGCAGCAGCAGCAGCAGTGCACCGAGAACTCCACGATCCAGGACGGGGACGACCCGCTCTCGCACATCCTCGACGAGATCCCGATCCTGTCGGACAACGGCTCCTGGAACCGTGAGGACCACGAAGGCCATGGCCACGGCCACGAAGGTCACGGCGGTCACCACGGTCACCACCACGACGAGGACTGACCCGTCCCCCACCTGAACAAGCCGCCCCCGGGCCGACCCGGGGGCGGCTTTCCGCGTGCACCGGGGGAGTCCACCGGTTCGCGGAGAACCACGCACGGCGCACCGCGCGGGCCCCGCCCCCGTGCGCCATAATCGCGATCATGCTGCCCGAGATGCCCCCGCCCGCGCCGGAAGGGCTGCACCGGCGGCTGTTGCCCGATGTGGTGGACGCCTGCGCGCCGGTGACCGTCGTGCTCGCCGGGGCCTACGCGGTGCGGGCGCACGGGCTCGGGGGACGGCCGGGGCGGGACCTGGAGTTCGTCACCGACGCGCCCCTGCCCATGGCGGGGATCGCGGCGGCGCTCCGGTCCGGGCTGGAGGAGCGGGGCTGGCAGGTGCGGCCGGTGTCGGCCGATCCCCTCGCGGCACGGCTCACCGTGGCCGACCCCACGACCGGCGAGGAGTGCGCCGTCGACCTCCGCAAGGAGACCCTGTGGCGGCCTCCGGTGCCCACGGAGTACGGCTCCGTGCCCGCGGTCGAGGACGTGGTCGGCCTCGAAGTGCGCGCCCTGGCCGACCTCGGGCTCGCCCGCAGCCTCGTCGACGTCCGTGCAGCGGCCGCCCGTTGGTCCGCCGTCGAACTCGAGGAGCTCGGCCGCCGCCACGCCCGCGACGCCGCCTTCGACCTCACCGACCTCCAGGCCCGGCTCGCCGGGGCGGAATGGATCGACGACAGCGAGTTCACCGCCCAGGGCCTGGACGAGGCCGCCGTCGCCGGACTTCGCCGCTGGGCCCAGGCGTGGGCCGACGACATCGCGGAGCGGCTGATGGAGGACGCGGCGTACGAGGACGAGTGAGGGCGGTGGCCTGAACCGGGTGTTCGCGGCGGCAGGCGACCTTGTCCGGCCTCCGGGGGTCCTGAAGGATCTCCCGGGCGTGGGCCGGTGACCGGACCGAGCACCGTCCTGTCCTGCCCGGGCGATCCAACGATCTCGTACCCGGAAGGAACCGCACTGTGCCGCAGGAAGCAAGGACCCCCCAGCAGCAGGTCACGGCCGACGAGGTCGGCGACTGGTACGACAAGTTCGGCGAGGTGTACCACCTGACCCTCGGCGAGAGCGTGCACTGCGGCCTGTGGTTCCCGCCGGACGCGCCCGTTCCGCAGAGCATGGAACTGGCGGTCATGTCCTCGCAGGCGCAGGACCGGTACACCGACTACCTCATCGAGACCCTCGCCCCCGAGGCCGGACAGCACCTGCTGGACATCGGCTGCGGCACCGGCCGCACCGCGCTCAAGGCGGCGCGGCAGCGGGGCGTCGCGGTCACCGGCGTGGCCGTCAGCAAGGAGCAGATCGCGGCCGCCAACCGGCTCGCGGGCGAGCACGGACTGACCGACCGCCTCACCTTCGAGGTCGCCGACGCCATGCGACTCCCCTACGAGGACGAGTCGTTCGACTGCGCGTGGGCGATCGAGAGCCTCTGTCACATGGACCGCGCCAAGGCCCTCGGCGAGGCCTGGCGGGTCCTGAAGCCCGGCGGCGATCTCCTGGTGCTGGAATCGGTCGTCACCGAGGAGCTCACCGAGTCCGAGACCGCCCTCTTCGAGACGGTATACGCCGCCAACGTCCCGCCGCGGTTGGGGGAGTTCTTCGACATCGTCGGCCGGGCGGGCTTCCACACGCTGTCGCTCAAGGACCTGTCGGCGAACCTGGCGATGACGATGAACGTGTTCGCGCTGGGGGTCCACTCCCGGCGGGCGGAGTTCACGGAGCGGTTCGGAGCGGAGTTCGTGGACGGGCTGATCGCCGGGCTCGGGAGCGCGCAGGAGACCCTCATCCGCAAGACCCGCTTCTTCATGGCGACCCTCCGCAAGCCGGCGGCGTAAGACCGGCACGGCGCGAAAGGGGCCCCGAGCCGATGGCCCGGGGCCCCGCCGGGCACCTCGACGGATGCTCAGCGCCGGTCCGCGGGAGGCGAGGTCCGGTGCACGTGAAGGGTGACGCCGGAGAAGTCCCTTCCCTGGAAGACCTCGTGCTGGGTCCCGCCGCTGATGTGGTTGTGCACGTCACCGGCTTCCCCGGCCGCCCGCGTCTGCTGCCACCACTCCTCGAGAAGCGCCCGGAACTCGCCGTCCAGAGCCGCCCGGACGCCCAGCGCCGTGGCCAGGGCCTGGGCCCGCATCGGATCGGCCGGGGCGTCTTCCAGGGAGGAGAGCTCCAGCTCCCCCGTGCTCACACCGGGGGGTGCGTCGAGTGCCTCTCCCCGAGAGAACGGGCGCCGCACGAGGGCGGAGAGTCCCTGCCATGCCTGGCGGGCGGCTTCCCCGCCCAGCCCTCCGGCCAACGCGGTGAGGGCCGCAGCCGTGATCGGGTCCATGGATACGCTCCCTGGGTGGTCGTCTGTTGTAGCCACCATAGAAGCGTGTGACGCACAGGACGCGGCTGTTCGGTTGATCCGTCGGCCCGTCAGCACGGGTGGTGGCACGTAAAGTTGGGGAATGGCCGAGGAGACGCACAACAGCCTGGACGGTCGAGCGGACGTGGTGGTCCAGGCCGGGCGCATCGAAGCGCTGCACCAGCATCTGCACGGCGTGGTGGCCCCGGAGGGGCCGGTGCCCTTCCAGCTGCCGCCCGCCCTCGCGCACTTCGAGGACCGGCAGGCCGAACAGGAGCGCATCCTGCGGGCCGCCGAGAGCCACCCGGGCGACGGCTCCCCGCTGGTCGTGGCCTTGAGCGGCATCGGAGGGATCGGCAAGACCGCCCTGGGCTTCCACGTGGCCCGCCGGCTCAGCCCGCGCTACCCCGACGGCGTGCTGTACGTCGACCTGGACGACCTGCGCCGGGACGGCGTGGTGGAGGTCGCCGATGCCGTCGCGCAGCTGCTGACCGGCCTGGGGGTCACGCCGGAATGGCTGGAGCGGTCCTTCGCCGGCCGCTCGAAGCAGTACTGGACGCGCACCCGCGACAAGCGGCTCGTCGTGATCATCGACAACGCCCGGTACGGCAGCGAAGCCGTACCGCTGCTCCCGGCGTCCGCGGGCAGCCTGGCGATCGTGACCAGCCAGGGGGCGCTCTACGACCTCGACGGCACGGCGCCGGTCGAGGTGCCCGTGCACCCCCTCGCCCTGGACCACGCGGCGCGGCTCCTCGCGCGCATCGTGGACGACCACCGGCTCCCGGCGGAGCCGGACGCGACGGCGGCGCTCGTCCGCGGCTGCGGAGGACTGCCGGCGGCGCTGAACGTGGCCGGCCAGTGGGTCCGCAAATACCGTCGGCGCAGCCTGTCCCGGCTCGTCGAGGAGCTGACCGCGGAACTGCGCGAGCGGGGCATCCCCATGGTCGAGGCGGTGTGGGACGCCGCGTACGCGGGACTGGACCGGGAAGCCGCGCGGCTCTACCGCCTGCTGTCGCTGTACCCCGCCCCGGTCGTCACGGAACCGGCGGCCGCCGCGCTTCTCGGCGGCGGCCTCCAGCGCGCCGTGGACGCGCTGGAGGAGCTGGAGTCGGCGGGCCTGCTGGAGAGACGGTCCGAGGGCTGCCGGATGCACGACCTGCTGCGCGGACACGCCGCCCGCCGTGCGCGCGAGGCCGACCCCGACGGAGCGGAACGCGCCGAGGCGCGCCGCGCGCTGGTCCGCTGGTACCGGCGGCAGTCCGGCCGGGCGGACCTGATGGCGGCCGGCCCGCGCATGACTCTCGCGGAGCTGCCCGGGCCCGTCGCCGATGTCCCCGACGTCGAGTTCGCCACCAAGACGGAAGCGCTCAGGTGGCTGGAGTCGCAGCGACTCGCTCTGTACGGCTGTGTCCGGCTGGCCTTCGACAGCGGGTTGGACGAGGACGCGTGGGCCCTGTGCGAACCGCTGTGGACCCACTTCCTCGACCACCCGCACTACGCGGACGTCACGGACGCCTTCGCGACCGGTGTGGCGGCCGCCGACCGCCTGGAACACCTGCCGGCGATGGTCCGGATGCGCTGCCAGCTGGCCAGGCCGCTGTGGGAACAGCAGCGCTACGACGAGGCCGCGGAACACCTGCGCCGCGCCCTGAACGCCTCCGAGGCCCTGGGCGAATCCGGGCCGGAACGCAAGCTGAAGGCTTCGGCCGTGGAGTTCGGCGGTCTGCTGAAGCTCGCCATGGGTGAACTGGAGGGCGCCGCCGCGGACTTCGAGGCCTCCCTGCGGATCCACACGGCGATAGGGAACGCGTACGGCGTGCTCCTCCAGACGCACTTGCTGGGCCGCACCGCCCTGCGTCAGGGAGAGGTCGGACGGGCGGTCACCCTGCTGAGCGACGCGCACCGGATGGCGCGGGAGCAGCGCCGGGAGCGGATGACCGCCCGCACCGGATTCGAACTCGGCCGGGCGCTGAGGCGCGCCGGACGGGCGGCGGAAGCCGAGGACCTGGTACGTGCCGCGCTGCGGAGCGCCCGTGACCGGGGCTCCACCGCCGACGAGGCGCGCGTCCTGGAGGAACTCGCCGGCCTCGCCGACGACCGCGGCGCGACGGCCGAGGCCGCCGAGAACCGGTCCCTGGCACGGCTGTTGGCCGCCCGTGCGGGCGGGCCGGCCGAGGGCGGTCAGAGCTCGTAGGCGAGGTCCGCTCCGTCCGCCGGGGTCAGGCGCACCCGGACCGTGAGCGGGCCGGTGTCGCAGACGAGCGTCACCGGTGGCGCCCACCGCGGTGTCTCGTACAGCCATGAGTGGACCGCCGAGACGACGGCCGCCGGGTCGGCGCGGAGGACGCGTCCGGTGGTCCGGCACGGCTCGACGCGGACGCTGAGCAGGCCGGCCGAGCGGTGCCGGACCAGGCACCGTTCCGGCGTGAGGATCGCGGCCGCGGTCCGGCACATCGGGGCCTCGTCCAGCATCCGGGCGGTCCACCCGGCCGCCGTCCACGTGCTGCTGTGCGGTGCCGGTGCCGCGGTCCGGGCCCGGCGCCACAGCACCGACGCGCTCTGCGAGTGGCGCGTGTCCGCTTCCGGGTGTTCGGCGGCCAGATGATGTACGGCCTCGGAGGTGTCCGGGGGAAACCGCTCGACGCCGATCCGGTGCCCGAGGACGTGGGCCCGTACGGCGAAGGCGGCGGGCCGACGGGGCGCGGTGGCCGGGCGGGGGAGCGGGTGCGGGGCCACGGGGACGGCCGGCGGGCGGAGTCCCAGCAGCCGGTAGAGCTCGTTCCGGAGCCGTCGCAGGGACTGGCCCTGCCGGGCGAAGGCGGCGGCCGCGAAAGGGCGGGTGTCATGGGCCTCCGCCGCCCGGAGGGCATCCGGCAGGTCGGCGGCCTCCGCGAGCCGGGGGGCCTGCGCCAGCATGTCCGCCATGGGGCTGCCGGGTATCAGCTCGCTCCCGCCGTCGTACGCCCCGACGACGGGGCGGCCGAGGGCGGCCGCGTAGAGGGCGGTGGAGCCGTGGTCGGTGACCACGGCGTCGGCCGCGACGAGGAGCGCGGCCCACTCCTCGTGGGGCCTGGCCAGGATCAGGCCCGCCGCCAGGGCCGGGGCGAGCTGGCGCGCGAGGTCGAACGGGCCGGTCCGGCTGTACTCGTTGGGGTGGAGGACCAGGCCGAGCTGACAGGCGTCGTGCGGCAGCCGGCCGAGGAGTTCGCGCGGCAGTTCCGGCCGGCGGGCGAACAGCGACTCCGGCCCCCAGGTGGACGTGAGCACGATGAGCCGCCGTTCGCCCGTACCCAGGGCGGAGCGGTAACTTTCCCGGTGGGTGAGCGAGTCGAGCAGCCGGTCCAGGGTCGGATCGCCCACCACGGACGCCCGCGCGGCGGCCGCGGGGCAGTGCTCGGCGAGGCGGTCGACCTGCTCGCCGTGCGCCAGCGCGTGCAGGTCGGCCCAGGGCTCGCCGTCGGCGAGCAGGTAATGGGGGTCAAGACCGGACGGGAGATGGGGCGAACCCTCGTCCCTGAGGGACTTGTTGAAGCCGGCCCCGTGCGGCATCACCACCCGGGGACCGGACAGGACCCGCAGCGCGCCCTTCGGGCTCGCGGTCAGTATCAGGTCGTGCTCGCGTGCGCGGGCCTGCTCCCAGGCGACGGTCCGGGCACCGGAGCGCTCCAGGGCCGCGAGGGCGTCCACGTCGAACGCCGACCCCGGGACCAGCGTGAACCGGACGGTGATGCGCTTGTCACCGTCGAAGACGGGCAGGACGTCGAGAAGCCGGTGCAGAGCTCCTGCCGAACGAACCGCAATGAGCACTGTCCGGCTGTCCGGCTGTCCGGCTGTCCGCAAACCGTCGATTCTATCTGAAATGCCGCCAAAAGGAACGTTGTTCCTGCTGGGCCGGGCGAAATCGTCAAGGGCCTCCTGCGGCATGCCGCTGATCGTACCGGCGCGGAAACGCAGGCCCTCGGGGCGCCCGGCCCTCCGCGCCCGCGTGGCAGGCCCAGACCTTTGACCTGGGGCTTTCACTCGGATCACTGGTGTTACCGTCGGGGACCTGTCAGGAACGCAGGCGAGAACGGGGGCCGCGCGTGGCAAACGCACGGGAATCGGGGCGGAAAAGAGAAAAGGGCGGCGGGCCCCAGGGCGAAATAGCCCTGGCGAAGGGGGTCGCCGTCGTGGCGGGTCTCTTCGCCACGTGGCATCTGGCCCTGGTGGCCACCGCCGACGGCATGTCCGTGTCGGACGTCGCCTCGACCGTCAAGGCGCTCGCCCTGCACCGGCCGTTGGACGCACTGGGCGAGGACGGCATCCGGGCCGCCTCGCCCGCCGTCACCGGCTGCGTCTGGCTGGCCTTCATCGCCGTGCCCGTCGCCCTGATCACGCTGGCCGTACGCGCCCGCGCGCGGCGCGCCCGCGGCGCCGGCGGCGAGGGCCTGGCCTCCGCCGTCGAAGCCCGCCACAACCTCGGCGAGGCACGCGCCCGGGCCGCCGCCGCGCAGACTCGCGCCACCACCTTCTCCGGCAAGGACGGCCGCTACGACCCCAAGGCCGTCGCCCGCGCCGAACTGCGCGAGTTCGGCTGGCGGATGGGCCGTCAGCTCGGCAGCGGGCAGCCGCTCGTCGCCACGCCGGAGGACTCGATCGCGGTCATCGCCCCCTCCGGCGGCGGCAAGTCCCGCAACGTCGTCATCCCCGCGTGTCTCGACGCGCCCGGCCCGCTCGTCGTCACCTCGACGCGCGCCGACGTCCTCGACGTCATCGCCCAGCCGCGCTCCCGGCAGGGCAAGGTCTGGGTCTTCGACCCGCTCGACACGGTCGGCTGGCCGGAGCGCATGGTGTGGGACCCGGTGGCAGGCTGCCAGGACGGCGAGACCGCCACCTCGCGCGCCCTGTCGTTCTCCGTCGGCATGGGCGCCGACGACGGCTCGTCCACCAACGCCGGTTTCTTCCAGCAGACCGCCTCCTCCGCCCTCACCCGCCTGCTGCACGCGGCCGCGCTCGAGGGCCGCACCATCGAGCACGTGCTGCGCTGGGCCACCAACCTGGAGAAGGCGAGCGAACCCCGCGCCATCCTCACGGACCACCCGGGGGCCGAGCCGGGCTGGGACGTCCTGCTGCGTTCCGTCTCGACGGGCGCCGACGAGACCGTCGCCTCCACCCGGCAGACCCTCGCCGCGCAGATCGAGCCCCTCGCACTGCGCAAGGTCCTGCGCTGCGTGACCCCCCAGGAGGGCGTGCCGGTCTTCGACGCGGACCGCTTCGTCGCCTCCCGCGACACCCTCGTCCTCATCAGCGACTCCAACGCCTCGACCAACGTCTCGCCGCTGACCACCATGCTGCTCGGCGAGGTCGTCGACGCGGCCAAGCGCCGCGCGCCCCGGACACCGTCGGGCCGGCTCGACCCCTTCCTCCGTCTGGTGCTGGACGAGGTCGCCAACGTCGCCCCGCTCCCGAAGCTCCCCTCGCTCGCCTCCGACGCGCGCGGCTACGGCATCCACCTCGTCTACGCCCTCCAGTCCCTCGCCCAGGCCGGTCTGCGCTGGGGCGACAAGGAGGCGGCCACTCTCCTCGACAACGCCGCCGCGACGCTGGTGATGGGCGGTCTCAAGGACGTCGAGGCCCTGCGCCGCTTCTCCGAGCTGATCGGCGAGACCGAGCTGGCCGAGCTCTCCACCTCCCGGGACACCGGCCGTCTCTTCGGCCACACCACCTCCGAGGTCAAGCGCGAACGCCGCATCCTGCGCCCCGAGGAGATCCGTCAGCTCCCGCACGGCCAGGCCCTGCTCCTCTTCCGCGGTGCGCCGGGCGTCATCGTCGAACTGGAGCCGTGGGACCAGAGCCGCGACGGCCAGTCGCTGCGCGCCGGTGAGCAGGCGACCCGCGCGGCGCGCGTCGGCCGACCGCCGCTCGAGCAGCTGTAGGGAAAGCCGTGGACGACGCACCGAAGGCCTCGGACTTCGCCGCCTACCGCGCGGAACTCGAGGAGCACATCAAGAAGTTCGCCCTGGGCGTCGAGCGCGACCAGGGCGAGATCGAGGAGATCCTGGGCGAGATCCTCGGCCGCCTGAACGCCCTGGAGACCGGGGCAGGCGGCGTTCCCGTGGCCGGTGACCACCTCCCGTGGTCGCTGCGGGCCACGGAGCGGGACTGGCAGGACCTGGCCGACTGGACCGACTGGCTCGGGCGCCACTACGCCCCCCAGCTCCACTTGCGCATCTGGCCCTGCTGGCCGGCGCACGGCGGTGTCGTCGAGGAGCTCGCCGCCCTCCGCGCTGCCTGGTGCGCGGCCGTCGAGGCGGACACCGACCCGGCCCGGAGCGGTTCCGAGCTCGCGTACTGGCATCAGATGTGGCTGTGGCCCACGGTCGAGCGCATCCGGCAGAACTACATGTTCGGCGAGTGCGAGACCGAGCACTCCCCGGACCGCCCCGGCCGCCCCACCGACACGGCCGCCCTCCGCGCCCGCGCCGCCGAGGCGGAGTCCGAGCGCCGTCGCCTGGAGAACGCGCGGTACGCCTTCTTCGCCGAGGTCCCGCGGGGGCGGACCCCGGACCGGCCGGACGGCCTGTGGCGCCGCGCCGACGACACCTGGGAGTACCTCTCCCTGCTCGACTGGGAGTGGCACGCCGCGGCGGAGCTGCCGGTGGGGCGGGAGATCCTGCACCCGGTCACGGCCGGACGCGCGCTGGAACTGGCCGCGGACCGGCAGTCCTGGGTCACGTACTGGGCCCACCACGCCGACGAGGCCGACTGGCGGGCCGGCACCCCGCCGACCACGGTGGTCCGGCGCCGGCGCAGTCCGGAGCGCATCCACGACGAGGCGTACGGACCGGACGGCGCCTGGGAGCCGACCGACGCCGTCCACGACTTCCTCAGCGCCCGGCCCTCCGACCCTCCGCATCTGGTGGAGATCGACGCGGCGGAGGCGGCGCGGCTGGTGAACGGGGACACCGGGCTGTGAGTACGGACAAGCCGGTCGGGGCCTGGCAGGACGCCCGCCCGGACGACGCCCGCCCCCTGGCGCTGACGGCCGAGGAGAACCTCCTCGTCACGGTCCGCTGGGAAAAGGCCCGCGCGGCCCACGAACACCTCGACGCCGTTCTGGAGACCCTCGCGGCCCGGCTGGGTGAACCGTACGGCGCCCGTCTGGAGGGAAAGCAGTACCGGTTGAAGGGCCTGCTCGCCTTCCGCCGTCAGGCGGCGGCGCGGAAACGACTGCGGGTGGATGTCGCGGCGTTCGCGCGCAAGGTGAGTGACCTCAATCGCTACACCCTCGTCCTCGCAACCGACCACTACACGGCGGGTGTCCAGCAGACATATGCCCTTCTGCACGAGCAGGGCTTCGAGCTCGTACCCGGCTCGGAACGGAACACCTGGGAGGACCCTCTCTACAAGGGATTCCGGGCGGCCTGGCAACGTCCGGGCGGAGAGCCGCGGTTCGAGATCCGGTTCCACACGGCCGAGAGTTATTCGGTCCAGTCGGAGAACCATCTCCTCTACGATCTCTACCGCTCAATCCGGGTGCGGCGCGACGCCGAGGGCGTCGACATTTCCAAGGCGCGGGAGCAGGCGGCCGAGCTGGTGCAGAGCGAGCGCTACGGCAGGAACACGGCAAAGGAGAGTTACTGATGACCGATCAGAACAAGTACGAATATTTCGTCAAGGCGACTCCGCCTTACACCGAGGAGCGTCCGTCCAGCCTTTGGCGCCGGTCGGGCGACGAGTGGGAGTTTCTGTCGCTGCTCGACTGGGGGTGGCACCAGGTCGAGAACACGATCGAGCACCGGCCCATGCCGGAAGCCCTCTTCGCGGTGACCGCCGAGCGCGCCGCGGAGTTCGAGGCCGACCGACAGGGCTGGGTGCAGTACTGGGCCTACTACTCCAGTGAGCGCAGGTGGAAGTCGGGCAAGGGCCCGACCACGGTCGTACGTCGCCGCAGGAGTCCGGAGCGCATCTACGACGAGACGTTCATGCAGGGCAATGTCTGGGAGCCGGACAGCGCCGTCTTCGAATTCTTCGACGCGCGCCAGACCAACCCTCCGCATCTGGAGGAGATCACCGTCGAAGAGGCCGAGCGGCTCCTTCAGGAGATTCGTGGCGTGATGGGGGCCACCGAACTGTGAGCGGCTCCGACGTCGGCGCGTGGCAGGGTTCCAAGGAGAAGTCCGAGGATCACCTGACACTGACGGCCGACCAGAACCGTCAGGTGACGGCCCGCTGGGAGGCCGCCGAGAAGGCGCGGGGGCGTCTCGACGGCATCATGAGCGGTATCGAACAGAGGTCGGCCTCGCACGGAGGCAGACTGGAGGGCCTGGAGTACTCCCTCAAGGGCGTGGACTCCTTCAGGCGCAAGGCCGCAGTGGCGGCGAAGCGTGACGGTGACGTCGAGGACATCTGCGAGAACGTCGAGGACCTCAACCGCTACACGCTGACCTTTGACGCGGAAAACTATGTCCGGGGTACGAAGCAGACGTACGCGGAGCTCCGGGCGCGTGGCTACGAGCCCATTTCCGAGCACAACACCTGGGAAGACCCGGTGTACAAGGGTGTCAACACCTCATGGGAGCACCCGGAGACCGAGGAGAAGTTCGAGCTCCAGTTCCACACCCCGGAGAGTTTCAAGGCCAAATCGGATAACCACGAGCTCTATGAGCTCGCCCGCTCCGGGAAGTTCGAAGACTTCAACACCGAAATGGAGCCGAAGCGGTCCGAGGCCTACCAAGAGGCATCGGACCTGCTGCAGAACGAGCGGTACGAGAACGTACGCGTACCTCCGGGCGTCGAAGAGCTGGACAATCGCAAGATCCGTGCCACTCTCAACCCGAATGTGGACCCCGAAGTCGTCGAGCACGTCCGGCGAATGGAGACGGACCTCAGGGCCACTCATGCCGCCGCTGCCAAGGCGGTGGAGCCGCAGCAGTCGGCGATCGGCCTCGGCAATGACCTCGGCGAATCACTGGGGACCGGCGGTCCCGGCCTTCGCGACAGACTGGCCGCAAAGACCGGCCCGGTCCGGCCGTCCAACGCCCAGTCGGCCCCTGCCGCTCCTCTCCCGACGCAGTCGCGAGGTCGCGGGCGATCGATGGCGTAGGGCTTTGGGACAGCCCTGATCTTCGCAACAGATTGGCTACAAAGGCCGGGTCGATTGGCCGTCCTGACGCCAGGTCATCCACCCGGCCCACCGCCGACGCGGTCGCGTCGGCCCGGCCCGGCCCTGATGCGGCGGCGGGCGTTTCCGACGCAGTCCACCTTGTCGGACTTTTGGCCCGATTGAAGCGGTCGGAGTTAGTCACTGTTCTGTTACTAGCGGTCAAATGAAGCCGTTTGACGATCGGTAATCGGCCAACGTACTGTCCTGGCACTCAGGCCTTGTACGGGGGAAGGGTCGCCAGAGGTTGAGCACATTCAAGACAGTCGCGCGGCGAATACTGAATCTGCCGGAGCCGCGCGATAAGGCCGCGGCCGCACCGACTGCTGACATGCTCGCGCCACATGCTGCCCCGGCGTCCCAGCCCGTCGCCGCGCCCGCGCCCGCCGGGCTGCAGCAGTGGACGGACGCCGCGGCGCGGCTCCAGGCGCAGACGCCGGGGCCCGCCCGGACCGAGGCGACGACGCCGGAAGCGGAGGCCAAGACCGCCCCCGCCGGCCAGGTCCCCTGGCAGATCGAGGACGAGAAGAGCGGCGCCAAGTTCGCGGTGAAGGCCGGCCGTGGCGTGCTCTGGGGCGTCGTCGCCCTCGCCGCGATCACCGGTGTCCGGTCGTGGATCTGGGCGCCCGCCACGCCCGAGCCCGCGCCGGCCAAGGCCGACAGCGGGCCGCAGTATCCGGTTCAGGAGGCGCAGGCGGTCGCCGCACGGTTCGCACGCTCGTACCTGACCTGGGACGAGGGCGACCCGCAGGCCCGTGCCGACGCCCTGGCGCGGGACATGCCGAGGGGCACCGACACCACCGCCGGCTGGAACTCCAAGGGCCGTCAGCAGGTGATCGTCGTTCAGCCGAGCACCGTCTCCGTGCTCGGTGACAAGCGTGCCCGCGTCCGGGTGGACGCCCTCGTGAACGGTCCGGCCTCCGACGCCGCGCCTGCCGACAAGGGCGACAAGAAGGACGACTCCAAGAAGGACGACGGCAAGAAAGACGCCAAGCCCACCGCCCGGTGGATGGGCCTGGAAATCCCCGTCGTCCAGGCCGCCGGCCGCGTCGTCGTCACCGGCCAGCCCGGAATCGTCGGCGTGCCGAACGGCGGCCCGTCCGTACCGGCACTGGACTCCAGGACCAACGACATGGAGTTCGCCGACAGGACCCGCGGTGTGGTCGAGGAGTTCTTCTCCAAATACGCCACGGGCGAGGCCGAATCGGTCGCCGCGCCCGGCGCCTCCATTCCGGCCCTGCCGTCCGGCATGACGCTCGGCGCGATCCGCAACTGGGTCGTCGACGAGGGAAGCGGAACCGACCGCGTCGGTACGGCCGTCGTCAGCTGGAACGTCGGCGGGGCCGAGATCGAGCAGACCTACCGGGTCAAGCTGACCCGTGTGTCGTCCACTCAGGCCGAGCGCTGGCAGGTCGCCGAGGTCCACGGCGGTCTCACGCCGTAGCCGGTCGGCCGTCCGTACCACCGACACCCTTTTCCGCCGGTCCTCCGGCACTCATCCATTCACCGCTGCCCGTATCACCATGGGGGAATTCCGATGCAACTCGCGCTGACCAGTGGCGTCGAACTCAAGTCCTGGGTCATTCTGATCGCCGGGAACATCTTCCTGATCGTTCTCGCGGTCAGGGCCATCGGCCACTACGCGAAGCGCGAATGGGGCGAGCTCCTCGGCCACTTCCTGGCCGGTGTGGTCGTGGCCGGTTTCGTCTTCGAATCGGATGTCACGATCCAAATGCTGAAGGACATCTGGACCAAAGTGGCCGGCTCATGAGGGTGGGGCACACCTTCACCCGCCACTTCGACCTGGAGACGCGGCAGCACGAGCTGCTCGGCATGGATCTCGGCGAGGGTCCGTCCCGCCGCGTCCTGGTGACCGGTGCCGCGATCTACGCGGTCTGGGTGGGTGGACTGCTGCTCGTCTTCGGCCTCCCGTCGCAGTTCCTCTTCACCCTCTACTTCGCCCCGCCCGCGCTCATCACGTTCTACGGCGCGCAGCGCTCGCGCCGTAACGAGCGGCGCTGGAACCTGACCCAGTGGGCGCTGGCCTTCCGCTATCTGACGGTGGGCCACCGGCCGGTCGTCAACGGCGGGCGGCGCGCGGCCGATCGCAGCGAGTGGCTGCCGCTCCGGGCCCGGCTGGGCGAGCGTACGGACGAGTTCCTGGCCCTGCCGGGCATGGGCGTGTTCGAGGGAGCGCTCGGCGGCGAGGAGCCCAAGGTCATGGCGGGCCGCCCGGTGAAGCTCGACGCCCGTCCCCGGCTCTACGGGCCGGACCACGTCTACCGCGCCCGGATGCGCGGCCTCTCCGGCAAGGAACGCAAGGCCGCCGAGCAGGCGGCGGCCGAGCAGGCGGCGCAGCACGCCGCCCAGCAGGTATGGACGGGCGGGGCGGGGCACATGCCCGGCCCGAAAGGCACGTAAGGGACCCGACTTTGAAGTTGTTCAAGGGCATCGCCCGTTTTCTCGGCGTCGAGGGTGACCGTTCCGCCCCGCCGCCCCGCTACGTCGCCGTCGCCGACGGACTGGTCGTCACCGAGACGCACGCCGAGGCGTGGTTCATCCTCTCGGGCTCCAACACCGACCTGATGTCGGAGAGCGCCCGGGACGCCGAGCACGACCAGGCGAGCAGCGCGCTGGCCCGTACGCTCTCCGGTTACGACTGTCATCTGAAGGTGCTGTGGGCGCCGTTGAACGCCGACGAGTACCGGAACGAGGCGGACACCCTCTTCTCGGCCGGCAACTACGGGGAGTGGGCCGACATCCGTGTCGACCGCCTCGACGATCTGGAGCTGCCGACCCGGCTGCTGCTGCTCGGCGTGCGCATCTCCGAGCGGTCCACGCAGGCCAAGGCCCGGGGCAGCAGGGGCGTGCAGGATGCCCTGGGCATCGGCTCGACCTCCGTCTCCCACAAGGAGATAGCCCGCCTGGACGCGCTCACCCGGCGCCTGGGCCGGCAGCTGGAGACGACGCCGTGGAAGGCGCAGCCGGCCACGGTGGAGATGCTGGCCTGGATGATCGCCCGTGAGCAGCGCCGCGGCACCGTGCTGCCGACGCCGGACGGCGAAGGAATGATCTCCGGCGCCAAGCTGGCCCAGCTCACCCGCGGCCGCGTCCTGCCCTACCCCGACCACCTGCGCTTCGTCGACCAGCACGGCGGGACCACGTCCTGGACCGCGATCCTCACCATGGACGGCTTCCCGGAGGAGATGGAGTCCCCGGGCGCGGGGGAGTGGCTGCGGGCCGTCGCGGAGATCACCTACGTCCCCGAGTACGGGGACGACGGCCACGACACCGACATCCAGGTCAAGCCGGTCAACCCCGAGCCCTCCGTCCGCTTCAAGGTCCTGCACAAGCGGGACGCCCTGAAGGCGATCGACGAGGTGCGCAGGCTCGCCAAGGAGCAGCGGCAGAGCGCCGCCAAGCACTCCGCCGGCGAGACCGCGCAGGAGATCGAGGAGACCGAGGAGACGATGACGAGCCTCTCGCGCGACATGAAGCGCGAGGACGTCACGTTGATGGAGGACCACCCCCGCCTGATCGTCAGCAGTGACGTCTCCCTGGACGATCTGCGCGCCCGCTGCGACGCCGTCATCGGCTTCTACGGCGGCCTCGGCATCGAGGTCAGCGTCGCCGCCGAGGAACAGCGCGAGCTGTGGCTGGAGTCCCAGCCCGGCGACATGCTGCGGGTGCCGGACCTGGTGCACACGCGCACGGTCGGCGCGTTCGCCGGTTCCTGGTTCTGGGGCGGCGCGTCGGTCGGTGACGACACGGGCCCGGCGATCGGCTACCTGACCGGCTCGACGCCCGGTGTCGTGCGCAACGACCTGACCGGTGGCTCCGAGCGTGGCGACGCCACGACCACGGCGTTCATCGGCCGAAGCGGCCGTGGCAAGACGACCGCGATGATGCTGTCCCTGCTGGACTCCGGCTTCCGCGGTTCGTTCGTGCTGGCGCTGGACTTCAAGGGCGACATGGGCGGCCTCGTGTCGGCCGGGCAGCGCTTCGGGCTCAACGCCCATCTGATCGAGACCGGGGCGCAGTTCGCGGGCGTCGCCGACCTCTTCGCCCTGCTGTCCGGCGAGAGCGCCGAGCGCGCGCAGACCGAGGTGCCGGCGCAGCTCGGCATCGCCCTGCCGCAGCACCTGCGGATGCGCGGTGCGGAGACCCCGATCCAGAGCGCGGTCAACGAGGTCATCGCCGCGGGCGACCCGGCGACCTGGAAGGTCATCGAGTGGTTGCGGCGCTCCGAGGACGAGCTCTCGCGCGAGGCGGGCAACGCCCTGTACGAGCTGTCGCTGACCGGCCTCGGCGCGCCCTTCATGGGCAGGCCGGACGGCTCCTCGCTGCTCACGCCCACACCGGGCATCTGGGTCGTCCAGGTCCCCGGCATCACGCTGCCGTCCCCCGACGACGACCGTGACGACTGGTCGGTCCACCAGCGGCTCTCGGTCGCGCTCGTCCACTCGCTGCTCGCGTACGGCATCAGCATGGCCGGCCGCAAGGACCTGCGCGGCCTGCGCAAGGTCGTCGCGGTACCGGAGGTGCACGTGCTGACGGCCACCCGCGAGGGCAGTTCGTTCCTGCAGTACATCGCCCGAGTCGGCCGTGCGCTGCACACCGCCCTGGTCGTCGACACGCAGGACCCGGAGTCGCTGGCGAGCCTCACGGGTCTGGTGGAGCAGATGACCACGGTCTTCGGCTTCCAGCTCACGACGTCGGAACAGCAGGACGCCATGGCGGCCCTGCTCGACCTGCCGAAGGGCGACCACACGCGCCAGCTCATCCAGGCGATCGGCGTCGACGTGACGCAGGAGATCAGGCACGGCCACTGCATCATGCGCGACCGCCGCTTCAACAGCGCGACGGTGCAGTTCGACGTGCCGTCGCTGGAGGTGCTGGAGCTGCTGAGCACGACGCCGAAGACGACCGGCGTGGGGGCGGGGCCGGACCCGGTGTCGATGAGCAAGTCCGAGCCTCAGGAGGTAGGCGCGTGAAGCGGGTGACGGCGGTGGCCGCGGTGGCGGCGTCGGTCCTGATGGTGGCGGGGTGCTCGTCGTCCTCGGACAGCAAGGGCGGACGGACCGGGGGCGACCCGGGCGTCACCGAGGAGGAGCGCGCCCGGGCGGACGCGGAGGCCCGGGCGCGGGCGAAGGACGAGGCGGCGATGAAGGATGTCGCCGTCCGGTACGTGAAGTCCGACATTGCCAACGACGTACGGACGATGTGCGCCCTGAGGACCCCGAACGAGCAGGGGGACGGGGGGCTCGACGGGTGCGTGGAGCGTTTCCGCTATCTGGACGGTGAGAAGCCCGAGCCCATGGGCACCGTGACCACCGAGGGAGCGCCGCTGGCCGTGCCGCCGATCAAGAACCACGTCGAGGGCACCGGCCTGATGGTCACGGAGAAGACCGTCGACGGTGCGCGGACCTTCTTCCGCCGCTGGGCCGTGCGCATGGTCAAAGCCGACGGCACGTGGCTGGTCGACCAGTCCACGCACATCCGCGACGAGGAGATGTCGGCCTCCAGCCCCGTCCGCAGCGCCCTGATGAGGTCCTAGGGAATGAGACTCCCCCGCTTCCGTACCCTCGCGATACCCCTCCTCGGTGCGCTCACCACGTTGATGGTGACCGCGGGGGCCGCGGCGGCCGATGACAAGAAGTACGACAAGTACAAGCCGGCGGGCATCGGCGACCTCCTGCGCACCCCCAGCGTGGGCAAGGGCGGTGGCTCCACCCTCTACGAGCAGTTCGGCGCCGCTCTCTACTTCCGGCTGGACAACGAGCTGGGCTGGAAGGACATCGGCTGGTCGATGCTCAACGGCATCGCCGATCTCTTCATGGGGCTGACCGTCTTCGTCACCCAGTCGGCCGTGGTCGCCGTCCAGTGGACGTTGAGCTTCACCGACGTCAAAGACATTCACGACGGGATCACCAAATCCATATCCAGCGCGGGCGGAACGGTCTCCGAGACCTTGCTGCCCTCGGCCCTGGCCGTGGGCGCCTTGGTGGCCTGGGCCAATCACCGGAAGGCGAGCGGCAGCGGGCTGAGCCAGCTCGGCTGGGTGGCGGCCTCGGGCGTACTGGCGGTGTCGCTGGTGGCGACCCCGGGCGTATGGGTCGATGGCCTGGCGAGTGTGCGCAGTATCGGTTCCAGCATCGCCACGGAGGCCACCAGCGCCGGCCTGGACCGTGATGTGAAGGAGCCGTTCGCCGTCAAGGGGGACGCGGACCTCAAGGACAACGGGCAGGACGCCAAGGACGAGCAGGATCCCAAGAAGAAGCAGGCAGCGGAGGAATCGAAGAAGAACAAGCTGGTTCGCAAGTCCACCGACGCGATCTGGCGGTCGTACGTCGCCACTCCTTGGTGCATCGCCGAATTCGGCAACCTCGATACCTGCAAGGAATTCGGCGAGCAGACCCTCAGGAAAACGGGCGAGGACCCGAAGGATGACGACTTCGGCGATGCCCGGCAGGAGTACCTGAGCAAGGTCGTCAGCGACGAGAAGGTCGGCGTATCGGCCATGAAGTGGCGACAGGGCAAGAACGCCGGCCGTGTCACGGTCGCGGTCGCCGCCTTCGTCTGCGCCGTGCTGTTCGCCGTCCTCGCCATCGCCTTGGCCTTCGCTTCCCTCGCCTCGCTGATCGGCGCGTTGATGCTGCTCCTCGCGGGGGTGGTCTTCGCCTGTCTGTGGGTGATTCCCGGCAGGCCGCGGCAGTGGGGCATGCGCTGGTTCGATGCCCTTCTGGGCTTCGCCATGCAGTCGTTCGTGAGCACGATGGTGCTGGGCGTCGTCCTGGTGCTGAACACCGTCAGCATCACGATGCTGGGCACGTACGGCTACTTCGCCTCCGTCGGCGTCAGCATCACCAGCGCGATCGTCGCGTTCAAGTTCCGTGCCGTGATGGAGAGCATCGTCGGTGTCACGGGGTCGCTGAGCCCCGGTGGTTCGGCGTTCGGCATGGCGATGGGACGCCAGGCCAGCCGCCTCGCCGGAAAGGCCACCGGATGGACGGCCGGGAAGGCGATGCGCGGTACCGGGTATGCCGGAAAGCAAGCCGGCAAGTACACGGCAGCGGGTGCGCGGAAGGGCGCGAAGGCCTTCGACGAGAAGGTCTCCCACGTCGGCAAGGCCATGGCCATGAGTTCCTGGGCCGCCACCAACTCCACTGTCCCGCTCGGCGCGCGCGGAGGCGACAAGTCCAAGGCCGGATCGGCACAGTCGGGCGCGGGCGGGCGCGGCGCGGGCGAACGCGGCGTGGGCGCGGACAGCTCGCGCGGTGCCGGCGGGGTGACCCGTGCGGGCGCGTACCGCAGCGGCACGGGCAAGACCGCGGACCTGCCGGAGCGTCGTTCCACCCAGGTGGCCAACGTGCGCCCGAAGTCCGCGAACGTCGCCGCGCAGCGGGAGAAGGCCCGCGGCCGGAACGCACCTGCGCAGACCGGCCGGGCGGGGGCCACGGGGCAGCAGCAGGCCGCGGACCGGCGCCGGCCCGCGCCCTCGAAGCCCGGCAACGGCCGGGATGCCCACTCCTTCCGCCAGGGGCCGAAGCTGCGCAGCGTGCCCCGGCAGCAGCGCATCAAGGACGAGCGCAGGACGGCGTCCGTCGCGCACCGGAGCGGCTCCACAGGTGTGCGGAATCGTCCCTCCTCCGGTGCCGCCACCGCCGCCCGCACGCCGGCCCCCAACCGCCGCCGCAGGAGGAACACGTGAGCAGGAAGCAGCAAGGGCCGCAGGACCCGGCCGAGTGGCGGGAACTGCTGAAGACCCCGTACGAGTACCCCGAGGAGATCGAGGAGGCTCCCAAGCGGTCCCTGCGCCGCCGGGCCCGCAAGGTCTACCGGCAGGGCCGGAAGGCGGAGCTCAAGCGCCGCCTCGCGGAGGAGAGGCGCCGGGAACCGGTCACCGCGG
This sequence comes from Streptoverticillium olivoreticuli subsp. olivoreticuli, assembly GCF_003391135.1. GTDB lineage: Bacteria > Actinomycetota > Actinomycetes > Streptomycetales > Streptomycetaceae > Streptomyces > Streptomyces blastmyceticus. The sequence continues at coordinate 4,948,051 of NZ_CP031455.1, read as the reverse complement.
GCGGCGCCATCCTGGTGATCGTCGGGTTCCTGGCCCTCGGGGCGGCTGCCAACCACTGGTGGCCGGACCACGACGCGTCGGCGCGGGTCGTACGGCCGGGAGCCGAGGCCGGGGCCGCCACCGAGGAGGGGGTGCCGGGGCAATTGCGCTGGAGACAGGGCACCGGTCCCTCTCCGGTCGCGTCCCCCTCGGACTCTCCGAAGCCGGACCTCAGCAAGCCGGAGAAGACGGCGGAGGACTGGGCGCGGGCGTACTGGGCCCGTAACCCGCCGGTGGACAAGACCCACAAGGCGGCGGTGGACCGCGCGGCGCCGTGGATGACCTCCGCCCTGCGCGAGAACCTTCGGCAGTTCGACGACAAGGCGTGGGGAGAACTGGTCTCCAACGGCGGCGTGTCCACAGTGGACAAGGTCACCGTCGGACCGGCCGACGACGACCGGGTGCGCCAGCAGGCGGACACCCCGACGCGGGTGTGGCGCAAGGTGACCGTGGACACCACTGTCGCCGGCTACCGGAAGTACACCGAGACCAAGGTCTTGCTGACCGAGATCATGCGCGGCGACGACGGCTGGCGCGTGGGCAGGATCCTGGGGGTCTGAGTCGTTGGACGGACGTGAGGCCCTCGCCCTGGCGGCGGGGGGAGCCCGACGTGCCCTGATGCTCAAGCTGGGCCTGCCGATCGCGGCCCTGTTCATGGCCTTCCTGATCGTGTTCGGTGCGTTCGGCGGCATCGGCAGCGGCGGCGGCGCGTACGCCATGGGCTGCGGCAAGGCCGGCCGGCCCGCCGACGACGGCCCGTCGGGCAATGGCAGCAGCGGGGACGGGACGGGCGGGGCCGACAAGGACCTGCGTGGGCGGCAGGTGCAGAACGCGAAGATCATCGACCAGGTCGTCAAGGACGGGAAACTGCCCGGCCGCGCCACGCTCATCGCGCTGATGACGGCGCTCGCCGAGTCGCAGCTGGACAACATCAACTACGGGGACCGGGACTCCCTCGGTCTCTTCCAGCAGCGCCCGTCGTCGGGCTGGGGCACGAAAGAGCAGATCCTGGACCCCAAGTACGCGGCCCACATGTTCCTCTTCGGCGGCGACAGCGGCGACCCGCCGGGCCTGACGAGCTACTCGTGGGAGAACATGTCGCTCAACGACGCCGCCCAGAAGGTGCAGCGCTCCGGTTTCCCCGACGCGTACGGGCCGAAGGAGACCCAGGCCCGCAGCATCGCCAAGGAAGCCGGCATAGATCTGGAGCGCTCCGGCGAGAACCACCCCGGCAAGTCCGGCAGCAACGGCTCGACCGGCGATCAGAAGACCGGCGATCAGAAGACCGGCGACCCGAAGGACGACGGGAAGAGCAGCAAGGACCCCGACGAGCCGCCGACGAACTGCGCCACGTCCGGCTCGAGCCAGCCCGGCAATCCGGGTGACCCGTTCCACGACGGCAAGGCGCCCTGGCCCAGCGGCGTCGTGAACCGCCGCTCGACCGACGACGCGATCAAGTGGGCGAAGGCCGAGGCGGACAGCCACCGTGCGAACTGGTACCAGAAGTGCCTGGCCTTCACCTCGATCGCGTACGGCTGGAACTCCTCCGGCACCGATTACGCCATCGACCACTACACGGACGTCATGCCCAAGGACTGGCGGCACGACGGCGACCGCAACCCGCCACCGGGCGCCCTCATGTTCTGGGACACCGGGCACCGCGCCGGTCACGTCGCGATCTACGTCGGTGACGGCAAGGTCGCGTCCAACGACATCGTGACGCCGGGCGAGATATCCATCGTCCCCGCCACCGACATCGAGTCGAAGTGGGGCGCCAAGTACCTGGGCTGGTCACCCCCCTACTACCCCAACGCGGGATGACCCGGATGATGATGGAGCGGCGGAACCGAAGGGGACCGGCGGGAAGTAAGGATTGGCCATGCCTGTTGTGACGGACCTCGATTCGGTCCCCCTGACACCCGTGTACACGATCGTGATCAGTGTCACGGGAGAGGCCAGCGTCGACGGGGAGCCGGTCGAGAGCCTGCCCGGGCAGGACGCGCGCACGTCCGCCCTCGCCGACATACGCGTCCGGGCCGCCCGCCGCGGGCATCCGGTGCGGATCAATGCCAAGGAGCCGGACGGTTCGGTCTGGCCGTTGATCGTCGATCACGACGGTGCGGTGACGCCGCTGGACGCGCCGCACCCGACCCCGACCCCGGCCCCGGAGCCGTCTCCGGCCCCGGTCGTCGCGCCGGCGGCCCTCACGGAGCGGGCCGGACCGCTCGAACCCCGCCACGCCGCCGTGTTCGGCCGGATCGTCGCCGCCGAGCTGCGCGGCGACCTGGCCGGGGCGGCAGCGGCGGCGGAGGAGCTCGAGACGCTGCTGACCGCGGACCTCGGCCCTCTCCACCCCCACACCCTCGGCGCGTTGGCCACCCGCGCCTGGCTGTCCCTGTTGTTGCGCGGCGACTGGTCCGCCGCCACCCGGCTGCACGTGCTCACGGCCGAGCGCCGCCGCCGGGCCGGGGTCTCGGGCACGGAGACCCGCCGCGCCGCCCGTAACGCCCATGCGGCCTGGGCCCTGTTGCGCACGATCGACCCGGCGGCGGCCGAGGCGCTCCGCCCGGAGCTCGGGCGGATCGCGCACCTGACGGCGTGACCGGCGGGGGCCCGTCCACGGCCCTGCCCGGGCCGGTGGCCTTCAGCAGGTCCGGACAACAAAAACCCCCGGTCGATGACCAGGGGGCTTTTCCAAGAGCGGGTGACGAGAATCGAACTCGCGCTCTGAGCTTGGGAAGCTCATGTTCTACCATTAAACTACACCCGCGCGGACGCCCGTTTCGGAGCGTCGTATCGTCGCACACTCTACCCCATCGAAGGCCCCCGGTGCACGTGCCGCGAGGGCCTTCCTGGCGTGGGTGGGGTCGGTGAGGTGGGTGGGGACGCGGCCTCGGGCGGCGGGAGTTGGGGCGTACCGTAGGGGCGGCAAGTCGGCTGGCGCGGTCGGGAGTGCCGGGTGCGAGTCGCCGGAATGCATCCCCTAATGTGGCTTTTGTCTTTCATGTCGTGCCGGAGGCACGAATGAGTAATGCCATGGGGAAAGGGACTCGATGGAGCGCACCGTCGTTCGTTGTGCCGAAGGGCACGTGTTCAGCACCGCTTCGTTCCCGATGCAGAACCTCGGTCCCGGCCGGCTCGGCCCGGGACGACTGCTCCGCTGCCCGCGCTGCGCCCGGCTGCGGCATTCCGTGCCGGTGGCGGTCCAGAAGCGGTGATCAAGAGGCGCTGAGCGGCTCGCGGGCCCGGTCCGTTCGGACCGGGCCCGCGTTGTCCGTCTTCTCCGCGTATCCTCGACCCGTGCTTCTCTCAGACAAGGACATCCGGGCCGAGATCGACGCCGGCCGGGTGCGCATCGACCCGTTCGACGAATCGATGGTGCAGCCCTCGAGCATCGATGTGCGGCTGGACCGCTACTTCCGGGTGTTCGAGAACCACCGGTACCCCCACATCGACCCCGCCGTCGAGCAGGCCGACCTCACCCGTGAGGTGGTGCCGGAGGGCGACGAGGCGTTCATCCTGCACCCCGGTGAGTTCGTGCTCGCCTCGACGTACGAGGTCATCACGCTCCCCGACGATGTGGCCTCCCGTCTGGAGGGCAAGTCCAGTCTGGGCCGGCTCGGTCTGCTGACGCACTCGACGGCCGGGTTCATCGACCCGGGCTTCTCCGGCCACGTGACGCTGGAGCTGTCGAACATGGCCACGCTGCCGATCAAGCTGTGGCCGGGGATGAAGATCGGGCAGCTGTGCATGTTCCGGCTGACCTCACCCGTCGAGCATCCTTACGGGTCCGCGAAGCACGGCTCCCGCTATCAGGGCCAGCGCGGGCCGACGCCCTCGCGGTCCTTCCAGAACTTTCACCGCACACAGGTCTGAGCAGGGACAAGGCGAACAGCAACAGTGAGTGACAAGCGCGAGAATCTGACCTACCCCCTCTTCGGGCAGGCCATCCGTGAGCTGGCGCAGACCGTCGCGGACGACGGCTACGAGCCGGACATCATCCTCTCCATCGCACGCGGCGGCGTCTTCGTCGCGGGCGGCCTGGCGTACGCGCTGGACTGCAAGAACATCCACCTGGTCAACGTGGAGTTCTACACCGGCGTCGGCACCACCCTGGAGATGCCGGTCATGCTCGCGCCGGTGCCCAACGCGATCGACTTCTCGAACAAGAAGGTCCTGATCGTCGACGACGTCGCCGACACCGGCAAGACGCTGAAGCTGGTGCACGACTTCTGCCTGGACCACGTGGCGGAGGTGCGCAGCGCCGTGATCTACCAGAAGTCGCACTCCCTGGTGGACTGCGAGTACGTCTGGAAGCGCACCGACGAGTGGATCAACTTCCCGTGGAGCGTGGAACCGCCGGTCGTCCGGCGCGAGGGTCAGATCCTCGACGCGTAGTTCTTCTGCGCGCAGGTCTTCTATGCGCATAAATGCAGTACGGAAGGGCCTCGGTCGCGTCAGTGCGACCGGGGCCCTTCCGTATGGGGAGCGGGCAAGCGCTACAGCGTGCCCAGCTTGATGATCGACAGCAGGGCGATCAGCTGGATCGCGGACGCGCCCAGCGCCTTCGGCCACGGCAGGTCGTGCGACTTGCTCACCATCGAGGTGAACAGCGCGGCGGCCGCCAGCCAGGTCGCCCAGCCGAGCACCTGGACGACCGTGCTGTCGCCGCCCAGGAACATCGCGAAGAGCAGCCGCGGCGCGTCCGTGATCGACATGATCAGCATCGACAGGCCGACCGTCGGCTGCCATATGCCGTCGCCGCCGAGCTGCCGGGCGAGGGTGTGGGTGACCGCGCCGAGGATCAGGCCGGAGACCACGACGATCACGCCCGTCATCAGCACCCACGGGATGCTGTTCGCGAGCGTGGCGTTCAGGACGTCCTGGCGGGCCTTGTCGAAGCCGAAGACGGCGAGCAGGCCGTAGACGAAGGTGACGATCACGGCCGGGACCCACACCGCGTGGTCGCGCATCTGCCAGAAGGTGGCGGACGGGCGCAGGACGATGCCCTTCAGCAGCTCCTTCCACGGCAGGCGCGGCCCGGCGGGCGGCGCGGGCATCTGCCGCCCCGCGCGGTAGGTGTCGCCGGAGCCGTACGAGCCGTCGCCGTAGGGACCGTCGCCTTGCGGGGCGCCGCCGTAGGGGCCGTCGCCGTAGCCGCCGTTGTGCGGGGCGCCGCCGTACGGGCCGTCCGCCTGGCCGCCGTTGTACGGGCCGTAGGCGTCCGGGGCCTCGCCGAGGCTGAACTGCTGGGTGTGGCCCGGATTGTCGGCGCTCTGCCCGTAGTGCGGATCCGGGCGGCCCGGGTCGCCGTACTGGCCGTAGCCCTGCTGCGGGCCGCCGCCGAAGTACTCCGGCTCGTCGTGCGCCGGTGGCTGCTGCCACTGCCGACCGCCGCCCTGGGCGCCCGCCTGACCGCCGTACGGGGCCTGGTACTGCTGCCCCGGGCGCTGTCCTTGCTGCGCGGGACCGGGATCGTGAGAGTCCCGTCCGCGTCCCATCCTGAATCCAGCCACGCTTCGAACGTACCCGCTCCGGAGAAGCGCGGAGCCGGGGCGGGGGAAACGGCCCTGCCATTGCGGCCGTCCTGTGACATCCCCTAGGGGAAAACTCAGGGCCCCGGCGAGGTGTGAACGGCGGTGTCGTCAGAAGGTACGCCGTCCACGCTCCCACGACGGACGGCCGGTCCCCGCGGGTGTGCGCGGGGACCGGCCGTCGTCAGGGATACGCGATGCGTACGAGCCGCTACTTCACCGGCTCGGGCTCCGGTGCGTCCGCCGGTTCGCCGGCGCCTTCCGGTTCGACGGGTGTCTTCACCGACTCCAGAAGGAGCTGGGAGACGTCGACGACCTGGATGGATTCCTTGGCCTTGCCCTCGTTCTTCTTGCCGTTGACGGAGTCGGTGAGCATGACGAGGCAGAACGGGCAGGCGGTGGAGACGATGTCCGGGTTGAGGGACAGCGCCTCGTCCACGCGCTCGTTGTTGATGCGCTTGCCGATGCGCTCTTCCATCCACATGCGCGCGCCGCCGGCGCCGCAGCAGAAGCCGCGCTCCTTGTGGCGGTGCATCTCCTCGTTGCGCAGGCCCGGCACCTTGGCGATGATCTCGCGCGGCGGGGTGTAGACCTTGTTGTGGCGGCCCAGGTAGCAGGGGTCGTGATAGGTGATCAGACCCTCGACCGGGGTGACCGGGACCAGCTTCCCCTCGTCGACGAGGTGCTGCAGCAGCTGCGTGTGGTGGATGACCTCGTACTCGCCGCCCAGCTGCGGGTACTCGTTGGCGATGGTGTTGAAGCAGTGCGGGCAGGTCGCGACGATCTTCTTCTTCGCCTTCTCGACCTTCACGCCCTCCTCCGCGTCCTCACCGAACGCCATGTTGAGCATCTCGACGTTCTGCTGGCCGAGCTGCTGGAAGAGGAATTCGTTGCCCAGGCGGCGGGCGGAGTCGCCGGTGCAGTTCTCGTCGCCGCCCATGATCGCGAACTTCACGCCGGCGATGTGCAGGAGCTCGGCGAAGGCCTTGGTGGTCTTCTTCGCGCGGTCCTCCAGCGCGCCGGCGCAGCCGACCCAGTAGAGGTAGTCGACCTCGGTGAGGTCCTCGATGTCCTTGCCGACGACGGGGACCTCGAAGTCGACCTCCTTGGTCCACTGCAGGCGCTGCTTCTTGGCCAGGCCCCAGGGGTTGCCCTTCTTCTCCAGGTTCTTGAGCATCGTGCCCGCCTCGGAGGGGAAGGAGGACTCGATCATGACCTGGTAGCGGCGCATGTCGACGATGTGGTCGACGTGCTCGATGTCGACGGGGCACTGCTCGACGCAGGCGCCACAGGTGGTGCAGGACCACAGGACGTCCGGGTCGATGACCCCGTTCTCCTCCAGCGTCCCGATCAGCGGCCGCTCCGCCTCGGCCAGCGCCGCCGCGGGGACGTCCTTGAGCTGCTCCGCGGTGGCCTTCTCCTCGCCCTCGGCGGTCTTGCCGCCGCCCGCGAGCAGGTAAGGGGCCTTGGCGTGCGAGTGGTCGCGCAGCGCCATGATCAGGAGCTTGGGGGAGAGCGGCTTGCCGGTGTTCCAGGCCGGGCACTGCGACTGGCAGCGACCGCACTCGGTGCAGGTCGAGAAGTCGAGGAGGCCCTTCCAGGAGAAGTGCTCGATCTGCGAGACGCCGAACTGGTCGTCCTCGCCCGGGTCCTCGAAGTCGATCGGCTTGCCCTCGCTGACCATCGGCTGCAGCGCGCCGAGCGCGACGTCACCGCTCGCCTCACGCTTGAACCAGATGTTGGGGAAGGCGAGGAAACGGTGCCAGGCGATGCTCATGTCGATGTTCGAGGCCACGGTGATGGCCCAGATCGTCGTCACGCCGAGCTTGATCATCGCGGCGAGGTAGGTGAGGTTCTGCAGCGTCCCGGTGCTCAGCCCCTTGAAGAGCGCGATCAGCGGGTACGAGCTGAAGTACGCGGCCTCGTAGTGGTCGACGCCCTGCAGCGAGCCCTCGAGCCCGCGCAGCACCCAGATGGCCAGGCCGATCACCAGGATCACGTACTCGACGAAGTACGCCTGCCAGGCGGTCGAGCCGGCGAAGCGGGACTTGCGGCCGGCCCGCGAGGGCAGGTTGAGCAGCCGGATGATGATCAGCGCGAGCGCGCCGAGGCCGGTCGCGGGGCCGACGAACTCGATGTAGAGCTCGTACGGCAGCCAGGTGCCGACGAACGGGATCGTCCAGTCGGCCTTGAACAGCTGGCCGTAGGCGGTGAGGATCGTGCCGCCCAGCGTGAGGAAGCCGACGGCCACGAACCAGTGGGCGACGCCGACGATGCCCCACTTGTTCATCCGGGTGTGACCGACGAACTCCTTGCCCAGGGTGACCGTGCGGCGGCCGGGCTCGTCGACTCGGGCACCTGCCGGAAGCGGGGCGCCGAGCCTGAAGAACTTGATGAACTGCGCGACGGCGCGGCCGAACAGCGCCACGGCGACCGCAGTGAGAACCAGCACCACGATGATCGCGGCGAGTTGCATGGCGGGCTCCTCGAACCTGCGAGAGCGAATTACTAATCAGTAACTTATCCGGTCTGTACGAGACTACTCACTCGCGCGCCCCCGATATAGGCGCACCGCCGGTGATCTGTGTCGCTCAGGGGCCCCTCTTCGGCCCCGTTCCGGGCGGTTGCCGCCCCTCGCCCTGCGCATAAGCCCCGCATAAGAGTTGAGCGGGCCCGACTCATGTCCGTTGACAGCGGGAGATCCGTGTTGCACCCTTGAGTCTGTTCCACTCAAGTCAGCTGGAGGAATCGACATGGCACGTGCGGTCGGCATCGACCTGGGTACGACGAACTCCGTCGTCAGTGTTCTCGAGGGCGGTGAGCCCACCGTCATCACCAACGCCGAGGGCGCCAGGACCACGCCGTCCGTCGTCGCCTTCGCGAAGAACGGTGAGGTGCTGGTCGGCGAGGTCGCCAAGCGCCAGGCCGTCACCAACGTCGACAGGACCATCCGGTCGGTCAAGCGCCACATGGGCACCGACTGGAAGATCAACATCGACGGCAAGGACTTCAACCCGCAGCAGATGAGCGCCTTCATCCTGCAGAAGCTCAAGCGGGATGCCGAGGCCTACCTGGGCGAGAAGGTCGTCGACGCGGTCATCACCGTCCCGGCGTACTTCAACGACTCCGAGCGCCAGGCCACCAAGGAGGCCGGTGAGATCGCGGGCCTCAACGTCCTGCGCATCGTCAACGAGCCGACCGCGGCCGCCCTGGCCTACGGCCTCGACAAGGACGACCAGACCATCCTGGTCTTCGACCTCGGTGGCGGCACCTTCGACGTCTCGCTGCTGGAGATCGGCGACGGCGTCGTCGAGGTGAAGGCGACCAACGGCGACAACCACCTCGGTGGTGACGACTGGGACCAGCGCGTCGTCGACTACCTGGTCAAGCAGTTCCAGAACGGTCACGGCGTCGACCTGTCCAAGGACAAGATGGCCCTCCAGCGCCTCCGCGAGGCCGCTGAGAAGGCGAAGATCGAGCTGTCCTCGTCCACCGAGACCACGATCAACCTGCCCTACATCACGGCCTCCGCCGAGGGCCCGCTGCACCTGGACGAGAAGCTCACGCGCGCCCAGTTCCAGCAGCTGACCGCTGACCTGCTGGAGCGCTGCAAGACGCCGTTCCACAACGTCATCAAGGACGCGGGCATCAACCTGTCCGAGATCGACCACGTGGTCCTGGTCGGCGGTTCCACCCGTATGCCCGCCGTCGCCGAGCTCGTCAAGGAGCTGACCGGCGGCAAGGAGGCCAACAAGGGTGTGAACCCGGACGAGGTCGTCGCCATCGGCGCCTCGCTCCAGGCCGGTGTCCTCAAGGGCGAGGTCAAGGACGTTCTGCTGCTCGACGTCACCCCGCTGTCCCTCGGCATCGAGACCAAGGGCGGCATCATGACCAAGCTGATCGAGCGCAACACCACGATCCCGACCAAGCGCTCCGAGATCTTCACGACGGCCGAGGACAACCAGCCGTCCGTGCAGATCCAGGTCTACCAGGGCGAGCGCGAGATCGCGGCGTACAACAAGAAGCTCGGCATGTTCGAGCTGACCGGCCTGCCGCCGGCCCCGCGTGGCGTCCCGCAGATCGAGGTCTCCTTCGACATCGACGCCAACGGCATCATGCACGTGACCGCGAAGGACCTGGGCACGGGCAAGGAGCAGAAGATGACCGTCACCGGCGGCTCCTCGCTCGCCAAGGACGAGGTCGACCGCATGCGCCAGGAGGCCGAGCAGTACGCGGAGGAGGACCACCGCCGCCGCGAGGCCGCCGAGTCCCGCAACCAGGGCGAGCAGCTCGTCTACCAGACCGAGAAGTTCCTCAAGGACAACGAGGACAAGGTCCCGGCCGAGGTCAAGACCGAGGTCGAGACCGCCGTCGCCGAGCTGAAGGAGAAGCTCAAGGGCGAGGACACGGCCGAGATCCGCACCGCGACCGAGAAGGTCGCCGCGGTCAGCCAGAAGCTGGGCCAGGCGATGTACGCCGACGCGCAGGCCGCCCAGGGCGCCGAGGGTGCCGCGGGTGCCGCCGGTGCGGGCCAGGCCAAGGCCGAGGACGACGTCGTGGACGCCGAGATCGTCGACGACGAGAAGCCCAAGGGCGGTGCGGCGTGACCGAGGAGACCCCGGGTTTCGACGAGAAGCCTGAAGTCCCCTCCGACGCCACCCCCGAAGACGCGGCGCAGGGCGCCGGGTCCGCCGACCAGGCGGGCCCGGCCCCGGCCGGGGAAGAACTGGTCGAGGTAGGGCTCCAGGCACAGCTGGACCAGGCCCAGTCGGCGCTCAACGAGCGCACGGCGGACCTCCAGCGGCTCCAGGCCGAGTACCAGAACTACCGCCGCCGGGTGGAGCGGGACCGGGCCACGGTCAAGGAGATCGCCATCGCGAACCTCCTGTCCGAGCTCCTCCCCACGCTCGACGACGTCGGCCGCGCCCGTGACCACGGCGAGCTGGTCGGCGGCTTCAAGTCCGTCGCCGAGTCGCTGGAGACGGTCGTCGCCAAGATGGGCCTGCAGCAGTTCGGCAAGGAGGGCGAGCCCTTCGACCCGCTGGTGCACGAGGCGCTGATGCACAGCTACGCGCCGGACGTCACCGAGACCACGTGCGTGCAGATCCTGCAGCCGGGGTACCGGATCGGCGAGCGGACGATCCGCCCCGCGCGGGTCGCCGTCGCCGAGCCCCAGCCGGGCGCCCAGAAGGGCGACGGCGAGGGCGACGAGCCGGCCGAGGAGAGCGGTGGCCCGGACAAGGGCTGACGCCATGACCGACCGCAGTGACCGGAAGGAGGGACGCCGGGGATGAGCACCAAGGACTTCGTCGAGAAGGACTACTACAAGGTCCTCGGCGTGCCCAAGGACGCCACCGAGGCCGAGATCAAGAAGGCGTACCGGAAGCTCGCCCGCGAGAACCACCCGGATGCCAACAAGGGCGACGCCAAGGCCGAGGAGCGCTTCAAGGAGATCTCCGAGGCGAATGACGTCCTCGCCGACCCCAAGCGCCGCAAGGAGTACGACGAGGCGCGCGCCCTCTTCGGCAGCGGTGGCTTCCGTCCCGGTCCGGGCGGCGCGGGCGGCGGCTCCTTCAACTTCGACCTGGGCGACCTCTTCGGGGGCGCCCAGGGCGGGGGCGGGGCGGGCGCCGGTGGTTTCGGCGGCGGTCTCGGAGACGTCTTCGGCGGCCTGTTCAACCGCGGCGGCGGCACGCGCACGCAGCCGCGGCGCGGCCAGGACATCGAGTCCGAGGTGTCGCTCAGCTTCACCGAGGCGGTCGACGGGGCCACGGTCCCGCTGCGCATGTCCTCCTCCGCGGCGTGCAAGACGTGCTCCGGCACGGGCGACAAGAACGGCACCCCGCGGGTCTGCCCGACCTGCGTCGGCACCGGCCAGGTGTCGCACGGCTCGGGCGGCGGCTTCTCGCTGACCGATCCCTGCCCCGACTGCAAGGGCCGCGGGCTGATCCCGGAGAACCCCTGCGACGTCTGCAAGGGCAGCGGCCGGGCCACGTCCTCCCGCACCATGCAGGTGCGCATCCCGCCGGGCGTCTCCGACGGCCAGCGGATCCGGCTGCGCGGCAAGGGCGCCCCGGGCGAGCGCGGCGGTCCGAACGGCGATCTGTACGTCGTCGTCCACGTCGACAGCCACCCCGTCTTCGGGCGCAAGGGCGACAACCTCACCGTCACCGTGCCGGTCTCCTTCGCGGAGGCGGCGCTCGGCGGCGAGGTGAGGGTTCCGACGCTCGGTGGCCCCCCGGTCACCCTCAAGCTGCCGGCGGGCACGCCCAACGGCCGTACGATGCGCGCCCGGGGCAAGGGCGCGGTGCGCAAGGACGGCACCCGCGGCGACCTCCTGGTCACCGTCGAGGTGGCTGTCCCGAAGGAGCTCGACGACAAGGCGCGGGAGGCCCTCGCGGCCTACCGCGAGGCGACGGCGGGCCAGGACCCCAGGGCAGAGCTGTTCCAGGCCGCGAAGGGAGCATGAGATGGACGGCCGACGACGGCGCTTCGAACCAGCACAGCCTTTCCAGCTGACCGACGAGTCGCCGGTCTACGTCATCTCCGTCGCCGCGCAGCTGTCGGGTCTGCACCCGCAGACGCTGCGGCAGTACGACCGGCTCGGCCTGGTCTCCCCCGACCGCACGGCCGGGCGCGGCCGCCGCTATTCGGCGCGCGACATCGAACTGCTGCGGCAGGTCCAGCAGCTGAGCCAGGACGAGGGCATCAACCTCGCCGGGATCAAGCGCATCATCGAGCTGGAGAACCAGGTGTCCGCGCTCAAGGCGCGCGTCGCCGAGCTCCAGGGCGCGGTCGAGGGCGCCGCCTCGGCCATGCAGCAGCGCGAGGCCGCGGTGCACGCGTCCTACCGCCGCGACCTGGTTCCGTACCAGGACGTGCAGCAGACGAGCGCGCTCGTGGTCTGGCGCCCCAGACGCGACCAGGGATGAGCACGGCAAGGGGCCCGGAGAGCGACCGCTCTCCGGGCCCCTTCGTCTTTCCCGGGCCCCGGGGCTCAGCCGGTGAGGCGGAGGCGGACCTCCAGCTCGTGCTCGCCCGGTACCGTGCCGCGGCTCTCCACGGCGAAGGCCGTGGCCAGCTCCTCCTGGACCTGGCGCACGGGGTCCGCGGCGCCGAAGAGGTCGACCTCGACCGGACCGGACAGCGGGATCGCCGTCGCCACCGCCGACGGCGCACGGCGGGTGCGGGCGTCGACGACCATGCACCACACCATGGGGTGCTCCGGTCCCGCGGCCTTCGTCTCGCTGCGCGGCGGCCCGGCGCCCTCGGGGAACGCGGCCTCCAGGGCGCGGAACACCGCGCCCGCGTCCTGGTGTCCGCAGCCGGTCAGATGGACGCTGACGTGATCCGCGCTCTCGGGGCCGCTCATGACGTGGGTACTCCTCTGTGCCGTCGGGTCTTCGCCGTCGTGACGACCGTCACCCCGACCGTACGAGCGGCCGCGCCGCGCGGCATCAGCACAGGGCCAACCGGGGTCCGTCAGACCAGACCCAGCGCCTTGGTGACGGTGATCTCGACGAGGACGCGGTCGGGGTTGGGGGCGGGCGTCCGGCCGTACCGCTCGGCGTACCGGGCGACGGCGTCCGCGATCGCGTCCGCCTCGGTGCGGACGACGGCGACGCCCTCCAGCGTGGCCCAGCGCCGCTCGCCTATCTGGCACACCGCGACCCGCGCGCCGTCCGGGCCCGCGGCCAGGATGTTCGCGATCTTGCGGCTGCCCTTGTTGGTGATGACCCGGGCGATCCCGGCCTCGTGGTCGAAGGTGACGCCCACGGGCACGAGGTGCGGGCTGCCGTCGGGGCGGGAGGTGGTGAGGGTGCAGATGTGCCGCTCCCGCCAGAACTCGACGTAGGCGGGGGAGAGGTCGCGCAGATCGTGGGCCATGGAGGGAAGGGTAGTTGGGGCCGGCCGACGCGCGGGCGGCTCCCCGCGGCCGGACCATGGGGGAGGGGGCGCGGTCCGGGAAGCGGGAGCAGCCATGATCCACTTCTTGGACATGCTGGCCAGAACAAGGTTGAGTGGAATAGGCTCAACTTATCGCACGTTGGCTACAGCAGGACAGCCATCGGAGCAGCACAGAGGAGGAGCGCACTGTCGTGGATGCCGAGCTGACCAACAAGAGCCGTGAGGCGCTGAGCGGGGCCAGTGAGCGGGCCGTGTCGGCGGGGCATGCCGACATGACGCCGGCGCATCTGCTGATCGCCCTCCTCGCGGGCCAGGACAACGAGAACGTGATGGACCTGCTCGCCGCCGTCGAGGCCGACGCCGCGGGCCTGCGCTCCGGCGCCGAGCGGGAGCTCGCCGGGCTGCCGAGCGTGCAGGGCTCGACGGTCGCGCCGCCGCAGCCCAACCGCGAGCTGCTGGCCGTCATCGCCGACGCCTCGCAGCGCGCCCGCGAGCTGGGCGACACCTACATCTCCACCGAGCACCTGCTCATCGGCCTCGCCGCCAAGGGCGGCCGCACCGGCGAGCTGCTGGTGGGGCAGGGCGCGTCCGCGAAGAAGCTGCTGGACGCCTTCGAGGCGGCGCGCGGCGGGCAGCGCGTGACCACGCCGGACCCGGAGGGCACGTACAAGGCGCTGGAGAAGTTCGGCCAGGACCTCACCGCCGCGGCCCGCGAGGGCAGGCTCGACCCGGTCATCGGCCGGGACGCGGAGATCCGCCGCGTGGTGCAGGTGCTCTCCCGCCGCACGAAGAACAACCCCGTCCTCATCGGTGAGCCGGGCGTCGGCAAGACCGCCGTCGTGGAGGGCCTCGCCCAGCGGATAGTCAAGGGCGACGTCCCCGAATCGCTGCGCAACAAGCGGCTCGTCTCGCTCGACCTCGGCGCGATGGTCGCGGGCGCGAAGTACCGCGGCGAGTTCGAGGAGCGGCTCAAGACCGTCCTGGCCGAGATCAAGTCCAGTGAAGGCCAGATCATCACCTTCATCGACGAGCTGCACACCGTCGTGGGCGCGGGCGCCGGCGGCGACTCCGCGATGGACGCCGGCAACATGCTCAAGCCGATGCTGGCCCGCGGCGAGCTGCGCATGGTCGGCGCCACGACGCTGGACGAGTACCGCGAGCGGATCGAGAAGGACCCCGCCCTGGAGCGCCGCTTCCAGCAGGTGCTGGTCGCCGAGCCCTCCGTCGAGGACTCCATCGCGATCCTGCGCGGCCTCAAGGGCCGCTACGAGGCCCACCACAAGGTCCAGATCGCCGACTCCGCCCTCGTCGCCGCCACCACCCTCTCCGACCGCTACATCACCTCCCGCTTCCTGCCCGACAAGGCCATCGACCTCGTCGACGAGGCCGCCTCCCGGCTGCGTATGGAGATCGACTCCTCCCCCGTGGAGATCGACGAGCTCCAGCGCGCCGTCGACCGGCTGAAGATGGAGGAGCTCGCCCTCTCCAAGGAGGTGGACGAGGCCAGCAAGCAGCGCCTGGAGAAGCTGCGCCGCGATCTCGCCGACAAGGAGGAGGAGCTGCGCGGCCTGACCGCCCGCTGGGAGAAGGAGAAGCAGTCCCTCAACCGGGTGGGTGAACTCAAGGAACGCCTCGACGACCTGCGCGGCCAGGCCGAGCGCGCCCAGCGCGACGGCGACTTCGACACCGCCTCCAAGCTGCTCTACGGCGAGATCCCCGGCCTGGAGCGCGAGCTCGCGGCCGCCGCGGAGGCCGAGGCCGAGCAGGAGGCCGCCACCCGCGACCTCATGGTCAAGGAAGAGGTCGGCCCGGACGACATCGCCGACGTCGTCGCCTCCTGGACCGGCATCCCCGCCGGCCGCCTGCTGGAAGGCGAGACACAGAAACTGCTGCGCATGGAGGAAGAGCTCGGCAAGCGCCTGATCGGCCAGGAGGAGGCCGTACGGGCCGTGTCCGACGCCGTGCGCCGCTCCCGCGCGGGCGTCTCCGACCCCGACCGCCCCACCGGCTCCTTCCTCTTCCTCGGCCCGACCGGCGTCGGCAAGACCGAGCTGGCCAAGGCGCTCGCGGACTTCCTCTTCGACGACGAGCGGGCCATGGTCCGCATCGACATGTCGGAGTACAGCGAGAAGCACTCGGTGGCCCGCCTGGTCGGCGCCCCGCCCGGCTACGTCGGCTACGAGGAGGGCGGCCAGCTCACCGAGGCCGTACGCCGCCGCCCCTACACCGTCGTGCTCCTGGACGAGGTCGAAAAAGCCCACCACGAGGTCTTCGACATCCTGCTCCAGGTCCTGGACGACGGACGGCTCACCGACGGCCAGGGGCGCACGGTCGACTTCCGCAACACCATCCTGATCCTGACCTCCAACCTCGGTTCCACCTATCTGGTGGATCCGCTGCTGAACGAGGACCGGAAGCGGGAGAAGGTGCTGGAGACCGTACGGGCCTCCTTCCGCCCCGAGTTCCTCAACCGCCTCGACGACCTGGTGGTCTTCCACGCCCTCGGCGTGGACCAGCTGGAGCGGATCGCCACGATCCAGATCGGCCACCTCCAAAAACGCCTCGCCGACCGACGCCTCACCCTCGATGTCACCGAGCCCGCCCTGCGCTGGCTGGCGGCCCTGGGCGGGAGCGCGGACGGTGCCGCGCCGGACCTCACCTACGGCGCCCGCCCGCTGCGCCGCCTGGTGCAGACGGCCATCGGCGACCGCCTCGCACGGGCGATCCTGGCCGGTGACATCCGCGAGGGCGACACTGTAAGGGTGGACGTCGCCCCGGCCGGGGACGGTCTGACGGTGGGGCCGGAGCGGCAGGACGCGCTCGCGGGTCCGTCATCGGCGGCGTGATCCCGAGGGGCGGGGGTTGCCAGCCCCCGCCCGGGATGGGGGAGGATGGCGGGAACCGTACGAAGGGAAATTCACGGTGAGCATCGACCCGTCCTCGATTCCGAATTTCGGGGGCCAGCCCGAACCGCAGGAGACGGGCCCGGCCGGCCCCGTCATCCCCGACCAGGACCTGGTCAAGCAGCTCCTCGAGCAGATGGAGCTGAAGTACGTCGTGGACGACGAGGGTGACCTCGCCGCACCGTGGGAGCAGTTCCGTACGTACTTCATGTTCCGCGGCGAGGACGAGCAGCAGGTCTTCTCCGTGCGGACGTTCTACGACCGCCCGCACGGCATCGACGAGAAGGCACAGCTCCTCGAGGTCGTCGACGACTGGAACCGCCGCACCCTGTGGCCGAAGGTCTACACCCACACCAACGACGACGGCACGGTCCGCCTGATCGGTGAGGCGCAGATGCTCATCGGCGTCGGCGTCTCCCTGGAGCACTTCGTCTCCAGCACGGTCAGCTGGGTGCGGGCGTCGATCGAGTTCGACAAGTGGCTGATCGAGCAGCTCGGCCTGGAGGCCGACGCCGAGTCCGGCGACGACAAGCCGGACGAGGACGCCTGAGCGCTCGGCGCTGGCCGACCGGCTCGTGAGCGGGCTGACGTGTCGGCTCGTGCGCCGTTTCGTCCTCAAACGCCGGACGGGCTGCAAATACAGCCCGTCCGGCGTTTGAGGACACCGCCGCGTAGCGGTGGTGCACACGAGACGGCCCGCAGAACACGTCGCCGCTCTCACATCGGCATGCGGGCGACCGTCAGCAGGTACGTCCCGTAGAGGAACGAGAGCCCGGCCAGTGCGCCGATCGTCACGACGACGGTGCGCTGCCGGGCTCTCGCCATCGCCAGGGCCGCCGGGAGCAGCAGCGGGAAGGCGGGCAGCAGGAAGCGCGGCTTGGACGCGAAGTAGCTGGAGCCGCCGACCGCGATGACGACGAGCACCAGCGCGTAGACCGCGAGGACCGCGGGCGGCCGGTCGAGGAAGAGCAGGACGAGCGCGACCAGGGCGACGCCCAGGATCGCCAGCGTGACGTAGTACGCCATCGCGTCCTTGCCGATGAAGAGGTGGCGGATGAAGCGGAACGCGTCCCGCCCGAAGTCGAAGCGCGACCCCCACAGCCGCTGCACGTCGAAATAGCCGAGCACCCCGCCGCCGGAGCGGAAACCGGCCCACAGGACATAGCCGGCCCAGCCCAGCGGCGCGAGCGCCGCGCCCGCCCAGACCCGCCAGTCCGCACGGGCCCGCCGGTCGCGGGTCAGGGTGAGGGCGGCGGAGGCGCAGACGGCGGCGGCCACCGCGACGGCGTTGGGCCGGGAGAGCCCCGCGAGCAGGGCGAGCGCCCCGGCCCACAGCCGCCGGCCGGTGACCGCCGCGTAGAGCGCCCAGGCGGCGAGGGCGGTCATCAGCGGCTCGGTGTAGGCCATGGACTGCACGATCGCGTGCGGCAGCAGCCCCCAGAGGACGACGAGCAGCGTGGCCGCCTTGCGGCCGTGCAGCCGCTCGCCGACGGCGTAGATGCCCCAGGCGGCGGCGCCGGCCGAGACCCAGGCGACGAACAGTCCGGCGGTCACGGCGGTGAACGGCAGCACGGTCATCACGGCCCGCACCAGGCCGGGGAAGAGCGGGAAGAACGCCAGGTCGTTGAAGACCACCCCGCGGGTGGTGGGGGAGGGGATGATCAGCCCGTAGCCGTGCCGGGCGATGTCGGCGTACCAGATGCCGTCCCAGGAGTGGCCGAGCAGCGTGCGCGGATGCCGTCCGATCCACCAGGCCCAGCCCGCCATGACCGACATGCCGGTCAGCCGGACGGCGGCGTAGAGGGCGAGCGCGGGGGAGGCCCTGCGCAGCGCGTCGCGCACCCGGTCGATGCGGCGGGCACGGGCACTCGGGGCCGCGGGGTGCGGTTCCGGCGCTCGTACGGGCACGGCGGTGTCGGCTGACACGGGGGCACCTCCGGTGCGGGCGCGGCCCGGTGACCGCCGCGGAGGCGGTGCGCGGGTACGGACGGGTGGCGGTTCGGCATACCGACCATGCGTCTCGCGCGTCGCGCGCGCGACACGGAACGCCCGTAAGCGGTGCGCCTTCCACCCGCTCGGCGGGCACGGCGGAGTGTCTGCGCGGCGCGGGGGTGCGGGTGTGCTGCGGGGGCGGGCCGAGGGAGGTGCGCGCAGCCCGCCGGGGGCGTGCCCCGCCTCGTGGTGCGCGTGCTGCCGGGACGCGCGCGGAGGGCGGTCGTCCCGGCACCCGGCGGTCCGCGCGTGGACGCATCCGGGCGGCGTGCGATTTCCTTGTGAACTCCCATCGCGCGCCGGGGTGGTGGGCATTCACGCGCCCGCCTTCGGAGCGCGCCTCAATGCGCCCTCCGGCGTCGTGCATTTCTCGTTCCGTATTGGTGAAGAACCCGTGCCCATGGTGCCGATGGGGCATGAAAATGCCGTTTGATCAGGGGATTTGCAGATGTACCATGCCTGATCGCATATGCGTCCGGCCGCTTGTCGGATGCCTGCCGCACGCAATGATTCTGAACAGTTGAACTGCCTGGCCCTCGCGTGGATGGAAAGCACGATGAGATGGGTAAAAACGCTGTGAGCGCCGGTCAATCCATGATTCCCTCTCATTCAGAGACACGTGTCAGAGACGACTCCTCGCGGAATCTCGGAATCACTGTCCTCGGACCCCACGGAACACTCATATGTGGGCATGAGCCGGCGCACTCGAAGACTCTGGTCCTCCTCGGCGGGCCGGCCCACCCTCCACTGCGTGCTTGCGGAGCCGACCCATGCTCACCACCCTCAAGACCACCTACACCGATACCCGCGCCGCCGACCTCGCCTGGTGTCTGGGGAAGGACCCCCTCCCAGCCCTGGCCGTCCTCGACCTGCGGCTCGCCGACTCCCTCGTCCAACTGCGCCTGCTCGGCGCCTCCCACCAGGTCCTGCTGGAGGACGGGGACGGCGTCTGCTCGGAGACCGTCGCCTGTCTGCCGGGCAGCGCCACACCGCTGCCGCTGGGCGTGGCCCGGCGCGTCGGCGCCTGGGAGTACGAGTTCGCGGCCCGGATAGAGACGCTGTCGCACGGCTCCTTCGCGGGCCGGGCGCAGGAGCTGCTGGCGCTGGTCGCCGAGCATCCGTACGGACTGGCGGGCACCTTCCCCGGGAGCCCGCATGCCTTCACCGCGCTGCTCGCGCAGCGCTGCGAGGGCCAGGTCAGCTGGCGCACCTGGCACGCGTATCCGCAGGAAGGGCGGCTGGTCGCCACCCGGACGAGGGTGGCCGTGCGCACCACGGTGGCGCTCTGAACCCCGCCGCGGGGCACCTGCGCGGGGCACCCGAAAACGCGCCATGGAACACCTGTAATAAACCCTTGTGGGTGACAAAAGGTTGTCGGATCGTGACGTAGCGTTCCCATCATGATCTACCGCCCGGTGCCGGCGCGGCTGCCCGTACCGGCCGGGCTCGGCCGCTTCGTGGTCCTGGCCACCGTCTTCATCTGCGCCGCCTGCGGGCTGGTGTACGAGCTGGAGCTGGTCGCCCTGGCCTCGTATCTGATCGGCGACTCCGTCACCCAGGCGTCGGTCGTGCTGTCGGTGATGGTCTTCGCCATGGGCATCGGCTCGCTGCTCGCCAAGCGTCTGAGAGCCAGGGCCGCCCTGGGATTCGCCGCCGTCGAGGCGGTGTTGGCGCTGGCCGGCGGCCTGTCGGCCATGGCGCTCCACGCCTGCTTCGCCTGGTTCGGCCAGGCACGGCCGGCCCTGGTGGCGTTCTCGCTGGCCATCGGGGTGCTGATCGGCGCCGAGGTGCCGCTGCTGATGACCCTCATCCAGCGCATCCGGCGGCAGGACGCGGGCGGCGCGGTCGCCGATCTCTTCGCCGCCGACTATGTGGGCGCGCTGGTCGGCGGGCTCGCCTTCCCCTTCCTGCTGCTGCCCGTGCTCGGGCAGTTGACGGGCGCGCTGCTCACCGGCGCGGTCAACGCGGCGGCGGGCGGGGCGCTGGTGCTCTGGCTCTTCCGCGGCGATCTGAGCGTGCGCTCGCGCTGGGCGCTGCTCGCCGCCAACGCGCTGGTGCTGGCGCTGCTGGCCGCGGGCACGGTCCTCACCGGCCCCTTCGAGCGGGCCGCGCGCCAGGCGGTCTACGGCGCGGATGTGCGGGTGGCCGTGCAGTCGGATGTGCAGGAGGTCGTGCTCACCGGTGGCGGCGGGAGCGGCAAGCCGCTGTCGCTCTTCCTCGACGGGCGCCTGCGGGTCAGCGGGAAGGACGAATTCCGCTATCACGAGGCGCTGGTCCACCCCGCGATGTCCGGGCGGCACCGCAGGGTCCTGGTGCTCGGCGGAGGCGACGGCCTCGCCCTGCGCGAGGTGCTGCGCTACGGCGACGTCACCTCGGTCACCGTCGTCGAACTGGACCGGACCCTCCTGCGGTTGGGCCGCACCGACCGCGACCTGACCGCGCTCAACCACGCCGCCCTGAGCGATCCGCGGGTGCGCACGGTCACCGGCGACGCCTTCGAGTGGCTGCGCGGCCGGCCCGCCGACGACGCTCCGTACGACGTGGTGATCTGCGACCTGCCCGACCCGGGCATCACGCCCAGCACGAAGCTGTATTCGCAGGAGTTCTACGGCCTGGCGGAGCGCCGCCTGGCGCCCGGCGGGCGCCTCGCCGTCCACGCCGGCACGGTCGACGCCCGGCCGCGCGTCTTCTGGACGGTGGAGGCCACGATCCGCTCGCTGGGGCTGCACACCAGGCCCTACCGGGTGGACGGCGGCGCGGTGGACGCCCCGGCGCGCACGGCGATGCGGCGGGCCGAGGAGCGCGAGGAGGACGGGGACGACTGGAGCTTCGTCCTGGCGTCCCGCGAGTCCATACCCCTGCAACTCCCGCCGGTCCGGCCCTGCTTGCAGTCCCTCACGCCGGGGGAGCTGACGGCGGCCGCCCGCGCCGCCGAGCGCAGCCGCGAGCCGGGGCTGCTGCCGTCGACCCTCATGCACCCCCGCTACGCGGAGTGACTCCGGGCGGCTGCCGGAGCGTGGCCCGGAAGGCTCCCGGGGAGCAACCCGCGCGGTGGTGGAAGAACTTGGAGAAGTTCGCCGCGTCGTCGAAGCCGATCCGCTCGGCGATCCGGGCGGCGGGCAGCTCGCTGTGCGCGAGCAGCCGCTTGGCCTCCAGCATCACCCGTCGGTCGATGAACTCCTTGGCGCCCACCCCGGCGCCCGCGAGGGCCGCGCGCGAGAGGGTCCGGGGCGAGTAGCCGAGCGTGCGGGCGTAGTCGGCGACCCGGTGGCTGGCCGCGAAGTCCCGCTCGACGGCCGCCCGGAAGCGCACGAAGGCATCGCCCGGCGCGGGCACGCTGCTGCCGACCGGGGCCGTGAGGTGCGCGAGGCGCAGCACCAGCACGGACAGCAGGTGCCGCAGGACCGTGGAGTGCACATCGGCGGGCAGCCCGCGGCTGGTGCGGAAGTCGGCCTCCAGGTGGTGCACCGCGCAGTAGACGGCCTCCCGGTCCTGCCCGACCGGCTGCCACAGCACCGGCCGGAAGGGGTCGTCGGCCACCGCCGCGACCGCCGTGCCGGGGGAGAGGAAGCCGGGCTGCACCAGGATGACCGCGCCCTCGATGCCCTCCACCGCGCCGTACTGCTGCACCTGTCCGGGCCGCACCCACAGCACCGACCCCTCCTCCAGGGGGTAACCGGTGAAGTCGACGGTGTGTCCCGCCGACCCGGAGCGGACGAGGATGATCTGGTGGAAGTCCAGCCGCTGCGGTTTGGCGAGGAGACCCTCGGGCGCGCGGGCGCGGAGCTGGGCGAGCGTCATCACCTCGACCCCCGCGGGTGTGCCCGGTGGGGCCCGGTAGGCGAGCTCGACGATCTCTTCCTGGCCGGCGTGTCGCTTTTTCACCATGAGGAGACCTGAGCCTACCTGGTCGGCCCCCGGAAACGGCCATAGCTTGGTCATAACGCACCACAAGGAGTGCGTGGGACCCACAGCAGCTGTTCCGGCCGGAGCAGCTGCCCGTTTCAGGGAAAGACATGGCACGGCACAAGCTCACTTACGCGTTCGACGCCTACTGCGGCTGGTGTTACGGCTTCGGCCCGGCCGTCCGGGAGTTCGCCGCCGCGAACGCCGGACGCATCGAGCTGACCGTGCGCAGCGGCGGCCTCTTCACCGGCCCCCGGGCGCAGCCCGTCTCCGCGTACTCCTACATCCCGCAGGCCGACGCCCGCATCGGCGAGCTGACCGGCGCGGTGTTCGGCCCCGGCTACGCCAAGGCGTTCGCCGACGGCACGGCCGTGCTCGACTCGGCCGACGCCGCGACGGCCCTGGTCGCGCTGCGCGGGCAGGCGCCCGAGAGGACACTGGAGTTCGCGGGCGCGCTGCAACGCGCCTGGTACGTCGACGGGCTGAGCCTCTCCGACCCGGACACCCTGCGCACGGTCGCCGCCGGGCTCGACGGCGTCGACGGCGAGGCCGTCGTGGCCGCCTGCGCCGACCCGGACACCCGCCGCGAGGCGGAGGCGGACTTCCGCGAGGTCCGCCGGCTGGGCGTCGACAGCTACCCCACGCTGCTGCTGCACACCCCCGGCGGGGTGCGACGGCTCGGCGGGCCGATGTCGTCCGCACAGGCGCTCACCCGGGCGCTCGACCAGCACTGATCTTCCTTCATCCCCCCTTACCGCTCTTTCTCTCTCCTGAGGAGCCCCCCCATGGCAAAGATCGCTCTCTTCGGTGCCAACGGCAGCATCGGCAGCCGCATCCTGCGCGAGGCGCTGGACCGCGGTCACCAGGTCACGGCCGTCGTCCGCGACCCCGCGAAGATCACCGAGACCCACCCGGCCCTCACCGTCACCACCGGCGACGTCCTCGACCCGGAGTCGGTGACCGCGGCCGCCAAGGGCCAGGACGTCGTCGTCAGCGCCGTCGGCGGCGGTGACGGCCCCGGCCACGTCGCGACCATCAAGCCCGCCGCGGAGGCGCTGGTGGCCGGTGTGCGCGCGCTCGGTGACGCGGCCCCGCGCATCATCGCGGTCGGCGGCGCCGGCTCGCTGCGCACGCCCGGCGGCAGCCTCGTCTGGGACACCGAGGGGCTCCCCGAGTTCCTGCTCCAGATCATGCACGCGCACGGTGACGCGCTGGACTTCTACCGCACCGTCGGCGACGTCCGCTGGACCAACATCAGCCCCGCCGGGACGATCGAGCCGGGCGAGCGCACCGGTACGTACCGCACCGCGCTGGAGGAGCTCGTCATCGGCGCCGACGGCAAGAGCCGCATCTCCACCGAGGACTACGCGGTCGCGCTCGTCGACGAGATCGAGAAGCCGCAGCACGTGGGCGAGCGCTTCACGGTCGGCGACTGACGCCGTCCTTCGGGCCCCGACGGGCGGGGCGCGACGGAAAGTTCGGCCTGAGAGGCACTGGTGAGGGGCCTGGTGGGTAGGCTCACTTGCCATGGAGCATGAGGTGTTCGTTCCGTTTTCCGTCGACTCCGTCCGCCGGGTCCTCGCCGACCCCGCCCGCGTGGTGCGCTGCGTTCCCGGCCTCCAACAGGACGTCGCGGACGCCTCCGGCGCGCTCGTGGCCGGACGCCTCCGGCTGCGCATAGGTGGCTCGACCATCACCTACCGGGGTTCGCTGCACCTGACCGAGCACGACGGCTCGTACGAGCTGTCCGGCGAGGGCACCGAGGTGCGCGGCTCCGGCACGGTGACGCTCGCGCTGCGCGGCGTGCTGGAACCCACCGCCGACGGTTCCCGGCTGATCTGTACGGGGACGGTCGGCAGCGGCGGCAGGCTGGCCGAGTTCGACGAGAAGACCACGGAGGCCACCGCGCGCCGCCTGCTCGACCGCTTTGCCGCCGCGCTCGTGGAGGAGTTGCGGGAGGACGCGGAGGAGGAGGCCGGCGCGGCGGGCGAAGGCCCCCGGCTGGAGGGCGGCAGCGTCTTCGACACGGAGGTCCCCCCGCCGTCCCTCGACCCGTCGGTGGACGACGACCTCGACGAGGACGACGACGTCGACGACGACGAGCCCCCGGCGGAGGCCGCGCACGCGCGTCGCACGATGATCGGGCGCAGCGCGGAAGAGGTCGACCACGCGCCGCCGCGCGGCCGCTACGCGCCGGTCCCGGCGCCGGAGGCGGCCTCGGCGACGGCGGCGGCGCTCCGCTGGGCGGCTCCGGCCGCGGCGGTGGCGCTGGCCTCGGCGGTCGTGGTGGGCCGGGTGCTGCGCCGGCGGCGGTAGCGAACCTGCCTTGAAGCCCGGGGCGAGGTTCGGGGCGAAGCCCCGAATCCCCGGGGCCAGCCCATAAGGTCACCACGTGAGCACCGACAACACGCGAGAGACCCGGCTGCGAGCCGGCGACGCCGAGCTGACCGTGGACCCACAGAACGGATGCCGGCTCACCGGCCTGCGCATCCACGGCACCGAACTGCTGCGGCAGGGCGCCAAATACGGCGCCTTCCCCATGGTCCCGTGGTGCGGCCGCATCGAGCTGGGACAGTTCCGCAACGGCGGCGAGCGCCACCAGATGCCCATCAACTCCGCCCCGCACGCGATCCACGGCACCGGCCGTGACACCGCCTGGAGCACGGTGCGCGCGGACGACATCTCCGCCGCGTTCACGTACGACCTCGCCGAACCGTGGCCGTACACCGGCCGCGTCACCCAGCTGGTGGAGCTGGCGCCGGACTCCCTCACGCTGACCATGGGCGTCGAGACGTACGACAACTCCTTTCCGGCACAGGCGGGCTGGCACCCGTGGTTCCTGCGCAACCTCGGCTCCGGCGGCGACGTGGAGCTCGCGTTCGACGCCGAGTGGCAGGAGGAGCGCGGTGACGACCACCTGCCGACGGGCCGCCGCATCGCCCCGCGGCCCGGCCCGTGGGACGACTGCTTCGGCATGCCCGACGGTGTGGACGTCACCCTCACTTGGCCCGGAGCGCTGGAGCTGAAGGTCACGAGCCGCGCCGAGTGGGTCGTGATCTACGACGAGCAGAAGGAGGCCGTCTGCGTGGAGCCGCAGTCCGGCCCCCCGAACGGCCTCAACACACTGCCGCGCCTCGTCACCCCGATCGACCCCCTGGAGATCTCCACGACGTGGACCTGGCGGACGCTGGCCTAAGCTCATCGGCATGAGCGATGCGCGTGACGCCCTGCTGCAGCAGATCAAGGACAAGGCCGTGGTCCACGGCAAGGTGACCCTCTCCTCCGGCAAGGAGGCCGACTACTACATCGACCTGCGCCGGATCACCCTGGACGCCGAGGCGGCGCCCCTGGTCGGCCAGGTGATGCTGGACGCCACGGCCGACCTGGAGTACGACGCCGTCGGTGGCCTCACCCTCGGCGCCGACCCGGTCGCCACCTCGATGCTGCACGCCGCCGCCGCGCGCGGCCGCAAGCTCGACGCGTTCGTCGTGCGCAAGGCGCAGAAGACGCACGGCATGCAGCGCCGCATCGAGGGCCCGGACATCAAGGGCCGCCGCGTCCTGGTGGTCGAGGACACCTCGACCACCGGCGGCTCGCCGCTGACCGCCGTCGAGGCGGCGCGCGAGGCCGGTGCGGAGGTCGTCGCGGTGGCGACGATCGTCGACCGCGGCGCCGCCCCGGCCATCGAGGGCAAGGGCCTGCGCTATGTGACGGGCTACTCCCTCGGTGACCTCGACCTGTCCTGACCTGCGCTTTTAAAAAAGCGCCCGTGGAGGGCGGCTGGTTTCACGTGAAACCAGCCGCCCTCCACGCGTATCCCGGGTGAGGACCCATGTGGAGCAATTCGGGGAGTCTGGGAAGATGGGGGCGACGATGAACGTCGCCCCCTAGGTCAGGGCCCCCTCGCCCACCCGCACATCACAAGGAGCGGACAGATGCCCATCGCAACCCCCGAGGTCTACAACGAGATGCTCGACCGGGCGAAGGCAGGCAAGTTCGCCTACCCGGCCATCAATGTGACCTCGACGCAGACTCTGCACGCCGCGCTGCGCGGTTTCGCCGAGGCGGAGAGCGACGGCATCATCCAGATCTCCACCGGTGGTGCGGAGTTCCTGGGCGGCCAGTACAGCAAGGACATGGTCTCGGGCGCCGTCGCGCTCGCCGAGTTCGCGCACGTCGTCGCCAAGAAGTACCCGGTGAACATCGCGCTGCACACCGACCACTGCCCGAAGGACAAGCTGGACGGCTACGTCCGCCCGCTGCTGGCCATCTCGCAGGAGCGCGTCGCCGCCGGTCAGAACCCGCTCTTCCAGTCCCACATGTGGGACGGCTCCGCCGAGAAGCTCGACGAGAACCTCGCCATCGCGAAGGAGCTCCTCGCCGAGGCCGTGAAGGCGAAGATCATCCTCGAGGTCGAGATCACCCCGACCGGTGGCGAGGAGGACGGCGTCTCGCACGAGATCAACGACGAGCTCTACACGACCGTCGCCGACGTCGAGAAGACCGTCGAGGCGCTGGGCCTGGGCGAGAAGGGCCGCTACCTGCTGGCCGCCTCCTTCGGCAACGTCCACGGCGTCTACAAGCCGGGCAACGTCGTCCTGAAGCCGGAGCTGCTGCGCGAGCTGCAGGACGGCATCGCCGCGAAGCACGGCAAGGCCGACCCGTTCGACTTCGTCTTCCACGGCGGCTCCGGCTCCACGGCGGAGGAGATCCGCACCGCGCTGGAGAACGGCGTCGTGAAGATGAACCTCGACACGGACACGCAGTACGCCTTCACCCGTCCGGTCGCCGCCCACATGTTCAGCAACTACGACGGTGTGCTGAAGGTCGACGGCGAGGTCGGCACCAAGTCGAAGTACGACCCGCGCACCTGGGGCAAGCTGGCCGAGGCGGGCATGGCCGAGCGCGTCACCAAGGCGTGCGCGGACCTGCGCTCGACGGGTACGAAGCTGAAGTAGCCGTGCGGCACCGGTGACGGTGCGCGCGCAGCCGAAAAGGGTCCTGCCCCCGCTCGCCGAGCGGGGGCAGGACCCTTTTCGCTGGCGGGCCGGGCCCGGCCACGGGATGATTCCGAGCATGAGCGACTCGGCGCGGACCGGGGCCACGACGTCCGGGGCGGTGGGCACGGACGCGCCCGCCGCACGGCTGGGCACGCGCACCGGGCGGGCCGTGCTGCTGACCGCAGTGCTCGGGTCCGGGATGGCGATGCTCGACAGCACCGTCGTCAATGTGGCGCTGCCCCACATCGGAGCGGACCTCAACGCCGACCTGGCCGTGCTCCAGTGGACCGTCAACGCGTACATGCTCACCCTCGCCGGGCTGATCCTGCTGGGCGGGGCGCTCGGGGACCGGTTCGGGCGGCGGCGGGTGTTCGTGGTGGGCGTGGTGTGGTTCGCGCTCGCGTCGCTGCTGTGCGGGCTGGCGCCGAACGCCGCGGTGCTCATCGCCGCGCGGGCGCTGCAGGGCATCGGCGGCGCGCTGCTCACCCCGGGCTCGCTCGCCCTGATCCAGGCGGTCTTCCACCCGGACGACCGGGCCGGGGCGGTCGGGGCGTGGTCCGGGCTCGGCGGGGTGGCGTCGGCGGTCGGCCCCTTCGTGGGCGGCTGGCTGGTGGACGGGCCGGGCTGGCGATGGGTGTTCCTGATCAACCTGCCGCTCGCGGCCGTGTGCGTGCCGGTGGCCCTCCGGTACGTGCCGGAGACCCGCGACCCGAGGGCGCACGGGCGGTTCGACGTGCTCGGCGCGGCGCTGGGGGCGCTGGCACTCGGCGCGGTGACGTACGCCCTGATCGCCGCGCCCCAGAAGGGCGCCTCGCCCTGGGTGATCGGCCCCGCGGTCGGCGGAGTGCTGCTGGGGGTGGCGTTCTGGTGGGTGGAGCGGCGGCGGGCCGAGCCGATGCTGCCGCCGGGGATCTTCGCGAACCGGATGTTCTCGTCGGTCAACGCCGTGACCGTCTGCGTCTACGCCGCCTTCAGCGGCTTCTTCTTCCTCGCCGTGCTCCAGCTCCAGATCGTGGTCGGCTGGTCCGCGCTGGCGGCGGGCACGGCCCTGCTGCCCACCACCGTGCTGATGCTGCTGCTGTCCGCGCGCTCCGGCCGCTTCGCGCAGGCCATCGGCCCGCGGATCCCGCTGACCGTCGGCCCGTTGCTGTGCGCGGCGGGACTGCTGCTGATGACCCGGGTCGGGCCGGGCGCGGTGTACTGGCGGGACGTCCTGCCCGCGCTCGTCGTGCTCGGCATGGGCATGGTGGTGCTCGTCGCCCCGCTCACCTCGACGGTCCTGGCCTCCGTGGACGTCGGCCGCGCGGGGCTCGCCAGCGGCATCAACAACGCGGCGGCGCGGGCGGCGGGCCTGATCGCGGTGGCCGCGCTGCCGCTGCTCGCGGGGATGGGACCGGACACCTACCGCGACCCCGACGCGTTCACGGGCGCGTTCCACCGCTCGATGCTCTTCTGTGCGGGTTCGCTGGTGGTGGGGGCGATCCTGGGCTGGTCCACGGTCCGCCCTGCGGGCCGCAGGTGCCGGCCCGAGGCGGCGTACCACTGCGGCGTCTCGGCCCCGCCGCTGGATCCGGGGGACGAGTCTTCTTCTGCGTAGCGCTTGGGCGCGCGGCTGCATTCCTGGGTGCGGTCCGTTGTGCCTACGGGCCGGCTACGCCTGCGGCGGGCTTTTCCCCACCCCGCCCCTTCCCGCAGCGTCTGATGCTCGGCTCCGCCGAGGCCGGGGCTCCGCCCCGGACCCGTGCTCGGGTGCGGCCCGGTGGGCTTTGTTCCCCCACCCCGCCCCTTCCCGGCTGTATCGATTTGCGGCTCCGCCGCGTGGGGGGCTTCGCCCCAGACCCCGGAGCACGCTCCGCGCGCTGTCCTCAAACGCCGGACGGGCTGAAATCAGCCCGTCCGGCGTTTGAGGACGCGCCCGCAGGGCGCCCCCGCCGCTGGGGGCACCTCCCAGCGGTAGCTGGGGGAGGCAACGGACCCGCAGGCGCAGGTGCAACCCCAGCCCGCCGCAGGCGGACCCCCGCAGGGGAAAAGGCCGCACCCACACCCGCGCCGCCAGCGCAGCGACAAGGCAGACTGGAGCGCATGTCCATTCACGAGAACCTGCTCGGGGGACCGCCCCCGACTCACCTGCCCGACGATCCCGAGCCGCGCGAGCTGCTCGCCTCCGGTGCCGCGCCGGCCGAGGTCGCGGCCAAATATCCGGCGTCCTCGCTCGCGTGGGCGCAGCTCGCCGACGAGGCGTTCGAGGGCGGCCGGGTCGTCGAGTCCTATGCGTACGCCCGCACCGGCTACCACCGCGGGCTCGACGCCCTGCGCCGCAGCGGCTGGAAGGGGCACGGCCCGGTGCCCTTCGAGCACGAGCCGAACCGTGGCTTCCTGCGCGCGCTGCACGCGCTCGCGCGGGCCGCGCAGTCGATCGGTGAGCAGGAGGAGTACGAGCGCTGCTCGGCGTTCCTGAGGGACAGCTCCCCGACGGCCGCCAACACGCTGGGCTGACCTGAAGGACCGGCCGAACGCCCCGCGCGGAGCGGGGCGTTCCGGCTGTCGGCGGAGTTATCCACAGGCCTTGCCGCGGGCGGCGGCAGGGACGGATGATGCGTGGCAGGGGACCGGGGCTCCGATGCCGACGGGAAGGGGCGGACCGCTACCCGGAAGCACGTCATGCCGAGGAGAGCGCGATGTCGCAGCCGCAGCCACCCCGCCCGCACGCCCCGGAGGCCGCCGGGGCCTCCCCGAACCTCGACTTCGAGGGCACCACGCCGTACGAGGACTATGTCCGGGCCTCGGTCCTCAGCCGGCTCCAGGAGCCGCTCTCCGACGACCCCGGGGAGATGGCCTTCCTGGTCACCACCCAGGTGATGGAGCTGTGGTTCACCGTCCTCGTGCACGAGTGGCGGACCGCGGGCCTCGCGCTCCGCCGTGACGACCTGGAGACCGCGCTGGCCGCGCTCAAGCGGTCGGCGTACGAGCTGGAGTCGCTCAACGCCTCCTGGAAGCCGATCGCGCATCTGACGCCTGGTCAGTTCAATGCGTACCGGGGCGCGCTCGGCGAGGCGTCCGGGTTCCAGTCGGCCACCTACCGCCGCCTGGAGTTCCTGCTCGGCGAGAAGTCCGCGGCCATGCTGGTGCCCTATCGCGGCGCCCCCCGCGACGCCGCCGAGCTGGAGAAGGCCCTCCACGAGCCGAGTCTGTACGACGAGGTGCTGCGCCATCTGGCACGCCTGGGCCATGAGATACCCCGGGCCGTGCTCGACCGCGATGTCTCCGAGCGGTATGCCGCCGACCCGGGCGTCGAGCGGGTCTGGCAGCGGATCTACGAGGGCCCCCGGCACAGCGGCGAGTGCCGCCTGGGCGAGAGCCTGACCGAGGTCGCCGAGCTGGTCTGGCGCTGGCGCAACGACCACCTCGTGGCGACCCGCCGGGCGATGGGCTCGAAGGTCGGCACGGGCGGTTCCTCGGGGGTGGCCTGGCTGGAGAAACGGGCCGCGAAGACCGTCTTCCCCGAGCTGTGGACGGCGCGCAGCCATGTCTGACGTGAAGGGTGTGGAGATGGGCGGAGCGCTCGGCCGGGAAGCCGCCGCGCTGGACGCCGCCGACGTACTCCGCGCCAAGCGGGCGGAGTTCGCGCTCGCGGACGGCACGGTGTATCTCGACGGCAACTCCCTCGGCGCCCTGCCCGGCGCCGTGGCCGGCCGGCTCGCGGATGTCATCGGGCGGGAGTGGGGTCGGCTGGGGATCCGCTCCTGGACCGAGTCCGGCTGGTGGTCGGCGCCCGAGCGGGTCGGTGACCGGATCGGCGGGCTCGTCGGGGCCGCGCCCGGGCAGATCGTGGTCGGCGACTCCACGAGCGTCAATGTCTTCAAGGCGGTCGTGGCGGCCGTCCGCATCGCCCGGGAGCGGGCGCCGGGCCGCGACGAAGTGCTCGTCGACGCGGCCACGTTCCCCACCGACGGCTATGTCGCCGAGTCCGCCGCCCGGATGACGGGCTGCCGGGTCCGGGCCGTGCCCGCCGCCGCGCTGGCCGGGGAGGCCGGGCCGCGCACCGCCGCCGTGCTGGTCAACCACGTCGACTACCGCACGGGCCGCCTGCACGACCTGCCCGCCGTGACCGCCGCCGCGCACACCGCGGGAGCCCGCGTCGTTGTGGACCTGTGCCACAGCGCGGGCGCCCTGCCGGTCGAACTCGACGCGTACGGCGTGGACTTCGCGGTCGGCTGCACGTACAAGTACCTCAATGGCGGGCCCGGCTCGCCCGCCTATCTCTACGTCCGCCACGAGCTCCAGCCCCGCTTCGACTCACCGCTGCCCGGCTGGAACTCCCACGCCGACCCCTTCGCGATGTCGCCCGCCTACACCCCCGCCGACGGCGCGGCCCGCGGCCGGGTCGGCACGCCGGAGATCCTCTCCCTCCTCGCGCTCGACACCGCGCTCGACGTGTGGGAAGGGGTGGCGCTCGCGGACGTAAGGGCCAAGAGCCTCGCCCTGACGGACTTCTTCCTGCGCTGCGTCGAGGAGTACGTCCCCGAGGGCCGCGTCGAGAGCGTCACGCCCGCCGCGCACGCGGAGCGCGGCAGCCAGGTGGCGCTGCGCTGCTCCGGAGCGGGCGCGGTGATGGAGGAGCTCATACGCCGCGGGGTCGTCGGGGACTTCCGGCCCCCGGACGTCCTGCGCTTCGGCTTCACCCCGCTGTACACGGGCTTCGCCGACGCCGAGCGCGCGGCGCGGGTGCTGGCGGAGGTGCTGGGCCCCTGACCGCGGGCGGCCCCGTCGGGCATCCGGCGGGGCCAGGAGCCGCGGGGCGGGCAGGGAAACCCTCGCAGGACCGCGCGTAGTACTTGAGACGGACGCCCGGAGATCCTCATCCTTGCGGACGCCCCGACCACGCGCCTTTGCCTACCTTTGATGGTGTGACCGACACCTATGAGCCCAGTCTGCGCAGCGAGATGCGCCTGGCGAAGAGCGCCATCGGCGGGCTTCGCGAGGACCTCTTCACCGACGCCTTCGCCTTCCGGCCGCTGCCACCGCTGCCCGCCGGGCACCGGCTGGTCCGCGGGCTGCCGGGCCGCGCCGAGCGCTACGCCCGGTGGTTCCCGCACATCGCCCTCGTCGGCTTCACCTGCGTCGTCATGCTCGCGGCCGCCGACCGCCAGGGCGGCCCGTACGGGCTGGTCACGGCGCTGGTCATCGGCATACCGATGGTCATGACGCTCTTCCGGCCCGTCGGCGCGTGGTGGCTGTCGACGGGCGCGCTGCTGTTCTCGGGAACGCTCCTGAGCGGCTACGGCCCCTGGTCGCCGGGCGGGTTCTTCTCCCACCTCTTCGTCATGCTGGTCGTGGCGCTGCGGACCCGGCCCCGCGTGGCGGCCGAGATGTGGCTGCTCACCGGCGCGCTGGGGGTCTTCAGCGGGCTGTTCCTCAGGACGTTCGGCGCGTACGGCAGTGGCTTCTTCGTCGCCGACCTGTTCCAGATGCTGATCCTCTCCGGCATCCTCCTCTTCGTCGTCCTGGCCGTCCGCGGCCTGCGCGAGTCCAAGCAGCAGGTCGCCGCGCAGGCGGCCGTCACCGAGGTGGAGCGGTCCCGGCGCACGGTCCTGGAGGAGCGCACCACCATCGCCCGCGAGCTGCACGACGTCGTCGCCCACCACATGTCGGTCGTCGCGATCCAGGCGGAGGCGGCCCCGTACCGCGTCGAGGACACCCCGCCGGAGCTCGCCGCCGCCTTCCAGACGATCCGCGAGAACGCGGTGGCGGCCCTGACCGAGCTGCGCCGCGTCCTCGGCGTCGTACGGTCGGAGAACCCCGACGCCTTCGCCGGGCCCGAGGCGCCGCAGCCCACCCTCGCCGACATCGGCGCGCTGATCGACAACGTCCGCGCGGCCGGTCCCGCCGTGGAGTACGTCACCACGGGCGCGGTGCGGCCCCTGCCGCAGGGCGTGGAGCTGTCGGCGTACCGCATCGTGCAGGAGGCGCTGAGCAACGCGCTGCGGCACGCGCCCGGCGCCGACGTCCGGGTGGAGATCAGCCATGTGCTCGGCGGGCTCGGCCTGCGCGTCGTCAACGGCCCGGCGGACCGCCTGGCCAAGCCCTCGCCCGGCGCCGGGCACGGCGTCCTCGGCATGCGGGAGCGGGTCGGGATGCTCGGCGGCGAGATGACGGCGGAGGCCACGGAGGACGGCGGCTACGAGGTCGCCGCGTTCCTCCCCGTCGCCCTGGGCGAGGCGGCCGCATGACCATCCGCGTGCTGATCGTCGACGACCAGATGATGGTCCGCGAAGGGTTCTCCGTCCTGCTGAACGCCCAGCCCGACATCGAGGTCGTCGGGGAGGCCCTGGACGGGCGGCAGGCCGTCCAGCAGGTCGCGGCGCTGCGCCCCGACGTCGTCCTGATGGACATCCGGATGCCCGTGCTCAACGGCCTGGAGGCGACCCGGGAGATCGTCGCGGCGGACGCCGACGCGAAGGTGCTGGTGCTGACCACCTTCGACCTGGACGAGTACGTCTACCAGGCGCTGCGCGCCGGGGCGAGCGGCTTCCTGCTCAAGGACGCCTCCGCCCGCCAGCTCGCGGACGGTGTGCGGGTCGTGGCGTCCGGCGAGGCGCTCCTCGCGCCGACGGTCACCAAGCGGCTCATCCAGGAGTTCTCGCGGCTCGGCGCGCCGAAGGTGCCGACGCAGGACCGGATCGGGGACCTCACGGAGCGGGAGACGGAGGTGCTGGTGCTGGTGGCCCAGGGCTGCTCCAACTCCGAGATCGCGGCGGGGCTGGTGGTGGCGGAGTCGACGGTGAAGACGCATGTGAGCCGGATCCTGGTGAAGCTGGGGCTTCGGGACCGGACGCAGGCGGCGGTCTTCGCGTACGAGGCGGGGTTGGTGACCCCGGGGCGGTGACGCGGCCGTTGCCGGGTGCGGGCTCTGTGCTCCCCCAGCTACCGCTGGGAGGTGCCCCCACGGGCTGAATTTCCGCACCCCAGGGGCAGCGCCGGGCAACAAACCTCCGCTCACCCCCGCGGCAGCACCAGTCGCCACGCCCCCTCCCGTACCGACCACGTGCGCGTCCGGACCGGGCCCGTCAGGACGTTGTCCGCGCGGTAGTGGAACGAGGGGCCCGAGATCGAGACGCGGGTCGCGCGGGCGACGGACGGCAGTTCCGCGGAGTGCGTGTGGACGGTCACCTCCGCCTGACCGTCCACCGCGCACACCGCCACCCGCGCCACCGGCTCGTCCAGATCCACCAGCAGCACCCCGTCCGCCTCCACCCGCAGCCGTGTGCAGGACGGCAGCTGGTGGCGGGCCGCCGGGCCGGTCAGCAGCGTCAGGGCCGAGCGTGCCGTGCGCGCCGCGGGCGACCACCACGACTGATGATCACCGACGCCGCCCTCTCCGGCGGCGACTTCAGTGACATCAGCCACGTCGGCTATGCCCGTTTCCGGTGACCCGTTCGGCTCAGCCGCCGCCATCGCCTCCGGCGTCCGGTTCAGGCCACCCGGCCCCGGGATCCACAGCCCGCCCAGGACGACTCCGCCGGCGTCGTCGACCAGTGCGTCCAGCCGCCGCTCGGCGCCGTCCAGCACGGCCCGGGAGGCCGCGACCGTGCCCAGGGGCACCCCCAGCGCACGGGCCAGCGACACGGCGGGCAGCGCACCGACCGGGACCAGGGAGACCGGGACTTCCGGCAGGTCACGGCGCTGGTGCAGCAGATGGACGACGCGCAGCAGCGCCCGGTCGTCGCCGATGACGACGGGCCGCCTGCGGCCCCGGCGGGCCAGGGCGCGCTCGACGTCCTGCGGCCCCTCGGGGAAGCAGATTTTGGCCACCGCGCCGCCGCAGAGGACATCCCTCGCGATCCGTACGGACTCGCCGTCCACACGGCGGGCGACCGGGTCGATGACCACGAGCAGAGGCTGCTCGGTGGAGTCTGGAGCCGACACCTCGGTCCTTCCTCAGGTAATCTCTCGGTGCAAGAGCCCCTGTCGCTGTTGCGCCAGGGGCTTCGTCTATCCGGGGCACCGGTTCGACGGCTCTAGCGGTGGTGTACGCCCTGAGCAAGCGGGTGAACACCACCACGCACGTTGGACATGCCCCGCCCGGAAGGGGTGTACGCCTGTGCCCGCACTTGTGCTGCTCGGTGCTCAGTGGGGTGACGAGGGCAAGGGAAAGGCCACCGACCTCCTCGGTGGATCCGTGGACTATGTGGTGCGCTACCAAGGTGGCAACAACGCCGGCCACACGGTGGTCGTCGGCGACCAGAAATACGCGCTGCATCTCCTCCCTTCCGGAATCCTCTCGCCGGGGTGCACCCCGGTGATCGGCAACGGAGTCGTCGTCGACCCGGCGGTCCTGCTCTCCGAGCTGAGCGGACTCAACGAGCGCGGCGTCGACACGTCCAAGCTGCTGCTCAGCGGTAACGCGCACCTGATCACGCCGTACCACACCACGGTCGACAAGGTGACGGAACGCTTCCTCGGCTCGCGGAAGATCGGCACCACGGGCCGTGGCATCGGCCCGACCTACGCGGACAAGATCAACCGCGTGGGCATCCGCGTCCAGGACCTCTACGACGAGTCGATCCTGACGCAGAAGGTCGAGGCCGCTCTCGACTTCAAGAACCAGATCCTGGCGAAGCTCTACAACCGCCGGGCCATCGAGGCCGGCGCGATCGTCGAGGAGCTGCTCACCTACGCCGAGCAGATCAAGCCGTACGTGGCCGACACGACGCTGATCCTCAACAACGCCATCGACGAGGGCAAGGTCGTCCTCTTCGAGGGCGGCCAGGGCACGCTGCTCGACGTGGACCACGGCACGTACCCCTTCGTCACCTCGTCCAACCCGACCGCGGGCGGCGCCTGCACGGGTGCGGGCGTGGGCCCGACGAAGATCAGCCGCGTGATCGGCATCCTCAAGGCGTACACCACGCGAGTGGGCGCCGGTCCGTTCCCGACCGAGCTGTTCGACAAGGACGGCGAGGCGCTGCGCACCATCGGTGGCGAGCGCGGTGTGACCACCGGCCGTGACCGCCGCTGCGGCTGGTTCGACGCGGTCATCGCCCGCTACGCGACCCGCGTCAACGGCCTGACGGACTTCTTCCTCACCAAGCTCGACGTGCTCACGGGCTGGGAGCAGATCCC
Source organism: Streptoverticillium olivoreticuli subsp. olivoreticuli (assembly GCF_003391135.1). Classification (GTDB taxonomy): domain Bacteria; phylum Actinomycetota; class Actinomycetes; order Streptomycetales; family Streptomycetaceae; genus Streptomyces; species Streptomyces blastmyceticus. The sequence goes on along the minus strand of NZ_CP031455.1, from coordinate 4,911,646 downwards.
GGTCTGCGTCGCGTACGAGATCGACGGCAAGCGCGTCGAGGAGCTGCCCTACAGCCAGAGCGACTTCCACCACGCGAAGCCGATCTACGAGATGCTGCCGGGCTGGTCCGAGGACATCACCAAGGCCAAGACCTTCTCCGACCTGCCGAAGAACGCGCAGGCGTACGTGAAGGCCCTGGAGGAGATGTCCGGCGCGCCGATCTCCGCGATCGGCGTCGGCCCGGGCCGCACCGAGACGATCGAGATCAACTCCTTCCTCTCGTAAGGCCTGTCGCTGCAAAAGGCGGAAGGTCGCACACAGCGCCCCGGTGGCTTCGGCCGCCGGGGCGCTGTGCGCTGTCCGGCTCATCCCGCCTTGCGGTAGATCAGCGGCGCCTTGTCGGTGCCGACGAAGCGGCGGCTGAGCGAGCCGTCCGGGAGGATCGTCAGCTCCGTGGGCTCGCCCGGTGAGCAGGCGCCGGACGGCTCGCCGAGCGTGACGGTCGAGGGGCCGAGGCGGAGCGGGGCGCCGGAGGTGCCGCCGCCGCTGAGGGGCGCGGTCCACGCGCAGCGGTAGACGGTGCCGTCGTCGGTGGTGCCGCTGCCGGTGATGTCGGCCACGGGGGCGCCGACGGAACCCTGGCTGATGACGATCCGGCGGGAGTTGGGGCCGCCCTTGGTGGAGAAGTCGGACTGCCAGGTGCCCAGGAACGCCTGTGGCACGGGGCCGGGGGCCTTGCCGTCGTCCGGCGTCGTCGCCGGGAGCGTGCCGGAGGACGGGGTGGGCGCACCGGGCGTAGAGGGCGCCGGTGCGGGGCCGTGCGCGCTGTTGTCCGCGCCCCGCTTGAGCAGATAGAACGCGCCGCCGCCCGCGAGCAGCCCGGCGGCCACCACCGCGGCCAGCACGACGGGCGTCCGGGAGCGGCGCGGGGGAGGCGGGGGCGCGTACCCGACTTGGGTGGCGCCGGCGTACGGGCCCGCGTGCGGATATCCGTGGGCGGGCGGCGGCAGGGGCTGTGAGATCGCCCGGCCCGCGGTCACGGTCGGCGGCTCGGCGGCCGGGGGCGGGCCCGGCGGGGATATCAGCGTCGGGTCGGGCACGGGCGCGGCGGGCGGCAGGGGGCCCGTGGAGCGTACGGGCTCCTCGACGTCCAGCAGTTGCACGGCGTGCCGGCCGAGCCTGGCCACCAGGGCGCCCGGCAGCCAGGGGTCGGCGGACGCGAGGTCGGCGGACAGCTCCTCGACGCCGGTGCGCTCCAGCACCTGCGCGGGTGTCGGCCGCTCGGCCGGGTCCTTGGCGAGGAACTCCAGGATCAGCGGCCGGAGGGCGCCGGGGACGTCGGTGAGGTCCGGCTCCTCCTCGGCGATGCGGTACATCAGGGCGTGCACCCCGCTGTCCGCCGTGCCGAAGGGCAGCCGCCCGGTGGCCGCGTAGGCCAGCACCGAGCCGAGGCAGAAGACGTCGGCGGCGGCGGTGACGCGGGCGCCGCGCACCTGCTCGGGCGACATGAAGCCGGGGGAGCCCACGGCGGCACCGGTCCGGGTGAGCCCGTCGCCGTCGGCCACGCTCTCCAGGGCGCGGGCGATGCCGAAGTCGATGACGCGGGGGCCGTCCAGGGTGATCAGGACGTTCGACGGCTTGAGGTCGCGGTGGACGACGCCCGCGGCGTGGATCGCCTGGAGGGCGCGGGCGAGCCCTGCGCCGAGGATGCGCACGGACCGCTCGGGCAGCGGTCCGAAGTCACGGTCCACGACCTGCCGCAGGGACGGCCCCGCGACATAGCCGGTGGCGACCCAGGGGATCTCCGCTTCGGTGTCCGTGTCGAGGACGGACGCGGTCCACTCCCCGCCGACCTGCCGCGCGGCCCGCACCTCCGCGCGGAAGCGGCGGCGGAACTCCTCCTGGCCGGCCAGCTCCCGGTGGACCAGCTTGACCGCCACCGTGCGGCCGCGGTCGGAGCGGGCCAGATAGACGCGCCCCATGCCGCCGGCGCCGAGCCGCCCGAGCAGCCGATATGCGCCGAGTGTCCGTGGATCCTCCGGCCGCAGGCTTTCCATGGCGCCCTCTCCTCCCCGATTTCCCCCGTGTGTACCTCGCGGAGAATAGCGGGACGCCAAACGGCCGGGACCCCGCACGGTGAAAGTGCGGGAGTCCCGGCCGCTTCCCGGCCGAGGCCGGTTACGCGCGAGGCGTGTCAGGCGGGAACGATGTTCTCCGCCTGCGGGCCCTTCTGGCCCTGCGTGACGTCGAAGGAGACCTTCTGGCCCTCCTGGAGCTCACGGAAGCCCTGCGTCGCGATGTTCGAGTAGTGCGCGAAGACGTCGGCGCCGCCGCCGTCCTGCTCGATGAAGCCGAAGCCCTTTTCCGAGTTGAACCACTTAACGGTGCCGGTAGCCAAGACAGATCTCCTACAAGACAGCGGTGTCGAAATTCCGTACTGCACGGAATAATGCAAGTGCGCCCGAAGGTCACAGACCGTCAGGCGCACAGGGGAAAACAGATCCAAAACCGCAACGGAAAATGACCGTAGCACGCGCGGCAGGTCCTCCGGCGAATTTCTCCGCGACAATTTTTTCCGTGCCGTGCCGGGCGCCCGCGGTCACCCGGCACTGTGTCGGCGCGCGTGGCGAGCGCCATACACAGTGCCGGTACCCGGGCCGTGCCCCGCTCCCTACGCTGACGGTTCCGTGACCGCCGCAGGTCACCGCGGTGCCCGTCACCGCTTGCCACCGCGAGCCGAACCGATCCGAGGTAACGACCGTGAGCACGCAGCCCGACCCGCGCCTGGGCGCCGCCGTCAAGGCCGCCGACCGCGCGCACGTCTTCCACTCCTGGTCCGCGCAGGGCCTCATCGAACCACTGGCCGTGGCCGGGGCCGAGGGCTCGTACTTCTGGGACCACGACGGCAACCGCTACCTCGACTTCTCCTCCCAGCTGGTCAACACCAACATCGGCCATCAGCACCCCAAGGTCGTCGCCGCGATCCAGGAGCAGGCGGGGCGGCTGTGCACCATCGCGCCGGGCTTCGCGGTGGACGTGCGGTCCGAGGCGGCGCGGCTGATCGCCGAGCGGACGCCCGGCGACCTCGACAAGATCTTCTTCACCAACGGCGGCGCCGAGGCGGTCGAGAACGCCGTCCGCATGGCCCGGCTGCACACCGGCCGCCCCAAGGTGCTCAGCGCCTACCGCTCGTACCACGGCGCGACCGCGGCGGCCATCAACCTCACCGGCGACCCGCGCCGCTGGCCCTCCGACACCGCATCGGCGGGCGTCGTGCACTTCTGGGCGCCCTTCCTCTACCGCTCGCCCTTCCACGCGGAGAGCGAGGAGCAGGAGTGCGAGCGCGCGCTGCGGCACCTTGAGGACACCATCGCCTTCGAGGGCCCGGGGACCATCGCCGCGATCGTCCTGGAGACCGTGCCCGGCACGGCCGGGATCATGGTCCCGCCGCCCGGCTACCTCCCGGGCGTCCGCGAGATCTGCGACCGCCACGGCATCGTCTTCGTCCTGGACGAGGTGATGGCGGGCTTCGGGCGTACGGGCCACTGGTTCGCCGCCGACCGCTTCGGCGTCACCCCCGACCTGCTGACCTTCGCCAAGGGCGTCAACTCCGGCTATGTGCCGCTCGGCGGCGTCGCCATCTCCGCCGAGATCGCCGCCACCTTCGACACCCGCCCCTACCCCGGCGGACTCACCTACTCCGGGCATCCGCTGGCCTGTGCCTCGGCCGTGGCGACGATCAACGCGATGGCCGAGGAGGGCATCGTGGAGAACGCCGCGCACCTCGGTGAGAGAGTCCTCGGGCCCGGCCTGCGCGAGCTCGCCGAGCGCCACCGCAGCGTCGGCGAGGTCCGGGGTCTGGGCGCCTTCTGGGCGCTCGAACTGGTCAAGGACCGCGTCACCCGCGAGCCCCTGGTGCCCTACAACGCCTCCGGGGAGGCGAACGCCCCCATGGCCGCCTTCGCCGCGGCCTGCAAGAAGTCCGGCCTGTGGCCCTTCGTGAACATGAACCGCACCCATGTCGTCCCGCCGTGCACTCTCACGGAGGCGGAGGCAGCGGAGGGCCTCGCCCTCCTCGACGCGGCGCTCACGGTGGCCGACGCGCACACCGTCTGACGCGGGAAGGTAGCGTTCGTCCTTCCCGCGCGCACGCCCGTACGCACCGCGACGGCCCTCGCCTATCTTGGTCGGGGGCCGTTCGCATGCGGGCGCACGGTCACGGAAGGAGAGACGGACGACGATGCCCGGCAGCGAGGCTGTCAGACGGACGACGCTGCGCTCGCAGATCGCCGACGCCCTGCGCGACGAGGTGATAGCGGCGCGGCTCCCGGCGGGCCGCCAGTTCACGGTCAAGGAGATCGCCGAGCAGTACGGCGTCTCGGCGACCCCGGTGCGCGAGGCGCTGCTCGACCTCTGCTCGCAGGGGCTGCTCGACGTGGAGCTGCACAAGGGCTACCGCGTGCGCGAGTTCACCTACGCCGACTTCCGGGACATGGTCGAGGCCCGGGCCCTGATCGTGGAGGGCATCTTCCGGCGCTCCGCCGTGCGCGCGCTGTGCGAGGCCACCCCGGCGGCCCTCGCGTCCGTGCGGCGGCGGGCCGAGGAGGCGGGCCGGGCGGCGCAGGCCGGCGATCTGGACATCCTCATCGGCTACGACCTGCGCTTCTGGCGCGAGCTGGCCGGGCTGGTCGGAAACCCCTATATATCGGACTTCCTCGACCGGGTCCGGGTGCAGAGCTGGATCTTCACCGTGCCGCTGCTGCGCAGGATGCCGTCGCTGCGCGGCCGCCTGTGGCACGGGCACGGCGAGCTCGTCGAGGCCGTGGCGGCCCAGGACGCGGTGGCCGCGGAAAGCATCATTGCCGCATACAACGAACATTCCCTGGCATTGATCAGCGGGCTGACCGAATAGGGTCGAAGGCCAGGTCATGGTCATCGGCTGACGGGACGGAATCGGAATGAAAATAACCACGAACCCGCAACCGGCACGTGTTTGAGGGCGTCCAGATCTCGTGATGCCGCCTTCCCAGCCGTCCTGGCCCCAGCAGGCCGATTCCACCGCCTCCCGGCCCGACACCTCCGCGGCGCCGGCCGTCGACCTGACGGTGATCGTCCCGGCGTACGACGAGGAGGACCGGCTCGGCCCCACGCTCGAGGCGATCCGCGCCCACCTCACCGCCGAGAAGGACGCGACCACGTGGGAGCTGATCGTCGTCGACGACGGCTCCACGGACGCCACCGCGGACATCACCGAGGCCGCCGCCGCCACCGAGCCCCGCATCCGGCTGCTGCGCACCCCCGAGAACCGCGGCAAGGGCCACGCCGTCCGCACCGGGGTGCTCGCCTCGCGCGGCCGCCGCGTCCTGGTCACCGACGCCGACCTGGCCACCCCCATCGAGGAGCTCGGCCTCCTCGCCCGCAGCCTGGACGCGGGCGCCACCGCCGCCGTCGGCTCCCGCGCGCTGCCCGGCTCCCGGATAGCCGTCCGCCAGCACGCCGTGCGCGAGCTCATGGGCCGGGCCGGCTCCCGGCTGATACGGGCCGCCGCCGTGCCGGGGATACGGGACACCCAGTGCGGCTTCAAGCTCTTCGACGGCGACAAGGTCCGTACCGCCTTCGCCCGGTCCCGGCTGGACGGCTGGAGCTACGACGTCGAGCTGCTGCGCTTCTTCCACCAGCGGGGCTGGGAGGTCGCCGAGGTGCCCGTCCGCTGGTCCCACCAGCCCGGTTCCAAGATCGGGCCGCTGGCCTACCCCACCGTGCTCGCCGACCTCGTGCGGCTGCGCTGGCACGCGGCCGACCCCGTACGCCTCGCCGTCCCCGCGCTCTTCCTCCTCGTCTCCTTCGTGCTCTACGGAGGGCTGTGGGGCGGACTCGGCCACAGCTACCTCGCCGACTCCGGCTCCGACCAGACGCAGTGGGAATGGTTCTTCGCCGTCACCGCCGACAACGTCGCCCACCTGCGCGACCCGCTCTTCACCGGGCTCCAGAACTTCCCGCTCGGCGTGAACCTCATGGCCAACACCGCCATGCTCGGGCTCTCCGTGCCGCTCGCGCCCGTGACGCTCGCCTTCGGCGCGCACGTCACCTGGGCGATCGTGCTGACCGGCGGCCTGGCCGTCACCGCCTGCTCCTGGTACTGGCTGATCGCCAAGCGCTTCGTCCGCTCCCGCTGGGCGGCCGCGCTGGGCGGCGGGTTCTGCGCCTTCGCGCCGCCGATGATCTCGCACGGCAACGCGCACCCCAACTTCCTCGTCCTGTTCATGATCCCGCTGATCGTCGACCGGATGCTGCGGCTGTGCGAGGGCACCCGGCCGACGCGCGACGCGGTGCTGCTCGGCCTGTTCCTCACCTACCAGATCTTCCTCGGCGAGGAGGCGCTGCTGCTGGCCGTGACCGGCCTCGCGCTCTTCGCCTTCGGCTACGCGGTCGCCGACCCCGACGCCGCCCGCGCCGTCTCCGGACGGCTGCTGCGCGGCCTCGGCATCGCCGCCCTCGTCGCGCTGCCGCTGGTCGCCTACCCCCTGGGATGGCAGTTCCTCGGCGCGCAGAGCTACCACAGCGTGCTGCACGGCGAGGTCGGCAACAACCCGATGGCGCTGCTGGAGTACGCCACCCGGTCGCTGGGCGGCGACGCGCGGACCGCCGCATCGCTGTCCGTCAACAGGACCGAGGAGAACGCCTTTTTCGGCTGGCCGCTCGTCGCCCTGGCCGTCGCCCTCGTCATCCGCATGTGGCACCAGCCGCGGGTCCGCGCCCTCGGCTTCACCGCGCTCGCCGCCGCCGTGCTCTCCCTCGGCCGCACCATCCCGCTGCTCGGCACGGACAAGACGCTGCCCGGCCCCTGGCGGCTCGTCGGCAAGCTGCCGTTCTTCGAGTCGGTCATCGAGTCCCGCGTGGCGATGATCTGCGTGCCCGCCCTGGGCATCCTCCTCGCCCTCGCCTGCGACCGGCTGGCCGCGCGCCGGATGCGCAGCGAACGCGAACGCTCGCACCGGCTGCTCGGCTGGGCGGCGCTCACCGTGGCCCTCCTCCCGCTCGTCCCCACGCCGTACCGCACCGTCGAACGCGAGCCGGTGCCCGCGTTCATCGCGGACGGCACATGGCGCGAGCACGTACGGCCCGGCCGCACGCTGGTGCCCGTGCCCGTGCCGAGCCCCTCCGACACCGAGGCGCTGCACTGGCAGGTCCGCGCCGACCTCGGCTTCGCCTTCCCCGGCGGCTACTTCAACGGCCCCTGGGGCCCCGACCGCATCGGCATCTACGGCCCGGAGCCGCGCCCCACGTCGGAACTCCTCCGCAAGGTCCACGAAACCGGCAAGATCCCGGAGATCGGCGACCAGCAGCGCCGCGAGTTCCGCGAGGACCTGCGCTTCTGGAAGGCGGACGCGGTTGTCCTGGACCCGGAGGTGAACGGCGCGGCTCTGCGCGAGGCGGTGACGCGCCTGGCGGGCGCGGAACCGAGGAAGACGGGCGGGGTCTGGGTCTGGGACGTGGCGGGCCACTGAGGGGGCTCTGCCCCCAGACCTCCAGGGGTGCGCAAAATAAGCCCGTCCGGCGATTGAGGACGCGGCCGCAGGCCGCTCCCGCCGCAGGCGGCAACCGACCCGTACCCGGAAGCGATGGCTCGCCCAGTATGACAACCGACCCATCCGCACTACTCTGGCCCGACCATTTGGCGCACGCCCCCCAACGAGAGTGAGCTCACGTGGCCTGTGACCTCTGGCTTGTCCCCCTCGTCGATGTGCTGTGCCACAGCCCCGACAACCCCTTCGCCGACGAGATCGCCGTCTACGACAAGGCGCTCGACGAGGCGGGCCTGCCGCCCGTCCCCGTCTTCGGCTATATGCCGGGGCTCTCCGGGGACGTCGCCCCGGTCGCCGGCTTCGACTACGACGCGCTGCACTTCCTGCGCCGCGCCCACCTGCTGAACCTGTGCGGGCTGGCCGTGACCCCCGTCGACGAACTCGGGGGAGACTACGAGCAGTTGCTGGAGATGTTCGAGACGACGGCCCAGCAGTCGCACCTGGTGTGGCACTACGACCACGCCGGGGCCTATGTGCCGGTCGACTTCGCGCACCCGCTGACCAACGACGAACTCCTCGAGGGCGGCGGCCCCTTGGGCTCCAGCCAGGGCCTGCTGAGGGAACTCCACTCCGTGGCGCCGGCCTTGGGCATCGACCCCGCCAACCCGCCCGCCGCGCCCGCCGCGCCGGAGCGGCCCACGGGGCTGGAGGAGCCCGCGGCGCCGGGCCCGTACGACGCCAGCCCGTTCGCGCGGGAGCGCCACGTCTGGCTGGGGCTGCACGCGGCGGCCACCCGCAGCCTGGGACAGGGCTCGATGATCGTCTTCAGTTAGCGGGTGGCGCCCGCACGGAAAAGCCCCGCGGCGACCGCCGCGGGGCTTCTTCGCACGAGGTCAGCGCGGTGACTCGGGCGGCCGCTGCCTCGGCATGTTCGGCCGGGTGCCGGGCGGCAGCGGGAAGCGCGGCAGCGGGCCGCCGCCCTCACCGCGCGGCCCCCACGACACCAGCGACTGCGTCACCAGCGGTGTCGGGCCCGCCCGGAACTCCACCATCCAGTCGGCCGTCTCGGCCCGTACGAGCTCCGAGACGTCCTCCGAGAAGCGCCTGAGGACCGTCAGGCAGCGCTCCGCCGCCTCGCTCGCCGTGCCCTCGGTCGGGCCGAGCACCTCGCGCACGCACTCGGAGGCCCAGTCGAACTGCAGGGCCTCCAGCCGCCGTTGCACGGCCTGCGCCGTCGCCACGGCCCGCATCCAGCCCGACGTAAGACCGAAATACCGGTCACCGGCCACACAGGCCACCGCACCGAGCAGCGCCAGGAATCCCCAGGCGGCGCCGGTGCGGACCACGTTCGTCAACTGGAGCAGCGGCAGGGCCGCGCCCACCGTCGCGCAGACCGCGGCGCAGATGCGCAGCGCCCGTGCCCAGCGGCGCTTCCAGGCGCGGTCCGCGAGATACCAGTCGACCAGATACAGCGCGCCGTTCTCCACCCATCGGTACAGCTCATCGAGACGCTCCGCGGGCTCCCCCCAGTCACCGAGTGGGAAGGCGCGGCCACGCAGGTCGCCCCGCTGCCTCCCACCCTGCTCGCGGGGGAGCCCCTCGGGCTGCATCTCCGGCTGACTCACCCGTGCACTCCCTCTGCCGCTACGGATCGCGAGCCACCTTCCTACCGCCGAACGGACGGTCTTGGACACAAGATCCATGCTTTTCCGTCCGTAATTGCTGAGGAATCCGGTATAGGCGCCAAACACACTCACCCGAAAGAGTGGGTGGACGGGACCGGGCCGTCGTCCCTCCGTCGTCCTCCCGCCGTCCCGTGCCGGAGAAGTGACGTTTCCGTACGCCCGCGCACCGGCCCCGGGAGTCGATCAGTCGACGAGGCAATAGGGTGACCGGTGTGAAGGTCCTCGTCATCGGCGGCGGCGCCCGCGAACACGCCCTGTGCCGCTCACTCTCCCTCGATCCCGACGTCACCGCGCTGCACTGCGCCCCCGGCAACGCCGGGATCGCCGAGGTCGCCGAGGTGCACCCCGTCGACGCCCTCGACGGCACGGCCGTCGCCGACCTCGCCGCGTCCCTGGACGCGGAGCTCGTGGTCGTCGGCCCGGAGGCCCCGCTCGTCGCGGGCGTCGCCGACGCCGTCCGCGAGCGCGGCATCCCCGTCTTCGGGCCGTCGGCCGAAGCGGCGCAGCTGGAGGGGTCCAAGGCGTTCGCCAAGGACGTCATGGCCGCCGCGAACGTCCCGACCGCCCGTGCCTACGTCTGCACCACCCCCGCCGAGATCGACGCGGCCCTCGACGCCTTCGGCGCACCCTATGTCGTCAAGGACGACGGGCTGGCCGCGGGCAAGGGCGTCGTCGTCACCTCCGACCTGGCCGCCGCCCGTGAGCACGCGCTCGCCTGCGGCCGCGTGGTCATCGAGGAGTTCCTCGACGGCCCGGAGGTCTCCCTCTTCGCCGTCACCGACGGCGTGACGGTCGTCCCGCTCCAGCCCGCCCAGGACTTCAAGCGCGCCCTCGACGGCGACGAGGGCCCGAACACGGGCGGCATGGGCGCGTACTCCCCGCTCCCGTGGGCCGACCCCAAGCTGGTCGACGAGGTCATGGAGTCCGTGCTCCAGCCCACCGTCGACGAGCTGCGCCGCCGGGGCACGCCCTTCTCGGGCCTGCTCTACGCGGGGCTGGCGATCACCTCGCGCGGTGTCCGCGTGATCGAGTTCAACGCGCGCTTCGGCGACCCCGAGACACAGGTCGTCCTGGCCCGCCTCAGGACGCCGCTCGCCGGGCTGCTGCACGCCGCCGCGACGGGCACCCTCGCGGCCCTGCCGCCGCTGCGCTGGAGCGACGGCGCGGCCGTGACGGTCGTCGTCGCTTCGCACAACTACCCCGGTACCCCGCGCACCGGCGATGTGATCGAGGGCCTGCCGGAGGTCGCGGCGCTGGACACGGCGTACGTCCTCCACGCCGGCACGGCCCATGACGCGGACGGCGCGGTGGTCAGCGCGGGCGGCCGAGTCCTGTCCGTGACGGCGACGGGCCCGGACCTGACGACGGCGCGCACCCACGCGTACGAGGGCGTCGACCTCATCCGCCTGGCGGGCTCCCACCACCGCACGGACATCGCGGCGAAGGCGGCGGCCGAACAGTAATTGCGGCGCGGCCGCGCACCGCAACCGGGCCGTACCCCACCCGTGTCAGAAGCCGTCCGGCAAGGGCAACGCCTTTGACCAAAGCCATTCCATCGGGTGACCGATTGCCCAATGAGCTGACGCACGCCGCACCCCCAACTAGGGTGCGGCGCAAGCCAAGTGCATCCGGCAACTGGCCCACCGGCATTGCGGTGTCAGTGGCCGGTGCCACAGTGGGGGGATAGGCAACGCACTCCGCGTTGCGTCCGCTGTCGCACTCCTCGGCGGAGCCCGGACAAGGCAACAGGGGGTGATCGGTCTCGTGGCAGGTCCTGAAGCAGGCGTGCTGGTCGCACGTGCCCAAGCCCTGGCGGTGCTGCGCATCCGCAGCACCGCGCTGGCCGTCGCCCTCCTGCCCGCCGCCGCGGCCGTCGTGCTGCTCGCGGGCATCGCCATGGGCCGCATCCCGGACGGCGGCGGCTGGAGCACGGCGCGCTGGGTGCTCGTCGGCGCGGCCGCCCTGGCCCTGGTGCTGGCGGCCGCCGTCGGCACGGTGGTCGTCCGGGCCAGGCCCGCGCTGAGCCCCACCGTCCCGATCCCCGAGGAGACGGCCCCCGATCTCTACCGGCTGGTCCGCGACCTCGCCGAGCGGCTGGACGTCCCGGCGCCCTCCGCCATGGCCCTCACCCCGGACTGCGACAGCTGGCTGGAGGACCGCACGCACCCCGCGCACGGCCCCCCGCACGGCATGCCGCGCACGTCGCGGCGCACGGGTGCCGCCCCGGTGCTGGTGATCGGATCGCCCTTCCTGTGGTGGATGCGCGTCGCCGAGCTGCGCGCCCTGCTGGCCCCGGTCGTCGCGGGCACGGGTCCGTCCGCGCACCCCGACATAGCCGCGGCCCGCCGCTTCGTCCGGGGCCTGGATGCCGCCGTGGCCGTCGCCGCGGGGCGCCCGGCCCTCGCCTTCGTCGGGGGCGTCGCCCGGCTCCTGCTGCACTCCTGCCGGGACCACGCCGCGGAGATGGAGCGCGGGGTGGCGGCCGCCGCCTCGGAGCGCGCCCAGGCCGTCGACTACGGTCTGCGGATCGTCGCGCAGGAGCAGGTGGGCCTCGCCTACGCCGGCTGGGACCGGCTGCTGAACCGCGTGGCACTGCCCGCCTGGCGGATGGGCCGCTGGCCCTCCCGGCTGGACGCCGGCGTCGTCTCCGCCCTCACCGAGCTGTCCCGCCGCGACCGGCTCGCCGAGGGCTTCGCCTCGCGGCTGGGCGAGCGGCCCGCCTGCGATCTGCTGGAGGAGCCCGGCGCGATGGACGAGGCGGCCTCCCTGCTGGCCGCCCGCCTCTTCCACGGCGGCCCCGCCATGGCGGGACCCGACTGGTCGCCGGTCGCCTGGAGCCAGTATCCGGAGGAGGTCGTGGACCGTAAGTGGCGGCTGGAGGCGGCCCGCCTGCACCGCGTCCTGGACGACATCCCCTGCCCGTATCCGGGCCCCGTGCCCGGGCCGGTCCCGGACGGCCTCCCGGGAAGCGCCCCCGAGCCGGTTCCCGCCGGCCCCGGCCAGGACCTCGCCCCGGCCGCCCCCTCCACGGGCACCGCCGCCCCCACTGTGGCCCGGGTCCTGGAGCGCCTCACCGGCCCCGCGTGCGGCGGGGTCGCGGAGGAGCTGGGGGCGCGGCTGAGCGCCGAGGTGGCCCGGGAGGCCGCCCGGGAGGAGACCGCCGTGGACCGCGCCGCGTTCGGCTCGGCGGCCGAGCCCTGGCTCGACGGGCTCACCCCGCTCTTCCCGCTCCAGCCGCCCCGCAGCGGCCGGGAGCTGCTCACCGACCATGTGACGGCCATGGTGTGCTGCGCCGCCGTCGACACCGCCGGGGCCCGCCCCGGCCTGGACTGGCTGGACGGCCCGGCCCTGCTGGTCGGCGGCGTCCGCCGCGCCGACCTGACGCGCACGGTCCTGAGCCTGATCGAGGACGGCGACGCCGAGCCGCTGCGCGCCTGGCTCTGCGAGGTCGGCGTGCGACCCGAAAAACCGGTCCGCCTGGTGTGAGGGCCCGTGCCGTCCCGCGCCCGCCCACCGTGACCGGGCCCCCGCCCGCCCGGCCGCCCGCCGGAAAAAGTGCGACAGGCCGTGACGGTGCGGGTGCGCCATGTGATGTGCTGGGGGTCACCGGGTGCGGCCGCCTCGCGGCACACCGGACCGGATGACGGAAATGCGTACGCGTCGGGGGCACAGGGGAGGGAGCGCGATGGGGACGGACCGGATCCGCCGCTGGGAGTCGGGGGCGCTCGCACACGCCGTCTCGGACCCCTTCGGGCAGGGCCCGCTGCCCTGGCTGCGCGACAGCGAGTCCTATGTCGACGAGTCGGGCCGGATGCTCGCCTGGTACGCCGAGAGCCACGTCCCCGACCGGCGGCGCGCGTCCCGCGTCCCCGTGCCGCGCACCGCAGACGACGTGCGCCGGCAGATCAAGGGCTTCGCGTCCAACAGCGCCGTCGCCCCCGGCGAGGCCATGGACTTCCGCATCACGGTGGACCCGCCGCAGCGCTTCAGCGTGGACGTCTACCGGGTCGGCCACTACGCGGGCGACGGCGCCGCGAAGATCACCACCAGCCCCCGGCTGTCCGGCATCGTCCAGCCCGCGCCGCTCACCGTCGACCGCACGGTCTCCTGCCACCACTGGTGGCTGTCCTGGCGGCTCCAGATCCCCGGCTACTGGAGCCTCGGCGCCTATGTGGCCGTCCTGACCACCGCCGACGGCCACCGCAGCCACATCCCGTTCCTGGTCCGCGACAGCCGCCCCGCAGACCTGCTGCTCGTCCTGCCCGACATCACCTGGCAGGCGTACAACCTCTACCCCGAGGACGGCCGCACGGGCGCGAGCCTCTACCACGCCTGGGACGAGGACGGACAGCTCCTGGGCGAGGACGAGGCGGCCACCACGGTCTCCTTCGACCGCCCCTTCGCGGGCGCGGGCCTGCCGCTCCACGTGGGCCACGCCTACGACTTCATCCGCTGGGCCGAGCGCTATGGCTACGACCTCGCCTACGCCGACACCCGCGATCTGCACGCGGGCCGTGTCGATCCCTCCCGCTACCGCGGCCTGGTCTTCCCCGGCCACGACGAGTACTGGTCGCCCGCCATGCGCCGCGCCGCCGAGCTGGCCCGCGACTCCGGCACGTCGCTGGTGTTCCTGTCCGCGAACACCATGTACTGGCAGTGCGAGCTCGCCCCCTCGCCGGCCGGCCCCGACCGCCTGCTGACCTGCCGAAAACGTCGCGGGCCAGGCCGCTCCGCGCTCTGGCGCGACGCCTCGCCCGCCGAGCAGCAACTGCTGGGCATCCAGTACGCGGGCCGGGTGCCCGAGCCGTCCCCCATGGTCGTCCGCAACGCCGGCCACTGGCTGTGGGACGCCACCGGCGCGGGCGAGGGCGACGAGCTGCCGGGCCTGGTCGCGGGCGAGGCCGACCGCTACTTCCCCCGTACGGCCCTGCCGCAGCACACCCGTCGCATCCTGCTGGCCCACTCGCCGTACGAGGACGCCGAGGGCGTCGGACGCCACCAGGAGACCTCGCTCTACCGCGCCCCCAGTGGCGCCCTGGTCTTCGCCTCGGGCACCTTCGCCTGGTCCCCCGCGCTGGACCGGCCCGGCCATGTCGACGCCCGCGTCCAGCGGGCCACGGCCAACCTCCTCGATCGCATCTGCAAGCGCTGCTGACCCTCGTCGGACCGCGCGCCCGGCGTACGGCAGAATCGTGGTGCTTGGACAAACCACCAGGAGGACGCGTGTCCGGATTCGTAGAGAAGCCCGAACCGGTCGAGGTGCCCGGCCTTGTGCACCTGCACACCGGCAAGGTCCGCGACCTCTACCGCGACGAGGCGGGCCGGCTGGTGATGGTCGCCTCCGACCGGATGTCGGCCTACGACTGGGTGCTGCCCACCGAGATCCCGGACAAGGGCCGGGTGCTCACCCAGCTCTCCCTGTGGTGGTTCGACCGGCTGACCGACCTGCTCCCGAACCACGTCCTGTCCACCGAGCTGCCCGCCGGCGCCCCCGCCGACTGGGCGGGCCGCACGCTGATCTGCCGGTCCCTGGACATGGTCCCCGTCGAGTGCGTGGCCCGCGGCTATCTGACCGGCTCCGGCCTCGCGGAGTACCGGCAGACCCGCACCGTCTGCGGGCTCGCCCTCCCCGAGGGCCTCACCGACGGCTCCGAGCTGCCGTCCCCGATCTTCACGCCCGCCACGAAGGCGGCCGTCGGCGAGCACGACGAGAACGTCTCCTACGAGGAGGTGGCCCGGCAGGTCGGCGCGGAGACCGCCACGCAGCTGCGCCAGGCGACGCTCGCCGTCTACGGCCGGGCCCGCGACATCGCCCGGGACCGGGGCATCGTCCTCGCCGACACGAAGTTCGAATTCGGCTTCGCGGACGGCGAGCTCGTGCTCGCGGACGAGGTGCTCACCCCGGACTCCTCCCGCTTCTGGCCGGCGGAGGAGTGGGAACCGGGGCA
This sequence comes from Streptoverticillium olivoreticuli subsp. olivoreticuli, assembly GCF_003391135.1. Lineage (GTDB taxonomy): Bacteria > Actinomycetota > Actinomycetes > Streptomycetales > Streptomycetaceae > Streptomyces > Streptomyces blastmyceticus. The sequence goes on along the minus strand of NZ_CP031455.1, from coordinate 4,896,507 downwards.
TGCGCAGCCGTCCTTCGACAAGCAGTTCGTCCGCGACTGGCTCTCGTCCCCGGAGTCGGGCTGGGACCGCCACGGCGAGTTGCCGCCTCCGCCGCTCCCTCCGGAGGTCGTGGAGCGGACGCGGTCGAAGTACGTCGAGGCGTACGAGCGCCTGACGGGCCTGAACTGGTCGTAGAACCGCCTGCGGCAGGCTTTTTCCCCAGCCCCGCCCCTTCCCGAAACCGGGGAGACCCCGGACCCCCAGCGCCCTGCGGGCGCGTCCTCAAACGCCGGACGGGCTGGATTCCGCGGACCGTAGCCAGCGAATTCAGCCTGTCCGGCGTTTGAGGACAGCGCGCGGAGCGTGCTTCGGGGTCTGGGGCGGAGCCCCGGTTTCGGGAAGGGGCGGGGATGGGGAACGAAAACCCCGCCCCAGCCTCACACCTGGTACCGATCCGCCGCGAAGAGCCGCAGATTCGACCGCACCCAGTCCGACGTCCGGGCGAGTCCTTCCTCCAGCTCGACCACCGGCTGCCACCCCGCCCAGTCCCGCGCCCGCGAGTTGTCCGAGAGCAGCCGCTCGACCTCGCTGCCCGCAGGCCGCAGTCGCGTCTCGTCGACGACGACCCGGGCCGGCCGCCCGGAAGCCCGGATCAGCGACTGGGCGAGATCGCCGATGGCGATCTCGCGGCCGGTGCCGAGGTTGACGGCGTGCCCGATCGCCCGGTCGCACTCGGCCAGTGCGAGGAATCCTTCCGCCGTGTCGGTCACATAGGTGAAGTCCCGTGTCGGTGTGGTCGATCCGAGCCGGATCTCTTCCGCGCCGGAGTGCAGCTGGGCGAGGATCGTGGGGATCACGGCGCGTGCGGACTGCCGGGGTCCGTAGGTGTTGAAGGGCCGCACGACGGTTACCGGCAGCTCGAAGGAGTGCGCGTAGGACAGCGCCAGCATGTCCGCGCCGATCTTCGACGCGGAGTACGGCGACTGCGGCTGCAGCGGGTGGTCCTCACGGATCGGCACGGTGAGCGCCGTCCCGTACACCTCGCTGGTGGAGGTGTGCACCATGCGTCGCACGCCGTGGCGGCGGCAGGCGGCGGCGACGTTCTCCGTGCCGGCCACATTGGTCTGCACGTACGCCTCCGGGGAGGCGTAGCTGTACGGGATGCCGATCAGCGCGGCGAGGTGGAAGACGGTGTCGCACCCGGCGACGGCGTCCATGACGCGTCCGGCGTCGCGGACGTCACCGGCGAGTGTCTCCACGGGCGAGCCGGGCCCGAGGTAGCGGGCGAGGTGGCCGCGCTCGGCGTACGGCTTGTAGTGCACGAGCACCCGCACGTGCGCGCCGCGCTCCACCAGCAGGTCGACGAGCGTGGACCCGATGAACCCTTCGGCCCCGGTGACGAGGACGGTACGGCCGTGCCAGCTCTGTGCGTTGGCAGTCGAGGACATGAGAAGTTCCTTTCGGATGCGGGAAGTCGTCATGCGGCGCGCAGGCGCGCCGCCGGCGGCGCTGCCGCGTGTCCGGCGAGGCGCAGCACCCAGGCCGCCATCAGGTCGGCGGCGATCGTGTGCGTGCCCGGGTCGGCTGCCGCGCTCATCGCGGCCAGCCGCGCCGGGTCGGCGAGCAGCGGCCCGATCAGCTCGGCGAGCCGGTCGCCGTCCGTCTCGCCGTCGGGGAGCAGCAGCCCGGCCCCGGCGTCGGAGAGCACACGGGCGTTGTGGGTCTGGTGGTCGTGGGGCGCGTGGGGGTACGGGACCAGCACCGCGGGCACCCGTACGGTCGCGAGTTCCGCCACCGTCGCCGAGCCCGCGCGGCACACCACGAGGTCGGCCGCGGCATAGGCGAGGTCCATCCGGTCCAGATAGTCGACCGCGGTCGCGACACGGTCGCCGCCCTCGGCGGCCAGCCGGGCCCGGGTCGCCGCCAGGGCCTGCGGACCGGTCTTGATCACCAAGTGGACATCGGACCGCCCACGCCACCGCCCGGCCAGCCGCACAGCGGCCTCGGTCAGCCGCGCGGCGCCCAGGCTGCCGCCGTTGAACAGCACCATCCGCGCCCCGTCGGGCACCCCGAAGGCCCGCCGGGCGGGCTCGCGCAGCGCCGCCCGGTCCAGCCCGGCGACCGCGCCGACCAGAGGCATCCCCACCGTCTCGGCGCGGGCGCCCGCGCGGGCCGCGAGGTGGCCGCGGGTCCGGTCGAAGGCGAGGGCCACATGCGGGGTGAGGGCGGTGGCGAACCGGTTCGCACGGCCCGGCACCGCGTTGGACTCGTGGACGAGCGCGGGCCGCCCCGCCATCCGCGCGCCCAGCACGGCGGGGGCGCTGGGATAGCCGCCCATGCCGACGACGACGTGCGCGCCCTGCTCCTCGATCACCCGCCGCGCCTGCATGCCGGAGCGCAGCAGATCGGCGGGCAGCAGGAAGCGGCGCGAGCCGAGCGAGCGGTCGAAGGGGATCATGTCGACCGTGTGCAGCCGGTATCCGGCCCGGGGGATCAGGCGGGTCTCCAGCCCGCGCTCGGTCCCGACAAAACTGACGACCGCGTCCGGCACGGCGTCTCGAATCGCGTCGGCGACAGCGAGCCCCGGGTAAATGTGCCCACCGGTCCCGCCCGCGCCGATGACCACGGAAAGTGTGTCGCGTGCGTTTGCCATGTGGGGCAGCGTGCGGACGCGCTCTAAGAGCCTTTTAAATCCGGCCCCGGCTGCCCGGGGCCCGCTTGTCCTAAGAGCCCTCTCAGACTGCCTCTGACAAGGTAGGTGATCAGTACGCGCACCCCGCCGGAGGCGAAATGGCCGAGACGAGCGTCCTCGTCGTCGACGACGACCCCGAAGTACGAGCCGCGGTAGTGGACGGGCTCACAGTCGAGGGCTACGCGGTGCGCTCCGCCGCGGACGGCCTGGAGGCCCTCTCCTCCGTCGCCGCCGACCCGCCCGCCGCCATCGTCCTCGACCTCGCCATGCCCGTGCTCGACGGCCTCGCCGTGTGCCGCAGGCTGCGCGGGGTCGGCGACCGTACGCCCGTGCTCGTCCTCACCGCGCGCGACGCCGTCTCCGACCGGGTCGCGGGCCTGGACGCGGGGGCCGACGACTACCTCGTCAAACCCTTCGCCCTGGACGAGCTCCTCGCCCGCCTGCGGGCGCTGCTCCGCCGCGCGGCGCCCGTCGAACCCACCGAGGAGAGCGGCGAATTGGCATTCGCCGACCTCACCGTGGACCCGGAGACCCGCACCGGCAGACGCGGTGACATCCCGCTGGAATTCACCCGCACCGAATTCGCCCTGCTCGACGTGCTGATGCGGCACCCGGGCCAGGTGCTGCCGCGTGAGGTCATCCAGGAAAGGGTCTGGGGCACCGATTTCGGCCCTGACTCCAATTCCCTCGCCGTCTACGTCGGTTATCTGCGGCGCAAACTGGAAGCGGGCGGCGCGCCCCGCCTCGTCCACACCGTGCACGGCATCGGTTACCGGCTGGCGGAGCGGTGAGAGCGCTGCGCGCGCGCCTCCTCGGCCGCAGGCCCCTGCGCGCCCGGCTGGCGCTCGTCACCTCCGCGGCCGTCGCGCTCGTCGCCCTCGGCGTGCTCGCCGCCGCGTACGTCGTGATCCGCTACGAACTCGTGCGCCAGCTCGACCTCCAGCTGAAGCAGCAGGCCGGGATCATGTCCCAGCAGAGCCACGGCGGAACCGGGGTGCTCTACGGCGAGTGCAACTGGCTCGCCGCCCCCGCCTGCGCCCAGATCGTCCGCGCCGACCCCGCCGCACCGGGCCAGGGCGGCCTCGTGCTGCCGGTCACGGGGGCCACGCGCCGCGTCGCGGCCGGGACGCTCGGCGAGTTCTACAGCAACATCACCCTCGGCGGCCGTGACATGCGGATGTTCACCATGCGCCTCAGGGACGACCGGGCCCTCCAGGTCGCGGCCCGCTCCGACACCGTCGACCAGGGCGTACGGCAGGCGGGACTGCTCCTCGCCGGGGTCGGCGGCGCCGGGGTGCTGCTCGCGGCGGCCCTCGGCTACTTCGCGTCCCGTACGTCCCTGCGGCCCGTGACCCGGCTCACGGCCACCGCCGAACGCATCGCCGCCACCCGCGACCCCGCCCACCGCATCGAGCTGCCGCCCTACGAGGCGCGCCGCCAGGACGAGATCACCCGCCTCGCGACCAGCTTCAACACCATGCTGGGCGAGCTGGAGGAGGCCGTCGCCGCCCAGCGCCGCCTCGTCGCCGACGCCTCCCACGAGCTGCGCACCCCGCTGACCGCGCTCCGCACCAACGCCGAGCTCCTCGCCCGCGCCGAACGGCTCTCGCCCGCCCAGCGGGACCGGGCCTCCGCCGCCCTCGGCCGGCAGCTCCGCGAGGTCACCGGCCTGGTCAACGACCTCATCGAGCTCGCCCGGGACGAGGAGCCGCAGCAGCTCGTCGAGCAGGTCCGGCTGGATCTGCTGGCCGAACGCTGTGTGGCCGCCGCGCGCGGGCACTGGCCGAACACCCCCTTCACCGCCGACCTGGACACCGCGGGCGCCGTGACCGTCCCCGGCGTCCCGGCCCGCCTCGCGCGGCTGCTGTCCAACCTGCTCGACAACGCGGCCAAGTTCAGCCCGCCCGGCGCGATGGTCGAAGTGCGGCTGGAGCGCACGGAGCACGGCCTCGACCTCACGGTCCGCGACCACGGCCCCGGCATCTCCACCGAGGACCTGCCCTATGTCTTCGACCGCTTCTACCGCTCCCGGCAGGCCCGCGCCCTCCCCGGCTCCGGCCTCGGGCTCGCCATGGCCCGCCAGATCGCCCGCGCGCACGGCGCCGAGCTGACGGCGGAGCGGGCGGAGACGGGCGGCGCCCGCTTCCGGCTGAGCTTCCCCACCGGATCACCGGGCTGACGTCACCGGGCTGAAATCATCGGGCGGAGCACGACGAAGGCCCCGATCATCATGATCGGGGCCTTCGTTCACCGAGCGGACGACGAGACTCGAACTCGCGACATCCACCTTGGCAAGGTGGTGCTCTACCAACTGAGCTACGTCCGCATTGCGCCGCGCTGTCGTGCGGTGCGTGCACCACTATAGCCAACCCTGAGCACGTGCGATGCGCGCGGCCGCGTGACGGTTCTCGACGCCGAGCTTCGCGACGGCCGCCGAGAGGTAGTTCCGGACCGTCCCGGGCGTCAGCGAGGCGCGCTCCGCGATCTCCGCGACCGGCGCCCCATCCTCGGCCAGCTCCAGCAGTTCCGCCTCCCGCGCGGTCAGCGGGGAGTCGCCCGCGCTGATCGCGTCCGCCGCCAACTCCGGGTCCACATAGCGGCTTCCGCCGTGCACGGTCCGGATGATCTCGGCGAGCCGCCGCGCCGAGACGGTCTTGGGCACGAACCCGCGCACCCCCGCCTCCAGCGCCCGCTTCAGATGCCCGGGACGGCCGTGACCGGTCACGATCATGGTGCGGCAACCGGGCAGTTCGGCCCGCAGGGATGTGGCCACCATCACACCGTCCAGCCCTGGCATTTGGAGATCCAGTACAGCCACGTCCGGCCGGTGGGCCCGGGCCATGGCCAGCGCCTCCGGCCCCGAGGCGGCCTCCGCGACCACCTGGAGATCGTCCTCCAGCCCGAGCAGCGCGGCCAGCGCTCCCCGGATCAGATGCTCGTCGTCCGCCAGCATCACCCGTACGGGCGGAGGCCCGTCGTTGACGCCCGCGCCCGGTATGGGACCGCCCGCACTCCCCGCCGCGCCCGCACCCATGTCGTCCGTCACGCTGTCCCTCCGTGCCCCGCACCCGTGGCCACTCTCGGCGGCGCACCGCCTCCGTCGCCCCCACACGCTCCGCCCGGCGACAAGCCGCCCCCTTCCGAGGCGGAGCCACCACCCGCCGGGGACGAGCCGCCTCCCGGCCTGCCCCCGCCTGCCGTGTCACGCGCCGTGTCACGCAGGGGCGTCTCCCCGCCGGTCAGCGGGACCTCCGCCGTCACGCGGAACATCCTCACCCCGCGGCGCTCCGCGGTGATCGTGCCGCCCAGTGCGTCCAGCCGCTCCCGCAGCCCCGCCAACCCCGAACCGCCGTCGGTGCCCGCCCCCGGGCTCCGGTCCTGCACCCCGTCGTTCTCCATGACGAGCACCGCCGCGTCGTCGACGATCCGCATCCGTACCGCGCACCGCCCCGCGTCCGCGTGCCGCAGCACATTCGTCGTCGCCTCGCGGACCACCCAGGCCAGCGCCGACTGCACCGGCGCCGGCAGCTCACGGCCCGCCGAGTCGTCGATGCGGCAGTCGATGCCCGCCGCGGACAGCACGCCCCGGGCGCCCGCCAGTTCGGTGCGCAGATCCGCTTCGCGGTAGCCGCGGACCACCTCGCGGACCTCCCGCTGCGAGTCCTGGGCCAGCCGCTGCACCTCCGCCATCTGCTCCAGCGCCGCCGCCGAACCCCGCTGCGCCAGCTGCACGGCGAGCTCGCTCTTGAGGGCGATCACCGCGAGATTGCGCCCCATGACGTCGTGCATGTCGCGCGAGAACCGCAGCCGCTCCTCCGCGACCGCCAGCCGCGCCTGCGCCGTACGGGCCGCCTCCAGCTCCCACAGCACGGAGAGCATCCACGCCGACGTGCGCATCACGGTCAGGCTCCACACCCCGGTGAACACGACGAACACGGCCACCACGAGCGCCCCCGCCGGCTGCCCGCCCACCAGGACGACCCCGACGCCCGTCACCACGGCCGCCAGCACGCAGACGGCGAGATACCGGCGGATGCGGACCAGGGTGCTGAACGAGCCGAACGCGATCAGCCCGCCCGCCTGGAGCATCATGGCCGAAGAGGATATGTAGGTCAGCCCCTCGACCCGGACCTTGACGACGAAGACGGCCACGAAGGCGAGGAACAGCACCGCGGAGACGGCCACCCCCCACCACGGCGCGGGCCGCTTCCACAAATAGTGGTCCAGACACCGTCGGGCCAGCGTGATGTGGTGCACGCAGTGGACGAGGCAGATCCCCAACAGCAGCCATCCCAGCGGCTGGGAGCCGCTCAGCAGTTGGGCTCCATTGGCCAGCGGAAAGATGAAGGGCACCACGCAGATGGTCATCCGCGAATAGAAATCGACCTGCGCGACCCTGCTCCAGCTCCGCCACTCCCGCAGCCGTCTGCCCACGTGCGCGCCCCCCATCGTTCATCGATCACCCGCCGCCCGGCAGGCTCACCTCCGCGGCTCCCAGCGGAACCACCGCCGTACAGCAAACACGCCCAACGCCACCCAGACCAACGCGGTCAGCACATCCCGCAGGGCATCGACCGCGTCCACCCCGCCGAGCCAGCCACCACGCATCAGCTGCATCGCCGGAGTAAGCGGCAGCAGTCGGCATATCTGCGCGACGCCGTCCGGCATCGCCTCCAGGGGCACGACCAGACCCGAGCCCGCCATCGAGATCAGGAACAGGGGAGTGGTCACGAACTGTGCCCCCTCGACCGATTTGGCCCAGGCCGCGGTGGCCGCGGCCAGCGTGACGCACAGGACGACCCCGAACACCAGGCCCGCCAGGAGCAGTTCGGGCCGGTGCACCGCCCCCAGCTTCAGCCAGACGACACCCGCCACCACCAGCAGGACGCACTGGGCGAGCGCGACGAGCACCGCCGGTATCGCCGTGCCCGCCAATATCTCCACGTCACTCGCCTCGCCCGTGCGGAGCCGCTTGAGGACCAGCTCCTCCCGGCGCGCGACATAGGCGGTGACCAGGTTCTGATAGACGGCCAGGACCAGCACGAAGCCGAAGCCCCCGGTGACCGACACGGCGGCGACCGACATCCCGGCCTTGTCGAGATCGACCCCGGCGACCACGCTGTGCATCGCGTAGACCATCACGGCGGGCATCAGCAGTCCCATATACAGCGCGGTCTTGCTCCGCCCGAGCAGGGTCAGCTCCGCCCGCCCCAGCGCCAGCACCCGCGATCCCGCCGTGGACACCATTGTGGACATCGTCGTGGACACCGCCATCACTCGCCCCTCCCCGCACCGGCTCCCACAGCCGCACCCGCACCCGTGCCCGCGCCCGCTATGGCCAGGAACGCCTCCTCCAGGGAGGCCGTCCGCGCGTCCAGCCCTTCCAGCTCTATGTCCTTCTCCCGCGCCCAGACCAGCAGCCCGGTCAGGGTCCGCTGCAACTCCCGTGTCTGGAGCTCTATCCGCCCCTCGGTCTCCTCGTGCCGCACGACGCCCAGCTCGGCGAGGGGCGGCAGGTCGCCGACGAACCAGCCCACCGGCATGGCGAAGCGGATCCGGGCCGGATAGGCGCCGATGACCTCGCCGGGCGCCCCGGACGTCACGATCCGGCCCTCGCGCATGATCGCGAGCCGGTCCGCGAGCGCCTCGGCCTCCTCCAGATAGTGGGTGGTCAGCAGCACGGTCGTGCCCTCCTCGCGCAGCCGGCGCACCAACTCCCAGGTGGTGTGCCGGGCCTCGGGGTCCAGACCCGTCGTCGGCTCGTCGAGGAAGAGCACCTCGGGGCGGCCGAGCAGGGCCAGCGCGAGGTCGAGCCGCCGCCGCTCGCCGCCGGACAGCTGCTTGATCCGCACATCACCGCGCCCCACCAGCCCGACCAGGCCGAGCGCCTCCCCGACGGGCCGTGCGCCGGTGGTGCAGCCCGCCCACATCCGCACGGTCTCCGTGACGGTCAGATCGGAGGGGAAGCCGCCCTCCTGGAGCATCACCCCGACCCGCGGGCGGACCGCGCTCCGCTCCTCGAACGGATCGTGGCCCAGCACCCGCACCCGCCCGCCGCTCGGCCGGGCCAGGCCCTCCAGCAGCTCGACCGTGGAGGTCTTGCCGGCGCCGTTGGTGCCGAGCAGGGCGAACAGCTCGCCGCGCGCCACGGTGAAGGAGACGCCCCGCACCGCCTCGAACCCCTTGTCACCCTCCGGGCCGTAGCGCCGCCGCAGCTCCGAGACCTCGATCACACTGTCCCCGATATCCATGTCTCAAGGCTCCCGGCCGATCCGGCCCCGAGGCAGTGCGAGCTGTCATGACCTCGGATGACGGATGTCATGTGGCACGGGAAGGGCGCCGCCCGCGATGCGCACCGGGCGTGCGGCGCCCGGGGATACGACGAAGGCCCCGATCATGTTGATCGGGGCCTTCGTTCACTGAGCGGACGACGAGACTCGAACTCGCGACATCCACCTTGGCAAGGTGGTGCTCTACCAACTGAGCTACGTCCGCATGCTGCCGACCGGCTCTCACCGGGCGGTGCGAACACCACTGTACCGGAACCACAGGAGTGGTCGGTACGTGATGAGAGCGGGTGACAGGAATCGCACACTGCGCCTCCCCCTTGGAAAGGGGGCGCTCTACTACTGAGCTACACCCGCATGAGTCGCCACGCGCGGCCGGTCCACGGATGTGGGACGACCGTCGGAACGATCAGAGCGGGTGACAGGAATCGCACACTGCGCCTCCCTCTTGGAAAGAGGGCGCTCTACTACTGAGCTACACCCGCAAGCGTCGCACCGGACAGCCGGTCCACGGATGTGGAACGACCGTCGGAACGATGAGAGCGGGTGACAGGAATCGCACACTGCGCCTCCCCCTTGGAAAGGGGGCGCTCTACTACTGAGCTACACCCGCATGACCCCGAAGTCCCGGCGGTTTCCCGTCCGTTCCCCTCGGCGTGATCCAAACTCTAGCTGATCAACAGGGGTGCTTGGCAACTCCGTCAGTCGGCGGCGTTGAAGGCCTCGTAGACCCGCTTGGGGATGCGGCCGCGCGGCGGTACGTCCATGCCGTGCGAGCGGGCCCAGGCGCGCACCGCGGAGGGGTCGGGCGCCACGGAGGTGTGGCGGTAGACCTTCCCGGAGCGGGACTGCTTGCGGCCGGCATCCACGAAGGGTGCGAGCGCGACGCGCAGTTTCTTCGCATTGGCAGTGTTGAGGTCGATCTCGTACGACTTGCCGTCGAGTCCGAAGGAGACCGTCTCCGCGGCTTCCCCGCCGTCGATGTCATCGGAGAGCGTGACCACTACGCGCTGTGCCACGAATATCGGTCCTTTCAGCGGGCGTCACCGCGTCGATCTGCGGTGACGCGAGGGTTCCGGATGTCCCGGATCAATGATTATTCATTTGTACAACGAAGGCCATTGCAAATGGAAGCCCACTTAATTCGGTCGGCGTGGCCCCCGGCAATCAGGACCGTACATTTTTTCCGCGATTTTCCCCGGATTCTTCCTGTGTCGATGCGTAAACGTGACAGGGTGGCCACCATATCTATGCGCGTAGATTTTTTGGGACTGTACTCTGGCACCACCGCTTCAGCTCACGCACCACACCACCGGGAGTGCCAGTGGCACGCGTCGTAGTCGACGTCATGCTCAAGCCGGAGATCCTCGACCCGCAGGGGCAGGCGGTGCAGCGCGCGCTGCCACGCCTGGGTTTTGCGGGGATCGCCGACGTCCGTCAGGGCAAGCGCTTTGAACTCGAGGTGGAGGGTCCGGTCGACGACGCCGCCCTCGCCCGCATCCACGAGATGGCGGAAACGTTTCTCGCCAACACCGTGATCGAAGACTTCACCGTGAAGGTCGACGGAGAAGCTCGATGACCGCCCGTGTAGGAGTCATCACCTTCCCCGGCACTCTGGACGACCGCGACACCCAGCGCGCCGTCCGTATCGCCGGACTCGAACCCGTATCGCTGTGGCATCGCGACAAAGACCTCAAACAGGTCGATGCCGTGATCCTGCCCGGTGGCTTCTCCTACGGCGACTATCTGCGCGCGGGTGCCATTTCCCGCTTCTCGCCCGTCATGGAGAAGGTCATCGAGGGCGCCCGGGAGGGCCTGCCGGTCCTCGGCATCTGCAACGGCTTCCAGGTGCTCACCGAGTCCCACCTGCTGCCCGGCGCGATGCTGCGCAACAACCACCTGCACTTCATCTGCCGCGACCAGAAGCTGCGGGTGGAGAACGCGGACACGGCCTGGACGTCCGACTACGAGGCGGGCCAGGAGATCTCCGTCCCGCTGAAGAACATCGACGGCCGCTATGTGGCCGACGAGCGGACCCTCGACGAGCTGGAGGCGGAGGGCCGTGTCGCCTTCCGCTACCTGGACGGAAACCCCAACGGCTCGCTCCGCGACATCGCCGGCATCACCAACGCCGCGGGCAACGTCGTCGGCCTCATGCCGCACCCGGAGCACGCCGTCGAGCCGCTGGTCGGTACGGGCCGTACCGACGGGCTCGGGTTCTTCACCTCGATCTTGAAGAAGCTGGTCAACGCATGAGCCTGGACACCGTCAAGCACGCGGGCGAGACCCCCGACGCCGCGCAGCCGTGGGCCGAGCTGGGTCTGAAGCCGGACGAGTACGCCCGCATCCACGAGATCCTCGGCCGCCGTCCCACCGGCGCCGAGCTGGCCATGTACAGCGTGATGTGGTCCGAGCACTGCTCCTACAAGAGCAGCAAGGTCCACCTGAGGCAGTTCGGCGAGAAGGCGCCCGAGAACGAAGCCCTCCTCGTCGGCATCGGCGAGAACGCCGGTGTCGTCGACGTCGGCCAGGGCTACGCGGTCACCTTCAAGGTCGAGTCGCACAACCACCCCTCGTACATCGAGCCCTACCAGGGCGCGGCCACCGGCATCGGCGGCATCGTCCGCGACATCCTCGCCATGGGCGCCCGCCCGGTCGCCGTCATGGACCCGCTGCGCTTCGGCGCCGCCGACCACCCCGACACCAAGCGCGTCCTGCCGGGCGTCGTCGCGGGCATCGGCGGCTACGGCAACTGCCTGGGCCTGCCCAACATCGGCGGCGAGGTCGTCTTCGACGCCTGCTACCAGGGCAACCCGCTGGTCAACGCCCTCTGCGTGGGCGTGATGAAGCACGAGGACATCCACCTGGCCAAGGCGTCCGGCGCGGGCAACAAGGTCATCCTCTACGGCGCCCGCACGGGCGGCGACGGCATCGGCGGCGTCTCCGTGCTCGCCTCGGAGACCTTCGACTCCACCGGCCCGGCCAAGCGCCCCGCCGTCCAGGTCGGCGACCCCTTCCAGGAGAAGCTCCTCATCGAGTGCACCCTGGAGATCTTCCGCGAGGACCTGGTCGACGGCATCCAGGACCTCGGCGGCGCCGGTCTGTCCTGCGCCACCAGCGAGCTGGCCAGCGCCGGTTCGGGCGGTATGCGCGTCGAGCTGGACACCGTGCCGCTGCGCGACTCCTCCCTCTCGCCCGAGGAGATCCTCATGAGCGAGTCGCAGGAGCGCATGTGCGCGGTCGTCGAGCCCGGCAAGGTCGCCCGCTTCATGGAGATCTGCGAGAAGTGGGACGTCATCGCCACCGTCATCGGTGAAGTGACCGACGGCGAACGGCTGGAGATCTTCTGGCACGGCGAGCAGATCGTCGACGTGCCGCCGCGCACGGTCGCGCACGAGGGGCCGGTCTACGAGCGGCCGTACGCCCGGCCGGAGTGGCAGGACGCACTCCAGGCCGACGACGCCGCGCGGCTGCCCCGCCCGGCGACCGACGACGAGCTGCGCGAGCAGGTCCTCAAGGTCGTCTCCTCCCCGAACCAGGCCTCGAAGTCCTGGATCACCGATCAGTACGACCGGTTCGTGCAGGGCAACTCCGTGCTGACGCAGCCCGAGGACTCGGGCATGGTCCGCATCGACGAGAACACCAACCTGGGCGTGGCGGTCGCGACCGACGGCAACGGCCGCTACACCAAGCTCGACCCGTACGCCGGCGCGCAGCTCGCGCTCGCCGAGTCGTACCGCAACGTGGCCGCCACCGGCGCCCGGCCGCTCGCCATCTCCAACTGCCTGAACTTCGGCTCGCCCGAGGACCCGGCCGTCATGTGGCAGTTCGCCGAGGCCACCCGCGGTCTGGCGGACGGCTGCCTGGAGCTGGGCACCCCCGTCACCGGCGGCAACGTCTCGCTCTACAACCAGACCGGCGAGACCGCCATCCACCCGACCCCCGTGGTCGCGGTGCTCGGCGTGATCGACGACGTCAACCGCCGTACGCCGATGGCCTTCTCGGAAGAGGGCCACCTGCTCTACCTCCTGGGTGACACCAAGGAGGAGCTGGGCGGTTCGGCCTGGTCGCAGGTCGTCCACGACCACCTCGGCGGGCTGCCGCCGGCCGTGGACCTGGAGCGCGAGAAGCTGCTCGCCGAGATCCTGATCGCCGCCTCCCGCGACGGCATGGTCGACGCGGCGCACGACCTCTCCGACGGCGGCCTGATCCAGGCCCTCGCCGAGTCGTGCCTGCGCGGCGGCAAGGGCGCGCGGATCGTCGTCCCCGACGGACTGGACCCCTTCGTGTTCCTGTTCTCGGAGTCGGCGGGCCGGGCGGTCGTCGCCGTACCGCGCAGCGAGGAACTCCGCTTCGGCGACATGTGCGGCGCCCGCGGCCTGCCGGCGGCGCGCATCGGCGTGGTGGACGGCGAAGTGATCGACATCCAGGGCCACTTCGAGCTCCCGCTCGCGGAACTGCGCGCTGCGCACGAAGCGACGATCCCGGCTCTGCTGGCCTAGCGGACGAACGCCGTACGGGCCGGGCACTTCCGGCCCGTACGGCGATCGAGGACCGGAGCCCGGTTGCGGGAGGGGGCGAGTGGGGGAAAATCCCCTCATGCCTCCCGCCCAGCGCAAGCGTGCCCGAACGTACGACCTCGACAGGACCCGCGCGGCCGTCATCGCGCAGCTCGGCAACGTACGCGCCGTCGTCGAAGCCCTCGACGAGGGCCGGTTCGCGCTGCCCACACGGCTCGGCGACTGGACCGTCCGGGAGCTGGTCACGCATATCGCCCTGGGCGTCCGCTCCGTCGCCCAAGGGCTCGAACAACCCGAGCCCCCGGCACGGGAGATCACGCTCGCCGAGTGGCCGTTCGTCACGGCCGAATACGCGACGCGGGTCGCCACGTCCGTACGGGAAGCGGCCGCCGCGGAGGAGCCCGTCGCGCTCCTCGCCCACGTGGCGGACCGCTTCGCCGAACTGACCTCCGGCGTGCCCGCGGAGCGCCTGCTGCAGGCCCGCCCCGGCGTGATGCGCCTCGACGACCTCCTCGTCACCAGATGCGTCGAACTCGTCGTGCACAGCGACGATCTGGCCGCCGCGCTCGGCGTGCAGATCCCGTTCGACCGGCAGGCCCTGGCCGCCGTCACCCGCCTGCTGGCGGACTCGCTGGCCCTCAAGGCGCCCGGGGGCTCCGTGGAGGTCCGCGTACCGCCGTTCGCGGTCGTGCAGTGCGTGGCGGGCCCCAAGCACACCCGAGGCACCCCGCCCAACGTCGTCGAGACCGACCCCCTCACCTGGGTGCGCCTGGCCACCGGCCGTACGGACTGGGCCACCGCCCTCGACGCGGCCGCGGTCTCCGCGAGCGGTGAACGCGCCGACATCTCCGCCCAACTGCCGTTGCTCACATGAGTGCTCATCCGAGCAACGCCACGCGGTAACTCACCTGAGCGGAAAAGGTGATTCGCTGTGCGCGCCGAGTGGCTGTCCGTGGTGTGAGGCATCCCTGGTCATCCCCGGTTCGGATGAACCTCGCACCTGCCATAGACTCGAGGTGTGCCTCGTGGTGATGGACGACTCAACCACGACCTGCTCCCCGGCGAGAAGGGCCCCCAGGACGCTTGCGGCGTCTTCGGTGTCTGGGCTCCGGGTGAAGAGGTCGCCAAGCTCACCTATTTCGGGCTGTATGCCCTGCAGCACCGCGGACAGGAGTCCGCGGGCATCGCAGTGAGCAACGGCTCCCAGATCCTCGTCTTCAAGGACATGGGACTTGTCTCCCAGGTCTTCGACGAAACCTCCCTCGGCTCCCTCCAGGGCCATATCGCGGTCGGTCACGCCCGCTACTCCACCACCGGTGCGTCGGTGTGGGAGAACGCGCAGCCGACGTTCCGGGCGACCGCCAACGGCTCGATCGCGCTCGGCCATAACGGCAATCTGGTCAACACCGCCCAGCTCGCCGAGATGGTCGCCGCCCTCCCCAAGGACAACGGCCGGGCCACCCAGGTCGCCGCGACCAATGACACCGACCTGGTCACGGCCCTGCTCGCGGGCCAGACCGACGCGGACGGCAAGCCGCTGACGATCGAGGAAGCGGCCACCAAGGTCCTCCCGGACGTCCAGGGCGCCTTCTGCCTCGTCTTCATGGACGAGCACACCCTCTACGCCGCCCGTGACCCGCAGGGCATCCGCCCGCTGGTCCTCGGCAGGCTGGAGCGCGGCTGGGTGGTGGCCTCCGAGACCGCCGCCCTGGACATCTGCGGTGCCACCTTCGTCCGCGAGGTGGAGCCCGGCGAGCTGGTCGCCATCGACGAGAACGGCCTGCGGACCTCCCGCTTCGCGGAAGCGAAGCCCAAGGGCTGTGTCTTCGAGTACGTCTACCTCGCGCGCCCCGACACCGACATCGCGGGCCGCAACGTCTACCTCTCCCGGGTGGAGATGGGCCGCAGGCTCGCCGCCGAGGCCCCCGTCGAGGCCGACCTGGTGATACCGACCCCGGAGTCCGGCACGCCGGCCGCCGTCGGTTACGCCGAGGCCAGCGGCATCCCGTACGGCACCGGCCTGGTGAAGAACTCCTACGTCGGCCGGACCTTCATCCAGCCGAGCCAGACCATCCGCCAGCTCGGCATCCGGCTCAAGCTCAACCCCCTCAAGGAGGTCATCCGGGGCAAGCGCCTGGTGGTCGTCGACGACTCGATCGTCCGCGGCAACACCCAGCGCGCCCTGGTGCGGATGCTCCGCGAGGCCGGCGCCGCCGAGGTGCACGTGCGCATCTCCTCGCCGCCCGTGAAGTGGCCGTGCTTCTTCGGCATCGACTTCGCGACCCGCGCCGAGCTGATAGCCAATGGCATGACGGTCGAGGAGATCGGCAAGTCGCTGGGCGCGGACTCCCTCGCGTACATCTCCCTCGACGGCATGATCGAGGCGACCACCATCGCCAAGCCGGACCTCTGCCGCGCCTGCTTCGACGGCGAGTACCCGATGCCGCTGCCGGACCCCGAGCTCCTCGGCAAGCAGCTTCTGGAGACCGAGCTGGCCGGCGGCACGGACGCCGCCGACGCGCTCCGTCGCCCGTAACGCCTCCGCAGTACCGAACGACACGAAAGTTCTCAAACACATGTCTGAGACCACTGGTGCCAGCTACGCAAGCGCGGGCGTCGACATCGAAGCCGGCGACCTCGCCGTCGAGCTCATGAAGAAGTGGGTGAAGAAGGCCACCCGCCCGGAGGTCGTCGGCGGTCTCGGCGGCTTCGCCGGGCTCTTCGACGCGAGCGCCCTCAAGCGGTACGAGCGTCCGCTGCTCGCCTCCGCGACCGACGGCGTCGGCACGAAGGTCGACATCGCCCGTCGGATGGGGGTCTACGACACCATCGGCCACGACCTGGTCGGCATGGTCGTGGACGACCTGGTCGTCTGCGGCGCCGAGCCGCTGTTCATGACGGACTACATCTGCGTCGGCAAGGTCTATCCGGAGCGGGTCGCGGCGATCGTCAAGGGCATCGCCGAGGGCTGTGTCCTCGCGGGCTGCGCGCTGGTCGGCGGCGAGACCGCCGAGCACCCCGGCCTGCTCGCCGCGGACGACTTCGACGTGGCCGGCGCGGGCACGGGCGTGGTCGAGGCCGACCGTGTGCTGGGCGCCGATCGCATCCGTACGGGTGACGCGGTCATCGCGATGGCCTCGTCCGGACTTCACTCGAACGGGTACTCGCTGGTCCGCCATGTGCTCTTCGACCGGGCGGGCTGGGAGCTGGACCGCGAGGTTCCGGAGTTCGGCCGCACCCTCGGCGAGGAGCTGCTGGAGCCCACCAAGATCTATTCGCTCGACTGCCTCGCGCTCACCCGCACGGCCGAGGTGCACGCCTTCTCGCACATCACCGGCGGCGGGCTCGCCAACAACCTGGCCCGGGTGATCCCGGCCGGGCTGCACGCCACCGTCGACCGCTCGACCTGGGCGCCGGGCGCCGTCTTCGACCTGGTCGGCCGGCTGGGCGGGGTCGAGCGGCTGGAGCTGGAGAAGACGCTCAACATGGGCGTCGGCATGATCGCGGTCGTGCCGCAGGAGTCCGTCGACGTGGCGCTGGCCACCTTCGCCGACCGGGGCGTGGAGTCCTGGGTGGCGGGCGAGATCACCGAGCGTGGCGACCACGCCGAGGCCGTGGCCCTGACCGGTGAGTACGGAAGCTGACGAGCGCGGATCCGCTGGTCCCGGGGCCTCAGGGCGCTCCGGGGCCGGTGGTCCCCTGGCCGGGTGGGGCCTTGTGAACCGGCACCGGGCAGCACAGAACCCGGTCCGGGGGCAGGCCCCGGACCGGGTCGGTGAGAGTTACGGCGTCAAGCGCGGCGACGGTATGTCGAGGAGTGGTCGGGCGATTGCTCGTCCTCGTCCTCGTGGTTGTAACGCTCCGCATACTGAGCGTACGGATCGTCGTCCAGCTCATCGTCCTTGTCGAGCGGCTCGCTGTTCGGCGGCTGCTTCGTCGTCGGCGATGCGCCCAGCTCATTGGCCAGACGTGAGAGATCGGTCCCGCCGCTGTTGTACTTCAGCTGGCGGGCGACCTTTGTCTGCTTGGCCTTGGCCCGGCCGCGCCCCATGGCTCGACCCCCTCAGTGACGGGGCTCGACGGCCCCAGAGTCTTGACACGCGTTCACGTTCATGAGTCAGAGCGGACCCTCGTCGAGGTGTCCGGCCTGTAGGGCTTCAACGGTACCTGCTTCCGCGGCCATACGGTACGTCGCCCGCATGACGTGCCACGTCGCACAACCCGAGGGGAGCCCCGTCCCCGCTGGTCAGCTGCGATTTTAACGTGTCTTGTGCGCCGACCCGCCGATGGGTGGTGAGGGATCTCTCCCTCACCACCTCCGCCCGGCCGGCTGTCGTATTCCCTGCGACGGCCCTCCGACCGCTGTGCGGGCACCGAGCGTACGGCCGGGCCACGGGCCGTGCCGCCCCGTGGCTACCGGCCGGTATTACAGGGCGCCGACGGGGACGGCGACGGCGCGGGCATCGGCCATGCGCTGCTCGGCGATCCGGTCGGCCGCGGCGGCCGGCGGGATGCCGTCCGACTTGGCGCGGTCGAATATGGCCAGCGTGGTGGCGAAGATCTCGTTCGCCTTGGCCTTCGCCCGGTCGAAATCGAAGCCGTGCAGCTCGTCGGCCACCTGGATCACACCACCGGCGTTCACCACGTAGTCCGGGGCGTAGAGGATGCCGCGGTCGGCGAGGTCCTTCTCGACGCCCGGGTGGGCGAGCTGGTTGTTGGCGGCGCCGCAGACCACGGTGGCGGTCAGGGCCGCCACGGTCTCGTCGTTCAGCGCGCCACCGAGGGCGCAGGGGGCGTAGACGTCGAGGGGGCTGCGGACCAGGATGTCCGCGGTGGCCACGGCGGTGACCTGAGGGTGCCGGGCGATGATCCGCTCGACGGCCTCGGCCCGCACGTCGGTGATCACGACCTCGGCGCCGTCCTCGACCAGGTGCTCCACCAGGTGGTGGCCCACCTTGCCGACCCCGGCGATGCCGACCCGGCGGCCGCGCAGCGTCGGCTCGCCCCACTGGGTCTGCGCGGCGGCGCGCATGCCCTGGAAGACGCCGAAGGCGGTGAGGACGGAGGAGTCGCCCGCGCCGCCGTTCTCGGGGGAGCGGCCGGTGGTCCAGCGGCACTCGCGGGCGACGACGTCCATGTCCTGCACGTACGTGCCGACATCGCACGCGGTGACATAGCGGCCGCCCAGGGACGCCACGAACCGACCGTAGGCGAGCAACAATTGCTCGCTCTTCACCGTTTCGGGGTCACCTATGATCACGGCCTTTCCGCCGCCGTGGTCGAGCCCGGCGAGGGCGTTCTTGTACGACATGCCGCGGGCGAGGTTGAGCGCGTCCCGCACGGCCTCCTCCTCGGAGGCGTACGGGTAGAAGCGGGTGCCGCCGAGGGCCGGGCCCAGGGCGGTGGAGTGGATGGCGATCACGGCCTTGAGGCCGCTCTCGCGGTCCTGGCAGAGCACGACCTGCTCGTGGCCACCCTGGTCCGATCCGAACAAGGTGTGCAGCACGCCGTCAGCGTCATCGGTGGGACGTACGTCAGTCACTGTG
This sequence comes from Streptoverticillium olivoreticuli subsp. olivoreticuli, assembly GCF_003391135.1. Lineage (GTDB taxonomy): Bacteria > Actinomycetota > Actinomycetes > Streptomycetales > Streptomycetaceae > Streptomyces > Streptomyces blastmyceticus. The sequence goes on along the minus strand of NZ_CP031455.1, from coordinate 4,877,482 downwards.
GTGACTCCATATGTCGCGGAGTTCGCCCTCCGGGGGTGGTGGAGGGCCGGTTGGCACGAGGGTAAGACCTGTGGGCCCGCAGGACGGGTCCGGTGCCGAGGATCACTCTCCCGGGGTGCGACGCCATGGGACGATCTGGACAGCAAGGGGGAGGGCTGGGCAACTCCCCGGAGGGTCCTCCGGTTTGAGGGAGCGGGTGTGGGGTTGGCGTCGTCGGTGACCGTCCCGTACGCGGCGTATCTGCGGGTCTACGAGCCTCTGGGCGCCTTCCCGGAACCGGAGCGCGGCCACTGGGCGCGCTATGCCCGTCGGGACGCGCTCCCGGGGGTCCAGGACGAACTCCGCCGGTCGCTCGCGGACCTGCTGCCCACGCCCCCGGTGCCGGTTCCGGTGCACGAGAGCGGTGACGCGTTCGTCGCCTTCCAGGACGGCGTCCTGTGCGTCTGCCCCTGGCGCACCCGGCTGCGCGGCTGGCTGGCGCTGGAGGAGCTGGCCGAGAGCCTGCCCGCACCGGTCCTGGACGCGGCGCTGCCGCCCGTGGTGCGCCGCCAGGCGGAGGCGGACTACGAGCACTGGCTGGAGCGCAACCCCGACGCCCGGCCGTGGATCCGCACCGCGACCTGGCAGGTGCCGCTGCGCTGGTTCGTCCTCTTCGCGGACGAGGAGCGGGAGTACGGCAAGGGCTGCGACCCCGGCCGCGACGGGCTGGTCCTCCGCTACCGCACGCCCATGGTGGAGGCCAGGCGGCGGGTGGCGCGGGGCCTGCGGACGCTCAAGGACGCGATCGACGAGGGGCCGCTGATCGACGGCCTGGTGGACGTGGGGCGCTGGCTGGAGGAGTTCCACCCGCGCTCGCTGGTGGAGCTGGACTACGGCGGGCTGGTGCACATGGTGCCCGAGGCCGATCTCGCGGAGGACCACTCGGCCGGCGACACCGCGGAGGGTCTCGCGGCGCTGCGTGAGGGGGACGGGGCCCGGGCGGGCGAGGCATACGAACGGCTGACGGAGCGTTGGAGCGCCGTGCGGAACCGTCAGTATGCGAACTGAAGTCCCATAGCGGGGTTCGAGGGACACTCGGAGGCTCCCGGGACGGGTGCGGGGGACCTAGGTCCCGATCCGGGCCATTGCGGCAACCGTGACCTAACGCACTTACGTCAGGTCTTGCGCCCATCGCCCACCCTCGTGGCAAAATAGGACAAGGAGTCCGGGAAGGGCTCCTTCCGTCCAACTAAGGGCGGATAGATCGGTATTGCACTCCTTGGCGGGTCTGGTGACCCCTGATCCCACTGTGACTGATCGTCACGGTGGCGTGACTGTCCGCTATGGCATGGTCCATCGGCTTCCGTCGAGGTTGAACACCTGAGAGGGCAATTCCATGGGTTTGGCCGACGTGGCTGGACAGATGGTGTAGTTGTAGTGCCGAGGACAAGCCGTTCGTCCTATAACCGACTCGGCCCGCGTCCGCCATTTCGGGCAACGTGGGTCAAGGTGCAGAATTTAGAGGAAAGAACCGACTCCAAGTCCGGTTCTCCCGAGGAGGCCGCTCATGACCGCTCGCACCCCTGATGCCGAGCCGCTGCTGACCCCGGCTGAGGTTGCCACGATGTTCCGCGTGGACCCGAAGACCGTGACCCGCTGGGCCAAGGCAGGCAAGCTCACGTCCATCCGCACGCTCGGAGGACACCGCCGCTACCGCGAAGCGGAGGTCCGCGCACTGCTGGCGGGCATCCCGCAGCAGCGCAGCGAGGCCTGAACAACCGTATAGCGCACTGCCGGGCGTTCCCCGGGGCCCCCAACCCGGTCCGACGCCCACAACGCAACACCTGGCTTCACACGACAGGGGGGCCTGCCCCAACAGGTTCCTTGCCCACCGACTTGGGCGAGTCGTCGATCGCGCTGGACTCCGCCGGGTCCAGCGCGATCTTTTTATGCTCGGGCCGAAGCGGTCCTCGCGCGGCCCCTCGCGCTCCCCGCGCGCGGCACGGAGCGGACTCCGGTTGCCCGCCGGACCCTTTCGGGTGGGGTGCAATTGCACATATTAAATTGACCCGTTGTAGGTGAGGGGTAAGTTCCGTCACTACGGAAAGTCTTTCGGTGACTCCTGTCACAGTGCAACGTGCTTGTCACTCACCGTGCTGCTGCGGTAAGGGGACGGAAGCCCCGTTGCTGCCCCAAGCCTGGCATCCGACTGCCGTCGCGACAGCCGCCGTTGGTCACTCGTCGGCGGGACTTACGTCCCGGCCGGCCCCGGAGTCCCCCTTGGCCGCCCCGGCCGCCTCCTGGGCGAGCCGCAGGAGGCGGTGGCACACCGCGCAGTGTCGGGTCAGGTGGCGATAGCCCGAGGCGGCCGACAGATGGGCGCGCAGCAGCGCCCTCGTCTCATGCCGGATGGTCTCGGTCCGCTTCGGCTCGGTCCGGGTGGTCGTCGTCATGGAGCGCAGCACCTCCACTGCCTGGGTACCCCTGGCACGTGTCCCAGTCAAGGTCGGATGCGAAAAGGCCCGGATCCTGGAGAGGTCCGGGCCTTCAATCGACAGGGGGCCGACGGGACTTGCCGTCGCGCACGAGGCTGCCCGTACAGCAGCAGAGCCCGCATCCGATACGGATGCGGGCTCTGACTCTACTGCGGTCCTGACGGGATTTGAACCCGCGGCCTCCACCTTGACAGGGTGGCGAGCACTCCAAACTGCTCCACAGGACCTTGTGCTTTCCCGCTCTCGCGGTGCTGCGAGACAGACTCTACAGCAGGTCAGGGGGTGTGGTCGAACCCGACCTCCACGAGGGGTCCGGAGCGGGGCCCGGGGGCCCCGCACCTCACCTACGGCGCCAGTTGATCAATCGCCTTCACGATGCGCTTGTCCGACACCGGATACGCGGTGCCGAGCGCGTGGGCGAAGTAGCTGACCCGCAGCTCCTCGATCATCCAGCGCACGTCCCGCGCCTCCCGCGGCACCGGCCTCCCCTTGGGGAACTGCTCCAGCAGCCACGCGTACTCGTCCTGCATCTCCTTGACCTTCGCCAGGCGCGTGCGGTCCCGCTCCGCGTTGGCCGGCATCTGCGTCAGCCTGCGGTCGACGGCCACCAGATAGCGCAGCAGGTCCGGCAGCCGGCGCACGCCGTGCTCGGTCACGAACCCCGGCTTGATCAGCGACGCCAGCTGCTCCTTGACGTCCGTGAGGGACGGCACGAGCACGAGCGAGGTCGTCGCCTTCAGCCGCCGCTCGCACGCCTGCCAGGCGGCCAGCACCTCCTGCACCTTCCGGATGGTGTCCAGCGTCGCGTCGACGATGTCGGCCCGCACCGCGTCGAACAGCTTCCGGAAGGACTCCTCGTCCCAGGCCGGACCGCCGCGCAGCGCGATCAGCTTGTCCGCGGCACCGGCCACGCAGTCCTCGAAGAGGGCCTGGATGGAGCCGTGCGGATTCCGCGACAGGGCGAGCTTCTGCTGGTTGCTGAGCTTGTCCTGGGCGAATTTCGCGGGGTTGGAGGGGAGGTTGAGCAGGATGAGGCGGCGGGTGCCCCGCCACATGGCCTCCTGCTGCTCCGCCTCGGTGTCGAAGAGCCGCACCGCGACCGAGCTGCCCTCGTCCACCAGCGCGGGGTACGCCTTGACCGGCTGCCCGGCGCGCCGCGTCTCGAAGGTGCGCTGGAGCGTCCCGACGGTCCACTGGGTGATCCCCGAGCGCTGCTCCGGGGCGCGCGCCGCACCGGCCTCGCCCGGGCTCTCCGCGGCCTGCTCGAAGGCCTTGGTGATCGCGGCCTGCGTCTTCGGCTTCAGCCTGATCCGCAGCGCCTCCAGGTCCTTGTCCTCCGCGATCTTCCGCTTGCGCTCGTCGACGATCCGGAAAGTGATCTTCAGGTGGTCCGGGACCTTGGCGAGGTCGAAGTCCTCCGGCTCCATCCGCACGCCCACCATCCGCTGGAGCTCACGCGTCAGCGTGGTCGTCAGCGGCTCCTGGAGGGGCACCGCCCGGTCCAGGAAGGCCTTGGCGTAGTTCGGCGCCGGGACGTAGTTGCGGCGGATCGGCTTGGGCAGCGACCGGATCAGCTCCGTGACCAGATCCTCGCGCAGCCCCGGGATCTGCCAGTCGAAGCCCTCGGCCGAGACCTGGTTGAGCACCTGGAGCGGGACGTGGACGGTCACACCGTCGGCGTCCGCCCCCGGCTCGAACTGATAGGTCACCTTGAACTTCAGCCGGCCCTGCCGCCAGGAGTCCGGGTAGTCGTCCTTGGTGACCGCCTCGGCGTTCTCGTTGATGAGCATGGAGTGCTCGAAATTGAGCAACTCCGGTTCGTCCCGGCGCTTGTGCTTCCACCAGGAGTCGAAGTGCGCACCCGAGACCACGTGTTCGGGCAGCCGCTGGTCGTAGAAGTCGAAGAGCGTCTCGTCGTCCACCAGGATGTCGCGGCGGCGGGCGCGGTGCTCCAGCTCCTCGACCTCGCCGAGCAGCTTGCGGTTGTCGTGGAAGAACTGGTGGTGCGTCCGCCAGTCGCCCTCCACCAGGGCGTTGCGGATGAAGAGCTCACGGCTGGTCTCCGGGTCGATGCGCCCGTAATTGACCTTCCGCTGCGCCACGATCGGCACGCCGTACAGCGTGACCCGCTCGTACGCCATCACGGCCGCCTGCTTCTGCTCCCAGTGCGGCTCGCTGTAGTTGCGCTTCACCAGGTGCTCGGCGAGCGGCTCGATCCACTCGGGTTCGACCTTGGCGTTGACCCGCGCCCACAGCCGCGAGGTCTCCACCAGCTCCGCGGACATGATCCAGCGCGGCTGCTTCTTGAACAGCGCGGAACCCGGGAAGATCGCGAACTTGGCGCTGCGGGCACCGAGGTACTCGTTCTTCTCGGTGTCCTTCAGACCGATGTGCGACAGCAGGCCGGCCAGCAGCGACTGGTGTACGCGGTCCTCCGGCGCGTCCTCCTCCGCGAGGTGGACGCCCATCTGCTTGGCGACCGTCCGCAGCTGGGAGTAGATGTCCTGCCACTCGCGTATCCGGAGATAGTTCAGGAACTCCGATTTGCACATGCGCCGGAAGGCCGACGACGACAGCGCCTTCTGCTGCTCGCGCACATAGCGCCACAGATTGAGGAAGACGAGGAAGTCGCTCGTCTCGTCCTTGAACCGCGCGTGCTGCTGATCGGCCTGCTGCTGCTTCTCCGAGGGCCGCTCCCGCGGGTCCTGGATAGACAGCGCGGCCGCGATCACCATGACCTCGCGGACACAGCCGTTGCGGTCGGCCTCCAGCACCATCCGGGCCAGCCGCGGGTCCACCGGCAGCTGCGCGAGCTTGCGGCCGAGCGGGGTCAGCCGCTTCTTGTGGTCCTTCTCCTTGGGATCGAGCGCGCCCAGCTCGTGCAGGAGGTCGACGCCGTCCTTGATGTTGCGCCGGTCCGGCGGGTCGATGAAGGGGAACCGCTCGATGTCCCCGAGCCCGGCGGCGGTCATCTGGAGGATGACGGAGGCGAGGTTCGTACGGAGGATCTCGGCGTCCGTGAACTCCGGCCGGGAGAGGAAGTCGTCCTCCGAATACAGCCGGATGCAGATGCCGTCGCTCGTACGGCCGCAGCGGCCCTTGCGCTGATTGGCGCTGGCCTGCGAGACCGCCTCGATCGGCAGCCGCTGGACCTTGGTGCGATGGCTGTAGCGGGAGATGCGGGCGAAGCCGGGGTCGATCACATAGCGGATGCCCGGCACGGTCAGCGAGGTCTCGGCGACGTTCGTCGCGAGGACGACACGGCGGCCCGTGTGGCGCTGGAAGACCCGGTGCTGCTCGGCGTGCGACAGCCGCGCGTACAGCGGGAGGATCTCCGTGAACCTGAGCTTCTTCTTCTCCAGCGCGTCCGCCGTGTCGCGGATCTCCCGCTCGCCGGAGAGGAAGACGAGTATGTCCCCGTCGCCCTCCCGCTGGAGCTCGTCCACCGCGTCGCAGATCGCGGTGATCTGATCGCGGTCGGAGTCGGAGGAGTCCTCCTCCAGCAGCGGCCGGTACCGCACCTCCACCGGATACGTGCGCCCGCTGACCTCGATGATCGGGGCGTCGCCGAAATGCCGGGAGAAGCGCTCCGGGTCGATGGTCGCCGAGGTGATGACGACCTTGAGGTCCGGGCGGCGCGGCAGCAGCTGGGCGAGGTAGCCCAGGATGAAGTCGATGTTGAGGCTGCGCTCGTGCGCCTCGTCGATGATGATCGTGTCGTACTGGCGCAGCTCGCGGTCCGTCTGGATCTCGGCGAGCAGGATGCCGTCCGTCATCAGCTTCACGAGGGTGTCGCCGCCGACCTGGTCGGTGAAGCGGACCTTCCAGCCGACCGCCTCGCCCAGCGGCGTCCGCAGCTCCTCCGCGACCCGCTCCGCGACCGTACGGGCGGCGATGCGGCGCGGCTGGGTGTGGCCGATGAGGCCCCGGACGCCGCGGCCGAGCTCGAGACAGATCTTGGGGATCTGGGTGGTCTTGCCGGAGCCGGTCTCGCCCGCGACGATCACGACCTGGTGGTCGCGGATCGCCGCGAGGATGTCGTCCTTCTTCTGGCTGACCGGCAGCTGATCGGGGTAGGTGACCGCGGGCACGGCGGCGCGCCGCTGTGCGACGCGCTGCTCGGCGGTGTCCGCCTCGGCCGCGATCTCGGCCAGCACGGCCGTACGGGCCTCGGGCTTGCGGATGCGGCGAGCCCCCTCGAGCCGACGGCCCAGCCGCTGCGCGTCGCGCAGCATCAGCTCGGACAGGCGGGCGCCGAGGTCGGCGAAGGTGGCGGAAGCAGGCTGCGTAGACATACGAAGTCCAGGATCGCACCAGCCGCGCGAAACGAGCGAACCCATTTCCGCGGGGCGCGGGGGGCGGATACGGGTGCCCATGTGGCGGGAAGGTGTCCGGGAGCCCCCGGGCAGTCCAGGGGGGAGGAGCCCACGGGAACGGGCCCCTCTGATCCGCCGCGACGGTGATCAGCCACCGCGATGCTGTTCGGCGGTGCCGAACCGCCCCCGGCCTCGCCGCCAGGTGCAGCGCGTCCCGGCTGCGGGCCGCAGGCCGGAGGGCGGGCCCGGAAAAAACACTGAGCCCCTCATCCGAGGATGAGGGGCTCACCGTGGCTGGGGCCGGGGTCGAACCGGCGACCTTCCGCTTTTCAGGCGGACGCTCGTACCAACTGAGCTACCCAGCCACGCGATCCACGAGGAATCGCAGCGGTCCTGACGGGATTTGAACCCGCGGCCTCCACCTTGACAGGGTGGCGAGCACTCCAAACTGCTCCACAGGACCTTGCTATGTGCGAGCACTAGTCTCGCACATGTTTAAGCGTGCCCCCAACGGGATTCGAACCCGTGCTACCGCCTTGAAAGGGCGGCGTCCTGGGCCACTAGACGATGAGGGCTGATGGCCCACCTGGGCGCTTCGCAGCGCCTCGGGGACGTGAGAAGCATATGGGATGGGAGGAGGGAACGCCAAAACGGTTTGCCGACCGTTCCGCGCGGCGCCCCCGGACCGGCGGCGGAGGGGCCTGCACGGCCCGCCCGGGCTACGGCGCGGAGCGCGCGTGTGGCGGACAATGGCGAGCGTGCTGGAGATGACGCGCGAGGAGTTCGAGGAACTGGTCGCCGAGGCCCTGGACCGGATCCCGCAGGAGCTGACGCGGCTGATGGACAACGTCGCGGTGTTCGTGGAGGACGAGCCCCCGGCGGACGACCCGGAGCTGCTCGGCCTCTACGAGGGGACGCCGCTGACCGAGCGCGGCGAGTGGTACGCGGGGGTGCTGCCGGACCGCATCACCGTCTACCGCGGGCCGACGCTCCGGATGTGCGCCACCCGGGAAGAGGCCGTGCACGAGACGGAGGTGACGGTGGTTCACGAGGTGGCCCACCACTTCGGGATCGACGACGAGCGGCTGCACGCGCTCGGTTACGGGTGAGCCCTGGGGGACCGGTGGTGTGCCCGGCGGTGCGCTCGGGACGGGAGTGGGCGGGTGGCGGCGCGCCGCGCGTGTCCTGCGCGGGGCGGGGCCAGTTGGGCAGGGCGCCTGTCCCACGCACTCCTAAGGCGGTCCCCTCCATGTGCCCCTCCTCCGCTCAGACAGCCGCCACCCGGATCGCGGCCGTGGCCGTCGCAGCCCTGGCCCTCGGGGGGTGCATGAGTGTGAGCGACCCGGAGAAGCCCGCTTCGTCGTCGGGCGCGGGCAAGCAGCGCGACGCGCGGCCGGAGCCGGACGGCGGGGTGCGGATGCCGGGCAGCAGGCCCGGCCGTACGGACGCGAAGGCGGCGCGGGGCGCGAGCGGCAGTCCCGCGGCCAAGGGCGCGTCCGCCGGGGCGCCGTCCGCCTCGCCCTCCGACGACCAGGCCGAGGCGTCGCCGGGGGCCGCGAAGCCGGGCAAGCCGGGGTCCAAACCGAAACCGCCGGCCGGGCAGGGCTCCGGCACGGGGCCCACGCAGGGCAGGACGACCCCGCCCACCCAGGCGCCCCCGCAGCCGCCGAGCAGCACGGCGCCGCAGCCGCCGACGAGCCCGCCGCCCGTCTCCTCGCCCCCGCCCGCGCCCCAGCCGGGCCCGCAGGCCGGGCCTGTGGCGTAGGCCATTCGAGGGGCGGCTTGCGCTCGGGGGTGGTGGGTGCGTATGGTGGTAGATCGTTTGATCCCATTTGCCCGGCGCCTGACAGAAGCGCGCCGTGTGGCGCGTTCCTTACCTTGCCGTGGCTGACCGCATCGAGGCGGTCATTTGTGAAGCCGACACGGAGCTTGGGCGCGTGCCGAAACTCCGGAAGGTTTCGCATTTCGCATGTCTATTTCCACTGAGAACACCGTCATGCCCGAGGGCGACGAGATCGTCGTCACCGAGGCGCTCGAGACCGTCGACGCCGTCGAGACCGTCGTCGAGGAGGCCGCCGAGCCGGCCGAGCCGACGATCACCTTCGGCGACCTCGGCCTGGACGACGCGATCGTCCGCAAGCTCGCGCAGAACGGTGTGACCACCCCGTTCCCGATCCAGGCCGCGACCATCCCGGACGCCCTGGCCGGCAAGGACATCCTCGGCCGTGGCCGCACGGGCTCCGGCAAGACCCTCTCCTTCGGTCTGCCGCTGCTCTCCACGCTGGCCGGCGGCCACACGGAGAAGAAGCGCCCCCGCGGTCTGATCCTCACCCCGACCCGCGAGCTGGCGATGCAGGTCGCCGACGCCCTCCAGCCGTACGGTGACGTGCTCGGCCTCAAGATGAAGGTCGTCTGCGGCGGTACGTCGATGGGCAACCAGATCTACGCCCTGGAGCGCGGCGTCGACATCCTCGTCGCCACCCCGGGCCGTCTGCGCGACATCCTCAACCGCGGTGCCGCCCAGCTCGACAAGGTCCAGGTCGCCGTCCTCGACGAGGCCGACCAGATGGCCGACATGGGCTTCCTGCCCGAGGTCACCGAGATCCTCGACCAGGTGCCGGCCGGCGGCCAGCGCCTGCTGTTCTCCGCCACCCTGGAGAACGAGATCGACACCCTCGTCAAGCGCTACCTGGTCGACCCGGTCACGCACGAGGTCGACGCCGCACAGGGCGCGGTCACCACCATGACCCACCACGTCCTCGTCGTGAAGCCGAAGGACAAGGCGCCGGTCACGGCCGCCATCGCCGCCCGCAAGGGCCGCACGATCATCTTCGTCCGCACCCAGCTGGGCGCCGACCGCGTCGCCGAGCAGCTGCTCGACGCCGGTGTGAAGGCCGACGCGCTGCACGGCGGCATGACGCAGGGCGCCCGTACCCGGGTCCTGGAGGACTTCAAGGGCGGCTACGTCAACGTCCTCGTCGCCACCGACGTCGCCGCGCGCGGCATCCACGTCGACGGCATCGACCTGGTCCTGAACGTCGACCCGGCCGGTGACCACAAGGACTACCTGCACCGCTCCGGCCGTACGGCCCGCGCGGGCCAGTCCGGCACGGTCGTCTCCCTGGCCCTGCCGCACCAGCGCAAGCAGATCTTCCGTCTGATGGAGGACGCGGGCGTCGACGCCTCGCGCCACATCGTCGGCGGCTCCGGCGCCTTCGACGAGGAGGTCGCCAAGATCACGGGCGCCCGCTCCCTCACCGAGGTCCAGGCCGACTCCGCGGCCAACTCCGCCAAGCAGGCCGAGCGCGAGGTCCAGGAGCTCACCCGCCAGCTGGAGCGCGTCCAGCGCCGCGCCACCGAGTTCCGCGAGGAGGCCGACCGTCTCCTGGCGCGCGCCGCCCGCGAGCGCGGCGAGGACCCGGAGGCGGCCGTGGCCGCCGCTGCCGAGGCCGCCGCCTCGGAGGCCAAGGCCGAGGAGGCCGCCGAGGCCGCCGCCGTGCCCGCGCAGGCCGCTCCGGCGCACGAGCGCCGTGACGACCGTGGCAACTTCGACCGCCGCGACGACCGTCGTGACGACCGCTCCGGTGGTTTCCGTCGTGACGACCGTCGCGACGACCGCTCCTCCGGTGGCTTCCGCCGTGACGACCGTCCCTCCGGTGGCTTCCGTCGCGATGACCGTCGTGACGACCGCTCCGGTGGCGGCTTCCGTCGTGACGACCGTCCGTCGGGTGGCTTCCGCTCCGGTGGCGACCGTCGTGACGACCGCTCCGGTGGTTTCCGCCGTGACGACCGCCCCTCGACCGGTGGTTTCCGCCGCGATGACCGTCCGTCCTCCGGCGGTGGTTTCCGCCGTGACGACCGTCCGTCCTCCGGTGGCGGCTTCCGTCGTGACGACCGTCCGTCGGGTGGCTTCCGCTCCGGTGGCGACCGTCGCGATGACCGCTCCTCCGGTGGCTTCCGTCGTGACGACCGCCCGTCGGGTGGCTTCCGCTCCGGTGGCGACCGTCGTGACGACCGTCCCTCCGGTGGCTTCCGCCGTGACGACCGCCCCTCGACCGGTGGCTTCCGCTCCGGTGGCGGCGACCGTCCGTTCAACCGCGACCGTCGTGACGACCGCCCCTCGACCGGTGGTTACCGCTCCGGTGGCGACCGTCCCGCCGGCCGTCGTGACGACCACCGCGGTGGCGGCGCCGGTTCCTCCTTCGGCCGCCGCGACGACAAGCCGCGCTGGAAGCGCAACGGCTGATCACCGCAGGTGAATTGGGGCCCGTACGGCACTTCGGTGCCGTACGGGCCCCACTGCGTATCCACCCCCGGCCGATGAGTCGGCCATAACGACTCGGGATAACGCGGTCGGCCGGGCTATGCTGCGGGTGCGGGCCGTTAGCTCAATTGGCAGAGCAGTGGACTTTTAATCCATTGGTTGTGGGTTCGAGTCCCACACGGCCTACCGGTTCCACTGGTATCGAAACCCCCGCCGACCTGGTCGGCGGGGGTTTCGGCGTTCTGTGAGGCCCGGCTGACGCGCGCTCAGTCCAGTCGGCCGCCGAGGCCGGCGCGATCTTACGGACGTAGACATTCCGCGACTGTCGGCACGCATGACGAATGGCATCGGCGACGTCGTCGGCCGTGGGTCCGGCTTCCGGAAGTGTCGACATCCGGTACCGCTCGGCGGGGTCCCGCGTCACCGGATCGCCGGTGAGCATCACCCCGGCGCTGTTGACGAGCGCGCCCGTGGCCCCGTACGCGCCCTCCGCCTCCCGGGACGCCCGGGTGACGGCCGTGCGGCCGCTCGCGTCCACCGCCCCGCCGAGGGTGGGCGCCCGCGGCTGTTCGAGCCGTCTGCCCAGGAACGGCGGCGGACGGCCGTCCTGTGCGAACAGCCGGGCACGGGCGGCGCCGAAGCCGGAAGGGGCCCCGGTGGCCACGGCGGGCGGGGAGGGGGTGTCCATGCCCGGGACGCCAGGCGCGTAGGGCGCGGTGCGCCCGGTGCGGGGTCCGGACGGGTGACCCGACCAGTTCGCCCGAACCCGGCCCCGATGCCGTGTTCGCGCCGCTACGGTAAGTGCGCGGGGTGGGGTGTGGCCGAGGTCGGGAGGTCGAGCGGCATGGAGAACTCGCGAGCGGGTGAGAGCGGGAGCGGAAGCAGCGGGAAGGGCACGGAGCGGGAGGACGTCAGGGGGCGCGAGGAGCACGGCCGGGGAGCGGGCGGCGAGCCGACCCCCGCCGAGCACGTGGAGCGGCTGCTGGACCGGGCGCAGAACGGCTTCGAGATCGACGAGGCCGTGTTCACCCGCCTGCGGACCGCCCTGATGCACCAGGCCGAGCTCCGCTCGTACCGCCAGCGCAACGACGAGGCGCGGCCGCTGCGGTGCAACACCTACCGGCACATCTTCCTGCTCGCCGACGGCAGCAGCCTGCTGCTGTACGAGCTGGAGCACGACACCGGGCCCGACGAGCGGTTCCTCTACGAGCTCTACGCCCACGAGGACGCCCTCGACCAGGCCGAGCGCCGGGTGCACGAGCGGATCGGCGGCGGCATCGGCCCCGGCAACGAGGCCGAGGAGCTGCCGGCCTGGCTGGCGGAGGAGCTGCTGCTCGCCATGGGCCCGACCCAGCCCCGCCGGGAGTACGTCTCCGACGCCTCGCCCGACCACGCCCGGCGGCTGCTGCGCCGTGCGGAGAACGAGGACGGGCCCGGCGAGGTCGTGCGCGAGCTCCTCCAGGAGGCGCTCGGCCACCACATCGCGCTGATCACCAAGCCGCGCCGCCGGGGCACCGGCAGGGACGCGACCTGGTGCCGCTTCTACGAGCACGCGTTCCTGCTGGAGGGCGGCGGCGAGCTGAGCCTGTGGGAGCTGGAGCACAACATGACGGCGGACGGCAGGCTCGTCTGTGAGGTCTACCTCGACGAGGCGGAGGCCGAGGTGGCCGCGGACCGGCACGCCCGCGCCCAGGGCGTGGAGCTGTAGCCGGGGCGGTCGGGCCGCCGGGGTCGGGCCGGCAGACGGCGGGCGGGAAAGACGGGGGTTACGGGGGGCCGCCCCCGTGTGCTATGGTCTTTTGAAGTTGCAGTTGTGGTACCCATGAACTCGTGTGCGCCTGACGGTTATGTAGCCGAAGGCGCATTTTTGTTTTTGCCGGTCTATTCCGGTGTGGGGCCCATCCCATTCACAAGGAGATAGACATGGCTACTGGCACCGTGAAGTGGTTCAACTCGGAAAAGGGCTTCGGCTTCATCGAGCAGGACGGCGGCGGCCCGGACGTCTTCGCCCACTACTCGAACATCGCCTCCTCCGGCTTCCGTGAGCTGCTCGAGGGCCAGAAGGTTTCCTTCGACGTCACGCAGGGCCAGAAGGGCCTGCAGGCCGAGAACATCGTCGCCGCCTGACGATCACATGCCCCGCCCGGTCCGGGTGACGGGACTTCCGGCCCTCGCGCCGTGAGTCCGACGTCCTCGCCGGGCACCGCATGAAGCACCACGTAATGGGGCCCGCACCACTGGGTGCGGGCCCCATTGCTGCCCCCGCACCAGCGCGCCCAGGCTTTTTCCGCCACCCGTCCGTCCCGGACGGTCCCGCGAAGCGAAGTCTCCCTTCCGGGCGTGCCACCCCATTGAGGGAAGGTCCCCGTATGACTCGCTCCGCCCGCTCTTTCTCTTCCTCCTCCGACGGCGGCTCCTCCGCCCGTCCGCCGCGCCAGCGCGGTGGCGGCGGTCAGTCCGCCCGCGGTGGCCAGGCGCCCCGCCGCCGTCCCGCGGCTCCCCTCCAGGGGGAGTTCGAGACGCCGGTCGCCACCACCCCGGCCCTGCCGCCGGTGGCCTCCTTCGCCGACCTGGACATGCCGAACGGCCTGCTCGCCACGCTGACCCGCGAAGGCGTCACCGAGCCGTTCCCGATCCAGGCCGCGACCCTCCCCAACTCGCTCAGCGGCCGTGACGTCCTCGGCCGCGGCCGTACGGGCTCGGGCAAGACGCTGGCCTTCGGGCTCGCGCTGCTCGCCCGCACGGCGGGCCGGCGCGCCGAGCCGGGCCGCCCGCTCGCGCTCGTGCTCGTCCCCACCCGCGAGCTGGCGCAGCAGGTCACCGACTCGCTCAGCCCGTACGCCACCGCGGTCAACCTGCGGATCGCCACGGTCGTCGGCGGCATGTCCATCGGCCGGCAGGCGCAGAGCCTCGCGCGTGGCGCCGAGGTGCTGGTCGCGACCCCCGGCCGGCTCGCCGACCTCATCCAGCGCGGTGACTGCAAGCTCGGCGACGTGCGGATCACGGTCCTGGACGAGGCCGACCAGATGGCCGACATGGGCTTCCTGCCGCAGGTCACCAAGCTGCTCGACCAGGTCGACCCGGACGGCCAGCGCATGCTGTTCTCCGCGACCCTCGACCGCAACGTCGACCGCCTCGTGCGCCGCTTCCTCTCCGACCCGGTGACGCACTCCGTCGACGCCTCGGTCGGCGCGGTCTCCACGATGGAGCACCACCTGCTCTTCGTGACCGACGCGGACAAGAAGGAAGCCGTCACCCGGATCGCCGCCCGCGAAGGCCGCGTGATCATGTTCGTCGACACCAAGCGCGGCGCCGACCGCCTGGTGAAGAAGCTGCTCTCCGAGGGCGTGCGCGCGGGCGCGCTGCACGGTGGCAAGAGCCAGCCGCAGCGCAACCGCACGCTGGAGCTGTTCCGTACGGACCAGGTCACCGCGCTGGTCGCCACGAACGTCGCCGCCCGCGGCATCCACATCGACGGCCTCGACCTCGTCGTGAACATCGACCCGCCGATGGACCACAAGGACTACCTGCACCGCGGCGGCCGCACGGCGCGCGCGGGCGAGTCCGGCACGGTCGTCACCCTCGTCCTGCCCGAGCAGCGGCGCGAGATGACCCGCATGATGGTCACGGCGAAGATCACCCCCAACGTCATCAAGACGCACCCCCGCGACCCCGAGCTGGAGCGGATCACCGGTGCGCGTGAGCCCAGCGGCGTCGCGGTGGTCATAGCGCCCCCGGCCGCCGCCCAGCAGCCGCAGCAGGGCACGAAGAAGCCGTCGCGCTCGCGCGGCTCGGGCGCCGGCGGCCGCGGCCGTACGCGTACGGAGCCCAGCGCGGGCAACGGTGGCGGCGGCTACCGCGGCTTCGGCAGTGGCACCGGCCAGGGCCAGGGCGGCGGCGCCCGCCGCTCCGGCGGCACCCGCCCGGGCAACGCGGTTCGCCGGGGCGGCGGTGGCGGTACTCGGCGCGCGCCGAAGGCCTGACCCGAACCGGGGCTTCGCCCCGGACCCCGAAGCACGCTTCGCGCGCTGTCCTCAAACTCCCCCAGCTACCGCTGGGAGGTGCCCCCACGGGCTGGTTTTCCAGCCCGTCCGGCGATTGAGGACCGGGTCCGGGCGGAGCCCGGTTTCGGGAAGGGGCGGGTAGGGGAAAAACCCCCGCCCTCACTTGGCCCACCCCGTTCGCCCCCACGCGTCCCACCCGCGACCCTGGACACAACGCGAACGGCCGGTCAGGAGAACGCCGTGGGTCAGCGAGACGGGCCGGAACACGGGGCGAAACCCCTGACGTGGCGAGCCGCCCGCACCCTCCCCTACGCCCTCATCGCCGGCGGAGTCCTCTTCGACATCGGCACGCCCCCCGCCTACACCTGCGCGCCCTTCGTCAACGCCGCCCCCCTCGTCGCGGCGCCCCTCCACTCCCTGCGCCGGACCGCCGCCATCGCCCTGGCCGCCGTCGCCGCCTCGATGAGCCTCACGCTCTACGAGCGGGCCGACGACGCCGGGCAGGCCATGAGCGAGATCGTCACCGTCGTCGTGGTCTCCCTCCTCGCCCTCGGCATCAACCGCATCGCCCGCCGCAGCGACCGCCGGCTCGCCTCCGCCCGGGACATCGCGGAGACCGCCCAGCGGGCCGTCCTCCCGAGCCCGGCCGCCCGCATCGGCGGCCTGCGGGTCGCGGCGCGCTATGTGGCGGCGGAGGCGGACGCCCGGATCGGCGGCGACCTCTACGCGGTCCAGGACACCCCGTACGGCGTGCGCGTCATCGTCGGCGACGTGCGCGGCAAGGGCCTGGA
Organism: Streptoverticillium olivoreticuli subsp. olivoreticuli; assembly: GCF_003391135.1. Lineage (GTDB taxonomy): Bacteria > Actinomycetota > Actinomycetes > Streptomycetales > Streptomycetaceae > Streptomyces > Streptomyces blastmyceticus. The sequence continues at coordinate 4,861,633 of NZ_CP031455.1, read as the reverse complement.
GGCGGTGGAGGCGGTCGCGGTGGTCATCGGCGCGTTCCGGGAGGCGGCCGAGCAGGAGCGCACGCTGGACGCGCTCGCCGCACGGCTGGAGCGCGCGTTGCGCAGGGAGGGCGCGCGGCGCGCGAACCTGGATCAGTTCGAGGGCTTCACCACCGCCGTGCTCGCGGAGATGTCGGCCGCCGCGCCCGTACTGCGCCTGGTGAACCGCGGCCACCCCGCGCCCCTCCTGCTCCACCCCGACGGCCGCACGAGCGAGGCGGAGCCCGCCGTACCCGCGCTGCCGCTGGGGATGGGCGACCTGGGGGCGTGGCCGGACAGTGTCGAGGAGGTGGAGTTTCCCGCCGGGTCGACCCTGCTCCTTTTCACTGACGGGGTGACAGAGGCCAGGGACGCGCGCGGTGTGTTCTACGACCCGAGGGCGCGCCTGACGGGCCGGCAGTTCAAGAGCCCCGACGCGCTGCTGGACACGCTGGTCGCCGATGTCACCCGGCACTCGGGCGGCCGGACCGCGGACGACATGGCCCTGCTCGCGATCCGGCGCGGTGACGGCCGACCCCACAACGGCGGGGTGTCCGACACGGTCACGGCGGCACGGACGGCTGTCCGTACGGCCGTTGACCGGCGCGTCGAGAGACGCGCGGCACTGAAATGCCGTCCGCACACGCAGTAGTGGATCTTGATCGTTCCGCATTCCGTCGGAATAAAGACCACATTAAGAGGTCGGGTGTCTTGCCAAGTCCTGACCAAGGAGCCGGTCGATTCAGCCTTTCGGCTTGGAAACTGCGTGGTCTGTCTATTAACGTTCGATAACGACGTGCGGTCCTCATCACCGCCGCAAGAGGCGGCGCCGTGCGCCTTCGCCGAATCCCGCGGGCACAGCAAGACCTGATACACCAGCAGCATCTGGGAACCGGGGAACCACCCATCCTGGGGTGAATCGGGCCGCACCCGGCTCGTAGGAGACCTTCCTGCTCCGAACCCTCCCCCAGAGCCTGAACGGCATGGGGGTACCCCCACCGCTAACCCGGTAGGCGAGAAGGAAGGAAAGGAGTTCGCCCCCGTGGCGTCCAACGAGCCTGCCCTCGACCCCACCCTGCATGGGTCGTACGAGTCCTACGCGCCCGAACTTCCGATCGTGCCCGCGTATATGACCGCGCATATGCCGATGTCCGCGGCCGAGGCCGACGCGGGGCCGGCGGCCATGCGGGTGAATGAGCCTTCGATTGCCCCCGCCCCGGGCTTCGCGGCCGAGCCTTACCCGGCCGTGGCTTACCCGGCCAGGTCTTATTCGGCAGTGCCCGAGCCCGCCGCCGAGGAGCCCGAGCCCCACGCCGCCGCCCCGGCCCGTGGCGGTAGCGGTGGCCGCCACCGCGTCGCCAAGCAGCGCGGCGGCACGATGGCCCGCAGTGGCGCCGTTCTCGGCGTCGGCGTCATCGCGGCGGTCGGCGCGGGCGGCATGGCGAGCGCCCAGGACCGCCCGGCGGCGCCGATATCGGTGCCCGACCTGGCGGGAGTGGGTTCCCTCCTCGGAGGTGGCCAAGGGCACGAGGAGAACGCCGTGGCCGCCGCCCCCGGTGCCGATCAGCCGCTGACCCAGGCGGGCCTGAGCACCGAGGAAGCCGCCCAGGGCACCGCGAACGCGGGCGAGGCCCTGCGCGCCCGCATACTGCAGCAGGCCGAGCACCAGCAGAACGCCGCCGACGACGAGGCGCGCGAGTCCGCGCAGCACGAGGCGGCGCAGGCGGCGGCGAAGAAGGCGTCGGAGGCGGCCGAGGCGGAAAAGGCGAAGGCGGCCGAGGCCGAGAAGGCGAAGGCGAAGGCGGCGAAGGCGAAGGCCGAGGCCCGCCCCGCGGCCGAGGAGGACACCTCCGCGAACCCCGCCGACACCGGTCCCCGCACACCCGTCGCGCACAGCCCGGGCGCGTACACCCTGCCCGTCGGCTCCTACACCCTGACCGCCGGCTTCGGCCAGGCGGGCAACATGTGGTCCGCGAACCACACCGGCGAGGACTTCGCGGCCCCGACCGGTACGCCGGTCAAGGCGATCGGCAACGGCACGATCACCCATGCCGGGTGGGCGGGCGCGTACGGCTACCGCATCGTGCTGAAGCTGGACGACGGCACGGAGGTGTGGTTCTGCCACCTGTCGTCGATGGTGGTCACCTCGGGCAAGGTGTCCGCGGGCGACGTGATCGGCCGGGTCGGCGCGACCGGCAACGTCACGGGCCCCCACCTCCACCTGGAGATCCGCCCGGACGGCGGAGCCCCGATCGACCCCCTCCCGTGGCTGAGGGAACGGGGCCTGCAGCCGTAACGAATGGACGGGCTGGGTGCGCAAATGAATGGCTGGGGCCCACGTCCCGGGCGCTCAAAATCCAGCCCGTCCGGCGTTTGAGGACCGGGGTCCGGGGCGGAGCCCCGGGACGGCGACCAAACGAAGCACCGTATGCATACCCGCCACAAACATACGCATACCCGCCACAAACAAGGGCACTCGGGAGGCCGTGACCTCCGCGATCACCACCTCCGTACCGGCCCGCCTGGACCGCCTCCCCTGGTCCCGCTGGCACTGGATGGTGGTGATCGGTCTCGGCACCGTCTGGATCCTGGACGGCCTGGAGGTCACCGTCGTCGGCAATATCGCCGGCCGCCTCTCCGAGCGGGGCAGCGGCCTGTCGGTCACCTCGGGCGAGATCACCGGCCTGGCCGCGGCCCTCTATGTGGCGGGGGCGTGTTCCGGCGCGCTTTTCTTCGGCCGCCTCACCGACCTCTTCGGCCGCAAGAAGCTGTTCATCGTCACCCTCGCCGTCTATCTGGCCGCGACGGCACTGACCGCGCTGTCGTTCTCCTCCTGGTGGTTCTTCGCCTTCCGCTTCCTGACGGGATTCGGCATCGGAGGGGAGTACGCGGCGATCAATTCCGCCATCGACGAGCTGATCCCCGCGGCCTACCGGGGCCGGGTCGACCTCATCATCAACGGCAGTTTCTGGATCGGCGCGGTCGGCGGTTCCCTGCTGTCGATCCTGATGCTCGACACGAGCATCTTCCCGATCGACGTGGGGTGGCGGCTGACCTTCGGCCTGGGGGTGGTCCTGGGCCTGGTCATCCTGCTCGTACGGCGGCACGTGCCGGAGAGTCCGCGCTGGCTTTTCATCCACGGCAGGGGAGCCGAGGCCGAAGAGCTGGTGACCTCGATCGAGGAACGCATCACGGCGGAGAAGGGGCGCGAGCTGCCGCCCGCCGAGGGCGAGATGGTCATTCACCAGCGGTCCGCCATCACGTTCCGGGAAATCGCCCGCACGGTGTTCGGCGAGTACCGCCGGCGCGCCGTGCTCGGCCTCGCCCTCTTCGTCGGCCAGGCGTTTCTCTACAACGCGATCACCTTCGGCTTCGGCGCCATTCTCACCACCTTCTTCGGCGTCTCCACCTCCCGTACCGGCTATTTCTTCGCGGTCATCGCGGCGGGCAACTTCTTCGGCCCGCTCCTGCTCGGCCGGTTCTTCGACACCGTCGGCCGGCGCGTCATGATCTCCTCGACCTATCTGCTGTCCGGCCTGCTCCTCTTCGGCACGGCCTGGCTCTTCGGCGCCGGGCGGCTGACCGCCGACACCCTCACCGCCTGCTGGGCCGTCGTCCTCTTCTTCGCCTCGGCGGGCGCGAGCAGCGCGTACCTCACCGTGTCCGAGGTGTTTCCAATGGAAACGCGCGCCATGGCAATCGCCTTCTTCTACGCGCTGGGCACGGCGGCCGGCGGCATCACCGGCCCGCTGGTCTTCTCCGACCTGACGAGCAGCGGCGTCGTCGGCGACACGGCCCTCGCCTTTCGGATCGGCGCGTCACTGATGTGCGCCGCCGGACTGGTCGCGGCCTTCCTCGCCGTACCCGCGGAGGGCCGCTCCCTCGAATCGATCGCGGCCCCGCTGTCCACCCGGCGACCGGATCCGCTCCCGGTGACGGCGAAATAGCGGAATACCGTGCCCTATAAGGACGTTGGAGAGACGCATGACTGACATCCGCAAGAAGATCGGCAACCTTTCCGTCCATCCGCTCGCCCTGGGCGGCAATGTGTTCGGATGGACGGCCGACGAGGCGGAATCCTTCGCCGTGCTCGACGCCTACGCGGCGGCCGGCGGCAATTTCGTCGACACCGCCGACGTCTACTCCGTCTGGGCGCCCGGCAACAAGGGCGGCGAATCGGAGACGGTGATCGGCAATTGGTTCGCCTCCCGCGGCAACCGCGCCGACATCGTCCTGGCCACCAAGGTCGGCGGGGGCGTCCCCGAACCGCGCGGCCTGTCCGCGGCCGTCATCAAGTCCGGCGTCGAGGATTCCCTGCGCCGCCTGCGCACCGATTACATCGACCTCTACTACACGCACTACGACGACCCGTCCGTGCCGGTGGAGGAATTCATCACCGCGCTCGACGCGCTGGTGAAGGAGGGCAAGGTCCGCGAGATCGCGGCCTCCAACATCTCGGCCGAGCGGCTCACGGAGGCCCTGGCCTTCTCCGATTCCTCGGGCCTCGCGAAGTACGCCGCGATCCAGCCGCACTACAACCTGGTCTCCCGCGACACGTACGAGGGCCCGCTCGCCGACGTGGCGGCGCGGCACGGCCTGGCCGCCGTCCCGTACTGGGCCCTGGCCTCCGGCTTCCTCACCGGCAAGTACCGTCCGGGAACCACGGTGGACAGCGCCCGCGCCGGGTCCGCCGGCAAGTACCTGGAGTCCGAGCGCGGCCCCCGGGTCCTCGCCGCCCTCGACGAGGTCGCCGCGGCCCACGACGCCGAGCTCGCCACGGTCGCCCTGGCCTGGCTCGCCTCCCGCCCCACGGTCGCCGCCCCGCTGGCGAGCGCCCGCACGGTCGAGCAGCTCCCGGCGCTGCTGGCGGTGGCGGACCTGAAGCTCACGGACGCGGAGCTGGCGAAGCTGACGGAGGCGTCGGCGTAGAAGAGGACGGGGGTGGGCTTCGATCGCCCACCCCCGGGTCTCAGGCCCGGCTCTCCACGACCCAGGAGGCCAGCGCGACCCCACCCGCCACGGCGAACACGGACGGCCACGCGCCGACCTTCTTCGCCAGCGGGTGCGACCCGGCGAACGCGGCGACGTACAGCCCCGTCAACGCGGCGGCCTTCCCGGCCCCCGCCTTCTCCGCCCACTGCCGCGCCGCGACGGTCCCGGCGGCGACGAGCGCCACCCCGCCGAGCGGCCGCTTCTTCGTCCACCGCGCCACGCCGTACCCGCCGACGAGCCCACCAGCAGCCACGACGGATGTCGGAATCCCAGCCATCAGCACAACCTTCCGCATCAACAGACCCTTGCCTTCCGAGGCTACGCCGGGCCGTACGGGGGCTTCCGCCGGGCTGTACGTACTCACGGCTTCGGGCCCGTGTCCGCGAGCGGCTCGAACCACACGCACTTCCCGACGACGTTCAGCTCGTCCCACACGAGCGTCACCCCGGACGCGACGGAAAGATTCCGAACGAGCGCGAGCCCCCGCCCGTCCTCCTGCCCGGCCCGAGCGGCCCGCCGCCGCGGCCGCCGCGCGTGATCCCCGTCGAGCACGGAAACGACGACATGCCCCCCGCGCACGGCGACCTCCACGGAGAGGGTGCGCACCCGGGCGTGCTGCACGACGTTGGTGACGAGGTCAGACACACAGACGAGCGCGTTCTCGACCAGACCCGGCCGATCGCTTGCCTCAAGCGCGGCGGCGACGAACTCCCGGGCGACGCGAGCGGTGGTGGGGGCGGCGGGTGCGGTGAGGTGGTACGTGTCGGTGAGCTCGCTGTCGTCCTCGTCGGCGCTGGTGGCGTGCGGGCTGCTGAGCATGGCGGTACGCATGACGTGGTCTCCCGGTGGGGTCGTGGACCTCCGCGCGCTTGCGCCTGCCGTCCGTGGCCCGGCTGCTTGTCCGCCAACCATCAACCGTCAACTGGCATGAAAACAGCTGCACTTCGGGTCTTCCCGGCGGTGCGGCGCGGTGTTGATGAGGACGTTAGGGCACATGCATGTGCCTCGCCAAGCGTGGGCCAAAGCCTGCGCGCTCGGCTGTGGACCCGTGAGACTTGGCGCGGGAGAATTGATGTGCCAGTCACGAGAGGGAAGTTGATGCCACCCCGGAGCAGTCCAACGGCGAGACAGGCGCGGCTCGGTACGGAACTGCGCAAGCTACGCGAAGCCTCCGGCCTGCCCGCACGCGCTGCCGGAGAGTTGCTCGGCGGAAACCAAGCACAGATCAGCCACATCGAATCCGGACGCTGGGGCGTCAGTGCCGAGCGAGTCCGCCGCCTCGCCACCTTCTACTCCGCGACCGACACGAAATTGGTGGATGCCCTCTGTGCCATGGCTGATGAGCGCGGCAAGGGGTGGTGGGAAAGCTATCGGGGCGTCCTGCCGGCCGGGTTTCTGAATATCGCGGAACTTGAGCACTACGCGAGGTACCTCCGAGCCTTCCAGACCCTGACCGTCCCTGGGATCTTCCAGACCGAGGAGTACGCGCGGACCATCTTCGGCAGCAGCATCCCCGTCCTACCCGCCGGTGAGCTCGACGCCAGGATCGAGCATCGCCTCAGGCGCAAGGTGATCTTCGAACGCCCAGCTCCGCCGCACTTCGAGGCGATCATCCACGAAGCCGCGCTCCACGTTCTCTACGGAGGCCGGAAGGTGGCCCGTGATCAACTGCGGTACTTGCTCGAAGTCTCGGAGTGGCCCACGGTTGTGGTGCGAGTGATCGCCTTCGCCAGCGAGGAGTTCATCGGCTCTGCCCAGACCATGCTCTACGCGGGCGGGGTTGTCCCGCAGCTCGACACCGTTCAACTGGACTCCGTCTACGGCTCCGTGTTCCTGGACACGGATGCTCAACTTGCCGATTACCGGGCCACGTATGACGCGCTCGAGCGAGTAACGCTAGAGGTCGGCGAATCACGAGATGTCATCAACCGAATCGCGAAGGAATTGTGAGCGACCCCCGATGAGCACATTCATAGCCTGGCAGAAGTCCTCGTTCTCTGAATCGCAGGGAAGCTGTGTGGAGATTGCCCGGCACGAGGGCGGCATCGTCGTGCGTGAGAGCGACGATCCCGATGTCGTCATGAGGATCACCCACGTCAGACTTCGGGCGCTGATCGCGAGCGTCAAGTCGGGTGGGCTCATCACCTGACCTGATGAATGTCTCGACGTGTCGCCCCTCACTTCCCCAGGTGAGGGGCTTTTTGGCATATGCCGTCTCATGGATGGGCCGGTCCATGCTTGCGCCCTCTACGGGTGGGCGCTACCTTCGCTGTGCGTCGCCAGCCGCTGTCCCCCGGGTAGGTGCCTACCTGCCTGCCGACGGGGTAGATGATCCTGGCCGTGCGATCAGGACGTTCGCCCTGGACGCGCCCACCTTCGCAGGTGGTGAGACGAGGACTTGCTCCTGTTTCTGCATCCGCGCATCCACTCTGCGTGACTCCATGGCCATGGACCCAAACGGCGTCGGGAAATAGGAGACTGGGATCATGCGTGCTGCATCCCCCTCCAGCCCTGACGTCTCGGCCCGGATGAGCCGGCAGACCAACCGGGACACCGGCGCCGAACGAGCGGTGCGGCAGCTTCTCCACGCCTCCGGATACCGCTACCGGATCCACTATCCGGTGCCGGGCATGCGCCGACGGAAGATCGACATCGCGTTCACGCGCGCCAGGTTGGCCGTTCTCATCGACGGCTGCTTCTGGCACGGCTGCCCGGAGCACGCCACCAGCCCCAAGGCGAACGCAGAATGGTGGCGACAGAAGCTCGATCGCAACATCGAGCGGGACCAGGAGACGAACGCACAACTGCTGTCCGAGGGCTGGACGGTCCTGCGCTTCTGGGAACACGAGTCACCGGACGCCGTCATGCGTCAGGTGGTCGCGGCTGTCGAGCGGGAGAAGGCGAGCAGGAGGAAACGACTTACGAAGGGCGGGGGCAGATGAGCGAACTACGATTTGTCGACGTGTGTGCGGGGGCGGGGGGACTGGCCTTGGGACTGGAACACGCCGGCTTCGACCCCGTACTGCTCCTGGACAAGAAGCCTGTGGCTTGTGACACACTGCGCACGAACCGTCCGGCGTGGCAGGTTCTGGAAACGGATCTGCTGGAATTCGCCCCTTCGCGGCACCGAGAGATCTACGACGTCGATCTGCTGTCGGCCGGGCTACCTCGTGTGAAGTCCAGTGCGACCGTCGCGCGGACCGAGACCGAGGCCGAGCTGCGCCTGCTGGAGGCGACCGTCTACCTGGCGCATGCAGTCCAGCCCCGAGCTCTGATCATCGAGAACGTACCGGAGCTGGTGGGTGCGCCCGACTTCGAGCCGATACGTGACCTCATCCGGAAGGAGCTGGATCACCTCGGCTACCGGTTTCGATGGTTCGTCTTGAACGCAGCCGACTTCGGCGTGCCACAGGATCGGAAGCAAGGGATACTCGTCGCGCTCAGGAAGCAGTACTTCGACGCCTTCCGTCCACCGGAGCCGGCGGTGCGCGAGCATCGGTCCGTCGGTCGGGCTCTGCGCCGGTCCATGGCCGTGGGCGGTTGGCGGGACGCCGACCGGTGGGCAGCCCAGGCGCTCAGCGTGGCACCGACCTTGGTGGGCGGGTCGGACAGGCGGGGAGGCGCGGATCTCGGACCGACAGGGACCAAGAAGGCTTGGGCCCGGATGGGGGTCGATGGAGGCACTGTGGCCGACAACGTTCCCGGTCCGGACTTCGCCTGGGCCCCTGAGACGGGACGCCACGGGATGGTCAAGATCACGACGGACCAGGCCGCGCTCCTGCAGGGCTTCCCTTCCGATTGGAGATTCGCCGGGAAGAAGACGGCTCGCTATCGCCAGATCGGGCACGCCTCACCGCCGCCGGTGGGCAGAGCGCTCGGGCTGGCGATCCGAGCCGCACTCGAGGCGCCCAAGTCCGCACCCTCCGTCGCCGGCTACACTTCAACCCCATGAACAGCCCAGAAACACAAGATCGCCATCTCGACGGTGTCCGCATCTTGGACCTCTTCGCAGGTCCTGGCGGACTCGATGTGGCCGCGCATTTCCTGGGCTTCAAGAGCATCGGGATCGAGTTGGATCGGAACGCGTGCGAGACGCGCTACGCGGCGGGACTGCCGACGATTCACGCCGATGTGCGCGTCATGCGCGAGACCCGCTTCGACGAGATCCCGAAATCGGTCGATGTCCTTGCCGGGGGGCCGCCCTGCCAATCCTTCTCTGTCGCGGGGAACGGCGCGGGGCGGCGAGCATTGGACTTGGTGGAGGAGTTCATCCACCGCCTCGTGGGCGAGGAAGACGAAGCCGAGATCGACAAGGATCTGCACGCCCTGGACCCACGCGCCGCTTTGGTCCTGGAGCCCCTCCGCTGGCTTCTCAAGGCGATCGAGACAGAGGACCGTGACCCGTACCAGGTGATCGTTCTGGAACAGGTGCCTGCGGTCCTGCCTCTCTGGGAGGTCTACGCCAAGCTTCTGCGCAGCGGCGAAGGACGGCTGAAAGGCGTCAAGTATGAAGCGGAATGCTGGGAGTTGAAGACTGAGCAGTTCGGGGTTCCGCAGACGCGCACACGCGCCGTACTCGTCGCCCGGCGCCCGGGACATGGGGCCATCGAACCGCTTGAAGCGACTCATATGCCCTTCGACCTGCATCGGGGGAAACGGAACGCTGCTCAGGCGGAGATGCTCCCGACTGATTCCGCGACTCCCGGGGCCAAGCAGCGTTGGCTCTCCATGGCGGAGGCCCTGGACGCGGCCAGCGAGCTGAAGGACTCTCGCGTGGACGTGGCCCGGTTCCGGGCGGAGGGCAGGACGAAGTTCTTCGTCGTCTCGAACTACGGCTCCGGGGGCAACCCGAAGAACCGAGGGCAGCGCCTGTCTTCCGAGCCCGCCTTCACTGTCACCGGAAAGGTTTCCCGGAACAAGGTGTACAAGAGCATCGCGGACTACGAAGTTGAGAAGTACGACCGATTCAAGATCTGTGAGTCCGGGGTGCTCCAGACCTTTCCGCACAACTTCCCCTGGTCGGGAAACGACCAGGCGCAGCAAGTGGGCAACGCGGTACCACCCCGGCTCGGCATGCACGTACTCAGCACGGCACTGCGCGGGAACACCCCCTCGGACGATGAGTTGACGGCCGCGACCACTTGGCCGACTGTCCCCGAGATCACCACAGACGAACTGCGCGTCATCGGCTGCGGGGATCAGAGCCAGTGCCCTAAGGACTCACATAAAGTCACTCGTTCTCGTCGGAAGTCCGCCCCCTGACCGACGCGTCCGCGAACAGCTCCTCGAAGTGGGCGATCAGTCTTCGAACTGCCCCCTCCGGGACACGCTCCTGCTCCGGGCCCTCGGGAAGGTTGTTCCTGGGGGACGGGAGGGCTGATTCGGCCCCCGCGACCCATTCACGCAGAGGCTCCCCGTCACGCTCCACGTCCGGGGCGATGTCGTCGTACATCAGCGTTGCCGCAGCCGCGTTGACCGCGGAGGCCAGCGCATTGACCTCGCGACCGGTGCGCACAGTCCCTCTTTCCATGAGTCCGACGAGGGCTTGAGCGGTTGGACGATGGTCGACTATGTCCAGCCGCAGGGCGGAGTTGAGCATGTCCTGGTTCCCGCAGGCCACGACGACGGGTTGGTAATCCGAGCCGTCACGGAACAGCTCGGCCGCCCACCAGAGTCGGGCGAACGTTTGCTTGTAGTGCGCGCCGACGAACTTGTCCCGGGCCACGCGTCTGCGCGAACCGTCCGCTTTCGGCTCGGACAGGTGCCGCCAGACGACGTAGTCCGGTGCCACGCCGAGGGCCATATACGTCCAGAGCTGCTTCTCGGCCGCTTCCCTGCGCGTCAACCGAAGGGTCTCGTGCAGACGCGGCGCCAACCATGCATCCGCTGCCGTGGGGCGCTCGTCCCGGAATTTGGTCATGGCGTCGTCGATCAGATCTCGCACTCGGTGCAGTCGCAGTCGAGCATCGTCGCCGGGCAGCGCCTCGGCAACCTTGTTCAGCGCGATGGAAGGGACGTCCTCGCGTCCCTCGAGCAGTCCTGTGGAGATGTACTCGGCAGCCTGCACATCGGAGATCAGAGCAAGCCGTTCCGGCAGGTGCTCGGGGCGGGAAGTCACGCGTGGGTCTCCTGGTTGAGTCGTTCGATGTCGCGGACAGTGCCGGCCAACGCTTTGGGGACCTCGGCACGACGGGCGGCGGCGTACTGGATGCGCGGTTGAAGATCTGTCCAACCCCCTTCGCCGGTGCGTCGGATGTGCACCTCGCGGAGAGCGTCCTCCACCGACCGCCCGGGAACGATGTCCGGGAGCATCTCGCGGAGCACCGCACCTCGCCAGTCGGGCGGGAAGAGCGGAGTCCCGTCATCCTCGATCTCCAGGTCGCCGATAGCGGTGTGGAAGACCGCGGTCCATACATCGGCACACATCTGGGCCAGCAGCATCTCGCCCACCACGCTCTCCACCTTCGAGCCATGGCCTTCCACAAGCTCTACGAGGCCCTCGAAATCCGAGTTCAGGCGGACGATGGGCATCCGCCCCGCGGTGTCCACGATCCAGGGTGCGTCCCGAAAACTCCGGAGCCACTCCGCACCGCGGGCGAAACTGACCGTGCTGACGTCGAGTTGGCGCTCTCTGAGCGGGGCCTCGGCCGTCATGTCGATCAACCATTCCTGGTCGGTGGAGGCGATGATGCGACCCGCTATCCCCCCGACTGTGGCCACCACATGCACGGCGAGGGTGGCGCGGTCCAGGTGGTCGTCCCGGTCGAATTCGATCTCCCCGATCCAATCCCTGCCGCCCTCCACGTCAGGTTCCAACCGGGCGACAGTGCGTGCGTTGGTGGCCCCCTCCGTCAGAACGGCGACAACTGCGACGTCGGACCAGTGGCCCTTCGTCTCGATCTCACGAGCCGGCACGGTCGCCGTCAGGGCGAGCCGTGCAGTCTGCCAGTCGTCGCGCTCGGCCCTACCGAGTGCCACGACCTGCTCGACAACCGAGTATCCCTTGGTGTCCAACTGCTCACGGGTGCCACCGGGCCCGCGCAGCCGCACAGCCGTGACTCGCGCCGTCACCGAGCCGGTCAGTCGGGGGTACGGGTAGGCCCTCATGCGACACCTCCCTTGCTTTCCTGGAGTTCGACAACAAGACCCGTCAATGCGGCCCGCACCGGATGCGTGGACACATCGGTGACGCCTCGAAATACGGCACGGCGGGTCCCCGGCGTGAAACGCAGCACGCCGTCAGTCAGTTCACAGTTGCTGACAGCGACGAGCTCGGCCCACTTGACCACTGGCCGAGGGCCGGAACGAACCTCCAGCTTGGCGACGGGGCTCATGCGCCAGGGCTCTCCTGCAGGCGGCACCTTGACCTCGGCCGTGATCTGCCATGCACCGGTTGAGTCGATCATGGCTTCGAGATCGTCCAGTTTCGGAGGCCCCACCGTTCCTCTGACCTTCGCGGCAGACTTGCCCGAGATCTTGAGACGGTTGCTCACCTTGCTCGCGCCGCTGGGCTTCTTCTCCTTGGGGATCGCCACAAGCTTGTGCACGGCTTTGTTCGTCTCCGACGTCAACGCCGCAATCCGCCGATGGGCCGACGGCGAATAGCGCATTCTCAACTCCTCGGTCTGGCCCCACTTGTTGTGCTCCGGAGGCTCGGAGGATCGTAGAAACTCCTCGGCCTCAGCCGCGAACGGCGCGCCGTCGCCCGCTGCCCGGCCCACGAGCAGGACCGCTTGGAACGGGTTGGTCCCCACAGGGAGGCCGGGCACCCAGCTGGTCTTGACCGTCATGCGATTGCCGCGCATCGCGGTCACCTGGTTGATCCTGCCATCGGCGTCCGTGGCCTCGGTGACGAGGAGAACCGCCTGGTGTTCGCCGGCTGTTCCGTCAAGACCGTCCCTCTCGGGAATCTTCAACGGCACGGTGCTGATCGCTACTTGGCCTGCCTCGGTGATCCGGTCCACCGTGGTGCCGCTCAAGAAGGCCTGAAGGGCACGTGAGCGCGCAGGCTGGTGCACTTGTGGCTCGACCCGCTCCTCCTCAAGGTGCTCCACGCCATTGCGCAACGTCCGCACCGATGCCTCCAGCAGGGGCTCGCGGCCGCCGCCCGCGGTCATCGCGGCCCAGAAGTTGCGACCGAGGGCACGGACCAACCTCTGGTGCATGAGCTCCAGACTGTCCTCATCGTCGCCCAGGTCCCCTTCTTCCCCCTGCCCGGCCTCGGCGAGGCTGGCAACGTCGTGTGCTCCGACGATCAGGAAGGAAGTGCCGGGATCATCGCCCTCGCGGGTGAGATACAGGCTCTCGACCGTCTCCTCGTCAGCCCACCAGGAGCGTGCGACCTCTGCATTGTCCGCCTCGGTATCCGGTCGGCCCAGCCAAGCGGGGCCGGCGAATCTCCTGCCGTCGACCTCCCGCCAGGGAAGATCGAGCCGTCCGATCAGCCGTCGCCGGGTGCGCCCCTCGTGGGGTTCGGAGAGGGTGGAGTTCATGAGGACGAGCCCCAGACGGCTGGTCGCCCAAAGCGTGGCCTTTCCGAGGCCGTATGAACCGCCGGCCGCCACATCCGACTTGCGACTTTCGAGTTGGCGCCGCACCACTGCAGCGAATCGACCGTCCTCGTAGTCGTCGCCGGTCAGCCCGTTGGCGTTGTAGTCGTCGACGCGAAGAAGGACCAGCCGATCCCGCTCGAGCATCTCTCGCAGACCGGCACTGATGACGCGTCCGACCTTCTGGTCCTGCGCGGCGGCCGCCTGGTAGTGCGGGTGGAGGTCATGCCAACGGATCGCCGTACGGAACCGGGCCAGCGCGTCGCCGGTCAGTTCGTGCAGGGTGTAGCGAACCCTGACCGGGCGGGCGTTGCTTTTGTTGCGCTCGTCCAGACTGTTCTGGGTCGCCTCACGGGCCAGGACCTCCAAGTCGGCCTCGAAGGCGAAGGCCGCCGCGTTGCCGAACTCCCGACCACCATCGTCGTGTCCGGGGCGGTGGTACCACACGACTGACGTCTCCACGGGTTCGACCTGTCGTGCCGGACCAACCGCGGAGACCTGCCCGGTTTCTTCCTCGACTCCAAGTACCTCCTGCACCCTGACCAAAAGGTCCGGGTGAGGCACCGAACGGCCGTCGAGCCAGGCATCGACGAGCGCTCGCGTCGCTCCCAGGCTGTGTGCCAGCTCGACTGCATCCACCCCGTTTCCTTGCAACCGCTCGGCCAACCACCGACCGAACTCGGTCTCCCTTGAGGCCACCGTTCCCTCTTTCTCTTCGGAACTGCTCTCTGTCTCCGGTGTGCCGGCGCTGTCGTTCGACAGAGACAGGCCGGCCTCCGTTTCCTCCCGCCCCTCCGGGCCTCTGCGAAGCGCAGTCCCCTGAGCGGCCTCCTGAGCGATCTTTCGAGCGGCCTTCGTGCGACGGCGTTCCGCTTCAGGGTCGTCAGGATCCAGTCCCATTTGGATTCTCAGATCCTTGAGTGCTCGCTTCTCGATCTGCCGAACGCGTTCACGCGTCACTCCGATCCGCTTACCGATTTCTTCCAGTGTCCAGGATGTGTCATCGATGAACCCGAATCGCAGCAGAAGAATATCCCGAATTCTCTCCGAGAATACACACTCATCGAACAGCTGGAATATTTCCTCGCGCTCGAATTCGGACCACAACACCTGTTCCGGGCCCGGCACCGGACGAAACGCATCGACAACCACTTCCCCGAGAGTCGCGTTCTCGCCGATGGGTTGCTCGAGCGACAGGACCGCCCGACGGCCCAGTCGTAGACACTCCATCACCTTGGCGGGGCTTAGCCCACATGCCAGGGAAAGATCGTCGACATTGGGCCTTCTGCCCTGATCGAGAAAGGCTCGCTCCTTCTTCCGCACCTTCTCCACATCGGTCCAGACGTGAACCGGGAGTCGAATGGATGACCCTTCGTTGATCACAGCTCGAGTAATGCGTTGCCGAATCCACCAGGTGGCATAGGTGGAAAACTTCCACCCCAAGGAAATATCGAACTTCTCCACGGCGCGGATGAGCCCGATCATGCCGTGCTGCGCGAGATCATCGTGCATGGGATTGCCTGATCGGTTCCCTGAGGAGTGCAGGATCTTGTGCACGAGTCGCTGATTATGGATAATCATTGCAGAAAAAGCCCGGTACGCCTCGCTTTCTCGCGGAAGTGTCGCCAGGTAACCATCGGGCAACAACTCCGATGAGTTTCTGGCTCCTCGGAACAACAGGCAGAGCCCCACTTCCTCCTCGGCGCTCAGCAGTCGCCCGTGCGGGTTCGCTCGCCTCCGATCGGCCTCGAGCAGGTCCCGAGCGGCACGACGAGCCGCTTCCAGGTCGTCGACACGGACCGTCCCTCGAAGCGACTCGAGGTCCGGGCCTTCCTCTTCCTCCTCGGGAGAATCCAAGTCGTCGAGTACTTCGCCGAAACCAGCCCTGCCGTAGGGAGTCACACTGTGCGTGACGTCCGGCTCCTCTTCGACGTGCTCCTCTTCCGCCTCCGCCGCTGCCACGGCTTCGTACAAGGCCTGGGCCCCCTCGGCGTCGAGGTGCGCTGCCCTCGTCACCTGCCTCAGAGCCGTCTGGCGTTCGAGTCCTTCGGCTGTGAATCGACGTATGAGACCGACGAGCAGATCCCGTTCGGCTTCATTCATCCGCCTGCTGGGCGCTCCGCCCCGCTCCGTGATCATCACGCCCCCGCGCTCGCGCTCCGCCCCCGTTCCCCCGTAGTCCATCATTCATAGGGCGGTCGCTGCCAGCGCCGGCTCGCCAGGGCCCATGCTCCTGAGGATCCATCACTCGGTATTTTGAAGACGTGTTGGCGTGACCATGGGGAGAGTTGATGCGCATCATTCCGAGCGAGATCTCGAGCAGCACCAGGAGCCGGGCCGAGCGCAGCGTGTTCGCGGCGCTCAAGGCGATTCCTGATGACCAGAGCGTCGCTCTGCACACGGTTCATCTCCCCCAGCACCACAAGAAGCGTGTCGGCGAGATCGACTTCGTTGTCATCATGCCCGACATCCTGCTCTTCATCGAGGTCAAGGGGGGTCGGGTCCACCAACGCGACGGGAAGTGGTACTACGGTCCGCCCGGTCGCGAGGAGGGTCCGAAGGAAAGCCCCTTCGCGCAGGCCAGCGGGGGTATGCATGAGTTCGAGCGGGAGATCGGGGCCCTGGTCGGCGACTTGAGGAACCAGGGCGTCCCCAGCGGATACCTCGTCATCACCACGGATGTCGACATCCCACGCACGACTGAGTTCGAGCCGCAACAGTATCTCGGCGCGACCGCGTACGCCGGTGGACGTGGTCTGGCACAGGGAATCGAACGAGCCACTCGCTTCTGGCTGGCGCGGAACTGGTGGGCCCGAACCCCCGTGTCAGCCTCCCTGCGGGGGAAGATGCTCGGGGCCATCCGCCCCGATTTCGACCTCGTACCCAATCTGCAATCCCGGCTGACTCATCTCGATGTCGCTTTCGAACGGCTCACGAACGAGCAGCTCGACAGACTCGACGAGCTGGAGTCCAACTCACGTCTCATCTGGACCGGTGGGGCAGGCACGGGTAAGACGTTCCTCGCCGCCGAGGCGGCTCGCCGCAAGTCTGCCACTGGCAGCGTTCTGTTCACCTGTGCGAGCACCACGCTGGCTGCCCACATGGACCGGGTCCTCACCAGCGGCGCGATCACCGTCCTGCCGTTCGACCGGTTGGACGAGGTTCGGAACCGCACCTTCGACCAACTGATCGTGGACGAGGCCCAGGATCTGATGACCATCGAGAGTCTCGACATCCTGGAGAAGCTGGTCTTGGGTGGCCTCGGCGATGGCCGATGGATCTTCATGCTCGATCAGAACAACCAGGTACTGGCTCCGGAGGCCTATGATCCTGGCGCCTGGGAATATCTGCGCCCTCTGGGCTCGGTGTTCGGGCCTATGAGGCGAAATTGCCGCAATACCGTGCAAATCGTGGAACAGGTTCGCCTCTACACGGGCGCCGACCTGGGCGTCGCCTCCGCGGGTGAGGGTGAACAGGTCCGCTTCGCCGATGTGCACGACGCTTCTGAGGAGGCATCCACCCTCGACGCCTACGTGAACGAACTCGTGCAGGAAGGTGTCTCGCTGCGGGACGTCACGTTGCTGTCCGCCTCCGGGGACTGGGAATCGAGCTCGGCCCGTTTGTCTCAGCGAGCCGCGAAGATCGAGCGATTCGCCGACGTGGTCGGGACTGATCGCACGAAGCACCGTCTCACCTGGTCGTCCGTCCTCGACTTCAAGGGCCACGAGAACCACGTCGTCTGTCTGATCGACCTCGAACCCGAACACCTCGAGGGCCGCCTCGACGCGCTCTACGTCGCCTGGACCAGGGCTCGCGCCCAGCTCTGGGTGGCCTGCCGCCCGGGCACCCGTCGGATATTGAAAGACCTGGGAGTGGCCGGGATGATTCGAGAGGGACGTCTCAAGTGAACGACTCTGCATCACGGCTCGCCAATCACCGAGGCGACTTTGTGAAGTACCTCCGTAAGCAGTTGGTGGGCCCGGCCGTCGCCGCCGACGAGACCCTCGTCGACCCTCCTGACCGGCGCTACCTGATGGGCACGTTGTATCCGCGTGGCGCCTCCTTGCTGGAGCACTCGCAGGATGACGGCGAGCAGGATTTCAACGAGACGGCGGCCGGGAGCGGAGAAGAGGACAGCTTCGCCGACGATCCGGTGGCCGAGGCGAATGCATGGCTTCCGTCCTCTCTCGGCTTCTCCTTTTTCACCAACGCCCGCTGCATCGAGGTGACATGTGGGGCCTCCCGCTACGTGACGTATCGCGAGGGTGGGCGGCGCAGTTGGCGAAGGCAGCCGCGACTCTCTGCAAAGAAGACCGTTGCTGCGGAACAGACGACCCCGATCCCTGTTCTGGACGGACACGGTCGTCTCCATGTCCGGTGGCGCCCCTTCGGCACCGGACATCTCGTCACGTGCGTGTTGGCCAACGCGCACGACGAAGAGGAGAGCACGCACAAGGACCGCGATCTGATGCTCTTCCAGGTCGAACTGGAGGCGAAGACACTCGGCGGAACGATCCTCGAGTATCCGAGCACCCGTCTCAACAGCCGTGACGAGGAGGAACAGGAACTCCGAGTCCAGTACCGGCACATCGTGACCAGGGCCGTGGGACACGGGTGTGCCGTCGAGTGGGACGACGAAACCGACCAGGTCACCACTGTGACAGCGGAGGTCATGCCTCAGCAGGTGGTCGAGCACATCCAACCCGACGGGCCCAAGGATCTACCGGTGCTCAACCTCGCGCATCTTTCCCAGCCCGGGCTCACCGCGGACGACCTCCGGGCCGAGCTGCACTCTTTCGTCCTCGGCTATCGCAAGTGGTGCGACACCCAGCAGGCGGAGGCCGAGTCCCTGCGGCAATGGGCCGCCGCACCCGCCGAACGCATCCTCGAGCGCATCAGGGGCGCGCTCGACCGCATGGCGTCAGGGGTGGAGGCACTCACCGCGTCGACGTCGTCGGGAGCCAAGGCACGCGAGGCATTCCGCCTGGCCAATCGGGCCATGGCGCTCCAAATGCTTCACAGCCGTCCGGAACTGGCCGGGAGCCGTCGCCGCAGGAACAGCGAAGTACTCGAACTGACCGAGCCCAGTGGCGACCATGCGTGGCACCCGTTCCAGCTCGCGTACTTCCTGCTCGTGGTCGAGGGTCTGATGAATCCTGAGCACGAGGACCGCAAGACGGTCGACCTCATCTGGTTCCCCACAGGTGGAGGTAAGACGGAGGCATACCTTCTCACCGCCTGCTTCGAGATTCTTTGGCGCCGGCTGCGGTTCGGCGCAGTTGGGGGCGGCACGGCAGTTCTGAGCCGATACACGCTGAGCCTGCTCACCACACAGCAGTTCCAGCGCACTGCAACGGCCATCTGTGCCCTGGAATACATCAGAAAGGGCCACGACGGGCCGTTGCCCCACGACCTCGGGCAGGAGCCCATCTCCATCGGACTCTGGGTGGGCAAGGAGACGACACCGAACAGGATCTCCGCTGCGCAGGACGAGCTCGGGGCCCTGAAGCAGATGAACGCACCGGATGATCGCTTTCTGCTGGAACGCTGCCCCTGGTGCGGTACCGAGATCGTCCCGGAACGACAGGGACGCGACCGGGATTTCGGCATCCGGGCGGACGGAGTCACCACCTCGTTCTTCTGTCCGCGCGACACCTGCGTCTTTCACGAGTGGCTTCCGGTGTCCGTCGTGGACGAACAGATCTACAAAGAGCCTCCGACGTTCGTACTCGGCACCGTGGACAAGTTCGCGCGACTGGCGTGGGAACCTGAGGCCGGAAACCTTTTCGGTAGGAACGGCAGGCGCGCCCCCTCGCTGGTCATCCAGGACGAGCTGCACCTGCTGGCGGGCCCACTGGGGACGACGGTCGGTCTGTACGAGTCGGCCATCCTCGAGCTCTGCGCCCGAGGCGGTACCGTGCCGAAGGTCATCGCGTCGACAGCGACGATCCGACGCTCGGAGGATCAGATCCGCAGCCTCTACGGTCGCCCCGCGCAACTCTTCCCTCCAGCGGGGATCAAAGCCGGTCACTCCTACTTCGCCTCACCCGACAAGGACAAGCCCGGACGTTTGTACGTGGGTGTCATGGCGCAGGGGCACACCGCCTCGACGTCGACCGTCCACGTAGGTGCCGCCGCGTTGCAGGCCCCGAACGAGATCTGTGATGACGACACCCTCCGCGACGCGTACTGGACCGCGGTCGCCTATCACAACAGCCTGCGGGAACTCGGACGAACTGTCACGATTGCGAGAGACGACATCCCTGCACGTCTCGAGCATCTGACGAAAGACGACAATCGGCGGCGCAAGCTGAACGACGACTCGGTGGTCGAGCTCACCAGCAACATTCCGCGCGCTGCTCAACCACGACTCCTCGAGCGTCTGGGCAAGAGCTTCAAGGAACGCGACAGCGTCTCGTTCCTCGCTACGACCAACATGCTCTCCGTGGGCGTCGATGTTCCGCGTCTCGGCCTCATGCTCATGAACGGGCAGCCCAAGACGACATCGGAATACATCCAGGCCACCAGCCGCGTCGGCCGTCGCCATGTACCGGGGCTGATCGTCACGCTCTTCCGTTCGACCAAACCACGTGACCGGTCCCACTACGAGTCGTTCGGCGTCTACCACCGCTCGCTCTACCGGCACGTCGAACCGACCAGCGTCACACCGTGGTCCATGCCCTCTCGTAACCGAGCCTTGCACGCGGTGCTCACCATCCTCGTGCGACACGGAATCGGCCTGGCGGCGGAGAACAAGGCCGGGGACATCCTCAATCACACGGACGAAGTCGCACGGATCCGTGACCTCGTGGTGGACCACGCGCGGCGAGCTGATCCTGAAGAGGCCAGTGCCGCAGCCGAACAGCTGGACTCTCTGATCGAAACCTGGAAGCAAGAGGCCGAGATCGCTCGTGGTGAGGGCCGCCGTCTCTACTACCAGCCCCAGGGGCGAGGGCACACATCGCTCCTCACCGACTTCGGCAAGCAAGGCGGCCTGTGGGAGACGGCGCAGTCGATGCGCAACGTCGACCGCGAGTGCCTCATCGCCGTGAGAGGAGCGTGAAGGCGATGAAAGACATTCGTCGTAAAGTCCGCAGGACGCAGACCATTGTTCCCTTCGGTGTCGGCGGGATCATCGACATCCGAGGTGAATCGTTCGTAGCCGCCGATATTCGGAGTTGGGCAAAGAGCGCCGAACAGGTGGAATCGCCACGGCTTGCGAAGAAATTGGGGGTCGAGGGCTTCCGTTCGGCCCCCGTCATCCCTTCCGGGAAGGCTGCCTACGCTACCCGCGTCGGGCCCTCGTACATACGATTCCCCAAGTGGTTGTTCTGTCCACAGTGCAGGGATATGCAGCTCTGGCGCCCGGATCTCGAGGTACGGGACAAGCAACCGACCTGCGGGCGTTGTACGGGGAAACCGCAGCTGGCCCCGATGCGTTTCATCCAGGTGTGCAGGGCAGGGCATATGGCCGACATCGACTGGCGTCGATGGGCTCACTCCAAGAGTGAAGGGCATGTCCAGCGCCAATGTCAGGTTCGCCGTCTTCGGTTCGTCGCCACTCCTGAATCGTCTGGGCTGGAAGCTCTGCTCGTCTACTGCGCTGTCTGTCAGGCCGGTCGTACTCTGGCAGGCATCAGCCAGAAGAACATCCTCAAGAAAACGGGCCTGCAATGCTCGGGAACCCACCCCTGGCAACCCGAATTCGATGAGGCGGATCCCTGCGAGGAAACGCCTCAGGCGGTACAGCGTGGCGCTTCCAATGTGTACTTCCCGATCACGCACTCGGCGCTCGACATCCCTGCGCCTGCAGGCCTGTCCGAGGAAGATGAATTGACGCAGAGGGTCGTCAATCATCGCCTTTGGCCGGACTTCATCCTTTCGGGTAGCAGCCCGATATCCGATGCCTTCAGGCAATTCATTGCCGATGAGTGCGAGGTTCCGGAGGAATTCGTGGAAACCTTGCGACGGCGTCATGTGGACGAAACTTCATCGACTCCGTTGCCGGCTGGTTCGGATGATGACCTCAGTATCGCCGAATGGGCGGCCTTCTCCGCCCCGGAATCCGTCGCCAACTCGAAGACGTTCTCCGTGCGTCGCACCCACCTCGGGATCGGCCGCGAAGATCCTGAATCCAAGCAGCAGCTGGCTGTGGGCATCTCCGCCGTCGTCGTCGCTGACCGGGTGCGCGAGGTGCGTGCGCTCCAAGGGTTCTCGCGGTACGAACCCAGCTCCGACGACGGCGAAGGAGACGAGGGCGGACGCGTTGTTTCGGTCAACACGCAGGCTCGGGCCCAATGGCTGCCTGCCGTGGAGACCTACGGTGAAGGAATCTTCATCGCCGTCGACGAGGAACGCGTGAGCGCCTGGGAGAGGCTCCCGTCGGTCCGCGACTGGACGCGACGGATCGAACGTAACCTGGACGCCTCCTTCAAGGCCGACCGTCTGAGAGGGAAATCGGGTCCGGAGCTTCTTCCTCGATTCGTGATGCTGCACACTCTGGCCCATCACTTCATCCGCCAACTGTCTTATGACAGTGGGTACAACGCAGCCTCGCTACGGGAACGCGTCTACGCTCGGAGCCACGACCCGGGCAGCGAATTTCCACCTCAAGCCGGCGTGTTCATCTACACAGCCGCCGGGGATGCAGAAGGGACGCTGGGCGGGCTCGTCCGACAGGGGCAACCGCCGAATCTCGTCGAGACTTTGATCCGGTTGCTTGAATCGGCGCAGTGGTGCTCGCAGGACCCTCTGTGCGCGGACTCGACCGGCAGGTCTCTGGCCAACCTCAACCGTGCTGCCTGCCATGCGTGCACGCTCCTTCCCGAGACATGTTGCGAGATCGACAACTCCCTGCTGGACAGAACACTGTTGATCGGTGACGGCGAGGTCCCGGGATTCTTTCGGGGAGTTGTCCAAGCCGCGCTCGAGGAATCGGCCGGAGCCGTCGATCTGACATGAAGATCCCTTCCCTCCTGGACCTCGAGATCGAGCAGCAGGCCGTCATCGACCTTCCGTTCCACGGACGCCACGTCATCACCGGGGCGCCTGGTGCCGGAAAGACCGTGATGGCCGTCTACCGTGCCTGGGCACTGGCGACCGTCGGTCGCGACGTCGCCCTCTTCACGCGCTCCAATCTGCTGCATCAGTACCTTGCTCAAATAGGACCGGACCTCACGGAGGCTCTCAACGTCACCACTTACCATCGGTGGATCAGGGATTTCTGGCGCCGGCGCTTCCGGACCGATCCGCCACAGACCGACGAGGATGGTTGGCTCTACGACTGGATCGAGATGCAGCGGGATTGCATCCTGCAGGGGGTCAGGTCGACCGCGCATCTGGTGATCGACGAGGGGCAGAACCTGCCTGTCGGCTTCTATCGGTTGTGTCGAACCCTTGGCGTCGACGTCACTGTGTGCGCAGACGAGAACCAGCGGATCGGCGACGATCAGAGCACCGTGTCCGAGATATGCCGGGCCCTCGCCACGCGGGCCGATCCACTCGTGCTGCGCGAGAACCGCCGGAACAGTCGGGAGATCGCGATGCTGGCGTCCGAGTTCCGCGAGGAGGCCGGGGATGAGATTGCCTTGCCGACACGCGTCGGTCGTACACCCACTGTCCTGAAGATTCCCTCGATGGAGTATCTCCTCACGGGTGTTTCCCGATACTTCAACGCGCATCCGGAGCGGAGCATCGGAATCATTTGCAGGTCGACTCAATTGTTGCGGGACATCCAGAGCAGACTCACGCACCTCGGGCTTGCCAAGTACACCCAGGCCTATGCACACGATGATCAGTACCGGAACGCCATCGACTTCTCGGCGCGTCCCATCCGAATCGTGAGCGCGGCCAGTATGAAGGGCCTTGAGTTCGACAGCGTCTTCGTGCCAGACCTGGACGCGTACACAGAGGACCCGACCAGTGTGGACGCGCGTCTTCGCTTCTTCGTGCTGTGCACTCGCGCCCGCGAGGATCTCCACTTTGCTCACCGCGGACCCGAAGAGCCCGCCATCTTGTCGAGTGTCCCGGATTCCCTGTTGGCCCGACACGCCGGTTGATCTTGTAGCGCAAGCCTGTCGCCCATGGACATCCGGGAGAAACAGACGAGGAGTGGCTGACCTCCCCCGCTAGTTAGTGCCGCCCAGGCCCCCACCCCTGCCCCGGCGCCCACCCTCCCCGTACAGGAACAAACGGCCGCGGCACCGCCGCCGACGCCTGCGCGAGCGCCGGCTGAGCCACATGCTTTCGTTGCCACAAGTGGTGGAGAAGTTCCTGCTCGCGCGCCGGGAAGTCGGAGTCCGCCGTGCCGTTGTTGGCGCGCTGGCGGAGGAAGGCCAGGGAGGTCGCGAAGGAGATGTACTCCGCGACCGTGCGGGCCGCCGTGGGGCCGCCGGTGCGGCGGGCCAGGTCGCGGGCTATGCCGCGGGCGCGCATGGAGGAGAGGGCCAGCGGCTCGGGCGGGGTGAGCCAGCCGGCGGCCTGGTACGCGGGGAGGTGGGCGCGGATCGTGCGGAGCTCGTTCTGGCGGGACCAGATCGTCAGCCAGGTCAGCACGCCGAAGACCGGCACCATGAAGAGCGCGTAGACGGCGAAGAAGCCCAGCGGCGACAGGGACGCCGAGCCGTTCCAGCAGCCGTGCAGGACCATCGAGGTCAGCAGGGCGGCGAGCGGTACGAGGACGTGGGCCACGCGGCGGCGCGGGGCGAAGGTCGCCGCGATGCCGAAGCCGAGGCCGGTCATCGACGTGAAGAGCGGGTGCGCGAAGGGCGACATCAGCACACGGACGAAGAACGTCGCGGCCGTCGTCGAGGGCAGCCCCGAGTAGCCGAAGCTCTGGTCGGAGGCGAAGGCGTTGCCCAGGTAGAGGATGTTCTCGGTGAAGGCGAAGCCGGTGGCCGTGATGCCGGCGAACACCACGCCGTCGACGATGCCGTTGAAGTCGCGGCGGCGGAAGAGGAACAGCAGCAGCACCGCGGCCGCCTTGGCGCTCTCCTCCACCACCGGCGCGACGAACGTGGCACCCCACTTGTCGGCGTCGGCCCGCTGTGTGACGTCGACGGTGGTCAGCAGCCACTTCGTGGCGTAGCCGTTGGCCATGATCGCCACGAGGGTGGCCGCGCAGGCACCCCAGGCGAAGGCGAAGACGAGGTTCCGCCAGGGCTTCGGCTCGACCCGGTCCATCCACCGGAACGCCGCGACGAGCAGCGGTACGGGCAGCACCGCGAGCCCTAGGCCCACAAGGAAGCCCTCGGTGCCGGTCTGCTCGCGCACGAGCGCGAGGATGACCAGACCACTGAGGGCGAGCAGCAGGATCAGCGCGCCGGCGCGTACGGCCTTGTTGTCCCACAGGGCGCGCCGCGGCTTGTACCGCCAGCCCTCCGGCGAAGGCATCGCGGTGAAGCTCGGCTGCTGGCCGTGGGCGGGCGCCGGCCCGGTGATCGGCTGCTGGTGGGGCGGGGAGTCATGCACCCGACGACCCTAACCAAGGGCCGGTGCGGGTAACCGACGGTTCCGACCACGGCCTCGGCCGGCGGCCATGAAACGCGTCACCGTAGGGATGCCCGTCGGCGGGCGACGCCCCGGGGGACGACGCCCGCCCGAGGATCAGACCGCGCGCCGCCGGAACATCAGGTCGTGCACCACGTGCCCCTTGTCGAGCCCCTGGCCCTCGAACCGCGTCAGCGGACGGAACTCGGGGCGCGGTGCGTAGCCGCCGTCGGGCTGGGTGTTCTCGAAGTCCGGGGCGGCGGAGAGCACCTCCAGCATCTGCTCCGCGTACGGCTCCCAGTCCGTCGCGCAGTGCAGCACCGCGCCGGGCGCGAGCCGGGTGGCCGCCAGCGCCAGGAACTCCGGCTGGATCAGCCGGCGCTTGTGGTGGCGCTTCTTGGGCCACGGGTCCGGGAAGAAGACGCGCATGCCCGCGAGCGAGTCGGGGGCGAGCATCTCGCGGAGCAGGATGATCGCGTCGCCGTTGGCGACCCGGACGTTCGTCAGGCCGTTCCGCTCGGCGAGAGCGAGCAGATTGCCCTGGCCCGGGGTGTGCACGTCACAGCCCAGGATGCCGGTGCCGGGGTCGGCGGCCGCCATCTGCGCCGTGGCCTCGCCCATGCCGAAGCCGATCTCCAGGACGACGGGCAGCTCCGGGTCGCCGAACAGCTCGCCCAGGTCGAGGCGGCTCAGGCCGTCGATGTCCAGGCCCCACTTCGGCCACAGGCGGCGCAGCGCCTCGCCCTGGCCGGTGGTGACGCGGCTGCGGCGCGGCTGGAAGGAGCGGATCCTTCGTTCGTGGTGGGAGCCGGCCGGGTCCGCGGCGGGTCCGGCCGGGAACTTCGGCTCGCGCGAGGTCCGCTCCGCGGCGGTTGCTGGGGTGGGGGAGAGGTTCTCAGACACAGTTCTTCCATAGTAAGGGCGCTCCCAGAGGGGGCTCCGGGGTGCGCGTACGCGGGAGGGGCGCCTGCGGCAGGCCTTTCCCCAGCCCCGCCCCTTCCCGGCTGCATCCGGTATGCGGCTCCGCCGCGTGCGGGGCTCCGCCCCAGACCCCGCACCACGCTCCGCGCGGTGTCCTCAAACTCCCCCAGCTACCGCTGGGAGGTGCCCCCACGGGCTGGATCCACGCACTCCGAAATCTCACCCCAACCCCTTCAACACCCTCCGCGCCACCTCCCTCCCGATCGGGAGGGACGCCGTCGCCGCCGGGGACGGTGCGTTCAGGACGTGGACCATTCCGGGCGACTCCGCGAAGAGGAAGTCGTCCACCAGCGTGCCGTCGCGCAGGATCGCCTGGGCCCGTACGCCCGCGGGTGCCGGTATCAGGTCGTCCGCGGTCACGTCCGGCAGCAGGCGGCGCACCGCCTCGGTGAAGGCGCGCTTGGAGAGGGAGCGCCGGACCTCGCCCGCGCCGTAGCGCCAGTGGCGGCGGGCCAGGTGCCAGGAGCCGGGATACGCGACGGTCCCGGCCAGCTCGCCGGGCCGTACGGTCGAGCGGTCGTAGCCCTCGCGCGCGAGGGCGGGCACGGCGTTGGGACCGAGGTGGACGGTGCCGTCGATGCCCCGGGTCAGGTGGACGCCGAGGAAGGGGAACGCCGGGTCCGGCACCGGATAGACGAGGCCGCGCACCAGCTCCGCGCGGGCCGGGGCCAGCTCCCAGTACTCCCCCCGGAAGGGGATGATCCGCATGTTCGGGTCGTCACCCGCCAGCCGGGCGACCGCGTCGCTGTGCAGCCCGGCGCAGTTGACCAGGGCGCGGGCGCGCAGCACCTCGCCCAGCGCCGTACGGACCGCGATCGCAGGTCCCCGCCGCCCGATGACCTCGACCCGGGCGCCGTACCGCACGGACGCGCCGGCGTCCTCCGCGAGAGAGGCCAGGCGGCGGGCCACCGCGCCGTAGTCGCAGATGCCCGTCGTGCCGACGTGGACGGCGCCGAGGCCCCGTACGTGCGGCTCGTGCTCCGTGATCTGGGCGGGGCCCAGCTCCCGCACCGGAATGCCGTTCTCCCGGCCGCGCTGGGCCAGGGAGTGCAGCCGGGGCAGCTCCGCGTGCTCCGTGGCGACGATCAGCTTGCCGGTGACCTCGCACGGCAGGCCGTACTCCGCGCAGAACTTCACCATCTCCGCCGCGCCCTGCACCGCGAACCGCGCCTTGAGCGAGCCCGGGCGGTAGTAGATCCCGCTGTGGATCACACCGCTGTTGTGCCCGGTCTGATGGAGCGCGGGCCCCGGCTCCTTCTCCAGCACGATGACGCGTGTGCCCGGTGCGGCGCGCGTGATCGCATACGCCGTCGACAGGCCCACGATCCCGCCCCCGACCACCAGCACATCGCAGTCGTACGCCCTCATCAACGTCACCTCCCCGCGCCGACCGGACACCCGCGACCGAGCACCCGGCAACCTTGGCGCCTCACCCACGCCCCCCATCATGACCTGCGCCACTGACAACGGGTCGAAACCCAGGTCAACCCGGGGACCGGGCCGAGATGATCACGGGCGGGGAAAACCGGCCGAGTTGGGCGGAAAGGGAGGAAGCCGCTCCACTACGCCCGACGTACGACGCCGGACCTCACCCGTGCGCCACCAATAACGGCCGCGCCCGCTCCCGGAGCTCGACCACCCGCGGCTCGTCCCCGTACGGCTCCAGGCGGTGCAGCAGGTCCCGTACGTACTCCGTGGTGCGCGCCGAGGAGATCCGGCCCGCGACCTCCACCGCGCGCGTACCGGCCGCGCACGCCGCGTCCAGATTGCCCGACTCCAGCTCGGCGACCGCCGACACCACCAGCCGCAGCCCGTGCGACCGCACGAACTCCTCCGTCGGACGGGACAGGGCCTGCTCCGTGAAGCGCTGCACCTGTCGCGGCATGCGCAGGTCGCGGTAGCACTCGGCGGCGTCGGCCGCGAACCGCTCCTGGGAGTAGAAGTCCAGCCAGGAGGGGTCGGGATCGCCCGTGCGTGCCCGCTCCAGCCACCCCTCGGCGGCCTTGAGCGCCGCGCCGCAGGCCGGTGCGTCGCCCGCCTTCGCCTGCGCCCGCGCCTCGACGAGCCGGAAGAAGCTCATCGTGCGGGCGGTGGCCAGTCCGCGGTTGCGCTCCAGCGCGGCCTGCGCGAGGTCCACGCCCTCGTCGGCGAAGCCGCGGTAGGTCGCCTGGAGGCTCATCGAGGCCAGCACATAGCCGCCCAGTGGCACGTCGGCGGCCGCGCGGGCCAGCCGCAGCGCCTGGATGTAGTAGCGCTGCGCGGCCTCCTGCTGACCGGTGTCGAAGGCCATCCACCCGGCGAGCCGGGTCAGTTCGGCCGTGGCGCCGAACAGCGAGCGGCCCACCTCGTCGGTGTACGAACCGAGCAGCAGCGGCGCCGCGTCGACCCGCAGGCACTCGGGCACCATCGACGAACGCCAGTCGCCCCCGCCGTATTTGGAGTCCCAGCGCCGGGCGTCGTCCGCCGCCTCCCGCAGCTTGGTCACGTCGCTGTGGCCGACCCGCTGCACCGGGCCGCACTCGGGGCCGCCGTTCTCGCTCTCCCGGGCGGCCTGGTGGGCCTCGCGGGCGACCGAGCCGTCGGCGGGGGTTATCAGCCATCGTGACGCGGGCGTGGCGTAGGCGCTGACGGAGAAGGATCCGGCCAGGCTCTGCCAGATGCCGCCGCCCCCGCGGCGACCGGCGAGATCCAGCCGGTACAACTCCGTTGCGGAGCGCACCGCCTGGCCGACATCGCGCGGAAAGGAGAGCCCCACCTCGGGCGCGGGGTCGGCGTCCGCGAGGCCGATCTCGTGCAGCGGCACCGGCCGGCCGAGCTTCCCGGCGATCGCGGCGGCGATCAGATGGGGGGCCGCACCCTGCGGGACCATGCCCTTGGAGACCCAGCGGGCCACGGACGTCTTGTCGTAGCGAAGCGTCAATCCGCGCTGCGCACCGAGGTCGTTGACCCTGCGCGCGAGACCGGCGTTGCTGATTCCGGCGAGGACGAGGACAGTGCCGAGCTTCTCGTTCGGCCCGCGTGGCTCCCTGGACATGCGCACCCCTCGGCAACAGCGACGCCCGCCCCGGCATAGGCACGAGGCATTCGTAAACCCAGCGTAGTTCCCCGCATCCCGACCGTTAAGAGGTGCTGTCCCGGATGGCGGGATTCTGGTCCGTGCGCGCGTGCACCGAGGGGCACGTGCTCCGGTTGTGTGGGGTCGTGCGCCCGCCGTGCGCTCTGTCCACGCCATCCCAAGAGCGCTTCCATGGAAGGCGCGTGGGTTGGCCCGCTGCACTGGATCCAGTGGGCTGGGGGAAGCCGCCGCCTCATTCCCCGCGGGCGGCGGAGCGGTCCGGGGGGCGGTCAGCCGCCTCCCGGACATGCACATGTCCAGCCGGAGTGGCCCGAGGGCGCCTGCCGGGCGACCGGCACTTGCGGGTCGAAGCACTGCGCGAGTGCGCCCCGTCGCGTGGCCGCCCCGGAGATTGGCCGGTTCTCGCCGTCCGGCGCTCCGGGACGCGGAGCCGTCATCTCCCCGCAACGCGCCACGCGCGTACACGTCGGGTTCCTCCGCCCCCAGTCGTGACAGCATGGCCCCTGCAATGGGCATGACGGTCCGACACCTCGCGCTGTCACAAGGCGAGTTGGGGCCCGGAGGCGTGACCGTTATGTCGCGTCCTTCGTTGTCGTCATCGTCGGCCCGCTGTGCGCGATGACGGCACCCGTTGGTTGTCCACAGCCTGTGGAGGCGCGATGCGCTGGTTGGTGGGGTGGAGCAGCACCGCCTCAGGGACCGGTCCACGCGCCGCGCCCCGCCACGACGACAGCGTCCCCGACCGCCTCGACGGCCCCACCGTCCACCCGGTCGGCGCCCAGCTCCTGTGGGGCGACCCCGCGCCCCTGTGGGCCGTCGGCGACTGGCGCCCGGACGAGGTCCGCGTCGTCCAGGCCGACGCGGTCACCCGGCTCGCCGTGTTCGGCCGCTGCGGAGCCGCCGACGACGAGCTGAGGGCCGGGCTGGTCGCGGCCCGCGGCGGCGCCCTGCGCCACCTCACGGCCTGGCCCGGCAGCTATACGGCCGTCGCCCAGGTGGGGCGGCGCATCACCGTCGCGGGCGACCTGGCCGGCGCCCGGCCCGTCTTCCACACGGCCTGGGCCGGGGGGACCGCCTACGCCACCGCCGCGCTGCCGCTGGCCGACCTCATCGAGGCCCAGCTCGACGTCGGCCACCTCGCCGCCCTGCTCGCCTGCCCCGACTCCCCGGAGGCACTCGGCGACGGCACGCCCTACATGGGCGTACGGCGCGTGCCGCCCGGCCACGCGCTCGTGCTGCGCGACGGCGCACGCGAGATCGCGGGCTACGAACCGACCGCCTCGCTCGCCGTCGCCGCGCCCCAACTCGCCCCGGAGGAGGCCGTCGAGGGCATAAGGGACGCCCTGGTCGACGCCGTACGGACCCGCCTCGCGGCACCCCGCCACGCGCCCGAGGGCGGCCACGGCCACCTCGACCCCGGCCCCGTACCCGGCATGGGACCCGCGCAGCGCCGCGCCGCACGCGGCGGACCGGCGCCCGGCATCGGCGCCGACCTCTCAGGAGGCAGCGCCTCCGCCACCCTCGCGCTGCTCGCCGCAGGCCTCCCGGGGGTGGCCGGCATGCACGCAGGGAGCGGCAACGGCGCGGGCGAGAGGCTCCTCGCCGTCACCTTCAACGACCTCGCCGCGGGCGGCAGCCGGACCAGTGAGGCCGAACTCGACCGGGCCCGCGCCATCGCCGCCGACCCCCGGCTGCGCCACGTGGTCGTCGCCGCGGGCGAGGAGGCCCTCCCGTACGCCGACCTGGCCGGCGGCCCGCTCACCGACGAACCCGGGCCCTCCCTCGTCACCGCGGAACGGCACCGCCGCCGGCTGTCCGCGGGCAGCGCCGACCACCTCGTCGGACACGGCGCCCGCCAGGTCCTGGACGCCCATCCCGCCCGGCTCGCCGACCTGTTGATGGACCGCCGGCGCCGCCACCTGCTGCGCCCCGTCTCGGCGCTCGCCCGCGCCGACGGGCCGACCGCGCAGTCCCTGTTCATCCCCTTCACGGTCTACCGCGCGGCGCGCCGACTGGCCCGTACGTCCTACCGGGAGGGCCTGGAGGCGGCCGCCGGGCAGCTCCTGGCGCTCGACTTCCCCGCCCTGGACGACCCCGTGGAGGTGGCCGCGCCGACCGGTCCCGGCGGGGCCGTGGACGCCTCGCTCGCCGCCCTCACCTGGTGCAGACCCGGCCCCGCCGCGCGCTGGCTCACCGGCGAGGCGCTGGCCGAAGTATCGGTTCGCCTCCAGGCCGCCGCCGTCCGCCCCCGGGGCCTCCTCCAGCGGCCCGGGGAACGGCGCGCCGCCGCGGCACTCGCCCGCCACGCGGCGGACCACCGCATCTTCGAACAGGCCGCCGAGGTCCGCAGCCAGCGCCTCCACGCCCCCTTTCTCGACAACCAGGTCGTACGCGCCTGCCGCGCGCTCCCCGAGGCGCTCCGCGTGCAACCGGGGGCGCGCGCGTCCGTACTGCGCGCCGTTCTGGCGGGCTCCGGCGTTCGCGAACTCCCCCCGGGCTGGGGCGCCACCTCGCACGCCTCGCACGCGGCAGCCGTACGCGCCGGTCTCCGCGCGTCCGTGGGACAGCTGCTGGAGCTCTTCGACGCGCCCCTGCTGGCGGACGCGGGCCTGGTCGAGGCCAGGGTCGTACGGTCCGCCCTGCACGCGGCGGCGGACGGCCGGGCCCTGCCGCTCGACGGCCTCGCGGAACTCGTCTCCACCGAGGTCTGGCTGCGCCGCCTCCTCGCCCGCCGCGGCACGTGCTGGACGGGCGCCTCGGCACCCCGCCAACGCGCGGTGGCGGGAGGAATGGAACCGAGGGGGAGCCTGTGAGGGGCGAGGGCTCTAGCCGCAGCTGATCCGCGCCCGGGCCCAGTCCGCCACCGTCATCGAATCCATGACACTCACCGGCGAGACGACCAGCCGGACCGTCCGATATCCGGACAACGGCACATGCACAGGCACCGCCGCCTCGCCCGCCCGCACGACATCCGACTCCCACAGCCGCGTGCCGTCCCCGTAGACGGAGAACCGCGCCGCCCCGAAACCGAAGGTCAGGTCGTCGACCCCCACCACCGCGTCGTACGCCGTGCAGGACCGGTTCAGCTCGACGGTCGCCGACGACGCCGCGTGCATGCTCACACCGTCGCCATACGCCTCACCGCCGATCCGCAGCCCGTACCGCTGCCACAGCCAGCCGCTCTCGTACAGCCGCACCTCCGGCTTCGTGCCGTCCCCCACACCGCCGTACGCCAGCTCATTGAGCTGATAGACGGTCACGGGCGGAGCCGGCACCGGAGGCGTGGGCTTCGGGGACGGCGCGGGCGACTGCGGCACCGAGGGCGTCGGGCGGGGCGCGGGAGGCGGGGTCGGCCGGGGCGACGGGGGAGTGGCCACCGCCTCCGGCACAGGCGACAAAGTCGTCTGCTGCGCCGGAGCCACGGGGACCGGGTCGGCGGGCGGCGCCGCCTTCCGTACGGGCTCCGGCGGCGGCTCGGTCGCCGGAACGGTGGCCACCGGCCCGGCCGGAGCCTTGGCCCGCGGCGCGTGGTGATGCGCGGGGGAGCCGCCCATCAGGGCGTACGCGGTGACGGCACCGGCCGCGACCACCGCGCCCGCCGCGATCCCGATCTTCGCCGGTGCCCCCAGCCCTTCACCGGCCGCGGCGCTACCCGTGCCCCCGCTCGCCCCGGAGCCGGCCGCGCCCCCGCTCGCGGCGGCCGCCACCCCCGCGCCCGCCGCCGTACCGGCACCGGCCGCCCCCACGGCCAGACCCGCGGCGGCCACCTTGGCCGAGAACCCGGCGGCGAGCCACCCGATCACCGCCACCGGCAGCAGCGCCCGCAGCCGGGTGTTGACGTCGGCGACCTCCAGCGCCGCCGTACGGCACCGGGCGCAGTCCTCCAGATGCTTGCGCAGCCCCCGCTCGGCCCGCATCCGCAGCCCGCCCCGCGCGTACGCGCCGAGCCGGTCGGCATACCGCGCGCACGCCCCGCCGGACGTGAGCGACGTACTCACATGGGCCTGCAGATACGCCTGCTTCAGCCCCTCGCGCGCCCGGTGCGCCAGCACCGCCGTGGCGTTGGCCGTCAGACCCAGCAGCGGCGCGACCTCGCTGGGCGACTCGTCCTCGACCGTGGTGTGCCACAGCACCGTCTGCCACCGCTCCGGCAGGCTGCGGAACGCCTGCACGGCCAGCGACTGCTCGGCCTCCCGCATCGCCAGCACGTCGGCGCCCAGATCGAGCGTGTCGTCGTCCGACGCCAAGGACGCGCGCGCCGCCGACGCCGCGAAGACCGCGAAGTCCTCGATCAGCTGCTCCCGGCGAGTGGTCCTCGCCCACGCCGCCGCGACCCGCCGCACCGTCGTCAGCAGATACGCCCGCACCGCCGCATTGGGCCCCGCGCCGCCCCGCACCGCCTGCAGGGCATTCGCGAAGACCTCATTGGTGAGATCCTCCGCGGTGTGGTCGTCCCGGCAACAGCTGCGCGCGTACCGCCGCACCGCGGCCGCGTGCCGGCGGTACAACTCCTCGTACGCCACGCTCTCGCCGGACCGCATCCGGGCGACGAGCTCGATGTCGGACGGCGGCACGTCGGCAATCGGCTCGTCGAGAGGCACGTCGGAGACGGGTGCGTCGGCGGGCCGTAGGCCTGAGGTCGCACCGTCGGCCGACGGCGCGCCGGACGGTCGCGTACGTGACGACCGCCGCGCGTGCGAGGGGCGCGCACGGCCGGGCCGCGCGCCGGACCGTGAATCCTGCGGTGCCGAGTCGGCCGACCGTGAACCAACGGGCCGCGTTTCACCCGACGTTTCACTCGACCGGTGACCGGCCTGCGAGGAATCCGCCGACCGCGTCCCGACCGGCCAGGGATCGCTCCGAGTCTCGCCGGACCGCGCGGGAAGCTCACCCGACCGCCTGTCACCGGGCCGTGGATCACCCGGCTGCCGGTCGGCCGGCCATGCGCCGGCCGGCCACGCCTCGGTCTCCGCGCCTTTCCGGGTGCCCCGGCCTCCCTCCCGCTGCTGAGGCACGCTCGGACCGTCGGGGGAGCCGCGGCCGGACATCCGGCGAGAGAGCGGTGAGCCTGCTGCCTCACTCCCGCGTGGTTCATCCCGGCCGTCAACGCCCATAGCGGCGGCCCCTGTACATGCCAGCGCACCCGAACACCGTAGAAGCGTGGCACAGTGTCGGCCGTCACCACCCCGGCATGCGCATCAACCACTCGTCCGGGGCGTCCCAGGACATCCGGAACACTGGCCGCCACCCGAACGGGGAAGAATTTTCCGAACGCGCCCAAGGCGACTTGGGCGCGCCCGTCACGGAAACGCTCGCCCGCAGGCTTTCGCGGTGACTACTCCGACGGCCGGGACCGGAGCCCCTCGAGGAGGATGTCCAGCAGCCGCGAGGAGGCGGCCGCCTGCTGCACCGCGTCCGGCAGCGAGGGCGCGGCCGTCGCTATCACCAGCAGCACATCGGCGACCGTCACATCGGCGCGCAGCTGACCCGCCGCCCGTGCCCGGTCCACCAGCCGCCCGACGACCTCCAGCAGCGCCGCGGCGCCGGAGTCCTCGCGCTCGGCGACCGGAGCCGACCGCTGCTCGACCAGCCGCAGTTCATGCAGCTGGCCCCCGGTGACCCCCGGCTGCCGCTGCTGCGGCACCCGGGCCTCGACCTGCTCCTCGGCGTCCACGTCGACACCGACGCGCAGCACCTGCGGCGGCAGCAGCCGCCCCGCGCCCGAGGCCACCGACGTGCGCAGGAACCGGGAGAGAGCCGACCACGGCTCGTCCTCCTGGCCCAGCGCCGTCCGCGCCTGCTCGGTCAGCCGAGCCGTCTCCTCCTCGGCTATCCGCCGCACCAGTACGTCCTTGCTCGGGAAACGGCGGTACACCGTCCCGACACCCACCCGGGCCCGGCGCGCCACGTCCTCCATCGGCGCCCCGTACCCCAGCTCGCCGAAGACCTCGCGAGCCGCCCGCAGGACATGTTCGAGGTTGCGCTGCGCGTCCACGCGCAACGGAGTGCTCCGGCCGCCGTTGGCGTCGGCGGACGCGACAGCGGTCGACCAATGAGAGCCCTGAATGTGCATATGTGATCCCCCGGTTATGACGTCTCCCCCCGGAGACTCCCCGCCCTGACTGTCGGAGCACGTCTCTGACACCCCGACGAAGTACGAACATAGTTGAGCCCCGGTCAAGAAAGAAGGGGTAGTTCCGCACAGGCCGCCCCCGATTGGAGTACGAGCCCCACCCGCCCCGTTTCCGCACCACCCCACAACCCCATGACATCGGGGCTGACCTGCTCATTTGTTCCTCGAACCCGGGCTCCGGCCATGGAGGGATCAGCTCCGCGACCGGTCATACATTTCGCAGGGCCTGTGGACAAACGCCCGTCGGCGGTGCGTCATGGGAAGAAGCTGTGCCCGGCCGGGCGACCCGGCATCCCGGCCGCGGACCCCTCGGGCCGGGCGACATCGCGAGGAGGGGCCCTGGTGAAGGAACCGGCGCGCATTCTGATCGTCGGCGGCGGCTACGTCGGGATGTACACCGCTCTCCGGCTCCAGCGAAAGCTCAGGCGGGGCGAGGCCCACGTCATCGTGATCGACCCCGAGCCGTACATGACCTACCAGCCCTTCCTCCCCGAGGCCGCGGCCGGCTCCATCTCGCCCCGCCACGTCGTCGTCCCGCTGCGCCGCACGCTGCCCAAGTGCCAGGTCGTCATCGGCGAGGCCACCTCCGTCGACCACGCCAAGCGGACCGCGACCATCAGCACCCTCGCCACCCGCGAGGACGGCACCGGCGCCATCGAGGTGCACTACGACGAGCTGATCCTCGCGCCCGGCTCCATCTCCCGCACCCTGCCGGTCCCGGGCCTCGCCGAGCACGGCATCGGCTTCAAGACGGTCGAGGAAGCCATCGGCCTGCGCAACCACGTGCTCGAACAGATGGACATCGCCTCCTCCACCCGTGACCCCGACGTCCGCGACGCCGCCCTCACCTTCGTCTTCGTCGGCGGCGGCTACGCGGGCGTCGAAGCGCTCGCCGAGCTGGAGGACATGGCCCGCTACGCCGCCCGCTACTACCACAACGTGCGGCCCGACGACCTGAAGTTCGTCCTCGTCGAGGCGTCCGGGCGCATCCTCCCCGAGGTCGGCGAGGAGATGGGCCGCTACGCGCTCCGCGAGCTGCGCGGCCGCAACATCGACGTACGGCTCGACACCCGCCTGGACTCCTGCGTGGACCGGATCGCCGTCCTCAGCGACGGCTCCCGCTTCCCCACCCGGACGCTCGTGTGGACCGCCGGCGTCAAGCCGCACCCGATCCTCGCCGCCACCGACCTCCCGCTCGACGGACGCGGCCGCCTCAAATGCACCGCGGCCCTCACCGTGGCGGGTGTCGAACACGCGTGGGCCGCGGGCGACGCGGCGGCCGTCCCGGACGTCACGGCCGAGGAGCCCGGCAAGGAGTGCGCCCCCAACGCCCAGCACGCCGTCCGCCAGTCCAAGGTCCTCGCCCGGAACGTCCTCGCCTCACTGCGCGGCGAACCGCTCAAGGACTACGCCCACAAGTACGTCGGCTCCGTCGCCTCGCTCGGCCTGCACAAGGGCGTCGCACAGGTCTACGGAAAGAAGCTCAAGGGCTACCCCGCCTGGTTCATGCACCGCGCCTACCACCTCAGCAGGATCCCCACCTTCAACAGAAAGGCGCGCGTCCTCGCCGAATGGACCCTCACGGGGCTGTTCAAACGTGAGATCGTCTCGCTCGGCTCGCTGGAGAACCCGCGCGCCGAGTTCGAACTCGCCGCGGACACCGGCCGTCACCCGGAAGCGAGTTGAGGCAGGTCCCGGCCCCGTGGCGGAGCCGGGAACTCCCCGACAGGGGGCCGACGTCTGACGAATGTCAGTCCCGTCGGCCACACTGGTCGTGTGACCATGGGTGGGCTCGTATCTGCGAAGAGTAACGACGACGAGGATCCGGACGTTTGCAGCATTCCCCCGGGGACAGGCCCCCGTACCGCCAACCGCGGCCCCGCGCCGGGCGCGCGGCTCAGCCAGGACACGTCGCCGAGCTGGCCCGGAACGACTCCGCGAGGTAACCGTCTGTGAACTTCACCCGCTGGAGCGCCCGACTCCCAGGAACGCAGCGCCGAGCCGCCGCACGCGCCGAACGCATGGAGCGCGCCGACCGGGCCACCGCACCCCAGCCCACGCCCGCGACCGCCGGCTCCGTGCCCGCCGCCCGCGCCGAGACCACGCCGTCCGCCCCGCCCGGCCCCGACGACCCCGTCCCCAGCCTCGCCGGCCTCTCCGTCCACGACATCCTCGGCCAGGTGCCGGCCCTCGCCGTCGTCGTCTACGGCCCCGACCACCGCGTCGCCTACGTCAACGACGCCTACGCCGCCCTCTTCGGCCCGCGCACCCCCGGCGCCCCCGCCCGCGAGGCCCTCCCGGAGCTCACCGAGCTCGGCCTGCTCCCCCTCATGGACCAGGTCCTGCGCAGCGGCAGGCCCCGTACGGTCAAGTCCCGCCGCGTCACGGCCGACGCGCGGACCACCGGCGCCGACACGCCGACGGGCGCCGAGCCCGACACCCGCCACGGGTACTACACCTTCACCTGCTCCCCGATCGAGGTCGGCCCCCACGACGCCACCCAGCCGGGCGTGCTCGTCTTCGCCGCCGACGTCACCGACCAGGTCGAGGCCGCCGAGCGGCTGCGCGCGAGCGAGCGCCGCCAGCGCGAAGCCGCGGTGACCCTCCAGCGGAGCCTCCTCCCGCAGGAGCTCGAACAGCCCGACGACCTGCGCGTCGCCGCGACGTACCAGCCCGGCGGGAAGGACACCGCCGTCGGCGGCGACTGGTACGACGTCATCACCCTCGGCGCCGGCCGTACGGCACTCGTCATCGGCGACGTCATGGGCCGCGGAGTGCGCGCCGCGGCCGTCATGGGTCAGCTCCGCACGGCCGTCCGGGCCTATGCCCGCCTCGACCTGCCACCGCACGAGGTCCTCCAGCTGCTCGACGGCCTCGCCACCGAGATCGACGCGACACAGATCGCCACCTGCGTCTACGCCGTCCACGACCCCAACGAGGGCCGCCTCGTCTACGCCTCGGCGGGCCACCTGCCCATCCTCGTGCGCGACCCCGACGGCACGGTCCGCCGCGCCGCCGAGCCCACCGGCCCACCGCTCGGCACCGGCGGCTGGGTGCACACCTCCGGCACCATGCCCCTCGGCCCCGGCTCCAGCGCCGTCCTCTATACGGACGGCCTCGTCGAGCGGCGCAACGAGGACATCTACGAGGGCGTCGAGGCCCTGGAGCGCGCCTTCTCCGGAGCCACCGGATCGCCCCAGGTCATGTGCGACCGGCTGATGCGCGCCCTCGGCGTGACCGACGAGCACGACGACGACGTCGCCATGCTCGTCCTCCAGCACCCCGCCCGCACCGGCCACGACGCCGAGCTGTTCCACAACGCCGCCCTCGAACTGCTCGGCGGCATCGAAGCGGCGCCACGCGCGCGTGCCTTCGCCTCGGGAGTCCTGGTCAGCTGGCGCTTCCCGACCGAGCTGCGCGACCTGGGCGTCCTTGCCGCCAGCGAGCTCGTGGCCAATTCCCTCCAGCACGGCACACCGCCCATGAGGCTGCGGCTGCGCCGCACCGACCGCCGCCTGATCATCGAGGTCACCGACGGGGACGACCACCTGCCCCGCCGCCGTCGCGCCGAGCCCGCCGACGAGGCGGGCCGCGGCATCTCGATCATCGCGACCATCGCCTCGTCCTGGGGTTCACGGCGCACACCGGGCGGCGGCAAGGCCGTCTGGTGCGAATTCGCCCTCCCCGCGGGTCACACATGACGAGAGCGGCTGTGGCCCGGAAACGCTTCCGGGCCACAGCCGCTCTCTCGTATATATGTGCAGCGAATTTATGCACCGTGATTGTGTGCCTGGGGGAGGCATCACACGGAGACGGGCGTCCGATCGGCCTTCTCGACAACCACGGCCCTATCCGCAGTCTCGGTACGCGCAGCGGAAGCCCGCAGCGGGGTCTCCTGCTCCGGGGTCAACCGGCGGCCCATCCGCAGCGCCAGCGCGCTGATGCCCAGCGAGCAGACGATCAGCATCGCGATGTACGCGACGTACATCCCGCCACCGGCCATCAGACCACCCACCGCGGGGCCCACCGCCAGCGCCAGCTGCTTCACCAGGGCGAAGGCCGAGTTGTACTGACCCACCAGCCGCGCCGGAGCCAGGTCGGCCACCAGCGGGGCCATTGTCGGCGACAGCATCGACTCACCGATGCCGAAGAGCGCGTACGTCGAGATCAACAGCGCGGT
This sequence comes from Streptoverticillium olivoreticuli subsp. olivoreticuli, assembly GCF_003391135.1. Classification (GTDB taxonomy): domain Bacteria; phylum Actinomycetota; class Actinomycetes; order Streptomycetales; family Streptomycetaceae; genus Streptomyces; species Streptomyces blastmyceticus. The sequence continues at coordinate 4,822,217 of NZ_CP031455.1, read as the reverse complement.
CGCCACACCGTGCGCACCCGGCATGAGCCCCGAGACGCCCGCCGCGATCCACGCCACGGTCCAGATCAGCCCGACCAGCGCGATCACCCGGCTGCGCCGCCGCCGCTCGACCAGCTTCAGCACCACGAACTGCGCCAGCACTATGGCAGCCGTGTTCGCCGCGAGAGCGATGCCGAGCGTCGCGGGCGAGATCCGGGTCACCTCGACGGCGAAGGCCGCGAGCCCCGACTCGAACTGCCCGTAGCAGGCGAAGAACATCACGAAGCCCAGGACGCACAGCTGCACCATGGCCCGGTCCGCGGTCAGGGACCGCCATCCGCCCTTGGCCGACTCGTCGGTCGGCACGGCGTCCTCGACCTTGGGCACCTTCGGCAGTCGTACGGTCGCGATGGCCGCGCCCAGCACCAGGAACATCGCGGACTCGATCGCGAAGAGCCGCACGAAGCTCGACGGGTCCGACGTGTCCACGAGCTGCCCGCCCAGCAGTCCGCCGACGCCGAGGCCGAGGTTGTTCAGGAAGAACTGCATCGCGAAGGCGCGCGAGCGCGTGGTCGGCGTCGAGCACCACACGATCATCGTGGCCAGCGAGGGCTGGATCACCGCGATACCCGCACCGAGCGCGGCGGCCGCGGCGACGACGAGCGACTGGCTGTCGGCCAGGCCGAGGCCCATGGAGCCGATGGCGGCGGAGACCGTACCGGCGATGGCGACGGGCAGCGGGCCCCGCCGGTCGATGACCCGACCGGTGAGGGGCAGCACGACGAGCGCGGCCACGGCGAAGGTCGCGAGCACGATGCCGGCCGTACTCGCGCCGAGGTTCCGCACCTGAGACACGTAAATGAACAGGAACGGAACCGTGAAGCCGTTGCCGAACGCGCTCAGCGCGTTGCCCAGCTGGATCCGGCGCAGTGCTGCGCCCATCGCGGTGGTCACACTCACCTACCTAGGTCGAGAGAAGAGGATGGGGTGGAGGCGGACAGTCCAAGCCTGAAGACTTCAACTGTAAACTTCGAAGCTAAACAGTACACATCAAAGGGCTTTAGCGCCAATCAGTCGTGTCATACTGCGGCTCATGGCTGACACCCCCGGCACCCGCGAGCCGAGCCTCGACGAGCAGATCGCCGCCTACCAGCGCGAGTTCCAGGACCTTGATCCCCAGGTGGAGAAGGTCGTCTCCGCCCTCAGCCGCCTCAACCGGCGCATGAACGTCGCGTACGGGCGGCAGACGGCGGAGCTCGGACTGAGCAACGCGGAATTCGAGGTCCTCAAGGCGCTCGTCCTCGCCGGCGACCCCTACCGCATGGGCCCCGGCGACCTCGCCAAGCGACTCGGCCTCACCCCGGCCGCGATGACCCACCGCATCGACCGCATGGTCGCGGAGGGCCTCGTCACCCGCGAGCGCGACGAGAACAACCGCGTGCGCGTCATCGTCGGCATCACCGAGGACGGCCGAGCCAAGTGGCTCGAGGCGATGCGGATGGCCTCGGTCTTCGAGGAGGAGCTGCTCCAGGACCTCTCGGGGGAGGAGAGGGGCAGGCTGGGCGAGATGCTGACCCGCCTGCTGCGCCGCGTGGAGAGGGCCCAGCCGGACGCTGGCGGTCGGCTCAGCGACCTGGACTGAGGCGGTACGGGCCCCGGCACCTGGGCTGTTGACAGGGGCGGGGGCCATGGGTAATGTTCTCCGGGTTGCCACACGGACCTCACGGTTCTGGGGCGGCCACTCACGCCGCACCGGCGGCAATCTCTACTGCATGATCCCTGAACGGGATGGATTTCGGCGTGCCGAATTCCGGACCGGGTTCCGATTAGGAGCCGCCGGGGAAATACGCTAAAGTAGTGATCACGCCGGAAGGCGCGAGAAACCCCGCTCCAACAGGGGGCCGGAAACGGAATTCGGACCGGAAACGGACCGGGAAACGGATCTGGTAAGGTTGGAAACACGAAATACCGAAGGGAAGCGCCCGGAGGAAAGCCCGAGAGGGTGAGTACAAAGGAAGCGTCCGTTCCTTGAGAACTCAACAGCGTGCCAAAAGTCAACGCCAGACTATAAAATACCCCGTCTCCGGTTCTTTGGACCGGGACGCGGTTCCTTTGAAAAAGTCCTTCCTTAGGGAAGGCACACAGCGAGGACGCTGTGCACGGCCGGGCTTATTCCGCCTGGCTGTGCCGCTCAACGCGAGTGTCGCACCCGATTACGGGTAAACATTCACGGAGAGT